>NZ_JAASQV010000001.1 GCF_011761945.1 Sphingomonas leidyi
GCGGCGGCCCCGGCGGGCGGGGGGGGGGGGGCGGCGGGGGCGCCCCCCCCCCGCCGGGGGGGGGGGGGCCGGGCCGCCGGGGGGGGGGGGGGGGGGGGGGGGCCCCCCCCCCCCCCCGGCGGCGTCCGGAAGAACGCCGCCATACCGGGTTGGGCTGATCAGTCGGCGGCCACGAGATTGACCGCCGAGGACTTGCCGCGCTTGTCCTGCTCGAGGTCGTAGGAGAGGCGCTGGTTCTGCTGCAGCGTGGCCATGCTGGCACGCTCGACCGCGCTGATGTGGACGAAGGCATCGCCGCCGCCGTTGTCCGGGGCGATGAAGCCATAGCCTTTCTGCTCGTTGAAAAACTTGACGGTTCCGATGACGCTCATTGGGAATTCCTTTTCCTTGGGGGGCGGCCGACGACCGGAACGCCCGGTGCCGCGGTGCAGACTGAAGGAAAAAGAGGCCGCAAAGCTCCAAGAACCGCCGATTTGCGACTGTAGCCCATCATATATGGGGAACGCACATCCGTTACGCAAGGGATGGGACGTGCCGCCCGATCTGGATCGCCGAGGCGGCAGCACCGTCGACCCACCGAGCGCCATAGCCGTGATGATTCGGCTCGCCTCGTATTCGAAGCGAAAATGGCAGGCCTGTCCCGCGCCGTCAGGCGTCCGCGAAGCCCCGATCGGGATTCTCACTCCATGTGCGCTCGTCCGGCCACAGGCAAAGGTGCAGGACCTTCGCCGCTTCCCGCTCCTGCCTGGCATGCGCCACCCTCGCCTCGCGTCGTTCGGCGGCCAGCGCCTCCTTGGCCCAGGCGGCGGCGGCGAGTGCTGCGATCGATCGGACGTTCGCGAGCGGCGCGTTCAGCGAAACGACGCGCTGGTGCGCTTCCTGGGCGCGGCAGGTGCAGGCTGAGGGTTGCATGGTAGAATCCTTATTGCGGACGGGGGATCGGGACGAAAGCCGATGGAGCAGCTTATGCATGCTGCGCGCTCCGCGATTCGGCACGCCGCGCGGCGGCGAGCGCATCCTTCAGCGTGCTGTAGCGATAGCCGTTCCAATGGAAGTAATCGACTGGAACGCGTTGGATGCCAAAGGCAGCCATGGCTGCCTCGTCGTCCCGCGGGGACACGATACTCTCCACGATTCGCGGTTGCATGCGGTCTCCTTTCTTGCCCGAGCCGGAGACCCGGACGTGACGGATCAGTTCGCGCGACGGGGGCGTACGGGGGTGCGGGTCACCGCCCCCTTGAGCAGGCGCGTGCCATAGATCCGCTCGATCGCCCGCGCGTCCTCGGCGCGCACGAAGACGACGCGCGTTCCCAAGGGGACGAGCGCCTCGATCGTGCTGATCGCGGCATCGTGCTTGGCGGACATGGCCACGACCTGCTCGACGGTCGCGTCGATGTTGACGGCCCGCGACATCAACCTTCCCGCAGCGACGAAGTCGCAAACGCCCGGCGAGGCGCGCCGAACAGCGAAAGGACTTCGCGCGGAATCCGCGCCTCGAGCAGGGGTAGCGCCGCGGTCGCAGAAGCATGAGGCCGGAAAGCCGACGCAAAACGCCGCGCAGGAGGAGGTGGGGAAGCGGGGGACATATTGTGCTCCACGGCAGAGCGGGAGCACGAATCATCTCTCAGTCGCGTCCTTGCTCATGGGCGGAGTGGCGCGATACTGCTGATATAGGATTCGGCAACCCGGGTTTCCAGTGGCGCGTCGCAGTATCGGCATCCGGCACGGGCGTCGCGCTGAACGGGGTGGACCGGCGTCGGTTCCGGGCGCGTGACCATCGGCAGCCGATCGCCGTCATCCGGCATATCGCGCCTCCAGCAGGTCGAGTTCGCGGATCAGCTTGCGCGCGAGTTCGCTGCCGAGCTTGCGCTTGCGGACCATCCTGAAGATGGCGGTACGCTCCGCCTTCAGCGCGGCGAGGCGGAGATCGCGCTCGATCCGCTCCGACCGGCGCTCGGCGGCATTGGCTTCGATGTTGCCCTGCCGGGTTTCGATGCGCTGGCGATAGCCGTCCATGATCCGCGCGGCGGCGGCGAAATAGAGGTCGACGTCGCTGCGTCCCTCCGCCAGATCGTGCTGGACGCGCTCCACCGCGGCGATGGCAGCCTGCGCCGCGACGACCCGTGCGGCATCTTCCTCGGCCTGGTGGGAGGGCTCCGCCGGCATCGTCAGACCGTTGAGCAGCCAGGGCAGCCCGATGCTCGCAGCAAGGAGCGACGTGATGATGACGCCCATGGCGAGGAAGACCGCGAGATCGCGTGCCGGGAAGGCGGCGCCGTCCGGCATAGCCAGCGGGAGCGTGAACACGCCGGCCAGCGTGATCGCTCCGCGCACGCCTGCGAAGGACATGGCGGCGGTGATGCGCCAGCCAGGGCTCGCGCGCTGATCCCGGGACATGAACCGGGTCAGCCTCAACGACAGCCACACCCAGAGGAATCGTATCGCGGCAAGGCCGAGATTGATCGCCACGACATAGACGGCGAGCCACCAGGGGGCATGGTGTCCGGTCAGCTGTACCGTCTCGGAAGCTCGCGCCAGGATGAGCGGCAATTGTTCGCCGAGAAGGACGAAGATGATGCCGTTGGCGGCGAACTGGATGACGTCCCAGAAGGTAGCGCGGCGGATGCGCGTGAGCGCCTGCGCCTGCCCGGCGCCTTCGACGAAGCCCATGGTCAGGCCGGCGGCGACCGCCGCCAGGATGCCGGAGCAATGCAGGCGCTCGGCGACCAGATAGGCGCCGAACGGGATCAGCAGGCTGATCAGGATCTGCGATCCGCTGTCCTCGCCAAGCCGCCGGCTGATCCAGTTCTTGACCTTGCCCACGCCCCAGGTGAGCCCGGTGCCCACCGCGATGCCGCCCAGCGCCACCCACAGGAAGTCCAGCACCGCATCCCGCGGCGAGAAGGTGCCGGTCAGCGCCGCCGCAATGGCGAAGCGCAGGCACACCAGGCCGGACGCATCGTTGAGCAGCGATTCGCCTTCGAGGATGTGCATCATCCGGCTCGGGATCGGCACCCGCTGGGCAATCGCCGACACGGCGATCGGATCGGTCGGGGAGAGGACGGCGGCGAGCGCGAAGGCCACCGCCAGCGGCATTGCCGGAATCATCCAGTGGATGAACAGCCCCATCCCCAGAACGGTGAAGACGACAAGGCCGAGCGCGAGCTCGATGACCGTCTTGCCGTCACGGAACAGCTCCTCGCGTGGAATCCGCCACCCGTCGAGGAACAGCAGCGGCGGCAGGAAGAGCAGGAAGAAGATTTCGGGATCGAGCGTCACCCGCCAGTCCGCCACCAGGCCGATGAAAGCCCCCAGGACGATCTGCACCAGCGGGCGGGGGATCGGCAGCGGCAACAGACGCGACGCAACGCCGCTCACCACAACGGCAAACATCAGGGCAAGGACGATCGTGATGGTTTCCACGGTTTCCTCGGGCGGAGAGCGAAGCCCATCCTCCCCGACCGAATACCGCGTGGCAACCCGATCGATCATCGAACCGCGGATCCGCGTTCATGGGTCGAGGTTAGAGACGGAGCCGCGCGTGCCCGGCCACTGCGGTCACCGTCGACGGGACCGCCCCTGCCTTTGGGTGCCACCGCTCGATTTCCGTCCGGCTTCCGCCAGCGGCTCGACCATCAACCGCGCCTTGACGCAGAGATCGGGAGGATCAGACCGGTCGTTTTGCCGGATCGAGCCCTACCTTCCCCTTCAGAGAGGGAGCTGAGGCGTTCTGTTTCGGCGGTCCGGCTTTCTTGGGCTTGCGGACCTCCTTGTTGCCCCTGCGCTGACTCTTGGCCATTGATCGCTCCTTCCTTCGCGTTCGTGCCGGATGGCCAACGCTCTGACCCAGGTTGGAGCAGCGATTCCGTCTAGAGGCTGCCGTCCTGGGACGCCAGCGCCGATCGCGATCAACAGCCTGCGGTTCGAACCCTTGCGCATCCGGCACTGCTGCGAAGCGCCGCCACCGCGGCTGCGCAATCCCGCTCGCTCGCATATCCCGCGCTCGTTGCCAGCGTCACATCGGAAGCCGAGCAGAAGCGCCACCGCCAGTCTCCGCCGGAAAACAGGATCGACGTGAGCCGCACCTCCTCGGCGCGATAGATTTCAAAACAGAATTGGTCCTCCGGCGCCGGATTCGCCCTGGCGCCGGTTGGGTCGGCGCTGGGAAGCTTGGTGTCGTTCGATGCCGTAAGGCGAAACAGCACGTCTGACACGTCGACGGGAATATCTGCCAAGGGAAGGCTCGCCGAGACCCGGCACGGCGGCTCGAATTCGCGAAATGCTGAACTGCTCGACATGTGATTCTCCCGTCGGCAAGCGGGAGCAAATCAATTTCTCTCTGGCGTCGCGCGCTTGCGAAGCGGGTGAGTCGACGATCCCGTTTCTATACGCCCATTCGCGGCGCTTGACCACCGTGCTAGGCATCGGGCAGCGGTCGGCATCGGCCGTTGGAGAAGCCCATGTCGATCCGTTCCACCCGCTCGACCGTGACCTTCGCCTCGCCGTTCCGGCTGAAAGCCACCGGTGAAATCCTCCCGCCGGGCAGCTACGAAGTCGAGACCGACGAGGAGGCGATCGAAGGCAATGGGCATATCGTCTATCGGCGCGTCGCCACGCTGCTCTATGTGCCGACGGCGTCCGGAACACGCGTCTGCACCGTGGATCCCGCGGAACTGGCGGCGGCTATCGCAGCCGACGCGCAGCGCGCGCCGCACCCCGAAGCCTCCTAAGTCCGGCGCTCCCCACGGCGAGGCACTTGCCAGCGCCACTCCGGAAGCCCACATGCCTACCATCGGCATGGGCCGGCTCCGGCCTTGCCAATTCGCATATGGTGGCGCTGGCCTCCGGTTGTGAAAGCGACACCTTCGTCGCGGTCCAGCAACCGGAACGTTCCGATCCATGGCTATCAAGGACATCCGATTCTCGCACGATGCGCGCGAGAGCATCGTGCGCGGAGTCGACAAGCTCGCCGACGCGGTGCGCGTCACGCTCGGCCCCAGGGGCCGCAACGTGCTGCTCGACAAGGGCTATGGCGCGCCGCACATCACCAAGGACGGTGTGACGGTCGCCAGGGACATCGCGTTCGCCGACCGCTTCGAGAATCTCGGCGCGCAGATCGTCCGGGCCGTCGCCTCGCGGACCCAGGACCATGCCGGCGATGGCACCACGACCGCGACCGTGCTCGCGCAGGCGATCGTCCGCGAGGGCATGAAGTCGGTATCGGCGGGCGCCAGCCCGATCGATCTCAAGCGCGGCATCGACCTCGCTGTGACGCGCGTCGTCGCGGAGCTGTCCGCGCGCTCGCGGCCGGTGTCGGACAACACTGCGATCGCGCAGGTGGGGATCGTCTCCGCCAATGGCGACGAAGAGATCGGCCGAATGATCGCCGCCGCGATGGACAAGGTCGGCAACGATGGCGTGATCTCGATCGAGGATGCGCGCGGCATGGCGTTCGAACTGGAAATCGTCGAGGGCATGCAGTTCGACCGCGGTTATCTCAGCCCCCATTTCATCACCGACGCCGGGAAGATGATCGTCGAGCTCCAGGATCCGCATGTCCTGATCCACGAGAAGAAGCTGTCGGACATGCACCGGCTGCTCCCCGTCCTGGAGGCCGTGGCCCAGTCGAGCCGGCCCTTGCTGATCATTGCCGAGGACATCGAAAGCGAAGCGCTGACGGCGCTTGTCGTCAACAAGCTGCGCGGCAGTCTGAAGGTCGCGGCGGTCAAGGCGCCGGGCTATGGCGATGGCCGCCGGGTCATGCTGGAGGACATCGCGATCCTCACCGACAGCGTGCTGATCTCGCCCGATCTCGGTCTGTCGCTCGATCGCGTCACGCTCGACATGCTCGGGGGCGCCCGCCGCGTGACGATCGGGCGCGACGACACGACGATCATCGGCGGCGCGGCAAGCAGCGAGACGGTCGCCCGCAGGGCCGCGCTGCTCCGGCAGCAGATCGCCGCCAGCGCAAGCGACCATGACCAGGAAAGGCTCCAGGAGCGGCTCGCCAGGCTCACCAGCGGCATCGCGATCATCCGCGTGGGCGCGTCGACCGAAGTCGAGATGCGCGAGCGCAAGGATCGCCTGGACGACGCGCTGCACGCCACGCGCGCCGCGGTCGAGGAAGGCGTCGTGCCGGGCGGCGGCACCGCGCTGCTCTACGCTTCCCGCGCGCTCGACATGAAGGGTGCCAATGACGACCAGACGCGCGGCATCGACATCCTGCGAAGAGCCCTGTCCGCGCCGCTGCGGCAGATCGCGGAGAATGCCGGACAGGACGGTGGCGTCGTCGCGGCGCGGCTGACCGACCGCAACGATCAGGACATGGGCTTCAATGCCCAGACCGGGCATTATGAGAATCTGGTCGAGGCAGGCGTCATCGATCCGACCCTAGTCGTGCGCTCGGCGCTCCAGGACGCCGCATCCATCGCGGGGCTGCTCCTCGCCACCGAAGCGGCGATCGTCGATTTCACGCCGGGCTCGCCGCCCTCTCCCGCACAAGGCCGCGCCGGAGACTTCTGACCCGACGCGGTGATATCCTTATCGGCACGGCCGCGGCCAGGCTTACGGCCGGATGTGCGGCGCTTTTCCTTTCAGGACGGAAGCGGTTGCGGCTGGTCGAACGCGCTCGCGAGCACCGTGCCGGTGGTGACGCTCACTTCGACACGCATCTCGATGAAATCCTCGGGAGCGCCGGTATAAAGTCCCTGCACCGGATGGATCTGCTCGATGCTTCGCGCAACGGCGACCGGGATCAGGCCGGCGCCGCCCATCCGGGCATGGGTCGGGTCGAAAGCGATCCAGCCGGCGCAGGGAAGATAGACTTCCGCCCAGGCATGGGTGGCGCAGTGCTGTCCGGCGGTGCCATCCTCCGGCTCGGCTACCTGGAGATATCCCGATACCGCCCGCGCGCCGAAACCGAGGTGGCGCACCGCTTCAAGGAACAGCGTCGCGAAATCGCGGCAGGAGCCGCTTCCCATATGGATGGTCTCGTCCGGGGATTGCGTCCCTTCCGCGTCGCGCGCGCGATAGGCGCACTCGGCCAGGATGCCGGCGTTGATCTGCTTGAGCAGCGTCAGCGTGTCGGTCGGCTCCGACCCGCGGAAGCTCTCCACCCAGTCGCGCACGCTATGGGCCGCGTCGGGATATTGCGGCTCACGCAGCGCGCCGAGATCCGCCACCTCCTCCGCCGAATAGGCGAACGGAAAATCATGCGCCGAGGGCGCAATGCTGAACACCGGCCATGCCGTGGCCGACTGGTCGACCACCATCCGGCTGTCGATCGTCAGCGTCTCCACCGCGCCGGAAAAGGTGGCGGTGGCGATCAGATTGCCGAACACGTCCTGGGTCCATTCGATATGCGCCGGCGGTGTGCAGCTCAGCAGGGTCGTGAGCAAACGCAGATCGTGCTGGCCACGCGGGCACAGCATCATCCGATGCGGCAGCAGCGCGACCGGCCGCGCATAGCGGTAGACGGTGCGATGGCAGATGGTAAGCAGCATCCGGTGCCCGCCTATTCGCCGGTGGCGCGTGCGGTGATCGCGCGCTCGACCGCTTCGCAGCCGTCGGCGCTGGCCACTGCCAGATCGAGCGGCCGGCCCTCGAGCGCATCGTTGTAGCTGTTGAGGAACGCGATCGCGGCATCGGCGCCGAGCAGGTTCCAGGCAAGCAGCGTGACGCGGCTCTGGCGCTCGACCCCGTCCGGCGACAGCCGCGCCGCCGCCTTGCGGAACATCCCGCGTTTCGGGGCCGCAGCTGCGGCGGGGGCTTCGCCAGCCGGTTCGTCGCTCATCGTCGATTTCCTCTGCGCGGGGTGAAGCCGGTGCTCGCGATGCGCTCGCGATACACGAGCCGCCCCTTTTCCATGTCGTAAGGAGACATCTCGACCTGCACCCGATCTCCGACCAGCGTGCGGATCCGATATTTGCGCATCTTCCCCGCGGTATAGACGATGATGCGGTGGCCGTTCTCAAGCGCGACGCGGAAACGTCCGTCGGGAAGGATCTCTTCGATCAGCCCGTCGAGCGTGAGCAGATCTTCCTTGACCAAGCCGTCAGGCCGGCACGAGCAGCGAGGCGCCGGTACCAAGCCGCTCGCGCAGCTGACGAATCCGCCCGGCATAGCCGCGCGCCAGCCCCTGATGCGAATGTCGCGCCCCGCTGCATGCGGCGGTGTCGGCGCGCATCAGCGAGACTTGGTGGCGCGCGAGAAGATAATTGAGATCCATGGGACAGCTCCGGCCAATTGTAAGCGGGAGCGCGTCTGTCTCTCAGCCGCGAGCGCCTACGAATCCGCTTGCCCACGATGCAGGAGATATAGGGATGACGGGGCCTTCCCGAAACCCCCGAAGCCAATTTACTTCGCGTCCGCTTCCCTGGGCGACATCAGAACCTTCGGATCTTTCGGCTATAGGCGTATCTTCGAAGCACGTCCGGCGCGGCGCCCGGTCGCGGTGACGGGAGCATTCCTAAGCACGGAATCGAGCCCCCTGCCATACCGGTACGCCCTACCATATTTGCATCATAAATTGTGCGTTATGATACTTTGCGCACGACTTAAGGTGCAGGAAATGTGCATCGCCACCCCTCCCCAACGATTCGCACTGTAATTTGAGCGCTAAGAATGATAATGCACGGTTTATGGTGCAACTATGAGAAGCTCCCCCTCGAAGGCCGCCTTGCCGCTTGCGGTGCGAAAGGCGCTGCGCAAGCTCGGTGGCGACATCCAGATCGCACGCAAGCGCCGCCGCCTGACCATGACGATCGTCGCCGAGCGCGCCTTCATCAGCCGCAACACCCTGACGCGGGTCGAACGGGGAGATCCCGCGGTTTCGCTGGGAGTCTATGCGACGGTCCTGTTCGTGCTGGGACTTTCCGAGCGCCTCGGCGATCTTGCCGACCCGCTCACCGACAGCGTCGGCCTGTCTCTCGAGAGCGAACGCCTTCCTCAGCGCGCGCGCAGCGCGCAGTGATCGGAGGCGGCTATGGAGCGTACGCTTGACGTTCACATCGACTGGCGGGGCGAAACCCTGCAGGTCGGCCGCCTCTGGGCACGCTCCAAGGGCAACAAGGAAACCTCGAGCTTCGAATATACGGACCGCTGGCGGCGGCATCCATATGCCTTCGCGCTCGATCCGCTGCTGCCGCTGACGGCCGGCACATTCCATACGGAAGGGCTGTTCAACGCATTCACCGACCCGGCGCCCGACCGCTGGGGCCGCAACCTCCTGCTGCGTCGCGAGCGCAAGCGGGCCAAGGCGGAGGGGCGACCGGCCCGCACACTTCTGGACATCGACTTCCTCACATTGGTCGAGGACGAGAATCGATTGGGTGCCCTCCGCTTCGCGGAGGCGGGCGAGGCGACCTTCCTGGCCCATACCGATCAGGCCATCCCGCCGATCATCAAGCTCGCCAAGCTGCTTTCAGCCACCACCCGCATTCTGAATGACAAGGAAAGCGACGATGATCTGCGTCTCGTCCTCGCGCCCGGCGCATCCCTCGGCGGCGCGCGTCCCAAGGCTGCGGTGATCGACGCCGAAGGGCATCTCACGATTGCGAAATTCCCGAGCCCCAACGACGACTGGCCCGTTCCGCGCTGGGAAGCTACGGCCATGACCCTGGCACGGGCCGCGGGCATCGATGTGCCCGACTTCGCGCTCCTTGTGATTCAGAAGCGCCCTGTCTTCGTCATGCGGAGATTCGACCGCGACGAAGGCGGCCGGCGCATTCCCTTCATCTCGGCACTGACCGCCCTCGCTGCGTCCGATGGCGACACGCGAAGCTATCTCGAGTTGCTTGATGTCCTGCGCACCGATGGCGCCGCGCCGGAGCGGGACGCGGCACAGCTCTGGCGCCGCATGGTCTTCAACGTGCTGATCTCCAACACCGACGACCATCTGCGCAATCATGGCTACCTTCGGGACACAGGCGGCTGGCTCCTGGCTCCCGCCTATGACCTCAATCCGATGCCGATCGACGTCAAACCCCGCCACCATGCGCTGACGCTTGATGAAGCGGACGACGCGAGCTCGATCGACACGGCAATGGCAGTCGCCGGGCAATTCGGTCTCAAGCCGGCTGCAGCGCACACCATAGCAGCCGAAGTCGCCGCGGCCGTGCTCGCCTGGCGGGAAGTCGCCAGCGACAACGGCCTCTCCAGCGCTCAGATCGAACGCATGGCGAGCGCGTTCGAGCACGCGGACCTTGCCAAAGCGGCCGCCTAGCTTCGTTCGAACAGCCGTTTCAGGCTGGGATAGAGGATGAAGGTCGATCGCCCGATCTTCACCGTCTCGATCGTCCCGTCGCCGATCAGCTCGTAGATCGTCGAGCGGCAGATCCCGGTCAGCTTGACCGCGGTGGCAATCCGCACGCTGATCGGCTCCAGGGTATGAGCGACAGGTGGCCCCTGTCCCTCCCAACCGCCTTCATTCCCGTTCATGTCGTTCTCCATCACGCTATCCTCCGTGCGAGCCAGTTTTCGATGTCGGTTTGCCGGCGGGCGCGATCGACCGACGGCAAGGCAGCTGCGAAGCGGGAGACGCCGGAGCCGTCGAAGCTATCGGCGCCGGTGGCCATGCAGAGGCGGACGCGTCGGGCGCTGTTGACGCGCCCAACATGGCAGATCGAACCGCGCGCATGCGCAAGGCGCGCCCAGCGACCCATGGTCGCCAGCTTCCACGAGGTGTCGCCACCCACGAAGACGCCGACCCGGGGACCCAGCAGGGGACGCACCGCGTCGGGGTTCATCCCGTTCTGCACGGCGATCATGAAGGTCTGGCCGGCCAGTGCCCTTCGGTGCCGGAGCCGCTCGAGCCATTTCTGCGAGAAGCGTAGGGATGCGAGGCCGCCCATGACGATGTCCGGAAGGACGATCCAGTCGGCACCGGGTCCGAGCAGGGCGACCGCCCCCTCGAAAGCCACCTCGTCGAAGGGCTCGTTCCGCTGGAATGACGTCCATGCTCCGTTGTCGAGCGCGTACCGGAAGCCTTCGGTGCGCAGCACGCCGCGGGCGGAGACCATCAGTCGCCATCCGGCGGCGCGCAGTGCGTCGAGATTGCGACGTGTGCCGGTGCGTGATGCATAGGCGAGCATCATCGGCCGCCTCCGGCGGTTCCGGTGGGTGGGCGCCGTGAGCGGGCGAACGCCTTGTCGCTATCGAGAAAGGCGGAGAGCATTGCCGGGATCAGGTCAGCGACCGGCTCCTCCCGGCCATAGGCCTGCGCATAGAGCGCCGCATAATCGTTGAGCGCCTGGTGGAGGTCCGGCGTCACCGAGATGCCGAGTTTGACCGGGGTGCGGTCCGGCAGTTGTGCGAGCTTGAGGTCCGGCATGCTATCGCTCCTGTCCGGGCCACGGCGCGAGGACGATGTCCTTGTGGACGACCACGCGCAGCGGCCAGCCCGGCCGCACCTCGAGGGTCGGCTGGACGTTGAGGTTCCTGGTGACGACCTGGTCGCCGGCACGCGACGTTCCCTGCTGCGCCGACTCCCGGATGGCGCGGACGAGGTCGCTTTCGCTGTCGCCCAGGCTCAGCTCGGTGCCGACCCCGAGCAGCGTCGACAGCGCCACGCCCTTGAGCAGCTGCCAGGTGTGACGATCGACCTTGTCGGAGAGCCCGGCATAACCGGCCATGTCGGTTGCCGGCACATTGTCGATACGGACCGAGCTGCCGTCGGGCAGGACGATGCGCTGCCATACGACCAGCGCGCGCTTTTGCCCGAACGCCACTACGCTGTCGTAGCTGCCGATCAGGCGAGACCCTTGCGGCACCAGGAGAGTGCGGCCGGTGACGCTGTCATAGGCGTTCTCGGTAACCTGCGCGGTGACGAGCCCCGGCAGGTCGGAGTTGAGCCCCGTGATCAGGCTCGCGGCGATGATGCTGCCGGCGGTCAGCGTATAAGGTGAGACAGGGGTCACCAGCCTGTGCGGATTGATGTCGGCCGTCGGGTCCTTGCTGGCGAGAAAGTCGGCCTTCCGCTGCTGGTTGCCCGGATCGCGCGCGGGATCGACGGCGATCGTCGCCGGCTGCGCTTCCTGCGCCGGAGTCGCGGCCGGCGCAGCGGTGGCAGGACCAGCGCCGGTTGCGTGCCCGGCAGTGCCGAGCTGCATCATGATGCCGGACTCGCGGGCCGACTTGCGCTCGGCGAGAAGTCGCTGTCGCTCGGCCTCGGCGGCCTGTGCGGCCTGATCCGAAGAGCCGGGAGGCGGCAATCCGCCGAGCGCCTCCTGCCGGCGCAGGATCGGACGCCCGAGATCGCCGGGGAGCGGCGGGCCGAGCCTGGGCACGTCGCCATAGCTTTTCGGCGCACCGGCGAGGGCATCGTCGGGCGCGTGGTTGGCGATGTCCTTCTGGTCCTCGGCGCCGGCGACGATCCGGAAGGTCGCGGGCTTGAGCGCGACCCAGGTGACCCCGACGATCACGGTCGATCCGAGCGCTGCGATCGCGATGATCGCGCCGCGGCGAAAGCGGATGATCCGGCTCGGGCGGCCGCGCAGCACCAGCGTCTCGGGGTCGAGCTTGGGCGAGGTCGCCGCAGCGGGGACCGTCTCGCTCATGACGTCCTCCGCTGCCGCCGGCTCCGCTCGGCGCCGGCGCGGCTGATGCGCACCACCGCCTGCTTCTTCGCGCCCAGCCGCAGCTCGGCGGCATCGAACAACCGGTCGACCACATAGAAGCGGCCGACCATGCGGTAGTTGACGAGCTGGGCATCGCCGCGATCGCCGATCACGAACAGCGGCGGCGCCTCGCCGACGCCGACGCTCGCCGGGAACTCGATGAACGTCTGTCGCCCGTCGTCGAAAGCGCGCAACGGCCGCCAGGCCGGCCTGTCGCCGGTCACCGCATAACCGAAGTTGAGCTGCTCGACGGCGAGCCCCGCCGCGACCGGTCTTGCCGCTTCCGCCGCCGCCTGCTGGCGGCGGATCGCGATCAGCTCGTCCTGAGGATAAGTCCAGGACAGCGCAGCCATCGCGGTGGCCGGCGTGCTTTCGAGCTGGAGATGATAGGCGCGCCGATCGGTGGTGATGACGAGGTTGGTCGAGAGCCCCGCGGCGAACGGCTTCACCAGGATATGAACGCGCTTGCTCTCGCCGGTGCCGCTGGTCGTGTCGCCGACCGTCCAGCGCGCGGTGTCGCCCGCCGCGACCGAGACGATCGCCTCGCCGGGTTGCAGCGCGATGTCGGTCACGCGCTCAGGCGCGGCGAACAGGCGGTACAGGACGCCCTCGCCATAGGGGTAGACCTGAACGGCATTGACGAAGGCCGGGGCGACAGGCTCCTGGGTCGCCTTCGCATTCGCCGTGCGAACCCGAAGCTCGGGCGGCGACGGCTTGTGACGGCGGGGCGCCGTGGGGCGCACTACCGGCGGGGGCGGAGCGAGGTTGGTCGCGACTGGCGGTGGCGGGATGGGACTTGCCGTCGCGGCGTGAGGCGGCTCGGCCGGCGAAGTTTGCGCAAAGGCGGGCACCGCGGCGAGCGTGCTCGCCGCAAGCAGAATGCGCTTCATGGACGGGTCTCCGGTTGGGCTTGGGAGGGCTGGCCGAGGCCGGGGTCGAGCGGTGATCCGCCGGGCACGCTGGAATTCGGGACGGGCGTCGACGGCGCGCTCGACGGATGGTCAGTCGGGGTCTCGAGCTCGCGGCTCCAGTCGATCGCATCGACATAGAGGCCGAGCGGGTTCTTGCGCAGCGTGTCGGCGTCGCGCGGCGGCTTGAGCAGGACGGTGACGATCGCGGTCCAGCGCGACGTGCCCGTGAGACTCCCGCGTTCATAGGCGCGCTCGAGCCATTTCACCTGGAAGCTCGATGCGGACGCACGGACCACGCTGGTCACCTGAACCGAAACGGTCTTGTCGCCGACATCCGCGAACGGGTTCGCCGAGCGGGCATATTCGCCGAGAAAGATGGCGCCGCGCTTCGAGGCGAAGTCATAGGCCTGGAGCCAGTTCTCCCGCATCAGCACCGGGTCGAGCGAGCGCGAGCGGATATCGGTGATGAAGCGCGCCAGGAACCAGGCGATCTGGGGATCGGTCGGCCGGTATTCGGCGGCGGCAGGCGCCACGGCCTGTGCCTGGCCGACGCTGTCGACCGCGACGACATAGGGAACGACCCGGCTCTGCATCGACTGCCAGACAAGCGCACCCGACAGGCCCGTGGTGAGTGCCAGCCCGCCGAACGCCATCAGCCGCCAGTTGCTCGCCTGGGCCCGGGCGGAGCCGATCCGCTCGTCCCAGAGCTGGCCGGCACGCTGGTACGGTGTCTCGGGTTCGTCCGTGCGCCCGTAGCGCTGGACGGCACGTTTGAAGCGCATCAGTCCTTCTCCTTGATGTCGGGGGTCGCGCCGCCGCCGCCGCGATCCGCGCCCTGGAGTGCGTGGATCGCCATCTGGCGGTGGTGACGGCGGGATTGCGTGTTCTGGAGATCGCGCGCCCAACCCGGCATGGCGTCAGACGCAGGAGCCGACCGATCCCCGGGGCGCGCTTGCGCGCTCGCCGTGCCGGCATTCCAGGCAGCGCGCTGGCCTTCGCCGGCCGCCGCGCGAAACCCGAGGCCGTCGCTCATGCGCTGCGCGAGCGCGCCGCGAGCGGCGGTCGCGATGCCGCCCATGCCGGCCGCGACCGATTTCGAGCCCGAGGTCTCCTGGCCGAGCTTGTACGCGGTCGACGCGGCCGATCCCATCGAGGTGCCCGCGCGGATCGCGCCGAACCCGGCACCGGCAAGGCCCTTTGCCGCGGCCATGCCCGCGCCGCCGGCGACCGCGAAACCGCCGGCCGCGAGCGCCGTGGTGGCAACCGCGGAGCCGGCGCCGAGCTGCGGCGCGCCGGAGACGAGCCCGGAAGCGATGCCGGGCCCGAAGATGCCGAGTCCGAACAGCGCGAGGCTGGCGAGCACCAGGCTCATCGCCTGGCCGATATCGGGCTCCTTGCCCTGCAGTGCGGAGGCGAATTCGGTGAAGAAGCCGGAACCGATGCCGACGATCACCGCCAGCACCATCACCTTGATGCCAGACGAAATGACGTTGCCCAGCACCCGCTCGGCGAGGAAGCTGGTCCGGTTCCACAGCGCGAACGGCACGAGGATGAAGCCGGCGAGCGTCGTCAGCTTGAACTCGAGGATGCAGACGAACATCTGCACCGCGAGGATGAAGAAGGCGACGATCACGATCACCCAGGCGATCAGGAGCACCATGATCGTCATGAAGTTCTCGAAGAAGGTCGTGAAGCCGAGCAGGTCGCTCGCCTGGTCGAGCAGCGGCCACGCGGCCTGGAATCCGGTGCCCGCGAGCCGGCCCGGGCGGAGCAGGTCGTCGGCGGAAAGCGTTCCCCCGCCGGCGGTCAGGCCCGCTTGGGCGAAGGAGCGGAAGATGATGTCGGCGAGCGTCTGGAAGCGATTCAGAATCAGCGCGAACACGCCGATGTAGAGGATCTTCTTGAGGAAGCGGCCGATGATGTCGTCCTCGCCTCCCATCGCCCAGAACAGGCCGGCAAGCGTGATGTCGATGCCGATGAGCACCGATGTCAGGAAGCCGACATCGGGCCCGAGCAGGCCGAACCCGCTATCGATGTAGCGGATGAAGTCGGCCATGAACCGGTCGATCACGTTGAGGTCGTTCACAGATCTGTCCTTCGGACCTTGGGTGCCGCGGGGCCCGGCCAGGGGGAGCGGGTGGCCGGACCCCGCGGGCTGCGACCGCGGCGGCAGGGGGCTTTATCCGCCGCGGCCGGTCTCGCTATTGCCGGGGGGTGTAGGCGGTGCCGGTGCCGAGGAACCTGCGCGTCGCGGCACGCGACGCCTCGGACTCGGTCAGCTGGCGCTGCTTCTCGAGCGCGTCGGCGCGGAACTGCGCGGCCATCATCTGCTGGAGCGCCATGCCCTGCTTGGCGGTGAGCGCGAGCAGCTGGTTGGTCGCTTGGCCGATGGCGAGCGCGCCTTCCGCGCCCTGGCTGCGTGCCGCGATCTCGGCCAGCGCCTCGGCGTCCTCGCGTGCCTGCTGCACGATGCCGCTCTGGATGGTCATCGTCCGGCGGAGCGCATCGGTGCTCGCATCGTAGCGCGCCCGGGCCGCCTGCAGCCGCTGGTCGCGCGTCGAGCCGGGGTCGAAGCTGCGCGGATAAAGCTCTTTCAGCCTGGCCTCGAGCTGGTCCACCTCGAAGTCGACGCTCTGCGCCTGCTTCATCAGCCGGTCGATGCCGTCGAGCCTGTCGAGCAGCGCCTGGAGCTGCGGAAAGGCGATGCGCTTCAGGTTCCGGTCCAGCCGGAGCAGCATCTGCGCCTCGTTCTGGAGCGACTGGATCTGGTTGTTGACCTGCTGGAGCGTGCGTGCCGCGGTCAGGACGGTCTGACTATAGTTGCTGGGATCGAACACCGTGATCTGCGCGTGTGCGCTGTTCACGAAGCCCATCGTGAGCGAGCCCAGGGCACCGAGGCCCAGCGCCGTCGCGATCAGGTTCTTGCGGGTGAGGATAGGCATCACTTCTACTCCTTCGCTTGGGGATCGGGGAATTGGGCGAGCAGTGCCGCGGCCCAGTCGAGCCCGGCCTCCTCGAGGAAGCGCACGGCGAAATCTGACGGGCCGTGCGCGGCGAGCAGCGCGTCGATGCGCGCCTGCGTCGCGGGATCGGAGGCGCCGCACAGGGCGAGCGCGACGGGCCCGAGGCCCAGCTCGAAGAGGCGGTTGCCGGCGGCGGACTGGAGGTAGTAATGCCGCTTGGGCGTCGCGCGGCTGACGAGCTCGATCTGCCGGTCGTTGAGCCCGAACCGCTGATAGGCCGCGCGCCCCTGCGGCTCGATCGCCGCGGCATTGGGAAGCAGGATGCGCTGCGGGCAGCTCTCGATGATGGCGGGCGCGATGCCGCTGTCGGCGATGTCGGCGAGGCTCTGGCTCGCGAAGATCACCGCGACGTTCTTCTTGCGCAGCGTCTTCAGCCACTCACGGATGCGCGCTGCGAACAATGGGTGGTCGAGGAACTTCCAGGCCTCGTCGAGGATCAGCAGTGTCGGGCGTCCGGTGAACCGCGCCTCGAGCCGGTGGAAGAGATAGGTCAGGACCGGCGCGACCACGCTGCCGGCGCCCATCAGCGCCTCGGTCTCGAAACACTGGACGTCCGCCATGCGCAGGTCGTCCTCGGCCGCGTCGAGCAGCCGGCCGAACGGACCCTCGAGCGTATAGGGCGCGAGCGCCGAGCGGAGCGCCATCGACTGGAGCAGCAGCGACAGGCCGGTGAGCGTCCGCTCCTCGATCGGCGCACTCGCCAGGCTGGTCAGCGCCGACCAGACGGCCTCCTTCACCTCCGGCGTGACCACGACCTTCTCGTGCGCGAGCAGCGCGGCGATCCATTCGGCCGCCCAGGCACGCTCCCCGGCGTCACCGATCCCGGCGAGCGGCTGGAACGCGATCGTCTCGCCGGCATCGCCGCCGAGGCCGAGGCCGTGATGCGCGCCGCCCATCGCGAGCGTGGCCGCGCGCGCCGAGCGGCCCATGTCGAAGAGGTAGAGCCGGCTGCCCGGATAGCGGCGGAACTGGAGCGCGATCAGCGCGAGCAGGACCGACTTGCCGGCACCGGTAGGCCCGACGATCATCATGTGCCCGACGTCGCCGACATGGGTCGACAGCCGGAACGGAGTCGATCCGCTGGTCTCGGCATATAGGAGCGGCGGCCCGTCCAGATGCTGGTTGCGCTCCGGCCCCGCCCAGACGCTCGACAGCGGCATCAGGTGCGCCAGGTTGAGCGTGTGGACGAGCGGCTGCCGGACATTGGCATAGACCTGTCCCGGCAGGCTCGAGAGCCAGGCCTCGACCGCATTCAGCCCTTCGCGGATGCAGGTGAAGCCGAGCCCGTTGACGACCCGCTCGACCGCGCGGACCTTGTCCTCGACACGGGCGCGGTCCTCGTCGACGACGGTGATGGTCGTGGTGAGGTATCCGAAGGCGACATGGGCGCCGCCTAGCGCCTGGAGCGCGAGATCAGCGTCGGCGGTCTTGTTGTCGGCGTCGCTATCGAGCAGTTGGACCGGCTGGTTGTAGATCACCTCGCGCAGCATCGCGGTGACCGACTTGCGCTTGTTGAACCATTGGCGGCGCAGCCGCGTCAGCGCCCTCGTCGCCTCGGTCTTGTCGAGCGCGATGAACCGCGTAACCCAGCGATAGGCGAAGTCCTGGTGGTTGAGCGCGTCGAGGATCCCGGGCCGGCTGAGGCCGGGGAAGCCGAGGATGGTCAGCGTGCGCAGGTGCAGGCTCCCGAGCATCGGCTCGAGCCCGCCGGCGAGCGGCGTATCGGCGAGCAGCCAGTCGAGATACATCGGCGTCTCGGGCACGCCCACGCCGTGGCGTCGCGTCGATATCGTGCCGTGGAGGAAAGTGAGCGTCTCCGCGTCGTCGAGCGCGGCAATCTCGGGCATGAAGCCCGAGAAGAGGTCGAGCGCGCGATCGGTCTCCGCGACGAACCCGGCCAGCGCCTGGCGCCAGTCGCGGCCCTGCGAAGCGTCGGCGCGCTCGACCAGCGCGCGGCCGGCACGGTCCGCCTGGTCGGGCGGCGGCAGAAATGTCAGGGTGAGATGGTAGCGGCTCTCGAAATGGGTGCCTGCCGCCTCGAACGACGCGCGCCGTTCCTCGTCGACCAGCCAGGACGCCGCGTCCGGGAAGCTGCTCGCCGGATAGCCTGGTGCCTCGCTGCGCTCGGCCTCGATGTGCAGCGCCCAGCCCGAGCCGAAGCGCTTGAGCACATTGTTGGCGCGCGCGCAGGCGGAGACCAGCTCGGCCTCGGTCGCGGATTCGAGGTCGGGGCCGCGGAAGCGCAACGTGCGCTGGAAGCTGCCGTCCTTGTTGAGCACCACGCCGGGCGCGACCAGCGCGGCCCAGGGCAGATGATCGGCCAGCCGATCGGCGCGGCTGCGATATTCGCGCAGGTTCAGCATGCGAGATATCCCCGCTGCCGCAGGTGGCGCGCGAGCACCGGAGCGAAGTCCGGGTCGCGCTTCGCCGCGAACACCGCGATGGTGTGCCCGACGGCCCAGACCAGCACGCCCGCGATCCATTGCTGGAGCCCGAGGCCCAGCGCGGCGGCGACGGTGCCGTTGACGATCGCGATGGCGCGCGGCGCGCCGCCGAGCAGGATCGGCTCGGTGAGCGACCGGTGGAGCGGCGCCTCGAATCCGTCGAGATGCTGGCCGTCTCCGATCATGCCAGCAGCGCCCCGCCGCCGAACGAGAAGAAGGACAGGAAGAAGCTCGACGCCGCAAAGGCGATGCTCAGCCCGAAGATGATCTGGATGAGCCGGCGGAAGCCGCCGGCCGTCTCACCGAAGGCCAATGTCAGGCCGGTCACAATGATGATGATCACCGCGACGATCTTGGCGACCGGACCCTGGACCGACTCCAGTACCTGCTGGAGCGGCTCCTCCCACGGCATGCCGGTTCCGGAGGCCCAGGCCTGGCCGGCGGCCAGGACGGCAAGGGCGGCGCCGGCCAGCAGGCGCGGCCTAGCAGGCAAGGCAATGGTCTTCATGGTCAGGCTCCTTGATTGACGGGGAGGTGGAAGGGGGCGAGCGCGTAGGCGCCGGTGTCGGGATCGACGCCGACGACGCGCGCGATCGCGTCGACCGAGCGCTGGGCACCGCGCCCGGCGATGAAGACGACGAGGTCGATCGCCTCGGCGACGAGGCGGCGGGGCACGGTGACGACCGCTTCCTGGACGAGCTGCTCGATGCGGTAGAGCGCGGCCTCGGCCGAGTTGGCGTGGACGGTGGCGATCCCGCCGGGATGCCCGGTGTTCCAGGCCTTGAGCATATCGAGCGCCTCGGGCCCGCGGACCTCGCCGACGATGATCCGGTCCGGGCGGAGGCGGAGCGTCGAGCGCACCAGGTCGGTCATCGACACGATCCCTGGGCGGGTGCGTAGCGCCACCGTGTCCGGCGCCGGGCTCTGCAGCTCGCGCGTATCCTCGATCAGGATGACGCGGGCATCCACCCAGCGCATCTCGGCAAGGAGCGCGTTGGCGAGCGTCGTCTTGCCCGAGCTCGTCCCACCGGCGATGAGGATGTTGAACCGCTGGGTGACCGCCGCCCGCAGCATATCCGCCATCGCCGCGGACATGATCCCGTCGGCGACATAGTCGTCGAGCGTGTAGAGGCGCTGGGCGGGCTTGCGGATCGAGAAGCAGGGGCCGATCGAGACCGGCGGCAGCACGCCTTCGAAGCGCTCGCCGGCCCGGCCGTCGAGATGCGCAGGAAGCTCCGCCGAGATGATCGGCTGCCCGCCATGGACCTCGGCGCGGGCATGGCTCGCGACCAGCCGGACGATCCGTTCGACCTGCGGCGCTTCGAGGACGACGCCCGTGTCGATCCGGCCTTCGCCGAGCCGGTCGAGGCGCAGCGAGCCGTCGGGATTGACCATGACCTCGATCACCTGGCTGTCGGCAAGCGCCGAGGCGATGTCGGGACCCATCGCGGTGCGCAGCATCGCGCGCCGGCGATCGGCAGAAAGGATCTCGCTCATCGCTCCTCCTCCGCGGAAAGGAGCGTGCGCCTGCCGGTCGCGACGGCGCGTCCGACCTGGGTGACGAACGCCTCGAAGCGCTCGCGCGCGAGCGCGCGGCCCGCCGCGTCGTTCTCGGCGAGAGGTGCCTGGATCGCGAGCTCGAAGCGGATGAAGAGCGCGAGCGTCTCGAGCACGACATGGTCGTCGCGCTCGATGCGGCCGAGCGCATTGGAGATCCGATCGAGGCGCAGCGCGAAGCGATCCTCGAGCTCGGAAGCGCCGCGGCGGTTTAGCCAGGCGGTCACGGCGTCGGTGAGGATCGCGGACTTGGTCGCGCCGGGTGCGGCGGCGAGCGCCTCCAGACGATCGCTGACCGGCTTCGGCAGGAAGAGCTGGTGGCGGACGCGGTCGGCCATCTCAAAGGTCCAGCTCAAGATTACCGGGCCGCCTGTCGGCCATGTCGAGGGCATAGGCGCGCCGCGCGGTGCCGGCAGTGGCCTGATCCATGGCTCGCTTGTCGGCGGCAGGGTCGCCTTCGTCATCGCCCAGCCCGAGCGGGTCGGCGGGCGCCAGATCGACAGGTGTCGCGGCCACGATTTCCTGGGCGGGATGACGCGCCTGCTCGAGGCCGCCGGCATCCTCCCCGTCTTCGGGAGCGGCCTCGGCGAGCCGCGCATCGACCGGGCGGACACGGTCCTGCCAGTCATTGGCGCGCTGGGGCGGCAGGTCGGGTGCCCCGCCGCATCCGAGCGACGGAGGCGGCAGTAAGCGCGCCTTGAACGCGGCGTCTTCGAAGTAGCGAAGCTTCCGCGCGCGGACCGGCGGATAACCCGCGACCAGCACCAGCTCGTCGGTCGGCGGCAGCTGCATGACCTCGCCGGGCGTCAGCAGTGCCCGCGCGGTCTCCTGGCGGCTGACCATGACGTGCGCGAGCCATGGCGCGAGGCGGTGGCCGGCATAGTTACGCATGGCGCGCTGCTCGGTCGCGGTGCCGAGCGCGTCGGAGATGCGCTTGGCGGTCCGCTCGTCGTTGGTCGCGAACGCGACCCGGACATGGCAGTTGTCGAGGATGGCGTTGTGCTCGCCATAGGCCTTCTCGATCTGGTTCAGGCTCTGCGCGATCAGGAAGGCGCGGACACCATAGCCGGCGAGGAAGGCGAGGCTGGTCTCGAAGAAGTCGAGGCGGCCGAGCGCCGGGAACTCGTCGAGCATCATCAGCAGCTTGTGGCGCCCGGGCACGCCTGCGGCATGCAGCTGCTCTGTCAGGCGCCGGCCGATCTGATTGAGCACGAGCCGGATCAGCGGTTTGGTGCGGCTGATGTCCGAGGGCGGTACGACCAGGTAGAGCGACACCGGATGCCGTGCGGCGACCAGATCCTCGACCCGCCAGTCGGACGCGGCCGTGACCGCTGCGACGGTGGGATCGCGGTAGAGGCTGAGGAACGACATGGCGGTCGACAGCACGCCCGAACGCTCGTTGTCGGACTTGTTGAGCACCTCGCGCGCCGCAGAGGCGACGACCGGATGCACCAGCGGCATCTCCTCGGTGCCGAGATGATTGGTCGTCATCATCGCGCGCAGCGTGGCGACGAACGGGCGCTCGGGATCGGACAGGAAAGCGGCAACCCGGGCGAGCGTCTTCTCCTCCTCGGCGTAGAGGACGTGGAGGATCGCGCCGACCAGCAGCGAATGGCTGGTCTTCTCCCAATGATTGCGCCGCTCGAGCGCGCCTTCGGGATCGACCAGAATGTCGGCGATATTCTGGACGTCGCGAACCTCGTCGGCGCCCCGGCGTACCTCGAGCAGCGGGTTGTACCGCGCTGAGCGCACATCGGTCGGGTTGAAGAGCAGGCAGTGGGAGAAGCGCGACCGCCAGCCCGCGGTCAGCTGCCAGTTCTCGCCCTTGATGTCGTGGACGACCGTCGAGCCGGTCCAGCCGAGCAGGGTCGGCACGACGAGGCCGATGCCCTTGCCCGAGCGCGTCGGCGCGAACGCCATGACATGCTCCGGCCCGTCATGGCGCAGATAGCGCCTAGCGGCCCGGCCGAGAAACACGCCGGCCTCAGCCGCGAGGCCCGCAGCGCGGATGTCGCGAGAGTTCGCCCAGCGTGCGGACCCATAGGTCGTAACGTTGCGCCGCTGCCGAGCTCGCCAGACCGAGCCGGCAACCGCCGCCGCGCAGCCCAGCAGCCCGCCAGCGGCGGCGATCGCGCCCGCCTCGTCGAATACGACCGGGGCATAAGCGTCGAAATGGAACCACCAGGGGAAGAGCGACCAGGGCGTGTAGACAGGCGTGTCGCCGAGCCTGAACCACGGCGTGCCAAGCTCGGGCTGGTACGCGAGGGATGCCGCTGCCCATTGGGTCGCGAACCAGATGCCGGCAACGACGATCGCGGCGACAACCAGCATCTGACCAAGGAGAAGCTTCGTCGGTGTCATGCGGGCCTCCGCCCGCGCGACTCAGCGTCCCGGGCTCAGCCTCAAGGGTCGCCGGATTTCGGTCGGTGCGTCAGGCGCTCGCTGGTGACACAGAATACATACTTGGGGACCGCTTGGCGGAACGGCGGAATTTGGGCCGTAACGGGCGGTCCGCTTCGAGGACCACGGCCGGTGGAAGCGGAAATAACCCGGACGCAGATACAAATCGAATCTGTGGGACCGGAAGCCGAGCAGTGCGTGTCGGACGAGAAGCTCGGCCGAGACCGGTCTTGCCCGGTGTCCAATAGGCTTTGGTTCGAATCCGCTGCGACGGCACATCGAGCGCCTTTAGAGTTCGGCGTATGCGCTGAATGCATCCGGCTTTGCCGGTCAGCACGAGTGTCGCTCCTGCGTCCGCGAGCGCGGATAGTCTGGACTCGAACTCGGACAGATGCGCATCTTCCGCCTTGCGGCCGACGAGCGCATAGTTTTGGAGGTCGAGTTGCGTCGCCACCGAGCTGCTGGCCTCGACATCTCCGATCTCAAAAAAGCCGGTCACCGCCTCTATGCCCCCGCTTTGCGCAAGGGCATGGGCGAGCCCGAGCGATATCTCGTCCCCGAAGATCGCCAGCGGCCCGCTGGGATGGCGGATGTCCAGCGACACGCGCGGACCGAAGATATCGCAACTGGAGCCCGGCGTGGCGGCACGCAGGCAATCGCTGTCTGGCCCCATGCCGTGCGCGTAGCCGAGGATGCAGGTACGCCCCTCAGCGGCATTCCATATGGTCGGCGTATAGGTGCGCGCCACGAAGGCCGATCCCATCGCGATCTGGATCTTCTGGCCCGGTGTCCACGCCACATGCATCAGCCCTGGGCACCACGCCGGTCGCATTGCCTGGAACCCGTCATTTCTGCGCGGCGCTCCGGCTTGCAACGCCCTGGAGATGATCCAGAAAAGCGCGCACGGCAGGGTTCATGCGCCGGCTCTCGGGCCAAAGAGCCGTGATGTTGTGCCGCTCGATGGCATGATCAGCCAGCACAGGGACGAGTTCGCCGCGCGCGACATAGGGCGCCGCTATGAACGCGGCGCTGATGCCGATTCCGCCACCCGCCACCACCGTCGCGACGACGGCTTCGCTCGCGTCCACGATCACCGCGGAGGACGGCACGATTTCGATTTCGCGCTCGCCGACCCGAAAGGGCCAGCGAAAGAGCTGGCCGGTGCTCTGATAGCGTAGATTGACGGTCTCATGGCCTTCCAGATCGCCCGGGTGCGCCGGCGTGCCCTTCGCCGCCAGGTAGGCAGGAGAGGCGAAAGCGCACAGGCGGAACGGCGCCAGCCGTCGTGAGAGGAGTCGGGAATCGGCCAGGTCTCCGATGCGGATGGCGATGTCGATCCCGTGGTCGACAATGTCGATCACATGATCGTCGAGCCGCAGATCGATCGTCACCTTGGGGTGAAGGGCACGGAAATGTGGCAGCGAAGGCGCGATCAGATGCAGCCCGATCGGCAGTGATGCGGCAATGCGCAACATGCCTGACGGCCCGGCACGAACTGCGCTCGCGATCTGCTCGATCTCCTCGGCATCCTGAAGCAGTTTCAGTGCGCGTCCATGCAGGTCGCGGCCTTCCGGCGTCAGCGTCAGAGAACGGGTCGTTCGCGTGAATAACGAGACGCCGAGACGCTGCTCAAGGCGCTGCACGCTCTTGCTGACAGCGGACGGGGAAATGCCAAGCGATCGCGCTGCGGCCGTGTAGCTGCCGATCGACCCCGCTCGCGCGAAGGCGATCAGGCCGGTCAGACGCTCTAAAGCCAGTTGTTCCTTCATGGCAATACTGAAGCGAACATGAGCAACATTATCAACCAAGAATCAAACCCTAAATGGCCGCTCGGGTCGAATACCCTTCGAGGAGGTTCGGATGAGCGAGGTCATGAAAGCAGTCCGTCTGCATGCATTCGGCGGACCGGAGGTCCTGGTCTACGAAGATGCTCCGAAGCCGCAGGTGAAACCGGGCGAGGCGCTGGTCCGCGTCCATGCCGTCGGGGTCAACCCGCCCGACTGGTATCTGCGCGAGGGCTACAAAATGCTGCCGCCGGAGTGGCAGCCCGAGATGACGTTTCCGATCATTCCCGGCACCGATATCTCCGGGGTCATTGAGGCGGTGGCCGATGACGTGACGGACTTTTCCGTCGGCGACGAAGTCTATGCCATGGTCCGGTTCCCGGGCGGCATTGCCGGGGAAAGTCGGGCCTACGCCCAATATGTCGCCGTGCCGGTGTCCGATCTCGCGCTCAAACCGAGTGGTATCGACCATGTGCACGCTGCGGCCGCACCCATGTCGCTGCTGACGGCCTGGCAGTTCCTGATCGAGCAGGGGCATGACGCGCCGAACCCGCTCCAGCCGGCCCAGCATGTTCCTGTACCGCTCGAGGGGAGGAAGGTTCTCGTGAACGGCGCCGCCGGCGGGGTCGGTCATTTCCTGGTGCAGTTGGCCAAGTGGAAGGGCGCGCAGGTAATCGCCGTCGCCTCCGGCAGCCACGAGGCGATGCTGCGCGATCTCGGCGCCGATGCATTCTACGATTATGGCAAGACCAACGTGGAAGACGTGCTCACCGACCTCGACCTCGTAGTGGACGCGGTCGGGGGTCCGAAGGGCGACCGGTTCCTGAAGACATTGAAGCGGGGCGGCGCGCTCTTTCCGGTGTTCGGGTTGGGCTTCGACGACAAGGGCGAGGCCGCCCGGCGCGGCGTTACCGTGTCGACGACCCAGGTCAATTCGAACGGCCCGCAACTGGCTGAGATCGCGCCCCTGCTGGACGACGGCACGATCCGCGTCGTCATCGACAGCATTTTTCCGCTCGCCGATGCAAACAAGGCGCACGAGCATGCCGCGGCAGGGCACCTCCAGGGCAAGATCGTACTGACAGTCGTTTGAGATGCAGGCCGGCAAGCCATCGCGTCGGGGTGCGGCCAGACGAGCGCGGAGACGTGACGATCGAGATGACCTCCGCGACTGCCCGCCGGCCGAACTTGCTTTACGACGCTGATGCTTCCTTCGGCGCGGCCTTTGAGGCGGCCCTGGGATCAGGATCGATGCGCGCGAGGGTGATCTGGCACGCTGGCGCGAGCGACTGCAGAAACGCACAACCAGGTCGTGGATAGGACATCCTGACTGGTCCGCTACTCTGTCGCAGCGGGCACGCGCGACGGCCAAACCAGCACCTGTGTAAATCTACTTCCTGCCCATTGAGCGATGTCCCCTGCGGATGAGAGCCGCCGTCCGTAACGCTTGCTGGAAAGGCAGCTTGGTCACCAATGTCGGTCGTTCCGGCTGCCGTCCCGAACGAAATGAGCGACCGACAGCTTCAGGATCGCAAGCCAGTATGGCGAACGGCGACAATTCAAGCGCATAGCCGTCTCCAGGAGCCAAGTTCGGAGAAGAGCAATCGGGAATGGATTCCTGGCAAGCGGCCCATAGAGGAATCGAGGAGATTGACCCGGCCGGGGCTATCCCGCTGTACCTTCCCATTCGGAACCACCGCTACACGAACAACGAGAACGAGTTGCCGAAATTGTGGAGCAGGACCGGCAGGAGCAGGCTTCCTGTGCGCAGACGCAGCCAGACGGCAATGAACGCAGGGAGTCCGGTCAACGCCATGGTTATAGCGTCGAAGGAGAAGCTACCGTGCGAAAAGCCGAAGGCATGTGCCATCCCGAAGAGGAAGCATGACAGAACGGCACCCCATCCCCAATCAACCCCGAGGAGCCGCTTCCTGCCGGTGAACGCCTGATCGAGCGCGAACAGCAGGATGCCTCGATAGAAGGGCTCTTCCTCCAAGCCCGGCATAGTCAATTGGAAGGCGATCTCTTCGCCGCTGGATCGGCCTGCGGGAAACATGATGGCGATGACGGCGAAGAAGGCACAGTAGAGCGCCGCAACCGGCAATGCGGCTTTCAGGCTGCCTGGCGCCTGCGCGATCGTGAGCCCGGCGCGGCAAAAGCCGAATGCTGGCGACGCGGCGATGGCCAGCGTGCCTGCCAGCCCCAGGAGCTTGCCTTGCCAGTTCCACGCTCCTCCGATCGGGTCGGGCATCCATCCGTAAAGCCCAGTCAGAAGAGCATCGTTGATCGCGACCAACAGCGTGGCGATCAACAACGACCGCAGCGAGAAGCGTTTCCGATCGGCGAATCCCGCCACCACCCCGAGGGCGAGGAGGAGCGCCAGTGTTCCGCCCAATCCGATCAGTCCGTTCACGCGCCCGCCTTCTTCCTGCCCAAAGGCGACTGCGCTACCTTCGGAAGTGCCCTGCGGCTCCTCAGAAGCCGGTTTTTCGCTCCTCAAAACTCTGCTTATCCTGTGAGGGCGGATTCATCTGCCCCTGTCGGACGGCGGCTCGATACTCGCTGGGCGTGCATCCCTCGATCGCACGAAAAGCCCGGTTGAAGCTGGCAAGCGAAGCGAAACCGCTGTCAAGTGCCACGGCGATGAGCTTGTCGGCTCGATCCCGCTCCCCCAGCAGGCGACGCGCCTCCGCGACCCTGTAATGGTTCAGGAAGGTCCGGAAATGATCGTGCCCCAGCTCGTGATTGACCAGCGTCCGCACGGCACGTTCCGGGGCTCCCATGCGCGCGACGAATCCCGCGAAGGTCAGCTCGGGGTCGAGGAACACCCGCTCCGTTTCCATCAGGACTGACAGTCGGCCGTGCAACTCCGTGTTCGGTCGATGACCGGGCTTTGGTGCCGCCCCGGCCGGCATTGGGGCTGCTTGCGCAACGCCGAAGGTGAGCATGGCGGGATCGACCATCAATATCCTTCGCGCCAGCCACAGGCCGAATGCGAGGATCATCGCGTTCTGGGTCATGGCGAAGGCAATCGGGCGCCATGCGAAGCCGAACAGCGCGTCAGCCGCCAGGTCGATGAGCAGCATGCCCCCGAGCAGGACCGCCACCATGATACGCGCATCGTGGCGTTGCTGGATCAGATCTCCCTCGCGTCCTTCCAAGAGGCGCCAGACCAGATGGCCGACGATCGCGAAGCCCAACGGCACGAGCAGGCGCGATAGCCCCTTGTCCGCGAAGGCATCGCCGAGCAGCCCGCGATCGAGCGCGGCAATCGCGGCCCAGAAAAGGCCGACGCCCAGCACGCCGCCCTTCAACCGGAACCGGCTGTCGAAGCATGACAGGCAGAACCACCACAGGAAGACGACGGCGAAGCCGCTGACTGTGTGGGCTACGGTGCCGACGAGCCCAGTCGGGACTAGTGACGTCATCGGCGTGTTGCCGATGACGAAGCCCACGAGACACAGCGCTAGGGGTGCGAACAAAGCGGCGGGCAAGCCGATCTTCCGACGTTGGCCGAGCATACGCCACGCCAGCAGGAGGATCGTGCTTACAGCCCCTCCCCGGATAGCGGCGTCGAGTTGGCCAATATACATTTTGTCACGATACGGGGGGAAGCGGCGTCGGACCACCTTGTCCCCGCAAGTCGCGGGTCGGCTGACTCGCGGATTCTAACCGAAGCTGAGTTTCGAGAGCGGCAGCTATTGACCTCGATGTGCCCGATAGCTGCTGGGGAGCAAAGTCCCAATGTCACCCGAGCGAGATAATGGAACAGCAGGTTGCGGACTCACTCCGGGATCGGTTTAAACAGCTGATATTTAGGCGCTTTCCTGCCGGGAGGCACGACCCAACACGGACCCTGAAAGCACTGGCGTGAGTGCGCGGGTGCCGGCGGACCATTGCGGTTCGCAGCCTTTTCCGCTATCCCCAGCGCGTCGGAAAAGGCAGCCTTGGTTTGGTAAGCCCAAGGCCTTTCGGTAACGAAAGCTCTGGTCTTTGGCCTCGCGCTCGAGATCCCCGCGACGAACATCAGCCATCATCCCGGTGGCTGTGCGTTCGTCGAAGCGGGGCTTTAGCCTGGGAAACGCTCCGGTCGAACGTCGACAAGGAGCCAACCCGTGCAGCAACCTTTCTCTCCGTCCCCTATCGCCCTCGTCACCGGCGCGAGCCGACGCCTCGGTCTCGGCTATGCCGTAGCGCGCCAGCTCGCCGAACGAGGATACCACGTCCTCCTGACCGCGAGGGACGAGGGCCAGGCGGAAGAGCTAGCCGCCGACATCCGCGACCAGAACCTCGCTGCGGATGCGGTCGTCCTCGACCTTGCTGACCGAGCGAGTATCCGGGCGTTGGTCGAACGACTGAGCCGGGATTTCGATCGGCTCGATGTGCTCGTGAACAATGCGAGCGCCATGCCGGACTTCCAGGTCCGATCGCCGCTCGACGCCGATATGGATGCGCTGCAATCGATCTTCGCGGTCAGCGTATTCGGCACCTGGGAGCTGACTCAGGCGCTGATCCCTCTCCTTCGGCAGGCGCCCGCAGCGCGCATCGTCAACGTCTCGAGCGCGGCTGCGATGCAGATCGCGGGCGCCCCGCGCGGTCCGATATTCTCGCCAGCCTATTCGCTCGCCAAATATGCGCTCAATGGGCTGACGGCGATGCTGGCGGCGTCGCTGGCCGACACGCCGATCCTGGTGAACGCCGTCGATCCCGGGTCGGTCGCCACCCACCCCGAGCGCGGCGACGACGAAGGCGACCGGTCCCCGGCCGAAGCAGCGGAAGGCGTGGTCTGGGCGGCGACGCTTGGTCCCGACGGGCCGACGGGCGGGTTCTTCCACGACGGTCAGCCGGTCGTCGCGCGATGAACCGGCCCCTTATCGTCATCTTCGCCGCGATCGCGCTCGACGCCGTGGGCATCGGGCTGATCTTCCCGATCCTGCCGCGCCTGGTCGAGGATGTGACTCACGCCCGCAATGTCGCGGCCTATATCGGCATCCTCACTGCACTCTACGCGGCGATGCAGTTCGTCTTCGCGCCGGTGCTCGGTGCCTTGAGCGATCGCCTCGGCCGCCGGCCCGTCCTGCTGCTCTCGCTCGGCGGCGCGGCCGTCAATTATGTGCTGATGGCGCTGGCGCCGTCGCTCTGGTTGCTGATCCTCGGGCGCGGCATCGCCGGGCTGACCAGCGCCAACATCTCCGTCGCGACGGCCTATATCACCGACATCTCGCCCGAAGAGGCGCGAGCCAAGCGCTTCGGCCTGTTCAACGCCATGTTCGGGATCGGCTTCATCCTCGGCCCGGTCGTGGGCGGCGTGCTCGGCGACTATTGGCTGCGGCTGCCGTTCATCGCGGCGGCAGGGCTGAACGCCGCCAACCTACTTCTGGCGCTGTTCGTCCTTCCCGAGTCCCGTGTGTCGAGCCGGGAGAAGATCGATCTCGCGGCACTCAACCCGCTACGGCCACTGCGCTGGGCGGTGTCGATGCGCACCCTGGTGCCCGTCGTTGCGATCTTCTTCACATTGAGCGCCACGGGCGAGGTCTACGGCACCTGCTGGGCGCTGTGGGGCAACGACATGTTCGGCTGGAACGGCCTGTGGATCGGCCTGTCGCTGGGGGTATTCGGCGTGTGCCAGTCGCTCGCGCAGGCCTTCCTGCCCGGACCAGCCGTGAGGCTGCTCGGCGAGCGCGGAGCCGTGCTGACGGGTATCGCCGGGGCCTGCGTCGCGCTCGTCGCGATGGCGTTCGTTACACAGGGCTGGATGGTATTCGCGATGATGCCGATCGTTGCGCTCTCCGGAATAGGAACGCCGGCGCTGCAGTCGCTCGCCACGCGCCTTGTCGACGAGAGCCGCCAGGGCCAGTTCCAGGGCGTGCTGGCGTCCGCCATGAGCATGGCGTCGATCGTCGGTCCGCTGGTCTTTTCGAGCTTCTACTTCATCGTTCGCGCACGATGGCCCGGTGCCGTCTGGCTGTCAGCAATGGCCGTCAACGCGTTGGCGGTGCCGCTCGTGCTCAGCCTGCGATTTTCGCGAGAATGAGCAGGTGTGGGATGATGGCCGGAACCTTCCACTTGTCAAGGTTCGTCAGGCCGATGCTGCGCGGCGGACGCGGCAATCATACAATGATTTATGAAAAGTCAGGGCCGCAGGCTATCGTCGGCAGCGCGATCGGGCGCATTGGGTCGAAAAGAAGCCGTTCAGGATCGCGTCGTCGCGGGGCGCTCCCTCGCCCGCACATCGTAGATGGCGGCGAGCTCCAGATGGAGGCGCCGTCGTTGCTCGCTGGCGGTCCGGTCTGCTTTTTCGCGCTCTTCTGCTGCGCGTCGCGAATAATGCTCTGACAACCGATCGGACAGCTCCATGGCGCCGCTCCTCCTGCGATGCGGCATCCATGCCCAGGGCGCTAAAACTTTCCAATCCGGATAATCACATAGCCGTCGTACTCAGGCGGGAAGTTCTGTTCCTAGCGGATCGATTGTTCTCAATCGCCTGATGGCTGCACTCCGCCGACGGCTGAAGCACAACGCGGCTCACCCAGGTTAGCGATTGCGCCGGCTTTTCGTCATACGAGCAATCATGCCCCGATTTTTTTTCAACGTGTACGACCGGCGAGGCTGGCTGCATGACTTCGAGGGAATGGAGGTTGATCCGTCTGGCCTTCGAAAGTGCGCGATCGAACAGGCTCGTTCGCTAATCTGCGATGACGTGCAACACGGCGTATTGGACCTGCGGGGCAGGATCGAAGTTACCAGCGAAGCGAGCGAGATCGTTCTCGTGCTCGGCTTCAACCAGGTCGTTGCCAGGGTGCTGATATAACAGCGGCCTCGCATTAATCGGGCGAAATGATGCGAGCGTGGTGCGAACGGTATTGGCTGTAGTCGCACACAACCTGGGCGCTCGTGACGGATGCTCGATATCCGATTGGTCTGCACGCACAAATGCTGCCGTCCGAATTGATCTGGTCGAGGCGTCCGTCCCGTGGAAGCCCGCTGGCCATCGGGGCCAGCGAAGTTGCTCTGCCTCGGTCTCATTGTGGGGGCGGCGCGGCTCCATCCCGGCTAACCGGGCATCCGGGATGCGGGCCGGCTTTCCCCCGCTTCGATCTTCTGCTCGGAGCTTTCGCTCTCCGTGGGATACACCCCTCTCAGCACATCTTCGAAATGGCGACGAACCGAGATGTTACAGCCGCAGGCAAGGCTCTCAAGTTCGTCGAGGCGCCGAACGCGAACACTGCCGCGCCTGGTCTCCAGGACCGCTCGACCCTTGAGCGACTGGATGACGCGGCTGATGTAGCTTCTTCCAACACCCAGCATCGAGGCGAGCTGCTCCTGGGTCAGCGGAACGTCATGATCCCCGGTGCGGTCCATTGCCGCCAGAAGCCACTTCGCAGTGCGCTGCTCGATCGTGTGCGCGGCGTTGCATGCGACTGACTGGAATACCTGTGCCATGACGCAATCGGCGTAGCGGGCAAACAGGTGGCGCAACGTGATCGACTGAAGTTTTGCTTCCTCGAGATCCGAAGCTTCCATGCGCAGAAACAAGCCGGGAAACTGGACAACCGCGCGCGCATACGCTGGCAACCGCCCCTGGCTGACAATGCCTCCGATCGCTCCCTCCCGGCCGATGAGCGCGGTCTCCACACCGGTGCCATCGTCTACCATGACCATGAAGGAAACCAGGCTGGGGCCACAGGGAAAATAGACATAGCGGACATGATCGCCAGGTTCGTAGAGCACGGCACCGACGTCCGCCGGATAGGGATGGAGCAACGGGCGGATCAGCTCGAAGTCGTCGGACCTAACCGCCCGGAGCAAGTTGTTTCCGCCGGGGGGCACAGTGAGATCCGGTTCCTGGGCCGCACGCATCTCCAACCTCGCGATTTTCGAAAGCTGTGACGAACGCTCGTCTCAAGCCTTGTTTCCAGGGCTCGCGCCGGTCGTCACGCAAAAAACCGGGCAATGTGTCCACTAGTGGGCAGACATGACGACGAGACTTGTGTCTACTAGTTGACACAACACCATTTAGGACGTGATTATGAATTCGCCAGTGAGTCCGGTGGACAGGTGCGTGGCTGACGGAGACTTTCTGCGTCGTGCGCTGGATGCGGCGGGGGGTATCGGGACGTGGAGCTGGGATCCACGTACCGACAAGTTCCGGGCAGACGAGGCGTTCTGGGCCTTGCACGGTGGTGGAAAACTGGCGGCTGACGCCGGGGATGGGGCGCGCCTTGGCGAGTTTCTGGCTTTAGTCATCGCTAGCCAACGCGACGCGCTGGGGGAAGAGCTTCACCACGCCATTCAGGCTCGCCGGCCTTTCCGGAGAGAGTATCAGCTCGCTTCTTCTCAAGAAGGAGAGCGGCGAATCCTTCTTCGCGGCGCCTCGTCCGGGCTCGACCGGGACGAGCGTCTCCTCGGTACCGCGACCGACATTACCGACCAGCGCCAAGCTGAGTCGGCATTGCGCGCCAGCGAGGCCAAGTACGAGGCGATCACCAACTCGATCGACCAGATGATCTGGTCGACGCGTCCGGACGGATTCCATGATTACTACAATCGCCGGTGGTACGAATATACCGGCGTACCGTCTGGCTCAACCGATGGCGAGGCGTGGAACGGCATGTTTCACCCCGAAGACCGGGCACGCGCGTGGGAAGTCTGGCGGCGCAGTCTCGAGACCGGCGAGCCCTACCATATCGAATACCGTTTGCGCCACCGCTCGGGTGAATATCGCTGGGTAATCGGACGCGCGCAGTGCGTGCGAGGCGAGGACGGCGCGATCGCCCGCTGGTACGGCACCTGCACCGACATCCATGATCTCAAGATGGCGGAGCAATCGTGCGAGTTGATCGCCCGCGAGCTGTCGCATCGCATCAAGAACATCTTCGCGGTGGTTTCCAGCCTCGTCATGCTTCCAACGCGCGGCCGACCGGAGTTCCAGGCCTTTGCGCGTGGCGTGCAGGCAAGGATCGATGCGCTCGCCGTCGCGCATGAATATGTCCGCCCCCAAAGCGCCCGCTCGAACCCGCCGCAGGCACCGGCTACCGTGCACGGGCTGCTCGGCATGCTGAGCGCGCCGTACAACGTGGATGATGCCGCGGTCGTGGCGATCAGCGGCGACGACGTGCCGATCGGCTCCCGCGCTGCCACAGGGCTGGCGCTCATCTTCCACGAACTCGCCACCAATGCCGTCAAATATGGAGCGCTGTCGCAGAGTGGGGGGAGGGTCGCGATCATCTGCGCGCGCTCCGAGGAAAACTACGAGATTTTGTGGGAGGAGGTGGGTGGGCCGCAAATCGACGGAGCGCCGGAACGCCGCGGTTTCGGCACGGCGCTATCGGAGCGCGTGGTCGAAACCGAGCTCGGAGCAAAGATGGAGCGACGTTGGGGAGCCGATGGACTACAGATCCGGTTGATCGTGCCCCAAGCCCGGATAAGCCTATGAGAGAGCAGCGGCGTCCCATAACTCCGGTCTGTCACTTCCCTGCTGATCGATAGGCCTTCATCGACGTTGACTACGCGGGTTCACGGTTGCCGGGCGCCTTCCCTTACCGCCAGCGAGCGGGTGCAGACCACAAAGGGCTGGCACACCCTCGCTCAGGAGGATGCCGGGAACGCGGTCCGCCCAATGCTTCACGACGTCCGCCCCGCAAGTTCGGCTCGAGGGCTGTTGAAGATGCCGTGACGATCTTTCGCGTTGGTCTTGATGATGCGTGGCGGGGGCTGGCGTTTTGGCACACCTTGCCACAAAATCTCAGGGGATCAGTCATGCGATACAGAAGCCTCGACCCATGCCTCGATCTCGATGGCGTGAGCCTCGACCCATCGGTCGAGCTCGCGTACGACGCTGCTGAGCGATAAACCTAGCGGCGTGAGAGCATATTCTACGCGCGGGGGTACCTCAGGATAACTGGTGCGCGTAACGAGACCGTGCTGCTGCAGCCGGCGTAGCGCCTGGACGAGCATCTTCTCTGAAACGCCGCCGATCCGCCTGCGCAGCTCCGCAGTGCGGTAGGTGCGCTCGCTGAGCGCGTGGACGATAAGCAGCGTCCATTTCTCCGCCAACAGGCTGAGCACCTTGCGCGCCGGACAGTCCGCCAGGAACACGTCGCATTGGAGGTCGCGGAACGAAGCCAAACTCTTTTTCATACTTACCTCTGGGTACGTACTTCCGGATTCGGAGCTATGGGCACATCTCTTCGCGCGCAAGATGCGGTGCCGCTGAACTGAGGCACCTGAAGAGTTGCGAGGAGACAAGACGAATATGCGATCTGTTGCAGTAGCTGTCATGGCAGTCGCCCTCTTGCCCTGGACAGCCTGGGCGGTAGAGCGTGAAGCCGCCCCCGTTCAACAATCTGAGGCGCAGGCACCCGGCTATTATCGGGTAACGTTGGGTGACTTCAAAGTTACGGTTCTCACCGACGGCACAACGCCCATACCGTTCGGAAGCCTGCTGCACGGTGCCAATCGGGAAGGTCTTGCCGCGATCTTCCGTGATGCAGGAGAGCCGTTGGATCGCGAGACTTCGATCAACAGCTTCCTGATCGACACCGGCGAGCACCGCATCCTGATCGATGCCGGCGCGGGCCGCTTGTTCGGGGACTGCTGCGGGCGGTTGCCGGCAATGTTGAAAGCGGCCGGCTACGCGCCCGAAGCCATCGACGTGATCCTGCTGACACATGTCCATGGGGACCACTCAGGCGGACTGACGCTGGACGGCCGGCGCGTATTCCCGAACGCCACAATCTATTTGTCGAAGCGGGAACTCGACTATTGGCTGAGCGACGCCGCCAAGGCGCGCGCCAAGGCGAGCCACCAGCAGATGTTCGTGCAAGGTCGCGCTGCGTTGGCGCCCTATCAGACTGCGGGCCGCATCCGCACCTTCGATGCGCCCGCCGCGCTCTTTCCCGGCATCCGCGCCCTTGCTGCGCCTGGCCACACGCCTGGCCATACGTTCTACGAGATCGAGAGCCGCGGGGATCGAATGCTCGTGGTCGGCGACATCATCCATGCTGCGGAAATCCAGTTGCAACGGCCCGACACCACTATCGATTTCGATGCCGACGAGGCGCTCGCGGCGCGCACGCGTAAGGCAGCGCTCGCGGAGCTCGCCCGCACGCACACGCTGGTGGCGGCACCACATATTTCCTTTCCGGGGCTCGGTCACATCGCTCGCTCGGGCGCGGGCTATGCGTGGGCGCCGATCCCCTACTCCTCCGTCGTGCGGGACGTGGGACAATGAGGAAGCTGGGCCCAGTCGTCGCTGCGACCGTTCTGGCGCTCGGGGCGACCCAGGCTGCTGCTGCGGAGGGCGACGCGGTGGCCTCGATCGGCGCCTTCCGGTTCGAGGAGGGGCACCAGATCGCCGCGATGCGGGTTGGCTACAGCTTGCACGGCCACCTCGATCCCGCGCACGACAATGCGGTCCTGCTGCTACCGCCCACCAGCGGCGGCCGCCACAGCTACGACGCATTGATCGGGCCGGGAAAGCCCTTCGACACCGACCGCTTCCTCATCATTACCGTCGACCCGATCGGCGGCGGGGCGTCGTCCAAGCCGGCCGATGGGTTAGGCGCACATTTTCCGCGGTACACGATCCGCGACATGGTTACAGCCGAGGCGCGTCTCATCCGCGACGTGCTTAAAATCGAACATCTTTACGCGGTAGCGGGAGCGTCGATGGGCTCGTTCCAGGCGCTGGAGTGGGCGGTTCACCAGCCCATTCCGATTGACCGATTGGTCCTTGTCGCACCCGCTGCCCGCAGCGATGCTCATTTTAGGGCCATTGCGGACGGCATGGAGGCTGTCCTCGGGAGCGAGGACCTGCATTGGAGCGCTGCCGCCCGCTTGCGCGCGGCGGCGGCGCTGTTCATGCCGTGGCTGCGCAGCGATACCTATCTGGTGCGGCAGGGCGAAGCGTCCAATCGCGCCGAGCTAGAGGCGCTGGCGCGAAACTGGGCCAGCGATTGGGATCCGATCAGCCTGCTCTATCGCTATCGAGCCAGCGCCGGCCATGATGTCGGCATTCCGTTCGGCAATAACGTGCAGGCGGCGCTGGCACGGGTCAACGTGCTTACGCTGGTGGTGGACATTAGCAGCGACCGAACAGTCCCCTCGTACCTGACCGAGGAATTGCTGGAGAAACTTCCAAGTGTGCAGGAGGTGCGGGTCGAGACCGATTATGGCCACTCAGCGTTCCTGGCGCCTCCCGGCAGCGCGGAGTCGAACGCGATCTGGAAACCCGTAGCAGCTTTTCTTGAAGGGCACGCCAAATGATACCGTGGTACTAAATCTCGCGGACGAAGGGCCGGTCTCGGCGCCCCAATCGCTTCGCGAATTGGCAACCTAGGAACCGGTCTCGTCGGGCTGGGCAGGATTTCGGTTTACCGAAGCTCGTGGTTCGTTCTTGCGTTTCTTCGGGCGCGGTCGGCGTTCGTCAGCGACGATGTTGGGAGCGGCATCGACCAGCGCCCTGAGGAACTCGACCTCGGCTTTCAGGCGGTGCTCGGAATGGCGCAATGCCCATTCTTCGGCAAGGCTGATATGCGGCGTCGCCGTGACAAGGGTATTGCTGCTGGCCGTCAACATCGACTGCACGCGTTCCAATCGCACCCGTAGCGTTTGCGGCAGCATATCGAGCGTAGCTGGATCGCACCGAGTGAGCGCCAGGTCGAACGGATCGTAGCGAAACCATATCTCTTCCAGACCCGTACGACGCAACTGTGCCAAAGCGTCGCGCCCGGCGTCGGTGATCTCGTAGACCTGCCGGGTTGGCCGATTGCCTTGTTGTTCGCGTGCGACTTCGCGCAACAAATTCTCGGCAGCAAGCCGCTTCATCGCACCATAGACCGCGCCAACGGGAATATCGGTCCACAGCGGCATATGCTTGCGCTCAGCCTCCAACCGCAGCCGGTGGCCATGCATCGGGCCAAGCTCAGCAAAGGAGGACAGGATAAACAGGCGGATGGATGACATATTGCTCTCGCGAGAGTAATCGAGTAAGAGTTATCGTACGACATACAGGATGGCTCGCATTCACGCGAGCCAGAGTTGGGAGCCATCAATGAAGGCCGTCCGCATCCAAAGCTATGGCGACGAGCCCGCCGTCCAGGACATCGCTATGCCTGAACCCGGCGAAGGCGAGGTGTTGATGCAGGTCCAGGCGGCGGCGCTCAATCCGCTCGATGTCCAGTTGCAGGCCGGCTACTTGGCCGACTGGTTTCCACTGGCATTTCCCTTCACGCTAGGAACCGACTTTGCCGGCGTGGTGAAACGCATCGGAAATCGCGTGACGGCGTTCCGTGAGGGCGACGCGATTATCGCTCGTCCGGATCCGGTACGTGGCGGCGGATTTGCCGAGTATGCCAGCGTGCCCGCCTCGGCGTGCGTCCCATTACCGACGCCGCTCACTCCGGATGAGGGAGCCTGCATCCCGACCGCGGGCGGGACCGCGTGGTTCGCTCTTCTGGAATCAGCCAAGCTGAAAACAGGCGAGACCGTGCTGATCCACGCAGGCGCGGGCGGAGTCGGGACCTTCGGGGTCCAGTTCGCAAAAGCCGCTGGCGCTCGCGTTCTCGCGACGGCGTCTGGCGACGGGGTGGCATTTGCGCGCGAACTGGGCGCCGATCGCGTCATCGACTATCGTTCAGAGGATTTCGCCGCCCTGGGCGAACCGGTCGACGTCGTCCTCGACTTGATTGGCGGTGACACCCAGGCACGCTCCTTTGGCTTGCTGCGGCCGGGCGGCCGGCTGGTTTCGACGGTCTCACCGCCTGATGCGGAGAAAGCCAAGGCAAAGGGCGTGTCTGCGTCCATGTTCGCGCTAGACCTGTCCGGAGATCGGCTTGCGCAATTGGTCAACGCCGTCGTGAACAACGGAGTTCGCGTGGTGATCGATTGTAAAGTGCCGCTCGCGGGCTTCCCTGATGCTTGGGCGCGTCAGCGATCCGGCCACACCCGAGCGAAGACCGTCTTACTGCTCTGAATGTCGGCAGCCGCCTGCCGTGGACATTTCCACCGCGCGAGCGCCGGACAACTGTGCTGAACCTGGGCCGCCTGGGATTTGCGTGAAGGATGAGATGGAACGGGCTCGCCAGATGGCGAGCCCGTCCTTTTGATCAGTAATCCATCGCCGGCATCGGCGCGGGCTTCTCCTCCTTGGGAAGCTCGGCAACGAGCGCCTCGGTGGTGATCAGCAGCGAAGCGACCGAGGCCGCGTCCTGCAATGCAGTGCGCACCACCTTGGCGGGATCGATGACCCCGGCCTTGACGAGGTCCTCATATTCGCCGGTCGCTGCATTGAAGCCCCAGTTATAGTCCGGGTTCTCGAGCAGCTTGCCGACGATCCAGGCGCCGTCCTCGCCGGCATTCTCGGCGATCTGGCGCGCCGGCGCGCGCAGCGCGCGGCGGACGATGTCGATGCCCGACTGCTGGTCGTCATTCGCCGCCCTCAGCCCGTCGAGCGCCTTCAGCGCGCGCAGTAGCGCAATGCCGCCGCCCGGCAGGATGCCTTCCTCCACTGCGGCGCGCGTAGCGTGGAGCGCGTCGTCGACGCGATCCTTCTTTTCCTTGACCTCGACTTCGGTCGAGCCGCCGACGCGGATCACCGCGACGCCGCCCGCTAGCTTGGCGAGCCGCTCCTGGAGCTTCTCGCGGTCATAGTCGCTGGTCGTCGTCTCGATCTGCTGGCGGATCTGCGCGACGCGGCCGTCGATGTCGGCCTTGGCGCCGACGCCGTCGATGACCGTCGTGTTGTCCTTGTCGATCACCACCTTCTTGGCGCGACCGAGCATGCCGACGGTGACGTTCTCGAGCTTGGTGCCAAGCTCCTCGCTCACGACATTCCCGCCGGTGAGGATGGCGATGTCCTCGAGCATCGCCTTGCGGCGATCGCCGAAGCCAGGCGCCTTGACCGCCGCGACCTTGAGGCCGCCGCGCAGCTTGTTGACCACCAGCGTCGCCAGCGCCTCGCCCTCGACGTCCTCGGCGATGATGAGCAACGGACGGCCCGACTGCACGACCTTTTCGAGCAGGGGAACAAGCGCCTGCAGGTTCGAGAGCTTCTTCTCGTGGATGAGGATGTAGGGATCATCCAGCTCGACGCGGAGCTTCTCGGTGTTGGTGATGAAGTAGGGCGAGAGATAGCCCCGGTCGAACTGCATACCCTCGACCGTCTCGAGCTCGGTCTCGAGGCTCTTGGCCTCCTCGACAGTGATCACGCCCTCGTTGCCGACCTTGTCCATCGCCTCCGCCAAGATGCGGCCGATCTCGGCGTCGCCATTGGCGGAGATGGTCGCCACCTGCGCGATCTCGCTGTTGGCGCTGACCTTCTTGGCATGCGCCTCGAGGTCCTTGACCACCGCGTTCACCGCCAGGTCGATGCCGCGCTTGACGTCCATCGGGTTCATGCCCGCGGCGACGGCCTTGGAGCCTTCGCGGACGATCGACTGGGCGAGGACGGTGGCGGTGGTGGTGCCGTCGCCGGCCTTGTCGTTCTGCTTGTTGGCGACCTCGCGCAGCATCTGCGCGCCCATGTTCTCGAACTTGTCGGCGAGCTCGATCTCCTTGGCGACCGTCACGCCGTCCTTGGTGATGCGCGGCGCGCCGAAGCTCTTCTCGATGACGACATTGCGGCCCTTGGGGCCCAGCGTCACCTTCACTGCGTTCGCAAGCGTATCCACGCCGCGCAGCATCCGGTCACGCGCGTCCGACGCAAATTTCACTTCCTTGGCAGCCATCGTGGCTTAACTCCTTTCATTTCCTTCCTGAATTATGGGTGGAGGGCTCAGGCCGCCTGCTTCAGCGGCACGGCCTGCTCGATCACGCCGAGGATGTCGCTCTCCTTCATGATGAGCAGTTCCTCGCCGTCGATCCTGACCTCGGTTCCCGACCATTTGCCGAACAGCACGCGGTCGCCGGCCTTGACGGTCAGCTCGACCAGCTTGCCGCTGTCGTCACGGGCGCCCGGGCCGACGGCAACGACTTCGCCTTCCTGCGGCTTTTCCTTGGCGGTGTCGGGGATGATGATGCCGCCCGAGGTCTTCTCCTCGGCTTCGATGCGGCGGACGACCACACGGTCGTGCAAGGGGCGGAAATGCATGCATAACCTCCGGTTGCAAAACATAGCTGTGATGTCCCTGCCCTCTGCTGAGCGACAGGCGTCGGCAAATTGGGAAGCGCGGCTTTTTGGTTCAAGCGCCGGAACGAGAATTTTTGGCGCTCGTTGGCACAAAGTGCCAAAGGCCCCTGATCCGGGGTTTGGGAAGGAGGTGCAGCGGCCTTGACCACGCGGCTCCTCCGACCAAATCTTGTGCAGGGCCAGTCGGCCCCACGAGAGGAGCGACATCCAGGAAAGGAGGACAGCCGTGTCGCAGCCAGTCTCCCGCTTTCTCCATCCGTTCGACATCGCGCGCCATCCCAGCCTCGAGCCCGAGGTCAAGCGCGCCATTCTCGCCCGCTGGGCATCCGACCGCTCGGCAGTCGCAGGCAAGCCGGCTTTGCGCAAGCCGCCGGGCGCGCGTCGCGCCGTGCCGGTCGATCATGTCCTAGCCGCCCTGCGCTCCCTCGACGAGGCGCAGGGAACGAACGCGGCGACGCGGCAATGACCGACCGCGCCCTGCTCGCGCAGCTGGACGGTTATGGGCTGACCTTCGCCGAGATCCACTATTATCGGCCCGATGCGCCGTCGCTGCTCCAGCTGTTCGTCTGGCAGGAATATGACCTCGCGCCGGACTTTCCGGTGCTGCTCGGCTTCCTCGACCATTGGCGCCGCGAGATCGAGGCTGCGCTGCATTCGGTCCGGATCGCGCACGAGCGATTGATCCGGCCGGCGGAGTGGCGGGCGGTCGACGGCGTCCTGTCGATCCGGTGAGCCGCGGTCCGATCCGGCGCTGGCGCGAGCGCGGCGGCAGGACGGTGCGCCTCGTCCTGCCGTTCGACGATATCATGGAGTTCGCGCTTGCGCTGCTCTCGGTGCGCCCCGCCGAGCTTGAGGCGCTCGGCTGGACCTTCGCCGACCGCAAGCGCCTGCTCGACCACTTCCTCGCCGCCGGAAAGGTGGCCCAGGGTACGGCTCCCGACCTGCTTCCCCGCCTTCCCGTCGAGCTGGCGATCCCGCAGCGCGACGTCGAACGGCTCCAGCGCTTCGCGCGTCGGGAGCTGCCGAAGGCAGCGAGCAACGCGGCAATGCTGGACCGCGTGCTGGCCGCGCTGGACGTCGCGTCGCATCGGGGTCGCGTGCCGAGGGACTGAGCGTGATCCCGGAGAAAACGGGCGGTCGGACGGTGCAGGGTCATGGCGTTCCTCGGCCGTGTTTTCTCATCGACCGACGGCCCTTGAAAACCCGAAGCCGTGAACCAGATAGGCTATCGCCGGATGCCGGCATGGATCCGGCATGGAGAGCGTCCGCTCTCTCGGACGCATCTTCATAGACTCGTTGCTCATAGGAGGACTTGGATATGAGGACCAACTACGACTTCACGCCGTTCCGGCGCTCGACCGTCGGCTTCGACCGGCTGTTCGATCTGCTCGAGAACGGTCTCACCACCCAGATCACCGACGGCTATCCGCCGTTCGACCTCGTCCGCGACGGTGAGGATCGCTACCGCATCAACATGGCGGTGGCCGGCTTCCGTCCCGACGAGATCGACGTGACCGCGCAGCAGAACATGCTCGTCGTTAGCGGCCGCAAGCAGGACAGCGACGAAGGCCGCTACATCCATCGCGGCATCGCCGCGCGCGACTTCGAGCGCCGCTTCGGCCTGGCGGATTATGTCCAGGTGAAGAACGCCGAGCTTGCCGACGGCATGCTCTCGATCGAGCTGGTGCGCGAGATTCCCGAGGCGATGAAGCCTCGCAAGATCGCGATCGGCTCGGGCGGCGACAATGCCCGCCGCATCGAGGATGCCTCCGACAAGGAAGGCAGCAAGCAGCTCGAGGCTGCCTGATGTCCACCGGGTCCGCCGCGCCGCTCAGGGCGGCGGGCCCGCTTTGCCAGCAACCAAGGAGGTGAATCATGGCAATGCGTGATCTGATCCCGTGGCGCCGGCAGGAGAACACGGCGCCCGCGCTCTTCCAGAACGAGGAGCGCAGCCCCTTCGTACAGTTCCGCCGCGAGATGGACCGGCTGTTCGACGACTTCTTTCGCGCGCCCCTGTTCAGCGGCGGCGCGTTCGGCAACGCCAGTCTCGGTTGGCCGAGCTTGGAGGTGAAGGAAGCCGATGACCAGGTGACCATCACCGCCGAGCTGCCCGGCCTCAACGAGAAGGACGTCGAGCTGACGGTCCATGACGGCGTGCTGACGCTGCGCGGCGAGAAGAAGAGCGAGCACCAGGACAAGGACCGCGGCTGGTCGGAGCGCTATTACGGCCGCTTCGAACGCTCGATCGCGCTCCCCGACGGCGCCGACGAGTCGAAGTGCGAAGCCGACTTCCGCGACGGCGTGCTGACCGTCCGCATGCCGAAGTCGCAGGAAGCGAGCCGCGGCCGCAAGATCCCGATCGGGACCCGCGGCACGCGCCACTAGCCACCGCTGGGCGCGCCACCTGACGGGGCGCGCCCTTGATCACTTGCGAACAAATGGGTCGCCAGCGGCCGAAGCTGCCGCTGGCGGTCCGCATCGGAGGAACCGTGTCGATGCCCTCTGTGAAACCGTTGCTGCGCCCGGCATTGGCCATCGCCCTCACGCTCGCCGGCGGCGTCGCGGGCGGCGCGACTGCGAACTGGCTGTCGAGCGTCGAGCCGGCGCGCGCCGAGAGCGCTCAGCCGGTTGCGGCCGACGCGGTACCGCTCAACCGGCTTACCCTCGCCCCGCTAGTCGAGCGGGTCGCGCCGGCGGTGGTCAACATCGCCGTGCTCCAGCCCTCGCCCTATGCGCAGAACCCGCTGCTGCGCGATCCCTATTACCGCTACTTCCTGGGCGTGCCCGACGAGGCGCTCGCGCCGCGCATCTCGGCGGGTTCCGGCTTCGTCGTCGACGCCGCCCGGGGACTGGTCGTCACCAACCATCATGTCGTCGCCGACGCACGCGCGATCGCGGTCGGCATCGGCGAGCGCCAGGTCGAGGCCGAGCTGCTCGGCAGCGATCCGCGCACCGACATCGCCGTGCTCCGCATCCCGGCGCGGGGCCTGAAGGCGCTGCCGCTCGGCGATTCCGCGAAGGCCCGCGTCGGCGACTATGTCGTCGCGATCGGCAATCCGTTCGAAGTGGGCCAGACCGTCACCGCCGGCATCGTCAGCGCGCTGCGCGGTCCCTCCGACGGCGGCCCGCGCTACGTCCAGACGGACGCGCCGATCAACCCCGGCAACTCGGGCGGGCCGCTGATCAACATGCGCGGCGAGGCGATCGGCGTGAACAGCGCGATCATCGCGCCGGGCGGCGGCAATGTCGGCATCGGCCTCGCCGTGCCTTCGGACGTGGTGCGACGCGTGGTCGAGCGGATCGCCGGCACCAGGCTGCCGACGGCTTCCTGAGGTTCGTGCGCCGGGCCTCGGGTACTGATCGTTTGTCCGATGCAAGCGGCCGAACGCAGTCCGGCGGCTCACGATATCTGGGGGCCGGCACGAGCGCGCCCGATCTGCCAGCTGATCCCGTCGGGCCGCATCACGCCCGCCACCGGCTTGCCCAATTGCCGTTCCAGGACCGGCCGCCACGGCACCAGGCTGAACTCGCGACTGCGCTCGATCAGGCCGTAGCGCCCGCCCGCAAGCTCGACCTTCCGGGTCAACCGCCCCTCGATCCTCGTACCCTGGCCGGGCTCGACGAACGCCTTGCCGAGCTCCTCGCGCAATCCGCTCGCGACGCGGAGCAGCTCGCGCCGCCGGAGTATCGTGAGCATTCCCCGTTTCAACCTGATCGCGCCGTCGGTGTCGACCTCGGCGAGCCCCTGCTCAACCAGCCACTGCCGCCGCGCGGCGAGCGCGCCCCGGACCTCACGCCCGAACCCGGCGTCGCGCGCAACCATCGGCTCGTCGCCGGCGAGCGCCCGGTCAAGCCAGGTGGCGGCCTCGGCGACGGGCAGCTGGTCGAGCGGCACCGCGGACAGCGTCTCGATCGCGACGGGCCGGTCGCGAAGCTGGCGCGCCTCATAGGCGGCCGCCCGCGCGAGATGGTCGTCCGGAATGGCCCAGCTGCCATCCGTCAGCCGCTCGACCCCGCCGGTACGCCGCATGGCTTCGAGGCGGCGAACATGCGCCTCGGCAAACGCCCGGCTGGCTTTCGGGTCGTGCTCGAGATGAAGCTCCACCGAATATCGTCCGCCATGCGATGCGGCCACCGCGGCGATGGTGCGATCGACCTCGTGGACCGCTGCCGTTCGCGGCGACACGCGGACAATGGCGCCCTCGGGCGTGGGCTCGGCAGCGGCGGCGCCGCCGACGTCGAGATAATGCACCCGGCCGTCGACTCCGTCGACGATCAGATAGTGGCGGTCGCGGTGCTCGTCGGAGAAGCCACGCTTGATGACGCGCCCGATCACAGGCTCGTGCAGGTCGCCTTCGATGACGCGGTCGGCCTGTGCCCGCTCGAGCCGGCATGCGGTCAGCTCGCGCTGCATCAGCCGGATGATGTCGCCGCGCTCGCCCATGCGGCGGAGCGTCTCTTCCAGACCGTCGGCGAGCCGCCAGCGCCCTTGCCCCAGGTCCTCGGCCAGGCCCATCGCGGAAAGCTTGCGCAGACGCCCCGTGGCGACGGCCTGCTGGAACGGATCGTTGTGCGCCGGGCCGGCGATCCGGTCGGCGTCCATCCTGCGAAGCAGCCGGCGATCGATCGCGGTCAGCCGCTCCTGGTCGACATCGCGGCGCAGCCGATCCTGGATCTCGCGATCGGTGCGGGGCCCAAGATCGAGCGTGGCGAGCTCGGCGGCGCGTTCGCGCAGGCCATGCGCGATATATTCGCGGGCGATGACGAGGTTCTGCCCCTGGTCGTCGACGCCGCGCAGCATGATGTGGGTGTGCGGCTGGTCGGTGTTGAAATGATCGACCGCGACCCAGTCGAGCCGGGTGCCCAAGTCGTGCTCGGCCTGCGCCATCAGCCGGCGGACATAGGGCTTGAGGTCGGGATATTCGGCGCCGTCCTCGGCCGAGACGATGAAGCGGAACTGGTGGCGGTCGCCGGCACAGCGATCGAGGAACGCCTTGCCGTCGGCGGTGTCGACGTCGCGCCCGTAGAGCTCGCCGGGATTGCCGTCGCGCGTCACCCCGTCGCGCTGGATGTAGCGCAGGTGGGCGCGTGCCGCCGCGAAGCCGCTGCCGGCCATCCGCACCAGCCGCACCTTGACCATCGCGCGCCGCGCCCGCGTGTCGGCGAACCGGTCGCGGCTCGACAGCAGCCGGCCGATGCTCGCGCCGCGGCCGATCCGGCTGCCATCGAACCGCCGCGCCCGCACCCCTGTCTTGTTGCCCGCCAAGCGCGCCGCGGCAAGCACGCGGCCGCCGTAGCTGGCGAGGCGCTTGCCGTCCCTGGCGCCGGGCTTGCCAAGCTTCGGCGTGAACTCGTCCTCGCTCACCGCCGGCCTCACGGAATCTCGCGGAAAAGCGCAGGAAAGCACGGATTTCCGCCATTCCCGCGCAGCCTGTCTCGCGCGCCCGACCAGGAGTCTCGCCGAAAAAGGATGTGCAGACAGATATTTATGCAGGGTCGCGAGACACTGCCTTTATCTTGTTTTCCCTTATCCCCCTTCTGGCTTCTGTCCCGGAGCAAAAAGAAAGCCGGGACACGCTGCCGATCCGACAGCGCATCCCGGCTTCGACAGGCGCGACCTTCACGCATCCGCGAACGCCGCGCGAGCTCGTTTCGCGCTCCCGAAGCTGCGCTTGCCGAGCATGCCGTGCGCCCGACCATCGCCATCGACGATCATCACCGCGACGAACCAGCGCCCGTTGATCCGACCGAGAACCCGCACCCGATCGAGCTCGAAATCGGCTTCGTCGCCCCCAGGATAGCTGCCGAGCCAGCGCTCCTGAAGCCGCGCATCCCAGTGGAAATCGACTTCCTCTGCCTCCAGAAAGCGCGCCGCCAGTGCCGCGCCCGCCTGCCTTCCGAACTCGATCTCGAGCCCCGAGATGAGGGATGCCATCACGCGATTTGCCGCGTCCGAGAGGGTTGGAACCTGTGCCATGACCTGTCTCCGCTTGCGGTCCTCAACATCGAGGACGCCCTCCTGGGGACGGTCGGCGGAGCGGCGGTCAGGGCCGCCGCAGCGCAAGCGGAGGCGCCGCGAAGCGGACATGGGGGGGGCCGATTTGCGCAGCAAATCGGGGGGGCCCATGGGCCTTGAGGGCCGCTTTGCCGTCCGTCATGCTGGGATTTCACGACGAGCCCTTCCTCCCTCGCCATGTCACGGAACCGGCCGACGGAGCACAAAAAGGCTTGTCGCGGTCGCCGGCGGTCGCGCCTCCGGAGCGGCGGCGGGCGTGTCGCGCCGTACGACGAAAAGCGGATCGCGCGGTGCGGTTGGCGCTACCGGCGCGGCGGGCGCCAGCGCGCCGACCGCGCGCAGATAGGCCGCGGTCTCGCCCGGCAGGCTCGTCTCGCCCGCGAGCCAGGCCGCATAGCGCGCGGGTCCCGCATTGTACGCGCCGAACAGCCCGGGATAGCCGAAGCGATCGTACATGCGCCGCAGATAGCAGGCGCCGGCGACGATATTGTCGGCCGGCAGGTCGGGATCGTCGTCGAGGCCGAGGTCGCGGCGAAGCTCGGCCCAGGTCCCCGGCATCAGCTGCATCAGCCCGATCGCCCCTTTTCGGCTGCGGATCGGGCGCCCCGCGAGCAGGGTCCGTCCACCGCTTTCCGCCCGCATCACGCGCGCGATCCATTCGGCCGGTACGCCGCAGCGGGCCGCGGCGGCGTCGATCTCGGCGGACCAGCGCCCCACGCCGTCGGCGGGGGGTGCCGTTGTCAGAGCTAGTGCGATCAGGCTCAGCGCCGCCATATCAGCCTCGCCCGCCCGACGAGATCATGGCCCGAGCTGATGCCGAAATAGCGCCCGTCGAACGAGTCCAAAGCGTCCATCAGCAGTAGATATTCTCCTTGCGCGAGACGGTGGCAGCCCTGCCACCATGGCAAGGCGCGCCCGCTGGGATCACGCGCGAGACGGCTCGCGACGGCCACGCCGTCCACCGAGACCCACGCTCCCGCGCCGCAGACCCTATCGCCCGGCACGGCGGCGACGCGCTTTACCAGCGGCACGTTGGCGGGGAGATAGTGGCGCTCGGCGGCAAGCCTGCGCCAGCGCGGTGGCGCCCAGGCGACGGCCATCTCACCGCGTGCGGGCGCATCGCCCGGCCATACCCAATAGAGGCCGATCGGCGCGCTGGCCGACGCGTTCCACACCAACCGGGGCGCGGGTGAATAAACGGGCGGCACCACCAACAGCACCAGTCCGGCGCCGCCCAGGATTGCAAGGCGCAGACGGTGCAGCCGGCGCTGATGGCGCGCGTGGCGCGCCTCGCCCCAGGCGAGAAGCGGCGTGTCGGCGCGCGGGCGGGGGCGCCTCACGACCGGATTCCGCGCGCGCTCTGCTCGCGGCTCCACGCCGCGAGGTCATCGACATGATATTGGACGAAGCGGCAATGTCGGCGGAACACCGGGCCCTGCCGGGCGACGCGCAACCGCTTCAGGGTCCGAGCGGAGAGGCCCAGCCATGCCGCCGCCTGCTCGGTATTGAGGAAGGGCGAGCCGCGCCTGGCGCTGCTTGCCCGGTCGATATCGTCGCTGTCCACAGCCTCGCATCTCCTGCCTCGTGTCGGCACCGGAAATGACCGGCGGGGCACTGGCCGGGGAGTGTCGAAAACCGGGATAGTCGATTTCGACACCCCCGGGTGCGCCCCACGCCGGTGAGGCGCGGGGCGCTTGCCGCTCAGCGCGACCAGATCAGGTTGTGCGTGCCGCCCTCGCCCTCGACCAGGGTCGCGTAGATAGGCGCGGGCAGCGAGGGATCGTCGAGCTTGACCGAGACATAGGGCCGGTCCTCGCGCGAGGTCTTCGTCCAGCCGGCGCCGAACTCGACGCCCGCCGAGGTGGTGACGCGGTAATCGGGCGCCTTGTCGTGATCCTTGCTCGAGGGCTTGATGCTCGCCTTTGCATTGAGCGTCAGGGTCCGGATGGTGCCGGTGAACACGCCGTTGTCATCGCGGGTGAAGCTGCCGATGGTGGCCATGATACGTCTCCTTGTGTCTCGAAGCCGCGCCAGTGCGGCCTCGATGGCGTCGATCCGGCACCGCCAGCGGCCGGCATGCACCCGAGCCCGCAGGGCCGGGCCGCAGCGAAGCGAAGGGCGGCCAAAGCCGGCTTTCTTGCCTCGCGAGGAAGGCGCGGGGTGCGTAGCGCCCAGGCCGGGGAAGAAAGCCGGCGACGCCGTTGCTGGCCTCAGGCCGCGCGGTGCCAGACGGCCATCCTGAAAGAGGCCGCAAGCGGCTGCTCGAAGACGAGGAGATGCCGGGATTCGCCTATCGGCACGGCTCACTACGACATTCCCGGCTCGCCGCACCCGTGCTGCCTTACGCGAACGGGCGCGCTACAAGAGCCGCCTCAGGGGGAATGACATGACGGTATTGGACCGAGTGCGGGCACTGATCGAGCGGCTGTCGCCCGAGCCGGTGTGCGACGACTGCATCACCGAGCGGCTGGGCCTCAGCGTCCGGCAACACGCCAACCACAAAACACGCGAGCTCGCCGGCCAGGGCGGATTCGAGCGCGGGGTCGATGCCTGCTCGCTCTGCGGTGGGACCAAAAAGGTGATCCGGCGTGCCGCGCACTGAGCTGCTGGCCCCGCTGCTGCTGATTCTCGCCGGCGCCGCGCAAGCGCCGCAATCGGGTGTGGTTGCGTGGGTCACCGATGGCGACACCTTCCGGCTGGATAGCGGCGAGCGCATCCGCATCGCCGGGATCGATGCGCCCGAGACGCAACCGGGCAACGCCAAATGCCGCGCCGAACTCGCGCGCGGCAAGGACGCGACGGGGGCGGCGATCGCACTGCTCAAGGGGCGAACGGTGGAAATCGAGCGCGTCGGACGCAGCTACAACCGGACCGTCGCGCGCGTCCGGCTGGACGGGCGCGACGTCGCGACGACGCTTGTCCAGCAGGGCGCCGCGAACTGGTGGCCGCGCGGCAAGCCCAAGCCAAATTGGTGCAGAAGATGAGGAAGTCCGGGGCGGCAGCGCCGCCCCGGACACATGTCAGGCGGCGAGCGCCTGCGGTTCGGAGGTGACTTCGGGAGCGGGATTTTGCTCTGGCACTGGCCGCGCAGCCTCGGCTTTGGCATGGGCACGCACGGTGCCGACGCCGCCGCGGGTCGTGTAGGCGGCGGGCGCGAAGGTCATCCAGCGCGGTACCCAGTTTTCGACTTTAATCCGGCCACCCGCCCCGGCAAGATGGTCGGCGACGATCTTCCTGAGCGTCGCACCCTTCTCGCCGGCATTGGCGTTGGCGACCGTATTGCCTGCCACCTCGGCGACGATCAGCTGCAGGACTTCCTTGTCGCGGATGAGTTCGAACAGCGCCTCGTCGGCCTGCCACCAGCGCGCCATGTCGAGCCCCAGCTCCAGCCCGACCGCCTCGACCGCCGGGCTCCCGGCCGCCAGCGTTTCGCCGATCAGCACCGCGATCACGTCCATGACTTTCGCATCGCTCAGGTCGAGCAGGCGGAAAAAGATCGCGGTCAGCCGATCCCCGTCCGGGCCCTCGACGCGGCCGCCGCACACACTCGGCGTCTCGGGATCGAAGCCAAGCGTGCCAAGCACCGCACGGCGTTTCGCGTCGAAGACCGTCTCGCCGCGACAGGTCTCAACCGACTCGGCAATCGCGTCGCTGCGCGCCTGTTGGGGCTCGGCCTCCACCCGCCAGAGATGCGAGCCGGCGATGGCATGGGCGACCATCAACCGCAGCGCGACCTTGGGGCGCGACAGCAAGGCGGCGCGAACTGCGGCGTGGCGATGCAGGTCGATATAGGTCTGCATTGGGCCGGTGATTTCAGGCCGCACGGCCTTGGGCTGTTCGCTTGCCGGTTCCTCGCCACGCGCGATGCGCCTCGCTTCCTTGCGGCTGAGATAGCCCTCGTGGAACACGACCTCGCCGCTGGCGCGCACGTCGATATAGACGCGTCCGCCCTTGCGCTTGGGCGCCTTCTCATATTCCCAATGCTGGAAATGCTCGCTGGCTGGGCTCACCTCGACGCCGGTCCAGCCCGCTTCGAGATAGGCGGCGCGCCGCGCTTCGATCGCCGCACGCTGCGCGGTCCAGAACGCATCGGCATCGGCGACATAGCGTTCCTCGTTGAACAGGTCGGCGACCAGCGCCACGCCGCTCTTATCCACATCGAACAGCGCATAGCGCGCGCAGATCGCCTGCCCGCCGAACAGCCAGCCGCGCAATTGCCAGCCCGTGGGGCAATGCGTGTCGGGCGCGTCCCACAGCCCCAGCCAGTCCTTCTGCCGCGCCTTGCTGGCAAGGGTCAGTTGGCGGACCGTCGCAGCATCGATCTTGTCGCGGCGATACAGGTCGCGGATGCGCGGCAGCAGGTTGCCGAGCGCAAGCGTGCGCCGCACCGCGAGCACCGGCAGCGCGAAGGTGTCGGCGATCTCCTCCGGCGACTGGCCTTCCTTGACGAGCCGCACGAAGGTTTCCCAGCGCGTCACCTCGTCGGGGTCGAGCCGCGCCATATTCTCGATCAGCGACGCCTCGACGGCGGTGGCATCGTCGCCCGCCTCGAGGATCGCGCAGGGAAACTGAAACGGCTCGGCCCCGGCCTCGCCGGTCCCGGCGCGCTCCTCCGCGATCAGTTGCCCGGCGCGAAAGCGGCGGGAACCGGCGAGAATGCCGAAGCGGTCCTCGTCGCCCGGCCGCACGATCAGGGTCTGGAGGATGCCGCGCTTGCGCACGCTCGGCAGGATGTCGGAGACGTCCGGCGGGCGTTTGGCGAAGCGCATGTTCGCCTTGTCGACATAGAGCTTGTCGAGTTCGATGAATTGGAGTTTCATGTCTCTGCTCCTTGTGAGCGCCGGGCCCGTTTCATCTTGAGAAGTGGGGCGGGACCGGCTTTCGGGATTGCGGCGAAAGGCGCGCCGCGCGCCTTTCCCGCCGTCACCCGGACGGCGGAAACCGGTCGGCAATTCTGGTTGCGGTGTCCCGCGCCCGGCGCAACAGCGTCTCGGCCTGGAGGATCGACCTCGCCTTGCGCGCCCGATCCGCCCAGACCGACAGGGGCAGATCGGTCGCGAAAAGCAGGTCGCGCTCGATGCGCAGCCCGAAGGGAAGGCGCAGCGACTCGATTTCCCGAAGCGAGAAAGTGCCGAGTTCCGGACAGCCGAAGCCGAGATCGGCGAGCCCGAACAGCGTGTCGCCGTCCTCGGCCAGCTCGCTCGCCAGCCATGTCGCGGCGGAGAGCGGATTGAACAGCTTCACCAGCGGGCGCTTGTCCGTGGCCTCGCTGTCACACTGCGCGTGGAGCGCGGCGCGAAGCTCGGGGGTGAGGAGCATCATGCCGCCACCTCCATCGCCGGAGCCTCGGACTGAAAGGCGAGCAGATAGTCGGCGGCCTTGCTGGCAAGGCTCGCGGCGCGGAAGATCGCGCGATTGTCGGCGCGCAGCACCGCCAGCCACGATCCCAGATAGTCGGCATGGCGGGCGGTCGGCTGAATCCCGAGCGCGGCGCAGAGGAAGGCCGAGGCCAGTTCGGCAACCAGTTCCTCGCGCGCATAGCCCGCGCTGCCGAACGGGTTGGACAGGTCGCGGCCCAATCGCGAGGCGTGTCCGGTCCAGTGGCCAAGCTCGTGGAGCGCGGTGCGGTAATAATCGATCTGGTGCCGGAACGCGGGCTGCGGCGGCACGCGGACATAGTCCTCGCCCGGCGCATAATAGGCCTCGGCTCCGCCGATCCGAAAGTCCGCGCCCGTCGCCGCGATCAGCGCCTCGGCGACGGGCACGATCTCGCGCGGCGGCAGCGGCGCGGCGCGGCTAAGCATCCGCTCGGGCAGGCCGTCGCACTGCGCGACGTTGAACACGGTGAAGCGCTTGAGGAAATGGATGGCTCTCTCGGGCGGTTCATCCCCGTTCGGCGGGGTGGCGCTCCCCCGGAGCGTCCCTTTGTCCGCCTCCCTGGGGACGAACCGATCGGCATAGACCACGCCGACGCCATGCTCGCCCTTGCGGACGCATCCGCCCGCTTCCAGCGCCTGCCGGAAGGTGAGCCAGCCCTGCGAGGCATAGCCGCGCATGATGACCTCACCCCAAAGGATCAGCACGTTGATCCCCGAATAGGCGCGGCCCGATCCAGCATTGCGCGGCAGTCCCGGCACCGCGGCGGCGGCTTCCCAAGGCTGCACCCATGGGAAGCGTCCGGCCTCCAGCTCGGCGACGATCCGCCCCGTCACCTCGTCATAGAGTGACGCGCGCGGCTCGCGCCCGCCCGCCTTTCCACGCACCCGACATCCGCCACTCCTGCCCATGACCCGGCCTCCTCATCCCAAAATCCGCACCCGACCCCGGAAAGCGGGGTGGGCGGCGAGGAAGCCCGGACGGGCCCGCGACTTGAGGGCGGGGCGCACCGCAGGCCGGAACGAGAGTGGAGGACCCGAGGCGAAGCCACGGGTTGCGCCGCGCCCGAGCAGGCCCAGAAGGGCGCGCCGGCCATCCCGCGCATCCGGGATCGGCCACCAAAAGAGCCGGAGCGCGAAGCGCACCGACCGCAGCACAAGCGCCAGCGATCGTCACCGCCAGGCCGGGACGCACCGCGGCCCGGCGGCGCGAAGCGCCGTAGAGCGCGGTCGCGGCAACGCGATGCAAAGCAAAGAACGCACTCTTGCCGACACCGCCGGCGCGGCGGCGTGCACGCGGGCCAAGGGGGCCAGCCGCCGCCGTGCCCCAGGTCCAAGGCAAGTGTGCTGCGCGGGTGAATAAAGACGCGCGAACCCTGTGGCTGCCTGCAGCCGCAGTGTGCGCACCGCAGATCCTGCGCTCGGTCCTGCATCGCCGGCGAGGCGCCCGCCTGCCGCGTCGAGAGGCACTGGCCACGGTTCACGCAACCTAAACGGGTGCCCTTTAGCCTGGACAGATGACCATGACCCGGAACGAGGCCGAATGGGCCGCGGTCTTTCTGGCAGCGGGCGAGCTGACCCGGCGCGGCTATTCTGTCAGCCTGACCCTGGGGCCGAACGCGCCCCTCGCCGACCTCGTCGTGCGGGCTCCCAGCGGCGCGAGTTTCATTGTGGACGTAAAGGGCAAGTGCAAACCGGGGTCGTGGATGGTGAAGCCGAAGCAGCCCACACCCGGGCTATTCTATATGCTGGTGCGCCTCGGCATGAGCCCGACCGGCATCGACCGGACGGCCGACCGTTTCTACATCATGTCACAGACAGAAGCGCTGCGGCTCACCAAGACCAACCTCAAGCACCCGGGACTCAGCGGCTTCACCTCCGCGGCAGCCGCAAAGTCGCTCGACGACTGGTCTTGCCTCCCAGGCTGAGGTGGTTGCGCCTTGCTCCGCAACGAGCCGTGCAGAAGGCTCGCGTTTTCGACATGGTGCGGGTTCCAACCTGGCAGGTCCGCACAATTCTGACTGCTCCGAAGGCCGAGAGGCCAATGCGGCCCAAGCGGAGGTCGCCGGTCAAAGCCACCTGTGGCTCACGCGCGGATAGTTGCCTCGTACTGCCTCACCCGACTCAGGTTAGCTGCTGCCGACTTCGACGAGATCGATGCCGGTCATGTGGCGAAGGTGGCGAAAGTGGCGAAAGCCGGCGGTCTTGAATGCGGACACCCCTGAGGAATCAGTCGCGATCCAAATGCGCTTTGCGCCGTGCAACAACTCCTGCGCCACGGCGAGAGGATCGCCGCCCGCTGCGTCGACGGGTTTGTCCAGCCTCGCCACTGCCTCGACCAGCGGCAGGTCCCATTGGATCGCCTCCGAGGCTGCTACTACCCGCTTGAGGTGGGCTTGCTCGGGAGCGCTGAGCCAGCTTCTCGCAACGCTCCTTGTCCGCAACCCGCCGTCTCCATCGCTAGTCGAGCCCGAAACATCAAGCAAGAGCAGCCGAGGGTGCGGTTCAGGTCCGGCGGCTTCTCGTACCAACTCCCGAAACGCGTCGCACGCGACGCGATTATACGGTGTCAAATCGCCGATCTCGTGACAACGACGCAGAACGCCGTGATGCGACCATCGTTCATGGTCTGCGACGCCTGCCTCGGGCCCATAATTCACCAGCACCGTCGTCGCGTGCGGGTGAGCCTTGGCATAATCCACCAGCGCAGCGCCGAACGTGGTCAGCGCGGGCGTCTTATAGTGTTTGACCTCGACGATCAGATCGCAGCGATCGGCTCCTTCCGGACCAAACCACAAGCCATAGTCAGGCTGAACGTGGCCGGTGCGGTTCTTGCCGATCGGGTCGACACATCGCTCCCGACGCTCTGCCCACAGACGCTTCTCGCCATCGGCGCTCTCGATTGTCGCGAGATGGGTCGCCTTGAAAGCGAAGGGAAGCGCACCTTGCGCATCGGTGTGGACTGCCACGCGCTCCGGCTCGACCGCGCCAGCGATGCGTGTGGCGATCCAGACCGCGTACAATTCGAAGCGCTTCTTCCAGGCCGGCAGAGACAGCACCTTCTCGAGCGTCGCCAACTCGCCCGTCGTCGACACGGGCAGGCGCGGAATTCGTGCGAACACAGGACGAATGGCGGCTACCAGGGCGGAATGATCCTCCTCCATCGCCGCCTGACCGAGGAGGCCGATCAAAGGGCCGACCAGATCATGTTCGGCCATCGCAACAGCAATCGGATCCCGAACTCTGCCTCCACCGAAATCAGGATGCCGGTACTTCGCGAGCAACGTGCTTTTCTCTTCCCTGAAGCGGATAACGGAGCGCAGCGTAGCGAGAGCGGTAGCGGCGATCGAAGCCAGATCGCCCAGTTCAGCGGCGACGCGTTCAGGGTGAAGACTGGGCGGGAGTTCGCGAAACTCGCCTCGTGCGAACGCAGCCAGCCAGCTTTTCACATCCAACGGCAATGTCCGGCCTTGCACGCTTCTTCCGGCTGCATTCGCCAGATCGAACGCGTCCTGGATCGTCGCGTCCCAAATCTCGGTCACACCCGGGGCTTGCCGAAGAGTCTTCGCAAATTCCTCGAGATGCTCGAGCCCGACGATCGAGTTTTCGATCGCGATCTGTATCGAAGCCTTCCCTCGCCGCGCGTCGGCCCTGCGCATGAAGTCGACAATGTCCTGCGACATCGCACTGAACGGCGCCACGACGCCGAACACGGCCCGCACCAGCGTCTCATTGTTCGGACATGTCGCGAGCGCCTCGACTATCGTGCTCGCGTCAGGATCAAGCGCCGTTCGGACCAGATCGACAAAGTCGCTATCACGTCCTCGTGGCTCCAGCCCCCCGATCCCGACGATTCGTCGCCAGGTTTCGGACGGATTCCGGGCAGGCTGCGCTGTTGGAGGCGTGCTCGTATTCATTCCCTCACCCCCAATCCAGAGCCTTACGCTTATGAGCGGAGACCAAAACGCCTCAAGCCGAGATCAACGCGTGACAGTCGCATAACCTTCATCTTCGGCGTTGGCCCCTGCGACGTAAAGCATATCCAACTCTAGTTCCGCAGGTCTGAATTCTTTGTGCAGATCCGGGCCAGATATCGGCGATGCGCTTCCACCCGCCCCTTGTGCAGCAATGGTGCCAGTGGCACCTCGAGCGGAGTGTCGGACAATCCCATCATTCTTCGAGCGAGGCGAGCTACCGAACGCATCGACAAACAGGCTGCGTTTGTCTCGACGGAATATGGCACCATTTCTCGATGGCTTACCGCATCGTTATTCGCTCTTAACGGAGGCGGCGCCGCGGCATTCCTGAACGCGCGGGAAGCAGCAAAAGGACATATCCTGCCGGTCATCCTGTTCGGCGCTGGCGTGATTTTCGCGATGTTCGGCGCGATGGTCGTACAGGAGATGTACGGAAGGCTCGCCGAACTGCTGCGTCACCAGGATGCGTACTGGAGCCGGGTCGCGATTACAGGCCGGCGCCTGCGTTGGGCTGAGGCGAAATTCAGGGCATCGAGAAGACGCAGGTATCGCTGTGCGTGGCTTGCGCCCATGCTTGGATGGGTCTCCGGTGCGCTGTTCCTGTCCGGCCTCATAGCGAGCGCGCGAGGCTGGTGATACTCGTGGGATGCGGTACCGATCGTCACGCTTTCAGAAGCGCACGCCAGCCCCCGGATTGCATCGCCCGAGCCTCGGCCGTCCGTCGCCTCACGCGCGACATGAGAAAATCCGAGCGCCCCTTCCACTCGGCACGAACCCGCTCCTCGCCGTACAGGGCTACCGCCATTTCACGATAGGATGCGCCGTCAGAAAGGGCATCGCCAACACGAAGCGTCTCGAGGCGTCGGGGCAGACCCGGCTCGGCCGGATACAGGGTCCGGGTGAAGCGGCCGCTGTGCCAGAGCCCGAGCATGCGCCTGAGCGTCAGGACATGGGCATCGACCCGGGTCAGCCCCGACAGAAGATAGTCGAGCCGGGCGGGCCCTTCTTCAACCAGTGTCCCTTCGACCACGTCGATGCGGATGCGATGCCAGCCATCCGACAAGGCGACATGCTCACGCTCTCCGCCGCGCACGATCGTCATCCAGCGCGCCAGGCGAGCAAGGTCGATCGCCTCCGGATCCGACCCTTCCGCCGGGATCGCCCGCACCTGCAGTACGAACGGATCGAGGTCTGCATGCCACAAGAGGCGTGCCGCTGGCGCAGGCCGCGCAGCATCCTCGGCGAAAGCACAGCCCGAAAGCCCGGGCGCCCGCCTCCATCTGGAGTTGCGCGTCGCCGCTGACGTCTCCACCGCGCAGCCTGGCGCTCATCGCCGCGTAGGCCGGGTCGCGGCGAAGCCATTCCCAGGCGAGCCCGGCGCGATCGATGCCGATCAGCGCGCGATAGGGCGCGCTGTCCCGCCAGTCGGGACGGCTTTCAGGCGCGGGCCCCATCGCCGCGTCCGGCTGAAGCCAGAGACGATAACAAGGCTGAACAGCACCCTGGCCTCAAGAAATAACAGACGCATTTGCTCCTTCGCAGCGAACCTATTACCAGAAAACCCTTATCGATCCGTCCGTTGCGCCGATGGGAAAGCGGCGCGTGCGGAGCCGGCACGGCTGAGGCTCGGACGCTGCGGCTTGGGGCGCGTCCCGCAACGGTATGGCGCGGCACATGGTCCTCAAGACGGCTCAGGCATTTGCATTCGCGGTCGAGACCGCGGCGACAATCGACGAACTCGCTACACTGCTCGAAGCGATCGCGCACGAGATGGGCTTTCAGCATTATGCGCTGGCCCATCATGTCGACGTTCCGCGGGCGCCGCAGCCCGCGATCCGGGTCCACAATTACCCTGGTGAATGGGAGGCCTGGTTCGACGCCGAGCGGCTCGGGCCGTCGGACCCTGTGCACCGCGCGAGCCATCTGACCAGCGTCGGCTTCCCCTGGTCGAGGCTCCCGCAGCTCATCGTCATTACAAAGCGTGACGAGGAGATTCTTGCACACTCCCGGCGCGTCGGCCTCGCGGACGGGTTCACCGTGCCCGCGCACGTACCCGGCGAGTCGGCGGGGTCCTGCTCGTTCGCCACAGCGCACGGGCGGACCTTCCGCACCGAATGGATGCCACTCGCGCAGTTCGTCGGCGCCACCGCCTTCGAGGGCGCCCGGCGCCTTTCGGGGGTCAGGCGTACCGACCAGGACCGGCCGCGGCTCAGCGACCGTCAGCGCGACTGCATCTACTGGGCGGCGCGCGGCAAGTCGGACTGGGAGACCTCGCAGATCCTCGGCATCGGGCATGACACGGCGATCCAGCACATGAAGGAGGCCCGCAGCCGCTACGGAGTCACCAACCGGACCCAACTCGCGATCCACGCCCTCTATGACGGGGCACTCACCTTCACCGATGCGCTGAAGCGGTAAACTCCCCATTTCTGGGGAGTGGTCACTGCCGGGCGACGCGCCGAGCATCCGGGCTCCACCAGGGGAGTCCAGCCATGTTGTTCACACAGGACGAGCGCAGCACCGCCAGCGATGCGGTGATGCGCGCGATGTTCGAAGCGAGGAAGCGCGTGTTCGTCGACCTGCTCGGCTGGGACGTGCCGGTGCTCGCGGGCAAATATGAGATCGACCAGTTCGATGACACGCACGCTCGCTATCTGATCCTCGCCGACAGCGCGCAGAACCATCTCGCCTCGGCACGGCTGCTTCCGACGACCCGGCCGCACATCCTCGACACGCTGTTCGCCGATCTGTGCGAAGAGGCTCCGCCAACGGGCCCCCACACCTACGAGATCACGCGCTTCTGCCTCGATCGCAGCCTTCGCGCGGCCGAACGGCGGCGGTGGCGTGACGCGCTGGTCACCGGACTTGCGCACTATGCGCTCGAGCACGGCATCACGGCCTATACCGGCGTCGCCGAACAGGGCTGGCTCGACCAGATTCTCGAATTCGGCTGGGACGCGAGGCCGCTCGGTCAACCCGAAACCATCGACGGGATGACGCTCGGCGCCCTCAAAATTGAAATCACTGCGGAAACGCCCGCGCTGCTCGCCGCCAGCGGCATCCTGCCGCCGGGCCATTTCCTCGAAGCGGAGGCCGCATGATGGCGACGCACCCCCTGCATCCCGCACAAGCAGATGCGGCGAGCACCATCGTCGGGCAGCTCCGCGAACATGGCTATGCCATCATAAAGGACGCGCTTCCCCGAAGCACCATCGCGAATCTCGACACAGACCTCGCCGACGCCTTTTTGCACACACCATTCTGCCAGGGCGGCTTCTATGGCGAGCGGACCAGGCGCTTCGGCCGGCTGCTCGCGCGCAGCCCGCACGCTGCAAAGCTGGTCATGCATGCCGACATCCTCGCGATCGCGAACGAAGTCCTCGGCCCTTGGTGCGACTGCCTGCAGCTCAACCTGACGCAAGCGATCGCGCTCCACCCCGGCGCGCTGCCGCAGCTTCCCCACCGGGACCAGGACATGTGGCGGGGCGCGATCGGCGAGACCGAGTATCTGCTCAACGTGATGTGGCCGTTCACGCCGTACCGGGAGCTCAACGGTACCACGCTGATCTGGCCGGACAGTCATGGGTGCAAGGCGCTCGAGCCGGACCCTGACGCGCAGCCGGTGGCGGTCGAGCTCGACCCGGGCGACGCGCTGCTCTTTCTTGGTTCGACGCTGCATGGCGCCGGCGGCAACCGCAGCTTTACGGTCCGTCGCGGGGCGATCGTCAGCTACTGTCTCGGCTGGCTCAAGCCCTATGAGAACCAGTGGCTCGCCTATCCGCCTGAGATGGCGCGTCACTTTCCGAAGGAGCTGGCCCAGCTGGTCGGCTATCGCCAGCACCGCCCCAATCTCGGCAATTACGAGGGGCAATGCCCGTCGGTTCTGCTTCAGGACAAACCGGCCGGCACTATCGGCGCGATCGATGCGCTTCGGCCCGACCAGCAGGCGCTGATCGAGGCGCATGTCGCCGGGCAGCGCGCCGGAGCGTAGGCGATGAGTCCCGGCGCGACCTTCGAACGTGTCTACACCGAGCTCAGGCGAATGCTCACAGAGGGAGAGCTCCCACCCGGGAGCCCGATCGAACCTGCGGCCATCGGGAGACAGATCGCCTCGAGCATCACACCGGTGCGCGACGCGCTGCATCGCCTCACCGGCGAGCGTCTCGTGGAAGCACCAAATCACAATGGCTTTCGCGTGCCCCTCCCGACCGAAGCGGGCCTGCGCGACCTCTATAGCTGGCGTGCGAGGCTGCTGGCGCTCGCAACGAGGAACCTTCGTGCCGGACCTGCCGCAACCCGGGAGCGCCTGTCAGTGGACCAGATGGACCCGGGCGAGGCGATGGACCGGCTGTTTCTCGAGATCGCCGGTGCCAGCGGCAGTGCCGAGCATGTCGCGGCGATTGCGCAGTTGAATGGCCGCCTCGCTCCGCTGCGCAGAGCGGAGTTCCGGATATTCGACAACCTGGTCGAGGAGCACGAGGGAATACGCGACCGATTGCTGGATGGCGACGGTCGCAGTCTGACCTCGCTGCTTGAGCGATATCATCGCCGGCGGCTGCGGGCCGTGTCGGACATACTCGCTGCGGTTTACAGCGATCGGCGATAATCGTCAGTGCAGGACGACTCGACCGCCGGTCAGCGGCGGCGCAGACGACGGGGGACAGATCGCGAACCGTAAGCGATGGTCTCCCCGGAGATGTGCGGAAGGGCCCACAGCGGGATGGGCGAGCTGATCGACGTCAGGCGACGGCGTCGTAATACTGCTCGAGCCTGTCCGCGATTGCCACTGCCGCGAGGCACTGCTTTTCGGTCGGAACGCGGCGCGGAAGCAAGGTGCACGCCTGGAGGATGCCGGCCTCCTTCGGCGCCAGCTTCCCGATCGACTTGCCGAAAGCGAGAAGCTGCGACCAGTATTCGCCTCCCTGGTTCACCACTTCGCGCTGCGCCTCGATTCCGTTGAGCTGGCGCTTCGCGACCCGGGTGTCGCGATCGACGGCGCGCAATGCGTCGCGCTCGATAGTGACGGTTTCGAAACTGGCGTCATAGGCAACACTGCAACTGGCTAGTCTAGCCCAGCACGCCTGCTTCTTTGCCCACTCGCTCATGTTCCGGACGCCCGGCGGCGGGTTGGTGATCACCTCGTTCGCCGCCTCGGCTGCCGCGAGAAGGGCTTGCTCGAGCGCGGCCGGGACGCGCTGCAGGCGCCAGACCGCGTCCAGGTCAGGAACGCGTCCGCGCGCATCGGCATCGTGCACGACCTTGGCGATCGCATAGGTCACGATGTTCGCGCGGTATCCGCCGGTGTACCAGGTCTGGGCGGGAATGATCCGCTCGAGGTGTCGGAAGATGATCGCCTTGGCGATCAGCCGCTGGAACCACGCCTCGTCGAACGCTGCTCCGTCGTTCTTGCCCCACTCCTCACCGATCGCCCTCGCGAGCTCGGCAAAGTTCTTCTGCGCGCCGTAGCTGACGATATGCGGTTTGCAGCGATACGAATTCTCGAATTTTGCCAGATCTGTCTTTGTGAAGAACTGACTCTTCGGGAATATCGCATCAAAGCTTTTCCGTTCCGCCGGCGTCCGGCGCCCCCTTTCGTCGGCGAATTGCCCCCTGGCGCGCTCATAAAACCATTTGTGCTCGCGATAGCCGTTCTCCCCGGCGGGAGCGAGCATGCGGCGAGAATATTCCTCCATCCGGATATGAAACGGATGGTTGGCAAAGAAGTCGGCCGCATTGACCTTGTTCTGGCTGTTGGCGAATTGAGAGATGTTCGGAACGACCGTCTCGGAGTGCTCCGGCGGCACCACCGTCAACTTCATCTGGACGTAGACGTCCTTAAGCTGTTCGGCGGCAAGCTTGCGGGCGGCGTGGATCGATGCGGTCGTCTGACCACCATTGACGATCTGGAAGTTCGAGGCCGACATCAGGAACAGGCCTTCCCCGATGCTGGCGACCTCGACGCTCTCGGCGGTGGTGGTCAGGCCGTTGTTATACGAGAAGAACATCGCGGGATCCTTGCGGATCGTATCCCGGATGCCCCCGTTCACCTTGCCTCGGGCCTGCAGAAAGCTGCGAACGTTCGCCTCGAGCAGGCGCGCACCCCAGCGGTCATAGATCGCCGCGAGCTGCGTACCCGGAATCACTGCGATATAGCTTTCGAGGGGTGCACCATCGAACGAGGCCCGCAGCACCGGGATCGCCTCGCCGAAATCTTCGGCGAAGTCGATCACGAGGTCCTCGCGCGTCTGACCGGCCTCGATGAAACGCTGGATTCGCCCGAGGTCCCAGACATTCGACGTGACGGGGATCTCGCCAATCCTGCCGACCGACTGGGCGTCGGTCCGCGATTTGTAGATCCGGTTGGTGACGAGGATCAGCTTGATCTTGGTAATCTTCTTCCAGCATCGCCGGATCAGATCCGCCAGCGCAAATGCCTGACTGCTCTCCTCGAGGCCTTCCCGATAGCCTGCGTCCAGCGAGGCCATCACAAACTGCACGACCCGTGCGAGAAGCCTGTTTGCTTCCGCCTTCATGATAGAGCCCGGCTCGGCATGACGATGAAAATCCGAGATTACGAGACTGAGGACACCTTCCTCATCGTCCGCATCCCACCCGAACCCATCGACCTGAACCGGCTTCTGTTTGAAAACACCCTCGTGATAGCATTGTGCGAAGGAGGAAAGCTCGCCGGCCTCGTCGAGGATCTCGCCCATCTTCTCGAGGAAGGCCTCGGTCGTGATCAGTCCCTGCGCGTCGGCCTCGCCCTGAACCTCCGCGAGAAACTCGCGATGGAATTCATTCAGCTGTTCCATTTCCCAGTCCCCGTATGATCAGCCCCTCGAGCACGCCCGGCTCGACCTGGAATGGTGCACATGCGTCCAGCGCGATGCTGTACCGGACGCCGGAGACGCCGGTCTTCAGCGGTGGCGTTATCCGCGGAAAGTCTCCGGCAACCTCGAATTCGGCAGTCTTTCCCAGCGTCCAGCGCCGGTCCGAATAGTCGTCATCGAAATCGAAGCCGGCATCGATCAGCGCCTGCTCCCAGAGCCGGTACGCCTCGGGTTCGGCCGCCGCGTACAGTTTCTCAAGCTCGAGGACGTAGTCGGTGAGCGTCCTGCCGTCCGGCTTGACCGCAGCGTCGACCGCGGAGACCACCAGATACAGGCTGCAGCCGTCGACATCGGAGAGCTGGTCCTCCGAGGAGATCTGGACGAAGGGCTTCGCAGCGCCGCGGCGTGCCTTCACCTCGACAAGACAGCGATCGAGCTCGAAGTCCTTCGAGCTGCCGGAAGGTCCCTTCCACGCATCGACAGCGGAATGCGCCCCCACCAGATCCATCAGACGTCGCAGGAACTGCAGCTCGCCGAGCAGGCCGCGCTGCTCCTCGATGCTCAGCAGGTCGTTGCGCCCCCCGCGGAGAAGGTGGTGCCAGCGCATGGCCCGGCGCACTGCCCTGATCAGCGCATCCGCGCTGTCTGTACCCGGCTCGGCGGCGCGGACGATATCGAGACACAGGCTCTGGAACAGCTCCCGCTGATCGGCGTCCTTCAGGAACAGGACGAGCGCCCGACCCCCTGCTACGTCCTGGAATCTGATCTCGAGGTTGCGAAGCTTCGGTAACGGCTTCGGCTCGGCGACGCCGGGCGCGATCTGCAACAACAGCCCCGGCTCGGCCTTGCCGGAGACAATCCAGAAGAAATCATGTCTGCCGTCGGGATCGACGCGTCGCGCATCCACGGCGCCGGCCGAGAGCGCTGCCCAGGGGTCGCGCTCAGTCATCGAGACTGTCCTCGTCGCTGTCCTCGTCGCCGAACAGCTCGCGCAGGGCGACTGGGTTGAGGATATACTCGACCTTCCTGTCGGGGCGCGCCGAGACCGGAAAGCTCAATGCCCATGCGACGACGGGCTCGGGCGGCACCGAGCCGACAAGTGCCTCGGGCAGGCCCTCGGTTTTGAGGGCGATATTGTAGAGCACCAGCAACGGGCGTGTCCGCTTCGCGCGATAGATTCGGTCGGGATAGTTCGGACGCTCGCGGCCGGAGCCATCCTGCTTCGTCGCGAGCTCCTCGCGCTCATAGGCTTCCTCGGTCTGCCGGGCGACCTCGGGCGCAAGCCCGACCTTCTCGATGCCGCGGGATGAAAGCCGGGCCTTCTTGCCGCTGATCGCGAGAACGCCGCGTCTCAGCTCCTGCTCACCGAGGCTGCGCTGCGGCGGGATGACCGGCCAGCCGCCAATGTTGACAGGCGTCCGGTCGGGCCCCGGTTGCAGGCTCGCGATGAGGACGTCAAACTTGCCGAGCTCGTCGTGCGCGCGTTCGGCGATGTACTGGCGGACGGGGCGCGGGTCGGTGAGAACCGATTCCCGCTCGTTCTCGAACGAGCGCAGGAACGCGTCGACATGCTGCCACGGCACGTCGCGAAGCAGGTACCCGCCGGTGACTTTCCCGGCGCTGTCGGGTCCGTGCCCCTCGGTAGCGATATCCTCGAGCAGCTGATCCCGGGCAGACCGGTTGAGCTGCAGCGCCCGTGCCGCCGCCGACAGCTTCACCGTCTCGATGAAGCTGTTCGACAGCCCTACCATGACCTGCTTCTGTCCCGCGCCCATCTTGTTGCGTGCGGTAACCATCAGCGCGCTGGGGTGGCTGCGGACCGCCAGGCCAAACTGCTCGGGGGTGGCATTCGCCTGCTGCATGCGCTTGAGCTCGAGCTGAAGCTCCTCGGTCGCCTCGCCGATATGGGCATACCAGGATGCAGCCTCTACCGGCATCCAGATGCGGCAGAGGTCCTCGTAACCCGGCCGGTAGCCGAACCAGCGCCCCATCTGCATCAGCGTGTCGTACATCACCGAGCTGCGCAGGAAGTAGGAGATGGTCAGTCCTTCGAGCGTGAGGCCGCGCGACAGCGAGAAGCCGCCTACCGCGACCACCGTCTGCCCGGCGCCGCCACCCTCATAGTCGAGCCCCCCCGGAGACGCCGCGTTGACGGCGACGACCTGCGTCGAGGCGATAACCGGAAGCAGGCCCTTGCGAACCTCGTCCCAGGCAGGGCCCGCGTCGGCATATTCCTCTTCCCAGCAGCGATGGATCGCGCCGATCTCGTCATTGTATTCCGCCGCCTCCGGCCGGCCGCCATCGACGCGGACGGCATCCTCGATCTCCTTGAGCTTCTGGTGAAGCCGGTTGCGGATGAGGCCCTGGATGCCGGTAAAGCGTGAGGCGTTGACCAGCATAGAGGCATGCTGCGCGATCTGCCCCCGCAGGTTGCGGATGACCCGTGCGACAAGGAAGGAGCGCAGGGCGTCGAGCATGCTTTCCGGCAGCGCGGTCAGCGCATGATCGATCCTGTGCTTCACAGGGAGCACGTCGCCATTGTCGGTGATGTAGCGGATGTGATCGGGCCGCTGGTCCTCCTCGTCGGGAATTCCGTCGATGAACACCTTGCGTGCGCCGAAATAGTTGGTCGGGGCGTCAAGGCCGAAGATGAAGTGGCGCGGGAACAGATCCTGCCCCCTGACCTCATCATCGGTATCGGGATCGATGAAGATATTGGCGAACGGGGTGGCTGTGTAGCCGACATAGCAGCTGCGCCGGAACAGCGCGAGGAGCTCGCGGATCTGGCCGTTGATCCGCGACGTCTCGCCCTTGCCGTACTTGATGTCGATCGAGGCATTGTCGGCCTCGTCGTCGATCAGCAGCATCGGCTGGTCGACCATGTCGGTGCCGTGCGTCGTGCTGTGCTCCTTGAGCCAGTCGACCAGATTGGCGAGGGTCGCCGAGTTCTTCTTGATCACGAGTACGACCGGCACGGCATAGGACGCGATCTGGCTGGTGTTGGTCGTCGCGGTCGCCCGGTTGAAGTCCTTCAGTGTGGTGGTGAGACTGACCGGCGCCTTGCGGCCATCGAACTTTCCGACGCCGATGACGCGCGGCCTGTCCCTGGTATCCTTCTTCTCGAGACGGCCGGTATCGCGCCCGACGAACCCCTCGTCGATCCGCATCTGGGTCTGGTTGCGCAGGTTGTTGTGGATGCCCGCGATGACGACGATGAGCCGGTAGCCCGCGTCGGCAGCCTTGCAGATCAGACCCGTATAGTTCTGGGTCTTGCCGCTCTGGACATGGCCGACGACCATGCCCTTGCGGTCCCATGGCCCGGGCTCCTCGGGATTGCCCATGCGATCGAGGATGCTGTCGGTGATCGTGTCGGTGGAGGTGATCACGTCGGCGGGCAGCTTCTTCGACTGGAGGAGCTTCTTGTACCGGCTCCAGTAATGCGGATCGATCCGCGCACGCGCGTCGTGCAGCCATGGGCGGAACTCGGGCGTATCGACAATCGCACCGACGCCCATGTGAATGCCGTTACGCTCCTCCAGCAGGCGGGCGAGCCGCTCGGCCTGCTCGTCCGAGACCTCGCCGAACATCGGAAGGGCGCGCATCTGGTCGATCATCGCGCGAATGCTGGCGGCCGTTCGGTCCTTCTCGCGAAGTACCATCGGCGACACCGTCTCCTCGAGGAGCTCGAGGGCCTCACTCATTCACCTTCTCCCTGCTCTGCAATCTCGCGGATCACGGCGCTGGCCGCGTCCCAGTTGGTCCTGAACAGCTCGATCGGATGAAGCCGGTCGAGGATCTCGTCGGTCGTCTGCCCCTGCTCCTTCAGCATCCGGACCATCGCTCCCGCGAGCTGGCGCAGCACCGCATCATCGGGATCGTCGGCCTGCACCTCCTCCGCCGAGCCGGCGAAATCCGCGTGGAGCGACGCGATAGGCACGGTCGAGCCGAGCACTCCCACGATGTTGGCGAACTCATTCTGCAGGTCGGCCGGCAGGCGGGCGCTGAAATCGGCAAGGACGGGATGGCTGGCATCCGGACGGTAGATGATCGCGCCGTCGCGCTGGATGCGGTGCCACAGCGGCATGTATTCATGATCGACGAGCTTCTGGCCGCGCCGCTGGTAGGTACGTTTCGAGGTAAGCGACAGCCGCTCGACCAGATTGCGCATCCGCTCCCTGACTGCGGGGGGAAGCTGTGCCGAGGCCTTCTTGACGTCGATCTTCCACTCAGCATCCATCGTATTCGGGATGTCGACGCGGATCCGGCACAGCTTGGTCAGCTCGGTCTGACGCGCGAGACCGAGCCAGCTGCCGGTGATGATGAGGCGCCGGCCGCGATAGACGTAGAAGCCCTGCGAGCGGAGGTGCCCCTCAGGTCCGCCGAGGTCCTCCCATTCGGCCCGCGTGACGGACTTGTGATGGGGCAGCGTGAAGCACTGGAACTCGACAGAGCCGCAGGCCATGTCGAGGCGGTCGACACGGTCCGCCTGATGGCCCGCGAAGCTTCTGCCGAACGGATCGACCGGCTCGAGGCGGCGGCCGTTGAGCCACAGCTCGAGCGGAGGCCGGTCTTCCGACATGAACCGGTGGAAGACGAGCCGGAGGTGCCGCTCGGCCTGCGCGATCGCGCGGTTGATATGGGCAGCCCGGCCGGCATCGTTGCCCTCGATTCCGCCGCCGAGGCGGTCGAGATCACGCCAGATCACAAGCGTCCCGTCCGCCTCGAGACGGTCTGCCCAGGGCTGGCCGTCCAGCGTGTCGTGAAGCTCGATCTCCCAGCGATTGGTCCGGGCGACCAGTTCGAGATCCCAGGTTGCACCTGCCGCTACGCCTGCCTTGCGCGTGAGCACCGTCAGGCGCCTGCACTGGGAGAAGCTGGCGCTCTTGAGCCCGAGGCCGAAGCGTCCGAGGTCGTCGGTGTCCCGGTCCTCCAGAGGATTGCGCGATCCGGGACGCATCGCCTCGACGAGCTGCTCCGGCGTCATGCCGCTGCCATTGTCGAGGATACCAATCGCGGCATCGGCCGCGGACAGATCGGTAAGGATCTCGATCCGCTTCGCGCCGGCGGTGATCGAGTTGTCGAGGATGTCCGCGAGCGCCGTCTCGCACGAATAGCCGATATCCCGCAGGCTCTGGATCAGGGATGCGGCATGCGGCGTCGCATCGGCTGTCTTCATGCGGGAAATCCTGTCGTCCGGCACCGCTTCTTCCCTCACACCTGTGTCCGGCCGCACGCCCGTGCCGGTGGCCAGCTCCGATTCGGGTGGAGCATGCTCGCTTTGGGCCATCGATGCGACAGATCCGGTCGTATGCATCAGATCGAGCCCAGCGCGAGCAGCACCCGCTCGCGCATCACCGCCCGCAGCGCCTCGGGCGCCTCGATCCGGATGTCGCCACCCCATGTGAATAGATGCTCGGCAACCTCCCGCAGGCCTCCGGCGCGGAAGCGCACCAGCAGCTCGTCTCCATCTTCCTCGAAACTCTGGCCGGGATGGAAGCGCCATGCACGCGCGCGCGCGACAGCCGCGGGCGCCACACGCAGCAGGATGTCGTGATGCTCCTCACGCCAGATGCCGAAGCTGCGGGCGAGCCACGCATCGAGATTCCAGTCGTCCGGCGCACAGCCGGCACGCTCCGAAATCCGGACAGCGCTCATCCGGTCGACGCGGAAGAAGACCGGCTCCTGCTCCCGGTCCGGCATCTTGCCGATCAGATAGGTTGTGGGTCCGTGCAACAGTCCGTGCGGTACGACCCTGCGCCAGGCCGGGGCGGGTGCGCCCTCGGTCGTATAGTCGAACTCGACGCATTGACCGGCAAGAATGGCGCCCTGGATGATGCCCAACGTTTCGGGAGAGGCATCAAGCAGCGGTCCGGCCACGATCCGGCTCCGCTGCAAACGAACCAGTGCATCGAGGTCCGGCGCCAGCCGTCGCTTCTCCCGGTCGTCGAGTGCCGACTTCACCTTGTGGAGCAGCCGCTCCAACGCCTCCGCGTGCCCGGCACCTTCCGCTCGCCTGGCGGCGACCTCGATCTCGAGAGCGGCGACCTCCTCGGCGTTTGGCCGCGTATAGGCCCTGCCGAGACGGTCACGGATAAAGAAGCGCTTGGTCCGGTCATCGACGCGCTCCTCGATATCGAATTCATCGCGCAATGCGTCGCGCAGGCGCTCGGCGGTGCGCCGGTTGACGTCGAGCGCCTGCGCGATCTCGTCCAGAGTCAGGCCCTCGCCTGACTCCGCCAGCAGGTGCACGAGCGTGAGCGCGCGCCGCAGCTTGCCCATCCTCGGTGTGGCGACTTCCCCCGGCATCCTTCCCCCCGACCGAAACTGTCGTTCCCGACAGGAGAACACAACAGGAAAAAAAGCTGTGAAGAAAAACCGTTACCAATCCCATCTTCGCTCAAGTCGAATTCCTGCAACCGCACAGCGAAAACTGTTTGAGCCAGGCAAAACTCCGCGATTGGGGGTAATTCTTATGTCGAGGCGCCGCGCACCCCCTTCAGCCTGTCATGCGCCGAGCGTCGGGGAGCCCGGTCGGAGCCGGCGGATAAGCGGCCGCTGAGTGGCGCAGAAAAATGCGAACATCTGTAGAACAGACTTGCCTCTCGGGAATCCGGCTGCCATCCTGTCCGAAATCGACCCAGAGGCGGGCCGGGCATTTCGACAGGAGTATATGGATGAGCGATGCAGGCTGCGGTTTTGCGGGAGATTTCAGGCGCTCGGGACTGTCGATGCCGGAGGCCGAGGACGAACTCGGGCTGACCGAGCGTCAGATCCGGCGCTATCTTTCCGGCGAGTGCAAGGTGCCCAAGTTGGTCGAGGATCGGGTGCGGCAGCTGGCGTCGGCGAGGATGACGCAACGCGCCGCGACACCCGCCTTCCGCTTCATCGATCTGTTCGCCGGCATCGGCGGGCTTCGCCTCGGTTTCGAGGCATTAGGCGGGAAGTGCGTCTTCACAAGCGAATGGGACAAGTGGTCGCAGGAGACGTACCGGCGCAATTTCCCGGACGGCGACGACCATGTCATGGCCGGTGACATCCGCCCCTATGGCGCAAAGCCGTCGCTCATTCCCGACTTCGATGTGCTGCTCGCCGGCTTTCCGTGCCAGCCCTTCTCGCTCGCCGGCGTCTCCAAGAAGAACTCGCTGGGGCGCAAGCACGGCTTCGACGACGAGAAGCAGGGCAACCTCTTCTTCGAGATCGAGAGCATCCTGCGCTACCATCGCCCGGCCGCCTTCCTGCTCGAGAATGTGAAGCACCTCCAGCGGCACGACGGCGGCCGCACCTTCGCGGTTATCCGGCGGACGCTGGAGAAAGAGCTCGGCTACACGATCGACTTCAGGATCATCAGCTCGGCGCCCTGGGTCCCGCAGAAGCGCGAGCGCATCTTCATCGTCGGCTTCCGCGAGGACGTCGGCTTCAGCTTTGACGAGTTCGATCGGGCGCTGCCACCCGAGGCCGAGTGGCCGACGCTCGGATCGATCCTGCAGTCACATAACGAGATCGACTCGAAGTACACGCTGACGCCGCGGCTCTGGCAGTATCTGCAGGACTATCGCCGCAAGCACGAAGGCAAGGGGAACGGCTTCGGGTACAGCATGTTCGGGCCTGACGACGTCACCCGGACGCTGTCGGCGCGCTACCACAAGGACGGTTCCGAGATCCTGATCGAGCAGAAGGGAACGCGGCCGCGCCGGCTGACCCCGACCGAGTGCGCGCGCCTGATGGGCTTCGAGCACGGGTCACGGAAGTGGTTCATTCCCGAGAAGGTTTCCGACACCCAGGCCTACCGCCAGTTCGGCAATGCGGTCGCCGTGCCCAAGGTCGAAGCGATCGCGCGCTATATGGAGCCGTGGCTCAGAAAGGCGCTCGAGCTCCAGAACGATCCGGTGCGGCAGCGCAAGGTTGCCTGATGTCGTCGCGCCGGAAGTCCGCAGCCGGATGATGGCCGGCATCCGGGGCAGGGACACACGCCCCGAGATGCTGCTCAGGAAGGGACTGCATGGGCTGGGATGGCGCTACCGCCTTCACGGGCGCACCATTGCCGGAAAGCCCGATCTGGTCTTCCCGGGCCGCAAGGCGCTGATCTTCGCCAATGGCTGCTTCTGGCACGGTCATGACTGCCATCTGTTCAAATGGCCGAAAACGCGCGCGGAATTCTGGCGCGAGAAGATCGGCGCGAACATCCGGCGCGATGCCAGGGTTCTGGAACAGCTCCGCGCAGAGGGCTGGCGCGTAGCGGAGGTATGGGAATGCACGCTGAAAGGACGCGAGCGCCGGCCGCTCGAGGAGGTGCTCGCGGCGTGCGACAGCTTTCTCAGGGGTGAGGAGCGCTATTGCAGCATCGGCGTTCACCGGCGGGTGGCGGCTGCATTGCCGCCGGACGCGGAGGACAACCCGTCACAATAGCGTGAGCGGACCTTGCGCCTCCGCTCCGACTGCTCTGGCAAGTTCGAGGAAGTCGCCCACCCCGGCGAGCTCGGCCTGTTGTGCCGGCCGGTACGAGCCGTGGAGCGGGCGCGGCAGGACCAGCTGCAGCTTCTCCTTGCGCATCTCGTCGGTCTGGGTCTGCGATATGCCGGGCTCGAGCGTCAGCAGGTGCTTGCGCTCGATGCGGTCGGCTTCCGCCAGCACCTGACGCCAGCGATCCTTGCAGCTGGTTTTCACGCCCAGCATCAGCAGCCGGTCCTCGGGCCAGTGCATATCGTGATAGCGCGCTTCGCTCGGGAACAGGAAGTCAGGCCCGTTGCGCTTCTCGGTCGTTGCCTCGCGCTTGTGCGGGATCGCATGCGCCTCGAGCAGCGCCTCCACATGGTGACCCAGCGCATAGCCCGCCCTCGACTTGCGCCGGTTCTGGACCTCGAGCGAGTAGCGGACGAACCCGTCCACATCGGCAATGCCGTCGGCAACAAAGCCCTGCCGCAGGCGCTCGCCGACGATGTGGCGCTCATAGGTCATGAACAGCCGCTCCTCGATGTCCATCCACGTCAGCAGTGCCTGATCGGGATTGGCCAGCGGATCGACTTCGGCTGCGAGGTCGCGCGCGAAGGCGGAAAATCTCCGCGTGGGCGGCAACCCCCCGGGGAACGCTTTCAGCAACCGCTCCAGCCACTCGTCCGCGTCTGCGACGACCTCGACGTCGGCCAGCTCGAGCACGTAGCGGGCGGCCAGGTCGAGAACGCGCCCGTCTTCCTGCCGCAGGTCGCGCTGGACAAGGTCCTTGCCGGCGAGGTCGAGCCCGAAGAGCCAGAGAAGCTGCTGCTCGATCGAGCTGTCGCTTGCGCAGAGCAGGGCGAGCAGCGACTCGTCCTTGCCCATGCAGAGGAAGAGCGTGTCGCCCTGCCTGGCACGGTAGACGACCTCCTCGGCGGCCGCCGGATAGTAGAGGCGGTACTCCGGGCCACGGTGCCCCTTGCCGCGCCGGCTGTCGTACCAGGTGCCGGACAATGGCAGTACAAGCGGCGGCTCCTCGTCGGACAGCCACACATATTTTACCGGCACCCGGATCTTGTCCGCCGGCGTTCCGAGAAATGCCCTGAAGCTGTCGACACCCTGAAACTCGTGCCCGCGCGATACTGCCGGATCAACCTCGGTGCCGGTAAGGCTCTTCACGCCCACGCCGGCGAAATACTGGGAAAGCAGTCCTGCTTTCATTCTCTCGGTGCCTCTTGTGATTTTCCGGGTCGGAGATGCCAGCTGCCCGAAACTCAGGCGATCAGCTGATGGGCGGTGAGACAGGTTTTCAGCACGCGGCTGCGATCAGCAATCCAGCTGATGATCTCCTCGCCGCGCGATTGCGGGTCGCTCGAGAAGTCTGCGATTGCCTTCATTGCCAGGAAATCACTCGTGGGCCGTACGAACCCCGCTAGCTCCTCCGTGACCGCACTGAACATGCCGTCCGAATTGTTGCCGAAGAACAGATATGCGTGAGCGCCACGCAGATCCCGGCCGATATCCTCTGCATCGAACCACAGCCCAGCTTCAGGATACCAGATGCCCGTCTGGAGATAGGAGGATCGGTCTGGGCTCGCGGGACCAGGTGCAACATAGCGCCATGCGCTGACGGAGCCTTCGTCAGTCAATGCTTTCAGCTGGTAGTCAGCCGTCTTGCCGAAGCTGGCAATGCTCCTGACCTGATGCCACATCCGATCGACCAGATTCTCGAGCGTCTCCGCCTGAGTAACGTACAGCTCGGCTGCGGCAAAAGCAGAGGAGGGCGGAAATTCATTGCTCATGTTGTTCTCCTCCAGAAAGGTCAGGAAGGCGCTGGCGAGTACGCTTGCGTGATGATCCTGAGGAAGATCAGCGACCAGCTTCGATATCTCGCGGCCAAGCGCACCCCATGAAGTGTGCGTGGGGAACAGGCCGCGATACAGACCTGTGGCGTCCCGTTTCCGGAAATCCTCGGGTGGAGGCGTGATGTGCGTGACAAAGACGATCGCCGGCGCAAGGGCACAGTGCTTCCCCCGGTCGCTCAGCCAGCCGGCATACCTCCGCAACTGGTGGCTCTGCGTTCCGTCTTCGTCAGTATGTACCGATACGCCGTGGCTGACCTTGTTCTCGAACAGGATCCATGGCTGGCCGTCGAGAAGAATGAGCATGTCCGGCCGCCCGGCTTCGCCTGCGGGATACTGGGTGATGACCTCAATCCGGTGTGCGGCAGAGAACCTCTGCGGATCATCGATCCTGGTTCCCGAAAGCCGGGTCAGCAACGCGCCCTTCTGTTTGCCGGGAAGGGCGCGGATTGTGGCAGCAAGGCATTCGGTCAGCCAGTCCTCGAGCGGATTCCTTTTCTCGCGCTGGCGATAGGCGTAAAGATCGACGAACAGGTGGTGAGTGTCGCTCAATCCGTGTGCCCCTGTTCCTCAGCGCGCAGCAAGAGATGCTGCCCCGGCGAGACTAGGCGGATGGCAACACTACACAAGGGTGCATCTGCCCGTCGGTTCTTGTCCGATCAGACCCACCAAGGGGGCGCCCGCTCCGGGCTCGCACTGCCCGATCCGCACATCAGCCCTGGCCGCCTCCCAGGCAGATATCGCAGGCAGCCGCTCGGCAAGTGCGTCAGATCTGGGATGAGGTCTCGGCAAGCTCACGCAACGCCGACCTGATGCGCGGGCGCAAGGTGTTCACGAAGGCGTTCGTCCGATCCTGGAGCCAGGCGAGTGCTTTCGCCCGTCCGTCATCGCTTTCGATATCAGGAACCTCGAACCGTTCGGACACGACGGGCTTCTCGCCTGAGAAATCGATCGTCGCGCCCGGCCCGAGCTCTGCCCTTATTTCCGAAGCCTGATCAGCAAGTGCCTGCGCCGCCCGCTCTCCGACGGAGCCGGCGTTGCCGGAAAGGGCGAGACCGACCGAATTGCCGCGGGCGTCGCGGAACACCGTAATCCAGCTCGAACCGCCGGGTGCGCCGAGCTTTAAGACCACATGGCCCCCAAGTGAAGGAGGAGGCTTCATCTGATCGGGATCGTCGAGCCTGAGTCCCTCGAGAAAGTCCGACCAGAAGGCCTTCCGGAGCGCATTGCGCCTCTCGCGTCCTGCTCGCCGCTCAGGCGTCTCCGGCAGTGCTCCGGAGTCCGCGTCGTCCTCTTCGTCTTCTGCGACGGACATTCTCTCGGGCACGGCGACGACAGTCCGCACAATTGTCTGCGTGCGGGCCAGCACTCTCGGTGCAATGATCCGGGACCCGTCGGGAGCGGCATAGATGGGCAACTCGACGAGACCGAGAGTGAAGTGAAGGCCGGCATGCACCTGAAGGTATTCGCTGATCGCCTCGACGCCTTCCCTGATGCCGTCCCCGACGATCAGTAGCAGGAAGCGGCCACGCCGCAGGTTGTGGGTGAGGGCGTCATTGAAGCTGATCTCGTCAACCTCGTGCCCGGCCTCGCGCAGAAGCTCCAGCATGACATTCCCGGAGCGCTTCAGCCTCCGGCTGACCTCGCGCTGCAGGTCCGAGGCCGACCAGCGGGTGAGTTCTTTCGAGTAATCAAGGATCTGCCCCACCACCTCCCGGCGCCCTTCCGGGTTCCGCCACAGCTTGCATTCCACAAGGACAGGGAGGCCCGATGCCGTGAGGAGCAGATTATCAATGGCTCCCGCCGGGGTGACCAGCTCACGGCAGATCGGAACCGGATCGACGAACAGCGGATCGATCTCGGCGATCGGGAGGCATGCAGGATGACGATGGACGATCTCCTGGATCGAGGCCTCGTCGAGATCATGGCCGCCAGCACCCAGGCCCAGCCGCCTAACCGTCGAAATCGAGTGGCCGTCGGCCGAGATTATCAGCGGAGCAGCGTGTTGCCGTGACATGGACGCCCTTCGAAATGGCTGCCCCGCAGCGGGCCTCGCCCAGCTTGGCAGTTCGCTTTCCTGCAGCGCAAGAGGATATGTGGGCGGCTCCCACGGCAAACGCCGCCTTTGCCGGTCTCGAACCGGGCCTGACGCACAGCGTGGGCCGCTGTGATCGCAGACCGTGCGCATCATTATTGCGCGTACTCGACGAATGCCCATAGCCAGTGTCGGACGTCATCCCCGATCTTGGGGTCCTGACACGCCCGGTCAAGGAGTCTGAACGCTTCGGCCTTTAGAAAGGCGCGATCCGCAAAGCCTTCCTGGATCACATTGTTGATATAGCGGGGAAGCTCAGCGGCTACTGCGTCGGGGTCATTACCTCGGCCAAGCTCGGCCAGAAACCAGCCACTGTAATGTTTGATCCAGCTGAGAAAGTCGGCATCAAGGACATCACGCGCATAGCGCACCTTAATCTGATAGACTGTGTTCCATGTCTCGGCCTGATCGAGTTCGTCGCCGACCATTTCGATGTTCCACCGCGGAAGTACATAGCCTCCGACTGTATTGCCCTCAAAAAATTCACTACCATCCAAGCTGATCCGATAGTTCGGGCCGGCATAGGGATCCGAGCAGCGGCGCCGCATTCCCCCCAAGCCGATCAAGATATCGATGCCGCGTTTGTAGGTCGAATTGCACTCGTCACAAGCCGGCGGAAGATTTCGCAGATCGGCGGCAGCGAACGGGTAAATCGAGATCGGCAACAGATGGTCAAGCGCGTGCCGGGGTGCACCGGGTGCGCGAAAATAATTGAGGCCACAGAATGGGCAATGTCTGATCTCGCTCTCGTAGATAACGCTATATTGATTGTCGCGGAGGAAGCCATCGCCCTCCTTAAGGCTAGACAGCTGCCCAAAGAGATAGTGCGCGAGCGCTCGCGCCGGCGCGCGGATCGAAGCAGGCAGCGACTCGAGGGTCGGGCAGGGCGCGGCATCGCTGAAGACGTTGGGCAACTCGGTTTGTCTGAGGACGGCGGTTCGCACGTCGAGCCGCTGGGCCGCGGGAAGTCGGCGATACTCGCGCAGCAGAGCGGACAGTTTCGACTTGAGACCAGTGCGCTCCTCGAGAAGTGCACGCCGAGCTTGCGGCAAGCAGGCGGGCCAAGCCGTGGGCCGGCGCCCGGCGTCGATCGCGTCCATGCCGGCGAGCATCAGGTCGACGGCAAGCGCATTTAGCCAGTTTTGACCGATGGCTTCAATCGGATAGGAGAATAGCATTCCTAATCCCGATTTTTCAGCTTTCGAAGGTGGTCGGCCAGAAGAGCTTTCCCGATCGATGGGCCGAGATCTTTGAAGCCCTCCTCAACTCTCGCCAAGTCGTGGGACTTGAGGAGCTTTTCGATTTCCTTTTCGGCAATGTGCGAGTTGGGTGGGCGAATGCCGAAGCAGCTTTCGAGGATTCGGTCGAAAGTGGTGCCAAAAGTTTCGATCTTGGGCTCCTCGACGGTGAACTTGCCTGTTTCCGCGTCCCTGGAGAAGATCATCACCTGATCTCTCGGCATGTCCGACGGCACGAATGGCGCGTGCGTCGTTAGCAGGAATTCTTGATTGCCGCGGTCGCCCACCATCTTCATTAGCTGCTGGACGAACTCGACGCGCCACTTCGGGTTGAAATGCGATTCAGGCTCATCCAACAGGAACATAGCGTTGGTATCGGCGATCATCGCATAGATGCCGAGGATTAGTGCCTGCTGATGCTCACCATCCGATAACGAGACGTAGTCGACTGGGTCCGATGCCTTGTCCTTGGGCCAGAAGCGGACTTCCTCAAAGCTGAAGACCATGTCCTCCTGCTGCGGCTCGGGCAGCCTTGAGGCGAAGCGCCTCTCCTTAACAGCCTTGTCAAATCGTTTGCGCGCGGGACGGGGGATAGCAAGGTCATTGAGCAGCGCTAGCTTGTGCAGAGACCGGTAGAGAGAGAAGGCGTCGGACCAGAAGTATCCGAATGCTTCACGGGTCGCGCCGGTGATTAGAAAATCGAAAGTGTAGGTCTCGGTCTTCTCGTCGACATGCCAGCAAGTTGCAGTGCGCTGCAGATTGTCGATGACAGTCTCGAGTTCGTCGGTGAGCTGGATGCCCTTGCGCGAAGATATGCGTTTCTTCTTTGGGATTTTAGGAACAGCGGAGTGCGCAAGCCGCACAATGCAGCGGCAGGATGCGAGATCGCCCAGATTAGCGTGCCGCAGCAGTTCTGTCTGGACGAAGTCAGAGCCGAGCATGAGATTGGAAAAAAGCACCTCCAGATTGGTGCCATAATCGATCAGCATAAGCCGGTTGTCGGCCACCTTCTTGGTTTCTACCGCGCGCGCCGCTTTGGCGACGTCGCTTGCGTAACCGCTTCGGCTGGCAAGAAAAGGCAGACTCAGCGTCTCATTGTCGCCCGAGGTGTAACCGACGATCAATGTCGGCAAAAACTGTCCAAAGTTTGGGTCGCCGGGGTTGATGCTTTGGCCATTGGCCCGAATGAGCGCGATTGGCCCGGCCTTCTTACCCTTAGCCTCGCGGACGAGCCGCACAGTCTCGTAGCTGTCGGCGCCGTTAGGCCGCACTAGGTATTCTAACTCGAATAATACAGCGTCGTTAGCACTGCGCCGCTCTTCATCTGGGGCATGCGCGTGCCACGCCGCTTGGAAAATTTCGGCAATCAATTGAAGGAACTGCGACTTGCCCGAACCATTTGGGCCGATCATGCACAGAGGTGCGAGGGCTTCGGCTGCCCTGCCGTCGGCATCGCGGCCGAACCAAATCTGGGTGCCGTCATAAAGGCCGCCACCGGTGCCTGATCGTTCGATTTTGAGTAGCCGCAGCCTCACGGGGCGGCCCTCTTAAGAAGCATGCGGCCCTCCTCCTCATCGAATACCTGAACCAAAGTGGGAGATGCACTGTCGAGCAGCTCGAAGAGAGCATCGCGTACGGCGTCGTATGGCAGCACCACCCGTTTTGCGATCGCCTCAAATGGTAAGCCATTCTCGGGCCACTCGGCGCTGTCGGCTAACAAAGCCTGGGTTGGATCTGTTTTCACTGTCTTGACTTCTGGAGGTATGGGAGCCGCCACGAGAGCGACCGTTCGCATCTTTTGTATACGGTCAAGCAGATGCTCCGCGCCCTCATCAGCGGGATCCTGTTCAACCAATTGTCCCGAAAACGCCTTCGCCAAGATGCGCTGCTCAGCTCGATCCATCAACTGCAACGAACGTTGGACATCAGCGGCAAGTCGATCGATCTTAGTCAGCGCCTCCTCTATTCGCCGGACGATCTCCCGCTGTTCCTTGAGCGGTGCGAGCTTGATGGTGAACGCCCTGATCTCGGGGAAATAGATCGTAGTATGGGTCGTGCCCCGTCCAAACTCCCGAATATCGTCGCCTTCCGACAGCAGGGCATACATGAGGTATCGCGGATCAAGCGCCTCCGTGCACGACCACGTAACGAAATCTTGGCTAGTCGCCATCTCGCGGCCCATGATCGCGACGTAGCCAACCGACGCAGTGCGCGAGAGCACGACCGTTCCCGCCGGAAGCAGCCGTGCGGCGGAATTTGCTAGGCCTGCCGCGTTGATCGTCTGCAGTGTGTCATTGATCACTCCGCCGTGGTGCCGGTTGGCGTCGGGAATCCCGACCCACGGTACGTCACCGTTCCACCATTCCGGGTGCGACCGGCTCGGCGTGTGCCCGGTTTCCTGACGTGCCACCCGCAAAAGCGGCACCCACGCCCAGCCTGCTACGAGCGGAGCGCCGGGACTGTTGACTGAGATTCCACCCCTCCCGGCAATAATCTCGTTCGTTGGCGCTCGCCCGCCACGGGTCTGTTCGGGGGCCTCGATACGCGCCAACAGGTCCGCTACTGGCTCAAGCGTATGCTCCGCGCGGAAATCGGCGGTGAGCTCCCCGCGGAAGGCGGAGCGCAAAAGAGCGAGTTTATACCGCTCGACCAATGGCGCGACTTTGTGCAACTCGCTGCGCGAGAAGTCGATTTGAGCGCTCAGGTCCTCGAGCCGGGCGACGATCCTGCGCTGCTCGGCGACGGGCGGGATTGCTGCCGCATAATCCTCAATATGGTGTTTCGAGAGCCCTGGAATATCACCACGGGCATGCTCGATGATCTCGCTCGCGCGATAGGCAATAGTGCGAAGCATGAAATGGAAATCGAGTTCTGCGCTGGGTTGATAGGCTTGGATGTCGCGCCCGATCGCCGCGGCAACGCCAGGGAAGGTCTTGCCGACTCCTGCGCCCTTAACGGTGATAAAGATGCACCCCTCGGGCACGATCCTGCGCGGGTCCGTCGTCCACTTCTGCTTATGGAATGCCCGGCCATCCCACTGCTCAGGTCCAGTGACATAGGGCGTGCCGCGCCCCTCCTCGTTGACAGTGTGCGCGCTTGGAGACTGGCCGGCATAAAGAATGCCAACGTCGCCGAGCTTCGCGCGCGCCCAGCCAGGCGGAAGCGTACTCATCATCGTGATGCTGCACCAGGTAGGCCGCGCAGGGGGGTGCGCGCTCGGTCCCGTCGGCCGAGCCGGCTCCATTCAAAGTTATCGTGACTGAGTAGATCGAGCACGCTCATTGGGTTGGTTTTACTTGAAATTCTTCGCCTTCTACCTCGGCATTAAGCGCATTCAGCTCGCCAAGGGCCGAGCGCAGATGGCCGATGATCGCGACGAGGATCTCGGCCGGATCCTGCGTAGCATTGTCCGCATCTCCGCTCTCGTCGCGCAGCCATAACCAATTCAAATTGTCGCTGCGTTCGGCGATCTGCGCACGAGACAGCTTGCGCCAACGGCCATGCTCGCCCGCCTCCTGTCGCGACGATGTCCCCGCGGCATCGGGGCCGTAAACGCGTTCGAAATCTTTGAAGTGCCTATCGAGCAGCACATTGCTCTTGCCGAACTGGGGCATATTGCTGCGCAGATCGTAGAACCAAACATCGTCCGTCACATGCCCCGCTTCCTTGGCGAAGAAAAGCACATTGGTCTTCACCCCAGCACCGGGGAAGATGCCTTTTGGGAGGCGCAGGATCGTGTGCAGGCGGCAGGTCGCCATCAGCTCTTGCCGAACGGCGCGGCCGACACCGTCCTCGAACAGGACGTTGTCGGGAAGCACGACCGCGGCGCGCCCGTTCTCACTCAGCGTAAGGTAAATATGCTGCAGAAACGCGAGCTGCTTGTTGGTGTTACGATGCGAGATGTCCGTGCGGAGTGCCCGACGACTCCCCGCCTTGCTGCCGAAAGGCGGGTTCGCTAGCACGAGACTCGCTTTTTCCAGTTTACGGCCATCGTCGGTCAGCGCGTCGCCGTGGAAAATTTCGGCATCGAGCCCATTCAAGAACGTGTTCATCAGGCAGATTCTGCGGGTGTTTTTCTCGATTTCGACACCCTGATATCTTGGCGGATTGCCGCGATACGCGGCATCTGAATGGCTGGAGCGGAGATATCGGTCGGCCGCGATAAGGAAGCCGCCGCTGCCGACCGCAGGATCTTGGATCAGCTCGCCAAGAGCCGGTTGGCAGACGCGCACCATTGAATTAACCAATGCACGCGGCGTAAAATATTGTCCTGCCCCCGATCGGACATCCTGAGAGCTCTTTTCAATCAGCCCCTCGTAGATTTCGCCGAACCGGTCGCCGCTGACGTCGTGCCAAGCGATCCTTGCAATTCCGTCGATAACGGCGTGAAGGTTCTCGGAATGCGAGAAGACGGTCGTCGGAAAAGCGTAAATCGCTCGGATCACCTCGCTTTCGGCAGTAGTGCCGAGATGGGTGAGCATTTCCTGGTAGAAGCCGAGTAATCCTTCCTTCGGGTGCCGGGCGAGGTCCGTCCAGCGATAATTCAACGGGAGCAGCCGCTCAACGCCGTTTTCCTCGGCGATCTTCAGGAACAAAAGATAGGTCAGTTCGGATACATATTGGTGATAGCTGATCCCATCCCCCCGCAGGATGTGGCACAAAGCCCATATTTTTTGGACGACGCTATCGTTTTTCATTTAGAATCAATCACTTGTTCAGAAGTTGTGTGCAGTCCACGGTGTTTGGCAGCGCGGCATGACCCTATCGAGATTGAACAAAAGAGGAAATGGCAGACTGCACATGGCGAGGCGGGGTGAGAGCCACATCAAAGGCGTTCGATGGAGTAACCTACTTGGTTTCTCCAAGAGCGCCCCTGAGCGGCCGTACCGGGCTTAACGAAGCTAACGGCAGCTTGCCAAATCATTGATCGCCGACCTGAACGGCAGCGACCGAGGCGCAAAGCCGCCGTTTGTTTCCTATGCCGCAGCGCATCGTTCCAGTGCCGAGATGTGCTCCTCACATATTAGTTGCACGATCCGACCAAGCGCCTCAACTCGCTCGCCGAGCCACGCAAGCTCTTCGGCGCTGATGCGGTAATGCTTCGAATAGCGCGCCTTCACATACGCCTCTTTAAGCTTCTCGAAGCGGGCTCTCTCCAAGCGACTATCGCGCGGCCATGCTTCAACTAGGCGCGGATCAATCCGCTCCGCTTGGGTGCGAAGGAAGCCGAGATTGTGGACGTGCGGTGTGTAGAAGGTGCAGACTAGCAGGACGCAGTGATACAGGCTCTCAGTGGTTTGATGCAGCTCGAAAGCCGTCTCCTTGAGATGGCCTTGGCCCATACCGAATTTGACGAACTCATATCGGCGCGTCGCAGCCGGAAACCACTCGCTGAAATACTCCGTTGCCATCGCCAGCGCCTGTTGCGGTGTCTTCGGCTTCGGTTCGTGGAGCTCGGTACTGTCGCTCTCGTAAAGCGCGATGCCGTCTCGGGCGACGTCCATGAAGAAGTAGCGCCCATGGGCGAGCCCGTCGTTCACCTCGCGCAGCGTGTGCACGATGAAGTTCACCGGAGTCCGCAGCGTTTTAGTGACCGCCAGCTCGCGGTTCAGCCGCTCCTCTGCACTCGTCCAGAACTGCGCCCGGTCGGTCAGCTTCTCGTTGTTGACGATGATCAGCAGGTCGAAGTCGGACTGATAGCCCTTGGCGGTATGCGGCTCGTCGACCCAGCCGCCGCGCGCATAGCTGCCATAGAGGATGACCTTGAGGATGCGCGCCTGACGCTTCCACTCCGACGTGGCGAGCGCCGTCGCATCGCGGAATTCCTCGAACAGGATCTGCACCACGCGCTCGAGCTCGCGCTGCTTGGCGGCTGGCAGATGATCGAGATCGGTGCGCATCAAAAGGAATCCTAGACGTCGCTGGCGGCGATGCAACAGGGTGGCACATCTTCAAGCGCCATTTCCCGGCGGGGCGGAATCAGCCCCTCTGGCCGAGAGGTGACGGTCGAGCAGGACCAGAGCCGCGGCGAGCAGGCGTTCGACCTCGAACACGGTGATCGAGAGCCGCCTGGCGATCGCGGGATAGTCCATGCTCTCGGCAGCATGGAGCAGGAACACGCGCCGTTCGTCAGTCGGTAAGGCAGCGAGCGCCTCGCGCAGGCGTGTGGCTTGGGTTTCGGGGACGTCGGACATGGTCGCTCCTTCCTGCCGGCCAGGAGGGGCCGGCAGCGGCGCAGGCGCGGGCGCGCCTCAGGCGGTGGCACGCACCGCAGGGCGAAGCGCCAGCGGAGCACCCGGGGCACAGCCCCGGGTTGCGGGCCATCGCGGCGCACCCGACAAAGCGTCGCCCGGTCCCTGGCCGGCCGGAGCGATCCGCCGGGGTCCAGCCAGATGTTGCAAGCCGTGCCCAGGTGACGCAGACTCGCTCGTGCAGCGGGGCAATGCCGGCAGCCCGCTGCGGAGTTGACCGCCAGGCATCAAGCACGCCCGCCCTTTCCGGCCGGGCGCCATTCCGAGGCATCGCCCGGCACGAGACTGGCTCTCGTGCGATCATATTCCCTTGCCCGCGCCATGCGCGGCTGCAGTTCCCCGGGGTAGCGCCAGGTGCGCCGGCCCGACGACGAATTTGGTCAGCCGCTGGAAGGTGGCGACAACGGGCAGCTGCGCTTCGACGAGCTGTACCGGGAGCAGGCCCCGCGGCTGCGTCGATGGCTCGATGCCCGGCTGCGTTCGAGCGAGGATGCCAATGATCTGGTGCAGGATGCGTTCGCGCGCTTTCTGGGGTCGGGAAGTCGCGATGGCCTGCGCCGTCCCGAGGCATTCCTCAACCGGATCGTGCGCAACCTGCTGATCGACCGCTCACGCCGCCTGTCCAATCGCACGCCGCATGTGCCGATCGACGAAGCCAATGCGCCGGTCGCGCGGGCGACGCAGGAGGACGAACTCGAACTCGAGCAGTTGCGCAGGCGTTACCGTGCGGCTGTGGAGGCCCTGCCGCCGAGGATGCGCGAGGTCTTCGTGCTGCACCGCGTGGAGGGTCTGGGGTACAAGGAAATTGCGACGCGACTCGGCATCAGCATCCGCACCGTCGAATGGCATGTCGGAGAAGCGCTGCTGCGGATCGGCAGGGACCTGGAGCAATGAGCATCACCGATCAGCAATCCGATCGGGAGGACCGCGCACTCGACAGCCAGGCTGCGCACTGGTTCGCGCGCATGCGGGGACCCGACGCGGAAGCCAGTCGCGATGCGTTCGACGCATGGCTGGCGCAGGGTTCCGAACATCGCGCCGCCTATAACCGTGCCGCCGAAATCTTCGCGATGGGCAAGCTGCTCGCCGAACCCGACGCGCATTCGCAGGCGGCGCCGCACCGGAGAATTGTTGCACCGCTGCTGACGATGACCGCCGCCGCCGTTCTCGCTGTGGGGGGATGGGCGCTCTGGCATCCCGCGGAAATGTCGCAGGACCTGCAGAAGACCGTCACCGCCCCGAGCGTGGGCGCTCGCTCGATCGCGACCGCCGCGGGCGAGACGCGCGTGGTGCGTCTCGCCGACGGTTCGACGGTGCGCCTCGGTAGCAACACCATGCTCGCCGTCGATTTCGGCAGCGCGCGCAGGGACCTGAAGCTGCTGCGCGGTGCCGCGCGGTTCGAGGTCGCGCATGAGCAGCGTCCATTTGTCGTGATGGCCGGTGGCGGCAGTGTCACGGCGCGCGGCACGATCTTCGAGGTCGCGCTGATGCGTTCGGGCAAGGTCGATGTGCGGCTGGTGCAGGGGGCGATCGACGTCGCGCTGCCGCGCCGGATGCCATCCTCGCAGCCTGCAGTCCGGAAGCTGATTGCCGGCGAGAGCCTTTCCTTCGACAGCGCCCGCAATCCGGAACCGCTCCCCGCTGCCCCTCTCGGAGCCCCTGCACCAGGATCCACGGCGACCGCCCGTGATTTCGAGGCGACGCCGGTGGCCGGATTGATCGCGCTCGCCAACCGCGGCGCGGTGCGCCGGATCGTGCTGGCTGATGCTGCGCTTGGCGCGCAGCGTGTCTCGGGCCGGTTTCGAATCGACGATACCGGCTTGCTCGCGCGCCGGCTTGCCGCCCTGTTCGGATGGAGTGTCGACATCGACGGGCAGCAGACAATCATCCTGAGCGCCGGTATGGCGGATGCCGTGCCTTCCGCGGCTCATCCGGGATCGCCCTCGCGCAAGAATGGCGACTGACAGACCCGGCCAGCAGGGCGAGATGCAGATGTGCCAGTGCTCCGCAGTCGCGGCGATGGTCCTGTCGAACAGCCGGTGACGGAGCCGGGGGGGAAAAAGCACGCCTTGGAGCGTGTGCCACCACTTTTAGCCAAAGGCCTGGACATAGTGGCGGCCACCCGGCCGTCCGCGTTGTTGAACAACTATGTTGTCCAAGCATGTTTTGGGAGACCCGCTCCCAAACAATCGAATTATAACTGCATTATAATGTTCTCATAACTGAGCAGTTGGCTAGATTCACGCTGGTCATGGCCATGACGTTTCTCAGACAAGGAGGAAAGCCATGAACCGCGAACTGGAAGACACCATCGAACTCGGCAGCGTCAGCACGGACACCAAGGGCGTGCTCGCCGGAACCTTCGACGAGGAAGGCGGCCTGCAGATCAAGATGGGCCTCAGCGACGACTGACGGCAACTGGCGCGTGCCCGTCGGGCACGCGTCCTTCCGCCGCCTGCGAGACCGACAATGGAACTGCACCTCCGTCCGGGGCTGAGCTGGTGCCTTTGCAACCGGCGGGCAGTCTTCCTCGATCTTCCGCATGATCGCTATTTCTGCCTGCCCGAAGAGCGCGACACGCTGTTCCAGGACTGGGCCCGGGGCGACGGGAGCGGGTCACCCGAGGTGGCAGCGCAGCTCGCCGACGTAATTCAATTCGGATCGGGCCTGCGAGCGCAGACGATCCTGCAGCCCGCGACCCGCGATCTCGCCGAGAGCAAGATCCGCGCGCAATTTCGCGACACCTGTGGTGCCGCGCTTGCACAGCTGAGGGCGCGCCGTGCGCTAAGGCGAAAGCCGATTGCCGCGCTGCTTACCAGGCCCGCACTGAAATCATGCGACACCGAAGCGCCACCCGGCCGGTCGGGGCTCGAACGCATTGCCGCTGCTTTCCGTGCAAGTTCGGGCTGGGTCGAGGCTGCCGACCAGTGCCTGCCCCGGGCGCTCGCCGCGCGCCGGATGTGCAACCGACATGGTCTTGGTGCGGCGCTCGTCCTTGGCGTCCGACTCACCCCCTTTGCCGCGCATGCCTGGGTTCAGGCCGGCGACGCCGTGGTAGTCGGCGACCTCGAGCAGGTCCGGCTCTACACGCCGATCCTGGTCGTCCCGTGACGCCGCGCTACCTGATCATGGTCGTGCGCAGCGGCACAGCGCGGCAGGAGGCCGAGGCGCTTGCACAGACCGGGGATCTTCGCCTCGCGTGGTCGACGCCGCGCGCTGCGCTGCTGGTCAATGCGCACTGCCCCTTCATCGAGATCGACGGGAGCGGCGTGCTGATCGGAACCGTCTTCCCGCGCCACGGTCCGGCCAGGGCGCTCGACCGTCTCACCGACAGCGAAGTCGTCGCAGTCGCGCGGGAGGGCGCCAGTGCGTTGCTCCACTCGCTGTGGGGCGGCTATGTGGCGCTGCTCGAGCGAGAGGATACGCTCGAAGTGATGCGTGACCCCTCGGGTGCGCTCGCCTGCTACAGGGGGGAGACGCGGGCGGGTACGGTGGTGCTCGCCTCCGACGTCGATCTGCTCCTCGCCGCCGGGGCGCAGATCGGCGGGATCGACTGGAGCGCCCTCGGGCGAATCCTCTATTCGAGCGGCCTTCCGACCCGCGAGACCGCTGTCGACGGCGTGACCGCGCTGCTTCCCGGTATGGCATGGGTGCTCACCCCGGAGGGCGAGCGCCATCTCGTGCGCTGGTCCCCGTGGGAGTTCGTCGAACCGCCCGTGAGCCGCGAGTTCGGCGCGGCCGCCGAGACGTTGCGCCGGGTGGTCGGCCATTCCGTCGCCAGCTGGGCGTCGCGGACGCGCCGGCCGCTGGTCAGCCTGTCCGGTGGGCTCGACTCGTCGATCGTCGCCGCCTGTCTAGCCCGCTCCGCCGCCACGCCCAGTGCGATCACCATGTTCACCGACGACCCCGCTGGCGACGAGCGCGACTTTGCGCAGCAACTCGCCGAGGCACTTCGCATACCCCTCACCGAGAGCCGCTACCGACTGGACATGATCGACATCGACCGCGCGCTCGGCGCGCACCTGCCGCGCCCGCTCGGGCGCGTCCAGGCCCAGGCCTATGAAGCGGCGCATCGCGCAGCGGCCGCAGCACAGGGCGCCGACGCCTTCTTCACCGGCAATGGCGGCGACAATGTCTTCGGCTATTCGCAGTCGGCCGCGGCGCTGGCGGACCGGGCGCTCGCCGCGGGCCCGGGAGCCGGTGCCTTCGCGACGCTGCGCGACATCGGGCGCCAGACCGGCGCCGGGCCGCTGCGCATCACGCGCGCAGCGCTGAGGCTCATGCGGCAGCCGCCCGGCTATCGCTGGAAGCCGGATCCGCTGTTCCTGCACCCGGACCTGGTCGCATCGCTCGAAGGCCTGGCAAGGGAACACCCCTGGCTCGATGCACCCGAGGGCGCGTTGCCCGGCAAGGCGGCGCATATCGCTGGACTGGTCCGCGTCCAGCTGAACCTCGAGCCCGACCGCAGCCGCGTGCTGCCGGTGATCAATCCGCTGCTCTCGCAGCCCATCGTCGAGCTCTCTCTGTCGATCCCCAGCTGGCAATGGCGCGAGGGCGGGCGCGATCGCGCGGTTGCCCGCGCCGCCTTCGCGGCCGACCTGCCGCCGGCGATCGTCGCGCGGCGTGCGAAGGGGACACCCGATCCGTTCGGCGCACAGATCGTGGAGCATCTGCGCGCCTCGATCCTCGCTCGACTGCGCGATGGTTGGCTTGCGGGCCACGGCCTGCTCGATGCCCCTGCGATCGAGCGCACGCTCCTGCCCGGGCGGCAGACGACCGGTCTCGAGAATGTGCGCCTGCTTGAGCTGATCAATGTCGAGGCGTGGCTGGAGAGCTGGACGGCGCGCTTGAATGAGGCTCCAGTGCGGTGCGCCTGACAGACACGTCCCCGCCGGTTCTACTGCGGCGGCGAACTCGCGTCCCGCGCAAGCGCCGCACGCAGTGCCTGCCAATGCGCCAGCTCGGCCGGACGTCCCCGAGGCGAGGCGCCGTTCAGCCAGAAGTCGAACCAGTCGATCACACGGGTATAGACGGCGAGGCGATGCGCCGGCTGCCATTTGACGTGGTGCTCGCCCGGGAAGACGAAGAGGTCGATTGGCCGGTCGAGTTCGCGCAGCACGGTGTAGCTTTGCAACGCGTTCAGATATTCGTCGTCGGGCACCTGCGCGAGGATGGGCGCGCGGATTCGCGCCGCGTTGGGCGAATAGGCAATCTCGCGCCAGAAGGCTCGCGCAGCGGCGCTGTCGTCGCTGAGCCTGGGGTAACCGACCTGGTAGAATGCGGGCGCGGAGCCCGGTCCGACCCGCATCGGAAGCGTTGTGTCGGTGCAGCAGCTGCTCAGCGCAAAGGCCGAGAAGAGGTCGCTGTGGAGCAGCGCGAAACCGGCGGTCGATGCCCCGTCGCTCAGTCCGGTGATGCCGATCCGGGCGGGGTCCGCGATGCCGCGAGCGATCGCACTCCGCACCGCGATCTCCACCGAGTCGAGGATACTGCGCCGCTCCGCGAAGTCCTTGAGGTTGATCCGATCGATTTCGGCATAGTCGTTCGAGTACCGCAACCCGATTGCGCTCGGCTTGTCGATGCTCAGCACGGCAAAGCCGCGGTTCGCGAACCCCTGGATCGGATAATCGTCACCGGTACCCCCGCGCAGGAAGCCGCGTGACGAATATTGCACCACGACCAGAGGGTAACGCTGGCCCGGACGATAGCCGACCGGCAGCACGAGGTCGGCAAAGGATTCGAGTCCGAACCGGTTGCGGGTCAGCAGTCGCTCCACGCGGCCAAGGGTGAGCCGCGCAAATTCCGGATTGGGATCGAACAGGATGTCGCGCCGCCCGCTCGCCGGGTCGAGGCGCTCGAGCCGGCGCGGCTGGAGCGAGCTCTCGCGCAGACAGACAAGTGACCCGCCATCAGGAACGCAGCCGAGCAGCAGATCCTCGGTGCGATAGAGTCTCCGGACCCGCGCGGTTCCCGGATTCCACTCGTAGATGGCGGTTTCGCTGTTGGCCCAGCCCTCGCGCCGCAGGAAACGCACCTTGCCCGCCACCCACCACTGGTAGCTCGCATCCGCGCATTCCGCCGCAGGGCAGACCCGGGCGCGACCGTCGGAGGTGGCGCTCAGCCGGCCGCGGCTGGCATAGATCGAGCCCGGCGGTACCGCGATCGCGGCGCGCCGACCCCCGGCGTCGACCGCCTCGATCCAGCTCCCTTCCCGCATCGCGCTCCCGTCGAGCAGCGCCGCCTCCGACTTGCTGGCCGCCCGGGTTGTGCCGCTGGCAAAGTCGAACACGGTGAAGCTTCTTGCGATCGGTGCAGGCGGGAACGGCCGATCGCTTGCAGCCGGAGCGAAGCGATCATCATAGTGAAAGCCCGACAGGCCTTCGCGCTCTATTTCAGCGCGCGCTTTGCGAAGTCCCGGACGCGTCGCATAGATGACGCTTCGCCCATCGGCAGTGATGCGGAATTCTTCGATGTCGTCGGCGCTGGCCGTGATCGCCCGGCTGCCGCTGCCGTCTGTCTCGGCCCTCCAGAGCTGCACGGCGCCTCGGTCGCGACGGCGAAAGACGATGAATTTGCCATCGGGCGACCAGCGGGGGGTGATCGGATCGCCAAGGCCCGTGGGAAATCCGGCCTTGCCGCGAAAATCGTAGCGGGCACGGATAAAGTCGCCGCCGCGGTCGACGACGATCGCACGGCCCGGCTTGGCCAGATCGACGACCAGCATCGCGAGGCAATAGCCGTTCGCCTGCGGATCGGCTTGCCGCAGCTGAAAGGCTGCGTGCGTTCCGTCCGGCGAAACGGTGAACAGGCCTGCATATTGCTGTGTCGGGTCCACCGGGCCGATATCGCGCAGGCGAACGAGGTCCTCCGGAGTCAGCGGGCGAATGGGAGCGCTTGCCGTCGCTTCGGGCATCAGCTGAGCACAGTCAGGCTCGGCGCGCGCAGTGCCCGCGTTCGCCACACAGCCCCAGACTCCCATGACGACGAGCAGTGTGCGGATCGCGCTTACCATTGCCTGGTCACCGAGAAGCTGAGGAAGCGGCCGATCGGCGACTGATTGGTCGAATCGAACGGGATCGCTGCGGGATCGGAAGTGCGGATCGGGTCCGGCGCTTCGTCGAGCAGGTTCTGAACCGTCAGTCGCAATTCGAGGCCGCGAAGCGGGCGAAACGCGCCGCTCAGGTCGATCGTTGTAAAGGACCCGATCCTGTCCAGGGTGAGGAAGCGCTTGTCGAGCGTGCCGCCGGCATAGCTGAGCGACGCCGACAGCTGCACTTCCGGCGTGCTCCAGCTCGCCGAGCCGTGCGCGCGGAAATGCGGAGGCGTGAAGATGAGCCCCGCCCGCTCCTCCGCCGGCTGGGTCGCAACGATCCTGCGGTCGGCGTCCAGATAACTGGCCGAGGCGGCGAGCTGGAGCGTGCTGCCATCCCCCAGCGCAGCGAGATAATCGAGTGCAACATCGACCCCTCGGGCGTGTTCGCGTGCCGTGTTGCGCAGGCTTGAGTCCACGATCGCAGCGACCTGTGACGGATCGTACGTCTGCCCGCTCTGGTTGGAGAGGCCGAGCGGCAGGCCCGCGACGAGTGCCTCGACCTGCGTCGGTGTTGGCGCGCGCAGCACGAAGTCGGCAACGAGTGGATTGGCCAGCGCCGAGAGCACACTCGAGACCGGCGACGCGATCCGGTCGCGATAATCGATGTCGAACCAGCTTGCCTCTACGCGAAGGCCGTCGAGGAAGCGCGGCTTGAACTCGACGGTGAGAGTCGAGGCAGTTGCCCGCTCCGCACCAAGATCGGGATTGCCGCCCGCGAGCAGGAGCACCGTCGCGCCAGCTGGCAGGGGCGGTGTCGGCTGTGGCGAGAAGAGGCTGGCGCTGAACAGCACGCCTTCGCGCACCTGGTTCACCTGGTTCAGCGTCGGAATCTTGAACGAGCGGCCCCAGCTGTATTTGAACGTGATGTCCCGAGCGGGCGAATAGACGAGCCCGAGCTTCGGCGTCGCCACCTCGTCGATGCCCTCATAGCGCTCGTAGCGAACGGCTGCGCTGAGTCGCAGCGCATCGATCAACGGCATCCGGTTTGCCGCCCCGACGAGTGGCAGCGACAGCTCGCCATAGCCGAACACGCTTTCGCGATTTTCGGTCGCGTCGCGCGTCACCCGGGTCACACCTGCGACCGTGGTGGAGGTATTGATGTCGAGCGAGAAGCGCCGGTAGCCGCCGCCGATCGCCAGCCGCGCGTCGCCGCCGGGAAGCCGCGCCAGCGGACCCTCTGCAGATCCTTCGAAGTTGGTCAGCCGGTTGTCGTAGATCAGCCGGCCGGGCGTAACGATGCTGTTGAGGATGCGCCGCGAGCGGATCTCGGTGCGGCTCTCGCCGTCAGTCGCCTCGAGCGTCGCCTCCCACGCACTGCCCAAAGCGAAATGAACCGACGGAGTGACGGCGTAGGAGCGCACTACCGGGCTGTTGATCATGCCGTTCGCATCGACGCTCGAGGTCACGAAGAAGGCGTTGGCCTTGCGCGAGCGGCGATCGGCCAACTGGGCATCGAGTTCGAACGTGATGCCGGGCAGGAGCGCCTGATGGCCGGCGAGCACGCCGCTCACCTGCCGGCTCCAGGTTGAAAGCATCTGCGAACGGTCGAGCGCACGCGTGTAGGATCGGTCGCCAGCGTAGATCGGCGTCGCCTTGCTGTAATCGAGCGCGGCCATGAAGCCACCACTGGACCAGTGCGCGCCACCTGTTGCGTCGACTTCCTGCTGGGCGTTGCCGCCCTCGGTCGATCCGCCGATGCGTGCGCTGGTCTGCAGGCCGTCGAAGTCGCGCCGCAGCAGGATGTTCGCGACTCCGCCGACCGCATCCGACCCGTAGAGTGCGGATGCGCCATCGGCGATGATCTCGATCCGATCGAGCGCCGCAAGCGGAATGGTCGAGATGTCGACGCCCTGGTTGAGCGCGTCATAAGGAAGGCGGTGACCATTGATGAGCGTCAGTGTCGCATCCGGCCCCAACCCCCTGAGGTTGAGCGTTGTCGAGTTGTTGATGTTGTTCTGACCGCCCTGGTCACCGCCCCCCACGACCCCGGGGTTCTGCCCGCCGGTGAAATTCTGAGGGATAATCCGCGAAAGAGAAGCGAGGTCGGGTACGCCCTGCTCCTCCAGCCTCCGACGGGTTATCACCGTGACCGGCGAGGGCCCCGTCGTTCCGCGGATGCGGGTGCCGGTTACCGTGATCTCCGCCTGCGCAAGCTCGCCCTGTTCCTGTTGAGGCCGCACCCGTACAACCAGCGCTCCGGCTTCCTCTGCGACCAACAGCCTGTCGCCGATGGCGAGCCGCACCGCCTGCTCGGCTGTATAGTTGCCTCGGATCGCCGCGGACTGCCTGCCGCGGACGTCTGCGTCCGCGAACAGGATCTCCCTGCCTGCCTGTCGCGCAATCGCGCGCAGCGTCGTTGCGAGATCCTGTGCAGGCAGGTCAAAATTATTCGATGCTGCCTGAGCATGGGCCGGCACGGCAGACAGACCGGCATAAGATGTCGTTGCCGCGAGCAACGCGGCGCACAGTGCTCTTTTCGAGATCGTCATTCTTTTCCCTCCCACCGCCGGTGGCCCCGGCGTTGGGTGGATTGACGCGGCGGGCGCCGAACTACGGGGAGGGCTGCAAAAAAATCCGGTGGCGCTGCCTCGGCGCCTGTCAGTGTCGCGCCGCCTCAAGCAAGGACTGATCGCGTGGCTCACCTGGACCTCTAACGTCCCCGCCCCTCGCGCTTGAGCAGGCGGGCAAGCGCCGCATCAATCTCCTCGCGGCTCCACGATTGCCGGCCTCCGAGCACAACGGGGTCGGGCAGCGTTCCACGATAGACTTCGCGTATGAATGCCGACTCCGACAGGTCGAGATAGGCGGCGGCAGTCCGTTGCCGCATCATCTCCGGCCAGTCCGGAAAGCGCAGCGCGATTTCCCGATCCGGAGGCGCTTCCCCGTCCGTGACTGCCAGTCCCACGACACCAGCGACCTTCGCGGCAGCTTCGGCGCCCTTTTCGTTCGGCACCAGGGGTGGAAGCTTTTTCTCTTCAACGCGTCGGGCGGGTGGCGGAGGGGGCGTCCAGGGCTCGACATCCGGCGCAGCGCCAATCTGAGCGTCGATCCAGGCCTGGATCTCGCTGTTCAACCAGCCTCTGCACCTCGGACCGAGGCGGTGGCCCGGCGGGAAAGTCCCTTCTCCAATCTTTTTATAGATCGAAGACCTTGAGAGGCCGCTGCGCTGCTGCGCTTCCTTGATCCGGATGAAATGATCTTTCGGGTTCGACATGGGCTGGCTGCTCCGGGCTGGATCATCGGCAAAGCGGTATCGCTCGCCATCCGGAGCGAACGACGCATGGCAGCGGCCGACTACGGGCAGATTGACGATCGGGGAACATCGATGCCGCCTGGGGCACGCCGTCCATGACCGGAGACAGGGAGCGCCCCAGGCACCCTGCTGGGCCAGACCCCGGATGCCGGCTGCGACCCGGCGTGGCAGTTCGGGGCACTTTGAGGTTACACTCGCAATCTTCTTAATGGATTCCGTTCCGTACAAGCAAATTCACGTGGACACCGCCGTTCCGCACCAGTATATACGTTCTGTCGGAGATGATATCGTTCGAACAATGCTGAGGTACTCGAACCAGATTTACCTGTAGATCGATATGGACATTTTGATGGTTCAAAATTATATCGATCTTTATTTGAGAAAGTGATCTCAAATCGATGGACTTATTTATCGGGTTCTCTTCTGGGCACCATTTTCCGTCTCCCGTTTCGTCCGGAGGCCTCCAGCAAGCGGCTGGTTTCAAAGCAAGATTTCACAGACGATCGCCGGCAGGCACCCGGGTTGATCCAGCCGATTCCAGCAAAAGAGCAACAAAGAAAGGCTCATTTTGTGGCTGCCGCGAGTGGTAACACTTGACGCTGTGTGATCGAATGGAAGCCCTGGGCTTCAGCCTGGCCGTCGATCGCGACGATGCGTCCAGCCCGGCCTCGGGTGCGGTGGAGATCGTCGATATCGGCGCGATCGCAAGGCCAAGGGGCGGCCGGCATGGGCAAGGAACGCTTCGCGCCGCTCTCCAATCGCGCGGTGGGGCGCGTGATCCGGGAGGATCGCGGTGGAATGTCCTTCGCCTACGACGAAGCGCGGCGCGAGGTCCGGGGTGCATATCCGCTGTCGCCTGATCCCATGCTCGCGAGCTGCCGGATCAGCGAGGCCCTCGTGCCCGAGGGGCAATGGCCGATGCGTTTCGGCATCGCGTCAGGCGGCGGTGTAGCGCTCCAGGAATTGCTGGTGCGCCGGCATCTGCGCCACCGTGCGGGCAATGCCGGACCTGAGCGCGCCGAGCGCGGTCCGCAACTCGCCGTCGACGATCATCCGGCCCATATGGTGATGGCTCCGCGGCTCCAGCCGCTGGCCCAGCATCACCTGCACCCAGCTGTCCACCCGGAACAGATCGTCCGGGGCCTGCCAGGCGACGGCGCCGTCGCGGAACGCCGCGATCCGCTCGGCCAGGCTGTCGGGGATCGCCATCGTCCGGCACCGGTCCCAGAAGCCGCCGTCCGCGCGCTGGTTCAGGTGATAATGGAGGATGATGAAATCGCGGATCCGCTCGATCTCGGTGCGGCCCAGCGCATTGAAGCGCGCCGCCACGCCCTCGCCGATCCCGCCAAAGGGGAAGAGCTGCACGAGACGGGTGACCGCGATCATGATGAGGTGGATGCTCGTCGATTCGAGCGGCTCGACGAAGCCGCTCGCCAGGCCGAGCGCGATCACGTTCCGATCCCATAGCGTGCGCCGGCGCCCCGCCTTGAAGCGGATGATGCGCGGCTCGATCAGCTTCTCGCCTTCGATCCGGTCGTCGAGCAGCGCGCGGGCGCTGTCGTCGTCGAGGAAATCGCGGGCATAGACCAGCCCGTTGCCCACGCGGTGCTGGAGCGGGATGCGCCATTGCCAGCCGGCCCGGTGGGCGGCGGCGCGGGTATAGGGCATTGCCGGGCCGACGGATTCCGTCTGTACCGCGATCGCGCTGTCGGTAGGGAGCCAATGGCTCCATTCCTCATAGCCCGCCCGCAGCGCCTGCTCGATCAGCAGGCCGCGAAAGCCGGTGCAGTCGAGGAACAGATCGCCCTCGATCCGCTGCCCGGAGGCGAGGCGAAGCGCCGTGACGAAACCGGTCTCGGGGTGCTGTTCGACGCGCTCGATCCTGCCCTCGATACGGTTCACGCCCAGCGGCTCGGCGAAATCGCGCAGGAAACGCGCGTAGAGCCCGGCGTCGAGGTGATAGGCATAGTTGATGTGCCCCTGTTCGGGGATGGCGAAGCGGCCCGCCCGTGCCGCCTGCAGCTCGAAGCAATAGTCGTCCAGTTCGCCGCCCCAGCCTTCCGCGCGCGCCTCCAGCCAGAAATGGTGGAAATCGCCCATCCAGGTCGATTTGCCGATCTGGCCGAAGCTGTGGAAATAGCGGTCGCCCTCCCGCGCCCAATCCTCGAATGCGATGCCGAGCTTGAAGGTGGAGCGCGTGTCGCGCAGGAAGGCGCGCTCGTCGATCCCCAGCAGCTGATGGAAGGTTCGGGCGGTGGGGATGGTGCTCTCGCCCACGCCGATCGTGCCGATCTCGTCGCTCTCGATCAGGGTGATCTCGAGCAGCGGCCCGATCAGCTTGGCGAGCGCGGCCGCCGCGATCCAGCCCGCGGTGCCGCCGCCCGCGATCACGACCCGCCGGATCGGTGCCTGGTCCATCCTCGTCCCCCTAGCGATTGAGCTTGTTGATCAGCTGCGCCCGCAGCCGCCGCGCCAGCGTCGCGTCGATCGGCGCGAGCGGGCCCTGGATATGCGCGGGCAGGTGCGCCGCGGCCTGGCCGGCGGGGCCGAAGACATAATAGTCGAACATCGCCTTCCAGCCGGCCTTCTCGGCATCCGAACGGTCGCGCAGGCTCAGCATGGCGTGGAGCAGGGTGGTCTGGGGCGTGTCGAGAAAGGCGGGGGCGTCGTTCCACCAATAGTTCACCAGGACGTTGAAGCGCTCCAGCGCCTCGACATGGTGCCACCAGAGCGCGGGATAGAAGAGCAGGTCGCCGGGCTCCAGCTCCGCCACCTGCGCGGCGGCCATGGCTTCGCGGAAGCGGGGATGGCGCGCGAAATCCGGATCGGCGAAGTCGACCATCGAGATTACCTGGCCGCCGGGGGTCGGCTCCAGCGGGCCGGGATAGAGATTGGCGACCTGATCGGGCGGAAACAGGGTGAAGCGCCGGCGCCCGGCCGCGCAGACCGCCAGGTTGTGCGACATGTCGTGATGCGTATGCGCCGTGGTGCGGTTGCCGATCCAGATGCTGGCGAGCACGCCGTGCGCGAACATCGGGTCGTCGAGCGGCAAGTCGTTCGCGGCGCGGAAGCCGGGGAGATGGCGGTCGAGATCGGCCGAGCCGATATAGAGGCTCTCGGTGGCGGGAGCGTCGAGGCTCGTCCGGATCCGCGTGAGGAAATCGCTCAGGCCGACGCGGGCGCCCTCGAAATTGAAGCCGGTCAGCCCGGGGTCATAATGGAAGCGGCCCTGGATATCGGGCGGGCCGGTGAAGCCCACCACCGGCTGGCCGGAATCGAAGCTTGCCAGATAGGCGATCGCTGCCCGGTCGGACTCGCGGGCGGCGGCGATCAGCGGCCAATCGCGCGCGACTCCGCGCAGGATCACCGGGGCCTGGCCCGCCAGCAGCTCGGCATGGGGAATGGCGCCCGGCGCCACGCCGTCCAGCGCGCGGACCCGCGGGGCGCCGGCCGCCGCGACGTTCATGCGGCGTCCCGCGCATTCTTGCGCGCGATCAGCCGCGGCATGTTGCCGAGCGAGGCGGCGAGCAGGAACGCGGCGGCGAGATGGCCCGCCTGGTGGAGTTCGCCGAGCTCGGCCGGGCCGAGCGCTTCCAGGCGTTCGGCGGCCAGGACCTCGTGATCGCCGATCGCATAGCGGCGCTCGTCGTCGAGCATCAGCTCGAGCGTGGCCGGCTGGATCAGCCCGAGCGCGTCGAACGCGGCATATGTCGGCCCGGCATCGGCCATGCCGACATGGATCGCCGCGAGCAGGCGGCCGACATGATCGAGCATGGGCGTCTGGCCGCCATGGGGCAGGAAGAGCGGCTCGCCGTCCGCGGCGCCGACGCGCGGATCGTCGAGATCGATCTGGATCACCGGCGCGGCGCCGTCCGCGGTCAGCCCGATCAGGAAGGGGCCGCGCTGGAGGCTCAGCGGAATATGGCCGCTGATCCAGCGATCGCCCTCGAGGAACAGGTTCTCGTCGCGGTCGAGCCCGAGCAGGGCGACGGCCTGGAGGCCCGCATCGGAGTCCCGGCGGAAGAGGATGGGGAAGTCGCGCTGGGCCTCGGCGAATTCGGTGGGAAGGACGAGCGCCTGGTTGACGGCATGGCCATAGGCGGCACCGTGGCGGAACGCGACGCGGAGATCCGCATGGGCGACATTGTCGAGCGCGACCGGTCGGGTCATTCGAGCGGGGTCCAGTCTGTGGAAGGCCGAGCATGGCGCAAAGCCCGCCGGGCCTCAATCGGGGCGGGAGAGGGGCATGTGCGGCACGCTTCCGCCATGCCCCCCTCCCTGACCCTCTCCTCCGAAGAGGAGAGGGAGAGAAGCCGGGTCAGAACTTGAAGCGCGCGCCGAGCAGGAAGCGCCGGTCGAGCTCCTGCGCGTACCAGAGCTCCTTCTTGTCGCGGGCATAGGTCCGCACCGCCGTCTCGGTGAGGTTGATGCCCTCCAGCGTGATCGCGATCTGCGGCGTGATCTCGTAGCTGATCGATGCGTCGAGCTGGCCGAAGGGCGCGGTGAACTCGGGATTGCGCGAGCCCTGGCGGTTGATCCCCGAAAGGAACCGGTCGCGCCAGTTATAGGCCAGGCGGGCCGAGATGCCGTGCTTCTCGTAGATCAGCGTGCCGCTGATCGTGTCCGAAAGGCCGAGCAGCGCGAACTGGTCCTCCGCGGGACTGGCCCCCAGGTTGAACCCGACATCGCCGCGCACCAGCGTATAGGCCGCTGCGATGCCGATGCCGGTCCGACCGAAGAAATACTGGCCGGCAAGCTCGACGCCGTAGATCTCGGCATCCTTGTTGTTGATCGGCTGCGTCACCTGGAACTGGTAGAGCGGATCGCTGGCGATGCCGTTCAGGTCATAGGTGTTGTTGATCAGCTTGAGATAGTCGTCGTCGAGCTGGCGCGTCGTGGCGTTGTAGTGCGCCGCGAACTGCGCGGTGGCGGCGGCGACCGAGCCGGTGGCCTGGATCAGCGCCGACATCACGAACAGGTTGCCGTCGCTGGTATCGGCGCCCAGGCCGCCCAGCGCGGTCCGCGCCGCGCCCGAACGGCTGCCCGCCGCGCCCGAGCTGGGGTCGCGCAGGCCGAACAGCGTCGAGTTGAACTGGCCGTTGCCGATGAAGTTGCGCACGCGCTTGTCGAAGAACGCGACCGACACATAGCTGTCCGGCTTGAAATACCATTCCAGCGACGCGTCGAAATTGTCCGATTCGAGCGCGCGCAGCCGGGCGTTGCCGGTGGTCGCGCCGGGGATGCCGCCGTTGAAGGTCGGCCGCGGCGGGCCGCCGACGGTGGTCGAGGTGTAGAGGTTGTTGTAGTTCGGCCGGGCGATCGTCTTGCTGTACGACAGGCGGCCGATCAGGTTCTTGGCGAACTCCACCTGGAAATCGACCTGGGGCAGCAGGTTGCTGTAGCTGCCGCCGTCGCTGACGAACTGCGTCTGGTTCGAGATCGACACGGTGAAGTCGTTGTCCGACACCCAGGCGATCCCGGCCGGAATCGCTTCGAGCGACGTGGTGTGCGACTTGGTGTGTTCGTAGCGGATGCCGGCGACCAGCCGTGCCGGCGCGCCGCCCAGCTCGCCCTTCCAGGTCAGCTGGCCATAGACCGCCCAGATATCTTCCTTGATCTGGTTGTCCTGCCTGCCGGTGACGCCCACCGCATTGCCGCGATTGGCATAATAGGGCGAGAGGATCGCATAGAGATCCGAGGCGACGCCGCGAAAGGCGAGCTGCGATTCCGGATCGCCGCCGGGATCGAACTTGTGGAACTTGCACTCGAGGCAGAAGGCCCGGAGCGCGCCCGGGGCCAGCGCCTGCACGTCGCCCGGATTGGTGATGCCCCAGTCGCCCAGCGTCTGCTGGGTGGAGACGAAGGTCTGGCGCATGTCGGTGGTGCGATAATTGCCGCCGAAGTCGAAGCGGCTCTCGCCGCCCAGGTCCCAGCCAAGGTCCGCGCGCAATTCCTTCACCCGCTGGCGCTGGGTCGAGCGGAAGGTGCGGCCGACCTGCGAGCCTACGTCGTTGACGTCGAGCGGGCCGCTGGCGCCCAGCGTGATGTCCTGGCGCGGAATGCCGCCCGAATAGTCGACCGAATGGGCGGCGACGACATTGGCGCCCATGCCGACCAGCGTCGACGAGTTGCCATTGGCATTGTCCGGCGTGCTCGACGAAGTCGAGATATGGCCGTCGAGCTTCAGCGAGAAGTTGCTCGCCAGCTCCCATTCGAGGTTGAGGCCGTAATCCTCCAGCTTGCCCTTCTGCGCGCGCGACTGGGCCTCGAAACCCTCGTCCTTCTGGCCGTTGATCGTCTCGTGCAGATAGGTGGCGGTGGCGACCGTGGGATTGCCGTCGAAGGTCACCACGTCGAACGGGCGGCTGAACCAGTTGGACAGGTCCGAACGCGTCTCGCGCTGCTTGTTCTGCGCATAGAGCGCGTCGGCGGTGATCGTCAGCGCGTCGGTGGGTCTGAACTGCACCACCGCCTGGCCGTTGATGCGCTCGCGCGTGCCCTCGGCATAATGGTAGCGGCTGTCGTTCGGGATCGCGACCAGCTGGTTCGGGTTCGACGGCGCGTTGTTGACCACGGTGCAGTTCGGCCCCGGCGTCGAAGTGGGGCAGGCGCCGCCCGAACGGGCGAACCCGCCGGTCAGGAAGGTGTCGTAGGTGACGATGTTCCAGTCGTTCGACGTCGCGGCGATCGAAGTGTAGTTGCGCTTCTGGTAGCTGCCGAACAGCATGACGCCGAAGCGCTGGTCGGGGTCGCTCCAGCTGAGCACGCCGGAGAATTCGGGCGTCACCTTCGATCCGCAATCGAGGCAGTCGTTGACGCTGGTGTCGTAGACCGCCTTGGCGCCGATGCTGCCGTCCAGCCCGCTCTTGCGCTCGTCGAGCGGGCGGCGCGAGACGATGTTGATCGTGGCGCCGATGCCGCCCGAGGGGACGGCCGCGCGACCTGTCTTGTAGACTTCCAGCGTGCGCACGCCTTCGGTGGCGAGGTTGGAGAAGTCGAACGAGCGGCTGGTGCCCTGCGCGCCATCGGCATTCTGGTCGCCGCCGACCACCGATACGGTCGAAGTGGCGAGCTGGCGGCCGTTCAGCGTGACCATGTTGTAGGTCGGGCCGAAGCCGCGCACGGTGACCTGCGAGCCTTCGCCGTTGGTGCGGTTGATCGACACGCCCGGGATGCGCTGCAGCGATTCCGCCAGGTTGGTGTCGGGAAACTTGCCGATGTCCTCTGCCGAGATCGCGTCGACGATGCCCGGCGCCTCGCGCTTGATCGCGATCGCGCGCTCAAGGCTGGCACGGATACCGGTAACAACGATTTCCTGGCCGTCTCCCTGGCCGCGCTCCGTCGCCTGTGAATTGACAGCGTTGTCGGCTTGCGCACGGGCAAGGCCGGGCATGGCAAGTCCGGCGGCGACGGCGAATATGGAAACGGAATGCGCAAGTATAGGCATGCGCCTTTGACTAGTCATAACCCCTCCTTCAGCGCGCCCTGTGCCGGACGCGACTTTCTATTTATTTAGGGCGAGCGAAATGCCTCCCTGATGTTATCGCTATCATCGAGAGGCTGTCTGTCAATCATGCCGAAATGATTGGAACCGCTTCCAATTACGGATTGATGCAAACTGTTGCATTACTGCGACAGAATGTGGCGCGGCACTGGGTCGCGGCAGCCGGCAAGTTGCGGGTTATTGGGGTTTTCAATCCGGATCGGTGCAAATGCGAATCGAGCCGGCTGCAATCCGACCGCCACCCCGGCTCGGGGCCGGGGCGACGGCGGGGCGCGGGCCCCTGCAGCTTGCCGCCGGGATCAGGCGGGGTCCTGGACCTCGTCGAGCCAGGCGCCATAGCCCTGGGCTTCCATCTCCGCGCGCGGCACGAAGCGCAGCGAGGCCGAGTTGATGCAATAGCGCAGGCCGCCGCGATCGCGCGGGCCGTCGTCGAACACATGGCCGAGATGGCTGTCGCCCTGGGCGGAGCGCACTTCGGTGCGGATCATGCCATGGCTGGTGTCGCGCCGCTCGGCCACGTTCGCGATCGGCCGGGTGAAGCTCGGCCAGCCGCAACCGGATTCATATTTGTCGCTCGAGGCGAACAGCGGCTCGCCCGAGACGATGTCGACATAGATGCCGGGCGCCTTGTTGTGCAGCAGGGCGCCGGTGCCGGGGCGTTCGGTGCCGTTCTGCTGGGTCACGCGATATTGCTCGGGCGAGAGTGCGGCGACGGCTTCGTCGGTCTTGCGATAGTCGGTCATGCAAATCTCCATTCGCCGCGATATGTGGGGATCGGCATGGCAAAGAAGAAGCGTATCCTCACCGCGACCATGGCCGATGGCTATGTGAAGACGATCGGGCCGACCGCGGTGCCCTTCACCCATTATTGGCGGATCGTCGCGCATCTCGGCGGCGGCCGGACCGAAGTGTTCTGGGGGCACGCCAAGTCGCTCAAGGAAGCGACGGGCAAGCGGGCCGCGCTCGCCGAGGCGGCGAAGCAGCGCGGCTGGGAACGCTATGACTTCGAAGTGGTCGCGCTGGTCGAATCCTGAGGCGCCGAGAAGCGCGGGGCAGGGGCCGGCTGGACCACGCCCGCGCGCTCGATAAAGGCGCCGCGCGCGACATTGTGCGGATGGCCGGGCGCTTCCGCCATCGAGAGCACCGGGGCGAAGCAGGCATCGGTGCCTTCGAGCAGCGCACACCATGCGTCGCGCGTCCGGGTGCGGAAGATCGCGGCGAGCTTGTCCTTCAGCATCGGCCACGCGGCGGGGTTCATCTGCGCGTCGAAGTCGGGATCGTCGGCCAGGCCCGTCGCGGCGCGCAGCCGGGCATAGAATTGCGGCTCGATCGCGCCGATCGCGACATATTTGCCGTCGGCCGTCTCGTAGCTGTCGTAGAAATGCGCGCCGCCGTCGAGGATGTTGACGCCGCGCGCGTCGCGCCAGCCGAACGTCTCGCGAAAGCCCCAGACCATGGACATCAGCAGCGCCGCGCCTTCGCTCATTGCGCAGTCGATCACCGTGCCGCGTCCGCCGGTCCTGGCCTGGAGCAGCCCCGCCGCCACGGCGAAGGCGAGCAGCATGCCGCCGCCGCCGAAATCGCCGACCGCGTTCACCGGCGGCGTCGGCTTGTCGCCCGCGCGGCCAAAGGCGTGGAGCGCGCCGGCGAGCGCGATATAGTTGATGTCGTGTCCGGCGGCCCCGGCGAGCGGGCCGGTCTGCCCCCAGCCGGTCATCCGGCCATAGACGAGGCGCGGATTGAGGGCGTGGAGCTCGGCCGGCCCGAGCCGGAGCCGCTCCATCACGCCGGGGCGGAAGCCCTCGATCAGCCCGTCCGCGGCCGCCGCCAGCGCGCGGACATGGGCGACGCCGCCCGATGACTTGAGATCGGCCTCCACCGGCACCCGCCCGCGCAGCAGCGGGTCGCGCGGATCGGGCGCGGCGCCCGGCCGATGGACGTACAGCACTTCGGCGCCGTGATCGGCCAGCATCATCCCGCAAAAGGGCGTGGGGCCGATCGCGGCGAGCTCGACGATCCGGATGCCGGTGAGCGGCTGCATTCCGTTTCCTTTGCTCCCCTCCTTTCCGGGGAGGGGGATGGCGGCCCCGCTCAGCGCGGCGCCATGCGGATGCCGCCGTCGAGGCGGACGTCCTCGCCGTTGAAATAGCCGGTCTCGATCATGCAGAGCGCGAGCCGGGCATATTCCTCCGGCCGGCCGAGCCGCTTGGGGAAGGGGACCGAGGCGGCCAGCGCTTCCTTCACGTTCGGCGGCGCGGCGGCGAGCAGCGGCGTGTCGAAGATGCCGGGCAGGATCGTGTTCACCCGGATGCCCTCGCCCATCAGGTCGCGCGCGATCGGCAGCGTCATGCCGACCACGCCGCCCTTCGACGCGGAATAGGCCGCCTGGCCGATCTGCCCGTCCTCGGCCGCGACGCTGGCGGTGTTGACGATCGCGCCGCGCTCGCCATCCTCCAGCGGATCGAGCGTCAGCATCCCCGCCGCCGATTTGGCGATGCAGCGGAAGGTGCCGACCAGGTTGATCTGGATCACCCAGTTGAACGCCTCGAGCGGGAAGTGGCGGATCGTGCCGTCCTCCTTCGATCGGCTCGCGGTCTTCACGGCGTTGCCGGTGCCGGCGCAATTGACCAGGATCCGCTCCTGGCCGTGCGCGGCGCGCGCCCGGGCGAAGCCGGCGTCGACGCTTTCGTCCGACGTCACGTTCACTTCGCAGAACAGGCCGCCGATCTCGGCCGCGACCGCTTCGCCCTTCTCCTTCTGCAGGTCGAAGATCGCCACCTTCACGCCCCGCGCCGCGAGTGCCCGCGCGGTGGCCGCGCCAAGGCCCGAGGCGCCGCCGGTGACCACGGCCGCGATGCTGTCGTCGAGCTTCATCCTTCCCTCCTCCTTGCTCAGAGCCGCTCGACGATGGTGACGTTGGCGATGCCGCCGCCCTCGCACATCGTCTGCAGGCCGTAGCGCTTGCCCCGTTTGCGGAGCGCATGGACCAGCGTCGCCATCAGCTTGGTGCCCGAGGCGCCGAGCGGATGGCCCAGCGCGATCGCACCGCCATTGACGTTGAGCCGCGCGGGATCGGCGCCGGTGTGCCGCAGCCAGGCGAGCGGCACCGAGGCGAAGGCCTCGTTCACTTCGAACAGGTCGATCTCGTCGATGGTCATGCCCGCGCGGCGCAGCGCCCGGTCGGTGGCGAACAGCGGCTCCTCGAGCATGATCACCGGGTCGCCCGCAGTGACGGTGAGGTGGTGGATGCGCGCGAGCGGAGTCAGGCCGTGCGCCTTCAGCGCGGCTTCCGAGACGATCAGCGCCGCGCTGGCCCCGTCGCAGATCTGGCTGGCATTGGCCGCGCTGATCACGCCGTCCTCGGCGAGGAGCTTGACCGATCCGATGCTCTCGGCGGTAGCATCGAAGCGGATGCCCTCGTCGCGGACATGGATCGCCGGCCCTTCCGGCGTGTCGATCGTCAGCGGCACGATCTCGGCGTCGAAATCGCCGCGCTCGGTTGCGGCGGCGGCGCGGCGATGGCTTTCCAGCGCATAGGCGTCGAGCGCGGCGCGGCCGAGGCCGTGCTTGCGCGCCACCAGCTCGGCGCCCAGGAACTGGCTGAACTGCACGCCCGGATAGCGGGCCTCCTGGCGCGGCGACTTGGGCCCGCCCAGCCCGGCCTGGGCGAAGAGTGCGACGGTCGATCCCATCGGCACGCGCGTCATGCTCTCCACGCCCGCGGCGATCACCACGTCCTGGGTGCCGGAGAGCACGGCCTGGGCCGCGAACTGGATCGCCTGTTGCGAGCTGCCGCACTGGCGGTCGATCGTCACCGCCGGCACGCTTTCGGGCAGGCTCGAGGCGAGCACGGCGCCCCGGCCCACCTGGAAGCCCTGTTCGCCGCCCTGGCCGACACAGCCCATGATCACGTCGTCGATCGCGGCGGGATCGATGCCGCTGCGCGCGACGATCGCGTCGAGGGTCGCCGCCGCCATGTCCACGGGGTGCCACCCGGCGAGCCTGCCGCCGCGCCGCCCCCCGGCGGTTCGCACGGCATCGACGATATAGGCGGTGGCTGCTCCCATGTTCCTGCTCCTGCTTCCGTTCGTTCTTTTTTCGAATCGGCGGTATCGCCGGAGCGTAGCGCGATATGCGGGCGTAGCGCAGCGCGATCGACGGGCCCCTGGGCCGGCTTCGCAAATATGCCGGCCATCGCCGTGATTCCGCGGAGATTTCGCGGAAAGAGCCTTAACGCCCGATTGGGCGGATTTCTGCAAAATGATGGAAAGACGCAATCGCCACAAGGGCGACACGGATGCGCAACCAATTGTCATCCGCGCGTGATAATCCAACTCGGGCGGCGTCGATCCGCCCGGCAATGCGAGGTGCGATGGCCCGGATAATCCATGTCGAGGCCGACGAGCGGGTCGGGGCCATGGTGCGGCGGGTGCTGGGCGAGGCGGGGCACATGGTGGAGGTGATCGATCACGGCATACTCGCCTTCGACACGATCGCCTTCAGAAAGCCGGACCTGGTGATCCTCGATCACTCGCTGCCTGGCGCGCAGGGGCTCGACATATTGCGGGCGCTGCGGCGGCTGCCGGCGCTGGGCCGCACGCCGATCCTGATGCTGGCGGCACGGAGCGGCGCGGGAGCCGAGGCAATGGACGCAGGCGCCAGCGACCATCTGGTGAAGCCGTTCACGCCCGAGCTGCTGGCGCGGCGCGTGCAGGCCATGCTGCACGGCGACGTGCGCGCCTAGGGTTAGATCTCGATCAAGACCTTGATTTCTTTCGTCATCCCCGCGGAGGCGGGGATGACGGGGTTCGTTGCATGAGTCGTGACCCTAGGTTGGGACTCCAATTCTCGGGATGGCCGAGAAGATGGGTTTCAGGCGCGCACGAACAGGTTCTTGAGCCAGAGCGGCCCGGTGCGGGCGGCATCGCGCCAGTCGCCTTCGTCCTCGGCCGCATCGGCGGTATAGCCCCGCGGGTCGAACAGCTTCACGCGCGCGCCGCGATAGGCGGCGGTGTTGCGCGTCACCAGCGTCAGGCCATGCTCCAGCGCGGTGGCGGCGAACAGCGCGTCGCGGGTCTCGGCAAGCGCGAGCTGGCCACGGCGACGGGCGACGGCGGCGTCGAGCGGCAGGACATGCCCTTCAAAGGCGGGGACGAGCTGCGCGTCGATCCAGCTCCGCAACGCCGCACCCGCCGCCTTGTCGCGCCGCGTCGCTTCGGCAACGCCGGCCTCCAGCTCCACCAGCGAGATCGCCGAGAGGAACAGCCGCTCGCGCGCCACGCCCGATGCCCATGCGGTGAGTCCCGCCTCGGCGCCGCCCGCGCGCGCCTTGCGCAACTCGAAGACGATCGGCGTATCGAGCAGGAACATCACCAGCGCTCCGGCGGCGTCAGCGCCGTGTCGGGCGCGCCGGCGGGCAGGGCGAGCAAGTCGACGATGCTCTCGCGCTCGCCGTTCAGCCGGCGGAACATGTCGATGCTCATCAGCACATGGGTGGGGCGCCCGCGATCGGTGACGAACACCGGCTCCGCCCGGGCGAATCGCTTCGCCGCACTGACGTCCTGGTTGAATTCGCGGCTGGTGATCACCTTCATTTCGTACCTACATACCTAGATTGTCTGCGTTGTCATGTAGGTACGTTACTACTATGTGCGCTCCGTGCAACACAAAGCGCGGCCGGGCCGGGAAAATAAGGGGGGTAGGGCGATTTGCAGTTGCGCACGGCCGGCGCCGCGCGCTCCCTGAAGCCTCGCGACGGGCGGGAAACGCACCGCGCGGGGAATTGGGGGGAGGTAACCATGCTCGATCTGCTGAACAGTGCCTGGCACGCATTGACCGATGTACTCGGCCCGCACGGGCCCGCGGTGAACGCCGCGAAGAGCTATGCGCCCGGCGACTACAGCATCCATTTCTTCCTGCAGCTGGCGATCATCATCCTCGCCTGCCGCGTGGTCGGCTGGCTCGGCCAGAAGCTGCTGAAGCAGCCCCAGGTGGTGGGCGAGATGATCGCCGGCGTGGTCCTCGGCCCGTCGCTGTTCGGCCTGTTCTTCCCCGATCTCCAGCTCGCGATCTTCCCCAAGGAGACGCGCAACGTGCTCTACACCGGCGCGCAGCTGGGCGTCGGCCTCTACATGTTCATGGTCGGCCTGACGCTGCGGCTCGACCATTTCCAGTCCAAGGCGAAGAGCGCCGCCGGCGTCTCGGCCGCGGGCATCGTCGCGCCGTTCCTGCTCGCCGCGCTGATCACGCCCTTCCTGCTCACCGTGCCCGGCCTGTTCACCCCCGGCATCAGCCAGGCGAACGCCACGCTGTTCATGGGCGCCTGCATCGCGCTCACCGCTTTCCCGATGCTTGCGCGCATCATCAACGAGCGCGGCCTGGCCAACAGTTCGCTCGGCACGCTCTCGCTCACCGCCGGCGCGTTCGACGACGCCGCGTCATGGTGCGTCCTCGCCCTGGTGCTCGCCACTTTCGGCGCCGGGCCGGGCGTGGCGGTGCTCGCGATCGGCGGCGCCGTGCTCTACACCGGCTTCATGCTCCTGTTCGGGCGCAAGCTGCTCGCCCCGCTCGGCCGCATCGTCGAGGCGAAGGGCGAGATGAGCACCGCGATGCTCGCCGTCACGATGATGCTCTTCTGCGCCTCCGCCTTCGTGATGGACGCGATCGGCATCCACGCGATCTTCGGCGGCTTCCTGATGGGCGTGTGCATGCCGCGCGGCCTGTTCGTCGAGGAGCTGAAGAAGAAGGTCGAGCCGCTCGCCGTCGTCCTGCTGCTGCCGATGTTCTTCACCTATTCGGGCCTCAATACCCGGATGGACATGGTCAACTCGGTCGAGCTGCTGCTGATCGCGCTGGGTGTGCTGGCGGTGTCGGTCCTCGCCAAGTTCGGCGCCTGCTGGGCCGCGGCCCGGCTCGCCGGCGAGGACAACCGCACCGCGCTCGGCATCGGCGCGCTGATGAACTCGCGCGGGCTGATGGAACTGATCATCATCAACATCGGCCTGCAAAAGGGCATCATCGGCCCCACGCTCTTCTCGATGCTGGTGCTGATGGCGATCGTCACCACCGTGATGGCCACCCCGCTGTTCGAGCTGGTCTATGGCCGCAAGGCCCGCGAGAGCGGCGAGCTGGAAGCGCTCGACCCGAAGCTGGCGGCTGCCGCCTGAGGTCCTCCTCCCCGTCCCGCAACACCCCTGCGGGACGGGGCTTTCCGAAGGAAGCATGATGAGACGAGCGCTTCTGTGCGCCACGGGGCTGCTCGCCGCCGGCGCCGCGCATGCCCAGGAAGTGAAGCTGACGCCCAGCGCCGACGTGCGGCTGCGCTACGAGCATGTCGACCAGGACGGGCTGCCCAGGGACGCCGACGCCGTGACCCTGCGCGTCCGCCCCGGCCTGGCCGCCAGCTGGAAGGGCTGGTCGGCGCTGGTGGAAGGCGAAGGCGTGGTCGCGCTCGCGAACGGCTATAATGACGGCACCAACGGCAAGATCCGCTATCCGCTGGTCGTCGACCCCGAGAATATCGAGCTCAACCGCGCGCAGCTCCGCTACGCCGGCAAGGACGGGCTGGCCGTCACCGCCGGGCGGCAGCGGCTGAACTTCGCGGACGATCGCTTCGTCGGCAACGCGCCCTGGCGCCAGAGCGAGCAGACCTTCGACGCGGTGCGCGTCCAGTACGGCAAGCCGCTCGGGCTCAATCTCGACCTTGCCTATAGCTGGGACGTGCGCACGATAAACGGCCGCAACGGCGCCGGTGCGCGGCCGGTATCGATCGGCGGCGACAATGTCTTCGCCGTGCTCGGCTATGGCACCAGGGCCGGCACGCTGAGCGGCTTCGCCTATCTGGTCGACCAGGACCTGGCGGCATTGCAGGGCTTCCGCCTGTCGAGCCAGACCTACGGCCTGCGCTTCGCCGGCAGGCAGGCGCTCGCGAAGGACGTGTCGCTCGGCTATGTCGCCAGCTGGGCGCGGCAGAGCGACTGGCATCGCAACCCCAATCGCTATGCCGCCGACTATTGGCTGGGCGAGCTGAACCTTGCCGCGAAGGCGCTGAGCCTGACCACGGGCTATGAGGTGCTGGGCGCCGGCACGGGCGCGGCGCTGACCAGCGTGCAGACGCCGCTGGCATCCTATTTCAAGTTCAACGGCTGGGCCGGCAAGTTCGGCACCACGCCGCCGGGTGGCCTGCGCGATCTCTATGCGACGCTGGGCTATGGCTGGAAGAAAGTGGGGCCGCTCGACGCGATCACCCTGGGTGCCACCTGGCACCGTTTCGGGAGCGATCGGCTGGACCAGCATTATGGCGACGAGCTCGACCTGATCGCCGGGGTGAAGCGCGGCCATTATGCGCTCTCGGCCCGCTATGCGCGCTACCGGGCGGACAGGTTCGCGACGGATACCGACAAGTTCTGGCTGCAGCTGGACTGGAGCCTGTAGACGTTCGTCACGTGCAATTCCCCCCTGGAAGGGAGGGAGCCCGGCTCACCCGTTGATCGCCCGGATCAGCGCCCGGTGGGTCGGCAGATCCTCGGTCGCGCGTTCGGAGAAGGTGCGGATGCGCGCGAAGAGCTTCTCCGCCGCCTCGACATTGGGGAAGTCGCCGCGGCCGCCCGACAGGTCGGTGCGATAGTCCATCCCGTAGAGGATGTACTGATAGTTGAAGAAGGCGAAGCTCTCGAGGTCGAGCAGGAAGTCGAAACGCCCTGGCGGGCGATGGCGCCACTGGCGCAGCAGCTCCTGCAGTTCCTCCGGGATCGAAGCCGGATCGGCATTGTCGCGCCAGAAGGGCTCGTCGCGCCGGCTCAGGCAATAATGCAGCTTGAGGAAGGCGATGATCCGCTCGTAGCGTCCGACGATCAGCGCGTTGAAGCGCCGGGCCGGCGCATCCACGGGGCCGTTGTGCGGGAACAGTTCGGCGATCATCCCCACCGCCGCCTCGATCAGCACCACGCCGGTCGATTCCAACGGCTCGAGAAAGCCGCCCGACAGCCCGACCGCGACGCAGTTCTTCACCCATTGCGCCTCGCGATAGCCGGGCTCGAACGGGATGATGCGCGCCTTGTAGTCGTCATGCCCGATATAGGCGCGCAGCACCTGCGCCGCTTCGTCGTCGGACATGTGGGTGGAGGAATAGACGGTGCCGATGCCGCGCGCGCCTTCCAGCCCGATGTCCCAGGTCCAGCCCGCCTGGTGCGCGGCGGCGATGGTGAAGCTCTCGATCGGCGCGTCGGGCTCGGCATAGGGGATCTTGCAGGCGAGCGCCCGGTCGGTGAACAATATGTCGCGCACCGATTTGAAGCGCGCGCCCAGTGCCTTGCCGATCAGCTCGGCGCGGAAGCCGGAACAGTCGATATAGAGGTCCGCCTCCAGCGCGCCCTGCTCGCGGGTGACGATGCGGGCGATCGCGCCGTCCTCGCCCAGCTCGACATCGGTGAGCAGTCCGGCGACGTGGCGCACGCCCAGTTCCTCGGCGCGTTCGCGCAGGATGCGGGCGAGCCGCGCGGCGTCGAAATGATAGGCATAGTTGAGCGGGCCGGAGAATTCGCCCTCGCCCTGTTTCTTGGGCGCGCGGCGGCTCTCGGCGACGCGGTTCTGGATCGTCACCGCCTCGGCGAAGGGCGGGCGCGTCGCCGCGTCCTGGAGCAGCCAATAGGGCACCAGGCTGGTGCCCTCGGTGTAGAAGGGCGCTTCGAACGGATGGAGATAATGGTGGCGCGTGCCGTCGGGCAACGGCGCGTGCAGCCAGTCGTTGAAGCGGATGCCCTGCTTGAACGTGGCCGAGGTGGCGCGGATGAACTGGGTCTCGTCGATGCCGAGGAACTTCAGCGTCGAGCGGATGGTGGGGAAGGTGCCTTCGCCCACGCCGATGATGCCGAGCTCGGGGGATTCGAGCAGGGTGATCTCGATCTGGGCCTGGTCCGCCAGGTCGAGGAAGCGCGCGAGATAGGCGGCCGCGAGCCACCCCGCGGTGCCCCCGCCGACGATCAGGATACGCCTCTTGCCCATGCGGGAAGGAGCTTAGCGCGGGGCTTTGCCACGGGCGAACGAAAACCGTCCCCCGCCCTGGAAGGGAGGGGAGCAAGGGCGGGCCGCTACAACGCCCGGAACCGGAAATCCCGGAACTTCGCCGCGCCCGCGCCGGCCGAGTAGAGCCCCGGCCGCAGCATCAGGAAGCCGCCGCGCACATTGTGGTGATAGCCGGACACTTCCATCCCCCGGTCGAAGCGCTTCCAGGTCTTCCCGCCATCGCCGGAGAGGTGGAAGGCGACGATGTGTTGCCGGTTGGTCACTCGCATCCGCAGCCGCCGGCCATAGGGGTTGGCCGGGCGCCCGCGCTCCATGCCATATTGGTGGGTCACGAAGCGCTTCTCGTCGAAGCCGAGCCCGCAATAGAGCTTCTCGTCATAGAAGAGCACCAGCCCCGCCGTGCCGCCCGGCGCGATCTCGATGTCGCATTCGAATGCATAGCCGGTATCCCCGGCGATCAGCAGCAGCGGGGAGGAGTCCGCCGGCGCCTTGCCCGATGCCTTCAACACCAGCGTGCCGGCTTCGACGGACACTCTGTCCGATTCGCCCGGCGCAGGCTTGAAGAAATTCCATTTCCGCCCGAGCGCGAGCGGGCCCGAAAAGTCGTCCGACAGCGCCTGGCCGTGCGGCACCGGCGCGCCGCCCCCGGGCTTGCGGATCGGCCGGGACAGGTCGCCGCCGGTCATCCGGAACCAGCCGTCCGCCGTCCATTCGATCGGATCGAGCAGCGCCTGGCGCCCCAGCGTCCAATAGCCGTTCTCGAAGCCGTGATAGACCGACCACCAGCTCCCGTCCGGCGCCTCGACCAGCGAAGCGTGGCCGCGCGACCACCAGGCCTCGTCGTTGCGGACGGTCCGGACGAGCGGGTTTGCGGGGCATTGCTCCCAGGGCCCGTGGATCGAGCGCGCGCGCGCCGCGATCACCATGTGCCCGGTCGGCGGGCCCGCCGTGCCGCCCACCGCGGTGATCATGTAGAACCAGCCCTTGTGGCGGTGGATCTTCGGCCCCTCGGGCGAGAAGCTTTCGACGTCCCATGTCTCGGGATAGTGCCAGGGGTCGTAGACATGCTCGACCTTGCCGATCGTGGACAGTCCGTCCTCGGAAAGGCGCACCCGGTCGCCGCCGGAGAGGAACAGCCAGCGCGAGCCGTCCTCGCCCACGGCGTGGCAGGGGTCGATATGGTCGTGCAGGCCCAGGTCGATCGGGTCGCTCCACGGCCCGTCGATGTGATCGGCCCAGATCACGAAGATCGAATTGGGGCTGGCCTTCACCGGGATGTAGAGGAAATAGCGCCCTGCATGCTTCTCCAGGCTCACCGCCCAGACCGCGCCGATGTTCTTCGTGAGCGCCGCCTTGCGCGGCTGCCAGTTCACCAGGTCGCGGCTGTGCCAGATGGTGAGGCCGGGATAGGAATCGAAGCTGGAGAAGGTCATGTAATAGTCCGCGCCGTCCTTCAGGATGGCGGGATCGGGATGGTCGCCGGCGAGCAGCGGGTTCAGGAAGCGCCCGTCGCCCAGGTCGCAGATGCGCTGATCGTCGAAGCCGCGCTTCCAATCGGGGGGCGGAGCGGCCGGAAGCGTCCGGTCGGGAGCGGCCCCCGCCTCGCCGGGCCGCAGCAGCGCCGCCGCGCCGCCCGCCAGAGCCGCCCCAAATGCCGCGCGCCGACTGATGTCCATGCAGTTCCTCTCCCTTTGCCGAAACTTATGACACCGATGTCATCCGGGGGGAAGGGGCCTCGACGATGCTGAAACAGCTGCCTTTGGTGTCCGTTTCGTCCACTTCGGCGTGAAGTCGAATATTTCCTATTATTGTTGGAAATGCCGTGCCTACAAACGTCGCACGTTTGAGGGGGCGGACGCGGATGCGGCAGACCACGCTATCGGTGGCACTTGAAGTGAAGCCCGAGAGCTTCGACCATCTGTCGGGCCTGCTCGACGCGCTGCGCGACCGGCGCAGCCAGGATCCGTCGGGGGGCAAGGGACCCTTCGCCGATTTCCTGACGACGGTGCCGGCGGTGCACTTCCTGTCGCTCAGCGTGTTCCCGGGCTTCGACTATGATCCGCTCTTCGTGATCGAGGCCAATTTCGACGGCGCGCCCGGCCCGTTCTGGGCGCAGCTGGAAGCCGCGATCGGGCCCGATCTCCGGAGCTTCCTGCGCTGCTGCAAGTGCCCGCTCGATCATACCGGCCCATTGTTCGACGCCGTGACCGCGGCGGACAGCCGGGCGCCGATCGCCCCCTATCTGGAGGCGCGGACGCTCACGCCCACCGTGTTCCACCACGGCAATCGCGGGATGACGCGCGACCGCATCCTGGACGAGGGCAAGCTGTTCCTCGCCACCCGTGCCGAGCTGGCGTACAGCAATGATGGCGGGCCCAGCCCCTATCGCAAGCTCACGCCGGTGGAGATCCATGCCCGGCTGCGCGCCGCGCTGCTCCCGCAATTCGGCTGGCTGGACCGGAAGGCGCCGCCGCGCATCCCGCTGGCGCAGAGCCTCGGCGACTATGCCCGGCTCGCCCTGTTCGCGCTGGCGCTGGTATTCGCGCTGTCGATTCCCGGGCTGATCCTGAAGAGCCAGCTCGCCTGGCCGCATTATGTGCTGCTCTGCCTGGCGCTGTTCGCGCTGTTCACCGGCATGCTCTACCGCATGGGCAAGGCACTGCCCGGCACGGCGACGCCGACGCGGTTCAGCTTTCTCGGCTTCTTCCTGAAGCGGCTGCTGGTGCCGGTGGCGCTCGCGGCGGCGGCCTATGTCGTGGTCGCCGCCTTCCTCGCCGCGCCTTTCTGGTCGGCGATCGCGCACCGGCCCTTCTGGGCGGCGTGGCGGGACATGGCGATCTGGGCCGGCTGGAGCGCGGGCAGCGTCGCGGTGGTGGTGGCGGGCCTGCTCGTCTGGTTGCGCTGGCTCGAACGGCGCGACGCGTCGCAGGACGCGCCGCCGGTCGATCCCCGGATGCTGCGCGAGATGGCGCGGCGCGAGGACTGGATCCCGCAGAACCACATGGGCTCGGTGGTGCTGATCAAGCCGGGCGTGCTGCGTACCGCGATCATCCGCGCGGGGCATCTCGGCCTGCACCTGCTGCTGCGCGTGCTGCCCAGGACGCGCCAGGGCTATCTCGGCTCGATGCGGACGATCCATTTCGCGCATTGGGCGCGGGTGAACAACAACAGCCGGCTGATGTTCTTCTCGAACTTCGACCAGACCTGGGAAAGCTATCTCGACGATTTCATCGAGAAGGCGCATGCCGGCCTCACCCTGGCCTGGAGCTGCGGGGTGGGTTTCCCGCCGACGCGCTTCCTGGTGAAGGACGGCGCCAGCCATGGCCGCCAGTTCAAGGAATGGGCGCGCCATTCGATGGCGGTCAGCCGCTTCTGGTATTCGGCCTACAAGGATCTCACCGCGGAGCAGGTGGAGCGGAACTACCGCATCGCCTGCGGCCTGAGGAAGAAGCAGCTCAGCGAGAAGGAGGCCGCGGCGTGGATCAACGACCTGTGAGCGAGGGCGGCCGCACGCCGAGCTGGCATCTCGCCGCGCCGGACAATGCGCAGACCCAGGGCCTGGTGGTGAGCGGTTTCGCCGCGCTGCCCACCGGCCGCGCGCTGTTCCTCGAGCTCGGCTGGAAGGGCGTGAAGAAGAAGGGCGGCGGCGCCTGGCTGGAAGCGCTGCGCAAGGTGGCGCGGGTAAGCGATGCCGAGAAGCCCGATCCGCGCGCGGCGGCGATGGGCTTCACCTGGTCGGGGCTCCAGAAGATGGGGCTCAACCCGAATGCGCTCGCGTCGTTCGATCGCCCGTTCAAGGAGGGCATGTTCCAGGAGGATCGCCTGCGCAGGCTGGGCGATCGGCGCGGCGATGATTGGCAGGGCACGGTGATCCCCGGCGGGCCGAAATGGAGCGGCAACACCCCGCTCGACGCCGCCGCGACGGACGACGAGGCGCGCGCCTTCGACGATCGGCAGGAGGATCCCGAGCAGCGGGTGAGGACGCCGCTGACCGTCCATGCGCTGCTGCTGCTCTATTGCGAGCATGACGAAGCGGCCGAGGCCTGGTGCGAGCAGGTGAGCGCCGCGCTGGCGCCGTTCGAGGTGCGGGTGGTCCATCATCTGCCGCTCGACCTGCGGCTCGATCCGCAGGGCATCGCGCGCGAGCATTTCGGTTTCGCCGACGGCATCTCGCAGCCGATCCCGTTCGAGCCGGGCACCGTCGTCTATCGCGACGGCGGCGACGTGCCCAAGGACTATTGGAACGGCGTGCCGCTGGGCGAGGTGCTGATGGGCCATCGCAACGGGCATAACGAGATCGCGCAGGGGCCGGTGGTCGCGGACGGGATCGGCGACACCGCCGGGCTGCCGCCGCATCCCAAGGGCGTGGGCTTCCGCGACCTGGGGCGGAACGGCAGCTACATGGTGGTGCGCGAGCTCAAGCAGGACGTCTATGCGTTCTGGGAATCGATGCGCGCCGCCGCCCGGCACATTCGCGAGCGCGATCCCGAGGGCTCGGCGCATGTCACCACCACCTGGCTCGCCGAGCGCGTGGTGGGGCGCGACACCCATGGCAATCTGCTGTGCCCGATGGGCGGGACGATCCCGGTGGCGGACAATGATTTCGGCTTCTGGGACCGGGATCGCCACGGCATGGGCTGCCCGCTGGGCAGCCATGTCCGCCGTGCCAATCCGCGCGACGGGCTGGCCCCGGTCGAGGCGGACAGGCAGACGCTGCTCGATGCGGCGAACAACCACCGCATCCTTCGCCGCGGCCGCAAATATGGCAGGACGATCAGCGTGCCGCCGACACCCGACGATGTCGATCGCGGGCTGTTGTTCATCTGCCTCAACACCGACATCACCCGCCAGTTCGAGTTCGTCCAGCAGACCTGGGTGCTCAACCCGAACTTCGCGACGCTCTATGACGAGACCGATCCGCTGATCGGCCCCAAGGGCACGATGACGATTCCCGAGGATCCGCTGCGGCGGATCATCGACGTCGAGACCTTCGTGCAGATGGCGGGCGGCGAATATTTCTTTCTGCCGAGCATGCCGGCGCTCGACTATCTGGGGGCGCTGTGAACGCGCTGGCTTCGCGCGAGGTGCTGCGCCCCGGCAAGAAGGGGCTGGCGCGCTGGATCGAGGGGCGGGTGTTCGCGCTCATGCCCTATGCCTTCGCCTTTCTGCGGCGCTGGAAGCCGGTGGCGAAGTTCGGCGGCATGGTGCTGACGTCGCGCCATGACGATGTGCGCGAGGTGTTCGGCACCGATCCGGTGTTCGGCGCGCCGTACAAGCCCAAGCTCGACGTGATCATGGGCGGCGAGCCCTTCTTCCTCGGCATGGCCGACACGCCGCTCTATCACCGCGACACCGATGCGATGCGCACCGTGGTCCGCCCCGGCGACCTGCCCGAACTGGCGCAGAAGGCGGAGGCGATGGCCGAGGCGATCGTGGCGGCGGCGCCGGGGCGGATCGAAATGGTCGACACGCTGGTCCGGCGCGTGACCTTCAGCCTGCTCGGCGATTATTTCGGCGTGCCCGATCCGGCGGGGGGCGATCTGCGGGTATGGGGTACCCGGCTGTTCGAGTTCCAGTTCGCCGATCCCAAGGGCGATCCGGCGCTGCGTGCGGACGTCGACCAGATCGCCCCGGCACTGCGCGCGCACATCGACAGGGAGATCGCCAGGCGGAAGGCGGCGCCCGGCAAGGACGATGTGCTGTCGCGCTGCCTGGCCCAGCAGAAGCGGGGCGTGCCGGGCTTTTCCGATGTGGAGATCCGCACCAACCTGATGGGCTTCATCGTCGGCGGGCCGCCCCAGCCGCCGATGGTCGTGCCCCAGGCGATGGAGCAGCTGCTGCGCCGGCCCGCCGCGCTGGCCGGGGCGCAGGCGGCGGCGCGGGCCGGGGACGACGATCTGCTCTGGGGCTATGTCCAGGAAGCGATGCGCTTCGATCCGCTCGCGCCGGGGCTGCCGCGCATCGTGCTGGCCGATGGCGTGATCGCGCGCGGCACTGCGCATGCGACTGCGGTGAAGGCGGGCGACACGGTGCTCGCCGCTTTCGCCTCGGCGATGATGGACCCGCGCCGGCTTACCGATCCCGCGCGCTTCGACCCCCATCGCCCGGCGAGCGACTATATCCATTTCGGCTATGGCCTGCATCAGTGCTTCGGCCGCCACATCAACCGCGCGACGCTGCACCTTATGCTCAAGCCGTTGTTGAAGCGTCCGAATCTCCGGAGAGCGCCGGGCAAGGCCGGGCGCCTCGCCAAGAATGGGCCGTTCGCCGAAGCGCTGACCCTGGTGTTCGACTGAGGGTCAGCGCCGCGGCGACGGGCCGCCGCGATAGCCGCGCTGGCGCTCGAGCATCCAGCCGGGATATTCCGCCAGCAGCTTGCTCACCGCATCGAGCCGGGCGAGCTCCTCGGCAGTGAATGCGACGTCCACCGCGGCGAGATTGTCGGCAAGTTGCTCGGGCCGCTTGGCGCCGACGATCACGCTGGAGACCGCATGTTGATGCAGTAGCCAGGCCAGCGCCAGCTGGGCGACCGAACGGCCCTTGCCCTCGGCGAGTTCGCGCAGCACGTCGACCACGTCATGGCCGCGCGCCTTGTCCACCGGTGGGAAGTCGAAGCCGGCGCGGCGGCCTTCGCCGTCGCCCTCGCGCGTATATTTGCCCGAAAGGAAGCCGCCGGCGAGCGGGCTCCACACCATCAGGCCCACGCCTTCGGATTCGAGCATCGGAATCACCTCGCGCTCGAGGTCGCGCCCGGCGATCGTGTAATAGGCCTGGAGCGAGGCGATCGGGGCATAGTTGCGGGCCGCCGCGATGCCGACCGCCTTCATCACTTGCCACGCCGCCCAGTTGGAAAGGCCGATGTACCGCACCGTTCCGCGCCGCACGAGGCCGTCGAGCGCGTAGAGCGTCTCCTCGATCGGCGTCGCCGTGTCGAAGCCATGGATCTGGTAGAGGTCGATATGGCCGGTGCCGAGCCGCTCCAGGCTCTTCTCGACCTGGGCCAGGATGTGGCCGCGCGACGCGCCGGCGCCATTGGGCCCGTCGTGCATGCGGCCGAGCACCTTGGTGGCGACCACCACCTCGTCACGCGCGACGCCCAGGTTCCTGAGCGCCTGGCCCAGGATCCGTTCCGAGCGGCCCTCGGCATAGATGTTCGCAGTGTCGAAGAAATTGATGCCGGCATCCAGCGCCGCCTTGACCAGCCCGTCGGCCGCTTCCTGCTGAAGCTGGCCGATCCGGCCCCAGATGCCTTCCTCGCCGCCGAAGGTCATGGTGCCGAGGCAGAGCTCCGAGACGATCAGGCCCGAACGGCCGAGCTGGTTGTAGCGCATGCGATACCTCTGGAAGCGAGAGGGAGACGCCCCCGCAAATGTGGTCCGGGCGGCGCCTCTGCAATGGCCCGGTGCGACGAAAATCGGCCTGAGTCGGGTGCTGGCAACGGTGTCACTAAACTCATACAATATGGTGCGATGCGGCAATTCTCCCGTCGCGCGCCGATAAGTGATTGTTCCCGCGTCAAACTAACCCGATGCAAATGTATGAGTTGACAGCATCGCAGGCGCGGCATAGCCAAATGTGACCGCTAACATCGCGATCCGCGCGATTGGCTCAATGGCCCGGGAAGAGGCCTTCACAGGAGGGGAATATGCACGCTCGAGTTGCGCCTCGTTTCACTGCGCGCCGTCTGGGAATGATCGGCGCCGCGCTGCTCGCCGGCACGGCCTGGCCTGCGCTTGCCCAGACCCAGCCCGGCGACGCGCCCGCTGCCGCCCAGGACCAGGGCGTCCCGGAAGCGGAGCAGTCGATCGTCGTCACCGGATATCGTGCGTCGCTGCAGAGCTCGACCAATGCGAAGAAGAATTCGGTGGGCTTCACCGATTCGATCTTCGCCGAAGATATCGGCAAGTTCCCGGACACCAACATCGCCGAGAGCTTCAACCGCATCCCCGGCGTGACCATCGCGCGCGAAGTGACGGGCGAAGGCCTCAACGTCACGATCCGCGGCCTGGGCACCAACTTCACGCGCGTGCTGCTGAACGGTGCGCCGGTGGCGGTCGCCTCGACGGGCCGCACCGATTCGCAGAACACCAATCGCGAAGTCGATCTCGACATGTTCCCGACCGAGCTGTTCACGTCGCTGACGGTGAACAAGAGCGGCATCGCCGATCAGGTCGAGGGTGGCGCGGCCGGCACGGTCAACATGCGCAGCGCCCGGCCGTTCGACCGCTCGGGCACGCGCGTCACTTATGGCGCGCAACTGACCAAGAACACCAATGCCAAGGACTGGGGCTATCGCGGCTCGCTGCTCGCCAGCACGACGATGGGCGATTTCGGTGTGCTGCTCGGCGTTGCCGGCGTGCACAACAAGGTGCGCACCACCGGCTTCGAGACGATCGGCTGGACCAATCCGAATCTCTCCGCCGCCCAGTGCGGCGCGACCAGCGGCTGCAATCCCACCGGCGGCGGCAACTGGACGATCCCGGGGACGGTGCCTGCCAATTCGGGTGCGGGCCTGGTCACCGGCACCACGATCGACCAGGCGTTCCTGCTCGCGCGCAATCCGGGCGCGACGATCTCGCAGATCGACAACGGGATCATCCCGCGCCTCGGCCGCCCGATGTTCGAGGAAGGCACCAAGGACCGGATCAACGCGATCGCCAGCCTGGAATATAAGGGCGACCGGCTCCACGCCTATGTCGACGGCATGTTCGGCTGGAAGGACAATCAGCTCGAGCGCGTCGACATGAACTGGGTGGGCCGCAACGGCGCGGCGATCCCGATCAACACCCAATATGACCGTTCGGACTGTACCCAGGGCTGCGTGGTCACCAAGGGCACCTATGCCAATGCCCAGTGGTTCCTCGAATATCGCCCCTTCATCGAGAAGACCAAGTTCTGGGGCGTCAATCCCGGGCTCGAATGGGAGATCGCCGACAAGCTGAAGGTCGACCTGCAGGGCAATTACACCTGGTCGAGCTTCCACCGCGAATCCCCGAGCGTCGTGGTGCTCACCGCGCCCAATTCGGGCGTTGTGGTGAATTACGACAACAGCAGCGGCGACGTGCCGTCGATCACGACGAACATCGACCTGAACAATCCCGCCAATTTCGCCTGGCCGGGCGGGCGCGTGAATATCCAGGACGAAAGGCGCCAGACCGAGACCAAGGGCGTTCGCGGCAACCTGACCTGGGGCGACAACGCGTTCAACCTCAAGGTCGGCGCAGCCTATGACGACACGTCGCGGCGCATCAGCGCCTTCGACAACAGCCAGGCCTGGCAGAATGCGGTGTGCGGCAATCGCCCGAGCGTGTTCCTGCCCTCGCCCAACACCCAGCCACCGTGCAACGGCCTGGTCCAGCCTGGCGCGGCGCCGGCCGGCTATCCCACCTATCCGGCCTATGGCACCGGCTATTCCTCCGGCGCGAGCGGCGGGGTGACCTATGGCGGCTCGCTGATCTCGAACGCGCAGCTTGCCGGGCTGCTGCGCCCGACATCGGCGGGCTTCGTCACCGTGGACTGGAACAGGTTCAAGGCCGCGTCCAACTATGACGCCTTCCACAATGCGGCGCCCGAGGCCGGCTCGTCGAACACGGGCGCCAGCGGCGGCTATGTCCGCGAGAAGGTGGTCGGCGCCTATGCCGAGGTGAATGGCGACCTGCAGCTGGGCGACAACCACCTCAACTACAATGCCGGCGTCCGCTATGTGCACACCGATCAGACGATCGGCGGCCGTGTCTCGATTTCGGATCCGCGCAACTCGCAGGACCCGGACGGCCCCGGCCCGCTGCCCGCGGCGTGCCCGGGCACCGGCAATCCGCGCGACGGCAGCTGCTATCCGAACATCACCAATTTCGTCTACACCGATACGAGCTACACGAACTGGCTCCCCTCGGTGAGCGGTGCCTTCCATATCGGCGACGCTGCCGTAGTGCGCGCCGCAGTGTCGCGGACGATGACCCGGCCCAATCCGAACACGATGCTGCCGGGCCTCAACTTCTCGACGCCCTCCGCCGATGTCGGCTCGGTCGGCAATCCGTCGCTCCAGCCCTATCTCTCGACCAATATCGACCTGGGCTTCGAATATTATACCGGCAAGGAAGGCTATGTCGGCTTCACGGCCTTCCGCAAGGCAGTGACCGGCTTCACCACCACCGGCACGGTGACGGTGCCCTTCACGGCGCTGGCCACCTATGGCGTGACCTATGACACGCTGACGCCCACCCAGCAGATCGCGATCAATTCGCGCGGCGGCCCGAACAGCGCCACCGTGGTGCTGAACCAGCAAGTCAACGCGACCGGCACGCTCAAGGTCAACGGCCTTGAAGTGAACTGGGTGCAGCCGCTCGACTTCCTGCTCGGCAGGATCGGGCTGAACGGCTTCGGGTTCAACGCGAACCTGACGCTGATCGACCAGACCGGCTCGGGTGCCGCCCCGGCAGTTGCGGTGGGCGTGTCGCCGGTGACCTACAACATCACCGGCTATTACGAGCAGGGCGGCATCAACATCCGCCTTTCGACCACCTTCCAGCGCGGCTCGGTCTCGTCCGATGCGAACCAGAACGGCATTGCGCTCGCCCGGCTCTATTCGAACGACTATCAGCAGTTCGATATGTCGGCGAGCGTCGACTTCGCCAAGGTGCTCGACCTGAAATGGGGGCCGGAGCTCACGCTCGACGTGATCAACCTCACCAGGTCGAAGCAGCGCAGCTACTTCCAGTTCAACAATGCCGCCTTCACGCTCTACGATCCGGGCCGCCAGGTCATGGTCGGGCTGCGGGGCCGGTTCTAGGGGCCTCTCGGCAAAAGGGGGAGTGGCGGCCGGGCTTTCCCGGCCGCCGCTGCCAACCCTGTTACCGGGGGCTGTGGCTGCCTGCGGGCGGCCTCTTTTTTGTCACGCCGAACCGGGTTAACGGGCCCCATGACTGAGGCGAAACTGATCGCGGGCATCGAGCTTGGCGGCACAAAATGCGTGGCGCTGCTGGCAACCGGGCCGGACGATGTGCGCGACCGGGCGACCGTGCCCACCACCGATCCGCGGGCGACGCTGGCGGCGATCGAAGCGGTGCTCGATCGCTGGACTTTCGACGCGATGGGCGTGGCGAGCTTCGGGCCCCTGGGGCTCGATCCGGCGCGTGCCGATTACGGCACGATCACCGCGACGACCAAGCCCGGATGGAGCGGCACCGACCTGATCGGTCGCCTGAACGCGCGCTACGGCAAGCCGATCGGCTTCCAGACCGATGTGGAAGGCGCCGCGCTCGCCGAGGGCCGCTGGGGCGCCGCCCAGGGCATGGCCGCGCACGCCTATATCACCATCGGCACCGGCGTTGGCGTGGGTCTGGTGAGCGGCGGCAGGCCGGTGATGGGCTGGGCGCATGGCGAGGCGGGCCATATGCGCCTGCCGCGTGCGCCGGGCGATACCTATCCGGGCTGGTGCCGCTTCCATGGCGATTGCCTGGAAGGGCTGATCGCCGGCCCGGCGCTTGCCGAGCGCTTCGGCATGCCGGGCGATCAGCTGCCCGACGATGCGCCCGGATGGGACCTGTTCGTGCACGATCTGGCCGGCATGCTCCACAATCTCGTCGTCACCGCCGCGCCCGAGCGGATCGCGATCGGCGGCGGGGTGACGGCCGCGCGGCCCTATCTGTTCCCGAAACTGCGCGCGCGGCTGGTCGAGAGCCTGGGCGGCTATGGCGCGCTTGCCGAGTGGGCGGAGGATATCGAGGCCCGGCTGGGGACGCCGGGGCTGGGAACGATGGCGGGGCCGCTAGGCGCGATCGCGGTGGGCCTGGGGACATAGTCGCGCCTGCGGGACCAAGCGGCGCGATCGCGCCTCAGATCACTTCCATCGCGGAATTATAATGGTGCCAGGCCAGCACCGCCGCGGCCCCGCGATGGGGGCGCCAGGCTTCGGCGATTTCCCGCGTCAGCTTCTCGCTCGGCCGCTCGGCATGGCCCATGATCCGGCCGACCTCGATCTGCACGGCCAGGTCGCCGGCGGGCCAGATATCGGGGCGTCCCTCGGCGAAGAGCAGGTAGATCTCGGCGGACCAGCGGCCGATGCCCTTGATCCGGATCAGCTGGGCGATCGCTTCCTCGTCCTCCTCCGGCAGGCGGGCGAAATCGAGCCGGCCGCTGGTCACTTCCTCGGCCAGGCTGCGCGCATAGGCCGTTTTCTGCCGCGACAGGCCGGCGGCGCGCAGATCCTCGTCGCTGGCACGGGCGATATTGCCGGGATCGGCCAGCACCCCCAGCTGCGCGGCCATCTTGTTCCAGATCGATTGCGCCGCGGCGACGCTCACCTGCTGGCCGATGATCGTGCGCAGCAGCGTCTCGTAGCCGCGGTCGCGGATGCGGGGCGGGGGATAGCCCACGCGCCCGATCGCGGCAGCGATCAGCGGCTCGCGCTCCGCCAGCGCATCGAGCGACGCCTTGAGCTGATCGGCGGTCAGGCCCATGCGCGCCCGCCTTGCGAAGCGCCGTTTTCGGCGGCATGGACGGGGCCGGAACAGGAGAATCTCATGCCCAAGCTTATCGTCGTGACCAGGAGTGGTGAAGAGCGCGAGGTCATGGGTGAAGCGGGCCTGAGCGTGATGGAAGTGATCCGCGAGAACGGCTTCGACGAGCTGCTCGCTTTGTGCGGCGGTTGCTGCTCCTGCGCGACCTGCCACGTCCATGTCGATCCGGAATTTGCGGCCAAACTGCCGAAGATGAGCATGGACGAGGACGATCTGCTCGACAGCGCCGGCGACCGCGACGCGACTTCGCGACTGTCGTGCCAGATCCCGTTCGGACCCGAGCTCGACGGGCTGCGCGTGCGGATCGCCGAGGAGGATTGAGGCTTTCCCTTCTCCCCGATGGGGAGAGGGAGATATCTACCGCACCGTCACCGCATAGAGCGCGATCGCCGCCGCGTTCGACACGTTCAGGCTCTCGACCTTGTCCGAGATCGGCAGCTTCGCGAGCTCGTCGCAATGTGCCTCCGTGTTCTGGCGCATGCCTTCGCCCTCGGCGCCGAGCACCAGCGCGATCTTCTGCTGGCCGCCCATCACCTGCGCGAGCGTGCCGTTGGCGTGTCCGGTCAGCCCGATCCGCCAATAGCCCGCCTCGGCGATCTCCTCGAGCGCGCGGGCGAGGTTCACCACGCGGCACCAGGGCACCACTTCCAGCGTGCCCGCCGCCGAGCGGGCGAGCGTACCCGTCTCGGACGGGGCATGCCGGTCCTGGGTGACGATGCCGAGCGCATCGAATGCCGCTGCAGAGCGCAGAATCGCGCCGACATTGTGCGGGTCGGTCACCTGGTCGAGGACGAGCAGCGGGCGGTTGTCGTCCGCGCCCTGGGCGAGCAGGTCGCCCAGCCACATCTCCTCTAGCGGATCGACTTCGGCGACCAGCCCCTGATGCGGCGCGTCGCCGGGCACCAGCCGGCCGAGATCGGCGGCATTGGCGAAGGTGATCGGAATCGTCGAGGGAATGTCGAGCCCGGCCAGCGCCTCGTGCGTGCCCCAGATCTTGCGCACGTTGCGCTCGGGATTGTCGAGCGCCGCCAGCACCGCGTGCCGCCCGTAGAAACGGGGGCGGTTCGACGATGCCTGGCTCGGCCTGTGTCCGCGCTTGGCCATCACTTCGCTCCCGGTGCCGGGTAGAATTCGCTCAAGGTCTTGGGCTGGGTCGCCAGCGGCACGCGCGGCAGCGGGTCGGATGTGTTGGCCGCGTTGATCAGGAAGGCGGCGAGGATGATCGCGCCCTGGCGCATGTCCTCGGGTTTCAGGTGATCGAACGTGTCGACATCGGTGTGGTGCACCGTCGAGGCATAGTCGAGCGGATCCTGGATGAACTGGAAGGCCGGGATGCCCACCACGTCGAAGAACACATGATCCGTGCTGTCGGTGAGGGCGGTCGCCACCTTGGTGGCCCCGAACGAGCTGAACGGCGCGAGCCAGTCGCGGAAGATCGGCACCACGGCGGTGTTGCCCTGGGTATAGATGCCGCGGATCCTGCCCGAGCCGTTGTCGAGGTTGAAATAGGCGGCGAGCCTGGCATGGTCGGGGCCCGGCTTGATCGGGAAGGACTTGCCCCAGGCCGCATAGCGCGCGGGGTCGGTCAGCGTCGGGTCGATCGTGCGGGTGGCGATGTGGTTCTCGATATAGGCCATCGAGCCGAGCAGGCCCTGCTCCTCGCCCGACCACAGCACGAAGCGGATCGCGCGCTTCGTCTTGATATTCAAGGCTTTGATGATGCGTGCGGCTTCCATCACCATCGATACGCCTGCGGCATTGTCCGCCGCGCCGTCGCCCATCGCCCAGCTGTCCATATGCGCGCCGGCCATCACATAGCCTGCCTTGGCATCGGTGCCGGGAATGTCGGCGATGACGTTGTAGGCCTTGGTGTCGCTGTCGTCATAGGTGACGTCGCTGCTCAGCTCGAGGCTGGGGGTCGCGCCCATCTTGGCCAGGCGGGCGAGGCGGCGATAATCCTCGGCGGCGATTTCGAAGCCCGGAAGCGGCGGCGTGGCGCCGACCCTGAACTGGCTGTTCTGGCCATGGATCAGCTTGCCGTTGCGCGACGACATCGTCGCGTACGCAATCGCGCCTTCGGCCTTCAGGAAGGCGTCGCGCTTGGCGAGGAAGATCTGGCGCGCGGGGCCGCGCTGCGGGCGTGTGGCGGCGGAAGGACCGCCCGGCAGCTCGAACGTGTCGGCCTTGTCGAGATCGGCGTCGCCATAGCGGCGGAAGGCGGGGCTGGTCGCATCGGCAATGTCCGCCGGCTCCGTGATCAGCACGATCTTGCCCTTGAGCTTGCCCTTGTACTGGTCGAGCGCGGCTTCGTCGGCCATCGGGGCGAGCACCACCTGGCCGGTGATCGGGCCGTTGGTGCCCGGCGTCCAGGCGAGCGGCGCGGCGATCAGGGTAAGCGGGCGCGGCGCGACCATCTTCACGCTGGCGTTCCTGGCGGACCAGCCGCGGCCGAACTCGAAGCCTTCCTTGTGGACGTTGGTCAGGCCCCATTCGCGGAACTTGGCCTGAGTCCAGTCCTCGGCCTGGCGCATGCCGGGCGAATTGGTGAGGCGCGCGCCGATCACGTCGGTGAGATACTGGGCGATGCGCATCACTTCGCCATGGCGGGTGCCCTGGTCCACGATCTGGTCGACCGGCGCGCTGGGGCCGTCCGGGCCCTTGGCGATGGCGAGCGGCACCGTGGCGGTGGCCGCGAGCAGCGTGGCGATGGCGAAGGAAAGTCGGCGCATGGGTGCCCCCCAATCAAGTCTCTGCATGGAAACGGCGGACGCTATGCCGCACAAAGGTTGTGCGCAAGGCGTTGACAGGGACGCGGGGCTTCGGCAATGGGCCCCCTCTCGCCGAACGGCGCCATGGACAGGTGGCCGAGTGGTTAAAGGCAGCAGACTGTAAATCTGCCCGGTTTTCCGTACGCTGGTTCGAATCCAGCCCTGTCCACCACTTCCCCCCGGCGAGGCTCGGCCCCGGGGCGCTCCGTAGCACAGGAAAATGGCCCGGGAGGCCAGGCCCCCGGGGCAGTCAGGCTTGCACATTCTCCGTTTCGGCAACCTGCGCATCGTCGGCAAATCCGGGTCGGTCGGTGCCGGCCTCGCCTTGCTCGAGCGTGATCCCCTCCGCATCCTCTTCGGCGGTACCGTGGATGTGCGTCTCGTGGACGTGTCGTATCATCGTCGCCAGCTGGCGGAACGAACCCATTTCTGCGACCCCTCGCTTGGCTCTGATTGCAAGGGTCATAACTTAACTTTGGGTTCGGGGTTGCGGGAAATAAATCCTTAACGCGGCGCGAATCACCTTTCCTGGTCGAGCACCGCGGCAACGAGCTGGCGGAAGGCATCGGCGCGGTGGCTCATCACATGCTTGGTCGCGGGCTCCATCTCGCCGAAGCTCTGCGCATGGCCGGCAGGCACGAACATCGGATCATAGCCGAAGCCCTGGCCGCCGCGCGGCGGCCAGACAAGCGTGCCGTCGACCCGGCCTTCGAACCATTCGACATGCCCGTCGGGCCAGGCAAGGGCGAGGGCGCAGACGAAATGCGCGTCGCGGCTGGTCTCGGGCGGCAGCGCCGCGAGCCGCTCTTCCACGCGCTGCATCGCGAAGCCGAAGTCCTTGCCCTCTCCCGCCCAGCGCGCGGAGAAGATGCCGGGCTCGTTGTTCAGCGCCTCGACGCACAGCCCCGAATCGTCGGCGAGCGCGGGCAGACCGGAAAGGTCCGCCGCCTGCAGCGCCTTCAACTCGGCATTGGCGACGAAGGTCGTGCCCGTCTCCTCGGGCTCGGGCAGGTCCAGCTCGGCCGCGGAGACCGGCTCGATCCCATAGGGGCCGAGCAGCTCGCGAATCTCGCGCACCTTGCCGGCATTATGGCTGGCGATCACCAGCCGGCCCGGCTTCAGCTTGCGGATCGCCTGGGGGCCGATGTCCTTGGAAACTTCGCCTTCGCGGGTCATCCGATTGCCTTCAGCTGTGCGTCGAAGATCCGGTTGCAGCCGATCCGCGCGAGGCGGAGCAGGCGGAGCAGCCCTTCCTCGTCATAGGTCGCGCCTTCGGCAGTCGCCTGCGCCTCGGCGATGTTGCCGTTGGAGAGCAGGACGAAATTGGCGTCGGCGTCGGCGGCGCTGTCCTCGTCATAATCGAGGTCGAGCACCGGACTGCCCTTGTAGATGCCGCAGGAGACCGCGGCGACCTGGGCGGTGATCGGGTCTTCCTTGATCAGCCCGGCAGCCATCAGCTTGTTCACGGCGATGCGCAGCGCGACGAAGGCGCCCGAGATCGCCGCGGTGCGGGTGCCGCCGTCCGCCTGGATCACGTCGCAGTCGAGCGTGATCTGGCGTTCGCCGAGCAGTCTGAGGTCCGTCACGGCGCGCAGGCTGCGGCCGATCAGGCGCTGGATCTCCTGGGTGCGGCCGGACTGCTTGCCCTTCGCCGCCTCGCGCTGGCCGCGCGTATGGGTGGCGCGGGGGAGCATGCCATACTCGGCGGTGACCCAGCCCTCGCCCTTGCCCTTGAGCCAGGGCGGCAGCCGTTCCTCGACGCTGGCGGTGACGAGCACGCGCGTGTCGCCGAAGCTGATCAGCACCGAACCCTCGGCATGGCGCGTGAAATGGGGCTCGATCGTGATCGTACGCATCTCGTCGGGGGCGCGGCCGGAAGGGCGCATCTGCTTCAGTCTCCTGCAAGGTTCGCAGCGGCACGTAGACGGAACGGTGGGAACGCGCCAGTCTTGGCGGGTGATCCGTGGAGGAACAGGGGAATGCGCAGGCTCTTGATCATGGGACTCGGCACGCTGGCGCTGGCGGGCTGCGTCAAGCCGAGCGGCGGGCCGGGCGGGCCGGTGCCGATCGAAGGCGATTCGATCCGCTACGAGACTGGCGCCTGTTTCGGCCGCTGCCCGATCTACGCCGTCACCGTGCGCCCCGATGGCACCGGCATGTTCGAGGGCAAGCGTTTCACGGCGGTGACCGGCGAGAAGGCATTCAGGCTCAGCCGCGCGCAATATGACGCCTTTGCCGCCAAGCTCGCGCCGTACCGGCCGGCGAGCGGCCAGGTCCGCTACGCGCCGGGCGAGAAGAATTGCGAGCCGGCGGCAACCGACATGCCCAGCGTCGACATCACCTGGACCCGCGCGATCGGCGACAGCCAGGGGCTCTATTTCTATTATGGCTGCCGCGCGGAGAAGAACCGCGCGCTTGGCCAGGCGCTGGGCGACGCCGTGGAGGCATTGCCGATCCAGGCGCTGATCGGCGAGCGGCCCTGAGATCCATCCTTCGTCGCCCCGGCGCAGGGCCGGGGTGACGGCAGAGGTTGGCGCGCCGGCTGTCCGCGCTACATAGGCTCCATGACCACCCCGCCGATCCGCGAACTGACCGACCGCGCCCGCGACGTGTTCCGCATGGTGGTCGAGTCGTATATCGATACCGGCGCGCCGGTGGGGTCGCGGACGATCGCGCAGATCTCCGGGCTCAACCTCTCGCCTGCCTCGATCCGCAACGTGATGCAGGATCTGGAGGAGCTGGGGCTGCTGGCCGCGCCGCACACCAGCGCCGGCCGCATGCCGACCGAGACGGGCCTGCGCCTGTTCGTCGACGGCATGATGCAGGCGAGCGAGCCTTCGGTCGAGGAGCGCGCGGCGATCGAGCGCAACGCCGCCGAACACGGCCCGGTGGAAGCGGCGCTGGCCAACACCACCGCCGCACTCTCCGGCCTGTCGGCCTGTGCGGGACTGGTGCTGGTGCCCAAGGCCGAACCGGTGCTCCGCCAGTTCGGCTTCGTGCCCCTCAGCCGCGATCGGGCGCTGGCGGTGCTGGTGGGCGAGGATGGTTCGGTCGAGAACCGGGTGGTCGAGCTGCCCGGGATGGACCCGGCGGCACTGCAGCGCGCGGCAAACTACCTCACCGGCACCTTTGGCGGGTTCACGCTCAGCCAGGCGCGGGCCAGGGTGGAGCGCGAGCTCGGCCAGCAGCGCGCGGCGCTCGACAGTGCGGCAGCGGCGCTGGTCGCGCGCGGGCTGGCGGTGTGGAGCGAAGATGGCGGCCGCCGGCCGGTGCTGATCGTGCGCGGCCAGGCGCGGCTGATCGATACCGCGGCGACGGAGGACCTCGACAAGGTCAGTCGGCTGCTCGATGAGCTCGAAGGGCAGGAGGAGATCGCCCGGCTGCTCGATTCGGCCCGAGAAGGCGAAGCGACGCGCATCTTCATCGGATCGGAGAACAAGCTGTTCGCCCTGTCCGGCTCGTCGGTGATCGCCAAGCCGGTGCGTGCGCTGGACGGGCGCGTGGTCGGCGTGGTGGGCGTGATCGGGCCGACGCGGTTGAACTATGCGCGAGTCGTCCCCATGGTGGATTTCACGGCGGCCACATTGGCCCGATTGCTGACCTGAACAGGGAAATATGACGGAAGAATCGAAGGTGACGGACACGGACGACACGACGCTGCGCGCGGAAACCGCGGAGGCTGCGCCTGAAGTGGCCGAGCAGGACCGCGTGGCGGAGCTCGAGGCGCAGCTCGCCGAGGCGAAGTCGGCGGTGATGTATGCCCAGGCCGAGACGCAGAATGTCCGCCGCCGCGCCGAGAAGGAAGCGCAGGACGCCAAGACCTATGCCGCGACCGGTTTCGCGCGCGACGTGCTGTCGGTGGCCGACAATCTTTCGCGCGCGCTTGCCGCGATCCCGGCCGAACTGAAGGACGACGAGAAGTTCAAGGGCCTGGTGACCGGCCTGGAGGCGACCGGCCGCGAGCTTGATTCGGTCTTTGCGCGCCACGGCATCTCGAAGATCGTCGCGCTGGGCGAGGCGCTCGATCCCAATCGCCATCAGGCGATGATGGAAGTGCCGAGCGCCGATGCCGAGCCGGGTACGATCGTGCAGGAGATCCAGTCGGGCTACATGATCCGCGACCGGCTGCTCCGCCCGGCGCTGGTGGGCGTGGCCAAGAAGGCGGACTGAGCGGGGATGCATCCGTAACGGTAGCGATTGTGGGGGCGCGTCCTTTACCCTGCGTCGGCGCGACTATATTTTCCCCGCATGTCCAACGAAGATGCGCGCGCCCGCGCCCTGCGCCTGGCCGCCGAGGCCATCGAGATCTGCGATGAAGCGGGGCTCGACATTGCCGCGACCTATCTCCAGCACGGGCATGATCTGATTGCCCAGACGCCGGGGCGGGTCCGGCAGGATCGCTGGATCTGGGGCTCAGATGAGCCCCAGATTCCGCATGCTGACGATTCCGCTGCCGGCAACGACTAGGTGATCGTGGACGACGACGCCCAGCGTCCTGCCTGCCTCGATCAATTGCCGGGTGATGTCGATATCGGCCTTGCTGGGGGTCGCGTCCCCTGACGGATGATTGTGGACGACGATGATCGCGCCCGCGCCCACCTGAAGGGCGCGGCGCAGGATGTCCCGGACATAGAGCGGCGCTTCGTCGAGACAGCCTTCGCTGACGATCTCGTCGCGGAGGAGGCGGTTGGCCGAGCTGAGGAAGAGTATGCGGACCTGCTCGGTGCGCTTGTACGTCAGGTCTGCGCGCAGATAGGCGACGAGGTCGGCATAGTTGCCGACGATCTCGCGGTCCCGGATGGGTTCGCGCAGCAGGAACAGGTGAATCTCGCGCGCCAGGGCGAGCAGCGCGGCGGCACGATCGTCGCCGTCCAGCTCCTCGCCAAGCAGCGTCTCGTCCGCGTTCAGCACCGCGGCGAGCGAGCCGTGCGCCGCGATCAGGGTTCGCGCGAGATCGCCGGATCGCTCGCCAAGGAACGGCGCGATGAGGCGTTCCACGAGGCGTCCTGCCCCTGCTTCTTCAGGCGCCTGCGATGGTTGTGCGTCGCGACGATCAGGATCGCCGTGACGAGATAGCTCCACAGGCTGCTCGTGAGCCAGTAGAGGAACGGATAGATTTGCGGATCGAGGGTCTTGAGAAAATGCCCCGCGACCTGAACGATCAGCAACGCGGCCATGGGAATCGGCCATAATCGGTTAGCCCGGACGACGAGGATCAGAATCGCGGCCAGCATCGTCGCGTCGACGATCAGCAGGCCCGTTTCCAGATTGAGCCAGCGCGCATGCGCGCCGGACACGGCGAAGAACGACCCGAGCGTGCCTCCCAGCACGACTGCCGCTCCGATCCTCTCGGGGGTGCCGCCACGCCAGAATGCATAGCCGACGCTCGCGACGAGCAGGATCAGAAAGACTGCGACGTGCCACATGGGACGGACGGCTGCCCGTCCCATGGGGCGCGGTCAAGCCGTTAGGCGGCGGCGCGCAGACGCGGCGCCTGCTCGGTGGCGCCGGTCGGGAAGCGCGGGCACGGCCAGAGGTCGCCGAACGACTCCGGCGAGGCGCCGAGCCGCTGCGCGAGCGCGCCGAGTTCCTGATGGGCCATCACCACGGCGCGACGGCTGTCGAAGGCGGCGATCATCGCGGTGCGGAGATGGTCGAGCGTGGATTGGGTGGCATGGGGCGGAAGCTGGATCGCCTCGGCCTGCGTCGTGGTCGCGCTCACCAGGTCCGCCAGGTTGCGCAATGCGGCGTCCGAAGCCTGCTCGCCGGCGATGGTGGCCTTGGCCACGATGGTGATGGCGTCGATATGCGGGAGGTTGGACATGCGTTTTCCTTTCCCCGCGCGGCAGGGCCGGCGCAGGTTGTTGCGACATTGGGTTTTGGCGAGGGCTAGCGGAGGAAGAGGCGGCCTATGGCGACGACGCCGTAGAGCAGCATGCTCAATCCGCCGAGCAGCATCGGCACACCGATGGCGACCAGCAGCGTGAGGATGAACCGCTGTGCGGTACTGAGATCATGTGGCCGTACCCCCTTCAACAGCTGGCGCAGGCTGACATGTCCAACCCCCGGATCCATGTCGAACGCGCTCCGCGTCGCCTGAACCCGCTGGACGGGCATGTCGTTCCTGTCCGCCGCCGACGGAAATGCAGTGGCCGGGGCCGGATAGACAAGCGCCGCCGGGTCACGTGTGATTCGGTCATATCCCGGCTCAAGCCCGGCGTAGATGCGGGCGGCCTCGCGCCGCGAGGACGCTCCGAGCACCTGGCGGGCACGGTCGAGCCGCTGGTCGATGGCCGATTTCGAGATCCCGAGCAGGCGGGCGATCTCCTTCGACGAAAGGTTCTGCTGGACGAGGCGCAGCACCTCGACCTGCTCGGCGGTGAGTCCGGCCGGCAGCTCGTTCATGCGGCGATCGCGACGGCGGCGATCGCGCGCCGGGATTCCGGCCCGAAGGCCCGGAGCCTTTCATCCGGCGGCAAGAGGTCGCCCCATCCCCGAAGCATCGCGACTATCCAATCCCTGTTGCTCAGACATATCCGTCATCGCACCCGGACGGGGTGCCCATCAACTGCTTAAGCATCCGGAAGGGACGCGGAGCGGATTCGGCCCCTGCGCGGCCCATGCGGACATGACGGCTTTTTCATTTGAAATCCGGGGCCGCCGCCGCCATCTCGGCCGTGGACGCACAATCGTGCGCCCGCAACCGCCACAACTCCGAGAATGGGGTCATGTCCAGCAACGATCATAGTCGATCGACCGTGCCGCCCAGGGCCGCCGTGCTGAGCTGATCCGCTCACCTCGCGCACCGGCCCGGGCGGCCGGTCGGCAGTGAGGTGCAATATGAACGCAGCCATCCGTTTCCTGTCGGATCTCCGCCGCCTGGGCATCGGGCGCGATCCGAACGCGCTGTTCGACGCGCGGCTGACCTTCGGCGAGAAGCTGGCCGATCGAGTCGCCGCGGTGGGCGGCTCCTGGAGCTTCATCATCGGCTTCGGCCTGTTCCTCGGCGCCTGGGCGCTGCTGAACACGATTCTGCTCGGCGCGCATGCCTTCGATCCGTTCCCCTTCATCTTCCTCAACCTGATGCTGTCGATGCTGGCCGCGCTGCAGGCCCCGATCATCATGATGAGCCAGAATCGCCAGGCGGCGAAGGACCGGCTGGAGGCGCGGCTCGACTATGAGACCAATCTGCGCACGGAGGTGCAGATCGACAGCCTGCACGAGAAGATCGACGCGCTGACCGCGGAGATAGCCAGGCTTTCGCGCGTCGAATAAAAACTACGCTATTGCTAATCATTCGCAACAAACGCTAAGGCGATTCGCGTGCCCGGATTCCCCCCGGCGCATGGGGATCGCCTTTGTACCAGTTCCTGGATCGCTCCGTCGCCGAGGTCGTGCCGATCGACCAATTGCTGCTCTCCTCGATGCGGCAATGGGTGGCGAGCGTGCGTGCCGGCCGCTGCCCATGCTCGACGCTGGGCCCCGCGTTGCAGAGGCAGGGACTTGCGAACCTGCTTCCCGATCTCAACATGGCAATGCTGCTGCTCGAGCGCGAGTCACTGTCCCAACTTCGCTTCAAACCGCCTTTCGCGGCGGAAATAGGCGACGACGAGGCCTTGCTCCTTTCGCTGCATGCGCTAGCACGCGCCGGCGCGCAGCCGCGCGTCGATGCCATCATCGAGCAGATCGTGAAGCCCGAAGCGCGCCTTCCCCTATCCGTAGCGGTGGCGCGGATTGCCGCCGCAATCGGGCGTTGAAGTGAAATTAGAGAGACCTGATCCCGTGAACATGCATGCCCGCCCGCCGATCGTCCTTCCCGAGCACGCTGCGTTCCAGACGTGCGCCGTCCGCTGGGTGAGGCATTGGAACGAGCATCTGTTCAGCTTCGCGATCGAGCGCCCGGCGAGCTTCCGCTTCCGCGCGGGCGAGTTCGTGATGATCGGGCTCGAAGTGGATGGCAAGGCGCTGATGCGCGCCTATTCGATCGCCAGCCCGACCTGGTCGGACGAGATCGAGTTCCTGTCGATCAAGGTAGAGGATGGGCCGCTCACGTCGCGCCTGCAGCTCGTCCGCCCGGGCGACCAAGTGTATCTCGGCAAGAAGCCGACCGGCACCCTCGTCGCCGACGCGCTGCTGCCCGGCAAGCGGCTCTTCATGCTCGCCACCGGCACCGGCCTGGCGCCGTTCCTGAGCCTGGCGCGCGATCCCGACATCTATGACCGGTTCAGCCAGGTGGTGATCGTCCATTCGACTCGCCGGGTGAGCGACCTTGCCTATCATGACGAGCTGACCGCGCAGCTGGCGGGGGATCCGCTGGTGGCGGATCAGGCGCTGCTCCAGTTCCACTATATCGCCACCGTCACTCGCGAGCCCTTCCGCACCACGGGGCGGATCGGCCAGCTGATCGAGAATGGCTGGCTGTTCCAGCCGCCGGTGCTGGGCGACCGCGCGCTCAATCCCGAGACCGACCGCATCATGCTTTGCGGCTCGAACGCGATGATCAAGGATTTCGCGCACATGCTGGAAGGCCACGGCTTCACCGAAGGCTCGAACGCGAACCCCGGCAGCTTCGTGCTGGAGCGCGCCTTCGTCGGCTGATCGCGCAGTTCCGTCCCCCGGACTTGCCCCGGGGGAAGAACTGAGTGGATGACGCGCTCGCCGCGATTCCCTATCTCCGTCATATGGCCAATCGCTTCGATTCCGTCCCCAATCGCCGCGCGCTGATCGACCGGCGGGGCGTGGGCGAGCGGCTTCATGCGCTGCAGGCCAAGGACAGCGCCAGGCTGCGCGCGGCCGGGACGAAGGAACTCAAGGCGGCGCTCGATGCCGGACGCGCCGAGATCGCCGCCCGCCTCGCCGAGCATCCCTCCCGCGGGCACGAGATCGCGGCGGCGGGGGCCTTTCTGATCGACCAGCTCCTGCGCCTGCTCTGGGATTTCACCACGGAGCGCCTGCACCCCAACCCCAATCCCAGCGCAGCCGAGCGCATGGTGCTGATCGCGGTGGGCGGCTATGGCCGCGGCGAGATGGCGCCGCATTCGGACATCGATATCGGCTTCCTCGCCCCCTGGAAGGTTACCGGCTGGTGCGAGCAGGTGATCGAATCGATGCTCTATTCGCTGTGGGACATGCAGCTGAAGGTCGGCCATTCGTCGCGATCGCTCGACGAGATGGTGCGCCAGTCCAAGGCCGATGTGACGGTGCGCACCGCCCTGCTCGAGGCGCGCTATGTCTGGGGCGACACCGCGCTCTACGACGAGGCTGCGGCGCGCTTCAAGGCGGAGGTCCAGGCCGATACCGCGCGCACCTTCATCGCCGAGAAGCTTGCCGAGCGCGAGGCTCGGCACAAGCGGATGGGCGACAGCCGCTATGTCGTCGAGCCCAACGTCAAGGAAGGCAAGGGCGGCCTGCGCGACCTGCACACGCTCTTCTGGATCGGGAAATACGCCTATAACGTCCGCGAGCCGGCGGAGCTGGTCGAGAAGGGGCTGCTCACCAAGCTGGAGTTCCGCCAGTTCCGCCGGGCCGAGAATTTCCTCTGGGCGGTGCGCTGCCATCTCCACCTGATCACCGGCCGGGCCGAGGACCGGCTCACCTTCGACGTCCAGCGCGAGATCGCCGAGCGGATGCGCTATGCGGACCGGCCCGGCATGTCGAAAGTCGAGCGGTTCATGCGCTTCTACTTCCTCCAGGCGAAAGTGGTGGGCGACCTGACCGGCGTGTTCCTCGCCCATCTGGACGAGAAGTTCGCGGCCCGCGGCAGCCGCTTCGGCTTCCCGACATTGTGGCGCCGCCCCCGCAAGCTCAAGGGCTTCACGCTCGATCGCGGCCGCCTCGCCTTGCCGCGCGACGACTTCTTCCGGGAAGATCCGGTGCGGCTGATCGAGCTGTTCCAGCTGGCCGACCTGCACAATCTCGAGGTTCACCCGCTGGCGATGCGCGCCGCCGCGCGCGACGCCAAGCTGGTCGACGAGGTGCGCGACGATCCCCGCGCCAATGCGCTCTTCCTCGACGTGCTGACGTCGCCGCGCAATCCGGAGACGGTGCTGCGCTGGATGAACGAGGCGGGCGTGTTCGGCCGCTTCGTGCCCGATTTCGGCCGGGTCGTCGCGCAGATGCAGTTCGACATGTACCATCATTATACGGTGGACGAGCATTCGATCCGGGCGATCGGGCTGCTCAACCAGATCGAGAAGGGCGCGCTCAAGGACGACCACCCGCTCGGCACCAGCATCTTCAAGCAGATCGCCCAGCGCCGCGCGCTCTATGTCGCGGTGCTGCTGCACGACATCGCCAAGGGGCGCGGCGGCGACCATTCGATCCTGGGCGCCGAAGTGGCCGGGCGGCTCTGCCCGCGGCTGGGGATGAGCCCGGCCGAGACCGAGACGGTGGCCTGGCTGGTGCGCTGGCACCTGATCATGTCGGCCACCGCCTTCAAGCGCGACCTCAGCGACTTCAAGACGATCCTCGATTTCGCCGGCCAGGTGCAGAGCCCCGAGCGGCTGCGCATGCTGTTGCTGCTCACCATCGTCGACATCCGCGCAGTGGGGCCGGGCGTGTGGAACGGCTGGAAACGCCAGCTGCTCGCCGACCTGTACGACGCTACCGAGGAAGTGCTCCGCCTGGGCCACAAGCAGCGCGGGCGGACCGAGCGGATCGCCGCCAAGCAGGAGGAGCTCGCCCAGCTGCTCCGCTGGGACGAGGCGCGGATGGCCGCGTTCAGGAAGCGGATGACCGAGAGCTACTGGATCGCCGAGCCGGCCGACGTGCTCGAGCGCAATGCCCGCCAGATCGACGCGGCGGGCGATGCCCAGCTCTCGGTCGAGGCGCAGGTCTATCCCGAGCGCGGCGCGACGCTGGTGACGGTCTATGCCGCCGATCATCCTGGCCTGTTCTATCGCATCGCCGGGGCGATCCATGTCGCCGGCGGCAACATCATCGACGCGCGCATCCACACTACCCGCGACGGCATGGCGCTCGACAATTTCCTGATCCAGGACCCGCTGGGGCGGCCGTTCGACGAGGAGGCGCGGCTCAACCGGATCAAGGCGACGATCGCCGATGCGCTGGCCAACCGTGCCAAGCTCCAGGACCGGCTCAAGGCCAAGCCGCTGGTCCGGGCCCGCGCGGAAGCCTTTGCGATCGAGCCGAACGTGCTGATCGACAACAATGCCTCGAACCGCTTCACCGTGGTGGAGATCAACGCGCGCGACCGGCCGGCCTTGCTCTTCCACCTCGCCTATGCGCTGTTCCAGTCGAAGGTGACGATCCATTCCGCGCATGTCGCCACCTATGGCGAGCGCGCGGTCGATACCTTCTATCTGACCGATCTGATCGGCGATAAGATCGAGAGCGGCGGCCGATTGAAGACGATCGAGCGCCGCCTGCTCGAGGCCGCGACGGGCGATGGAACGGTGGCCGAGGCCGCCTGACGGAAGGAGATCGAGAATGCCGGTGATCGGACTGGGGGGCTTCTTCTTCCGGGCGCAGGACCCCGAGGGGCTCAAGGCCTGGTATGGCGAGGTGCTCGGCGTGGGCGGCGGCTTCGGGGCCGATGAGAGCGGCCAGACCAGCCCGTGGTTCTGGCATCCGGAACCCGGCCCGGTGGTGTTCGAGCCGTTCAAGGCGACGACCGACTATTTCGCGTCGGACAAGAGCTGCATGCTCAACTTCCGGGTGCGCGACCTGGACAGCCTGCTTGAGCAGCTCAACGCGCGCGGAGTGGAGATCACCACCAAGGACGAGTGGGACACGCCGGAGACCGGCCGTTTCGCCCGCATCCACGATCCCGAAGGCAACCCGATCGAGCTGTGGGAGCCGCCCGCGGCCTGACGGCCGGCCTCTCCCTGTATTTCAGGGGCTTGTCTCCAGGGAATAATCGCCAGGCAAGTTCAGCATGACGGTGGGGAGGCCATGCGCCTTCGCCTGGGATCCCGGCTTCGCAGAGAGATGGGGAAGGACAGGGCGTCGCCGCCTGCCGCCGCTCGCTAGCCCGGCTTCTTCTGCCACACCCGCACGTAATCGACTTCCATGCGCGACGGGAATGCATCGGCGTCGATTCCCTTGTCGCCGCCCCAGCCGCCGACCGCGACGTTGAGGATCAGATATTGCGGGCCGGCAAAGGGCCAGGTGTCGGGATTGCCCTTGTGGTCGTTGTCGAAGCGCAGAAAGGCGCGGCCGTCCACGCCGATCAGCATGCGATCCTGGTTCCAGTCCAGCTGATAATCGTGGAACGCGGTGCAGGCATCCGGCACCATTGCCTGGGCGGTCTTCTGCGTCTTGATGACGTGGTTATAGGCCTTGGTATGGATCGAGCCATGGATGCGGCCGGGATCCCAGCCGACATGCTCCATGATGTCGATCTCGCCCAGGCCCGGCCAGCCGGCCTTCTCGTCGCTGCCGAGCATCCAGATCGCCGGCCACAGCCCCTTGCCGCAGGCGAGCTTCGCCCGGACCTCGACGAAGCCGCCCGTCCAGTCGGCGAGGCCGCGGGTCTGGATCTTGCCCGAGCTATAGTCCTGGCCGCCATGATCGGCGCGGCCGCTCAGCCGCTCCCTGCGCGCCTCGATGACGAGCCGGCCGCGCTCGAGGCGGACATTCTCGCGGCGGTTCGCGGCATAATATTGCAGCTCGTTGTTCCACCAGCCTTCCTTGTTGCGGCTGGTGTCATAGGCCCATTTGCGGGGGTCGAGGCGCTTGCCGTCGAACTCGTCGGACCAGACGAGCGCATAGCCCGCCGGCACCGCCACCGGCTCGTCGGCATGGGCAGTGGAGAGCGGGGCCTGGATCGTCTGGGCGGAGGCGGCGCCCGGCAGCAGCAGTGCCGCCGCCAGGGCGCCGCATCGCATCACTTGGGCGCCAGCACCATCAGCATCTGGCGGCCTTCCATGCGCGGATAGGATTCGACCTTGGCATCCTCGGCACAGTCCTGCTGGACGCGCTGGAGCAGCGCCATGCCGAGCTGGCCATGCGAAAGCTCGCGGCCGCGGAAGCGCAGGGTGACCTTCACCTTGTCGCCTTCGCCGATGAACTTGTGGATCGCCTTCATCTTCACGTCGTAATCGTGATCGTCGATGTTCGGACGCATCTTGATCTCCTTGATCTCCTGCGTCTTCTGGCTCTTCCGGGCGAGGTTCGCCTTTTTCTGCGCCTCGTACTTGAACTTGCCGACATCGAGGAACTTGGCGACGGGCGGGTCCGCATTGGGGGAAACCTCGACCAGGTCGAGTCCAAGCTCCTGCGCCTGTTCCATCGCCTCGCGCGTGTACATCACGCCGAGATTCTCACCCTCATGGTCGATCACGCGGACCTTGGGCGACTGAATGAATTCGTTAAACCGCGGACCGTTCATCGGCGGTGCCACCATCGAGCGGCGATTCATGGGCGGACGTATACGACTTGCTCCTGTTGTTGCGGACTCAGGGTTTGGGCGGCTCAATAACGCAGGATGCGGCACTCGGGTAGTCCGACGCCTGCATTTCCGCCGAAATTCCGCGCACTGTGGCACGGCAACCGCAGATATCGGGTGTAAAGGCGCGGCCTGCAAGCCCGGTTTTAGCGATGGCTTAGGACCGGCCGGGCCATGAAGGCGGCCGAAAGGGCAGGGCATGGCGCGCATCGCCGCGATCGAATCGAGCGAGACCGGGTGGCGCATGCCCGCCTGGGCGGTGCCGCTCGCGCTGCTGCTCGGGCTCGTCCTGCTGTTCCCGCGTCCCTATGTCGGCGGCGGCGGCGACGACTGGCATTATCTCGAAGCGGCGCGGTGCGCGGCCCGGCATGGCCTCTGCCTTCCCGACACGCATTGGGCGGCGCGGTTTCCGCTGGTGGCGCCGATGGGCGCGGTGCTGGCGCTGCTCGGCGAGCGGCCCTGGACGGTGGGGCTGGTGCCGCTGCTCTATACCGTGGCGGGGCTGCTGCTGTTCGTCGGCAATGTCGAGCGTCGCTTCGGTGCCGCGGCGGCGATGCTGGCGGGATCGGCGCTGGCGCTGACGCCGCTGTTCCCGCTCAACGCGCTCCAGCCGCTGGTCGACCAGCCCGAATTCGCCTGGACCATGGCCGGTCTGCTCGCGATCCAGATCGCGCTGGAGCGGAACGATGCGCGCTGGGCGGCGGTGGCGGGCGCGATGCTGGCGCTGGCCGTGATGACCCGGATGAGCAGCCTGGCGCTGCTGCCGTTGCTCGGCCTGGGCTGGCTGATGCTGGCGCCGGACCGGCGGCGGCTCGCGCTGCCCTTCGCCGCCGCGGCCGTGGCGCTGCTCGGCATCGAGGCGCTTGCCTATGCGATGGCGACCGGCGACCCGCTCCATGGCTGGAAGCTCTCGCTCCATCATGGCCGCATTCCCACCACCGAACTGGCGGCGGGCGTGGACACCGGCCGCAGCCCGCTGCTCAACCTGGACTTCATCCGCAACTGGCGGCGCAGCATGGGCATCCATGTCCATTGGACGGTGGACCCGCTGCTCAACCTTCTGGCCGATCCGTTGTGCGGGCTGACGCTGTGCGGCGCGCTGGCGCTCGCGGTGGCGCGGGCGGGCGCCTGGCGGCGCGATCGGTGGCTGCGCCTGGTCGCGATCGCGGCGCTGCTCCATTTCGTGCTGCTCACCTATGTGCTGGCGGTGGATCCCAAGCCGCGCATGTTTCCCCTCGCCTATGCGGCGGCGGCGGCGACGCTGGGCGTGCTCGGGGCGCGGGCCTGGCGCGACGGCGGCCGGCTGATCGTCGCGGCGCTCTTCGCGCTGCTCGCCGGCCGCGCGCTGCTGATGGCCTATGACCAGCCCGACCTTGCATCGGCGCGGGCCGCCGCCGCGGGCTGGATCGCCGCGGCGCCGCCGGGAAGCCTCGCGACCGACGAATGGACGCGGCGGACTTTCGCCCTCGTTCCCGGCGCCGCTGCGCTGCCGCTGGGCGGGGACGCGCCGCGCCGCGACTTGCTCACGCTCGGCAAGGTGCCGTGCGCGGGCGGACAGGTGCTGCGCGAGGCGCGCTTCGAGCGGAACGAACCGGCGCCGCTTGCCTGGCTGCGCGGGCATGGCCTGTTGCTCGGTGCGCCTGTGCCCGTGCGCCTGTGCCTGGTCAGGCCGGCGCTCCCGCACGGCGCAGGTGGATGATCGGATAGGGCCGGCCGTGCGGATCGGTCTCCGAACGGCCGATCACTTCGAAGCCGCGGGCGAGATAGAAGGGCAGGGCGTTGTCCGCCTGTTCGTTGGCATCGACGAGCGCGTCCGGCGAAAGCGCCAGCGCGTGACCGACCAGCGCGGTGCCGAAGCCGCGGCCATGCGCGGCGGGATCGACGAACAGCGCATCGATCATCGCGCCGTCCATGGCGAGGAAACCCTGCACCGTGCCGGCATCGTCCTCGACCAGCCAGAGCGGCGCCTGGGGCAGGAACTGTTCGGCGACGATCGCGTCGATCTCGGCGCGATGCTCGGGCGAGAGGAAGCCATGCGTCGCATCGACCGCGGCGCGCCAGATCGCCAGCGCGCGCGGGACGTCCGCGTCGGTGCCCGGGCGGATATGCGCCATCAGCGACGCCCCCACAGGATGACGATGCAGCCGAGCACCGCCAGCGCCGCGCCGGCCAGGTCCCAGCGCGTGGCGGGCACGCGCTCGACCAGCACCAGCCAGCCGAGCGAGGCGAGGATGTAGATCCCGCCATAGGCGGCATAGGCGCGACCGGCGGCATCCGCGCTGCTGAGCGTGAGCAGCCAGGCGAACAGGGCCAGCGCCGCGCCGCCGGGCACCAGCCACCAGACCGGCTTGCCCAGCCGCAGCACGCCCCAGAAGGTGAAGCAGCCCGCAATCTCCGCCAGTGCGGCGGCCGCGTAGATCGCGAGCGTGGCGGGGTTCATCGGCCGACGAGCCTCTCTATCGTCAAAAGCAGGACCAGGCTCAGGAGCGGACTGGCAATGGCCAGCGCCAGACCCGGGATGGGCCGGGCGGCATGAAGCCTCGCCCCGGCGCCGAGCGACAGGATCATGAGCGCGGGATAGAGCCAGAACTCTCGCTGCTTCTCCATGTCGCATGCCTGCATCGCGGCACTGCCGTCGCGCGGCAGGCATTCGCCGAGCGCCAGCAAGCCGAACAACACGAAACCGGCACCCAGGGCGCCGATGACTGCCGTTGCGAACATGCCCCAATGGGCCCGCCGGGCGCCGGGCGGGTTCATGCGAGGTCGGGCGGAGTCGCCTCGGCCACCAGCTTCGCCACCGCTTCGTCGAGGCTCAGCATCTGCTGGCCCTGCGAGCCGAGCACGCGCAGCGCCACGGTGCCTTCCTCGGCCTCGCGCTTGCCCACCACCAGCAGGTTGGGGACCTTGGCCACCGAATGCTCGCGCACCTTGTAGTTGATCTTCTCGTTGCGAAGATCGGTGTCGACGCGGATGCCGGCGGCCTGGAGCTTCTGCGCGACTTCCTTCGCATAGTCGTCGGCATCCGAGACAATGGTCGCGACCACGGCCTGGATGGGCGCCAGCCACACCGGCAGCTTGCCGGCGAAATGCTCGATCAGGATGCCGATGAAGCGCTCGTACGAGCCGAAGATCGCGCGGTGGAGCATCACCGGACGATGGCGCTCGCCGTCCTCGCCGACATAGCTGGCATCGAGGCGCTCGGGCAGCACCCGGTCCGACTGGATCGTGCCGACCTGCCAGGTGCGGCCGATCGCGTCGGTCAGGTGCCATTCGAGCTTGGGCGCATAGAAGGCGCCTTCGCCGGGCAGCTCTTCCCAGCCATATTCCTCGGTCGCCAGGCCGGCGCGGACCACGGCGTCGCGCAACTCCGCCTCGGCCTTGTCCCACATCTCCTCGGTGCCGAAGCGCTTGTCGGGGCGCAGCGCCAGCTTGATCGAATATTTGAAGCCGAAGTCGCGATAGATGCGGTCGGCCAGGCGGCAAAAGGCCTGCACTTCCTCGACGATCTGGTCCTCGCGGCAGAAGATGTGCGCATCGTCCTGGGTGAACTGGCGGACGCGCATCAGCCCGTGCAGCGCGCCGTGCGGCTCGTTGCGGTGGCAGCAGCCATTCTCGTAGAGCCGGATCGGCAGCTCGCGATAGGATTTGATGCCCTGGCGGAAGATCAGCACGTGCGCCGGGCAGTTCATCGGCTTGAGCGCCATCCAGTCGGCGGCGTCCGAGACGATCGGGCCCTCGTCGTCGATGTTCGGCACCTCGTCGGGAATGACGAACATGTTCTCGCGATACTTGCCCCAATGGCCGGACTGCTCCCATTGGCGGGCGTCCATCACCTGCGGCGTCTTCACTTCGCTATAGCCGGCGGCGTCGATCGCGCGGCGCATATAGGCTTCGAGCTGGCGCCAGATGGTGAAGCCGTGCGGGTGCCAGAACACGCTGCCATGCGCTTCCTGCTGGAGGTGGAACAGGTCCATCTCCTGGCCCAGCTTGCGGTGGTCGCGCTTGGCGGCCTCCTCGAGGCGGGTCAGATGCTCGTCGAGCTGCTTCCTGTTGAGCCAGCCCGTGCCGTAGATGCGCGAGAGCATCGCGTTCTTCTGGTCGCCTCGCCAATAGGCGCCCGAGACGCGCGTCAGCTTGAAGGCATTGGGATCGACCTTGCCGGTGGAGGCGAGATGGGGCCCGCGGCACATGTCGAGCCACGCGTCCTCGCCCTTGCCGGCGCGGTATACCGTCAGCTCCTCGCCCTCGGGCAGCTCCTGCGCCCATTCGGCCTTGAAGCGCTCGCCCTGCCTGGTCCAGCGCTCGATCAGGTCGGCGCGCGACCAGACTTCGCGGATCAGCGGCGCGTCGGCGGCGATGATCTTGCGCATCTCGGCCTCGATCGCCGGCAGGTCCTCCTCGGTGAAGGGGCGGTCCTTGGGCGCGAAGTCGTAATAGAAGCCGTCGTCGGTCGCCGGGCCGAACGTGATCTGCGTGCCGGGGAAGAGATTCTGCACCGCTTCGGCCAGGATGTGCGCATAATCGTGGCGCGCGAGCTCGAGCGCGTCCTTCTCGTCCTTGGCGGTAACGAGCGCCAGCTGCGCGTCGCCTTCGAACGGGCGGCCGATGTCGCGCAGCTCGCCATCGACGCGCGCGGCGAGCGCTGCCTTGGCCAGGCCCGGGCCGATCGCGGCGGCGATGTCCGCCGGGGTAGTCCCCGGGGCTACCTCGCGGACGGAACCGTCGGGCAGCGTTATGCGGAACATCTCGGACACGGGGATGACTTTCGTGAAGGGGTGATCGGAGCGCGGCTTATGCCTTCGCGGGTGCGATATAAGCAAGCGCTGGTGAAATTGCGCGCCGGAAGGGCGGCAAAGCGAAGGGAGTGGCGTCCCATTGTCCCGCCTTGGCCCGGCAACCCGATCGTTCCCCCGGCGATCGATCCTGCGGCCTGGTTGCGCATGGGGCCGGGGGCGACAGGCAAAATCCTGCATTGGAAGCCCGTTTCGATGGCATAGAGCGGACGGACAGACGGAGAGGCCCAGATGGAAGAGCACCGCGCGACGACGATCCTGCCTTGCAACGACCTGAACGCCAGCCTCGCTTTCTATGTGCGGCTGGGCTTCCGGCTGGTCAGCGACTATGGCGACTACAAGATCCTGGACGACGGCAAGGGCTGGCACCTGCACCTCAACAAGGCGGTGCTCGGCTGGCTGGTGCCGGGGCACAATCCGTTCGGCATCTATCTCTATACCGACGATGTCGACGGCGTGGCGGATCGGGTGCGCGAACTGATCATCGAGAAGGAAGGGCCGAGCCTGAAGCCCTGGGGCTGTTACGAGTTCGCGGTGAGCGATCCGGACGGGACGCTGGTGCGGATCGGCCGCATTGCATCCTGAAGCCGCGCAGCTGCTGGCCATGGCGGGCGAGGCGGCGCACCAGGGCCGCTTCGGCCAGGCGCTGCCGATGCTGAGCCATGCGCTGGCGCTCGACCTCGAAGGGACGGCGCCGGCCTATGCCGAACTGCTGGCGGGGCTGCGGCTCACCGGCTGGCCGCCGCAGCTCGAAGCGGATCTGGCGACCTGCCTGCACGCCGGATCGGTCGATCCCCAGTCGCTGGCGCGCGCGGCGGCGCGCATGCTGCTGGCGAAATATCCCGAGCCGGTGGTGGCGGAGGATCCGTTGTGGGCGGCGTTCCTCACGCGCTGCATCAATGTCGATCCGGCGATGGAGGCGCGGCTGGCATGGCTGGCCGGGCAGGCGCTGCCGGCGGGGTTGCGCGAAGCGCTGGCGGCCCAGGCGTTCGCGAGCGAATATGTGTGGGGCGGAGAGGGGCTGGGGGTGCCGCCCGTCGCCGCGACCGAGATCGCGGAAGAGCGGCGGCTGGCAGCGGCAATGCCTTCGCTCGGCGACTCCTCCGACCAAATCTCGCGGGCGGTGCGCATCCAGTATGAAGCGAACCCCTATCCCCGCTGGCACGCGCCGGCGGGCCGGCAGCCCGTCTCGGTGGCGGCGCATCTCGCCGCGCTGGGGGCGCCGCAGGCCGAGCCGCTGGCGGTGCTGGTCGCCGGGTGCGGCACCGGGTTCGAGCCGATCGACCTGGCGCGGATGGACGCGTCGCTTGCCATCACCGCGCTCGATCTGAGCGCCGCCAGCCTGGCCTATGGCCAGCGCATGGCCGGCGCGCTGGGCATGGGAGCCATCCGCTTCGTCCAGGGCGACATACTCGATGCCGCGAAGCTCGGCGGCCGTTTCGGGCTGGTGAGCAGCACCGGGGTGCTGCACCACATGGAGCGGCCCGCGGACGGGCTGGCGGCGCTGGCGGAGGCGCTTGCGCGTGGCGGCGTGCTGCGGGTCGCGCTCTATAGCGAGCGGGCCCGCGCCTGGGTCGTCGAGGCGCATCGCGCGATCGCCGGGCATGGCTGGGACGCGAGCCCGGCGGGCATCCGCGCCTTCCGCGCCCAGGTCCTCGCACTGCCGGCCGGCCAGCCGCTCGCGCGGCTTCGGGAAAGCGATGATTTCTACACGCTGAGCGGATGCCGCGACTTGTGCTTCCATGTCCGCGAGCATTGGTATCGCCTTCCCGCGATCGGCGAGATGCTGGCGGCGGCCGGGCTCGAGCTGCTGATGCTCGATGCGCCGCCCGAGGCGCAGGCCCGGTTCGCGCAGGCCCACGGCGCCGCAGCCGACCGGCGCGACCTTGTGCTATGGGACCAGGTCGAGGCCGCGCATCCGCAGCTGTTCGCCGGCATGTTCCATCTCTGGTGCCGCAAACGGGACTAGGCTCGCATCGAAGCCGGGCATGCCCGTGCTTCTTGGCGGAGGACTATACCAACCCGAACGGCACCACGCGGTTCAGCTCGACATGGCCGATCTCGGCGCGGCCGAGATAGGGGACGCCCATTTCCCCGCACCAGCGCACGATCATCTGGTCGATCGTCTCGCCGAAGCTGTAGTTGCCGTCCGTCTCGCCATTGTCCTTGACCGCGGTGACCGCGCCCAGCCGCACGCCGGCAATGCCCTTGAGCTGCGTGGCATGCGCCATCTGGAACAGCATCCGGTCGATCCGGTAGAGCGGCTCGTCGACTTCCTCGATATAGAGCACGTGATCGGTGAGGTCGGGCAGATATTTGGTGCCGATCAGCGCGGCCAGGATGGCGAGGTTGAACGCGGCGGCGGGGCGCCCGTCGGCAAGGCCCGGCTCGAAGCCGCGCCTGTCGCCGTCGATCAGCCAGCCGAGCACCCAGCCGGCGCCCTCGCCGGTGTCGTTCATGCCCAGGCTGGAGGCCATCGCGCCATGCGCCACCCGGCCGATCCGCCGGGCATAGAGCGCGCCGAGCAGGAAGCCCATGTCGGAGAAACCGACATAGGTCTTGTGGTTCGCCGCCGGCCCGAGCTTCGGCATCACGGCTTCCAGGATGCGGTTCGAACCATAGCCGCCGCGCGCGAACCAGATCGCGTCGAACGCCGGATCATTCGCGAATTCGAGGAATGCCGCCGCGCGCTCCGCGTCGGTGCCGGCGAAATGGCCGGCCTGCAGATAGCATTGCGGATGGAACACGATCTCGTGCCCGGGATAGGTCAGCGCCATGAACGCGGCCATGCGCAGCGATCCCTCGCGGCTGACCGGTCTTGCTGGTGCGACGACTCCGATGCGCATGCCTTGCCCCTTCGCTTCGAATTGCCGATAGCGCGAGGCCATGGAGCATCGCAAACCTTACTTCTTCGTGGGCATTGGCGGGTCGGGCATGATGCCGCTGGCGATGATCCTGGCCGGACAGGGCGCCAGGGTGGCCGGATCGGACCGCAGCCTCGACCAGGCGCGGCTGCCGGCGAAATTCGATTTCCTGGCGCGCAGCGGCATCGGGCTCTTCCCGCAGGACGGCAGCGGGATCGGCTCGGCCGAGCAGATCGTCGTCGCTTCGGCCGCGATCGAGGAGACCGTGCCCGATGCGCGCCGCGCCGCCGAGCTGGGCAATGCGCGGATGACGCGGGCGGAACTGAACGCCCGGCTGTTCAATGCCGCACCGCTCTCGATCGGCGTGGCGGGGACCAGCGGCAAGTCCACCGTCACCGGCATGATCGGCTGGATCCTCCACGCGCTGGGCCGCGATCCCACGGTGATGAACGGCGCGGTGATGAAGAACTTCGTCACGCCCGATGCCCCCTTTGCTAGCGCGCTGGTGGGAGCCGGCCAGGCCTATGTGAGCGAAGTCGACGAAAGCGACGGCTCGATCGCGCTCTATCGCCCGGGCGTGGCGGTGCTCAACAATGTCAGCCTCGATCACCTGCCGATGGACAAGCTGATCGAATTGTTCGGCGCATTCATCGCGCGGGCGGGCAGGGCAGTGATCAACCTCGACAATGGCGAGGGCGCCCTGCTGGCGGCGACGATGCCGCGCGAGCGGCTGCGCACCTTCGCGATCGGCGCGCCGGCGGATCTGACTGCGATCAACCTGCGCGAGCAGCGCTACGGCATCGCCTTCGAGCTGGCGCGCGAGGGCGAGGCGTCGATCCCGGTGACGCTGCAGGTGCCGGGCCTGCACAATGTCTCCAATGCGCTGGCGGCGATCGGCGCGGCGGCGGCGGCGGGGATCGCCGTGGAGGAGGCCGCCCAGGCGATCCAGGGCTTCCAGGGCCTGAAGCGCCGCTTCGAGCTGGTCGGCGAAGCGGGCGGGATCGCCGTGATCGACGATTTCGGGCACAATCCGGACAAGATCGCCGCGACACTGGACACGCTGCATGCCTTCGAGGGCAGGCTGCTCCTGTTGTTCCAGCCGCACGGCTATGGCCCGCTCAAGGTGATGCGTGCCGAACTCGTCGCGATGTTCGCCGAGAAGCTGGGCGGCGAGGATGTGCTGGTGCTGCCCGATCCCGTCTATCAGGGCGGCACCACCAGCCGCGAGGTGACCAGTGCGGACATCGTGGCCGATATCGCCGCGACCGGGCGCAATGCGTTCTACATTCCCGATCGCGCGGCAGCGGCGGCGCATCTCGTCGCCAATGCGCGCCCGGGCGATCGCATCGTGGTGATGGGCGCGCGCGACGACACGCTCAGCCACCTCGCCGCGGAGATGCTGGCACGGCTAGCGGATTAAAAACTGGTAATCTTTTCACGCATCTGCGCAAAAATATGGACTTTTCGGTGGAAAATGCCACCATTCCCGTGAGATTCCGGGGAGGCGGCACATGCGCTTGCTGCAGCCAGTCTATTGTCTTGTCGGCAAACATCACCGCAGTCGTGGCCGAGCCTGGAATGACGGCTCGGCTTTCCGATCCTGGTGCGAGGGATGCGGCAAACCGATGGTCCGCACCTTCCATGGCTGGCGCCTTGATCCCGAAACACCGGCTGGAAAGTAGCATTAGCATCTAGTCTGGCAGGCTTTCCCATATGGAAAGCTTGGTTGACATTCCGCGCCGACTCGGGTAAAGCTCCCTTTACAAACTGCAAAGGAAGCCAATCATGGCCGGCAATCGGGCACAGAAGCGTTACACGAAATCGGTGATCCTGCTGATGGCGAGCTATGTGCTGATCCTGATCGGCGTGGTCATGCATGCGCGGAACAGTCCGCTGCATGGGCCGCTGGGCTATGTCGCCGGCGTGCTGCCGGCGCTGCCGGTGATCGGCGTGTTCTTCGTCCTCGGCCGCTATCTCGTCGAGGAGCAGGACGAGTATCTGCGCGTGCAGGTGACCCGCCAGGCGCTCGTCGCCACCGGCTTCGCGCTGAGCATCGCGACGGCATGGGGCTTTCTCGAGAATTTCGGCCTCGTGCCGCACGTCTATGCCTATTACGCCGCGATCCTGTGGTTCGCGGGCCTGGGCGTGGGCCGCTGCTTCAACAAGCTCGCGGCGATGCGCGGAGGCGGCGAATGATCAATCGCCTCCGCGTGCTGCGTGCCGAGCGGGCCTGGAGCCAGCAGGACCTGGCCGAGCGGCTCGATGTCTCCCGCCAGAGCGTCAACGCGATCGAGACCGGCCGCTACGACCCCTCGCTCCCGCTCGCCTTCAGGATCGCCGACCTGTTCGGCCTCACCATCGAAGAAATCTTCACCAATCCCAACCGTAAGGACTGACCGTCATGATCAAGCGCATTGCCTTCGCCCTGCTCGCCACCGCCAGCATCCCCGCCATCCTCCATGCCCCTGCGGCGCATGCCGCGACCGCGCCGGCGCCGGCCGAGATGATCCAGATGGATCATCTCTCGGTGCAGGTGATCGGCAAGGGCAGTCCGGTGATCCTGATCCCCGGCCTGTCGAGCCCGCGCGCGGTGTGGGACGGCGTGGCGCCCGAGCTGGCGAAGACGCACACCGTGTATCTCGTCCAGGTCAACGGCTTTGGCGGCGACGCGCCGGGCGCCAATCTGGGCGAGGGGCTACTCCCCGCCATGGTCGCCGAACTGCACAAGCTGGTCGCCGAGCGCAAGCTGGCGGGTGCCGCCGTGGTCGGCCATTCGATGGGCGGGCTGCTGACGCTGATGCTGGCCAAGGCGCATCCCGGCGATGTCGGCAAGGCGCTGATCGTCGACGCGATGCCGTTCGTCGGCTCGGCCTTCTTCCCCGGCTCGACGGTCGAATCGGTCAAGCCCCAGGCCGAGGCGATGCGCGCGCAGATGGCCGGCCTCTACGGCAAGCCGCTTCCCGAAGCGGTGGGCCAGGCCATCGCGCGGCAGAATGCGGCCAAGCCCGAATCGCAGGCGCAGGTCGCGGCCTGGATGACCAAGGCGGACATGCGGGTCTCCGCCCAGACCATGTTCGAGGATCTCCAGACCGATCTGCGCCCCGACCTGAAGGCCATCGCCGCGCCGATCACCGTGCTGGTGCCCTGGCTGGCGGCGCGGGGCGGCGAGGCGCCGACGCTCGACCTCTACAAGCGCGAATATGCCGGCGCGCCCAGGGTGAACCTGAAGGGCGTGGCCGATAGCGGGCATTTCATCATGCTCGACCAGCCCGAGGCGTTCCGCGCGGCGCTGACTGCGTTCCTGGCGGGCTGAGCCGGCGGCAGACAAGGAAGGGCCCGGGACGTGTTCCCGGGCCCAGTTCTGCTCACATCCGTCATCTGGGGATCAATAGGTCCCGGAAAAGCTCCGGTTGAGATTCCGGTCGCGATTCCAGTCCTGGTCGTCGTGCCCTCCGAACAGCGCGCCCGCGCGCTCCTCGTCCTTCCACGCCGCATGCGCTTCGTCCGCGGTCTTGCGCAGTGTCACCTTGTCGTCGACCGACTGGATCCAGCGCGACGGGATCGAATGGTGATGGCCGCCGGCCTCGCTGTCGTTCCTGGTGAGGACGATGCGATCGCCGCGCACCTTGTCGACCTTGCCGACATGGCTGCCGTCCGAGCCAACCACTTCCATGTGCTCGGCCACCCGGCGCAGGCCGTCGCGCTGGCCCTGGCGATCGGTGCGCCAGCTGTTGAACTCGTTCTCGAAGCGCTGGGCGTTCTCGCGGCGATACTCGTCATAGTCGCTGTCGAGCTCGGCGATGCGCTGGCGGCGCCAGCCGGAATAGTGATCGTCGGGGCCATGGGGCCATCGTGCGTCGTAGCGCGTATCGGCTTCGCGGCGGCGCTCCGCTTCCTGGTCGCCGAACCAGGAGCGGACCTCGTCGCCGGCGCGATCGAAGAAGCCGCGGTCCGGATCCTGGCTGCGATACGGGGTGCGGGGCTCGTCCCAGCCGCGCTGCTCGCGGGCGCCGCGGTCCCAGCCGCCGCGATATTCGCTGCCATATCCGCCAGGGCCATAGCCGCGATTGCCGCGCGTTCGGCCGAGCTCGCCGGCCGCGGCATATTCGCGGGCGCTCGAATAATGTTCGCCGCCGGCGCGGCGGGCGCCGCTCACCTGATACTGGTCTTCGGGGCCGAAATAGCGGGGATCGGAGTAACGGTCGCTCATGGGAATCTTCTCCACTGCCGGTCCTTGGGGGACTTGGCCGGCGTGGATTCAGCGGGCGAGAGCCGGCAATGGTTCCGGAAAAAGCCCCGCTTTTCAGTGCAGTTCGCCGCGCCGGCGAAGCGTTTTGCCGCGCTTGTTTCAAGCCGGTTGCATTGGGGAAAAAGCGCCGCTAATGGAGCGCCTCCCGGGGCCACCCGGGACAGGCGGCGGGGCTGTAGCTCAGATGGGAGAGCGCTGCAATCGCACTGCAGAGGTCAGGGGTTCGATTCCCCTCAGCTCCACCAGCCGCCCCTGGTTCCCGCATGTTGGAGCATGGCCGGCCTGGCATCCCGCCAGGTAGCGGGCTTGCGCGCGCCGGGCCATTGCCGTCCCGATTCGGACCGTTGTCCGTAATTTGCGCATTTCCCGGAACCGAATTCGCGTGCAGAACGTTGCGCCGGGCGGCGTCGTTCGGCGCCGATCTTGGTTGCGATCCCCGGATGCTGTTGGAATAAGGCGGCAATTTCTCGGGCTTGCCTTAGAGAACGGGGTTTGATGATCCACCGGTCCGGCGCGAAATACGAAATGCTGCTCTATGGCGCGCTCGCGGTTCTCCTCGTGGTGCCGTTCCTCGCCGACCTTCAGCTGCCGCTCGGCACTTCGGTATGGGTGATCTACCTGCTGCCGATCGTCTTCGCCTATCTGGCGCCGCGCCCGGTGGTGCCCGCCGCGGTCGCCCTGGTCGCGACGGTGCTGACCATCACCGGCTTCATGCTGGCGCGCAGCGGCGTCGACCCCAGCATCGCGCGGGTCAACCGCACCCTGGGCGTGCTCACCGCCTGGACGCTGGGCATCGTCGGCGTGCTGTTCGTCCGCAACCGGCTGGCCGTTCGCCGCGAGGAATGGCTGCAGGCGGGGCAGGTCGGGCTGGGACAGGCGCTCGCCGGAGACCTGGCGATCGACCGGCTCGGCGCGAGCGCGCTGCGCTTCCTCGCCGAATATCTGGGCGCAACGGCGGGGGCGATCTTCATCCGCAACGGCGACGGCTTCCTGCGCCGGGCCAGCTATGGCGTGCCGGCCGGCGCCGCGGTGCCCGAGCGGGTGACGCCGGGCGACGGGCTGCTCGGCCAGGCGATCGCCGACGGGCGGGGCTTCGTGCTGGCGCCGGTGCCGGACGGCTATCTCTATTTCGGCTCGGCGCTCGGCCAGGCCAGGCCCGGGCAGCTGCTGATCGCGCCCGCCCGGATCGACGGCCAGGTCAACACGGTGGTGGAGCTCGGCTTCGCCGGCGCCGCGATGCCGGCGGCGGCCGAGGACCTGCTCGAGCGGATCGCCGAGCAGCTCGGCATCGCGGTGCGCTCGGCCAAATATCGCACCCAGCTCCAGGAACTGCTCGAGGAGACCCAGGCACAGGCGGAGGAACTGCAGGCGCAGGGCGAGGAACTGCGATCGAGCAACGAGGAGCTGGAGGCGCAGGCCCGCGCGCTGCAGGAATCGCAGGCGCGGCTGGAAGTGCAGCAGGCCGAACTGGAGGAAAGCAACGCCCAGCTCGAGGAGCAGACCCAGACGCTGGAGGCGCAGCGCGACGATCTGGCGCATGCGCAGGCTTCGCTCGCCGGCCAGGCGCGCGCGCTGGAACAGGCGAGCCGCTACAAGTCCGAATTCCTCGCCAATATGAGCCACGAGCTGCGCACGCCGCTCAATTCGCTGCTGATCATGGCCCGGCTGCTCGCCGAGAACCGCGCGGGCAATATGAGTGCCGAGCAGGTGCGGCATGCGGAGACGATCGAGACGTCGGGCAACGACCTGCTCGCGCTGATCAACGACGTGCTCGACATCTCGAAGATCGAGGCCGGCAAGCTGGAACTGCAGCCGCGCCGCATCCGGATCTCGCCGATGCTGGAGAAGCTCCGCCAGGGCTTTGCGGCGGCGGCCGAGGCCAAGGGGCTGGCGCTGCGCTGCGAGGCGCTGCCGGGCACGCCCGACGACCTCGAGACCGATCCGCAGCGGCTGGAACAGGTGCTGCGCAACTTCCTCTCCAATGCCGTGAAGTTCACCGGCCGGGGCGAAGTGACGCTGAGCGCCGGGCGGGCCGCCGACGGGCGGCTGAGCTTCGCGGTGCGCGACACCGGCGTGGGGATCGCGCCCGAGCAGCAGAAGATCGTCTTCGAGGCGTTCCGCCAGGCGGACGGCACGATCAGCCGCAGATATGGCGGGACGGGCCTGGGCCTGTCGATCTCGCGCGAGCTGGCCCGGCTGCTGGGCGGCGAGATCCGGCTGGAGAGCAGCGCCGGCGAGGGCAGCGTCTTCACCCTGCTGCTGCCCGAGACCTATGATCCGGGGCTGATCGAGGCCGCGCCCATGGCGGAGGCACCGCTGATCGCCGCCGTGCCCACACCCGCCGCGCCCAGGCGCGCTCCGCGCGCCGCCGAAGTCGCCGACGATCGCGAGCGGCTCAGCGGCGACAGCCGGGTGCTGCTCGTCGTCGAGGACGATCCCGCCTTCGCGCGCATTCTCTATGACCTGGCGCACGAACTGGGCTTCGACTGCCTGATCGCGGGCACCGCCGACGAAGGCGCGCTGATGGCGCGGCAATATCTGCCCAACGCGGTGATCCTCGACATCGGGCTGCCCGACCATACCGGCCTGTCGGTGCTCGACCGGATCAAGCGCGATCCGCGCACGCGGCACATCCCGGTGCATGTCGTCTCGGCCGACGACAACAGCCAGGTGGCGCTCGCCGGCGGGGCGATCGGCTATATGCTCAAGCCGGTGCTGCGCGACCAGCTGGTCGGCGTGCTCGAAGGGCTGGAGGCGCACATGACGCGCCGCCTGCGCCGGGTGCTGGTGGTGGAGGACGATGCGCAACAGGCCGAGAGCGTGCGGCTGCTGCTCGCCTCGCGCGATGTCGAGACCGTCGATGCGCACAGCGCCGCGGCCGCGCTGGAGCAGCTCGGCAGCGAGACGTTCGACTGCATGGTGCTCGATCTCAACCTGCCCGACCTGCCGGGGCTCGACCTGCTCGAGCGGCTGAGCATGGACGAGAGCGTCGGCTTCCCGCCGGTGATCGTCTATACCGGGCGCGACCTTTCGGCCGACGAGGAGCTGCGGCTGCGGCGCTATTCCAAGTCGATCATCGTCAAGGGCGCGAAGTCGCCCGAGCGGCTGCTCGACGAAGTGACGCTGTTCCTCCACCAGGTGGTGTCGGACCTGCCCGAGCAGCAGCAGGCGATCCTGAGCCAGGCGCTCAAGCGCGACGCCGCGCTCGACGGGCGCCACATCCTCGTCGTCGAGGACGATATCCGCAACGTCTATGCGCTCACCTCGATCTTCGAGCCGCACGGCGCGAAGGTGCAGATCGCCCGCAACGGGATCGAGGCGCTGGCGGCGCTCGACGCGGCGCAGGGCGGGGGTGCCCCGGTCGAGCTGGTGCTGATGGACGTGATGATGCCCGAGATGGACGGGATCGCCGCGACCCGCGAGATTCGCGGGCGGCCGGAATGGCGCGGGCTGCCGGTGATCGCGCTCACTGCCAAGGCGATGGCGCGCGACCAGCAGGACTGTATCGCGGCGGGGGCGAACGACTATCTCGCCAAGCCGCTCGACGTCGACAAGCTGCTCAGCCTGGTCCGGGTGTGGATGCCGCGATGAGCGACGCCGCGGATCCGGTGGACGCGCTGGAGCTCGAGCTGCTGCTCGACGCGATCTGGCGGCGCTATCACCATGACTTTCGCGGCTATTCGCGCGGCTCGCTGCGGCGGCGGCTGGAGCGGGCGCAGGCGCGCTTCGGCTGCGATACCCTGTCGCAGCTGCAAGGGCGGGTGCTGCGCGAGCCGGCGCTGTTCGCCGAGCTGATGGGCTTCCTCACCATCCAGGTGAGCGAGATGTTCCGCGACCCGGCCCATTTCCGCGCGATCCGCGAACAGGTGGTGCCGCATCTGCGCACCTTCCCGTCGCTCAAGGTTTGGATCGCGGGCTGCGCGAACGGCGAGGAATTCTATTCGCTCGCCATCCTGTTCCGCGAGGAGGGGCTGGAGGAGCGGACCCTCTTCTACTGCACCGACATCAGCCCCGCCGCGCTCGAGCGGGCGGAGGCCGGCGTCTATGCGCTGGATCGCATCGCGCAGTTCACCGAGAACCACCGCGCCTCGGGCGGCAGGGGATCGCTCTCGGATCATTATACGGCGGGCTATGGCCGGGCGGTGTTCGACAAGAGCCTGCGCGCCCGGGCGGTGTTCGCCGAGCACAATCTCGCCAGCGACCAGGTCTTTGCCGAGGCGCACCTGGTCTCGAGCCGCAACGTGCTGATCTATTTCGATCGGGCGTTGCAGGATCGCGCGCTCGGCCTGTTCGGGCAGAGCCTGGTGCGCGGCGGTTTCCTGGGGCTCGGCGCGAAGGAGAATCTGCGCTTCTCCGCGCATGCCGGCGCATTCGCCGACTTCGTTTCCGAAGAGAAGATATACCGGCGCAACATCCGGCCGATAGCTGCGGAGGTCGACCATGCCGCAGCCTGAAACCGTGAAGATCCTCGTCGTCGACGATGTCGAGAAGAACCTGATCGCGATGGACGCGCTGCTTCGCCGCGACGGCGTGGAGATCCTCAAGGCGCCGTCGGGCCCGGCCGCGCTGGAACTGCTGCTCCGGCACGAAGTCGCGCTCGCCCTCCTCGACGTGCAGATGCCGGGGATGGACGGATATGAACTCGCCGAGCTGATGCGCGGGACGGAGCGGACGCGGCGCGTTCCGATCATCTTCGTGACGGCGGTGGCGACCGACGAGCGCCGGCGGTTCCGGGGATATGAGGCGGGCGCCGTCGACTATCTGTTCAAGCCGGTCGACCCGCAGATCGTGCGCAACAAGGTCGACATCTTCGTCGAGCTGGCGCGCCAGCGGCTGGAGATCGCCCGCCAGCGCGACCAGCTGGCCGCGGCGCTCGGCCGGATCCAGGCGCATAGCGACAACAGCCCGCTCGCCATCGTCGAATTCGATGCCGAGCTCCGGGTGATCGGCTGGTCGAACGGCGCCGAGCGGCTGTTCGGCTGGAGCGCGGCGGAAGTGCTGGGCCGGCGCGCCGCGAAGCTCGACTGGCTGGATCCCGCCAATGGCGCGGCGGTGGAGGCGGTGCTGGGGCAGATGGTCGAGGGGCATGAGCTGCGCCGCGTCGAGACGCTGCGCGCCAACGACAAGGGCGGAACCCTGCTCGACTGCGAATGCTATTGCTCGGCGCTGTTCGAGGGCGACCGGCTGGTCTCGGTCAGCGTCCAGATCCTCGACGTGACCGAGCGCAAGCGCGCCGAGGCGACGCAGCGGCTGCTGATCGGCGAGCTCAACCACCGCGTCAAGAACACGCTCGCCTCGGTCCAGGCGATCGCCACGCAGACGCTGCGCCATTCGGCCGGCCCTTCCGATTTCGCGCCGACCTTCATCGGCCGCATCCATGCGCTGGCCCGCGCCCATTCGCTGCTCAGCGCCACCACCTGGCAGGGCGCCAGGCTGCGCGAGCTGATCGAGGGGCAGCTCCAGCTCGGCACGATCGACCCGCAGCGCCTGAGCTTCGCCGGGCCCGAGATCGAGCTGTCGCCCGAGCCGGCGCTGCACCTTGCCCTGGTGCTCCATGAACTCGGCACCAATGCCAACAAATATGGCGCACTTTCGAACGAGGCGGGGCGGGTACGGCTGGAGTGGCGGCTGCGCGGCGCGATGCTCGAGCTCGAATGGGCGGAGACCGGCGGCCCGGCGGTGACGGCGCCGGGCCGGCGCGGCTTCGGCACGGCATTGATCGAGCGGAGCCTGAAGGCCGAGGGCGGATCGGCGGTGGCGGTCTTCGCGGCCGAGGGGCTGCGCTGGACCCTGACCGTGCCGCATTCCGGTGGCGCGGCGGAACTGCCGGCGGATCGCCCGGCGGATGACGGCGGCTGGACCAGGGGTGCCGGGGCCGCGATGGCGTCCATCGCCGGCAAGCGCTTCGCGATCATCGAGGACGAGCCGCTGGTCGCGCTCGAACTCGCCGCGATCCTCGCCGATGCCGGCGTGGAGGTGGTCGGCCCGGCCGCGACCGCCGAGCATGCCCGGGCGATCGTCGAAGGCGGACGGATCGACGGGGCGCTGCTCGACGGCAATTTGCAGGGCGCCAGCGTCGAGGCGATCGCAGCCGCGCTCGATGCGCATGGCGTGCCCTTCGCCTTTGTCAGCGGCTATGGCCGCGACCATCTGCCCGAAGGGTTCGCCGAGGTGCCGGCGATCGGCAAGCCCTTCGATCCCGTCGAGATCGTGGAAGTTGCCGGAGCCTTGCTGCGCGGCAAGGCGGTCCTCGCCTAGATAAGGGGCGCGAGCAGCACCATCAGCATCGCGACCGGCACCATGGCGCGCGGCACGGCCGGGCGATAGCTGAGCCCCAGCAGGATGATCGCGCTGGCGAAGGGGATAAGCCCGAACCACAGCACCAGCGCCCGCCCGCCGTCGCCCGCGAGACAGGCGATGAGGAAGGAGAACGCGACCAGCGCCCAGCCATAGCGGGCCGGATGCCGGAGCGCGGCATGCCTTGCCCGGGCCCCGAGCAGGGGGTCGGCGTGGCGCGACATGCCGGCGGCGAGCGCGAACATGCCGAGATAGAGCAGGCCGGCGACTGCCATCGTCATGCCGCGCGCCTCCGGCGTTCGGGGGCGCGCTTCGGGGGCCGCAACTGCTTCGCGGCAAGCAGGGCGAGCGCCGCCGCGACGGCCAGCAGCACCACCGACATGACGCTGATCGACAGGCCGATGAGTGCCGCGAGCGCACAGGCGAGCGCGGTCGCGCCGGTGAGCAGCGGCCAGGACCAGCGCGGCGGCAGCGCGGCGCCCATCGCCACTGCCGCGGCGGCGGCCCACAATGCCGTGGAGACCTCCAGCTCGGCCCGGCCGGTGAGACCGAGCGGCAACAGGCGGTTGGCGAGGAGATAGGCGGCGCACCCCAGCGGCACGCCGGGCAGTACGCCCGCGTTCAGCCGTTCGAGCACGCGATTGCCGAGCGAGAGCGGCGCGCGCTCGCGGCGCTTGACGATCCACAGGACCAGGCCCGTCGCGATCGCCAGCGTCAGCATCGCGCCGCCCAGGAAATAGAGCCAGCGCGTCGCGATCGAGGCGAAGCGGGCCATGTGGAGTCCGTAGACGACATTATACGTCTGGATCGCGCCGCGATTCTCCCGCCAGGCGCGGAGCGGCCTGCCGGTGGCGCCGTCGAAGCTGATCTCGGCGGGCGTGAAGCCGATCTGGTCGGCATCCGAGCGGAATATGGTGACCACCGCGGCCCGGTCGCCCGGGTTGATCACATAGACGCGGCCGATCGTGCCGCCGAGCCGGCGCTGGGCCTCGCGCAGCATCGGGGCGATCGGAGCCAGCGGCACGGGCACGTTCGCCCTGGCGCGCTCCGCCACGCCCGGCGCGAGATCGTGGTACACCGCGGCCAGGTCCTTGCCATAGGTGGCGGAGATGGCCCAGGGCATGTTGAGCGAGGCGAGCGTGACCAGCCCGGTGAAGGTGATCATCAAGTGGAACGGCGTGGCAAGCACGCCCAGCGCATTGTGCCCGTCGAGCCAGGAGCGCTGCCCCTTGGCCGGACGGAAGGTGAAATAGTCCTTGAAGATGCGGCGATGCGCGATGATCCCGGTGATCAGGGCGACCAGCATCGCCATCGCCGCGATCGACGCGAGCAGCCGGCCCCAGGGATAGGGCAGCTCCAGTTCGAAATGGAGGCGGTAGAAGAATTCGCCGCCCAGCGTCTCGCGCGGGGCGGGGGCGCCGCGCACCGGATCGAGCGCGCGATAGACGAAGCTGCCGTCGCTGTCATAGGCGGCCTCGACCGTGTTCGTCCGGGCGCTCGGGGCCGTGAGATACCAGCCGGTCGAGCCTCGGGTGTTCGTCGCCAGCCAGTCGGTCGCGGCCTGCACGGCATCGGCCGGATCGGCGGTGGCGCGGGTCTCCGGGCGCATCCACTGGCCGATCTCGGGCTTGAACACGCTGAGCGTGCCGGCAAGGCACATGACGAACAGCACCCAGCCGAGCAGCAGCCCGGTCCAGCCGTGCAGCCAGGCCATGACCTGGCGCGCGCCTTCGCGGAGCGCGCTCATGTCGGCGCCCCCGCGGCCCAGCCGATCGCGGCGAAGAGCGCGGCGAGCAGGACTACCCCGGCCCAGGCGCGCCAGGGACCGCGGGCGAGGAACGCCCACAGCGTGACCGCCGGCCCGACGAGGAAGGCGAGCAGAGTCGCCGGCATGATCGCTTCCACTCTCGGCATCGGCAGCAGGCGCGCCATCGCCGCGGCGAACAGGGCGGCGACCGCATAGGCGCCGATCGTCCCGGCCACCGCGCGCGCCGTGACATTGACGCGGTAGCGCCAGCCCGCGCGCGCTCGTGCTGTTCCCGCCACGCGTTCCTCCCGGTTCAATATGCGAGGCGGAGCGAGACGATGGGGTCGATCGCCTCGCGGCGCTTGTCCTGACCCTCTTCCTCGCCCGGCGCCGGGGCTCGCACGGCCATGGCGCCGGCGGGCAGCGCGCTGTGGAGGAAGGACTTCATCGCGGATCCCCTTGGAACACCCCTGTGGCGGGCTCGTTAGGGAATGGCATATTGCGAGTCAATCTCATTAGCGGAAGGTGGCGCGACGGGCGCACGCGCCGGGCAAAAAAAGAGGGAGCGGCAAAGCCGCTCCCCGGAGTTGCCCTCTTACGGCGGGTCTAGAAATCGATCTTCGCTCCGACGCGGAAATAGCGGCCCATGATGTTGGGGCCGGCCCAGGCCGGGTTGTAGCCGAAGGTGCTGTAGGCGGCGTTCGGATCGAAGGGCGGCTTGGTGTCGAGCAGGTTGAGCACGTTCAGCGACAGCGCGAAATTGTCGTTGATCCGGTGCTGGATCGTCAGGTCGACGTTCCAGATATCCTTCGAGCGGCACTGCACCGGCGTGCCATCGTCATAGGTCGCCGCGCCATTGTCGACCGCGCTCGCGCAGTCGAACGGCGTGGCGCCGAAATCGACCTGCGAGACGTGATAGCCGGCGGTGTAGTAGGCCGTGGCCGTCACGCTGGTGTCGCCGAGCTTGAGCGTGTTCTGCCAGCTCGCCCGCCAGCGCGGCGAACCCGAGCACGACGTGTTGTTGCAGGGGCTGAGCGTGTCCTCGTAGCGCTGCGGCGGCTGCGCCTCGCCGGTGATCGAGTCGATCAGCGTGAGGTGGTTCTTGTCGAGATACGAGACCTCGAGCGAGCTGATCCAGCGTATGTCGCCGGCCAGCTTCAGGTTCGCGTTGAAGCCGGCATCGATACCCTGGACCACCTGCCGGTTGGCATTGGCATAGAGGGCCCGGATGGTCCCGATATGCGGCAACGCGTTCGGATTGGCCGGGTCCACCGGACCGGGCCGGACGGTGACGCCCGGAATGTTCACCACGCCGTTGTTGCGATAATAGGCGTCGAGCACCGGCGCCGTGTTGTTCACGCCGACGATCTGGTCCTTGACGCGGATCCGCCAGAAATCGAGCGTGAAGCTGAGGCCGCGGATCGGCTCGAAGATCAGGCCGGCGGTGATGCTCTCCGACTTCTCCGGACGCAGATCGGGATTGCCGACATTGGTCAGGCCCATGCTGAAGGCCTGGCTGGCGTAGACGTTGTTGCCGTGCGCCGCGCAGAACGCCGCATAGGTCTGGCAGAAGGTGCCGCCGCCGCGCGTGACGAAGCCGGTGGTCGGCGTGCCATAGGCTTCGTTGAAGCTCGGGATGCGGAAGCCCTTCGACCAGGTGCCGCGTACCGCAAGGGCACGGATCGGTGTGAACTTGGCGCCGACCTTGGGCGAGAAGTTCTTCTGCCCGCTCGAATAGGAGTCGTAACGGCCCGAGAGGTTCAGCTCGAGCATGTCCAGCGCGGTCGCCTGGACTTCGCCAAAGGCCGAGAAGACCTTGCGGCTGCCCGAGGTGCCGACTGCGTTGACGTTGTAATAGCGATCCCAGGGGCTGATGTCGCTGCCCGGATTGGCGCTGGGCGAGATGATCGACTCATAGCGATAGGAAAGGCCGCCCGCCGCATCCACGCCGCCGCCCGGCAGGTCGATGACGTGCCGCGACAGGTTCGCCGTGGCCTGCCACAGATCCGAGTTCGACACCGTGGCGTTTTCCGGCGCGATATAGTCCCAGACGCTCTGCGGGTTCGCGGCCAGATTGGTGAAGTTGAACGTGCCGCGTGCCAGCACGTCCATGATCCGCTGCGGCTTCACATAGCCGCGCTGGATGCGGGTGAGCTTCGAATTGGCGGCGACGAAGCTCGCCGAATAGTCGAAGCCGGCGACCTGGCCGGACAGGCCGATCGTGCCGCGCAGCGTACGGGAGATCGCCTCGTCCTCGCGAATCCGGTCGGACCGGAACAGGACCTGCGCGGTCTGGCCGGCAGCGGCATAGGGGTTCTGCGGGTTGAGCGTGCCGTTGGTGGCATCGCAACCGGTGTTCACTCCGTTGGGCGTGCCCCTGCCGGATGCGCACACATAGACCGGCATGATCACGCTGTAGGTGCCCACCGAGGTGGGATCCGGCAGAGTGCCGTTGAAGGCGTGCGGCGAGGACGTGGCGGCGGTGGACGTCTTGTAATAGTTCGCCTGTGCGTAGAACTGGTGCGAGTCGCCGATATTGGCGGTGAAGCGGCTCGACACGCCGAAGCGCTCCACGTCCGGCAGCAGCATCAGATACTCCGCCTGGTTGCCCTGGCAGACGATGCCGCTCGTGGGCGCGGTGGTCGCCTGTGCGATCTGCGCGGCGGAGAGCTGATACGGCGTCCAGCGTCCGCAGGGATTCGACGTGGCCATGTAGGAGAATCGCCCGGAACCGCTCGGGTTGCCCGGTGTCGCCACCGGACGGATCATCGCGACGCCAGGCGGGGCGTACAGGCCGAATACCGTCCCGTTCGCACTGATGCCGTTCCAGGTGTGGTTCGGCAGGCAGGATCCGCTGGCGCCGCAGATCCGGCTCCAGTCCAGCGTGTTGAACGGATAGTCGCGGTCCCGCGCCCAGAGCGGGTCCTGCTTCATATATTCGCCGCTGACGTAGAAGTTGAAGCCCTGGTCGTTGAGGTCGCCATAGCCCCAGGTCAGGTCGGCGCGTCGCTCGCCCGCGTCGCCGCGCTGCGAGATGCCGGCCGAGACATTGGCGTGCAGGCCCTTGATCTCCTTCTTCGTGATCACGTTGATCACGCCGGCGACGGCATCCGCGCCATAGGTGGAGGAAGCGCCGTCCTTCAGCACGTCGATGCGCTCGATGATCGCGTTCGGGATGGTGTTCATGTCGACGAAGTTGCGCTGGCCGTCGTCCGCGAGCGGATAGGGCGCCATGCGCAGGCCGTCGAAGATGGTCAGCGTCGACTGCACGGTGAGGCCGCGCAGCGAGATGGCGCTGGCGCCCGCCGCGAAATTGCCGCCCGCATTCCAGCCCTGGGTGATCGTGCCGGCATTGCCGGCCGACAGGCGCTGCACCGCCTCGGTGACGGTGTTGAGGCCGCGCTGCTCGAGCGTCTCGGCCGAGAGCACGGTGACCGGCGACGGCGTTTCCGTGTCGGTGCGCCGGATCAGCGAGCCGGTGACGACGATCTGGTCCCCGGTTGCTTCCTGGGCAGCCGGGGCGGCCGCGGGAGCGGCAGCGTCCCGTGCGGATGACGCCGCCGGCGCGGCTTCCTGCGCCAATGCCGGCGCGGCGATCAGCATGGCGCCGCAAAGTGCCGTCGAGTCCCGCAACAGCCGGGTGATGGTCCTGGTTCGATTTATCATTGTCAGCCCTTTTGCTTCTGGCCGCGGCGGCAGCCCGTGCTCAGGCTGCTCGCGTGGCGGACCACTCCCTCTTTCGCTCGCGCGGCGGGGCTGCATCGCGCTCTGGCCATTTCGCTTGGGAAATTTCGCCGACCCGATCGTCCAGGATGTCGCCCGGCAGCCCGCCCGCTCGCTGCGCCGCCTTCACGATTGAAGCACGGGCGCAGGAGGTACGCTGCGGGGAGCGGGGGGCAGCTTCCTCCGTTAAGCGACCGAGGCGGCGCGTATTGCGACGAAGCCGGATCGATCGCGCATCGGGCGGACGAACGAAAAAGCCGGCGGGGTTGCCGCCGGCTTCGAAGTCGCTGGTAGGAAATGATCCGGGCCCGGCCGATGCGGGCGGCCGAGCCCGGAGCTGGCGGTCAGGACGGCTTGGCGCCTGCCGTGCCGCACTTCACGAACTTGCCCTTGGCATCCTTGCAGTGCGTTGCCTTGGCGGGCGCGGGCTTTGCCGCCATGGGCTTGGCGGCAACGGGGGCGGCCGCCGCGGGCTTGGTGGCCATGGGCTTGGCCGCGGGCTTGGTCGGGCACTTCATGAACTTGCCGTGCGCGTCGCGGCACGGCGCTGCTGCGATCGAAGGCGTCGCCGCGGCGAGCATGGCGAGCGAGGCTCCGGCGATCATCAACTTCCTGAACATTGGCACTCTCCTGCTTGTGGAGAGGCGAGACTGCACCCGCCCGGGTGGCCGACAGTTCTCCGCAAGATGAACTTTCTGCAATATTCGGACACGGGAGAGTCACAGAGGGGCCGATTATTTCGGCGCGCCGGGAAAACATCCTGGCGCAGGGGCGATTGCATAGTGGTGGAGTAGGAATAGGCTGGCGACTCGTTGAGCGTGCCTTCCCGCCCGGCTGGGAGATAAGCGAATGCCCGAGAATGGCCTCTTCGATCCGTCGCTTCCGACACTGACCATCTATGATCGTGCCGACCGTCCCGCCCGCAGCCTGTTGGCGCATGCCGGGCAGATCATCGAGCTTGGCGGGGGCGGGCGCAACCTGTGGGCCGCGCGGCTCGACGAGGCGGTTCGCCTGACGGAGCGCCCGGTGATCCTGGTCGCGCACGGCATCGGCTGTTTCGCGGTGACCTGGTGGGCGCGGCTCTCGCCGGCTTCCTATGTCGAGAAGGTCGCCGGCGCGGTGTTCGTCCGGCCGCTGGGGTCGGCGGTGACTGCCTCGCCCGAGCAGCTCTTCGCCGGGCCCCGCCTGCGCATCGCCTTTCCCTCGATCCTGGCGGATACCGGAGCCGATGCCGCGGCGCTGGCACGCGACTGGGGCAGCCGCTTCCTCGATTCGACGCCGGTGCGCTCGATCGGCGACCTGCTCGCTTCGCTGCGCGGCGAACCGGACGCGGTGCCCGCGGCCGGGAATCCCCTGCTCTGCCTGGCGGGCTGAACCACAAAGCGCTGGATTCTCACGGGCACCTGCCCTAGGCGGGGCAGGTGCTGCTTCGGCAGTACCTCGCTATTTGGGGAGTAGCCAGCCGCGCCGTCGCGCGGGCTCCTGCGTCAACATGCTTGGCCGAGAGGCCATGGCGCGGGAGGGACGGGTCACCGTTCGGGCGAGACCAATGGCGTCGCATCTCCGCTCTTGCCGGGCGGGGAGGTGCGATGTCGTTGGATTTCGTCTCCGTCCGGCCCGGAGTATTGCCCGTGGAAGCCCTGCTCAGTTCCACCGCACTCGTCGCGCTCGCCGAGATCGGCGACAAGACCCAGTTGCTCGCCATCCTGCTCGCCACGCGCTTCAAGAAGCCGGTGCCGATCATCCTCGGCATCCTGGTCGCGACGCTGGCCAATCATTTCCTTGCCGCCCTGGTAGGTTCGGAAGCCGCCGCGCTGCTCCAGGGCGCCTGGTTCCGCTATCTGATCGCCGCTTCGTTCATCGCCATGGGACTGTGGACGCTGATCCCCGACAAGATCGACGACATCGAGGACAAGCCGGCTCGCTTCGGCGCCTTCCTCACTACCGCCATTGCCTTCTTCCTGGTCGAGATGGGCGACAAGACCCAGCTCGCCACGGTGGCGCTGGGGGCGAAGTTCCATAACATATGGGCGGTCACCGCCGGCACCACGCTGGGCATGATGCTGGCCAATGTGCCGGCGGTGTTCCTTGGCAACGCGTTGCTCAAGCGCGTGCCGCTGCGGCTGGTGCACGGTATCGCCGCGGTGCTGTTCATCGCCGCGGGTATCATGATGCTGGGCGAAACCGCCGGCTGGTTCTGACGCCTAGGGACGCTGGATTTCGCCCATCTCGGCGGTGAAGGTGACGCGCAGCGCTTCGGAGAGGCTGCGCGCACCGAGCTTCTGCATCAGATTGGCGCGGTGCACTTCCACCGTGCGCGGCGAGATGCCGAGATCATAGGCGATGGTCTTGTTGGGAAAGCCGGCCGCGAGCCCTTCCAGCACTTCGCGCTCGCGCGCGGAGAGATTGGCGAGCTGCGTGCGGGCCGCATCGGTGCGCGAGCCGCCGTTCGATTCGCGCATGCGCTCAAAGGCCTTGTCGATCGCGTTCAGCAGGCGATCGGCCTCGAACGGCTTTTCGAGGAAGTCGACCGCGCCCGCGCGCATCGCCTTCACCGCGACCGCCACGTCGCCATGTCCGGTGAGCACGATCACCGGCATGGCGGCACCGCGCTCGTTGAGCAGCTGCTGCACTTGCAGCCCGTCGATTTCGGGCATGCGGATGTCGAGCAGGACGCAGCCCGGCTCGACGCTGCGCAGTTCGCGGAGGAACGCCGTGCCCGATGGCCAGAGGCGCACGGCATAGCCCGTGGTCCGCAGCATGAACCCGATCGAGTTCCGGACGCTGTCCTCATCATCGACGATGTGCACCAGACGCTGGCCGTCCATCTAAATTACTCCATTTTGGTGCAAACGATATGCAGCGTATAAATGAAGGGAGCGGCGCATGGTCGCCGGTTGTTGCGGACGATGCGATGCCATTGCCGTCCAAATGCCCCTGACGCGTCCTGCGATATTCTCGTTCGTCAATTCGGCGGGGCTGCGGGAGGGCCCGCGGCATGCATCCGCGACTTGCATGACGGGCGCCCTATGTTTCCGCCAACTGGTGAGTCGAATGGATTCAACCATGGGAAGCGCGTAATCCCACCGATCGGCAAGTTCACACCCGTGAAAATACAGTGGTTAACCGGAGTGGAATGCGGAAGGGCCGCAAGGCATTGGACTTTTGGGTCCATCAACATTATGTACCGGTCATTATGGAAATCACCGCCTGTGCCGTCGCCAAGGGGCGCCCCCGCGAATTCGACACCGACTCGGCGTTGACCGCGGCGCTGCGCGTCTTCTGGAGCAAGGGTTATGAGGGCGCCTCGCTGAGCGACCTGACCGAAGCGATGGGGATCACCCGGCCGAGCCTCTATGCGGCGTTCGGCAACAAGGAAGCGCTCTTCCGGAAGACGCTGGATCTCTATCAGCGCGAGAAGCTCGACTATATGGGCAAGGCGCTCGACGCGCCGACTGCGCGCGGCGTCGCCGAGCGGCTGCTGATCGGCGCGCTCGAGATGCAGATGAGCTCGTGCGATCCCAAGGGCTGCATGGGCGTGATCAACTCGGTGGCTTGCGGGGCCGAAGCGGAGTCGATCCGCGCCGAGGTGCTCAAGCGCGGGGCAACCGTGAAGCAGGGCCTGATCGATCGATTCGAGCGCGCCAAGGACGAAGGCGACCTGCCCGCCGATACCGACGTGATCGGGCTCACCGCCTATCTGACCGCACTGCTCCAGGGCATTGCGCTCCAGGCCGGCGGCGGCACGTCGTGCGCCGATCTTCAGGCGCTGATCGACACCAGCCTGGCCTGCTGGCCGAGCAAGTAAGCGAGATTGCCGGCATCCGGCTTTCGCCGCGATGACAGGGAGGCGCCCGATCGCGAACGCCTCTTGAAAGTTTTTGTTTGGCCCCGCCTCGACAAAAAATACCGACCAGTATAAAAAGCCCTTGACGCAACGCAGCACGATTTCTATACCAGTCAGTATAGAATGAGGGAAGCTGCCGAAGCGACGACAAGGGGCCGATGCCCCGGGCCATCACTCCAGCAGCGCAGAATTTAGACAGGACCGGGACGGTGCGCCGCAGACACATGCGTCTGCGCGAAAGCCTCGTCTCGTGCCGGTTGGGGATGACCGGAAATGCCGGCGGAAACCGTTCCGCGCGGCACGGGGAGGCTTTTGCCTTCCGCCGGGCAACAAGCAGGAGGAGACGATCATGGCCTATCTCAACTTCGCCGCGCTCCAGGGCAGCCCGATCGCGGTGCCTGCCGATGTCCTCCCGGTCAGCGGCTTTTCCGCGCTCGAATGGCAAGTCGTCGCGATCGCGCAGCACGACCGGCTGGCGTCGCTGGAGAAGCCCGGTCGCCTCTCGGTGGCGCTGGGCGTGATCTTCGGGGGCGAGGTGCCCAATCCGAAACTAGCGGACCAGAAACTCGAGGCGCTGCGCCGCATGTCGGTGCTCGCCTGGCACAAGGGCTATGCCGTGCCCCGCCACGAGATCCGCGCCTTCCACGAAGCGGGCTTCACGCCCGACCAATATGAAACGCTGCTCGCCTCCATCAGCCGCGGCCGGGCAGCCCTGAATCAGGGGAAGCGATTCCAATGAACATGATCACGCGCATCGAATCCGAGACGGGCGACAACAAGCCGGGCGTCTCGGATCGCCTTCGCCGCATGCCGCTGTGGCAGCGCGGCAGCCTCGTCGCGCTGCCGGTGGTGCTGGTCGCCGCCGGCCTCAGCATCGCCAGCAAGGACGCGCCCGCCGCGATGGCGGCGCCGCCGCCGCCGGTGGTGACGGTCGCCACCCCGCTGGTCCGCGACGTCAACGAATGGGACGATTATGTCGGCCGGTTCGAGCCGAGCCGCGCAGTCGAGGTGCGTCCGCGCGTCTCGGGGGCGATCACCGGCGTCCACTTCACCGACGGTGCGATCGTCCAGAAGGGCCAGCTGCTCTTCACCATCGACCAGCGCCCGTTTGCGGCGGCCCTGGCCGAAGCGCGCGCCGGGCTGGCCAGTGCCGAGAGCGATCTCGCGCTTGCCCGTTCCGACCTGGGTCGCGCCGAGCGTCTCGTCTCGGTCGAGGCGGTGTCGAAGAGCGATGTCGAGCGGCTCCAGGCCCGCGTCCGCGCCGCCGGTGCGTCGGTGTCTGCGGCCCAGGCCCGGGTGCGCAGCCGCGCGCTCGACATGGAGTTCACCCAGGTCCGCGCGCCGATCGCCGGCCGCATCTCGGACCGCCGCGTCGATCCGGGCAACCTGGTGGCCGCAGGCGAGGGGCAGGGCGGTTCGCTGCTGACCACGATCAACGCGCTCGATCCGATCTACTTCACCTTCGACGGTTCGGAGGCCCTGTTCCTCAAGACCAAGCGCGCGAAGGAAACCGGCGCCCAGGAATCGCCGGTGGAGATCCGCCTGCAGGACGAGACCGACTATAAGTGGAAGGGCAAGCTCGACTTCACCGACAACGGGCTCGATCCCAAGTCGGGCACGATCCGCGGCCGCGCGGTGCTGAGCAATCCGGGCATGTTCCTGACGCCCGGCATGTTCGGCAACATGCGCCTCTCGGCCGGCGGCACCACCCAGGCGCTGATGGTGCCGGACACCGCGATCCAGACCGACCAGGCCCGCAAGCTCGTGCTTACCGTGGGCAAGGACGGCACCGTCGCGCCCAAGCCGGTGACGCTCGGGCCCGTGGTCGACGGCCTGCGCATCGTCCGCTCCGGCCTGACCGCCCAGGACAAGGTGGTGATCTCGGGTACCCAGTTCGCCGCTCCGGGCGGCAAGGTGAACCCGAAGCCCGGCAAGATCGCGCCGACCGCAACCAGTCAGGCGCCGGCCCTCACGGCGCCGGTGACGGGCGAAGCAACCTTCGCCCGTTGACCGTCAGCCGCCGGATCTCCCCAGGGTCCGGCGGCTGACACTTTCTTCGTTTCAGACCTCTTTTTCGAGGAGTGGCCCCATGCGCCTCTCGCGGTTCTTCATCACGCGCCCGATCTTCGCGGCCGTCATCGCGGTCGTGATCACGATCATCGGTGCGATCGCCTATCTCGCGTTGCCGATTTCCCAATATCCCGACATCGTCCCCCCGACGGTGACGGTCACCGCCTCCTATCCCGGCGCTTCGGCCGAGACCGTCGCCGAGACGGTCGCCGCGCCGATCGAGCAGGAGATCAACGGCGTCGACGACATGCTCTACCAGTCGTCGCAATCGACCGGCGACGGCAACGTCACCATCACCGTCACGTTCAAGTCGGGAACCAATCTCGATTCCGCGCAGGTGCTGGTGCAGAACCGCGTCGCGGTCGCGATCCCGCGCCTGCCCGAGGAAGTGCAGCGTCTGGGCGTCGTCACGCGCAAGACCACGCCGGACTTCCTGCTGGTCGTGAACCTGATCTCGCCGGACAACTCCGTCGATCGCGAATATATCTCCAACTATGCGCTGACCCAGGTGAAGGACCGCCTCGCCCGTGTCGAAGGCGTGGGCGACGTGCGCATGTTCGGCGCGCGCGACTATGCGATGCGCGTGTGGATCGATCCGGGCCGCGCCGCCGCGCTCAACCTGACGGCGGGCGACATCGTCCAGGCGCTGCGCGCGCAGAACGTCCAGGTCGCCGCCGGCACGCTCGGCCAGCCGGGCTCGACGCCGACGGGCAACGCCTTCCAGCTCAATATCGAGACGCAGGGCCGCCTGAAGGATCCCGCGCAGTTCGGCCAGGTGGTGATCCGCACCGATGCCGACGGGCACCAGGTGCGGGTGAGCGACGTGGCGCGCGTGGAACTGGGTGCGGCGGACTATTCGTCCAACACCTATCTTTCCAACAAGCCGACCGTGATCCTCGCCGTGTTCCAGCGCCCGGGCTCGAACGCCCTCGCCGCTGCCAATGCGGTGCAGGATCAGCTCAAGGCGATGTCCAAGAACTTCCCCAAGGGCCTGGAATATCGCGTCATCTACAACCCGACCGAGTTCATCGCGCAGTCGATCGACGCGGTCTATCACACGCTGGGCGAGGCGATCCTGCTCGTCGTGCTCGTCGTCATCGTCTTCCTCCAGAAATGGCGCGCGGCGATCATCCCGGTGCTTGCCATCCCGGTCTCGCTGATCGGCACGATGGCGGTGCTGCTGCCGCTCGGCTATTCGCTCAACAACCTCTCGCTGTTCGGCCTCGTCCTCGCCATCGGCATCGTCGTCGACGACGCGATCGTCGTGGTGGAGAATGTCGAGCGCAACCTGGCGCGAGGGATGACCCCGCTCCAGGCGGCGCGCACTTCGATGGACGAAGTGTCCGGCGCGCTCGTCGCGATCGTGCTGGTGCTGCTCGCGGTGTTCCTGCCGACGCTGTTCCTGAACGGTCTGTCGGGCGCCTTCTACAAGCAGTTCGCCGTGACGATCTCGGCCGCGACCGCGATCTCGCTGCTCGTCTCGCTCACCCTGTCGCCCGCCATGGCGGCGCTGCTGCTGCAGCATCACGAGGGCGAACCCCGGGGACCGATCGGCCGGATCGTGCGCCGCGGCGCCGATGCGTTCAACACCGGCTTCGAGCGGATGAGCGTCGGCTATGCCAAGCTCACCCGCGTGCTGGTCACCCGGCCGAAGCGGATGATGCTCACCTATGTCGGCCTGATCGCCGCGACGATCGGGATGTTCTGGGTGACGCCGGTGGGGTTCATCCCGCAGCAGGACCAGGGTTACTTCCTCACGGTCATCCAGCTGCCGCCGGGCTCGTCGCTCGAGCGGACGGACGAAGTGATGCGCAAGGTCGTCGCCCGTATCCTCCCGATCAAGGGCGTGAAGGGATCGGTGATGCTCGCCGGCTTCGACGGCCCGTCGCAGACGCTCGCCCCGAACTCGGCCGCCGCCTATGTGCCCCTGCTCTCCTTCGAGGAGCGCAAGAAGCTCGGGGTCACCTTTGACGGGATCATGAACGAGGCGCGCCAGCGCACCGCCGACATCAACGAGGCGATGCTGCTGGTCGTCCCGCCGCCCGTCATCCAGGGCATCGGCTCGGCCGGCGGCTACCGGATGATGATCGAGGACCGCGCCGAGCATGGCTATGACGAGCTGGGCAAGACCGCGTTCGGGCTGATCGGCCAGGCCAACCAGACTCCGGGCCTCAAGCAGATCTACACCTTCTTCAACACCGCGACGCCGCGCGTCTTCGCCGATATCGACCGGCGCAAGGCAGACATGCTCGGGGTGCCGCCGGAGCGGGTGTTCGAGGCGCTGAACGTCTATCTCGGCTCGGCCTTCGTGAACGACTTCAACATGCTCGGCCGCACCTATCGCGTGACCGCGCAGGCCGATGCGCCGTTCCGGGCGACCGAGGCGGACATCGCCAACCTCAAGACCCGCTCGAACTCGGGCGCGATGGTGCCGATCGGCTCGGTCTCGACCTTCGAGAACAAGACCGGCCCGTACCGCGTGACGCGCTACAACCTGTTCCCGGCGGTGGAAGTCGATGGCGATACCGCACCGGGCTACAGCTCGGGCGCCTCGCTCGACACGATGGAGAAGCTCGCGAGCGAACTGCCCGCCGGCTATGGCGCCGAATGGACCGGCATCGCCTTCCAGCAAAAGGCGGCCGGCAGCACGGCCGGGCTGGTCTTCGCGCTCGCGGTGGTGTTCGTCTTCCTGGTGCTGGCGGCGCAATATGAGAGCCTGACCATGCCGCTGGCGATCATCCTGATCGTGCCGATGTGTCTGCTCGCGGCGATGGCCGGAGTGAATCTGCGGGGCATGGACAATAACGTGCTCACGCAGATCGGCCTGGTCGTGCTGATCGCGCTCGCCGCCAAGAACGCGATCCTCGTGGTCGAGTTCGCCCACCAGGCGGAAGTGCAGGACGGGCTGTCGCCGGTGGAGGCCGCGGTGCGTGCCGCGCGCGACCGCCTGCGGCCGATCCTGATGACGTCGTTCGCCTTCATCCTCGGCGCCGTGCCGCTGCTGATCGCGAGCGGGGCGGGCGCGGAGCTCCGCCAGGCGCTGGGCACCGCGGTGTTCTTCGGGATGATGGGCGTGACGGCGTTCGGCCTGCTCTTCACGCCGACCTTCTACGTCGTCTGCCGCGCGCTGGGCGATCGCATCGCCAGGATGCGCGGCAACCGCAAGGCAGTCGACGAAGGCGGCCACGAGCCGGCGCTGCAGCCCGCCGAGTGAAACCCTGCCGCCGCTCCGGGCCCGTCCCGGAGCGGCGGGAAGGAGGAAATGAAATGACCTACCGTATCTTCCTCGCAACTGCCTCGGCCCTGGCGCTCGCCGCCTGTGCCGCCGGTCCGAACTATGTCGCGCCGACGCCGCCCCAGACCGCGGCCGGCACCTTCGTCGCGGCCAATCCGGCGGTGACCGCCGCGCCTGTCCAGGGCGACTGGTGGCGGCTCTACAATGATCCGGTGCTCGACAGCCTCGTTGCCGACGCGCTGGCCGCCAACACCGATATCCGCGTCGCCGTGGCGCGGATCGAGAAGGCCCGCGCGGTGCTGCGCGGCGCCAAGGCCAACCAGCTGCCCCAGGCCAGCCTGAGCGCCGGCGCCAATTACGGGCGCCTGCCCGCGGCCCAGCGCCTGCCCGGCGCGCCGCGCGAGGACTGGCAGGTCGATGCCGGGCTTAGCGTCAGCTACGAGGCCGACCTGTTCGGTCGCCTCAGCCGCGGCACCGAGGCCGCGCGCGGCGATGTCGGCGCGGCCGAGGCGGATGCGGACGCGGTCCGCGTGATCGTCGCCGCCGAGACGGCGCGCGCCTATGCCGATGCGGCTTCGTCCGCCGAGCGGCTGGGGGTGGCCGAGCATATCGTCAAGCTGCTCGACCAGTCGATCGACCTGACCGAGCGCCGCCGCGGCGTGGGCCTGGCGACCCGGCTCGACACTGCCCGGATCGGCGCGCTCCGCAACCAGCGCCAGGCCGAGGTGCCGGCGCTCCAGGCCGCGCGCGATGCCGCACTGTTCCGCCTCGCCACGCTCACCGGCCGCACGCCTGCCGATCTGCCGGCGGTGGCGGGCGCGCGCAGCACGACGCTGCGCCTCGGCCAGCCGATCCCGGTCGGCGACGGCGCCGCGCTGCTGGCGCGCCGGCCGGACATCCGCGCCGCCGAGCGCCGCCTGGCCGCCGCCACCGCGCGGATCGGCGTGGCGACCGCGGACCTCTATCCGCGGATCACGCTCGGCGTCTCGGGCGGATCGACCGGCACCGATTTCGGCGACGTGTTCGGCGCCGGCCCGCTGCGCTGGCTCCTTGGCGGGCTGATCAACTGGGCGGTCAACCCCGGCCCGGCCCGCGCGCGCGTCGCCGGGGCGGAAGCGGACAGCAAGGTCGCGCTCGCCACCTTCGACGGCACGGTGCTGAACGCGCTGCAGGAGACCGAGACGGCGCTCTCCGCCTATGGCCATGCGCTGGGCCGGCGCACCGCGCTCCAGGCAGCGCGCAACGAGGCCGAGGCGGCGGTCAACATCGCCCGCGCCCGCCAGCGCGAGGGCGATATCGATTCGCTCGCCCTGCTCGATGCCGAACGCACCTTCGCCGATGCCGAAGCGGACCTGGCACAGGCCGATGCCTTCATCGCCGAGACGCAGGTGGACCTGTTCCGCGCGCTCGGCGGGGGTTGGCAGAAGAGCTGAGGGCCTGCCCTCTTCTCCCTACGTCATCCCCGCGCAGGCAGGGTCCGGAGCCAGGAAGGACAGCGCCTGCGCTCTGGATCCCCGTCTGCGCGGGGATGACGGAACGACTAAACCGTCCTAGTCTTGCCGGCATGACTCACGCCATTGCCAAGACCGGGCGCGCCGCGCCCTATGCCACGGACATCAGCTTCGGCAAGCGCGGCCTCGTCGCCGACGAGCCCGAAGCGCGGGGCGGGGGCGATGCCGGGCCCGCACCCTATGAACTGCTGCTGGGCAGCCTGGGCGCCTGCACCGCGATCACGCTGCGCATGTACGCCGAGCGCAAGGCGTGGCCGGTGGAGAATATCGAGGTCGCCCTGTTCCTCCACGGCCAGGGCGAGACGCTCAATATCGAGCGCATCCTGACGATCACCGGCACCGATGCCGAGCAGAATGCCCGCCTCGCCGAAATCGCCGAAAGGACGCCGGTGACGCTCACTTTGAAGCGGGGTGTTCCGATTGCGACCAGGCTCGGGTGAATCTTGTTACAAATTCGCGCAACACCATAGACGCATTTTGTCGTAGAAGCTGAAACCATGCTTGCTACCGCGACTTCCCAGGACGATTCGGCGACCCTGCTCGTCGTCGACGACGACCGCGACATCCGCATGCTGCTGGCGAACAGCCTCGGTTCGCGGGGCTACAAGGTCGAGACGGCGTCCAGCACGCGCGACATGGACCAGATCCTCGCGCGCACCCCGGTCGATCTCGTGATCCTGGACATCATGATGCCGGGCGAGGACGGGCTTTCCGCCTGTCGCCGCATCGCGCGCGCCGATGGGCCGGAGATCATCTTCCTGAGCGCCCTTGGCGAGGAACAGGATCGCATCCTGGGCCTGGAGGTCGGCGCCGGCCATTATCTGCCCAAGCCGTGCAGCCCGCGCGAGATCCTCGCCACCGTGCGCGCGGCGCTGCGCAAGCGCGGCGCGATCGCCACGAACGAGAGCGGCGACGTCTATGTCTTCGAGGGCTGGCGCATCGACCTCGGCAGTCACGAGCTGTTCGATCCCAACGGCGTGCTGGTCGGCCTCACCGATGGCGAGTTCGCGGTGCTGCGCGTGTTCATCGAGCGTCCGCGCCGCGTGCTGAGCCGCGAGGCGCTGCTCGCCGCGGCCCGTGGTCCGGATTCGGATGCCTATGACCGGGCGATCGACGTGCAGGTGAGCCGCCTGCGCCGCAAGCTGCGCTCGGGCGGCGACGAGATCATCCGCACCGTGCGCAACGAAGGCTATCTGTTCGTGCCCAAGGTGGTGCGCGCGTGACACCGCGGCGCGGGGGTGCGGGTTCCCCGTTGTTCCTGCGCGTCTTCGTCCTGATGGTCGCCTGCGTGGCGATAACCCAGCTGATGAATCTCGGCCTGCTGATCGCGGTGCAGACGCCGTCGACCAAGGTCTACAGCGTCGGGCAGATCGCCAATGCGATGCGCGGCATCGGCGATCCGGACAGCGATCTTCTGATATCCCACCCGGCGTTCATCGAGCCGGCTCCCTGGAATCCCCGGAGCGAGCGCATCGAACTTGCCTTGGCCAAGGCGCTGCAAGTGCCGGTGGAGCGAGTGCGGATCGGCTTCCCGACGCCGTTCATGCAGCGCGAGAAGATCTATGATCGCGCCAGCGTGCCGCGCGCCGTTCCGCCGGCCAGCGATCAGGCGGCGCGGGCCGTGGTGATAATCGGCGATTTCTCCGCCGCGTTCCGCAAGGACGATGGGCAGTGGACCTTGATCGATTCCAACCACAGCTTCGAGCCGTGGCGCCTGTTCGTGCTGTGGTGGCTGATCCTGTCCGCGGCGGCGGTCGCGCCCTTTGCCTGGGCGCTCGCCCACCGCATCGCCAAGCCGATCGGGGCCTTTGCCGAAGCCGCCGAACGGCTCGGCCGCGATCCCCGCGCCGCGCCGATCGCGATCGAGGGGCCGACGGAAATCGCCGATGCCGCGGCGGCGTTCAACCGGATGCAGGCCCGGCTCAATCGCTATGTCGATGATCGTGCCACCGTGGTGGGCGCTGTCGCGCATGACCTGCGCACGCCCCTGATGCGCCTCGGACTGCGGCTGGAGGCGGCGCCCGACGCGTTGCGCCAGGCCTGCGAAGACGACATCCGCGACATGGAGGCGATGATCTCCGCGACGCTGAGCTATCTGCGCGACACGACCAAGCAGGGCGTGCGCAAGCCGCTGGATCTGCGCTCGCTGGCCGAGACGGTCACCGATGACATGAGCGATCGCGGCGCGCCGGTGACGCTTGCGCCGGGAGACCCGGTGGTGGTCGAGGGCAATTCGCCAGCGCTGAAGGCGATGCTCAACAATCTCGTCACCAATGCGCTCAAATATGCCGGGAGCGCCGAAGTCTCGCTGGTCGAGGCCGATGGCCAGGCGCTGATCGAAGTGTGCGACGACGGGCCCGGCGTGCCGCCGGAAGACCTGGACCGCGTGTTCGAGCCCTTCTTCCGCGGCGAGCGTTCGCGCAACCGCGATACCGGCGGGATCGGCCTGGGCCTGGCCAGCGCCCGCGCGGTGGCGCGCGCGCATGGCGGCGACCTCGTCATCCGCAACCGGAAGGAGGGCGGCCTTTCCGCGCTGGTGACCTTGCCCGTCTAACACGGCCACAAAGCGGAAACCTGCCAGCGACGTACCGAAATCCCGCCGACACCCGCACCGTCGAACCACATGCCCGACTGGGGAGGGCGAATGGGTCGGGATCAGCGAGTTCGGGTCGAAGCGGAAGGCAGCGCGTTGGAGCGCCTGCTTGCCCGGCCCGTGCCGTTGTGGAGCCTGATCCTGGTGCTGCTGTTCGTTCCGCTCGCGGCGATGGCCACGGGCGCGATCGTCGACGGATGGGAGAAGGCGGGCACGGTCGGCCGCGTCGCGATCACGCTGGCGCGCGTGCCGGACACGATCCAGCACCTGTTCCGCAGCAACGCGCCCTATTTCCACGGCGCCTATGAGAAGCTGCCGGGCGGCTTCTCCCGCGATCCGGGATTCGTCGATGCCGGCTATGCGCTGATCTCGCCCTTCGAACCCCGCCGCAAGCGATCGGTGGTGCAGCTGGTCCGCCTCGCGGACGGCGCGGTGGTGCGCGAGTTCGTGCCCGATGTCGACGCGGCCAATGCCCGCTCGCGCTTCGCTTCCGCGCTCACCGACGTGCATCGCGACAAGAACGCCGCGCGCAACCGGCTGATGCACCCGCTGCTGCTCGCCGATGGCAGCCTGGTGCTGCACGACAGCTCGCCGCTTGCCCGCTACGACGCCTGCGGCAAGCTGCTATGGTCGCTGGACGGCATCTTCAGCCATTCCACCGAACTGGGCCCGGACGGCGACCTCTGGGTGCCCTATCGCTACCCGGTGCCGCGCGAGCCGGGGGTGAAGCCCGATTTCTGGGACGATGCGGTGGCGCGGGTCTCGCCCGAGGGGAGGCTGCGCAATGTCGACCGCATCGCCGACATCCTCGAGCGCAACGGACTGGCGAAGCTGTGGCGCGGCCGGCCCTATGTGCAGGATCCCTTCCATCTCAACGACATCCAGCCGGCGATGGCGGACGGCCGTTTCTGGAAGAAGGGGGACCTGTTCCTCAGCATCCGCAACCTCTCGCTGATCGCACTCTACCGGCCGGCCACCGGCGAGATCCTGTGGTGGAAGATCGGCCCGTGGCGCTTCCAGCACGATGTCAGCATCCTCGACGATCATCGCATTTCGGTGTTCGATAACAACACCTTGATGGGCTATCCCGACGAGCGCGTGAACGGGCACAACCGCCTGCTCGTCCATGACCTTTCCAGCGGGGCGACCAGCTCGCCCTGGGAGCGGGGCTTCGCCGCCAACCGGATCGCCACCCGCGCCCAGGGGCGGGGCACGCCGCTCGCCAATGGCGATGCGATGATCGAGGAGACCGAGCAGGGGCGCCTCGTCCGCATGTCGCCCCAGGGCGCGGTGCGCTGGCGCTACATCTCCGCCGATTCCGCCGAGCGGCGCATGGCCCTTTCCTGGGCACGCTATCTCGATCCCACCACCGATGGCCCGGCCATTCAAGCTACGGTGAATGCCAAATGCTCGTGAAAACCCTTCGTTTCCTGTCGCTTGTCCTAGCCCTTTCGGCGCCGCTCGCGGCCCAGGCCTATACCGGCCCGGGGCTGGGGCTGGGCGCGATCGGAGTCGCCTTCGGGCTGATCGGCTCGATCCTGCTCGCGATCGTCTCGGTCGTCTGGTACCCGATCAAGCGGCTGGTCCGCCGCATCCGCGGGCGTGCCCGGTGATCCTGTTCTTCCTCGCTGTCGTCGCGATGCTCGAACTGGCGCGCGCCTTGCCGCTGATCCCGGCCTTTCGCGCGCTCGCCGCCTGTGGGCAGCATGCCATGCGGCTGCTCGCCCGGAGGGGCGTTTCCGACTGGGGCAAGGAACGGGCGCTCCGGATACTTTCGGGCCGTATGTTCGTGCGGGCGATGCGTGCAGGCGGATTGCTGTTCGCCACCGCGGCCCCCGTGCTGGTGGTGCTGGCACTGGACGCCAACTGGCCGGAGATCGCCGCCTTCCGGTCGGACTGGATGGCAAGGCTGGCACTGATGCCCTTCACGCTCGGCTATGCCGTGCTGCGCTGGCAGGTGATCCCGCGTGTACAGCGGGGCTGACAAGCTCCTCCACCGCATCGCCCTGGGTTCGCCCGCGCTGCTCGAAGCGACCTTCGACATCGAGCGCGCTACCCACCGCAAGCGGATCGCGGCGGTGCCGATCCGGCGCCCGGTGTTCATCGCCGGGCTGGCGCGCGCGGGCACTTCGATCCTCACCCGGCTGCTCCACCGGGGCGGTAGCTTTGCCGCGCCGTCCTATCGCGACCTTCCGTTTCCGCTCGCGCCGAACAGCTGGGCCAGGCTGGGCGGCAAGCGGCATGTCGAGGCCAGCGAGCGCGGCCATGGCGACGGATTGACCCATGATCTCGACAGCCCCGAGGCGATCGAGGAGGTCTTCTGGCGCACGCGCGAGGGAAGCCGCTATCTGCGCCGCGACGGACTGGCCCCGGTCGCACCCCAGGCAGACACGCTCGCCGCCTTTGGCGACTATGTGCGCCTGGTGCTCCTCTGCCAGGGCGGCACTCGCTATCTATCGAAGAACAACAACAATATCCTGCGCCTAGAGGGGCTCGCCACCGGCTTTCCCGACGCCCTTCTGGTCCATCCGTTCCGCGATCCGCTGCAGCAGGCGCTGTCCTTGCTGTCGCAGCATCGCCGGGCGACCATGCTGGCGCGGGAGGACCCGTTCCGCCGCCGCTTCATGGCCTGGCTCGGCCATCATGAGTTCGGCGCGGATCACCGGCCCTTCCTGTTCGACGGCGCGCCTGGCCGCGACGAGGACGCGACCCGTGTCGACTACTGGCTGAAGCTGTGGGACAGCGTGCACCAGGCGCTGCTTTCGGCACCGGCTCGGGTGCAGGAGCGCCAGCTGTTCCTCGACTATGATGCGTTGTGCGCCAGTCCGCGTCACTATGCCCCCCGGCTCGCGGTGCTGGTCGAGGCGCCGATCGATGCCGCCGCGCTGCGCCTGCCCGACCCCCGCCAGGCCGAAGCCGATCCGGCATTGCTGGCAAGGGCGGCGGAAACGCATGCGGCGCTTCGCGCCTGTTTCCGCGCGCGCTTCGATTGACCGGGCGGGTCCGGCATCCCGCGGCGCGGCCCGGGTGCGGAAGGATTGCGCGACATGGGGTGGATCGAGGCGATATACCGCCAGGGTGGGGCGACCCCGTGGGCATGACGGAGCAGAGAATGACCGAGACGACACGGCGCGCGGTTCTGGCCGGCATGGCGGCGCTGCCCCTGGCGCCCGGGGTGGCGCTGGGCGAGAGGATCGGGGGCATCACGCGCCTCGATCCGGCGCTCGACGCGCTGATCGACACGGCCAGCCCGATCGAAGTGATCGCCACCGGCTTCAAATGGGCCGAGGGGCCGGTGTGGGTGCGGCGGGGCGGCTATCTGCTCTTCTCCGACGTGCCGGCGAATATCGCGTATCGCTGGCGGGCGGGCGAGGGCGCCAGGCCGTTCCTGAACCCCTCGGGCCTGGCCGGGCCGATCCCGGCGGGGGTGCGCGAGGCGGGCTCGAACGGGATGGTGCTCGATGCCCGCGGCGACCTGCTGATGGCCGATTCGGGCACGCGCGCCATCGCGCGGGTGCATCTGGCGACCCGGCGGAAGACGATCGTCTCCGGCGCATTCGAGGGCAGGAGGTTCAACAGCTGCAACGACCTGGCGATCGGGCGGGGCGGGATCATCTACTTCACCGATCCGCCCTATGGCCTGGCCGAGGGAGACGCCTCGCCGCGCAAGCAGCTGGCGTTCAACGGCGTCTTTCGCGTCAATCCCGACGGCAGCGGCCTGCGCCTGATCGACAAGAGCCTGAAGCGGCCGAACGGCATCGGCGTCTCGCCGGGGCTCGACCGGCTCTATGTCAGCCAGTCCGATCCCGAGGATGCACGGATCTTCCACTGCGAACTGGCGGCGGACGGCTCGGCAGGAGGCCCGCTGTTGCCGTTCGTCGACTTCTCGGTGGAAGCGGCGCGCAAGCTGCCGGGCCTGCCCGACGGGATGAAGGTGGCGAAGAGCGGCCACCTGTTCGCCAGCGGCCCGGGCGGCATCTACGTGATTGCGCCCGACGGCAGGAAGCTGGGGCTGATCGCGACGGGCAAGGCGGCCGCGAACTGCTGCTTCGGCGAGGATGGCCGGACGCTGTTCGTCACGTCGTCCGACAGGGTGGCAAGGGTGCGGCTCCGAGTGGCGGGATGGTGAGGCGGGCCTGATCCGGTTCTGTCCCACCCGCCTTCCGCCGCTATCCCCGGTTCTCCACGATCCTCCTCGCCCCGCCCTCGGGAATTGGGTGTCCATCCCCTCCTGCACGACCTAAACTCCTTCCATGACCGACGAACAGGCGATTCCCGCCGCCACCGTGATCGTGATGCGCGAGACCCGCGACGGGCCACCCGAGCTGCTGATGGTCGAGCGCGCGGCGGCGATGTCGTTCGCGGGCGGTGCGCTGGTCTTTCCCGGCGGCCGCGTCGATCCGGGCGATTTCGTCCTGGCCGCCCTTCATGCCGGGGATGTCGAGGAGAATGCCGCGCGCATCGCCGCGATCCGCGAGACGCTGGAGGAAGCCGGCGTCGCCATCGGCCTCGACCCCGCGGGAGACATGCCCGCGCTGCGCCAGCGCCTCTATGCCGGGGAGCCGATGGGCGATCTGCTCGACGAAGCCGGCGCCGCGCTCGCGCTGGACCGGCTGGTGCCTTTCGCGCGCTGGCTGCCCCGGGGCGTGCACCACAAGGTCTTCGACACGCGTTTCTACCTTGCCCGTGCGCCGGAAGGGGCCGAACCGCAGGTCGATGGCAACGAGAATGTCCGCGTCTTCTGGGCGAGCGCGCGCGCGGTGCTCGACGCCGCCGATCGGGGCGAGGCGCACATCATCTTTCCCACGCGACGCAATCTCGAGCGGCTGGCGCTGTTCGCGCGCTACGAGGATGCCGTCGCCGATGCCCGCGCGCATCCGATCCGCACCGTCACGCCCTGGATCGAGGAGCGCGACGGCGAACGCCATCTCTGCATTCCGGACGATCTTGGCTACCCGGTCGCCGCCCAGCCCCTGGATCAGGCGATCCGCATGTGAGGCGGGTGCGCCGCGCCGTGATGGCGGCGATCCTGTTCGCGGTGCTCCTCGGCGGATCGTTCCTCACCTGGGCCGCGCTGCGCAACCGGCCGCAGGACCTGCCCTGGACCCGGCTCGACCTGCGCCGGCCGATCGGCATCTTCACCGGCCGCAAGCTGGCCGGGCTGACCGGCGACTATGCCCGGTGCCGGGCGCTGCTGCGTGCCGCCGGGGTGCGCTACGCGGCGCTCGCCAGGGTTTCCGGCGACGCGCCGCAATGCGGCTATGCGGACGGGGTGCGCTTCGCGCCCGGCGGATCGCGGGGGATCGCCTTCGCGCCGGCCTCCCCCGGCACCTCCTGCCCGGTCGCCGCGGCGCTGTCGCTCTGGGAATGGGAGATCGTACAGCCCGCCGCGCAGCGGCATTTCGGCGCGGCGGTGGTGCGGATCGAGCATCTTGGCAGCTATTCCTGCCGTCGCATGTACGGCCGCAGCGCCGGCGACTGGAGCGAGCATGCGACTGCCGATGCGATCGACATCGCCGCCTTCCGCCTGGCGGACGGGACGCGGATCGGCGTGGCGGAGGATTGGGAGGAAGGGGGCGGGAAAGCCGCCTTTCTGCGCGACGTGCGCACCGGCGCCTGCAAGCTGTTCTCGACGGTGCTCTCGCCGGACTACAATGCGGCGCACCGCGACCATCTGCACCTCGACGAAGCGGAGCGAGGGGAGTGGGGGTGGCGGACCTGCCGGTAGGAAGGCGGCGAAGGGATCCCCTCCCGCAAGCGAGAGGGGAACGGGGAAATCAATGCGAGAGCGACGCCGTGTCGACCTTCTCCACCCAGGCCGGATAGAAGCTCGGCTGGCGGTTCGACCAGCCCGAAGCCGTGGCCGCGGCTTCGCTGATCGACTGGAGCAGCTTGCGGCGCAGGTCCGGATGGAGATGCGGCAGCGCCGCAGCGGCGCAGAAGGCCGAGGGGAGCCAGGGGCGCACTTCGGCGCCGATCAGCCGCTCGTAGAGGAAGCGGAAGCTCGAGAAGCTGGTCAGGCGGCCCTGGCTCAGGTCGAAGGCGGCGATGGCGACGAGCGGCGACATGAACGGCTCGATGGAGTCGAAGTCGCTGTCGTCGGGCATCAGCGCGCGCACTTCGTGGAGGCGCTCATAGACATGCGCCTGGGCGCGGATGCTGGCGGCCTCGACCACGTCGCGCGACCAGCGCGCCATCGCGTCGTCGCGGTCCAGCCCGATGTCGAGCGAGCGGCGCACATAGCGCTGCGTCGCCGCGCTGAAACCCGCGAATTCCTTCATTTCGGCCAGCGTCATCGCGCCTTCCGCCGGTTTCGCCCTTGCTCCCATGGTTCAATACTCCCGCCCAGATCGTGACCCTCCGAGACCGATACTGCGACAATATGGTTAACGAGCCGCTGAACCAGTCGTCGTCCCCTGTTCATTATAGGAAACCAACTGATTCCGCGGCGCAACATGCATGCGATGAACCGAAGTCCCGCTTGTGGAAAACTGCGCATACTGATGGGGTTGCAGGGGGGAGCTGCCCATCCGGGGCGTATCCGGGTCCGGGTTAGCACCTAGGCCCGGCAGGGCGGCCCGGGTGCTTCGGCGGCGGGTTCGCGGCCCCGGTTCCCCGCAAACGGGAGCGAATCCGCAAGTCATCGACTCGTCGCAACGGTTCGTCCCATCGACCGGCCGCGGGCCTATACTTCCGTTCCATGATCTGGTCAGTCGCTGTTCATCAGACTGCTTCCTGACCGGGGGGTCCATGAATTTCCGTGTTTTCGCAGCGCGTTTCGCGTTGATGGCTGTTTGCACCCTGATGATGGCCGCCCCCCAGGCGGCTTCGGCCAAGGGCCGTACCTTCTGGCAGTGCGCGCCCTATGCCCGCGAAATCTCCGGAGTGAACATTCACGGTAATGCCTGGACCTGGTGGTCGCAGGCCGCCGGCCGCTACCAGCGCGGCGAGACCCCGAAGGTCGGTTCGGTGATGTCGTTCCAGCGTACCGCCCGCATGCCGCTCGGCCATGTCGCGATGGTCAGCCAGGTCATCAGCGAGCGCGAAGTGCTGCTCACCCATGCCAACTGGTCGCGTGCCGGCGGCATCGAGCGCAACGTCCGCGCCGTCGACGTCTCGCCCGAGGGCGACTGGAGCGAAGTGAAGGTCTGGTTCGCGCCGATGGGCGGCCTGGGCACCTCGGTCTATCCGGTCAACGGCTTCATCTATTCGGGCGGCGCGCCGCACGACCTCGACGACGACTTCAAGCCGTCGCTCGACCTCGACCTCAGCGACCTGATGGCGGAAGCGAAGAAGGAGACGCCCGACGCGGGCTGATCGCCTCGACAGCGTGGAATGGAAGGGCCCGGCATCGTCCGGGCCTTTTCATGTCTACGCCTTCGGCACGAACGCCAGCGCCACGCCGTTCATGCAATAGCGCTTGCCGGTGGGCCGGGGGCCGTCGTCGAAGACATGGCCGAGGTGCCCGCCGCAGCGGCGGCACAGCACTTCGGTGCGGCGCATGCCGAGCGAATTGTCGGCGCGGGTGATCACGGCGTTGGGCAAGGGCTGCCAGAAGCTCGGCCAGCCGGTGCCGCTGTCGAACTTGGTCGCCGCGTTGAACAGGGGCAGCGCGCAGCCGGCACAGGCGAAGGTGCCGGCCCGGTGCTCGTTGTTGAGCGGGCTGGAAAAGGCGTATTCGGTCGCGCCCTGGCGCAGCACGCGATAGGCGGCGGGGCTCAGCCGCTTGCGCCATTCGGCATCGCTGCGTGTGAATTCGAACTTCTGCGCGGCCTCGGCCGGCGCGCCGCCGCATGCGGCGGTCAGCGTGCCCAGGCCGGCGACGACGAGCAAGGCGCGGCGGCTGGTTTCCATGGGAGGGGATGTGGGGAGGCGCCCGGGCCGCGTCCAGTCCCGGCGATGGCTCAATAGCGGCTGAGCTCCACCGCCATCTTCTTGTAGCCATGGACGAAGCAGGCGGCGACGCGTTCGGGTTCGCGCAGCACGTTCACGCGCAGGCGGCGCCTGGCCATCTCCTCCATCAGCACGCCGATCTGCAGCTCGGCGAGCCGGGCGCCCACGCAGCGATGGATGCCGTGCCCGAAGGCGAGGTGGCGCCGGGCGTTCTCGCGGTCGACGATGATCCGGTCGGCATCGGGGAAGACGCTCTCGTCGCGATTGGCCGAGAGATACCAGAGGCCGAGCTTGTCGCCCGCGCGGATCCTGTGGCCGTCCAGCTCGGTGTCCTGCGTCGCGGTGCGGCGCATGTGCGCGAGCGGCGTCTGCCAGCGGATGATCTCCTGGGTGGCATTGCCGATCAGGCCCGGATCGGCCTCGAGCTTCGCGCGCGCGTCGGGGAATTGCTCGAGCCCCCAGGCGAAGGCGCTCATCGAATTGCGCGTCGTGTCGTTGCCGCCGACGATCAGCAGGATGAGGTTCCCGAGGAACTCCATCTGGTCCATGTGGCTCATCGCATCCGAATGGATCATCATCGAGATCAGGTCCGGCCTCGGCTCCTTGCCCAGCTTGCCCTGCCAGAGATTGCCGAAATAGGCGGCGCATTCGAACAGGATCTGGCGCCGCTCCTCCTTGCGGACGGGATCCTTGGCGATCTCGATATCGCCCGCCCAGTCCGACCAATAGGTGAGCTTGCGCCGCTCCTCCCAGGGAAAGTCGAACAGGAGCGCGAGCATCTGGGTGGTCAGCTCGATCGAGACGCTGTCGACCCAGTCGAACTCCCGATCCACCGGCAGCGAATCGAGGATCTCGGCAGTGCGCATGCGGATATTGTCGGTCATCCGCACCATCTCGCTCGGCGTGAAGGCGGGGGCGACGGTGCGGCGCTGATCGGTGTGCTTGGGCCGGTCCATCGCGATGAACATCGGCATCTTGATGTCGCCTTCCTGCATATCGGCGATGGTGATGCCGCCGGCCTCGGACGAATAGATGTCGGGCAGCGATTCGACCTGGACGATCGGCTTGTAGGTGGCGATCGACCAATAGGGGCCGAAGGCGCTGTTCTCGCAATGATAGATCCCGCCCCGGGCGCGCAGCTCGCGGAACGGGGCCTGCCAGACATCGTCGCGATACAGTTCGGGCCGGCTGACGTCGAGCGGATCGACGGTCTGGGTTCCGGGAATTCCGGTTTCGGTCGCGAGCGTAGCCATGCTGCCTCTCCTGCCTTTTGCAGGGAGGAAACGCCTAATTGACAGAAGTGTCAATAGTGAGAAACGGCCGGAGCAGGGGCGTTACGCAAATAGTCGTCATCCCCGCGAAGGCGGGAATGACGGGTTCGTTGAATAGTCCCGATCTTAGGCCGTCGCCTCGATCTTCGTGCGGCGCTTGGGGCTGCCCGATTTGAGCACGCCGCGGCGAAACACGCGCGCCCCCACGGTGATGATGATCGCCACCCACAGCGCCTGCCAGCCCAGTGCGAGCAGGTGCGGCCAGATCGCCGGCGCGCTGCCCGCCAGCCCGATCATCGCGAAGGGCGAGCTGAACGGAAAGACCTGTGCCGCCGTCTCGATCCAGCTGCCGGGCCGCGTCGCCGCGCCGAGCGCCAAGCCGAACATCATCATCTGGAAGATGGTGATCGGCAGCGACAGCATCTGCAGCTCGCGCTGGGTGGAGGTCAGCGCGCCGATGCTGAGGAACATCGCGCCGAGCAGCATGTAGGACATGGTGAAATAGGCAATGAACAGCAGCGCATAGGTTGGCGCGCCGATCGCCGCGACCAGGCTGGGGAAGCTGCCCGCGATCTCGGGCGGCAGCAGCCGGGTCGCGTTGATGATGATCGTCGCCCAGAACAGCACGAACAGCACCGCGGCGCCGAACATGCCGATCAGCTTGCCGAAGAACACGCTTTCCAGCGGCACGGCCGCGGCCAGGATCTCGATCACCTTGTTCGAGCGCTCCTCGGCCATGGTGCCCACTGCCTGGCCCGAGAGGAACAGGGTGAGGAAGAACATCGCGAACACGCCGATCGAGGCGGCCTGGCCGCGCCCACTGGGCGAGCCCTGGCCGCGCTTCACCACCGTCTGGGTGACGGTGCTGGTGGGGGCGGCGCTGCCCAGCTTCTGCGCGCGCAGGCTCTGCTCGGCCAGCTGCGAGAGGAACTGCGCCTCGGTCCAGCCGCGGCTTGCATAGAGCACCTCCGGCTTGTCGAGCGGGCCATAGAGCACCGCCGCGGTATCGACCTTGTCGTTGTCGAAATAGGCGCGCGCCTGGGCGGCGGGGTCGCCGGTCGGCGCCTCGATCGTGAGCGGGGGCGGCATCAGCTCGCTCTTCTTGGGAAAGAGCTTGCGCAATTGCTGGTCGGTCTCGATCAGCGTCGGCGCCTGGGCGGGCGGCGCGATCACCACCATCCGCATCTGCGAATCGTCGCCGACGATCGACTGGGCGCCGATCCCGCCGACCGTGCCGAAGCCGATCATCAGCACGGGGGCGAGCAGGAAGAGCAGGAAGGTGGGCGTGAACACCGTGGCGGTGAAGTCGCGGCGCGCGACGGTGAGCGCCTGGCGCAGCATGCGCGAAAACTTGCTCACGCCGCTTCCTCCTGATCCACAAGGGCATCCGCGCCGACGATCCGGACAAAGGCGTCGTGCAGCCCCGGCCGCTCGATCGACAGGCCCGAGACGCCGTAGCCGCCGTCGATCAGCTTCACGAGCAGCGATTCGACGCCGCCGGCGGGCAGGGTGAAGCGCCAGCCATCGCCCTCGCGCTCGGCATCGGCGGGAAGCAGCGCGCGCGCACCCTCGACATTGTGGTGCGGCGTGTAGTGCGCCTTCATCGGCAGCGTCGCCCGGGCGTCGTTCACGGTGCCTTCGAAGCGCACCTTGCCGCCGGCGATGATCGAGAGCCGGTCGCACAGCCGTTCGGCATGGGCCATGACATGGGTGGAGAAGAGGATCGTCGCGCCGCGATCGCGCTCGGCACGGATCAGCTTCTCGAGCTTCTCCTGGTTGACCGGATCGAGACCGGAGAAAGGCTCGTCGAGCACCAGCAGCTCGGGCTCGTGGACCACCGATCCGAGCAGCTGGACCAGCTGCGCCATGCCCTTGGAGAGCTTGCGGATCTTCTCGTCCTTGGCATGGCCGAGACCGGCATTGTCGAGCAGCGTGTCGGCGCGCTTGCGCCCCGTCGCCCAGGGCAGGCCGCGCAGCGCGCCCATGAAGGCGATGGCCTCGCGGCACTTCATGTTGGGATAGAGGCCGCGCTCCTCGGGCAGATAGCCGACCAGGTCGCTGGCGTCGCGCGGATGGGCGCGGCCCAGCATGTTCCGATCGCCCTCGTCCGGCTCGATGATGCCCAGCAGCATGCGCAGCGTCGTGGTCTTGCCGGCGCCATTGGGGCCGAGCACGCCATAGACGAGCCCCTTGGGAACCGCGATGTCGACGCCGTCGACGACGCGCCGATCTCCGAAATATTTGACGAGTCCCCGGGCGCTTACGGCCAATTCGCCAGACAAAAGAGCGTCTCCGTCGGTGTCTCGGCCAGGCCGGGAGCGGGCTGGTGCCGTAAACTGCGGAAACGTGGTAGCGGGTCCGCGTGGAACAGCACAAGCCATTGGAAGCACGAATAAAGGCCAAAGCGGCGGAAATCGGGTTCGCCGATTGCGGGATCGCGCGCGCCGACGCCGCGCCGAAGACCGCCGAGCGGCTGCGCCAATGGCTGGAGGAGGGGCGCCACGGCTCGATGCTCTGGATGGAGGAGCGCGCGCACCACCGCGAGCGCCCGGCCGGGCTGTGGCCCGAGGTGAAGTCGGTGATTTCGCTCGGCATGAGCTATGCGCCGCGCACCGATCCGCTCGCCCTGGCGGGGGAGGGCGAGGTCGGCCGCATCTCCACCTATGCCCAGGGTGCCGATTATCACGACGTGATGAAGCGGCGGCTGAAGGAGCTGGGCCGCTGGCTGGTCGGCGCCGCGCCCGGCACGGAACTCAAGGTGTTCGTCGATACCGCGCCGGTGATGGAAAAGCCGCTGGCCGAGGCGGCGGGGCTGGGCTGGCAGGGCAAGCACACCAATCTGGTGAGCCGCACCCATGGCAGCTGGCTGTTCCTCGGCGCGATCTACACCACGCTGGAGCTGGCGCCCGATGCGCCGGTGCGCACCACTTGCGGCAGCTGCGATGCCTGCCAGACGGCCTGCCCGACCGATGCGTTCCCGGCACCCTATCGGCTCGATGCGCGGCGCTGCATCTCGTACCTGACGATCGAGCACAAGGGGCCGATCCCCGAGGAATTCCGCACGGGGATCGGCAACCGCATCTATGGCTGCGACGATTGCCTGGCGGTGTGCCCCTGGAACAAGTTCGCGCGCGCCGCCCAGGCGAACCTGGCCTTCGCGCCGCGTGCGGAGCTGACCGTGCCGGCACTGGCGGACCTGCTCGCGCTCGACGATGCGGGGTTCCGCGAAGTGTTCTCCGGCTCGCCGATCAAGCGGATCGGGCGCGACCGCATGATGCGCAACTGCCTGATCGCGGCCGGCAACAGCGGCAGCGCGGCGCTGGTCGCGCCGGTGCGCGCGCTGCTCGACGACCCTGACGAGACGGTGCGGGAGGCGGCCGCCTGGGCATTGACGAGGCTGGCCCCATGAACTGTCCCCCCGGCGATGATTTCCTGGGGACAGGAAGCATCCGACAGCGATTATCCCAGCTCCACGCCGATCCCCCGCTCTCCCACCGTCCTCCCCGCGCAGGCGGGGATCCAGAGCCAGGTGCGGAGCGGAGAGGGGCGAGCCCGTCCTTTCCGGACGGCGTTCGCGTGGTGGTGCCGATATCCCGCATCACCCTGGATCCCCGCCTGTGCGGGGATGACGGGGTTTGCCGGATGAGTCTCTACCCTGGATCAGCGCCAGATCACCGTCCGCCGCTGAGCGCCGCCACGCAGCTTGCCTCGTCGATCGGGCGGCCGTCGCGCTGGCGGGCGTCGATATGCGTCACCACCGGCTCGCCGCGCTTCTGGGGATAGAGATAGGTGTCGAGCACGCAGATCGGCCCGGCGAACTGGAGCTTGCGGGCAGTGCCCTCGCTCATGTCGAGCTGGGGCTTGCCGAAGCGCGCGATCAGCCCGGGCGCGGTGGCACCCCGCAACGCGCCGAGATTGGCGGGCAGCCCCGCGGCCGGGCTCGGCGCGGGCCGGGCGCTCGGCACCGGGACATAGCCGGCGCGCGGCGGGGGGATCACGCCGCCTTCGCCACAGGCGCCGAGCGCCAGCATACCGATCAGGACTAGTCTCTTCATGCCCGCCTCCCGCGGTGGAATGCATGGGTGGCCATCGCGGCTCCGAGTACCGGGGCGACCAGGTTCAAAATCGGGACGAGGAACAGCGCGGTGCCCGCCGCGCCCAGCGCGAAGCGGCCGACGCCGGTCCGCCGCCGCCAGCCGCGCAGTTCGTCGCGCCGCATGTGCCGCGCCGCGACCATGTCGCCCAGGTCGCGGCCGAGCAGCCAGCTGTTGACCAGGAAAAAGGCCAGCGCCGTGCCCACGCCGGTGACGAGCAGGATCAGATAGAGCGGCGAGAGCAGCAGGTTCACGCCGATCAGCCGCAGCGCCGAGCCCAGGCCCATCGCCAGGGCGCGGCCAAGGGGCAGGTCGTGCGCCCGGGCATGGGCGCCGGGATAGTGTTTCCTCTCCACCGCGGCGACGACTTCGTCGGCGAAGATGCCGATCACCGCCACCGCGATGGCGCGGAACATCAGCCAATGGGCGACGAGCACGATCAGGATCGTGGCGATGTCGGCAAAGGCGTCCGAGCCGCTCCAGCCCCCCAGCCATGCCGCGATCCCGTCGGCCAGCGCATGCATGCCGAACCACAGGCCGACGCTCGCCGCGGCGAACAGCACCAATGTCAGGATCACGGACTTGACGAAGACGGCCAGTATCGGCCGGTCGAACAGCTGGCCCAGCGACAGGAAGAAGGCCTGAATCATTGCATCCTCTATTGCCCGCCACTAGGGCGTCCGCGCAATCTTTTTGGAGCACCAGTTTGACCAGCCCGACTTATGACGTCGTCGCCATCGGCAACGCGATCGTCGACATCCTCGCCCAGGCCGAGGACAGCTTCATCGAGGAGATCGGCGTCGCCAAGGGCTCGATGCAGCTCATCTTCTCGCCCGAGGACGCCGATGCGCTCTATGCCAGGATGGGCCCGGGCCGCGAGATCTCGGGCGGTTCGGCGGCGAACACCGTGGCGGGCATCGCTGCGCTGGGCGGCAGGACCGCGTTCATCGGCCAGGTGGCCGACGACCAGCTCGGCCAGGTCTTCGCGCACGACATCCGCGCCGCCGGCGTCGATTTCGACACCGCGTCGCGCGCCGGCCAGCCCGCCACCGCGCGCTGCCTGATCTTCGTCACGCCCGACGGGCAGCGCACGATGAACACCTTCCTCGGCGCCTCGCAGTTCCTGCCGGCCGCCGCGCTCGACGAGGAGCTGATCGCCAATGGCGCGATCCTGTACCTCGAAGGCTATCTGTGGGACCCCGAAGAGCCGCGCGCCGCGATGCGCAAGGCGATCGAGATCGCCCGTGCCGCCGGCCGCAAGGTGGCCTTCACCCTGTCCGACGTGTTCTGCATCTCGCGCCATGGCGACGATTTCCGCAAGCTGATCGAGGACGGGATGATCGACATCCTGTTCGCCAACGAGAACGAATTGCTGGCGCTGTGCGAGCGCGAGGCGTTCGAGGCGGCGGTGCAGCACCTGCACGGCAAGGTGCCGGTGCTGGTCGTCACCCGCAGCGAGAAGGGCGCGATCGCGCTGGTCGGCGGCGAGCGGGTCGAGGTTCCGGCCGAGCCGATCGCCCGGCTGGTCGACACCACCGGCGCGGGCGACATGTTCGCGGCCGGCTTCCTCCATGGCCAGGCCCAGGGCCGCTCGGTGCGGGACTCGCTGCGCCTGGGCGCGCTCTGCGCCGCGGAGATCATCCAGCACTACGGCGCCCGGGCCGAGGTGGACCTGAAGGAACTGGCCGCCGAGAAGCTGGCCTGAGCCATCCGTTCCTCCCTCCGCCAAGCGGGGGTATTCCAGACAGAAAAAGGGCCGGAGGAGCGATCCTCCGGCCCTTTTCTCATGCCCCGAGGGGCGTGGCCTCAGCGGGTGCCGGGCACCGGCGGGTCCAGCTCCTCATAGGCCTCGGGCTCGTGCACGTCGACGATCCCGCGGCCGACATGGCTGCGCGAGCGGCTATAGCCGAAATAGACCACCAGGCCGATCACTGCCCAGGACAGGAACAGGATGATGCTCTTGTGGTCCAGGCTGACGAACAGATAGAGGCAGCCCAGGATCGCGATCGGCGCCGTCAGGAACACGAACGGCGTCTTGAACGGGCGCTTGCGGTCCGGATCGGTCTTGCGGATCACCATCACCGCGATCGACACGGCGGCGAACGCGAACAACGTGCCCGAATTCGAGATGTTGGCGAGCTGGCCGACCGGGAAGAAGGCCGCGAACAGCGCCACCGCCACGCCGGTGATGATCGTGATCACATGCGGGGTGTTGAAGGTCGGGTGGATCTTCGAGAAGGCGGCGGGGAGCAGGCCGTCGCGGCTCATCACGAAGAAGATGCGGGTCTGGCCGAACATCATCATCAGGATGACCGAGGGCAGCGCCAGGCCGGCGGCGAGGCCGAGCAGGTTGCCGATCTGCGGCCAGCCGATCTCGCGCAGGGTGAAGGCCAGCGCCTCCTTCGAGCAGACCACGTCCTTGAAGCCTTCGGCGGCGCGGGTGGCGCACTGGGCGGCGAGCTCGCGGCTGCCCGGCTCGAGCGCATGGCCGGCGGCGTCCATCACGGGCTGGGTGCTGAGGCCCGGCGCGCCGATCACGCCGGCGGCGACGAGCAGGTAGAAGATGGTGCAGATGGCGAGGCTGCCGATCAGGCCGATCGGCATGTTGCGCTGCGGGTTCTTGGTCTCCTCGGCCGCGGTGGAGACCGCGTCGAAGCCGACATAGGCGAAGAAGATCGACGCGGCGGCCATCGAGACGCCGATGAAGCCGGTGGGCGCGAAGGGCGAGAATTGCGCGCCGTTCATCACCGGCACGGCCAGCACGATGAACGCAGTGAGCGCCGTGATCTTGATCGCGACGAGAATGGCGTTGACGGTGGCGCTTTCCTTGGTGCCGATGACCAGCAGCCAGGTGACCAGGCCGGCGATCAGCATCGCGGGCAGGTTGATCAGGCCGCCGTCGAACGGCCCGGTGACCAGCGTTTGGGGGATGTTTATGTGGAAGCTGTGCTCGATCAGGCCGACGACATAGCCGGACCAGCCGACCGAGACTGCGCCTGCGGCCACGGCATATTCGAGGATCAGCGCCCAGCCGACCATCCAGGCGATCAGCTCGCCCATCACGGCATAGCTGTACGTATAGGCCGAGCCCGAGACCGGGACCATCGCGGCCATTTCGGCATAGCAGAGCGCGGCGAAGGCGCAGACCACGCCGGCGATGATGAAGCTTACCATCATGCCGGGGCCCGCGCGCTGGGCGGCTTCGGCGGTGAGAACGAAAATGCCGGTGCCGATCACCGCGCCGATGCCGAGCATGGTGAGCTGGAAAGCCCCCAGCGAACGGTGGAGCGATTTTTTCTCGGCAGTGGCGAGGATGGCATCGAGTGGCTTTACGCGCCCGAAGATCATTGGATGGTCCCCTCAACGGCGGTTTGTCCCGCCGCCCCTTTTGGATGAAAGCGCGGAGCCTAGCCGCAAAACCGGGGGAGGCAATGCTTTAGTGCCCGCAAGCTCCGCTTTAGCGCGCGAATGCGGCGAGTCGCCGCGCGGGGACGGGGTGGCGGGAACGAATCCCGGCCTAGGTTGAGGACTCATTCAGCGAACCCGTCATCCCCGCGCAGGCGGGGATGACGAAGGAAAATCAGATACTTGTTCGGGTTTCCGGCCTAGTGCGCGGTCGCGCGCGAGAAGAGGTTCATCACCAGCACGCCGGCGATGATCAGCGCCATGCCGAGCAGGGCGGGCAAGTCGAGCTTCTGCCCCTGGAACGCCCAGGCGATCGCCGCGATCAGCACGATGCCGACGCCGGACCAGATCGCATAGGCGATGCCGGTGGGAATCTCGCGCAGCGTGAGCGAGAGGAAATAGAAGGCGATCGCATAGCCGAGGATCGTGATCGCCGAAGGGAGGAGCCGGGTGAACCCCTCGGACTGTTTCATGAACGAAGTCGCAGTGACTTCGGCGACGATCGCGACGGCGAGGTTCAGATAGCGCATGGCGGCGAGGCAAGCAGGCCGCGCCGCCTTTGGCAAGCCGCCCCGTCCCGGCCGCTCAATCGTGCGTCTGCACTTCCCAGGTGGCGTGCAGCACGGTGCGGGTCTTGGCGAGGTGCGCGACGATCGCGTCGAGATCGGCATCCACCGCCCCGGTGCTGACCAGCGTCGCGCGAATCTCTACCAGTTCCTCCGATCGCTCGACGATCTCGGTATCGGCCACCGGATAGCGCATCAATTCCAGGTGATCGACGAGCGTATCGCGCAGGGCCGAGGCGTTGGCCGGATCGGCGGTGAGCGTGACCGAATAGGTCGCCTCCAGCGTCCCGCCGGCCAGCGGGATGCGGTTGATCGCATTCACGACCGGCCGCAACAGGGTGTTGCCGGCCACCACGAAGAGAGTGAGCGTCGCCGCCTCCGCTGCCATGTCGGTGCCGGCACAGGCCCCCACCGCCGCCGAGCACCAGAGCGTGGCGGCGGTATTGAGGCCGCGGACGTTCATGCCCTCCTTCATGATCACGCCCGCGCCGAGGAAGCCGATCCCCGAGACGATATAGGCGATCACCCGCACCGCCTCGACATCGCCGGCCAGCTTCTGGGCGAGGTCCACGAACGCCGCCGCGCCGAGCGCGACCAGTGCGTTGGTGCGCAGCCCGGCGGTGCGCTGGCGATACTGGCGCTCGGCACCGATCAGCGCGCCCAGCACCAGCGCGAGCGCGTAGCTGACCAGGCTGTCCAGATAGGATGCGAGATGGAAGGTGTGCAGGAAGTGCATGATGCCCCCGGATCCGGCGGTTTCGGCTAGCGGGCCAGCATCGGGCCGAGCGGCTTGCCGGCGAAGATGTGGACATGGAGGTGCGGCACCTCCTGATGCGCGTCGAGCCCGGTATTGGCGAGCAGGCGATAGCCCGGCGCCACGAACCCGGCCTCGCGCGCGACCTTGCCGACCGCGCGGACGAAGCCGGCGATCTCCGCCTCGCTCGCCCGGGCGGAGAAATCGTCCCACGAGACATAGGCGCCCTTGGGAATCACCAGCACATGGTGCGGCGCCTGCGGATTGATGTCGTGAAAGGCGAGGGCGAATTCGTCCTCGAATATCCTTCGCGACGGGATTTCGCCGCGCAGGATCTTCGCGAAGACGTTCTGGTCGTCATAGGACTGGGTGGCGTCGATGGGCATGCGCGGCTCCTTCGTTCCGCTCCATACCAGAGCATCGTCGCGGCGGAAGCGAGGATCGCTGAATCGAGTCTCGGCCCTTAGGTTGGGGACTCATAACTTGTTTCCGTCATCCCCGCCTGCGCGGGGATGACGAGGTTTGCTGAACGAGTCTCGATCCTAGACCGAGCGCCCCGCCTTTTCCGCGATCCCCGACACGCCTTCGCGGCGGGCGAGCTCGGCGCGGACGTCGTCCAGGCCCAGGCCGGCATCGGCCAGCAGCACGAGCAGGTGGAAGACCAGGTCGGCCGCTTCCTTGGTGAGTTCTTCGCGATCGTCCCGGATCGCGGCGATCACCGTCTCGGTGGCTTCCTCGCCCAGTTTCTGGGCGATCTTGGCGCGGCCGCGATGCGTGAGCTTCGCGACATAGGAACTGTCGGGGCTCGCCGTGCGGCGGGCGCGGATCACGGCTTCGAGAACATCCAGGGTGTCGGCCATGGCCCCCGGCTGCGGGAGGCAGGCGCGCCTGTCAATCCTTGCGCTAATCCTCGGGCTTCAATCCCGGGGCGCGGCCTTGCGGAAGCGCGCGCGCAGCTGGCGGCGGACGAACCAGATGCCGCCGGCGGCACAGGCGGCAAGCGCCAGGTCCGAAAGCTCGGGCATCGAGCGCGTGCCGGCGCGGCCGGTGTGCGGCGGCTCGTCGGCGGCCAGCGCCGGCGTCGCGGCGAGCAGCAGCAGGGGAAGCAGGGCGTTGCGCATGGTACGCGACCTTAGCCGCAACGCCCCGACAAATCGTTAACCGCGGCGACGGGCCCGGCGCGCGACGAACGCGCCGATGGTCCCGAGCGCGAACAGGCCGAGCATGCCCGGCTCCGGGATCGACGTGGGGCCGCCCGAACCGCCGCTGCTGCTGCTGGTGGTGCCACCCCCACTGCTGCTGCTGCTGCTGGAGGGCGTGCCCGGATCGACGGGCGGCTTGTCCATGGCGAAGGCGGGCGTGGCGGACAGGGTAACGAGGAGGCCGAACGCGGCCAGATTGGCGAAGTTACGGATCATGGTCCTGATTCCCTCTTTGATTGTCTTCGGGAGGGAGCAAGAAGCCGGCCGCTTTGCCGAAACCGGCATTTTCCGCCGCTTTCGATGGTTAAGCTCCGGCGTGCGGAATTGGTGAATGTAAAGCTAACCGACGACCGGGCTTCGCACCGGGATGCCGGCGGCTGCCATCGCGCGATGGGCGTCGGCGATGCTGGCTTCGCCGAAATGGAAGATCGAGGCCGCCAGCACCGCGCTGGCATGGCCGTCGCGAATGCCCTCCACCAGATGGCGGAGGGTGCCGACCCCGCCCGAGGCGACCACGGGCACGGTCACCTGGTCGGCGATCGTGCGGATCAGCTCCAGGTCGTAGCCGTCGCGGGTGCCGTCGCGGTCCATCGAGGTGATCAGCAACTCGCCGGCGCCGAGATGGGCAAGGGCGATGGCGTGAGTCACTGCGTCGATGCCGGTGGGCTTGCGGCCGCCATGCGTGAAGACTTCCCAGCCCTGCGCGGTGCGGCGCGCGTCGACCGAAGCGACGACGCACTGGCTGCCCATCCTCTCGGCGATCTCGGCGACGACCTGGGGGCGCGAGACGGCGGCGGAATTGACCGCCACCTTGTCGGCACCGGCCAGCAGGAGGGCGCGGGCATCCTCGACGCCGCGCACGCCGCCGCCGACGGTGAGCGGCATGAAGCAGACTTCGGCGGTGCGGCGGACCACGTCGAGGATGGTGCCGCGCGCCTCGTGGCTGGCGGTGATGTCGAGGAAGCAGAGCTCGTCGGCTCCGGCCGCGTCATAGGCGCGCGCCTGTTCGACCGGATCGCCGGCATCGACCAGGTCGACAAAGTTGACGCCCTTGACCACGCGGCCGTTCGCGACGTCGAGGCACGGGATGACGCGGGCGCGGACGGTCATGCGATTTGCTCGGGCGAGGGCGCGAGGGCGAGAAGAAGAAGCGATTTCTCCGTGCCTCCGCGTCTCCGCGTGAACAAGATCTTCGCTTCTTCGCGCCTTCCCGCCAACATCATGCCCGACCCACTTCGATCGCCCATTTGAGGTCGAGCCGGCCGTCATAGAGCGCGCGGCCGGTGATCACGCCTTCCACGCCATCCGCGACATGCGGGCGCAGCGCGTGGATGTCGGCGATGTCGGTGACGCCGCCGCTGGCGATGACCGGGATCGAGACGGCGCGGGCCAGGGCGACCGTCGCCTCGACATTGCAGCCCTTCAGCAGCCCGTCGCGGCCGACATCGGTGAAGAGGAGCGCGGCGACGCCGGCATCCTCGAAGCGACGGGCGAGATCGGCTACCGACACGTCCGACACATCGGCCCAGCCGCGCGTGGCGACCATGCCGTCGCGCGCATCGACGGCGACGACGATGCGGCCGGGATTGTCGCGCGCGGCTTCGCGGACCAGGTCCGGATTCTCCAGCGCGGCCGTGCCGATCACCACGCGGCGCACGCCGAGGTCGAGCCAGCGCTCGATCGATTCGCGGTTGCGGATCCCGCCGCCGAGCTGGATCTTGCCGCCGAAGCGCCCGAGGATCGCGGCGACGGCGGCGCCGTTGATCGATTCGCCGGCGAATGCGCCGTCGAGATCGACGACGTGGAGCCATTCCGCGCCGGCTTGCGCGAAGCGCTCGGCCTGGGCCGCGGGATCGTCGCCATAGACGGTGGCGCGGGCCATGTCGCCTTCGGCCAGGCGGACGACCTGACCGGCCTTGAGGTCGATCGCGGGGAAGATGATCAGGCCATCCGGGTCTAGGGGTGCCAAGCGAGGAACCTTTCCATCAGCGCGATGCCGTAGCGCTGGCTTTTCTCGGGGTGGAACTGGACGCCGATCATGTTGTCGCGGCCGATGGCGGCCGTGACCGGACCGCCATGGTCGGTGGTGGCGAGCACCGCGTCGCCGGTGAAGGCGAAGCTGTGCAGGAAATAGGCCTGGCCCGGCTCGATCAGCGGGTGGGAAAGCGTGGGGACGACGTCGTTCCAGCCCATATGCGGCACGCGGATGCCGGGTGCGGGCGCGATCGCCCGGACGGTGCCGGAGACCCAGCCCAGGCCCGGATGGGTGCCGAGCTCCTCCCCCGTATCGGCCATCAGCTGCATGCCGACGCAGACGCCGAGGAAAGGCGCGCCCGCGCGGCGGACGCGCGCGTCCAGCGCCTCGACCATGCCGGGGATCGCCCGCAGCCCCGCGGCACAGGCCCCGAATGCGCCGACGCCGGGCAGGACGATGCGATCGGCCCGCAGCACCGCCCCGGGGTCGGCGGTGACCGCGACATCGGCAGCGCCCGCCGCCTTCAGGGCGTTGTGGACCGAGTGGAGATTGCCGGCGCCATAGTCGATCAGGGCGATGGTCATCGCGTCACCGTCACAGCACCCCCTTGGTGCTGGGTACCGCATCCGCCTTGCGCGGATCGATCTCCACCGCCTCGCGCAGCGCCCGGGCCAGGCCCTTGAACGCGGCTTCGGCGATGTGATGGTTGTTGGTGCCGTAAAGTGTCTCGATATGGAGCGTCAGCCCGGCGGTCTGGGCGAAGGAATGGAACCAGTGCTCGAACATCTCGGTGTCCATCTCGCCGAGCCGCTTCTGGCTGAATGCGGTCTTCCAGACGAGATAGGGGCGGCCCGAAATGTCCACCGCGACGCGGGTGAGCGTCTCGTCCATCGGCGAGAGCGCGTCGGCATAGCGCCGGATGCCCTTCTTGTCGCCCAGCGCCTTCGCGATGGCTTCCCCGATCGCCAGCCCGGTATCCTCCACCGTGTGGTGCTGGTCGATATGCAGGTCGCCCACCGTCTTCACGTCGAGGTCGATCAGCGAATGGCGGCTGAGCTGCTCGAGCATGTGGTCGAAGAAGCCGATCCCGGTGGAAACGGCATAGGCGCCGGTACCGTCGAGGTTGACGGTGACGTCGACGGAGGTCTCGCTCGTCTTGCGGCTCACGGTGGCGGTGCGCATGGCGTCCCACATAGCGATGGTTGCCGCGCATGCAATCTTGACCGCGCTGCCCGGTGCGCTACCCAAGGGGCATGACCGGCAACGTGCCTGACAGCCTGATTCCCTATGATGAGATCGTGCAGGAAGCCCTGCGCGCCGTGGTCGGCCGCGTGCTGGGCTCGGTCGCCGACTCGGGTGGAAACCTGCCCGGCGGGCATCATTTCTACATCACCTTCAAGACGCACGCGCCGGGGGTCGACATCCCGCAGCGGCTGATCGATCGCTTCCCGGACGAGATGACCATCGTCCTGCAGCATCGATTCTGGGACCTGAAGGTCGACGACAACAGATTCTCGGTGGGCCTGAGCTTCAATCAGGTGCCGGCGATGCTGAACATCCCCTTCTCGGCGATCACCGGCTTCCATGATCCGGCGGTGAATTTCGAGCTGCGCTTCCAGGCGGCCGATGGCGGCGACGAGCCCGAGCCCCAGCATGACGAGGCCGAGAATGACGAGCCGCCGGCCAAGCCGGTCGAGGACGGCTCGAACGTCGTCTCGGTGGACTTCAAGCGGAAGAAATAGGCGCGCGCAGCGCCGGCCGGTGCGTGTCGCGGCCGGTGTCAGCGCATCAGCCGTGCGCGCAATTCCTGCATCGCCACTGCATCCACCGCGGCGGCGGGATCGTCCGCACCCAGGATCGCGCCCAGATGGTCGAGGATCTGGCTGGCGCGATCGAGATTCTGCAGCGACGCCATGTGCGCGGCGATCACGTGCGGATCGTCGATCAGCCGCTCGCCGAGCCGGTCGAGCAATTCCCGGACATGGTAGATCTCCTCGACCAGGCGCGTGCCGAGATTGGCGAGGTCCGGCGCGGCGCCTGCCATGGCCGGTTCGGCGGGGAGTTCGCCGCCGCTGCGCACCGCCTGCTGGATCGCATCGACGCGGGCCTGGCCGCGATGGCCCTGGAAGCTCGCGACGCGATTGCCGGAGACCCATTCGTCGACGGTGATCGCGGTCGTATCGAAGGCGACTCCGCAGCGGCCCTGCGTCTGCCACACCACCCTGCCGCCGACTTCGATCTCCGCGCGCGTGAGCGTCAGCAGGGTTCCGGTGCGGGGAAGGGCCGATCCGTCCACCATCGCCCCGCCCTCGGAGAGATTGCGGATGCGCACGGGCACCCTTAGCCCGTCCGCCTCGATCGTGGCGGCGAGCAACAGGTTCTTGCGCGGCTGGCGTTCTTTCGCCGCGCGGGCAGCCATGGACGCATCGACGTACATGATTCGCTTTTAGCCGGCCAAAAACGCACTCTTGGTTAACGCCTCCGCAAAATCCCTGAGCGCTGGAATCGCGGCCGCCCAGGGGCTAGGGGAGCGCGGAACGGACAAGAGGACCAGCCAGCGTGACCACCCGTACCGAAACCGATTCGATCGGCGCCATCGAAGTTCCCGCCAACGCCTATTGGGGCGCGCAGACCCAGCGCTCGATCGAGAATTTCCCGTTCGGCGAGATGGAGCGGATGCCGCTCGGCATCGTCCATGCCCAGGCGATCGTGAAGCAGGCCGCGGCGCGCGTGAACGTGAAGCACGGGCTCGACCCGAAGATCGCCGCAGTGATCGACCAGGTCGCGCAGGAGATCGTCGACGGCAAGCTCGACGACCAGTTCCCGCTGGTGATCTGGCAGACCGGTTCGGGCACCCAGACCAACATGAACGTCAACGAAGTGATCGCGGGCCGCGCCAACGAGATCCTGACCGGCACGCGCGGCGGCAAGTCGCCGATCCACCCGAACGACCACGTCAACATGGCGCAGTCGTCGAACGATTCGTTCCCGACCGCGCTGCACATCGCCGCCGCCCGCGCGGTGACGCTGAAGCTCTACCCGGCGCTCGACCGGCTGCACGCTTCGATCGAGGCCAAGGTCAAGGCCTGGGATCACATCGTCAAGATCGGCCGCACGCACCTGCAGGATGCGACGCCGCTGACGCTGGGCCAGGAATTCTCGGGCTATGCCGCGATGCTGGAGTCGGCCAGGGCGCGCTTCGCCTCGGTGCTCGATCTCGACATCTTCAAGCTGGCGCTGGGCGGCACCGCCGTCGGCACCGGGCTCAACGCCCCTCCGGGCTATGCCGAGGACGTGGCGGCCGAGATCGCCAGGATCACCGGCCTGCCCTTCGTCTCCGCGCCCAACAAGTTCGAGGCGCTGGCAACCAAGGACCAGCTGGTCAACCTGTCGGGCACCTGCAACACGCTGGCCGTTTCGCTGACCAAGATCGCCAACGACATCCGCCTGCTCGGCAGCGGCCCGCGCTCGGGCCTGGGCGAGCTCGACCTGCCGGCCAACGAGCCGGGCAGCTCGATCATGCCGGGCAAGGTCAACCCGACCCAGAGCGAATCGCTGACGATGGTCGCGGCGCAGGTGATCGGCAACCACATGGCGGTCACCGTCGGCGGCATGCAGGGCCATTTCGAGCTGAACGTGTTCAAGCCGCTGATCGGCTCGAACGTGCTGCGCTCGATCGAGCTGATGTCGGTCGGCATGGTGAGCTTCGCCGAGCGCGCGGTGGACGGCGCCAAGGCGAACGAGGCGCGGATCAAGGAGCTGGTCGATCGCTCGCTGATGCTGGTGACTGCGCTGGCGCCGGCGATCGGCTATGACAACGCCGCCAAGATCGCCAAGAACGCGCACGAGAAGGGGCTGACGCTCAAGGAGAGCGGGCTGGCGCTGGGTCTCGTCGACGAGGCGACGTTCGACCAATATGTGCGGCCCGAGACGATGATCGGGCGGTGAGCCTGCTTCCCCTCCCCGGAAGGGAGGGGGCGAGGGGCGAGTAGAGGCCCGGCGATGCGGAGTCGTATCGCCGGGCCTTTTGCGTATCGCGCGCATTCCACCCGCGCCTCGCCCCTCATCGGGGAGGGGAACTTAGTTTGCTTTCAATCGCTTGCTCCCGCGTAACCACCAAGGGAGCGTATATGATCGGGGACGTGATCGCAGGCTGGATCGGCAACCGCATCGACCGCGCGGACGGCGAGGGCGGGGCGCTGGGCGCCGTTGCCGGGGTGCTTGCCTGGAAGGCGGCGAAGAAGATCGTGCCCGCCGCGATCGTGCTCGGCGCCGCCGCCTATGGCGCCCACCGGATATCGCAACGGATGCGCACCCCGGCCTGAGTCGACTCGCATGACTTGACGCGGATGGGACTCCCAAGCCAAAGGCGCCCATGCCCCATCGCACCGAGACCGACCCGCACGGATTCAAGCGCCGCGGTGTGCTGTTCGTGCTTTCCTCGCCCTCGGGCGCCGGCAAGTCGACGATCGCACGCAAGCTGCTCGCCGCCGACGACCATCTCCAGATGTCCGTCTCGTACACCACCCGCGCGATGCGCCCGGGGGAGCAGGACGGCGTCGACTATAATTTCGTCGATCTCGAGAAATTCCGCGAGATGGTCGCGAACCATGAGTTCCTCGAATGGGCGCATGTGTTCGATCATCGCTACGGCACGCCGCGCGCGCATGTCGAGGCGATCCTCGATTCGGGTCGCGACGTGCTGTTCGACATCGACTGGCAGGGCGCCCAGCAGCTCTTCCAGCTGGCGGGGGGCGATGTGGTCCGCGTCTTCATCCTGCCGCCGTCGTTCAAGGAACTGCACCAGCGGCTGATCAACCGCGCCACCGATACCACCGAAGTGATCGACGCCCGCATGGCGCGCGCCGCCAACGAAGTGAGCCATTGGGACGGCTATGACTATGTGCTGGTCAATGACGATGCCGACCAATGCTATCGCTCGGTCCACACCATCCTGAACGCCGAGCGGCTGAAGCGCTCGCGCCAGACGGGCTTGATCGGATACATCCGCGGGTTGATGAAGTAATCTCCCAACAGGGGAGATATCGATGACAAGACTGTTCCTCGGCGGCGCGCTCGGCGGGCTGGCCATGTGGCTGGTGGGCTTCATCTTCTGGGGAACGCCCCTCAGCCTGCTCGCGCTTTCCCAGACCGATGCGGCGACGACGGCTGCGGTGCAGGCGGCGCTCGCCCAGCATCTGGGGCCGCTCGGCAGCGGTGCCTATCCGATCCCCTGGGCGGGCACGCCCCAGGGCACCCAGCTCTATGGCCAGGGGCCGACGGCGCTGGTGATGTTCAACACCGGCGGCTTCGCGATGCCGGACAGCGGCGCGCTGATCGGCGGGCTGGTGCTGGCGATCGTGTGTGCGCTGCTGGCGGGGTTCGCGCTGCGTACGGTGGCGCACGGGCATGATTTCGCAAGGCGGCTCAGGCTGGTGGCGATCGTGGCACTGGCGGTGACTGCCTATTCCGATCTCGGCCAGCCGATCTTCAATCACGCGCCCTGGGGCTATTTCCTCTATCTCTGGGTGAGCGACGTCGCGAGCTGGATCGCGGCGGGCGCGGTGCTCGCCTGGGCGCTGCCGCGGCCGGCCGGAGCATCCGGCGCCTGACCTGGCTCTGCGGTGCGGGTGGTCACGGTGTGACGGATCCTCGGCATTCCGCCCTGCCCTGAATCCTCCTCCCCGCAAGGGAGGGGGATTCCTAAAGCAATCCCAGGAACCGCACCCCCGCATCGAAATCCGCCCGGCGCGCATCGCGAGCCTGCACGGCGAGCGGGTCCTCGCCCCATTGCTCGGCCTGCCACAGCTCGTCGACATGCGCGGCCTGCCACAGCGTCTCGGCACCCGCCGCGCCTTCGAGCAGGGCCAGCGCACCGACCAGCGTGCCGCTCACCGTCACCACCGGCGAGAGGCCGGCGAGGTGAAAGGCGTCGAGCGCATATACGGCTTCGGCCAGTCGCGCGACGGTCGCTTCGGGCTGGGCCCTGTGCATCACCCCGGTCGCCGTCTCGAAATGCACATCGTAGCGGTTGCGCGCCCAGTCGAGCAGCGGATCCCAGGCTTCGGCCTGGCGCACGACCAGCGGCTCGGGGCCGTCGGCGCGGTAATAGAGCAGGTCGCTCTCGCCATAGGCGGCGAGGCCCCGGGCGAAGGGCGCGGAATCCGGCGAGATCTTGTCGATCGCGGCATTGGCGAGCCCGGTGAGCTTCATCGCGCGCGGATCGATCGTCTCGCCCACGGCGCGCCATTCGTCCGCCACCGCCGCTGCCAGCGCCGGGGTGGGCAGGGCGAGGGGCGCGCGATCGGGCGTGCGCACCGGCTTGCCGTCGAGCGCCACCTGGCCGTCCTCGACGGTGACTTCCTTCCAGAAGCGCTTCATGCCTCGGGCGTCGCCTCCACGGGAGTCTTCCAGCGGCGCGCGAGGAAGCGCGGCACCACCGCCATGAAATAGAGCGACGACAACAGGATCGCGCCGCCGAACACGGTGACTCCGTAATGCTGCGCGCGGCCGGCGACCAGCAGCCCGATCACGGCGCCGGCGGTACCGAGCATGTTGACCGCGACGATGATGTAGTAGCGCTTCATCGCCAGGCGTTCGGCGTCTGTCATAGCGTCTCCAGATGCGCGAAGAGCTGGCCGGCATGATCGGCGACGTGGTGCGCGCCGGCGCCGAGCAGCTCCCCGGACGTGTGGTATCCCCATAGCACACCAAGGGCATGGGTGCCAGCGGCGCGCGCCATCGCCATGTCGAAGCTGGTGTCGCCGATCATCGCCGTGGTCTCCGGCGCGGCGCCGGCTTCGGCGATGGCGCGTTCGAGCATCGCGGGATGCGGCTTGGAGGGGTGGCGATCGGCGGTCTGCAACGTGACGAAGCGCTGGCGGATGCCGTGATGCTCGAGGATCAGGCCCAGCCCGCGGTCCGACTTGCCGGTGGCGACGCCGAGCAGCCAGCCGGCGTCGTCGAGCGCCGCGATCGTCTCCAATATGCCGTCGTAGAGCGGTTCGGGATCGAGCGCGTTGGAGGCGCGCATCGCGAAGAAGGCGCGCTTGTATTCGGCTGCCATCGCTTCGTGCAGATCGGCACCGGCCTCGGGCAGGAGGCGGGCGATCGCCGGCACCAGGCTGAGCCCGACAATGCGGCGGATGTCGCTGCGATCCGGCGGATCGAGCCGGTGCGCGGCGAAGGTGGCTTCCATCGCCCGGCAGATGTTCGCTTGCGAATCGACCAGCGTGCCGTCGCAATCGAATACGGCGAGACGGTTCACTTCGCCCCCCGCATCAGCGCGGCGATCCGGTCGCTGCCCCGCGCCGCCAGCGCGTCGGCGGCGGCCAGGCGGGCGGCGTCGGGCTTGTTCTGGCCAAGCTTGCGGGTGCCGCGCCAGGCCCGGATCTCCAGCCGATAGCCGATGATCGCAGTGAGCAGCTTGGCGGTCCGGGCGGGATCGACCTTGGCCAGCGTCCATTCGGGCTTTGGCGCGAGGCGGCGTTCCTGTTCATGGCTGATCGCATCGAGGATCGCGACCAGCCCGTCCTCGTCGGTGCGGGTCACCTGGCCTTCGAGCTCGACCGCGACATAGTTCCAGGTCGGCACTTCATCCGGGCCGGCGCCGTACCAGTCCGGGCTCACATAGGCGTCCAGCCCCTGCAGGTTGAACAGCGCGGTGGCACCGTCCAGATGGCGGGCGAGGCCGTTGCCGCGCGCAAGGTGGAAGCCGAGCGTGTCGTCGCCCAGCCACACCACCGGCACATGCGCCACGCGCGGCCCGTCGGGCGTCGCGGCGAAGAGCGCGCCGAAGCCGATGTCGCGGACGAGGTCGCGGATCGCCGGGCGATCCTCCCAGCGAAAGGCCGGGTGCGGATGCATCAGCGGCTCCGCGGCGCGCGGGGCTTGTCGCCGCCGGCGCGCGGGCCGGGCCGGGCGCCGCGCGGCGCAGGCTTGCGGGCCGCCGGCTTGCCGCCCGGCTTGGCGGCGGGCGACTTGCGCGTGCTCGGCTTGCCGCCGCTGCGAGGCGCGGGCTTGTCGCCGCTAGGGCCTTCGCCGCGGCCGCGCCGTTCGCCGCGGCGCTCCTTGCGGACCGTCTTGGCATGGGCCCGCGCATTGGCCTTTTGCTGCTCCTTGGTGAGCGGGGCGGGGCCGTCGTCGAGCTGCAGCGCGTCGCCTTCGGCTTCCTCGAAGCCCAGCGTGGCGAGCGATTCGGCGAAGTGATGCGGCAGTGCGGCGCGCACGTCGATCTTTTCGCCATCGGGATGGTCGACACGGATGCGGCGCGCATGGAGGTGCATCTTGCGGCTGATGCCGCCGGTCAGGAACGCCTCGGGCCCGCCATATTTGCCGTCGCCGACGATGGGGAAGCCGATCGCCGCCATGTGGACGCGCAGCTGGTGGGTGCGCCCGGTGAAGGGCTGGAGCTCGACCCAGGCGGCGCGGTTGCCGGCGCGGCCGATCACGCGGTAGCGCGAGCGGCTGGGCTGGCCTTCCTTCTCGTCGACCTGCATCTTCTCGCCGCCGGTGCCCGGCTGCTTGCCGATCGGCAGGTCGATGATGCCGTCCTCGATGCTGGGCACGCCGACCACGAGCGCCCAATAGACTTTCCGCGCGGTGCGGCTGGAAAAGTTCTTCGAGAAGGCCGCCGCGGCGCGGGCGGTGCGGGCGACGAGCAGCGCGCCCGACGTGTCCTTGTCCAGCCGGTGGACGAGCTTGGGCCGGCCCTCCGCTTCGAACTGGAGCGCGTCGAGCAGGCCGTCGACATGCTCGGTGGTCTTGGTGCCGCCCTGAGTGGCGAGGCCCGGCGGCTTGTTGAGCACCAGCGCCGCGTCGTCGCGGTGGATCACCAGGCTGCGGGCGAAGTCGATCTGCTCGTCGCTGAGCTTGATGCGCTCGCGCTTCGGGCGGCCGGGCTTTTCGGGCTTGGCCGGCTCGGCGGGAGGCACGCGGATCACCTGGCCCTCGCTGACATGGTCGCCCGGCTTGGCGCGCGCGCCGTCGACGCGCAGCTGGCCGGTGCGGGCCCAGCGCGAGACGGTGTTGAAGCTGGTGTCCGGCATGTGCCGCTTGAACCAGCGATCGAGCCGGATGCCGTCGTCATCGGCCTTGACCAGGAATTGGCGGACGGCATCGCTCATGGCAGAACCCTCAAAACTACGAGCCCGGCGAACAGGGCGAACATCGAACCGATCACCGAGACGAGCGCATAGGCGAAGCCCGATCCCCAATCGCCGCGCTGGACCATGTTCATCAGGTCGAGCGTGAAGGCCGAGAAAGTGGTGAAGCCGCCCAGCACGCCGACGCCGATCAGCAGGCGCCATTGCTCGCCGCCATGGCCGATCCGCGCCAGCGTGCCGACGAGCGTGCCCATCAGGAACCCGCCGATCAGGTTCACGGCGAGCGTGCCCCAGGGATAGTTGGGCCCGAGCCAGCCGAGCGTGAGCTTGCCGGTGAGATAGCGCGCACCGGAACCGAAGGCGCCGCCGAGCATGACGAGGAGAAGGGCAGGCATCCCGAGCGGTTAGCGCGGAATGGCGGTCAGGGGAACCTTGGTAATTCCTCTCCCCGCGGGCGACGGGTTCCGGGGATCAGATCCCGTTGTTCGCCACCATGTCGATATCGGTGCCGCCGTCCGGCCGCCTGGTCAGGAACAGCACATAGGCGCTGCCGTCCTTGTCGCGCGTGCCGCCCAGGATATGCTCCTGGCCGTCGACCTGATGCTCGCTGGTGTAGCCGCCGCGGATCGCCTTGGTGTAATACCAGTCGAGCATCACCTGCATCGGCTGCGGCGAGGAGAAGCTCACCACGCGCAGCTGGCATTTGCCGGCGGTACTGCCCGCCGCCTCGGTCACGCGCGCCTGCGGATAGAGCGGCAGGTCGCGGGGCAGGCGCTGCGCCCAGGCCGCGGCATAGTGCAGCGAGGCGGCGCACTGGCTGGACTTCGGATCCTTCTGGCGCGCGGCGAGGCCGCCGAGCGTCACTGCCTCGCGCGCGGCGGTGCACTGGGTGCATTCCTTGGTCGCCTGGGTCGGGGCCGGAGTCTTGAGCAGCGGCCCGTTGTCGACCTTGCTGCTGTTCGCCGCGACATTGTCGTTCGGCACGCCGCCCGAATAGGGCTGGCCCGGCGGGCGGATCGCGTCGCCATTGGCCTGGCGGCCGAGTTGCGGGTCGACCATGATCTGGTCCTGCAGCGCGCTGGCCAGCGCCGGATCGGCCGCGTTGCCGCTCTCCGTCTCGGCGACGTCGCCCAGGCTCCCGCGGCTGCCGCACCCCGCCAGCGCGAGGGGCAAGGCAAGCATCAGGAAATACTGTCGGCGGACCATCTCGAACGCTCCTTTGGGCCGTTTTCATGCCCGAGGAAGGTTAAGGAAGCCTTGGCCAAGGCGAATTCCGGCCGGTCTCCGGGGCGACGGCAAGCGGAACTCCGGCCGCCCATATGCGTATCTGCACGAGCGATCAGATGGGGTTTTCATGCAGCTCAATGCGAAGATGGTCGGTGCCGGCGTCGCCGCCGCGGTTGCCGCCGGTGTGGGATATGCGCTGCTCTTCAGGCCCGAGGACGAGGCCGCGTTCAGCACCGTCACGCGCGAGGGCGCGTTCAGCGTGCGCGACTATCCCCGGCTGATCGTCGCCGAGGCGGTGGTGCCGGGGCTTCGCCAGGCGGCGCTCTCCGTCGGCTTCACCCGGCTCGCCGACTATGTGTTCGGCAGGGGGCGCGCGGGCGGGCGGCTGCCGATGACGGTGCCGGTGCTGTCCGACGGCGACGAGGACGGGCGCGGCTGGCGCACGCGCTTCGTGATGCCCGCCGATGCGAGCCTCGAGACGCTGCCCGATCCGTCCGCCGGGGTGCGGCTGCGCGCGCTTCCGGCCCGGCGGATCGCCGCGCTGCGCTTCACCGGCGTGGACAGTGACGGCCAGCTCGACGCGCATGAGGCGGAACTGCGCGCCTGGATCGGCGACATGGGCTTCCGCCCCGCCGGGCCGGTCGAGCATGCCTTCTACAATTCGCCCTTCACGCCCGCGCGCCTCAAGCGCATCGAGGTGCTGATCCCGCTCGTGGCGTAACTGTTATATATTGATAACACACCTTGGATGGGATATAGCGGCGGCCATGCTGAACCTGCTCTCGATCCTCGTCGGTATCATCGCCCTGCCGCTCATGCTGATCGGGCTGATCCCGTTCCTCGGCTTGCTCAACTACATGGTGGTCCCGGTCGCGGTGGTCGGCATCGCGCTGGGTGCGCTGTCCGATTCCAATGCCGGGCGGAACCTCAACATCGTCGTCGCGATCGTCGGCATCGTCCGCCTCTGGCTGGGCGGCTTCATCTTCTGATCCGCGCCGTTCGCGGATGAGAAAGGGGCCCGGCGTTTCCGCCGGACCCCTCTCTGCCTGCGTGGCAAGCCCTTAGCGGCAGCGAACCTCGCCGCGATCGACCGACGAGCCCAGCGCCGCGCCCGCGGCCGCGCCGAGCAGTGTGCCCAGCGTGGCGTTGCGGCCGTCCGACAGCGCGTTGCCGAGCAGGCCGCCCGCGACGCCGCCCACGATCAGGCCGGTCGTGCCGTCCGAGCGGCGGCAATAATAGCGGCCGTCATTGCCGCGATAGATGCGGTCGTTCCGGGTCAGGCGGCGTTCGCGATAATAGCGGCCGTCGCGATAATAGTCCGACGGATTGTAATAGCGCTCGCCCGGGGGCAGGCGGTTATAGTCATAGTTGCGATAGCGGCGCCAATCGCTGCGCCACTGGCGGTCGTCGCGACGGTCCCGGCGATCGTAGCGGTCGCGATTGCGGTCGCGGTCGCGCCAGTCCTGCGGAGCGGCTGCGGTCACGGCCGCGATCGCGAGCGGCGCATTGGCGATGGGGGCTGCGGCAACAGGCGTCGCGGCAAGGCCCGCGCCGGCGATCGCAACTGCAAGAAGGATACGCATGGGAGTTCTCCTTATGGTTCCTGCCGTCCAACGTACCGCAAGAAGGCGAGTTGCGTGAACGGGAAACTACCCCCCGTTCATCGCATGGCCATGCTTCAGAGACGTGTCTCGCCCGGATAGGCGAAAAGCAGGTCGCTGCCCGCCTCGGCGTGGAGGCTGGCGCTGCCCTGGAGCGTCACGCACTCGCCGGCGCGGAAGGCCACGCCGTCGACCACGCCTTCGCCGCGCAGCGGGATCAGCCAGCCGGTGACGCCTTCGGGCAGGCTCAGCATGCGCGGACCGCCTTCCCAGCGCTCGAGCACGAATTTCGGCCCCTCGACCAGTATCTCCCGGCCGTCCGCGACGCGCCCCGGCATCGGATGCGGCGTGTAGGGGACGGGATCGGAGACGGCGATGCCCTGGTCGAGATGGAGCTCGCGGGGGCGCCCATAATCGTAGAGTCGATAGGTGGTCTCGCTGTTCTGCTGCACTTCGACCAGCGTGATCCCCGCGCCGATCGCATGGATCGTGCCCGAACCCGAATAGAAGAAATCGCCCGCCTTGACCGGCTTCCAGTCGAGCAGATCCTCGATCGAGCCGTCGAGCGCGGCGGCGCGCAGGGTCTCGCGGTCGACGGGCCGCTTCGTGCCCAGCGCGATCGTCGAATCGGGTTCGGCGTCGAGGATCACCCAGCATTCGTCCTTGCCGCGCGGCAGCCCGGCGGCGCGCGCCTGCGCGTCGTCCGGATGGACCTGGACCGACAGTTTCTCGCTGGTGAAGAGATATTTGATCAGCAGGTCGGGCGCGCTGTCGCCCGGCGTCTGGAACCAGATCTCGCCCACCGGCTCGCCGTCCGCCGCGGGATCGGCGAAGCCCGGCCACAGGCGATGGCGGCCCCAGGGTTTGTCGACGCGGTGTGTGGCGAGCAAGGTGGCGGTCACGAATTTCCTCCCGAATCAGCGCTCGCTAGCGCAACGCGCGGCGCCTGTCGCGGGTCCGCCGCAATCCCGCCGCGAAAAGGATTGTTTGACGCCACTGGACCGGGCTAAGACCCCCACCCATGCGTACTCCCACCACCCGCGCGCTTGCGCTCGCTCTTCTCCCGGTTCTCGCGCTCTCGATGGCCGGTTGCGCCAAGAAGGGCGGCGGCAAGGATCTTCCCTATGTCGCGCGCGACGTCGGCACGCTCTATTCCACGGCCAAGCAGAAGCTCGACCAGCATCAGTACAAGCTGGCCGCGGCGCTGTTCGACGAAGTCGAGCGCCAGCATCCCTATTCGGTCTGGGCCCGCCGTGCGCAGCTGATGGGCGCGTTCAGCTATTATCTGAACCGCGACTATACCGAATCCATTTCGTCGGCGCAGCGCTTCCTCGCCGTCCACCCGGGCAACCGCGACGCACCCTATGCCTATTATCTGATCGGCCTGTGCTATTACGAGCAGATCAGCGACGTGCAGCGCGACCAGAAGATCACCCAGCAGGCACTCGATTCGCTGGGCGAGCTGACCCGCCGCTATCCGAACACCAAATATGCCGCCGATGCGCGCCTGAAGATCGACCTCGTCCGCGACCACCTGGCGGGCAAGGAGATGGAGATCGGCCGCTTCTACGAGACGCGTGGCCAGTGGCTCTCGGCGACGCTGCGCTTCCGCACCGTGGTCGACCAGTATCAGATGACCACGCACGTGCCGGAGGCACTGATGCGCCTCACCGAATCCTATCTCGCGCTCGGCGTGCCGGAAGAGGCGGAGAAGGCGGCGGCCGTGCTCGGCGCCAACTATCCGGGCACCGACTGGTACAACCATGCCTATAAGCTGATGCAGGAGAACCAGGGCAAGCTGAAGCAGGCCCAGGTGGTAGCCAAGCCCGCGAGCTGATGCTCGGGGCTTTCGTTCCTGTTAAGTTCCTGCGATAGGGGCAGGCGCATGCTGACTGCGCTGGCCATTCGCGACGTCGTCTTGATCGAGGCGCTCGACCTGGAGTTCGGGGCCGGGCTGGGCGTGCTCACCGGCGAGACCGGGGCCGGCAAGTCGATCCTGCTCGATGCGCTGGGGCTGGCGCTGGGCGCGCGCGGCGAGACCGGGCTGGTGCGCCAGGGCGCGGCGCAGGCAGTGGTGACCGCGACCTTCGAAGTGCCGGCGCGGGACGGCGAAGTCGCCAACCTCTTCCATCAGAACGGGCTGGAGCTGGAGCCGGGCGAGCCGTTGATCGTCCGGCGCATCGTCAAGGCCGATGGCGGCAGCCGTGCCTTTCTCAACGACCAGCCGGCCTCCGCCGGCCTGCTGCGCGAGCTGGCGCCGCATCTGGTGGAGATCCACGGCCAGCATGACGATCGCGGCATGCTCAATCCGCGCGGTCACCGGGCGCTGCTCGACGCCTTCGGGCGCTGCGATCCCGGCCCGGCGGCGATCGCGCACAAGGCCTGGCGCGATGCCGAGGCGGCGCTGGCGGTGGCGCGGGCCGAGCAGGACCTGGCCGAACGCGACCGCGAATGGCTGGAACATGCCGTCGCCGAACTGAAGGCGCTCGCACCCGGGGCGGGCGAGGAGGAAGTGCTCGCCGAGCGCCGCGCCGCCATGCAGCGCGGCGAGAAGGTCGCGGGCGAGCTGCAGGGCATCGCCGAACTGCTCGACGGCTCGGAAGGGGGGCTGAGCCAGCTCCGCCAGGCGGCGCGCGTGCTGGAGCGGATCGCCGGCGATCACGCGGCGCTTGCCGAAGCGCTTGCCGCGATCGACCGCGCGATCGGCGAGGCGGCCGAGGCGCAGGATCGGGTGGACATGGCGGCCGAGGCGCTGGCCTTCGATCCCGCCGTGCTGGAGGCGGACGAGGCGCGGCTGTTCGAGCTGCGCGGACTGGCGCGCAAGCATCGGGTACAGCCCGACGACCTGCCGGTGCTGCTGGAGGAACTGGCAGGCCGGTTGGAGCGGGTCGAGAGCGGCGGAGCGGGGATCGCGAAGCTCGAAGCCGTGGTCGCCGACGCGCATCGGGCCTATGCCGATGCGGCGAAATCGCTGTCCGCGCTGCGGGCGATGGCCGCCGCCCGGCTCGATGCCGCGGTGGCGACGGAGCTCAAGCCCCTGAAGCTCGATGCCGCGCGTTTCCGCACCGTGGTCGAGCCGCAGGGCGAGGCCGGCTGGTCGTCCTTCGGCATGGACAGAGTCGAGTTCGAAGTCTCGACCAACCCGGGCGCGCCGTTCGCGCCGCTGGTCAAGATCGCTTCGGGCGGCGAACTGTCGCGCTTCATCCTGGCGATGAAGGTGGCGCTGGCCGAGGAGGGCGGGGCGCGGACGCTGATCTTCGACGAGATCGATCGCGGGGTTGGCGGCGCGGTGGCGAGTGCCATTGGCGAGCGGCTGGCCCGGCTGGCGGATACGGCACAGCTGCTGGTGGTGACGCACAGCCCGCAGGTGGCGGCGCGCGGCGCTCGCCATCTGCTGATCGCCAAGAGCCATGACGGGACGGTCACGCGCACCGGAGTCACGCCGCTCGATGCGGCCGCGCGCCGCGAGGAGATCGCGCGCATGCTCTCCGGCGCGGAGATCACCGACGAGGCGCGGGCACAGGCCGAGCGGCTGATCGCGGCCTAGCTGATCTGCTTCCGGACTGCCGCCCGGGGCTTCAGCCGCGCGCGAGCGCGCGCATCATGTCGCGGCGAATCTCGTCCTGGCGCGTGTGGATCATGCCGGGGATCAGCAGCGCGTCGATCAGCACCCAGATGAAGCCGATCAGCACGAAATAGGACAGGATCTGCAGGATCGCCGAGACCGGCCTGCCCAGATAGAAGCGGTGGGCGCTGACGAACCAGAGGAACAGCCAGAGCAGATAGGCCACCACCACGCTCGGTGCGTCGTTGGTCACGCGCTGTTCGACCAGCGTCAGTTCGGCAATCGAGAGCGCCATCTGCTTCCTCTTCGTCTCCAGCCGCGAATCTAGGGGCGCAGCAACCTGCGTCAATCGATTCCACCGACCCTCCGGTCGTCGCGCCGCAGCGGCGTCCTCCCGAAGATGAACGGAACCTCCGCGCGCACGACAGCTTGCGACACAAATGCACGGGGATGGGGACAAGCATGCGACAGCCGCCACCCATACCGGTTTCAGGCCGCAGGGGCGGCCCAGTTCAAAAAGAGGAGCGTAAAATGAATAAGTTGACCCTGATGCTGGCCGGTCTCGGCATCGCCGCTTCGGCCGTTCCGATGACCGCCGCGATGGCCGCGCCGCATCCGGCGCCCGCCTATCAGGCGTGGCAGTCGATCAACGGCCGCCAGGCGAACCTCGAGGCCCGCATCAACCAGGGCGTGCGCTCGGGCCAGCTCAGCCGCAGCGAGGCGGCCCGCCTCCGCGCCGAGTTCAACAGCCTGGCCCGGCTCGAGGCCCAATATCGCCGCTCGCGCCCGGGCCTGACGCTCGCCGAGCGCCGCGATCTCGATCGCCGCTTCGATGCCCTTTCGGCGCGCATCCGCGTCCAGAAGCACGATCGCGAGCGTCGCTGGTAAGCACCAAGGGTTCCCCCTCCCCGATCCCCCGGGGGGGGGAGCCTGACGGGGACGGGCTCTGCCGCGAGGCGGGGCCCGTTGCCATATCCGGTCAGCGTAGCGGCTTGCCGCTGTCCTTCCATTTGTCGAGAATCTGCGATTCGCCATCGTCCGCCGGCGTGGCGGCGGGCTGGGGCCGGGGCGCATAGCCGCCGATCGGCGTGCCGCTCTGGGCATAGGCCGGCTGGATGGTCTCGCGCGGCGTCGCGGCCGTCGCGGCGGTCTTGCCGGCGACCGCGGGCATCGGCACCGGCATCGGCACCACGGGCGCGATCAACGCCGCCAGGTCGGTCCGTACATGCGGCTCGGGCAGTGGCTCGCCGCCGCGATAGGCCTGGCGGAAGGCGGCGGCGGTGCCCCACCAGCCCTTCCAGCGGTGGAAGAAATGTGCGCCGAACACGCCGGTCATCACCAGGCCGCGGTTCCATACGGGCGTGACGGCATAGGTGTGGTAATGCGTCGCCATTCCCACCGGTGCGAACACCTGGCCGGCAAGCGCGGCGGCGGCGACGCGGGCGGCGCGATCCCAGGCTGCGCGGGAGGGGGCGCGGTCCATCGCGCCGTCACAGGCGAAGCTGAACTGGCAGCCGCGCTTCTCCGATCCCTGGAACACCACGCCGCACACGGTGGCGGGAAAGGCCGGATGGCGCACCCGGTTGAGGATAACCTGCGCCACGGCGCGCTGCCCGTCCGCCGGCTCGTTCGCCGCTTCATAGTAGATCGCGGTGGTCAGGCACTGGAGCGCGCGCGCCCTGTCCACGCCGCTGCCGGCGAGGTGGAAGGGCAGTGCGGGCTGGATGGATCCGTCGACCGGCCCCTCCGTCGCGTCCGCGGGAATCGGCATGTCGGGAAGCCTGGCGGTGCCGGTGGTGCCGGCGCCTACCGCGGCATCCTCGTCGACGGCATAATAGAGCGCGGCGCCGGGGAAATGGTCTTCGGCCTCATAGCCGGTCGCGATCGGCCTGGGCTCGGCCTTGGGCTTGCTTGCCGGCGCCAGCGCCTGGGCGGAGAAGCCGGCGCCGATCAGCGACGCGACGAGCGCCGCCGCGATCCCGCGTGCCTGCATCTTCGAGAAACGCTGCCAGAACAAAGTCGCGCCTACCCCGCCCGGGCCTGTCGCCCGCGTGCGGCAATAGCCGATTTCAACAGCCCTCGCGCCCCCGGATTTCCCCGCGTCCCAAGGCGAAACACTTGATGGTAAAGGTAATTTTTACCCTAGTGCCCGCCGCCCGTCATGCGGGGCAGGAGCAGCAGGATCACGACCAGATTGACCGCCATCCCGGCGATCAGCAGCGGCTCGACCGGCTTGCTCGGCACCAGATAGCCCGCAAGCGCGACCGAGAAGACGCCGAACGCATAGGCATTGGCGGCGACCAGGGCCGGCGCTGCGCCCCTGTTCGGGATCAGCGCGGCAAGCACCATCACCGCGCCCACGGCAAGGTCGGGCACCTTGAACAGCGTGCTGGTCATCTGGCCGCCCAGCACGCGCCACGCAGTGAAGCCCCCGACGAGCAGCGAGAGCAGGCGAAGTGCAAGCAGCATGTAAGTCCCCTCTTTCGTCGCGATCCGCTCTAGTCCCGCCCGCCATGATAGGAAGCGCGGAAGCCATTGGCGAATTCGGTCAGCCGCCCTTCGCCGATCGCGGCGCGCAAGTCCTGCATCAGCACCTGGTAGAACCAGATATTGTGCTCGGTCATCAGCATCGCCCCGAGAATCTCGCCCGCGCGAACGAGATGGTGGAGATAGGCGCGGCTCCAGGTGGCGCAGACGGGGCAGGGGCATTCGGGATCGAGCGGCCCCTGATCCTCGGCGAACCTGGCGTTGCGGATGTTGATCGGGCCGGTGCGCGTGAAGGCCTGGCCGGTGCGGCCGGAGCGGGTGGGCAGCACGCAATCGAACATGTCGATCCCGCGCTCGACGGCGCCGACGATGTCGTCGGGCTTGCCGACGCCCATCAGGTAGCGGGGCTTGGCGGCGTCGAGCTGGCCCGGCGCGAAATCGAGCACGCCGAACATCGCTTCCTGGCCCTCGCCCACTGCCAGGCCGCCCACCGCATAGCCATCGAACCCCACGTCGAGCAGCGCATCCGCCGAGGCCTTGCGCAGCCCCTCGTCGAGCGCGCCCTGCTGGATGCCGAAGATCGCATTGTGCGCGGCATGGTCCTCGGCGGCGAAGAAGGCGTCGCGGCTGCGCTTCGCCCAGCGCATCGATCGCTCCATCGCCGCGGCCTGCACTTCGCGGGTGGAGGTGGTGGGGACCAGTTCGTCGAAGGCCATGGTGATCGAACTGCCCAGCAGCCGCTGGATCTCGATCGAACGCTCGGGGCTCAGCATGTGGCGCGAGCCGTCGAGGTGCGACTTGAAGGCGACGCCCTCTTCGCTGCGGGTGGTCAGGTCCGCCAGGCTCATCACCTGATAGCCGCCCGAATCGGTCAGGATCGGTCGATCCCAGCCCATGAACCCGTGCAGGCCGCCCAGCCGCGCGACGCGCTCGGCGCCGGGCCGCAGCATCAGGTGATAGGTGTTGCCGAGGATGATGTCCGCGCCCGCGGCGCGGACGTCGGCGGGCTTCATCGCCTTGACGGTGGCGGCGGTGCCGACGGGCATGAAGGCGGGCGTGCGGATCTCGCCGCGCGGCATCGCGATGGTGCCAAGGCGCGCCTTGCCGTCGGTGGCGTGGATGGTGAACTCGAAACGGGGCATGCGCGAGCCCTTGCCTCCTTTGGCAGGGGAGCGCAACGGCGGGGGATGACCGTGAACCTTCTCGCCGACCTGCCCGATGCCGGCGCAGGCGAAGCCTTCACCGAGCTGCTGCGCCGCCCGGGCATCCGCATCGAGCGCATCGTCTCGCAGGGACAGGCGACTCCGCAGGACGCGCCCATGGTGCAGGACCGGGACGAATGGGTGCTGCTGCTCGAGGGCGCGGCCGGGCTGCGTATCGAGGGGGAAGACGCGCTGACGCTGCGTCCGGGCGATCATCTGCTGATCGCCGCGGGGCAGCGCCACTGGGTGACCTGGACCGCCGGGGATCGCGCTACGGTCTGGCTGGCGGTGCATCTCGGCTGAGGTCGAGCGACCAGGTCTCGCCCATCACCGGCTCGCCGAACATGGTATGGGCGGCGCTGTCGACCAGTTCGAAGCCCTGCGCCGCATAGATGCGCCGGGCGCTCGCGAGGATGGTGTGCGTCCACAGGTCGAGCCGCGCATAGCCCGCGGCGCGCGCGAACTCGACACAGTGGCGCACCAGCGCATCGCCGATGCCGAGCCCCCGCGCATGGCCCTCGACATAGAGGAGGCGCAGCTTGGCAATGTCCCCGCCGCCATCGGCAAGCATCACCGATCCGAGCATTTCGCCCCCGCGTTCGGCGACCCAGCATTGCTCGCGCCCCGGCCGGAAATCGCGCAGGAAGCCGGTGGTGACATCGTTCAGCAGCAGCTCCATCGGCCGCTCCCAGCCATAATGCTCGGCATAAAAGACCGCCTGACGGCTGGCGATCGCGCCCATGTCGCCGGTACGGAGCGTGCGGACGGTCCAGTTGCCCGCGCCGCCCTCGATCAGCGCGCGCGCGGCGGCGAGGTGATGGCCGAGGAGCGGACCGCCGCCAGGGCCCAGCGATTCGAGCTGGCGCCGGCTGTGCGCGCGCGTGGCCGTGTCGAGCGCATCGAATGCCGCCCGGCCGGCGGGGAGCAGGGCGATCGGGCGCCGGCGCGCATCCTCCGCCCCGCGCGCCCGGGCAACCCAGCCGCGCTCCTCGAAGCGCTTGACCGCGCGGCTGACATAGCCGGCGTCGAGCCCGAGCACTTCCTGCAGCTCGATCGCGAGCACCGGCTGGCGGCCGGCGATCTCATAGAGGAGCCGCGCTTCGGCAACGCCCAGCTCGCTGTCCATGTAGCGCGGCGCGAGCACCGCGGCGAAGCGGGTGTGCACCCGGTTGAAGGCGCGGAATTGTTCGATGGCCTGTTCCATGCCGCGAGATTGCACGGATATAATTGATTGAGTCAAGTATATCCGTGCAGGACCTCTTTCCGGTGCGATCGGCCCATGGGGGGTCAGGGCACCAGGGTGGTGAAGACGAACACGCCGAAGATGACGAGGTGCACCACGCCCTGCAGCACCGTCGTCCGCGCGGTGGCAAGCGACTGGGTGGTCACCAGCAGCGTCAGCGAGAGCAGGACGATGCCGCGCGAATCGAGGCCCAGCGCCAGCGGCAGGCCCTGCGACAGCGACAGCACGGCCACGGCCGGGATGGTGAGGCCGATGGTCGCCAGCGCCGAGCCGAGCGCGAGGTTGAGGCTGGTCTGCAGCCGATTGGCCATCGCCGCGCGCACCGCCGCCACGCTTTCCGGCAGCAGGACCAGCGCCGCGATCACCACGCCCACCACTGCGTGCGGGGCGCCGGCCGCGGCGACGCCGTCCTCGATCGCAGGCGCGAGCGCCTTGGCGACCAGCACCACTTCGACGAGGCAGGCGACGAGCAGCACGCCCGACAGCAGCGTCTGGCGCCCGCTAGGCGGCGGGGCGTGCGCCTCCAGGTCGGCGGCTTCCTCGTTGGGCGGGAGGAAATAATCCCGGTGCCGCACCGTCTGCACGGCGACGAAGGTCAGGTAGAGCAGCAGCGAGACGATCGCGACGAAGGCGAGCTGCGACGGCGCATAGAAGGGGCCGGCCGAAGCGGCGAAATTGGGCAGCACCAGCGTTAGTACGGTCAGCGTGCACAGCGTCGCGAGCGAGGCGCTGACGCCGACCTGCTGGAAGCTCTGCTCGCGGTGGCGCAGCGCGCCGAGCAGGATGAACGCGCCGACCAGCCCGTTCAGGATGATCATCACCGCCGAGAAGACCGTGTCCCGCGCCAGTGTCTCCGCACCCGATTTGCCCTGGAGCATCAGCGTGAGGATCAGGCCCACCTCGATCACCGTCACCGCCAGCGCGAGCAGGAAGGTGCCGAAGGGCTCGCCCACCTTGTGCGCGATCAGCTCGGCATGATGGACCGCGGCCAGCACGGTGATGATCAGCACCAGGCCGAGCAGCAGCGGCGGTATGTCGACCACGCCGCCGAAGAGCACGCTGGCCGCGCCCGCGAAGGGCGGAAGCCAGATCCAGGTCCAACGCAGTCGTTCCATGCCCGTCACTCTACAGACAGGGGCGGCGAGTTCAACGACGACGGGGCGGCGCCTGGCGGTTCGGCGGACGATTTGAGGAAAGATTTCCGGCTCGGCCTTCATCCAGCGCCCGGCGGCGGGGAAAATGGGCGAAGGGCGAGTTGGCGCGTCCTATGAACGATGCGCAGCGAGATAGTCGACGATGTCCTGCGGCGTGCGGAACATCACGTCGGGGCGCATCGCGACGAGCAGTTCCTCGGCGGCATAGCCCCACAGCACCGAGCCCGCGCGCATGCCCACTTCGCGCGCCGCGTCGATGTCGCGCGTCTCGTCGCCGATTGAGAGCACTTCGTGCGCCTTCATGCCCATCTTCTTGAGCACGCGGCGGAACTTGGGCGCCTTGCCGAACAGCGAGGAGCCGCAGGCGAAGCAATCGATCCGGGCGGCATGCACCGGGCCCAGGATCTTGCGGGCATTGGCCTCGGCGTTCGACGTGACGAGGGCGATCTTCACCCCGGTTGCGGCAAGCTGTTCGAGCAGGTCGGGCGTGCCCGGGAACAGCTCGATCTCATGCGTGTTGCGGCCGACCAGCCGGCGCAGGTAGCGGGCGATCAGCGGCAGCTTCCACTTCGGGATGCCAAGGAACTCGATCACTTCGCGCGAGCTCTTGTGGCGCAGCATGTCCACCTCGTCCGGCTGGACGGTGCGGAACCGGAACCGCTTCGCCAGCTCGTCGACGACCGAGAGGAACCAGTCGCCGCTGTCGGAGAGCGTGCCGTCGAAATCGAAGATCACCAGCCGGATGGGCGCGGCATCACTCATGCGCGTGTCCATTCCCATGCATGCGACATTCCGCCCCATCCCCCAATTCGATCTGGACGGTCGTATGATCGATCCGGAAGTCATGCGCCAGCCGATGTTGCAGTGCGATCAGGAACGCATCGCCCGGATGGCCTTCCGGCATCACCAGATGCGCGGTCAGCGCCGCTTCGGTGGTGCTCATCGGCCAGATGTGGAGGTCATGGACGCGGCTCACGCCGGGCAGGTCCGCCAGCGCCGCCTCCACCGCCGCCGAATCGATGCCCTTGGGCACTGCCTGCAGCGCCATGGTGAGCGATTCGGTGAACAGCCCCCAGGTGCTCCACAGGATGACGACGACGATGAGGAGGCTGACCACCGGGTCGATCCATTCGGCGCCGGTGAGCAGCATCAGCGCGGCCCCGACCACCACCCCCGCCGAGACCGCGGCGTCGGCCGCCATGTGGAGATAGGCGCCGCGGATGTTGACGTCGCCCTTGCGCCCGCGGGCGAAGAGCAGGGCAGTCGACAGGTTGATGACGATGCCGGCGCCGGCGACGATCATCACCGTCAGCCCGGGCACTTCGCGTGGTTCCGAAAGGCGCTGGATCGCCTCCAGCAGGATCGCGCCCACCGCGACGAACAGCAGCACCGCGTTGGCCAGCGCGGCGAGGATCGAGGAGCCGCGCAGGCCATAGGTGAAGCGCGGCGAGGCCGGGCGCTTGGCGAGCTCGGCGCCGCCCCAGGCGATCAGCAGCCCGAGCACGTCCGACAGATTGTGTCCGGCATCCGCCAGCAGCGCCATCGAATGGGTCAGGAAGCCGGCCCCGCCTTCGACGATGACGAAGCCGAGGTTCAATACCGTGCCGATGGCGAAGGCGCGCCCGAAGTCCGCGGGCGCATGGCTATGGCCATTATGGCTGTGGTTATGGTCGTGATGCGCGGCCATCGTTTCGCTCTTAGCTCCGTCCCGGCATGTGATGCTAGGACATCAATTCGGGCTGCGGCCCTTCTTGCCCCGGCCCATGCCCGGACCCATCATCACCTGCGGGCGGATGGTGACCAGTTCCTTGCGCTCGATCACGCCATTCCTGTCCGCATCGAAGCGCTTGAAGAGCAGGTCGAAGCGCTCCGCGAGCTCGGCGAAGCTCACCTTGTTGTCGCCGTCGCGATCGACTTCGAAGGGGCTGGGCACGGTGTTGCGATCGCCCATCCAGCGCTCCTGCCAGTCCGAATAGGCGATATAGCCCAGCCAGCCCTGGTGCCGGGTATCGACGGCGTCGAAGCTGCGCTTGAGCCCCGCATCGAATTCGGCGCGCGTCACCTTGCCGTCGCCGTCGGCGTCGAAGGCGGCGATCATCATCGCCACCGGTTCGACGATCACGGTGAAGGCGGGCTGCTGGGGCGTGCTGCTGCCGATCGGGCCGGCGCTGCTGCCCTCGGGCGCGGGGATGCGCGTCCGCTCCTGCGCGAAGGCGGGAGTCGCGGCGACAAGCGCGAGGGCGAACAACGAGCGCATGGGGATCCTTCCGATTCGCGGCGAAGAGGACCCTGCCGCGTGCGCACCCAAGCCGCAATCTGTGGCGAAGGTGGGGCGAGGGCCCGGGCCCCGCTTCCGGGCCTGCACAGGTCGAGGGCTTCCGCGGACGCGGTTCTTCGAAACGCTCAAGGGAAGGCGCACCGCCCGGAATGGCTGGCCGTTCACGGCAGCAGCAGCGACGCATCCCCGTAGGAATAGAAGCGATACCCTTCGGCGATCGCATGGGCATAGGCGCCCTGCATCCGTTCCAGCCCCATCAGCGCCGACACCAGCATGAACAGCGTCGAGCGCGGCAGGTGGAAGTTGGTGATCAGCCCATCCACGCCCTTGAACCGATAGCCCGGCGTGATGAAGATCGCGGTATCGCCTTCGAAGGGGCGGATCACATCGTCTTCCCCGGCGGCGCTCTCGATCAGGCGCAGGCTCGTCGTGCCCACTGCGATGACCCGCCCGCCCGCGGCGCGGACCGCGTTCAGGCGGTCCGCCGTGGTCCGGTCGATGCGGCCCCATTCGGCATGCATCCGGTGCTCCGCCGTGTCCTCGGCCTTGACCGGCAGGAAGGTGCCCGCGCCGACATGCAGCGTGAGCGTGGTGTGGCCGATCCCCGCCGCGTCGAGCGCGGCGAGCAGCCCGGGCGTGAAATGCAGCGCCGCCGTCGGGGCCGCCACCGCGCCCGGCTCGGCGGCGAACATCGTCTGATAGTCCTCGGCATCGCGCGCGTCGGTCGGGCGCTTCGACGCGATATAGGGCGGCAGCGGCATGCGGCCGCAGCGCTCGAGCAGCAGCTCGACCGGCTCGTCGCCGGCGAAGTCGAGTGCGAAGCTGCCGTCCTCGACGCGGTCGCCCGCCATGGCGGTTACGCCCTGGCCGAAATCGATCGTGTCGCCATTGCGCAGCCGCTTGGCGTTGCGGATGAAGGCGCGCCAGCGGCGCGGCCCTTCGCGCTTGTGGAGCGTGGCGCCGATCCTGGCCTCTCCACGCAGCCCTTCGAGCTGGGCGGGGATCACGCGGGTATCGTTGAACACCAGGCAATCGCCCGCGCGCAACTGGCCGGGCAGGTCGGAGACGCGCAGGTCGCGCGTCTCGGCGCCGGCGAGCACGAGCAGGCGCGCCGAATCGCGCGGTGCCGCGGGGCGCAGCGCGATCCGGTCGTTCGGAAGCTCGAAGTCGAAAAGGTCTACGTTCACGTATGCACTTGCCGGGCCGGCGCGCGTTACTGCGGCAGCGTCGCTTTCACTTCGCCCGGTGGCAATGCCTTGGGGGCATCGGCCGGCAGGTTGGCATAGGGCGGCGGATTGTCGGACTGGATATAGGCATGGACGATCTTCGTCGGGTTGGCCGGCGGTTCGCCGCGCTCGATCTTGTCCACCCATTCCATGCCGCCAACGACGCGGCCGAACACGGTATAGTCGTGATCGAAGGCGAGCTTTGGCGCCATCATGATGTAGAACTGGCTGTTCGCGCTGTTCTCGGCCTCGGTCTTCTGCTCGGGCGTGGCGTGTTCCGGCGCGCCGCGGCGGGCGGCGGCGACGGTGCCGCGCACGTGCGGCAGGTTGTTGAACTCGGCCGGCACGTTGGGCAGGTCGGAATCGCCGGTCCCATTGCCCTTGGGATCGCCGCCCTGCGCCATGTTGTAGGGATCGTCGACCACGCGATGGAAGGTCAGCCCGTCATAGAAATGGCGGCGCGTGAGCGTCTTGATCCGCTCGACCATCTTGGGCGCGGCATCGGGGCGCAGCCGGATCAGCACGCGGCCGCCCGTCGACAGGTCGAGCACCCAGGTCTCGGCCGGGTCGGCGGGCACCACGGCCGGATAGATGCTGTTCACATCCTCCGCGCTTACGCCCTTGAGCGGCTCGGCGGCCGGCTTGCGCGCCTTGCCGCCGCCCTGGGCGAGCGCAGGCGTGGTGAACATCATCAAGGCCGAAACGGCCAGTGCGGCAAGCAAACGCATCAAATTCCCCACTCGGATATACACCCTCGACACGCGGTCTAGACCAATCGCGCGGCCTCAACCACTCCCTTTGCGACCGATAGCGGCGATGCGCGCGGTCATCTCGGCATTGACGGCGGACGGAACGAACTTGCGGATATCGCCGCCATAGAGCGCGATTTCCTTGACCAGCCGGCTGGCGATCGGCTGGAGCGAGACATCGGCCATCAGGAAGACCGTCTCGATCCGGCTGTTCAGCTGCTGGTTCATCCCCGCCATCTGATATTCATATTCGAAATCGGCGACGGCGCGCAGGCCGCGGACGATCATGCTGGCGCCCTCGCGCTCGGCAAAGTCCATCAGCAGCGAATCGAAGCTGACGACATGGATCTCGCCGGCGATGCCCGCCACTTCGCGCTTCACCATCTCCATGCGTTCCTCGACGGTGAACATCGGGTTCTTGGAGGGGTTGGTGGTCACGCCGATCACCAGCCGGTCGCACAGCTTCGCGCCGCGGCGGATGATGTCCATATGGCCGAGCGTGATCGGATCGAAGGTGCCGGGATAGACGCCGGTGCGCACAGTCATAGGTCCTTTCCTCCGTCGCGATGACGGCAAGAATAAGTCACCGGTCGCGTTCCAATGTGTAGCGCGCGATATCGCGCAGCAGATCGGCCTCGGGGCCATAGGGTTTCAGATGCGCGATCGCCTGCTCGACCAGCATCCGCGCCTGCTCTCGCGCACGGTCCATGCCGAGCAGCGAGAGGAAGGTCTCCTTGCCCGCTGCGCCGTCCTTGCCCAGCTTCTTGCCGACCAGCGCCTCGTCGCCCTCGGCGTCGAGGATATCGTCGGCGATCTGGAAGGCGAGGCCCACGTCGCGGGCATAGCCGCGCAGGCCCGTGCGGCCCTCCTGCGGCGCTCGGCCCAGGATCGCGCCGCTCTCCACCGCGCAGCTGATCAGCGCGCCGGTCTTCATCGCCTGAAGCCGCGTGACGGTGGCAAGGTCGAAGCTGGTCTTCTCGGCTTCCAGGTCCATCATCTGCCCGCCCGCCATGCCGGCCGGGCCGGCGGCGACGGCGAGCGTGCCCGAAAGCTCGATGCGGACGAAGGGGTCGGGGTGGGTGCGCTCGTCCGCGATCACTTCGAAGGCGAGCGCGTGGAGGCAGTCGCCGGCCAGGATCGCGGTCGCCTCGTCGAATTCCCTGTGCACCGTCGGCTTGCCGCGACGCATGTCGTCATCGTCCATCGCCGGCAGGTCGTCATGGATCAGCGAATAGACATGGATGCATTCCAGCGCGAGCGCGGTGCGGGCGATGCAGGTGCGGTCGACGCCGAAGAGCTGCGCGGTGGCGGAGACGAGCAGCGGGCGCAGCCGCTTGCCGCCGCCGATCGCGGCATGGCGCATCGCGCGGTACAGCCCCTCGCGCGGATCGAACGGGATCGCCAGCAACAGGTCGAACTGGCGGTCCATCTCCGCCGAGACCTGCTTGAGCGCCGCCTGCAGCGCGAGGGAGGCGTGCGCCATGGCGTGGTTCAGCCGGCGGCGAAGGGTGCGGTGCCCGCGGCCCGGCCTTCGGCGTCGGTGCGGATCGCCTCGATCCGCGCCTGGGCGGCATCGAGCCGTGCGGCGCATTGCCGGCGCAGCCGGTCGCCGCGCTCATAGAGATCGATCGCTTCCTGGAGCTGCGCCTCGCCGCTCTCCAGCCGCGCGACGATGCGCTCCAGTTCCTTCAGCGCTTCCTCGAACGAGAGCGCAGTGACGTCCGCTTCTTCTGCCATGGTTTCGCTATGCGCCGGGCCGGGGCGCGATTGCAACCGCGCATCCCGCTTCCTAGCTGCGCGTTACGGGATCGGGCCCAAGGAGAAGCGCGCATGTTCACCAGCATCAATCCTGCCACCGGCGAGACGGTGGGCACCTATCACGAGCTGGACGCGGACGGGATCGAGATGGCGCTCGCCCGTGCCGAGGCGGCCTTCCGCGCCTGGCGCGATTCGCCGCTGGAGAAGCGGACCGAGCTGCTGGGCAGGATCGCGGACGCCTGGGAGGCGAACAAGCGGCATCTTGCCGAGACCGCCACGAAGGAGATGGGCAAGACGCTCGCCAGCGCGGTGGCGGAAGTGGAGAAATGCATCGCCGGTTTCCGCCACTATGCGAAGAACGGCCCCGGCTATCTGGAGCCGGCGACGGTGCGGACGGCGGGCGGCGGCCATGCGGTGGCGCGCTGGCTGCCGATGGGGCCGGTGCTGGCGGTGATGCCGTGGAACTTCCCCTATTGGCAGGTCGTCCGCTTCCTCGCGCCGACGATCATGGCGGGCAATGTCGGCCTGTTGAAGCACGCGTCGAACGTGCAGGGCTGCGCGGCCCTGATCCAGCAGATGATGAGCGCGGCCGGCGCGCCTGACGGGCTGTTCCAGAACCTGCCCATCAAGTCGGACAAGGTCTCGGCGATCATCGCCGACAGGCGGGTGGTGGCGGTGACGCTCACCGGCAGCGAAGGCGCGGGCGCGCAGGTGGCGCAGGCCGCCGGCCGTGCGCTCAAGAAAGTGGTGCTCGAACTGGGCGGGTCGGACCCGTTGATCGTGATGCCTTCGGCCGACATCGACCTCGCGGCGAAGACCGCGGTGACCGCGCGCGTCCAGAATGCCGGGCAGAGCTGCATCTGCGCCAAGCGCATGATCGTCCATGCCGAAGTATACGACGCGTTTCTCGACCGGTTCGAGGCGGGGATGAAGGCCGTGAAGATCGGCGATCCGATGGAAGGCGATACGGGCATGGGGCCGCTCTCCAGCGCGGCGCAGCGGGACGCCGTGCTCGAGCAGGTCGCGCGCGCCCGGGCCGAGGGTGCGACGCTGCGCTTCGGCGCGGAGAAGCTCGCGCGGGAAGGGGCCTGGATGACGCCGGGCGTGCTGACCGACATGGATCCCGAATCGGACGTGGCCAAGGAGGAGATCTTCGGACCGGTCGCCGCGGTCTACAAGGTCAAGGACATCGATGCGGCGATCGCGCTGGCCAACGACGTCCCCTATGGCCTGGGCTCGTCGGCATGGACCAATGACGATGCCGAGATCGAGCGCTTCGCGCGCGACATCCAGTCGGGGATGACCGCGATCAATTCGCTGCTCGCCTCCACGCCGGAGGCGCCGTTCGGCGGCGTGAAGCTCTCCGGCCATGGCCGCGAGCTCGGCCCCTGGGGCATGCACGAGTTCATGAACCTGAAGGCAGTGATGTTCGGCAAGGACGTGAAGGCCGGCGATTGAGCCTCTAGTTCACCACGAACTTCCCCGTCATCCCGAAGCTCGCATGGAGCAGGTGGGTGCACTTGATCGGATGGGTGCCGGCCCCGGGCGCGGTGAAGTGGAGGTCGACGGCCGTGTCGCTGTCGAGCTCCACCTTGCCGTCACGGATCTTTGCCCGGTCGGCCGCCGGCATCGCCGCGGCCGCGAAGAAATCCCTTGCGGCGAAGCTGTGCCCGCCGCTGCTGGTCAGGTGCAGCACATAGCGCTGGCCATGGACCAGCGCGATCGTCGACGGCGTGAACTTGAAGTTGGAGAGCGCGACGTCGATCCGCTGCTCGGATGCCGGAGCCGCTGCCGTGAGGGCGAGGGCCAGCACGAGCAGCGGCGCCTTCATCCCTGGCGCTCCGCCATCACTTCGTTGATCAGGTCCTTGCGGCTCAGCTTGCCGATCATCGTCTTGGGCAGGCTCTGGCGCACCACCACTTCGGCGACGCGCTCGTGCTTGCCGATACGCGCGTTGAGCCACTGGGCCAGCGTCGTGCCGTCAACCGGCGGGGCGTCCTCGTCCAGCGTGACATAGGCGTGCGGCATCTCGCCGTGATAGGCATCGGGCAGGCCGATCACGAGCGCCTCCTTCACGGCCGGATGCTGGTAGAGCACCGCCTCGATCTGGCTCGGGAACACCTTGAAGCCGCCGACGGCGATCATGTCCTTCAGCCGGTCGACAATGCGGATATAGCCGTCCTCGTCGATCAGGCCGACATCGCCGGTGCGGAGCCAATGCCCCCCGCCATCGACTTCGACGAAGACGTCGGCATCGGCGTCGGGGCGGTTCCAATAGCCCTTCATGATCTGCGGGCCGGAGACGACGATCTCGCCGGGCTCGCCCTCGGGCGGCGGGCGGCTAGGATCTTCCTTGTCGACCAGGCGGACGCGCGTGCCCTGGATCGGCTGGCCGATCGTGCCGGGCTTGTTGAGCCCGTCATAGGGATTGGTCGAGACCACGCCCGAGCTTTCGGACAGGCCATAGCCCTCGATCACGCGCGCGCCGGTGACGCGTTCCCATTCCTCCTTGAGCTGCGCGGGCAGGGGCGCGCCGCCCGAGATGCAGAAGCGCAGCGACTTGAAGTCCTCGGGCTTCATGCCCGGTGCGTCGAGCAGCGCCTGGTACATGGTCGGCACGCCGGGCAGCGCGCGCGGCTGGGTGCGGCGCAGTTCGGCCAGCGCCTGCTTGGCGTTGAAGCGCGGCAGCATCACGATCTCGCCGCCGGTCACCACGGTGCGATTGAGCACGCAGGTATTGGCGAAGACGTGGAAGAAGGGGAGGACGGCGAGCACCGTGTCCTTGGCCACGCCCATCTCGGGATCGAGCCGCGCGACCTGGCGGGCATTGGCCGACAGATTCTGGTGCGTCAGCATCGCGCCCTTGGGCGTGCCGGTGGTGCCGCCGGTATATTGGATCAGCGCCAGGTCCTTCTCGGGATCGATCTTCGGCGACGTGCAGGCGCCGTCGTTCGCGATCAGCCCGGAAAAGGCGAGGATGCGCTCGTCCTGCGGCCGCTCGGTCACTTCGGCGCGCTTGAACAGACGATAGAAGAAGGATTTCGCCGCGGGCAGCGCGCCCGCCACCGATCCGACCACCAGCCGCTCCAGCGCGCTCTGCTCGAGCACTTTCAGCGCAGTGGGCAGCAGCGCCGAGGCCGAGATGGTGAAGAGCAGCCGGGTGCCCGAATCCTCGACCTGGTGGCTCAGCTCCTCGACCGTGTAGAGCGGCGAGAAATTGACCACCGTCGCGCCCAGCTTGAGGATGCCGTAATAGGCCGCGACATAATGCGGCACGTTGGGCAGGAAGAGCCCGATCCGGTCGCCGGGGCCATAGCCCAGCGCCTGCAGGCCGCACGCGACCCGGTTGGCGCCGTCCAGCGTCTCGCCATAGCTGTAGCGCCGCCCCATGAAATCCAGCAGCGGCGCATCCGGATGCGCGCGGGCGCTGCCTTCGAACAGATCGACCATGGACTGGGGCGGGAAGCGGGTGTCCCATGCGCCCGGATGACGATAGCTGGTACGCCAGATCTGTTCGGGGTCAGTCATTGACACAGGTGTAAGCAAGCCTCTGTGGGGGTCAAGTCGTAAGCCGTTTGCTCCAGGTGATGAGCACCGAGACGGCGAAGATGCCGATGTCGAGCACGGCTTCGAGACGCTGCGGAGAGAGATCGTCGATGCGCTGCATCCGGATGGCGATGTCTGCGCGGCGATCGGGCGATGCGAAGGCGAGAAGCGCAAGCATGGCTAGCGCCCCGAAGGCTATCCTTCTGGCTCGTCCCGACATGGTAAAGGCCATACGCCGCGCATCGCGGCCGGGCAAGGGGATCAGGCAGCTTCGCGATGCGCCGAGCGGGCGCGGTCGCGCCCGGCGGACTTGGCCTCGAACAGCGCGATATCGGCACCGCGATAGAGCGTCTTCCAGTCGATGTCGCTGGTCAGCGGGCCGGTGCAGGCGCCGATGCTGGCCGTGACCTTGAGATCGAAGGGCATGCGTGTCGTGCGCAGCCGGGCGAGCAGCTGCTCGGGTTCGACCCCGGCATCGACCGGAGCCAGGATGGCGAATTCCTCGCCGCCCAGCCGCGCGACCAGCGCGCCGAGCGGTGCGCTGTGGCGCAGCGTGCGGGCGAGCAGGCGCAGCACCTCGTCGCCGCCGTCATGCCCCAGGGTCTCGTTGACTCGCTTGAAATGATCGATGTCGGCGATGAGCAGCTGCTGCTCGCCCGGCCGGCCGATCGCCTGGGCAAGGAAGGCGCGACGGTTCAGCAGCCCGGTGAGCGGATCGGTATCGGCCAGGCGGCGTGCCATCACCTCGCTGGCGATCGCGTCGTCGCGCTCGTCGCGCAGCAGCTTGATGCGATAGGCGATGGCGAGGCTCGACATCAGCGCCTCCAGCGCCATCGACAGCAAGGTCGAGTTGTCGAGCCAGAAGCTCCATTGGAGGACGTGGAAATTGGCGAGCGTCCGCATCAGCGAGGTGAGGATGGGGGCGCCCCAGCCGATCGCGAACAGCCACAGATAATTGGAACGCACCCGCCAGGCGCGCCACAGCATGGGGGCCACCACGGCGCCCAGCATCAGGAAGACGGAGCTGAAGGCGGCATCGACGATCTGGACGTTCAGCGGCGCAAAGCAGAAGACGAGCAGCCCCACGCCGAGCAGCGCGCCCGCCACCACATAGACGAAGCGGCCGAGCCAGCCGGCGAACACCTGCTCCTCGAAGAAGCTGCGCGCGAAGATCAGCGCGCTCGCGCCGGTGAAGCCGAGCAGGAGATAGTTGAGCCGCAACCGATCGTTGTTGGCGATGTCCGGAAAGGCCCAGGCCAGCGCGCCGGAGGAGGAGAAGACATAGCCGAGCAGCCCCAGCGCCATCACGCAATAGAAGAGCTGGAAACGGTGGCGCAGTGCCCCCCACAGCGCGAGGTTATAGACGAACAGCGCCAGGCACAGCCCGCCGAAACCGGCATAGAGCGCGGTGAGCGCGATGTTGGCCTGCTGGCTCTCGGCGCCGGTCACCAGCCGCGGCCCCAGCATCACGCCGCGCATGTTGGCCGATCCCTCGACGTGCCAGAGCAGGCGCACGACCCTGGCCTCGCGCCGCGCGAGCGGCATCTCGGCGACCGCGCCGAGCTGGATCCAGGGCGTGATGCCGCGGGCGTCGGTGCGCTGCGTCGCCATCCGCCCATCGGCATAGAGTATGTGCAGCGCGATGCCCCGCTGCCACAGGCTGGCGAAGCGCACGGAGAGGGGATTGGACATGCGCGAGCGCTGTTCGATGTCCCGCGAGATCACCCAGAAACTGCCGGGGCCGAGCCGGTATTGCGGGGTCCTGCAATCGAAGCGCTCGGGGTGGCGGATCAGTTCGGCCGGGTTCATCTCGCCGGTGTCGCGCAGCACGCAGACGCCGAGCGCCTGGCCCATATTGCCTTGCGCTTGCGCGGGCACGACGAGGCCCAGCAACGCGATCAACGCGCCGACAAGGACGGACAGCCGCAGGAAACGCAACGCCAGCATGGCGCGGGTCTACGCCCAACATGACAAACAACCCGTAAAGATACATGCGTACCGGATCGTCTTTATGATCCGGCTCAGCCACTTACCGCTGGCCGGGGGCGCGGCGCGCCCCCGGCTGCATCGGCTCAGCAGCCGTCGCCGAGACCGGCGGCACGTTTCAGCAGTCCGCCGAGCCTGGGCTTGCAGGGTTTGGGCTTCTGCTCGGGCCTTTCTTCGTCGCCGTCCGATATCTGGCCGCGCATCGCGTCGCCCATGTCGGGCATGCCGGCCATGAAATTGCCCATCGCCCGGTACCGGACCTTGGCCGTCCATTTCGGGCGCCAGGCGATCTTCGGATCCCTGGGCCGCGCGGGAAAGGCGAAACCGGCCTCCGGCCCATAGGCGTAGAGAAAGCCCATCATCACCTCGCCCGCGGCCTTCTTCACTTCGGCGGGGATGGCGCAGCTGGTCTGGCTGGGCGGCATCACCACCTTCTGGCCGATCAGGCGATTCACCGTGCCCGGCGAGAGCCAGCCCCACAGGTCGCCGCCGAACTGGCGCGTGGCGGAGGATGCCCACCAGACCATGTCGTCCTTGCCTTCGCCGGCCGAGCCCATCGCCCAGGCATAATAGCCCGTCGCGGCGGGAACCGCCGCCCAGTTGAGCGGCACCGATCCGTCGGCGGCCTGGCCGGGCTTCACCCGCGGCGCGGCCATGAAGTCCTGGGTGAGGGCGAAGCCGATCTCGGGACTGTAGTTGCCGGCGATCCGGTGCTGGCCGATCAGCGAGGAATTGCTCCCTATCTTCGCGTTCGTCTTGCCGTTGGGCCAGTCGCCATAGGTGCGGCTGGTGCTTGCCCGGGGCACCGCCTCGGCCGGGATGCGGGCGCTGAACAGCTCGGGCGGCATCTGGCCCTTGCCGAGCCTGGCGAAGTCGATGACCAGGGGCTGGCCGGGCCCGACATGCGCGCCGCAGCCCCAATAGATCAGCAGCCGCCCCTTGGGCCGCGCGAGCTTGTCATAGGCATATCTGTCCTCGTCGTCGCGGGTTCCCGGCTTGCCCGGCTCGGGCGAGACGAGCGGCACCGATGCGCCCATGCGCATGCCCTCGGGCAGGAAATGATCGGCCCTGGGCGCGCCGCCCGTGGCGGGGAGGCGCGAACCGAGGCGCAACGTCATCTCGCGGCCGTCGGCCTGGCCCATCATGCCGGCATTGGTGCCGACATCCATCACATAGCGGGCTTCGGGCGCGCTATCGTTGCCGGTCTGCGCCACGACCAGGCCGGCGGCGAGCGTGCCCGCCAGCGCGGTGCCGGCGCCCGCAATCTTCCATTTCATCGAACGCATTCGGATCCTCCCTGGCAAGACCATGGCTGCGACCCGAAACGCCCGGTTTCCTTGCGGTATCGACACGAGACCGCAATGGGTGGGTTATTCATATATGACACGCATGCCCTGATCATTGGGGTCATGCGCCTGGCCCATCGCAATCGTCACATCAAAGACCGCGCGACGTAACCGTCCGCTCATGCGGCTTACGCATCGTGCGACTAGGGCGCGCCCGGGCCGGCGGAAGACCGGCCGCGAGGAGCGGGTAGAACACCATCTCGCGCAGGAGCATGTCATGAAGATCTTTCTCATCGCCGCCGCGCTTGCGGTTCCGATCGCGCCGGCGCTCGCCCAGAGCAGCGTGAAGGTTTCGTACCGGGCCAGCGCGCTCGCCACGGCCGAAGGCCGCCAGGCGCTGCGCCGTCGCGTGAACCGCGCGGTCGTCCATGTCTGTGGCGACGATCGTGCCGCCGGCTCGATGCTGTCCAATCCTGCCGTCCGCGCCTGCCACGGGCAGGCCACCGCCGCGGCGCGTCCGCAGGTGGATCGCGCCATCGCGCTCGCCAATCGCGGCGTCGAAGTCGCGAGCCGCAACCGCTGATCCTCCAGCCCCCGCGCCGCCAGGCCCGACCCTATGGCCTGCGACAAGAACGGGGCCGCCGCGGGGCCGAACAAACGGAACGGGCCGGGAGTCCCCTCCCGGCCCGCATCGTCTTCAAATGGCCGAAGCCGTTACTTGGATGCCTTGGCGGCCTCGGTCTTCCTGCCCTTTTTCGGCTTGGGGGCGGCCGGCGTGACCTGGAAGTTCAGCACGCCGTCCTTCAGCTTCACATTCACCTCGCCGCCATGGACGAGCTTGCCGAACAACAGCTCCTCGGCCAGCGGCTGCTTGATCTTCTCCTGGATCAGGCGGCTCATCGGGCGGGCGCCATAGAGCTTGTCATAGCCGCGCTCGGTGAGCCAGGCCTTGGCCGCGTCGTCCAGCTGGATGTGGACGCCGCGATCCGCCAGCTGCAGCTCGAGCTGGAGGATGAACTTGTCGACCACCCGGCTGACCACCGCGGTCGGCAGGTAGTCGAACGGCACGATGGCATCGAGGCGGTTGCGGAACTCCGGCGTGAAGAGCTTCTTCACCGCCTCCTCCTGCACGTCGTCGCGGCTGATCTCGCCGAAGCCGATGCTCTCCCGCGTCATGTCCGAAGCGCCCGCGTTCGTGGTCATGATCAGGATCACGTTGCGGAAATCGACGGTCTTGCCGTGGTGATCGGTCAGCTTGCCGTTGTCCATCACCTGGAGGAGGATGTTGAACAGGTCCGGATGCGCCTTCTCGATCTCGTCGAGCAGCAGCACCGAATGCGGCTGCTGGTCGACCGCGTCGGTCAGCAGGCCGCCCTGATCATAGCCGACATAGCCCGGAGGGGCGCCGATCAGGCGCGAGACGCTGTGGCGCTCCATATATTCCGACATGTCGAAGCGCTGGAGCGGAATGCCGAGCAGCTCGGCGAGCTGCTTCGCCACTTCGGTCTTGCCGACGCCGGTCGGGCCCGAGAACAGATAGTTGCCGATCGGCTTGTCCGGATCGCGCAGGCCCGCGCGGCTGAGCTTGATCGCCGAGCTGAGCACCTCGATCGCCTTGTCCTGGCCGAACACGACTCGCTTGAGGTCGGTCTCCAGGTTCGCCAGCGTCTTGGTGTCGTCGGTCGACACGCTCTTCGGCGGGATGCGCGCCATGGTGGCGATCACGGCCTCGATCTCCTTGGGCGTGATCGTCTTCTTGCGCTTGGACGGCGGCACCAGCATCTGCATCGCGCCGACTTCGTCGATCACGTCGATCGCCTTGTCGGGCAGCTTGCGGTCGTTGATGTAGCGCGCGCTGAGCTCCACCGCCGACTTGATCGCGTCCGGCGTGTATTTGACGTGGTGATGCTCCTCGAACGCGGTGCGCAGTCCGGCGAGGATCTTGATCGTGTCCTCCACCGTCGGCTCGTTCACGTCGATCTTCTGGAAGCGCCGGAGCAGTGCCCGGTCCTTCTCGAAATGGTTGCGGAACTCCTTGTAGGTGGTCGAGCCGATGCAGCGGATCGATCCGCCCGACAGGGCCGGCTTGAGCAGGTTCGATGCGTCCATCGCGCCGCCCGAGGTCGCGCCTGCGCCGATCACGGTGTGGATCTCGTCGATGAAGAGCACGGCATGCGGCAGCTTCTCGAGCTCGGTGACGACCTGCTTCAGCCGCTCCTCGAAGTCGCCGCGATAGCGGGTGCCGGCGAGCAGCGCGCCCATGTCGAGCGAGTAGATCACCGCTTCCTTCAGCACCTCGGGCACTTCGCCTTCGACGATCTTGCGCGCCAGGCCCTCGGCGATGGCCGTCTTGCCCACGCCGGGATCGCCCACATAGAGCGGGTTGTTCTTCGAGCGGCGGCAGAGGATCTGCACGGTGCGGTCCACTTCGGCGGAGCGGCCGATCAGCGGATCGACCTTGCCGGCCTTGGCCTTCTCGTTGAGGTCGACCGTGAACTGCTTGAGCGCGCTCTCGCCCTTGCCGGACTTGGTCTCCTGCTTGGCGGCCTTGTCCTCGTCGGCGGCGCCCTTGGGTGTGGGCGCCTCGGTGCTGCCGGTGCCGCCCTTGCCGACGCCGTGCGAGATGTAGCTCACCGCGTCGAGGCGGCTCATGTCCTGCTGCTGCAGGAAATAGACGGCGTAGCTCTCGCGCTCGCTGAACAGGGCGACGAGCACGTTCGCGCCGGTCACTTCGTCGCGGCCCGAAGACTGGACGTGGAGGATCGCGCGCTGGACGACGCGCTGGAAACCGCTGGTCGGCGACGGATCGGTCGCCTGGTCGACCTTGAGCGCTTCGAGCTCGGTGTCGAGATAGTGCGCCACGGTGTTCTTGAGCTCGCCCAGGTCCACGCCGCACGCGCTCATCACCTTGCTGGCATGCTCGTCGTCGACGAGCGCGAGCAACAGGTGTTCGAGGGTGGCATATTCATGGCGACGGGAGGACGCGGCCTCCAGTGCCTTGTGCAGTGTCGATTCCAAAGCGGAGGCGAAACTAGGCATTCAGGTACAACTCCTGTGGGCCGGAAAGGATACACAGCCCGTTGACCCCAATGTCGGGATCGTTGGGCCTCGCATCAAGCGCAGCGGCCCCGCACCGGAGTTTTGCATGGGCCTGGGCCCCATCTCCGGTGCCGTCACGCTCATTTCCTAAATAGAGCGTCCGCGCTTGCGCGGTGGTTAAGGGCAAATGAAATTTTGTTCCGACTTCGCGCGATCTCGGCCTCGAGGAGCGCGATGCGTTCGTTAAGTTCCTCAACCGAAAGGGGATCGAGGTCCTGCTTTGCGAGCTGGGCGACAAGGTCGTCCTTGCGACGCGGAAGATTTTCGTCGGCGTCCATGATGGCCCAGCGTTGACCGGGGCCGGACCGATGTCAATAAGACCCGGGGTTTCTTCTGCGTTCGAAAGCGACGAGCCGATGGGTCTTCCGGAAACGATGCTGGCAATCGACCCCGAGGCGCCGGGCGGGCCCGAGGTGCTGGTGCCGGTGTCGCGCCCGGTGCCCCGGCCGGGGCGTGGCGAGGTGCTGGTCAAGGTCGCCGCCGCGGGGGTGAATCGGCCCGAGGTGATGCAGCGCAAGGGGCTGTATCCGCCGCCGCCCGGCGCGCCCTCGATCCTGGGCATGGAGATTTCCGGCACCGTCGCCGCGGTGGGCGAGGAGGTGCCGCGCGAGCTCCTGGGCCAGCGCGTCTGCGCGCTGATCGCCGGGGGTGCCTATGCCGAATATGCGGTGGCGCCGCAGGGCCAGTGCCTGCCCGTGCCGCCCGCGCTCTCCATGGTCGAGGCGGCGGCGATGCCGGAGACGCTGTTCACCGTGTGGAGCAACGTCTTCGAGCGTGCCTATGCGACGGATGGGGAGTGGATACTCGTCCATGGCGGCACCAGCGGCATCGGCACGATGGCGATCCATCTCGCCAACCTGTTCGGGCTGACGATCATCGTTACCGCCGGATCGGACGCAAAATGCGAGGCCGCACGGCGGATCGGCGCCGATCACGCGATCAACTACAGGGCCGAGGACTTCGTCGCCCGGGTGATGGAGATCACGGCGGGCAGGGGCGTCGACATCGTGCTCGACATGGTCGGCGGCGATTATGTGCCGCGCAACCTCCAGTGCCTGGCGGAGGAGGGGCGCCATGTCTCGATCGCCGTGCAGGGCGGCATGCAGGCGACGATCCCGATCTTCGAGGTCATGCGCAAGCGGCTGGTGTTGACCGGGTCGACGCTGCGGCCGCGCCCGCTCGAGTTCAAGGCGCTTCTTGCCGACGAAGTGCACCGCACGGTGTGGCCCTTCGTGGCCGAGGGCAGGTTGAAGCCGGTGATCGACAAGGTGTTCCCGCTCGCCGAGGCGCCGGCGGCGCATGCCCGCATGGAATCGGGCGAGCATGTCGGCAAGATCGTGCTGGCGATCGACTGAGCACCGGCCGGCAGCGGACTGAAAAGATTCCGATTTCGCTAGTGGAACGACAGCTCGGCATCTAGCATTCGTCGTCGAATCGGGGGTGTCCAGGGTGCTTGCGTTCCTTCTTGCCGAAGGGAATTTCGCGTTCGTCGTCGCGGTATTGCTGATGCTGCTCATCGGCCTCGTGCAGGTGATCGGCTTCGGGCATGACGTGGACGCGGACCTGCATGCCGACGTCCATGGCGATCTCCATTTCGATTTCCTTTCCTGGCTCGGCGTCGGGCGGCTTCCGCTGCTGATGCTGATCGTCCTCTTCCTCGCGGTGTTCGGGATCGGCGGCCTGGCGCTGCAGCAGGTGCTGCGCGACTGGGCCGGCGGCCCGCTGCCGACATTCGCCGCGGTGCCGCTGGTCGGCATCGCCGCGCTGCCCGTCACCGGGCTCGCCGCGCGGCTGCTGGCGCCGATCCTGCCCCGCGACCACACCACGGCGGTCGCGCTCGAAGTACTGATCGGGACCACGGCGCAGGTGGTCACCGGCCGCGCCAGCCAGGGCTCGCCCGCCCGCGCCCGCGCCGAGGATCATCACGGCCAGGTCCATTACATCATGGTCGAGCCGGATGGCGCCGGCCAGGTCTTTCAGGAGGGCGAGCAGGTGCTGCTCGTCCGCCGCGAAGGCGAATGCTTCCGCGCGATCTCGCGCGGCGACTTCTATCTCCCCCGTCTGGATGGGTGACCCCATGAACGCGATCGTGCCCGAAGGAACCATGTCGATGATCCCGTATCTGATCTACGCCGGCATCGCGCTGTTCGCGCTGCTGATCCTCGGCCTGACCCTGGCACGGCTCTACAAGCGCGCCTCGAAGGAGATCGGGTTCGTGCGCACCGGCTTTGGCGGCGAGAAGGTGGTGATCAACGGCGGGGCGCTGGTGCTGCCGGTCTTCCACGAGACGATGCCGGTCAACATGAACACGGTGCGCCTCGCCGTGGAGCGCAAGAACATGGATGCGCTGATCACGCTCGATCGCCTGCGCATCGACGTGAAGGCCGAATTCTATGTCCGCGTCCGCCCCGACGCCCAGGCGATCGCCACCGCGGCGCAGACGCTGGGCATGCGGACCATGCACCCCGATGCGCTCAAGGAACTGGTCGAGGGCAAGTTCGTCGATGCGCTGCGCTCGGTCGCCGCGGGCATGACGATGGCGCAGCTCCACGAGCAGCGCGCCGAATTCGTCCAGAAGGTGCAGCAGGTCTCGTCGGTCGACCTGGCGATGAACGGGCTCGAGCTGGAGTCGGTCTCGCTCACCGGCCTCGACCAGACTTCGATCGAGCATTTCAACGCCAACAACGCCTTCGACGCCGAGGGCCTGACCAAGCTCACCGAGCAGATCGAGCTGCGCAAGAAGGCGCGCAACGACATCGAGCAGGATACGCGCGTGCAGATCGAGACCAAGAATCTCGAGGCGGCCCGCCAGTCCTTCCTGATCAGCCGGGACAATGAGTTCGCGCGGCTGGAGCAGGAGCGCGAGGTCGAGATGCGCCGTGCCGTGCAGGCCGCCGAAGTGGCGCGCGAACAGGCGCTGCGGCAGCAGGAAGCCGATCAGGCCAAGATCGAGGCCAAGAAGCTGGTCGACAGCCAGCAGATCGAAGCGGACCGTGCGGTGCAGCAGGCCAGGATCGAGCAGGAACAGGCACTCGAACTCGCCCGGCAGGAGCAGCAGATCGCGGTGCAGAACAAGAGCCGCGAGGAAAGCCAGGCCCGTGCCGAGGCGGACAAGGCGCGTGCCGAGGCGGTGGTCGCCGAGGAGCGGGTCGGCACCGCGCGCGAGGCCGAGGTCGCCGAACGCCAGAAGCGCATCGAGCTGATCGACGCGGCGCGCGAGGCGGAACGCGCCGCGATCGGCATCAAGGTTCAGGCCGATGCCGAGAAGCAGGCCGCCTCCGACCGTGCCGAGGCAGCGCGGCTCCAGGCCGAAGGCGAGGCGGAGGCCGCCAAGCTCAAGGCCGAGGCCGACCGCGTCCGCTTCGAAGTGGAGGCCGCGGGCCAGCGCGCGATCAACGAAGCGGCGAACCTGCTTTCGTCCGAGACCATGTCGCTCCAGACCAAGCTGGCCCTGCTCAAGGTGCTGCCCGAAGTGATCCGCGAGGCTTCCAAGCCGCTCGAGGCGATCGATTCGATCAAGATCGTCCAGGTCGACGGCATCACCGGGCGCGGCGGTGCGGCGGGCGCCGCCGAAAGCGGTGGGGAGGGCGATCGCAACCTCGCCAATTCGGCGGTGGCGGCGGCGCTGCGCTATCGCGCCCAGGCGCCGGTGATCGACGGGTTGATGCGCGAGCTGGGCTTTGACGGCGGCACGCTCGACGGGCTCGTCGCGGGGGCGGCGGAGATGGGCGCCAAGGGCATTGCCGCGGCGCCGTCCGACGATGACGACGACGCGCCTGCGCCACCGTCCGGCGCTTCGTCGCGAAAGGCGCGCTCGGGCAGCTGAGCGCGTCGCCTTTGGGGGAGGGGGACGACATGTATCTTCTGCGGAAGGATCCGGCGCTCGCGCTCGTATGTGGCGTGCTGCTGCTGGTGCTGGCCGGCGCGCTGCTGGTGTCGGATCGCTATTGGGTGGCGGCCAGCCGCCCGGTCGTCGACGATCTGGCCGAAGTGAAGGTGCCGCCCGAACTGGGCGAGACGATCTCGGCGATCGATGCCTATGGCGTCCATATCCGGCGCGTGCCGAGCAAGGCCGAGCAATATGTCGCGATCAAGCGCGCCAGCTACGGGCTGGAAGCGCCCGCGCCCGCCTATACCCATATGCGCGGGCCCAGGTTCGGCTATTCGGTGCGGGAGGCGACCTTTCTCGGCATGCCCTTCTGGTACCATGTCGAATATGGCCATGTGCTGTTCTTCAGCTCGGACTGGGGCGTGGTCGCCGCGCCGCTCAACGAAATCGGCCATGCCGCGCTCGACAAGGCCAATGGCCGCGATCTGCGCGCGACGAGCATGATCCCCTGGTGGAGGCATGTCTGGGGCTGGCCGTTCGTCGCGGGGGTCGCGCTGGCCCTGTGGCTCTGGCATCGCCGCACGGTGCGCTGGCGTGCGGAGAACGGCTATATCTGATCATAAGTGGCACTTATGTTTCGGATGGCTGTTTCTATTGGACGCCGCGCCATGGCTGGTTCGAAGAACGGCCGATCAAGGGAGGAAATCATGGCTGCGCTGGTGCTCCACGAATATGCCGCGTCGGGCAATTGCTACAAGATCCGGCTCACCGCCGCGCATCTGGGGCTGCCGCTCGAGCGGCGCGAATATGATATCGTGAAGGGCGAGACGCGCACGCCCGAGTTTCTGGGCCAGGTCAACGCCAATGGCCGGATCCCGGTGCTCCAGCTGGGCACGGACGATTTCCTGCCCGAGAGCAACGCCGCCTGTTTCTACCTGGCCGATGGCAGCGACCTGATCCCGCACGACCGGTTCGCCCGTGCCGACATGCTGCGCTGGCTGTTCTGGGAACAATATAATCATGAGCCCAATGTCGCGACGCTGCGCTTCTGGACCGTCTGGATCGGCCTGGACAATCTCAGCGAGGTGCAGTGCGCGATGCTTCCGGCCAAGCGTGCGGCCGGCGAGGCGGCGCTGGCGCTGATGGACGAGCATCTGGCGAAACGCGACTGGTTCGTGATCGACCGGCTGACGCTCGCCGACATCGCGCTCTACGCCTATACCCATGTCGCGGAGGCGGGCGGGTTCAGCCTGCAGCCCTATCCCGCGCTGCGGGCCTGGCTGGATCGGATGGCGGCGCTGCCGCGGCACATTCCGATCACCGCCTGATATAGCCTGATATGGGGAGCGCCTGATTCGGAGAGCGTAAGCGATCGATTATGCAGGTTTCTGTGACATCCGCGTGAAGTCGAAACGATTCCAATTGTAATATTCCGCGGCCATTTAGCCGGGCCAGGCAAGGGCATTTGCAGGGCTGGTTAAATGGCCACGATCACCAGGCTTCCGTTCGACGCGCAGCACGTTGCGGATTTTCATGCATCGACTCCGTCGATTCCCGAAAAGGCGATCACCGAGCGCAAGCGCTATCGCGCGATCTGGATCTCCGACATCCATCTCGGCACGCGGGGCTGCAATGCCGAGATGCTGATCGACTTTCTCGACCATGTCGATTGCGACGTGATGTATCTGGTGGGCGACATCATCGACGGCTGGGCGCTCAAGAAGCGCTTCTACTGGCCCGATTCGCACAACGACATCGTCTGGCGGTTCCTGAAGCGGGCGAAGCGCGGCACCGAGATCGTCTATATCCCGGGCAATCACGACGAGATGTTCCGTCAGTTCTCGGGGCTGAACTTCGGCGGGGTGCACATCCGCCGCCAGGCGATCCACACCACCGCCGATGGCCGCCGCCTGCTCGTGCTGCACGGCGACGAGTTCGACGCGATCACCATGTCGCATCGCTGGCTCGCGCATCTGGGCGATGCCGCCTATGAGATGATGATGGGCCTGAACCGGCTGGTGAACCGGGTTCGCCGCTGGCTCGACATGCCCTATTGGTCGCTGAGCAAATACGCCAAGGCCAAGGTGAAGAACGCAGTCGAGTTCATTTCGAAATTCGAAGAGATCGTCGCGCACGAAGCCGGTGCGCGGGGAGTCGACGGCGTGATCGCCGGACATATCCACACTGCCGAGATGCGCGACATCGAAGGCATCGCCTATTACAATGACGGCGATTGGGTGGAGGGTTGCACCGCGCTCGTTGAGCATTACGACGGTACCATGGAAATTCTCCATTGGGCCGAAGAGATGGCGAAACGCGAGAGCGAGGCAGCATCCGGGGTCAGACTGGCGGCTGCGTGACGGCAACGGAGGTCGGACCTGTGCGGATAGCTATCGTGACCGACGCCTGGGAGCCCCAGGTGAACGGAGTCGTGCGCACGCTGCAATCGGTGCGCCGGGTGCTCGAAAGACAGGGTCATCTGGTCGAGGTGATCTCGCCCGATCTCTTCTACTCGCTGCCATGCCCGACCTATCCCGAGATCCGCCTCGCGCTTGCCCGCGTCGCCAGCGTCGGGGCGATGCTCGAGGCGTTCGGGCCCACCGCGATCCATCTCGCCACCGAAGGGCCGCTGTGCGTCGCCGCGCGGCGCTGGTGCATCCGGCACGAAATGCCCTTCACCACTGCCTATCACACCCAGTTCCCGGACTATGTCTCGGCGCGCTCGGGCGTGCCGGCCGAGTGGATCTGGCGCTATATCAAATGGTTCCACGCGCCGAGCCAGGCGATCCTCGCCTCCACCCCCTCGATCCGCCAGTCGCTCACCGATCACGGCCTTTCCCATGTGAAGCATTGGGGCCGCGGCGTGGACCTTGCCAATTTCCGTCCCGGCCTCGATCCGCATCCGGCGATGAAGGATCTCGATGGGCCGGTGCAGCTCTATGTCGGCCGCGTCGCGATCGAGAAGAATCTCGAGGCGTTCCTCAAGACCACGCATCCGGGCACCAAGGTGGTGGTGGGCGACGGGCCGGCGCGCGCCTCGCTCAAGGCCCGCTTCCCCGAGGCGAAGTTCCTCGGCCCGATGTTCGGCGCCGAACTGGCCTCGGCCTATTCCGCGGCGGACGTGTTCGTCTTCCCGAGCAAGACCGACACGTTCGGGCTGGTGATGATCGAGGCGCTGGCGTGCGGCGTGCCGGTCGCCGGCTATCCCGTCACCGGGCCGATCGACGTGCTCACGCCCGAGACCGGCGCGATGGACGCCGATCTCACTCGGGCGATCGGCGAAGCGCTGACCCGGGACCGCGCGGCATGCGCCGCCTATGGCAGGACCTTCACCTGGGAAGCCAGCGCCCGCCAGTTCCTGAACGCGCTCCATCCGATGCATGGGGAACGGGCCGCGGCCTAGTCGAAAACGTCGTCCCGGAGACCGGACCCGATCCGGGGTTGCCGGGAGGACGACAATCGCAGGCGCAATGTCTTCGCCGTCCGCCCCTTTTCCTTGCTCTTCGCGCTGCATCGCACTAAGTCAGGCCCGTTACAGGCCGCCCGTGAAGGGCGGCCCTTTCTATTTCTGGAGACTGTAAGTGGCCCAGCCGCTGATGCCCCATGCGACCGCTTCCTGGCTGGTCGACAACACCTCGCTCTCGTTCGACCAGATCGCCGAGTTCTGCGGCCTGCACATCCTCGAGGTCCAGGCGATCGCCGACGACACTGCCGCGACTAAGCTCACGGGCCGCGATCCCGTCCGCGCGCACGAGCTGACGATGGACGAGATCGAGAAGGGCCAGAAGGACCCGAACTACGTCCTCAAGATGCTCAAGGGCCCCGAGCAGGTCCGCCGCACCAAGGGGCCGCGCTACACGCCGGTCTCGAAGCGCCAGGACAAGCCGGACGGCATCGCCTGGATTCTGCGCAACCATCCGGAGATCTCGGACGGCGCGATCGGCAAGCTGATCGGCACCACCCGCACCACGATCGCCGCGATCCGCGATCGCAGCCATTGGAACATCGCCAACATCGTGCCGAAGGATCCGGTGACGCTGGGCCTCACTTCGCAGCGCGAGCTTGACGCGATCGTCGCCAAGGCGGCGAAGGCCGCCGGCATCGAGGCCCAGGTCGACACCCGTCTCGAGGGCGACCGCGAGGCGCTGATCGAGCAGCTCCGCGCCGAGCGCCAGGCCGCGACCCGCGATGCCGAGGCTGCCGGCGAGGATGCTCCGGCCGCTCCGGTCGAGCACACTGCCGAGACGCTGTTCCGCAGCAACAGCAGCAACAACTGACGACCGGCCGGCCCCGCCGAAACGGGGCCGGCTTTCGTTGTCCCGCCCGGCAAGGCGCGCGCGGCTTCCCCCCGAACCCGATTCGGGGGGATTTGCGTATGGGCGTCTCGCTTCCCCAGGGCGTGCTCGGCAGGGGCCATGCCGCAAGGGGGCAGGCGTCAGGCCTCGTCCGGGAACAGGGCGGCGTGGCGGGCGCAGACGGTGCCCCACAGTTCCGCCGCTTCCGGCAGCCGCAATCCGAAGCATCGCTCGAGCCGCTCGACCAGCGCTTCGGCATCGGGAAGCAGTTCGTGCGTCTCGCCCGCGGGGCCCCGCCGGGTCAGTACGCGCCCGCGCAGCGTCGTGTGGCGGTCGCCGCGGCGCTGCAGGACGACGAGATTCTGGACGAACGGCGATTCGGGCTGGCGCTGCAATTCGCTGCAACGCCGCGCGAACAGCGCCTCGTCGGCGGGCGCGTCGTGAAAGTCGTAGCTGAAGGGGTCGCCCTCGCCATACCGCTCCTCGAAGCGCCACCAGCCTTCGACCCGGCGCAGCGCCACGTCATAGGGCGGGTGGTGTTCGCTGCCCGGCGCCAGCGGCAGCGGCGCCGCCTGCATGCCGCCAAAGCCGACATCGACCAGCCAGGGCCGGCCCTCCAGCGCCACCATGAGCGCCAGATGGTTGCCCATCGCGCCTTCGCCATGGACATGCCGCATCACGCCCGCCGAGATGCGGCGCACGTCGAAGCCAAGGGCTTCGAGCACGCGCCCGAACAGTCCGTTCTGCTCGAAGCACCAGCCGCCCCGCCGGCGGACGACCAGCTTCTCGAAGATCGCTTCCGGCTCGATCGAAACCGGCCGTCCCAGCTGCACGTCGAGATTCTCGAAGGGGAAGGCAGCGAGATGCGCCTGCATAAGGGCGGTCAGCGTCGCGCGGTCGGGGGCCAGCGGCCCGTCATGCCCGATCCGCGCGAAATAGGCCTGGAGATCCATGCGCCGCCCCCTTGTGATTGGGCGACGCATGCCGGGGTCAGCCGTCGATGTCGAGCCCCAGCGCGACGCGGGCGGCCAATGCGTGCTGCGGTTCGCGCTGCAGCGGGTGGAAGCGGGCGCCCTGCACGTCGCGAAGGGCGCGTTCGAGCCCGACCTTGCGATAGAAGCCCGCGCCCCCGGCGACGTCCATCGCCCGGCTCACCGTCCCGATCGTGGCGTCGCCGAGCAGGGTGCGGCAGGTCATCGCGCGGCTGGTCGTGGCCAGCCCCGGCTCGCCGTCGACCGCGATCGCGATCATCTCGCGCATCGCCATGTCCGCCGCGGCATGGGCGTTCTCCATCTCGCCGATGCGCTGGAGCAGATGGGAGTCGGGCCGGCGGGTGCGCGCGATTTCCAGCGCGCGCCGCCGCGCGCCGTCCGCCACGCCCATATAGGCCGAATAGATCGCGGCGAAGGCGATCATGCCGATCACATGGAACAGCATATGCCACTTGCCCTGCGGCCGCCGGCCGGAGATCGCGGCGTCGGCGACGAACACCCTGTCGAGCATCAGATCGTGCGAGCCGGTGCCCCGCATGCCCAGCACGTGCCAGCTATCGGTGATCGTCACGCCCTCCGCGCGCAGTGGCACGCCGAAATGGAGCACGATCGGCCCCGCCTCGGGATCGTCGTACACCGCGCTGGTCATCAGCAGGTCGCCCAGTTCGCAGCCGCTCGAGAAGGGCTTGCGCGCGGTGATGCGGAAGCCGCCTTCCACCTTCTCGGCGGTGCCGGCGCTTTCCAGCCAGTCCGATCCGCCGCTCGAGACGAGGACCAGTTCCTCGGCCGCCACCCGGCGGAGCAGGCCCTCGGTCGGCGCACCCTGGTGCTTCAGGCGCCACGCCGCGGCGGCGACCAGATGGGTGTGCATCGAAAAGGCGAGTGCGGTCGAGCCGCAGACGGCGCCCAGCACGCGGATCGCCCCGCAGACATCGGCGAAGCCGGCGCCGCCGCCGCCCAGGGCTTCGGGCACCAATGCCTTGAAGAAGCCCGCTTCCTTCAGCCGTGCATAGCCTTCGGCCACGAAGCTCTCCTCGGCATCGTGGCGCTCGGCATGCGCCGCGATCTCCGTGGCGATCGCCTGGGCCTCGGCGATCCAGTCCCGCGGCATGAGCTTGCCTTCCATCGTCATTCCCCTTTCGGTCGATTGGTCGCGCCACCAATCGGCCATCCTCCCGGCCATGCTCCAGTTCAGAAACTGAACTTGCCCGGTACAGACTCTGAACTACCATGAATGCGCGTTCGAGAAGTATTGGGGCGTGAAGTATCCGGCGTGAAGGATCGGGGATGACGCAAGGGAGCTACAAGCAATTCTGCCCGGTCGCGATGGCCGCGGAGATATTGTGCACGCGCTGGACGGTGGTGCTGCTGCGCGAGCTGTTCGCGGGATCGACGCGGTTCAACGACCTGCGCCGCGGCGTGCCGCGCATGTCGCCCGCCTTGCTCTCGCAGCGGCTCAAGGAACTCGAATGCGCGGGCATCGTCGCGCGCGAGGAGGGCGGCACCGACTATCGCCTTACCGAAGCCGGGCGCGAGCTGGAGCCGGTGGTCGAGGCATTCGGCATCTGGGGCCAGCGCTGGGTGGCATATGAACTCTCGCTCCAGCATCTCGATGCGCAGCTGCTGATGTGGGACATGCGCCGCCACCTCGATCCCACGCCGCTGCCGCCCAGGCGCAACGTGATCCAGTTCCGTTTCCCCGAACAGCCCGAGCCGCGCCGCCGCTACTGGCTGGTGGTCGATCCGCAATCCGGAGTCGACCTGTGCTCGATCGATCCCGGCCACGAAGTCGATCTGTTCGTCTCTTCGGATCTGCGGACCATGACGGCGATCTGGATGGGGTATGAGACGGTGCGGGACGCGCTCGATCGCGAGACGCTGCTGCTCACCGGTGCCCCCGGCATCGCGGCGCAGATGCAGCGCTGGCTCGGGCTCAGTCCCTTTGCCCGCCATGCCCGCCAGGATCGCCTCGCGGCATGACGGAAGCGAGCGGGGCGTGTAGCCTCGCCGCCGCGACTCGGCATGCCGGAGCGCCATCCGAGATCATGGAGGAATCCCATGTGTGACGAGCTGACCGCCGCCGACAATGCGCACTTCCTGCTGACTCGCCGCGAATTCGGCGCGGGCGCGGCTGCGGCGGGCGTCGCGGTGCTGCTCCCGGTTCCGGCCGGTGCGGCCGAGATCGCGGGGCGTGACGTCATCATCGCCACGCCGGACGGCAGCTGCGACGCCTATTTCGTCGCGCCCGCGACCGGCAGGCATCCCGCCGTGATCGTGTGGCCGGACATTTTCGGACTGCGGCCGGCCTTTCGCCAGATGGCCGACCGGCTTGCCCAGTCGGGCTATGCGGTGCTCACCGTCAACCAGTTCTACCGCTCGACCAAGGCGCCCTTCGTCACGCCGGGCCAGGGCTTCGACGATGCCCTGCGGGCCAAGGTCGGTCCGTGGCGCCAGCTGCTCACGCCGGATGCGAGCACCCGCGATGCAAAGGCCTTTGTCGCCTGGGTCGACCGGCAGAAGGAAACGGACACCCGGCGCGGCATCGGCAGCACCGGCTATTGCATGGGTGGCCCGATGGTCATGTACACTGCGGCGGCGGTGCCCGCGCGCGTCCATGGCGGCGCGACCTTCCATGGCGGCGGGCTCGCGGCCGATGGCCTGATCGCGCTCGTGCCCCAGATGAAGGCGCACTGGCTGATCGCGATCGCCGAGAATGACGATGCCCGCGCCCCGGAGGACAAGGACAAGCTCAAGGCCGCCTTCGCCGCCAGCAGCCAGCCGGCCGAGGTCGAAGTCTACAAGGGCACGATGCACGGCTGGTGCCCGCCGGACAGCCAGGTCTATAACGCGGATCAGGCCAATCGCGCCTGGGAGCGCCTGCTCGCCACCTTCGCCGCGCTTTGAACGGCGCTTGACGCGATCGGTTGATTTGTTCACTTTATGTTCGATTGATCCGGAGAGAAACCATGGCAGGCGATCTGACCTTCTACACCCATCCCCAGTCGCGCGGGCGCATCGTCCGCTGGGCGCTGGAGGAGGCTGGTGCATCCTATGAGACGCAGGTCGTCGAATATGGCACGACGATGAAGGGCGAGGATTATCTGGGCATCAACCCGATGGGGAAAGTGCCGGCGATCGTCCATGGCGGCCATGTCGTCACCGAATGCGCCGCGATCTGCGCCTATCTGGCCGAAGCCTTTCCGGCGGCGGGCCTCGCCCCCGATGCGAGCGAGCGCGCCGATTATTATCGCTGGCTGTTCTTCGCCGCCGGCCCGGTCGAGCAGGCGGTGACCAACCATGCCGCCCAGTTCGTCCCCAGGCCGGAGCAGGGCCGCATGTTCGGCTATGGCAATTACGAGCTGACGGTGGACGTGCTGGAAAGGGCCGTCTCGGCGCATCCCTACATCGCCGGCGACCGCTTCACCGCGGCGGACATCTATGTCGGCTCCGCGGTCGGCTGGGGCACGATGTTCGGCACGCTGCCCAAGCGCGACGCGTTCCTCGACTATTTCGGCCGGCTGAGCGAGCGGGAGGCCTATCGGCGCGCCTCGGCCAAGGACGATGCGCTGGCGGCGGAGCTGCAGCCGGCACAGGCGCCGGCCTAGCCAGTCCTTTCGATCACCCCGGCCTTGTGCCGGGGCCCCCGGGTGACGGGCGGGCGAGGCATATGCCGCTACGCGCTCACAGCTTGTAGAAGCGCACGGCGTTGTCGTGCAGGATGTCCTGCTTCTGCGCCTCGGTCAGGAAGGCCGCGCTCTCGATCCCCTCGATGGCGAGGCCGATCGCGTCGGGCCAATACATATGGTCCGATCCGAACATGATGCGCTTGGAAAAGCCCGAATCGACGAAGGTCCGCAGATAGGCGTGGAAGGCGGGGCGCGGCAGCAGCCAGTCGATCGCGCCGGTATCGATGTTCACGTTCGGATAGAGCATCAGCATCGCGATCGTGTCGTCGAGATAGGGCCAGCCGCCATGCATGATGTTGAGGCGCAGCTTGGGGTGGCGGTTGAGCGCTTCCTCGACCAGCTCGGGATTGCCGAAGCGGGCCCGCGCCGATGTGCAGCAGGGATCGAAGCTCGTCCCTGCGGGCATGGTGCCGGTGTGGAGCGCGACGGGCACGTCGAACGCTTCGGCCAGTGCGAGATAGGGATCGAATTTGGGATCGCTGAGCGACAGCCCGGCATATTGCGACGTCACTTCGCCGAGCACCTTGAGCCTGCCATCGGCAAAGGCCTTGCGGAGCACGTCGATCGGCGGCAGCGGCGTATCGTCCGAACCGCGGATTCCGGCGCCGGCGACGAAGCGATCGGGATCGCGGTTATGCCAGTCGATCGCGGCCTGGAGCCGGTCGCCATCGCCGCCGCTCACCACGCCCTTCACGACATTGTGCTTCTTCATCTCGGCGATGCAGGCGGCGAGATGGTCGGCCCCGGTCCGGATCGGGCTCTTGAAGCCCGAGATCGGATTGGTGACCGGGGCAGGAAGCTGCATCGTCGCCGGATAGGCGTGCATGTGTACGTCGATGATCGGGCGTCCGGTCGCGGGGGCGGCCGCTGCGCCCGGCAACAGGGCATAAGCGGCCCCGGCGCCACCCAGCTTCAGAAATCCCCTGCGGCCGATATCCATGACGATCCTCCCTGGAAGCTCCGTTCGCGCCGGAGTCGCCCCTTTGAATCGCAGTTCCGGGGCGCGGCTGTCCATGCGGTTCGTCCCGCCCGCGGCGCGTTCGTCACAAATCGCGGCGGGCGTGGCCGACGATGGGCGGGGATACGGTATCTGCCGGTCGAGCCGGGCTCCTAGCGGAGCCTGCCCTCCAGCCGTTCCATCCGCGCGGGCAGTTCCGCCATCACTGCGTCGCGATCGGCCTGGTCGGTCTCGCTCCAGCGGGCGATTTCCGCCAGCGTGCGGCCGCAGCCGATGCACCACCCCGTGGCGGCGTCCATCGCGCAGATGCTGACGCAGGGGCTTTCGACGATGGGCACATATTCGATCATCGCGTCCAGCGTGCCAGCCAGTCGGCCATTTCCTGGGGTTGCATGATCCTGGCGTCGCCCAGACCGAGAATGTCGTCGCGGTTGCGGATCTTGCCGGTGCGCGGATCGATCACCAGGATCGCCGGCACCGCTTCGAGGGACGCGGCGCCGAAGCGCCGGGGCAGGTCCAGGTTGCGGTCGAACATACCGATGTCGATCTGGACCAGCACGAAATTGCGCGCCACCCATCCGCGCATCTCGGGCAGCGCGAGCACGCCCGCCAGCACGCGGCAATCGACGCACCAGTTCGCGCCGAAATCGAGGAGCAGCGGCTTGCCCGATTTCTTCGCGCCGGCGAGCGCGGCATCGATGTCGCGGCGCGCGTCGCGCCCGGAGTCATAGGGCGCGGGCAGGGGGAGCGGCAGCCGGTCGAGCGTCCGCGCCTCGAGCCGCGGAGCCATGCGCTGGGCCGGCGCCGCGCCGGGCAGCATCGCCGCCGCCAGCGCGAGAGCCAGCCCCACGCGCCGGATCATTCGGCCAGCGTATAGTTCAGGAAGTCGGGGATGGGGCCGTTCCAGCCCTCGTCCGGGCCCCCCGAGTCGTTGGGATCGCGTTCGTCGCGGCGGCGGCTGCGGTCGCGGTCGCGGCGCGGCTGCTCGTCGCGGGCGCGGGTCTCGCGGACCGGCTCGTCGCGCCGTGCTTCCTCGCGCGTGGGCTCTTCCTTCCTCGAGCGGGGCTTCCGCGCCTTGTCCTCGTCGCCCTTGCGCCGGCGGCCGCGCGGCGCTTCCGCACGCTCGTCCTCCTCGGAGGGGGCGGGCGCATTCCGCAGCTTCACCCGCTCGATCTTCTGGCCGGTGAGCTTCTCGATACTGGCGATGTTCTCGGCATCGTCGGCGGTCACCAGCGTATAGGCGGTGCCGGTCGCGCCCGCGCGGCCCGTGCGGCCGATGCGATGGACATAATCGTCCGGATGCCAGGGCGCGTCGAAATTATAGACGTGGCTCACGCCCTTGATGTCGAGCCCGCGCGCGGCGACGTCCGAGGCGACGAGGATGTTTACATCGCCCTTCTTGAACCGCTCCAGCTCGGCGATGCGCGCCGGCTGGTCCATGTCGCCATGGATCTCGGCCGAGCGGATGCCATGGCGCTGCAGGCTCTTGTTGAGCTCGCGCACCGTGGTCTTGCGGTTGCAGAAGATGATGCCGGTCTGGACGTCGTCCGCCTCGATCAGCGCACGCAGCACCTCGCGCTTCTTCATCGTCGTGGTCTCGATGAGGAACTGGGTGATGTTGGTGTTGGTCGTCGCCGGGCGGGCGACTTCCACGCGCTTGGGATCGTTGAGGAACTTGTCCGCCAGCTTCTTGATCACCGGCGGCATCGTCGCCGAGAAGAGCAGGGTCTGCCGTTCCTTGGGCAGCTTGGTGCAGATTTCCTCGATATCGGGGATGAACCCCATGTCGAGCATGCGATCCGCTTCGTCGATCACGAGCAGGCTGCAGCCGTTGAGCAGGATCTTGCCGCGGCCGAACAGGTCCATCAGCCGGCCCGGCGTGGCGATCAGCACGTCGACGCCCTTTTCCAGCGCCTTCACCTGGTCGCCCATCTGCACGCCGCCGATCAGCAGGGCCATGGAGAGCTTGTGATGGGTGCCGTACTTCTCGAAATTCTCGGCGACCTGGGCGGCCAGTTCGCGCGTCGGCTCGAGGATGAGCGAGCGCGGCATCAGCGCGCGCGTACGCCCCTCGCCGAGGATGTCGATCATCGGGAGGACGAAGGCGGCGGTCTTGCCCGTGCCCGTCTGGGCGATACCGATCAGGTCCTTGCCCATGAGGACCGGGGGGATCGACTGGCGCTGAATGGGCGTGGGCTCGGTATAGCCCGCGTCGGTCACTGCGCGCAGAAGTTCGTCAGAAAGGCCGAGATCGGCAAAGCTCATGCAATTTTCCGGAAAATCGGCGTGGCAGGTCCACGCGCGAAGCCTGCACGCGCTTGCGGATTTATCGGGGAAAGTCAAGCGCGGAGGTGCTCAGCGCTCCAACGCGAGCGTCTTGAAGTCTTCCACGTCGCAGGAACGGCCCGCCCGCGTGCGGATCGAATCGCGTCCGGCGCAGATCTTCTGGTCCTTGTTCGTCTTGACGTAGAAGCCGTTGTAGAAGCCGAGCGCCTGGCACTTGCGGCCCAGCTTGGCGCGCAGCAGCGAGCCGTCGCGCAGCACCAGGTCGACGCTGTCCTGCGTGTTCACGCCCGCGAAGCCCGAGATGTCCTGCACTTTCACGCAGTCCTTCGCCTTCTTCTCCACCACATGGGGGGCGCGGCGCACGATGATGGTCGCGCTGCTGGTGATGGTGACGCGCGGCACCTGGATCGTCACGCGCTGCTGCTCTTGCTGAAGGTTCAGGGTAACCGCTTTCCAGTCGGGCACGCCTGCGGGCGCCGCGGCGGGCGCGGCGACGAAAAGCAGGAGGCTGGATGCGACCAGGAACGGATTCGGCATTTCGCGTTGGTTATGTACGTTGCAGGTTTGAACAGTGGATGAACTGACACCGGTCGTGCTAGCCCAAAAATGCCATGACACCAGCCCAGCAACAGCTTGTCGATACCATCCTGGAACGCTTCGGCCCCAAGACGGTGACCACGGATCCCCATGCGATCGAGCCCTGGGAATCGGACTGGCGCGGCCGGTATCACGGCCGCGCGCCGGCGCTGCTCTCGCCCGGATCGACGGAGGAAGTCGCCGCGATCGTCCGCCTTGCCGGCGAGCTCGGCGTGAGGATCGTGCCTCAGGGCGGCAATACCGGCATGGTCGGCGGGGCGACGCCGCCGGAGGACGGTTCGGCGCTGCTCCTCTCCACGCGCCGGATGAACCATATCCGCTCGGTCGACACCGTCGGAAATCTCGCGGTGGTCGAGGCCGGGGTGATCCTGGCCAATTTCCACGACGCCATGGCCGAGCAGGGGCGCCGCTTCCCGCTCACCCTGGGCGCCAAGGGCAGCGCGACGATCGGCGGGCTGGTCTCCACCAATGCCGGCGGCACCCAGGTGCTGCGCTTCGGCAACATGCGCCACCTCGTCGCAGGGGTGGAGGCGGTGCTGCCCGACGGCTCGATCCATGAGGGGCTCGTTCCGCTCAAGAAGGACAATCGCGGCTATGATCTCACCCAGTTGCTGATCGGCGCGGAGGGGACGATCGGCATCGTCACCGCCGCGACGCTGCGCCTCTATCCCGCCATCGTCGAGCGTGCCGCCGCCTGGGTCGGCGTCGCCGATCCCGAGGACGCGCTCCGCATCCTGCGCCTGATGGAGGCGCGCACCGCCACGATCGAGAGCTTCGAGATCATCCCGGGCGAGATACTGGGCCATGTCCTCCACCACATCCCCGGCACCCGTTCGCCGCTGGCCGGCGAGCATGCCTGGCATGTGCTGATCGAATCGGTGGCGACCGAGCCGGGCGCCGAGCCGCCCGCCGCCCTGCTCGAGCGGCTGCTCGTCCCCGTGTTCGAGGCGGGCCTGGCCGAAGACGCGGTGATCTCGACCAGCGAGGCCCAGGTCGAGGCCTTCTGGCACATCCGCGATTCGATCTCGGAGGCCGAGCGCGCGCTGGGGCCGGCGATGCAGCACGACATCTCGGTGCCGGTCGACAAGATGCCGCGCTTCATGCTCGCGGCCGCGGCCGAGGCCGAGCGGCGCTTCCCGGGCACGCGCGCCACTGCCTTCGGGCATCTGGGCGACGGCAACGTCCATTTCCATGTCCGCGCGCCGCAGGGCGCCGATCGCGACGCCTGGTATGCCGGCGACGGGCCCGCGGTGAGCCGCCTCGTCTACGACATGGTGGTGGCCGAGGGCGGATCGATCTCCGCCGAACATGGTATCGGACAGATGAAGCGTGCCGAACTGGAGCGTTTGAGCCCGCCGTCGCGTATCGCGGCATTGAAAGCGATCAAATCGGCACTGGATCCCCGCGGAATCCTGAATCCCGGCAAGCTCGTAGCGCTTGCGCCCGACGCTGACACCCCATAGACCCTCGCCCCGGGATTCCAGACATCAGCATTTTTAGTTCCCAGGAGATTTAGGATGGCTTCCGCCCCGCAGCAGTCGCTGCCTCTGTTCTACAACGAGCTTGAGCCGCTCTCGAGCCAGCAGCACGCCGATTTCAAGATTCGCGCCGCCGACAAGGCGCCGTTCCTCGCCAAGCAGCATGCGGTGCCGGTCACCGTCGAGGAATTCCCGCTGGTGCAGCGCTTCATGCCGATCGTCTTCTCGCAGGGCGAGGAGCCGGTGCCGCTGGCGCTGATGGGCCTGAACGAGGGCATCAACACCTTCTTCGACGATGATGGCTCGCTCAACGAGACGAACTTCTACGTCCCGGCCTATATCCGCCGCTATCCCTATCTGCTGGCGCGCCTGCGCCCCGACAGCGACGAGCTGTCGCTCTGCTTCGATCCGACCTCGGACACGGTCGGCGCGTTCGAGGAGGGCGAGGCCCTGTTCGTCGACGGCCAGCCGAGCGACACCACCAAGAACATCCTGCAGTTCAACGAGCAGTTCGAGCAGGCCGGCGCCCGCACCGGCCAGTTCATGAAGGAGCTCAAGGATCTCGACCTGCTGATCGACGGTGAAGTGACGATCCAGCCGGACGGCGCCGCCCAGCCCTTCGTCTATCGCGGCTTCATGATGGTCGACGAGAACAAGCTCAACGAGATGCGCGGCGACCAGCTGCGCAAGATCGTGCAGAACGGCATGCTGCCGCTCATCTACGCGCATCTCTTCTCGCTGGGCCTGATGCGCGACATCTTCGGCCGCCAGCTGCGCCAGGGCAAGATGCCCGAGCCGCAGCTCGTTCAGCCGAACGCCTGATCGTGACGGCGCGCGGCGATCGATACAGCCGGGGGGCGATCGCCTTCCACTGGTCGATCGCCGCGCTCGTCCTGTTCAACCTCATCGTCGGCCTGTTCCACGACGCGATGCCGCGAGCGTGGGGCATCATGCCGATCCACAAGTCGGTCGGCATTGCCGTGCTGGTGCTCACGCTGGGCCGGATCGGCTGGCGGCTCACGCACAAGCCGCCGCATCTGCCCGAATTGCTGCCGGCCTGGGAGAAGGCGACCGCGCATACGGTCCACTTCATCCTCTATGCGCTGCTGCTGATCCTGCCGATCAGCGGCTGGCTGCTCTCCTCCAATCCCGAGCGTCCGCGCCCGATCAACTGGTTCGGGCTGTTCGAGATTCCCGTGCTGCCCGCCACGCCGGGCATCGCCCACAATGCGCATGAGGCGCACGAGCTGCTCGGCTATCTGATGGCGGCACTGGTGGCGATCCACATCGCCGCGGCGCTGCGCCACCATTTCATCCTGCGCGACCGGGTGCTGGCGCGCATGCTTCCGGGATCGGGCCGACGCGGCTGATCGCGCGTTGAAAACGGTTTCTCGCGACCCCTTGAACTATCCGGCCTCTCACTTATATTTGTTGTGTACGGCGTCGTGTCCCCCCTTTCGCGAGGCCGTACGGCACGCCCTCGGGCGTGTCTCCTCCCTGAACCTTGGCCACCTCGTGGGTAACCACGAGGTGGTTTTTTATCGGGCGCTTGCGGGCTGCTGGTAAAATCGGCGCGGCATCTTAAGGTTGGCGCGATGGGGGGATTTGCGAAGTGCTTCGCCTGCTGCGTCGCCGTGGTGACCGGTTTCACGGCCATGCGCGCGCACGCCCAATTCCTCATGCTGCAGCCGGGCACCGGGCCTTCGGCTTCTTGCTATGACGGGCGAAAGGCACCCAAGCCGAGCTCGATCGCAAAGGCCGAAGCGCGCGCGGAAAGGGCGTTCCTGGACTATCGCACGCTCGCAAAGGTGCCGCGCGGTCTGGGCGAAATCTTCCTGAAGCACACCTATCTCGGCCACGGGAATTGGGCGCTGGACGGAACCTTCATCGACGCCGCGGACGCGACGGATCCCTGGGTGAACCGCACCGCACGAGTCGAGCGCACCAGCCTCACGGTCGCGAACGGCGGCAGCTACCTCTATCGTGCCATATGGAACGCCTATGCGGCGGACGGCATGTTGCTGGGGTCCTATGACGCAATGCTGCAGAGCGGCCGGGGCAGTGCCGGTTTCATCACGATGGAACTGCGCGCTCCGGGCATGATGGCGAAGGCGCTGCCGGTCGTTCCGTTCTGCAGCCGGCCCGGCGATATCGAACGGTGGAAGAACAATCGGAAGTGAGCCGCCGGGCCGGTTCACTCCGCCGCGATCGCGCCCGGCAGCGCTTCGTCGGCCACGGCGTCGATGATATCGCGCAGCAGCCGTACCGCCGTCGCCAGTCCCGGGCCCGGCTGGTCGAGCGCCGGATCGAGATAGAGCGCGCGGTCGAATTCGAGCTGGATCGCATGCACGCCGCGGCGCGGATCGCCGTGCCGCTCCAATATATGCCCGCCCGAATAGGGCGTGTTGGCCATGGTGCGGATGCCGTGCGCGCGCGCCACGCCTTCGATCCGGCCCAGGAAACGCCCCGCCGCCGACTTGCCGAACCGGTCGCCGGGTACGAGCCGCGCCGCCGTCGCGGGATTGCCGAGCGGCGGCATCGAATGGACGTCGAGCAGCACCGCCACGCCGAAGCGCGCCCGCGCCGAAGCCAGCACCGCATCGATCGCGGCATGCCAGGGGCGGTGGTCGGCATGGATGCGCTGCTGCACCTCGTCGGCGCTCAGCCGGCGCTGCCAGATGTCGCCCGCATTTCCCACCCGGCGCGGCACCAGCCCCAGCCCGGAGCGCAGCTTGGCCGAAAGCGGCGCGCCGTGCGGCCAGGCGCCGTCGTCGAGCCGCGGGTCGCGCTCGTGCTCGGCGCGGTTGAGGTCGATCCAGGCGCGCGGCCGGGTGGCGACGAACAGGGTCTCGTCGCGCCGGGCGGCGAGGGCGATCGCGTCGGCATGCCGGTCCTCGAGCCCCCGCAGTGCCGCCAGCGGCACGCGCAGCGCGGCGCGCAACGCGTCCGGATAGTCGCGCCCGGCATGCGGCACCGACAGGATCACGGGGCTCCGCGGCTCGGCGGCACCATGGCGGACGAAGGATTCTCCGGTCACGACGTCATGACTATGCGTGCCATCGCACTGCCGCAATGGCATGGAATGGTATAAGGGCGGAAAATCTTAAGGGCTTCGGGTATAGGATGCGGCCCTGTTGATTTCGAGTGGGGGAACATGATCCGGATTCTGCTGGCCGAGGATGACCGCGTGATGCGGGAATACCTTACCCGGGCGCTTGAGCGTTCGGGCTATGCGGTCAGCGCGGTCGATCGCGGCACCGCGGCGATACCGCTGCTCGAGAACGAGCGCTTCGACCTGCTGCTAACCGATATCGTGATGCCCGAGATGGACGGCATCGAGCTGGCCCAGAAGGCGAGCGAGATCGCGCCGGACATGCGGGTGATGTTCATCACCGGCTTCGCGGCGGTGACGCTCAAGGCCGGCAAGCAGGTGCCCCAGGCGCGGGTGCTCTCCAAGCCCTTCCATCTGCGCGACCTGGTGCTCGAGGTGGATCGGCTGTTCGAAGCGGAGAATGCCGGGTTCAATTGAGGTTTTCGATTCCTGCGGTGCCGACCCGCAAAAACTGAAAAGCGTGCTTGCACGGGTCTGTGTTGCCCGCTAAAGGCCCGCTTCCCGTTTCGGCCGACAGGCCAATGGGCGCGTAGCTCAGTGGTAGAGCACTGTGTTGACATCGCAGGGGTCGCAAGTTCAATCCTTGCCGCGCCCACCATATAGAAAAGCCGCCAGGTCACCGATCTGGCGGCTTTTTTGATGCCTTGCACTGGTGCCGCGCCGCGCTTTGGCGCATCCTTGGCCGCATGCGGGAACAGGCTTCGGAATATGATTGGGCGGGCGGTCGCGGCGCCCAGTGGCGCGACCAGCTCGACGGGATGGAGGCGATGCTTGCGCCGGTCGATGCGCCGTTCGTCGCGGCGCTGGCGCTGGATGCGCCCTGTCGCATTGCCGAAATCGCGTGCGGAGGCGGCGGCACGACGCGCGCCATCGCCGCGGCGGCGCCGGCCGGCAGCGACATCACCGGCTTCGACATTTCGCCCGACCTGGTCGCCGCCGCCACCGCGCGGGCGGGCACGGTGGCGCGCTTCGTCGAGGCGGATGTCGCGCGCTACCGGCCCGAGCGGCGGTTCGATCGGCTGGCCTCGCGCTTCGGGGTGATGTTCTTCGACGATCCGGCTGCGGCCTTTGCCAATCTGCGCCACTGGCTGGCACCGGGCGGGCGGCTGGCCTTCGCGGTCTGGGGGCCGGTGGGCGAAGTCGGTTTCATGGCGCAGATCCGCGCCGCGATCGCATCCGTGGTCGAATTGCCGCCGGCCGATCCCGATGCCCCCGGCCCGGTTCGCTATGGCGACCCCGCCAGGCTGATCGCGCTGCTGGATGCCGCCGGTTTCCAGGGCGCCGCCAGCCATAGCTGGCACGGCGCGCTGCCCGTGCCAGCCGCCACGCCCGAGGCCGCGGCCGATTTCCTGCTTGCCTCCTCGTCGACGGCGGCGCCGTTGCTCGGTGCGCCGCCGGCCCAGCGCGAGGCGGCGCGCGCCCGCCTGGCCGAAGCCTGTGCGGGCCATTGGCGGGACGGCAATGCCTGGATGCCGGTGCGGGTGGAGATCGTCACCGCCGCCGGCTAGAGTCGTTTTCAGTAGGACGGTGCCGATTCAGCGGAGCTGAAAACGACTCTAGGCGACGCGCAGTTCCGCCAGAAAGGCATGGACCTGGTCCGACAGGGCATCGGCGCCGACATGGAGCCTGCCCGCAACGTCGCGCATCGCGCGTGCCTGGTCCGAAGCATCGCGCGAAGTGCCGCCGATCGCCTCGACGTCGCGCTGGATGCCGGTGCTCGCATGCACTGCCTCGTCCACGTTGCGCGCGATCGTGCGCGTCGCTTCCTCCTGCCGGGCGACGGCGCTTTCCACCGCGTCGGCCAGCGCCGCCATCGCGCCGATCGCCTGCTCGACGCGGCTGTGCCCCGCGGCGACCTCGTCTATCCCGCCGCGGATCTCGCGGACATGCGCAGTGATCCGGTCGGCCGCGATGCCGGTCTGGGTCGAGAGCTGCTTCACTTCGTTCGCCACCACGGTGAAGCCGCGCCCCGCCTCGCCGGCGCGCGCCGCCTCGATCGTCGCATTGAGCGCGAGCAGGTTCACCTGCCGGGCGATGTCGCTGATCAGCCCGATCACCGAATCGATCGATTGCGCCGAATGGAGCAGGTCGCGCGTCCGCGCGCTCCCGCTCTCCACCAGTTGCGAGACCGCCGCCGCCGCCTGGCGCGCATCGCTGGTATTGTGGGCGATGCCGGAGAGCGCGCCGGCCAGCTCGCGCCCGCGCGCGGCGATCTCCGCCATGTTGTCGCTCGTCTGCGAGGCGGCGGTCGCCACCGCCAGGGCGCGGTCGCCCACGCCGCTCGCCCGGTCCGCCGTCAGCACCGCGCCATCCTCGAGCGCAGTCGAGAGCAGGCCCATGTCGTGCGACAGCGCCTCCACCTGCGCCTCGAAGCGTCGGCTCGCCGCCTCGATCCGCGCCGCGCGCTCCACCTGCGCGCGCGCCGTCGCCACTTCGCGCTCGGCGGCGAGATGGACGAGCCGGCGGTTGTTCACCGTCGCCTGCACCCGGCCGCTCCGGGTCAGGATCATCCCCTCCGATCCGCCCGAAGCGCGGTAGCTCTCCATCAGCCGGGCGAGGTCGTCGGTCATCTCCGCCACCGGACAGGCGCGGACATAGCGCGATACCGCCGCGCCATAGGAAGGGTTGCGCATCAGCGCATGGCCGAAGGGATTGAGCAGCAGCCGCCGCACGTCCTTCTCGAAGATCGCGCCGAGCGGGCGCCCGCGCTCGTCGACGATCGCCACCAGCCGCAGCTCGGGATCGTTGCCGAACAGCTCCGCCGCCCGCCACATCGTGTCGGTAAGCGTTAGCAACGGCGGATTGAGCTCGCGCTCGGTAAGCCAGGTGCCGCCTGGGGCGGGCGAGGGATCGGCCAAGGACATCCCCCGCCGGATAGGGGGCGGTTGGTAAATGCGCACTTAGCCCAGCGTTACAGTACCGAGACAAAGCGCATTTTTTCGCGAGTTGCGGCCGATTCTTCCCGAAAAACGCGCCGCGGACTGTAACCCGGTTGTCATCTGCCGATGCCTAGGGCGGGGAATGAAGCTCAGCATCGAGAATCTGGCCCTGAACCGGGGCGAACGCCGCGTGCTCGAGGGCGTGGACGCGGTGTTCGAGCCGGGCAGGGTGACGGCGATTCTCGGTGCGGCCGGCGCGGGCAAGGCCCTGTTGCTGCGCGCGATCGCCGGCCGTGCCGATGCCGATGCCGGCCATGTCCGGCTGGGCGGTAGGCTGATCGGTCGCCTGGGCCGGGCCGAGCGCGCCCGGGCGATCGCGCTGGTCGAGCGGGATCGCCACCGCCTGCTCGGCCGGGGTTCCGCCGATCTCGCTGCCGCGCTCGTCGCCCGCCCTGACTGGCTGCTGGCCGAGGATCCGCTGAGCGCGCTCGACCCGGCCGCGCAATTCGCCCGGATCGCGCAGCTGCGCGCGGCCGCCGGGCAGGGGATGGGCATCGTCGTCGCGCTCGCCGATCCGGTGCTGGCCGCGCGCGTGGCGGATGCGGTGCTGCTGCTGGGCGGCGGCCGCATGATCGCCTTTGGCGCGCCCGGCGAAGCGCTCGCCCATCAGCCGCTACGCGCGGCGTTCGGCGTGGAGGTGATGATGATCGGCGACGCGCAGGGCCGCCTCCTTCCCGTGCCGATCAGCTGCCTCCCGGCCTGAGCTTTCCCGTCGGCCGGTGCGTGACAGCGCCCGTCGCTTGTGCCACTGCGTAATTAAATTACACGAACGAGTCGGGCCGGCGGAGTCCGCAGGAGAGCGAAATGCGTAACATCGACCATGTCATTGTCGGCCATGATGGCGGCGCGGGCGCCCGTACGGGCGATGTGTTCGACCCGAACACCGGCCAGGTCCAGGCCCGGGTCCAGCTCGGCACCCAGGCCGATCTCGACAAGGCCGTCGCCGCCGCGCTCGCCGCCCAGCCCGGCTGGGCCGCGACCAACCCGCAGCGCCGCGCCCGCGTGATGTTCGCCTTCAAGGCGCTGGTCGAGAAGAACATGGAGGAGCTGGCGCACCTGCTCAGCTCCGAGCATGGCAAGGTGATCGCCGATGCCAAGGGCGACATCCAGCGCGGCCTGGAAGTGATCGAATTCGCCTGCGGCATCCCGCATGTGCTCAAGGGCGAATACACCCAGGGCGCGGGCCCCGGCATCGACGTGTACAGCATGCGCCAGCCGCTCGGCATCGGCGCCGGCATCACGCCGTTCAACTTCCCGGCGATGATCCCGATGTGGATGTTCGGCGTCGCCATCGCCTGCGGCAATGCCTTCATCCTCAAGCCCAGCGAGCGCGATCCGTCGGTGCCGGTGCGCCTTGCGGAGCTGATGCGCGAGGCGGGCGCGCCCGAGGGCGTGCTCCAGGTCGTGCACGGCGACAAGGAAATGGTCGACGCCATCCTCGACCACCCGGCGATCGCGGCGGTCAGCTTCGTCGGCTCGTCGGACATCGCGCACTATGTCTATCGCCGCGGCGTCGAAGCCGGGAAGCGCGTCCAGGCGATGGGCGGCGCGAAGAATCACGGCATCGTCATGCCCGATGCCGATCTGGACCAGGTGGTGGCGGATCTGTCCGGCGCCGCCTTCGGCTCGGCGGGCGAGCGCTGCATGGCGCTGCCGGTGGTCGTACCGGTGGGCGACAAGACCGCCGATGCCCTGCGCGCGAAGCTGATCCCGGCGATCGAGGCGCTGCGCGTCGGCATCTCCACCGATGCCGAGGCGCATTACGGCCCGGTCGTCAACGCCGCGCACAAGCAGCGCGTCGAGAACTGGATCCAGACCGGCGTGGACGAAGGCGCCGAGCTGGTGGTCGACGGCCGCGGCTTCCAGCTCCAGGGCCATGAGCAGGGCTTCTTCATCGGGCCGAGCCTGTTCGACCGCGTCACGCCGGACATGCAGGCGTACAAGGAAGAGATTTTCGGCCCGGTCCTCCAGATCGTCCGCGCGCCCGATTTCGAAACCGCGCTCAAGCTGCCGAGCGACCATCAATATGGCAACGGCGTCGCCATCTTCACGCGCAACGGCCATGCCGCGCGCGAGTTCGCGGCGCGCGTCAATGTCGGCATGGTCGGCATCAACGTGCCGATCCCGGTGCCGGTCGCCTATCACACCTTTGGCGGCTGGAAGCGCTCGGCGTTCGGCGACACCAACCAGCACGGCATGGAAGGCGTGAAATTCTGGACCAAGGTGAAGACCATCACCCAGCGCTGGCCCGACGGCGGCGCGAGCGGCGACAGCGCCTTCGTCATTCCGACCATGGGGTAACCGGATGCCGGCACGCATCCGATACTCGCTCGTTGCGGCGATCTGCGGACTTTGGGTGGCGTCACTCTTCCTGCCCGTATTCGATGCAGGCGGGCCGGGCTGGATCTTGCTCGCAATGGGGTGGCTGGGCATTGGGATCGGCGAACTGAGCTGGCTTGCCAATCCGCTGCTCCTTGTGCTCGTGGTGCTGCTGCTGCCGACCCATATACGCGGCAGCAAGCGATTCCTGGCTTGCGCGGTGTTCCTCGGGTTCGTCCTGCTCCGCGAAGCGATGCGCAGTACGATCATGGTCAACGAAGCGGGTACGCTCGAGCCCGTTCAGCGTTTTGCGGGCTGCTATGCGTGGATGGGGGCAGTATCTCTGGGCATGATTGCGGCCGCGGTCCAATGGGGGTTCGCGTCGCGGCCAGCGCCGGCGTGCGGTTAGGCTTGCAACCGCTTCGTCTTGCCCATTCCGAACCACGGCACCGCCGCCGCTTCGAAATGCGCGTGGTAGCGCGGGTGCTCGGTACCCATCCAGCGATCCCACCAGGTGAAGTAGAGCCCGAAATTATGTCCGCCGCCGCTATGGTGCAGGTCATGATGCGTCGCCGTGGTCAGCCAGGCGGTGAGGGGGAAGCGCGTGAAGCCCGGCGGCATCAGCTCGTGCCCCGAATGGCCCAGCACGTTGCGGCCGATCTGGTGGAGCAGGAAGGCGAGCACCACGACCGCGTGCATCGGCACGAACAGCAGGAAGAGCGGCAGGAACATGCCCTCCAGCACGCCCTCGATCGGGGCGAAGCTGTACGCCGCCCAGGGCGTCGGCGTGCGCGACTTGTGATGGGTCAGGTGCGCGCGGCGGAACATCGCCCTGGTGTGCAGCCCGCGGTGCATCCAGTAGAAATAGGCATCGTGGACGACCACGATGGCCACGAACTCCAGCGCTGCCTGCCACCAGGCCGGCAGGGCGAAGCCCATATGGATGATTCCCGCCTGGTTCATCGCCAGCGTGACGATGCTCCACAGCGCGAAGATGCCGACCGACAGCATCGAATGGCCGAACTCGCGGGCGCGATCCCCCTTGGCGGGCGCGCGCTTCTGGATGCGCCGGGCGGCGGTCCAGCGCGCGCCGGCCCAGAGGATGGCGGTCATCCCGCCGGCGGCGGCGAGATAGCGGGCCAGTTCGACGGCGAAGCTGTGTGCGCCGTGCGCGGCGAGCGGTACGATCCAATGTGGCATGTCGCATCCTCGAAAGCGGATGCCGCCTTGTTAGGCCGCGCCGCCGCGCCGGTCCCGCCGCGCCCGGAAAATGCCGCGCATTTCCGGAATCGATCAGCCTTTTTCGGGATCGAGGATCGCGGCGCGCCGATATTCGCTGGGGCTGGTGCCCGTGGCGTCGCGAAAGGCGCGGTTGAACGGGGCGAGGCTGCCATAGCCCAGGTCCATCGCCAGGGTGAGCACCGGCAGGTCCACCCTGGCCGGGTCGCCCAGCCAGGCCTTGGCATCGGCGATGCGGTGCGAATTGAGGAAATCCGAGAAGTTGCGATAGCCCAGCCGCTGGTTGATCAGTGCGCGCAGCCGGTGTTCGGGCACGCCCAGCTTGCCGGCGAGCACGCCGATGCCGAGCCCGGGCTCGCGGTGGATATGGGCGGCCATCGCCGCGTCGAGCTTCTGCTTGAGCACATGCTCGGCCGGCGACAGCGGCGCGCGCGGGGGCGGCGGCGCGGCCTTGTCGAACAGCAGCTCGGCATTGGCCGTGAGCATCGCGGCGCCGAATGCCAGGATCGCGATCAGCGCGGTGCCCGACTGGAGCAGCATCAGCCAGATGTCGGTACGCAGCAGGTCGTACACGCTTTCCACCACCACGATGCCCAGGGTCTGCACGCCCACCACGATCACGAAGCCCAGCCGGAACATGCGGCGCTTCTCGAGCAGGTCGTCGCCGCGATTGGCGATGGCGATGACGATGGCGTGCACCGCGAGCAGGAAGGCGATGCCGTGCTGCACCGCGCCCGCCGCCACCGGCCGCTGGTGCGTCACATAGAGCGCGTGGGTGAAGAGCATCCAGTCGATCAGCGTCACGCCCAGGGCGAGGGCGAACAGGCGCTTGTCGATCGGCCGCTCGAAGATCAGATGGGCGAACACCCACAGCGCCAGCGGGGCGTTGAGCGAGAAGATCTGGATCACCGGCCAGGCCGCGGAACGCCACAGCTGCAATGCGGGCGAGACGATCGCGAGATAGGCCGCCACGCACACCAGCAGCGCGATCGTCGCCCGGCGGATCGGGGCAGGCGCGCCGCTGCGGGCCGCCACCAGCGCCATCAGCAGCAGCTGGCCGACTCCCATCAGCCGCATCGCCGTATCGATAAGCAACAGCCGCTCCATGCGCAGCCTTATGGCGCCGCCCTCCGCCAGCGTCTATTGGCGGGGATGGCTGGAACCAGGGGGAAGGGGCGATGACCGGGTTGCGCTTCGTGCTCAAGGCGATGATCGCCTGCATCGCGCTGGCGATGGTGGTGCCGGGCAAGCGCACGATCAGCGTGATCGCGTCGACGCCGCCCCAGGCGGCCAAGCGCATCGCGCTCAGCTTCGACGACGTGCCGCGCGGCCGCGGCGCCTTCCTCACACCCGACGAGCGCACCGCGCGCCTGGTCGAGACCTTTCGCTCGCGCCACGTCCCCCAGCCGGTCTTCTTCCTCAATCCCAACCGGATCGTCCATTTCGGCGACGGGATCGACGCGCCGAAGCGCATCGCCGCCTATGTCGCGGCCGGCGGGGTGCTCGGCAACCACACCAATACGCATCTCAAGCTGTCCAAGGTCGCGGCGGAGGCTTTCCTCGCCGATATCGATCGCGCCCAGGCCTATCTGAAGACGCAGGGCAAGGCGTATCGCCCCTGGCTGCGCTTCCCCTATCTGGACGAGGGCGGGCCCGACAAGGCGAAGCGCGACGCCGTCCGCGCCGGGCTGGCCGCGCGCGGGATGATGAACGGCTATGCGACGATCGACGGCTCGGACTGGAACATGGAAGGCCAGGCCATCGCTGCGCGCAAGGCGGGCAAGACCGTCGACATGGAGGCGCTGCGCGACCTCTATGTCGAGACGCACGTCCAGTCCGCCGATTTCGGCGACGATCTGGCCCGTCGCGCGCTCGGCCGCTCGCCCGCGCACGTCCTGCTGCTGCACGAGACCGACATGGCGGGCCTGTTCCTGGGCGACCTGATTGACGCGCTGCGCCAGGACGGCTGGGAGATCATCGGCGCCGACGAGGCCTATGCCGACCCGATCCACCGCGAGCGCCCGGACGTTGCATGGACGGCGGGCACGATGATCGAGCAGCTCGCCTGGGAGAAGAAGCTCGCCAAGCCCCGCTGGTACGAGCGCAACGACGTGAAGATCGCCAATGCGCTCTTCGCCGAGCGCGTGCTGCACGAGAAGGTGGGGGCGGGGAAATGACGCCGCGCCGGGGCAGACCATCCCATTTCCCTCCCTGGACGGGAGTTTCGATGTCGACTTTCTCATCGCCGGCGCGTTTTCCCGGCCCAAGGACCCAGCCATGACCCAGTTCGAACTCACCGACGACCAGCGTGCCATCCAGGAAATGGCGCGGAAATTCACCGCCGATGCGATCACCCCGCATGCGGCCGAGTGGGACGAGAAGCACATCTTCCCGCGCGACACGATCCGGGCGGCGGCGGAGCTGGGCTTCGCCTCGATCTACGTCTCGGAGGAGAGCGGCGGCATCGGCCTGGGCCGGCTCGAGGCGGCGCTGATCATGGAGGCGATGGCCTATGGCTGCCCCTCCACCAGCGCATTCATCTCGATCCACAACATGGCAAGCTGGATGATCGACCGGTTCGGCAGCCAGACGGTGAAGGACAAGTACCTGCCCTCGCTGATCACGATGGAACGGATCGCGTCCTACTGCCTCACCGAGCCGAGCTCGGGCTCGGACGCCGCCGCGCTCAAGACGCGGGCGGTGCTGGACGGCGACCATTATGTCGTCAACGGCTCGAAGCAGTTCATCTCGGGCGCGGGGGAGAACGAAATCTACGTCACGATGGTCCGCACCGGCGAAGAGGGGCCCAAGGGCATTTCGTGCCTGGTGATCGAGAAGGACATGCCTGGCGTCTCCTTCGGCGCGAATGAGCGCAAGCTGGGCTGGCATTCGCAGCCTACGCGCCAGGTCACGTTCGATTCGGTGCGCGTGCCGGTGGAGAATCGCATCGGGGGCGAAGGCGAGGGCTTTCGTTTCGCCATGATGGGCCTCGATGGCGGCCGCCTCAACATCGGTGCCTGTTCGCTCGGCGGCGCCCAGCGCTGCCTCGACGAGGCGGTGAACTACACCAAGGACCGCCAGCAGTTCGGCAAGCCGATCGCCGATTTCCAGAACACCCAGTTCGTCCTGGCCGACATGGCGACCGAGCTGGAGGCGGCGCGTGCGCTGCTCTATCTCGCCGCCGCCAAGGTGACCTCGGGCGCGCCGGACAAGACCAAGTTCGCGGCCATGGCCAAGCGGCTGGCGACCGACACCGGCAGCTCGGTGGTCGATCGCGCGCTTCAGCTGCACGGCGGCTATGGCTATCTGATGGACTATCCGATCGAGCGCTTCTGGCGCGACCTGCGCGTCCATTCGATCCTAGAGGGCACCAACCAGGTGATGCGCATGATCGTCGGCCGGGAGCTTACCCGCCAGTGACGCCGCTGTCAGGCCAGCTTGATCGCAACGGCTTCCAGCCCGCGATTGCCGATGCGCGCTTCGAATGCGAGCCGCTGGCCCTCGGCGACGGTCTTGATCCCGGCCGCGTGCATCGCGGGAAGGCGGAACGGCACGTCCTCGCCGCCCGCGTCGGGCGTGATGAAGCCCACCCCTTTGCATTCATTGTACCACTTGACCTTGCCGGTTTCGAACATGCCATGCCTCTCCATGATCTGGAGAGGCTATTGCGCCGCCGCCGGCCGGGCAATCGAATGAAGGACGAAAATGAACGCTGACGTCATCCTCCAGGTCGAAGGCCGCGCCGGGCGCATCCGGCTCGACCGGCCCAAGGCGATCCATGCGCTCGACACCGGCATGTGCGCCGCGATGCTGGGTGCGCTGGCGGCGTGGCGTGACGATCCGGCGGTCGAGATCGTGCTGATCGACCATGCCGAGGGCCGGGGGTTCTGCGCCGGCGGCGACATCCGCATGATCGCGACGAGCGGCGCCGGCGACGGCAGCCAGGCGCGCGACTTCTTCCGTACCGAATACCGGCTGAACCATGCGCTGTTCACTTATGCGAAGCCGATCGTGGCGTTCATGGACGGCATCACCATGGGCGGCGGCGTCGGCATTTCGCAGCCGGCGCGCTATAGGGTGGCGACGGAGAATACCAGGTTCGCCATGCCGGAGACCGGCATCGGCCTGTTCCCGGACGCGGGCGGCGGCTGGTATCTCGCGCGCCTGCCGGGGAAGATCGGCGAGTATCTCGCGCTGACCGGCCACCGGCTCGACGGCGCCGAATGCCTCGCGCTCGGCCTCGCCACCCATTATCTGCCGGCCGAGGCGCTCGACGAGGCCAAGACGCGCATCGCCGCCGATCCGGCCGCAGTGGAGACGATCCTCGCCGAGCTGTCGGCGCCCGCGTCCGAACCGCGCATCGCCGCGCACCGCGCCGATATCGACCGCCTCTTCGCTGCCGACACGGTCGAGGGCGTGTTCGTCGCGCTCGACGCCGATGGCGGCGAATGGGCCGCCGCCCAGCGTGCCACGCTGCGCGCCAAGTCGCCCCAGTCGATGAAGGTCTCGCTCCGCCTCGTTCGCGAGGGCCGCGCGCGGACCAGCTTCGCCGAGGAGATGGCGCAGGAATATGCGATCGGCAGCCGCGTCGCGCAGAGCCACGACTTCATCGAGGGCGTCCGTGCGCTGATCGTCGACAAGGACAACGCGCCGGCGTGGAACCCGGCCACGCCCGAAGCGGTGAGCGACGCGGCGGTCGACGCCATCTTCGCGCCGCTGCTGGCCGATCAACAATGGGAGCCCTGATGCGCTACGCCACCCCCATCGATCTCTATCATGCCGTCAAGCATGGTTGGGGCCCGGAGACGATTTCGAGCGCCTTCGATCCGGCCGATCCGTGCCGCAACCAGTGCGCGGTGACCGCGCTCACCACCCAGCATTTTTTCGGTGGGGACATCATGAAGACCGCCACCAAGGGCGGCACCCATTTCTACAACCGGATCGACGGACGCTATTGGGACCTCGCGACCGACCAGTTCGACGAGCCGATCCCCTATGACAACACCCCCAGCTCCACCGAGGAAGCCCATGAGCACGCCACGCCCGTGCAACTCGCGGCCTTGCTCGCCAATCTCGAACGCGTGCCCAGGAGGCCTGAATGAACTACGAAACCATCCTCGTCGAACAGCGCGGCGCCGCCACGCTGGTCACGCTGAACCGCCCCCAGGCGCTGAATGCGCTCAACAGCCAGGTCCTGTCCGAGCTGCTCGATGCGATGAAGGCGTTCGACGCCGATCCGTCGCAGGGTTGCGCGGTGATCACCGGCAGCGAGAAGGCCTTTGCGGCGGGCGCGGACATCAAGGAGATGCAGGCCCAGGGCTTTGCCGACATGTACGGCCATGACTTCTTCGCCGGCTGGGACGCGTTCACGCGCACCCGCAAGCCGATCATCGCCGCGGTTGCGGGCTATGCGCTGGGCGGCGGCTGCGAGCTGGCGATGATGTGCGACTTCATCCTGGCGGCCGACAGCGCCAGGTTCGGCCAGCCCGAGATCAAGCTCGCCGTCTCGCCCGGGATGGGCGGCTCGCAGCGGCTTACCCGCGCCGTCGGCAAGGCCAAGGCGATGGAGATGTGTCTCACCGGCCGGATGATGGACGCCCAGGAAGCCGAGCGCGCCGGGTTGGCGAGTCGCATCCTGCCGGCCGCCGAGCTGGTCGAGGAAGCGGTGAAGACCGCACAAGCGATCGCCGCGATGGCACCGCTGGCGGTGCTGGCCAACAAGGAGATGGTCAACGCCGCCTATGAGACCACGCTCGCGCAAGGCGTGCAGTTCGAGCGCCGGCTGTTCCACGCGCTGTTCGGCACCGCCGACCAGAAGGAAGGCATGACGGCGTTCGTCGAGAAGCGCCCGGGGAACTGGACCGGGAAGTAAGCGTCACTCGATGACGACAAGAGAGAGGATGAAGAGAAGTGGCACGCGTAGCATTTATCGGCCTGGGCCATATGGGCGGCGGCATGGCGGCGAACCTGGCCAAGGCGGGGCATGACGTCCGCGCCTTCGATCTCTCGCAGGACGCGCTCGATCGCGCCAAGGCCGCGGGCTGCCTGCCCGCCGCCAGCGCCGCCGAGGCGATTGCGGGCGCCGAGGCGGTGATCACCATGCTGCCGGCCGGCAGGCATGTGGAGGCCGTCTATGCCGACACGCTGCTCGACAACGCCTCGCCCGGCGCGATCCTGATCGATTGCTCGACGATCGACGTCGACACTGCCCGCCGCATGGTGCAGGCGGCGACCGAACGCGGGCTGATGGCGGTCGACGCGCCGGTCTCGGGCGGCATCGCCGCGGCCAATGCCGGCACGCTCACCTTCATGGTCGGCGGCACCGAGCAGGCGTTCGGCCGGGCGGAGCCGTTCCTGGCGGACATGGGCAAGGCGGTGATCCATGCCGGCGCCAGCGGGGCGGGGCAGGGAGCGAAGATCTGCAACAACATGATCCTGGGCGCGACGATGATCGCCACGTGCGAGGCGTTCGCCCTGGCCGAGAAGCTGGGGCTCGACGCGCAGCGCTTCTACGACATCGCCTCGGTCAGCTCGGGCCAGAGCTGGTCGATGACGAGCTATTGCCCGGTCCCGGGCGTCGGCCCCGAAAGCCCGGCCGACCGCGACTATCAGGGCGGCTTCGCGGCACCGCTGATGCTGAAGGACCTGAAGCTGGCGCTGGAAGCGGCGGCGAGCGTCGGCGCCGACGTGCCGATGGGCACGCGCGCGGAGGAACTCTACCAGGCATTCGTCGACGGCGCCGGCGCCGGGCTCGATTTCTCGGGGATCATCAAGACTTTGCGGTAATCGAATTCCTCCCTCGGCTTGCTGGGGGAGGAATTTTAACACCCGCCCGCGCATAAGCCCGTCATGCGCCTGCCCATCCTCTCGGCCATTGCCCTGATCGCCGCGCCCGCCGCCGCCCAGCAGCAGCGCGCGCCCTTCGTCGTCGCCGAGACCGGCCAGGGCTTCGCGCATCTGGATGATGCGGTGAACGCCGTGCGCGACGGTACCGCGACGATCCTGATCGCGCCGGGCACCTATCGCGAATGCACGGTCCAGACCGGGGGCAGGATCACCTTCAAGGCAGTCCAGCCCGGCACCGCGATCTTCGAGAGCCAGACCTGCGAGGAAAAGGCCGCCTTCGTGCTGCGCGGCCGCGGCTCGGCGGTGGACGGCATCGTCTTTCGCGGCTTTTCGGTGCCCGATGGCAATGGCGCCGGCATCCGCATCGAGATGGGCGACCTCACCGTCACCAATTCGATGTTCCTCGACAGCCAGGAAGGCATATTGGGCGGCGGCCACGAGACGGTGCGCCGCATCACCATCGATCACACGACCTTCGCCGGCCTCGGCCAGTGCGAGACCGAGAATTGCAGCCATGCGATCTATCTCGCGGTGGACGGCGACGTGGTCGTCACCAATTCGCGCTTCGAACGCGGCACCGGCGGCCATTACGTCAAGCTGCGCGCCCGCCGGGTGACGATCACCGGCAACAGCTTCGACGACAGCCGGGGCAACAAGACCAACTACATGATCGACCTGTCCGAGGGCGGCACCGGCCTGATCGCCGGCAACACCTTCGTCCAGGGGTCGCGCAAGGAGAACAGCTCGGCCCTGATCGTGGTCGCGGCGGAGGGGCGCACCTATCCGAGCACCGGCCTGCGCATCGAAGGCAACACTGCCACCATGGCGCCCGGCGCGCCGGGCAATCCCGCCTTCGTCGCAGACTTCACCGGCCAGCTCGGCACGCTCGGCCAGAACGATCTCGGCCCCGGCATCCGCATCTTCGAGCGGCGGCGGTAACGCCCTCTCCCCTCGAGGGAAGAGGGAGAAGTCACTTCATTTGCACGTATCGCCCGCGCCGGCATCCAGATCGAGGCAGCGCCCGTCGATCTCCACCGGCACCGGCACATGGATGAGCGCGGCAAGCGTCGGCGCGATGTCCACCGTCTCCACCGAAAGCGGCTGCTCGAAGCCGGTCATGCCCTTGCGCCAGAACAGGATCGGCACGCGGCGGTCATAGTCCCAGAAGCTGCCATGGGTGGCGATCGAGCCGCCCTCGGTGCCGGCGATCGGCGTGACGCGCGGCTTGAGCGCGATCACCAGATCGCCCGAGCGCTGCGGATCATAGGAAGCGCGGGCGCGCTCGAGCAGGGTCCAGGTCTCGGGCGGGGTGTGGACGATCGGCGTCGCCGCGATCTGGGCGCGGGTGAACACCGCCTCGACCTGGGGATTGGCCGACCAGCGCTTGATCGCCTCGGCCTGCACGCGGGCGCGGTCGGCCTTGCTCAGGTCGGGCGCGAGATAGACGTCGCCCGAATTGCCGCCCACCAGCACCGGGCCGGCGATGCCGAGCGCCGCGCCGATCTCCTTGCCCATCGTCTTGGCGTCGAGCCCCCTGGCGACGCGCGCCGCCATCGGCGCGGCATGCTCGCGGTTGCGCTCGGGCATGTCATGGCCGCCATGATCGGCGGTGAGCACCACGGCATAGTCGACGCCGGTCTTGTCGAGCACGGCGAACAGCTTGCCCAGCGTCTGGTCGAGCGAGAGCAGCTGCAGGCACATCTCGCTGCCTTCGGTGCCCAGGGTGTGGCCGACATAGTCGGTGGCGGAGGCACCGACGATGAGCAGGTCGGTATGGCCCGACTGGCCGAGCTTCATGTCGGTGGCGAGCCCCGCGGCAGTCGCCACGATCGCCTCGTCGAATTCGGGCGAGGCGCGGAAGGCGGTGCTGTTGCCCGCGGCGCGCGCGAAGCGACCGTCGCCGACGCTGCGGTTCGGGTTGAGCTGGAAGGCGCGGCTGCGCGCCTGGCAGAAGGGCGGCAGGTCGAGCGGTTCCTGCGCCTCGGCGATGCGCTTGGTCACGTTGGCATTCATCCGCGTGACCATCGCCGGCTCGGCGCGGCCGGCATAGGAGACGAACGCCTTGCCGTTCCACCACCAGATCTCGTCGGTCTTGTGCCCGCCCATCATCACGGCGGCACGGTCCTTGCCCGCCACCGAGACGACGCGGCTCTGCGGATCGGCAAGCTTCATCCACTCGCCCAGCGTCGGCACCTTCAGATGCTTGTCCGAGACGGTGTAGTTGTTGGAGGTGCTGCCGGGCACGCTCTCGTCCTCGGCGCAATAGACCGTCTTGTCGGCGCGCGGCGCGCTGAAATCGGTCCAGTCATTGGCGATGATCCCGGTCTTCGACGGATGGTCGCCGGTCAGGATCGTCGAATGGCCCGGGCAGGTCTCGGTCGCGGCATGGCTCTGATAGCCCGAGGGGAAGACCGCGCCCGACATCAGCCGTGCGAAGCCGGCACTGAACTGGGCGCGATATTCCGCGAACAGATCGGCCGAGAACTGGTCGACCGAGATCACCACCACCAGCGACGGCGCGGCGCGCGGGGCCTGGGACGGGACATTCCGCGCCGGCGCGGCTTCCTGGGCGGCGAGCGGGGCTGCGGCGAGCAGCGCGGCTGCTGCTGCGAGCGGACGGAACGACTTCATGCTTTGGCCACCTCCGGCGTGTGCAAATCCTGCCGGGCTGCTATTGGGCCAACAGCTCTTCCACGGCAAGGACGCTCCATGGCGGCGGTTCGTTTCGGATTGATGGCGTTGTTGCTCTGGTTGTTTGCCGGCGTGGCCCTGGCCCAGGCGCCGGGCGAGGAGCATGTGAAGATCACGCTGGTCGCGGAGAGCGATCGGCCCGCGCCCGGCAGCGAGGTGACGCTCGCGCTCGCCTCGGTGCCCGAGAAGGGCTGGCACGCCTATTGGCTCAATCCCGGCGATGCGGGCCTGCCGGCGCGCGCCGAATGGATCCTGCCCAAGGGGGCGAGCACTGGCGAGATTCGCTATCCGGTTCCCGAGCGGCTGACGATCGCCGGGCTGATGAACTATGTCTATGAAGGCCCGTTCGCGCCGCTGGTGACGCTCAGGATCCCGGCCGATGCCACGGGTGCCTTTCCGGTGCGGGTAAAGCTGAACTACCTGGTTTGCACCGATGCGATCTGCGTGCCCGGCAAGGCGGACCTGTCGACGACGCTCCAGATCGGCGACGGCAGCGTGGTTTCCAGCATTCGCGCGCAGTTCGACGTCTGGCGCGCAGCGCTGCCCAGGCCGCTCGGCGCGGAGGGGATCTATCAGGTCGATGGCAAGGCGCTGCGCCTCGCCATTCCGTTCCCGGCCGCTGCGACGGCGCAGGGCGAGGGATATTTCTTCCCCGCCACGCACGGCGCATTCGATTATGCCGCGCCCCAGAAGGTGGCGCGCGACGGCGACCGGGTGGTGGTCGAGACGGCGGGCGTGAAGGCGGTGGGGCCGATCGAGGGGCTGCTGGCGTTCGGCAAGCAGGGCTTCTGGGTGCGCGCGGTGCCCGGTGCCGTTCCGGCGGCGAAGGCTGCCCCCGCACAGATGCCGTGGAGCGGCGCGCTGTTCGCCTTTCTCGGCGCGGTGCTGGGCGGGCTGATCCTCAACATCATGCCCTGCGTCTTCCCGATCCTCAGCCTCAAGGCGCTGAGCCTGGCCAAGGCCAATGCCGAGGGCGGCGATCCGCGCGCCGAGGCGCTGGCCTATACCGCGGGCGTGGTGCTGGTCTGCCTGGCGCTGGGCGGCAGTTTGCTGGCGCTGCGGGCGGGCGGCGCGACGCTGGGCTGGGCCTTCCAGCTGCAGGATCCGCGCGTCATCCTGGTGCTCCTCCTCCTGGTCGCCGGCATCGCCTTCAACCTGGCCGGGCTGTTCGAGCTTTCCGCCCCCGGCTTCGTCAACCGCGCAACCGCCAGGGGAACCGGCGGTGCCTTCATGACCGGCGCGCTCGCCGCCTTCGTCGCGACGCCGTGCACCGGCCCGTTCATGGGCGCGGCGCTGGGCGCGGCGCTGGTGCTGCCCTGGCCGGCGGCGCTGGCGGTGTTCGGCGGCCTCGGGCTCGGCATCGCGCTGCCCTTCCTGCTGCTCGGCTTCGTGCCCGCTTTCCGCCGGCTGCTGCCCCGGCCGGGTGCCTGGATGGAGACGCTGCGCCGCATCCTCTCGGTGCCGATGTTCCTGACGGCTCTCGCCCTCGCCTGGGTGCTGGGGCGGCAGGCCGGGGTGGCCGGCATGACGATCGGCCTTGCCGCTGCCTTGCTCGCGACGCTGGGCCTATGGTGGGCGGGCCTGCGCCAGCGCCGCGGCAAGGCGCGCGCCTGGCTGCCGGCCGTGCCGCTCCTGGCCCTCGCCCTCGCCGCGACCGCGCTGGTCAACGCCGCGCCCGCCGGGACCGGGGCCGTCGTGCCGGGCGCCGAGAAGTTCAGCGAGGCCCGCCTCGCCGAACTGACCGCGCAGGGCAAGCCGGTCTTCGCCTATTTCACTGCCGACTGGTGCCTCACCTGCAAGGTCAACGAGAAGGCCGTGATCGAGACGGATGCCGTCGCCAGGGCGCTGGCCGATCACAAGGTGACGGTGCTGGTCGGCGACTGGACCGATGGCGATCCCGCGCTCGGCCGCTTCATCGAACGGCATAACCGCGCGGGCGTGCCGCTCTATCTGTGGTACAAGCCGGGCGAGGCCGAACCGCGGGTCCTGCCCCAGATATTGACCCAGGCCATGCTGGTCGACCTGGCAAGCAAGGGCTGAGAAGGAGAGCGAAGATGATTCATCGCATGCTGGTCGGTGCCGCCATCGTCGCGGCGGGTGTCGCTGCCGCGCCGCTCATGGCCGAGCCCGATGTCGCCGCCGCCGTCCCCAATTTCCGCGCCCTCGACATGCACGGCAAGGTGGTCGACCTCTCGGCCTATCGCGGCAGGACCGTGGTGCTCGAATGGAACAACCCCGGCTGCCCCTTCGTGAAGAAGCATTATGGCAGCGGCAACATGCAGAGGACCCAGGCGGCGGCGACCGCGCAGGGCGTGGTGTGGCTGACGATCAATTCGGGTGCGCCGGGCCTGCAGGGGCACATGACCGGGGCCGAGGCGCAGAAGTTCGTCGCCGCGGAGAAGGCGAAGCCCACTGCCTATCTGCTCGATCCCAAGGGGCTGGTCGGCAAGGGCTATGGCGCCAAGACGACGCCGCATTTGTATATCATCGATGGCCAGGGCCGGCTCGCCTATAAGGGCGGGATCGACGACAAGCCGACGGCCGACGCGGCGGACATCGCGGGGGCACGCAACCATGTGCTGGCGGCGCTGGCCGAGATGCGCGCGGGCAAGCCGGTATCGGTACCCGAGACGCGACCCTATGGCTGCAGCGTGAAATACGCCGGTTGACGGCATGACGTCTGCCCCCTTGTGCGACGCAACAAAGCGTTGCAGCATGCGATCCGTCGGCATTACCGGCACATGGGAGGCGCATGGCGGCACGCGGGGCGTTCGACGAAATCTGGGGGCATGGCGGGCCTGACAGTCCGCGCGCCGAGTTCGCCGCGCTTTCGAGGTGGCTGGCCGAAACCGATGCCGCCGAGCTGCAGCGCCGCCAGCAATCCGCCGAAGCCGCGTTCCGCCAGCTGGGCATCACCTTTGCCGTCTATGGCGACAGCGACGCGGCGGAGCGGATCATTCCGTTCGACATCGTGCCGCGCGTGTTCCTGGCCGGCGAATGGGCGCGGCTCTCGGAAGGGCTGGTCCAGCGCGTCGAGGCGATCAACGCCTTCCTGGAGGATATCTATGGCGCGCGCCGGATCCTGCGCGAAGGCGTGATCCCGCCCGAGCTGATCTATCTCAACGCGCAGTTCCGTGCCGAGGTCGACGGCGTCCGCCCGCCGCACGGCGTATGGGCGCATATCTGCGGCATCGACCTGGTGCGCACCGGGCCGGATCAGTTCTACGTGCTCGAGGACAACGCCCGCACGCCCTCCGGCGTGTCGTACATGCTCGAGAATCGCGAGGCGATGATCCGCCTCTGCCCCGAGCTGTTCCGCGACTTTCGCGTGGCGCCGGTGGACAGCTATCCCGACATGCTGCTGAAGACGATGCAGTCGGTCGCGCCGGGCGGCAACCCCCGGCCGGTCTGCGTCGTACTCACGCCGGGCCATTTCAATTCGGCCTATTACGAGCACAGCTTCCTCGCGGATTCGATGGGCGTCGAGCTGGTCGAGGCGGCGGACCTGGTGGTGGACGACGATGTCGTCTGGATGCAGACGATCGCGGGGCGGGTGAAGGTCGACGTCATCTATCGCCGTATCGACGACGATTTCCTCGATCCGCTGGTCTTCCGCCCGGATTCGATGCTCGGCGTGCCGGGTATCATGGCGGCATATCGCGCCGGCAATGTCGCGATCCTCAACGCGCCGGGCAACGGCATCGCCGACGACAAGGCGATCTACAGCTACATGCCCGAGATCGTCCGCTTCTATTCTGGCGGCGAGGCCAGGCTGCCGAACGTCGAGACCTGGCGCTGCCGCGAGCCCGACGCGCTGAACTATGTGCTTGCCAATCTGCCGGAGCTGGTGGTGAAGCTGGTCGACGGATCGGGCGGCTATGGCATGCTTGTCGGCCCCACTGCGACGCGGGCCGAGATCGCGGCCTTCCGCGCCGCGCTGGTCGCCGAGCCGCATCGCTACATCGCCCAGCCCACGCTGGCGCTGTCCACCGTGCCCACGCTGGCCGAGCAAGGCCTGGCGCCGCGCCATGTCGATTTCCGTCCCTTCGTGCTGACCGGTAGCGACGGCGTGCGCGTGGCGCCGGGCGGGCTCACCCGGGTGGCGCTGCGCGAAGGCTCGCTGGTGGTGAACTCCAGCCAGGGGGGCGGCACCAAGGACAGCTTCGTGCTGCTGGACGACGGGGCATGAGCCGATGCTGATGCTCTCCCGCACCGCGGCGGCGCTCTACTGGCTCGGCCGCTATCTCGAGCGGGCGGATTTCATTGCCCGGCTGGTCGAGGCTACCATCCGCCTCGACGCGCTCTCCGCTCGTCCCGCCGGCGACGCGGCATGGCAGAGCGCGCTCGCCGTCACCTATACCGACCAGGCCTTTGCCGCGACCGGGCAGGAGCCGACCCAGGCCCATGTCGCGCGCTTCCTCGCGCTCGACGACGGCCATCCCGGCTCGATCGTCCGCTGCCTGGAGATGGCGCGCAACAATGCCCGCGCCGTGCGCACCGCGCTCACCCGCGAGGCCTGGACGGCGATCAATCGCGCCTGGCTGCTCTTCCAGAACCGCCAGACCATCGGCGGCGCCACCGCCACGCTCAACCTGCTCGAGCAGGTGAAGGGCGAAACGCGCGGCTTCGAAGGCGCGATCCACCGGATGATGCGCAACGAGGCGACCTTGCTCATCCAGCTCGGCGCGGCGATCGAGCGGGCGGACAACACCGCGCGGCTGGTCGACGTCAAATACCATCTGCTCCTGCCCCAGGACGAGCGGATCGGCGGCGTGGTCGATCGCGACCAGTGGAACACGATCCTGCAGACCGTCTCGGCGGTGAACGCCTATCGCTGGCTCTACGATGACGGGCTCCAGCCGGCCAATGTGATCGACCTGCTGATCAGCCGCGCCGAGCTGCCGCGCAGCCTGGCCGCCTGTGTCGAGGAAGTGGTCGCGCTGCTCAACGCGCTCGCCAAGCGCACCGGGCTCCAGGGCGAGGCGGACCGCATGGCCCGCGCCCGCCTGGCCCGGATGCAGAAGACCAGGACCCATGACGCGATCGTCTCCGGCCTGCACGAGCATCTGGAGGCGTTCGTCCGCGAGAATGCGCTGCTCGATGGCGCGATCGCCCGGCAGTTCAGGTTCATCTGATGCGGATCGCGATCGAGCACCGCACTACCTATCGCTTCAGCGAACCCCAGGCGCGCATCGTCCAGATGCTGCGCCTTACCCCGTGCGACACACAGGACCAGACGGTGGTGAGCTGGCTGGTCGGCGTGGATCGCGACGCGCGCCTTCGCGATACGGGCGACGGCTTCGGCAACATGGTGACGATGCTCTATGCCGAGGGCCCGATCGAGGCGCTCGACATCACGGTGACGGGCGAAGTGCTCACCAGCGAGGCGAGCGGCGTGGTGCGCGGCGCCCTCGAGCCGCTGCCGCCGCTCTTCTACCTGCGCGGCACCGCGCGCACCGAGGCGAGCGACGCGCTGTTCGTCTTCGCCGCGGACAGCGCCGGCACGGCCGACGATACGCTCGAGCGGCTGCACGCCTTCAACGCCGCGCTCCACCGGCGTTTCCCCTGCGTGCCCGACCTGCCCGATGCCGGCTGCACGGCATCAAGGGCATTCGAGACGGGCGGTAAGGTCAGCTCGCGCGACGTCGCCCAGATGTTCATCGCGGGAGCCCGCGGGCTGATGGTGCCGGCGCGCTATGCGTCCGGCTATCGTGCCGAGGATGCCGCCCGCTCCGCTCCGCACGCCTGGGCGGAAGCGCATGTCGAGGGCCTGGGCTGGGTGGGCTTCGACCCCTCGACCGGGCTCAGCCCCGACGAGAGCTATGTCCGCGTTGCGATCGGGCTCGACGCGAGCGGCGCCGCGGCGACGGGCGGCATGCGGATCGGGCATGGGCAGGAGCAACTGGCCGTGGACCTGCACGTCGATCGGCTGGGGGGCGAGGAATAGGATCTTCCCTCGCAACCTGGTTGCGCGGGGGCCGGATCAGGCGAAGGCGGCTGCGTTCGCCTGTATCGGCGCCGCGACGTGCAGGTCCTCGTCCTCCAGCACCGACCAGCCATTGGGGCCTAGCACTTCGATCGGGCGATAGCGCGTCTTGTAGGCCATCCGCTCGCTGCCCTTCACCCAATAGCCGAGATAGACATAGGGCAGGCCGGCGGCCTGGCTGCGCAGGATGTGCTCCATGATGATGAAGTTGCCCAGGCCCGGGCGGCTGTCGTCATCGGCAAGGAAGAAGCTGTAGATCATCGACAGGCCGTCGGCCTGCTGATCGGTGATGCAGGCGCCGACCAGCCGGCCACGCGCGCCGTCCACCGAAGGCTCGCGATATTCGATCACATAGGAGCTGACCGGCGACTGCTCGACCATGTCGGCATAGTCGTTCTCGTCCATCGCCGCCATGCCGCCGCCGGGATGGCGCGCCCCGAGATAGCGGTGGAGCAGCGCGAACTGCTCCTCGGTCGCCCAGGGCTTGCAGGCGGTGATCTCCAGGTCCGAATGGCGCTTGAGCAGCTTGCGCTGGCTGGCATTGGGCTTGAACGCATCGGCGACGACGCGGACCGAGACGCAGGCGGTGCAGCCCGCGCAGCTCGGCCGATAGGCGACCGACTGGCTGCGGCGAAAGCCGATGCGGCCCAGCGCGTCGTTCAGTTCGCCCGCGTGCAGTCCCGAAAGCTCGGTGAAGATCTTCCGCTCCTGCCGCCCCGGCAGATAGGGGCAGGGGGAAGGGCTGGTGACGAAGAACCGCGGAAAACGGGAAAGTGCAGTCACCCCTTATGCCCCTATCTTCTGGTCGATACGCTGACCCGGCAGCGCTGAATATGCGGTGGTTCGCCAAGGATGAAAAGCGGCTTTACCATGAAAGAGGGTTAACGATTCACCAGTTTCGCGGAGCGCGCGGACGTTAACCATCGGGCCGCGTAAATCGCTGCCTGAAAAGGGGAATTTGTCCTGTGCGGCCATCATACCGGCTGCGGCGAATCGTGTGAATCCAGCGACGACTCAATTCGTCGCGCGTGCGATTCGTTTCATCGGGTCGGTGCGGAACAGAAGGAGTCCTGCGGAGTCGCGGGCGTTCTCGACGGGCAGGAAGTCGCTGGCCTCCTCCCGTCATGCTGCGCTGGTTCCGGGCCTATCCCCCTTGAGGCAAATACCTCGCTCGTCATCCGCCTTCGCGGGGTGACGAGAAGTGGATGCAAGCCGAGCCCCTTTCCCCCATCGCGAACCCGCGCAGCGAGCCCTCGCTTGGGAGGGGGAAACAGGGGCCCCCGATAGTCCAAACTTCCTGAACGTCGACGGCCCGAAGCCGCCGCGGATCAGTCGCGCGCCGTCCGGATCAGGCCAGCTCGACCAGCTGCACCTCATATTGCGCGCGCCGCAGCGCGGTCATCAGCCGGTCGAGATGGTCGCGGTCGCGCGTCTCGCACTCCACGTCGAGGCTCAGGCCCTTGGCCGGCAGGTTGGTGAAGATGCGCTGGTGCGAAAGCTCCAGGATGTTGACCGAGAGCTGCTCGAAGATCTGCGCCACCTTGTAGAGCGCGCCCGGCCGGTCCTGCAGGCGGATGCGCAGCCGCGCCATCCGGCCCGAGCGGGCAAGGTCGCGCAGCAGCACATAGGCGAGCAGCCGCGGATCGATGTTGCCGCCGCACAGCACGATCCCCACGGTCTTGCCCTTGAAGCGCTGCGGCTCGGCGAGCAGCGCGGCGAGGCCGGCGGCGCCGGCACCCTCGACCACCGTCTTCTCGATCTGGAGCAGCAGGCTCACCGATTCCTCGAGGCGGCGCTCGCTCACCAGCACGATGTCGTCGACCAGCGCCTCGACCAGCTTGGCGGTGATGCCGCCCGGCTGCTTCACGGCGATGCCCTCGGCCAGCGTATCGCCGGCGCAGGGCATGTCGGTGTGGTGGATGCGGTTGTACATCGAGGGGTAGAGCTCGGCCTGGACGCCGACCACTTCGATGTCGCGTCCTTCCGACTTGGCCACGGTGGCGCAGCCCGAGATCAGGCCGCCGCCGCCGATCGGGATGATCAGCGTGTCGATGTCCGGCACATCCTCGATCATCTCGAGCGCCAGGGTGCCCTGGCCGGCGATGATGCGCGGATCGTCGAAGGGATGGACGAAAGTGAAGCCGTGCTCCGCCTCCAGCTTGCGGGAATGCGCATAGGCGGCGTCGAACGTCTCGCCTTCCAGGATCACGTTGGCGCCGTGATGCTCGGTCTGCGTCACTTTCACGATCGGCGTGTTCTTCGGCATCACGATCGTGCTCGGGATGCCGAGCCGGGTGGCGTGATAGGCGAGGCCCTGGGCATGGTTGCCGGCCGATGCGGCGATCACGCCCTTGGCGCGCGCCGCTTCGTCGAGCTGGAGCAGCGTGTTGAGCGCGCCGCGCTCCTTGTAGGCGGCGGTGAACTGCAGGTTCTCGAACTTGAGATAGACGGTCGCGCCGGTCAGGTCCGACAGCGTCTTGCTCACCAGCGTCGGCGTCCGCACGATCTGGCCCATGATGCGCGCCTGCGCTGCACGGACGTCGTCGATCGATACGGGGAGCGGCTGGGTCGCCGGGACTGTCTTGCTGGCCATGATTCCGCTCGCCTAGACCATCTGGCGGCGGGGGGAAACCACGCTTCTGCGATGAAGGCCATGTTCGCCGGGCATGAAGGCGCCGTATCTGGCGCGCGGGGAGAACAGGCCCTATGCCCTGGCCCATGCTGAAGCGCCTCCTGCGGCTGTTCGCCGTGCTCGCCCTCCTCCTCGCCCCCGCTGCCGCCATGGCGGACGGGCTGGTCGACAACGTCAACGGCATGACGCTGGACGAGAAGGGCGACGTGGTCCGCTTCAACGGCATATTGTTCAACCGCGAGGGCCAGATCACCGCGCTGCTCACCCGCGAGCACAAGCGGCCCAAGAAGCTCGAGTGGAAGCTCGACATGGGCGGCAAGACGCTGCTTCCGGGCATGATCGACGGGCATGGCCATGTGATGGGGCTGGGCGCGCAGCTGCTGCTGCTCGATCTCTCGGCCACCACGTCGCTCGACGAGGCCCTGGCGAAGATCAAGGCCTATGCCGATGCCAATCCCACCAAGTGGATCATCGGTCGCGGCTGGAACCAGGAGACCTGGAAGCTCGGCCGCTTCCCCACCGCGGCGGAGCTCGACCGGGCGGTGTCGGACCGGCCGGCCTGGCTCCAGCGAGTCGACGGCCATGCCGCCTGGGCGAACAGCCGCGCGCTGCAGGTTGCCGGCGTCACGGCCGCGACCAAGGATCCGGCCGGCGGGCGTATCGAGCGCGATGCCAAGGGCGCGCCTTCGGGTGTGTTCGTCGACGGCGCCACCGCGCTCATCGACAAGTTCGTGCCCCGGCAGACTCCGCGCGAGCGCAACGCCGCCTTCCTGGCCGCACAGGACCGGCTGCTGTCGCTCGGCATCACCGCCACCGCCGACATGGGCACCAGCGTGGACGACTGGCTCACCTATCGCCGCATGGCCGATATGGGCCAGCTGCGGATCCGCATCATGAGCTATGCCAGCGGCGTCGAGACCGCGCTGGCGGTGGCCGGGCAGGGGCCGACCCCCTGGCTCTATGGCGACAAGCTGCGCATGGGCGGGATCAAGCTCTATGCCGATGGCGCGCTGGGCAGCCGCGGGGCCTGGCTCAAGGCCGAGTATAGCGATGCGCCGGGCCAGAAGGGGCTGGGCTTCCTCACCGACGACCAGCTGCTCAACATGATGACGCGCGGGGCGATGGACGGTTTCCAGATCGCGGTCCATGCGATCGGCGACCGTGCCAACCAGCAGGTGCTCGACGCGGTCGAGGTGCTGTCCGATACCTACAAGGACGATCGCCGCTGGCGGATCGAGCATGCCCAGATCGTCGATCCCAAGGATCTGCCGCGCTTCGCCAAGCTGGGCGTGATCGCCTCGATGCAGCCGGTCCACCAGACCAGCGACATGAAGATGGCCGAGGCCCGGCTGGGGCCCGACCGGCTGGCCGGCGCCTATGCCTGGAAGACGATGCTCCGCGACGGCACGCGCATCGCCTTCGGCTCCGACTATCCGGTCGAGAGCCCCGATCCCTGGGCAGGCTGGGCCGTGGCCTTCACCCGCACCGACGCCAATGGCCAGCCCTTTGGCGGCTGGCGGATCGAAGAGGCGGTGACCCGCGAGCAGGGCTGGGCGGGCTTCACCACCGGCGCGGCCTGGGCCGGCTTTGCCGAGAAGCAGATCGGCCGCCTCGCGCCCGGCATGCGGGCCGACTTCATCATCGTCGATCGCGATCCGCTGCTCGCCTCGCCCGCGGATCTGCGCGGTACCCAGGTGCTCGAGACCTGGGTGGGCGGCGCGCGGGTCTTCGTGAAGAAATAGGCGGGCGGATGCGGGTTGCGATCGGGCAGCTGGATCGACTGCTGCGCCTGCGCCAGCTTTCCGGCACCAATTGGCGGGAGCGTGCTGTCGCCGCGCTGGGGGCTTCGCTTGCCATTGGCGCGGCCGGGGCGATCAGCGCGCTGATCGTCGGCAGCCATGCCGCGTTGCTCCTCGCCGCGCCGATCGGGGCGTCGGCGGTGATCCTGTTCGCGGTGCCCTCGAGCCCGCTTGGCCAGCCCTGGCCGGTGATCGGCGGCACCACCCTGTCGATCGCGTGCGGCATCCTGGCCACGCAGTTGCTCGGGCATGGTCCGCTCGCCGCCGGCTTGGCGGTGGGGGCGTCGATCCTGGTCATGTCGGCGACACGCTCGCTGCATCCGCCGGGCGGCGGCTGCGCGCTCCTGGCCGTGCTCGGCGGGCCCGAGCTGCTCGCCAAGGGCTATTGGCTGGCGCTGGTGCCGGGCGGCCTCAACGCCGCGCTGCTGGTGGTGGCCGGCCTCGTCTTCCACCGCTTCTCGGGCCACAGCTATCCGCACCGCCCGGCACCGGTGCCCGCCGATCCCCATATCCTGCCCGAGGACATCGACGCCGCGCTCGAAGCGGCACACGAAAGCTTCGACGTCAGCCGCGAGGATCTCGCCGCGCTGCTCGAGGCGGCGGAGCGTCACGCCGTGGCGCGGCGGAGGCGCAGATGAGCGAAAGGCCGCGATCCCTTCGGACCGCGGCCTTGCCAATCCCCGTTGAATTGTCGTGTCAGGCGACGGCCGAAATCGGCTCCTGGCCCTCGGCGCCGTCCGGCTCGCGCAGCACATAGCCGCGGCCCCAGACGGTTTCGATATAGTTCTCGCCGTCGCATGCCATGCTGAGCTTCTTGCGCAGCTTGCAGATGAACACGTCGATGATCTTGAGTTCGGGCTCGTCCATGCCGCCATACAGGTGGTTCAGGAACATTTCCTTGGTGAGCGTCGTGCCCTTGCGGAGCGAGAGCAGCTCCAGCATCGCATATTCCTTGCCGGTCAGGTGCACGCGGGCGCTGTCGACTTCGACCGTCTTCGCATCGAGGTTCACCGCCAGCTTGCCGGTGCGGATGACCGACTGGCTGTGTCCCTTGGAGCGGCGGACAACGGCATGGATGCGCGCCACCAGCTCTTCGCGGTGGAAGGGCTTGGTCACATAGTCGTCGGCACCGAAGCCGAAGGAGCGCACCTTGGAATCCATCTCGTTGATGCCGGACAGGATCAGCACCGGCGTCTGCACGCGGGCGACGCGGACCTTCTTCAGGACGTCATATCCGTGCATGTCGGGCAGGTTCAGGTCGAGCAGGATGATATCGTAGTCATAGAGCTTGGCCAGGTCCAAGCCCTCCTCGCCGAGGTCCGTCGTATAGACGTTGAACCCCTCGGTCGTGAGCATCAGCTCGATTGCCTTGGCAGTGCTCGGCTCGTCTTCGATCAACAGCACGCGCATCGTCAAAGTCCCCTTGCCCGCAGGCTGCCTTGCCCCAATGAAAGGCATGCCCTGAGCGATTCATTAACCTAAGCGTGTCTGAAGGCAAAAGGTTAATTTCTCCCTAACCGGCCTGAATCCACGAGTCGCAGGGAATCTACTTAGGCGAGGACTCATCCTCGTTACGGAGTCGAGTCCTTTCGAGGCGAACTTCGCCGCAAGTGCGCTTCAGCTGCTCGGAAAGGAACGCGATCATCGTCTCGACGCGGGCGGGGCGGAGCGTGCCGGGCGGCGTGAGCAGATGGAGCCCGGACGCGCTGGCCGACCATTCGCCGAGCACGGCTTCCAGCCTCCCCTTGGCCAGGTCGTCCCCGACCATGAATTCGGGAAGCCGGGCCACGCCCAGGCCGGCGCGCAGCGCGGGCAGCATCGCGTCGCCATTGTCGGTGCGCATGGGTCCTTCGACCCGCACCGCCGCTTCCTCGCCGCCGGCCTTGCGGAAGCGCCACACATCGGGATTGGCGGTGTTGGTGTAGACGAAGCAGGCATGGCGGGCGAGGTCGGCCGGATGCTGGGGCCGCCCCACGCGATCGAAATAGGCCGGCGACCCGACGATATGGGCCACCATCGGCCCGAGGCGGCGGGCACGCAGCGAACTGTCCGGAAGCTCGGCGATGCGCAGCGCGATGTCGATCCCCTCGCCGACGATGTCGATGAACGCATCGGACAGGCGCAGCTCCACCTTGATGCCCGGATAGAGCTTCATGAAATCGGCAAGCACCGGGGCCACCGCCTGGATGCCGAAGGTGAGCGGCGCCGCGACCCGGACCAGGCCGGCGGGCGCGCTGGCGGATTCGAAGGCGGCTTCCTCCGCCGCCTCGCCTTCGCTCAGGATGCGCTGGGCATGCTCGGCAAGGCCGCGGCCGCTGTCGGTGAGCGTCAGCCGGCGCGAGGTGCGGTGGAAAAGCGTGGTGCCGAGGCGTGCCTCCAGCCGGGTGATCGCCTTGGATACCGTCGCCTTGGACACCGCCAGCGCATCGGCCGCGCCCGAAAAGGAGCGGTGCTCCACCACCGCGGCGAAAACGGCCCAGGCCTCGAAATCGGGAAGTTTCATGCGTTGCTTCTCTTGTGGTGGTTCATGGCCGCCGGGTGTCGACGGCAATCCAGTTCAATTCCCAGCTCTTGCCGCCATCGGTCGAAAAGGCCTGCTCGAACCGCGCCGAGTTCGGCGTGATGTCCGCGATCACGAAGCGCACCAGGATGGCGCGCCCCTCCCAGCTGTCCTGCGCATAGAATTCGCCGCAGCCCTTGCGGAATGCGCCGATCGGCGCCGGCGTGAGCACGCCTCCGCCGGCGCTGGCGAAGTTCAGCGACCATTGGCGGGCTTGCGGATTGTAGAGCCGCAGCGAGGTACCCTCGACCCGGCCCGCCGGCCCATCGACCTTGAGCTCCGCCAGGTTCGCTCGCCCACCCATCACCGGGCGCACCTCGGTGGTGCCGCTATATTCGACCCAGGCCGTCGAGCCCGAGAGCGGGCGCTTCAGGCGCTTGAGGTGCGTCGTCCAGGATCCGATCTCCCAATCGAAATCCTTCTGCCCGTCGGCATCCGGCGTTGTCGCGGCGGGGCAGGTCGTCGGCACCGGGGCCTGTTGCGCCAGTGCGGCGCCGGGCAGGGCGAGCAGCATGGCGGGAGCGGGGAGTCGACGAAGCATATGCGGCATGATGGCGGCCTTCGACGGTGGACCGGACCAGTCTAGCAGCTTTCGCCTCGAACGGAAGTCTTGGGAAACGATCGGTTTCCAACGTTTCCATTTACCGTGCGATCGGACCGCCTATCTTCCTGTCCAACACAGGAGGTTCAGACCCCATGATCGACAAACGACCCTTTGAAACGCTTGGCCATGCCGACCATGGCTGGCTCAATGCGCGGCATCATTTCAGCTTCGCGGACTATTATGATCCCGGTCGCATGAGCTGGGGCGCGCTGCGCGTCTGGAACGACGACGAGATCGCCGCGGGCGCCGGCTTCCCGCCGCATCCGCACCAGGACATGGAGATCATCACCTATGTCCGCCGGGGCGCGATCACGCACCAGGACTCGATGGGCAACAAGGGCCGAACCGGCGCCGGCGACGTCCAGGTGATGAGCGCGGGCACTGGCGTGCGCCATGCCGAATATAATCTCGAGCCGGAGACGACGACGCTCTTCCAGATCTGGATCATGCCGCGCGAGCGGGGCGGCCAGCCGAGCTGGGGCGCCAAGCCTTTCCCCAAGGGCGATCGCTCGGGCAAGTTCGTTACCCTGGCGAGCGGCTTTGCCGATGACGCGGACGCCTTGCCGATCCGGGCCGATGCCCGGGTGCTCGGCGCCACGCTGAAGGCGGGCGAGAGCGTAACCCACGAAGTGGGCGGTGGCCGCCACGCCTATCTGGTGCCCGCGGTCGGCAGGATCGAGATCGATGGCGAGCCGGTCAATGCCCGTGACGGCGCCGCGCTCTCCAGCGGCAAGGCCTACACCATCACCGCGATCGAGGACGCCGAGATCGTCCTGGTCGACAGCGAATAATCAGGAAGGGAAGCAAGCATGTCGAAGATCCTCGTTCTCTATTACTCGTCCTATGGCCACCTCGCGAAGATGGCCGATGCCATGGCCGAGGGCGCGCGCAGCGCCGGCGCCCAGGTGGACGTGCGCCGGGTGCCCGAGACGGCGCCGTTCGAAGTCGCGCAGGCGGCCGGCTTCGTCGCCGACCACAGCCACCCGGTGCTCGAGGACGTGGGCGAGCTCGCCAATTATGACGGCATCATCGTCGGCGCGCCGACCCGGTTCGGCCGCATGGCGAGCCAGATGGCTTCGTTCTGGGATCGCGCCGGCGGCGTCTGGTTCCAGGGCCAGTTGAACGGCAAGGTCGGCGGCGCCTTCACTTCGACGGCCACGCAGCATGGCGGCCAGGAGACGACGCTCTTCTCGATCATCACCAACCTGCTGCACTTCGGCCTGACCGTCGTCGGCCTCGACTATGGTTTCCAGGGCCAGTCGGGCGTCGGCGAAGTGAAGGGCGGCTCGCCCTATGGCGCGACCACGATCGCGGACGGCGACGGCAGCCGCCAGCCGAGCGAAGTGGAACTGGACGGCGCCCGCTATCAGGGCCGCCGCATCGCCGAACTGGCCAACAAGATCGCGGCTTCCCCCCGCGAAGTCGAGACCGCGTAATCTCCCCCTCCTGGCGCGGTCTCCAGGGACGGCGGCCGGACCTCGGGTCCGGCCGCCGTTTTCGTTTGCGCGCGCGGGGCGGCGGGAAGCGCCGGGAAACTCGCCTGCGCCGCGGCGAAGCGGGCACGGGCCGCGGGCGCGCCCACCCAGCGCCAATGCCAGGGCTCCCAGCCCACGCCCTGCTTGTTGCCCGCGGGGAAGGAGAGCTCGAAGCCGAACTCCGGCGCCCGGCGCATCAGCCATTGCCCGCCAGGCGTCAGCGCGAAGCATTGCTCGACGGCGCGGCAATTTGCGCCGCGCTGGAGGAAGTCGATCGCATAGCCGGTGGCATGCTCGCTATAGCCCGGCGGCGCCACGAAGCGGGCCCGCGAGGCCGCCTCGCCGTCGCAATCGCGCAGCCCCGCGCAGAACACCCGGCGCTGATGGGCGATCGAGCGGAAGCAGGACAGCGCGCCGAGCGCGATTCCCTCCGCCTGCGCCGCGGCGAGCAACCGCTCGACATCGGGCACCGCCTCCCGCGCCATGACGCAGCCCGCCAGGCCCGGCACCGGCGCAAGGTCCGCGGGGGACGCCTCGCCATAGGGAAGGTGGTTGAACAGGCGCGTGACGGCGACGGGCACGGGGGCAGCATCGTTCGCGGCATGCGCCGTCAGCGGCAGGAGCGAGAGCAGGATCAGGGCCGAAGGACGCATACGCAACCTCGCGACGCCGCAAAAAAGGCGTCACCCGTTCAAACGCGGTTCAAGCGGAAAGGCTCACGCAACTTTGCACATTGCTGTGTCGTTGCGCAGTTGTGTCCACAGGGTCAAAACAGGCCCGCCGTTGCAGCAGAGGGAGAAATCATCATGTTCCTGCGAGTTTCATGTCTTGCCTTGTCCGCGGTGCTGTTGAGCACCACCGCTTCGGCGGTGCCGGCGCCGAATCACGCCGCGCCCGCCGCCATGCAGCGGGTGGACGGCAACAATGTCGGCCGCGTCCGCCACAGCGGCGGCGGTGCCTTTGTCGAGACCCGTCCGGGTCGCTGGGTCGAGTTCGCCGACGACGGCACGCTCATCCATCGCTTCGACGAGACCAACCGCAGCCGCGATGCGGTCAACCTCTACGATCCGTCGCGCGGCGCGCGCGTGCGCCTCGACCTGCGCCGCGGCGACATCTCGGGCGTGCCGCGCTCGGGCCCGCCGCGCTTCCTCTACCGCATCACCGACGTCGACCCGCGCCGCAACAACGGCTGGGGCGACAATGGCGGTTGGGGCGAGGGCGGCTGGGGCCGTCCCGGCGGCGGTCGCCCCGGCGGCGGCGGCTGGGATCGTCCCGGTGGCGGTCGTCCGGGCGACGGCGGCTGGGATCGCCCCGGTGGCGGCCGTCCCGGTGACGGCGGCGGCTGGGGCACCGGCGGCGTGATCCGCGACATCGAGGTCGGCCCGATCTGGAATCAGTCCGACGCCGAGCGCAAGTGCCGCGACACTGCCCGCAACATGCGCGCCGAATGGACCGGCAACTGGCACACTACCGCCGAAGGCCGCCAGTCGGTCTGCTCGATCCGCTTCCAGCGCTGATCCGAACCCACCACCGCTGGCGCTCCGGCGCCGGCGGTGGCATGGGCAGGCGATGTTCAAGGATCGCGTGCTCTTCATCGACGGCGAGGCATTGGTGATCGACAAGCCCGCGGGCCTGCCGGTCGATCGTCCGCGGGACCGCGCGGAAAGCCTCGAGGACCTGCTCGACCAGCTCACCTTCGGGTTCCAGCGCCTGCCGGTGCCGGTCCACCGGCTCGACCGCGATACCAGCGGCTGCCTGTTGCTCGCCCGCAACCCCAAGGCGCTGAAGCGCTTCGCCCAGGCCTTCGAGGCTGGCGCCGTGGCCAAGCGATATCTGGCGATCCTCGAGGGCGAGCCCGCTCTCGACAGCGGCACGATCGACTTGCCGCTGGCCAAGGTCTCGACCCGCGAGCAGGGCTGGCGGATGGTCGGCGATCCCAGGGGCAAGGCCTCGATAACCCGCTACAAGGTGATGGAGCGCAAGGGCGGCAAGAGCCTGGTCGCCTTCTATCCCGAGACCGGCCGCACCCATCAGATCCGCGTTCACGCGGCCGAAGGGCTGGGCGCGCCGGTGATGGGCGATCCGGTCTATGGCCGGGGCGGGCCGGCGATGATGCTGCATGCGGTCGAACTGACTCTCCCGCGCGAGGGCAAGGACGATATCCACGCCACCGCCCCGCTGCCGGTGCGCTTCCACAATGCCGGGTTCGGGCCCGGCTTCGGCCGTGGCTGAGATACCCGACGAGGCGATCGTCGAGGAGAAGTTCCTCGCCTCGACCGGCCCGGGCGGGCAGAACGTCAACAAGGTCGCCACCGCCGTCCAGCTGCGAATCGACGTGTTCAAGCTGGGCCTGGCACCCTATGCCTATCAGAAGCTCAAGACGCTGGCCGGCACCAAGCTGACCGCGGGCGGGGAGCTGGTGATCACCGCCCGCAAGTTCCGCACCCAGGAAGCCAACCGCGCCGATGCCCGCGAGCGCGTCGTCGAGCTGATCGCCAAGGCGCATGAGCGTGACGCGAAGCGGATCAAGACCAAGCCCAGCAAGGCGGCCAAGGCGCGGCGGGTGGACGAGAAGAAGGGGCGCAGCGCAGTGAAGGCGGGCCGGGGCAAGGTGCGGTTCGATTAGGGCGAGAACGCATATTCCTTCAATCGTCATCCCAGCCTGCGCAGGGATGACGACGGAAAATCAGATACTTGTTTGAGTCCCCAACCTAGCGTTCCCGCGCAAGCCACCCGCGCGGGCTCGTGCCGGTCCAGCGCTTGAACGCGCGCGAGAAGGCGCTGGGATCGGAGAAGCCGACCAGATAGGCGGTCTCGTTCACCGAAGTCCGCCCGCCGCTCAGATAGTTGAGCGCCATGCGGTGGCGGAGTGCGTCGAGCACTGCCTCATAGCCGCTGTCCTCATCCTTCAGCCGGCGCTGAAGCGAGCGCTGGCTGAGCCCCAGTTTCCGGGCAACGGCTTCCATCGCGACATCGCCCCGGTGGAGCATCGGCACCAGCACGCCTTCGACCCGGCCGCGCATCGACTTGGCATTTTCCAGCTCTCGTACCAGCCGGTCGGCGCGTTCGCTGAGCACGCCAAAGGCATAGCGGCTGGGATTGTGCAGCGCGATGCCGAGCCAGGACGGATCGATCCGGATCGCGTTGCGATCGCTGGCGAAGGTCGCCGGCACGCCCAGCACCGCTTCATATTCGTCGACATGGGCCGGGGCGGGATGGGTGACGTGCACCGCCAGCGCGAAGGGCGCGTCGGGGAAGTGGCGCCGCGTCTCGCCGATGAAGCGGGCCCAGCTGGCCTCGGTCATCTCGGGAAAGGCATCGGGGTCGGCGCGGGTGTCGGTGAGCCAGGTGCCGCCGTCGCGCTGCTCGATCCGGAAGCGGGGCCCCGCCATCGCCAGATCGACTTCGGCGACGAGCCGGCCATAGCGATTCAGCTCGGCCAGCGCCTCGCCCATGGTGGGCGCGGCATAGCAGATGAGGCCGACCACCGAGAATTCGCGGAAATCATTGCCCGCGCCCAGATGCAGCGCGAGCGCGGGCATGCGGCACAGTTCCTTCGCGGTGCGCATCAGCGCCTGGTAGCGGGCGAAGGGCACGCGGGTGTCGGGATCGGCAAGGCCGGCCGGGTCGATCCCCGACCGCCGCGCCAGCTCGGCCGGGTCGGCGCCGCGGGCCACGGCGAAGCGCCATAGATAGCCGGCATAGCCCGCCGAGACGGTCGGTGCCCTTTGGCGCGCAAAGTCATGCTTTCCGGTCGGCATGGTCATGTCCGGGGCCAGTCTCGCCGGGTTATCGACTCCTTGGCAAGTCCGGGAGGGAAGATGACCGAGAAGACCGTCGCCATGTGGAGCGTGAAGGCGCTCAGGGGTTCCGCCTTCTTCTGGTTCGCCGTCGCGACGACCGGTCAGCTGGCCTTCGTCCTCTACATCGCCGGCTTCTATGGCCGTGCCGCCGCCCGGGGCGATTTCGAGCGGTGGAACCAGGTGCTGGTCGGCGGCTATGTCCCGGGCGGGCTGGCCGGCAACCTCGTCCTCGCGATGCATCTCCTGCTCGCGGCGGTCATCACGCTGGGCGGCCCGCTCCAGCTCGTGCCCGCGATCCGCCGCCGCTGGCCGCGTGTCCATCGCTGGAACGGCCGCGCATACATGCTCACCGCGCTGCTGATCAGCCTGGGCGGGCTCTACATGGTATGGACCCGGGGCACGGCGGGCGGCCCGTCGCTGCGGATCGGAATCAGCCTGAACGGGCTGCTGATCATCGGCGCGGCAACGGTCGCCTGGCGCTTCGCCCGCCAGCGCCGCTTCGCCGAGCATCGCCGCTGGGCGCTGCGCACCTTCGTGCTGGCGAGCGGCGTGTGGTTCTTCCGCGTCGGGCTGATGTTCTGGATCCTCGCCAATCGCGGGCCGGTGGGCATCGGGCCGGATTTTGACGGCCCCTTCGTCCGCGCCTGGGCCTTTGGCTGCTATCTCGTGCCGCTGGCGCTGCTCGAGCTCTATCTGGCCGCCGAGCGGCGCGGGCCGTTGTCGCGCTTCGCCGCCGCCGCGGGGCTCGGGCTGCTCACGCTCGCGGCCGGGGTCGGCATTTTCGGCGCGGTGATGGCGATGTGGCTGCCGCGCCTGCTCGGTTGACCCCTCCCGCCGGAGCGCCGGATCGACTACATGGGGCCCATGTACGCCTTCGACATCGACACCGCCGACAAGACCGAACTCTATCGCGACCTCGCCGCCGCGCTCGACGCGCTCACCGCCGACGAGCCTGACGCGATCGCCAACATGGCGAACGTGTCGGCGCTGATCTGGCAGTATCTGCCCGGCCTGAACTGGGCGGGCTTCTATCGCAACGTGAACGACGAGCTGGTGCTCGGGCCGTTCCAGGGCAAGGCCGCCTGCATCCGTATCCCCTTCGGCAAGGGCGTGTGCGGCACCGCCGCCGCGACGCGCGAGACGCAGCTGGTCGAGGACGTGCACGCCTTTCCCGGCCATATCGCCTGCGACGCGGCCAGCCGGTCCGAGCTGGTCGTGCCGATCGTCGTCCAGGGCGTTCTGCTCGGCGTGCTCGACCTCGACAGCCCCGATCCGGCCCGCTTCGACGCCGGCGACGCCGCCGGCTGCGAGGCGCTGATGCGCATCCTCGGTCCCCGTCTGGTCGGCTGACCCGGATCGGGACTCCGTTAAGCATAGGCAAAAGTGGCGCCCCGCACGCGCGGAGTTTAATTCTTTGGCAACCATCGGAGCAGCGCGCGCTCCGACACGGGGCGAAGGAGTATCGATATGCGTCACCTGTTGAAGCCGGCCCTGATGGCCTCGGCGCTGCTGGCAGCGATGCCCGCGGTTGCGCAGGTGGCTTCGCCCGGCCCCGTCTGGGGCGGCAGCGGCGGACCGATCCCGGCGCCGGGCGGAGCCTATGGCGGGCGCAGCGTGCCGATGCCGCCGCCGCCGCGCGTTCCCGGCCCGCCGCCCGTCGTCCAGAACGGTCCTGGCGTGCCGACCGCCGGCGCGCGCGTCTGGCAGAATGGTCGCTGGATGGCGCTGCCGCCGCGCGGCCACGGCCAGGTCGGCCGGCCGAACGGGAATCGCTGGGGCGGCATGATCGGCGGCCGCTGGTATGCCGGTGCGCAGGCGCCGGGCGGCTGGAACGGGTATCGCCGGCTTGGCCGGGGCAACCATCTGCCCGGCTATTGGATGGGTGGCGGCTTCCGCATTCCCGATTATCTGAGCTGGGGCCTTGCCGCGCCGCCCTATGGCTATTTCTGGGTCCGCTATTATGACGACGCCGTGCTGGTCGACGATCGCGGCGACGTGTGGGATTCGGTAAGCGGCATCGGCTGGGCCGATGCGGATTCCTGGGCGGATTCGAGCGGCGGCTATTCGAGCGCCTATAGCCGTTCGGGCACCGGCGCCGGCTATCGCGAGCCCATCCGGCCGATCGACCCGAACGACTATTATGACGATTATCCGGCGGACTATGCGCCGCCGGCACCGCCGCCGGGCGTGCAGGTCCAGGGCTATTACGGGTCGGGCGGTGCCTATTACGGCTCGGGCAGCTATCAGTCCGGCGCCTATTATTATGGTGCGCCGGTGGGCTCGACCGTGATCGTCACCATGCCTGCCGTGACCACGACCACTGTCGTGACCGAGGAAGTGACGACCTCCTATGTCCGCCCGGCGTCGCGCCGGGTGGTGCGCAAGGCGCCGGTGCGGCGATACAAGCCGCGGGTGCAGTGCTGCGTCTGCGGTTGCCGCTGACTTCGCGCCGCGCCGTATGGCGAATGCGCGGCGATCCCATATTGCGAGAATAGGCTCCCCTCCCCGGAAGGGCGGGGAGCTGGCGCGCTTCAGCGCCGTCCGAACGCCACCAGGCTCTCCGCTCCGTCCGCGCCGATCGCGGACACCCCGACGAAATTGTCGTCGACGATCACGCCTTTCAGGCTGACTTCGGTGCCGGTGACGTCGAGATGGTTCGTCCAGTCGCGCGCATCGGCTCGGCGCCAGTGGACGCGGTACTTGGCCGCGCCGGGCACCGCGGCCCATTTCACCGAGGTGTCGGAAGCGAGCGCGCCGCCGATCGTCACCTTGTCCGGCGCGGCCGGCGCCGCGGCCAGGCGGCGGATCGTCGCGACGTTGAGCGCCGTCACTCCGGCCAGATAGGGAAAGTCCATGCGGTCGACCGTGTCGCCCTTGCCGGGGGCGAGATCCTGGTGCTGCGCGTCGTAATTCTCGATCCCCACCGAGAAGCGCACCGCCGGATAGCCGAGCTTCTGGAACGGCGAATGATCGCCGCCGCGGCCGAACCGGTCGGGCCGGCGGACGAGGAAGGCGTCGAGCCCGCCGGGGAGCGTGCCTGCGACCTGGCCGATCGCCTTGGCGAGCGCGCGCGAGGGGCCGTCGTCCTCGCCGCCATCGGCACGCAGGCCCTGGAGCGCCTGGGGGGCGTCATTCTCGCCGAAGCTTTCGGAGAAGATGCGCACGCGGTCCGCCACCTTGCGTCCGTCGGTGCCGACCGTGTTGCCGACGATGTCGTTGTTGAGCACCGCGGTGACCGTCCAGCCACGTTCCCTTGCAGTCTCGGCGAGCAGCTGGCCGCCGAACAGCCCCTGCTCCTCGCCGGAGAGCGCAGCATAGACAATCGTCGCCCGGAACTTTTCCCTGGAGAGGATGCGCGCCGCCTCGAGCACCAGCGCGACGCCGGAGGCATCGTCATTGGCGCCGGGGGCATCGGCGGTGGCGTTCATCACGTCGCCGACCCGGCTGTCGATATGGCCCATCACGATGACGACTCGCCTGGGATCGCTGCCCGCCTGAAAGCCGAGCACGTCGACGATCTGTACGCCGTTCGGCGCGCGGGGGCCGGTGAAGCCGCGCGCGATATTGGCCACTTCGATGCAATCGCACTGGTCGCCGAGCTTCGCGAGTTCGGCCGCGAACCAGCGGCGGGCGGCGCCGATGCCGCGGCTGGGGTGGTCCGCGTCCGAAAGGGTGTGGCGGGTGCCGAAGCCGACCAGCTTCTCGACGCTGGCCTTCAGCCGGGCGGGATCGGGCCTTTCCTGGGCCTGGGCAATGGCGGGGACAGCGAGGAGGAGCGGAGCGAGGGCGAGAATGCGCATGCAGCGAGAGTGGCGGGGGAGCGGGGGTGGGTCAATCGCCCCGGCCGTGACCCCCGGGGACAAGCGCCGGCGCGACGAGCTGGGGGCGCCTCGCGCAGTAGTTCGACGCGATAGTTCAACTCAGCCGGTCGATCGCATCCATGTCGAGCGCGCCGGGAATCACCATCAGCGGCACGGGCAGCTTGCCGGCATCCGATCCGGAGAAATGCGTGACCATCGGGCCCGGCGGCCCGCTTGCCGCGGCACCGAGGACCAGGGCGGCGATGTCGCGATTGGCGGCGATCATCTCGTGGACGATCTTGGGCCCGTCGCCTTCGCGCACGGTGATCGAAGGCTGGAGCCCCGATTCGGCGAACAGCGTGCCGGCCGCGCGTGCGACCAGCGCCTCGGCGCGTTCGCGCGCTTCCTCCTCGATCGTGGCCATCACGCCGCCCCATTGGACGAAGTCCGGCTTGGGAATCAGCGCGAGGATCTCGACGTTGCCGCCGGTCTTCACTGCACGCCGCGCGGCGAAGCGCAGCGCGATCTCGGCTTCCGGGCTTTCGTCGATCACCACCAGATAGGTGCGCATGGAAGGTTCCTCTTGGTCGTGCGTTACGTGCCCCGTAGCGTCAATTCCTGCAAGCGCGTCTCTTGACCCGGGGCGGGGGCGGCGCAAAGAGGGCCCGAACCTGTTCCGGGCTCCAATGACGGGAACCTTCATGTCGATCGAAATCAAGATGCCTGCGCTTTCCCCCACCATGGAAGAGGGCACCCTCGCCAAGTGGCTCGTGAAGGAGGGCGACACGGTGAAGTCCGGCGACCTCATGGCCGAGATCGAGACCGACAAGGCGACCATGGAGTTCGAAGCGGTGGATGAAGGCGTCATCGCCAGGATCCTCGTCCCCGAAGGCACCGACAATGTGAAGGTCGGTACCGTGATCGCCGTGCTGGCGGGCGAGGGCGAGGACGTCTCCTCGGCCGCCGCGTCGCCGGTGCCGACTCCGGCGCCCGCGCCCGCGCCCGCGCCTGCGGCGGCTGCCGCTCCGGCGCCGACTCCGGCCGCCGCGCCGGCTCCGGCGCCCGCCCCGGCCCAGCCGGCCGCCGCCTCGGGCGACCGGGTCAAGGCGAGCCCGCTCGCCAAGCGCCTTGCCGCCGAAAAGGGCGTCGACCTGACCGGCGTCGCCGGCTCGGGCCCGAACGGCCGCATCGTGAAGGCGGACATCGAGGGCGCGAAGCCGGGCGCCGCCCCTGCCGCCGCACAGGCGCCCGTTGCGGCCGCTCCTGCCGCAGCCGCTCCGGCCGAGCACAAGCCGGTCTGGTGGGACGAATCGATCCCGCACGAGGCCGAGAAGCTCTCGAACATCCGCAAGACGATCGCGCGCCGCCTCACCGAGTCGAAGCAGACCGTCCCGCACATCTATCTCACGCTCGACATCCGGCTCGACGCTCTGCTCAAGCTGCGCGGCGACCTGAACAAGGCGCTCGAGGCGCGCGGCGTGAAGCTGTCGGTCAACGACCTGCTGATCAAGGCGCTCGGCGTGGCGCTGGCCCAGGCGCCCAAGTGCAACGTCACCTACACCGGCGACCAGCTGATCAAGTACAGCCGGTCCGACGTGTCGGTGGCCGTCTCGACTCCGACCGGGCTGATCACGCCGATCATCCGCGACGCGGCGAACAAGGCGGTCTCGGCGATCTCGACCGAGATGAAAGACCTGGCGGCGCGCGCCCGCGACGGCAAGCTGAAGCCCGAGGAATATCAGGGCGGCACCGCGTCGCTCTCGAACATGGGCATGTTCGGCATCAAGCAGTTCGAGGCGGTGATCAATCCGCCCCAGGGCATGATCATGGCGATCGGCGCCGGCGAGAAGCGCCCGTACATCGTCGACGACGCGCTGGGCGTGGCGACGGTGATGTCGGCCACCGGCAGCTTCGATCATCGTGCGATCGACGGTGCTGATGGCGCCGAGATGATGAAGATCTTCAAGGAGCTCGTCGAGAATCCCTTCGGGATGATCGCCTGAACCGGAGGGCGCGGCCATGCGCGTGCTGATCGAAGTGGTGCACATCGCGATCGGGCTGATCGCCGCGGCGTTGATTTCCGCGGCGGCCGCCTGGTCCTATCCGCGCGCGACCGGCGACATCTGGCTGGTCGGCTATGCCTGCATGATCGCCGTGGTGCTGATGGGCGTCGGCCCGGTGCGCCGGGCCTTTGCCGAGGACAAGGCGCGGCTCGCCGGGGCCAGGCCGGCCGGCACGGAGCCGCGTGCCGATGGTTGAGGGTGGCGCCACGCCCCCGCAGCAGCAGCCGGCGATTCGCGTGAGCACCATGCCTGCGGATGCCAATGCCTATGGCGATATCTTCGGCGGCTGGCTGATGGGCCAGATGGACCTGGCTGCCGGGCTGGTCGCCGCGCGCCATGCGCGCGGGCGGGCGGTCACCGTCGCGGTGGAGGGCATGAAGTTCCACGCGCCGGTCTCGGTGGGCGACGAAGTCTCGGTGTTCGCCGACATCGTCAAGGTGGGGCGCACCTCGATGACGATCGACGTCCAGTCCTGGCGCCGCGCCCGGCATTCCGAGGAAAGCTGCCTGGTCACCCAGGCGCAGTTCGTGTTCGTCGCGGTGGACGAGCACAAGCGGCCGCGGCCGGTGGACGCGGCCCCGGCCAACCCTATCTGATACAGAACCTATAAGCGGAAGGACTCCCCCCTTGGCTGACACCTATGACGTGATCGTGCTCGGTTCGGGCCCCGGCGGCTATGTCGCGGCGATCCGCGCCGCGCAGCTCGGCCTCAAGACGGCGATCGTCGAGCGCGAGCTGCTGGGCGGCATCTGCCTCAACTGGGGCTGCATCCCCACCAAGGCGCTGCTCCGCTCGTCCGAGATCTATCACTATATGCAGCACGCCAAGGATTACGGGCTGGTCGCCGAGAAGATCAGCGCCGACCTGGACGCAGTGGTGAAGCGTTCGCGCGGCGTCGCCAAGCAACTCAACCAGGGCGTCACGCACCTGATGAAGAAGAACAAGATCACGGTGCACATGGGCACCGGCGTGCTGACTGCGCCGGGCAAGCTGACCGTGACTTCGGAGGACGGCAAGAAGACCGATCTCGAGGCGAAGAACATCATCGTCGCCACCGGCGCCCGCGCCCGCGACCTGCCCTTCGCCCCGGCGGACGGCAAGCGGATCTGGACCTATCGCACCGCGATGACTCCCCCCGAGATGCCGACCAAGCTGCTCGTCATCGGCTCGGGCGCGATCGGCGTGGAGTTTGCCAGCTTCTACAACGACATGGGTGCCGAGGTGACCATCGTCGAGATGCTCGACCGGATCGTGCCGGTGGAGGACAAGGACGTCTCCGCGCATCTGGAGAAGCAGTTCAAGAAGCAGGGGATGGACATCCGCACCGCGACCGGCGTCGAGAAGATCGACGTGACGGGTTCGGGCGTGAAGGCCTCGATCAAGGGCAAGGACGGCAAGGTCACCGTCGAGGCGTTCAGCCACGTCATCGTCGCGGTCGGCATCGTGCCGAACACCGAGAATATCGGGCTGGAGACGCTGGGCGTGAAGACCGAGCGCGGCCATATCGTCACCGATGCGGCCTGCAAGACCAATGTGCCCGGCCTCTATGCGATCGGCGACGTCACCGCGCCGCCGTTCCTCGCGCACAAGGCCAGCCATGAGGGCGTGATCGCTGCCGAGGCGATCGCCGGCAAGCATCCGCACGCGATGGACGTGCGCAACATCCCGGGCTGCACCTATTGCCACCCGCAGATCGCGTCGGTCGGCCTCACCGAGGCCAAGGCCAGGGAAGCAGGCTATGAAGTGAAGGTCGGCAACTTCCCCTTCATCGGCAACGGCAAGGCGATCGCGCTGGGCGAGGCCGAGGGCTTTGTGAAGACGGTGTTCGACGCCAAGACCGGCGAGTTGCTCGGCGCGCACATGATCGGCGCGGAAGTGACCGAGATGATCCAGGGCTATACGATCGGCAAGACGCTGGAGACGACCGAGGCGGAGCTGATGGAGACGGTGTTCCCGCACCCGACGATCAGCGAGACGATGCACGAAGCCGTGCTCGGCGCCTATGGCCGCGCGCTCCACATCTAGCCGGTCTTCACGCTTTGTTGCCGATCTCCTGCCATGTTCGCCCGAACTGGTCGGAGATTCGGCGTGCGCATGTTCAAGCTGATCCTGTCGCTGCTCCCCCTCGTCTTCATCGGGGGGCTGCTGTTCTATTTCACCGGCTTCGAAGGCTGGAACGGCGGAGATTTCACCCAGGGGCTGGGGCCGACGATACTCGGGCTGGGCGCGATAGGGCTGCTCTTCTGCGCCCCGCTTGCTTTCCGGCTGCTCAAGCTGGTCATCACTCCGCGCGGTCCCGCGACGGCGAAGAAGGGCGATGTGGAGGAGGAGGGGTCGAGCTTCGACGCCGATGCCGCGCTCGACCGCTATCTCGCGCGCAAGGCGGCGGCCGGGGAGGCGATGCCCGAAGCGCCCACGGCCTTCCCCCGGGGCGACGCCCCGCCGCGCCCGGTGTTCGGCCGCAAGATCGGCTAGGAGCCCTGCGTTGAGGCGCGTGTCGCCCGCGGCCCGGGCGGCGCTCGCCGCTTTGCTGCTCTGCCTCGCCATGCTCGCGCTGTTCTGGCCGGGCGTCGCGATGTTCGACACGCTCAACCAATATGCCCAGCTGCGCTCCGGCAGCTATGACGACTGGCACCCGCCGGTGATGGCGCGGCTCTGGGCGCTGTTCCATGCGGCGGGCTGGCACGGCCAGGCGCCGATGTTCCTGATCCAGATGCTGCTCTGCTGGATCGGCCTGGGCCTGTTCGCGGCGGCGCTGGCCCGGCAGGGCGCGCGGATCGCGGCGATCGCGGTGCTGCTGCTCGGCATCTGGCCGCCGATCGCCGGCTGGCAGGTGATGGTGCTGAAGGACGCGCAGATGGCAGGCGCGCTGCTCGCCGCCACCGGCCTCGCCGCCTGGTGGCGGCTGCAGGACCGGCCGCTGCCGCGCTGGGCGGTGCTGCTCGTCGGCCTGTTGCTGCTCTATGCGACGCTGGTCCGCATCAACGCGGTGTTCGCCACCGTGCCGCTCGCTTTCGGGCTGTTGGGGGCGGGGACGTGGCGGCGCCCGGTGCGGCGCGGGGCGATGATGCTGGCGGCAATGGTCGCGGTGCTCGCGGCGCTGCCGCTGGTCAATCACGGGCTGCTGCGCGCCGGCGCCAGCGAGGTCGGACGGGCGCTGCCGACCTATGATCTGGCCGGCATCGCGCATCATGCCGGCCCGGAGGCGGTGCCGGTGCTGCCGGCAGAGGTGTGGCGCGCGGCCGAGGCGGAGCGGTGCATCCGGCCCATCCTCTGGGATCCGCTCGGCGATCGCTGCGACTTTGTGGCGGAGGGGCTTGCGATCACTGCGCCGGGCCGCAAGCTCACCGAAGCCTGGCTGCTGACGATCGCGCGCCATCCGGTCGCCTATGCCGAGCATCGGCTGGCGCATTGGAATGCGACGATGCGCTGGCTGGTCCCCTGGCGCTATCCGCTGGCTGCGCCCCAATGGGATTCGGAGCCCAACATGCTGGGGATTGGCTCGCCGTCGCCACGAAGCGAACCGTTCCAGCAGCTTGCGGGGATGCTCGCCGAGAGTCCGCTCGGCGCGCCGATATTGTGGCTGACCGCGGCGCTCGCGGTGCTGGCGCTGGCCTGGCGGCACGACGGCTCGCGCAGCCGGCTCGCGGTCACGCTCGCGCTGTCCGCGGTGCTGACCGAGCTGGCGTTCCTGGTGATCAGCGTCGCCGCCGACTATCGCTACCATCTGTGGGCGATGCTCGCGACCGGGCTGGCCGCTGCGCTGGTGGCGGGCACGCCCATGCCGCGGCGCGGCCGGCGGATCGCGCTCGCGGCATTGCTGCTGATCGGAGCGACGAGCTTCGCGGCGCGGATCGCGCTGCCACCTGTCGGAGAAACTTACACCGATGCGGCCGGATAAATCCGCCGCTACGGGAAACCCCTGATAGGGGGAACCGTTACGCATGGGTAACATGACGTTAACGGAGAGACGGGTGGCCCAACGCGACGACCATGAGGAGATCCGGCGCAAGTTTCACGAAGTGGTGAACATGGCGCCGGAAGAGATCGAGGACTGGCTGGAGACCGCGGAGAGCCGCAAGGTCGGCCTCAAGCGGGATGGCGGGGAGAGCGTGGGCCATGCCTCTGGCCGCCGGATCGTCGGCATCCTGCGGACGCCGGAGGAGGATCTCGACGGCGGCGACTATGCGCACATGCGCAAGGTGGTCGGCTTCGTCGCCCGCCACCGCGCGCAGGGGCCGCACGAGGAGTATCGGATTCCCACTTCGCGCTGGCGCTACTCGCTGATGAACTGGGGGCATGATCCGCTGAAGGCGTGATATCCCCGCTCGGGCCGTCAGCTCCGCCGGGCATATTCCCCGGTCAGCGTCTCCCAGTCGTTCCAGTCGGGATCGCCCGGATAGCTGTGCACCGCACCGGTCTCGACCCAGGGGAGCTTCTCGCCGGCCCAGGTCTCCAGGAACGGCGGCCGGTCGTCGGGCGCGTCGAGCATCGTCGTGCGGACATTGACGAACCAGTCGATCCCTTCGGCCCGGGTGAAGACCCAGCTCTTGCAGCGATCGCAGTGATAGTGATGGGCGACGGGGCCGTGCAGCCCGCCGATCACCGGCTCGCCCCGGAGCAGTTCGAAGGCAGCGGTGGGCATGGTCAGCGTGAGCGAGAAGGCGCTGCCGGTCATCTTCTGGCAGCCGGTGCAGTGGCAGGCGCTGGTCAGCATCGGCGCGCCGGTCAGGCGGAAGCGCAGTTCGCCGCAGCGGCAGCCGCCGTCATGTGCCTGGGTCCAGTCGGTCATTCGGTATCTCCCTCGGTTCGCCGCGTCGCGCCGCGATAGCCGGAACGGCGCCCGCATGCTCGCGTTCCTTTTCCTGAAAACAGGAGGAATGCCTGGATGGACAGATACTTCTTCGCGCTCGGTCTGGGGCCGGCCTTCGCACTGGGCGCCTGTGGCGGCAGCGAGCCGATCACCACGGTCGACAATATCGTCGCCCCCGACACGATCCTCCCTGGAAACGGCGCGAACGTTGCGGCTGGCGCGGTAGCGACGACCGGCCAGGCCTTCGCCGACACGGTCGGCGCGAGCAACGCCTATGGGATGGAAGCGGGCAAGCTTGCCCGGCAAAAGGCGACCGCGCCTGCGCTCAGGGATCTTGGCGGAGCAATGGTGCGGGCGTGCGCCGAATCGACTGCCGGCCTGGGGGCCGCGGGCGCGAGGGCGCGGCCGGCGATCGTTCCCGATCCCAGGCCGAGCGCCGAGCAGGCCGCGGACCTGGAGACGCTGCGCCAGGCGACGGGCGCGGACTTCGACGCCACCTACAAGGCGCAACAGGCGGCCGCGCAGGAGAAGGTGCTGGCGGCGGTCGAGGATTATGCCGCGAACGGCACCGTGCCGGCGCTCAGGGCCTTTGCCGCGAAGAGCGTGCCGGAAGTGCGGGCGCAGCTGGACAAGGTGAGGGGGCTATAGGCGCACCTTCCCGCTTCACTCCGACGCGGGGAAGAGGAGTGCAAAAGGAAAGGGCGCGTTCCGCCGGGGAACGCGCCCTTTCCGGTTTCGCGAGAAACCAAAGCCTATTCGTTCGCCGCCGCCGCAAAGGGAGAAGGCGCAGCCTCGACCGGGCGCGGGCCCGCCGGGGCCGCTGCCGGGACGGTGCTCATGTGCTTCAGGCGCCCGTCGATATGGCCGCCATTCTCGATGGTGATGTTCTCATATTCGACATCGCCGGTGATCTTGGCCGAGCGCTCGATGGTGAGCTGGCGCACGCGCACCGTGCCTTCGATCGCGCCGGCGAGACGCGCGGTCTCGGCGGTGACGTTGCCGAAGACCTGGCTGTCGGCGCCCTGGGCCAGGCTGCCGCAATTGACGTCGCCTTCGATGCGGCCGTCGATGTGCAGGTCCGCGCTCGCCGAAACATTGCCGGTCACGGTCACGTCCGGACCGATCACCGAGAACATGCCGCGCTTGCCCCCGTTGCCGCTGCTCTGCTGCGGCGGTGCCGGCGGCATCGCCGGACGTTCGTCGCGATCGCGACCACGATTATTACCGTTGAACATTCACGCTACTCCCCAATTCGGAACCCGAATCCCTGGCGATTTCCCTAGCATAATGCAGGGAAGCAGGCATCGGCGAAAAGCGCGGCCAAAAGCGGGGCACGCGTTCCAGAGAGGGATTGTCGTTCGCGGCGGGGCAGCGGGCGCGGCAACGCCATGCGGCGGCCAGCATCGTCCCGCCGGCGGCCGTCGCGGCGAGGGGGCCGGCGCCAAGCGCGGCAAGCGTGCCGGCGAGCGCCAGCACCACGGCGAATCGCTCGGCCGGCAACAGCGTGACGGCGAGCGCCGCGGGCACGAGCAGGGCGGCGGCGCCGATGTGCGGAAAGACGATCAGCGGCACGAGCGCGGCGGGTAGCGCCGCCCGCGCGGCCGGGCCGGGGGGCAGGGCGGTCAGCTGGGCGAGGTGCCAGCCGAGGAAGCCCGCGCCACCGGTGAGCGCGAGCCCGAACAGCTCCCAGGAGAGCAGGCCGGCGGGGCTGGCGAGCGCCGGGCCGAAGCCGCCCAGCAGCAGAGTCGCGGCCAGCGCGGCCAGCGCGGCGGCAAGGGGCTTGAAGCGGGGAGCGTGACGAACCATCCGCCGGCTCTAGCCCGGCGGAGGTTGACGCTCTCTTATCCTCCGGCCGACTCAGTTGACCCGCTCGCTGCCCGTCGCTATAGGCGCCCCCGTTCCGCGAGGGGCCGGTATTCCGGCGCATATCCCGCGCGGGGCAAGAGCTGAACGTTGCTGGAGACGCAATGGCCCGGGGGGTCAAGGACACCCGGGGCCTTTTCGTATTTCTCGTACCAGGGTTCCAGCAAAGTAACCGCCGGCCATGCCGGTAACATAAGGTGAAGGGCTTCATGCCGACGATCAACCAGCTGGTCCGCAAGGGCCGCGAACTGCAGAAGACCAAGTCGAAGGTCCCTGCGATGGAGCAGAACCCGCAGAAGCGCGGCGTCTGCACCCGCGTCTACACGACGACTCCGAAGAAGCCGAACTCGGCGCTCCGCAAGGTTGCCAAGGTCCGCCTGACCAACCAGCGCGAAGTCATCTCGTACATCCCGGGCGAAGGCCACAACCTGCAGGAGCACTCGGTGGTGCTGATCCGCGGCGGCCGTGTGCGCGACCTTCCGGGCGTGCGCTATCACGTCCTGCGCGGCGTGCTCGATACCCAGGGTGTCAAGGACCGTCGCCAGTCGCGTTCGAAGTACGGCGCCAAGCGTCCGAAGTAATCACAGCCATAGTAAGCCCCGGACGGGTTCCGGATCGGCTGAAGTTTGTAAAGGAAGTTTCAGATGGCTCGTCGTCGTCGCCCCGAAAAGCGGGAAATCCTGCCGGACCCCAAGTTCGGTGACATTGTTCTTTCGAAGTTCATGAACTCGGTGATGCTGGACGGCAAGAAGTCCGTCGCCGAGGGCATCGTCTATTCGGCCCTGGAAACCGTCGAGACCCGCGCCAAGCGCGATCCGATCGGCGTGTTCCATGACGCGCTGAACAACATCAAGCCGGGCATCGAGGTCCGCAGCCGCCGCGTCGGCGGTGCGACCTATCAGGTGCCGGTGGAAGTCCGTCCGGAGCGTGCCCAGGCGCTCGCGATCCGCTGGCTGATCTCGTCGGCCCGCAACCGCAGCGAGAACACCATGTCGGCCCGCCTCTCGGGCGAGCTGCTCGACGCTTCGAACAACCGCGGCAACGCAGTGAAGAAGCGCGAAGACACCCACCGTATGGCCGAGGCGAACCGCGCCTTCAGCCACTACCGCTGGTAAGTCTTTCTCCAGCGCCGGCACGTCTGGCGCTGGAAATTTTCGTTCCTACATATCGGGGAGCCGGATCGTCCGGCTCCCCACATCCTTAAGGAAACCAGGTCATGGCCCGCAGCCATCCGCTCGAGCGTTACCGCAATATCGGCATCATGGCGCACATCGACGCCGGCAAGACGACGACGACCGAGCGCATCCTCTACTACACCGGCAAGTCCTACAAGATCGGCGAAGTGCACGAAGGCACCGCGACGATGGACTGGATGGAGCAGGAGCAGGAGCGCGGCATCACCATCACGTCGGCCGCAACGACGTGCAAGTGGCGCGCGGAAGAGGGCAAGGGTGAAGAGCACCTGATCAACATCATCGACACCCCGGGCCACGTCGACTTCACCATCGAAGTCGAGCGTTCGCTGCGCGTGCTCGACGGTGCGGTCGCCTGCTTCGACGGCGTCGCCGGCGTGGAGCCGCAGTCGGAGACGGTGTGGCGCCAGGCGGAGAAGTACAAGGTTCCGCGCATGTGCTTCGTCAACAAGCTCGACCGCACCGGCGCGAGCTTCGAGCGCTGCGTCGACATGATCAAGGACCGTCTGGGCGCCCGCCCGGCCGTCCTGTATCTCCCGATCGGCATCGAGGGCGGTTTCAAGGGCCTGGTCGACCTGGTCGAGAACCGCGCGATCATCTGGCTCGAGGAGTCGCTGGGCGCGAAGTTCGAATATCAGGACATCCCGGCCGACCTGGCCGATGCCGCCGCGACCGCGCGTGCCGAGCTGATCGAAATGGCCGTCGAGCAGGACGACGCGCTGATGGAAGCGTATCTCGAGGGCAACGAGCCGTCGGTTGCCGACCTGAAGAAGCTGATCCGCAAGGGCACGCTGAACTTCTCGTTCGTTCCGATCGTCTGTGGCTCGGCGTTCAAGAACAAGGGCGTGCAGCCCCTGCTCGACGCCGTGGTCGACTATCTGCCGAGCCCGCTCGACATTCCCGACGTGCAGGGCGTGAAGCTCGACGGCGAGACCCCGGATTCGCGTCCGGCGTCGGACACCGCGCCGCTTTCGCTGCTCGCCTTCAAGATCATGAACGATCCGTTCGTCGGCTCGCTCACCTTCGCCCGCATCTATTCGGGCACCCTCACCAAGGGCCAGTATCTGAACTCGGTGAAGGACAAGAAGGAGAAGATCGGCCGCATGCTCCTGATGCACGCGAACTCGCGTGAGGACATCGAGGAAGCGCGCGCCGGCGACATCGTCGCGATCGCGGGCCTCAAGGAGACCACGACCGGCGACACGCTGTGCGACACGGCGCACCCGATCATCCTGGAGCGCATGGAGTTCCCGGAGCCGGTGATCGAGCTGTCGGTGGAACCGAAGACCAAGGCCGACCAGGAGAAGATGGGCCTCGCCCTGAACCGCCTGGCCGCCGAGGATCCCTCGTTCCGCGTTTCGACCGATCACGAATCGGGCCAGACCATCATCAAGGGCATGGGCGAGCTCCATCTCGAGATCCTGGTCGACCGCATGAAGCGCGAGTTCAAGGTCGAGGCGAATGTCGGCGCGCCGCAGGTGGCGTATCGCGAGTATCTCGCGAAGCCGGTGGACATCGACTACACGCACAAGAAGCAGTCGGGCGGCACCGGCCAGTTCGGCCGCGTCAAGGTCAAGCTGACTCCGGGCGAGCGCGGCTCGGGCTTCGTCTTCAAGGACGAAGTGAAGGGCGGCAACGTGCCGAAGGAGTATATCCCGGCGATCGAGAAGGGCTTCCGCGAGACGGCGATGACCGGCTCGCTGGTCGGCTTCCCGATCATCGACTTCGAAGTGCTGCTGTATGACGGTGCGTATCACGACGTCGACTCGTCGGCGCTCGCGTTCGAAATCACCGCCCGCGCGGCGATGCGCGAAGCGGCCCAGAAGGCCGGCATCAAGCTGCTCGAGCCGGTGATGAAGGTCGAGGTCGTCACGCCCGAGGATTATCTCGGCGACGTCATCGGCGACATCAACAGCCGCCGTGGCCAGATCCAGGGCACCGACAGCCGCGGCAACGCGCAGACGGTCGAGGCGATGGTGCCGCTGGCCAACATGTTCGGCTATGTGAACCAGCTCCGCTCGTTCACCCAGGGCCGCGCGCAGTACAGCATGCAGTTCTCGCATTACGACGAAGTGCCGCCGAATGTGGCCGACGAAGTGAAGGCGAAGCTGGCGTAACCAGGAATCAGCCGCTATGGGGCTCGCCTTCCGGCGAATCCCCTGGCGGCGCGGAAACAGAGATCAGAAGGTAGGAAAACAATGGCGAAGGCAAAGTTTGAGCGGAACAAGCCGCACCTCAACATCGGCACCATCGGCCACGTCGACCATGGCAAGACGTCGCTGACCGCCGCGATCACCAAGGTTCTGGCCGAGAACGTCGCGGGTAACGCCGCCGTCGACTTCGCCAACATCGACAAGGCTCCGGAAGAGCGCGAGCGCGGCATCACCATCTCGACCGCGCACGTCGAGTATGAGACCGACAAGCGTCACTATGCGCACGTCGACTGCCCGGGCCACGCCGACTATGTGAAGAACATGATCACCGGCGCCGCGCAGATGGACGGCGCGATCCTCGTGGTCGCCGCCACCGACGGCCCGATGCCGCAGACCAAGGAGCACATCCTGCTCGCCCGTCAGGTCGGCGTGCCCACCATGGTCGTGTTCCTGAACAAGGTCGACCTGGTCGACGACGAGGAAATCCTCGAGCTCGTCGAGATGGAGATCCGCGAAGAGCTGTCGCGTCGCGAGTTCGACGGCGACAATATTCCGATCATCCGTGGTTCGGCCACCGCCGCGCTCTCGGGCTCGGACGACAAGCTCGGCAAGGACGCGATCCTGGCCCTCATGGCCGCCGTCGACGAGTCGATCCCGCAGCCGGATCGTCCGCTCGACAAGCCGTTCATGATGCCGATCGAAGACGTGTTCTCGATCTCGGGCCGCGGCACCGTGGTGACCGGCCGCGTCGAGACCGGCGTCGTCAAGGTGGGCGAGGAAGTCGAGATCGTCGGCATCCAGGAGAACGTCCGCAAGACCACCGTCACGGGCGTCGAAATGTTCCGCAAGCTGCTCGACCAGGGCGAGGCCGGCGACAACATCGGCGCGCTGATCCGCGGCGTGGGCCGTGACGAAGTCGAGCGTGGCCAGGTTCTGGCCAAGCCGGGTTCGATCAAGCCGCACACCGACTTCAAGTCGGAAGTGTACGTGCTGTCGAAGGACGAGGGTGGCCGTCACACGCCGTTCTTCGCCAACTATCGTCCGCAGTTCTACTTCCGCACCACCGACGTGACCGGCACGATCGAGCTGCCGGAAGGCACCGAGATGGTGATGCCGGGCGACAACGTCGCGCTGGGCATCAAGCTCATCGCGCCGATCGCCATGGACGTGGGTCAGCGCTTCACGATCCGCGAAGGCGGCCGCACCGTGGGTGCCGGCGTCGTCGCCGAGATCCAGAAGTAAGCTTGGGCACACGCCGCAAGGCTTGAACTGAGTAAAGCAGCCGCCCGGCGCTCTCAAAAAAGAGTGTCGGGCGGTTGCCTTTTAATGAGGGCCGCTGTAAGGGCGCGCCTTCGGTTTTGGGTACAGCATAGAAGTCCGGCAACGGGCTCCGCTCTTTCGCATTGGTAGGGACATGGAAACGCAGAATATCCGTATTCGCCTGAAGGCGTTCGATCATCGAGTGCTCGACCAGGCGACCGGCGACATCGCCGACACTGCGCGCCGCACCGGCGCTCTCATCCGTGGCCCGATCCCGCTTCCGACGAAGATCGAGAAGTTCACGGTCAACCGTGGCCCCCACATCGACAAGAAGTCGCGCGAGCAGTTCGAAGTGCGCACCTACAAGCGCATGCTCGACATCGTGCAGCCGACTCCGCAGACCGTGGACGCGCTGATGAAGCTCGACCTGGCTGCCGGCGTCGACGTCGAGATCAAGCTGGCCTGAGCCAGTTGAAGCCCCTGCGAAAGCGGGGGCTTTCTCCTTCCGCCGCATTCCCGCAGAGGAATGCAGGTGAAGGGGTGGACAGGGAAGCGCTGCTGACGTAAAGGCGCGCCTCCACACGAGATTCGCGATTCCCTTTTGAGGGATTCGCCGGTTCCTCCACCGGATCGATCCCGATCCGAAGCAAGGAACCCGGAGGGCGCCAAGCGCGCGCTCACATCGCGATAGGGATACCGCCGGCCTCTTCGGAGAACCGGGCCTGCGTCCCCCGTCGCCTCTTCCTTCGGGGAGGGGTTCAGCCCGGACGGGGGCTCGCATCATATTTTCGGGCTGAGGCACGCACCCGCGGGAATTCCCCCTCGGGTGCCTATGCATAGGAGCAACTGGTCATGCGCACTGGCGTGATCGCGAAGAAGTTGGGGATGACCCGCCTGTTCCAGGACGACGGCCGCCACGTGCCCGTCACCGTCCTGGCGCTCGAAGGCGTGCAGGTCGTCTCCGTCCGCGAAAAGGATCGCGACGGCTATACCGCCGTCCAGCTCGGCGCCGGCACGGCGAAGAGCAAGAATGTCGCCAAGCCGCAGCGCGGCCATTTCGGCAAGGCCGAAGTCGAGCCCAAGGCGGTGGTCCATGAGTTCCGCGTCGACGCGGACGGCCTGCTCGAAGTGGGCGCCGAGATCTCGGCCGACCATTATGTCGCCGGCCAGTTCGTCGACATCCAGGGCAAGACGCAGGGCAAGGGCTTTGCGGGCGGCATGAAGCGTTGGGGCTTCGGCGGTCTGCGCGCCACCCACGGCGTCTCGGTCTCGCACCGCTCGCTCGGTTCGACCGGTCAGCGCCAGGATCCGGGCAAGGTCTTCAAGAACAAGAAGATGGCCGGCCACATGGGCGACAAGTTCCGCACCCAGCAGAACCTCGAGATCGTCGGCACCGACGTCGAGCGCGGCCTGATCTTCGTCAAGGGCTCGGTCCCTGGCTCGAAGGGCGGCTGGCTGTTCGTGAAGGACGCCGTGAAGGTCGCCCGCCCCGACGCCGCGCCGTTCCCGGCCGGCATCAAGTCGGTCGCCAACAACAACGACACCGCCCCCGCGGAGACCCCGGCTGAAGTGACCGAGGCCCCCGAGGCGACCGAAGGCCAGGAGGGCTAAGTGAAGGTCAAGGTTCAAACCCTCGACGCCAAGGCATCGGGCGACATCGAGCTCAACGACGGCGTCTTCGCTGTCGAGCCGCGCGCCGACATCCTGCACCGCGTCGTCACCTGGCAGCTCGAGAAGCGCCGCGCCACCGCGCGCGGCACCCGCGAGCGCGCCGACGTCGCCCGTTCGGGCAAGAAGTTCGGTCGCCAGAAGGGCGGCGGCACCGCCCGTCACGGCGATCGCCGCGCCCCGGTGTTCATCGGCGGCGGTAAGGCGCACGGCGCTCGCGTTCGCGACTTCAATCCGTCGCTGAACAAGAAGATCCGCGCGCTCGGCCTGAAGATGGCCCTCAGCAGCCACGCCAAGGCGGGTTCGCTGATCGTCGTCGACGCGTTCGGCACCGCCAAGACCGCGGAGCTCAAGGCGCAGTTCGCCAAGCTCGGCACCGGCAAGACCGCGCTGGTGATCGACGGCGAGGCCGGCAACGGCTTCCTGGCCGCGCGCAACCTGATCGGCGTGAACGTCCTCCCCGCGGTGGGCGCCAACGTCTACGACATCCTGAAGCACGACACGCTGGTCCTGACCCGCGCTGCCGTCGAGAAGCTGGAGGCGCGCTTCAATGGCTAAGAAGCAGGCAGCCGCGATCGACAACCGTCATTATGACGTGATTGTCGCGCCGCACATCACCGAGAAGTCGACGCTCGTCTCCGAGCACAACGCCGTTGTGTTCAAGGTCGCCGGCGACGCCACGAAGCCCGAGATCAAGGCCGCCGTCGAGGCGCTCTGGAAGGTCAAGGTGACCGGCGTCAACACGATCGTCCAGAAGGGCAAGACCAAGAAGTGGAAGGGCGCCCCCTACAAGCGCTCTGACGTGAAGAAGGCTATCGTGACGCTCGCCGACGGCGACCAGATCGACGTGACCTCGGGGGTCAATTCGTAATGGCACTCAAGAATTACAATCCGACGTCGCCTGGCGTCCGCGGCCTGATCCTGATCGACCGTTCGGCCCTGTACAAGGGTCGCCCGGTCAAGGCGCTGACCGAGGGCAAGACCAAGACCGGCGGCCGCAACAACAAGGGCCATGTGACCTCGCGCGGCATCGCCGGCGGCCACAAGCAGCGCTATCGTATCATCGATTTCAAGCGCCGCCTGTGGGACGTCGAGGGCACCGTCGAGCGGATCGAATATGATCCCAACCGCACCGCCTTCATCGCGCTGGTCAACTACGGCGCCGACGAGAACGGCAAGGACCGCGTCGCCTATATCATCGCGCCGCAGCGCCTCGCCGTCGGCGACAAGGTGATCGCCGGCAAGAAGACCGACGTGAAGCCGGGCAATGCCATGGAGCTGTCGTCGATGCCGGTCGGCACCATCGTCCACAATGTGGAGATGAAGCCGGGCAAGGGCGGTCAGATCGCCCGTTCGGCGGGCACCTATGTGCAGGTCGTCGGCCGCGACCGCGGCATGGTCATCGTCCGCCTGAACTCGGGCGAGCAGCGCTACATCCACGGCAACTGCATGGCGACGGTCGGTGCGGTGTCCAACCCGGACAACCAGAACACCAACCTCGGCAAGGCCGGCCGCAACCGCTGGAAGGGCATCCGCCCGCTGACCCGCGGTGTCGCGAAGAACCCGGTCGACCACCCGCATGGCGGTGGTGAAGGCCGGACCTCGGGCGGCCGCCACCCGGTCACCCCGTGGGGCAAGCCGACCAAGGGTGCGCGCACCCGCCACAACAAGGCGACGGACAAGATGATCATCCGCAGCCGTCACGCGAAGAAGAAGGGCTAACCGATGGCTCGCTCCGTTTGGAAGGGTCCGTTCGTGGACCTCCACCTGCTCAAGAAGGCGCAGACCGCGCAGGAGCAGGGCACCCGCGCCGGTCCGATCAAGACCTGGTCGCGCCGCTCGACGATCCTGCCGGACTTTGTCGGCCTGACGTTCAGCGTCTACAATGGCCGCAAGTTCGTGCCGGTCTCGGTCAACGAGGACATGGTCGGCATGAAGCTCGGCGAATTCGCGCCGACCCGCTTCTTCCCGGGCCACGCTGCCGACAAGAAGGGTAAGCGCTAATGAGCAAGCCTGCAGCCCCCCGCAAGGTCGGCGACAAGGAAGCCCTTGCCGTCGCCACGCAGATCCGCGGCTCGGCCCAGAAGCTGAACCTCGTTGCGGGCCTGATCCGCGGCAAGAAGGCCGGCGATGCGCTGAACATCCTTCAGTTCTCGACCAAGGCCATGGCCGTCGACGCCCGCAAGGTTCTCGCCTCGGCGATCGCCAATGCGGAAAACAACCACAACCTCGACGTCGACGCGCTCGTCGTCGCCGAGGCTTCGGTCGGCAAGTCGATCACGATGAAGCGCTTCGCGACCCGCGGCCGTGGCAAGTCCACCCGCATCCTGAAGCCGTTCAGCCGTCTTCGCATCGTCGTCCGCGAGCAGGAAGAAGCATAATGGGTCACAAGAGCAACCCGATCGGCCTTCGCCTCCAGGTCAACCGCACCTGGGACAGCCGCTGGTTCGCCGAGGGCGCCGACTATGGCCGCCTTCTCATGGAGGACCTCAAGATCCGCAAGTACATCCTCGAGACGCTGCCCCAGGCCGCGATCTCGAAGGTGGTGATCGAGCGCCCGGCCAAGCTGTGCCGCGTGTCCATCTATGCCGCGCGCCCCGGCGTGATCATCGGCAAGAAGGGCTCGGACATCGAGAAGCTGCGCAAGACGCTGAGCGCGATGACCTCGAGCGACGTGAGCCTGAACATCGTCGAGATCCGCAAGCCGGAAGTCGACGCCAAGCTCGTCGCCCAGGGCATCGCCGACCAGCTCGAGCGCCGCATCGCCTTCCGCCGCGCCATGAAGCGCGCGGTGCAGTCGGCCATGCGCCTCGGCGCCGAGGGCATCCGGATCAACTGCGGCGGCCGTCTCGGCGGCGCCGAGATCGCCCGGTCGGAATGGTATCGCGAAGGTCGCGTTCCGCTGCACACGCTGCGCGCGAACATCGATCACGCCACTGCCGAAGCGCACACCGCCTATGGCGTCTGCGGCGTGAAGGTGTGGATCTTCAAGGGTGAGATCCTCGGCCACGATCCGATGGCGACCGATCGCCTCAACCTGGAATCGCAGACGACGGGCGTGCGCCCGGCGCGCGAAGACCGCCGCTAAGGGTTAGGACAGAATCATGTTGCAACCGAAGCGCACCAAGTTCCGCAAGGCCTTCAAGGGCCGCATCCATGGCGACGCCAAGGGTGGCACCGCGCTGAACTTCGGGTCGTACGGCCTGAAGGCGATGGAGCCGGAGCGGATCACCGCCCGCCAGATCGAAGCGGCTCGCCGCGCGATCACGCGTCACATCAAGCGTCAGGGCCGTCTCTGGATCCGCATCTTCCCGGACGTGCCGGTTTCGTCGAAGCCCGCCGAAGTCCGCATGGGCTCGGGCAAGGGCTCGCCGGAATTCTGGGTCGCCCGCGTCAAGCCGGGCCGCATCCTGTTCGAGCTGGACGGCGTGCCGGGCCCGCTCGCCGCGGAAGCGTTCGAGCGCGCGGCGATGAAGCTGCCGATCAAGGTCAAGGTCGTGGCTCGCCTCGGCGATACCTCGCACCTGGAGGGTTGATAGAATGACCAAGGCTACCGATCTTCGTGCGAAGACCGAGGACCAGCTGAGCGAAGAGCTCGGCAACCTGAAGCGCGAGGCGTTCAACCTCCGTTTCCAGGCCGCGACCAGCCAGCTCGAGAAGCCGAGCCGGGTCCGCGAGGTCCGTCGCGACATCGCCCGTATCAAGACGCTGCAGAACGAGCGCTCGCGCTCGGCTGCGAAGTAAGAGGACGAAACCATGCCGAAGCGCGTGCTGACCGGGAACGTGGTTTCCGACAAGGGCGACAAGACGGTCGTCGTGCTCGTGGAGCGTAAGGTGAAGCACCCGCTCTACGGCAAGATCATCCGTCGCTCGAAGAAGTATCATGCCCATGACGAGGGCAATGAGTACAAGGCCGGCGAGACCGTGCGCATCGAAGAGACTGCGCCGATCTCGAAGCTCAAGACCTGGAAGGTGATCGAGCGGGTGAACACCCACGCGACCCCGACCAAGTCGGACGCAGCCGCCTAAGCATTTTCAACTGGAACCGCCGGGCAGGGATGTCCCGGTAGGCCGAACGAGAAGGAACCGGATCGATGATCCAGATGCAGTCCAATCTCGACGTCGCAGACAACAGCGGCGCGAAGCGGGTGCAGTGCATCAAGGTGCTGGGCGGATCGAAGCGTCGCTTCGCGTCCGTGGGCGACGTCATCGTCGTCAGCATCAAGGAAGCTGCTCCCCGCGGCAAGGTGAAGAAGGGTGACGTGCACCGCGCCGTCATCGTCCGCACCGCCAAGGACGTCCGCCGCGCCGATGGCTCGGTCATTCGCTTCGACGGCAACGCTGCCGTCCTGGTCAACAAGAACGAGGAGCCGATCGGCACCCGTATCTTTGGCCCGGTGGTCCGCGAGCTGCGCTCGAAGGGCTTCATGAAGATCATTTCGCTCGCCCCCGAGGTGCTGTGATGGCTACTGCCAAGATCAAGAAGGGCGACCAGGTCATCGTTCTGTCCGGCAAGGACAAGGGGCGGACCGGCGAAGTCGTCAAGTCGCTGCCCAAGGACGGCAAGGTCGTCGTCTCGGGCATCAACGTCGCCGTGCGCCACCGCAAGCCGAGCCAGACCAACCCGCAGGGTGGCCTGGAGCGTTCGGAAGCGCCGATGGCGGTGTCGAAGGTCGCGCACGTGACCAAGGACGGCAAGCCGACGCGCGTCCGCTTCGAGGAGCGCGACGGCAAGAAGGTCCGCGTCGCCGTCAAGACCGGGGAGGTCATCAATGGCTGATTCCTACACGCCGCGCATGCGCAAGCTCTATGACGAGCAGATCGCCAAGGCGATGACCGAGAAGTTCGGTTACAAGAACGTCATGGAAGTGCCGAAGATCGAGAAGATCGTGCTCAACATGGGCGTCGGCGAAGCCACGCAGGACAAGAAGAAGGTCGAGCAGGCCGCGTCGGAGATGGAACTCATCGCCGGCCAGAAGCCCGTCGTGACCAAGGCGAAGAAGTCGATCGCGCAGTTCAAGCTGCGCGAGGGCATGCCGATCGGCGCGAAGGTCACCCTTCGCCGCGAGCGCATGTACGAGTTCCTCGACCGCTTCATCACGATCGCGCTGCCGCGCGTTCGCGACTTCCGTGGCCTCAACCCGAAGTCGTTCGACGGCCGTGGCAACTATGCCTGCGGCCTCAAGGAGCAGCTGATCTTCCCGGAAATCAGCTACGATAAGGTCGACAAGATCCGCGGCATGGACGTGATCGTGACCACCACCGCGAAGACCGACGACGAGGCTCGCGAGCTTCTCCGTCTCTTCGGTTTCCCGTTCCCGCAGGATGCGGACGGCGAAGCCAAGGCCGCGTAAAGGAAAGAGAACTTAAGTCATGGCGAAACTGAGTTCCGTGAACAAGAACGAGCGTCGCAAGCAGCTGGTGAAGAAGTACGCCGGCAAGTATGCGAAGCTGAAGGCGATCGCGAACGACGAGAGCCTCGATGAGACCGAGCGTCTCATCGCGCGTCTCAAGCTGGCCGAGATTCCCCGCAACGGGAACCCGACCCGCATTCGCAACCGGTGCGAGCTCACCGGTCGCCCCCGCGGTTACTACCGCAAGTTCCGTCTCGCTCGTGTCATGCTGCGCGATCTGGCCAACAAGGGCCTGATCCCCGGCGTCACCAAGTCGAGCTGGTAAGGATCACGAAGATGGCAGTGACCGATCCCCTGGGTGATATGCTCACCCGCATCCGCAACGGCCAGCGCGCCCGCAAGGACTCCGTCCTGACGCCGGCGAGCAAGCTGCGTGCGCGCGTTCTCGATGTGCTCCAGCGCGAAGGCTATATCCGTGGCTATAGCGAAGAGCAGATGGGCCCCGCCGCGGGCATCCGCATCGAGCTGAAGTATTTCGAGGGCCAGCCGGCGATCAAGCACGTCGCGCGCATCTCGAAGCCGGGCCGCCGCGTCTATTCGGGCAGCCAGGAGCTTCCCCGCGTGCGCAACGGCCTGGGCATCACGATCGTCTCGACGCCTCGCGGCGTTCTCTCGGACGCGGAAGCGCGCGAGCAGAATGTCGGCGGCGAAGTGCTGGCGGAGGTGTTCTGATGAGCCGCATCGGCAAGAAGCCGGTCACCGTGCCGGCAGGCGTTACCGCCTCGATCGATGGCCGCGTGCTGAGCGTGAAGGGCCCGAAGGGCACCCTGTCGCTCAACCTGCGCGACGAGATCAGCTACACCGTCGAAGACGGCGGCATCGTGGTGAAGCCGGCGAACGAGACCAAGCAGGCGCGTGCCTTTTGGGGCATGCAGCGCACGCTGGTGCAGAACCTCGTCACCGGCGTGACGGAGGGCTTCACCAAGAAGCTCCTGATCACCGGCGTCGGCTATCGCGCTGCGTCGCAGGGCAAGGTGCTCAAGCTCCAGCTCGGCTATTCGCACGACGTGAACATCGACGTGCCGGAAGGCATCGAGATCAAGACCCCGGATCAGACCACGGTCGAGATCTCGGGGATCGACAAGCAGAAGGTCGGCCAGATTGCGGCCGAGATTCGCCGCTGGCGCAAGCCCGAGCCGTACAAGGGCAAGGGCATCAAGTACGACGGCGAGTTCATCTTCCGTAAGGAAGGGAAGAAGAAGTGATCAGCACCAAGGGTCTCTCGCTTTTCGCGAAGCGTCGTCGCCGCAACCGCACTGCGCTGCGTGCGCGTGCCGGTGGTCGTCCGCGTCTTTCGGTCCATCGCTCGGGCAAGCATATCTATGCCCAGGTGATCGACGATACGCAGGGCAAGACCGTCGCCGCGGCTTCCACCCTCGACAAGGACGTGCGCGGCAAGACCGGCGCGACCATCGAGGCCGCGCAGGAAGTCGGCAAGCGCGTTGCCGCGGCCGCCAAGGCCGCCGGCATCACCCAGGTCGTGTTCGACCGCGGTGGCTTCCTCTATCATGGCCGCGTCAAGGCGCTGGCCGATGCCGCTCGTGAGAGCGGGCTGGAGTTCTGAGAATGGCTGACGAAAACAACCAGGCGCCGGAAGGCGCGGGCTTCGAGGCCCAGGACGCCGGTGCCGGCGCTCCGCAGGAGCAGCAGGGCCGTGGCCGCGGCCGTGGCCGTGGTGGTCCGGGCGGCGGCGGTGATCGCGGCCGTGGTGGCCGTGACGGCAACCGTGGCCGTCGCGATGATCGTCGTGGCCAGAACGCCGAGGACGGCGGCGAGGAGCTGATCGAGAAGCTGGTCCACATCAACCGCGTCTCGAAGACGGTGAAGGGCGGCAAGCGCTTCGGCTTCGCGGCGCTGGTCGTCGTGGGCGACGGCAAGGGCCGTGTCGGCTTCGGCCATGGCAAGGCCCGCGAGGTGCCGGAAGCCATTTCGAAGGCGACCGCCTCGGCCAAGAAGAAGATGCTGCGCGTTCCGCTCAAGGAAGGCCGCACGCTGCACCATGACGGTGCGGGTCACTTCGGTGCCGGTCGCGTCTATGTGCGCTCGGCTCCGCAGGGTACCGGCATCATCGCGGGCGGCCCGATGCGCGCCGTCTTCGAGAGCCTGGGCGTGGCGGACGTGGTGACCAAGTCGGTCGGCACTTCGAACCCCTACAACATGATCCGCGCCACCTTCGAAGCGCTTGGCGAGCAGACCTCGCCGAAGAGCGTTGCGCAGCGCCGCGGCAAGAAGATCGCCGATCTGCTCGGCCGCGGTGGTTCGCAGACCGCCGAGGCGGATGCGGCCGCGATCGCGGAGTAAGCGACATGGCCCAGGAAACCCGCAAGACTGTCAAGATCCAGCAGATCGGCTCGCCGATCCGCCGCACCAAGGATCAGCGCGCGACGCTGATCGGCCTTGGCCTCAACAAGATGCACAAGGTCTCGGAGCTCGAGGACACTCCCGAAGTTCGGGGCATGATCCGCAAGCTGCCGCACATGGTGAAGGTGCTCGAGGGCTGAAGCCTTTGATCGCCGGCAGCGACGATAGGGAAGGGGCGGTAGGCGACTACCGCCCCTTTTCGTTACCTGGCTCGAGCGCCGTCCAGCGCCAGTTGTCGGGCCTGGCTTTGGCTGCGAGACTGACCGGATGATACTGCGTGCCGGTGGACTTCTCGCCCTATTGCTGATGTCGGGCTGCGCCTCTCCCGCGACGCAGCTGCCTTCCTGCTGGCAGGCTGACACTTTCAAGGCCGGGGAGCGGCTCGCCGGGAGCGTGACGCTTCTCATATCCGGAGGCGATGCCGCGTTGCAGTCGCCATCTCTTGTAGTGATGACGCCACTCGGCTGTGAACGCGGTTCCCTACTCGTCGAGAATCCGTCGGACTTCCAGTTGATGCGGTTTTCGCATCCCTATCGGGAGGGGGACGAGCTTTTCGGCACGGCGGTCAATGCGACGATCACGGGTACGGTTCGCATCGATCCTTCGGAGGAGCGCTATACGCACGGCCGCGGACGGTACCGGATCACGCTTTCGAGCGTGCATGATCCAAAGCCGATTTCGCGCCCGGCCTGGTGGCGGCGCTAGCCGGCCGACAAACAACGAGTCGACAAACCCCGATCCCCCCGCTATGGGCCCCGCTTCCCTTTCCATCAGCGCGACAAAAGCGAAAGCGAGTGCACGACCATGAAGCTCAACGATCTCCGCGATAACAATGGTGCCCGTCAGGGCCGCGTCCGTGTCGGCCGCGGCATCGGCTCGGGCCTGGGCAAGACCGCCGGCCGCGGCCAGAAGGGCCAGAAGAGCCGCGAAGGCGTCTCGATCAAGGGCTTCGAGGGCGGCCAGATGCCGCTCCACATGCGCATCCCGAAGCGCGGCTTCAACAACATCTTCGCCAAGGATTATGCCGAGGTGAACCTGGGCGCGATCCAGAAGGCGATCGACTCGGGCAAGCTGACCGCGACCGACCTGACCCAGGCCGAGCTGAACGCGGCGGGCCTGACCCGTGGCGGCAAGGACGGCGTGCGCCTGCTCGGCAAGGGCGAGCTCAAGGCCAAGCTGAACTTCACCGTCGCCGGCGCGTCGAAGAGCGCGATCGAGGCGGTCGAGAAGGCCGGCGGCACCGTGACGATCCCGACGATCGTGCCGGCCGCCGAGAAGGCCAAGGCCAAGCACCGCGTCGTGCAGAAGGCCCGCGCGGCGGACAAGGAAGCCAAGAAGGCCGCCGCCAAGGCGTGACGACGCGGCGCCCCGGCCGCGCGCCGGGGATCCAGCATCGTGCCGTTCGCAACTTGTCCCCAGCCTCGGGCCGGGGACAGATTGCCCAAAGGGTTGGACACCCTATATGAGCGGCGGGGGGCGGAAACGCTCATCCGCCGTTTCTGTTTCCGGGACCTGATACAATATGGCCTCCGCCTCCGATCAACTTGCTTCCAGCATCAACCTGGCGAAGTTCGCCCAGGCGACCGATCTCAAGAAGCGCCTGTGGTTCACCCTCGGCGCGCTGATCGTCTTCCGGATGCTGAGCTACGTGCCGCTGCCGGGCGTCGACCCCACCCAGCTGAACCTGCTCGCGCAGCAGACCCAGGGCGGCGTGCTCGACTTCTTCAACAACTTCACCGGCGGCGCGCTCAACCGCATGTCGATCGTCGCGCTCGGCGTGATGCCCTACATCACCGCCTCGATCGTGGTGCAGCTCGCGACGTCGCTGTCGCCGCAGCTCAACGCGATCAAGAAGGAAGGCGAGAGCGGCCGCAAGCGGCTGAACCAGTACACCCGCTACGGCACCGTCGCGCTGACCGCGGTGCAGGGCTATTTCATCGCCGTCGGCCTCGAGACGTTCGGTGCCAGCCAGGGCCTGCAGCCCGTGGTGGAGCCCGGCCTGATCTTCCGCATCGGCGCGGTGATCTCGCTGATCGGCGGCACCATGTTCCTGATGTGGATCGGCGAGCAGATCACCAATCGCGGCATCGGCAACGGCATCTCGCTGATCATCATGGCCGGCATCGTCGCCCGCCTGCCCACCACGCTCGTCCAGCTGTTCGAGAGCGGCCGCACCGGGTCGATCGATCCGCTGCGCCTGATCACGATCATCGTCGGCGTGGCGATCCTGGTGCTGTTCATCTGCTTCATGGAGCGTGCCCAGCGCCGCATCCTGATCCAGTATCCGAAGCGCCAGACGGCGCGCGGCGTGCAGGCCGAGCGCAGCCACCTGCCGCTCAAGCTCAACACCGCCGGCGTGATCCCGCCGATCTTCGCCTCGTCGCTGCTGCTCCTGCCGCTGACCGTCACCCAGTTCGCCGGCAACATGACCGCGGGCGAGAACTGGTGGAGCGACCTGATCATCAACCTGAACACCTGGCTGCGCCACGGCTCGCCGGTGTACATGACGCTCTACGGCCTCGGCATCATCTTCTTCTCCTTCTTCTACACCGCCGTGGTGTTCAATCCGGAGGAGACGGCCGAGAACCTCAAGCGCTATGGCGGGTTCATCCCGGGCATCCGCCCCGGCAAGAACACCGAGCTCTATTTCGATTACGTGCTCACGCGCATCACCGTGATCGGCGCGGCCTATCTGACGATCATCTGCCTCGTTCCCGAAGCGGTGTTCTCGTCGATGAGCATTCCGTTCCTGATGGGCGGCACCAGCCTGCTCATCGTCGTCAACGTGACGATGGACACGGTGACCCAGATCCAGTCGCACCTGCTGGCGCACCAGTATGGCGACCTGATCAAGAAAGCGAAGCTCAAGGGCCGCGCGCGCTGAGCGCGGCCCAAACTGGCCGAAACTGAGGGGATAGGCTTAGTGAACATCATCCTGTTGGGCCCGCCGGGAGCCGGCAAGGGCACCCAGGCTAAGCGGCTCGAGCAAGAGCGCGGCATGGTTCAGCTCTCGACCGGCGACATGCTGCGCGCCGCAGTCAAGGCGGGGACGCCCACCGGCCTGCAGGCCAAGGCAGTCATGGACGCGGGCGAACTCGTGTCCGATTCGATCGTCTCGGGCATCATCGGCGAGCGGCTCGACATGGAAGACACGCTGAAGGGGGCGATCTTCGACGGCTATCCGCGCACCGCGGCCCAGGCCGAATCGCTGGATTCGCTGCTTTCGGAGCGCGGCCGCAAGCTCGACTATGTGATCGAGCTCGAAGTGGACGAGGACGCGCTGGTCGAGCGCGTCGAGGGTCGCTTCACCTGCGCGAACTGCGGCGAGGGCTATCACGACAAGTTCAAGCTGCCCAAGGTCGCGGGCATGTGCGACGTGTGCGGCCATCACGAGTTCAAGCGCCGCCCGGACGACAATGCCGAGACGGTGCGCACCCGCATGGCCGAGTATCGCGCCAAGACCGCGCCGATCCTGCCCTTCTACGATGCCAAGGGGCTGGTGCGGAAGGTCGACGGCATGGCCGACATCGCCGAAGTGGGCGCGCAGATCGACGCGATCCTCGACGGCACTGCCTGATCCCGGCCCGGCCGGGCCGCTCGGCGCTTTGTAATATATTGTTGCCCTAACCCCTGCTTAAGCCGGGACTGGGACCATTCCCCTTTGCCCCGGCATCCAGGCCGGGCGGGGGATTGGTCATCGATGTTGCCCAAGCGCGCCCTGTTGCGAGCCGCCCGGTGGACCGGCCTGTCGATGCTCGCCCGCCGCATGACCGGCGCCCAGCTGCGCATCCTTTGCTATCATGGCCTGTGGCTGGCGCCCGGTGCGCCCTTTGGCAGCTGCCTGTTCATGACGCCCGAGCGGTTCGCGGCGCGCATGGCCCGGCTGGCGCGATCGGGCCTGCCGGTGCTGCCGCTGGGCGAGGCAGTCGAGCGGCTCGCCGCGAACCGCCTGCCGCGTGCCGCGGTGGTGATCACGATCGATGATGGCTGGGCCTCGACCCACAGCCACATGCTGCCGGTGCTCGAGCGGCATCGCCTGCCCGCGACGCTTTATGCCACCACCTGGTATGCGGGGCGCGATCTGCCGGTGATCAATGTTGCGGTAGACTATCTCATCGCCGCTTCGGGCCGGGCGGGGGAGGATCGCGGCGCGGTGATCCGCCGGATCGAGGCGCTGCCGGAGCGGGAGCGGCTCGATGCGCTGCGCGCGCATGGCCGGGCGCTCGGCGTGGGCGAGGCCTGGCTCGAATGCCGGCAGTTCCATCTCATGCGCCCGGCCGAGATCGCCGACGCGCATGGCCGGGGGCTCGACATCCAGCTCCACACCCACCGGCATATCGACGTTGCCGGCCGTATCGGCCAGCTCGTGCCGGAGATAGCGGCGAACCGAGCCGCGCTGGTCGCCGCGACCGGCGCCGGCGCGCCGGAGCATTTCTGCTATCCGAGCGGCACCTTCCATCCGTCCGCGCCGGCGCTGCTCGCGGCGAGCGGCATTCGCTCCGCCACGCTGGTGACCGAGGGGCTCAACCCGCCCGGTGCCAGCCCCTTTGCGCTGCGCCGCTTCGTCGACGGGCAGCACGTGCGGGCCAGCGCCTTCGATGCCTATCTGGACGGCACGCTCCACTATGTCTCCCGCGCGCGGGCGGTGGCCGGTCGGATCGAGATCGAAGTGCCGCGCCGTGTCGCCGCCGCTTCTGGAATGCTGCTCTGCGCGCTATGATCGCCCTGGCTCGATGGGGGAGGGATCATGAAGGCGCATTTTCCGATAGTGCTGGCGCTCGCCGCCGCCGCGCCTGCCGCCGCCGAAGTCGCCGCTTCGACGGAAACCAGCTTCACCGTCGTCGAGAAGGGGGCGATCGCCGCGCCGCCCGCCAAGGTCTGGGCGGCCCTGGTCACGCCCTCGGCCTGGTGGAGCGGCGAGCATAGCTGGTCGGGCAGCGCCGCGAACCTCTCGCTCGATCCGCGTCCCGGCGGCTGCTGGTGCGAGAAGCTGCCGGACGGCGGCGGCGTCGAGCATATGCGCGTGATCTTCGTCCGCCCGGGCAAGATGCTGCGCCTCAGCGGCGGGCTGGGGCCGCTGCAATCCTTTCCGGCCAGCGCAGTGATGACGGTCACGCTCGATCCCGCGCCGGACGGCAAGTCGACCGGGGTGACGATCGAATATGCGGTGGCGGGCGCGCCGGGCCTGGGCCGGATCGCCGCGCCGGTCGATGGCGTGCTTGCTGCGCAGCTTGCCGGGCTGAAGGCCGCCGCCGAGCGCTGAGCGGTTTCAACATTACGGTTTTTTCATGCCCCGGTCACCGCCCGTGGTGCCGCGGCGGGCTATCAGCAGCCCATGGCCGGCATGCCCCCGCCGGTCACGCATCAGAGGTCAAACACATCCGGTTTACGCGTTGCTCTTCCCGGCGCCGGCCCGGTCGCTCCTCCCCCTGCGATCGCCGCCGTGCCGATGGTCCGGATCAGCCCCCTTTCCGGATCGGGCTCGCCGGGAAGAGCGCCCAGGATGCGGATGCGCACTGAAGGCGCCGATGCTGCCCTGGCATCGACGCTCGGCCGGCGGACGCCCCCTTGTCCGTCGGCCACCCCTTTTGCCGGGTCGGGCGGAGGATGGACGTGAAGCACCATATCCTGATCGTCGAGGATGATGCCGCCGCCGTGGATTTCGTGACCCAGGGGCTCGCCGATGCCGGTTTCGCCATCGAGGCCTGCGCCGATGGCAGTACCGGTCTTGCCCGCGCGGCCGAGGGGGATTTCGACCTGTGGATCTTCGATCGCATGCTTCCCGGCATGGACGGCCTGTCGATGCTGGGTGCGCTGCGCGAGCAGGGGCTGCGGACCCCGGCGATCATGCTCTCCGCACTCGGCACGGTCGACGACAAGGTGGGCGGCCTTGCTGCGGGTGCCGACGACTATCTTGCCAAGCCCTTCTCCTTCGCCGAGCTGCGCGCGCGCATCGCCGCACTGCTGCGCCGCGCCGATCGGGCCGAGGCGGACGCCAAGGCGACCCGGATCGTCGTTGGGGATCTCGAGATCGATCTGCTCAGCCGCACCGTTGCCCGTGCCGGCCGCGCCGTGCCCCTGGTGGCGCGCGAGTTCCACCTGCTCGAATATCTCGCCCGCCATGCCGGCGAGGTCGTCACCCGTACCATGATGCTCGAGCATGTGTGGAACTGCCGCTTCGATCCTGGGTCGAACGTGGTCGACGTCCATATCGGCCGGCTGCGCCGCAAGCTGGAGGAAGGGGAAGCCCCGATCCTCCATACGGTGCGTGGCGCGGGGTACCGGCTGGCGGCTGAAGGATAGCGCGCATCCCGCTCTCGACATGTGCCGCGCGCGGCACGCGCGCCCTGCGATGCGGGGCCGCGCCCGTTCCGCTGCGCCTTCGTCATGCGCACATGGGCGAGCCAATCGCGCCGGCAAGGGCTTCGACGAGCCGGTTGAACGCCATGCCTGCAGGATGGGCCGGCGGCATCGGCTTGGCGGAAGCCCCGGATTCGTGTATAAGTCCATTTTCGGCGAAAGCCTTTTCCACAGCGCTTGACTCTGCGCTGGTGGATGCATATGTCGCGCATCTTCCGAAACACCGGTGTCCGGCGGCGTGCTTGTGCGCTCGTCGTGCCGCCGCATTTCGGGATCAACGCTACGAGATGGGGTGCGAGCTGCCATGCGGCGCCCCGTGGAGCTGGGAGAAAAAATTCATGGCTCGTATTGCGGGGGTTAATATCCCGACGAATAAGCGCGTCGTCATCGCGCTTCAGTACATCCACGGCATTGGCGCGGCCAAGGCCAAGGAGATCACCGCCAAGCTGAACATCGCGGACGAGCGCCGCGTGCAGGACCTGTCGGACCAGGAAGTGCTGCAGATCCGCGAGGCGATCGACGCCGGCTACACCGTCGAGGGCGACCTTCGCCGCCAGACCGCGATGAACATCAAGCGCCTGATGGACCTGGCCTGCTATCGCGGCCTGCGTCACCGCAAGGGCCTTCCGGTCCGTGGCCAGCGCACGCACACCAATGCGCGCACCCGCAAGGGCAAGGCCAAGCCCATCGCCGGCAAGAAGAAGTAAGGGAGCGCTGAGAAATGGCACGTGAACCGCAGCGCATCCGCCGTCGTGAGCGCAAGAACATCACCGCCGGCGTCGCCCATGTGAACGCCAGCTTCAACAACACCATGATCACCATCACCGACGCGCAGGGCAACGCCATCTCGTGGTCGTCGGCCGGCATGATGGGCTTCAAGGGCTCGCGCAAGTCGACCCCGTACGCCGCCCAGGTCGCCGCCGAGGATGCGGGCCGCAAGGCCGCCGAGCACGGCGTGCGCACCCTCGAGGTCGAAGTGAAGGGCCCGGGTTCGGGCCGCGAGAGCGCCCTTCGCGCGCTGCAGGCGGTCGGCTTCCAGATCACGTCGATCCGCGACGTGACTCCGATCCCGCACAACGGCGTCCGTCCGTCGAAGCGCCGTCGCGTCTGATCGTTCCTGCTTGTCGCCGCGGGCCCAGAGGCGGGTCCGCGGTCTTGCAGCAATTACCTGGCGGGACGCGCCTCTGGTCCCGCCCAACATGAGGAAAGCCCGTGTCGGTCAACGCTAAGAACTGGCAGGAACTCAAGAAGCCCAACGGCCTCGAGAAGAAGCCCGGTGGCGATCCCAAGCGCAAGTCGACCTTCGTGGCGGAGCCGCTCGAGCGCGGTTTCGGCCTGACGCTCGGCAACGCGCTGCGCCGCGTGCTGCTCTCGTCGCTGCAGGGCGCCGCGGTCACTTCGATCAAGATCGAGAACGTCCTCCACGAGTTCAGCTCGCTGGCGGGCGTGCGCGAGGACGTGACGGACATCGTCCTCAACGTGAAGCAGATCGCGATCCGCATGCAGGGCGAAGGCCCGAAGCGCCTCCAGCTTTCGGCCACCGGCCCGGCTGAGGTGAAGGCCGGCGACATCGCCGTCTCGGGCGACATCGAGGTGATGAACCCCGATCTCGTCATCTGCCACCTGGACGATGGCGCGACGCTCAACATGGAGCTGACCGCCGACACCGGCAAGGGCTATGTCCCCGCCGCGTCGAACCGTCCGGCGGATGCGCCGATCGGCCTGATCCCGGTCGACGCGCTGTACAGCCCGGTCCGCCAGGTCTCGTACAAGGTCGAGAACACCCGCGTCGGCCAGGAGCTCGACTACGACAAGCTCACCCTGTCGATCGAGACCGACGGCACGATCACCCCGGAAGACGCGGTGGCCTATGCCGCGCGCATCCTCCAGGACCAGCTGGCGCTGTTCGTCCATTTCGACGATTCGGCGATCACCCGCTCGGCTCCGATCGGCATGGCGGCTGCGGCTCCGGCTGCGGAGGGCGCCGCGGGCGACGCTTCGCAGATCAACCGCTATCTGCTGAAGAAGGTCGACGAGCTGGAGCTGTCGGTCCGCTCGGCCAACTGCCTCAAGAACGACAACATCATCTATATCGGCGATCTGGTCCAGAAGACCGAGGCCGAGATGCTGCGCACGCCGAACTTCGGCCGCAAGTCGCTCAACGAGATCAAGGAAGTGCTTTCGAGCATGGGCCTGCGCCTGGGCATGGAAATCCCGGGCTGGCCGCCCGAGAACATCGAAGAGATGGCCAAGAAGCTCGAGCAGGAGATCATGGGCTAAGGCTCAAGATCGCTGCGGAACAAACGAAAGGGCCGTCCCGAAAGGGGCGGCCCTTTTGCTTTGCGGGCGATCCTGGACTTCTGCGTTGCGCCCTCAAGTCGGTCATCGGCGAGCCCTTGGCGGCGCCCGAAAGCCGCCGTTCGTTCGGGATACGCCGCAATAGCCGCTAATGCTCCAGTGGCGGGCATGCCAATTGTGCCAAGAAGAAGATCTTACGATTGCAATAAAAAATGGCGGAAATCTGAGGTTTTCCGAAAGGGCATCGGGATGGTTGTATTAGGCCTTTGAAATAGCTGAGGCAAAGGCCTTGCCAATGTGGGCCCGCAGTGGAGGCTCACACCGGCTCAGCGAACAAGCGGTCTTTTAGGTCTTTGCAGATGCCGTCGAGGCCGGGGAACAGCGAACCGAATGTGATGCCCATAAGCTCTAGCTCCTTCACAATGCGGGGGCCTTCGGTGGGCGATAGATCGCAAACCTCAAGGTGGCTTTTCCCATCCGCCTGTTCCCGTTTGCGAATAAATGCCTCGATATCAGTCACATTGGACACAGTAGCGAGAGCCTGTTGTGGGGCATACCGAGGATTGCCGACAGCCATGTTTTCGATAGTTACAAGCTGGGGAGGTGCTGCATCCACTATAAAAGCCCGCCGACCGTAGCTCTCCTCCCATGCAGCCTTATCGAAGATGAATATGCGCGGGCGGCAGTCACTATCTGCCTTAACCGCGTGGAAGGCGAAAAAGGCCGATACAAACGGTGAGAAAGACCAATCTAGAAGCGGCGTCGGGTAACCGTGATGTTGCAGGATGCTCCATATGACGGCGTTATGCTCAAGATTGCCGAGTTGTAGTGGAAACGATACCTTTTCGATGATTGCGCCGTATAGCCGTACAACGTCATCCATAATCCATGCGTTCAAGTCACTCCGCCATGTACGATGAAACGTAGTGGTCAACTTGAATGGGTTGGACTGCCCCCGGAATATATATCGTCTGGGGTCTTGATCGATAGCCCATTGCCGAAAGTCGCTCCACGTCTGTAGATCGCTGCGGCTTATCAATTCCGAATCCCCCGTCGCTTTGGAGGCGGATATCGTCTCGGAAACGGATTGCTCTCCTCCGCTCCACTCGACTTGAAGGCTCCCATCTAGGTGCTCAGTGAAGGTGGCGTTGATCTTTTCGGGGACGGGCGGTTCGCCAAATCTATCGGCAATGATCTTTTCCGCTCTAACTCTATCGTCAGAGGACATGATGCCACCATCAGAGTAGCAGTATGTCGTGGTCACTTCCGCCTTGTGTGGAGCAGCGTCGGGCATACGGATTGCAAACTTGAAGCCGGGAAGCTGATGCTCAGCCTCGTAGAACAGGTAGGCGTTGCCAGATACCACGCTGCCTCGACGCTCTAGCTCAACCCTCAGCGTCCCTCCGACTTCCCCTTCAATGTCTCCAATCCATTGCCCTTGCACACACCGCTCCCTCGTTCCTCTTCGGCTTGCCAACCTACTCACCGACGGCCTGAAAATGACAGAGATATGCCAGAGGGCAATCATACAAGAGTGGGCGATTGTCTCCCCCGTAGCCCTCCTTCCTCTGTCCCACGATTATTTCACGCCTGCCCGACCTGCATTATCGCGCATGGTTCGTGCTCCCAGGGTAGCGGGCACAGTAGCAAGATCATGGCTTGATCGTCGCTGTCCACAATACCTGAACGAGCGCTTTCGAGCATTCGCGGTTGAGGCAGAAAGTCCGCAATCCACCCAAATTCTCCGCCGTTCGGTCCAAATTTGGCTGGCCAGGAGCGGCCTGGCGGCTACCGCTCCAGTTGCGGACGTTCCTCCCGCACCGTAATATCTTCAGATGGCGACCGAGATTGTAAGACGCGAGCAGCTTGAACGCGCGGTGTTGGCGCTGGCGCAATCCGCTGACGTGCAGCTTTCCCTGTTCCCCGATTTTGTCTGCAAGGCTGATGAACTGGCGCTCGATTTCGAAGAGGCTCTCGACATGTTTTTCGGGCACGAAGTGGAGCTAGCTGAGCACGAACGCATCGAACTCAACGCGCTAGATTGTCTCATCCTGTCGAAAAGCGGTGAAGCAAACGTGGCATTCTGGACAGATGATGCGTTGCGGCATCATCCGACTTGGGATGAAATACGCGTTGCTGCAAAATCGACGGCGACAGCATTCGGTTGGGTGCTACGATGTCCTCTGCCATCTGGAGCGATCTATATCAGAAGTGCGTCTTAAGTCCGCTTTCCACCCATCGTCGGCCGTTCAGGCGCAGCTAGGCCGAATTCAAAGCCGCCCGACCTCTAACGCCCCAGTTGCAGACATTCGGCGCTCCGATATGGTCAGCCGATGAGCGACGCATCGGAATGGGATGGCGACTGGTACGGGGTGACCAGCGAAACGGAACAGCAAGAGCTTGAGGACGAACTCGTCCAAGAACTCGCTCCGGGGCATGTCCTTTATGGAACTCACGTAGTGGCTGTGGGACGGCGGTGGCGGCGTGACGATGTTCTATTCAGGCTCGCAGACGGGCGCTATGCGCGACTTCATTTGACACGTCACAAGGAAAGCAGCCCGGCCCTTCCTACGACGGACATTTACGCCAGCTTCGACGAATGGAAGGCCTTACCGCTCGAAGATCGTTAAATGGCAGCTTTCCACCCATTCGCGGTCGCTCGGCCAGGCGACGATCGATCCAAAAGCGGTCGGGCAGCAAACGCCCCAATTGCAGCCGTTGGAGTTGTTGCTACTGTTGACCAAATGAAAGCCTGCGCAATCATTCCCGCATTTGACATGGATGCGACCGATCCACGCACACAGGCCTACATCGAGCTTGCAAGCGCCATGGTCGTGAAGACCCTGAGGCAGGGTGGCGACCACTTCCATTTCGTCGTGGATTGGCGTGATCCAGATACCGCTATTGGCAGCGTGTATAGCGAAGGCGTAGCGGAACCGCACGTGACGCAGCTCGCCGACGTTGACGCACTTACCAGTCGTGTCGCGCAGTCCGTCAATCCGAACGGTTGCCTCGGCACTACGATACGCTCGATTGCGACCTGTCGTGCCGTGACGTTCGGCTTCGACGGGCAGGCTTTCCTTTGTCTTCGCCACGAGGACGACGCCCCAGTATCGCCCGATCCATCGCTTGTTCGAGTGAACGAGGACTACGATTACCTTACTCAAACCGATTATTTTGACGGCTGGATCCGCACTGCAGTGAATGGCAGCTAACCACCCAATTGCGGACATGGCGAGGCGGCGAGCAATCCCGGTTGCGATCACCGGTTCAGCATGGCAGCACATCGGCATGATCGTCGTGCATGAAGAGATTACACAGTCCGAGTTGCTGCTACGGTATGCGTCAGGCCAGCGGCATTTCTCAAACTTGAACATCACTGATGACGGCTCGGATGCTCTAGTTGGCGCGAGGCTTGATAGTATCGAACTAATTGACAGTTTTGTTCACGCCAACTTTCGAGGGGCATCGCTGAGAAACGCGACCGTGCACGCAAACGTGAAGACGTGCGACTTCACCGATGCCGATCTTTCCGGCGCGGACTTCCAAGGGTCAGCTCTTTGCTCAACCACCTTTCTGGGTGCGAAGATGGACGGTGCAGACTTCACCGACGCCTACTACCACGGCTACGACTTAGCGGCTGGCGAGAAGCCCGACTGGTGATAGCGCTACGCTAACAACGCTTCCCGTAGGCAGCCTGTCCGCTTTCCCCCCACTCCCGGTCGTTCCGCGGTGCGGCGGCTGATCCAGAAGCCGCGGGTCGGCAAAAGCCCCAAAGGCAGCCGTCACGAAGCAGCTAGGGCATCGACGAAAGCAGTAGCTTCTCGCAGTTCCTTGGCATCCTTAGCGCCGCGCAGCATTGGCCTAAGGTGGTAGGCCAGCAGATCAGCGTCACGACTATCACGGCCCTGTGTTTCACCGAGAATGCGGATTAGCCGAGTTAGGCCCAGACGATCTCGGAACAGTCGGTAAGCGCGATCATGCGCATGGGAAGGCCCCGCAAGATACTGCTCAGCCAGACGCCGATAATCGCCTTTGCGCAGCGATATATGCTCGAGCAGAATGATCGCTTCTCCACCGCGCGGATAGCGTTGTAGTAGCCAATCGGCTGCCCTCGCCGATGACATCTCCCGCAGTTCTGCGGCATGCCCGCGCATGATCTCGTCCATGCGATTAGCCTATCATCGCAACGGCAGCTTTCCACCCATTCTCCGCGGTTCGGTCCAAATTTGACCGGCCAGAAGCGGCCTGCCCGCAAGCACCCCAATTGCGGACGTTCCTGTGCAATGCGTGAAATCCCAATTGCTACCGATCGCGGCGGGTGCGATCGAGCCGTATGAGCGAAGCGATATATGGGCCGATCATCACACTATTGGTAGCGTTGCTGTTCGGGTGGTTGCTTATTCAAGGGTTCCGCACCGGCACAGCGACGTTTGAGCAGCCAGGAATTACGTTGTCCGGAAGAAGGAAGGATCAACCGGTTCGCTTTTGGGCTGTGACAGCCCTGCTTTCCTTCCTTACCTTCTCTATGATCCTTGCTACGATTTGGCAGATATTGATCCCGGACGGGACCGGCGGCTGACGTCCGGTAACGGATATCGAAACGCCGAGGTTCATCCTCCGAAAGCTGGCGCTGCGGCCAGGAGGCTCACTTGTGTTTGAAAGTCCAGCTTCGGGCTTCGGCCTCTTCGCCGTTGATGAGGTACTTCATCGCGTGCGTTTCGCCGTTGGGCCATACGACCAGTTCGCGCTCGTTGATGAAGTCGACCTGCGCAGCATCCCCACTCTCGGGCGCATCCCAGATCAGCGTGAGCTTTTCGCCCGGTTCGAGCTCGAAGCACTCGGGCCAAGGCTCCACCGACACATAGATCGGGCTATCCTTGTTGTTTGAGAAGGTTTGCTGAACTCTGGTCATGGGTCTGGTGTACGCCGCTGCTCGCAAGGTTGCCGTTCATTGGCCCGTCAGCGGAAAAACCTCGCGACCTCTCCGTTGACGAGTATCTCATTGGGTGGGCCCCGAGAGAAATCAATTTGAACGCGCGGGGCGCCAGCCGTCTGGAATACCACGCGCGTACCGTTCACCGACATCGAGGTGTAGGGCGGCGTGGCAATCATATATTGCCCGGCATAAGCCGTGCCGCGAAATACAATTATCCGCTGGCCACCATGTCTGACGTTGCCGTTGGCCGGAAGAAACCTGTAGCGATAGTCGTAGATGGAGTATTTGTGCCCCTTCGTCTGGCCCGCTAGGGAGAAGGTAGCGTCGCCTCTCGAGCAAATCAGCGGCCCGCTAAAACCACCTCGAACGAGAGCCGATCGCATCCCGCCGAAGCAGGAAGGCGACCCTCGATCGGGCGCTGGCAATGCGACCTCGGATGCAATCATGGTCGCAGCCAGCGCCACAGCGCCCTTGAGAGGTTTTGCTAGGCTGAAGGGCAAGCGACACGTCCCGCAAAGATGGCGACTTGCCCGCGAATGTGCGCTGAAAGCCGTCGTTCGGCAAACCAACCAATCTCCGCCGCTACAGCTGAATTTTCGGCTCATGAAGCGGCCTGGTGGCTAACGCCCCACTAGCGGACGTCCTGCGTTGGGCTGGCGGTGAATTGATAGGTTGCCAACTTGCGAACGATCGAGGGCTTTGCGCTATGGAAAAAGGCAAGACAGTCGATCCTTGGCAACTCCAGTCGAGCTTCGGTCGGTCCAGACGCCAAATACCAGTCATGGAGATCGTAGAACAGCTTGACCGATCTACCGGGTGGGATCACCAGAAGGCCTGAAATCACGTCTGCCCCACGCCAAACCAAAATAGGTCGGTTGGTGTAATGCACTGGGTCGACCTCCTTGCCGCCCTGAAACAGGAGCAAACTTGGGCCCTCGACTTCGACGCGTGGAATGCAAATAGCATTGGAGCCTCGATTTCGAAGCTTGAGCACGACAGAGTCGGGCATCAACTCCGGTTGATAGCTCCAATTGACAATGAGGCGGTCGGAGGCACCTGCTTCACCGACAGGCTGTGGGAGGAGCATGAACGTGGCGGCGAGAAGGAGCGCTATCATCAACCTACTCTAGCGGACCAGCGACCGCTTTCCACCCATCGTCGGCCGTTCAGGCGCAGCTAGGCCGAATTCAAAGCCGCCCGACCTCTAGCGCCCCAATTGCGGACAGGGCCATAGTGGTGCAAACCCCAGCAATGGTCCTCGCCTTCGCATTGTCTCTTACCGCGCTGCTTTCGAGCGCTCCTGCACCCCTATCCGGGCAGGACCATGGAATCGCCTACGGCACGGCGGTGACTTTCTCGGAAGGCAAATGTTGGTTCTGGACTGGGGATGTCGGCCTGACGGCTCTCGAGTTTCGGAAGGACCTCGAAAGCCGATTTGATCGGCAACGCGCGGTCATCATTTCGCATGTCGCGAACATACCAACTCGATGCGTCGAGATGGCCCGCCGTTCGGCAGCTCGTGCGGGGTTCAAGCTTATAGAGACTGAAGTGCGGGCCGATGCTGGTCCAATCGGACCGCCTGTGAACGGCAGCTAACCACCCAATCCCAGACGTTCGGCCCGCGGGAGGCCGATTTGACGCCAGAGGCCGGCCGAAACGCCGGTTTGCGATTTCCATATCCGCATCTCGCTTTCCGAATTGCAGACATTGACTTGCGTGCTAGGCTTTGGGGATGGAGCAGGTCTATTATGCGCTGACCGAGACTTTGATCCCTTGGATTGAGGATCGTTTCGGGGTCTTGGCGGCGTGGGCTGCGACCGCGGCCCTGATCGCGCTGCCGATCGCCGGGATAGTCGCTATCGTGCTATGGATATAGCTCGATCGTGCAGCGGACCGACCTCTAACGCCCCAATTGCGGACGCTGCGTGATGGAGTATTTTGGCGAATGGCAGCAAAGCATCGGCAGGCGATTGGTGTGCTGCGACGTTTCCCGCAGAAGCAGATATATCTCGCCACCGAGCACGGTCATCTGTGGCGGCTAGAGGTCGATGATGATCGCATACTCGGGCTGGTGGGCCTGAGGGTGCAGGTGGAAGGCAGACAGCGCGGTGACCTTATCATCGTCGAGGCTATCAAACGGACGTAGCGGGCGTCCGCTTTCCACCCATTCTCAGCCATTCTGGCCCAATTTTCCGGCGCTGCGAGCTGCCGGTCGGCAAGCGCCTCACTTGCGGACATTCCAGTTGAGTGATTTGATCCGCATATGGCGGCTACCGTTTCCAAAGGTGTGTATCACCACGGCAAGCGCCATCGCTTTGAGGTCGTCGCAAAAGACGATAGCCACGAGGCGTTCAGGGCTGCTCTCATCGAATTGGACGAAAAGGTCCGCGTCTTCACGGAAGCAACCAAGCCTAAGACCACCAAGCAGTCCTTCCGAAAGCAGAAGGGCGGTTAGCCACCCATTCGCGGTCGCTCAGCCAGGCGACGATCGATCCAAAGGCGGTCGGGCGGCAAACGCCCGAGTTGCGGACGTCCGTGCCACGCCGTAACGTACTGCGTGGAGCCCATCGATGACTCAATCCGAGCGCATGAATTCCGCGTCAAATGTTTGGGAAGCCGACCCATGGGATGCTTCCGATTCAATCGCCGATGAGCAACTGGCCGGATTCAATGAAAGAGCCGCCGAGACGATCGATTGGACTTCGGTACGCAGCGCTGGGCTGTCGGTATTTGGCATTGAAAAGCAAAAACTTATTGGCGCCGACGTCGAATTTTACGCCATGCATCATGGCGAGGACATGCTGTTGATGCAGTTGGCTTGGCACGGTTTCCCTGATCCGCCCGAGTGGAGACTTGTTACGCGATCAAATCTAGGTGACGGCTCGTGGGCATCTTGGGGTTATTTCGCGAACCTGCCGGAAAACTGGCGACTGCCCCCTAACGGCAGCTAACCACCCATCGTCGGCCGTTCAGGCGCCGCTAGGCTGAATTCAAAGCCGCCCGACCTCTAACGCCCCAGTTGCAGACATTCAGCAGCAGAATATAATATCGGGATGCAACGAGATGCCGTCCTGGCCATAGTGCTTCTTCTTGGAAGCATGACGGGTTGCGCCGCGCACGAGGTAGTGAGAGATCAAAAACGGCCTCTTACCGATGAGAATTTGGAACGAGCCCGGAAACAATGCGGCATTTCGGATGCGGTTCTCGTTGACGGAAACACGATAAGGTTTTCCGGTCTTCAGCAAATCGGTAAGCCACGCCATTATGGGCAAGAATGGGCCTGCCTGAAGAGCAAGCTGCAAATGGACACTGCCCGTTTTATGACTGGCTAGTTCCGTATCCTGTCCGGTCTGAAGCGTACGGCAGCTGACCACCCAGTTGCGGGCATTGGCCGCTTGCGGCAGCGTGCCAGCTATGAGGCTCGATTCCGTCATTGCGAACCGCCACATCTTCGATGGCCATGTGAACGAAAAGCCGTTGCGGCTGCTGCTGAAATTCGCTGGCGGACAGGTGTTACGCCTTCAGGTCGCAGAAGATGGTGCGCGGATGATTGTGGACGATGGTCCGCTCGATCTCCCGTTCGATATTGGTGAATACGGCCAAGTGGACATCGCCGATATAACTCAATCACTGTGCCCGACACTTCCAGGCGTGGAGGTGTCGGAGGTGGAAGCACTGGCGTCGATGGGGCGCCGCGTCGGTGTGAGACTCACTCTCGTTGGAGAGGAAATGTTCCATTTCTGGGTTGATGACGACGAACTGCACTGGGGTGACGAAGCGGCGCTTGCCGGCCATGACTGGCGGGATGGGATAGCCCCGGAGGCATCTGAGCATATTGAAGTCTAGTGCCTGCTTCCCAACCAATTGGGGACATTCGCGTCAGGCCGGTTCGACCGCGCTGCCGAGCGGCGGCAGGTGGGCGGGAAGCGGTCCGTCCGCCCTTGTTGGCAACGGGTGGCTAGCTGCCACCAACATTGTGCTCGAAACGGGTGGCGTTCGGTTAATGCGATGACGCTGAATTACCTGCACCTGTCGCCCGGAGATACTCCGCCCCCGGCAGAGATCGGGCCCTATCGAGCAGTTCTCATCGCCGAAGAGGATGTTAGCCAAGATTGGCGAAACGAGGTGGCCTCATGGTTGGTAGCGAGCGGATGCCTCTACTTCGTCGCTTGGGGCGCGGCGTGTGAAGCTTGGCATGACACCGTAGACTGGACCGTCCTTGAGACATTCGATTTCGGTGACATACCGGACGACAGATTTGTCATGACGACATGGCATGAAAAGGAGCCGCTCTCGGAGGTGCTATGGTTTGCCGGAAATGCCGCTTCGCACCCCGATATCGACCTTCCACACACGCTGATCGTGCATATTGCGCAAACAGCGACGCGTGCCGCCATGCTGGAACTATTCTGCAAGAGCCAAGCGATGGCGGACGAGGCCTAGTCTGTCTCGCGCGACCGGCCGCTTTCGGGCGCCTGGTTGAGGTGTCGGGATGGCCAACACCAGGACGCTAGCGGAAATTGAACAAACGCCAGCGCGAGGGCTCACTCCGGCTGATCTCTCGCCAGAAGCGGGCCCTCCACTACCGGCCCATCTCCTCCCTTGACATCGCCACGCTCATATTGTACAAAACAGGAACATGCTGCTCTGCGCCTTTTGCGCCGGGCGGCATTTTTCGTTTCGGGGGTGTGCGATGGCGGATGGCGATAGGGAAAAGGACGGTGGCGGGCGCGTGGTGCGGCAGGCGCGGAACCGGAAGACGCAGGTGATCCGCACCGGCGGCAAGCGCTGGTCGCAGGCTGCGGAGCAGCGGTTCCTCGAGGAACTGGCCGCCACCGCCAATGTGCGGGCGGCAGCGGAGGCGGCGGGATTCTCGACCACCGCCATCTACCAGCGGCGGATGCGCTGGCCGGGCTTCGCGGCGGAATGGCAGGCGTGCCTGGAGCAGGGCTATGCGCGGATCGAGGCGCAGCTCGTAGCGCTCGCCACCGACAGCCTGCGGCGCGAACCGGTCACCGGGGAAGCCGCCGGCAAGGCCATGAGCGTCGCGGAAATGATGAACCTGCTCAAGCTGCACCGCGCCTCGGTGAAGGGCGGTGCGCCGCAGCGCTACGATGCCCGGGCACTGCCGCCCGACATCGAGGCGGTGCGCGCGAGCATCCTGCGGAAGATCGACGCCATCGAGCGGGGCGGCGACGCGAAGGCGCCAGGGGCAGGGCCGGGGCCGGGGGACGGAGACCTGGCGGACGGCCCGCGGGACGAGCCCCGGCCGGCAGGGGAGCGCGGCATGGGGGGAGCGTGACATGGGCATCGTGCTGCCACGGCTGGGACGGCTGAATGCGGCGCAGCGCGCGCTGCTGCTGCGGGCGCTGAGCAATGCCGAGCTGCGGGCGCTGGACGGGGATTGGGGCGAATGGGCGCATGACGGACAATGCGCGCCCGAAGGGGAATGGCGAACCTGGGTGCTGATGGCCGGGCGCGGCTTCGGCAAGACGCGGGCCGGCGCCGAATGGGTGCATGCGCTGGTGCGCGATGCGGGCGCGGTGCGGATCGCGCTGGTGGCGGCGACGATCGAGGAGGCGCGCCAGGTGATGGTGGAGGGGCCTTCCGGGCTGCTGGCGACCGCGGGGCATTTCGGCGGGCGGCCGGTGTTCGAGGCGAGCCGGCGGCGCGTGCTGTTTCCGAACGGGGCGGAGGCGGCATTGTTCTCGGGAGCGAACCCCGAGGGGCTGCGCGGCCCCGAGCATCATTTCGCCTGGTGCGACGAGCTCGCGAAATGGCGGCACCCCGCGGAGAGCTGGGACATGCTGCAGCTGGGGTTGTGCGCGGGCGCGGCGCCGCGCGCGCTGGTCACCACCACGCCGCGGGCGGGGCTGGCGGCGCTGCGCGCGATACTGGCCGATCCGGGCACCGTCGCGACGGGCGGCGCGTCCGGGGACAATCCGCATCTGCCCCGGGCGTGGCTCGCGGCGATGGCGCGTTCCTATGGCGGAACGCGGCGCGGGCGCGAGGAGATCGACGGGCTGCTCGATGCCGATGTCGCCGGCGCGCTATGGCCATCGGCATTGATCGAGGCATGCCGCGGCGCGGCGCCGGACGGGGACGCACTCGTCCGCGTGGCGATCGGCGTGGATCCGCCCGCCAGCGCCGGGGGAACCTGCGGCATCGTCGCCTGCGGTATCGACGGGAGCGGGACGGGGCATGTGCTGGCCGATCATTCGGCGAGCGGGCTGTCGCCGGAAGGCTGGGCGCAGCGCGTCGCCGCGGCGGCGGAGGCGCATGGCGCGGACCGGGTGGTGGTGGAGACCAACCAGGGCGGCGACATGGTGCGGGCGGTGCTGCGCGCGGCGGATGTGCGGCTGCCGCTGCGCACCGTGACCGCGACGCGGGGCAAGGCCGCCCGCGCCGAACCGGTGGCGGCGCTGTTCGAGCGCGGCAGCGTGCGGCTGGCCGGGCGGTTCGACGCGCTCGAGGCGGAATTGATGGGCCTGACGGCGACGGGGCGCTATCAGGGGCCGGGGCGCTCGCCGGACCGCGCGGACGCGATGGTCTGGGCGCTATGGGCGCTGATGCTGGCGGCGCCGGCGGCGCCACGGGTGCGTACCGCTTGACTTCTGCCGCCGAATCCGCTTTGGGCGCCGCTTCACGAAAAGTGACAGGCTTTGGGCGGTGGCCATCTCACCGCCTGGTCCGGGGTACCTGATACGGCCCCCGAACGAACGGAAGGAAGAAGACAATGCGTCATCGCGTTGGCGGCCGCAAGCTGCAGCGTACCTCGGCCCATCGCGCGGCCCTGTTCCGCAACCAGAGCGCCGCTCTGATCAAGCACGAGCAGATCACCACCACCCTCGCCAAGGCGAAGGAGCTTCGTCCGTATGTGGAGAAGCTGATCACCCTCGCCAAGAAGGGTGGCCTGTCGAACCGCCGCCTGGCCCATGCCCGCCTGCTCGACGACGCCCAGCTGGTGAAGCTGTTCGACGTTCTGGCCGCGCGCTATGCCGACCGCAACGGCGGCTATACCCGCATCATCAAGACCGGCCCGCGCGCTTCGGACGCGTCGCCGATGGCGATCATCGAGTTCGTCGATCGCGACGTCTCGGCCAAGGGCCAGGATTCGGGCCCGGTGCTCGTCGACGAGGATTTCGACGCCGTCGCCTGATCGGCCGCGATATCGAGACAGGGAAGGGCGGTCGCACCAGGGTGCGGCCGCCCTTCCGCGTTCCGGCGCCTTCATCGCGTCGTCCTCCCCCTACGTCGAGCCGTCCTTGCCCGGATGCCGCCGGGCGCAGCAGGCCTGCCGCGATCTTCGCTATCGGGAGGGCTTGCGTGCGTCTGGCGATCTGGTTCCTCGCTCTCCTGCTGGCGGCAGGCTTCGCCGCATCTCCTGCTTCGGCGCAGGACCGATACATGGCCGGCCTCGGCAACAATCCGGGCTCGCCGGTCGGCACGCCCCTGGCCCTGCCTGCGGGCGTCAGGCTGGTGTCGGTCAAGGGCTTCGACAATCGCAAGGATTGCAAGGAAACCGAGCTCGGCGTCGGCGACGAGGAGCTCTGCCTGACCTTCTGCACCGAGGAGGATCGCTCCTATATCGTCCACATCCCCGCCGGCACGATGTTCAAGCACCTGGCCGGTGAAATCTTCGACCGGATGCAGCGGGAGAAGGGCTTCCAGAACGTGATCGTCGTGGACGACCTCAACTTCTTCATCGCGGACAGCCTTTGCGCCCATCTCATGCTGCCCCCTTCCGAACGGGAGGAGGCGAAGAGGAAGCTGCGGGCGCAGCGTGCGGCGAAGGGGGAGCCATCGCCCGCCAATCCCGGATTGCCGTCGGGAGGGCGGTTCCTGCTTCGCGCCATGTGCCTGAACCAGGAGATGGACGTGCCCGGCGAGGGCGCCGAATATGCGCTCGGGACGGTCACCAGCCACCCGAAGCTTCGGCTGGTTCTCGGCGCCGTCAAGGGCCGGAAGATAGAGGGCGACCGTGCCAGGCGCCTGCTTCAGGACGCCATATGGGACGTCACCGAGGGCTATGGCCTGGAGCAGGAAACGCTGGCCAGGCTGCGCGCGCTTCCTGCCGGCCGCTAGCGGCGCGCGGCAATCCGGGGGAGCCAAACCGGTCATTTGGCTCCCGCAACATTTCCTGTCCTTTCCCGGCCGTCCACGGCTTCCCACATGGCGGGCATGAACCGGCAGTTCCCGCAATCCTCCCTCGGCGCCTGGCTTGCCGCGGCGCTGGCCCTCGCCCCGCTCGGCATCCTGTTCTGGGCCGTTTCGGCGACTTCCGGCAACGGCTCGGCTTGAGCGACGGCGCAGTCCGGGTAAAACCGGGCCTTTCCCATTCGGAGGCTCCATGCGCCGCGCCCTCATCCTGCCCCTGCTCCTCGCGACCCCCGCACTCGCCCAGACCCAGCCGGAGACCAAAGTGACCAAGCCCGCCTATCCCGACACCCGCCGCGTCGACGTGGTGGAGGAACAGTTCGGGGTGAAGGTCGCCGATCCCTATCGCTGGCTCGAGAACGACGTGCGCAACGACAAGGAAGTCGCCGCCTGGGTCGATGCCGAGAACAAGGTGACCAACGCCTATCTCGCCACGCTGCCGGGCCGCGCCTGGTTCAAGACGCGCATCAAGCAGCTCTTCGACTATGAGCGTTTCGGCGCGCCGCAGAAGAAGGGCGGCCGCTATTTCTACCTGCACAATTCGGGATTGCAGAACCAGGCCGTGCTGTTCGTCCGCGACCGGCTCGACGGCGAGGGCCGGGTGCTGATCGACCCCAATGGCTGGTCGAAGGACGGCGCGACTGCGCTGTCCGAATGGGCGCCGTCGGAGGACGGCAGATACCTGCTCTACGCGATCCAGGACGGCGGCACCGACTGGCGCACGGCCAAGGTGCTCGACGTCGCCACCGGCAAGGAGACCGGCGACACCGTCCATGGCATGAAGTTCACGCTGAGCGCGGCCTGGGCCAAGGACGGCAGCGGCTTCTATTATTCGCGCTATCCGGACGTCGCGGCCGACGCGAAATACCAGGCGCTCAACGAGAACCACAAGATCTACTTCCACAAGCTCGGCACGCCCGACAGCGCCGACACGCTGGTGTTCGAGACGCCCGACCATCCCAAGTGGAGCCATTACGCCCAGGTCACCGACGATGGGCGCTGGATGGTGATCACCACCAGCGAGGGCACCGACGATCGCTACCAGATCACGCTGATCGATCTGCAGGACCCGGAGCGCAAGCCGCGGGTGATCGTGCCGGGGCTGGAGAATAGCTGGGGCCTGGCCGGCAATGTCGGCACGAAATTCTACTGGGTCACCAACAAGGGGGCGCCGAAGCTCAAGATCGTCACGATGGACGTGGCGGCGGCGAATCCGGCCACGACCGACCTGGTGCCCGAGGATGCGGCGACGCTCGAAGGCGCTGCGATCGTCGGCGGCACGCTGGTGGCGAGCTATCTGGTCGACGCCAAGACCGAAGTGCGTCGCTACAAGCTCGACGGCGGCGCGATCGGCCCGGTCAAGCTGCCGGGCGTCGGCACCGCCTCGGGCTTTGGCGGAGAGCCCGACGATCCCGAGACCTTCTACGCCTATACGAGCTTCAACGAGCCGACGACCATCTATCGCTACGACATGGCGACCGGCACCAGCACGCCCTGGGCGCGCCCCAAGCTGCTGTTCAAGCCCGACGACTACAAGGTCGAGCAGCGCTTCTTCGCGTCGAAGGACGGGACGAAGGTGCCGATGTTCATCGTCCGCAAGAAGAGCGTGACGGGCCCGGCGCCGACGCTGCTCTGGGGCTATGGCGGCTTCAACGTCTCCTATGGCCCCAGCTTCTCCTCCTCGCGCCTCGCCTGGCTGGAGCAGGGCGGCGTGTTCGTCCTCGCCAACATCCGGGGCGGCGGCGAATATGGCAAGGCGTGGCACGATGGCGGCCGCCTGGCCAACAAGCAGAACGTGTTCGACGACTTCATCGGCGCGGGCGAGTATCTGATCAAGCAAGGCATCACCGGAAAGCACCAGCTGGCGATCCAGGGCGGCTCGAACGGCGGATTGCTGGTGGGCGCGGTGGTGAACCAGCGGCCCGACCTGTTCGCCGCGGCGCTGCCGGCGGTGGGCGTGATGGACATGCTGCGCTTCGACCGATTCACCGCCGGGCGCTATTGGGTGGATGACTATGGCTATCCGTCGAAGGAAGCCGATTTCAAGACGCTCTACGCCTATTCGCCCTATCACAACATCAAGTCGGGCGTGGCCTATCCGGCGATCCTGGCGACCACTGCCGATACCGACGATCGCGTCGTGCCTGGGCATACCTTCAAATATGCCGCGGCGATCCAGCATGCGGACATCGGCGACAAGCCGCACCTGGTCCGCATCGAGACGCGCGCGGGCCATGGCTCGGGCAAGCCGACCGACAAGATCATCGAGGAAGCCGCCGATCTCTGGGCCTTCACGGCCAGGTGGACCGGCCTCGAAGTGAAGAGCAAATAGGGGCCAAGGGGCGCCGTTCCCCTCGCAGGGGAATGGCGCCTGGTCGCAAATCGGTTCAGCCGGGCGACAGGCTGGCGCGCATAGTTCTCGTTTCGCGAAAGTAACGGAGGGCGGCATGGATGTTCTGAAGCTTGCGGGCGGCGGGATCGCCGCGGTGGCGATGATGGGGCTGGCGATGCCGGCCCAGGCGCAGGAGCGCTGGCGCCCGTCGCGCGAGAAGCACAAGGACAAATTCGATGTGGGCGACGCGATCGTCGGCGGCCTGGTGGTCGGCGGCGTGCTCGCGCTGATCTCGAGCGGGAAGAAGAAGTCGCACGGCGCCGAAGCGGCCGAGGAGCGGGTGCCGATCGATACCGGCCCGGTCGACGGCGGCCGCTATGGCGAGGCGCCGCAGCCCGCCGCCGGCCCGGTCGCCGAGATGCCGGCACCGAATTCCGCGCAGTTCGACGGGCTCTATGACGAGGATGCCGCCGCCGATCGCTGCGCGGTGGAAGCGGAAAGCCTGGGCGAACGCTATGCTCGCCTGGCGCAGGTCTCCACGGTCACCAGCACCGTCTGGAACGGCAAGAGCTGGGTGATCAAGGGGCAGGTGGAGCTGGCCGACGGCTATCGCGACGCCACCCGGGAGAGCCATGGCTTCCGCTGCGCCCTGCGCCGCGGCAGCAGCCCGATCGTGACGATCGAGGGGCTGCAGTCGCTCTGAGGTCATTTTTGCGGAGGTGCAGGGATGGCATCGCGCGCGCTGTTGGGGATGTGGCCGATGCTGATGCCGGTGGCGGCGTCCGCATCGGCGCTCGATGCCGCGGTTCGTGCCGGGGGCGAGAAATTCCTCGCCGGGGAGCGCGGGGCATGACCGCGCCCAGGCTCCTGTCCGGCGGCAATCCACAGATTCCCAAGGGCGAAGGCGATGCGCCGGTGCAGGCCTATATCGCCGCGATGCCCGAGTGGAAGCAGCGGATCGGGCGCGCGATCGACGACCTGGTGATGGGGTCCGTGCCCGGCGTGCGCAAGGCGGTGAAGTGGAACACGCCCTTCTACGGCGCCCCCGATCGGGAGGGCTGGTTCCTCGCTTTCCATTGCTTCGACAGATATGTGAAACTCACTTTCTTCCGCGGCACTTCGCTCGATCCGGTGCCGCCCGGTCCATCGAAACAGCAGGGGGTGCGCTATCTCGACATCCGCGAGGAGGACGGGATCGATGCGCCGCGGCTGGCCGCCTGGATCCGGCAGGCCAGTGCCCTGCCTGGCGAGAAGCTCTAGGTTGAGAACTCAAACAAGTATCTGATTTTCCGTCATCATCCCCGTGCAGGCGGGGATGACGGAGTTGGCTGAATGAGTCCTCAACCCAGGGCGGCGCGCCACCTGGCGATGTGAGGTGCTGTCGGCATTCCTTTACCGGAGGGGAGGGGGAGGATCGGCCGGATGTGGGCCTAACCTAGTCGTTCAGGAAACGCCCGAGCGTGACCACCCCCTGCCGCTCCAGCCCGAGCGCCTCGTAGAAGCCGAGCGCTTCCGCATTGCCCTCGCGCACCATCAGCTGGATCTTCGGGCAACCCCGCGCGCGCAGCCACGCCTCCGCCTCGGCCATCAGCGCGCGGCCGAGCCCGGTGCCGCGGGCGGCGGGCGCGACCGCCAGATAATAGACCCAGCCGCGATGGCCGTCATCGCCCAGCATCACGCTGCCTGCGATCCCGCCGCCTTCCCCTTGCGCCACCAATATCGTCGCGGCTTCCGCTGCGAGCGCGCGGGCGAAATCCTGTTCGGGATCGTTCCAGGGCCGGGTGAGGCCGCAATCCCGCCATAGCGCGACGACCGGCCCCGCATCCCCGGCATGCGCCCGCCGGATCATGCCGGCCGCCGCGCGATGTGCCACAGCGTCACTGCGCCGATCAGCATCCACACCATGTTCAGGGTCGCCGAGGGGATTGCGCCGTTCCAGCCGCTGTTGATCACGAAACAGCCCGCGCCGACCACGTTCATCCACTGATAGGCGCGCGACCGGCCGGTCAACCTGCCGGAGGAGAGCAGCAGATAGGCGACCAGGATCAATGCTGCCCCGGTCCAGCCGACAAACTCGATCAGCAGCCTCTCGACGCTCATCGCGCGATGCAGGTGACGCCGGCCCACAAATTGGTCACCTTGCCGTCGGGCGCAGGCGAACTGAGCAGGCCGGAAAGTTCGCCCATCATGAACTCGTTGCCGATCGACGTCTCGCCGACATCCACCGTTCCCGCTGCCTCGAGCTCCTTGCGGCTGGTGCCGATGCCGATGCCCTTGGCCGTGGCGAACCCGGCGGACTCGCGCCCGTCCAGGTCCCAGCCGGCGAACTTGCCATCCTGGAAATAGAGCGAGAGCCCATCGCGGAAGGCCGCATAGCCAAGCGGGCCGGCGCCGCAATCCTGGCTGCTCGCTTCCTCGATCGGGTTGCCGAGCGCGGTGGCGAGCAGCCGCACCGCATCGGCCCTGGCCATGCCGAAGCGCACGGGGCGGGAAGCGCCGCCGGGAAGCGCCAGAGTCAGTTCGCCGGGCGCCAGCCTGATCCCGACGCCCGGTGCCTCCGCGTGCGCGTTCGCCGCAGGGGCTTCGGCATTGCTCGCGGGCGGCACGACGATCTCCGCCGTATTGGCCGTCGCGTCCTTCTCCACCGGCTGTTTCGGCTCGGGCGAGCAGGCGGCGAGCAGGCCCAGCACGATGGGCGCCCATGGCAATGGCTTGATCGTCATCTTCGCTTCCCCACCCGGTTCGCGGCCATTTTCTCACTATCCCGGCGCGCCCGCAATGACCTCAGGCGAGGGCGGCGACCGGCTCCCGGCGGAAGCAGCCGTGCTGATGATCGTTCACCAGCCCCACTGCCTGCATCCAGGCATGAACGATGGTCGGGCCGACGAACTTGAAGCCCCGGCGCTTCAATTCCTTCGAGACCGCCTCGGAAAGCGGCGTGGTGGCGACGAAGCCATGGCCGGGGCTCAGGATCGGCTTGCCGCCGGCGAAGGCCCAGCAGAACTCGGCGAAATCCTCGCCGCGCGCCTGCATCTCGCACCAGATCTGCGCGCCCCTGATCGTCGCCTCGATCTTGGCGCGCGCACGCACGATGCCGGGGTTTGCCATCAGCCGCTCGACGTCCTCGGGCCCGAAGGCGGCGACCTTCGCCGGATCGAAGCCGGCAAATGCCGCGCGAAAGGCTTCGCGCTTGCGCAGGATGACGATCCAGGCGAGCCCGGCCTGAAAGCCCTCGAGCATCAGCGCCTCCCACAATTCCCGCGAATCGCGGATCGGCACGCCCCATTCGGCATCGTGATAGGCGCGGTTGAGCGGATCGCTCACCGCCCAGGCGCAACGCGGCAGATCGTCGGTCATCGGCTTCCCCTGATCGTCTCGCCGATACGCACTTCGCCCAGCCCGAGCCAGCCCGCCATGCGGGCAAGTTCGATCGCCAGCCGTTCCTCGGTGTCGCGCGGTGCGCCCGGCTCCAGCGTCACTCGGTGCGCGAGCAGCCGGCCGGCCTGGCGATCGGCCTTGAGGTCGACGCGCGCGACGAGCGCTTCGTCCATCAGGAAGGGCAGCACGAAATAGCCATGGGTCCGTTTGTCGGCAGGCACGTAGATTTCGATCCGGTAGCGGAAATCGAACAACCGCTCGGTACGGCCGCGTTCCCAGATCAGCGGGTCGAAGGGTGCCAGCAGCGCGTCGCCGCGCACGCGGCGCGGCATGCGCGCGTCGCGGTGCAGCCAGGCCTTCTGGGCCCAGCCCTGCACCCGGACCGGGATCAGCGTGCCTTCCTCCTCCAGCTCGGGGATGGCGCGACTGGCCTCCTCCGGCTTGAGCCGGAAATAGTCGCGCAGATCCGCCGCCGTCGCCACGCCGAGCGCGCGGGCGCTACGCTCGATCAGCACGCGCTGGGCAGTCGCCGCATCGGGCGTCGGCAGGTCGTAGATCGCGCGCGGGATCACCCGTTCGCTCAGATCATAGACCCGCTCGAAGCTGCCCCGCCGCGTGACGGTGGTGATCTGGCCCGACCAGAACAGCCATTCGAGCGCCAGCTTGGTCTCGCTCCATTCCCACCAGCCGCTCCTCGAGCTGCCATTCTCGAACTCGGAAGCGGCGAGCGGCCCTTCGCCGGCAATGCGGTCGCGCACCGCCCGGGCCTCGGCATTGCGTTCGTGCGCGAACAGGCGGAGCTGCCGCCAGCCGATCTCGCCGCGTTCGGCCCGGGCCATCCGCCACCGGAAATGCGGGTGGAGATCCATCGGCAGCAGCGAAGCCTCGTGCGCCCAATATTCGAAGAGCCTGCGGCCGCGCTTCGGGCCCCAGGCATCGCGCTCGAGCAGGGCGCGGTCATAGTCGCCCAGTCGCGAAAAGGCAGGCAGATAGTGCATCCGCGTCAATACGTTGACGCTGTCGATCTGGTGGAGGCCCAGCCGATCCACGGTGCGGCGGAGATGCGCGGCGCCGACGCGGGCGGGCCGGCGCAGGCCGAAGCCCTGCGCCGCGAGGAAGATGCGGCGCACCTGCTTCGGCGAAAGCGTTTCCCCGGCGCTCATTGCGCGGCGAGCGCCGCGAGATCGGCCGGCAGCAGCTGCTTGAACAGGGCGAGCACGCGCCTGCCCTCGGCGGGCGGCAAGGTGATCGCGTGGCGCACCGCCGCGGCGATCAGCGTCATCATCAGCTGGGCATAGCGCCCGACCGCCGCGGGGCTCGCTCCCTCCGCGACCGGCCGCACCGCCTCCGCGAGCAGATTGGCGAGAAAGGCGCCATCCTCTTCATCGAGCTTCTGCAGGGCGCGGTCGGCCTGGGTCGCCTGCCAGATGTCGCGCATCACCGGTTCGTCCACGAACATCCGATAATAGCTGTCGACGATATTGCCCAGCGCAGGGCGCAGGTCCGCGATGGTCTCCACCGTGGCCAGATCGCGCGCCACGCACGCGCGGCCGATCGCGTTGCAGCGCTCGGCCAGCGTGCCGATGATCGCCGTCTTGTCCGGGAAATATTGATAGAGCGAGCCGAAGGGGATGCCCGTGCGCTCGACGATGTCGCTCATGCGAAAGGCGTCGCTGCCCTTCTCCGCCATCACCGCCGCGGCGCATTGCAGGATGCGCTCGAACCGCTCGCGGCTGCGCTTCTGCACGGGCACCATCGGCGCCCGAGCCTCGGGCAATGCCGCCTCTTGTCCTCCCGCTGCCGGCCTTCGCCCCATTCCGCTTCCCATCGCATGCGCTTGACGATTCGAATACGAGGGATTATCGGGTTTTGCAAATACGATACATTCTCGTATTCAATCGAAGGGCCTGGATGATGCGCACCTTTCTCGTTCCCGGACTGCTCTGGTTCTCGGCAATCGGCTGCGGGCTGATGGCCGGGCTCTATTATGCCTTCTCCACGTTCATCATGACGGCGCTCGGCCGGATTGCCCCGGCCTCGGGCATGGCGGCGATGCATGCGATCAATGTCGACATATTGCGCTCGTCCTTCCTGCCGCTGTTCCTCGCGACCACCATGGCGGCCGGGCTGCTCGCGGTGGTCGGCGCGCTGCGCTGGGGCGAGCCGGGCGCGCTGGCGATGGTCGCCGGCGGCACGATCTATCTGCTCGGCATGTTCGGCGTGACGATGTTCTGCAACGTGCCGCTCAACGACGCGCTGGTCGCGGCCGGCGACGGCACCGGCCCGGTCGAGATCTGGGCGCGCTATCTCAAGGAATGGACGATGTGGAACCATGTCCGCACCCTGAGCTCCATCGCCGCGTTTGCGCTGTACATCGCGGCGCTGGTGCAGCGCTAGGCCGCCATCCCCGCCGTCACTCCCACTCGATCGTCCCCGGCGGCTTCGAGGTATAGTCGTACGCGACGCGGTTCACGCCCCGCACTTCGTTGACGATGCGCGTCGCCACCCGGGGGAGAAACCCGCCCGGGAACTCGAACGCCTCGGCGGTCATGCCGTCGATCGATGTCACCGCACGCAGCGCCAGCACCGAATCATAGGTGCGGCCGTCGCCCATCACGCCGACCGTGCGCACCGGCGTCAGCACCGCAAAGGCCTGCCAGATCGCGTCGTACAGCCCGGCGTTGCGGATCTCCTCCAGATAGATGGCGTCCGCCTTGCGCAGAATGTCGCAGCGCTCCCGCGTCACTTCGCCCGGGATGCGGATCGCCAGGCCCGGCCCCGGAAAGGGATGGCGGCCGACGAACTGCTCGGGCAGCCCCAGTTCCCGGCCCAGCGCGCGGACTTCGTCCTTGAACAGCTCGCGCAGCGGCTCGACGAGCTTCATGTTCATCCGCTCGGGCAGGCCGCCGACATTGTGGTGGCTCTTGATCGTCACCGAAGGCCCGCCGGTGAAGCTCACGCTCTCGATCACGTCGGGATAGAGCGTGCCCTGCGCCAGGAAATCGGCGCCGCCGATCTTCCGCGCCTCTTCCTCGAACACGTCGATGAAGGTCTTGCCGATGAACTTGCGCTTCGCCTCCGGATCCGTGACTCCGGCCAGGCCGGCGAGGAACAGCGTCTCGGCGTTCACATGGACGAGCGGGATGTTGTAGTGGTTGCGGAACAGGCCAACGACCTGTTCGGCCTCGCCCGAGCGCATCAGCCCGTGATCGACGAACACGCAGGTGAGCTGCTCGCCGATCGCCTCGTGGATCAGCACCGCGGCCACCGCGCTGTCGACGCCGCCCGAAAGCCCGCAGATCACCTTGCCGCTGCCCACCTGCGCGCGGATCTCGGCGATCTTGGCCTGGCGGAACTCGGCCATGGTCCAGTCGCCCTGCAGCCCGCAGACGTGGCGGACGAAGTTGGCGAGCAGCTTGGCGCCGTCGGGCGTATGGACCACCTCCGGGTGGAACTGCATCGCATAATAGCGCCGCGTATCGTCGGCGATCACTGCAAAGGGGGCGCCGGCGCTGTGCGCGACCGGGCGGAAGCCGGGGGCCAGGTTGGTCACCTTGTCGCCATGGCTCATCCACACCTGGTGGTTCTCGCCCTCGTGCCACATGCCGTCGAACAGCACGCAGCCATCGTCGATCTCGATGAAGGCGCGGCCGAACTCGCCGCTGTCGCCAAGCTGCACCGTGCCGCCGAGCTGGTGCATCATCACCTGCTGGCCATAGCAGATGCCGAGCACCGGCAGGCCGCTGTCGAAGATCTCCTGCGGCACCCGGGGGCTGCCCTCGTCCAGCACCGATGCGGGGGAACCGGAGAGGATGATCCCCTTGGGCTGCATCCGGGCAAAGGCCTTGGCGGCGGTGGTGAAGGGCGCGATCTCGCTATAGACGCCCGCCTCGCGCACGCGGCGCGCGATCAGCTGGGTAACCTGGCTGCCGAAATCGACGATGAGGATGGAATCTGCATGCTGGTCCATGCCCAGCGCGCTTAGCCAGAACCGGCGCCGGGGGAAAGGCCGGTGCGCGATTATGCATAAGTTTATTCGCCGGGTCGGGGACGCGGGCACGCCCGGGAGATCGGCTTCGTCATCCGCGCCTGCCCGGGGATGACGCCGGAGAATGGAAGCCCCGACCCGGTGCGCGCGCCGCCCGATCGAAAGCCGACTGTTTTCCGCCGCGAAGCGCGCTATCGCATGGCCGAACCACGAGCAGGCGAGGGCGCGACGTGACGGTCACCATGTACGGCATCAAGAATTGCGACACGATCAAGAAGGCGCGTGCCTGGATGGACGCGCACGGCATCGCCTATGCCTTTCACGACTACAAGGCATCGGGGATCGATGCGGCCCGGCTCGCGCGCTGGAGCGGGATCGTCGGCTGGGAAGTGCTGCTCAATCGCGCCGGCACCACCTTCCGCAAGCTGCCCGACGCCGATCGCGAAGGCATCGATGGCGGCAAGGCGGCGGCGCTGATGCTGGCCCAGCCCTCGATGATCAAGCGCCCCGTGCTCGAATATCCGGGCGGCATCCTGGTCGGCTTCAAGCCGGAGAACTACGCCCGGACGCTGCTCTGAGCGGGAGCCCGCGCGACGCTCGCGCCATGCGGGCTCATGCCTCCCAGCTGAACACTTCCTCGAGCGGCTTGCCGAACACCTGGGCGATCCGGAACGCGGCTTCGAGCGACGGCGAATATTTGCCTTGCTCGATCGCGGCGATCGTCTGGCGCGTGAGGCCGATCTTCTCGCCCAGCTCGGCCTGGGTCATCTCGCCGGCGAGGAAGCGCAAGGTGCGCACCTGGTTGACGACCCTAGCCATGCCAGCCCCTCCGATAGCTCAGCAGGACCAGGAAGTGGTTCACCGCTTCGGCGATCACGATCGCGAGTAGCGCGGTATTGACGATCTTGGGCGGCGGCTCGGTGAACGGCATCACCACGCCGACCAGGATCGCGCCCGCCATCAGCACATAATAGGCTGCGGACGCGCCGCGCCGGGCGATCGCCTTGTCGCGTTCGTCCGGGCGGCGGCCCGCGGCGCCCGGGGCTTGGGCGGCGAGGACGATATGGCCGATGATCACCACCGCCGCCTGGGTTCCGGCGATGATGCCGAAGCTCCACAGGATGTCGAACAGCGTGGGCGGGGTTTCGCGCAGCGCCATCATCGGAAAATAGATGCCGTAGGCCACGGCCATGCAGACCAGGGTCAGCCACGCGGTCTTTTCGCGATAGGCCATGTCAGTTCCCCCGCCGATAGCCGGCGATCTGCGCGGCATAATGGACGATCTCCGCGATCACGATCGCGCCCATGATGGCATAGGCCATGTCGATCCTGTCGAAGCCCAGATGCACGCTCCCGGCGACGCAGAACACCAGCCCGATCAGCACGGGATAGGCGAGGGCATAGGCGCGTCGGGCGATGTCGCGGTCGCGCTCGTCGCTGCCGGCGCCGGCATCGGCGGGGGCGAGCGCGGCGGTGACGATCGCGGCCCCCGTCGCGAGGATCGTCTGGACGATCACCGCGGCAATGAAGCCGGTGAAATAGACGGCGCCGTGCAGCTTCCCGCCGGTCGTCAGCATGAAGCCGAAAAAGCCGCCCCACACCAGGATCGTGGTGACCACGGAGATCCAGGCGATCTTCTCCTTGAATGGCATAGTTCACCTCAAGTTCGAAATTTGTGCCTTAATGTTAAATATATCGAACATTGAGTCAAGCGATTATAACTCGCTCTCCTTCATCCGGCCTTTGCGGGGATGACGGGGACGGGAAATCGCGGAGAGTGAAGGAGGCCGGGCCGCCTGCCGGATGCCGTTGCGCTGGCGACCATCGGCGCAACGCGCTAGACCCGCGGCCATGTCGCACGTCACCATGGATACGGCCACTAGCCGCGCAAACCCGACCCCCGCCCCGATGAAGCGGCTCACCGTCCCGGCGATTCGCGATCGCAAGGGCAAGGATCCGATCGTGATGCTCACCGCTTACACGACGCGGATGGCGCAATTGCTCGATCCGCATTGCGACGTGCTGCTGGTGGGGGACAGCCTGGCCCAGGTGATCTACGGCCTGCCTTCCACCCTGCCGGTGACGCTGGAGATGATGATCGCGCATGGCGCCGCGGTGGTGCGCGGCAGCTGGCATTCGCTGGTCGTGGTCGACATGCCCTTCGGCAGCTACGAGCAGGGCCCGGAACAGGCTTTCGCCTCCGCCGCGCGCGTGCTGGCGGAGACGGGCGCCGCCGGCGTGAAGATGGAGGGCGGCGAGACGCTAGCGCCCACCGTCGAATTCCTCACCCGGCGCGGTATCCCGGTCGTCGGGCATGTCGGCCTCACGCCCCAGGCGGTCAACGCGCTCGGCGGCTATGGCGCGCGGGGCCGGAGCAACGCGGAGCATGCCCAGATCCTCGACGATGCGCGGGCGATCGCCGCCGCCGGCGCGTTCGGCATGGTGGTGGAGGGCGTGGTCGAGACGCTGGCGCGGGAGATCACCGCGGCGGTGTCCTGCCCGGTGATCGGGATCGGCGCTTCGGCCGAGTGCGACGGCCAGGTGCTGGTGATCGACGACATGCTGGGCATGTTCGAGCGGACCGCCCGCTTCGTGAAGAAATATGACGATCTCGCCGGCCGTATTTCCGCCGCGGTTGAAACCTATGCCGCCGATGTTCGGTCGCGGGCCTTCCCGGGGCCCGATCAGGTCTATGCGCCGCGGGATTGACGGGCTACCGAGCGCTCTGTTGATTCCCGCGCGGCACGATCAGGTTCGCGCCCGCAAGAGACGCATGGAGTAGATTTTGGCGCTTCCCCCCTCCGGCACGACAGACGAAGCCTTCCTGCGCGAAGTCGACGAGGAATATCGCCGTTCGCAGATGCTGGGCATCTGGCAGAAATACGGGCGCCTGATCATCGGCGCCGTGGTGGCCGGGTTCCTCGCGCTCGGCGGCTTCCTGTTCTGGCAGCACCAGAGCGATTCCGCCGCGGGCCAGAAGGGCGAGCAATATGATGCCGCCCTGCGCAACATCGAGCAGAACCAGCTCGACAAGGCGAATCCCGAACTCGCCAAGCTCGCTGCCGGCGGCAACAACGGCTATGCCGCGATGTCGTCGATCATCGAGGGCAACCTGCTGCTGCAGAAGAAGGACGCGAAGGGCGCCGCCGCCAAATTCGCCGCGGTTGCGGGCAACGGCGGCTTCGCCAAGCCGTTCCGCGATTACGCGCTGCTTCGCCAGACTTCGGTGGAGTATGACACGCTGAAGCCCGAAGTGGTGGTTTCGCGCCTCCAGGGCCTCGCCAAGCCGGATTCGGCCTGGTTCGGAAGCGCCGGCGAGATGGTGGCGGCCGCGCAGATCAAGCTCGGCAAGCGCGCCGAGGCGGGCAAGCTCCTCCAGCAGATCGCCCAGGGCGGCGACAATGTGCCGGATACGACGCGGCAACGCGCGGTTCAGCTGGCGAGCGTATTGGGGATCGATGTCCTCGATCAGTCGAAGGAAAAGCAGGCTAAATGAACAATAAGCTGAGGGTGGCTGGGGCCCTTGCGGCACTCGCGCTGGTTAGCGGCTGCGGCGTGATCAAGGGGCAGGGCAAGAAGACGCCCGTGCTCGGCGAGCGCGTTCCCATCCTGATGTCCGAAAACGACATCACCAGCGACAGGTCGCTGGCAAGTGTCGACGTGCTCGTGCCGGAAGCGGCGGTGAACCAGGACTGGACCCAGCCGGGCGGCAATGCGGCCAAGTCGATGGGCCATCTCGCCTTGTCCGCCACGCCGTCGCAGGTCTGGAGCCAGCAGATCGCCAAGACCTCCAAGAAGGAGCGCCTTGCCGCTTCGCCGGTGGTCGCGGGCGGCAAGCTGTTCGTGATGGATACCGACGGCCAGGTCCATGCGCTGGCCGCCGACACCGGCGCCGAGCTGTGGCGCGCTGCCACGGTGAAGGCCGACGGCAACAAGACCGCGCGCTTCGGCGGCGGCGTCAGCGTCTCCGGCGACCATGTCTTCGCGACCAACGGCCTCGGCGATGTCGTTGCGCTCAAGGTCGCGGACGGCACCGAACTGTGGCGCAAGCGCCCCGGCGGCCCGCTGCGCGGGGCCCCGACGCTCGCCAACGGCAATGCCTATGTCCTCACGCAGGACAACCAGCTCTTCGTGATGAGCCAGGAGAATGGCGACGTCAGCTGGACCGCTTCGGCCAGCCTCGAATCGCAGGGCGTGTTCGGCGTAGCGGCGCCGGCCTCGGCGCAGGGCACCGTGATCGCCGGCTTCTCGTCGGGCGAGCTCAACGCCTATCGCTACGAGAATGGCCGCTCGCTGTGGAGCGACGTGCTCTCCCGCAGCAGCATGAGCACTTCGGTCTCCTCGCTGTCGGACATCGACGCCGAGCCGGTGATCGACCAGGGCCGCGTCTATGCCGTGGGCCAGGGCGGCCGCATGGTCGCGATGGACATCGCCACCGGCAACCGCATGTGGGAACAGAATATCGCCGGCATCTCCACTCCCTGGGTGGCGGGCGAATGGCTGTTCGTGGTGACCGACGATGCGCGCCTGCTGTGCCTTTCGCGCACCAGCGGCAAGGTGCGCTGGATCTCCCAGCTCAAGCGCTACAAGAACGACAAGAAGCCCAAGGATCCCTGGGGCTGGGTCGGTCCCGTCCTGGCCGGCGGCAAGCTGATCCTGGGCAGCACCCGCGGCGAGCTGGCCTTCGTCTCGCCGGCCGACGGCAGCGTGAGCTCGACGATCGAGCTGAAGGCTCCGATCTCGCTCCAGCCGGTGGTGGTGAACAACATGCTCTACATCCTGGACGACAAGGGGCGCCTGACCGCGTTCCGCTGATATCTGTCCCGGCCATGGCAGGCGGGCGGGGCCGAGAGGCCTCGCCCGTTTGCTTTTTGCACTATATGCCCTTCTGCTGGGCACACCCCGAGAAGAGTTACCCTTATGCCATTGCCCATCGTCGCCATCATCGGCCGGCCGAATGTCGGCAAGTCGACGCTGTTCAACCGGCTGGTCGGCAAGAAGCTCGCACTGGTCGACGATCAGCCGGGCGTGACGCGCGATCGCCGCGAAGGCGATGCGAGCCTGCTCGGGCTCGAGTTCCGCATCATCGACACCGCGGGCTATGAGGACGAGGACGCGGCAACCCTGCCCGGCCGGATGCGTCAGCAGACCGAGGCGGCGGTGCAGGAAGCCGATGTCGCGCTCTTCCTGGTCGATGCCCGCGCCGGAGTGACGCCGCTCGACGAGGAGATCGCCCGCTGGCTGCGCTCGACCGACCGGCCGATCGTGCTCGTCGCCAACAAGGCGGAGGGCCGCGCGGGCGAAACCGGCGTGATCGAGGCAATGGCGCTCGGCTTCGGCGATCCGGTGCAGCTCTCGGCCGAGCATGGCGAGGGGATGGGCGACCTGTTCGAGGCGCTGCTGCCGCATGTCGAGCGCGAGGAAGAGGACGTCGAGGAAGAGGATCCCGACAATCCCAATGCCCCGCTCAAGCTGGCGATCGTCGGCCGGCCGAACGCCGGCAAGTCGACCCTGGTGAACCGTTTCCTGGGCGAGGACCGGATGATCACCGGCCCCGAGGCCGGGATCACCCGCGATTCGATCGCGATCGATTGGGAATGGGAGGATTTCGACGGCAATCTGCGCCCGGTCCGCCTGATCGACACGGCGGGGCTGCGCAAGAAGGCGCGCGTGGAGGAGAAGCTGGAGAAGCTCTCGGTCGCCGACACGTTGCGCTCGATCGACTTCGCCGAAGTGGTGGTGCTGCTGCTCGACGCGACGCGCGGGCTCGAGGTGCAGGACCTCAAGATCGCCGATCGCGTCCTGCAGGAGGGCCGCGCGCTGATCATCGCGCTCAACAAATGGGACGTGGCCGAGAACGCCTCCAGCATGTTCAACGGCGTGAAGGGCGCGCTCGACGAGGGGCTGGCGCAAGTGAAGGGCGTGCCGCTGCTCACGGTCTCCGCGGCGACGGGGAAGGGGCTCGACACGCTGATCGACGTTGCCTTCAAGACGCGCGAGGCCTGGTCGCGCCGCGTCTCCACCGGCCAGCTCAACCGCTGGTTCGAGCGTGCGGTCGAGGCGAATCCGCCGCCCGCGCCCGGCGGCAAGCGGATCAAGCCGCGCTACGTCACCCAGAACAAGACGCGCCCGCCCAGCTTCGTGCTGTTCGGCACCCGCGTCGACCTGCTGCCGATGAGCTATCAGCGCTATCTGATCAACGGCTTGCGCCGCGAATTCGATTTCGGCGCGGTGCCGGTGCGGTTGACGCTGCGCGCGCCGAAGAATCCGTTCGATCGCGATAAGGAATGAGAATCCAATCGCTTCCGTAACGATCCTGCCCCCATATCAACGCTGTGTTTACACACGGGCGATACCCTTCGGAACGCTCTGGAGGGTGCGGAGTAGGGGAAAGAAGCGATGACCGGCAACGAGCAGCTGGTGAACTGGGACAGTTTTGCGCAGGCGCGGGCCGAGCTCGGTGCCAATTTCGTGCGCATTCTCGGCTATTTCCGCGAAGACGGCGTCAAGTCCGTTGCGCGGATCGAGGAAGCCATGCGCGCGAACAACGCCGCGTCGATGGTGATTCCCGCGCATACGCTGAAGGGCGAATCGCGCCAGTTCGGCGCCGATCCGCTGGCGGACCTGGCAGAGACGATCGAAATGAGCGCGCGCCTGTGCATCGAGCGACAGGACACGCCGACGGACGTGCTCGAACATGTCGTGCAGCTGCGCCCGCTCTTCGAAGCGACGCTGGCGCTGCTGGAGCGCGAATCGAACCCGCTGGTGGAGCGCCGCCCGGTGTTCGGCCGGCGCTCGCTCGCGGGCTGACGGACCCTAGCTCGCCTCGGCCGCTTCGCTGTTGAGCTGGATGTAATTCTCAAGCCCCATGCGCGCGATCATGTCGAACTGCTTCTCCAGCGTATCGACATGCTCTTCCTCGCTTTCGAGGATATGGGCGAACAGATCGCGCGAGACATAGTCGCGCACGCTCTCGCAATGCTGGATCGCGTCGCGCAGCAGCGGGATCGCCTCCATCTCCACCGCCAGGTCGGCCTTGAGGATCTCCTCCACCGTCTCGCCGATGCGCAGGCGGCCGAGCAGCTGGAAATTGGGCAGGCCGTCGAGGAACAGGATGCGCTCCGCCAGCTTGTCGGCATGCTTCATCTCGTCGATCGATTCGTGGCGCTCGAGCTCGGCCAGCTTGGTGACGCCCCAATTGTCGAGCAGCCGGTAATGCAGCCAATATTGGTTGATCGCGGTGAGCTCGTTCTTGAGCGCCTCGTTGAGATAGTCGAGGACCTTGGGATCGCCCTTCATTGCCGCCACCTGTTTCTCGTGATTGGATTTCGGGCAGCAGAATAGGCGCGGAAGCCCGTGTTGGACAGCAAAAAGTGGCGGATTTCTGCGGTTTTCAGCTGTTGCGAACGTTATGCAGCAGCACGTTCCTGGGCAATGATCTCGCGTGCGAACGGCACGCATTGTCCGCACTTGGCCTGGCATCCGAGCGCCCGATAGGCCTGGCAGGCACTGGTCGCGCCCTCGCGCGCGGCCTCGCGCACGTCACGTTCCCGAAGAGCATTGCAAACGCAAACGACCATCAGACCCTCACGACTCTCCGGGGACGAGTTAGGGCTATTGACACTGATTCGCAAGACTATTGCGAGGCACTCGCATTACTATCCGGCGCCCCTCTGCGGATCGGCTGGAGATGCCAGCGCGCCAGGCTGCGCCACAACCACTCGAACGGGCCGAATCGGAAATGGTCGAGCCAGGTCCCGGACCAGAGCAGGATCAGTGCCCAGATGACGAAGACAATCGGGTAGAGCTGCCAGCGCGTAAGCTGCCCGTACCAGCCCAGGCCATAGCCGTAGAAGAGCGTGGTGCAGATCAGGCTGGTGGCGAGATAGTTGGTGAAGGCCATCCGACCCGCCGCGGCGAGGCGGGCGGTCAGCGCGCCGTCCGGGCGGGCGAGAAGCAGGATCAGGCAGATCCATCCGGCGATCATCGGCGGGCGGACCAGCGCGGTGAGCGGCAGCATCGCCGCGACCACGCGCATGTCGAAGCCGGAACGCCATTGCCACCATGCCAGCACGGCATAGGCGGGCAGGCCGATGCCCCAGCAGGCGATCAGCCAGCGGCGATAGCGCGCCCGGGGCCATTCGCCCCGCAGCATTCCGCTGCGCAGCGCCGCCATGCCGAACAGCATGTAGCCGAGCGTCTCCGGCCCGAAGAAGACGAACAGCGCGAACAGCGCGCCGCCGTCCTCGCGGAGCCGATCGGCGAGGATGGTGCCATAGCTGCCGCGATGAAGCGCCAGGTCCTTGGCGATGTCGGCCGGTGAGGGGACGCCGAATGCCTGGGCATAGCCGTGCAGCGCGGGGGCATTCGGGGTCTGCGCCTGGAGCTGGACGATACCCAGCGGAATGGTCGCGAACAGGATCGCGCCGGCCAATGCGAGCATCGCGCCGAGCACCAGCAATCGCGGCACGGGCAGGCGGCGCATCGCATAGGCGATCATGCCCATCATCGCATAATGGGCGAGGATGTCGCCGTGCCAGACCAGGAACAGATGGGCGAGGCCGAAGACGAGCAGCCAGGCCATGCGCCGATAGTGCACGCCGGCCGGGCCGCGCCCGCCAGCCTCGGCGCGCTCGACCACCAGCAAGGTCGAGGCCCCGAACAGGAACGAGAAGAGCCCGCGCATCCGCCCGTCGAACAGCATGAAGTTGATCGCCCAGGTCGCCAGGTCGGCGCCGTGCCAGCCGCCATAGGCGCGCGGGTTCACATAGGCGGCCTCGGGCATGGCGAAGGAAAGGATGTTGAGCAGCAGGATGCCCAGCACCGCCACGCCGCGGACCACATCGAGAGAAGCGAGCCGGGTGCCCGCGGCGGAAGGGGGCATTCAGCGCCGCGCGGCGACGAGTGCGATCGGGATGCCGACCAGCACGATGTGGCAGAAGAGCTGAGTCGCGACCGTCTGCGGGTCGAGATGCGGGAAGACGGCCGGCCAGCGCAGCGGCAGCACGACCAGGTTCATCACCGCCCAGGTGGCGACGCCATAGCCGATGCCCGCGGCTACGCGCCGCGCCTTGAGCAGGGGCAGCCGATCGGCGGCAAGGACGAAGACCGCCGCCATCACGGCCATGATCGCGAAATGAACCGCCAGCCCCAGCACCGCGCCGGCCGCCCCCCAGCCGGTCGCATCCGGGAAGGGCCCGCTGGCGACGCCGCGCAGCATCCTGTCGGGGGTGCGGCCGGCCTGGAGCGCGAGGATCGCCGCCGCGGCGATGTCGAGCGTGCCGGCGATCAGCGCCGCCACCAGGATCCGGCGTCCGGCATGGGCCATGTCGATTGTCCTCCCGCTCTCCTTGGCGGACGCTACAACCAGGAGCTGATCTCCTCCAGCGGCTTCTTCATGCTCCCGGCCGCCGGGGTCATGGCTTCGGCGGCCGGATGGCCGGCGACGATCAGCATCAGCGCCTTCTCGCCCTCCGGCCGGCGGCAGACGCGGTTGAGGAAGCGCATCGGCCTGGGCGTGTGGACCAGCGTCGCGATGCCGGCGGCGTGCAGCGTGGCGAGCAGGATCCCGGTGGCGATGCCGACGCTCTCGGTGACGTAATAGTTGCGCGGCACGGCTTCGTCGTCGGCAAGGCGCCGGGCGAAGACCGCGATCAGCCAGGGCGCCGTCTCGAGAAAGGGCTTGTCGGCATGGGTGCCGAGCGGGCGCACCGCATCGAGCCACGCTCCCGGTGCGCGGCCGGCGTAGAAATGGCGCTCCTCCTCCTCGGCCGCGACGCGGATCGTCGCCTTGGCCTCCGCCCCCGCGATCGCGCAGAAGTGCCAGGGCTGGCGGTTGGCGCCGCTCGGTGCCGAGCCGGCGGCCCGCAGCGCCGCCTCGATCACTTCACGGGGAACGGGCCGATCGCTAAAGGCCCGGCAGCTGCGACGCGTGGCGATCTCCGCCAGGAAGGTCTGGGCCCGCTCGATCCGGGCATTGTCGCTCAGTTCCGGATAGGGCTGCCACGGCAGCGCTTCGTGCTCGGCCATGGATGCCCCCTCTGATTCGACGATGCCACCGGTGTCTCGGGCCAGGCAATCCGGTTTTCCCCGTAGCGCTCAGCGATTCTCCCTGCGGATCACCAGCTTCAGGCCCGACCAGACCGGATCGACCGCGCAGACCTTGATGTCGACCAGCCCCTTGGGCAGCGCGACTGCGCGGATCACGTCCTCGGTAATGTCGGTCTCCACCCGGGCGGCCTTCTTGGGCCAGGAGACCCAGATGAAGCCGTTCCGGTCGATCAGCGCGAGCAGCGCCTCCAGCTCCCGTTCGAGCCTCGCCCGCTCGGTGACGAAGACATGCGCCGCCTGCAGTCCGGCACAGGCGACTGCATATTCCTCGATCCCCAGCCCCGCGGGGTCGATCTCGGCGCGGACGCTGTCCGGCATGTCGCCGAACCAGCTGCGCATGCCGGGCTTGAGCCCCAGTTTCTTCGCCAGCGGCGTGCCGGAATAGCCAGCGGTCATCACGACTTCCCTCCTTGCCGGCCGGCACGCACCTGCTTCACGCCAGGGCCGCGTCTTCCCCCATCAGCTCCGGGAAGAACGCTTCGTGCGCCGCCTTGAGATCGGCCAGGCTCACGCAGAAATCGCCTTCTTCCAGCTCGAAGATGATCCGGTCCTTGATCGTGCGACCGATCGGATCGGCGACCAGCCCGGCCTTGTCCGCCGCGACGAGGAAGTCGGCAAGGCAGGTGTCGCAGATCGTGACGACATACAGGCCCTGGTCTTCGCCGAAGAAGGAGCCGGCGATGCCGAAGGGCTGGGGCTGGTCGATGATCGCGCCGATGCCCGAGGCCATCGCCATCTCGGCGATCGCGACCGCCAGTCCGCCGTCCGATACGTCGTGGCAGGCGGTGATCGCGCCGGTGCAGATGCCCGAGCGGATGAAGGCGCCGGTGCGGCGTTCCATCATCAGATCGACTTCGGGAGCCGGCCCTTCCTCGCGGCCGTGCAGCTCGCGCAGCCACAGCGACTGGCCGAGATGGCCCGAACGTTCGCCGACCGCCAGGATGATGTCGCCGGTGCCCTTGAAGGCGATGGTCGCGCTCTTCGAATAATCCTTGAGCAGGCCGATCGCGCCGATCGCCGGGGTCGGCAGGATCGCCGAGCCGCCGCCGGTGGCCTTGCTCTCGTTGTAGAGCGAGACGTTGCCCGAGACGATCGGGAAGTCGAGCGCGCGGCACGCCTCCGACATGCCTTCGAGGCAGCCGACGATCTGGCCCATGATCTCCGGGCGTTGCGGATTGGCGAAGTTGAGGCAGTTGGTCACCGCCAGCGGGGTGGCGCCGACGGCCGAAAGGTTGCGCCATGCCTCCGCGATCGCCTGCTTGCCGCCCTCCACCGGGTCGGCGAAGCAATAGCGCGGGGTGCAATCGGTGGTGATCGCCAGGCCCTTGCCGGAGCCGTGCACGCGGACCACCGCCGCGTCGCCGCCCGGGCGCTGCACGGTGTCGGCGCCGACCATATGGTCGTACTGCTCCCAGATCCAGCGGCGCGAGGCGAGGTCGGGCGTGCCGACCAGCTTGAGCAGGTCCGCGGCCGGATCGGTGCTCTCGGGCACGTCCGCCAGTTCGGCGGGCTTCGGCGTCGGCACGTGCGGCCGGTCGTAGAGCGGCGCTTCGTCCGCCAGCGGGGCGAGCGGGATGTCGGCGACCGTGTCGCCCTTCCATTTCAGCACCATGCGGCCGGTATCCGTCACATGGCCGATCACGGCGAAATCGAGCTCCCATTTGCGGAAGATCGCCTCGGCAAAGGCTTCGCGGCCGGGCTTGAGCACCATGAGCATGCGCTCCTGGCTCTCCGACAGCATCATCTCGTACGGCGTCATGCCGGTTTCGCGCTGGGGCACGTCGTCCATCACCAGCTCGATGCCGACGCCGCCCTTGCTGGCCATCTCGACCGAGGAGGAAGTGAGGCCGGCGGCGCCCATGTCCTGGATCGCGACGATCGCGTCCGACGACATCAGCTCGAGGCACGCTTCGATCAGCAGCTTCTCGGTGAAGGGATCGCCGACCTGGACGGTGGGGCGCTTCTCCTCGCTGTCCTCGCCGAAATCCGCGCTCGCCATCGTCGCGCCGTGGATGCCGTCGCGGCCGGTCTTCGAGCCGACATAGACGATCGGATTGCCGACGCCGCTGGCGGCCGAATAGAAGATCTTGTCCGTGTCCGCGATGCCGACGGTCATCGCGTTGACCAGGATGTTGCCGTCATAGGCCTTGTGGAAATTGACTTCGCCGCCGACGGTGGGGACGCCGACGCAATTGCCATAGCCGCCGATGCCGTGGACCACGCCGGCGATGAGGTGCTTCATCTTGGGGTGGTCGGGCCGGCCGAAGCGCAGCGCGTTCATGTTGGCGATCGGGCGCGCGCCCATGGTGAACACGTCGCGCAGGATGCCGCCCACGCCGGTCGCCGCGCCCTGATAGGGCTCGATGTACGACGGGTGGTTGTGGCTCTCCATCTTGAAGATCGCGGCCTGGCCGTCGCCGATATCGACCACGCCGGCATTCTCGCCCGGGCCGCAGATCACCTGGGGGCCCTCGGTCGGCAGCTTCTTCAGGTGGATGCGGCTCGACTTGTAGCTGCAATGCTCGGACCACATCACCGAGAAGATGCCGAGTTCGGTAAGGTTGGGCTCGCGGCCCATCGCCTTCAGGACGCGCGCATATTCTTCGGGGGTGAAGCCGTGCTCGGCGACGATCTCGGACGTGATCTGGGTCATGGGCGCAGCCCATAGCGAGGGCATGTGCCCGCGTCACCCCCGAGCGGGGGCGGCGCGAAAATCTTGCCTCCCCCGGCCGGCATGTGCGGACGGCGCGGAAGGGCCGGGGCGTTCGCATCGCGGCCGAGCCAAGCGGATGGAATCCTGCATCAAGGGACCGAATCGCCGGGCTATGCGGGGGTTGGAGATTAACCATTGGAGGCGTAGCAAGGCGGACGGAGTGGAGCCTTGGGTGTAGCGTGATGAATCACTGGATAGATCGCGTGGCGGCGCCGCCGGCCGGGCGCGTGCCGATGGGTTGGGCGAACGCGCTGCATGTCGTGCCCGATGGTGCCCCCGCGGTGCTCGCGCCGATGCCCGCCGCCTGGGAATGCGACCTGTCCGACGATTCGCTGCGCTGGACGCCGGGCGTGTTCGCGATATTCGGCCTGCCGCCCGGCCGGCCGGTGCGCCGCGACGAAGTGGTCGCCATGTACAGCCCGGAATCGCGGGCCGAACTGGCCAGGCTGCGGTCGGAGGCGATCGCCAATTGCGGCAGCTTCACCTTCGAGGCCGAGATCCGCCGGCCGGACGGCGAGATGCGCTGGATGCGCGTGACTGCCGATGTCGAGGTGCGCGATGGCCGCCCGGCCTATCTCTACGGCCTGAAGCAGGACATCACGCATCTGCGGCGGGGCTAGCGCCTCCCTCGAGGCAATCCATTCCCGTCGATCCCCGCGGGACAACTCCCCCACCTGACGGGCGCGGGATGGCGGAAAGGACGAGAGGCGCCGCGAAGGATGCCCCGCCCTAGGCCGCGGAGGCGACCGGCAGCGTGGAGGTCACCACGCGATCCTTGCCGGCATGTTTCGCGGCATAGAGCAGGTCGTCCGCGAGGCGCAGCGCGTCGGCGTGATCGCCCGCGACCGGCGCGACGCCGGCCGAGAAGCTGATCCTGCCGATCGGCAGGTCGGTGGTCTGGTCGCGCAGCAGCCGCTCGCGCAGCCGGGCGCGGCAGCCGTCGAGCAGGTCGGCGGCCTCCTCCGCATCGGCGCCCTCGAACAGGCAGACGAACTCCTCGCCGCCATAGCGCGCGACCGTCACCCGGCGGCCCAGGTCCTCGCGCAGGAAGCGCGCGACGAAGCGGAGCACGCGGTCGCCGGTATGATGGCCGTGCCGGTCGTTGATCGCCTTGAAATTGTCGATGTCGCACAGCGCGAGGGCAAAGGGGGCGGCATCCGGCCGGGCCAGCGTCTCCTCCATCCGCGCGAAGAAGCCGCGGCGATTGGGCAGGCCGGTGAGGTGATCCTCCTCCGCCTCGCGCACTGCGCGCTCGAGATCGGCGCGCAGGCGCCGCGTGCCCTCGCGGGTGCGCTCGAGCCGGCCGCCGATCCTGCGCGTCGTCTCGGCGACGTCGAGCGTGACTTCGAGCAGCCGGCGATAGGCCTCGCCCGGCTCGCTGCCCATCTGGTCGGCCGCTTCGCCGAGCGCGGTGGAATAGGCGCTGGTCGAGGCAGTGGCGTCGCCCACCGCGGCAAGGCAATCGGCGACCTTGCTCTCGAGCTCGCGGGTGAGCTTGTCGAGCTTGTCGGGCGTCTCGCCCGCAGCGCAGCGCTCGACGATCCGTTCGACATCGCGGTCGGTCAGGCTGCCCTTGGCGTTGAGCAGTTCCTGGGCCGCGCGCACCAGCGGGGCCTCCAGGCCGTCGAGGAAACGGCCGGCAAAGTCGAAGTTGGTCGTGCTGGGCTCCAGCCCGTGCTGGAACAGGAAGGCGCCGATCTGTTCGTAGCGCAGGCGGTGGAGCGCGGTCCGGTCGGGCGCGGCCCATGGATCCTCGCCTTCGCCGCGGCGGAACCAGGATACCAGCCGGTCGAGCGGCGAGTGGAGGGAAACGGGCGCGCTCATGCCCGGGCCCCGCCGGTCCATGCGGCGATCCGCTCGGCGTCCTTGCCCGCGCGATGCCCGTCGATGCTTGCCCTTGATCGCATGTCCCGCCCCCGTTCTCGACGGAATCGTTACGGGAGCGATCGTAATATTCGCGTTAATCCGGCCCGGAATTCGCCAAATCGGGTAGCGTGGCCGCCCTGGGTCGGGGACTCGCATTCCGTCAACCGTCATCCCCGCGCAGGCGGGATGACGGGGTTCGCTGAATGAGTCCCCCACCCTAGGTTGGGGACTCATATTCCTTCAATCGTCATCCTCGCGAAGGCGGGGATGGCGAAGGAAAATCAGATACTTGTTTGGGTTCTCAACCTACAGGATCTCGCGCACCCGCTCCGGCGGGCGGCCGAGGCGGGCGCCCTTTTCGGTCACCACCAGCGGCCGTTCGATCAGGATCGGATCGGCCGCCATCGCGTCGAGGATCGCATCGTCGTCCGCTCCCTTTAGCGGCTTGGCGGCGTCCTCGGTGATGCGCAGGCCTTCGCGCGCGGTCATGCCGGCGCGGGCATAGAGGTCCTTCAGCGTCTCGCGGCTCGGCGGGGTCTTGAGATACTCCACCACCTCGACCGCGAGGCCCGGCGTTCCGTTCAGGATCGCCAGCGCCTCGCGCGACTTGGAGCAGCGGGGATTGTGGTAGATGGTGGCCTTCATGCCTCGTCCTGCCGGGCCAGCCACTCCTCCAGCCACTTGATCGTATAGTCGCCCTTCTGGAATTCGGGGTCGTCGAGCAGCGCCTGGTGCAGGGGGATGGTGGTCTTCATCCCATCGATCACGAACTCCTCGAGCGCGCGGCGCAGGCGGCGGAGCGCGCCCTGGCGAGTGGTGCCGTAGACGATCAGCTTGGCGATCATCGAATCGTAATAGGGCGGCACCTTGTAGCCGGCATAGAGGCCCGAATCGACGCGGACGTTCATGCCGCCCGGCGCGTGATAGCCCTTCACCAGGCCCGGCGACGGCGCGAAGGTGCGCGGGTCCTCGGCGTTGATGCGGCATTCGATCGCATGGCCGCGGAACACCACGTCTTCCTGGCGCAGCGTCAGGCCGTGCCCTTCGGCCACGCGGATCTGCTCGCGGACGAGATCGAGGCCGGTGATCGCCTCGGTGACCGGATGCTCCACCTGCAGGCGAGTGTTCATCTCGATGAAGTAGAACTCGCCGTCTTCCCACAGGAATTCGATCGTGCCGGCCCCGCGATAGCCCATGTCGGCCATCGCCTTGGCGCAGATCCCGCCGATGCGCTCGCGCTCCTCGACCGAGAGGACGGGCGAGGGGGCTTCCTCGAGCACCTTCTGGTGGCGGCGCTGGAGCGAACAGTCGCGCTCGCCCAGATGGATGGCGTTGCCGTTGCCGTCGCCGAACACCTGCACTTCGATGTGGCGCGGGTTGCCGAGATATTTCTCCAGATAGACGGTGGCGTCGCCAAAGGCGGCCTTCGCCTCGCTGCCGGCCTGCTGCATCAGCGTCTCGAGCTGGTCCTCGCTGGTGCAGACCTTCATGCCGCGGCCGCCGCCGCCCGAGGCGGCCTTGATGATCACCGGATAGCCTGCCTTGGCGGCGATCGCCTTGGCTTCGGCCAGGTCGCCGATCGGGCCGTCCGAGCCGGGGACCAGCGGCAGGCCGAGCGCGCCGGCGGTGCGCTTCGCCTCGATCTTGTCGCCCATCGTGCGGATGTGCTCGGGCTTGGGCCCGACGAAGATGATGCCGTGCGCCTCGACGATCTCGGCGAACTTGGCGTTCTCCGAGAGGAAGCCATAGCCCGGATGGATCGCGTCCGCACCCGAGATCTCCGCCGCGGCGATGATCCGGTCGATCTTGAGATAGCTCTCGGCCGCGGCCGGCGGGCCGATGCAGATCGCTTCGTCGGCCAGGCGCACGTGCATCGCGTCCGAATCGGCAGTGGAGTGCACCGCGACGGTCTTGATCCCCATCTCGTGGCAGGCGCGGTGGATGCGCAGCGCGATCTCGCCGCGATTGGCGATCAGGAGCTTCTTGATTTCCGGCATGGGGCCGCCGTTACTCGACCACGACGAGCGGCTGGTCGAACTCGACCGGCTGGCCATTGTCGACCAGGATCGCCTTGACCGTGCCGGCCGAAGTGGCGTGGATCGGGTTCATCACCTTCATCGCCTCGATGATCAGCAGCGTGTCGCCGGCCTTCACCGTCTGGCCGACCGAGACGAAGTTCGCCGCCTCGGGATTCGGCGCCAGATAGACGGTGCCGACCATCGGCGACTTGACTGCGTTCAGCGCGGCGACGGGCGCGGCCTCGACGGCAGCGGCAACCGGCGCGGCGGCGGCCGGAGCGGCGACCGGGGCAGCCATCGGCGCCTGCAGGAGCGCGGGCGCGGCCTGCACGGTGCGCGCGACGCGGACCTTGCGATCGCCGTCCTCGACTTCGATCTCGGTGAGATTGGTGTCGTCCAGCACGGCGGCGAGCTGCCGCACCAGGTCGATGTCGACCTGCATTGCGCCCGTCTTGTCGTTCTTTTCTGCCATTTGATCTCGTCTTCCGATGAAACGGCGCCCTTTGTCAGAGGAGCGCGGCGGCTTCAAGCGCAAGCATGTAGGACAGCGCCCCGAAACCGGCGATGGTTCCCCGGGCGGCCATGCCGACATAGCTGTGGTGGCGATACTCCTCCCGGGCGACCGGGTTGGAGATATGTACTTCGAATACCGGCGTCCGGATCGAGCGGATCGCATCGTAGAGCGCGAGGCTGGTGTGCGTGAACGCGCCCGCGTTGAGCAGGACGGCCTTCGCGCCGCGGGCCTGGGCCTCGTGGAGCCAGTCGATCAGGTGGCCCTCGTGATTCGACTGGCGCAGATCGATCTCCAGCCCCAGTTCCTTCGCCCGGTCCTCCAGGCGGCCCGCAATGTCGTCGAGCGTGTCCGAACCGTAGATCTCCGGCTCGCGCAGTCCCAGCAGGTTGAGGTTGGGACCGTTGAGGACGTAGATCGTATCGGCCAAGGCCAAGCCTTTCGGTTGCGGGCGCGGGAGCGGCTTCCCTATATGAGCGCGCGCTCCCGATCAAATTTCCAAGGACAGTTCATGCATATCGACGGCACCGTCTCCATCACCGTCAACGGCGAGCACCGGCGGGTGATGGCCGGCCTCACCATCGCCCAGCTGGCCGAGGAGCTGGGGCTGGTGCCCGCCAAGCTGGCGGTGGAGCGCAACCTGGAAGTGGTGCCGCGCTCGACGCTGGACCAGGTGGTGGTCGAGGATGGCGACGAGCTGGAGATCGTGCATTTCGTCGGTGGTGGCGACCATGGCAGGCCGGTCGATGACGATAGCTGGACCGTCGCGGGCAAGACCTTCCGTTCACGGCTGATCGTCGGCACCGGCAAGTACAGGGATTTCGAGCAGAACGCGGCCGCGGTGGTGGCGAGCGGCGCCGAGATCGTCACGGTGGCGGTGCGCCGCGTGAACGTCAGCGATCCCAAGGCGCCGATGCTCACCGACTATATCGACCCGAAGAAGATCACCTATCTGCCCAACACCGCCGGCTGCTTCGATGCCGAATCGGCGATCCGCACGCTGCGCCTGGCGCGCGAGGCGGGCGGCTGGGAGCTGGTGAAGCTCGAAGTGCTGGGCGAGGCGCGGACGCTCTATCCGGACATGGTGGAGACGCTGCGGGCCACGGAAATCCTCGCGAACGAGGGCTTCAAGCCGATGGTCTATTGCGTGGACGATCCCATCGCGGCGAAGCGGCTGGAGGATGCCGGCGCCGTGGCGATCATGCCGCTGGGCGCGCCGATCGGTTCCGGCTTGGGCATCCAGAACCAGGTGACGATCCGGCTGATTGTCGAAGGTGCCAAGGTGCCGGTGCTGGTCGATGCCGGCGTCGGCTCGGCGAGCGACGCGGCGGTGGGCATGGAGCTGGGCTGCGACGGCATCCTGATGAACACCGCGATCGCCGAGGCGAAGGACCCGATCCTGATGGCGGCGGCGATGAAGGCGGCAGTGGAAGCCGGGCGGCTCTCCTATCGCGCCGGGCGCATGGCCAAGCGCCGCTATGCCGATCCCTCGAGCCCGCTGGCGGGGTTGATCTGATGCGCCGGCCGGCCGCCGCGGCACTGGCGCTGCTCGCGCTTTCCGCCTGCCACCCCAGGCCCGCCGCCGTGCCGAAGGAATCGCGCGCCATTTCCGCCGAGCCGGTGACGCTCACCGCGGCGGACGGGGTGAAGGTCTTTGGCGTCCATACCAGCGTCGAGAAGCCCAAGGCGCTGATCCTGCTCTTCCACCAGGCGGGTTCGGGCAAGGACGAATATGCGACCATTGCCCCCAGGCTGGCGACCTGGGGCTATAGCTCGCTGCGTATCGACCAGCGCGCCGGCGGCGACCTGTTCGGCGGCAATGCGACGGTGAAGGCGCTGGGCCGCTCGACGAGTTACTATCAGGCGAAGCCGGACCTGGTGGCGGCGCTGGCATGGGCGAAGGACAAGAAGCTGCCGGTGATCCTGTGGGGCAGCAGCTATTCGGCGTCGCTCGTCTTCCTGCTCGCCGCGGACTATCCCGATCGGGTGAAGGCGGTGATGGCATTCTCGCCCGGCGAATATTTCGACGACAAGACGATGGTGCGCACCGCCGCGGCCAACGTGAAGGCGCCGGTGTTCGCAACGTCGGCGCAGGATGGGCATGAGGTCGACGAGGCCCGGAACATCCTCGCCGCGGTGCCGGGGCAGAAGGAGCAGTTCGTGCCCAAGCAGGGCGGAGTGCACGGCGCCTCCACCTTGCTGCGCGCGAAGAATCCCGAGGGCGCCGAGCCGGCCTGGACCGCGGTGATCGCCTTCCTGCAGAAGGTGGCGCCCTGACCTTCGCCCCTTCCCTTCCGGGGAGGGGAGGATCTAGTGCGGCCGCCGCACCAGCCACACCGAGCGGCCCCCCGTCGCCGCGTCCTCGGGCGCATGGGCGACTTCGAACAGGCCGGTCCGCGCGAATATCGCGCGATATTCCGCCGGGCCGGCGCTGGCATGATAGAGCTGCTCGCCGAACTGGCAGCCCATCGCGACGCCGCGTTCGGGCCCGGTATTGAACAGCAATGCCCCGCCGGGCGACAGCGAGGGCGCCAGTCGCTCGAGCAGGGCGAGCTGGTCGTCGGCGGGCAAGTGGAAGAGGCTGTCCCAGGCGAGGATGCCGCCGAACATCCCGTCCGGCACCACGCCGCGCATGTCCGCCGCGATCCAGCGCTCGCGCGGGAAGCGGGTGCGGCAGAGCGCGATCATCTTCGCCGAGATATCGACGCCGGTGATCGGATGGTGCGCATCGTGCAGATAGCGCGCGATCGGCTCGCCCGCGCCGCAGCCCAGGTCGAGGACCGGCGCGCCCTTCGGGACCCCCAGCAGGAAGCGATCCAGCCAGGCGCGCTCCGTGAAGCGCTTGCGCCGTTCATGATCGAAGGCATGGGCATGGCGCTCGTAATGTTCGGCAACCCGCTCTGGCATGACGGAACCCATATCCGGCGCGGACCGTTGTTTCAGTCGAATGGATCACAGGCGCGGCCAAGCGCCGATCCGCGGCCAGGAGATTGGAATCATGGGTGAACTTACTGACAAGATCAAGGGCAACGTCAACGAGCTGGTCGGCAAGGCCAAGCAGGCGCTGGCGGGCGATGCCGACGATCCCAACCGCACCCGCGCGGACGACAAGCTCGACGCCGAGGGCAAGGTCCAGGAGCTGAAGGGCAAGGGCCAGCAGCTGATCGGCAAGGTGAAGGGCGCGCTCGGCGACGACATCTGATCCCGTCGGGGATGCTCAGGCGAGGCCGTTCCGGGCAACCGGGGCGGCCTCTTCGCGCGTGCGGGATTCGGGGATAGGATGCGGCATGGTTTCGAAGACCAGCCTCACCGAGAGCGTCCGCCGGCATCGCATCGAGGATGTGCGCGAAGGGCTGGCGGCCAGGCCCGACCTGCTCGGCCATCGCGACGAACGCGGGCGGAACTGGCTGCACCTCGCCTGTGCGACGCCCGGCACGCGCATCGCCATGGCCGAGCTGCTGCTCGGGCTCGGCCTGGGTCTCGACGATGCCGCGTTCACCGAAGGCGAATGGCGTGCCACGCCCTTGTGGTTCGCGGTGGCGCACGGCGCGAATCGCCCGCTTGCCGAGCATCTGCTGGAGGCGGGTTCCGACCCGAATCATTGCCTGTTCGCCGCCGCCTGGAACGAGGATCGCGCAACGATCCGCCTGCTGCTCGCTTATGGCGCGGACATCGAGGAAGGAGCCGGTCGTGGCGAGACGCCGCTGCTGGGGGCGGTGGGCTGGAGCCGGTTCGGGCCGGCGGAGGAACTGCTGATCGGCGGCGCCAATCCCGATGCGCGGGACGGGAAGGGCCGCACCCCGCTGCACCTGATGCTGAAGAAGGGCAGCGCGGCGGAGCATTTCGCCATGTTCGTTCGCGCCGGTGCGCGCGGGGACATTCCCGACGACGAGGGGCGCACCGCGGCCGCGATATTGGGGAGGAAGCGCGATCCGGCCTGGTGGGAGATCGCGGAAGCGCTGGCGACCGGCTGATTGTCCTTCCCCGCGAAGCGCGGGAGGCCGGGCTCCGACGCTCAGTCCGGAACGTAGAACGACCAGAGATCGCTCTGCAGCTTGTGCGCGGCGAAGCGCACCGGGCGCGTCTTCGGCCCGATCTCGCAGATCATGTGCGAGAGTATGTCGATCGGCACCAGCGGATCGGGCAGGCGCACGGTCTCGCCGTTGATCCAGCGCCATTCCTCCTGCCAGACCCGACGGCTCTGGATGGTCAGATTGTCACCCTTCTGCCCGACGTGCAGGTGCCGCCAGCCCATAGTTCGCCTCTTCGCTTGCCTTGCCCGCATTATAGCGGGGGCGGGCCGGCCAAGGCCGTGCGCCGGCGGGATTATTTGCGCCTGAGGCCCGAGACGGTGAGCCCCGGGGTGATGAACTCGATATCGGTCTTGAGGTGGAGCAGGCGCAGGCCGGGCCGGGCGAGGGCGCGGTCCAGCGCGGGCGCGAACTGCGCGGTCGTCTCCACCGTCTCGGCCCAGCCGCCATAGGCGCGGGCGAGCGCGGCGAAATCCGGATTTCGCAGCGTCGTGCCCGACAGGCGCGCGGGATATTCGCGCTCCTGGTGCATGCGGATCGTGCCATAGGCCGCATTGTCGACCAGGAGGACGATCAGGTCGACGCCGTGCTGGACGGCAGTGGCGAGTTCCTGGCCGTTCATCAGGAAGTCGCCATCGCCCGCGAGCGCGACCACCGCGCGCTCCGGGAAGCGCAGCGCGGCGGCGACCGCGGCGGGCACGCCATAGCCCATCGCGCCGGCGGTGGGAGCAAGCTGCGAAGGCTGCGGGCCATAGGGCCAGTAGCGGTGCCACCAGCTCGAGAAATTGCCGGCGCCGTTGCAGATGATCGTGTCCGCCGGCATTGCCGCGCGCATCGCCGCGACGCATTGGCCCAGGTCGAGGGCGACGCCGTCGCGCGGCGCGGGGGTGGACCATTCGCGCCATTCCGCGTGCGCGGCCTCGGCGTCGAAACGGGGCAGCTCGATCTCCTCGTCGGCCGCCAGCGTCGCCGCGAATTCGAAGGGGCGGGCGCAGATCGGCAGGTCCGCCAGATAGACGCGGTTGAGCTCGTTGGGATCGGGATGGACATGGACGAGCGTCTGGCCCGGATGGTCGGGCGTGATCAGGGCATAGCCATCGGTCGTCGCCTCGCCGAGGCGGGCGCCGACGACGAGCAGCAGGTCGGCCTCCCTGATCCGCTGGACCAGCTTCGGGTTCGGGCCATAGCCGAGATTGCCGGCCCAGGCAGGGGAGCTGTTCGGGATCGCGTCCTGCCGGCGGAAGGCGCCTGCCACGGGCAGGCCGATCCGTTCGGCGAACCTGGCGAACTCCTCGCCCGTTTCGCCGTCCCAGCCGGCGCCGCCGACGATCGCGACCGGGCGCTTCGCCTTGCGCAGTTCGTCGTAGAGCATGTCGACCTCGACGAAATCGGGCGACTGGAGCGGCGGCGCCAGGGCGGGGCGGTCCAGCGCCTCGACCGCGTCGCACAGCATGTCCTCCGGCAGCGCAATCACCACCGGGCCCGGCCGGCCGGAGGTGGCCACTGCCCAGGCGCGGGCGACATATTCCGGGATGCGGCGCGCGTCCTCGATCCGCGTCGCCCATTTGGCGAGCGGGGCGAACATCGCGGGCAGGTCGATCTCCTGAAAGCCTTCGCGGTCGCGCATGCCGCGGTCGACATCGCCGACGAACAGGATCATCGGCTGCGAATCCTGCATGGCGACGTGCACGCCGATCGAGGCGTTGGTCGCGCCCGGCCCGCGCGTGACGAAGGCGATGCCGGGTCGGCCGGTCATCGCGCCATCGGCACAGGCCATGAAGCCGACGCCGCCTTCCTGGCGACAGGTGACCACGTCGATCGCGGGCACGTCGTGCAGCGCGTCCAATACGGCGAGGAAGCTCTCGCCCGGCACATGGAAGATGCGGTCGCAGCCCTGTGCGACCAGGTTGTCGACGAGGATCCGGCCCCCGGTTCGTTTCGCGGTCATGGCCTATCTCTAGACCGGCCGGGGCGGGAAGCGTAACCCCCATGGCCATGCTGATCATTGGCAATCATGTGTCGCCCTATGCCCGCAAGGTATTCGTCGCCCTCGATCACAAGGGCGTCGACTATGAGCTGGACCCGATCGTGCCCTTCTACGGCACCGATGCGTTCACCCGGGTCAGCCCGCTGCGCCGCATCCCGGTGCTGATCGACGGCGAGCTGGTGCTCAACGATTCGACGGTGATCGCGGAATATGTCGACGAGCGCTGGCCCGCGCCGCCGCTGATGCCGCGGGGCGCCGCCGATCGCGCCCGCGCGCGCTGGATGGAGGAATATGCCGACAGCCGGCTGGGCGACCTGATCATCTGGCGGCTCTTCTACCAGAAGACGATCGTCCCCTATGTGTGGAAGCGCGAGCCCGATCATGCCCTGATCGCGCAGGTGACGACCCGCGACCTGCCCGAAGCGCTCGACTGGATCGAGGCGCGGGCACCGGCGGACGGGTTCCTGTTCGACCATGTCTGCACCGCGGATTTCACCTATGCGTGCTTCTTCCGCAACGCCTCGCTCGCCGGGTTCGAGATCGACGCGGCGCGCTGGCCGCGCACGGCGGGCTGGCTCGAGCGGGTGCGGGCGGTGCCGGCCTTTGCGGGGACGATGAAGTTCGAAGCCGCGATCGTCGGCGTGCGCTCGCCGGACCGGCCGGGCGCGTTGCGCGCGGCAGGGGCGAAGGTGGCCGAGCAAAGCTATGGCGGGCGCGAACCGCACCGTTCGATCATGCTGGGGGATGGGCCCTAGGTTGCGAACCCAAACAAGTATCTGATTTTCTGTCTTCATCCCCGCGAAGGCGGGGATGACGATTGAAGGAATATGAGACCCCGACCCAGGCGCCTATTTCCGGAGCCACAGGAAGAGGAGCGCGATTCCGACGGCCAGCTGCGCGGCCGCGATCAGCATGAGATGCGTGGAGAAGGGCTGTTTCCGGGTCTTGTGGCGGAACAGCCGCCGCGCGGCGAACGCGCCGGGCGTGCCGCCGAGCAGCGCGAGCCGGAGCAGATGGGCCTCCGGAATGCGGCGCGCACCGGCGGCGGCGCGGCGCTTGTCCTGCCGGAAGCGCAGCACCGTCCACAGGTTCACGCCGATGATCCATGCGAGAAGGGCTGCGAGCATGTGGCGCTATCGCAGCGGAACCGTAAACGGAAAAGGGCCGCGCGGTTGCCCGCGCGGCCCCTTCCTGCTCGGATCGGAAGATCAGAAGCGGACGCCGAGGCCCGCGAGCACCTGGTGGCGCTCCACGTCCTGGCTGTAGTTCGAGTAGCGATACTCGACCTTGCCGTAGAGACGCTGGCCGAAGGCGTGCTCGACGCCGGCGCCCAGGCGGAAGCCGTCGAGATTGTCGGAGACGCGGACGTTGCCGGTCTCGCCGGTGATGCGGCCGTTGGTGTAGCCGCCCTTGGCATAGACCAGGGTGGTCGGGGTGACGGCGATACCGGCGCGGACGCCCGCATACAGGTCACGGCCGGCCTTCACGGTGACGCCGGCGTCCGTGGCCTTGGTGGTCGAGCCGGTCACTTCGGCGTCGACGCCGAACACGGCCTTGCCGCGCTGCAGGTCATAGCCGATGGCGCCGCCATAGACGAAACCCGACTTGCCGTCGCCATCGCCGTTCACGCGGTCCCAGCCGCCGATCACTTCGGCGCGCGGACCCTGGAAGGTGCCGTCCTGCGCGAGGGCGGGGGTTGCGGTGGCCGCCACGAGGGCGAGCGCGGTCGTTGCGAGAATTCGCATTTCTTTTCCTACCTTTGGACTTTGATACTCAGGTTCGGATGGCCATCCGGGCCTCTACGTAGGCCTCCGATTCCGCAGTGCAATATGGCAATTTAATTACAATCCTGCCGTGTTGCCTTTGTGCCACACCGCCGGTTCCGATCATCTCCTGTTCAGCTTGGATCGGGGGCGATCCCGCCCGTTGCTGCGGTGCAGCGAAGTTGAAAGCCGGTTCAGGTTCGCTTGACCGGACCTTCCGCGCCGGACTATCGCCCCCGGCGAAGTCAGGAGAGAATCGCGGATGAAGAAGCTCTACCCCAACGCCGAAGCAGCGCTGGAAGGGCTGCTGTTCGACGGCATGACGATCTGCGCGGGCGGTTTCGGCTTGTGCGGCATTCCCGAGCGGCTGATCGATGCGATCCGCGATGCCGGGACCCGGGACCTCACCATCGCCTCGAACAATGCCGGCATCGACGGCGAGGGGCTGGGCAAGCTGCTGCGGACGCGCCAGGTGAAGAAGATGATCTCGTCCTATGTCGGCGAGAACAAGGAGTTCGAGCGGCAATATCTGTCGGGCGAGCTCGAAGTGGAATTCTGCCCCCAGGGCACGCTGGCCGAGCGCTGCCGTGCGGGCGGGGCGGGCATTCCGGGCTTCTACACCAGGACCGGCGTCGGCACGCAGGTGGCCGAGGGCAAGGAAGTGAAGGTCTTCGACGGCGAGGAATATATCCTCGAGCGCGGCATCCGCAGCGACCTGTCGATCATCAAGGGCTGGAAGGCCGACGAGGCGGGCAACCTGATCTTCCGCAAGACCGCGCGCAACTTCAACCAGCCGATGGCGACGGCGGGGCGCATCTGCGTCGCCGAGGTGGAGGAAGTGGTGCCGGTGGGCAGCCTCGATCCCGACCAGATCCATCTGCCGGGCATCTATGTGAAGCGCATGATCGTCGGCGCGCCCTATGACAAGAAGATCGAGTTCCGGACCACCCGTCCCCGCGCAGAGGCCCAGGGGGCCGCGTGAGCCGCGTCTGCGCGATCGCGGGCCTCGCGCTTGCCGCGAGCGGCCTTTCGGGCTGCGTCGCCGCGGCGGCGGTGCCGCTCGGTGCCGCGGTGGGCGTGATCAAGACGTCGCAGGACCACAAGCGCAAGAAGGGCAAGGCGGAGCGGCCGGCGCCGCAGCCGGGCCAGGTCTTCGAGACCGAGGACGGCCAGAAGATCCAGGTCACCAACCTGACCGCGCTGCCGCCGCCGGGCGGCGTGCCGGCGCTGCCGGCTCCCGTGCCGGGAAGCGTGCCGCCCGAGATGCAGTTCCTCTACGGCTCGGGCGAGGCTTCGGCGCTCAGCCTCCAGGCCTATGCGGCGCTGTGGAGCTATGTCCATGGCGAGCTGCGCTTCCGCCGCGACAAGAGCCAGATCACCTCGGTCGTGATGACGCGCGATTCGACGCTGACTTCGCCGCGGTTCGAGACGTGCGGCAAGCGCCCGCTCGCCGTGGTGTTCGACGTGGACGAGACGGTGCTGCTCAACCTGGGCTTCGAGAGCGATGCCGCCCGGCGCGGGCCCGGCTATGACCAGGCCCGCTGGGCGCGCTGGGAGGAAACCGGGGCGGACAAGGTGGAGGCGGTGCCCGGCGCCGCCGAGACGATCGCGGCGATCCGTGGCGACGGCATCACCGTGATCTACAACACCAATCGCTCGGCGAGCACCGCCGCCTTCACGATCCGGGCGCTCGAGCGTGCCGGGCTGGGGCCGGTGACGCTCGGCGACACGCTGATCCTGCGCGACGACGCCGCGCCCGGCGGCAAGGACGAGCGGCGCTGGAAGATCGCCGAGCGCTATTGCATCGTCGCGATGGGCGGCGACCAGCTCGGCGACTTCAGCGACTTGTTCAACGCCAAGGACCTGTCGGTTTCCGCCCGGCGCAACACCACTGCCAACACGCTGATCGCGCCGCTCTGGGGGCATGGCTGGTTCATCCTGCCCAACCCCGTTTACGGCACCGGCCTGAAGGGCGGGATGGACGAGGTGTTCCCCAAGGACAAGCAATGGGCCGATCCGGCCGAGGCGGCGAAACCATGAGCTGGTTGCGCCGATCCGAGCCGGAGCATCCCGGCGCCCTTCCGCTCGAGGGGCATGCGGGCCTGACGGATGATTATTTCGAGCTGGCCCGATTTTGGGTGAGCGCCGAGCAAGGCCGTTCGTTCAGCATCGTCGGCACCATGACGCATTGGCCGCCGGAACTGCTTGGCTCGCTGCTCGTCGAGTGTGTCCAGACCGCCGCAGCCGGCTATTCCGCACACACGGGCCTGCCGGAGGCCGAGGTACTGCAAGGAATCTGGCGGGGATTTGACGAGGAGCGCGCCCGGTTGGTGGCCGACGGCGCAGAGGAGAACTGAGAAATGCCCTGGACACGCGATGAAATGGCGGCACGCGCCGCGAAGGAGCTGCGGGACGGCTTCTACGTCAACCTGGGCATCGGCATTCCCACGCTGGTGGCGAACCATATTCCCGACGGCGTGGAAGTCACGCTCCAGTCGGAGAACGGCATGCTCGGCATCGGGCCGTTCCCCTATGACGACGAAGTCGATCCCGATCTGATCAATGCCGGCAAGCAGACGATCAGCGAACTGCCCCAGTCGGCCTATTTCGGATCGGAGCAGAGCTTCGCGATGATCCGCGGCGGCCATATCGACCTTACCGTGCTCGGCGCCATGGAGATCAGCGAGACCGGCGACATCGCCAACTGGATGATCCCCGGCAAGATGATCAAGGGCATGGGCGGCGCGATGGACCTGGTCGCGGGCGTGAAGAAGATCATCGTGGTGATGGAGCACAATTCCAAGAACGGCGATCCCAAGTTCGTGCCGAGCTGCGAACTGCCGCTCACCGGCAGGAACGTGGTCGACATGATCATCACCGACCTCGCGGTGTTCCAGCGCGCGGATCATGATTCGCCCTTCCGCCTGGTCGAGCTGGCGCCCGGCGTCACCGAAGCGGAAGTCGCGGAGAAGACGACGGCAAAGTACGAAGTGGCGCTGGTCGCCGCTTGAGGGGCGGCATGGCCACATGACTGCGAATTAATCTTCGCCCGGCTGGCGGGGGCGGAAACAAAGGCGTAGCATTCTTCGATGCTAGCATGGTTCCGCCGCCGTTATCTCGACCTGCTCGGCTCGATCTATATCTATAACGAGCATCGTGGGTACACGAGCATCGACCGGGTGCTCGAGGCAGTTAAGGCGCGGGCACCCGACGATCATGCGCTGATCGCCGCCATCGAGAAGCACCGGGCCGACGAGCGCAAGCATTATGTGATGTTCAAGCGCTGGTTCGAGCTGCAGGGCAAGATGCCGCTGCAGGTCGACCGGACCTGCGGGCATATCGACCGGTTCGTCGAGATCATGTTCCGTCGCACGATCGACGAGCTCGATACCCAGGCGGTGATCGATGACGACGCGCAGTTCGAGAAGCTGTGCCGGGTGATCTCCCTCACCGAACGGCGCGGCTACAAGCAGGTCGATGTCCTGCTCCGGCATCCGCTGGTGCGGCACGACAAGGTGCTGATGAAGATCTTCCGGGTCATCGAGAAGGACGAGCCGAGCCACTGGGCGCCCTATGATGGCTGGCTCAAGGCGAACGGCAAGCGCGATCCCCGATGGTGGGAGCGTGCGATCGACGGGTTCATCCATTCCGAGCTGCTGTTCCTCAAGCTGCCGGTGCTGTTCCTCAATCCGGGCGTGAGGCGCCGCACCGAATGGGCGGATGCGCGCGAACCTGCGGAGGCCCGCGCTTCCGCCATCCCCAGCCTGGCCTGATCCTGCCGCTTTCGACGCGCATGCGTGCGGCATGGTCGCCGGCATGTCCGGATTCGTCGCAACATTGCGGCACGGCCCGCCCATCCGATGCATGGGAGTTCGCCGCAGCATCAAGGTCGCACTGCTGCAACCTGCCGGAGAGGGTGTGCCGGGATATCGGCGCACGGGCGTAACGGGGTTTGTGCATGCGTAGGATGGTCTGCGGCCTGACCGGGCTGATCTGTTTCTTTGCCGCCATGGATCTGTCGACCGGCCTCGAGCATGGCGATGCCGCGGCCGAGGCGGAGCGGGGGCGCGGCCTCGGCCGTGCCGCCCATGGCCGCGAGGCGGGCGCCGCGCATTTCTCCACGCATTGGACCGCGCCGTCTTGCCGCTATCTCGTGTCGGACTGGCAGCGGAGCTGACGCTCGTCTATCGAGCGCCCATGCACATTCTCCTGACGGGCTCGTCCGGCTGGCTCGGCCGTTTTCTCGCACCCCTGCTTCGTGCGGAAGGGCATGCCGTCACCGGGCTCGACATAGCGCCGGGCGCGGACACCGATGTGATCGGATCGGTCGCCGACCGCGCACTGGTCGACCGGGTCTTTGCCGAACGCGGGATCGACGCAGTGATCCATGGCGGCGCGCTGCACAAGCCCGACATCGCGCGCTATCCGGCCCAGGCGTTCGTCGACGTCAACGTCGCCGGTACGCTGAACCTGCTCGAGGCCGCGGCCAGGGCCGGGCACGACCGGTTCGTCTTCACCTCCACCACGTCGCTGATGATCAGCCAGACGATCCGTGACGAGGCCGGGGAGGCGGCGACATGGCTCGACGAGGATTCGGGGCCGATCGAGCCGCGCAACATCTATGGGGTCACCAAGCTCGCCGCCGAGCAGCTCTGCCGGCTGGCCTGGCTGAACGACGGGCTCAATTGCGTCGTGCTGCGCACCAGCCGCTTCTTCCCGGAGGAGGACGACACCCATCGCGGGCTTTCCGGCGAGAACATGAAGGCCAACGAGCTGCTGCATCGCCGGCTGACCGCGGAAGATGCCGCGAGGGCCCATCTGTGCGCGCTCGAAAAGGCCCCGGAGATCGGCTTCGATGTCTTCATCGTCTCGGCGCCCACGCCCTTTGCGCGCGCGGACTGCGCCGCGCTCAAGGCCGATGCGCGCGCGGTGATCGCGCGCCACTTCCCCGACGCCCCGGAGCTATATCGTGCCCGGGGCTGGGAACTCCCCGCGAGCATCGGCCGCATATATGACGCCGCGCGCGCCGAACGACGCCTCGGCTTCCGGTGCGAGACCGGGTTCGAGGAAGTCCTGGATGCGCTGCGGACGGGACGGCCGCTGCCCTTTGCCCATGATCCGGCCTATGTCTCGCCCAAGGAGCCGACGGGCGCTGCGTGACCCGCAAGGGGCGGATGGGCTTCGTCGCGGCGGTGTAACGAAACTAGGCTCTGGATCGCGCCCGGGAATCCGGGGGGAATCCGATGCGCAATGTGGTGAAGCTGTTCGAGGCCCTGGTGGCGATCGCGATCGTGCTGGCGGCCGGGCTCTTCGTCGGTTCCGAATGGATCATCGAACGCAGTCACGCCGCGCCGGACGACAGGATCGCCATTCCCCGCGATCCGGCGGCGGTCGCGGAGGGGGGCAGGCTCGCCACGCTGGCGGGCTGCCGCGGCTGCCACGGCCGGAATGGCGAGGGGCGCGTCTGGGCCAGCGACCGGCTGAACGGCACGATCGCGCCGCCGGCCCTCGCCCGCAAGCTCGCGGGGTATTCGGACGCCGAACTCGTCCGGCTGATCCGCTACGGCGTGAAGCGCGACGGCGGCTCGCTCTTCCTCATGCCGACACAGGCGCTGCGCAGCTGGGCCGACGAGGATCTCGGCCGGATCATTGCCTGGCTGCGCACGCTGAAGCCGGACGCGAGGGATTCGCGGGCGGAGACCAGTTACGGCCCGTTGCCGCGCCTGGGCATGCTGACCGGCGGCTTCGAGGAAAGCCGTCGCACCGTCCGGCTCGCGCCGGCGCATCGCCCGCCCGAGACCGGCCGCTATGTCTATGACACCACCTGCGCCGCATGCCACCGGCTGGGCGACGACCATGCGCTGGGCGACGGGCCGGTCGCCCCCGCGCTGGCGGCCAAGGCCGCCGGCTATGATCCCGCGGCTTTCCGCAGGCTGTTGCGCACCGGAGCGGGGCGGCATGGCCACGATGTCGGGCGCATGTCGGTCGTCGCCCGGGAGGCGACCCATGCGCTCGGCGACATGGAGATCGCGGCGCTCCATGCCTATCTGAGGGGCGAGGCGGCGCGGCTGGGCCGCTGACCGGAGAATAGTTCAACTATGCGATGGAAAATTGCACGAACGCTTGCCTGTGCGCAAGAATCGACTAAAGCGCCCGCATGACCGCTCAACCGCGTACCCTTTACGAGAAGATCTGGGCCGACCATGTGGTCGAGCGCCGGGACGACGGAACCTGCCTGATCTATATCGACCGCCACCTCGTCCATGAGGTGACCAGCCCCCAGGCCTTTGCCGGCCTGCGCGCGGCGGGGCGGCCGGTGCGCCGCCCGGACCTGACGCTCGCGGTCCCCGATCACAACCTGCCGACCACGCCGCGCGCGGATGCCGCGGGGCAGATGCTGCCGATCGCCGATCCGGCAAGCGCGGGCCAGCTCGCCGCGTTGCGCGGGAACGTGGCGGAGTTCGGCGTGCCCTATATCGACGCGCTCGATGCGCGGCAGGGCATCGTGCATGTGATCGGGCCCGAACAGGGCTTCACCCTGCCCGGCGCCACGCTGGTGTGCGGCGACAGCCACACTTCCGCGCACGGCGCGCTGGGCGCTCTGGCCTTCGGCATCGGCACCAGCGAGGTCGAGCATGTCCTCGCCACGCAGACCTTGCTGCTGAAACGGTCCAGGACGCTCGAGATCCGGGTCGACGGCAGCCTGGGCTTCGGCGTGAGCCCCAAGGACGTGGTGCTGGCGATCATCGGCAGGATCGGCGCGGCCGGCGGCACCGGCCATGTCATCGAGTTCACCGGCGACGTGATCCGCGGCATGTCGATCGAGGGGCGGCTGACCGTCTCGAACATGTCGATCGAGGGCGGCGCCCGCTCGGGCCTGATCGCGCCCGACGAGACGACCTATGCCTATCTCAAGGGGCGCCCGATGGCACCGGCCGGCGAGGCGTGGGACAAGGCCGTAGCCTGGTGGAGGACGCTGCCCAGCGATGCCGGCGCCGCGTACGACAAGAGCGTGGTCCTGCAGGCCAGCGACATCGCGCCGTCGCTCACCTGGGGCACCAGCCCGGAGGACGTGGTGCCGATCACCGGCGCCGTGCCCGATCCGGAGAGCTTCGTGGACCCCGCCAAGCGCGCCGCGGCGCAGAAGTCGCTGGATTATATGGGGCTGGTCCCGGGCACGCGGATGGAGGACGTTCCCATCGAGCATGTCTTCATCGGCTCGTGCACCAACAGCCGGATCGAGGACCTGCGCGCCGCTGCGGCGGTAGTGAAGGGGCATCGCGTCGCCGACCGTATCCGCCAGGCGCTGATCGTGCCGGGTTCCGGCCTGGTCAAGCGCCAGGCCGAGGCGGAGGGGCTGGACCGCATCTTCCGCGAGGCCGGGTTCGAATGGCGCGAACCGGGCTGCTCGATGTGTCTCGCGATGAACCCCGACAAGGTTCCCAGCGGTGAACGTTGTGCTTCCACCTCGAACCGTAATTTCGTAGGGAGGCAGGGTCCGGGGGCGCGGACGCACCTGCTTTCACCCGCAATGGCGGCGGCAGCGGCGATCCGGGGACGCCTCACCGATGTCAGGGAGCTGATGTCGGAGGATGCGTAAGGGGATGTTCTATGAAGCGGGCGCTAGTCGCGTTGATTGCGGGTACGGTGCTGAGCGGCCTGGCCGCGGCCTATGCGGCCACGGGCAAGGCGGTCGAGGCCCGGGCGGAGATCACGGCCACCCGCTGATCCGGGAGGTTGTGTAGCGTGGAAGCCGTTCGCAAGGTCGAAGGGCGCGCCTATCCATGGGGCGCGAGCAATATCGACACCGACATCATCATCCCGGCGCACTGGCTGAAGACCACCACGCGCGAGGGGCTGGGCAAGGGCGCCTTCGAGAGCGTGCGCGCCCAGCCGGGCAATGTCTTCGACGATCCGCGCTATGCGGGCGCGTCCGTGCTCGTCGCCGGCGACAATTTCGGCTGCGGATCGAGCCGCGAGCATGCCGCCTGGGCGCTCGCCGATCTCGGCATCAAGGCCGTGATCGCGCCGAGCTTCTCGGACATCTTCTCGGGTAACGCCTTCAAGAACGGCATCGTGCCGGTGGTGCTGCCGCAGGAAGCGGTGGACCGGCTGGTCGAGGTCGCCAGGACCGACGAGGTCACCGTCGACCTGGAGACGATGACCGTCACCACTCCCTATCAGGATCGCTTCGCCTTCGATCTCGACCCGTTTCGCCGCCAATGCCTGATGGAAGGGCTGGACGAGATCGGCATGACGCTGGCACAAGATACCGCGATTTCGAAATTCGAAGCCGGGATGGCAAAGGATCGCCCCTGGCTCGCGGTGGAGACGGCGAATGAAGGCATTGCTTTCGAAGCAACCGGGCGGACCTGATACTCTAATCCTGGAGGATCTGCCCGATCCGGTGGCGGGCAGGGGGCAGGTCGTGGTCGCGGTGAAGGCCTGCGCGATCAACTATCCCGACTTCCTGATCATCGAGGACAAGTACCAGTTCAAGCCGCCGCGCCCCTTCGCGCCGGGCGGCGAGATCGCCGGCGTGATCGAAAGCGTGGGCGAGGGCGTGGCCGATTGGGCGGTGGGCGACCGGGTGATCGCAGTGACGGGCCATGGCGGGCTTTCGAGCAAGCTGGCGATCGAGGCGGTGCGGCTGTTCCGCCTGCCCGAGGGCCGCAGCTTCGAGGAAGGCGCCGCGCTGCTGCTCACCTATGCGACGACGATCCACGCGCTGCTCGATCGCGGGCATCTGCGCGAAGGGCATACTCTGCTGGTGCTGGGTGCGGCGGGCGGCGTCGGCCAGGCGGCGGTCGAGCTTGGCAAGGCGTTCGGCGCGCGCGTGGTGGCGGCGGTCTCCTCGGAGGAGAAGGCCGCGGCGGCCCGGTCGGCGGGCGCGGATGCGGCGCTCGTCTATGGCCGGGCGCCGTTCGACAAGGACCAGTCCAGGGCGCTGGCCGAGCAGTTCAAGGCGGCGCTGGGTCCGCAGGGTGCGGACGTGATCTACGATCCGGTGGGCGGCGACTATGCCGAGCCGGCACTGCGGGCGATCGGCTGGCAGGGGCGCTATCTGGTGGTCGGCTTCCCGGCGGGTATCCCCAGGCTGCCGCTCAACCTCACCCTGCTCAAGAGCTGCGACGTGTGCGGTGTGTTCTGGGGCGCCTTCGCGGCGCGCGATCCCGAGGCCAATGCGGCGCATGTCGGGCAGTTGTTCCGGCTGTGGGGCGAGGGCAGGATCGCGCCCCGGGTCACCGAGACCTTCGCGCTGGCCGATGGCGGCAAGGCGATCGCCAAGATGGCCGCGCGCCAGGTGATCGGGAAGGTCGTGGTGACGATCTGAGGGCTAGTCGCCGGCGGGGGGAGCGGGAACGCTCTTCCCGCCGGCACCGTCGGTGCAATTGGTCGCGCTCGACTTGCCGTCGACCCCATGCACTTCACATACCAGCGCTCGTGCCGGCGACGTGATCCCGGCGGATGAGCGGCAATAGGGCGTCGCCCGGACGGCCCCGGTGCCGAGATTCCGGTCGCACAGCATCCGTCCGAGCAAGGCGCTGGGCGCGTCCGGATCGCAGAGGCGGCTCGTCTTCTGTGTCGCCAGGTCGTTGTAGTGCGAGTTGACGGCCTGGCTTGCCGAGGGGCGCAGCGTTTCGAGATAGCCGCCGAGATCGGTGATGAAATGCCGAGGCAGGGTGGGATTCGTCCCGTCGCCGCCATTGGCCGCGAGGCTTGCCCGTGCCTGCGTGCCCATGCGCTGGAACAGGGCGAGCTGGGCCTTGGCCTGATCCACCTCGATGACCTGCTGTGCGGTGAGGTCGTTCCGGGTGGCGGCATAGTCGAGAATTGCCTGGAAATAGCCGCTGCCGACGCGGCTGACATATTCCATCAGGACAATGTCGCCGCGATCGACCGTGACGTCGGCCGTCAGGTTGGCGGCAGTCTGGCCGCCCGCCTGCCATGCCGAAACCAGCATGGCGAGGGTGAGAAAGCCGTCGTCGTCGAAGAAGTTGAACGCCTGGCCGCCGGGTGAGGCGGTGCCTGCGACCATCAATGCCGGGAGCGTACGCTTGGCGGTCGGCTGCTCGTAGTTGCCGAGCAGGATGCGGGAATAGTGCACGCTGCATGTCTCGCCGGGGGCCTTCTGCGGCAGGGGTGGCGCAGCGCCCAGCAACGAGAGCGCGAGCGGCGCGGCGATTCCGATCTTCATGATGCCTCCCCCCTTGGTCCCGGGTGCAGGATGCACCATCCGGCGATGGGCGCAACCGTCAGTTGCGGTTGCGCTGCGTTCTCCCTATCTCCGCACCAAACGCCATATAGGGGATTGCAATGACCACGTTCGACGATCGCGAAAAGGCATTCGAGGCGAAGTTCGCGCGCGACGAGGACATGGCCTTTCGCGTCACCGCGCGCCGCAACCGGCTGGTCGGCCAATGGGCCGCCGCGCAGATGAAGCTGACCCCGGAAGAGACCGACGCCTATGCCAAGGCGGTCGTCCAGGCCGATTTCGAGGAAGCGGGCGACGAGGACGTGATCCGCAAGCTGCTCGGCGACCTGCTCGCCGCCGGCATCGAGACCGACGACGCCACCGTGCGCCGCGCGCTCGAGGAGCAGGCGGTCGAGGCGCGCCGCCAGCTGATGGGCGAAGCCTGATGCCGATGGCTGCCGCCGAGATCGAGGACCTGATCAAGGCCGGCATCCCCGATGCCCGGGTCGAGATCACCGATCTCGCCGGTGACGGCGATCATTATGCGGCGCGCGTGGTCGCGCCGATGTTCAAGGGCATGCCGCGGGTGCGCCAGCACCAGGCGGTCTATGCCGCGCTCGGCGGGCGCATGGGCGGCGTGCTCCACGCGCTCCAGCTCACCACCGAAGCGCCGCTCGAGGAGTAAGCGAAGTGACCGACGATACCCAGGCGCGCATCCAGGCGCTGGTCGACAGCAACAACGTGCTGCTGTTCATGAAGGGCAGCCCGCTCTTCCCGCAATGCGGCTTCTCCAGCCGCGCGGTGGCGATCCTGAACCATCTCGGCGCGGAGTTCGAAAGCGTCGACGTGCTCCAGGACCAGGGCATCCGCCAGGGGATCAAGGAATTCTCCGACTGGCCGACCATCCCGCAACTCTATGTGAAGGGCGAGTTCGTGGGCGGTTCGGACATCATGATGGAGATGTTCGAGAGCGGCGAGCTGGGCGAGCTGCTGGCCGAGAAGGGTGCGGCCGCCTGAGCGCGGCCGGCGACCGATCCTTCCCGGCACCTATCTCCTTCAGGCAAATATCCCCGTTGCGTCATCGAGCCCTTGCCTGAAGGGAAGGGGATGATCGTCATCCTTCTTCATTGCCCCGGCCCGCTGCCGGCGCCGACGCTCCGAGATGGCGAGCGTGTCGGTTTCTGTGGCGATCCCGCCGCGGCGATCGTGCCATAATCAGGCGGCGGACGGCATCCGATCGATTCGTTCTGGGAAGACCCGGGTCGGGTGGGTCGACGCGAGACCGGGGAAAGTAGCGGTCGACCCACCCTGAAATGAAGCGTTGAACGCTTGGGGTGCCTTATATCCTGCAGCCCCCGTGCCAGTTCGCCCCGACCGCGGATTTCTGCGCCTCATGCTGGTTATCGGCTCTTAACCCTCTCGCGCAGCTGTAAGCCGTTCCGACAGTTTCCGGCCCTGAGGGCGAAGGGCAGGTCAAAGATCCGACAGAATTCGTTCAGCCGGCGTTCACCCGCTTGACTACAGACGTAATCGTAACGATTACAACAGTAGTCGAGCGAAAGAGGGACCCGATGACGGAACGGATCAGCGACGCCGAGCACGCCGTGATGGAAGTGCTGTGGGAAGAGTCGCCGCTCACTGCCCAGGAAGTGGCCGAGCGCGTGCCGGCCGAGCGCGGCTGGAGCGCCAATACGGTCAAGACTCTGCTCGGCCGCCTGCTCGCCAAGAACATCATCGCGCATCAGGAGGAGGGGCGTCGCTACCTCTATCGCCCGCTGGTGGTGCGCGGCGATTATGTCGCCGGGGAGTCGCGCAAGCTGATGGACCGCCTCTTCGGCGGCCGACTCACGCCGCTGGTCGCGCATCTCGCCGAGCGCGACGAACTCACCGACCAGGACATCGCCGAGATCGAGGCCCTGCTGAAGGAGCTCAAGCAATGACCGGCTGGCTCATCGAGACCTTCGTCGCCACCACGCTGCTGATGCTGCTGGTGCTCGCCGTCCGCGCGCCCGTCCGCCGCGCGTTCGGGCCGCAAATGGCCTATGCGCTGTGGGCGATCCCCGTGATCCGGATGCTGCTGCCGCCGTTGCCGGGCGACTGGCAGCTCACCAGCCTGATCGCTCCCTTCGTCCGCGAGGCGGATGTGCCCGGGATCGTCACCGGCGTGATCAGGCCGGAGGCGCTGCCCACCGGGATCGACAAGAGCGCGGTGACGATCGTCGAGATCGGTGCCGGCAGCCATCCCGCCACTGCGGCGCTGGTCGCGCCCACCTATGGCGCGAGCGGGCCCAGCCTGCTGATCCTCGGCATCGGCTTGTGGGCGATCGGCGCGCTGGCCTTTCTCGGCTGGCACCTGATCGCCCATCGCCGCCACTGCGCGCGCCTGCTCAGGGCCGCCCGCGTCGATCGTACCGTGGCGCAGGGCAAGGTGCGCGTGATCGAGACGGATGCGGTGCACGGCCCGCTCGCCTTCGGCGTGCTGCGCAAATACGTCGCCTTTCCGTGCGACTTCACCGAGCGCTATGACGAGCAGGAGCGCGATCTCGCGCTGGCCCATGAGCTTGGCCATCATGTCCGCGGGGACCTGATCGCGAACTGGGTCGCCCTGTTCGTCCTCGCCATCCACTGGTTCAATCCCGTCGCCTGGAGGGCGTTCCGCGCCTTTCGCGCCGACCAGGAAATGGCCTGCGACGCCCTGGTGCTCGCCGGCCGCGCCCAGGCACTGCGCCATGCCTATGGCCGTGCGATCGTCAAGTCCGCGCATGGGGGTGCGGTCTCGGCGGCATGTCACTTGCACACGATCAACGAAGTCAAAGGGAGGCTACGCATGCTTTCGAAGACCCACAAGAATACCCCCGCCCGTCTCGCCATCGGCCTGATCGGCACCGGCGCGCTCGGCCTCGCCGCCCTCGGCCTCACGGCCTCTGGCACGCAGGCCGCCGAGCAGATCAAGGCGAAGGTGGAGACCGTCACCGGCGTGAAGCTGGACCAGGACGTACCCGCGCCGCCGGCGCCGCCGGTTGCGGCCGAGCCGGCCGCTCCGCGGGCGCCCGCCGCCGCGCCGGAAGCGCCCGCGGCCCCGGCCCGGGTCGAGCGCTACGTCTATCGCTCCACCGAGGGGGGCAAGGAAAAGGACGACAAGCGCGTCACCAAGATCGTGATGGTGCGTGCCGACGGTTCATCGTTCGAGACGAAGATGCCCGATATCGACGCGATCCGCGCCAGCGTGCCCGAGGTCCGGAACGGCAGGTGCGCGGACACCGCGGACGGCAAGCCCGTCGTCGAGAAGTTCGAGCGCGACGGCAAGAAGGTGATGATCGTCTGCTCCAACCGGATCGAGAAGATCACGATCAATGCCGAACGCGCGGCGGTCGACGCCAAGCGGATGGGCATGCGCAGCGCGATGATGGGCCTGCGCATGGCCCGGCGCTCGATCGAGAGCCAGTCCGATCTCAGCGCCGAGCAGCGCGCCAAGGCGTTGAAGGGCATCGATGAGGCGATCGCCGAAGTCGAGAAGAGCGCCGCCGACGACAAGTGACATGGAGGGGAAGGGCGTTCGTCAAAAAGCCCCTTTCACGAACGCCTTTCGACGGGGCCGGCCGATCTCCTTCGCGGCCGGTCCCGTTTCCGTTTTTCAGGCCGGCCTTGCGCTGCGGCGCGGCAAAGGCCATTTCGGGGACATGGACATCATCGCGGATGCCCCGACCGGCCTGGCCATGGCGCTCGATCCGCTGGTCACGCGGGTGCTGGCGCCCAATCCCTCGCCCTTCACCTATACCGGCACCCAGACGTATCTGGTCGGCACCTCCGAGCTTGCGGTGATCGATCCCGGACCGGACGATCCGCGCCACCTCGCGGCGCTGGTCGCGGCGATCGGCGGGCGCCGGGTGGCGGCGATCCTCTGCACCCACACGCATCGCGACCACAGCCCCGCCGCCGCGCCGCTCCGGGCCGCGACCGGCGCGCCGATCATCGGCTGCGCCCCGCTCACGCTCGAGGATGCCGGCCCGCGTGCCGATGCCGCGTTCGATACCGGCTATGCGCCCGATCGCGTGCTCGCCGACGGGAACAGGGTCTCGGGCCCGGACTGGACGCTGGTCGCGGTCGCCACGCCTGGCCATACCTCCAACCACCTCTGCTTCGCCCTGCCCGAGAGCGGTGCCTTGTTCTGCGGCGACCATGTCATGGGCTGGTCGACCACCGTGGTCGCGCCGCCCGACGGCGACATGGCCGCCTATATGGCCAGCCTCGACAAGCTGATGGCGCGCGAGGACGACCGCATCTATTTCCCCGCGCATGGCGAGCCGATCGAGAAGCCGCACCGCTTCGTGCGCGGGCTGATCGGGCACCGCAAGCAGCGCGAGGGGCAGATATTGCGCCTGCTCAAGGCCGATGTCGGCGCGGTTCCCGCCATGGTCGAGCGCATGTATGCTGGGCTCGATCCCCGGCTGAACGGGGCGGCCGGACGATCGGTGCTCGCGCATCTGATCGACCTGCGCGACCGCGGGCTCGTCATCGAGGAGGACGGCGTTTGGAAGACGACAGCGTGAAGCAGGGCGGCGGGGGCTGCCTCAAGCTGTTCGGTGTCACCCTCGTGATCGTGCTGGCGGTGGTCCTGACGATGGGGGCCGGCTTCTGGTTCCTGGGCGATACGATCAAGCGGCAGTTCCAGGGCCCGACGCCGGAGACGGTGGCGCAGGCCAGCCTGCAGGGGCTGCGCGAGCAGAACCGGCTGTCCGCCTTCGCGGCCAAGTTCGTCGCAGTGGTCACGTCGAAGCAGAGCCAGCTCGGCCTCACCGCGCAGAAGACGATGATCATGCCGGGCAGCGTCCGCTATGAGGTAGACCTGTCGAAGCTGCGCCAGGAGGATGTGACCTGGGACGCGCAGAACAAGCTGCTGACCGTCCGGTTGCCGGCCGTCGAAGCAATGGGCCCGGACGTCGATCTCGACCAGGTCCGCCAGTACGACAATGGCGGCATCCTGCTCTCGGTCACCGATGTCGGCGGCAAGCTTGACGATGCCAATCGCAAGGCCGGCCAGCAGGAGCTGCTCCGCCAGGCCCAGTCGGGTCCCTATATGCGCATGGCGCGCGATGCGACGCGGCGCGCGGTGGAGCGCAGCTTCACCATGCCGCTCCGGGCGACGGGCATCGCCGCCGATGTCCAGGTGATCTTCCCCGACGAGGCGAACCGCCCGACCGAGCGCTGGGACGAATCGCGCCGGCCCGAAGAGGTGATCGCCAACAAATGGTGAGCGGCCGCGCCGTTGAGCGGCCGGCCCGAATGCGCTACCTTCACGGCATTGCATATTTCAGTTGGGGGACTGAACATGGCGACTCTCGCCGAACCGATGCCGCGCGTCCAGCGCGACCGCTTCTTCCTGATCCTGTCGCTCGCCATGATCGCGGTGATCGTCGGCGGCTTCTCGCTCAACCTGGCGCTTGGCCGGTCGAGCTTCGGCCTGCCGCTGATCTATCATGTCCATGCCTTTGTCTTCATGGGCTGGATCCTGATCTATCTGGCGCAGAACCTGCTGATCGCCACCGGGAACGCGGCGATCCACCGCAGGCTCGGCTGGATCGCGCTGGCCTGGGTGCCGGCAATGGTGGCGATGGGGCTGGCGATCACGCTCTATGCGGTGCGCGATCATGGCGGGCCGCCCTTCTTTGCGCTGCCCGAGTTCCTGTTCGGCAATCCCGCCGGCCTGTTCTGCTTCGCCGGGCTGGCCCTTGCGGGATTCTCGATGCGCGGCCGCTCCGACTGGCATCGCCGGCTGATGCTCTGCTCGATGGCGGCGATCACCGGGCCGGGCTTCGGGCGGATCCTGCCCGTGCCGTTCATGATCCCCTGGTCGTGGCTGGTCGCGGCACTTCTCGCCCCGGCGATCTTCCCGCTGATCGGCATGGCCGTCGACCGGCGGCGCACCGGCCGGGTGCATCCGGCCTGGCTCTGGGGGCTCGGCGCGATGATCGCCACCTTCGCGTTGGGCGAGGCGATCGCGTTCACCCCGTTCGGCGAATCGGTGGCGCGGGCCGTGGTGGCGGGCTCGCCCGGTGCCGATCGCGCCTTTGCTGCGCACTTTCCCTGATCGACCTTGAACCCGCGCGTCCGCCGGGCCATGTGCGGCGCGGGCAAGGGAGTGTTAGGCATGGACGCGCGCAATGGTATCGGCGGGAGCCTGTCGGGGCTCGATCTTCGTGCGGAGATCGACCGGCTGCGCAAGGAGCGCAATGCCGTCATCCTCGCCCATTATTATCAGAAGCCCGAGCTGCAGGACCTGGCCGATTTCGTCGGCGACAGCCTCGACCTCAGCCGCAGGGCGGCGGAGACCGATGCGGAAGTGATCGCCTTTTGCGGCGTGCGCTTCATGGCCGAGACCGCCAAGATCCTCTCGCCGGACAAGATCGTGGTGCTGCCCGACATGAATGCCGGGTGCAGCCTGGAGGATAGCTGCCCGCCCGAGCAGTTCGCCGCCTTCCGCGCCGCGCATCCGGACCATATCGCGCTGACCTATATCAACTGCTCGACCGAGGTTAAGGCGCTCAGCGACATCATCGTCACCTCGAGCTCGGCCGAGAAGATCCTCGCGCAGATCCCGGAGAGCCAGAAGATCATCTTCGGCCCGGACCGCAATCTGGGCGGCTATCTCAAGCGCAAGGTGGGGCGCGACCTGCTGCTCTGGCCGGGCGTGTGCATCGTGCACGAGGCGTTCAGCGAGACCGAACTGCTCAAGCTCAAGGCGCAGCACCCCGGCGCGCCCGTGGCGGCGCATCCCGAATGCCCGCCGCACGTGCTCGATCACGCCGACTATGTCGGCTCGACCCGCGGCATCCTGGAATTCTCGCAGACCGTTCCGGGCGATACGCTGATCGTCGCCACCGAGCCGCACATCATCCACCAGATGGAGAAGGCGATGCCGGGCAAGACCTTCATCGGCGCGCCCGGTGCCGACGGCAACTGCAATTGCAACATCTGCCCCTATATGGCGCTCAACACGATGGAGAAGCTCTACCTCGCGCTGCGCGACCTCACGCCGCGCATCGAGATCGAGGAGGGCCTGCGCCTCCAGGCCAAGAAGAGCCTCGACCGGATGCTCGAAATGGCGGCGGGCACGGTGGGGCAGGGCGATCTGGGCGCGATCGGCGGCGATCCGGCCGGGAAGCGCTGAACCTGCGCCTCTCCCAAAAGGGGAGGGGCCGGCTCACCGCCACGCCGGCTGGATGCCCATCTCCGCCGAATAATAGTTCACATATTGCGCGAGCCGCGGCTGCGTGGCCGTGTTCGGGCTGGCGCCGTGCGGCAGGTCGTGCCGCCAGATGATCAGGTCGCCGGCACGCGCGGGGACGCGCACGGCCCGGTCGCCGAGATCCACCGTTCGCGGATCGGCGTCGCCCAGCGCGGCCAGCCATTCGACCAGGCGATGGTGGAAGCCGGGAACCAGCTCGAACGCGCCCTGGTCCGCAGCGGTGTCGGAGAGATAGAGGATGCCCTGCGTCGCGAAGGCGATCGGCGGGACGAGGCTCACGTCCCAGTGCAGCCGCGGTGCGGCGAAGCTGCAAGGCGTGCGCAGCGGCGCGTTGAAGCTCATCCGGTCGATGCGCGACCACAGGTCGCTCGTGCCCCAGAGCTGGGCAAAGGCCTTGTGCACCCGCGGTGCGCGTCGCGCCGCCTCCAATGCGGGATGCTGGAAAAGCTGGACCATCAGCCCGTTGGTGCGCGGCCCATGCCAGCTTGCCGGATCGGCCGGATCGGCCCCGGTCGCTTCCCAGAGCAGGGCCGCCGCCGCTTCGACTTCCCGGGGCGTGATCGCGCCGCGCAGGATCACATAGCCTTGCGCATCCCAATGGGCGAGGTCCGCCGCATCGAGCACCGCCGGCATCGCGTCGATCCGCGAGAGCTGGGCGGAGACTTGCGGCGGAGGCGGGGCGCCGGCGATCGCGGCATGATAGCGGGCGATGGTCACCGGGTCGGGCGGGCCCGCGGTGGTGACGATCCAGCGCCGGAAGGCCTCGAAATCGGGCTGTTCGCGGCCCAGAAATTGTAGCGTCTGCTCCAGGCCCAGGCCCAATGCGTCGAGCAACAGCTTGTCGGCCATCCACTCCTCGGGCGGCGACGACCGATGCGCGACGCGGCGTTCCCAATAGGCGCGCAGCCGGCGGACCTCGGGCAGCGCGGCGGGTTCGATATCGGCCATGGAGGCAGCCTGCTATGCGCGCCGCATCCCGGTCAACTCGGGTTCGAACCGATCCCGCGCGGTTCCGCACCCCCTTGCCGTCCGCGCGGACTGTGCCACAAGCGCGCCATGTCACACGTCTTCGCACTTCCGGGATTCGATCTCGATGCCTTTGTTGCCGCCACGCTCGCCGAGGATCTTGGCGACGAAGGCGACGTCACCTCCGCCGCGGTGATCCCGGCCGATGCGATGTTTGCCGGGGTGATGGACAGCCGCGACGCGATCACCGTCGCCGGCCTGCCCATTGCCGAGGCCTTTTTCCGCGCACTCGATCCCGAGGTCGAGATCGAGCGGCTGGTCGAGGATGGCGATCGCGTGGTGCCGGGCACCGACCTGATGCGGCTGCGCGGCCGCGCACGCGCCCTGCTCACCGCCGAGCGTCCCGCCCTCAACACGGTGCAGCATCTCTCCGGCATCGCGACCATGACGCGAGCCTATGTCGATGCCATCGCGGGGACCGGCGCCACGCTGCTCGACACGCGCAAGACGCTGCCGGGCCTGCGCAGGCTCGAGAAATACGCGACGCGCATGGGCGGGGCGACCAACCATCGCATGGGCCTTTGGGACGCCGCGATGATCAAGGACAATCACGTCGCGGTCGCCGGATCGGTGGCCGAGGCGGCGCGGCGCGCCGTCGCCGCCGGTATCGCGCGCATCATCGTCGAGGTCGACCGGATCGACCAGATCGAACCGGCGCTTGCCGCGGGGGCGACGCATCTCCTGCTCGACAATATGGGGCTGGCGACGCTGCGCGAGGCTGTCGCGCTGGTCGCGGGCCGGGTGCCGACCGAGGCTTCGGGCGGCGTGCGGCTCGACACGATCCGGGCGATCGCCGCAACCGGCGTCACTTATGTCAGCGCCGGCCGGCTCACCCAATCGGCGCCCGCCGCCGATATCGGCGTGGATTTCTTGCAGGGATGAGGAGCATGGATGTGCGCAAGCCGGTTCTCGGTCTCGTCGGCGCCGGTCTCGCGTTGCTGCCCGGCCTTGCTTCCGCCCAGGCGCTGATGTGCCGCGTGCCCGGCAAGGTCGAGCGGCCGCGCCCCGATCTGCCCGGCGCGAAGGAGCCGCGGCGGATCATGCCGATCGGCTCCTATACGCTGGCGCTTACCTGGAGCCCCGGTTTCTGCCGCGCCCATGGCGACGAACCGGAGAATCGCTTCCAGTGCCGCCAGGGCGCGCGCTTCGGCTTCACCTTGCACGGCCTGTGGCCCGATGGGGAGACGCGGAGCTGGCCGCAATATTGCGCCGATACCCGCATCCTGCCGCCCGCGCAGATCAAGTCGATGCTCTGCGCCACGCCCTCGGCGCAGTTGATCCAGCACGAATGGGCCAAGCACGGCACCTGCACCTCGATGTCGCCCGCTGCCTATTTCGGCACGGCCAGGCGGCTCTATGACGCGGTCCGCTATCCGGACATGGAGCGGCTGTCGCGCGGGGAGCTGACCGTCGGCGGGTTCAAGGCGCGTTTCGCCGAGGCCAATCGCGGCATTCCCGCCAGCGCGATCCGCGTGACGGTGACGCGCGAGGGGTGGCTCGACGAACTCTGGCTCTGTCTCGACAAGGGGCTGCGCTACGAAGCGTGCCGGCCCGGCACCGGCGGCGCGGCCGATGGCGGCGCGTTGAAGATCTGGCGCGGCGGGCGGCGCTGATCAACGACCTTTGGCTGAGCCAATCACGGATAGGGAAGTCCGAAGCGCCCGAATATCCCGGTTCGTTCTAGGTTGGGGGCTCCTATTCGTTTCCGTCATCCCCGCGCAGGCAGGGATGACGGCGGAAAATCAGATACTGGTTTGGGTTCTCAACCTAGCGCTGATGGACCGTCGCGGTGCCCGGGTGGTGCCGATCGAGGTGCCGCTTGATCAGCCTGAGGTTGCGGGTGTTCGACCTGAAGAGAAAATCCGCCGCGTCGCCCACGACCGGCACCAGCCCGATCAGCCAGTCGAAGCCGACATTGCCGACCATGCGCATCATCGTCGTCGCCGGCATCTTCAGGTTGCGCGCTTCCCAGACGATGTAGAGGCCGAGCAACGCGGCGATCAGGTCGCCGCCCACCGGCACGAGGCCCAGGATCGCATCCAGGCCGACCTTGGCCTTGGTGCCGGGGATGGGAACGCTGCGCTCGAGCAGATGCTCCATCATCTCGATCCGCCGGCGCACGTCCGCCGCATGCGTTCCCAGCGGCAGCGCCGCCGCTGCCGCCTTTGCCCCCGAAGCCATCCGCGTCGTTCTCGCCACGCTCACCTCGTCTCGTTGCGCAGGTGGTTCAACGGGTGCCACGCGCGCGCGTTCCCCTGCCACGCCTGCAGCCGCAATGCGACGATAGACCATCGGAAGGGCTGGGCGATAGGGATGAAAGCGCCGTCCGCGGTGAGCGCGGCATCGGCCTCGGCGATGCGATGGGCGCGAGCATAGAGGTCCGGCGCATCGCGCGCGGCTTCGATCAGCGTCTGCGCATCGTCGGAACAGGCCTGGCAAGCGGTGGCGACGAACCACCGCGCACTGTCATAGGGGGCGACGGCATCGACGAGGCGCAGGTCCGCGGGGGCGTCGAGGGCGCTGCGAACGGGCGTTATGCCGATCGCATAGAGCGCCTCGGCCAGTCGCGACCAGACGAGCGTGGCGCCCGGCCCCGCGGGCAAGGCGATGCGCATGGTGACCGGGCCCGGGTGCGCACGCCGCCAGCCGGCGACCGCGGCCCGCGCGCTCTGCCGGCGCTGGTCGAGGTCGAGCGGCGTCCAGGCGGGCTGCGCAGGCGGATTGGCCGAATCGAGCTGCCCCGGAAGCAGGGTCTCGACCGGTACCCAGTCCGGATGGATCTCGTGCGTGAGGGTGGGGCGATCGATCGCCATCGCGATCGCGGCGCGATTGGCGGGATCGGCCAGAAACCCCTGGCGCGAGACCACCGCCAGGCCGAACAGCCCGAGCGCGTTGTCCAGCTTCACATTGGGCGTTGCGATGCCCGATGCCACTACCAGCGGCCAGTCGGCGAAGCTGCCGCCCAGCACCAGGTCCGACTGGCCGTCGCGGAAACGGGCAAGGGCAACCGCCGCGCGCTCGCCGTGGAACTGCAGCATCTCCTGGGGGCGGGGCGCGCCGGCGTCTTCGGCCGCGTCCGGATCGGGCACCGGACGCAACAGCACGCCGCCGTGGTGCTGCGCGGCCCGGAAGGGGCCGCTGCCATCGAGCTTGTCGAGCCGGAATACCGCCATTTCCGGTTGGGCGAACAGCTTGAGCAGGTCGGGCCGAGGGCGTTTCAACCGCACTTCGATCACCTGCGGCGTCATTTCCACGATCTCGTCGATCACCGCGAGAAAGGGCGAGAGCGCGTTGCGCGAACGCGGCGCGATCGTGCGGCGCAGCGCCCGCACCACTTGCTCGGCGGTGACCGGTTCGCCGTCCGGCCAGGTCGCATCGTCGCGCAGGCGAAAGATGTAGCTGCGGCCGTCGTCGATCACGATCCAGCGCTCGGCCAGCCCCGGCTCGATCTGGCCGGTGGCGTCGAATCGCACCAGGCCCTGCGCCGTCGCGCCGAGCAGTACGCGGCGGGCAGGATCGAGCGCACCGCCGTCGGGATCGGCGAGCGCGCTGCCCGATCCGATCGCGCTGACCACCACGGCAGTGTCGTCGCGCCGTTGCCCCGCGCCGCCGTCGCACGCCGAAAGCGCGACCAGGGGCAGCAGGCAGAGGAGGCGAGGGGACATCAGGTAAATCCGGCTGGGCGGAACGGGTGTATGATCGCCGGGCGCCGCTGCCAACCCCTGCGGCACCGCAGCGATTCGCTGCGATGCGGGAACTATCGGCGCGCGCGAGGCATTTTACTCCCATTCCTTTGAAAGGGGAGTGTGTACGATGCGTATTCTTGGTCGGGCGGCGGCTGTCGCTGCCCTGGTATCGCTGGCGGCTGTGCCGGCGCTCGCTGCGTCTGAAACCGCCGCGTCGAAGCTGTCTCTGCGCGGAGCTACCGGCTCCAAGCACAAATCGGATATCGCCGGCGCACCGATCATCGCGATCATCGGCGTCGTTGCGATCGTGGCCGGCGGCGTGATCATCGCCACGCAGGACAACAAACCCGACAGCCCGTAAAGGGCATCGGTGTTAAAGACATTGGTGCGGACGGCGGGACTCGAACCCGCACGCCCTGAAGGGCAGAAGATTTTAAGTCTCCGGCGTCTACCGGTTCCGCCACGTCCGCACGCATCCACGCAAGCGCATGGAGTCGCCAGCGTCAAGCGGTGCGCATCGCTCAGACGTTGAGCTTGATGCGCATTTCCTTGCCGGGCTTGAAATAAGGGACGCGCTTGGCATCCACTTCGACCGTCTCGCCCGTGCGCGGGTTGCGGCCTGTGCGCGCGTCGCGCGCGCGGGTGGAGAAGGCGCCGAAGCCGCGCAGCTCCACGCGACCATCTTCCTGGAGCCGGCCGACGATCTCGTCGAAGAAGACCGACACGATCTTCTCGACTTCGCGGACCGAAAGGCCCGGATTGTCCTGCACCAGCAACTGAACCAGTTCCGAGCGGATCATCCGCAACCCTCCCTTTGCGCACGCGGATCTGCGGTCTTCCGCGCGAGCGCCAAATCCCTGATGGGCTCTCTAACCCTGTTCGCCAACCTGCATCAACCCGCAGATGGCTATTAACCCATGATATTCCGGAATAAACGAAACGGGGAGCGGTTTTGCCGCTCCCCGTCGCCGTTCTTAGTTCTTTTCGTTGCGGGCCTTGAGGGCCTCGCCCAGGATGTCGCCCAGCGACGCGCCCGAATCGGACGAGCCATACTGCGCCACCGCCTGCTTCTCCTCGGCGATCTGCATCGCCTTGACCGAGAAGGTCGGCTTCTTCGAACGATCGAAGCCGGTGACCATCGCATCGAGCTTCTGGCCGACCTGGAAACGCTCCGGACGCTGCTCGTCGCGGTCGCGGCCGAGGTCGGTGCGCTTGATGAAGCCGGTCGCGCCGTCTTCGCCAACCTGCACTTCGAGGCCCGCGTCGCGGACTTCGAGGATGGTCACGGTGACGACCTGGTTCTTGTTCAGGCGATCGGCCGAAGTGGTCGAACCCGCAGCGGCGACGCCGCCACGCTCGAGCTGCTTCATGCCGAGCGAGATGCGCTCCTTGTCCGACTCCACGGCGAGCACGATGGCCTTAACCACCTCGCCCTTGCGGTGCAGGTTGAGCGCGTCCTCACCCGAGATGCCCCAGGCGATGTCCGACATGTGGACCATGCCGTCGACGTCGTTGTCCAGGCCGATGAACAGGCCGAACTCGGTGGCGTTCTTGACTTCGCCCTCGACCTCGGTGCCGACCGGGTGCTCGGCCGCGAACTTCTCCCACGGGTTCTGCTGGGCCTGCTTGAGGCCGAGCGAGATGCGGCGCTTCTCGGCGTCCACCTCGAGCACCACGACTTCGACTTCCTGCGAGGTCGAGACGATCTTGCCCGGGTGCACGTTCTTCTTGGTCCAGCTCATCTCCGAGACGTGGACCAGGCCCTCGATGCCCGGCTCGAGCTCGACGAACGCACCATATTCGGTGATGTTGGTCACGCGGCCCGACAGCTTCGCGCCGACCGGATACTTCACCGCGGCGCCATCCCACGGATCGCTCTCGAGCTGCTTCATGCCGAGCGAGATGCGCTGGGTGTCGCGGTTGATGCGGATGATCTGGACGCGGACCGTGTCGCCGATGTTGAGCATCTCGGACGGGTGGTTGACGCGCTTGTAGCTCAGATCGGTGACGTGCAGCAGGCCGTCGATGCCGCCCAGGTCGACGAACGCACCGTAATCGGTGATGTTCTTGACGACGCCGTCGATGATCTGGCCCTCGGCCAGGCTCTGGATGAGGCCCGAACGCTGCTCGGCGCGGGTCTCTTCGAGCACGGCGCGGCGCGACACGACGATGTTGCCGCGCTTGCGGTCCATCTTGAGGATCTGGAAGGGCTGCGGGATGTCCATCAGCGGGGTGACGTCGCGCACCGGGCGGATGTCGACCTGCGAGCCGGGGAGGAAGGCCACCGCGCCCGAAAGGTCGACGGTGAAGCCGCCCTTGACGCGGCCGAAGATGACGCCCTCGACGCGGGCCGACTTGGCGAATTCGGCTTCCAGCTTGTCCCAGGCGGCTTCGCGGCGGGCGCGGTCGCGGCTGAGCATCGCTTCGCCATTGGCGTTCTCGACGCGGTCGACATAGACTTCGACTTCGTCGCCGACCTTCAGATCGGCCTTCTGGCCCGGCGCGGCGAATTCGCGCAGCGGCACGCGGCCTTCGGACTTGAGGCCGACGTCGATGACCGCGAGGTCGTTCTCGATGCCGGTGACGGTGCCGATCACGACGCGGCCTTCGAAGCCGTCAGCCTGACCGAGAGTCTGTTCGAGAAGCGCCGCGAAATCGTCGCGGCTCGGATTTGCCGTAGTGGCCATAAGGGTTTCAGTTCCTAATCATGTTGTTTCCGGCCAGTCGGTTGGATCCGACGGTCTTTGGGCCAGACTCGCCGCGGCGGCCGGTCGCCGGTCGCGGCATCCGTCGTGCGGGAGCAAGCGAAGGAAAGACAAGACGCCGATCAAAGCGAAAAGGGCGCGTGAGAGTCACCCCTCCGCGCCTTCCTCCGCGGACACCCGTCCGCCGGACGCGCGCGCTCTAGCCGAATCCGCCCATATCCGCAAGCATTGCAGAGAGGCGCGCGGGATGCGACGTGCGGGGTCTGAGACCGGGTCGCGAGGAATCAAGATGGAATATGACAAGCAGCGTTTCGAGAATGTCGAGATCGTGCTCGACGGCAACGTCTTCCGCAACTGCACCTTCAACGAAGTGATATTCGTCTATTCGGGCGGGCCGGTGGACATGGTCGATTGCGGCATCGAGCGCTTCTCGATGCGGTTCGACGGCGATCTCGCCCAGGGTCTGTTCACGCTCTATCAGCTGTTCGGCACCGAAGGCATGCTGCAGATCATCCGCGGCTTCACCCAGCCGGCGGAGGGCGAGATCCAGATCGATATCTAGCAGGGACGTATCAGCCGGAGGCGCGGGTCGCGTTCGTCTTGCTCTCGACGATCGCGATCGCGCGCTGCACGGCGGCGTCGATCGAAAGGAAGCTGGTGTCGAGCAGTGCGGCGTCGCTGGCCTGGGCCATCGGCGCCTCGGTGCGCTTGGAATCGCGCTCGTCGCGCGCCCGGATGTCCGCCAGCACCTTGTCGAGGCTGGTGAGCACGCCGTGCTTGCGGAGTTCCAGGTGACGGCGCTGGGCGCGGATCATCGGCGTCGCCTTGACGAAGAGCTTCACGTCCGCGTCCGGCGCGATGACGGTGCCGATATCGCGTCCGTCGAGCACCGCGCCGCCGGGCTGGCGGGCGAACTTCTTCTGGCGGTTGAGCAGTGCGGCGCGCACCAGCGGGTGCGCGGACACCACGGACGCGGCCCTGCCCACCTCGTCGGAGCGCAGCCAGGGATCGTCGAGCAGATAATCCTCGAAGCTGCAGGCGGAGACCGCGTCGGCTTCCCTGGCCGGATCCAGTTCCTCGCGCAGCACCGTGGCGGCGACGGCGCGGTAGAGCAGGCCGGTATCGAGATGCGGCAGCCCATAATGCTGCGCCAGCGCGCGCGCTATGGTGCCCTTACCCGAGGCTGCCGGTCCGTCGACTGCGATGATCATATGTCCGAGCGTTCGCGGCACATGCGCGCGCCGTCAAGCGATTCGGATGCAAAATCCGCGTTCAGGCGCCGTCGTGGCGTGCCATCCACGCGCGAAGCAGGGCGAGATAGGCTTCGGGGCGATCGGACAGGATCGAATGCGCCGATCCCGTCACTTCCCTGAACGTCGCGCCGGGCACGCGCGCGGCGAACTTCGCCACCGTCTCGGGCCGGGCCTCGTCATATTCGCCGCAGACGAACAAGGCGCGCGGGCCATCCAGCTTCGCGAGCAGGGGTTCGCCATCATAGTCCCTGAGCGTACCGGTCGCGACGAACTCGGCCTTGCCCCACATCCGGTTGTAGAGCGTGTCGCCGGCATCGCGCGGCGCCCGGGCGCGATAGGCGGCGACGCCATCGGCGCGTTGCGAGCGGATGACGTAGCGACGATAGAATTCCCAGGTCGCCGCATTGCAGGCCTGGGCCGGCGGCGGCGCGGCGGTGTCGCATTTCTCCAGCGTGGCGCGCGTATCGGCCGGCATCCGGGAGCGCAGGAGATCGGCATCCGCGATCCAGCTCTTCGTCGAGACCAGCGGCGACTGGACGATCAGGCTTGCCGTGCCCGGCCGCCGGCGCGCGCCATATTCGATCGCCAGCGTGCCGCCCCAGCTGCCGCCGCCGACGTGCCAGCGGGCGATGCCGAGCGCGTCGCGAATCCGGTCGATCTCGTCGACGAAGCGCGACACCCGCCAGTTCTTCGGATCGAGCGGCGCGTCCGAACGGCCGCTGTCGAGCTGATCCCACAGGATCACCGCGCGCTCGCTTGCCAGGGCAGTGAGCGGAAGCAGCCCCGAATGATCGCCGCCCGGGCCGCCATGCGCGTAGATAAGTGGCGGTCGCGGGCCCTTGAGGTCGCCGTTCACCCGCACATAGACGCTGCCGCCCTCGACCGGGACCATCAGCTCCCTGTCGGGCTTGAACAAGATCTCGTCGCGCAGCCTGGCCCAGGCCGGGGTGGCCAGAGTGCCGGCGGCCATCCCGCCCAGAAAGGCGCGACGGCCGAGCTTCATGCGACGAGGCCGTCGAGCACGTCGAAAAAGGCGGGGTAGCTGGTCTGCACCGGCGCGACATCGTCGATGGCGATGGGCGCCGCGGCGGCGAGGCCGGCGACCGCCATGCTCATCGCGATGCGGTGGTCGAGCCTGGTGACCGCGGCGCCGCCGCCCGGGATCGGCGTGCCGCCGGTGCCGGTGATGGCGAGGCCGTCCTCGAATTCCTCCAGCGCGACGCCATTGGCCTCGAGTGCCGCGCGCATCGTCGCGATCCGGTCCGATTCCTTGACGCGAAGCTCGTGCGCGCCGCGTGCCACCGTCCGGCCCTCGGCCACCGAGGCGGCGACGAACAGGATCGGATATTCGTCGATCATGCTGGGCGCGAGCTCGGGCGGCACTTCGATCGCCTTCAGCGGGGCATGGCGCACGCGCAGGTCGGCGACCGGCTCGCCGCCCACTTCGCGCGGGGCGAGCGCCTCGATCGACGCGCCCATCATCCGCAGCGCCTGGATCAGGCCGGTGCGGGTGGGATTCATGCAGACATTGGCGATGGTGACGTCCGATCCCGGCACGATCGATGCGGCGACCATCCAGAAGCCGGCGGAGGAGGGGTCGCCCGGGACGACGATGTGCTGGGGCTTCAGTTCCGCCTCGCCGCGGATCGAGATGATCTTGCCCTCGGGGCCGTCCTCCGCGGTCAGCTCGGCGCCGAAGCCGCGCAGCATCCGCTCGCTATGATCGCGCGTGGGCACCGGCTCGATCACCCGGGTGATGCCCGGCGTGTTGAGCCCGGCGAGCAGCACCGCCGACTTCACCTGCGCCGAGGCCACGGGAAGCGTATAAGTGATCGGCACGGCCGGGCTGATCCCCTTCAGCATCAGCGGCAGCGTTTCGGTCCCCTTGGCGCCCGGGCTGGCGGTGATCTCCGCGCCCATCTGGGCCAGCGGCTCGATCGCCCGGCCCATCGGCCGGCTGGAGAGCGAGGCGTCGCCGGTGAAGGTCACCGTGATCGGATGGCTGGCGACCAGGCCCATCAGCAGCCGGGTCGACGTGCCCGAATTGCCCATGTCGAGCGCGCCCTCGGGCTGGAGCAGGCCGCCGACGCCGACGCCGCTGACCGTCCAGGCGCCATCGTCGCCGCGCGCGATGGTCGCGCCCATCGCGCGCATCGCCGCGGCGGTGGCCAGCACGTCCTCGCCCTCGAGCAGTCCCTCGATCCGGCTTTCGCCGACGGCGAGCGCCGAGAACATCAGTGCGCGATGGCTGATCGATTTGTCGCCGGGAACGGTGACGCGGCCCTTCAGGGGACCACGGGCGGAGATGGCGAGCGGGCGGGGAGGAGAGGCAGACATGACGCCCGGCTTTGACAGCGCCCTTGCAGCATGGCAAGGCGCCTCCCACTTTCCGGGACCTGTTCCCGAAATCCAAGATTTGAAAGGCGAAGAGGCAACACATGGTGAAGCCCGAATGGGGCACGAAGCGCGCGTGCCCGAAGTGCGGAACGCGCTTCTATGATCTGACCAAGGACGAGCCGGTGACCTGCATCAGCTGCGGGTTTGCCTGGGATCCGGAACCGATCCTCAAGTCCAAGCAGCCGCTGCCTTTCGAGGCGGTGAAGACCGAGAAGCCCGAGACGGAGGATTCCGATTTGGGTGACGAGGATCTGGACATCGGCGACGACGACGAGGAGCCCTCGGCGGACGACGACGTCGATCTGGGCGGCGACGACGACCTGGGCGTCGAGACCGGCGGCGACGACGAAGAACAATAATTCGGGGAAATTGGCAGGGACCGAAAAAAGGTCCTTGCCAGACCCGCGGAGCCCTTCTAGAGGGCCCGTCTTCCCGGGGTTTGGGGCCGTAGCTCAGCTGGGAGAGCGTCGCAATGGCATTGCGAAGGTCAGGGGTTCGATCCCCCTCGGCTCCACCATTCCCCCCGTCCGCGGCAATGCGGACTCTTCCAGTTCCAGCCAGCGCGTAGCGGTGCGGCATACGGCCGAATCGGTCGTGCGACACGGTCCTGCGCCTCCCGATGGGGGCGTTGCCGTCTTCGATACATGCCGGGAACCGGTGTGGCGCGTCAGGCCACGCGGCTGAGCTGATTCCGCTGCGTCTGCGCGAATGCCTGGGCGAGGGCGCCGATAAGCGGAAGCGCCTGTCGGGTCGCTTCCTCGTCGGTGCGGCCAAGCAGTCGCGAGGTTTCGGCGAGGCCGAGCACGATCGCGACGATCTCCCGCGCGCTGCGCTGCGGATCCTGGTGGAAATCGCGGGCGCGCCGCGTGCCGAGATAGCCGGCGAGGAGGGCGCTCAGCGGATCGAGAAGCTCGCGCTCGAAGGCAGTGCGCAGTTCCGGGCGATCATTGCCGTGGCGGACCAATGCCAGGTGGAGGTCGAAGAAGCCGGGGCTGGCGAACAACCCCAGCAAATCCCGCATGAACCGTGTGAGCCCGGCGTGCAGCTGCCGCTCGGCCGGAGGGGCGGGCGGCAGCTGCGCCTTCAGTTGCCGAAGCGTCTGGTGCACGACTCCCGCGAACAGGTCGTCCACATTGGCGAAGTGATTGTAGATCGTCCGGCGCGTCAGTTGCGCCTCGCGGGCGACATGCTCGAAGGTGACGCCGGAAACGCCGTGGCGCGCGAACAGGATGCGGCCGGCGAGCAGGATCGCGGCACGGTTGTCGCGCCGGCTGCGGGGCGCCGAAGTCTCTGCATCCCTGTTCCCGACAATGAACATTGCTGTCCCCCTCTCAACGCTGGTCGTGCCCATGCGCAATCAAGGCCGCCGATGCCGCATCGGCTGCGACCGAAGCCGTCCGTCACGCGACAGGGTCGGGGATTGCACGCCCCTGGGAAGGAACGGCGGCTGTCCGACGGTGCCCGATCGCGGCTAGGATACTCGATTGCTCTGGTCCGCCCGGGAGATTGCATGCGATTGCTGGCCACCTGGGAACTGGGGCTGGGATATGGCCATGTCGCGACGCTCGCGCCGATCAGCCGTGCGTTGCGCGGAGGCGGGCACCATCTGACATTGGCGGCACGTACGCCGCAGACGGCGCTGCGGCTCGAGCGCGATGCATTCGACCTGGTGGTGCAGGGCCCGCGCTTTGCCGGTTCCGCGCCCCGGGGCGAGACGCTGACCTATGGCCAGGTGATCGCCGCGGGCGGGCTGGTCGATGCGGCGTGCGCGATTCCGCTGGTGCGGCAATGGCTGGATGCCTTCGAACGCCTGGAGCCGGCCCTGCTGCTGGCGGAGCATGCGCCCCTGTCGCTGCTGGCGGCGCATATTGCCGGGCTCCCGGCGCGGAGGCTGGGCCCGACCTTCGTGGCGCCCCGCGCGCACGACGCGGGTGCGAGCCTGCAGCCCTGGGCCGGCCATGGCGCTGCCGAGCTGGCGGCGGCCCAGCAGCCGGCGGACCGGGCGGTGCGAGAGGTTTGCCGCCATTTCGGCGCGCCCGAGCCCGCCGGACTCGGCGCGTTGCTGGCGGGTGCGCCGCTCCATTCGCTGGCCTGGGCCGAGCTCGACCATTACGGGCCGGACGCGACGGGCTCCTATTATGGTCCCCTGATCGGGATAGAGGCCGATGCCCGCCCCGAATGGCCCCGGGGCGAGGGGCCGCGGACGCTCGTCTATCTGCCGTTCGATCGCCCCGGCAGCGCGATCGTGGCGCAGGCGCTCGGCGGATTGGGCTGGCCCGTGCTCTGGCATTCGGCGAGCCCGCCGGGCGAGGCGCTGCCTGCCAACATCCTGTTCAGCGCCGCGCCTATCGATCTTGCGGCGGCGGGGTGCGAAGCGGCGCTCTATGTCGGTCGCGGCGGCTATGGAGCCTCGGCGAAGATGCTCGCCGCAGGCGTGCCGCAGCTTCTGCTGCCCGATACGCTGGAATCGTTGCTGCTCACCTATCGGCTGCGCCTTGCCGGCGTGGCGTGGTCGCAGGCCGTGTCCGCCGGTGCCGACGCGGTGCGAGAGGCGTTGCGTCGCGCCGCCCGCGACGATCGTATGCGCCACCAGGCTGCCCGGGTGGCGGCGCGCCACGGCAAGTATTCCGCCGCCGCAATGACCGAACTGCTGGTCCGGGACATCCTGGCCGGCATGCCCGGATGAAAACTGCACAACCGCGTGAAGTTGCATTCCGCTGTGCAATTAAAGGGTTGGAACTCCTCTTCGAACATCGGCACCTGCCCTTGCTGTTCACGCTGGCGCGCACATCCGGGCCGGCACTTCCGGCATTGGAGCAGCATCATGGCGCGTACTGCGTTTCCGACCCGTATCTCGATTCTTCCTGGTGCCAGGGGCCGCACCGCGCTGTTCGTGAGCGCGGCGACGCTGGCGATCGCTCTTTCCTCGACGGCGGCGCGCGCCCAGTGCGCGGGCGAAGGCGCGCAGGTCGTCTGCACGGGCACGTCCGCACCCTTCGTGATGACCGTGGCGGGCGGCACCGTCACCGTGCAGCCCGGCGCTACCGTAGGCAGCCAGACCACCGAGGGCCCGGGGCTTCGCTTCGATGTCGGCGGCAAGCTGATCGTCGAGGGTGGCGTGTTCTCGCAGGGCCCGGCGGTCCTGCTCGCGGACGCGGTGGGTCTCGAGGTGAAGATCGGCAGATCGGGCACGCTTGCGGGCGGCAACGCGCTGCGCCAGGGCGATGACGACGGCGCCTTCATCGCGCTCGACAATAGCGGCCTGGTGCGCGGGACCGACGGCACGGCGGTGCGCGCGCGCTCGGCCGCGCTCGACATGCGCAACCGCGGCACCGGCCGTATCGAAGGTGGCGTGGACGTCAACGAGATCCAGGGGACGAATGCCGGCACGATCGAGGCGGGCGAGGTTTCGGCGATCCGTGCCCGGTATCTCGACATCGACAATAGCGGCGCCATTGCGAACAACTCGGCTGCCGAAGCGACCATCGCCGTTGCCCAGGGCGCCATCCGCAACCAGGGCCTGATCGAGTCGCGCGGTGCCGCGCCGGCGATTTCGGCTGCCGACCTCGAACTTCGGAATCGCGCCGGCGGCGTGATCCGCAGCGCCGGCGACACCGCGATCCGGGTCACGGAGCAGGCCGTCATCGAGAATGCCGGCCAGATCGACGGCGGCGTCGCGCTCGGCCAATATGGCGATCGCTTCTACCAGCGCATCGGCGGCAGCGTGGCCGGGAACATCGCGATGGGCGATGGCGACGACCAGTTCTGGCGCGAAGGCAATGCGACCGGCGTTGCCGGCATGCCGAGCGGCACGCTCGACGGCGGCGATGGCATCGACATCTACGGCATCCGCATGACCAGTTCGGGGACGGTCGCCTTCGGGAGCCTGCCGACGGGTTTCGAGCGCTACGGGCTCGACCTGTGCGGCTGCAACCTCGACGTGACCATCGCTGCCGAGAACCTGACCGGCGCGCTCAGCGTGTCCGGGCCGGGGGTCGTCACCAACCTGGCCAGCTTTACCTATGCCGGATCGGACGCGGGCCTCGAGATCAGGGCATATAATGCGTCCGGCAATGGCGGGACGTTGACCGTCATCAATCGCGGCGCGCTGAACTTCACCGGCATATCGGCCCCCGAGAGCGGCCCGCCGGTCGCGCTGATCGATGCCAACGACTTTCTCACCGGCTTCGTCAACGACACGGGCGGCACCATCAATCTGTCCGGCGAGGCGATCTACGGCATCCGCACGGCGGGCCGCTATGCCGCCGACAGCGCCCATGGCTTCATCAACCGCGGGTCGATCCACGCGGAGGGCCTCGTGTCCACCGCGGTCGCGGTGTCCGGCTCGGGCTATAACAGCGGCACGATCTCCAGCGCGGTGGAAAATGGGGTCGCGCTGAGCCTGGAGGGCGTATCCGCCCAGTTCGTCAACGACACCGGCGGCGTGATCCGCGGCGATCGGGCGGTGAGCATGCAATATGGCGCGAGCCTGACGAACCGCGGCACGATCGTTGCCACCGGCGAGAACGCCGCCGTCTCCGGCTACAGCACGCAATATTATCGCGCTGCCAAGCTGATCAACGAAGGGGAGATCCGCGCGGGCGCGGGCGCCGCCGTCGAGCTGTATAGCGAGGCGCCCTATGGCGCGCAGGTCGCGAACAAGGGCACGATCGTGGGCGACGTCGTGCTGGGCGGTTCGGGCAAGGACATGCTGTGGCTGGCCGAGGGCAGCGCGGTGCAGGGCAATGTCTCGACCGGCAATGGCGACGACAAGCTGGTCGTCGACCTGCGGCGGCTTGGTCAGGATGGCAGCGTCAACACCGGCGGGCTGGTGACCGGGGCGGTCGATATGGGCGCCGGCAACAACGTGCTGCAGGCCCGGGCCGGCGAGAGCCAGGCGTTCTCGGTGCTGCGGGGGAATGCCGCGGGCTTCTCGGGCGGTACGATCTACGAGGCCGCGGGTGCGGGCACGGTGCTGACGCTGCAGGGGCCGGCCGACGGCACCGGCGGCCATTACAGCTATGACGGATTGCTGCGCGTGGCCGGCGACGGCCGGGTCGTGCTGGACATGAATTTCAACAATGGGGGCTATGACCGTCCGTCGATCGTCGTCGAGAAGGATTCGACGAGCAGCGTGTTCGGCGAGGAAGGGCGGGGCCTCGACCTGGTGATCGCCGGCGCCGTCAACGGCGGCACCGCCGGCATCGCAGTCGACGCGACCCATGCCCGCCGCGTCGAGCTGCTTGCGCAGAGCGGCTATATCGGCATCACCGGCGGCACCGCGCTCAAGACCGGCGCCGGCACCGAAGTGCTGATCTCGGCGAGCTCCAACCTGCGCAAGATGGGCAATGCCTATGGCGTGCTGCTCGAGGCCGATGGCAGCACGATCACCAACCGCGCCTCGATCTGGGAGGATTCGAAGGACGCCTCGACCGGCAATTTCGGGCTCGGCGTGGACCTTCGGGACGGCATGTTCACCAACGATCGCGGCAATCTGGGCATCGGCCGAGTCAGCATGCAGGGCACCGGCATCCGGATGGAGAATTCGACGGTCGACAACAGCGGCGACATCGTCAGCGCCCATGGCAATGCGATCGAGACGGTCGGCTATGGCGTCAACCGCATCGTCAATCGTGCGGCGGGCACGATCCAGGGTCACGCGACGGACAATGCCGCCGGCACCGCGGGCGCCGCGATCGTGGGCGGCAATGCGGACGACATCGTCGAGAATGCCGGCACCATCACCGGCCATGTGCTGCTCGGCAACGGCAATGATCTCTATGTCGCGAACGGCGGCAAGGTCACCGGCGACCTCGACATGGGCAATGGCGACGACACGGTGCTCACTCGCAACGGCGCGGCGCTCGACGTGAGCGGCACCGTGACCGGCGGGGCGGGCATCGACGCCTATGGCCGGTCCTTCACCGGCAACGGGACCTTCGATCTTACGGGCAACGTGCTCCCCGCGGGCTTCGAGATGCACGGCGTCGAGGCGAGCGGCGCGCAGACCGAAGTTACCGTCACTTCCGCGACGACCCAGACCAGGGGGCTGCGTGCGCTCGGCGACGGCAAGGTGATCAACAACGCCAATTTCGACATTGCGGACGACACGCTGAACGCGGCGATCGAAGTCACCGATCCGCGCTTCGAGGCGCAGCTCGACCTGGTGAACAACGGCACGATCACCAGCACGGCGAATGGGGTCCTCGCCTATGGTGCGCTGTCGAGCTTCGCCAATACCGGCGCGATCACTGCCCGGGGCAACGGCCTGTCGGTCTATCGCGACTATGGCATCGGCGCCTTCACGCTGAACAACAGCGGCAGGATCGCCTCGACCGAGGGGCATGGCGTTCGAGTCTACAGCTATGGCGTCGACGAGGCCGGTCGCAGCATCGATGTGACGAACAGCGGCCAGATCACCGCATCGGCCGATGGCGGCAACGGCATGGAGCTTCAGGGCGAAGGGGGGCTGGTCAGGCTCGCCAACACCGGCACGATCGGCGCGGCCAGCCTCCACGGCAGCGGGGCCTCGATCAGCGCCCGGTCGTTCGACGTGACCAATGGCGGCACCATCGAGTCCACCGGCGGGAGCGGCACCGGCTTGCTGCTCACCGCTCTCGGCGGCGCCGCGTTCGGCGAGGACTGCCCCGATCCGCAGCAGCCGGTGCTGGTCGGCAAGCTGGTCAACAGCGGCCGGATCGCGGCAAATGGCGGCGGCAGCGACGGCGGCTCGTCGCCGGACATCGCCACCGGCATCTTCGCGGCCCTGCTCGGCGACAACGGCATCGTCGGCATGACCAACGCGGCCGGCGGCACGATCGAGGCCACCGGCGGCGTGTCGGCCGCGCTGATGGTCGCCGGCCTCGACGACGAGGGCTATGGCAGCGCCGGCGTCGATGCGGCGCTGCGGCTGTTCGAACTCGACAATCTGGGGATGATCCGCGGCGGCGCGGACACGGTCCTGCACGGCGACAGCGGCTTCGAGGCAGGCGGCGTCTATCTTCACGCGCCGGGCGACTCCACGACCGAGACCTATGTGATCGCCGGCGGCATCCAGACGATGCATACCACCGACAAGATCCGCAACCTCGCCGGCGGCACCATCATCGGCAATGTCGACCTGGGCCAGGGTGACGACCGGTTCGAGAATTACGGCACGCTCCAGGGCGACCTGCGCCTCGGCGACGGCAACGACACCTTCGTCTATGGCGCCTCGGGCATCTTCACCGGCACCGCCTATGGCGGCGAGGGTACGGACGTGCTGCTCGTCGACGTGAATGGCGGGGGCACGGTCAATTTCGATCAGTTCCGGGGCTTCGAGACGCTGAGCCAGCGCGGCACCGGCTCGATCACGATCCGCGGCACCGCCGATCTCGACACGCTGAGCATGGCGGGCTCGAACGTGACGGTCGCGGCCGGTACCCGCTTCCAGACCCAGGGCGCGACCGCGCTGGCCGGTTCGGACGCGGCGGAATCGGTTACCGTCTCGGGAACGATCGGCGGCGGCATCGGCATGGGCGGCGGCAACGACACCGTGACGCTCAACGCCGGGGGCGTGGTCGAGGGCAATATCGACCTCGGCGCGGGCGACGACCGCCTCGTGCTCGCCGGCGGCACCGCCACCGGCCTGATCGACGGCGGCGCCGGCATCGACACCGTCGCCTTCCAGATCACGCAGGACACCAGCGACCTGCCCAACGTCGTCAATTTCGAGTCGCTCGACGTCTCGGGCAATGCCCGCCTGACGATCGGCATGAACCAGGACTTCGACACGGTGACGCTGCGCAACGGCGCCGACCTGACGGTCAACCCGGGCTCGGGCGATCACCATATCGGCACCATCATCGGCGACGACAGCGCGCAGTCGGTGATCCTCAACACGGCGCTCACCGGCGGCGTGTCGCTGGGCGGTGGCGACGATTCGCTGACCATGCTCCTGAACGGCACGCTCTCCGGCATGCTCGACGGCGGCGCGGGCAACGACGTGCTCAATCTCAACCTGACGGGCGACTCGCGGATCGCCGGCGGGATCACCAGCTTCGAGACGATCAACGTGGCCGGCGGCGCGTCGCTGACGCTGGGCGGCACCATCGCCGCCGACCAGACGCTCAACTTCGACGGGCATGACAACCAGCTGATCGTCGATGGCGGCTCGATCCTCGGCACGGTCAATGGCGGCCCCGGGCACGACGCGCTCGTGTTCAACACGCTGGCCGACCAGACTGCGACGCTGGCCACCGCCAAGATCCTCAACTTCGAGGATATTCTGGCGCGCGGCGCCGGCAACCTGGCGATCAGCGGCAATGGCAGCTACCAGACCATCTCGGTGGATCAGGGCGACCTGACCATCGCGGCGGGGAGCTCGATCTCCGCGGAGCAGATCAGCTTCGGCGCGGCGGACAACGTCCTCACGCTTTCCAGCCGCGCGACCCTGAGCGGCGCGATCGACGGCGGCGACGGCATCGATCGCCTGGTTCTCAACCAGGCGGCGAACACCGTCCGCCAGCTGAGCAACGTCAACGCCACCGGCTTCGAACAGCTCGAATCGGGCGATGCCGGCGAACTGATTATCGATCGCGACGCGCAGTTCGACACGGTCGACCTGTTCGGCGCCAAGCTGACGGTCACGGCGGGCGCGACGCTCACCACGCCGGCGCTTGCGGGCAATGACGGCGCCAATCACCTCAACGTGCAGGGCACGCTGGCGGGCAATGTGGCGCTGGGCGCGGGCGACGACCGCCTGACTCTCGGCCGCACCAATGCGATCACCGGCACCGCCAGCGGCGGCACCGGCTATGACACGCTCGAGTTCAACACCCAGGGCAGCTATGCCGCGCCGACTGCGTGGAACGGCCAGGGCTATTCCGAATTCGAAGCGTTCAACGTCGCCGGCGGCGTGGTCTCGCTGACGGGGAACATCAGCTACGACACCGTCTCGGTCACCGGCGGCCGCCTGATCGGGCAGGCGGGCACCACCATCACCTCGGCCAAGACCATCGTCGTCAGCCACGGCGCGACGTTCGGCAGCGCGGGCACGGTGAACGCCAATATCGAAGTGCGCGGCACGCTGTCGCCGGGCGCTTCGCCGGGCACGATGACGGTCAACGGCAACGTGCTGTTCACCAACGGCTCGAACCTGCTGCTCGAAATGGCGCCGACCGGCAGCGACCGCCTGAACATCTCGGGCACCATGAACATCCAGGCGGGCGCCACGCTGGATATCACGGGCATCCTCCAGTCCACGCCGGGCGGCGCGCTCGACCTCGTCGTGGCGCAGGGCGGCATCACCGGCGGCTTCACCACGATCAACAAGTCGGAGACGGTATTCGGCTTCGTGGCGACGCGCGGCAACCGCATCCAGCTGGTCGGCGAGTTCCAGAACGACAACGCGTTCGGCGCCAATGTGCGCGATTCGATCCGCTACGCCAATGCGGTGCTGGGCGGCGGGCAGATGGTGCAGACCTTCACCAATGCCCTGCCGTCGCTGGTCGAGACCAACGGCGCCTCGCGTGCCGCGAGCTTTGCGGCGCTGAGCCCGGAGGCCTTTGCCGCCGCGGATCAGGCGAGCGTCGAGAGCGGCCTGGCCGTGGTCGATGCGATGCGTGCGCAGGACAATGGCGGGAAGGGCCATGTCGGCTTCTACGGCTTCGCGCAGAGCCTGTATCAGGAAGGCGCGCTCCAGGGGAATGCCGGCACCGGTGCGCACGACCTGCGCAGCGACAGCCGCGGCCTGCTCGGCGGGTTCGGCTGGGGCTTCTCGGAGACCGCCCGGGTGAATGCGTTCGTCGGCACGCTCTCGACCAACCAGACGGTGGAGGGCCTGGGCGCTTCCACCAAGCTGGAGGGCATGCAGGTCGGCGTCTCGGCCAGTGCCGAGCTCGGCGGCCTCGCGCTGCGCGGCCTGGTCGCCTATGACCTGTCGCGGGCCAAGACCCGCCGTGCCGTCCCGGGCGGCACCGCCACTTCGCGGTACGACCTGGGCGGGTTCGTCGCCGATATGTCGGCGGGCTATCAGGTGTCGCTGGGTTCGGCACGCATCACGCCGCGCATCGGCCTCACTTATGTCGAGGCTGGCCGCAACCACCTGGCCGAAGGCGGTTCGGGCTTTGCGCTGGAGGTGGTCAGGAATACCGGCAACGCGCTATTCGGCGATGCCGCGCTGGGCGTCAGATTCGATCTCGGCGGCGTTACCCCCTGGGCCGAGACGGGCATCCGCCATCAGTTCAGCGGCAACAACGGCCGGGCCTCCGCCGCCTATGCCGCGGCGAGCGCCGGCGGCCTGATGACGGCCCTGGCGGCCGAGCGTGGCGACACCATGGCGCATCTCGCGCTCGGCGTGACCGCGCCGGTGTCGAAGGGCGTCCGGCTGAACCTCAGCTATTCGGGCGAATATGGCGCCGGGGTGGGCGGCAGGTTCGGCGACACGACCCGCCACAGCGTGAATGCGGGCCTCTCTATCGCGTTCTGACCGGAAGCCGCCCCTGGTTTCCCGCTGCCGAAGGAACATTCGTCCGTTGCATATCCTGTTCAGACCATTGTCCGTCTCCGCCCGGCCGCGTGCCGGGTGGATATGCTCGATCCTCGTCAGCGCGCTGTTGCTGGCCGATGCGCTGGTCATGCTGCTGGCACCGGATGTTCTTGCCGGCGCCCAGGAGCATATCGGTTATCCGCCGGGGCAGCTTCCCTATCTGGCGGGGATCCTGATCCTTGGCGTCGGCGCGTTCCTTACCCGCAGATTGGGGGCGATGGGCTGCGCCGTCCTGACGGCCTTTCTCGGCGGCGCGGTCGCAAGCCATGCGCGCATCGGCGAAGCGCTTTCCGTGCCGGTGCTGATCTGCGGCTTGCTGGGCGTGCTGCTATGGGTCGGCTGGCTGATGCGCGGGGCGGTGACGGGGGCACCCGGCACCGCCTCCTAGCGGGCGATCGGCTTCCCCGCCGGGCGGGGATCGCGTGCCGAAGCTCGACTGCCGGGGCTCTTCCGGCACCGCGCGATCACGCGCGGATTCGCCTCCTCACGATCGCGTCTCCTGATTCTCCCTTCCCGGCCCTTGCGCCGAATCCCCCGAAATGGTGCGACAAGGCCGGGCGGCTCGACTTTTCCTTTACGGGATGGGCAAGGGGTTGCGTCTTAGGGGTCGGGAGGAGCTTGCATGCCAGATGCCGCCAGGCACCCGGGGCTGGATGAAGTCGTCGCGCAATATCGGGTGCCGCTGCTGCGTTTCTTCCAGCGCAGGGTCGAGCATTTCGAGGATGCCGACGATCTGGTGCAGGATGTCTTCAGCCGGCTGGCCGCCCAGGATCTGGCGGCCATCGCCAATGTCCAGGGCTATGTCTTCCAGGTCGCCGCCAACGTCCTGCGCGACAAGGCGCGCCGCGCGAACGTGCGCAGCATCATGAGCCCGGCACCCGAGGGCTTCGACATCGAGGACGAGGCGGGCTTCTCTCCCGAACGCATCCTGCAGAGCCGCGAAGCGCTGCAGATCATGATCGCCGCGCTGTACGAGCTGCCGGAAATCGTGCGCGTGGTGTTCAGCCAATATCATTTCGACGGAGTCGCGCAGGTGGAGATCGCGCGCCGCACGGGCCTGTCGCTCAGCACCGTCGAAAAGCACATGGCCAGGGCGAACGGCCATCTGCTCCACCGTCTCCGGAAAGCCCGATGAGCAGGTCCCTCGACAAGGTGGAGGAAGCGGCGGCGACCTGGGATGCGCGCCTGCGCGGCGCCACGGCGACGTCCAGCGACCGCCAGGCCTTCCAGGCATGGTTGCAGGAAGACCCGCTGCACCGGATCACGCACGAACGCTTGCAGATGGCGTTGTCGGAGCTGCGGACCCATGCGCGGTTGCCCGAACTCAGTGCCCTGCGCGACGAGGCGCGCAACGGCGTCGATGCGATCCGGCGCCGCCGCCTGGCGTCGATCTTCGCCGTCGCTGCCGCCATCGTCCTGATCGTGATGGTGAGCATCGGCGCCCAGACCGAGCGCGGTGCCGAGATCGTCGCCCAGCTCCAGGGCGGCTCGGTCTATGTGACGTCGCCGAACGAGCGGACCAAGGTGACGCTCGCGGACGGTTCGGTGGTGACGCTGGATTCGGGCACGCGGCTTTCGGTGCTGCTCGGCGCGTCGCGGCGCGACGTCACGCTGCTGGCCGGTCGGGCATTGTTCCAGGTCGCCAAGGATTCGCGGCGGCCCTTCGTCGTCAGGGCCGGGGAGCGGACGATCACCGCGCTCGGCACCGTGTTCGACGTCGATCTTTCGAAGGGCGAATTGCGAGTGACCCTGGCCGAGGGCAGCGTCGCGGTGCGGCCGGTGCAGTTCCGCCGCGGCTCCCCCCAGCAGATATTGGCGCCCAGGCAGCAGCTCGTGGCGACGGCCGGGGACGCGCTTCCCAAGTTGCGCACCGTCGATACCGAGCGCGCGATGAGCTGGGCGGAAGGGCAGGTCTTCTTCGAGAACGAGCCGCTCGCCAGCGCCGTCGAGGAAATGAACGAATATTCGAGCCGGAAGATCGTGGTCGATCCCGCCGTGGCGGACCTGCGGATCAACGGCATGTTCCGCACGAGCAACCAGGCCGGCTTCCTGGAGGCGCTGCAAGTGACGTTGCCCGTCGAAGTCCGCAACGACGGCGAGGGCAGGATATTCGTCTCGAAACGGCCCGGGCCGACCGCCGAATGACCAAGGGGAAGACCATGCGATACTCGTCTCTCGCTCTCGCCGCCGCCCTGCTGCCGGCCACGGCCGCCGCGCAGGACAAGCCCGATCCGGCCCGGCTCAAGGCCGATGTCGAGAAGCTGGTGAGCTTCGGCACCCGGCACACCCTGTCCTCGCCCGACGATCCCAAGCGCGGGATCGGCGCGGCCCGCCGCTGGTTCGGCGAGGAGATGAAGAAGACGGCGGCCCGGTGCGGCGGATGCATCCAGGTCTCCACGATCGAGCGGGTGTTCACCAACGAGCGGGCGCCGGCCGGCGTCAACGTCGTCGACGTCCTCGCCATCCAGCCGGGCAGCGATCCCGCCCGCGTGGTGATCGTGCAGGGCCATATCGACAGCCGCGTCAGCGACGTGATGGACATCACGCGCGATGCCCCGGGGGCGAACGACGACGCTTCGGGCGTGGCGCTGGTGCTCGAGGCGGCGCGGCTGCTTTCGCAGAGGAAGTTCAAGGCGACGATCGTCTACGCCGCGCTCTCGGGCGAAGAGCAGGGGCTGCTCGGCGGCACGCTGCTCGCCGAGACCGCGAAGGCGCGGGGATGGAACGTCACGGCGGTGCTCAACAACGACATCGTCGGCAATACCGTCGGCCAGAACGGCGCACGGGTGGCGGATCGGGTGCGGGTCTTCTCCGAGGGGATCCGTGCCTCGGAGGATCTGGCCGGGCAGATGGCGCGGCGCGTCAATGGCGGCGAGGACGACGGCCCCAGCCGCGCCCTGGCCAAGGCGATCGACCATGTCGCGCAGGGGATACCGGGCGGGCTCGACGTGTTCGTCGATCGCCGCAACGACCGGTTCGGCCGCGGCGGCGACCATGAGCCGTTCCTCAAGCTGGGCTATCCGGCGGTGCGCTTCTCGGTGGGGATCGAGAATTACAACCAGCAGCACCAGGACCTGCGCACCGAGGGCGGCATCGAATATGGCGACACCGTCGACAAGATGGACTTCCCCTATCTCGCCAAGGTGACGGCGATCAACGCCGCGACGATCGCGCGGCTCGCCGCCGCGCCGGCGGCGCCGGCGGAGGTGAGCCTGAACGGTGCGCTCGGCATGAACACGACCGTGACCTGGACTCCGGTGCCCGATGCGGCCGGCTATCGTGTCCGCTGGCGCCGCAACGACAAGCAGGACTGGACCGAGCAGCGCGACGTGCCGGCCACGGCCGGCGAGACGGTGCTGAAGGACGTGATCGTGGACGACGTGTTCATCGGCGTTTCCGCCCTGTCGGCCGACGGCGCGGAGAGCCTCGTCACCTTTGGCGGCCGCGCACCCCGTCGCGCGCCGCGCTGAGGGAATTCCCTGGCGACAGGACGAACCCGTGCGGGCAAGCGCGCACGGGTTCTTCTCGTTCGGGCGAAACCGCCATCCCGGCCTGCACCGGGATGGCGGCGGGCAGGTCAGAACTTGAACCGGAATCCCATGCGATAGCTGCGGCCGATCATGTCATAGGGCGCCGAGGTGCCGAACGAGGTGCCGCTGCTGGGGATGGGTTCGGGCGCGCGGTCGAACAGGTTCTCCACGACCCCGAACAGCGTGACCTTGCGGCCGCCAAGGTTGACGTCGACATTCTGGGCGAGCTCGAAATACCAGACCGGATCGACATGATTCAGCGCGTCCGGAATGCCCGTGCGGCTCGTCTCAGGCTGGTTGGTGATCCTGCCCGGGCCGAGATAGCGCGTCGTCAGCGTGGTGCGGCTCGGGCCGACGGCATAGCTGGCGGTCATCAGGCCGCGCCATTTCAGGCTGCTGAAGGTACCCAATATGGGCGGCGCGGAATCTCCGGGCAGGTTGGTCTCGTCCTTCAGCCGCTGCGAGATCAGTAGCCGCAGGTTGATCGATCCCGGCAGCTTCGCGGCGATGTCGCTGAGATTGGCGCGATAGCTCGCCTCATAGTCGATGCCTTCCACCGCCACGTTCTGCGCGTTGATGCCGCTGGTATAGATGGTGGCGTTCACCAGGTTGGTGGCGCCCGGCGCCAGCACGATCGAGCCGCACGCCGCCGGGTTCACCGGACGGTTGAAACCGTAGCACATGTCGATGATCTGCTGGGCGCCGACCGCGGTAATCGCGTTCTTGATGTCGATCTTGTACCAGTCGACCGAGAAGCTGAAGCCGCGCAGCCAGCGCGGCGTGTAGACACCGCCGGCGGTCCAGGTATCGGCGATTTCCGGCGTCAGGTTGGGATTGCCGCCGCTCAGCGTGGTGTTCGGCACTTGCGGGCTGCCCGGCTGGGTACGGTCGAGATAGGCGTTCACGAACTGGCTGGCGGGCGCGAACAGGTCGTTGAGGTTCGGCGCCCGGATATCGCGCGAGCGCGTGCCGCGCAGCCGCAGCCCGTCGACGACTTCCCAGCTCAGTCCCGCCTTCCAGGTCGTCACCGGGCCGCTCGTCGAATAGTCCGTGCGCCGGATCGCGCCGTTCAGCTCCAGGCTCTTCGCGACGACCGAATCCTTCAGCAGCGGCACCAGGACCTCGCCGAAGAACTCCTTCACATTATAGCCGTTGCTGCCGCCCTTGAAGTTGCCGACGTTCCACAGCGACTGGAGCGAATAGCTGTCGGCCGTCGAGGAGAAGGACTCCTTGCGATATTCGAAGCCGGCGGCGACCGAGACCGGCCCCGCCCAGGTCGAGAACGGATTATACTGTGCGTCGATCGACCAGACGTCCTGATAGAAATCGAGGTCCTGGCGCGTCCGCAGCCCGTCGGCATGGCCGGTCACCCAGGCGATCGAGGCCGCGCCGAGCGATCCCTCGCCGAACAGGTTCATCGGCACGCAGCCATTGCCCGGATTGGCGAGCGTCGAGCGACAGATCGGCGTGCCCGTCGCCACTCCGGCCACGCCGCCCGCCGCCGGATTGGCGATCACGTCGATTGCCTGGTTGAACCGGCTGAGGATGATGTTGTTGTCGCGGGTGTACCACACCTTGCTGTGGCCGCGCTGATAATAGGCGCGCCACTTGCCGCTGCCGAGGAAACTGCCCTCCAGCGCGAGCAGGACGCGATCCTGGCGGCGATTATATCCCGCCTCGCCGATATGCGAGCCCGGCGTGTTGATCATGTCGTAGAACAGGCGGTTCATCTGGAACGACGTGACCTGCGCCGAGTCCATCGCCTGCCGCGTTGCCAGGGGGATGAAGGGATTGTCCCGCGTGACGGTGATCGCCGTGGTGCCCTGGCGGTTGTAGACGGCCGACCAGTTGATCGTGTCGTTGCCGGCATAGCTCGCCTCGACGATCGCGTTGATGCCGTCGGTGAGTTCGTAGCTGAGGCGGCCGTAGAGGCTCCAATGCTTGTCGTCGGGCATCAGCGCGCCGCGGACGGGCATGGATTCCACCGTGCCGCCGGCCTGGACCTGGCCCTGCTGGATCGGCCCGAACACGAAGGTGCCGACCGTGCCGCCCGGGCCGAAGGACATGCCCTTCAGCGGCCCCGTGGCGATCACCCCGCCCGGCGTGCTGTTATAGCCGGCATCGGTGCGCACGATCTGGCCGGGCTCGCCGTTGGTCGCCGTCCATGCCGGATTGTTCATCAGGCGCAGGCCCGGCTGAAACCAGTCGCGGACATGGTGATAGAAGTCGATCCGGTCGCCCTTGTAGTAGTTGCCGCTCAGCAGGACATGGCCGCGCCCGCCCGCGAACCTGGCGCCCCAGGCCAGGTCGCCGGTCACCACGCGCCCGTCGGAATAGTCGGTCTGGCTGAAATTGAAGCCGCCCTTCAGCCCGGTGAACTTCGTGTCGAGGATGAAGTTGACGACGCCGGCCACGGCATCCGAGCCATAGGCGGCAGAGGCGCCGCCGGTCACCACGTCGACGCGCTGCACCAGGTTCTGCGGCAGCATGTTGATGTCCACCGCGGGAGACATGCCGGAGCCGACGACGCGGCGGCCGTCGAGCAGGGTCAGCGTGCGGGTGACGCCCAGGTCGCGGGCGCTCAGCTGGTTCGCGCCGCCGGTGGCATTGGCGAACAGGGTCGTCGTGCGCGGGGTGTTGCCGGTCCCCATCGCGGGCAGCTGGCTGACATAGTCGGCGATGTTGGTGGGATTGCGCTCCGAGATGTCCTCGGCGCTCAGCACCGTGGTCGGCGTCGGAGCGTCGTTGCCGTTGCGCACGATGCGCGAGCCGGTGACGATCAGTTCGGCGCCCTCGGACGCGGCTTCCGCCGGTGCGGCAGGCGCCTGATCGGTGCGATCCTGGTCGCGTGCCGGGGCGGCCGGAGCTTCGAAACTTGCCGTCTGGCGGCGCACGTCCTCGGGCCTTGCGATCCTGCGCAGGGTGAGGACGCTGCCGCCCTCGGCGCTCAGCCCGGTTCCCTCGAGCAGGACCCGCAGCGCGTCGCGCGGCGTCAGGCTGCCATGGATGCCCTTTGTGCGCTTGCCCGCCACCATCGCGCTGGAGAAGATGATCTCCTGGTTCGCCTGCCGGGCAAAGGCATTCAGCGCGCTGCCCAGGTCCCCGGCGGCAATGTTGAAGCTGCGGGCCTGCTGCGCCGCCGCGGCCGGAGCGGCGGACAACCACAAGGCCGCCGCCAGTGCGGAGCCAGAGCCATGGACCGAGAACAGCCCCCTGTTTCGCATATTGTCCCTCCCTGCCGCGCTGATCGCGGTGTCATTCCGTGAGACGCAGGGAGAAGCCGATCCCGCCGAAAAAATGTCGGTCGGGCCGGGGAGGGGGCGCGGCGGCCTGCGGCCCGCGATCGCTCGCGGGCCGCCCTTGGATCTAGGACTTGAGGCCCTTGGCCATGTTGAGATGCGCAGTCACCGTCGGGATCAGCCTGGTGGCGAAATCGCGCAGCTGCTGCGGCACGTCCTTGTTGCCGACGGTCGCCTTCACCGCGTCGAGCGTCTTCTGATGCGCATCGACCTGGGCGGCGGCATAGGCCTTGTCGAATTCGGCTCCCTTCAGGGGCTTGAGCGAATCCAGCGCCTGCTGCTGCGCGGCTGTCAGCGCCGGATCGGGGGTGATGGCGGGCGCGGCCGCGCTCGCCGCCGTCTTGAGCTTCGCGGTCGATTCGGTGTGCGCCTTGATCATCGCGTCGGCGAATTTCTTGATCGCCGCGGATTGCGACTGGCCCTGGGCGAGCTTCGAAGTCTCGATCTCGAAGGCGTCGCTCGCCGCGGCGGCATTTGCAAAGGCCTGGCCGGCGGACGCGGCGGGTGCCGTGCCCATCCCGTTCGCCATCATCGAACCGTCGGTGTTGGTGGCGACGGTGGTCGTATCGGAGCCGGTGGTTTCGGTCTTCGAACCACAGCCTGCGAGCGCGAGCCCGGCGGCCCCCAGCATCATCCAGCGAAGAACCTGCATCCTTACCTCCTGTTCGAGCCCCTGGTGCGGAGCCATGGCGTGAACGCGTGCCGCTATTGCCCGTTCCGCCCGAACCCTTTTGACGCAATGCGCGTTTGAACCGGCGCGCCTGCGCTTCATCGCACGTGACGGGAGGATTGAATGAGCATCTTCGGTAGCATCATGGGCAAGATCTTCGGCCACAAGGCGGACGCACCCGCCCCGAGTCCCGCACCCGCGGAAGCGGAAGCCGCCCCGGCTGCGGCGCCGGCTCCCACCGCGGATGCCACGCCAGTCGATGTGGGCGCCGTGTTGTCCGAGATGGCGAGCATGAAGGGCGGCGGCGGCAACTACCAGACATCGATCGTCGATCTGCTCAAGCTGCTCGATCTCGATTCCAGCCTGGATGCGCGCAAGCAGCTTGCCGACGAGCTGGACGTGCATGCCGGCGAGCCCGGCACCGCCGAGCAGAACATCGCATTGCACCAGGCGGTGATGGCCAAGCTCGCAGAGAATGGCGGCGTGGTGCCCGATAGCCTGCGCGGGGGCTGAACCCCCCGGCCGGCCAGGGCGCGCGGCTCAGGCCGCGATCGCCTCTCCGACGAAGTGGAAGAAGGCGCGGCTTTCGGGCCGGCGGGCCGCGTCCCATTCCGGGTGCCATTGCACGGCGAGCACCGGTGCACCGGCGGGACGGGCAGAGAATGCCTCGACCAAACCGTCGCCCGCGGCATGGGCTTCGGGCGTCAGGCCGCGACCGAGGCGCTCGATTCCCTGCCGGTGCACCGAGTTCACCCGGATGCGCCGCGCGCCGGTAATGGCGGCGAGGAGGCCTTCGGCGCGCAGGTCCACGTCGTGGTCATGGTCGAACAGCGCTTCATAGGGCAGATGATCGCCCTCCCTGTGATGCGCGGCGAGGCCGTCGGCCAGCGTGCCGCCGAACAGCACGTTGAGCTCCTGCAGGCCGCGGCAAATGCCGAACACCGGACGGCCCGCATCGATCATGCGGCCGGCCAGCGCGATCGCCGCTTCGTCGCGCTCCTCGTCGAGCGGGCCTTCGGCAATGCCGTCACCGCCATAGCGGCGGGCCGCGATGTTCGAGCGCGAACCGGTGAGCAGCAGGCCGTCGAGCCGCGCGGCGAGCGCTGCCGCGTCGAACGCGCCGGTGACGGCGGGCACCAGCAGCACGGTGGCGCCGGAAATCTCGGCCAGCGGGCGGATGAACCGCGTCGCCACGGCCTGGATCGGCCGGTCGGCAACTTCATTGCAGCACAGAACGCCGATCAGCGGGCTCATGCGCCGTGCTCCGCCAGCCGCTCGGAAAGCGCGTCGCGTGCGGCGGGGCCCAGCCGGATCGCCTCGGGCTGCGCCACCACGCTTTCGGGCGGCACATCGTCGAGCAGCCACACATTGCCGCCGATCACGCTGCCGCGCCCGATGGTCACGCGGCCCAGGATCGTGGCGCCGGCATAGATGGTGACGCCATCCTCGACGATCGGGTGGCGCGCGTGCCGGGTCCGCGGCCCGGTGGGTGCCAGGCCCAGCGGACTGCGTGCGCCCAGGGTGACGTGCTGATAGAGGCGCACGCCCCGCCCGATGATGGCGGTCTCGCCGATCACCACGCCGGTGCCGTGGTCGATGAAGAAGCTGGGGCCGATCGTGGCCCCGGGATGGATGTCGATGCCGGTGCGCGCATTGGCCAGCTCGGAGATCACGCGCGCGACGATCACCGCGCCCAGCGTGTGGAGCTGGTGCGCGATCCGGTGATGGAGAATGGCGAGCGCGCCCGGATAGCTGATTAGGATCTCGTCGGTGCTGCGCGCGGCGGGATCGCCGACAAAGGCGGCTTCGACATCGGCATCGACCAGCGCGCGGATCTCGGCGAGCGTCGCGGCGAACAGGCGGACGATCGCATCGGGCTGATCCGGCTCGAAGGGCTGGTCGGATTCGGCCTGCCAATAGTCGAGCTCGCTCGCCACTTCCTCGCGCAGCAGCGTCAACGCGCGGTGCAGTTGCTCCGCGACGAAATCGTCCTCGCCCGCCGGGCCGTCGCGGAAGCCGCCCAGCCTGGCGGGGAAGAGTGCGGCCGAGAGATGCTCGACGGCGCGCGCCAGGCCGGCCGGGGAAGGGAAGCGAGTCACGCTCCCCCGGCCGGGCTGCCGCGCCCGCCAGGCCGAGCGCACGGCATTGAGCGCGGCGACGGCGTCCGCGATCCCGGCGGCAAGGGTGGGGTCCGGCTGGCCGGGGGACGTCGAACGCATGGAAGCTGCCTCGTGCTGCGTGCGATTAACATCCCCTAATTCGATAGGAGTTTCAGCAAAGGAAATATTGGCGAGCGCGAAGGCCTGGCGAAGCGGGATCAGGCCGGCTGGGTGCGGGCGCCTTCGATCGGCAGCAACAACGTGAAGCGGGTACCCCGCGGTGTCGATTCGAATTCGACCCGGCCGCCGATCACTTCGGCCCGGCGAGCCTGGTTGCCCAGGCCGCGGCCCTGCGCCGCCATGGTCGCGTCGAAACCTCTGCCATTGTCCTCGATGCCCACGCACACCTGGCCGTCGCGCACCCCGGTGGTGACGACGATCTCGTTCGCGCCGGCGTGCTTGATCACGTTGGTGAAGGCTTCCTGCAGAATCCGCAGCACGTGGAGCGAATGGCGCTGGTCGAGCCAGGGGAGCGGCGGCACGTCGCGCACGTCCCAGCGCAGGCGGATGCCCGTAGCCTCGAGCCGGGGTTGCAGGCGGAAGCGCAGGGTGCCGAGCAGCAGCAGCAGGTCGGTCTCCACCGGCTCCATCGAATCGATGGTGAGCTTCAGGTCGTCGATGCAGCCCTTGAGCAGCTGGGCGATGTCCGTTTCGTCGATATGGCCGTGCTCGACCATGCGCAGCGTGCTCACCAGGGACGAGCCGAGCCCGTCGTGCATGTCCTGCATCAGGCGCTGGCGCTCCTGGAAGAGCACTTCGCGCCGCTCGATCTCGCGCAGCTTCTGATGGCTGGCGTTGAGCTCCGCCTCGCGCTCGGCCAGGCGGCTGGCGAGCACGAGGTTGGACTCGGCCACGGCATGCATTGCCCTGATGTAGCGGCTCAGCATGATCTGGCAGAAGGCGATGATCAGCGCGATCTGTGCGTAGAAGGAGACGAACAGGCTCTCGATGTCGATGATGTTGTTCTGCAGCAGCATGTCGCGCCCGCCCAGGATGAAGGAGAGCAGGCCGCAGATCGCCAGCCCGATCCCCTCCATGGTGCCCGCGCGGCGGCTCCAGACGATGTGCACGATGAAGGTGAAGGTGCCCACGCTCACCATGGTGATGTACATCAGCGGCGAGACGATCGTGGCGTCGGCCGTCCCTTCGAACAGCGGCAGGGTGATCCCGCCGAAGCCCAGGCACATGACGGCGATGACCGCGGTCAGCCAGCGTGCGTGGTGATGGTGCAGGGCGGTGAGGAAGAGATGGGCGATCAGGATCGTCCAGCCCACCGAATTGACCGTGATCCAGCCGAACCAGGCGTCCGAGACGGGCAGCCGGTCCGCACCCATATAGGCGTGCATCACGCGCAGGAACGTCGCGACGGTCATCAGCGCATAGAGGAGGTAGAGCGTCTCGCGCCGCGACCGCAGCCAGACGAGGAAGGCGAACACCCCCGTCGCGAGGAACATCGCCGAGCTGATATAGGGCAGCTCGGCCTGGAAGAAGGCGCGGGTGTAATAGGCTGCGGCGAGTTGGCGATAATCGCCGATCCACAGCGTGGAAAGCGCGCCGCCGATGCCCCGGACGTGGCGGATGCGGATCAGCAGGTCCCGGGGCGGGGTGCTCTCGGCGGCTTCCTCGAGCGGGATCCACAGCGGCCGGTTCGAACCGTTCCACTGGAGATTGGCGTGCGTCTGGTAGAAGAGCCGCCCGTCGACATAGATGGCCAGCTCGCCATCCGTCTTCCAGCGCGGGATGTAGAGATAGGCGCCGCTCGGCGCTGCCTGCGCGGGATCGATCGTGAAATGATACCAGGTCGTCTGGGTGGGCAGCAGCCCGGCATCGCCGGCACCCGGCAGCATGTGCGGCCGGGGCGCATGGGGCAGGGCGATGTCCTGCCACCGGCCCGGCAGCGCGCGCCAGTCGGCGGTGCGCGATGGCGGGGGATAGCCCTGGGTATATTGTACCAGCAGCTGCGCGCGGGTCAGGTGAATGCCCTGCGGCCGGGATCCGAGATAAAGGGCGGCGAGGATCAGCGTCGCCAGGCCCGCATAGACGAGGAAGGTCCGCAGCGACCTAGAGAATACCATGGTTGCGGGCCTCGAAGATCGCTTCCGCCTTCGAGGTGACCTCGAGCTTCTGGTAGATTCGCCGGACGAAGGTCATCACCGTGTTGCGCGAGACCAGCATCAGCTCGGCGATCTCGTCATAGCTGAAGCCCTTGGTGATCAGCTCGAGCGCCTCGCGCTCGCGCGGCGAGAGCGGGGAGGCGATGGGAGTCGCCGTCGCCAGCGCGGCGGCGGTGGGCACTTGCGGCGCCTGCTCGACCGGGCGGAAGCGCAGCAGGATCTGGCGGGCGATGCGCGGGCTGATCGGGCTGCCCCCGGCATGGAGCGCGCGGATCTCGTCGGCGATCTTCTCGGCCGAGCTGTCCTTCAGCAGATAGCCTGCCGCCCCCGCCTCGATCGAGGCGATCACGTGCTTCTCGTCGGCGAAGGTGGTGCTCACCATGATCCCGCAATCGGGCCAGCTCGCATGGGCCGCGCGGATGACGTCGATTCCCGATCCGTCGGGCAGGCCCAGATCGACCACCAGCACGTCGAGCGGATCGCCGGCAAGCATCCTGCGCGCCTGGGCGACATTGTGCGCCATGCCGATCAGCTGCATGTCCGTCGAGTTGCGCACCGCGGCGGCGAAGCTGTTCTGGAAGGCGATATCGTCCTCCACCAGCGCGACCTTGAGCAGTGGCGAGGCGGAATCGGGCATCGGGGCATCCTGGAGCGGCCCGCGTCCCGTCGCGTGGCCGTGGCGGCGATCGGATGGGCGCGTGGCGACGCCCGGCTTTCGCGCTCTTACCATTCCAACGGCCCCGAGCTTGTCCCTAGAAATAGCGACATACGCGATATTTCGTGTTCGTTACAATTTGTTCCGGAGCCTTGCCCTGGCTAATGTCGCATTTCCCAGGTCGGGCACAAACAAGAGTCGCGCCATGCCAAGCCCGGAACCCTTGACGCCGCTGCTGGTGGCGGAACTGGTCGGCGGTATCTACGAAGCCGCGCTCGATCCGTGCCTTTGGCAGCGGCTGGTCGATCGCGTCGAGGAGATCTACCCCGAGATCACCGTCGCGCTGTTCAGCCATGAGAGCCATCTCCCGGCGGCCGCGCTCACGGTGACGGCCAATTATTCCGATGCCGCGATGCGCGACTATGCGGCCCATTATTTCTCCAACAGCCCCTATGTCGATTTCGTGCCGCGCAACGGCGTCGGCCAGCCGGTGCGGAGCGAGGCGATCATTCGCGAGGAGGAGCTGTTCGGCACCGAGCACTACAACGATTTCATGCGCGTCCACCGGATCGGCCATCACGCTACCGGCATGGTGCTCGAGCGCGGACCGGGGGGCTGGGCCTCGCTCTCCTTCGCCGACCGGCGGAACGACACCGCGCGGCGCGAGCATCAGATGCAGCTGCTCCGGCTGCTCGCCCCGCATTTCGGCCGCGCGTTCAGGCTGCGGCGGACGCTGATGGACGCGCGCATGGCGGGCACGGCCGCGCAGGCCGTGTTCGACGGCTGGATGCACGCCGCCCTGGTGCTCGATCGCGAAGGGCGCGTGATGACGATGAACCGCCGTGCGGAAGCGCTGGTCGCGCGTGGCGAGGGGATCATGCTCAACCGCTTCGGCCAGCCGCGCAGCTTCGACGACAGGTGCAGCCGCGCGCTCGACCTTGCCTTTGCCGCCTGCCGTGCCAGCGCGGATGCGCCGATGGAAGCGAGCGGCGAGCTTTCCGGCGTGATGCTGCCGCGCCGCGCCGGCGGGGTGCCGTTGCACGCGATGCTCTGGCCGATCGCCGCCGCGGCCGAGTTCGGCTTGCCGACCCTGCCCGGGCAGGTGTTGCTCGTCATATCCGATCCCGACGACACGCCGCCCGGCGCGGTCGCCTGGATCGCGCGGCGCTTTGCCCTGTCTCCTGCGGAGGAGAAGCTTGCCGATGCGGTGATCGCCGGCGTGCCGCTGAACGAGGCGGCGGAAAAACTCGGCATCCAGCTCTCGACCGCCCGCACGCGGCTCAAGACGATCCAGGGCAAGACCGGCTGCCATCGCCAGCTCGATCTCGTGCGCCTGGCCATGTCGGTGCCCGCGGTCCGACTCGGATAGGACGCACGGCCGTCGGCTTCTCCGCGAAGATGAACCGCGCCGAAACCACTACCATATGGGAGCTATTCGCCCCCGGTGCGGCTGCCTAGGCAGCTCCGTTCCGGATCGTGGCTGCACGATCGCGGTCGGGGGCCTGCGTCGATGAAATTGGTGTTTTCCTGTCGTGACTTGGGTGCGGGACGGGGGCGAATGCGGGAACATGGGGCAGCGATGCCGCGGTTCCGTAACGTCATTCCGCAGCTGTCACTATTAGTAGCGACAGACGCAATATCCCGCCTGCGGTACGATCGGCAGGCAGGATCGCTCGCCCGGGTCGTGGGGCGGAGCGGCCTCCGGGTTCCCCAGTTCCAGACAAAAAAAGGCCGAGCGATGCCGAAGGTTGCCGTGCAGCATCTCCCGAGCGGGCGGAAGACGCTTGCCATGTTCCTGCTACTCGGGGGCACCACGCTGGCGTTGCCCGCGGCCGCGCAGGTGCTGCCCACCCGCCAGCAGCTCAATCCGGCCCAGCAGACGCCGATACCCGCCGCGCCGCGCGGCGAACTGTTCCGCGACATGGAAACGGGGCCATGCCCCTTCGCCGACAGCGACCTCAAGGTCACGCTGACCGGCGTCGAGTTCCAGGGCGCCAATGGCGCGCTCGCGCTGGGCGAGGACAGGCTGCGCCTCGCCTATGCCGACCTGCTCGGCAGGGAAGTGCCGATCGCCACGATCTGCACGATCCGCGACCGGGTGGCGGCGCTCTACCTGCGCCGCGGCGTGCTGGCGGCCGTGGAAATCCCCCAGCAGCGCATCGCCGACGGCAAGCTGATCCTCTCCGTCGTCGAGGCGCATGTGGTCTCGGTGAGCTATCACGGCGATGTCGGCCCGGCACAGCGCCAGGTCGAGCGCTATCTCGACAAGCTGAAGGGGATGACGCCCTTCGATCTCAACGTCGCGCAGCGCTACCTGTTGCTCGCCTCGGACATTCCCGGCGTGATCGTCCAGGCTTCGCTCAAGCAGTCGCCCGGCGGCAGCGGCGCGGTCGACCTCGACATCGCCGTCTCGCGCACGCCGGTCACCGCCACGTTCGCGGTGAACGATTACGGCTCCGACTCGATCGGCCGCGATCTCGCCACCGCGCGCGTCGACTATAACAGCTTCACGCCCCTCGGCGAGCGCACCACCATTGTCGGCTATGGCACGATCTCCAGTCCGGAGCAGCGAGTCATCCAGCTGACCGAGAGCGTCAAGCTGGGCGGGGAGGGCCTCCAGCTCGATCTGTCCGGCTCGTTCGCGCGGACCCGGCCTGGGGCCGCGCTCAAGCCGCTCGACCTGCTGGGCAACAGCTTCGCCGGCAACGCCCGGCTCACCTATCCGCTGCTGCGCCACCGCCGCTACAATCTGAACCTGTCGGGCGGGCTGGAATGGATCGACCAGAAGGTCGAGTTCGGCGGCGGCATCGCCACGCTGACCGAGGACAAGCTCCGCGTCTTCTTCGCCCGGCTCGACGGCCATCTCGCGCCGCGCGAGCTCGCCTCGCATTCGCTGGCCGCCACCGGCTCGCTCGAGCTGCGCAAGGGCATCAACGGGCTGGGCGCAACGCCCTATGGCAACCGGGTCGCCTCGCGCTTCGGCGGGCGCCCGGACGCCACGGTGGTCCGCGCCGATCTCTCGGTCGGCGGCCGGGTCGTCGGCCCGGTGACCGCCAGCGTCTCGGCCAGCTGGCAATATACCGACACGCCATTGCTCTCCTATGAGGAGTTCACCGCCGGCAACCTCTCGATCGGCCGGGGCTACGACCCCTCGGCCGCCTCGGGCGACCGGGCGCTGGGCTCGACCTTCGAGATCAGCACCGCGCCCTTTGCCTTCGCCAAGCGCTCGGCCTTCCGCCCCTATGCGTTCCTCGATGCGGTGCGGCTCACCAATATCGGCCCGGGCGCCGACCAGGTGACGCTGCGCTCGGCGGGCTACGGCGTCCGCGCGCAGATCGGCCCGTGGTTCTCGCTCGATCTCGCCTGGGCGCACCCGTTCGATCGGGTCGCACCCAAGGCGCCCAAGCCCGCCGACCGTATCCTCGTCAGCCTCTCCGCCTCGATCTTCTGAGGGATATGCCCATGTCCGCCCCCCGCCGCCGCAGCCGCCTCTTCACCACCTCGGCCTTTGGTACGCTCGCGCTGGCCGCGCTCTGGGCCGCGCCCGCGCAGGCGCAGCTCGTGCAGGGCGCCACGCCCGCGCAGAGCAACGGCACGGGGCCGACGATCGACCAGTCGGTGCCGAACACCACCACGGTGACCTTGGGCGGCTCGCGCACGGTGATCGACTGGGACAAGTTCGACATCAACGGCGGCGACACGGCGAACTTCGTCTTCGCCAACCGGAGCGACATCGTGCTCAACCGCGTCGGCGGCGCGGCGAGCACGATCAACGGCAATCTCAACGGCACGATCGGTTCGGCGGGCGGCACCGCGGGCGGCAATATCTGGATCTACAACGCCAATGGCGTGGTAATCGGCGCGAATGCCCGGATCAGCACCGGCGGCCTGCTCGTCACCACCGCGGCGATCGATCGCGCGACGGACAGCAGCGCGGGCGGTTTCCTCGACGGCAGCTCGACCCAGTTCGGCTTCACCGGCGCTTCGAGCGATGCCGGCATCACCGTGCGGAACGGTGCGCAGATCACCAGCCATGGCGGCGCGATCGCGCTGGTTTCCACCTCGGTCACCACCGAGGCGGGGTCGAGCATCTCGGCGCAGGACGGCGGCAACGTGCTCTACGGCGCGGCCGCCAAGTACAAGATCAGCTTCCGCCCGACCGGCGCGGACGATCTCGACCTGCTGAGCTTCGAAGTGGCGAGCGGGGCCGATGGCACGGCCAGCACGGCCAATGGCGGCGACCTGCTGTCGCTCGGCGGCAATACCAGCGGCAACCGCGTGTTCGCCGCGCTCGTCTCGAAGACCAACGTCTTCTCGCGCCTGTTGTCGACCGGGACGGTCACCGCCAGCACGGCGGCGCTGGACGAGACCGGCGCGATCATCCTCACCACCAACCATAACATCGTCAACGGCGCGGCTGCCGCCACGGCGGTCGCCAATAATGGCGGCGCGGATCTCGGCCTCGCCAACGCCGGAAGCCTCACGGCCCCGGCGATCACGGTGCGCTCGAGCGATTCGATCACGGGCGGCGGCGGCATCACTGCTGCCGGCGGCGCGGTGGATCTGGCCGCCGAGAATGGCGTGCTCTGGCTCGATAGCGCGGCGATCACCGCCGGCACCCTCAATGCGCGCGCGGGCGCGTCGCTGAAGCTTACCGGCGGCTCGAACCAGATCGACAAGGTCACCGGTCTCACCTCGGGCGATTACATCAGCCTATACAGCTACAGCGGCACCGGCACCGAGATCGCCGGCGACATCGTCGCGCCGGGCAATGTCAATCTCAACGTCGGCGGCGCCAGCGGCAGCGGCGTCATCCGCGCCGCCTATGCCGAGCTTTCCGGCGACGGCGCATACAACCTCGATACCGCCACCACGCTCGACTTCGTCTATGCGATCAACCACGATCTCACGGTCAACAGCACCGGCGACCTGAACATCGCGCTCACCGGGACCGCGAACAACCTCGGCAACCGGGTATTCCTCAACGCCGCCAACGGCGCGATCCACCAGAGCGCCGGCACCGGCGTGCTGAACGGCACCGTGATTGCGGGCGCGCGCGACGGCATCGATCTCACCCAGAACAACCTGTTCAGCCAGGTCTTCGTCAGCTCGCTCACCGGCGCCACGATCGACGTCAAGGGTGTGAACAGCTTCGACATCGGCGGCCTCACCACCGGCGTGATCAACGTGACCTCGGGCGGCACTGTCGGCGCCGGCAGCGGATCGAACATCGGCACGCTCAACATCAATGCGGCCGCGATCAACATCAACCAGGCCGCGCTTGGCGCGGTCAACTTCGGCAATCTGACCGCGACCAGCGGCGACATCGCCATCGCCACCGATTCCACGGTCAGCTTCAGCGGCGCCGTCACCGCGGCGAGCGGCCATGACGTGTCGATCACCTCGAACCTGGGCGCGATCAACCAGACCGCGGGCACGATCAGGGGCCGCCAGGTCCATATGTCGGCAGGCGGCTCGATCGTGCAGGGCCAGAGCGCGACGATCACCAGCACGGGGATGAGCACCGACTCCTTCGTGGCGGGCGACGACCTGATCCTCGCCGGCGCCAACAACATGGGCCTTTGGGGCCTTACTCTGGGTTGGGGCTCGGGCAGCGACGTCACCCTTCGCTCGGCGAACCGCATCTATTTCGACGGCGGCGCGACGCCGATCGGCACGCTGACGCTGATCGCCGACAATGGTAACATCCAGCAGGGCAGCGTCGCCTTCACCGCGAACACGCTCATCGCCAGCGCGACGCAGAGCATCGAGCTCGGCACCTCGCAGAACAACAGCATTGCCCATCTCGGCAATATCAGCAGCAGCACCGGCGATGTCAGCTTGCGCATGGGCGCGAACACGCCCGTGTCGATCGACGGCACGATCAGTTCCGCCACCAAAGTGCTCTTCACCGCGCGCGGCGCGGTAACGGGCAGCGGCACGATCGCCGCGCCGCAGACCTATCTCGATACCCAGAGCGGCGGCACGATCAACATCGCCGGCAGCACCACGCTGATCGGCCTGGGCACGGGCGGCGGCGATCTGACCGTCAACGCCACGGGTGGGCTGGCGGTCAACACGACCGTTGCCGGCAACAACCGAGCGATCACGCTGAACGCGGCGGGCGGGGACATCCTCCAGACCGGCGGTTCCGTCGTCGCCGTGTCGCTGCTGACCTTGAACGCCTCGGGCGACATCGATTTCGGCGCGGGCAGCTACATGTCGGGCGTCATCGCGGGCTCGACGGGCGGCGGCGATATCACGCTCCGCAACGCCGGCAGCACCAACCTGGCGGTCAATACCACGGGCGCGGTCACCCTTCTGGGCGATAGCTACGATATGAGCGGTGGGGGCCATGCCGGCTCGCTCACCGCCACGCTCGGCGGCGACCTGACGCTCGACATGGGCTCGGTCGGCAGTTTCGGTGCGCTGAGCGCCGGCGGCGACCTTTCGATCGCGCTCGACGGCGACATCAGGCTCACGGACACCGTCACTGCGGGCAACTCGCTGTTGCTCAACTCGCGCAACGGCGCGATCGTGCAGACCGGCGGCACGATCAGCCTGGGCACCGGCTTCGTCTTCCAGGCCGCAACCGGGATCGACCTGAACCAGACGGGCAACCATCTGGGCAACCATCTCGGTACCTCGAGCGTCATCGGCGCCAACGGCAGCAACGTGGTGATCCGCGGCGACTGGGTGAATGCCGGTTTCTCCGGCGTGTTCGGCGATGTCAGCCTGTATGCCGAGAGCGGCGATGTCGTCGTGAACCCAGGCCTCGTCGCCAATTCGATAACCGCCGAGGCCGCTGGCGACGTCGGGATCGGCAGCCAATTCGGCAAGGCCGATGTCACCACCTATCATCAGTTGCTTGGCACGCACGTCACTGTCTGGAACGATGGCGACTTCACGGTCGATGGGGATGTCGGCCGAGCGGGCGGTGTGGTGACGCTGATCGCGGCGAACGGCACGCTCACCCAGGCCGCCGGCACGATCTTCGGATCTGACATTTCACTCCGCGCCACCAACTCGGTCCTCCAGTCCAGCGCCGCGAGCGTTCAGGCGGACATCGGTGGTGTCTTTTTGGGGGATTCCGGTGCTGACCTGAAGCTACTCGGCACCAACCGGCTCGAATTTAATTCATTCAACTGGGGCGCCAACGCCACCGTAACGATACGCTCGCTCGGCGATCTGCACTTCGACACCGTTGGCACCAACCCTTCTAACCCTGCCATCGGCGCGCTCACACTGATCTCGGACACGGGTAACGTCGACCAGTGGGGCAGCTTCAACGCCGCCTCGCTGAACGTCCAGGCGCACGGCGACATCACGCTCTACGACCAGTATTCCGGCACGGCGAACAAGGTCGGCAGCGTCACCGGCCTGACGAGCGCGACGGGCAGCATCAGCTTTAAAGAAGACAATGGCTTCACCATCGATGGTAACATCAGCGCGGCGGCGGGCAATGTCTCCCTCAGCTCCGGCGGGGCGATCGAAACCTATTCGGGCAAGCTTTCGCTCGGCGGCACGCTGGCGGTAACCGCCGGCGGCGATGTCTCGTTCGATGTGGCCGGCAACATCCGGCTCGGTGCCGTGGACACCACCGTCGGCAGCGGCGGCAAATTCTACCTGGGCAGCGACAGCGGCATCGTGCTGACCGGCGCCGTCAATACCGGCACGCACGACCTGATCCTCTTTACGAACGGCGGCGCGATCACGCGCAACGGAGGCACGGTTTCGAACAGCTTCCCGGCCACGACCTATGCCACTGCCTCCGGGGGAATCGACCTCGCCGGTGCCGGCGGCGTGAACATCTGGGCGACCTCGACCGGCGGCGGCGGCATCCACCTGAGCGGCGACAGCTATATCGGCTTCTCGGTGAACACGACGGGCGACGTCACCATCGACAGCGCCGCCTCGGTCGGCAACAGCGGTGACGTGATCGCCCATTCGCTGGGGATCAACGCGGGCAACGGCATCAGCGTCTACGGCTCGAGCGCCACCGTCAATGTTGGTAGCTATCGCTATCTCACCACCGCGGCCGGCCAGCTCGAGATCCAGACCCCGGGCGACATCCATCTCGACGGCGACGTAACGGTAGGCGCCTCCGGCAACGCCGACTGGATCCATCTCCAGTCGACAAGCGGCTCGATCCTGCAGAACAGCGGGAAGATCGCCGGTGGCTATGCCATCACCCTGGATGCGGCGCAGTCGATCACCCAGAATACCGGTGCCCAGGTGATCAGCAATGGTCCGGGCGGTTTCTACTTTACCGGTACCGACGTGATCCTGCCCGGCGCGAACCAGATCGACGCGATCTCCAGCTATACGGTCAGCCACGACTTCACGCTGCGCAACGCCGGCGACATCCAGCTGTGGGGCAACACAGTCACCAGCACCGGCGACTGGAACCTGACCTCCGACAACGGATCGATCTCCGGCGTCATCCTGGCGCACAAGCTGACCGCCACCGCCACCAATGGCTTTATCCGGTTCAACGACGGCAACAGCGAGCTCACCGAGCTCGGCGCGCTGACCGCGAAGAGCACCGGCGGCGACAATGACGTCTACATCTACTCCAATACGCTGCTCAACCTGACCGGGAACATCACCGCCGGCGGCGTCAAGCTCTATGCCGCGAGCGGGATCAACCAGATCGGCGGCGTGATTACTGCGGACCGGCTCTGGACCGGCACCAGCGGCAGCCTGCTGCTCGGCGGCGCGAACAATTTCGGAACCCTGACGGAGGCCTTCCACCCGAATGGGGGGACCGTCACGATCCGCAACCGCGGGGACATCACGCTGCCGGGCGCGCAGAACAGCTTCGGCACGCTCACCCTGATCTCGGACCAGGGCAAAATCAGCCAGACCGATGCCATCACGGTCGCCACGCTGGTCGCTCAGGCCGCGACCGGCATCGACCTGTCGAACGCGTCCAACAACTTCACTACGCTGAACGGCCTCGTCACCACCGCCGGCGATATCCGGATCGGCGATACCGGCGGCTTCGCCATCGAGGGGGACATCAGCGCGGCCACCGGCACGGTGGCGCTCGCCAGCACCGGCGTCGGTGGCATCACGACCGGCACCACCACCGTCGGCTCGATCGTTACCCCGCACGGCAAGATCGATGCGGACACGCTGACGGTCAACGGCTTCAGCGCGACGCTGTACGCCAAGGACGACATCAAGCTCGGCAATTCGAGCGTGAGCAACGGCCTGACCATCACCGCCGATCACGATCTCGACCTAGCCGGGACGATCAATGCATCCGCCAGCCTGATCGCCAAGACCGGCGCGATCACCCAGAGCGGCGGCAGCTGGAACTCCGGCGTCTTCGGCGCCGCGTCGGCAGCCGGGGACATCACGCTCCTCCAGGGCAATCGATTCGGCACCTTCAACGCCCAGTCGAGCGGCGGCGGCACGATCCGCCTGAACAATGCGAACAGCGCGGCGCTGAACCTCGGCCTCACCACTTCGGGCAGCGCCGCCGTCACCACCGCCGGCGCGCTGAGTTCGAGCGGCATCACCGTCGACAGCCTGTCGGCGAGCGCCAACGCGATCGACCTGACCAGCAATGTGAACGTCAACAGGTTCACCGGGCTCGCCGCGGCGGGCGGGGACATTCGCGTCACGGTGGCCCATGGTTTCACGATCGAGGGCGACGTCACCGCCAGCAAGGCGACCGGGAAGATAATCGACCTCTGGGCGAATGGCGGCGCGATCACCCAGACCACCGGCACGATCTCCGCCTATGGCGTGACGCTGCGCGCCACCGGCAACGTGACGCAGGCCAGCGACGGCAAGGTCGATGCCAATGCCACCACGCTGGGCGGTGCCAACCTGTATCTGACGGGTGCCAACAGGTTCGGCCTCGGCACGGCAACCGCCATTGATTCGGCCGGCACGGTGCAGCTGCGGGGCGACGGGCTGTACCTGCAGTTCCTCAACCCGGCGGGCAACGTCACGCTCACCGCGACGGCCGGCGACATCCAGCTCACCAGCGACGGACTCACGGCCAGCTCGCTGACCGCGAACGCCAGCGGCGCGATCCAGATGTCCAACGGCACCAGCCATGTCGGGACGATCCACGGGCTGAGCGGAACCAACATCAGCTTCACCGGCGACGCCTTCACCATCGACGGCGATATCACGGCCGACGCCGCCACTGGCATCGTCAGCCTGACGGCGGACAGCGGGAACCTCAGCCAGGCGGCGGGCACGATCTCGGGCGCCTATGTGAGCCTGACGTCGAACAACAGCTCGGTGCTGCAGGATGCGGCCGCGAAGGTCGTGGCAGGCAGCGGCCTGGCCGTCACCAGCGCCCATGGCGACATCGCGCTCAAGGGCGCGAATGATTTCAACGGCACCAACGGCAGCACGCAATTCATCTATGGCAGCGGCAAGAACGTCTGGATCCACAATCTCGGCAGCATCGCCTTTACCGGCGGCACCGTCGGGGCGCTCAACCTGTTCTCCGACAATGGCGCGATCACCCAGGCCGGCGCGATCACCGCGGCCAGCCTGAACGCGAGCGGCGGAACCGGCGTCACGCTCAACACCAGCGGCAACGCGATCGACACCGTGGGCACATTGAACGGCGGCACGGGCAACGTCACGCTCAAGACCGCCAACGCGCTCACCCTGACGGGCGACATCGGCGGCAACACCGTCACGCTGACCGGCGCCAGCACGATCGTCCAGAACGCCGGCGCGATCACCGCGAACAATTTCACCGCCAACGGCACGGCTCTAGCGTTCAACGGCACCAACTATGTCAGCCAGATCGACGTCCTGAACGCCAGTGCCGGCAGCGCCTCGTTCATGAACCGGTCCGGCATCCTCATCGGCGGCCATGTCAGCGCGACGCAGGATGTGTCCTTGACCTCGCAGATCGGTGCGATCGGCGGTGCGGGCTATGTCTCGGCCAACGCGCTGAACCTCTCGTCCGCGCGGAACATCACGCTCGACAATGCAGCGAACGCGTTCAGCAGCCTGACGCTCTACGCCATGGCCGGCGACGTATCGCTGACCAACCATAACGGCTTCCAGATCGCCGCCGGCGGCGTCAACGCCGACATCCACAGCGTGACCTTCGATCTCGGCGGCGGCGCGCTCACGGCATTCGACGCCAACAGCAAGATCACCACGGGCCGGCTGAACCTCACCGGCAACGGCAGCAACGCCACCGTCTATGGCGGCGCCACCTTCGGCCTGGGCGACATCACGCTCGGCACCGGTACGCTCGATGTCACCGTGGCGGGAAATCAGGACCTGGCGCTGGGCGGCGACATCCTCGCCCGCATCGTCTCGCTTTCGAGCGGGGGGACGATCACGCAGAGCAGCGGCGTGGTGACGACCGGCACGCTCAACCTGTCGTCGCATGGCGCGATCTTCTTCGACAGCGCCAACAATGTCGCCGGCATCGGCGCAGTCGACACGCATGGCCCGGGCGATTTCGCTTTCCGCAACGCCGGCGACCTTGTCCTCACCGGCGCCGTCACCGTGAACAAGGCGACGCTGAACTCGAACACCGGCTCGGTCACCGGCAGCGGGCTCACGGCAAACACGCTCGTGGTCGACGCCGCGACGGGCATCAACCTTTCGGGCAGCCTCGCTTTCTTGCGGGATCTGACGAGCGCCACCGGCGGGATCGACATCAGCAGCAGCAGCGGCGTGCTGAACCTCTATGGAAACATCAACAGCGGCCTTGCCGGCACGACGCTCAGCGCCGCCGGGATCACCCAGACTTTGGGGATCATCACCGCTGGCGCGCTGACTATTTCCTCGACCGGCGATGTCGATCTGACCAAGGCGAACCAGGTCCAGAGCACTGGCACGATCAGCACCGGCACCAACTTCTTCCACTTCGCCAACGCCGGCGGCTTCAACGTCGGCGGTTCGATCATCGCGGGCAATGTGGAACTCACGGCCGGGGGAACCGGCTCGATCACCCAGACCAGCTCCACCGTTGCCGCGGCGACGCTGACGGCGACGGCGGGCGGCGACATCAGCTTCGATCGCGCCAACAGCGTCGGCCTGTACAATGCCCAGGCCGGCACCGGCCGCACGATCACGCTGCGCAACGACGCGGACCTGGTCGTCAAGGCGATCACCGCGCAGGATGGCACGGTCAACCTGACCTCGAATACCGGATCGGTCGGCCAGCAGGTTGTGCCCGGCAATTCGATCTGGACCGGCACGCTCAATGCCAATGCCGCGACGGGCATCGATCTCAGCCAGTATAATTACGTCAATACGCTCGGCAATCTGAGCGCCGCCGACTCGATACGGTACAACAGTGCCGGCACGGTGATGCTCGGCGGAAACATCAGGGCCGGCGGCACGCTGGCCATGAACGTCGGGGGCTATATCGGCCAGCTCACCGGCACGATTGCCGCGGATCATCTCGATCTGAACGCGACAGGTATCGCGCTGATGAGCGCGAACGACATCGGCTCGACCAACGCGAGCAACCTCGTCGCGACCGACGACATCACCTTCCATTCGGCGAACGCGATCCTGCTTGGCAATGTCAGCACCTCGGGGCTGCTTTCGCTCACCGCAGACAGCGGCGACGTCCGGCAGATCGCGGCGTTCGCCGCCGACCGGCTCGATGTCAGCGCGGTTGCGGGCGATATCGTGCTCGATCGGGTCAATTCGGTCAGCACGCTCAACGACGTCACCGCCGGCGGCAGCTTCCGCCTCGGCAGCGACCGCAGCCTGACGCTCGACGGGCGGATTTCCGCGCCCGGCCTGGTGAAGTTCAGCATCGACGGCAGCCTGATCCAGACCGGCACCACCGGCATCTTCACCAATGCGCTCGAGGCGAGCGCGACGGCCGGCCTCAGCCTGCTGAACCACAACCATGTCGGGCAGGTTTCGCTCGATGGTGGTGGGCACGACGTGCGATTCCACAATGTCGGCGCCATCGCGATCAATTCGATCAACGCGGCGGGTGCCACGATCGAGCTGATCTCCGACACCGGCACGATCACGCAGAGCGACCCGGTGAACGGCGCGCTGATCGGCTCGCTGATCGTCAACGCGGCCGGTGGCGCCACGCTGCTGGGCAGGGACAACCAGATCGCGCATCTCGACGTGATCAGCGGCGGCGATGTGAGCATCGCCAGCGGCACCAATGGCTATGGCGGCATCATGACCGTCGACCGGATCGCCGCGGCGGGCCGGCGCGTATGGCTCACCAACAGCGTCGCCGCGATCAACGGCGGCAATATCACCGCGGACTATCTGTACCTGTTCGGGCTCGGCGTCGATCTCACCGCAGCCGCCAACAATGTCGGCACGCTCAATGCGCACACGCCCGGCGGGAACCTTGCCTTCACCAACACCGGCGATCTCCTGATCGACGGGATCGTGACCAACGGGGCCACCGACGTCACGCTGCGCAGCGAGCAGGGCGCGATCACGCAGGCGAACAATGCGATCGTCACCATCCGCGGGCTTACCGCCTATGGCCGCGACGGCGTATATCTCGGCGGTGCGATCGATCGGATCGACGGACTCTCGGCGGCCAGCGACAAGAATGTGACCGTCTTCTCGAGCCATGCGCTCGATATCGCGGGAGACATCACCGCAGGGAGTGCCACGCTCCAGTCCAATAGCGCGGGCGGCGCCATCAACCAGAGCGCCGGTACCATTACCGTGGACCGCCTCTACGCCGGCGCGTCCGGTGCCATCGGCCTCGATCGCGCCAACCATATCGGCGAGATCACGGGGCTGAGCTCGCTCAACGGCGCCACGATCAGCCTGACCACCCAGGGCAACCTGACGCTCGACGGCTTCGTGACGGGCGGCGACCTCAATTTCGACACCGGCACCGGCAGGCTGAGGCAGGTCAGCGGCACGCTCTCGGGCGGGCGCGTCGCGGTCACCGCGGGCGACGTCGTGCTCGACGGGGCCAATACGGTCTCCGAATATTATCTCGCCTCGACCGGCGATGCGACGCTGCGTGCCGCCGGCGCGCTGCGGATCGGCGGCCAGGCGAATTCGATGACGGTGCGCGCGGGCGGCGCGATCACGCAGCTCAGCGCGCTCTTCGTCGGATCGCTCGACGCGAGCACGACCAGCGGCGGCATCAGCCTCAACCTCGCCAACCATATCGACACGATCGCCGGGCTGGGCGGCTCGGATGTCTTCGTCCACAATGTCGTCGACCTGGATATCGCCGGCGACGTGAATGGAGGCAGCCAGGCCTATTTCCTCGTCGACGGCAGCCGGATCGTCCAGAGCGCGGGCACGATCTCGGCCGGCAACGTCACGTTTTCCGCGGGCGCCGGCATCGACCAGGCCTCGACCGCCAAGATCATCGCGAGCAGCTTCAACGGCACCGCCGGCGCTGGCCTGTCGCTGGCCGGCGCCAACCAGATCGACAGCGCCACGCTCTCCACCTCGAGCGGCAATCTGCTGTTCCGCAACAGCGGCAGTCTCGACGCCGCTGCCTTCACTTCGCCGGGCGACCTCACGCTGATTTCCGATACCGGCTCGATCACCCAGTCGGCGGCGCTGTCGATCGGCGGCACGGCGAGCTTCAGCGCGGCGGGGGACATCACGCTCGCCAATGGCGGGAACAGCTTCCTGTCGCTGGGCCTGATCAGTGCCGGCGGCAATCTCGACCTGCGGGCGACGAACCTGACGCTGACCGACGATGTCACGGCCCGGAACATCTGGCTCCAGACCACCGGTGGCATCAGCCAGCAGGGCGGCACCGTCACCGCCGACAGTCTGGGCGGCATCTCCAATGGCGGGATCGCCCTGGGCAATGCCAACCAGATCGCCTCGATCGGCGAGCTGCGCGCGCGGGCGGGCGACCTGACGCTGCACGTCACGGGCGATGTGAGCCTGACCAACGCGGTCGCCGCCGCGGGCAATCTCGTGACGCTCATTTCCGACACCGGCGGGATCACCCAGGCGAACAATCCCGATGCGGTGATCTATGGCAGCAGGCTCAATGCGAGCGCCGGCGGCAACATCACGCTGGGCGGCGCCAACCAGTTCGGCGTGCTCAGCCTCACCCTGCCGGGCAGCGCCACGGTCAACACCGTCGGCAACCTCATGCTGGCCGACACCGTCGACGTGGGCGGCGACCTGTCGCTCACTTCGGGCGGGCGGATCACCAGCTATGGCGTGACCGGCGGCGTGACCGGTACACTCACGTCGCACGCCCAGGGCGGCATCGCCATCGCATTCAACAGCGGCGATGTCGGCGCGTTCGGCGACCAGATCACTGCCTCGGGCGATGTCAGCCTCCTGAGCGAGCATGTCCACCTGACCGGCCGCGTCACCGCGAGCGGGGCCTTCAGCGTGCAGGCGACCAACGGCTCGGTCACCCAGGCGGCCGGCTCGGTCATCACCGCCGCCAGCGCCGACGGCTCGGCGACCGGCGACCTGCTGCTGGGCGGCGACAACACGATCGGCAGGATCAACGGGCTGTCCGCGGTCGGCGACCTGGCCTTCAAGACCAGCGGCGGCATCCAGATCGCCGGTGCGCTCACCGCCGGCAGCAGCGCGACCATGACGCTGATCGCGGGCGGGGACATCGACAATGGCGGCACCGCCGCCGTCTCCGGTGGCACGCTGATCGCATCGGCGGCGGGCCATTGGGTGCAGTTCTACGGCAACGGGCTGGTCTCGTTCGGCAAGCTCGGCGATACGAGCGCCGACAATTTCATACTCTACAACAACGGCGCGGTCGATCTCGTGGGCAACGTCGTCGTGACCAGCGGGATGGTCGTCGACGCGACCGGCGCCATCACCCAGTCCGACGGCAGCCTCACGGTCCGTTCGCTGTCGCTCTATGGCCGCGGCGGCGTCACGGCCGACCGGGAGAACCACGTCGTCCGGCTGCAGGGGAATACCTATTCCAGCGCTGCCTTCCGCTTCACCAATGCCGGGGACCTGACGGTTCTGGGCAATATCGGCAGCGGCGACGTCACGCTGAACGTGGACGGCGATCTCACCACCAATGCCGGGATCGGCACGCTGGGCGTCATCACGCTCAACGCCAACGGCATCCAGACCGGCGAACTCCGGGGCAACGACGTCATCGTCAATGGCGGCGCGCATGACGTGCACATCGGCCGGATCCTCTCGCAGGACGATGTCTCGGTGACCGGCACCGGCTATGTCAGCGTCGGCTCGCTCGACCTGCTCGGCGGCACCGATGTGGCGGGCGACGGCTATAATGTGCGGATCTCGGGCGGCGACGTCCTGCTGGGCGCCGCGAGCGGTGCCATCACGGCCTCGAACTATCTCAGCTATGGGGCGGGAGTCACGCCCGGCTCGGTCGCGATCCTGGCCACCGGCAACGCCACCGTCGGCGTCACGGATGCGAATGCCGCCATCGGCATCTCCGCTGCCGGCGACGTGCATGCGGAGTCGATCAACCAGTTGCGGATCGCCGGCGCCAGCGGCGCGAACGTCACGCTGATCGCGGGCACGGACCTGACGCTTTCGGGCAATTTCCTCGCGAACGGCGCGCTCACCGCCACCGCGACGGCGGGCGACGTGCTCGGCGCATCGGCTCGGCTCGGCGCGGGCCTGACGACGGACGGGGCCCTGACCGTCAACGGCGGCAACATCGCCCTGCTCGAGGCGAGCGGCAATTACGACGTGACGCTCAACGGCACCGGCGCGGTCGATATCGGCCTGGTCTATGTCGGTCGGAGCTACACGCTGAAGGGCGCCAGCTTCCTTGGGGCCGCGCTGACGCCGGTCGGCACCCGGACGGGCGACTGGAGCCTGACCAGCCTGGGCGATCTCGACCTGGGCGGAACCACGCTCGAATATCCCCGCGCCATCGACTTCCAGATCGACGGCCTGCTCAGCAACGGCACGATCCGCTCGGCCGGCGGCGCGGTGACCGGTTCGGCCGGCACGATCAACCTGTACGAACTGCTCGGCGCGACGGGCGTCGACGTCTCCACCACGACCGGCGGGTTCGAGGCCTTCCATGTCGATGGCGGCACCGGCATCGCCCGCATCGCGAGCGCGACCGCGATCGACCTGACCGGCAGCATCGAAGCCGGCGGCGACGTGCATCTCTCCACCGGCAGCGGCGGCATCGCCACGGGCTATGCCAGCGCGGGCGGCAGCATCACGCTGTACGCGCAGGGCGGGAACGCGGTCCTGCGCCAGGCGAAGCTCACCGGCGCGGCTGGCGATCTCCTCGTGCAGAGCACCAGCGGCGATGCGGTGCTCGGCGCGGACAATTACCCGGGCGTCGGCAACGACACCTATTTCGAGCGCGCAGCGGGCGCGACCGGCAATGCCAGGATCCTGGGCAGCACCGGCGCGTTCGTGAACCTCGATCATTCGGCAGCGCTGACCCAGGTGATGGGAGCGGACGCCGCGGTCAACCTGCGGAACGGCGACCTGTCGATCGATACGCTGACGGCCAATGCGGGCACCGCCAGCGCCTATCTGGGCAACGGCGCGCTCACCGTGAACACGGCCTCGGGCGACACGGTCGATCTCCAGGCGATGGGCGGCAACCTCGTCCTGGGCGGCGGCGGCATCACCGCCAACGATCTCTATCTGACCAGCAACCGCGTGGTCGACACCACTGCCGTCTCCCTTCTCGAGGCCGGCAACTATCTCGAGATCGACGGCGGCGAGGTCCGGGCAGCCTCGCTCGGCTCGGGCGGCGACCTGGTCGTGAACGGCGATACCGGCGGGATCGCGATCGACGCGTTGCGCGCCGGGCGGGATGCGTCGGTCGTCACCACCGGCAACCTGGCGATCGATCGGATCTCGCTCGCGGGCGGTGGCCAGTTCGCCGCAGGCGGCACCGCGACGGTGCGCAGCCTGGCCGCGGCCGACGGCTTCGCGCTCGTCGCGCAGGGCAATGTCGTGCTGGGCGCCGATGCGGGGGTGAGCCCCGGAAGCCATTACTCGGTCGAGACGGGCGGCACGCTGGGCGGCTGCGGTTGCGGCAGCGGCGGCGGGACGGTCGCCTCGCTGGGCGGCGATGTGTCGATCAACCTGTTCAGCGTGACGGGCGTGCTCGACGCGGTCAGCGCCGCCACGGGCGATGTCGGCATCTCGATCGGCTCGGGCGATCTGGGGATCAATTTCCTGCAGGGCCACAACATCGCCGCTTCGGTGCCGGGCGTGCTCACGGTGACGAACGTGGAGAGCGGCGGCGGCAGCTATTCGCTGACCGCGGCGGACTTTGGCGGCCTTGCGCTCAGCCCGACCCTGTCCGCCGGCGCCACCCTGGGCGACGTCACGATCATCGACACCGATGGCGACCTCAGTTCGGCGGGCTTCCTCCAATCCTCGGGCAATATCCGTGTCGAGGCGCGGGGCGGGGCGATCACCGGCGCCTTGACCCTCATCGCCGCCGGCGACGTCACTGCGATCGGCCGGGGCGTAGGGCTGCAATATGTGTCCGGTCGCGACGTCACGATCGATGCCGGTACGGGCACCGCCGCGATCTCCAGCTATCTGAGCGTCGACCGCGACTACACGGTCACCGCCGGAGACTTTGCGGGCAATGTCCTGGCGGTCAACGGCGCCCGGGCAGGCGCGCTCCGGATCACCGACACGGTGGGCGATTTCGACTTCGGCGCGAACGGCTTCGCCTTTGGCGGCGCGATCCGCATCGATGCGCTGCACGGGGCGCTGCGGGTCGGGGCGCTGGATGCCGGCGCCGGCATCCTTCTGAACGGTTCGGGCGTCTCCGCCGGCATGCTCCGCGCGGATCAGGGCGGGATCGAAGTGGCGAGCAGCCAGGGCATCGATATCGACGGCGCCCATGCGCTCGATTCGATCCGCTTCCAGGCGGGCGGCAATCTGCGCCTGGGCGAGGCCTCGCTCAGCGGCACCGGCGCCAATATCCTTGCGCTCGGCGCGGGCGGGGACCTGGTGTTCGGGGCGGCCGACCAGGCCTCGATCCTCGGCAGCAGCGTCTTCCGCAATCTCGGCACGCCGCTGAGCGGCACGAGCATCCAGGCCGACGGCGCGGTCGCGATCAACTTCTACCGGGCCGATGCGCTGGCCGGGATCCGCGGCGGCACCGTGCAGCTCGCGGTCAGCACCGGCGACTTCTCGGCGGGCGCCATCCGGGCGGTCGGCGCGATCGCGGTGCAAGGTCCTTCGGGCAGCCTGGCGCTCGGCAACCTGACCAGCAACGCGGGCCACATCGACGTCGCGGGCCAGGGCAATACGACCCTGGGCGACGTTTCCGGCAACTTCGTCGTCAACCTGCTCTCGGGTGCCGGCAACCTGGCCTTCGGCAATCTCGGCGGTGGCGACGTGCAGCTCACCGCGGCCGGCGGAATCACCGCGGCGAGCGTCTCGGCCGGCACGCTTGGCGTGGTGGCGATCGGCGGCAATGCCGATCTCGATCACAACGGCACCGGCTCGCATGTCGGCAGCCTGGGCAGCGTGACGATCGGCAATGGCGACTTCCTGCTGCGCAACCTCCAGGACCTGAGCCTCGACGGCGTGATCGATGTGAACGGCGTGCTGGACTTGCAGGTGGCCGGGGCGCTGACGCAGAACGCCTATTACATCGTCGCCGATCGCCTGCAGGGCAGCGTGACCGGCGCGGCGGTGCTGGGCGGCGGCAACAGCATCGGCGCGCTGGGCAATTTCTCGAGCAACGGCCTGAAGCTCGGCAACAGCACGGCGCTAGCGATCGACGGCCTCGTCCAGGGCAATGCCGGCGCGGTGACCATCGCCTCGCATGGCGGCATGACGATAACCGCCAATGGCCGCATTGCCTCTTCGGCCGCGGGGGATGCGATCACGCTCTCCTCGGACGGCCGGTTCCTCAACCTGGCGGGGGCCGGGACCCTCGCCACGCCGAACGGCCGCTGGCTGATCTACACCCAGACCGGCGGCAATTCGGGCCATTCCGATCCGAACAACGATTTCGGCGGGCTGGCGGGCACCAGCTATTACGGCGCCATCTATGATTTCGGCGCCGGCAGCTTCACCACCGCGCCGAACGCGGGCAACCGCTTCGTCTATGGCTATCGCCCGGTGCTGACGGTCACGCCGGACAGTTTCCACGTCACCTATAACGGCGCGGTCCCCGTCCTCACCGCGACGATCACCGGGCTGGTGAACGGCGACAGCGGCAGCGCGGCCTGGTCGGGCGCGGCCGCACTCAGCGGTGCGCGCCGCGACGCCGGGACCTATGCGGTCTATTCCGCGCTCGGCTCGCTGGCATCGGACATGAACTATGCCTTCGGCTTCGGCATGGGCACGGTCGTGGTCGATCCCCGCGTGATCAGCGCGATCCTCACTGCCGACAGCCGCATCTATGACGGCACCACCAACGCCACCGGCAGCCTCGCGCTGAGCGGCCTGATCGATGGCGACCAGGTGGCGGCGAGCGGCGTCCTCGCCTTCGACAGCAAGAATGCGGGCAGGCGCATGGCCACGGCGAGCGGCATCACCCTCTCGGGCGCGGATGCGGGCAACTATGTCGTCAACACGACGACGACTGCGCTGGCGGACATCCTCGCCAAGACGATCACCGCGACGCTTTCGGCCAATGGCCGCACCTATGACGGCACCACCAATGCCACCGGCAGCCTTACGCTGAACGGCCTGATCGGCAACGACCAGGCGGCCGCGAGCGGCACGCTGGCGTTCGACAGCAAGAATGCCGGCACGCGCACCGTCACGGCGAGCGGGATCACGCTGTCGGGCGCGGATGCGGGCAATTATGTGGTCAGCGGCACGGCGACCGCGCTGGCGGACATCCTCGCCAAGGCGATCACCGCGACGCTGACGGCCAATGGCCGCACCTATGACGGCACCACCAACGCCACCGGCAACCTGGCACTGAACGGCGTGATCGGCGGCGACCAGGTGGCCGCGAACGGCACGCTGGCGTTCGACAACAAGAATGCGGGCATCGGCCACACCGTCACGGCGAGCGGCATCGCGCTCTCCGGCGCCGATGCCGGCAACTATATCGTGGGCACGACGGCGACGGCGCTGGCGGACATCCTCGCCAAGACGATCACCGCGACGCTGACGGCGAACGGCCGCACCTATGACGGCACCACCGCCGCCACGGGCACGCTCGGCCTGAACGGCGTGGTCGCGGGCGATACGGTGTCGGTCGGCAGCACCGGCATGGCCTTTGACAGCCGCAACGCCGGCGTCGGTCGCACGGTCACGGCGAGCGGCATCACCCTCTCGGGCGCGGATGCGGGCAATTATGCGGTCAGCGGCACGGCGACCGCGCTGGCGGACATCCTCGCCAAGGCGATCACCGCGACGCTGACGGCCAATGGCCGCGTCTATGACGGCACCACCGCCGCCACCGGCACGCTCGGCCTGAACGGCGTCGTCCTGGGCGACCAGGTCGGCGTGAGCGCCGGCAGCATCGCCTTCGACAGCAAGAATGCCGGCAGCCGCACCGCCACTGCCAGCGGCCTCGCGCTGAACGGCGCCGATGCGGCGAACTATACGATCGGCGGCACGGCCACCGGTGCCGCGACGATCGCCCAGCGTGCGATCACCGCCACCGCGACGGCGGACAGTCGCGCCTATGACGGCACCACCGGCACCACCGGCCGGATCGCGCTTACCGGCGTGATCTCGGGCGACGCGGTGACGGGCACCGCCACCTATCGCTTCGCCGATGCCAATGCCGGCACCGGCCGCGCGGTGCAGGTGAGCGGCCTGGCGCTCACGGGTGTGGACGCGGGGAACTACGCCGTCAGCCTGTCCGGCGCGCCGGTGATCGCCGACATCACCCGCCGTGCGGTGACCGTGACTGCGCAGGATGCGACCAAGCTGTTCGGCCAGCCCGATCCGGTGTTCGGCTATGCCGTCTCCACCGGTTCGCTGGTGAACGGCGACGGCTTCACCGGCGCGCTGGCCCGCATCGCCGGCGAGCAGGTGGGCAGCTATGCGATCGGGCAGGGCACGCTCGCGCTGTCGGCCAATTATCTGCTCACCGTGATCCCGGGCACGCTCGTGATCAGCTTCACCCGATCGGGCGCCGATGCCAGCGACGCCCTCAGGATGCTGCGAGTCCGCGGCGGCAGCGGCTTCTCGCTCGACCAGAACCCCTCCCGGAATCTCGAGGGCGATGGCGAGCGCGAAGGCGCTGGCGACGGAGACAAGTAGCAAGAGAGCCCGCGCGGTCCGGCCGCGCGGGCTCTCGGCCCTTTTCGGGGGGCGGGCGCCGCGCGGGTCGCGGCGCCCAACGAACCGGGCGCGGCGCATGCGGAACGATTGATCTGGATCAATCCCTCGGCCGCCGATCGGCGTCCAGGTGCAGCGTCAGGTCGGCCCAGGCGTGTCCGTGGCGCAGCATGTGCCGGGTCAGCCGCTCATAATATTGGACGAAGCGCCGGACCTCGGCATCGGACATCGGCCCGCGTGCGGCATGTTCCTGCTCGATCCGCCAATCGGCCACCACGTCGAAGCCGGGCGCCTCGAGGAAGACGAGCTGGTCGATCCGCGCCCAGAGCGCCTGATAGGCACCGGCCAGCCGTGCGTTCACCCAGCGCCGCCAGCGGCCGTCCGCATCGTGCACGCGCTCCAGGTCGTTGATCGGCGCGACGAGCTCCGCCGCCGCCTGGGGTCGCATGCCCAGGCACCAGCCCTCCAGGATCAGCATTTCGGCGGGCCCGGCCACGCGCTCGGGGCTGCCGGGCTCGTCGCGCGCCTTGTCGAAGCGGGGGAGCAGGGCGGGGCCGTGCGCCAGCGCTTCGATCGCCGCCAGCCCGGCGGCGACGTCGTGCGTGCCCGGCACGCCGCGCGTGCGCAGCAGGGGATGCACGGTCTCGGCGAGTCGTTGCCGGGCGGCACCGTCGAGATAGAGATCGTCGAGCGACAGCACGGGGCAGCCGAAACGGGCCGCCAGCGCGCGCGCGATCGTCGACTTGCCGCTGCCCTGCGCGCCGGCGATGCCGAGCACGAAGGGCCGCCGCCGGCCCGGGCGGAGCCGGGCGGCGATGATCCCGGCCGCGGCGGGGAGAGGCTGTACCTTGTCCATCTCCCCGCTTCTTAGCTTGCGCACTGCCAGCGCTGTCAAATATGGCTGTCACAGGCCGGGGCTGCCTCCCGGCGGGGAAAGTGATGTCCAGCCGTCCCACGATCAAGGAAGTGTCGAAGATCGCCGGCGTGTCTTTCAAGACCGTCAGCCGGGTGCTCAACAACGAGAAGCATGTCAGCGAAGAGACGCGCCGCCGGGTCGAGGAAGTCGTGGCGCGGCTCAACTTCCGCCCGAGCCATGCCGCTCGGACGCTTGCCGGGCGCAAGTCGTTCCAGGTCGGCCTGCTCTACGACAATCCCAGCCCCTATTACATCTATCACGTGCAGACCGGCGCACAGCAGCGCTGCACAGAGCTTGGCTATCGCCTGCTGCTCCAGCCGATCGACAGCCAGTCGCCGGATCTCGTCTCGAACGTGCTCGCGCTGATCGACGAGACGCATCTCGACGGCCTGATCCTCTCGCCGCCGGTGACCGAGGCCGCGGCGCTGCTCGACGAGCTCGACCGGCGCGGGCTGCCCTATGTCCGGATCGCACCGGGCACGCGCAAGGATGCCGGCATGTCGGCATCGATGGACGATATTGCCGCCGCGCGCGAGCTGGTCGGGCATCTGATCGGGCTCGGGCATCGCCGCATCGCGATGATCCGCGGCCTAGACAGCCACGCCTCCTCGGCGGATCGCCTCGCCGGCTACAAGGCCGAGCTCGCGGCGCACGGCATCGCCTTCGATCCTGCGCTCGTCGTCGCCGCCGAGAACGACTTCGCCTCGGGCGCGGCGGCTGCGCGCGCGCTGCTGGCGCGCAAGGAGCGGCCTAGCGCGATCTTCGCCGGCAATGACGACATGGCCGCCGGCGCGCTCGCCGTCGCGCATGAGAACGACATCGACGTGCCGGGCGCGCTCTCGATCGTGGGGTTCGACGATTCGGACCTGGCGCGGGCGGTGTGGCCGCCGCTCACCACCATCCGCCAGCCGGTGCACGAACTCGCGGCCGCCGCGGCCGAGCTGATCCTGGGCGGCAATGCTTCCCAGCCGCGCGTCACGCTCGAGCATCAGCTGGTGGTGCGGGCGAGCACGGGGCCGGCCGCGCGGTAACCAAGGCCTGTCCCGTCGCCGGACAGTGGTTAACCATAGGTAACGCTGGCGGCAAAAGTTAAGAAGTCGTTAACTGCTGGCCATGCAACGCCAGCTCGTCATCGAGGGCTACGCGCCCCGCCGCCACCCGTTCCGCCGCCACGTCCGCCGCGCCGTGGCGCAGCAGCGCAAGTTGCGCGACGACAGCGACGTGAAGCTCTTCGCATTGAGCTTCACTGCCTTCTTCGTCTGCTTCTTCACGTTCATCGCCTGACGGCGGGGCGCCGCCGCCCCGCTCCGGGTTCGGCGTCAGCCGAGCCGCATCAAGGGAGCACGTCCGGCACATGCGGCGCGTCCTCGGCCTTGTAGAGCCGATTCGCGCACCAGGCCGAGGCCAGGCAGAGCACCACCACGACCAGGATGCATTCGGCCACGCCGATCCCGGGAATGTTGCTCACTCCGAAGATGCCGACCGATCCGAACACCATGAAGCCCGAATTGACGATGTTGTTCGCCGCCACGGTGCGCGCGGTCTGCGATTTCTCGACGGTGGTGGTCAGGAAGGCATAGAGCGGCACCACGAACATGCCGCCGGTGATCGCGATCGCGATCAGCAATCCCAGCACCGCCCAGCCCAGCGGCATCATCACGAACGCGGCGGTCTTGATCAGCGGCCCGTCGTGCACCGGCCAGAAGCGCGCGACGAAATAGAAGGCGATCACGAACATCATCATCGTCAGCACCGAGCGCACGGCATATTTCGCCGAGACATGGCCCTTGAGCAGCCGGTTGATGATCACCGATCCGATCGCGATGCCGACCGAGAAGATGCCCAGGAACACGCTCGCCACGTCCTTCTGGGCGTGGAACACGTTCTTGACGAGCGGCGGGAAGAGCACGCCCAGCACCGCCGCGATCGTCCAGAACACGCTGATCGAGATGATCGCGAGATAGAGGCGGCGGATGTGCATGGTGGCCGAGATCAGCCGCCACGAGGCGCGGAAGATGTTGTAGTCGATCTTCAGCGTGGTGAGCGGCGGGGCGGCGGGGATCCGCAGCGAGGCGAACCAGCCGGTCACCGCCACGCCGATCACCGCGAAGGCGGCGGCCTTTGCGCTGAGCACGCCGCCGGCGATGGTACCGCACAGGATGGCGATATAGGTGCCGGCCTCCACCATGCCGGTGCCGCCCAGCACTTCGTCTTCCTCCAGATGCTGGGGCAGGATCGCGTATTTGATCGGGCCGAAGAACGCCGAGTGGATGCCCATGCCGACGAGGGCGACCAGCATCAGCTCCAGATTCTTGAGGAAGATGCCGGAGGCGCCCACCAGCATGATCAAGACCTCGGCGGCCTTGATGATCCGCATGATCTTCGCCTTGTCGTAGGTGTCGGCGAGCTGGCCGGCGAGCGCGGAGAAGAGGAAGAAGGGCAGGATGAAGATGCCGGTGGCGATCGCGCTGAACCGGGTCTCGTCCTCGACCGAATTGAAGATCTGGTAGGTCGCGAAGAAGATCATCGCGTTCTTGAACAGATTGTCGTTGAACGCCCCGAGGAACTGGGTGACGAACAACGGCAGGAACCGGCGCTCCCGCATCAATCCGAGCGCCGCACCATGCATAGAACTACCTTCACCTCTGTGCGCGGGCTTTCCCGCTATATGAGGCGCGGGCATAGCCGAGGGAAATGCAGGGCGGCAAACGGTTATTGGGTTTCCCTCTGGTCCCCTCCCTTCCGGGGCGGGGAACCATGCGCTCACCCCCCGCAAGACTCCCGCACGATCAGATCCGTCGGCAGCCGCTCGGCGCTGGGATCGGGGGAGGGATCGAGGATGCGCGAGACCAGCTGGCGGCCGGCCTCGAACGTGTCCTGCCGGATCGTGCTGAGCGCAGGCGTGGAGAGCCGTGCGAGCAGCATGTCGTCATAGCCGACCACCGATACCTGGTTCGGCACCGACACGCCCGCCCGGCGCAGCGCGCGGATCGCGCCGAGCGCGATCAGGTCGGACGAAGCGACGATCCCCTCGAAATGGACGTGGCGCCGCAGCAGCCGGCTCACCGCCGCATCGGCCGATTCGAGCTCGAAATCGACCGGCACCACCAGCTTGGGATCCATCTCCAGCCCGGCTTCCCGGAGCGCTTCGTCGTAGCCGCGCTTGCGCTGCATCGATTCCGGATCGGTGCCGCCCAGGAACAGGATGGCCTTGCGCCCCAGCCGGGCGAGATGGGCGGTCGCGCGGCGCCCGCCGAGCTGGTTGTCCGAGCCGATCGAACAATAGAGCTGCCCGGCCATCTGCGCCCCCCATACCACGAAATTGGCATTGGATTCGGTCAGCTGGTTGAACGCGTCGTGCAGCATGGACTGGCCGAGGAAGATCACCCCGCTCGCCCGGCTGGTCGTGGTGGTGGCGACGAGGTCCGCATAGTTTGCCGGGGTGGTATGGCTCACCGTGAAGTCGCAGTCGCGCGCGCGGGCCGCCTCGCCGATGCTGGCGAGCAGCTCGAGGAAGAAGGGGTGCGAGAGCGGCAGCGGCCGGCCGCGCATGAAGGGCGTGACGATCACGATCGTCCCCTCGGCGCCCACCGGCGCCGCCGGCATATAGGGGCGGAAGGGATAGTCATGGTCGCGTGCCAGCGCCCAGATCCTCTGCTTCGTCCGCGCACTGATCAGCGGATGATCGTTGAGCGCCCGCGAGACGGTCGAGATCGATACGCCGGCCAGCTGCGCGAGATCCTGCAGCGTCGTATTGTTGTTGCTACTGCTGCCCATTGTGCCCAAGCTTGAGGAAAGCCGAATACGGCCAGTTTAGAACGGTGAGGGGGGAGCATTGCAAGCTGGCGACGCGAGCGACGCGCCGCGGGTACCGCGGCTCGGCTTGCTGCAGATCTGGAACATGTGCTTCGGCCTGCTCGGCATCCAGATCGTCTGGGGCCTGCAGAACGTCAATACCAGCCGCATCTTCCAGACCCTGGGTGCCGAGCTCGACGATCTGGCCATCCTGTGGATCGCCGGCCCCGCCACGGGGCTGCTGGTCCAGCCGATCATCGGCCATCTGAGCGATCGCACCCGCGGCCGGCTCGGCCGGCGCCGGCCCTATATCCTGGCGGGCGCGCTGTGCACTGCGCTTGCCCTGTTCCTGATGCCCAATGCGGCCAGCCTCTGGGCCGCCAGCCTGATGCTGTGGGTGCTCACTGCCTCGATCAATATCGCGATGGAGCCGTTCCGGGCGCTGGTGGCGGACCGGGTGCCCGAGAGCCAGCGCACCGCCGGCTTCGCGATGCAGGTGTTCTTCATCGGCACGGGCGCGGTGTTCGCCTCGGCCTTGCCCTGGATGCTCGTCCACTGGGCGGGGCTGAGCGGCCAGCCCGCGCCGGGCATGCTCCCGCAATCGGTGCGCATGGCCTTCTATATCGGCGGCTTCTGCCTGTTGGCGGCGGTGGGCTGGACGATCGTCACCACTCCCGAATGCCCGGCGCCGGCGCGGCCGGCCGAAGCGGCGATGCCGCCGCACGTCCTGTCGCCCGAACGCGCCGCCTCGCTGCTTCGCCACGGCATGGCCTGGATGCTCGCGGGCCTGGGCATCGCCGGCGCCGCGGCCCTCGCCGGCTGGAAGCGCGAAATCTATGTCGTCGCGGGCATCTGCTTCCTGTTCGGGCTGCTCCAGGCAGTGGTGGTCCGCCTGCGCCGGCTCGGGCGCAGCTCGATCGGCATTCTCGAGATCGTAGAGGATATCCGCTCGATGCCGCTGCTGCTCAAGCGGCTCGCCATCGTCCAGTTCTTCACCTGGTACGGCCTGTTCGCGATGTGGATCTATACCGTGCCCGCGCTGGCGCTGCGCCACTATGGCACCGCCGATCCCGCTTCGCCGGGCTATAACGCCGCCGCCGATTGGGTGGGCGTGCTCTTTGCCGGCTATAACGGCGTCGCGGCGCTGGGCGCGTTGCTGCTGCCGGGCATCGGCGAGCGGCTCGGCCGCCGCGCCACGCATGCGCTGTGCCTGGCGTTCGGCGCCGCGGGGCTGCTCGGCTTCCTGCTCGTCGCCGATCCGGTGGCGCTCTGGCTGCCGACCCTCGGCGTCGGGCTCGCCTGGGCGGCGATCCTGTCCATGCCCTATGCCATGCTTGCCGGCAGCGTGCCGCCGGGCAAGGCGGGCGTCTATATGGGCATCCACAACATGTTCCTGGTGATCCCCCAGCTCGTCGCCTCGACGATGCTCGGTCCCCTGGTCGGCCGTGCCTTTCACGGCCAGGCCGAATATGCGCTGGTCCTCGCCGCCGCCGCGCTGCTGATCGCGGCCGGCTTCGCGCTCACGCTCCCGCCCGGCGCCGATACCGGCATCCGATAACATCGCCGACGGACCGGCGTGCGGAGTTGCGCTGCTTTGCATTGCATTGCCAGTTTGTGCAAAACTTGCATTGATTGCAAGGTAAAATTGCATTGCGCGACTCGTCCATGGTCAGGTGATTCCAATCGGTTTCGGCAGGGTTTCGGAATAATATTGTTATATTATAATGCTATAGATCGGTTTCAATTTTCGAGAATTTCCCTCTTGCGGTCATGCTCAATTTACGCAAAGTTACGCAAAGAGCTTCCCGGCAGGGCCGTCGGCGTTTTCGCGCCAGCGGATCGGGTGGCTCGCGGTGGATGGTGGCGCCGTAGAGCGTCGTCGGCACGTAAGGAGGGTGTCTTGGGGGAAGCGCGGCATGGCCGGCTTGCGATCATGCGCAGCAGCGCAGGGCGTTGCCGCACGCGCATTTCCACGCACCGACAAGGGAATTGACGCGATGCCGCGGGGCGGGGGCTCCGGGGCGTCGTGCGTGCAACAGCTCCGCAAAGGAGCGACGGAGGGAGGAAAGATGAAGCAGACCACCATCTTGCGGGGCGGTGCCTCGCTTGCCGCCATGGCCCTGATGGGTCTTGCCGGCATCGCCCAGGCGCAGACCGCCCCGGCGCCGGCCCGTGCGCCCGAAGCGGCCCAGGAAGAGGACGGCTCGCCCACGATCGTCGTCGTCGGCGTCCGCAAGGCGCTCGAGACCGCGCAGACGATCAAGCGCGATTCCGACACCGTTGTCGATTCGATCACCGCGACCGACATCGGCGCCTTCCCGGACACCTCGGTGTCGGGCGCGCTCCAGCGCGTGCCGGGCATCACCACCTCGCGTCTGCAATCGACCGACGATTCGACGCACCCCTCGGGCGAGCCCACCGGCGTGCTCATCCGCGGCCTCACCTTCGTTCGCACCGAATTCAACGGGCGCGACAGCTTCTCGGCCGACAGCTATCGCGGCCTCAACTTCAACGACGTCTCGCCCGAGCTGATGGCCGGCGTCGATGCGTACAAGAACCAGACGGCGGAGATGATCGAGGGCGGCCTGGCCGGCACGGTCAACCTGCGCACCCGCCTGCCGTTCGACCAGAAGGGCCTTGTGGTCGCCGGCAATGCCAAGGCGACCTATGGTACCCGCTCGAAGGAATGGACCGGCGAGTTCTCGGGGCTGATCTCGAACACCTGGGATACCGCGATCGGCCGCTTCGGCCTGCTCGCCGATTTCGCCCGCAGCCATGTCGTCACGCGCACGGAAAGCGTGATCATGGACAAGATCGACACCTTCTGCACGACGGGCTCGACCAATGCCTCGGGCGGCGGGATCGTCAATTCCGACGGCTCGGTCGCCTGCGCCTCGAACCCGTTCGGCGGCTCGGGCTGGGCCTATATTCCGGACGGCATCCGCTATTCGCAGGTCGATTATGATCGCACCCGCCGCGGCATCTCGGCCGCGGCGCAATATGAGAACAATGCCGGCAATTTCCGGATGACCGCGCAGTACAACGACAGCGAATATCACAATGCCTGGCTCGAGCGGGCCAGCCATGTGATCTTCCAGGGCGACGCGTATGGCAAGTCGGCCTTCTATCCGCGGACCAGCTCGTTCCTCGGCGCCGCGCCGGGCACCTCGCCCTTCGTCTTCGGGGCGGATGGCATGCTCCGTTCGGGCACGCTCACCCAGGCGCATGGCAGCTGGCGCGGGAGCTGGGACAGCACCCAGGAAGCGATCAACACCGGCTCGGCCGTGCCGGGCCTGCCCTTCGTCAACAATTGCGCCGCGCCGTCGGTCTGCACCACGTTGCAGGACGGCCTCTATTTCCAGAACGAGGCACGCAACTTCGATCACCGCGAGCGGACCCAGGACCTGTCGGGCAACATCAGCTGGGATCCGACCGAGAAGCTGCACGTCAATCTCGACGTGCAGCACATCTGGGCCAACACGACCAATGACGACATCCTCGTCGCGGTCGGCTCGATGGCCAACATGCAATACGCCACGAACCGCGACGGCACTCCCCAGGTGAAGCTGCTGCCCGGCTCGAACGTCAACTACGCCACCGGCGGCCTCTCCAACCCGCACAATTACTGGATGCCGTTCATCCAGGCGCACATGGAGGACAATGACGCCAAGGAAACCGCGTTCCGCGGCGACATCGCCTATGATTTCGACGAGGGCGGCTGGCTCGATTCGCTCAAGGTCGGCGTGCGCTATGCGGATCGCAGCCAGACGGTCCGCTACTCCACCTTCAACTGGAGCCCGGTCGCGGCTTCGTGGAACTGCAACGGCCCGGGTTTCAACATCGACAATACCACGGGCGGCGCCTATCCGGCCTGCAATGCCGGCCACCCGGACTTCAAGGGCTATGGCGCGGGCATGTGGGAGTCGGTGACGCTCGGCGACGGCTTCTACAATGGCGGCGTCTACGACAATCCGGCGCTGGTCTACATGAACCGCGCCACGCTGACGGATCGCGCCCGGCTGGTGCAGGGAGTGAGCGGCGCGACCACCAATTCGCCGATGGGCTGGCAGCCGATCTGCGACCGCGCCGACGCCACGATCGAGGGCTGCTACCTTCCGTCCGAGGTGATGCACGTCAAGGAGAAGACCAAGGCCGCCTATGCGATGCTCCGCTTCGGCGGGGACGGCATGAGCATCGGCGGAGTCAATGTTCGCGGCAATATCGGCCTGCGCTTCGTGCGCACCGAGATCGCCTCGGACGGCAGCGTCGGCTATCCGCTGACCACCACCTTCAACAACTATGTTCCCTGCGGCGGCCCGCTGCCGACGGGCTGGGTGGTCAACCCGATGTGCTTCGTCACCCCGGCGGTGGCGGCGTTCGCCAGCGGCGGCGGCAGCCCCAACAGCTACAAGGCGAGCTATGACAACTGGCTGCCGAGCTTCAACCTGCGCCTCGGCCTCGACGACAAGAGCTTCGTGCGCTTCGGCTATTCGCGGGGCATGTCGCGCCCGGACTTCGGCCTGTTGCGCAACTTCGTCTCGATCCTGGGGCCGGATCTCAACGGCAGGCCGGACTCGCCCTATCTGGTGAAGAACGGGGCGGGCACGGTGACCGGCTATAATTTCGTGTTCCGCGCGGAATCGGGCTTCCCGGCGCTGAAGCCGGTCACGGCCGACCAGTTCGACCTCACCTTCGAGCATTATTTCGGCCGCAGCAGCTCGTTCACGATCGACGGCTTCTACAAGAAGCTGAACGGCACGATCTCGTACGGCGAGTTCCTGCGCAGCTTCACCAACAACGGCTCCACCCAGACGGTGCTGATGCGCGGTCCGCGCAACGGAGCCGGCGGCGGCGAGCTGAAGGGCGTCGAGGTCGCGTTCCAGACCTTCTTCGACTTCCTGCCCGGCGTGCTGAGCGGCTTCGGCACGCAGCTCAACTACACCTTTGTCGACCAGTCGGGCATCAGCAACTCGAACCTGGTGACGCAGGGCGCGCTCGATGCGGGGGGCACCGGCGGCTTCGGCGCGGGCCTGGACGTCTCCGGCGGACGCGGCGTGGTGATCGACTCGCACCAGCTGGCGGGCATCTCCAAGCATACGTTCAACGCCGTGGCGCTGTACGAGAAGGGCCCGGTGGCGATGCGTCTCGCCTATAACTGGCGCTCGCGCTTCCTGACCAACAATCTCGACTGCTGCATCGGCCTGCCGGTGTTCCAGAAGGCGGCGGGCTTCCTCGACGGGTCGCTGCGCTTCTCGCTGGCCAAATGGGTCGAATTGTCGATCGAAGGATCGAACCTGCTCGGCACCACCACGGTGTTCCAGCAGCAGATCTTCGGGGACTCGAGCGCCACGCCGAACGCCAAGCCGGTGTTCCGCGACGCGAACTGGAGCCGCGTCGACCGGCGTTTCCAGTTCGGCGCCCGGTTCAAATTCTAACTCCCCTCGGCGCCGCCGGTACCCTTCATTCCCGGCGGCGCCAGTTTTTCCATTTCACGAGCGGGTGTCATGCAGCCCAGGTCGAACCCATCCCCGGCGCCGCTGCGCGTCGTCATCGTCGGCGGCGGGACCGCGGGCTGGATGTGCGCGGCCGGCCTCGCGCGCCTGCTGCCGCCGACCGACTATGCGCTGACGCTGATCGAATCCGACGAGATCGGCACGGTCGGCGTCGGCGAAGCCACGCTGCCGCACATCCGCGAGTTCAACGCGATGCTCGGGCTCGACGAGGCCGAGTTCATGCGCGCCACCCAGGGCAGCTTCAAGCTCGGCATCGAGTTCGTCGGCTGGGACAAGCCCGGCGGCCGCTATGTCCACCCGTTCGGCAGTTTCGGCGAGCGCTGGGGCGGGATCGACTTCCAGCATCATTGGCTGCGCGCCCGGGCCGCCGGCCAGGACGTCGGCGACTGGTTCGACCATAGCTTCGCCGTGGCGATGTGTCGCGAAGGCGTGTTCGACCTGCCCGACGAGGACCTGCGTTCGATCCGCTCGACCTTCTCCTATGCCTATCACTTCGATGCCGGCCTCTATGCCGAATATCTGCGCCGCTGGGCGACCCCGCGCGGCGTGCGGCGGATCGAAGGCAAGATCGTCGACATCGCCCGCAACGCCGAAAGCGGCCTGGTCGAGAGCGTCGCGCTCCAGTCGGGCGCCGCGATCGCGGGCGACCTGTTCATCGACTGCTCGGGCTTCCGCTCGCTGCTGCTCGGCCAGAGCATGGGCGTCGCCTGGCACGACTGGAGCGCATGGCTTCCCTGCGACCGCGCCATGGCGGTGCCCTGCGCCGGCGCGGCGGGCATCACGCCCTTCACGCGCTCCACCGCCCAGGCCGGCGGCTGGACCTGGCGCATCCCGCTCCAGCATCGCACCGGCAACGGCTATGTCTTCTCGAGCAGCTTCTGTTCGGAGGAACAGGCGCGCGAGACCATCCTGGGCGCGATCGACGGCGCGCCGCTCGCCGATCCCCGGCTGCTCCGCTTCCAGGCCGGCCGCCGGGCGCGGGGCTGGGAGGGGAATGTCGTCGCGATCGGATTGTCCTCGGGCTTTCTCGAGCCGCTGGAATCGACCAGCATCTTCCTGATCCAGGCCGCGGTCACAGACCTTGCCAACCTGATGCCCCTGCCCGGCGGCGGCCCGCCCGATCCGCGCCTGGCGGCCGAGTTCAACCGGCTGTTCGCGATCCATTACGACCGCACCCGCGATTTCCTGGTGCTCCACTACACGGCGAATGCGCGCCATGGCGAACCGCTCTGGGACCATGTGCGCAACATGGCGCTGCCCGACAGCCTGGCGCACAAGATCGCGCTGTTCCGCTCGAGCGGCCGCGCGCCGGACTATAAGCTCGGCCTGTTCTCGCGCGACAGCTGGCTGGCGGTGCTGATGGGGCAGGGGATCCTGCCCGAGGCCCATGACCGGCTCGCCGATCGCGCGCCGCTCGACGAAGTCGCCGATCGCCTGGCGGAGCTCAGGGAGCGCATCGCCACCAACGCGGCGGCCTTGCCCGCGCATGCCGAGTTCATCGCCAGCTATTGCTCCGCTGCGCGCGGCACCGCGGACGACCGGGCGGTGACGGCATGAGCCGCCCCTTCACCGTGATCGTCGCCGGCCGCGACGCGCCGCTCTGGCTCGCCGCCGCCGCGCTGGCGCGCGGGCTCGCGCCCTCGGGCGTGCAGGTGGAGGCAGTGGCGCTGCCCAGCGCGCTCGCGTCGGTGGATGCCCATGCGACCTTCCCGGCGCTGGAGGCGCTGCACAACCAGCTCCGCATCGACGAGACCATGCTGCTCCGGGCCACGGGCGGCAACCTGACGCTCGGCCGGAACTTCACCGACCTTGCCGGCGCCTGGCCCGCTTTCCTCCATGCCTATGGCTCGGCCGGAACCCAGATCGGCGGGCGCGACTTCTTCGCGCATTGGGTCAAGGCGCGGGCCCATGGGCTCGGCGTGCCGCTGGACGACTTCTCGCTCACTGCCGCCGCCGCGCGCCAGGGACGGCTGATGCTGCCCGACGCGGAGAACGCGATCTATGGCCGCTGCGACTATGGCTATCACCTGCCGGCGATCCCCTATGCCCGGCTGCTGCGCGCGGCGGCGATCGGTCACGGCGCGACAGCGCATGCCGCGGAGCAGCTGACGGTCGAGCGCGCAGGCGATGCGATCGTGGCGCTCGATCTCGGCGCGGGGCGCCGCCTCGCCGCCGACCTGTTCGTCGATGCGGGCGGTGTGCTGGGCGGTGCGCATCTGAGCTGGCGCGCGCATTTCCCGGTCGACCGCGTCCTCACCGCGGCTGGTCCGCCCTTCGCGAACATCCCGGTCTATGCCGAGGATCGCGCCGGCCCCACCGGCTGGACCGCGCTCCATCCCGGCCGCCCGGCGACCTTCGTCATGCATGCCTGGTCGAGCGCGCATGCGACCAACGAGGAAGCGCTTCGGGCGGCCGGCGCGGCTGCCGGCCTGCCGCTGGCGGGGGTGCGGATCGCCGCCGTCGAGCCCGGCCGCCCCGCGCGGCCCTGGACCGGCAACTGCGTCACTCTCGGCGCGGTCTTCGATCCCGTGCATGGCCTCGACCTGCTCGGGCTCCAGGTCGGGCTGGTGCAGCTGCTCGCGGACTTTCCGGCGACCGCGCATTTCGCCGCCGAGCGCGACGAATATAACCGCGCCGCCGGCGCGGCGCTCGACCGGCTTCGCGATTTCCAATCCGCGCATTACGCGCTCGCCCGCTATGCCGGCCCCTTCTGGGACGCGGCGCGGGCGGGCACGGTCTCGCCCGATCTGGCGCATGCCGTCGCGCTGTTCCGTGCCCGGGCCGAACTCGCGCCGTTCGAGGAGGAGAATCTCCCGCCGGACAGCTGGCGTGCGCTGTTCCTCGGGCACGGCGTCGAGCCGGAAAGCTGGCCGCCCGCGATCGACCGCGTGCCGCCCGAGGAAGCGAAGGCGCAGTTCCGCCGCATGCTCGGCTTCGTGCGCGAGCAAGTGCTGCGCCAGCCGACGCAGGAGGCATATCTCGCCGGGCTCGCCGATGGCTGAGCCGCTGCGCTGCGCCGCCGGCCCCGAGCTCGGCCCGCTCGACGGCCTGCCGCGCGTTGCCGCGCGCGCCGCGCCACCCGCCGCCGATCTCGCGAGCCTGATCGAAACCGGCGAGCCGGTGGTGCTGAAGGGGGTGTGCGAGCATTGGCCCGCACGCGCCGCCGGCCGGGCCGGAGCGGGGGCGCTTGCCGCCTATCTCAAGGGCCTCGATCGCGGCGGGCCGGTGCCGGTGATGGAGGCGCCCGCGCGCACCCTGGGCAAGTTCGGCTATGGCACCGACCTGCGCGAGTTCAACTTCATCCGCCGCAGCGCCCGGCTGGGCGACGCGCTCGACCGGATCCTGCGCCTCGCAGGGGAAGAGAATGCGCCCCATGTCGCGGTCCAGATGCTGCCGCTGGCGGCGCAGATGCCCGATTTCGTCGCGCAGAACCCGATGCCGCTGCTCCCGGCGGATGTGGTTCCCCGCCTCTGGGTCGGCGGCCCGGCCCACACCCGCACGCACAATGATCGCGACCACAACCTCGCCTGCGTCCTTGCCGGGCGGCGGCGCTTCCTGCTTTTCCCGCCGGACCAGGTGGCGAACCTCTATGTCGGCCCGCTCGACAATCCGCCGCCGCTCTCGCTGGTCGATCCCGAGGCGCCCGACCTCGCCCGCTTCCCGCGCTTCGCCGATGCGCTGGCCACGGCCCGGGTGGCGTTCCTCGATCCCGGCGATGCGCTCTTCCTGCCGCGCTACTGGTGGCACCATGTCACGTCGCTGGGCCCGTTCAACGCGATGGTGAATTACTGGTGGGGCGACGATGCCCCGGGCGTGGAACAGCCGCACGACGTCTTCCTCGCCGCGTTGCTGGCCTATCGCCGGCTGCCGCCCGCCGAGCGCGGCTATTGGCGGGCGATGTTCGAAACCCATGTCTTCGCCGAGGACGGCGCGGCGCACATCCCGCCCTCGCAGCGCGGGCTGCTGGGCGAGATGCGCGCGAGCGAACGCGCCGCGCTCCGCCAGCGCCTGCGCACTGCATTCCTCAAGTCATGATCTCCCCACAGGAAAGAAATCGGATGACCTCTCGCACCCTCGTCACGCTCCTCGCGTTCGCACTGCCCGGCACTGCCTTTGCCGGGAGCCGCGAATGTGCCCAGTCGCCGGGCAAGGTGCTCGAAGTCTGCGTCTCGATCGAAGGTGGCGCGGCGCTCTACGAAGTGAAGCGCGGCGACCAGCTCGTCATCGCTCCCTCGAACCTCGGTCTGGGCTTCGCCGGCGAGCCCCAGGCCCGCTATACCGCGATCACCGATGCCCGCCGCGCCGCTTCGGACACCAGCTGGGAGCAGCCCTGGGGCGAGCAGCGCCGCATCCGCGACAACCATAGCGAGCTCGCCGTGACGATCGCGGGCGACACTGCGCTGAACAAGGCGATGCAGGTCACCTTCCGCATCTTCGACGACGGGATCGGCTTTCGCTATTCCTATGCCGGCATCGCCGATGGCCAGCAGGTGCGCGTCATGGCGGACCGCACCCAGTTCAGGACGAAGGGGGCGTATCAGGCCTGGTGGTATCAGGGCCTGGGCCAGGAGCGCGACGAATATCTCTACACCCAGACCGATGCGCGGCGGATCACCCTTGCCGAGACGCCGCTGACGCTGAAGGGCGACAACGGGCTCTATCTCTCCTTCCACGAAGCCGCGCTGGTCGATTTCCCGAGCATGCTGCTCCAGGGCGACGGCGCCGGCACGCTCACTGCCTGGCTGATGCCCTGGCCCGATGGCGTGGGCGCGAAGAAGACCGGCCCGTTCACCACGCCCTGGCGCACGCTGCTGATCGGAACCACGCCCGGCGCGCTGGCGGACAGCCGGATCGAACTCAACCTCAACGCGCCGAGCAGGCTCCCCGATATCGGCACGTGGTTCAAGCCCGGCAAATATGTCGGCGTCTGGTGGGAGATGCATCTCAACCGCACCACCTGGGGCAGCGGGCCGACCCATGGCGCCAACAACGACAATGTGAAGCGCTATATCGATTTCGCCGCGAAATACGGGTTCGACGGGGTGCTCGTCGAAGGCTGGAACCAGGGCTGGGACGGCGAATGGATCGACAATGGCGACAAGTTCAGCTTCACCCGATCCTACCCCGATTTCGACCTGCCGATGCTGTCGGCATATGCGAAGTCGAAGGGCGTCCACCTGATCGGCCATCACGAGACTGCCGGCGCAGTGGTAAACTATGAGAACCAGCTCGAAGCCGCGCTCGATCTCTACGCCAGGGTCGGCGTGCCGGCGGTGAAGACCGGCTATGTCCGTCATTCCGGCGACATCCTGGACCGCGAGGGCGGCAAGCAATGGTTCGCCGGCCAGTTCATGGTCCGGCATCACCTCAAGGTCATCGAGGCCGCGGCGGCGCGCCATATCGTGATGGACACGCATGAGCCGGTCAAGGACACGGGCCTGCGGCGCACCTGGCCGAACTGGGTGAGCCGCGAGGGGGCGCGCGGCCAGGAGTTCAATGCCTGGGGCCGCCCGACCAACCCGCCCGAGCATCTGACGATCCTGCCCTTCACCCGCATGCTGGGCGGGCCGATGGACTTCACCCCGGGCATCTTCGACCTAGAGCACGGCAAGACGCTGCTGACCGAGCGCAATCAGTCGACGCTGGCCGCGCAGCTTGCCGAATATGTCGTGCTCTATTCGCCGATCCACATGGCGGCGGACCTGCCCGAGAATTACGAGAAGCATCGCGACGCCTTCCAGTTCATCCTCGACGTGCCGACCGACTGGGAGATGACGAAGACGCTGGCGTCGGAGATCGGCGACTATGTCGTGGTCGCTCGCCAGGCGCGCGGTGGCGGCGACTGGTATCTGGGCGCGATCACCGACGAGATGGCGCGCAAGCTGCCCGTGAAGCTCGATTTCCTGGAGCCGGGTCGGAAATACGAGGCACAGATCTACCGCGATGCCCCGGACGCCGACTATGTGAAGAAACCGGTTGCCTATGCGATCGAGAAGCGGGTGGTGGGCAGCGCCGACACGCTCGCTCTCGACCTTGCGCCGGGGGGCGGCCAGGCGATCCGTTTCAAGCTGCTGAAGTAGCGCCGGCTAGCGAAGTAGGGCCAATCCCGTTCCCCGGCGGAGGCCGGGGCCCGGTATCGGCGAAGCCGGTGAGGTGGGGAGACCTCTCAACCGAGGTTGCAGCTGGACCCCGGCCTTCGCCGGGGAACTGCCGGGCGTGACGCTGCAACGCCATCCCTGCACGGGCCGGTTCGACGAAAGGCGCGGGGATGACGGGAGGGGGAGTGCGGTGGTAGAGCTTGCCCGATGCTCACGCTGCCCAATATCCTGACGCTCTCGCGCATCCTCGCGGTTCCGCTCCTCGCGGCGTTTCTCTGGTGGCCCGAATGGCGGCTGGGCTATGGCATCGCCTTCGCGCTCTACTGCCTGATGGGCATCACCGACTATTTCGATGGCTATCTCGCCCGGGCGCAGGGGACGGTCTCCAAGCTCGGCGTGTTCCTCGATCCGATCGCCGACAAGATCATGGTCGCCGCGGTGCTGCTGATCCTCGCCGGGCGCGGCGTGATCACCGATCTCCATCTGGTCCCCGCGCTGGTGATCCTGGTGCGCGAGATCGCCGTGTCGGGCCTGCGCGAGTTCCTGGGCGGCATCCAGGTCTCGCTGCCGGTCTCGCGCCTCGCCAAGTGGAAGACTACGCTCCAGCTCGTCGCGCTGGGCGGGCTCATCCTTGCCGGCGCGCTGCCCTTTGCCTGGCTGTGGGACACCGCGCTCGCCGCCTTCTGGCTCGCCGCCGCGCTTACGCTGATCACCGGTTGGGACTATCTGCGCGTCGGCTTGCGGCACATGGACAGCTGATGGACCTGCTCTATTTCGCCTGGGTCCGCGAGGCCGTGGGGGTAGGGCATGAAACCGTCGACCCGCCCGAGGCGGTCCGCGACGTCGCCGATCTGGTCCGCTGGCTCGCCACCCGCAGCCCCGGCCACGCCGCCGCCCTTGCCGATCCCGCGCGGCTCCGCGCCGCGATCGATCAGCGCTTCGTTCCGCTCGACGCGCCGCTCGGCGATGCGCGCGAAGTCGCGCTCTTTCCCCCGGTCACCGGCGGATGATCCGCGTCTCGATCGATCCCGCGCCGATCGAGCTGGCGCTGGAACTGGCGGCGCTGGAAGCGCGCGGCGCGGGCGGAGTGGCGAGCTTCACCGGCGTGGTCCGCGGCGATGGCGGCGTGACCGCGCTCGAGCTCGAACATTATCTCGGCATGACCGAGGATGCGCTCTGCACGCTTGCGGAGGCGGCGATGGCGCGCTGGAGCCTGTTCGGGGTGACGATCCTCCACCGTGTCGGCCGCATGGGAGCGGGCGAGCGCATCGTCTTCATCGGCACCGCCGCCGCGCATCGCCGCGAGGCGCTCGACGCCTGCGCCTATCTGATCGACCGGCTGAAGACCGACGCCCCCTTCTGGAAGCGCGAATGGCGGGGAGACAGTGCGACTTGGGTCGAGCCGCGCAGTTCCGATGCAGAGGCGGCAGAGCGCTGGCAAGCTTAAGGCGTCAACGATAGCGTATGCGGCAGCTAGGTCAGCTACGCGAAGCCTCTATGCAGCCGGGCTAGGGCCGGGCCTCGGCCAGCACGTCGGCCAGCAGCCGGAAGTCGCGCTCCCTTGGGGAAGCCTTGCGCCACACCAGCGCGATCCGCCGCGATGCATTCTCCGCCTCGAGCGGCCGCGCCGCGACCTGGGTATGGTCTAGGATGCCCGAATCCACCGCCATCTCCGGCAGCATCGTCACGCCCAGCCCATTGTCGACCATCTGCACCATGGTGTGGAGCGACGTGCCGAGCATCGTCGCCTCGGCGCGCAGTTCCGGGCGGTTGCAGGCGGCCAGCGCATGTTCCTTCAGGCAATGCCCGTCCTCGAGCATCAGCAGCCGCGTCTCGTCGATCTCGGCCGGGCGGATCGAAGCGCTGGGGTCCATCTCGCCCTCCGGAAAGGCGACGAACAGCCGGTCGTCGAACAGCGACGCCGTCTCCACATCGCCGCACGCATAGGGCAAGGCGAGCAGCACGCAATCGGTGCGGCCATGATGCAGCCCTTCACAGGCCTGGCCGCTGGTCTCCTCGCGCAGATAGAGCCTCAGGTCGGGATAGTCGCGGCGCAGCTTCGGCAGGATGCGCGGCAGCAGGAAAGGGGCGATGGTGGGGATCACGCTCATCCGCATCTCGCCCGAAAGCGGCCGCCCGGCGGCACGGGCAAGATCGCCCAGCTCGTCCGCTTCGCGCAGCACCCGCCGCGCCTTGTCCACGATGCGTTCGCCCAGGGGCGTGAAGCGCACCACGCGGCGGGTACGCTCGACCAGCACCACGCCGATCAGCGTCTCCAGCTCGCGGATGCCGGCGGAGAGCGTCGACTGGGTGACGTAGCAGCTTTCCGCCGCCCGGCCGAAATGGCCATGGTCCTTGAGCGCGACGAGATATTGGAGCTGCTTGAGCGTGGGGAGGTAGGTGGTCTGCGCCATTGATCGCCTGTATCGATGATTGGCGCATATATAAGTGGCGTGGGCGATAACTCAAATCCTCCCCGAGACGGGCTCGGGGAGGATTTGGAAGTCAGGCCGCCTCGCTCAGCTCGTCCGGCAGGCGGATCATATAGTCGAACGCCGAGAGCGCCGCCGTCGAGCCCGCGCCCATCGCGATCACGATCTGCTTATAGGGCACGGTGGTGCAGTCGCCCGCCGCGAAGATGCCCGGCTGCGAGGTCTCGCCGCGCGCGTCGATCTCGATCTCGCCGCGGTTCGACAGGGCGATGCTGTCCTTCAGCCACTCGGTATTGGGCACCAGGCCGATCTGGACGAAGATGCCCTCGAGCTCGATCCGGTGCTCGGTGCCGTGGTTGCGATCCTTGTAGGTGAGGCTGGTCAGCTTCTCGCCGTCGCCCGCCACCTCGGTGGTCAGCGCCGAAGGGATCACCTTCACGTTCGGCAGGCTGCCCAGCTTGCGCTGGAGCACCGCATCGGCGCGCAGCTGGCTGTCATATTCGATCAGCGTCACATGCGCGACCAGCCCGGCCAGGTCGATCGCGGCCTCGACGCCCGAATTGCCGCCGCCGATCACCGCCACGCGCTTGCCCTTGAACAGCGGGCCGTCGCAATGCGGGCAATAGGTCACGCCCTTGTTGCGATATTCCTCCTCGCCGGGCACGCCCATCGTCCGCCAGCGCGCGCCGGTGGAGAGGATCACGGTGCGCGCATGCAGGCTCGCGCCGCTTTCCAGCACCACTTCGTGCAGCCCGCCTTCCTGTCGCGCCGGCACCAGCTTCGCGGCGCGCTGGTGGTTCATGATGTCGACGTCATAGTCCTTGACGTGCTGCTCCAGGTGCGCGGCCAGCTTCGGCCCCTCGGTGTGCGGCACCGAGATGAAGTTCTCGATCGACATGGTGTCGAGCACCTGGCCGCCGAAACGCTCCGCGGCGATGCCGGTGCGGATGCCCTTGCGTGCCGCATAGATCGCCGCCGCCGCGCCGGCGGGGCCGCCGCCGACCACCAGCACTTCGAACGGCTCCTTCGCCGCGATCTTCGCCGCGGTGCGCTTGGCGGCACCCGTGTCGATCCTGGCGACGATCTGCTCCAGCTCCATCCGGCCGCTGGCAAAGGGCTCGCCGTTCAGGAACACGCTGGGCACCGCCATCACCTTGCGCGCCTCCACCTCGGCGGGGAACAGCCCGCCATCGATCGAGACATGCGTGACGCGCGGATTGAGCACCGCCATCAGGTTCAGCGCCTGCACCACGTCCGGGCAGTTCTGGCAGGAGAGCGAGAAATAGGTCTCGAAGGCGAAGTCGCCGTCCAGGTTCCGCACCTGCTCGATCAGTTCCTGCGCCGCCTTGCTCGGATGGCCGCCGACCTGGAGCAAGGCGAGCACCAGCGACGTGAATTCATGCCCCATCGGGATGCCGGCAAAGGCCACGGCGATATCGGTGCCGGTGCGGCGGATCTGGAAGCTGGGCTTGCGCGCATCGCTGCCGGTGCGAGCCACGGAGACCTTGTCGGAAAGCGCCGCGATCTCGTCGAGCAGTTCCGCCAGCTCGCGCGACTTGGCATCGTCGCCCAGCGAGGCGACCAGCTCGATCGGCGCGCGGATGTTCGCGAGATAGCCCTTGAGCTGCTGGGTCAGGTTTGCGTCGAGCATGGCGGAAACTCCACAAATTCAGATACAAAACGGCCCGGGACGAGGGGGATGGTATTCGTCCCGGGCCGCACGGTGGCGCCCGCAAGGGGGGCTAGACGGGCGCCTGGGGGATCAGATCTTGCCGACCAGGTCGAGCGACGGCGCCAGCGTCTCGGCGCCCTCTTCCCACTTGGCGGGGCAGACTTCGCCCGGATGCGCGGCGATGTACTGCGCGGCCTTGATCTTGCGGAGCAGCTCGGTCGCATTGCGGCCAACGCCCTCGCTGGTGATCTCGACCAGCTGGATCACGCCCTCCGGATCGACGACGAAGGTGCCGCGATCGGCCAGGCCCTGGCCCTCGCGAAGCACGTCGAAATTGGTCGACAGGACGTGGTTCTGGTCGCCCAGCATGTAATAGTTGATCTTGCCGATCGCGGGCGAGGTGTCGTGCCAGGCCTTGTGGCTGAAATGGGTGTCGGTCGACACCGAATACACCTCGACGCCCATCTTCTGGAGCTGCGGATAGATGTCCGCCAGGTCCTCCAGCTCGGTCGGGCACACGAAGGTGAAATCGGCCGGGTAGAAGAAGAACACCGCCCACTTGCCCTTCGTGTCCGCGTCGGTGACCTGGACGAACTTGCCTTCCTTATAGGCCTGCGCGGTGAACGGCTTGATGGTGCTGCCGATGAGAGCCATTGCTTGGTATTCCTCCAGAACGGGGGTTGTTGTTGCAATGGCGAGATAGGGCTGCTGCGGCGCAATGTGAAATTGGAAAGCCCGTTCGCGATGATCGGTTTAATCGATCAATTTCGGCCGAATGATTGATTGCATGATTTATCTGCAATGCCATGCAGCTATGGCGGTCAAACCCCGATCTTCACGAGGCGCGGCAATGCTACCGTCAAGGGAAAGCATGCTGCGCTGCAGGATATCAAGGCCTAATCCTTGCGCGGCGGGGCAGGAGTCAGCATCACCGGCGGCCCGCAGGGCTTGAGCTCGGCGGTCGCCATCGTGCGTGCCTTCAGGAACAGCGCAGTCGCCACCGCTTCGTCGGGCAGCCGCACCGTGCCGCTGCTGAGAAGCTTTCCGTCACGCGAGAAGCGCTCGCCCCGGAACGCTTCGCCGCGGCGCGCGGCTTCCAGCGCTTCGGTCCGATAGGCCAGGGCGCCCGACTGCGCCATCGTGATCGAGGCGCTGGCGATGGGTGATTCCGGCCCGCGCTGGAGCCGGACCCATCCGCCGGTAGCGGTGCCGGGCCTCGCGTGTGCCGGAGACCATAGGAGCCGCTCCGGCGGGCCTTCCAGCCCCTCCGCAACCTCGCCATAGCTGCGGATGGATAACTGGCTGGGCGCGTTCAGCGCGTCGCCCTCGGGCCGATAGCTGGCGTCGAGCACGAAGCTGCGGTCGGCATTGGGAGACTGGAGCCATACCCAGTTCACGCGCATCGGCTCGGCACCGTCCTGCCCGATCAGCACCATCATCTCCAGCACGCCCTGCCTTACCGTTGCGGCGGCGCATTTCTTCTCCGCCTGCGCGGCGGGCATGCTCGCCAGAATGATGGCCAGCCCGGTCGTCCAGAACATGAGAATCCCCCTCCTTGCCGCGCACGATCCTCGCGGCGGGATCGCCTGGCAAGATGATTCCGTGCCGGAACGGCCGGATCAGATCGACCGGGCGAACATCGAGATCACGGTGATCAGGATCATGCAGCCCAGGATAAGGTCGAGCGGGCGGCGCGCGCCGAGCCAGTCGACGATCCTGGTCCAGCGCCGCTGCCACGGGCCCTCATAGGCGCCCAGGCGCCGGATGCGCGCGCGGCGGCGCACTTTGCTACGGTCCAACATGGCCGGGATATGGGCGGGCCCGGCATTAAGCTTCGAGAGGGAAAGCGCGCCCCGGCATAAGGATCGCGTAAAGTCCGGCGCGCTCGCCGTTCAACGCGTCAGCGCGACATACACCGAATAGGCGCTGGTGATGGTCAGCAGCACGCCCACCAGCGTCATCAGCGCGCGCGTGGGCACGCGCTTGGCGAGCAGGCCGCCGAACGGCGCCGCGATCAGTCCGCCGATCAGGATGCCCACGGTCTGCAGCGTGAAGGCCGCCCAGCCCAGCGTGGCGATGAACGCGGCCGAGACGGTGGCGGTGAGGAAGAACTCCACCGTGTTCACCGTGCCGATCGTGGTGCGCGGGCTGGCGCCCTGGACGAGCAGGTTGCTGGTCACCACCGGCCCCCAGCCGCCGCCGCCGGCCGCATCGAGGAAGCCGCCGGCCAGGCCCAGCGGCTCGATGATCTTGGGCTCGCGCGGCTCCACCTTGCCGCGCCAGGCGCGATAGAGCAGATAGACGCCGATCGAGGCGAGATAGGTCATCACGAAGGGGCGGGTGACCGAAGCGTCGATGTTGCTCAGCACATAGGCGCCGATCACGCCGCCGATCACGCCGGGGATCAGCAGCCGGCCGAACAGCTTCCAGTTCACGTTCTTGTGCCAGATATGGCTGGCGCCCGACGCGGCCGTGGTGAAGGTCTCCACGGTGTGCACCATCGCCGATGCCTGTGCGGGCGGGACGCCCATCACGCTCACCAGCAGCGTGGAGTTGATCACTCCGAACGCCATTCCCAGCGCGCCGTCCACCATCTGGGCGGCGAAGCCCACGGCAATGAACGGCAACAGGGCGGAAAGGTCGATTCCAAAGATCATTCGCACCTTGAAGTTTGGGCCGGAGAGGAATGGATGACGGCGGCGACGCGTTCCAACAAGATACATAGTGTTTAGCGCGGCAAAGCCTGGGATGGGCCGTTCTGGAAATCGGAAGGATCATGCACTAAATGGGCGCGGCAAAGGGGAACCGGCCATGTTCCAGCGTCTTAAGGCGTATCTAGATTCCATCCGCGCCCGCGATCCCGCGCCGCGCAGCCATGCCGAGATCCTGCTCTATCCGGGCGTGTGGGCGCTCGCCTATCACCGGATCGCCCATGCACTGTTCCGCAACCGCCTGTTCTTCCTCGCCCGCGTCGTCAACCACTGGTCGCGCTTCGTCACGGCGATCGACATTCATCCGGGCGCGAAGATCGGCCGCAATTTCTTCATCGACCATGGCTTCGTCGTGATCGGCGAGACCGCGGAGATCGGCGACGACGTCACCATCTATCAGTGCGTCACCCTGGGCGGCACCAGCCCGGACAATGGCGTGGGCGGCAAGCGCCACCCGACCATTCGGGACGGAGCGATCCTCGGCTCGGGCGCGCAGGTGCTGGGGCCGATCATCGTGGGCGAACGCGCCCGCATCGGCGCCAACGCCGTGGTTACCCGCGACGTGCCCGAAGGCGCGGTGATGGTCGGCATCCCGGCCAAGTCCACGCTGGTCGAGGCGCAGAAGTGGCAGAAGGATTTCGTGCCCTATGGCACGCCGTGCAGCGAGCTGTTCGATCCGCAGACCCAGAAGCTCGAGATCATGCGCTGCGAACTGGAGGCGATGCGCAAGCGGCTCGATGCCGTACTGGCCGAGCGCCGCGAGCAGGGGGAGCAGCGCGACAGCGCCTAGATGGGTACCGTAACTCCGCTCCCCATCGGACGTCCCGGCCAGGTCGGCTTCGAGCGCCCGGAGCTCACCCGCATCCTCGATCTCTACGGCCGCATGGTCGCCGCCGGGCATTGGCGCGACTATGCGATGAACTTCGACACCGATGCCGCGATCTTCGCCGCCTTTCGCCGCGCCGCCGAACGCCCGGAATACCGGATCGAGAAGCGCCCGGCGCTGCGCAACCGCCAGGGCATGTGGGCACTGGTCAACGAGAGCGGGATGATCCTCAAGCGCGGGCACGAACTGGGCCCGGTACTGGCTCCGGTCGAACGGCGGCTGATGAAGCTGGTTGAGGAATAGGGCGGGCCCGCACCGCAAACCCGCACCCGCTGCATCATGCCTGCACCGCAACCTGCCAGTCCGCCCGCATGCCCCAGCGCGCGCTCGCCCTGTTCCTGACCAATGCCGTCGGAATCTGCCTCTTCCTGGCGCTGGCCTCGCAATTCTGGATCGAGCCCGAATGCACCGACGTGCCGGATGGCTTTGCCTGGTTCGTCGAAGCTGCACCTGTCTTCGGCGCGTTCGCACTGGTCAATTGGATCTGGTTGTTCTGGGCCGGTGGGCGTTGTCGCCGGTTGGCGGTGCTGCTGATCGTCGCCATCCCGGGGTGCTGGGCGCTGCCATTGCTCGTCGACAACGCCTGGCTTGGCCTGTGAGGCATTGGCGGAGAACCGGGGGCGCCTGCCCCGCATCGTCCCCGTGCCCGTCCTGCCTGCGGGATGGCCGAGGCTTCCGCGCCGCGCTATGCCCGCAGGCTGATCGAGAGGAGATTGTGGTGACGGATGGCGTGAAGCTGGAGGGCAAATGCCTGTGCGGTGCGGTGCAGGTGCGGATCGCGCCGCCCGAGCCGCATATCGGCGCCTGCCATTGCGGAATGTGCCGGCGCTGGGGCGGCGGCCCCGCTCTGTCGCTCAGGCTGGTGTCCGATCCCGAGATCGCAGGCGCCGAGCATGTCGTGCGTTATCCGTCCTCCGACTGGGCGGAGCGCGGCTTCTGCCGGACCTGCGGCACGCATCTGTTCTATTTCTACCGGCCGCAATCGGGCTATTCCTTCCAGGCCGGCCTGTTCGAGGGCCTCGACGGCTATGACCTGGGCGAGGAGATCTTCATCGACGAGAAGCCGGGCTATTATGATTTCGCCGGCGAGCGCGAACGGATGACCGGAGCCGAGGTGATAGCGAAGGCCGGGGTCGAGGGCGCCTGACGCCGCGCGCTTTCGGCAATCGCCCGGATCAGCGCTCCCAGGCCGCCGGGACCGGGCTCATCCCCCCGGTCTCGCGGATCACCACCAGCGTCTCGAAGGTCCGCACGCGTTCGTCCGCCGAGAAGAGCCGGCGGACCAGATCGTCATAGCTCTCCATGTCGCGCGCGATGACCCGCACCGCGAAATCATGGTCGCCGGTGACGTTCCAGGCCTCCATCACTTCGGGCTCGGCGCGGAAGATCTCGAACATCTCGGCCACCGTGTTGGCATTCTCGCGTTCCAGCGTCACCAGCACGATCATCGAGAGCGGCCAGCCCAGCGTCCTCGGCCGCACCACGGCGATCTCGCGCTCGATCACGCCGGTCTCGCGCAGCCGGCGGATGCGGCGATAGCAGGCGGGGGCGGAGAGGCCGACCTTCTCCGCCAGCATCGCCACCGGCTGCTGCACATCGACCTGAAGCAATTCGAGCAGCTTGAGGTCGAACGAATCGAGCGATTCAATCTTCGTCATCGCAACAGCATAGGGCGATAAAGTTTATCGCATAACCGCAAAGATAAACCGCTCTTATCGACGGAAACCCCTATCTCTCGGCGCGTTCCTTCCACATCCGGTTCGAGTATCGTCCGATGAGCAGTCTTGCCGCCCCCCGGTCCCTTTCCCCGCGCCTCGATGCCGTCGGCCTCGGCGCATTGTTCCTGTCGATGCTGTCGGTCACTATCGGCGCGACGTTCGCCAAGCAGCTGTTCCCGCTGGTCGGTTCCGAAGGGGCGACCGCGCTGCGCCTGATCGTCGGCGCGGCGATCCTCTCGGCGATCTTCCGGCCGTGGCGGTTGCGGTTCGACACCGGCTGGCGTTCGCTGCTTGGCTACGGCCTCGTGCTCGGGGTGATGAACCTCAGCTTCTACAAGGCCCTGTCCTACATCCCGCTCGGCATCGCCATTGCGATCGAGTTCACCGGCCCGCTCGCGGTCGCGGTGCTCACGTCGCGCCGCCGGATCGATTTCCTGTGGATCGGGATCGCGGTGTTCGGCCTGCTGCTGCTCCTGCCGATCTGGAAGGGGGCCGCGCATCTCGACTGGCGCGGCGTCGCGCTCGCGCTGATCGCCGGCGCTTGCTGGGCGGCCTATATCCTCACCGGCCGCCATGCCGGCCAGGCGCATGGACCCGCCGCCGCGGCCGGGGGCATGCTGATCGCGGCCCTGCTCGCCGTCCCTGTCGGCGTGGCGCATGCCGGCGCCGCGCTGCTGCGGCCCGAGGCGTTGATGCTCGGCCTGCTCGTCGGCATCGTTTCCAGTGCCATCCCCTATGCGCTCGAGATGATCGCGCTGCCGCGGCTGCCGGCCAACACTTTCGGCACCCTGCTCAGCGCCGAGCCTGCGGTGGGCGCGCTGATGGGGCTGTTGCTGCTCGGCGAGGTGCTCACCGGCACCCAGTGGCTGGCGGTCTGCCTGATCGTCGTCTCCTCGGTCGGCACTGCAATCAGCGCCCGTCCCGGCGCGGCGATCGAGCAGCCCTAGACGGGAAAACCCCTCCCGTGCCGGGGGCACGGGAGGGGCAGGGTTTGGAAAGCCGGGCTGGGGACCTTGCTTTCCGCGTGAAGGGCCTATGTCAGGATCAGGCCGTCACGATCTGAGTGGGCGGCAGCCGCTCCTCGAGCCCGCCGAGCAGGCCGACGACGATGCGGCGCACCGGTTGCCAGAAGGCGGAAAGCAGCAGCAGCGCCGATCCGATCACCAGCGCGGTGAGCGCCGCCGCCAGCTCGACCGCACCGGTCGCCTGGAACAGCGCATACATCGCCCAGAGCACATAGATCAGGCTGGAGACGAGCAGCGCGCGGCGGTCGACCGCCAGCGCCACGAAGGCGAAGGCCACATAGAGCGCGATCACCACCGCGGCGACCGGGCCGGTCACCTCGCCGTCGAACACGCCGAGCATGTGGAACACCGGATGCGCGATCAGCGGCGCCGCGGCGAGGTGCAGCCAGAAGGCGACATCCGAGCGACGGGTGCGGCGCTGCAGGTCGCTCATGTCCCAGCGCATCGCGAAGAAGAACATCGCCACGCCCGCAACCAGCAGCATCTCGTTCACCCAGTCCTTGGCCTGGGGCACGAAGGCGAGCACCAGCGAGACGGCGACCCCGACCAGCGCCAGCGCGCCGGCCGCCACGGTGATCGGCACCATGAAGCGCTTCCAGTGGATCCAGGTGGCGGCGGCGGTCAGCAGCCCCACCACCGCGGCGACGCCGCCGGCCAGCTGCTGCTTCTGCAGGTCGCTCGCCAGGTGCATCTGCTCCTCGATCCAGGGGATGTTGGCGGCGAAGATGCCCGAGAGGCACGCCCCGACGCCGCCGACAAAGCCGAACGTCAGCAGGATCGAGGGGAGCGCCATGCGGCGGCGCGCAGTGAAATATTCGGCGAGCATCCAGCTCGTTGCCGCCACGGCGAAGCCCCCGCCGATCATGTTGCCGCCGACGACGCGCTCTTCCGGCCCCGCGCCGATCAGCATCACCCCGAAATAGGCGCCGATGCGGGCCGCGGCGACCAGGATCAGCGCGGCGGCGATCGCCACGAAGATGTCGTTGAAGCCGGTGAGCAGCTTGAAATGTTCTTCGTCCACCGCGGGCGCCGCTCGGCGCTCGGCGACATAGTTGCGCAGCGCATTGGCGGCGGCGGGGGATAGCGCCCCCGCTTCCACGGCACTGGCCAGATCGCTCTCGCTGTACATGGCAGTTTCCTCCTGTGCGGAGGTTGTACCATATGTGTATTAGTGATGCAATACGGTGAAGCGGTGCGCCGCACCTTTCCCTGGAAGGAAGGGGAGCTTCAGCCCTGTTGCAGCTTGCTCAGGATCAGCATCGTCTGCTCGCTGCCCGAGCCCGGCACGATCTCGCCGGTCCGGTCGGTGATCTGAGCCCATTGCGCCTGCACTGCCTCGGGGGTCAGCGCCGCCAGCCTTGCGCCCTGGGTCAGCGTCACATAGGCGGCCTGGACCACCCCGCCGCCCGCGCCGACGATCTGGTTGGTGGGCGCGTCCTCGGAGACGAGGAACAGCGCGGCAGGGGCGACATTCTCGGGGGCGAAGGCCTTGAAGGCCTCTTCGGGGAACAGGTCCTCGGTCATCCGCGTGCCCGCCACCGGGGCGATCGTGTTGACCTTGATCCCGTATTTGGCGCCCTCGAGGTAAAGCGTCTTGGTCAGCCCGGCCAGGCCGAGCTTGGCCGCGCCGTAATTCGCCTGGCCGAAATTGCCGAACAGGCCGGTAGACGAAGCGGTCATCAGGATGCGGCCGTAATTCTGGTCGCGCATCGTCTGCCACACTGCCTTGGTGCAATTGGCCGAGCCGATCAGATGGACGTCGACGACGAAGCGGAAATCGGCCGGCTCCATATTGACGAAGCTCTTGTCGCGCAGCACGCCGGCATTGTTGATCAGGATGTCGATCCGGCCCCATTTGGCCTTCGCCGCCTCGACCATCGCGACCATATGGTCGTAATCGGTCACGCTGCCGCCATTCGATATCGCCGCGCCGCCCAGCGCCTCGATTTCCTCGACGACCTTGAGCGCCGCGTCCGAATGGCCGGTGCCGTCGCGGGCGCCGCCCAGGTCGTTGATCACCAGCTTCGCCCCCCGCTTCGCCAGCTCGAGCGCATAGGCGCGGCCCAGGCCGCCCCCCGCACCGGTGACGATGGCGACGCGGTCCTTGAAGTCGATGGTCATTGGTCTCTCCCGATATCGGGAGAAGCTTAGGCAAGGCGACGCGCGCGATACAACCTAAACCGTCACCGGGTGCGGCGAAGACGGCGGAGGTGCGTGCAAGCCGCACCCCCGGCCATGGTTCATCGCGACTGGCGGCAATGGTCCTTGATGGTCCTGGAGCAGCGCGGATAGCTCTTCGGATCGGAGGGCATCGGCGCGGCCGCCTCGGGTGCGGGGGGCGCCGGAGCCGCTGCTGGCGGCGCGGGGGCCGTCGCCGCATCCGGGGCGGCGGGCGCTTCCGGCGCCGCGGGTGGCGGATTGGTGGCCGGGGGCGGCGGGGCCGCCGGATCGGCAGGCATGGCGGGATCGGCCGGCGGCGGTGGCGGCGTAGCGTCGGTCGGCGGCGCGGGCGGGGTGGGGGCAGGGGCCGGCACGGTCTGCGGGGCCGTCTGGGGCATGTCCTGCGCGATGGCGGTGCCGCCCATCGCCAGGGCCGATGCCAGGAGCATGAACTTCATCGAAACTTCCTCTCTGTCGCCCACCCGCCTGCCTCCAGAAAACGCATGTGCCGGGCGCGACGTTGCGCGCCCGGCACATTCGGTCCCGCAAAAAGGGGCGATCGGCGCTATTGGCGCTGACGGCACCCGTCGAACTGGCCGCGCTTGCACATGGGATACACCGCCTTGGGTGCCGGCGGCGGGAAGGCCTGGGTGGGCGTCTGCGTGCTGGGCACGAAGACCACCTGGGTTCCCGGCGGCGGCGTGGAGCCGGTGCTGAACAGCGGCGCGGCCGGCGCGTAGCCGCCCAGCTTGCTGGCATCGTTGTTGGTGGGGGAATCGGCCTTTTGCGCCGAAGTCTGCGCATGCGCGGCGCCAGCGACGAGGGTCAGCGCGGCGGCCAGGGCAAGTAGTTTCATGGGATGCGTCTCCTGAAACCGGGCGAGATCGTTACGCCCGTGCCTGCAACGCGAGGAGACGCAGTTGGTTTCGTTAAATTGTGGTCATGTGGGGAGGGTGTGCCGCGGCGGGATGACGAAGCGCCCTCCCGAAGGAATTGCGGCTGCGCCACCCGGCTCGCCCCCGGGCGGCGACCATGAACGCGGGATGCCCCCGGGGCGGAAGGTGGCAGGGGGCTCCAACCACCAACCGTCGCCCCGGCCCGGTGCGGGAATCCATTGGGAGACAGGCATCGGACAGGGGGCGTGCGGGCGGGAATCGCGGCCCGGCTCACCCCGGCACAAGGCCGGGGCGGCTGCGGGTCGGCCGGGGGCCATCCCTCACCCCGTCGTCCCTTCCTCACCCCGTCGTCCCCGCAAGGGCGGGGATCCAGGACCGGGCGCGAAGCCGGCACGGGGGAGATCCCGCCCAGCCCGGAAGCGGTCGCGCGAGGGTGTCGATATCCTCCGTTACCCCGGATTCCCGCCCTTGCGGGAACGACGGCATCTGCCGATCGGGCCTTGGCTCAATTCCCCGCGTCGAGCGCATATCCCGCAGAGCGCACGGTGCGGATGATGTCCGGCCGGTTGCCCTTGTTGATCGCCTTGCGCAGTCGGCGGATGTGCACGTCCACCGTGCGGCTCTCGATGTCGCTGTCATGCCCCCACACCGCATCGAGCAGCCGCTCGCGCGAGAACACCCAGCCCGGATGCTCGAGGAAATGCTTGAGCAGCCGGAACTCGGTCGGCCCCAGCTGCACCACTTCGCCCGCGCGGCGGACCTTGTGGCCCACCGTGTCCATCTCGATGTCCGAATAGGTCAGCGCCTCGCCGGCCAGGGCCGGGCGCACGCGGCGCAGCACCGCGCCCACACGGGCGACCAGCTCGCGCGGGGAGAAGGGCTTGGTGACGTAATCGTCCGCCCCGGTTTCCAGACCGCGCACCCGGTCTTCCTCCTCGCCGCGCGCGGTGAGCATGATGATCGGCACATTGGCCGTCTCGGGCATGCGGCGCAGGCGCCGGCACACTTCGATCCCGCTCAGGCCCTCGACCATCCAGTCGAGCAGCACGATGTCCGGCGTCGCCTCCTTGGCGAGCAGCAGCGCCTCTTCCCCATCGGGCGTGTGCTTCACCTCATAATCTTCGCGCTTGAAGTGATAGGCGACCAGTTCCGCGATCGCGGCGTCGTCCTCGACGAGAAGCATCTTCACTCGGGCCATATATTCCCCGTTTCCCCGCTCAGTTCGCTTGGGCCTCGCCGGTCTCGCGCTCGGCCATGTAATCGCCTGTCGCCGCGAAATAGACCATTTCGGCCACGTTGGTGGCGTGATCGCCAATCCTCTCCAGGTTCTTCGCCACGAACAGCAGGTGCGCCACCTGGCTGATCGTCCTCGAATTCTCGACCATGTAGGTCACCAGCGTGCGGAAGATCGAATCGTAGAAATCGTCGAGCGCATTGTCGCGCGCGCAGATTCTCACTGCCGCCTGGGCATCGCGCGCCGAATAGGCGTCGAGCACGTCGTGCACCATGTCCGCCGCCAGCTGCCCCATCGCGGGCAGGATCGAGACGACGTCGATCCGCTCCTCGCCCGCCTCGCCATGGATCATCGGCACGCGCTTGGCGATGTTCTTGGCATAGTCGCCGATCCGCTCGATCACCGCGGCGATCTTCAGCGCGGCGATGATCTCGCGCAGATCGTCCGCCATCGGCGCGCGCAGCGCGATGACGCGGACGACGAGCTTCTCCAGCTCGGCCTCGATCGCGTCGATCTGCTTGTCCTTCTGGCGCACTTCGTTGGCGAGCGCGGTGTCGCCCCGCTGGAGCGCCAGCATCGCGTCCTCGATCGCCTGCTCGGCCAGGCCGCCCATCTGCGAGATGAGCGCGCGCAGCTGCCCGATGTCCTGATCGAACGCCTTGACGGTATGTTCGTGGCTGCTCGCCATTTGCTACTCCTAGCCGTAACGGCCGGTAATGTAATCCTTCGTCCGCTCCTGCTTCGGCGCGGTGAAGATATTGTCGGTATCGCCATATTCGACCAGCTGGCCGAGATGGAAGAAGGCGGTCTTCTGGCTGACGCGTGCCGCCTGCTGCATGTTGTGCGTCACGATCACGATCGCATAGCGCCCGCGCAGCTCGTGGATCAGCTCCTCGATCTTGGCGGTGGCGATCGGGTCGAGCGCCGAGCAGGGCTCGTCCATCAGGATCACTTCGGGGTCCACCGCGATCGCGCGGGCGATGCACAGGCGCTGCTGCTGGCCGCCCGAAAGCGCGGTGCCGCTGTCACTCAGCCGGTCCTTCACTTCGTCCCACAGGCCGGCGCGGCGCAGCGATCCTTCGACGATCCCGTCCAGCGCGACCTTGGAGGCGGCCAGGCCGTGGATGCGCGGGCCATAGGCGACATTCTCGTAGATCGACTTGGGAAAGGGATTGGGCTTCTGGAACACCATGCCCACCCGCGCGCGCAGCTGCACCACGTCCATCGCCGAGGAATAGATGTCCTCGCCGTCCAGCATGATGTCGCCGGTCACCCTGGCGGAGGCGATGGTGTCGTTCATCCGGTTGAGGGTGCGCAGGAAGGTGGACTTGCCGCAGCCCGACGGGCCGATGAACGCCGTCACATGGTCCATGTCGACGTCGATCGAGACGTCGCGGATCGCCTGCTTGTCGCCGTAGAAGACGTTCACGCCCCGCGCCGACATCTTGTGCCCGGTCGCCGTTGCAGTGGAAAGGGGAGTGGCGTCGGTCATTACCAGCGGGTCTCGAACTTGTTGCGAAGATAGATGGCGAGCCCGTTCATGGCGAGCAGGAACACCAGCAGCACGATGATCGCCGCGCTGGTCTTCTCCACGAAGCCGCGGCTCACTTCGTCCGACCACAGGAAGATCTGCACGGGCAGCACGGTGGCGGGATCGGTGAAGCCCTGGGGCGCGGTGACGATGAAGGCGCGCATGCCGATCAGCAGCAGCGGCGCGGTCTCGCCCAGCGCACGGGCCATGCCGATGATCGTGCCGGTCAGGATGCCGGGCATGGCGAGGGGGAGGACATGGTGGAAGACCACCTGGATCCGGCTCGCGCCGATGCCGAGCGCGGCGTCGCGGATCGAGGGCGGCACGCCCTTGATCGCGTTGCGGCTGGCGATGACGATGACGGGCATGATCATCAGCGCGAGGGTGAGCCCGCCGACCACCGCCGCCGAGCGCGGCAGGAGCGGGCCGAAGCTGTGGCCGCCGATCTGCCAGGTGCCCAGGAACACCGCGAGCCCGAGCAGGCCGAAGATGATCGAGGGCACCGCCGCCAGATTGTTGATCGAGACTTCGATCAGGTCGGTCCAGCGGTTCTTCGGCGCATATTCCTCGAGATAGATCGCGGCGAGCACGCCCACAGGGAAGGCGATCAGGAACGTCACCAGCATCGTCAGCAGCGAGCCCTTGAGCGCGCCCCAGATGCCCACCGCCACGGGATCGTTCGAATTGCTCGCGGTGAAGAAGCCCCAGTTGAAGCCGGTGCGCAGCTTGCCGGCGCTCCGGAGCCTGCTCGCATCCGCCTGCGCCGCCGCGGTGCCCTCGCCGCGCGCACCCATCTCGAGCGCAGTCGAGGCGGGCACCCAGATGGTCCTCTTGCCGCCCAGGATCGAGGGGTCCGCCTTGATCGCGTCGCGCACCGTGATCCAGGCGCTGTTCGCCGCCAGCGAATGATCGCCGCCGCTCTCCGCGGCGATCTCCACCTTGTCCTGCAGCCCGGCGCCCGACAGCGCCAGATCGGCGCCCGGCGTCGAGAGATGCGTGCGGTCGACCGCGAGCCCCATCTTCGGGAAGTCGAGATCGAGCGCCACTTCGCTGCGGGTGAAGCCGCGCGCGCCGTTCGCCACCATCGTCGCGATCAGAAAGGCGAGGAAGGCGGCGGAGAGGATCACCGCCAGCATGCCGAACAGCTTGAAGCGCCGCTCGGCCGCATAGCGGCGGCGGATGCGCTTCTGCATCGCCGCGCCCTTCCAGTCGGTCGGCGTCCGCTCGGGCGCGGGGGCAGGGGCGGCGCGCTTACTCATAGGCTTCGCGATACTTCTTCACGACGCGCAGCGCGACGATGTTGAGCAGCAGGGTGATCACGAACAGCGTCAGACCCAGCGCGAAGGCGGCCAGCGTCTTGGGGCTGTCGAACTCGCTCTCGCCGGTCAGCAGGTCGACGATCTGCTTGGTGACGGTGGTGGCGCTCTCGAACGGGTTGAGCGTGATGTTCGCCGCGCCGCTGGCGGCCATCACCACGATCATCGTCTCGCCGATGGCGCGGGAAACGGCGAGCAGCACGCCCGCCACCACGCCGGGCAGCGCGGCCGGCAGGAGGACGCGCGAGATCGTCTCCGAATTGGTCGCGCCCATCGCCAGGCTGCCGTCGCGCATCGCGGTGGGGACGGCGGCGATCGAGTCGTCCGCCAGCGAGGAGACGAAGGGGATGATCATCACGCCCATCACCAGGCCGGCGGCCAGCGCGCTCTCGGCCGAGGCGAAGGGCATGCCCAGATGCACCGCCAGGTCGCGCACCGCCGGCGCCACGGTCAGCGCGGCGAAATAGCCATAGACCACGGTGGGCACGCCCGCGAGGATCTCGAGCATCGGCTTCATCCAGGCGCGCACGCGGGGCGCGGCATATTGGGTCAGGTAGATCGCGCTCATCAGGCCGAACGGGATGGCGACCAGCATCGCGATCACCGCGCCGATGAAGAAGGTGCCCCAGAACAGCGGCACCGCGCCCAGCGACTTGCCCGGATTGTTCGGGTCGATCAGCTGCGGGCTCCAATGCGTGCTGAACAGGAAGTCCTGCGGCGGCACCATCGCGAAGAAGCGGATCGATTCCCAGAACAGCGACAGGAAGATGCCGATCGTCGTCAGGATCGCGATCAGCGAGGCGACGAGCAGGATCAGCATCAGCCCGCGCTCCACCCGGGTGCGGGCGCGGAAGGCGGGGCTGATCCGGCTGAACGCGAAGGCGCCCCCGGCAAAGGCCAGCAGGATGGCGATCGCCGTGCCGGTCCAGCCATAAAAGGCGATCGCCTCGCGCATCGGCGCGACCAGCGCGTCGGCGGTAGGATCGAAGGTCGAATCGGCCCGGCCCAGCGCCACGTCGCGCGCCTCGCCCAGGATCGTGTCGCGCTCGAACGCGAAGTCGGAGAGCTGGGCGGCGGCTGGCGCCTTGAGCACCTGGTCCCTGATCAGTGCGGGGCTGAGCGCGGTCCAGGCCGCGACGAACAGCAGCGCGGGCAGCACCGTCCACATCGCCACGTACCAGCCATGCTGCGACGGCAGCGAATGCAGCCGCTTCTGTCCGCCGCGATCGAACCGCACGGCGCGCGCGCGTGCGGTCAGCCAGCCGATCAGGCCAAGGCCGACCACCACGAACAGGAGCGCGAAGACATTCACCAGGACGTCAGCTCGGTACGGGATTCAGGAAGGGAAGCGATGATGTCCTCGTTTCAGTGCAACTGGGAGGGATCGAGCGCAATCCCCTTCTCGATGATCTCGGCCGAATGTTCCTGCACCTCGCTCGGCGCCGCGATCAGCCCGCGCTTGGTCAGCTCGCCCTTGGGCTTCCACATGGTGGCATAGAGGTTCAGGAAGTCCTGCATCCCGCGCACCGCCTTGATGTGGCGCTGCTTCACATAGATGTAGAGCGGGCGGCCGCCCGGATATTTGCCGGTGACGATCTCGTTGTTGGTCGGCTCCACGCCTTCGATCGGCGTGCCGTGCAGCCGGTCGATATTCTCCTCGAGATAGGAATAGCCGAAGATGCCGAGCGCGTTCGGGTTCTGGCTCAGGCCCTGGACGATCAGATTGTCGTTCTCGCCCTTGTCGACATAGGGGCCGTCGTCGCGGATGCGCAGGCACGCGTCCTGGAACTTGGCGGGATCGCTGCCGGCCTTGAGCGCCTTGGCCTCGGGATAGGCCTCGAGGCAGCCCGGCTCGAGCATCAGTTCGGTGAAGGCGTCGCGCGTGCCGCTGGTCGAGGGCGGGCCCATCACATAGATCGGGATCGCCGGCAGCGACGGATTGACGTCGCGCCAGGTCTTGGCGGCGTTGGGCTTGCCCATCGGGTTCGCCGCGAGCGCGAGATACAGGTCCTTGCGGCTGAGCTTGAGCCGGGGTCCCGCATTGCTCTCGGCCAGCACCACGCCGTCCAGCCCGATCTGCACTTCCAGAATCTCGCCGACATTGTTCTTCTGGCACGTGTCGTATTCGGTGCGCTTCATCCGGCGCGAAGCGTTGGCGATGTCGGGATATTGCGATCCCACGCCTTCGCAAAAGGCGCGGAAGCCCGCGCCCGAGCCGATCGATTCGATCACCGGGGCCGCGCGGCGCTTGTCCTGGTTGACGAAGGCCTCGGCCACTGCGGTGGTGAAGGGGAAGACGGTCGAGCTGCCCACGGCGCGGATCGGGCGGGTGGTCCCGCTGTCGCAAGCCGAGAGAGCCACTGCGGAAAGCGCGAAAAGCACAAGTCTGCCAAGCATCGCCGTCTCCTGTCCCTGGGATTGTAAGAATCACGGGGCACGCGCCCGGACGGCTGCCCCCATCGGGGCCCTTCGGCTCCTAGCGTGACAGGTTCATGACACCAGCTTTCAGGACAGGCGGTGGACGGGCAGCAGCACGGTCACCGTCGAGCCCTTGCCCACGGTGCTGGCGATATCGAAGCGGCCGCGGTGGCGCTCGACGATGTGCTTGACGATGGCGAGCCCCAGCCCGGTGCCGCCCAGCGTGCGGCTGCGCCCCGAATCGACCCGGTAGAAGCGTTCGGTCAGGCGCGGCAGATGCTCGGGCGCGATGCCCTCGCCCTGATCGGTCACGGTCAGCCGCACCATCGATTCGCCCTCGGGCGTCAGGCTGACGAGGATCGGCGTGCCCTCGCGGCCATATTTCATCGCGTTGCCGATCACGTTGTGGAGCAGCTGGCTCAACTGCGAGGCGTCGCCGCGCACCGGCTCGGTCTCGGCGATCTCGGTGACCACGTCCGCCGCGCGCGGCGCGCCGGAGAGCTCCAGGCACACTTCGTCGATCAGCTCGTCCATCGCCACCGGATTGTCCGGCGCGCGATATTTCTCCGCCTCGATCCGGCTGAGCGAGATCAGGTCGTCGATCAGCCGCTGCATGCGGCGCGCCTCGTCGTGCATGATCTTCAGAAAGCGCTTGCGGATGCCGGGGTCCTCGCTCGCGCCGTCTTCCAGCGTCTCGACATAGCCGAGCAGCGAGGCGAGGGGGGTACGCAGTTCGTGGCTGGCATTGGCGACGAAGTCGACGCGGATGCGCTCGCTGGCATAGCTGCCGGTGCGGTCGATCAGGTGGACGATGCGGCGCCCGTCGCCCAGCGCGGTCACGCGCATCTCCCAGCGCTGGTCGCGCGTGCCCAGGCCGACCAGGTGGATCGGCGCGGAGGAATCATGGTCGTTCGGGTTCATCAGCCGTTCGGCGGCGGCGGGGTGGCGGATGGCGACGCGCACGTCCTCGCCCAATATGTGCTGGCCGAGCAGGGTGCGCGCGGGCGGATTGGCGGCGATCACGCGCCGGTCGGCGATCAGCAGCACCGGCTCGGCGATCGCGTCGAGCACTTCGCCGATGCCCGGGCCCTCGGCCGCCGCCGGAGCGGTGTCGAGCGGGCCCATCGGGTCGCCGCCCGCCGTCGCCACCAGCACGGCGGCGACGCCGCACACCAGCATGACCAGGCTCGCCTGCACGTCGCCGTTGAGCAGCAGCCCCGCGAGCGCGCCCGCGGCAGCGATGCCGAGCGCCACGAGCGCCTTTATGCCAGGGGAATAGGGCATTTGCGCGCTCTTCTAGGGGCGGGGTGGGAACTCGGCAACGCCTCTCGATTTCAAACCCGCGCCTCCATTCCTCCTGTAGGAAGCCGGGACGCGCCCTCCCGCAATTTACGATTGCGAAACGCCGGCGGGCGCAGGACAATGCGCCATGGCAGACGAAGATCCGCTTCCCAAGGCCAGCCGCCGCGCGCTGATGCTGGGCGCCGCGAGCGCGTCGGCGATCGTCTCGATCCGCCCGGCGCTGGCGCAGACCAATGCCTCGGTGATGAACTGCGAGATCCCGGTCCCCGATCCCGGCCGCGCGGGCCAATATGTCGCGGCGGACGGCAAGCTTGTCCCCGCCGGCACGCAGGGCGCCTTTCCCGCAGCGGGCACGCCGTTCAAGGCCGAGGACGTCAAGCGCGCGCTGAACGGCGGCACGCTGCCCGGCACCACGTACGAGCAGAGCCGCGCCTATACCAACTATATCCGCCGCCTCCAGTCGGGCGCCAGCGGCTTCACCTGCTTCGCCTCGCTGCAGATGCCGCGCGGCTGAAGGCCGTGGCCGATCCGACTGCGCGACGATGCGATGATGTGAACAAGGGAAGAAGGAAGCGGGCTCACGCGGAGACGCGGAGACGCGGAGAGAGTCCCTTCGGCGAGCCCGGGCGCCGCGCCGGCGGCAGGATCTCGGCGCCGGCGCCGATTACGGGCATCGCGCGCGCGATGCGGAATGGCCTCCGCGTCTCCGCGTCTCCGCGTGAACATCTTCTTCGTTGCGTCGCGGCGTCGTTGCGCGAAGATCGGCGATGACCAGCTATCGCGCCGCGCCGCCGGAAACGCTGCGCATCGTCCCCCTGGACGCGCTCACACTGATCTATCACCGCGCGTCGGGCATCACCCATGTCGTCGATGCGCCGGTGCCCGAGCTGCTCGAGGCGCTTGGCGTCGGCGAATTCACCGTCGATCAGCTGCTCGCAACGCTCCAGGACCGGTACGACCTGCTCGACGCCGATCCCGCGGCGCTGGCCGTGCGCCTGGACGAACTCGTCCAGGCCGGCCTGGTGGAGCGGCTGTGAGGCACGCCACGCGTCTCGCCATCGGCCCCGCGGCCTTCCGCATCGGCAGCGACTGGCGCGCGCCGATCGCCGCGCTGGACGATCTCTATCGCGACTATCCGAAACCGGAGGTTCCGGACTTCAACGTCCATCTCTTCGCCGCGCGGCCCTGGCGGAAATTCCTCCGCCCCGCCGTCCATATCGGCGGCGACTACACCATTCCCGACGCCGCGCCGCTGCCGCTGGCCCAGGGGCTGCTCGCTGCCGAGATGGGGATGAACCTCCAGATGGCGCTCGCCCAGCGCCGGTTCCTGCTGCTGCATGCATCCGCGGTCGAGCGGGGCGGAAGGGCGGTGCTGATGACCGGCATCTCCGGCGCAGGCAAATCCACGCTGGCGGCGCTGCTGATGGCGCGCGGCTGGCGGCTGATGGGCGACGAGTTCGTGCTGATCGATCCCGCCACCGGCCTGGCGCATGGCTTTCCCCGGCTGATCAGCCTGAAGAACCAGGCGATCGCCGTCGTCCGGGCCGCGCTGCCCGATGCGCGGTTCGGGCCGCTGCTTCCCGGCACGCCCAAGGGCGACATCCGCCATCTCGTTCCCGATGCCCGGGCGATCGCCGCGATGGCCGCGCCCGCCGAGCCGGCGCTCCTCCTGTTTCCGCGCTTCGGCTTCGACGCCGCCGAGCGCCCGGTGCCGCCGAGCGAGGCGTTCGTCCGGCTGACCCAGGCATCGACCAACTATGTCCATCTGGCCGAGCGCGGCTTCGATGCGCTCACCCGGCTCGTCCGGACGGTGCCGGCGCGGGCAATCGACTATCCGGACACCGAAAGCGGCATTGCCCTGGTCGAGGCGCTGGCATGACGCCCGGCTGGCGCCTGGCCCATGTGCTGCGCGCGCCGAGCCTCGCCATGGATTTCACTGCGCGGGAATGGACCGAGCTCTTCGCCGTGGCCCGGGCCGAGCAGATGGCGGGCACGCTGGCCCACCGGCTGAACGGCCTGGCGCTCCCCGCCGCGGTGCAGCGCCTGGTCGACGACGCGATCGCCTCGGCCGGGCAGGTCCGCCTGGCGGCGCTCTGGGAGGCCGAGATGGCCCGGCGGGCGCTGGCGCCGCTGGGCATGCCGGTCGTTTTGCTCAAGGGCACCGCCTTCGCTGCCGCCGGGCTTTCGCCCTCGGTGGGCCGCAACATCGGCGATCTGGACATTCTGGTCCCCCGCGACCGGATCGGGGAAGCAGAGGCCGCCTTGCTCGCCGCCGGCTGGGAATGGGTGAAGCCCGATCCCTATGACGATGCCTATTATCGCCGCTGGATGCACGAGCTGCCTCCGCTGATCCATCGCGAGCGCGACCGGATGATCGATGTCCACCACACGATCCTGCCGCTCACCGCCCGGATCACCCCGGACGCCGAGGCGCTGCTGGCGGCCAGCGAGCCGCTTGGAAACGGCCTGTCCATCCTTTCCCGTCCGGACCGTCTGCTTCACGCCGCGGCCCATCTTCTGGCGGACGGCGATCTCGCCGGCGGGATGCGCAATCTGTGGGATATCCATTGCATGTTCGCGTCCGGAGCATCCTCTGGCCTGACGGAGCGCGCCCGTCGCCACGGCCTGATCCGTGAAATGGCCCGCGCCGCCCGCCTGTCGCACGCCCTGTACGGCACCGAGGTGCCCCCGGAATGGCAAGGTCTCGGCGTCATCGACCGCCTCTATCTCCGCCGCCTGACGGCGCGGGACGGCTGGGGCCGCCAGACCCGGAAGCTCACCCGGCTGGGCTTCTATGCACGCAGCCACTGGCTGCGCATGCCGCCCCTGATGCTCGCCCGGCATCTCTGGACCAAATATCGCAAGGGCTATCGGCCGGTCGGCTGAAGGCGCTGAAACAAAACAAGAACAAATCCTTGCCCCGCAGGGCCCTTGCGGCTATCCTGCGCGGGCATTCGAGGAGAAGGGATTGCCATGTTCCGCAAGGTCGCTTTCACCATGTACCCGGTCGTCGATCTCGCGCGGGCGCGCAGTTTCTACGAGGAGACGCTCGGCCTGCCGCCCAGCCAGGGGCCTGAGGGGATTCCGTGGATCGAATTCGATCTGCCCGGCGGTGGCTGTCTTGCGCTCACCAACGTCACCGGCGACCGGCCGGCCTCGGATGCCGGCGGCACGATCGCCTTCGAGGTCGAGGACCTTGATGCGCTCTGCACGGAGCTGGAAGGGAAAGGCGTCACCTTCAAGAGCGACCTGATCCACTCGCCCGTCTGCCGCATGCGCGTGATCGAGGACAGCGAAGGCAATGCCATCCTGCTCCACCAGCTGAAGGATCGGGGCTGATTCTCTCCGTCGTCGTCCCTGCCCGTGCGGGGGCGACGGTTTAAGTTCAGGCCGGAAGCTCGACGACTCCCAGCCGCTCGAGCGCCGGCACCAGCTCGGCATAGCTGTCGATGACTGCGTCGGCCCCCAGTTCCGCCACCGGCTGCGAAAGGAAGCCGAAGCTGACGGCGATGCTCGGTACCCCGGCATTCCTCGCCGCCAGCGTGTCGAAGATCGAATCGCCTACGAAGGCCGCGCGCCCGCCGCCGCAGCGGCGGATCATTTCCCGCAGGGGCAGGGCGGAGGGCTTGGCGTTGCCCTTGCCCATCGTGTCGCCGCCGATGATCGTGGCGAAGCGGCGGTCCAGGCCCAGCTCGGCGATCAGCTTCACTGCGAGATATTCGAACTTGTTGGTGACGATGCCCAGCACCACGCCCCGCGCCGCCAGGGCGTCCAGGGCCTCGATCATGCCGGGGAAGGGCCGCGAATGGTCCGAGACATGGTCGCGATACCAGTCGAGCAGCGCCGGGTAGATCCGCGCCATCAGCGCTTCGTCATAGCCGCCCGATGCCTCCAGTGCCTGTTCGAGCATGTGCCTGGCGCCGCGCCCCACCATCGTCATCACCGCCGCCCTGTCGAGCAATGGCCGCCCGGCCAGTTCGAGCGCGTGGTTGGTCGCGCCCACCAGATCGGCACTGGTGTCGATCAGGGTGCCGTCCAGGTCGAAGCCGACGATGTCGAAGGGGAAATCAGCCATCGCGGTGCTGCCTGCCAGCGGACCTATGGAATTGGCAAGCTTATCGTGGCAGGGGGCGGGTGCACGGAGGGAAAATGACGGCACCGATTGCAGCAATCATCCTCGCGGCCGGCAAGGGCACGCGGATGAAGTCGGACACCCACAAGGTGCTCCACCCCATCGCAGGGCGGCCGATGCTGCTCCATCTGATCGACAGCGTGAAGGCGCTGGGCGCCGAGCGCGAAGTGGTGGTGGTCGGCGCGGGCCGCGAGCAGGTCGAGGCGGCGGTCCATCCGCTCGGTGTCGAGACCGCGGAACAGGCCGAGCAGCTCGGCACCGGCCATGCCGTGCGCATGGCGGAGGGCGCGCTTGCGGGTTTCCAGGGCGATGTGCTGATTCTCTATGGCGACGTGCCGCTGGTCACGACCGAGACGATGCGCCGGATGCTCGACGCGCTCCATGGCGATGGCGGCCCCAGCGTGATCGTGCTCGGCTTCCGGCCGGTCGATCCGGGAGCCTATGGCCGGGTGATCGTCGGCCCCGACGGCCGGCTCGACAAGATCGTCGAGTACAAGGACGCCACGCCCGAGGAGCGGGCGGTGACGCTTTGCAATTCCGGCCTGATGGCAGTGCGCTCGGTGGACCTGTTCCGCCTGCTCGCCCAGCTCGGCAACGACAATGCGGCGGGCGAATATTACCTCACCGACCTGGTCGAGCTGGCGCGCCGGGACGGCCGCTTCTCGGTCGGGATAGAGACCGATGCGATCGAAGTGGCGGGGGTGAACAGCCGCGGCGAGCTCGCCATGCTCGAACAGGAATGGCAGCAGCGCCGCCGCGCCCGCGCGATGGTGGAAGGAGCCACGCTGATCGCGCCGGAGACGGTGTGGTTCGCCCATGACACCCAGGTCGGCCGCGACGTGACGATCGCGCCCAACGTGGTGTTCGGCCCCGGCGTCTCGGTGGCGGACCGGGTTACCATCCATGCCTTCAGCCATGTCGAGGGCGCCGAGATCCTGTCGGGCGCGGATATCGGCCCCTATGCGCGGCTACGTCCCGGCGCGCGGATCGAACAGGGCGCCAAGGTCGGCAATTTCGTCGAGATCAAGAAGGCGGTGATCGGTCCGGGCGCCAAGGCCAATCATCTAAGCTATATCGGCGATGCCGTGGTGGGCGCGGGGGCGAATATCGGCGCCGGCACGATCACCTGCAATTATGACGGATTCTTAAAGTACCGGACAGTGATCGGAAACGGCGCCTTTGTAGGTAGCAACAGCGCCCTGGTCGCGCCCGTCACCATCGGCGACGGCGCGATCGTGGGCGCCGGATCGGTGGTGACGCGCGATGTCGAGGCCGATGCGCTGGGGATCGTGCGGGCCGAGCAGCAGGTGAAGCCGGGCTGGGCGCGCAAGTTCCGCGAAGCGATGAAGGCGAAGAAGGAGGCGGCGAAGAAGTGATGCGCATGCGAACCCTGTTCTCGATGCTTGCATTGACCGTCGCCGCGCCGGCCGTCGCGCAGACTGCCGCGCCGATGAACCCGGGCCAGGCGATCGAGGCCGTCGCGGCCTCGAAGACCGGCGAGGTCGAGGGGGTGTTCGAGTTCGTCGTCGCCTCCGCCGGCGCAGGCGGGTTCAGCGTCTATCTGAACTCGGCGGCCAATTATCGCGACCCGGGCAACCTCACGATCGAGCTGCATTCGGCGGCGATCGCCGCACTGAAGCAGAAGCTCGGCGGCTATCCGGAGGACCTGCTCGCCGGCAAGCGCGTACGCGTGAAGGGCATTGCCCGCCGCGTGCCGGTGGGTTCGCATTTCCAGACGCGCATCGCAGTCGACAGCATCGCCCAGATCGAAATCCTCGGCTGATCGCCGGGCCCAGAACAGGAACACCCAGAGCATGTGCGGAATCGTCGGAATCGTCGGCAAGGAGGAAGTCGCGGAGCGGCTGTTCGACGGTCTCAAGCGCCTCGAATATCGCGGCTATGACTCGGCGGGCATCGCCACGGATGTCGACGGCCGGATCGAGCGCCGCCGCGCCTCGGGCAAGCTGGTCAATCTGGGCAAGGAGCTGGCGGCCAATCCGCTGCCCGGCACCACCGGCATCGCCCATACCCGCTGGGCGACGCATGGCGGCCCGACCACCAACAACGCCCACCCGCACGCCACCGGCGAAGTCGCGCTGGTCCACAACGGCATCATCGAGAATTTCAAGGGCCTGCGCGACGAGCTGATCGCCCGCGGCCGCACCTTCGAGAGCGAGACCGACAGCGAAGTCGTCGCGCATCTCGTCAGCGAGAAGGTCGAGGCCGGCATGGCCCCTGCCGAAGCCGTCGCCGAAGTGCTGCCGCGCCTCCACGGCGCCTTCGCGCTCGCCATTCTGTTCCGCGAGCATCCGGATCTGCTGATCGGCGCCCGTCTCGGCTCGCCGCTGGTCGTCGGCTATGGGGAGGGCGAGACCTATCTCGGCTCGGACGCGCTGGCGCTTGCCCCGCTCACCCAGCGCATCGCCTATCTCGAGGAAGGCGACTGGGTCGTCATCACCCATGACGGCGCCCAGATCTTCGACAAGGACAACAATCCCGTCGAGCGGCCGATCACCATCTCGGGCGTCACCGGCGATCTCGTCTCCAAGGGCAATCACCGGCACTATATGCTCAAGGAGATCTACGAGCAGCCGATCGTCGTCGCCCAGACGCTGCGCGCCTATCTTCAGCGGATGGAGGAGCGGGTCACGCTGCCGATCCCCGATTTCGACCTGTCGGCGATCCGGCGCGTCACCATCGTCGCCTGCGGCACCAGCTTCTATGCCGGCATGGTCGCCAAATACTGGTTCGAACAATTCGCCCGCGTGCCGGTCGACCTCGATGTGGCGAGTGAGTTTCGGTATCGCGCGCCGGTGATGGAAGAGGGGGGGCTGATGATCGTCATCAGCCAGTCGGGCGAGACTGCCGACACGCTCGCGGCGCTCCGCCATGCCCGTGCCGAGGGCCAGACGATCGCTGCGGTGGTCAACGTCCCCACCAGCTCGATGGCGCGCGAGGCGGACCTGCTGCTGCCGACGCATGCCGGGCCGGAAATCGGCGTCGCTTCCACCAAGGCGTTCACATGCCAGCTCGCGGTGCTCGCCGCGCTCGCCGCCAATCTCGCCAAGGCCAAGGGCAAGCTCTCCGAGGTCGAGGAGAAGGCGCTGGTCAAGCATCTCGCCGAAGCGCCCGCGGCGCTCAACGGTGCGCTCGCCTATGACGAAGCGATCCAGGCGATGGCCGGGGTCGTGGCCGCGGCCCGCGACGTGCTCTATCTGGGCCGCGGCACCGATTATCCGCTGGCGCTGGAAGGTGCGCTGAAGCTCAAGGAAATCAGCTATATCCACGCCGAGGGCTATGCCGCCGGCGAAATGAAACACGGCCCGATCGCGCTGATCGACGATGCCGTGCCGGTGATCGTGATCGCCCCCTCGGGTCCGCTCTTCGAGAAGACCGTGTCGAACATGCAGGAAGTGCAGGCGCGCGGCGGCAAGGTGATCCTGATCTCGGACTATGACGGGATCGAAGCGGCGGGCGAAGGCTGTGTGGCGACGATCACCATGCCCAAGGTCCACCCGCTGATCGCGCCGCTGGTGTATGCGGTGCCGGTGCAGCTGCTTGCCTATCATGTGGCGGTGGCCAAGGGCACGGACGTCGACCAGCCGCGCAACCTGGCGAAGTCGGTCACCGTCGAATAACCGGCCTCAGGGGCGCCAGAACATGGCGTGGTGAGTCCCTGTCAGGCTCACCCGATCGACGAAGCCGAGCCGGTGGTACAGCGCGCGGGCGCGGGGATTGCCGGTCTCGACGCTGAGCGCGACGCCCTTGGCTCCGGCCTTGCCGGCCTGTGCCTGGATCCAGCGCAGCAGCGCGGTGCCGGTGCCGCTTCCCTGTGCCCCGGAGGCCAGCAGCACGTCGATGATCCGCCATTCGGGCCCGCTCCGATCGAGATAGAGCCGGCCCAGCGCGCCTCGCTTCGCATGGCCGAGCGCCCAGAAGTCCGCCCCGGCAAAGGCGCGGACATAGTGGAGGTGCTGGAGGCGGAACTGCTCCTGCAGGAAGGCTAGCTTCTGCGCCGCGGGCCAGGGCAACGGGGCGATATCCGCTGCCCGCGTTTCCGCATGGATCTGCGCGAAGAAGGGCAGGTCCGCCGGAGACGCGGGGCGCAGCGTCAGCCCGGCGGGCGGCCTAGCCGGCGGCGCGGCGGCAGGGGCGGGGAAGGGCGGCAGCGAATCGAACATGGCGTCATTCAAGCCGGAATGGCTCCGATCGTCGATGGAGGCGCTTCCCCTGGGCCGGCGGGCCGGGCAAGCTGCCAGTCGGCCGCGCCGGCATTCGTTCCGGGCGCGGGAGAGGGAGGATGGCATGCGTCTGGCGACGGCGGAAGATTTCGAACCCTGGGTGGGGCGCAAGGTCCGCCTCAACACCCTGCCCGATCCGGTGGAGATCACGCTGGTCCGTATCGAGCGCCGGCCGGGGCTGATCGGCATCGATACGCGGCCGCCCTTTTCGCTCTTCTTCGAAGCGCCGCGCGACGTCTATCTGATGGATGCGTCGTACGAGATGGATTGCGGCCGGGGCGGTCCCCACGAGATCCTGATCAGCCAGCTCGTCCCCACGGACGCGGCGCGCCACTATCAGGCGGTCTTCTCCTGATCGGCCGGCGGCCGCCGCCGGGGCCATGAAAAAGCCCGGCCGCGCCGCTGCCGGAGCAGCGTGCGCGGCCGGGCGCATTTCCGCGTTCCGGCTCAGTTCCGCGACGGGAAGACGCCTTCCAGCGCGATGTTGGTCTGGATGCCGAGATAGGGCTGCATGACCGGAACCGGCTGGCTGCCGCCGCTATTGGCGACGGTCACCGTGCCGCCGCCGCCGCTGCCGGTGATGTTCAGGCCGCCCAGGTTGATCGGGGTGGTGCCCGACTGGCCGGCCGGCACGTAGAAGGTCGGCGTGACGCTGCCCGAGGAATCATTGGCGACGCCGAGGAATGAGCCGTTGGCCGGGGCCGCAGTCTCCGCGGCGAGCGCGCCGGTCATTGCCTGGAGCGTGCCGGACACCCCGCCGCCGGACGGCGTGAAGGTGGCGAGGTGATTGTGGATCGGCATCTGCAGGATGCTCAGGACCTCGCTGTTCACGCCGCCGATCTGACCGAGGACGATGGGCGTGAGGCCCGGACCAGTGCCCTGGCCGACAAAGACGCGGCCGCGCGAGTCGGGAATACCGAACGTACTCACGCCGTTCCCGCCATAGACGGTGCCGAGCAGCGAGAACAGCGCCTGGTTCTGGTTGATCGACATGATCTGGCCCTGGCAAGGTGCCCAGCCGCGCGGTGCGAAGTTGAAGCCGACCTGCATGATCTGGCCAATATAAGGTTCAGACATTTTGCCCCTCCCGATTTGAAGCGGGGCGGACGGTAACTCAAAAAATGGCGCTCGTCCCACCCCGACTGCCGAATCGGACCAAAATCATTTAAGGAACCGAATTGGTGTAATTTATTGGGTGCGTATTCCTGTCCAATCTAAAGTCGGGACACTGGTGCGCGATTGCATGTCCCTGAATATACATGCATAACATCGGGAAAATTTCCGATGCGGTCGCCTGTATTGTTGTGTGCGTAATCGGAATGTCACGGCGGTTGGGATGCTGCCGTTTCGCCGGGCGAAGCTCCGGCGCGGGGATGTCGGGGGTCGGGGGATATGAAGCAGCTTTTCGCGCCGGTGGCGGCCCTTTCGGGGAGCATTGGGCGTAACCCGCGCATGGTGGCGCGGGCCTCGAGGCAGTCGTCACGGGCCGCGCCGATGACCTGGCTTCCCGATCTCGCTTCGCTGTGGGGCAAGGTCCGGCACAAGGCGCATGCCGTGGTGCTCGCGCTGTCGGCGGCCCTGTTCCTTCTCTCGCCGATCGCCGCCCGGGCCGCCGATGGCGATGGCTGCAACTATCTCCGGAACAATCCCAGCTTCTACGACAATGCCGACTATAGCGTCAGCAGTTCGGGCACGAGCACCATCGCCAATCAGGCGCCGGCCGGGCCGCAGACCGGCATCGTCAATTTCGCCGCCGGAACCATGTTGTACTACGAGTACACGGTTTCCAACTCGGCAGTGAATGCCAGGCTGAATCGCGCGCCGCTCACCGGTATCGCCACCGTCTTCGTCGATACGAACACCAGCGGCAGCGGCTCCCTGGCGTTGCCCGTGGACACGCGCTCCATTGCGGCTTCGGCCTATGTGCCGGCCGCCGGATCCGGCACCGTGACCTGGACGATCTATTGCGGCGTCCGCGCGACCCAGGCCGTCGCCTCGGCCAGCGGCACGGTGGGCTCGCCGATGAGCTTCACGCCGGTCACGGCGTCGTTCGGCCGCGGAAGCTACAGCTATGCGCTGAGCGGCGGCACGCTGCCGACCGGCCTTTCGTTCAATACCAGCACCGGCGCGATCACCGGCACGCCGACGACCGCGCTCGCCGCCACCACCTTCACCGTCACGGTGACGCACCAGGGAACGGGGTCCGCGTCCCAGACCTTCCTGCTCACCGTCAGCGCGCCGGTGCCCACGGTCAGTGCCGTCTCCCCGGTCTCCGGCCCCGTCGGGGGCGGCAACTCCGTGACGATCACGGGTACGGGCTTCTCCACGGCGAGCAATACCGGCGCGGTGCTCTTCGGCGCGACGCCCGCCGGGCCCTATTCGATCGACAGCAATACCCAGATCACCGCGACGGCGCCCGCCGGCACCGCGGGCACGATCGACATCACCGTCACCACGCCCGGCGGCACCAGCACGACCAGCGCGGCCGATCGCTATACCTATGTCGCGGCACCCACGGTGACGGCAGTGTCGCCGATAGCGGGCCCGACGACCGGCGGCACGTCGGTGACGATCACCGGCACCGGCTTCCTGGCGGCCGCATCGACGGGGGCGGTCAAGTTCGGCGCCGGTGTCGCGACCTATTCGATCGTCAACGACACCCAGATCACCGCCACCTCGCCCAGCGGCACCGCGGGCTTGGTCAACGTCACCGTCACCACGCCCGGCGGCACCAGCGCGATCAGCGCGGCGGACCAGTTCACCTATGTCGCGGCACCCACGGTGACGGCAGTGTCGCCGATAGCGGGCCCGACGGCCGGCGGCACGTCGGTGACGATCACCGGCACCGGCTTCCTGGCGGCCGCATCGACGGGGGCGGTCAAGTTCGGCGCCGGTGTCGCGACCTATTCGATCGTCAGCGACACCCAGATCACCGCCACCTCGCCCAGCGGCACCGCGGGCCCGGCCGACGTCACCGTCACCACGCCCGGCGGCACCAGCGCGATCAGCGCGGCGGACCGGTTCACCTATGTCGCGGTGCCCACGGTGACGGGGCTGTCGCCGATAGCGGGCCCGACGGCCGGCGGCACGTCGGTGACGATCACCGGCACTGGCTTCCTGGCGGCCGCATCGACGGGGGCGGTCAAATTCGGCGCGAATGTCGCGACCTATTCGATCGTCAACGATACGCAGATCAACGCTACGTCCCCCAGCGGCGTGGCGGGTCCGTTCGACGTCACCGTCACCACGCCCGGCGGCACCAGCGCGATCAGCGCGGCGGACCAGTTCACCTATGTCGCGGCGCCGACGATCGGCGCGCCTTCGCCGGCGAGCGGCCCGGCGGCGGGCGGCACCGCGGTGACGCTGACCGGCACCAATCTGACCGGCGCGACGCTGACGGTGGACGGCGCATCCGTGACGCCGACCGGCAGCACCGCGACGACGCTGACCTTCACGACGCCGGCGCATGCCGGAGGCGCGGTCAATGTGGTCGTCGCCACCGCGGGCGGCTCGGCCTCGACCAGCTTCACTTATGTCGCGGCACCGGTCGCCAGCAGCTTCACGGCATCCGCGGTCGCGTACAATGCCGCGGGCGTGACCTTCAGCGCCGCCGGCCATGCGACGAACAGCCCCACCAGCTTCGCGGTGGGCTCGGCCACGACGGCCAATGGCGGCACGGTCTCGATCGATTCGGCCGGGCTCGTCACCTATGGCGCGCCCACCGGGTTCCGCGGCAACGACAGCTTCACGTTCACGGCGACCAACCTGGGCGGCACGTCCTCCCCGGCGACGGTCACGGTGCCGGTGAGCAACCCCACGCTCTCGTCGTCGCTCACCGGCAGCGGCACGCGCGGCATCGCGCTCTCGGGCGTGCAGATCAACACCAGCGGCGGCAGGGCAACCTATAGCTGCGCGCCGACGCCGGCCTCGGGTGCGCTGCCCGCGGGCACGCAGATCAACCCCGATTGCTCCGTCAGCGGCACGCCGGCGGCGAGCGGCAACTTCACCTTCGCCGCCACCGTGACGGACAGCTCGTTCGGCACCGGCCCCTTCACCCAGACGACCGGCTCGCTCTCGCTCAGCATCGCCGTGCCGACGATCGGCCTGTCGCCGGCCGCCGGCCCGCTGCCGGGCGGCACCGTCGGCACCGGCTATTCGCAGAGCTTCACGGCGAGCGGCGGCACGTCGGGCTATAGCTATGCGCGCAGCAGCGGCACGCTGCCCCCGGGGCTGACCGTGGCGGGCAACACGCTTTCGGGCACGCCGACCACCGTGGGCACGTTCAATTTCGACATCACCGCGACCGACAGCTCGACCGTGGGCAGCGGCGGACCCTATTCCAAGACCCTGGCCTATAGCATCGTGGTGGGCTCGGGCAGCCAGACGATCAGCTTCGGCGCCCTGTCCAACATCTCGCTGTCCTCGTCTCCGCCGCCGCTCTCGGCCACTGCCAGCTCGGGCCTGACGGTCAGCTTCGCCTCGACCACGCCGAGCGTCTGCACGGTCTCTGGCACCACGGTGACGCTGGTCGACAGGGGCCTTTGTTCGATCACCGCCAGCCAGGCAGGCGACGGCAACTGGAGCGCGGCGAGCAACGTCGTGCAGAGCTTCACGGTGACCCCGGCCACGCTGGTGATAACGCCGGCGGCCGCGACCGGCCTCCAGGTGGGCGTGTCCTATTCCCAGGCCAACACGGCCACGGGCGGCGTCACTCCCTATACCTATTCGCTCAACGCCGGCGCGTTCGTGCCGGGCACGAGCCTCAATTCGATGACGGGCACCGTCTCGGGCACGCCGACGGTGGCGGGCAGCTTCAGCTATATCGTCCAGGTCTCCGACAGCCAGGGACCGGCGGTGACCGCGACAACTCCGGTCACCACGGTCACGATCGCCAAGGGCAACCAGACGATCAGCTTCACCTCGACCGCGCCGGCCGGCGCGACGGTGGGCAGTCCGGCCTATGCCGTGACCGCGAGCGCCAGCTCGCTGCTGGGCGTGAGCCTGAGCTCGACCACGACCGGCGTCTGCACCCTGACGGGCAACACGGTGACCTTCATCGCCACCGGCACGTGCATCATCAACGCCAACCAGGCCGGCGACACCAATTGGAACCCGGCGCCCCAGGTGCAGCAGAGCATCACGGTCGGCGCGGCGCAGACCGTCACGGCCTCGCTCAGCTTCTCGCCGACCTCGCTCGGCGTCGGGGCGAACGGCACGCTGACCATCACCTTCGCCAATCCCAATGCCTCGGCCACACCGGACGTCGCGCCGCTGCTTACCGGTTCCGCGCTGCTGAGCCGCGTGAGCGGCGCGCCGGGCGGCAGCTGCGGGGCCACCGGATCGGATGCGGGGGCGAACTATCAGTTCGGCAACTTCGCCATCCCGTCGAGCGGCTGCACGATCACGCTCACCTATGCCGGCGTGACAGCGGGCTCGTCCTCGGGCCTGGTGCTCGGCGCCTTCACGCCCAGCGGCTATCCGACCACGCCGGCAGCGCCGAGCAATGCCTTTGCAGTGGTACCGACGGTCACGGGGCTCTCGCCCAATTCGGGCCCGGTCAGCCAGGTGGTGACCGTCTCGGGCACCGGCTTCAGCACGACGCCGGGCAACAACATAGTGACCTTCGGGACGGCGGGGACCGGCACGGTCACCGCGGCGAGCGCGACGTCGCTCACCGTCACTGCGCCGGCCGCCGGCACGGGCGCGCAGCCCGTCACGGTCGGCGTCAACGGCCAGACCAGCGCGAGCCCGTACAGCTACACCTTCATCGCGCGGCCGAGCGCGGCGGACGTCAGCGCGACGGTACCCTATAACACCGCTACCCCGATCGACCTGTCGAGCGCAGTCTCCGCGGGCGGCCCGCACACCAGCATCGCGATCGCCGTCAATGTGCAGCACGGCACGACCAGCATCGCCGGCGACACGGTGACCTATACCCCGACGGCGGGCTATATCGGGCCGGACAGCTTCACCTACACCGCAAGCGGTGCGGGCGGCACTTCGGACGTGAAGCAAGTCAGCATCACGGTGGTGGCCCCCGCGGCGCCGGTGGCGAATCCCAAGAGCGGCGTCGCGATCCCGTATAACGGCACCGGCACCCCGATCGACCTGTCGGGCTCGATCACCGGCGTGCATGGCAGCATCGCGGTCGTCACGGTGCCGCAGCATGGCGCCTATGTCGTCACGGGCGACACGGTGACCTACACGCCCAATGCCGGCTATTACGGCGCGGACAGCTTCACCTATACCGCGACCGGCCCGGGCGGGACCTCGGCCCCGGCCAGGGTGGACGTGACGGTGGCCACGCCTCCGGCGCCGACCGTAGCCAACAAGAGCGTGGCGGTGCCCTATGCGAGCACCGGCACGGCGATCGACCTGTCGACCTCGATCACCGGCGTCCATGCGAGCATCGCGGTCACCAGCGGTCCCGCGCACGGCACGGTGACGATCGCGGGCGACGTGGTGACCTATACTCCGGCCGCCACGCACTATGGGGCGGACAGCTTCACCTATACCGCGACCGGCCCGGGCGGCACTTCCGCCGCGGCGACGGTCACGCTGACGGTAGCGAACCCGCCGGCGCCGACCGTGGTGGACAAGCCCGGCGTGGGCGTGCCCTATGCGAGCACCGGCACGGCGATCGACCTGTCGGGCTCGATCACCGGCGTCCATGCGAGCATCGCGATCGGCACCAATCCGGCGCATGGCACGGTCACGATCGCGGGTGATGTGGTGACCTATACCCCGGCGGCGACCTATTATGGCGCGGACAGCTTCACCTATACCGCGACCGGCCCGGGCGGCACTTCGGCGCCCGCGACGGTGAGCCTGACCGTGGCAACCCCCGCGGCGCCGGTAGCGGCCAACAAGCCTGGCGTGGGCGTGCCCTATGCAAGCACCGGTACGGCGATCGACCTGTCGGGCTCGATCACCGGCGTTCATTCGAGCATCGCGATCGGCACCAATCCGGCGCATGGCACGGTCACGATCGCGGGTGATGTGGTGACCTATACCCCGGCGGCGACCTATTATGGCGCGGACAGCTTCACCTATACGGCGACGGGACCCGGCGGCACCTCGGCTCCGGCGACGGTGAGCCTGACGGTGGCGACGCCCGCGGCACCGGTCGCAGCGAACAAGAGTGGCGTGGCGGTGCCCTATGCGAGCACCGGCACGGCGATCGACCTGTCGGGCTCGATCACCGGCGTCCATGCGAGCATCGCGATCGGCACGGCGCCGGCGCACGGCACGGTGACGATCGCGGGCGATGTCGTGACCTACACCCCGGCTGCGACCTATTATGGCGCGGACAGCTTCACCTTCACGGCGACCGGCCCTGGCGGCACCTCGGCCCCGGCGACGGTGAGCCTGACCGTGGCGACGCCGCCGGCGCCGATCGTTGCGGACAAGAGCGGCGTGGCGGTGCCCTATGCGAGCGCCGGTACGGCGATCGACCTGTCGGGATCGATCACCGGCGTGCGCGGCAGCATCGCGATCGGCACGGCGCCGGCGCACGGCACGGTGACGATCGCAGGCGAGGTCGTTACCTATACGCCGGCCGCGACCTATTATGGCGCGGACAGCTTCACCTATACCGCGACCGGCCCGGGCGGCACTTCGGCTCCCGCGACGGTGAGCCTCACCGTGGCGACGCCGGCGGCGCCGACCGCGGCCAACAAGAGCGGCGTGGCCGTCGGCTATAACAGCGGCGGCACGCCCATCGACCTGGCGCCTTCGGTCACCGGGGTGCACAGCACGCTCACGGTCGTCACGGCGCCGGCGCACGGCACCGCCACGGTCAATGGCGATGTGGTCACCTATACCCCCACCAGCGGCTATTTCGGCGCGGACAGCTTCGCCTATACCGTCACCGGCCCGGGCGGCACGTCCGCGGCGGCGACGGTGAGCCTCACCGTGGCGACGCCGCCGCCGCCGAACGCGGCGCCGGGCACCTCCACGGTCGCGGGCAGCACCACGCCGGCAGGGACGAGCGTCCAGATCAACCTCTCGGCACTGGTCACTGGCGTCTATGACTCGATCCAGATCGCCAGCCAGCCCGCGCACGGCACGGTCACGCTGAGCGGCGGCGCCGGGCCGAGCCTGACGCCGGTCGCCGTGGCGCCGGCCTCGCCGACCATCGCGACCTACACGCCGGCCGCCAATTATTCGGGCACCGACAGCTTCACTTATGTGGCGGTCGGTCCGGGCGGCACCTCGGCGCCGGGCACGGTGACGATCACCGTGGTCGGCCAGGTGCCGGTCGCCGCGCCCAAGACGGCGACGGCGGGCGATGGCCAGATGGTCTCCGTGATGCTCACCGACGGGGCGGTGCGCGGGCCGTTCACCGGTGCGAATGTCGTGAGCGTGTCGCCGGCCAGCTCGGCCACGACCGCGATCGTGGCGGCCGGCAACGGCGCCTATCGCCTCGACGTGACGCCGAACAACCGCTTCGGCGGGCAGATCGTGGTCACCTATACGCTGAGCAACGTCTTCGGCGCTTCGGCCCCGTCGACGGTCACGCTCACCGTCCAGGCGCGCCCGGATCCGCGCAACGATCCGGATATCGCCGCGATCAGCGATGCGCAGGCCGAGACGGCCCGCCGCTTCGCCCGGGCACAGGTGTCCAACTTCATGCGGCGCACCGAGCAGCTCCATAACGGCGGCGGCAGCACCGGCCTTGCGATGGGCGTGACGCTGGCCTCGCGCGACGGCTCGGCGCCGATGCAGCGGCCCGACGACAAGAACTGGGGGCTGGCCATCACCGAGCGGATGCGCGTCTCGGGCGAGGATCCGGCGATCGGCCAGTTCGCCAACAATCCGCAATCGCCGCTCTCGCGTGCCGACCAGCTCGGCTATGGCCGGACGGTCGCCGGCACGGGCGCGGCGAGCGGTGCGGCCGGCAGCCCGGGCGCACCGGGCAAGGGCGCGGTGGACGAGGACGGCAATCGCCGGGTCGGCTCGCTGGCCACCTGGGCGGGCGGCGCGATCGATATCGGCACCCGGGACAAGCGGACCGATCGCAGCAAGATCACCGCCACCACAGCGGGCCTCAGCGCCGGTGCCGACATCAAGCTCTCGGAGGGCGTGTTGGTCGGCCTGGGCGGCGGCTATGGCAATGATCTGAGCCGGATCGGCACCGCGGCGCAGGTGCGCGGCACCAGCACGATCTATGCGGCCTATGCGAGCATCCAGCCCGCCAGCGGCACCTTCATCGACGGCATGATCGGTCGCGGGCAGCTCGATTTCACCACCCGGCGCATCGCCCAGGCAGTGAACGCGACGGCGCGCGGCAGCCGTGACGGCAGCTACACCATCGCCGCGATCTCGCTGGGGATCGATCGGGCGGGCGGGCCGCTGCAATGGTCGGTCTATGGCCGCGGCGAGTATATGGACGCGGATCTCGATGCCTATGCGGAGAGCGGCGCCGGGCGCTACAATCTGCGCTTCGACGCCCGCCAGGTGCGCTCGATCACCGGCACGATCGGCGGCCGCCTGCAATATCGGCAGAAGACGGGCTTCGGTTCGATCACGCCGCGCCTGCGCGCCGAGTGGAACCATGAGTTCGCCAATGTCGATGCGCAGTGGCTCGACTATGCCGATATCCCGGGCGCGGCGATCTATGCGCTGGCGGGCAATGGCTGGAAGCGCGAGCAGTTGCAGCTGAGCTTCGGCACGCGCTTCGACATCCTGAGCAGCGGCTGGTCGTTCGACTTCGAGACCGGGTTGCGCGCGGCCCAGGGCGAGAAGGCCGGCACGCTGCAGCTCCGCCTGTCGAAGCGCTGGTAGGGGAAGGGGCCCGGACCGGTTTCGCGGGGCTTTACCGCCGCGGCGGCGGGCACCGGGGTCCGGCCCGGGGCTCGCCTAGGGCCGCAATCGCGCGAGCGCGTCGGCCAGCTGGGCCTCGCGATAGGGTTTCTCGATCATCGGCACGTTCTTGCCGAACCCTTCCGGCGGAGCGCCATAGCCGCTGGCGAAGGCGAAGGGCAGGCCGCGCGCCCGCAACGCCTCCGCGATCGGGGTGCTGCGTTCTCCGCTCAGGTTTATGTCGAGGATCGCCACGTCGAAGCCGCCGCCTTCGGCCAGCGCCAGCCCGTCGGCCAGCCTGCTCGCCGGGCCGATCGTTTCGCAACCCAGCGCTTCGAGCAGGTCCTCGAGATACATGGCGACCACCGGCTCGTCCTCGACGACGAGCACGCGCAAGCCGCGGAGCCCGCTCACGCGGCCCCCTCGGGCAGCGGGGCGTCGACGATGCAGACCAGCCCGTCCGGGCGGAATTCGATGCGCACCGTGCCGCCCAGTTCGGCGGCGAGGCCGCGTTCGATCATGCGCGTGCCGAAGCCGCGCCGCGTCGGCGCCACGACCGGCGGGCCGCCCGCTTCCTCCCAGCGCAGCGCGAGCCTGGCGACGCCGCCGACGTGCGCGCGCCGCCAATGGACCGCGATTCGCCCCTCGGGCCGTGACAGGGCGCCATGCTTCACGGCGTTGGTCGCCAGCTCGTGGATGGCCAGCGCCAGGCTGATTGCGGTCTTGGGCTGGATCGACAGGTCCGGCCCGTCCAGCGCGAAGCGGCTCGGCTCGCCGTGCGGGCGCAGGGCATCCTCGATGATCCGGCGCATCGAGACCAGGCCCCAATGCTCGCGCGTCAGCAGATTGTGCGCCTCGGAGAGCGCGGCCAGCCGGCCTTCGAACGCGGCACGGGCCCGGGGCGGGGGCACATCGTCCTTGAAGCTCTGCCGGGCGATGCCCTGCACGATCGCCAGCGTGTTCTTCACCCGGTGGTTCAGCTCGTCGATCAGCAGGCGGAGATGCGCTTCCGCGCGCTTCGCCTCGGTCATGTCGCGCCCGATGGCGTGCAGCGCCACCGGCCGGCCCTGCGCATCGAGGTTCAGCCGCGAATTGACTTCCCAGATCAACTCGCGGCCATCCTTGGCGCGCAGTTTCAGGGTCAGCCGGGTCGAGCCGCCATGCTGCAGCTTGCGGTTGAACGCATCCATGCCGATCGCGAACTGGTCCTCGTCCATGAAGTCGCGGATCGAGCGGCCGAGGATCTCGTCCTCGCGATAGCCTATCGCCTCCACCACCGCCGGATTCACCGAGGTGACCCGATTGTCGAGCGTCGTGGTGATCAGGAAGTCGTTGGCCTGTTCGAAGATGGTGCGGAAGCGCGCCTCGCTCTCGCGCAGTTCCTGTTCGGCGCGCTTGCGGTCGGTAACGTCGAACGAGACGCCGACGAAGCGGCTCGGCCGGCCGTCGCCATAGTCGATCCGGCTGCCATGGCTCTGCAGCCAGCGCTCGGCACCATCCTCGGCACGCACTATGCGATAGGTGATCGCATAGGGCTCGCCCGCCGTGAAGCAGCGCATCGCCGCCTCCCGCACCATTGCCCGGTCGTCGGGATGCGCGCGCGCGATCCACTCGTCGAAGCTGCCGCGCGGATCGGGCCGGTGCGGCATGCCGAGCAGGTCGAAGCGGTTGGGCGACCAGGCGCCCTCCATCGTGTCGAGGTCCAGCTCCCAGGTGGCCATGCCGGCCGCCTCGGTGGCAAGGCGCAGCGTCTCCTCGCTCTTGCGCAGCGCATCCTCGTCCGCGCGGCGCTGGGTGACGTCCAGCGTCACCGACAGCACGCCGAAGGGTTCGCCGGTGGGCCGGCGGATCACCGCGACCGAATTGTTCACCCAGACCACGCCGCCGTCCTTGCGGACATAGCGTTTCTCATGGGTATAGGGCGTGCCGTCCCGCACCACCTTCTCGAACAGCGGCAAGTTGCGGGCGAGATCGTCCGGATGGGTGATCTGCTGCATCGTCATGCCGCCCATCAGCGCATCGCGGCTCCAGCCGGCTATCTCGCAGAAGCGATCGTTGACCAGCGTGAAGCGGCCCTCGATGTCCACCTGGGCGAAGCCGGCCGTGGTCTGGCTGATGAACGCCGAAAGCTGCGCCTCGCGCTCGCGCAGCGCGAGTTCGGCGGTCTTGGCCTCGGTTACGTCATGGGCGACGCCGATGAAGCCGATATGATGCCCCTGCGCATCCCGGCGCGGCTGCGAGGTGGAGTGGAGCCAGCGCCACTCGCCATGGACGTTGCGATAGCGCCCCTCGAGCTCGAAGGTGCCGAGGCTCGCCTCGCCGGCCACCGATTGCGCAAGGACCTGGGCGGCATCGTCCGGATGGATGATCCGCCGCCAGTCGAAGTCGAGCGCCTCTTGATAGGAGACGCCGAGGAACGCGACATAGGCGCGATTGACGAAGCTGCGCTTGCGATCCAGCCGAGTCACCCAGACGGCGACGGGGGCGCTGTCCGCGATCATGCGGAACTCGTCCTCGCCCACCGGAAGCGGTTCGGCCGGTGCGTCGGTCATCGGGGCCCGATGGAAAGCATCGTCAAGTTCCCAGCCTTGCGCCAAGGTGGATCAATGTTCGTCACCGGCGCATCGCAAGCACTGCCCGTGCGCGTTTCAGGTGCGGCATGTCGAGCATTTCGCCGTCCAGGCCGATCGTGCCGGCACCGGGTGCCGCGGTGAAGGCCGCGACGATCCGCTCGGCGCGATCGATCTCCATGGGAGAGGGCGAGAAGGCGCGGTTGATCACGGGCACCTGATCGGGATGAATGGCGAGCATCCCGCGGAAACCCGCGCGACGCGCCTTGGTTGCAACCTTCTCCAGCCCCTCGAGGTCGCGGAAGTCGCCATGGATCGTCTCGATCGGCGTCACCGCGGCGGCGGCGGCCCCGGCAAGGGCGAGGGCGCGGAAGACCTGATAGGGAAAGTCGTATTCGCCGGTCTCGTCGCGGTTATGGGTGGCGCCCAGCGCGGTGGCGCTGTCCTCCGCCCCCCAGGTGAGCGCGGCGAGGCGCGGGCAGCCCGCATAATCGCCCAGGCCGAAGATGGCCGGCGCGGTTTCCGTCGCCACCACGATCGTGCGGATCCCGCCCTGGGGCAGGCCGTGCGCGGCCTCCAGCGCAGTGAGGTAATGGTGGAGCAGATCGGCCTCGGCCCGGGTCGCCTTGGGCAGCATGATGCCATCGGGCGCCCCGGGCACGATGGCGGCGAGGTCGGGCAGCGCGTGGGGCGTGTCGAGCGGGTTGATCCGCACCCATTGCGGCTGGACGCGCGCGGCGGTCTTCAGGTGCCCGGCGACGAGCGCGCGGGCGGCGGGCTTGTTGGCCTCGGCCACGGCGTCCTCGAGGTCGAGCAGCACCAGGTCGGCTTCGCTCGCGCCTGCCTTGGCGAGCTTGCGCTCGGAATCGCCCGGCGCGAACAACAGCGATCGGGCGGCCAGCGGGTCGGTCATGCATCCTCCTATCGTGGAGGACTTGCTATCGCGCGGGGACCGGCGGGTAAACCGCGTGCCGTTCTTAACCCTGGCCGGTGGTTTTCGCTCTGTGCGGCTGCCGGATTTTACCCCTCCTTAACGCTGTCCGCTTACCTCGTTTGGGAATGAGCGAGGGGATTTCGAACGTGCGCATTCTGATCGTGGACGACGAACCGGCGATGCACGAATCATATCGCCAGGTGTTCGGGGGCCGCAGCGGAGGCAATGCCAGCGCGCTGAACGCGATGGCGGCCGAGCTGTTCGGCGACGACGACGGGGCACCCGAGCCGGCCAATGACGCGATCGATTTCCAGTGCGCGCACTTCAATCAGGGCCTCGACGCGGTCGAGGCGATCAAGGACTCGCTCGAGACCGGTCAACGTTTCTCCGTCGCCTTTATCGACGTGCGCATGCCGCCGGGGATCGACGGCAAGGAGACCGCGCGCCGCATCCGCGCGCTCGATCCCGACATCAACCTCGTCATCGTCACCGGCTATTCGGATTTCTCGCCTCTCGACATCAGCCGCGCCGCCGGCCCGGCCGACAAGATCTTCTACATCGCCAAGCCCTTCCAGGCCGAAGAGGTGATCCAGACCGCCACGGCGCTCGCGCATCGCTGGGAGGCGGATGCCAAGCTGCGCAATGCGATCGCCCTGCTCGAGGAGCAGAAGCTCGAGCTCGCCGCCAATGAATCGCGCGCCGTGCACATGGCGAACCATGATTCGCTTACCGACGCGCCCAACCGGCTCGCCTTCCTCCACATGCTCGGCAAGGCGGTGAAGGGCGAGCAATGCTTCGCCATGGCGATGATGGACCTCGACCGGTTCAAGATCGTCAACGACACGCTGGGCCATCTCGCCGGCGACGAGCTGATCCGCATGGTCTGCGAGATCCTGCGCCAGCAGGTGCCCGACCAGGGTTTCGTCGCGCGCCTGGGCGGCGACGAGTTCGCGATGCTCTATCCGGTAACCGGTGAGGATGAGGCGACGATGATCGCCGAGCGGATGCTCAAGGCCGTATCGATCAGCTTCAAGGTATTCGGGCATTCGGTCCAGGGCGGCGCCTCGGTCGGCCTGATGGTCGTCCAGCCGCGCACGATCCACGATCCGATCGACGTGATGCGCCGTGCCGATCTCGCGCTCAACGAGGCCAAGCACAATGGCCGCGGCATCGTCCGCCTGTTCGACGAAGTGATGGACGAATCGATCCGCTTCCGCCGCCAGATCGAAGGCGGGCTCTCCGAGGCGATCGCCAAGGGCGAACTCAAGCTGGTCTTCCAGCCCATCGTCGGGCGCGACGAGCTGGAGATCACCGGCTTCGAAGCGCTGATCCGCTGGTGCAGCCCGGAATATGGCATGGTCTCGCCGGGCATGTTCATCCCGATCGCCGAGGAATCGAACCTGATCCACGAACTGGGCGACTGGGTGATCGACCAGGCAGTGGAGACGCTCAAGACCTGGCCGGGCCAATATGTCTCGGTCAACTTCTCTCCGCGCCAGTTCCGCCGCCACAATTTCGTCGGCCATGTGATGGAGCGCGTGGCCAATGCCGGCGTCGAGCCGGGCCGCTTCCAGATCGAGATCACCGAGACTGCGATCTTCGACGATGTCGAGCGCGCCGCCGAGACGTTGTTCAAGCTCCGCCAGATGGGCTTCCGCATCGCGCTCGACGATTTCGGCACCGGCTATTCGAGCCTCTACAACATCCGCCGCTTCGCGCTCGACTGCCTGAAGATCGACCGCAGCTTCGTCGACGGCATGGGCCGGGAGCGCGAAAGCGCGGCGATCGTCCATTCGATCATCCATCTCGGCCGGGCGCTGGGCATGGAAGTGGTCGCCGAAGGCGTCGAGACCGAGACGCAGCTCCAGGCGCTCCGCCTCGCCGGCTGCAGCCATCTCCAGGGCTATTATCTTGCGCGCCCGATGGATGCCGAGGACGCGCTGGCGCTCGCACGGAGGGGATATATCGGCGATGCGGAGCCCGCCGAGGTCGAGCTGGGCAACGGGACGCACGGCTGATGCCTCGCGCAAGGCGCCTCAAGGCGCCGGCGTCGCTCGGCGCGAAACTGGTCCTGATCCTCACCGGCGTCGGCGTCATCGGCGCCGCCGCGCTGACGCTGATGCTCGCCACCGTCATCACGCCGAGCTTCAACCAGCTCGAACGCGACGCGGTCGACGCGCATGTCGCGCGGACCCAGGCGGTCGTCCACGACGTCTCGGCCAAGGTCGAGAATGCCGTACGCGACTATGGCGACTGGAATTCGTCCTACGACTATATGGCGCATCCGACCAAGGCGTTCGAGGACGAGAGCTTCTCGACGCTGGCCATGGTCAATCTCGACGTCAACGGCATGGCCTATGTCCGGCCCGATCGCGGGATCGTGATCGCGCGCTGGCTCGATCTCGAGAAACGGGCCGATGTGCCCGCGATGCGCGCGCGCCTCGCCGATGCCATCGCACGGTTCGATTTCGCGCGGATGCTGCACGGGCAGAGCTCGGCCGGCTTCTTCATTCGCCTGGGAGACCGGCTCGCCGCGGTCGGTATCGCGCAGGTCCGCAGGAGCGACGGCAGCGGCGAACCGCGCGGCTATGTGCTGATGGCGCGCGCCGTCACCGCCGCGCAGCTCAGCACCTTGCTCCAGCTCGAGGCGAGCCTGGCGCTCGACCATCCCGTCGCCGCGGTGACCAAGACCCCCGGCGCCACCCGTACCCGCATCGCGGTGCCGATCCCGGGCCCGGACGGCCGCCCCGTCGCCACCGCCACCTATACCGTGCCGCGCGACCTCTCGATGCTCGGCACGCGGATGCTCGTCCTCGCCGTGGTCGGATCGTCGATCCTGTTGGCGATCGTGCTGCTGGTGCTGCGCCGGATGATCGCGCGCCTGGTCCTCGCCCCCTTAAAGCGTGTCGAGCGCCATATGGGCGTGGTCCGTGCCTCGGGCACGCTCGGCCTGCTCACCGACAAGCCGCGCGACGACGAGATCGGCAGCCTTGTCACCAGCTTCAATTCGATGCTCCGGCAGCTCAAGGACCTGCGCGAGCAGCTGGAGGTGCAGAGTTTCACCCTGGGCCGCAGCGAGAGTGCCGTCGCGGTGATGCACAATGTCCGCAATGCGCTGAACTCGATCAGCACCGTGCTGAGCCAGGGGCTGGGCACCGGCGCACCGATGGACCGCATGTTGCTCGACCGCGCGCTCGGCGAGCTGGCGAGCGAGACGATTCCCGCGGTGCGCCGCCAGAAGCTCGCCGCCTTCCTTGCCGCCGCGATCGAGAGCGTCGAACAGGAACGCGCCGACCGCCGCGCGCAGATCGCGATCGGTCGCGAGGCGCTGCACCATGTGCTGGAGATCATCGGCCAGCAGCAGGAAGCCGCCCATGAGCGCCCGCCGCTCGACGCATGCGACATCACCGACATCGTGGCCCAGAACGCCACCATCGCGCGCTATTCGGGCGAGAATTCGATTGCCTTCAGCTTCCCGTCCAAACCGCATTGGGTGATGGCCAACCGGGTGATCCTCAGCCAGGTCGTCGGCAATCTCTTCGCCAACGCGGCCGAGGCGATCGCAGCGACCGGGCGCGGCAGCGGCTCGATTTCGGTGACGATCCGGGACAAGGGCGACAGCACCGAGATCCATATCCGCGATGACGGCGAGGGCTTCGACCCGGCGACGGCGCCGACGCTCTTCCAGCGCGGCTACTCCACCCGGGCGCACAAGTCGGGCGGCCTGGGGCTCCATTGGTGCGCCAATTCGATGCTGACGATGGAGGGCAGGCTCGACCTCGTCAGCGACGGCAAGGGGACGGGCGCGAAGGCGATCCTGACGCTGGGCACCGCCCGGCTCGCGCAGCCGAGCGGAATGGCGGCCTGAGTTTGGGAGGAGGGAGCCTACCCGTCTTCTTCGCCGTTTCGGCCCGGACCGACCTCCAATTCGGACGGGCCTATCCCCGTCCCACGGCCTTCCGCTTGCCCGCCACCTCGTCCTTGCGCCGCAGATAGGGCGCGACCAGGTTCCTCGCCCGGAACCATTCCTGCCGGTCCGGATCGAGGCTGTCGAAATTGCCGATCACCCGGCGGCATTCGGGAGCGCGGCACTGGCAGATCATGTGCCAGTTCGATTCCCTGAGCGTCGTCGAATAGTCCCAGGCGATCTCCTCGCCGGGCTGGATCGCGCGCACCGCGACCAGAAACACGCCCGCATCGGTGAAACGCAGGCCGGCATTGGGCGCGCAGCTGTGATTGACCAGGTCGTCGATCCGGCCGGAGGGGCCCATATAGTGGTCCGGCGTCACCTGCACGAAGCGGTCGCCGCGGCCGCGCATCAGGCTGGGAATCTGGTCGGCGCGGAAACGGCGGCCGGTGAACTCGATCAGCACATCGCCCTCGGCAAAGGCGCCCGTGGCGAACACGGCCTTGCCCAGATGGTTGTCGCCCACCTTGAACAGGTTGTTCGAGGGGCGGTAGCGATCGAACCAGAGCAGCCTGCCGCGGCGGGTGCCGAAGGAACGCAGCGGGTTGATCGTCGCCAGGCCGATCAGGAACCATATGCTGGCATGGCAGAGGAACTCGACGATGACATAGGCGAGCTCGGCCACGCCCGGCTGGGTCGCGCGCACCGCGACCAGCAGCGTGGCGAGGTCGCCGAAGGTCCACAGCCCCCAGGCCGGCGAGCGCTCGCGGCTGCGATCGGTCCATACGCTCGCCCAGGTCGGCCAGAAGCTTATCGGGACGGCGAGCACCACCAGCATATGTGCCCAGAATGCCTCGCGGAAGACGAGCCAGAGCATCAGCGCGCTCAGGCTGGCCGCGATGCAGAAGGTCTCGGTGGGCGAGGGCGGGGCCCAGGAGGAACGCCGCCAGATGCCGATCGTCACCACGATGCAGGCGATCGAGGAGAGGGCGAACACCCAACCCTGCGGCGCGCCGGGGTTCACCGCGGCATAGGTCAGCGCCTCCAGCGACGTCGCCGCGCTCCAGATCAGCCATGACGCGCGGTTCGGCTCCACCAGCTCGCGGCGCAACCCGATCAGGTAGGTCGCATAGCCTGCAAAGCTGAATCCGATCGCCAGCAGGAACCAGATATCGGCGGTCAAAATGCGCTCCCTCCCAAACGGAGCGTTTACCATGTCCGGGATTCGTCGTCTACGCGCGACTCGCGGTGAATCCGCGAGTCGCGGGGAGTCATAGGGAGTCGCTTACGGGGCGAATCTCACATTTCCCGTCCTCCCCGGCGGATGCCGGGACCATGCTATTGGCCGCAATCCTTGACGGCTTCGAGCACGATCGGCGCCCATTCCCGGCGGCAGATCAGCAGGTCGGGGATGCTCGTGCTGGCCCGGTTGTAGACGATCGGCGAGCCGTCGATCCGCGAAGCATGGAGCCCTGCGGCCAGCGCGACTGCCACCGGCGCGCAATTGTCCCACTGATGCTGGCCGCCCGAATGGAGATAGATCTCGGCCTCGCCGCGCACCACCGCCATCGCCTTGGCGCCGGCCGAGCCCATGCCGATATGCACCGCGCCGATCCGTTCGCCCACGCCCGCGCAGAGCTGGCTCGGTCGGCTGCGGCTCACCAGCATGCGTGGCGGCAATTCGCCCTCGGGCAACAGGGGCGGCCGGTCGCTGGAAAGCGTGCAGCCGAGCCGGGGCAGGGCGACCGCGCCCAATGCGGCACGGCCGTCGATGGCCAGGGCGACATGCACCGCCCAGTCCTCGCGCCGCTCGGCGAACTCGCGCGTGCCGTCGAGCGGATCGACGATCCATACCCGCCGCGCCGACAGCCGGGCCGGATCGTCGGCGGATTCCTCCGAGAGGATCGCGTCGTCGGGCCTGGCCGCGCGCAGCCGGTCGAGGATGAGGTCGTTGGCTTCGCGGTCGCCGCGGTCGCCGCCCGCGCATTCGTCCTGAATGCGCAGCAGCAGCGCGCCCGCTTCCTCCGCGATTGCCCGGGCCAGTTGCGCGTCGGTCAAATCACCGGACTCCAGGTGCCCATGATCGCCTCCACGATCCGCTCGGCCGCGGCTTCGGGCGTCTCCCGGGTCGTGTCCACGCGGATCTCCGGATCCTGCGGCGCCTCATAGGGGCTGGAGATGCCGGTGAAGTTGGCGATCTGGCCGGCCCGCGCCTTCTTGTAGAGGCCCTTCACGTCGCGCGCCTCGGCAACCTCCAGCGGCGTATCGACGAAGATCTCGAAGAACTCGCCTTCGGGCAGCAGCTTGCGCACCAGCTCGCGCTCGGCGCGGAAGGGCGAGATGAAGGCGGTGAGCACGATCAACCCCGCATCGGTCATCAGCCGGGCAACTTCGCCCACACGGCGGATATTCTCGATCCGGTCGGCATCGGTGAAGCCCAGATCCCTGTTGAGCCCGTGGCGGATATTGTCGCCGTCGAGCAGGAAGCTGTGCTTGCCGAGCGCATGCAGCCGCTTCTCGACCAGGTTGGCGATGGTCGACTTGCCCGAGCCCGAGAGCCCCGTGAACCAGAGCAGCCGCGGCGCCTGGTGCTTCTGCCGGGCATGCGCCTCGCGGTTGATCTCCACGGCCTGCCAATGGACGTTCTGCGCCCGACGCAGCGCGAAGTTGAGCATGCCGGCGGCAACGGTGGCGTTGGTCGCCTTGTCGATCAGGATGAAGCCGCCCAGGTCCTTGCCGTCGGCATAGGGCTCGAAGACCACGCCGCGATCGGTATAGACTTCGGCCACGCCGATATCGTTGAGCCCGAGCGTCTTCACGCTCAGCTCGGCCATGGTGTTGACGCACACGGCATGGCGCGGCGGCTGCACCGTGGCGCTCACCGTCTGGGTACCGAGCTTGAGCCAATAGGCGCGGCCGGGAAGCATCTCCGCCTGGTCCATCCACACGATCGTCGCCTGGAACTGGTCGGCGACCTGGGGTGGCGCGTCGGCGGCGGCGATCACGTCGCCGCGCGAGCAATCGACTTCGTCGGCCAGCGTGATCGTCACGCTCTCCCCCGCCACTGCTTCGGCCTTGTCGCCGCCGAACGCGACGATACGCGCCACCTCGGTGGTCTGGCCCGAGGGCAGGATGCGCACTTTGTCGCCGGGCCTGATCGTGCCGGCCGCGATCATGCCGGCGAAGCCGCGGAAATCCAGGTTGGGGCGATTCACCCATTGTACCGGAAGGCGGAAGGGGCGGACGGCATCGGCGTCCGCGTCGATCTCGACCGCCTCCAGATGCTCGAGCAGGGCCGGGCCCTCGTACCAGGGCGTGTTTGCGCTCGGCCCGGTGATGTTGTCGCCCCTGAAGCCCGAGATCGGAATCGGAGCGAAGCCCGCGATCCCGATGCTCTCGGCAAAGGCGCGATAATCGGCCACGATCGCGTCATAGGTGGCCCGATCATAGCCGATCAGGTCCATCTTGTTCACTGCCAGCACGATGTGGCGGATGCCGAGCAAGTGGCAGAGATACGAGTGCCGCCGCGTCTGGGTGAGCACGCCCTTGCGCGCGTCGATCAGGATGACGGCGAGATCGGCGGTCGAGGCGCCCGTCGCCATGTTGCGGGTATATTGCTCGTGGCCGGGCGTATCGGCGACGATGAACTTGCGCTTCTCGGTCGCGAAGAAGCGATAGGCGACGTCGATGGTGATGCCCTGCTCGCGCTCGGCGGCGAGGCCGTCTACCAGCAGCGCGAAGTCGATCTCCTGCCCCTGGGTGCCCAGGCGCTTGCTGTCGGACTCGAGGCTGGCGAGCTGGTCCTCGAAGATCATCTTCGAATCATAGAGCAGCCGCCCGATCAGGGTGGACTTGCCGTCGTCCACGCTGCCGCAGGTGATGAAGCGCAGCAGCGACTTGTTCTGGTGCAGTTGGAGATAGGCGGAGATGTCGGACGCGATCAGCGCGTCGGGGCGATAGGAGGTCATGCGCTTGCCCCCACGGCGAACAGGGCGAGGACGCTGGAAGGGGAGGCTGGAACGCCCGGGACGGAGGGGCGGGCCATCAGAAATATCCCTCCTGCTTCTTCTTCTCCATGCTCGCCGCCTGGTCGTGGTCGATCGCGCGGCCCTGGCGTTCGCTGGTGGTGGTGAGCAGCATCTCCTGGATCACCGCCTCCAGCGTATCCGCCCTGCTCTCCACCGCGCCGGTCAGCGGGTAGCAGCCGAGCGTGCGGAAGCGCACCGATCGCTCCACCGGCACTTCGCCCGGATGCAGCCGGAAGCGATCGTCGTCGACCATCAGGATCAGCCCGTCGCGCTCCACGGTCGGGCGCGGCGCGGCGAAATAGAGCGGCACGATCTCGATCGCCTCGGCGAGGATATATTGCCAGATGTCGAGTTCGGTCCAGTTGGAGAGCGGGAACACGCGGATGCTCTCGCCCTTGTGTTTGCGGGCATTGTAGAGGTGCCACAGCTCGGGACGCTGGTTCTTCGGATCCCAGCGATGCGAGGCGGTGCGGAAGGAGAAGACGCGCTCCTTGGCCCGGCTCTTCTCCTCGTCGCGCCGCGCGCCGCCGAACGCCGCGTCGAAGCCATATTGGTCGAGCGCCTGCTTCAGTCCTTCCGTCTTCCACATGTCGGTGTGGCGGCCGCCATGGTCGAACGGGTTGATCCCCAGCGCTTCGGCCTCGGGGTTCTTGTGGACGAGCAACGCCATCCCCGCATCGCGCGCCGCCTTGTCGCGCAGGTCGTACATCGCGCGGAACTTCCAGGTCGTATCGACATGGAGGAGCGGGAAGGGCGGCGGCGCCGGATAGAAGGCCTTGCGCGCCAGGTGCAGCATCACCGCGCTGTCCTTGCCGATCGAATAGAGCATCACCGGCCGTTCGGCCTCGGCGACGACTTCGCGCAGGATATGGATGCTCTCGGCCTCTAGCCGCTGGAGGTGCGTCAGCCGCACGGGCGAAGCCCCCCGGGTCGCGCCGATCGCCTGTGTCTCCGTCATGTTCCCGGAATGCAGCATGGCGGGGGATTTAGGAAGCCGCCCGGGAAGGCGCGATCTAGTTTATGTTTAGCCGCGCATACCCGCCGCGCCCAGGGTTAGCGGTTCTTGAACCAATTGCGGTCCATGAAGGGCCGGGGCGCATCTTGCGCCACAGGGGAGGGCTGCAAACCCATGGGCAAGGCTGGCGCTAAGGGGATCATCCTCGCGGGTGGGGCCGGTACGCGCCTCTATCCCGCGACGTTGTCGATCTCGAAGCAATTGCTGCCGGTGTTCGACAAGCCGATGATCTATTATCCGCTCTCGGTGCTGATGCTTGCCGGCATTCGCGACATCCTCATCATCTCGAGCCCGCGCGACCTGCCGATGTTCCGCCTGTTGCTTGGGGACGGATCGGCCTTCGGAATCAATTTCGAATATGCCGAGCAGCCGAGCCCGGACGGGCTGGCCCAGGCCTTCCTGATCGGTGAGCGGTTCCTCGAAGGCGGTCCGGCCGCGCTGATCCTGGGCGACAACATCTTCCATGGCGACGGCCTTGCCGCCAAGGGCCGCGCGGCTGCCGAAGCGGCGACACAGGGCCAGTCGACGGTCTTCGCCTATCAGGTCGACGATCCCGAGCGCTACGGCGTCGCCACCTTCGATCCCGAGACCGGCAAGGCGACGAGCATCGTCGAGAAGCCGGCCGAGCCCAAGTCCAACTGGGCAGTGACCGGCCTGTACTTCTTCGACGACCGGGTGGCGGACATCGCCCGCACGCTGAAGCCCAGCCCGCGGGGCGAGCTGGAGATCACCGACGTGATCTCCGCCTATCTCCACCGCGGCGAACTCAACGTGAATCGGCTCGGCCGTGGCTATGCCTGGCTGGACACCGGCACGCATGACAGCCTGCACGATGCGGCGAGCTTCGTGCGCACGATCGAGAACCGCCAGGGCATCAAGATCGCCTGCCCCGAGGAGATCGCCTTCGATCTCGGCTATCTCGACGCGGATACGGTGCTTGCCCGCGCGGCGACGCTCGGCAAGACCGACTATGCAGCCTATCTCCGCCGCTGCGTCGAGGCGGCGGCCGCATGAGCTTCCTCGAGCCGATCGGCACGCCGACGCCGCGGATCCGCCGCGTCCTCGTCACCGGCGGGGCCGGGTTCATCGGCTCGGCGGTATGTCGTTTGCTGGTGGCGAAGCGCTATCATGTCGTCTGTGTCGACAAGCTGACCTATGCCGGCAATCTGGCCTCCCTGCACGGCATGCTGGACAAGCCCAATTTCCGGTTCGTTGCCGCGGATATCGGTGATGCGGCACACCTCCATCGCCTGATGCGGGACGAGCGGATCGATGGCGTGATGCACCTCGCCGCCGAGACGCATGTCGATCGCTCGATCGACAGCCCGGCCGCCTTTGTCGAAACCAATGTCCTGGGCACCGTCCGCCTGCTCGATGCCACGCTCGAGCATTGGCGCGGGTTGCCGGAAGCGCGGCGGCGGGATTTCCGCTTCCACCACATCTCCACCGACGAGGTGTTCGGCGACCTGCCGTTCGACAGCGGCGTGTTCACCGAGGAGACGCCCTATGCGCCGTCCTCGCCCTATTCGGCGAGCAAGGCGGCGTCGGACCATTTCGTGCGCGCCTGGCACGAAACCTATGGCCTGCCGGTGGTGCTCTCCAACTGCTCGAACAATTACGGGCCGCATCACTTCCCCGAGAAGCTGATCCCGCTGGTCATCCTCAATGCGCTCGAAGGCAGGGAGCTGCCGGTCTATGGCAAGGGCGCGAACGTGCGCGACTGGCTCCATGTCGACGATCATGCCGAGGCGCTGGAACGGGTGCTGACCCGCGGCAAGGCCGGCGAAACCTATCTGATCGGGGGGCGGCAGGAGCGGACCAACCTGCAGGTGGTCGAGGCGATCTGCGATCTGCTCGATGCGCGCGTCGGGCAGCGGCGTCATCGCGATCTGATCCGTTTCGTCGCCGATCGGCCCGGGCACGACCGCCGCTATGCGATCGATCCGTCGAAGATCGAAGCCGAGCTGGGCTGGGAACCGCGCGAGACGTTCGAGACCGGTCTGGCGAAGACGGTGGACTGGTATCTCGCCAATCGGGACTGGTGGGAGCCGATCCGCTCGGGCGCCTATCGTGGCGAGCGGCTGGGGGTTCTTTAGCCTCGCGGCTATTCGGAAACGCCGCCGATCCAGCTGCGCAGCACTTCCAGCCCGTCGTCCACCAGCACCAGGTCCGCCCGGAACCCCGGCGCAATCCGCCCAAGCTGCCCGCCCAGTCCCAGAAACGCCGCCGGCGTCGCCGAGGCCATGCGGGCGGCGACATCGAGGCCGACCCGGCCCTGGACCATCATGCCCTTCACCGCGCCCGCCATGGTGAGCGTCGAGCCCGCCAGCGTGTTGTCGGCACCGAGCAGCCGGTCGCCGTCGCGGTGAATCTCGCGGCCGTGGATCAGGAACACGGTCTCGTCGCTCCCCACGCTCGGCATCGCGTCGGTCACCAGCATCAGCCGCTCGGGCCCCTTTGCCCGCAGCGCCACGCGGAGCGTCGCCGGATGGAGGTGATGGCCATCGGCGATGATCCCGGCATAGACGTCCGGATCCTCGAGCGCCGCGCCCACCATGCCCGGCGCGCGGTTGAGCAGGGGGGACATGGCGTTGAAGACATGGGTGAAGCCGGTCAGCCCGTTGTCGATCGCGTCGCGCACGGTCTCGTAGCGCGCATCGGAATGCCCGGCCGAGACGATCACGCCCGCCGCGACCAGCCGGGCGACCTGCTCGGGCGTCGCCGCCTCGGGCGCCAGCGTCACCAGCGTCCTGCCGTGCCTGCCCGATTCCAGCAGCCCCAGGAATTCGTCCCGCAGCGGCTGGATCTTGCTCTCGCTGTGGATGCCCCGCCGTACGGGATTGAGGAACGGCCCCTCGATATGGATGCCGAGCACGCCGGGGACGCCCGCCGCGATCGCGGCATCCACTGCGCGGATGCCTGCCTCGACCACCGACAGATCGTCGCTGATCAAGGTCGGCAGCAGCCCGGTGGTGCCGTAGCGCCGGTGCGTCTCCGCAATCACGCGGATCGTCTCCACGCTCGGATCGTCGTTGAACAGCCGGCCGCCGCCGCCATTCACTTGCACGTCGATGAAGCCGGGGAGCAGGGCTTGCCCGGCGAGGTCGATCGTCTCGGCGCCGGTCGGCGGTTGGGGGAGGACCGCCGCGATCCGGTCGCCTTCGATCACCACACAGGCATCGTCGCGCCAGCCTTCGGCCAGCAGCATGCGCCCGTTGACCAGCGCTCTCACGACTGCATGTCCAGCGCCGCGGCCAGGCTGCCCCCCGCCGCGGCCAGCCGCGCCTCGGCCTCGGCCGGGGCCAGGCCATGCGCGATCAGCACCGCGCGCTTGATGTCGCGCCCGCCCGCATCGAGCGCCGCCTCCGCCGCGTCGCGGCCCACGCGCGCCAGCGTGCCGACCATGCGGATCGCACGGGCGCGCAGCTTGGCGTTCGAGACCTGCATGTTGACCATCAGCCCCTCATGAACGAGCCCGAGCCGCAACATGATCCCGGTGGAGAGAAGATTGAGCGTGACCTTCTGCGCGGTGCCGGCCTTCATCCGGGTGGAGCCTGCCACCACCTCGCTGCCGGTATCGGCAAGGATCGCATGCTCCGCCGCGGCCAGCACCGGCGTGCCGGCATTGTTGGCAAGGGCGATCGTCAGCGCGCCCGCGCCGCGCGCCGCCTCGAGCGCGGCGATCACATAGGGGGTGCGCCCGCTCGCCGCGACGCCGATCAGCACGTCGTCCGCGCCGATCTCCTCGGCGGCCACGGCCGCCAGCGCGGCCTCGCGGCTGTCCTCCGCGCCTTCCTGCGTCCGGGTGAGCGCCGCCGGCCCGCCCGCGATCAGGAAGGCCAGCCGCTCGACCGGCCAGTTGAAGGTTGGGGTGAGCTCCACTCCGTCCTGCACGCCGATCCGGCCCGAAGTGCCCGCGCCGGCATAGGCGATGCGCCCGCCGCGCTGCAGCCGCTCCGCCGCCGCGTCGATCGCCGCCGCCATCGCGCCGGTCTGGCTCTTCAGCGCCGCGATCGCCGCGAGCTGGGCTTCGAGCATCGCTTCCACTGCCACTTCGGTGGGCCAGCGGTCGATCGCGCGGTAGCGGGGGTCTGCGGCTTCAGTCGGCATCGGGCTTCCGGGTCGGGAGGGCAGTGGCCGGCAGGCCGGCGAGCAGCAACGCCCCGTCGAGCGGATCGGAGACCGCATCGACGAGCCGTGCGACGGTGCGCGCGCGCAGCCAGGGCCTTATCCGCATGGCCAGGCCCCCGGCGAGCGCGCAGCGAACGGCGCCGCGCGCGAAGATCGTCTCGATGAACCGCTCGATGTGCTGCGCCGCATCCTCCACGATCGAGCGGGCGATCGCATCGTTGTTCTCGGCATAGTCCATCACCAGCGGCGCGAAGGCGGCATAGTCCTTGGGGGTCGCGGCATCCATCCAGGCGACCGCGCGGGCCGTGTCGTGCCCGAAGCCGGCGGTGACGGCGTGGCTGAGCGGCGTCACTTCGCTGCGCCCGTCGAGCGCGCGGAGCGCATGGCGCATCGCGCTGAGGCCCAGCGCCGCGCCGCTGCCTTCGTCCGAGATCGGAAAGCCATAGCCGCCGATCGTGAAGCTGTTGGTGCCCACCCGCACCTCGGCCACGCTGCCGGTGCCGATGATCAGGGTCGCACCCTCGACGCCCGCATGCGCGCCGAGATTGGCGATCGCCGCGTCGGTCACGAATTCGATCGCGGCGAAGGGGAAGGGGAGCGCGGCGAGCTGTTCGCGCATCCCGGGGCGCGATATGCCCGCGATGCCCATGCCGGCCCGGATCGTCGCCACCTCCGCGTCGTCGAGCCCCGCGGCCGAGACCGCCTGGCCGGCGACGTCGCGCAACACGGCGTGAAGCCGCTCGATGCCGATCCGCGTATTGGCCGGGCCGCTCTCCCCGGTGCCGAGGATCGTTCCGCGCTCGTCCGTCAGCCGGCTGCGGCAATGGCTGCCGCCCGCATCTATACCGAGGAAATAGGCCATGCTCGCTCCCTACAGCAGCCGGCGCGCATTTTGCCATGCCGAACCGCCCGGAGGGCCATAATCCCCGGATATGGCCGTTGTCGGTCAGATCAGGCCCTTGCGCACCGCGATCACCGCCGCATGGATCTTGTTCGATGCGGAGAGCTTGCGCGTGGCATTGACCAGGTGGAACTCCACCGTCCGCTGGCTGCGGCCCATGATCGTCGCGGTTTCCCAGGCGGTCTTGCCCAGGCTCACCCAGCGCAGGCATTCGATCTCGCGCTCGCTCAGCGCCGATCCCGCCGCCCCGATCGTCGCGGCGGGATCGGGAATGTCCGGGTCGCTGCGCGTCGCAGGGCGGGTAAAGGCGCGTGCGGCGGCGATCAGCGCGAAATCGGTATTGTCGGTGATGCATCCCACCGCCTTGTGGTGGCCCGATCCGGCATCGAGCAGCAGGCAGGCGACCGAGCGGATCCAGCGCGTCTGCCCGTCGGGTCGGATCAATCGGAAATCGACATGATAGCGCAGGTCGCGTGCGATCAGCTCCACCACCATGGCCAGATCTATCGTCGTGGCCAGTTCTTCGTCTTCGGGATGAATGAAGGGCCGGAAATCGGCAAGGCTGCGCACCATGTTGGGCTGCAGCCCGGTGATCTGATACCAGCGCGCGTCGCAGACGAGCAGGTCGGCATCGATGTCATAGTCCCATAGCCCTACCTCAAGGGCCCTCAGGCGCAGTTCAAAGTCTTCGTCGGGGCGGGGCTCGGCGCTTTCCCCAGATGTCATAACCCTCCAACCACAATCTTGTCGTGTTCCGCCAGAGAACGTTTCCCAGACGTCACGGTTCCTGTGTGGCCCTCGGTTAACCCGGGGGCAAGGGTGATGGGAGCCCCTCCGGGGCTCGCCGGAAACACGTAAATTTACGAGTTTTCCCCCCTGCTCGCGGGGCGCAGGCTTCGCCCGAGACCAGTGAGACGAAACGACCATGCCAGCGAATGCGAAGCGCAAGGACCCCGATCTCGAACAGGATGCCGTTCCGGGCGGGCGCGTGGCGCTCCGGGACGTGGCGATGTTTTCCGGCGAGGAACTGGTCCTGCGCTTCGGCGCCTCCGCGGCGCAACAGCTGGTCGACCTGATCGTCGCCGCGATCCGCAAGGGCGACGACGACGAAGTGGCCGCGATCGACGGACGACTCCAGGAAGTGGAGCGGGCGTTGCGGGGATAGGCGGGGGCGCTGGCCTTCCCGGTGGCGCTCCCCCGGGCCGGGAAGGCTAGAAGCGCGCTTCCTCATAGACGCGGCGGATGTCGCCCTGCCAATCGCCGTTGAAGCGGTCGAGCAGCACCTGCGCCGGCACCTTGCCGGTGCGCACCACTTCGCGCAGCGGATCGAGGAAGCCGGACTCATTGTCGCCCGAGGCATTGAGCTGCGCCCGTGCATTGAGCCCCGCTGCGGCGATGTCGAGCACTTCGCCGGCAATGTCCTTGAGCTTGCCGCCGCCCGGCAGCGGCGCGTCGAGGGCGAGCTTCGGCACCGAGCTGCGCAGTGCCTCGCGCCCTTCCATCGACCAGCCCTTCACCAGGTCCCAGGCGGCATCGAGCGCGCCCTGGTCGTAGAGCAGGCCCACCCACAGCGCCGGCAGCGCGCAGATCCGCCCCCAGCGCCCGCCATCGGCGCCGCGCATCTCGAGGAAGGTCTTGAGCCGCACTTCGGGGAAGGCGGTGGAGAGATGATCCGCCCAGTCGTCCATCGTCGGCTTGTGGCCGGGATAGGCGGGCAACTCGCCCTTCAGGAAATCGCGGAAGCTCTGCCCCGCCGCGTCGATATATTTGCCGTCGCGATAGACGAAGTACATCGGCACATCGAGCGCATATTCGGCGTAGCGCTCATAGCCGAAACCTTCCTCGAACACGAAGGGCAGCATGCCCGTCCGCGCCGGATCGGTGTCCGACCAGATATGGCTGCGGTAGCTCAGATAGCCATTGGGCCTGCCCTCGGTGAAGGGCGAGTTGGCGAACAGCGCCGTCGCCAGCGGCTGCAGCGCCAGGCCGACGCGGAACTTCTGCGCCATGTCGGCTTCGGAGGCATAGTCGAGGTTCACCTGGATCGTGCAGGTGCGCAGCATCATGTCGAGACCGAGATTGCCCACGCGCGGCATGTGCCGGAGCATGATCCCGTAGCGGCCCTTGGGCATGATCGGCAGCTCGGCGCGGGTCTTGTCGGGCCACATGCCCAGGCCGAGGAAATTCAGGCCGAGCTTGTCGCCGACCTGCTTCACCTGCTCCAGGTGCCGCCCGGTCTCGCCGCAGGTCTCGTGGAGATTCTCCAGCGGCGCGCCCGACAGCTCCAGCTGGCCCGCCGGCTCGAGGCTCACCGTACCGTCGGGGCCCGAGAGCGCGATGACGTTGCCGCCTTCCAGCACCGGTTTCCAGCCGAACTGGGTCAGCTCGCCCAGCAGGTCGCGGATGCCGCCCTGCTCGTCATAGGCGGGAGCGTGAAAATCCCTGGTCGCGAACACGAACTTCTCGTGCTCGGTGCCGATGCGCCAGCGATCCTTCGGCTTCTCGCCCTTGGCGAAATACTCGATAAGCTGGGCCCGGTCCTCGATCGGGGCCGACACCTTGTTGCTTTCGGTCTTGGTGCTCATGCGAAGGTCTCGACGGGAGGGATGGGGCGGCGGTGGCGCAGCACCGGCACGCGGGAACGGATATCCTCGACACGCGCCTGGTCGATCTCCGCGGAACCGAGACCGGCTTCCTCGCCCATGTCGAGCAGCACTTCGCCCCAGGGATCGACCACCAGCGAGTGGCCATAGGTGGCGCGTCCGTCCGCGTGCAGCCCGGTCTGCGCCGCGGCTATGACATAGGCGCCGGCCTCGATCGCGCGGGCGCGCAGCAGGACGTGCCAATGCGCCTGGCCGGTGGGACGGGTAAAGGCGGCGGGGACGGCAAGGGCGGTGGCGCCGGCATCGCTGAGCGCGCGGAACAGGTCCGGGAAGCGCATGTCGTAGCAGATGGCAAGGCCGAGCTTGCCGATGGGCGTATCGACCAGGATCGCGCGCTCGCCTCGGCAATAGGTGTTTGATTCGCGCCAGCTCTCGCCGGTGGCCAGATCGACGTCGAACAGATGCAGCTTGTCGTAATGCGCCCGGATCGCACCGGTGCCGTCGATCACGAAGCCGCGGTTCAGGAACTTCTCGCCTTCGCCCTGGAGCGCCAGCGAGCCCAGATGCACCCAGACGCCATGCTTCGCCGCGGCCTCGCGCGTCGCGGCGAGGACGGGATCCTCCGCCTCCGCCACCACGTGGCGGCGCGCGCGTGCGCGATCGCCGTCGAGCAGGCCGGACATCTCGGGCGTGAACAGCATCGCGCTGCCCGCCGCCGCCGCCCGCGCGATACCGTCGGTGACGGTGCGGGCATTGGCGGCCGGATCGATCCCGCTCGTCATTTGCAGCAGGCTGGCCTTCATCGCTTCCTCCCCCTCAGAGCCGGGATCAGCCGTGCTTCGGCTTGCCGACACCGACCAGCTTCAGGCCGGCGCGCTCCGCCTCGGCCGGCGGATAGATGTTGCGCAGGTCGACCAGCAGCGGTGTCTTGAGCATCGCCTTGATCCGGCCGAGATCGAGCGCGCGGAACGCGTCCCACTCCGTCACGATCACCAGCGCGTCGGCCCCGTCCGCCGCGGCATAGGCGCTCTCGCTGAACTCGACGTTCGGCAGCAACGGGCGCGCCTGCTCGAAACCCTCCGGATCATAGGCCTTCACCGTGGCGCCGGCATCCTCCAGCGCCGCGACGATCGAAAGACTGGGCGCGTCGCGCATGTCATCGGTATTCGGCTTGAAGGTAAGGCCCAGGATGCCGATGGTCTTGCCGCGGACATCGCCGCCCATCGCCTTGATCACCTTGCGGCCCATGGCGCGCTTGCGGGCGTCGTTCACCTGCACGGTGGCCTCGACGATGCGCAGCGGCGTCTCGTTGTCGCCCGCCGTCTTGAGCAGCGCCAGCGTGTCCTTGGGGAAGCAGGAGCCGCCATAGCCGGGGCCGGCATGGAGGAACTTGCTGCCGATCCGATTGTCGAGCCCGATGCCGCGCGCCACTTCCTGCACGTCGGCACCCACTTCCTCGCACAGGTCGGCGATCTCGTTGATGAAGGTGATCTTCACCGCCAGGAATGCGTTGGCGGCATATTTGATCAGCTCGCTGGTGCGGCGGCCGGTGAACAGGATCGGTGCGCTCTGGTTGAGCGAGAGCGGGCGATAGATCGCGCGCATCACGTCGCGCGCTTCCTCGTCATCGGTGCCGACGACCACGCGGTCTGGCCGCTTGAAATCCTCGATCGCTGCGCCTTCGCGCAGGAATTCGGGGTTGGAGACGACCTTGGCGCCGGCGCCGGAGGCGACTTCGCGCATGATCCGCTCCACTTCGTCGCCGGTGCCGACGGGCACGGTCGACTTGGTGACGATCACTGCCGGCCCGGTCAGGTTCTCGGCGATCTCGCGCGCGGCGGCGAAGACATAGCTGAGATCGGCATGGCCGTCGCCGCGGCGGCTGGGCGTGCCGACCGCAATGAACACCGCGTCGGCACCCTTCACGCCTTCGGCTAGGTCGGTGGTGAAGGAAAGCCGGCCGGCCTTCACGTTCGAGGCGACCAGCGCTTCGAGCCCCGGCTCGTAGATCGGCATCACGCCCTGGTGAAGCAGCTCGATCTTGCGCGCATCCTTGTCGACGCAGACCACTTCATGGCCGAAGTCCGAGAAACAGGCACCGGAAACCAGGCCGACATAGCCCGTGCCGATCATCGCTATGCGCAACGTGGATCCCCTTGGGAAGAAAGTCTGTTGCGCAGATAGCGACGCCAGCGCGCGGGGCAAGGGGCGGCATGACGACGCTCTCCGGCGCGGTCGGCAAGAAAAGCGCCGACAGGGAAACGGGCAATAAAAAAGGCGGCTCGCGGCCGCCTTTAGCAGTTGTCGTCCGGGCCGGTCAGCACGGCCTCACTCGAGGTCGCTCCACCGCCGGCCCGGATGAACGTTCCTCAGAACGGGCGGATTTCGTTACCGCCGCCGTCACGGAACATCAGGCTGAAAAACGCGAACATTCATAGTCTCCCATCGGTGCGCACTTGTGCGCGATTCAGATGGTTAAAGGCTTCTTAACAATGAATCAATCCGGATTTCTGCGGAGTTGGCTTCGCAAAAAGCGCTTCGAACGCGTGATTTAACCGTTCCTTCAAGGGTCGGGGACTAGGCCTAGGGGGCATGTCGGCACGCAGAGAGCCCTTGGCGACCTTGGTCGGTGCTTCCACGAGCGCCGTCGCGATCACCGCGGAACACGCGGGAATCGCGAGGGAATTCGTGCAGGTGCACAGCGCGCGGGCGGGCGGCGCGGACGCCGGCGTCCGCGGACGTGGCGGCAAGCGAGAACTGCACCGGGCAAGTAACGATCGCCATGTCGAGGGGCGCCTGTGGAGCGTCCTGGGCCTGTGCGAGATCGCGAATTTCGCGTCGCTGCGCCGGCATCTGGGCCGGGCCCGCGCCGATTCGCTGGTGCTGGACGTGGCGCGGCGAATCTCCGGCCTGGTGCCCGACATCCGCATCGCCGCAGCCGGCCGGTCGCTGATCGAGATCTGCTTCGAGCGGGAAACGCCCGAAGCCGCCGCCGACGATATCGACCGGATCCGCAAGAGCTTCCAGCGCACGCTCGATCTCGACGGCGAGCCGTATCATCTCCAGATGCATTTCGGCGTCGCCGCCGCGCCATCGGTCGAGGATGACGAGGTATTGCTCGCCGAAGCCGCCGAATCCGCGCTCGAGCAGGCGCGGGCCGACGGACGGGTGGTGATGCTCGATCTGTCGCGCGCGGATCTGGCCTTCGACAAGCTCACCTTGATGCGCGAACTGCCCCGCGCGATCGCCAATGGCGAGATGTTCCTGCAATATCAGCCCAAGGTCCATGTCCGCCGGCAGGAGATCGCCAGCGCCGAGGCACTGGTCCGCTGGCAGCATCCCACCCGCGGCCTGATCCTGCCGGGCGATTTCATCTCGGTCGCCGAGCAGGCGGGCGAGATTTCGACGCTCACGCTCTGGACGCTGCGCCAGGTGATCGAGGACCAGCGCAAGCTGCGCGCCGACGGCTTCGACATGCTGCTCTTCGTCAACATCTCGGGCCAACTCCTCGCCGACCCGGCCTTCGTCAACGAAGTGTGCGAGATGCTGGCGAACACCGACGCGAAGCTCGGCTTCGAGATCACCGAGACTGCGGTGATCCGCGATCCGGAGAGCGCGATCCGCCACCTCCAGTTCTTCGCCGACAGCGGCGTGACGCTCGCGATCGACGACTATGGCGCCGGGCTCTCCTCGCTCGCCTATCTGAAGAAGCTGCCCGCGCGCGAGCTCAAGATCGACAAGATGTTCGTGATGCAGCTCACCAGCAGCAATCGCGATCCGCTGATCGTGCGCTCGACGATCGATCTTGCCCATGCGCTCGAGATGGAAGTCACGGCCGAGGGCGTGGAGACGCCGTCCGCGCTCGCCCTGCTCAGCGTGATGGGCTGCGACATGGTGCAGGGCTTCCTGATCTCGCGCCCGCTCGGGCTCGATGCGTTCCGCAAGTTCCTGGCGGACGATGGCCATCTCGACAATGCGAACGGCCATCCGGCATCGTTCGTCCGTCCCGAGAGCTTCTGGAAGCGCGCCTGATGCGCGCGCTGCTGGGCTCTCTCCTTGCCGTTGCCGCGCTGTTCGCCGGCGCGCCCGCATTCGCCCAGGCGCAGCAGCGTTCCGATTTCCCGCCGGCGATCGAAGCCGAGATCCGGGGCGCCAAGGAAAGCATGATGTCCGATCAGGCGGAGGCGCTTCGCCACGCCGCCGCGATCGACGGGCTGGCGCTCGGCCTGCGGGACGCGCGGCGCCGGGCGCTGGCGCTGGCCACCGCGCGCTGGCTGGCCGCCGAGGCGCATATCCGCAACGAGGAACCCGCCAAGGCCGCGCCGCTGCTCACCGACGGCCTGAACCTGATCCGTTCGATCCCGGAGCCGATCAAGCTGCGCGGCGACCTGCTGATGTCGCAGGGCGCCTTCTTCATGGCGCGCGACCAGGCCGTGCAGGCGCTGGAGAGCTACCAGAACGCCTTCCGCATCTTCGGCGAGGTGAAGGAGCCGCGCAGCCAGGCGATCGCGCTGCAGAATATCGGCGGGCTCTACAGCGTCGCCAACGACGATGCGCGCGCCGAGGAATATTTCCACCAGGCCGCCGTGCTGTTCACCGACGACCCGGTGCTTTCGCTTTCGCTCCACAACAGCCGCGGCAATGTGCTCGCCAAGCTTGGCCGGGATGCGGAGGCGGGCAAGGAATATGAGACGGCGATCGTCATCGCGCGCGGCATGAACAAGCCGCTGCTCGAAGCGCGCCTGCTCAGCAACCTCGCGCGCAGCCAGGTGGCGCTGAAGCGCTATGACGATGCCAACCGGACGATCGCCCGCGGGTTCGAGCTCATCCGCGGCGCCGACGCCGATGTGCTGCGGCGGCACCTCCTCGCAACTGCGGCCGCCCTGGCCTCCGAGCGGGGGAATATCGGGGAGGCGTTGCGGTTCATCCACGGCACTTTCGACGGCATGGACCTGGCAAAGACCACGGTCGAATTCCGCAGCGACCATTTCTACGCCTACCAGATATTCAACAAGGCGGAGAACACGCGGGAGGCGCTGAAGCACATTCAGGCGATGAAGCGCCTCGACGATGAATCCACCAAGGTGGCCGCAACCGCCGGCGCGGCGCTGATGGCGGCGAAGTTCGACTGGGCGAAGCAGCAGAACCAGATCCTGCTGCTCCAGACGCAGGAAGCCGAGCGCCGGGTCCGCTACCAGCAGACCCTGTTCCTGCTCATCGGCGCGGCGACGGTGATCGTCATGGCCGCGCTCGGCTGGGGCCTCATCACCGTTCGCCGCAGCCGCAACAAGGTGCGCGCCGCGAACGTCGTGCTGGGCGAGACCAATGTGGCGCTGGAAAAGGCGCTCAAGGCCAAGACCGAGTTCCTCGCGACCACCAGCCACGAGATCCGCACGCCGCTGAACGGCATCCTGGGCATGACCCAGGTCATGCTCTCGGATCAGAAGCTCGAGGCGCAGACGCGCGAGCGGATCGGCATCGTCCACGGCGCCGGCGTCACCATGCGCGCGCTGGTCGACGACATTCTCGACGTCGCCAAGATGGAGACGGGCAATCTGAGCGTCGAGGCCGCGCCGATGGACCTGTGCGCCATGCTGAAGGACGTCACGCGCCTCTGGGAGGAGCAGGCGCGCGACAAGGGCCTCGCCTTCCGGCGCGAGCTCGGCGATGCGCCGCACTGGATCGTCAGCGATGCCGCCCGCCTGCGCCAGCTGGTGTTCAACCTGCTCTCCAACGCGATCAAGTTCACCGAGAAGGGCGGCGTCACGCTGCGCGCGGCGGCCAAGGGCGAGGGCGACGCCCGCCGGCTCAGGCTGGCCATCGAGGATACCGGTATCGGCATCCCCCGCGAGAAGTTCGAGGAAATCTTCGAGAGCTTCCGCCAGGTCGACACCAGCACCACGCGCCGCTTCGGCGGCACCGGCCTCGGCCTGGCCATCTGCCGCAACCTGGCGCGCGCGCTGGGTGGCGACATCATGGTGGAAAGCGAGGACGGCAGGGGCTCGCGCTTCATCGTCGATCTGCCGCTCGTCCTTGCCGAGGCCCCCCAGGCCGTCGTGGCGGACGAAAGCGCGGCGGGGCTCGACCTGGTCGTGCTCGACAGGAATCCGATCGCCCGCTCGATGCTGCGCACGTTGCTGGAGCCGCGCGTCGCCCGGCTGCGCTTCGCCGGTTCCGTCGCGGAAGCCCTGCCGATGCTCGAGGCCGGCGGTGTCAGCCATCTCCTTGCCGACGAAGCGACACTCAAGGTCGAGGCGGAGGGCCCCGCCCGGGCGCTTGCCGGTTTGCGCGCGGCGGCGGAGGGCGTGGCACTTGCCGTCCTCTGGCTCAAGCCCGATGCGGAGACCGCTGCTGAGCTGATCGCGGCAAGTGACTGCAAGATAATCGAAAAACCTATTACCGGCGTCGGCCTGATCGATGCTATCATTCCGTCAGCGGAAGAAAATTCCGGCAAGAGGGAGGGGGACCCGCTTGTATCTCGGGCGGCTTAGGACGATAGCACACCGGACATGAAAAAAACGGTCGCGCGCATCTCGGGGAAACCGGTCGCCACGGGCGGACGGGCATGAATATCCTCTTCATCGAGGACGATCCGATGAACCGTCGGGTCGTGAAGGACATGCTCGACGTCGCGGGAGCCACGATGGCGGAGGCGAGCTGGGCCGAAGAGGGTCTGGCGATGCTCGACGCGGAATCGTTCGACGTCGTGCTGGTCGATCTGCGCATGCCCGGCATGGACGGGTTCGAGACGATCCGCCGCATTCGCGCGCGCGGCGACGCGAAGGGGGAATTGCCGATCATCGTCGTCACCGCCGATACTGCGGTGGACCTGCGCGAGCGCTGCCTCGCGATCGGTGCCGATGACGTGCTGTTCAAGCCGGTGGCGATGGACGCGCTGTTCGATTCGATCGGCCGGGTCCTCGCGATCCGCGGCGGCGGGGGCATGATCCTCTGATTCCGGGCGGGGCGGCGGGAGCGGGTTGGTCCGTTCCCGCCGCCCGCGGGCCTCAGCGCGCGATGCCGATCATCGCGGTCGCGGTGTATCCGTCGGCGACGCTTCCGCGCATCGCCGGTGTCTGCTGGGCGATCTGGGCGCTGCTATTGTCGCCGAACACATTGTCCCCGCTCAGGCTCACGCCCGCGAAATTGCGGATGCTCGCCGCATAGCCGCTCGCGCCGTCATAGACCGTGCTGCACGCCGCGCTCGGCATCGCCAGCTGCGAGACGAGGGTCGCATAGCGGCCGCTCGTGGCGTTCGCCAGGCTCGAGAAGACTTCGAAATGGATGTGCGGCCAGCGCCCGGCATAGCAGCCGGGGAAGATGGTGGTGAACGTCGCCATGCCATTGGCATCGGTCACGCCGACGCCGCGCAGATAACTCTCGGCCGGCAGGTCGTAGAGCGAATATTTCCCGTCGCGGTCGCAATGCCAGAGGTAGATGGCATAGCCGGCGAGCGGCGCGCATGCGGCGTTCACGTCGACCAAGGTGAGCGTCAGCGCTACCTGCACCCCGGCCGCCACGGCAGTCGAGCTGCCGAGGAAGCTCGGGCGGATGTCGCTGCGCACCACGTTCGCGGCGGTGAGCACATTCGACGTGATCCCGCTCGAGACGTTGGTGCCGTCGGCCGGATAGGGGCCGTTGGTCTCGGCAGGGTCGGTGACGCAACTGGCGCCGGTGCCGGTCGCGCCGGGAGTCGGCGTGGCGGTGGCCGATGGCGAAGGGGTTGCCGTCGCGCCGCTCGATCCGGTGTTGCCGGTGCTCGCCGGCATGGCCGTCGACGAGCCGCCGTCGCAGGCCGCGAGCATCGCGGCCCCGCTCGCCCCTGCGAACCAGCCGAGCGCCCGCCGACGGCTGGCGAGCTGCGTCATTGTCTTCAGGTCATGGGCGAGGCCCAGGTCGTGCGCGTCTCGATGGTCCATTGTGCCTCCTTGGTTGGAAGGCTCTGGTCACATGCCGGACACATGGCGGAATTTCGCGCGGTCGCCGAACATTTCACTGCGTTGCGGCTCAGGCCGGCAGTCGTACGCGCACCCGCCCGCCGCCGCCCGGCCGATTCTCCAGCGTCACGGTGCCGCCATGCGCCTCGGCGATCGAGCGGACGATCGCCAGGCCCAGCCCGGTCCCACCGGTTTCCCGGCTCCGGGAAGCCTCGCCGCGTACGAAGGGCGCGAACAGCGCTTCGGCGCGCGCCAGGTCGAAACCGCGTCCGTCGTCTTCCACCAGCACGTCCACGGTGTTTTCGCCCAGGTTCCAGCGGAGCCGGGCGCGCTCGCCATAGCGCACCGCATTCTCGATGAGGTTGGCGAACAGCCGCCGCAGCGCCGCGGAATCGCCGCGCACCACCGCGCGCGGGCCCGGCTCGACGGCAACCGGTTTGCCCGCGGCCGCGAGATCGTCGACGAGGCTCTCGATCAGGCTGCCCAGGTCGAGCCTCTGATGGGGTGCCCCGTCCCGGCCGTCGCGCGTGAAGCTTAGCGCGGCCTTGATCATTCCCCGCATCTCCTCGATGTCCGCCTCGGCGCGCAGGCGGGCATCGTCGGGCAGCCGCTCCACCCAGAAGGCGATGCGCGAGAGCGGCGTGCCGAGGTCGTGCGCGATCGCACCGAGCATTGCGCTGCGGTTCTCGGCTTCGAGCAGGATGCGCTCCTGCATGCTGTCGAGCGCGCGGGCGAGTTCGTGCACCTCGCGCGGGCCGTTTTGCGGGATCGGCTGAGGTGCCCCCAGGCGCACGCGCGTCGCCGCCCGGGCCAGTTCGCGGATCGGCCGCGAGATCCGCCGCGCCACGCCCCAGGCGAGCAACGAGAGCACGAGCAGCGTGCCGAGCATCCCCAGCAGCCTGGCCAGGTGCCAGGGCGTGAACGCCGGCTTCGGCAGGCTGGAAGCGACGATCCAGCCATTCTGCTGCTCCAGCGCCACGGTGAAGCTGCCGCGCATGTCCTGTTCGGGGTCGCGTGCGGGAATCTGATACAGCCCGTGCACACGCTCGGCGGGCACGTCCATCAGCCGGGCGATCGCGGCATCGCGTTCGGGAGAAGGATGCTCGTCCTGGCGGCCGAACTTGTCCTCGTTGGTGCGGGTCACGGTCATCCGCCGCTGCGCGGTGGGCGGGACGATGCCCGTGCGCAGCGCCTCGGCGACGCGTGCCAGCGGCAGCGGCCCCGGTCCGGGCGGCGGGCCGTTGAACATGATAGTGAACTGCGTCGTCGTCGCGATCAGCACGGCGGCGATGACGAGCAGCACGATGGGAACGGTGATCGAACGCCGAGTCACGGGATCACTTGGCCGCGACTTCGGCGACGAACATATAGCCTTCGTTGCGGATGGTGCGGATCAGGTCCTCGGAGCCGGGCCGGGCTAGCTTCTTGCGCAGGCGGCTCATCTGCACGTCGATGGCCCGGTCGAAATGCTCGGCATTGGGGCCGCGCGAGAAGTCGAGCAGCATGTCGCGGGTCAGCACCCGGCGCGGCCGCTCGACCAGGGAGAGCAGCAGCCGGAATTCGCCGTCGGACAGATTGATGATCACGTCGTCCGGATCCCAGAGCTGGCGGGCCACCGGATCGAGCCGCCAGCCGGCGAAGCGCAGGAAGGCACGGGCGGGTGCCGCCGCCGGCGCGGCCCGGTCGCCCTGGCTGCGGCGCAGCACGGAACGGATCCGTGCCAGCAGCTCGCGCGGGTTGGCGGGCTTGGGCACATAGTCGTCCGCGCCCATCTCCAGACCGACGATCCGATCGATATCCTCGCCGATCACGGAATGGAGGATCACCGCGGGACCGGTCTCGCGGTCCATCGAGCGCAGGATGGCGAGCCCGTCCTCGCCCGGCATCATCACGTCGAGGACGATCAGCGCATAATCGTGGCGCGCCGCGAGCGTGCGCATCTCGGTCGCGCCTGCAGCCGTGTCGACCACATAGCCGTGCTGCGACAGGAAAGCCGCGGTCAGTTCGCGGATACCGGGATCGTCGTCGACGATAAGCAGGCGGGTTTCGAGGTCCAAGGCCAATGCGTCTTGCAGCATCCACTGGTGATCGGGCGCGAGCCTAACGCTGGTATTGCAGGGCTGCAATGCACCGAAACATATGGACGGAGCGGGATGGGGAAAGCCGTAATCCCCCTTGTCGCATCCAGCGGGTCGCCCCCGCCTCGCGCCGGGGCCCGCCATGCCGCCCGATAGGTGCTAATGATTAGCGATAACCCTCAATCCTCGAGGATCCGCGAGTGTTTCGCGGTGTCGCGCATGCGCAGATACGTCACCAGCGATACGCCGATCATTGCGGTGACGTACCAGTAGAAGCCACTTTCCCAGCCCGCGTCCTTGAACCACAGCGCGACATATTCCGCCGTCCCGCCGAACAGCGCATTGGCGACGGCATAGGGCAGGGCGACGCCCAGGGTGCGGATGTGCGCCGGGAAGAGCTCCGCCTTCACCACGGCGTTGATCGAGGTGTAGCCGGTCACGATCACGAGCGCGCCCAGCATGATCAGAAAGGCGAGCATGGGGCTGCGCACGCTCTCCAGCGCGGTGAAGATCGGCCAGGTGAGCAACACGCCGAGCACGCCGAAGCCGATCATCAGCGGCTTGCGCCCGATCCGGTCGGAAAGCGCGCCGGCCAGCGGCTGGATCAGCATGAAGCCGAACAGGGCGGCGGCATTGATCTCGGAGGCGGTGGCCCGGTCGAAGCCGGAAGTGTTGACCAGGAACTTCTGCAGGTAGATCGAATAGGCATAGAAGGCGAGCGTGCCGCCCGCGGTGAGCAGCATCACCAGCGCAGCCTCCCGCGGATGGTGCCGGAACAGCGCGAAGATGCTCGACTGGCCGCCGCCGCGCTTCTCGAAGCTTTCCGTCTCGGCCAGCCGACGCCGCAGCCAGAACACGATCACCGCCAGCACGCCGCCGATCAGGAAGGGGATGCGCCAGCCCCAGGCGTCGAGATCGGCTTCGCTCAGCGCGGATTGCAGCACCAGCAGCACGAGCAGCGCCACCAGCTGGCCGGAGATCAGGGTGACGTACTGAAAGCTCGACCAGAAGCCGCGATGCCGCTTGCCGGCCATTTCGGAGAGATAGGTGGCGCTCGCGCCATATTCGCCGCCCACCGAAATGCCCTGCATCAGCCGGGCGAGCACCAGCAGCGCCGGTGCGGCGACGCCGATCGTCGCATAGCCGGGAGTGACCGCGATCAGCAGCGATCCGGCGCACATCAGCGTCACCGACAGCGTCAGCCCGGCCTTGCGGCCATAGCGGTCGCCATAGATGCCCATCAGCCAGCCGCCCACCGGCCGCATCAGGAAGCCCACGGCGAACACCGCCGCGGCATTGAGCAGCTGCGCGGTCTGGTCGCCCTTGGGGAAGAAGTGCGGCGCGAAATAGAGCGTGAAGGCCGAATAGGCGTACCAGTCGTACCATTCGACCAGATTGCCGGCCGACCCTCCCAGGATCGAGCGCAGGCGGTGTCGAGGCGGCGTGGCGGTATCGGCTGCTGTCATCGCGCCACTATGCCGTCAGGAATCGCGCTTGTCTTTGGCTGCGATATCGGCTGTGTGGCGCCACGAATTTGGAGAGGGACTTCCGGAATATGCGTGCCATCCTGCTCGTCGGCGCCCTTGCGCTCGCCGGTTGCCAGTCCGCCGCGGAGCGGGAAGCCGCCGCCACGGGCGAGTTCGAGGTGCACAATGCCTCGATGAAGGAAGTCGCGGGACTGTCCAAGGCGGCGCATTCCAAGATGCTGATGCAGCCGGGCACCTGGGATTCGGGCATGCAGGTCGTTTCCGCCGAGTTCGCCGATGGGCCGGACAAGGCGGAGCAGCTGGCGGCGGTGAGGAAGCAGGAGCGCCATGCCGTGAAGTGCCAGACGGCGAGCGACCTCAAGCCGCTCGACATCGAGAATCTCGAAAAGGTCGCCGGCACCTGCACGTTCCCGCGCTTCGTGCAGAAGGGAGGCAGGCTCGATGTCGAGATCCAGTGCACCCAGGCGAACGGCGCGAAGACCACGCTTCTCTATGCCGGCACCATGGGCAAGCAGGCCTATGACGTGACGGTCGATCAGAAGAGCGGCGTGAAGGGCCAGCCCGGCTATGCCGCGATCCGGCTGCGGGTCTATGGCAGGCGGCTCGGGCTCTGCCAGGGTCAGCCGGCCGCCTGATCGGCTCGCCGCATCATTGCGGGGTCGGGACCTGTTCGCGCTTGAAAAATCGGAATTGCGCTGTTAGGTGGCCGCCACGACGCCGCAACTCCGCGTTCCGGCGAACCCTTTTCTATTGAATTGAAGATCGGAGCACTGACGGGTTTATGCAGATCATCGTTCGCGACAACAACGTCGACCAGGCGCTGCGCGCGCTCAAGAAGAAGCTGCAGCGTGAGGGCGTCTATCGCGAGATGAAGCTTCGCCGTCACTACGAGAAGCCCAGCGAGAAGCGTGCCCGCGAGCGTGCCGCCGCGGTCCGCCGCGCGCGCAAGCTCGAGCGCAAGCGTATGGAGCGCGACAGCGCCCGTTGATTTCGCGACCCGGCATTGCGCGCCCCGCGCGCGATGCCGTCGTGACTTTTCTGACTTTCGGGTAGCTGGCTGCCCGCGCCTGGAGCTCATCGCATGTCCGTGACCGCCGTTCCGCTCCAGCCCGTCAAGCGCAGCTACAAGGTCTGGCTCTGGGCCGGGCTGGTGCTGGCGATCGCCATTGCGGTGGCGCTGGCCTGGACCGGCACGCGCGCGCCCGTCGCCGCCAAGGGCAACGATGCGCAGTTCCTTGCCTGGAACAAGGGCCAGCTTGGCGTGCGGACCACGGACTCGGGGCTCCAGTATCAGGTCATCAAGGAGGGCACGGGCCCCAAGGCGCAGGAGGGCGACGGGGTTTCGGTATGGACCGTCGGCACGCTGCGCGACGGCACCGTCTTCCAGCCGGCCGGCGAGATCCGCCTGCCGGTCGGCGGCGCGATCCCCGGCTTCGACGAAGCGCTCAAGATGATGAGCAAGGATTCGAAGCTGCGCATCTGGATCCCGGCCAACATCGCCTATGAGAAGGCCGGCCCGCAGCATCCGCTCTACGGCAAGCTTCTGCAGTTCGATCTCGAGATCAAGCAGATCATTCCGGCCGCCGAGTTGCGCCAGATGATGCTCCAGCAGCAGATGATGCAGCAGCAGGGTGGTGCTCCGGGTGGTCCGGGCGGTCCTCCGCAGGGCGGCCCCGAGGGGCGTTGATCTCCGACGCTAGCGGCCGGGTGGGCTCGGGTCTGTCTTGATCTGTATGCGTACCGGAGACCCCGATGCCAATATCACGCCGAACTTTCTTCAGCGCCGGCGCCGGTCTGGGCGGGGCCTCGATGTTGTCGCTGTCGCCGGCGACCTTTGGCGCGCTGGGTGACGGCAGGACCATCGACACGGATGCGCTTGCCGAGGCGTTGAGTGCCGCGAGAGGGGCGAGCGGCGCGGTCCTGCTCGATGCGGGCAAGGTCTACAAGACCGGTGACCTGAAGATACCGCGCGGCACAGTACTGATCTTTTCCCCTGGTGCGCGGCTCGCGCCGGCGCGGCCTGGCGCCAGGCTGACGATCGACGGCCGAATCGAAAGCATCGGGTTCGATCGTATTTTCGAGGATGGCTGGACCTTCTACAAGAGCGAACCTGACATCCTGGACGGATTTCCGGACGTTCCGCTGGAATGGTTCGGCGGGCTTGCCTCCTGGACGGAGCGTCGCGACGCACTTCCTGCGTTTCGTTATGCGCTTGCCTTTTGCAAGGCGATGCGTTGTCGCGCCATCCTGCTCGGAAATGGCAGCTATTTCGTGTCGGATACGATCCGGATCGACGGCACCGTGGGAATCAAGGGTGCCGGGATGGAATCGACCTTCCTGATCCGCCGGGGCGGCGCGCCGAACGCCGCGACGATCCAGCTTGTCGGCGTGCGGGACGATGCCGTTGGCAATCTGGAGTATAGCGGGTTTTCCCTCCTGCCGCTGGAGCGGGAAGGGGTGGGAACAGGCATCGCGGCCGACTGGTTCGCCCATGTCCGCCTTTCCGAAGTTGAGTTCCGCAATCTTGCCACCGGGTTGGATCTCGTCGACGGGGCCTACTCGTGGCAGATCCTCGGCTGTCGGTTTCTGAACAATCGAACCCATGTTGCACTGGGCCCCAACGCCAACAATCTGATTGTCGCGCACTGCCAGCTGATGCACGGGGAGACCGGGATCGATTGCAAGGGCGCGAGCAACAGCATTTCCATCGGCGCCGAGACCAATTTCGAGGCGCTCACCGGGCAGCCGATCCGGTGGCGTGGAAATGGGACGACATTGTTCCGGTTCTCGATCACCGGCTGCCGTTTCGAGAAATGCGTCGGCGCGATCGGATATGGCGGCGGCAATGCGCGTGCGCTTGCCTTCTCGTTCGATCAGGGCTTCGTCGAGAACGTGAACGGCACGACCTCGCATTTCTTCGATCTGACCAATTGCGAAAGCGCCGTCGTCTCCCGGTCCTATTTCCAGCGCTGCAATGCCGCATTGGTCAACGCGCCGCGTTCTGCGAGCCAGGTGGTCATCTGCGACAATGTTCTGCGCGACATTCCGCAGATCAACTCGGCCTCCAAGTCCGGCGGTTTCGGGGAGGAAGAAGGTTTTTCGCGATGTCGCGCCTATAATTGCGGCGGAGTGAAAGGGTCTGCCTGAAAGCGCGCGCATGCTACGTTGACTCAACTCCGATCTCTCTGCACGTCTCTCCCGCACGGGCGCCTCGCTCGATTTCCCAACCCATTGCGGAATGGTTCCTTGACGCGATTTCCTCCCGACAGACTGTTGCGCTCGGTGCATCTCTGGGTCCTGCTGGGCTTTCTGGTGCTGCTCGCCCTGACTGGCGGCGGCTCGCGCGCCGATATTCCGGCGCTGGTCGTGCTGCGGCCCGCGGCGGCGCTTGCGTTGGGATTCGGGCTTTGGTTCCTGACGCCCGAAGGGGCGCGTCGCTATCGCTTCCTGCTGGCCTATGTCTCCGCGGTCGCGCTGGTGGTGGCGATCCAACTCGTACCGCTCCCGCCGGCGATCTGGCAGATGTTTCCCGGGCGCGCCATCGCAGTGGAAGTCGATCGGGCGGCGGGGCTAACGGGGCTCTGGCGGCCGCTGAGCCTGGTGCCCAATCAGACTTGGAATGCCTTGTTCTCGTTGCTGGTGCCTGCGAGTGTGCTGCTGCTGTGCATCGGCGTACAACGCGAGCAGCGCTTCCTGGTGTTGCCGCTTCTGATTGGCGTTGGCGTGATCAGTGGCGTGCTGGGCCTGATGCAGGTGATTGGCCCGCCCGACGGGCCGCTCTATTTCTATCGTATCACGAACAACGGCTTCGCAGTGGGCCTGTTCGCCAATCGGAATCACCAGGCGATCTATATCGCGTGCCTGTTCCCTATGTTGGCGATCTACGCCGCGTCGGCGTCGGAGCGCGCGACGCTCGCGCAGCAGCGCACGCGCTTCTGGCTGTGCGTCGGTGCAGGGCTGCTCCTTCTGCCTTTGCTTCTCGTGGCTGGTTCGCGGCTTGGCCTGATCGTGGGCGTGATCGGTCTCGTCTCGATTCCCATGCTCTACACGCCGCCGTCCGGTCGGTCCTCGTCGCTTTCTTCGCGGCGGCGGTGGTGGTACGCGGCCGGTAGCCTGGTCGTGGTCGCGCTTGGCGCGCTTACCGTCTTCTTGTCGCGCGGTATCGCGATACAGCGGCTGCTTTCCGGCAATGTCGGCGACGATGCTCGGGTGCCTCTCTGGCAGGCGTCTATGACGATGCTGGGTACGTATTTTCCGTTTGGTTCGGGCTTCGGATCCTTTGCCGAGGTGTATGGGATCTACGAGTCTGACGGCGCGTTGCAGCCAACCTATGGCAACCATGCCCATAACGAACTGCTTGAGGTGGCGTTGACGGGCGGCGTTCTCGGCATCGTGCTGATGCTCGTGGGCGTTGTGGCTTGGGCGCTCGCGAGCTGGCGGGTCTTCCGCCGGCCGCTACGTGAAGGGCGGGATGTGGCCTTCGGCCGGCTCGCGTCGGTGGTGATGCTGATCCTCGGGGTCTCCAGCGTCACCGACTATCCGTTGCGGACGCCGTTCCTCGCTGGCGTGTTGGCAATCGCGGCAATCTGGCTATGCGCAGGGGCCTTCCCTTCTTCATCGCGCACCTCGAAGCGCAGCGTGTAGCGAGCGCCGAACGCGGCGAGGCCTGCGCTTCCCAAAAAACAATGGCGCCACTGAGCGGTCTCCGCTAGCAGGCGCAAAATACGGCAAAGGGTGCTTAATGTTGTCGAGAGCTGCAATTTGTTTGGCTGCACTGCTGCTCGCGTCCTGCGCGGGGCGTGCGCAACTGAGCGGGGGGGCGGACGTTCACGTGATGCCCGGCGATGGACTGCCTGCGCCCACCAAGACCGATCTCTTCGAGCAGAACCGCCCCTATCTGATCGGCCCTTTTGACAAGCTGACCATCGACGTCTTCGGTATCGCCGATCTCAGCCAGAAGGAAGTGCAGATCGATGCGAGCGGGCGCTTGTCGTTTCCTCTGGTCGGCACAATCGAGGCATCGGGCAAGACTCCTGGCGAACTGGCGGAGGTCATCGAAGCGCGCCTGCGCGCGGGTTTCGTGAAGAACCCGCAGGTTACGGTGAACCTAAAGGAAACCGTGAGTCAGGTGATCACCGTCGATGGCGAGGTACGTGAGCCTGGCCTGTATCCGGTTGTCGGCCGTATGACGCTGATGCGCGCGATCGCCACGGCGAAGGGCCTCGGCGAATATGCGCGGATGGATGACGTTGTGGTGTTCCGCACCGTGAATGGCCAGAAGATGGCGGCGCTGTACAATTTGCGCGCGATACGCCGCGGCAGCTACTCTGACCCCGAACTCTATGCCAACGATATCATCGTCGTCGGTGATTCGCAGGCGCGTCGGATCTTCAAGGACCTCCTCGCCGCCGGTACCATCCTGAGCTATGTTGCTGTCGCGGTGCTGAAATAGGCCATGACGACGACACCGCATTTTCGAAAATCGAGATAGTGATGCTAGAGACTTCGAGCTCCTCCTTACAGGGCCAGCTGAACGACGCGCGGGATGAGTCCGTTTCGCGCGGCCTAGCGATTCCATCGCTGCTTCAGGTTTGGCACATCGTGCTGCGCTGGAAGTTCGTGATCGCGACCATCCTCATTCTGTCACTGGTTGCCGGCCTGGTCGTTACGCTGCTCACTACGCCGCAATATACGGCTTCGGTGCGGCTCGAGATCAGCCGCGAGCAGAAGAACGTAACCAACGTCCAGGGCGTGGATTCGGAGCAGATCGGCCGCGACCAAGAATTCTATCAGACGCAATACGAACTGCTCGGTGCCCGCTCGCTCGCGGAGCGGGTGGTCAAAACGCTGAAGCTGGACGAGCGTCGCGACTTTTTCGATCTCCACGGCGTCAAGGTGAACCCTGTGTTGTTCCCCGCCGCACGGCAGAGTCTGACCGACGCCCAGCGGCGGTCGCGCTTTGATCTTGCGGTGCGCGTCCTGCGCGACCATGTCTCTATCCGTCCGATTCTGCGATCAAGCCTAGTCGACATCACCTATACCTCGGCTTCGTCCGACCTGGCTGCGTTGATCGCCAACACTTGGGCGGCGCAGTTTATCGCGGCGAGTATCGATCGGCGCTATGCTTCGACTGCGGATGCGCGATCCTTTCTCGAGCAGCGCCTTTCCGCGCTTCGCGCCCGGCTGGAACAATCCGAACGGGACCTTGTCAGCTATGCGGGCGACAAGGAAATCGTGACCTTTGGCGCGACGACTGACGAACGGGGGCGGACCCAGCCGGGCCGCACACTGATCGAGGCCGATCTGGATGCGCTCAATCGTGCCCTGGCCGATGCGACCGCGGCGCGCATTGCCGCACAGAGCCGGGTCGGCATTCCCGCCAATGGTGCCAGTTCGGAATCTGTCGGCAACATAACGATTGCCGGACTACGCCAGCGTCGTGCTGAGGTCGCCGCGGAATATGCCAAGATGCTCGTGCAGTTCGAGCCGAGCTATCCGCAGGCGCAGGCGCTGCACGGCCAGCTGGGTGAGCTCGACCGCGCCATCGCGCGCGAGGAGGGGCGTGTCCGTGGGGCGGTCTCCGACGAGTACAGCAATGCGCTGAAGCGCGAGCAGACGCTTCGCGCGCAGGTGGAGCAGATCAAGCGGCAGTTCGAGCAACAGCGCGGCAACAGCATCCAGTACAATATCTACCAGCGCGAAGCGGATACCAATCGGCAGCTCTATGATGCGCTGTTGCAGCGCTACAAGGAGATCGGTGTCGCCGGCGTGTCGGCGAACAATGTCTCGGTAGTGGATGCGGCGAAGGCACCTAATGTGCCGTCCGCGCCGAAGCTGCCGATGAACCTCGCGCTCGCGCTGTTCGTTGGCATTATCCTCGCCGGTGCGGCCACGTTCGCGCTCGAGCAGATCGACGAGGGCGTCCGTGAACCTTCGCAGGTCAACCGGATTCTGCAGGTTCCGCTGCTCGGTAGCGTGCCGGACGCGGGCGACGAGAACATGCTCGCCAAGCTTGCAGATGCAAAATCCGACGTTTCGGAAGCCTATCTCTCGATCCGTTCGAGCCTGGCCTTTTCGACCGATCATGGGATGCCGCGATCGATCATGGTTACGAGCACTCGCCCGGGTGAAGGCAAGAGCATCACGAGCTTCGCGCTGGCGACCGTGCTCGGCCGTACCGGCAAGCGCGTCGTGCTGGTTGACGCTGACATGCGCTCGCCTTCGCTCAACGGTTTCCTCGATCTGGGTGGCGGCAAGGGACTCAGCAACTTCCTGTCGGGTGAGAACAACGCCAGTGACCTGCTTCAGCCCACCCCGGTGAAGAATGTCACGCTTATGGCCGCGGGCCCGATGCCGCCGAGCGCGGCTGAGCTTTTGAGCACCGATCGCATGCTCACGCTGGTGCCCAAGCTGCTCGAGGAGTTCGATCATGTAGTGATCGATGCTCCGCCGATCCTGGGTCTGGCCGACGCGCCGCTGCTGTCGCGCGCGGTGGAAGGCACTGTCTTCGTGATCGAGGCCGAAGGTGTCGCCGTGCGCGGCGTGAAGGCCTCGTTGGGTCGCGTTCAGGCAGTGCACGCCCACATTTTCGGCGCAGTCCTCACCAAGCTGAAGCGTCGTCAGGCAGGCTATGGCTATGGCTATGGCTATGGCTATGGCTATGGTGGTCAGGACGACGGCAAGGCAGCGTAAGCGAGATGCCATCTCCTCCGAGCGCTGCTTCTCCTGGGCCTTCGCGGACACTGCTTCGCCTCTATCGTGGAAGCGTGGCCGTGGCGGCTCTCGCGCTCGCGATCGGCAGCGCTGCCTCGGCGGTGACGGGAGCTTTTCGCTCGACCAATGCGCTGGCGGCGCTGCGGGTGTCGCCCGGCGATCCGGTCGCCCTGATCCGGGAAGTCGACAACTCGCTCGTGATGGACGGCGAGGCTACGCTCAAGTCGGGTAGAATCCTGCCCGCGGCGCGTCAGTCGATCGCCGGGACCGCGCTCAATCCGGGAGCGGTAAGGCTGCTGGCCATCGATGCCGGGATGCACAACGATGCTGGCCGCTCCGCCCTGCTGCTCCGCCTGGCAGAGCGCCTTTCCCGGCGCGACCTGGGGACGCAGCTGCTTCTGATCGAGGAGCGGGTAGCGGCCAATGACGTGCCCGGCACGCTTGCGCATTACGACAAGATATTGCGCGTGAGCCCGCCGTCGAGGGCCTGGCTCTTCTCTACCCTGAACGAGGCTGCATCCGATCCGACGACGGCGGAGGAGATCGCGCGGATGCTGCGGCGCGACCCGCCCTGGTTCGGCGATTTCATCGACTGGGCCATTTTCGAAGCACCTAAGATCGACAATCTGGGTACTCTCTTCGCCGCTGTGCCACCGACGTCGTCGTTGACCTGGACCGATGATCGCAAGCGTGCCCTGATCGGTAAGTTTGCCCGGTCGCAGCCCGCCGCGGCTTTTCGCCTCTACAACCTTTATGCGGGCGGCACGGGGGGGCTGATCCGCGATGGCGATTTCCAGCAGCCTTCCCTCTATCCGCCGATCAGCTGGGAGACGGGCGGAGGCTCGGATGTGGATGCGTCCCTGGGGCATTTGAATGCGGAATTCGGCGCCGGCAACGGAGGGGCGGGCAGGGCCCTCTCGCAGATGCTTGCGCTCGTTCCCGGCAAATATGTTCTGACGGTAAGGATGCGGCACGACGTGGCCGATGCAGCGGTCGTGCCGCAATGGTCCCTTACCTGTGTCGGCACGGATGCGCCGATTGCGAAGCTCGCGGCGGGGCCGGCATCCGACAAGCCCGCGGGGAGCCGGCTGCAGTTCGAGGTTCCAGCCGGATGCGGCTTTCAGTGGCTGGGGCTCGATTTGCGTTCGGTCGAGAGCGGATCGGGGCAGCACGGGATCGTCGAGCAGGTCCGGATCGAGCCTGCGCGTTGATCAGTGCTTGCGCTTCAATGCGGGGCGCTCAACTAGGTACCAGGACAAGAGCGCGCAGAGGATCGCGCAGCCGGCTGCGGTCAGAATGCCGGTCACCGGCGCCATGCCCAGAAATAGCGTCAAATTGATCAGCGGCATGTGATACAAATAGATACCGTAGGAGAAGTCATTGCGCCCGATGAATGTCTGGGCTCGCCTGGCGAACGGGATCGGAAGATAGGCAAGCTTGAAGATCAGGACCGCCAGAATCAGGAATGAGACCGGGTTTATCGAGTTCTGGGCGTTGTGCTCATATCCCCCCAACGCGAAGATGGAGGCGAGATAGGCGATCGGCAGCGCCCAGAGCCAGGTTGGCTTGATTAGCTTCCTTGCGAGGCCCGGTCGCAAGGCGACCAGCATGCCGATCATGAACATATAGACCCAGGGGACGAACGAGACCGCCAGCAGCTTGTCGAACAGGGATCGCCCGCCGCCGACCCATCCCAGGTAAAGATTGGCGGCCAGCGAAATGGCGAACAGGGCCGCGGCGATCCTGGGCTTGCGTGAAATCAGCCACATGAGGGGCGGCGTGAGAAGGTAGAATTGGAGTTCGACCGTGATCGTCCAGAGGGCGCCGTTGAGCACGCCGACGCCAAAGCCTCGCATGAAGTCTGGATTGTAGAACTGGAGGAATGACATCTGGCCCAGCACCCAGCCGACAAAGCGCGCCGGTGAGATGGATTGGGTGGCCAGATAGCCGGTTGCGGCCACCATTGCCGTGGCGAACAGCACGCAGACGATCAGGGCGGGATAGATGCGAAGAATGCGATTGCGAAAGAACTCGCCCAGGCCCCTCTCGCGAGTCCGCAAGTAGGAAGCGGATATCAGAAAGCCGCTGATGAAGAAGAACACCGGCACGCCGGGGATCGCCTTGAAGACGTCCGCTCCCCAACCGGTGATCTCGTGATGATTGAGGCCGTGCACGATCAGGACCTGCGCGGCGGCGCACAGGCGGATCAGGTTGAAGTTGTTCGAATGGACGGCAAGCCTAGGCATAGGCGGGTTTCGGTGACGGCAGCGAGGCCGGTCTTCTCGCCAGGCTCGCTTGGGACGGGCGGCCGAACAGCAGGAACATCGAGAAGTACATCACATCGAACGGCGTCGGGAAGAGGATCGGCTCGGTCGATGCGCGCAGCAACAGCGTTCCCAGCATCGCGATATGGAAGGCCTTCTCGGTGATCGAGATGCGCGAGAATAGCGGCCGCAATACCATCAGCCCCATCAGCAAAATGTAGAACAGGCCAAGGAAATGGTGACCGCGAATGTAGGAATTATGCGGGTTCCCGTTGAAGAAGCGGTCGATCAGGGTATTGTCGAAACTCGCGCCGAAAAGGATATTGAAGCCGCTAAGGCGGTTCCAATATTCCTCGATCATTGCAGCGCGGGGCTCGTCGTAGAGGCCGTTGCCGAGCTTGGTGTTGTTCGCTGCATAGTCGTAGATGAGCTGATAGTTCTCAGCGATCAGGAAGGCCGAACCCAGAGCCAGCACCGCCGTTGTGGCGATCGCATAAATGCGCGGCAACGGCCGGAATGCGAAGAGCAGGGAGATCAGCATGATCGCGGTGCCCGCGAGGATCGAACCGCGGCCATAGCCAACGACGCAGATGAGGAAGGTGATCGCGCTGGTCAGCGGCGCCGCCCTGCCGCGCGCGTGCAGATTGGCGACGCAGTAGTTGATCTGGAGACAGACAATATAGGAAGTGATCCCGTTGCTGCTCGTGCCTTCGATCATGTCCTCAAGCGGGAAATTGTCGAGGCCGGATTTGCGAAGGAACCAGAGCACGACGCCCTGTGCGAATAGCAGTGCGACGAGGCTGGCGGCCGCATAGACTCGCGGCGACTTCGCGGCCACCAAAGCTCCCCCGAGCGTGGCGAGCACCATGGCGAAATGCAGCGCCGAAGTGGGCGTGCGGAAGACGTTGATCGGTAGAATCGCCGCCGTGGCGACCAAGGCGAATACCAGGTAGTTCTTATCGCTGGCGGCGAGATAGTCGATCCCTCTATTGTAGAGAACGAACAGGCCGAGACAATACAGGATGAAAACCGCCTGCAACGCGACGAACTGCAGCGCAACCGATGTGACCATGAGGATCAACAGCGCCGCGAGGAGCAGGGTCTTCAGTTGAAGGTAGTCGGAGAGATCGATTCTGAGACGCATACGTTTATGCCTGTCGGCAAGGCAGGGGTGCTGCCGCCAAATCTGCCCTTGAGAAGCCCTAGCCCGGGTCGTCGTTAGAGGAAATGTAGCGGCCTGTCACCAGCGCGATTGGGCATGCTGCAGCACAAAAAACCGCGCCGGAATCTGCCAAGGCAACTGGCAAAACGTATCGCTAGCGTCTAGAGCCCGCGCACCTTAGGAGGAACCGTCCGATCGGCGGGTGGATGAACGGGAATATCATGCGGGAATACCAAATCTGCAGCAACTGCGTGATGGATACCACGGACACGCAGATCGAATTCGACGAGAATGGCGTTTGCGATCACTGCCGCGGCTTCAAGGAGCACGTGCTTCCCAAATGGCATCCCGACGATACCGGCAGGGAGATGTTGCGCCGCACCGTCGAACAGATACGCGAGCACGGCAAGGGCCGGGAGTTCGATTGCATCATCGGAATGAGCGGCGGTCTGGACAGCTCCTACATGTTGCATCTGGTCGTCACCGAATTCGGCTTGCGTCCGCTGGTGTTCCATGTCGATGGAGGCTGGAACACCGATATTGCAGTCAATAACATCCAAGTCCTCGTTGAGAAGCTGGGTCTCGACCTGTATACCGAGGTGATCAACTGGCAGGAGATGCGCGACTTCCAGCTTGCATTCTTCAAGTCGGGCGTCCCGCATCTCGATATCCCGCAGGACCATGCATTCATTGCGACCTTGTACAAGTTCGCGAACAAGAATGGTATCAAGTATATCCTGAATGGCGGTAACATCTCGACCGAGTGCGTCCGTAATCCGCTCGAATGGTTGTATCATGGCACCGACATGGCGCAAATCAACGACATTCGGCGTTGTTTCTCCACCGTTGAGATGAAGACCTATCCGTTCAGCAATATTTTCTTCCATAAATTCTATCTTCGCTATTTGCGTGGCCTGCGCGTCGTGAAGCCGCTCGACTGGCTGCAATATACGAAGGCGCTCGCCCAGCGGACGCTGGCCGACACTTATGGCTGGAAGGCCTATCCGCAGAAGCACTTCGAATCCCGCTTCACGCGTTTCTTCGAAGGCTATTGGCTGCCGGAGCGCTTCGGTTACGATACGCGCAAGGTGCAATATTCGAGCTTGATCCTCACGGGGCAAATGACGCGCGAGGATGCCATGGAGCAACTCAAGCATCCAGCCTACGACCCCGAGACAATCCAGCACGAGTTCGATTTCATCGCGCGTAAGCTTGAGATCTCCAGCGAGGAGCTTCGCGGCTATTTCGTGATGCCGAAGAAGACGTTCCGTGACTACAAGAACCAGGAATGGATTTTCCAGACCGGTTCGCGGCTGCTGCAGATGATCGGAGCGGAAAAGGCAGTCAAGCGGTGATCGCGATCCTGAGCTACGGATTTGGCAATGTCCGGGCCTTTGCCAATATTTATCGCGAACTCAACGTGCCGCATGCGATCGCGGACAGCGTGGAAGCTCTCGAAGGGGCCGACAAGATCATCCTTCCCGGTGTGGGCGCCTTCGACCACGCCATGCAGCGGCTGCGTGCTTCGGGGTTTGCCGAGCCGCTCCAGGAGCAGGTAATCGGCAGGGGCAAGCCGGTCCTTGGCGTGTGCGTCGGCATGCAGATGCTCGCCGATGCGAGCGAGGAAGGCCAAGAAGCGGGGCTGGGCTGGGTTTCTGGGATGGTGGAGCGGATACGGTTCCCTGAAGGGGAGAAGACCGGTCGGCTACCCCATATGGGGTGGAATACGATCCGTGCGGCGGGCAACCCCATCCTTGCCGGCATGGACGAGGCCTTCGGTTTCTATTTTCTACATTCCTATCGCTTCCGCTGTGCCGATGCCTCCGATTCCATCGCCACTGCGGAATATGCCGGCGACTTCACCTGCGCGGTGAACCGTGGGAACGTGTTCGGCGTTCAGTTCCATCCCGAGAAGAGCCACCACAATGGTGTCCGGCTCCTCAAGAATTTCGCGGAGCTCTGAGTTATGCTGCGTGCCCGCGTCGTTCCCTGCCTGCTCGTCCGCAATGGGGGGCTCGTTAAGACCCGTCGATTCGGCGAAGACAAATATGTCGGCGACCCGATCAATGCGGTGCGGATCTTCAACGAGAAGGAAGTCGACGAACTGATCGTCGCGGACATCGATGCGACGGTGAAGGGTGCCGAGCCCAACTACACGATGATCGAGAGCCTTGCCGCTGAGTGCCGGATGCCGCTTTGCTATGGCGGCGGCGTGACCAGCGCCGAGCAGGCCAAGCGGATCATGGGCCTGGGCGTGGAGAAGGTCTCGATCAGCGCGGCAGCGGTCGAGCGTCCCGAACTCATCAGCGAAATGGCCGAACAGGTCGGCAGCCAGAGCGTCGTCGTGGTGCTGGACGTCAAGAAGAAGACGCTCGGCGGCCATCAGCTTCGCACCCATAACGGCAGTCGTGCGGTCAAGCTCGACCCGATCGAGTTCGCCCGGCGCGCCGAAGCCCTGGGGGCTGGAGAAGTCGTCATCAACTCGATCGATCGCGATGGAATGATGGACGGCTATGACCTCGCCCTGGCGAAGCAGGTGCGTGCGGCAGTCGAGGTTCCGATGACGATCCTGGGCGGTGCGGGGTCGATCGCTAACATGGAGGCGGCGGTGCGTGCCTTGGGCACGGTGGGCGTCGCCGCCGGTAGCTTTTTCGTCTTCAAGGGCACCTATCGGGCCGTGCTCATCAGCTACCTCTCGCGGGAGCAGAGGCTGGCGTTGCAGGAGCAGGTGGCCGCCTAGAAGGCCCATGGATCAAGAAGGGGGGCTTGCGGAGCAGCTGCGGGCCGGCCCATGGCTTTGCCGAGGATCAGATGAAGCAAATCGTCCAGTACTTCAACACCGGGGAAACGAAGATCGTCGAGGCGCCAGCACCGACCGCAGGGGCGCAGCAGGTGCTCATCCGGACCACCAATACGCTGATCTCGGCCGGGACCGAGCGCATGCTGGTCGGTTTCGGCAAGGCGTCGATGATCCAGAAGGCGCGGCAGCAGCCCGAGCGCGTGAAGGAAGTGCTCGCCAAGGTGAAGACCGACGGGCTGATGACGACGATCGACGCGGTGCGCTCGAAGCTCGATCAGCCGATCCCGCTCGGATATTGCAATGTCGGCGAAGTGATCGCGGTAGGGCGTGGCGTCGCCGACATCTCGATCGGCGACCGGGTTGTTTCCAACGGCCCCCATGCCGATGTCGTGGCGGTGGGCCGCACGCTCTGCGCGAAGATCCCTGACAGTGTCGATGACGAGACTGCGGCCTTCACCGTGGTCGCGAGTATCGGACTGCAGGGCATTCGCCTAGCTCGGCCAACTCTGGGTGAGACGGTGGTCGTCACGGGGGTCGGCCTGGTCGGCCTGCTCACCGTCCAGCTGCTGCGCGCGCAAGGTTGCCGTGTGCTGGCGATCGACTTCGATTCGGCCAAGCTCGAACTGGCGCGCGGCTTCGGCGCTGAGACCTGCAATCCCGGCAATGGAGAAGATCCCGTTGAGGCCGCAATGGCCTTCAGCCGCGGGCAGGGCGTGGACGCGGTGATCATCACCGCCTCGACCAGCTCCAACGATCCAGTTACCCAGGCGGCGCACATGTCGCGCAAACGCGGGCGCATCGTGCTGGTCGGCGTCACCGGCCTCGAGTTGAACCGCGCCGACTTCTACGAGAAGGAGCTGACCTTCCAGGTTTCCTGCTCCTATGGGCCCGGCCGCTACGACCCCGCCTATGAGAAGGACGGGCATGACTATCCGCTTCCCTTCGTCCGATGGACCGAGGGGCGCAATTTCGAGGCGGTGCTAGACATGATGGCGAGCCGTCAGCTCGTCACCGAGGCGCTGGTCACGCGCCGCTATCCGTTCGAACAGGCGGGCGATGCCTATGAGGCGCTGACTACCGACAAGTCCGGTCTGGGCCTGCTCCTGCAATATGCGGCGCCCGTGGAAGAGCGCCTGATCCGCTCCGTCGTGCTGGACGGGCCGAACGCCTTCGTCCGCGGCGGATCCTCGCTGGCCGTGATCGGCGCCGGCAACTATGCTTCGCGCGTGCTGATCCCGGCCTTTCGCAAGGCGGGCGGGCAGTTGCACACCATCGTCAGTGCCGGGGGGCTCTCGAGCGCAATTACCGGCCGCAAGTTCGGCTTCGCCGAAGCATCGAGCGACACCGACGCGGCGATAGCGAACCCGGCTGTGGACATCGTGACGATTGCCACCCGGCATGACAGTCACGCGCGCCTCACCGCCCAGGCGTTGGCCGCGGGCAAGCACGTCTTTGTCGAGAAGCCGCTCGGACTCACCGAGGCAGACATCGACCTGGTCGAGCAGGCGTATCGCGAGGCGCATGCCGCGGGTGCGGGCCCCCAGCTGATGGTCGGCTTCAACCGTCGGTTTGCGCCGCAGATCGTGAAGATGAAGGCGCTCCTCGCGGGTACCCGCGAGCCCAAGTCGTTCGCGATGCTGATGAACGCCGGCGCGATCCCCGGAGATCACTGGACTCAGGACCTGGAGCGCGGGGGGGGGCGGATCATCGGCGAGGCCTGCCATTTCATCGATCTGATGCGCTTCCTGGCCGGAAGTCCGATCGTAGCCATTGGCGGGCGGCGGATGGGCCGGCCCGGCGGCGACGGGCTGGTGGAGGACAAGGCGTCGATCACGATCGGTTTCGCCGACGGATCTTTCGGGACGCTCATGTATTTCGCGAACGGCGCAAAGAGCTTCCCCAAGGAAAGGATCGAAGTGTTCGCAGCCGGGCGCACACTGCAGATCGACAATTTCCGTCGGATGAGCGGCTTCTCCTGGCCCCGTTTCTCAAAGCTTAACCTGCGTCGCCAGGACAAGGGGCAGCAGGATTGCTGCGCGGCCTTCCTGGCCGCGGTCGCCGGCGGTCCTCCGGCGATTCCGGCCGATGAAATCTTCGAAGTCGCACGCGCGACGATCGACGTAGCACGGCAGCTCCGCGAGCAGCGGGACGACGCATCGGCGGGCGGGATTTAAGGGGTGGCAATCACTTGTCGACTATGGCAAGGGCCGCTCCGCACTTGCAGGGAAGGCGGGGCGAGGGCCCGGACACACCGGTTTCCTCGGCTGCAGGGGTTTGGATGAGTCTCAGGATACTCACTGTAATCGGGACGCGTCCCGAGGCGATCAAGATGGCGCCGTTGTGCGTCGCGCTTGCCCAGGATCCTCGCTTCGAGGCGCGGTTGTGCGTTACCGCGCAGCATCGCGAGATGCTCGACCAGGTGCTCGATCTCTTCGCACTCCGGCCCGATTTCGATCTCGATATCATGCGCCCGCGGCAGGACCTCACCGACGTGACCTGCGCGATCCTGCAGGGGTTGCGCGAAGTGCTGGGGCAATGGCGGCCCGACATCGTGCTGGTGCACGGCGATACCGCGACCACGATGGCGACCAGCATCGCCGCTTATTATCAGCAGGTCGCCGTTGGCCATGTCGAAGCCGGGCTGCGCACCGGCAACCTCTATTCGCCCTGGCCGGAAGAGGCGAACCGAAAGCTTGCGGGGGCCCTTGCCGATCTTCATTTCGCACCCACTCAGGCATCGGCGGACAATCTGCTGCGCGAAGGCGTCTCGCCCGAAGTCATCGCAATCACCGGCAACACGGTGATCGATGCGCTGCTTTCGGTCGTCGAGCGATTGGAGGGTGACGCGGCGCAACGGGCCGAGTTCGACGCGCAGTTCAGCATGCTTCGCGAAGGGGCGCGCCTGTTGCTGGTGACGGGGCATCGGCGTGAGAGCTTCGGGCAGGGGTTCGAGCGTATCTGCGAAGCGCTGGCCCGGACCGCCGTTGAATTCCCCGATCTCGATATCGTCTATCCCTTGCATCTTAACCCGAACGTGCGCGAACCGGTGACGCGCCTCCTCTCGGCCGTACCCAATGTCCATCTGATCGAGCCGCTCAACTATCTTCCGTTCATCTATCTGATGAACCGCTGCGACCTGATACTCACGGATTCGGGCGGTGTGCAGGAAGAGGCGCCATCTCTCGGCAAGCCCGTGCTGGTGATGCGGGACACTAGCGAGCGACTGGAGGCGGTGAGCGCAGGCACGGTTCGACTGGTTGGAACCGATGTCGAGCGCATCATGGGCAACTTGCGCGAGTTGCTGAATGATCGTGACGCTTACGCGAAGATGAGCGGCGCATATAATCCCTATGGCGACGGGAAGGCCTGCAGCCGGATCGTTGAGCGGCTCGCGGCATATGGGCAGGATTTGCGGCAACGGGATTCCCTGCGTTTGGAGCGAGTATGAGTTTCGAGACTATCTGCGTTGTTGGCCTGGGGTATATCGGCCTTCCCACGGCCGCGATCATCGCATCGCGGCGGCGCAAGGTGATCGGCCTGGACGTCAACCTGGCCGTGGTCGAGAGCATCAATCGCGGCGAGACGCACATCGTCGAGCCGGATCTCGACGCCGTCGTGCGCATGGCGGTGGCGGACGGGTATCTGCGCGCCACTACCCTGGCCGAGCCGGCCGATGTCTTCGTCGTCGCGGTGCCGACGCCGTTCCGCGATGGGCACATCCCCGACCTGAGCTATATCGAAGCGGCCAGTCGAACAATCGCGCCGGTGCTGCGGCCGGGCAATCTCGTCATACTCGAATCGACTTCTCCCGTTGGCGCTACCGAGGCGATGGCCGAATGGCTTGCGGCGGCTCGTCCCGATCTCACCTTCCCGGCAAGTCGCGGCGCTGACAGCGATATCCGCATTGCCCATTGCCCCGAGCGCGTGCTGCCGGGGAACGTCCTTCGCGAACTGGTGCAGAACGACCGAGTGATCGGTGGCCTCACCGCGCGTTGCTCGGAAGCGGCGGTGGCGCTTTACCGCATCTTCGTCGAGGGCGAATGCATGGTCACCGATGCACGCACTGCCGAGATGTGCAAGCTCACGGAGAACAGTTTTCGTGATGTCAACATTGCATTCGCCAACGAGCTTTCGCTGATTTGCGACGGAATCGGCGTCGATGTGTGGGAGCTAATCCGCCTCGCCAACCGCCATCCGCGAGTCAATATCCTGCAGCCTGGCCCCGGCGTCGGGGGGCATTGCATCGCAGTGGATCCCTGGTTCATCGTGCACAGCTCGCCCGGCACCGCTCGCCTGATCCGCAGTGCCCGCGAGGTGAACGACGGCAAGCCGCATTGGGTGGTCGAGAGGGTTCGCACGCTCGTCGCCGAGCAGGCTGGTCGGGTGAAGGTCGCCTGCATGGGCCTGGCCTTCAAGCCGAACATCGACGATCTGCGCGAGAGTCCGGCGTTGGACATCTGCCTCGCGCTCGCTTCGACCGGTGATTGCGAGGTGCTTGCCGTCGAACCACATATCGAGGAATTGCCGGGCCAATTAGAGGGCAAGGCGCCGCTCGTTTCCGCCGAGCAGGCGGTCCGCGAGGCGGATATCGTCGTCTTCCTGGTCAACCATTCGGCCTTCCGCGCGCTGCCCCGGGACGGGTTTGGTGACAAGGTGTTGTTTGACGCCTGCGGCTTCTTGCGGAACGGCGCCTAGGCGCCTTGTCGATCCTATCATCGCCGGATCGCGTCGGCGAACAAGTCTGGAAAGATCATGATGTTGGAAAACAAGTCAATTCTGGTTACTGGCGGAACCGGTTCCTTCGGCAATGCCTTTGTGCCGATGACTCTGGCCAAGTATAATCCGCGCAGGATCATCATCTATTCACGCGACGAGATGAAGCAATGGGACATGGCCAAGAAGTTCGCGGACGACGATCGCGTTCGCTTCTTCATTGGCGACGTGCGTGACCGCGAGAGGCTCTATCGGGCGCTCGACGGCGTCGATTATGTCGTCCACGCGGCTGCGACCAAGATCGTGCCGACTGCCGAGTACAACCCCTTCGAGTGCGTAAAGACCAACGTTATCGGGGCCATGAACCTGATCGATGCCTGCATCGACAAGAAGGTGAAGCGGGTGGTCGCCCTGTCGACGGACAAGGCAAGCAGCCCGATCAATCTGTACGGCGCAACCAAGCTGGCCTCGGACAAGCTGTTCGTTTCGGGCAACTCCTATGCTGGCGGACAGGATACCCGCTTCTCGGTGGTCCGTTATGGTAACGTGATGGGTTCGCGAGGATCGGTCATCCCCTTCTTCCTGTCGATACAAGAGAAGGGGGTGCTGCCGATCACCGATCCGCGAATGACCCGCTTCATGATCTCGCTCGAGCAGGGCGTGGAACTGGTCTGGCACGCCTTCGAGGACATGCAGGGCGGTGAAATCTACGTGAAGAAGATTCCTTCGATGAAGGTCACCGATGTCGCCAGCGTGATCGGCCCCGATGCGCGGCAGGAAGTCATCGGGATTCGCCCAGGCGAGAAGCTGCACGAGCAGATGATCAGCGCCGAGGATGCGCTCTACACCTACGAATATCCCGAGCATTTCAAGATTTTGCCTGCGATCCACAACTGGAGTGCGGATCCCTATCGGATCAAGGACGGTAGGAAGGTCGCCGAGGATTTCGTCTATTCGAGCGACAATAATCCTGAATGGATGGCGACTGAGGAACTCAAGGCTTGGATCGAGCGCAACCGCGAGAAGATCGGGGCGATCTAATGGATTTCATTCCCTACGGCCGGCAGCACATCACTGACGAGGATATTGCCGCAGTCACGGCCGTGCTGAAATCCGACTTTCTGACTCAAGGGCCGTGCGTCCCAGCCTTCGAGCAAGCGCTCGCCGCATATTGCGGCGCGGCGCGCGCGGTGGCGGTGAACAGTGCGACCTCGGCGCTTCACATCGCCTGCCTTGCGCTGGGGCTGGGCGAGGGTGACTGGCTGTGGACCACGCCGATCACCTTCGTCGCCTCGTCCAACTGCGCGCTCTATTGCGGGGCGCGGGTGGACTTCGTCGATATCGACCCGACGACGTGCAACATCAGCGTCGAGGCGCTTGCCGCGAAGCTGGAACGGGCCGAGCGCCAGGGCAGGCTTCCAAAGATCGTGGTGCCGGTGCACCTCAGCGGCCAGTCTTGCGACATGGCGGCGATCCGGGCGCTTGCCGACCGCTATGGCTTCAAGCTGATAGAGGACGCCTCGCATGCGGTCGGCGGCCGCTATCGGGGCAAGCCGGTCGGCAGCTGCGAATTCAGCGACATCACCATCTTCAGCTTCCATCCCGTCAAGATCGTCACGACTGCCGAAGGCGGCGCGGCGCTGACCAACGATCCCGTCCTGGCGCGCCGGATGGAATTGCTGCGCAGCCACGGCATCACTCGCGAAGCAGCGGAGATGACGCACGCGTCCGATGGTCCCTGGTACTATCAGCAGATCGATCTGGGCTTCAATTATCGCCTGACCGAGCTCCAGGCCGCGTTGGGGCTGAGTCAGCTCGCGCGCATCGACGAGTATGTCGCGGGCCGCCACCGCATCGCCGCGCGCTACGATGCGCTGCTCGCGGAATTTCCGGTCATCGTGCCGCACAATATCCCCGAATCCTATTCGGGGCTGCACCTCTATGTCGTGCAGATCGACACCGATCGCACCAACCGCGACCATCGTACCGTGTTCGAGGCGCTCCGTAACGACGGGATCGGGGTGAACCTCCACTATATCCCGGTGCATCTGCAGCCCTATTACCGGGCATTTGGTTTCCAGCCCGGCGATTTCCCCGCGGCCGAGCGCTATTACTCGCGTGCCATCAGTATTCCGATGTACCCGCAGCTCGACGACGAGGCGGTCGAGCGGGTCGTGGCGAGCCTGGGTAGAGCGCTGCGCGGATGAAACTCGCGTTGGGAACCGTCCAGTTCGGGCTCGACTACGGGATCACGGGCAACGGGCAGGTTTCTCCGGCGGAAGTGCGCCGGATTCTCGCACAGGCGCGCGCTAGCGGGATCCACGCGCTCGATACCGCCATCGCCTATGGCACCAGTGAAGCTGTGCTCGGCGATGCGGGCGTCGACGGATGGAGCATCATCACCAAGCTGCCGCCCGGGTTGGCGGGGAGCGAGAATCCGGACGCATGGGTCGCGCGCGAGCTCGAGGGCGCTCTGGCGCGCCTCCGCGTGGAGCACGTCGCGGGACTGCTGCTCCATCGCCCGGAGCAGCTGCTCGATGCCAACGGCCCGGCGCTCGCTGCGGCGATGCGCAAGGTCAAAGCAAGCGGGCGGGTCGGGCGGATCGGCATTTCCATCTATTCGCCGGAGGAACTCGATCGAATCTGGCCGGTGCTGCGCCCCGATATCGTGCAATGTCCGTACAGCCTGCTCGATCGGCGTATCGAGACGAGCGGCTGGCTGGCGCGCCTTGCCGGCGCCGGCATCGAAGTGCATGCGCGTTCGCTGTTCCTGCAGGGCCTGCTGCTCGCCGACGCTGAGGCGTTGCCGCCATATTTCGCCAAGTGGAAGCCGCTCTTCACGCGGCTCGGGCAATGGACGGCGCAGCAGCGCACGAGCCAGCTTGCTGCCTGCCTGCGGTTCGTGCTGGGCAACCCGGCGATCGCGTGCGGCGTGGTCGGAGTGGAGACGGCTTCGCAGCTCCACGAGATCGTCGATGCGGCCGAGGGCGAATTGCCGCCCCTTCCGGCCGACCTTGCAACAGACGATCCGGATCTTCTCCTTCCAGGGCGGTGGGCGTGAGCATGTCGAGCGTGGCGGAACCGCTCCGGCTCGGCATAGTTGGCATGAGCAAGGGCAATGGTCACCCCTTTTCCTGGGCGGCGATCATCAATGGTTACAATGCCGCTGCGATGGCGAGCTGTCCCTTCTCGGCTATTCCCGAATATCTGGGCGAGCGCGCCTATCCGGAAGATTTCATCCAGGGCGCGCGCGTGACGCATGTCTGGACCCAGAATCCGGTGCTTTCGCGCCATGTCGCCGAAGCCAGCCTGATCGAGACCGTCGTCGAGCGCCCGGAGGATATGATGGGCGCAGTCGATGCCGTGCTTCTCGCGCGCGACGATGCGGAGAATCATCGCCGGTTCGCCGAGCCGTTCCTGCGCGCGGGCATCCCGATCTATGTCGACAAGCCGCTGGCTCTGTCGCGCGGCGAAGCGGAGGCGCTGTTCGCCATGGCGGCAAGCGAGCGGCATCTCTTCTCTTGCACGGCGCTGCGCTATGCGGCCGAACTGGTGCCGGGCGCCGAGCAACTCGCACGCATCGGTCGGGTGCGGATGGTCGACGCCTGGGTTCCGAAGTATTGGGACACCTACGCGGTGCATGCGATCGAACCCGTACTGCAGATATTCCCCGATCTTTCAAAGGTTCGGAGCCATAACCTCGCAATAGTTGGCGGGACCCACCAGCTGAATGTCGTCGCCGAGAACGGGATGGTCGGCAGGTTCACCAGCACCGGCGATGCCATGTCGCCGATCGGTTACAGGATTCTGGGCGATTCCGGGTATCTGGACCTCGTCTTTCGCGATTCCTTCTCCGCCTTCAAGGCCGCCTTGATCCGCTTCCTTGCGGTGGTAAGAGGGCAGGCGACGAATATCGATCGCCGGGAAACGTTAGATGTGGTCGAATTCATTCAGTTGGGAAGGCGATCGTAGACAATGAGCAAGAACTCCTACAGTTTCGAGAGGTCGCAGCAGCTCATTTCGCGATTGCATGAACTTGTTCCCGGCGGTGGCCATACTTATAGCAAAGGTCTGGATCAGTTTCCTTATAACTCGCCGCAGCTGATAAAATCGGCGAAGGGAGCTTATTGTCTCGATGTCGATGGTAATCGGTTTCTGGATTGGGCGATGGGCAACCGCGTCTTCATTCTTGGCCATGGCGACGAGGATGTGAATGACGCGGTGAAGGCCGCGATCGACCAAGGGGTGAACTACACGCGTCCCGGACTGCTGGAGCTGGAGGTCGCCGAATATCTGCTCGGTCTCCACCCCTGGGCAGGGATGGTGAAGTTCGGTAAGAATGGTTCCGATGTCACGACCGCGGCAATCAAGCTCGCCCGCGCCGCGACGGGTCGCAAGCTGGTTGCGGTTTGCGGGGATCATCCGTTCTTTTCGACGCACGACTGGTTCATCGGGGCGACTCAGATGGACGCGGGTGTCCCGGCCGAGGAAAGCGGGTGGACGGTCAAGTTCCGCTACAACGACATCGCTTCGGTGGAGGAGCTGTTCGCGCGCTATCCGGGGCAGATCGCTGCGCTGATCCTTGAGCCGGTCAAGAACGACGAGCCGGTCGACGATTTTCTCCAGCGGCTGCGCGATATCACCAAGCGCGAGGGCACGGTGCTCGTGTTCGACGAGATGATCGCGGCGATGCGTTTCCATCCGCTCGGCGCGCATCACCTCTACGGGGTGCAGCCTGATCTCGCGACTTATGGCAAGGCAGTCTCCAACGGTTTCAGCTTCTCGTTCCTGATCGGCGACAAGGAATTGATGAAGCTGGGCGGGCTGCAACACGACAAGCCACGAGTCTTCCTGCTTTCGCAGACCCATGCCTCGGAAACCGTGGGCCTGGCGGCTTGCATGGCGACGATGCGGAAATGCATCGCGGAGGATGTATCGGCGTATGTCTGGCGTCTCGGCAGGCAGATGAAGGAGGGCTTCCAAGCACTCGCAGGCTCGGTCGGCGTCGCGGACCATGTGCGGATCATCGGTTTCGACTGCAATCCCCAGATCCTTTGCACCAGGGCGGACGGTACCTATTGGCCGGAGCTGCACACCAGCTTCCATGAAGAGGTCGTCGCCGCGGGCGTACTGATCCCCTGGATCTCGATCACTTCAGCGCACGGGCACACCGAGCTGGAACGGACCTTCGACGCGCTGCGTGCCGGCATGGAGAAGGTGAATCGCGTCCTCAATAGCGACATGGACGTCGTCTCGACCTATCAGGGCGAGGCGGTGAAGCCGGTTTTTCGCAAGTACAACTGATTCCTGGACTTGTCGGAGATTGCGATGAGGTGCTTCGTTCAGGCGCGCATGGGCTCGACTCGCTTGCCTGGCAAGGTGTTGATGGAAGCTGCGGGCAAGCCGCTGCTTACTCATTTGTTCGGGCGGCTGCGGCGCGCGGAGCTGCTCGACGGGTTCTGTGTCATCACCAGCACACTGGCGCAGGACGATCCGATCGCAGAATGGGCCGATGCCAATGGGATCGACAGCTATCGCGGAAGCGAGGACGACGTGCTCGACCGCTATTATCAGGCCGCGAAGCAGTTCGGCGTAGACCATGTCGTGCGGGTCACCGCCGACTGCCCGATCATCGATCCGGCGATCGTGGACGAGGCGGTCCGGCTCGCGCGCCAGGAAGCGGGCAGCTTTGATCTGTTGACCAACCGCTATCCGATTACCTTCCCCGACGGGATGGACGTCGATGTGATACCCTTCGCATCGCTGGAACAGGCTTGGCGCGAGGCCGGGACGCGCTTTCAGCGGGAGCATGTGATCCCCTTCTTCTGGGAGGAAGGACGGCGCGTGCGCAATTTCGAATCCGCGACCAACTATTTCCACACGCATCGCTGGACGCTCGACTATCCGGAGGATTATCAGCTCCTCAAGGCGATGATCGAAATGTTTCCCGGCCGGGAAGACAGCTTCACGCTGCAGGACGCGCTTGACCTGATCGCAGCGGATCCCGGGCTTGCGGCGATCAACGCGATGCATCTGCCCGGCTGAGCGAGGACGGAAGCGTCGCCATGGGCGAAGATGATGCGATGACCGCGACGGTGCGCCCTATGCGCGAGAGGGACCTTGCGTCCGTGCTTCTGTGGCGCAATGCGCTCGAGGTTCGGCGCTACATGTACAACCAGGACGAGATCGGCCTCGATCAGCATCGTCACTGGTTCGCGGGCGTCGAGGCGGATTCGAAGCGCCATGCACTGATCGCGGAGACAGCCGATGGACCGATCGGTTTCGTCAACATTGCCGAGCTTCACCAGGGAGTGGCCAGCTGGGGCTTCTATGCCGTGCCGGGTTCGCCGCGGGGCGCGGGAGTCGCGCTGGGCGCCGCCGCGCTGCACCATGCCTTTGACATACTGAGGCTGCACAAGCTTTGCGGCGAAGCTCTTGCCGACAATCTGCGCTCGGTGCGCTTCCACGAGCGCTTGGGGTTTCACGATGAAGGAACCTTGCGCTCGCACCGCCTGGTTGCCGGTGTCTATAGAGACGTTCGCTGCTTCGGCCTTCTCGCCGAAGAGTGGCGTGCCGCAAGCCGGTGAGGTGTTCGTGGTGCCGAGGGTCCTGATCCGCGTCGATGCATCGATCTTGATCGGAACGGGGCATGTCATGCGTTGCCTCACGCTCGCCAGGGCTTTGGCGGAGGAGGGGGCGGAGGTTTGTTTCGTCTCGCGGGACCATCCGGGCAATCTCAACGCGTATATCGAGGCGAGCGGGTTCCCGGTTCTGGAAATTAGCGGCGACGGGGTGGGGGGAGGCGCCTTCCCCGGCGATTCTCCGCACGCCCATTGGCTTGGCGGAAGCTGGGAAGCAGATGCCCGGCAGACTGCGCGCCATGCTGCAGCCCGCCGCGCGGACCTGCTGATCGTCGATCACTATGCGCTCGATGCGCGCTGGGAAGCCGAAGTCGGCGTGCTTCCGGAGCGGATCGTGGTGATCGACGACCTGGCCGACCGGCCTCATGGTTGCGCGCTGCTCGTCGATGCCAATCTGGGGCGCCGGGCTCGGGACTATGCCGGGCTGGTGCCGTCCGGAGCCATCGTGCTGGCAGGCGCGGAATATGCCCTCCTTCGCGCCGAATTCGCCGCCGCCCGCGAGAAGAGCCTCGCCCGTCGTCGCGATCCGGCGTTGCGCCGCATATTGGTTGCAATGGGAGGGGTGGACATGCCCAACGCGACGGGGCGCGTGCTCGACGCGTTCGATGCCTCCGTACTGCCTGATGCGTGCCAGATCACGATCGTCCTGGGCTCGCGGGCGCCCTGGCTCGATGAGGTGCGGTCCGCGGCAGTGAAGCAGCGCCGGCCGACCGAGGTGCTGATCGACGTTACCGACATGGCTGAGCTGATGGCGGACAGCGATCTGGCGGTCGGCGGCGCGGGCGTGACGGCGTGGGAACGCGGCTGCCTTGGGTTGCCAACGCTCATCGTAACGATCGCGGACAATCAGCTGGCCGGGGCCAAGGCATTGGCCGATACCGGCGCAGCTCGATGGGTAGGCGGCGTCGAGGATGTCGCGACGCGTCTGGCGGGCCTGATCGAGGAAGTTGCCGAGCCGCGGACGCTGGCGGCGATGAGCCAAGCGGCCAGCGCGATCACCGATGGCGAAGGCATCCGTCGCGTAGTCGCGCATATCGGGCGCCTGTGCCAGGCGGTTGATCGCCCGGCGACAGGCTAGTCTTCGCCTCAGTCCGCGAACAGATCCCAGCTCGTGGGCGTGCCGCGGGTCACCTTCACCTTGAGTTGCTTACCGACTATGGCGTCGAACTGCGAGGGGGGCAGCCCCATGCCGGGGCGGATGCGGCGCAGATCCTCATGCCTCACCGTCGCGCCTGCCTCTAGGTCGTTGATGAAATAGACGGAACGGCGGAAGATGCGGTTCGCCTCCTCCACCTTCTGCCGCTTGAACTCGCCGGTGCCGAGCCCCGAGAAGGCGTCCCGCGTATCGGCGCATAGCCGCGCGAGTTCGTCCGGCTCGAGCGAGAACTCGCTGTCGGGACCCTTGTCGTTGCGGTCGAGCGTGAAATGCTTCTCGATCGCGCAAGCGCCGAGTGCCGTCGCCGCCACCGCCGCAGTGGTGCCCATGGTGTGGTCCGACAGGCCCACATGCGTGCCGAAACGCTCCCGCAGCACGTTGATCTGCCGCAGATTGGCCTGGTCCATCGGCGCGGGATAGCTGCTGATGCAGTGGAGGAGAACCAGATCCTTCGCGCCGGCGCCATGGGCGGCGTCGACCGCGTCCTGAATCTCCTGCTCATTGGCCATGCCGGTCGACATGATCATCGGCTTGCCGGTCGAGGCGACATAGCGGATCAGCGGGAGGTCGGTGAGCTCGAAGGAAGCGATCTTGTAGGCCGGCGTTCCCAGCTTCTCGAGCAGGTCGACGGCTGTCTCATCGAACGGAGTGGAGAATACGGTGATGCCGAGTGCGCGGCCGTGATCGAACATAGCCTGGTGCCACTCATAGGGAGTCTGTGCCCAGTTGTAGAGATCGTACAGCTTGTAGCCGTCCCACAGACCGCCCTTGATCAGGAATTCGGGCCGATCGCTGTCGATCGTCATGGTATCGGCGGTGTACGTCTGGAGCTTGACCGCATCGGCGCCGGAACGCTTCGCGACCTCCATCGATTCCAGGGCGCGTTCGAGCTTGCCGTTGTGGTTCGCCGAGAGCTCCGCGATGATATAGGGGGGGTGGTTCGGCCCGATTTCGCGCCCGTCGATTGCAAAGCTCATTGATTCGATCCTTTTGGACTCCGCGTCGCGCTGGTGTCCCTGCGTATAAACCGCGGCTTAGTCCACACTTTTGTCGGGTCGGGCGGCGTGGTGCGCGGCATCGGGGACATTGCGGGGAACCGCGCGACCCCAGGGCAACGAAAGCGGAATTTGCGGCTCCCAATAATCGGCGCCTGCGCATATTGCGAGTCGCATGCGGAACGGGCGAAGCGGGTGGTGACCATAGACATGCTGGAGAAGACGGGTCGTCATGGCCGGCGCGTACGGCATAGCCAGATGCAATGCCTTGGGCGCGCCTCGCATGCTTGAACGAAGCATGGCGTTCATCAATGCGCAGGCGGCGCGGTTCGCGGTGGCGCGTAGCAACGTGCTCGCGCTCGCCTTCGCCTATGCCGGAAGCGCCGTGCTGCAAAAGGGAGTGGGATTCATTCTCTTCCTCTGGCTGGCGCACCAATTGCCGGTCAGCGACTATGCCCGTTTTGGCCTGCTCTACGCGCTGCAGAGCGGCGTATCGGCGCTGGCAATGGCGGGGATCGTTGAGACCGCGATCGGGAGGCTGAAAGTTGCCCGCGATCCCGAGCGGCAGCGACAGCTACTGGCCGGCGCGAACCTTGTCTTCCTTGGCACCGCGATGATGAGCCTGCTCCTGGCGATAGTCGGATTCTCATGGACGAACCTCTTCGACACCGGAGCACTGCTGGTTGCCGCGGCGAGCGGCGCACTGATCGGCTTCTACACGATACAGTCGCAGCTCTCGCGTATCGTCGAACGTCACCGAGCGGCATTGCTGGTGGGCCTGGTCGCGCCGCTGATAGGCCTGTCGGGCGGCTTGGCCGGATATCTCCTGTTCGGTAGCTCGGTCGGCTTCTTCATCGGTTCGGCAGCTGGGCTCGTATTGGCGCTCCCCTTGACCCTGCTGACGGCGATCGGTTTCTCCCGATCGATACGGGACGCCGATGTGCGCTACATGGCGATGCATCTCGCGCCATATCTGCTCGTCGCGCTGATCGATTGGTTCGCCGGATATGGCAACACCTATCTGGTGAAGATCTTCTTCTCCACCGATGTCGTCGCCCGTTTCGTGTTCGCCTATACGCTCTCCTCTATCATGCACCTGGTGGCGACTTCGCTTAATCAGGCCTGGAATCCGCGCGTCTTTCGCCTGATCCACGATGCGCCGCAACAGAAGGTCGAAGTGGAGAACCGTCGCTTCTATCTGTTGCAGGGCTTGATCCTCGGCGTCGCGGCGGGCGGCATCCTTGCCTTTCTTCCCCTGGCGCTGCGGATCGGGGGCGCAAGCTTCGCGCATTATCAGGGAATCGAGCGCGAGACGGCGATCCTGTTTGTGGCCTATGTCCTCAATATTCCCTGGTACCACGTCCAGAACTACTATTACGCGCACGCGAAGGGAGCGCTGCTGATGAAGATCAGCATCGGCACCAGCATTGCGGGCCTTCTGCTCTGGATCGGTGCGGCGCTCACGCTTGGCGAGTGGGGCCCCTATGTCGGCTTCATGCTGATGATGATTGCCAAGATGGGGGGCGGAGTCTTCTGGGCGCGGCGCGAGTGGAAGGTGCGTCTGCTGTGGCACGGGCCGGCAGCGGGGCTGGCTCTGCTCGTGCTGGGCGAGCTCGGCGGCCTTCTCCTCGCCTGACGCGAGGCGAACGTCCAAATGAGAGGGCGGCGCCAATGTGGCTGGACATAATATTGTCCCAACGATAGCAGCTGCCCGAACCAGGGGCCTTAGAGAACAGGGCCCTTAGAGAATACGCAGGCGGAAGTGCCCGGAAAATCGGATGCTCTAACTATGCTGGCACTGCAATGCTCATGACTCGCGGTTTGATCCGGCCTCGCGCGCGCAGCGTCGCAAACTCGTTGGTGCTGCAGCTCATCGGGTTGCTGTTCACTGGCTCGGCGCTGCCTGTCGCGATTTCCTATCTGTCGGGAAAAACCCCCGATATTGGCAGCGAGCAGGCGCTGGTCACCGTCGCCGCATCCTGCACCGCGGCCATCGTCGCGCTGTTGGCGATCCGCAAGGTTACGTCCTTTCCCGGTACGCGGCACTTTTCCTATATCATCCCGACATTCTCCGTGACTTTCGGGTCGGCGATCGGCGTGCTGCTCGTCCTCCGCGTCGACTATGCGAGCGTCATGCTGATGTCCGCGTTCCTATTCGGCACCTTGTTCATCTTCATGATGATGCATCTCGGCGCAAAGGCCGGCCAGTCCTTCTATGTCGTTCCCTTCGGCAAGGCGCTCAAGCTGGTCGAGAGCGAGGATGCAAGCTGGATCCTGCTGAAGGATCCGACCTTGCCCGAGAATGACGGCCATACGCCGATCGTGGCCGATCTGCGATACGACTTCGAGCCTGAATGGGAACGAATGCTGGCCGCGGCCGCGATTTCGGGACGAGCGGTCTATCACAGCAAGCAGGTGCGTGAATCCCTGACCGGAAAGGTCGAGATCGAGCATCTGTCAGAGAACAGCTTCGGGTCGCTGGTGCCCAACAGCGCGTATCGGCATACCAAGCGCATCGTCGATATCGTCGTATCGCTGGTCGCGATCCCCGTGCTCCTCGTGCCGATGTTGCTGCTCGGCGTCGTCATCAGGCTGGAATCGCCGGGGCCGATTCTCTTCAGGCAGCGCCGGATGGGCTATCGCGGCCAGGATTTCGAGGTACTGAAGTTTCGTACGATGCGCGCGCGGGCGCCTGCGACGTGCGTCGAGACGGCGATCCAGGACGCGATTACGCAATCGGATGATGATCGTATCACCAAGATCGGGCGCGTCCTGCGCCGTAGCCGTATCGACGAGCTTCCCCAGATCTGGAATGTCCTGATGGGGGATATGAGCATCATAGGTCCGCGCCCGGAGGCCATTCCGCTTTCGGAATGGTACGAGCGCGAGCTGCCCTTTTACAGCTATCGGCATATTGTTCGCCCGGGGATCACGGGTTGGGCTCAGGTCAGCCAGGGGCATGTTGCCGATTTGGATAGCGTCCACACCAAACTTTACTATGACTTCTACTACATCAAGAACTTCTCGGCGTGGCTCGACTTGTTGATCACGATCCGGACGGTTCACACGATCCTTTCCGGTTTCGGATCCAAGTGAAACCTGCTCTTCTTCCGTGGGGCTGAAAATGCATTCCACCGGTGAGGTGCTCCGCTATTGGAACACGCTACGCCATCTAAAGCCGATCCAGATCCTGGGCAGAGCGCGCTTTCGTTTCAAGCCGTCGATCGGTGAGATGGCACGGGCTCCGGCCCGACGCGTGTCCATGGGCGCGTGGCAGGCGCCGATCGAGCGGCCGATCTCGTTGCTCGGAGAGCGTCATTTCCTGCTGCTCGGCGTCGAGTATCGCCTTCCCGACAGTGGAGGGTGGGACGACGAAGCCGTCGACAAGCTCAGGCGCTACAATCTCCATTATTTCGATGACTTGGCCGCGCCGCCGGCGCGCAATGGGGCGGCCTGGCACGGCGCGTGGATAGCCCGCTGGATCGCCGAGAATCCACCACGTACGGGAACGGGTTGGGAACCCTATCCGACCTCGCTGCGGATCGTGAACTGGATCAAATGGGCGCTGGCAGGCAACGCCGTGCCGGAGTGTTTCGATCACAGCCTGGCGCTACAGGCGCGCTGGCTCTCGCGGCGCCTCGAATGGCACCTGCTCGGTAATCATCTGTTCGCCAACGCCAAGGCTCTGCTGCTGGCGGGGCTCTTCTTCATCGGTGATGAAGCAGACGAATGGCGTCGAACCGCGCTTCGAATTCTTGGGCGCGAGTTTCCGGAGCAGCTGCTTTCCGATGGCGGGCATTTCGAGCTCAGCCCCATGTATCATGCAATCTTCGTTGAAGACGTGCTCGACATGGTAAACGCCGCCGAGCACTGGAAAGGCGCCCTCACCGCCGAGGTCGTGAAGCCATGGCGGGAAGCGTTGCCTGCCATGCTGAACTTCCTCCGCGGGATGACGCATCCGGACGGTGAGATCGGCTTCTTCAACGATGCCGCCATCGGCATTGCGCCGAGCTATTCCATGATTGCCGCCTATGCGGCGCGGCTGGGCATCGCGGCACCGCCGCCATCCAGGGAGGGGGTGCAGTCATTCTCCGCGAGTGGCTACGCGCGTGTCTCGGCTGGCCCTGCCACTGCCTTGCTCGACTTGGCGCGCGTGGGGCCTGACTATCTGCCGGGACATGCGCACGCCGACACCTTGTCGTTCGAGCTCTCGCTGGGCGGCCGGCGTCTCATCGTCAACGGGGGCACCTCCGAATATGGTGCCGGCCCGGTGCGGCACTTCGAGCGCAGCACCGCAGCGCACAACACGGTTGCAGTCGACGGCGAGGATTCCTCGGAGGTGTGGAGCGGCTTCCGGGTTGCGCGGCGCGCCTATCCGGTCGACCTCCAGATCGCGTCGGGTCCGCTGCTCGAAGTCCGCTGTGCGCATGACGGCTATCGGCGCCTTCCAGGCAAGGTGATGCATTATCGTTGCTGGACCTTCACGCCAGCCGGGCTGACCGTCGAGGACCGTGTCTCGGGGAAGCATGGAAACGCGGTGGCGCGCTTCCTGCTCGTGCCGGATGCCGAAATAGCTGCAATCGGGTCGGACGGATTCGAAATCAGACTCGACGGTGAGCGCGTGGTCACGGTTCATGTCGCGCGCGGAAGGTCATCGATCGCCGAGGGTTGGTATTCGCCGCGCTTCGGCGAGCGTTTGCCCACGCGCTGCATCGAAATCATGCTTGATAGCGGAAGCTCGCGTGTCGAGTTCGAATGGCACTGATGCACATCTTATTCCTCTCCGACAATTTCCCGCCCGAGGTGAACGCGCCTGCGAGCCGTACCTTTGAGCATTGTCGTCAATGGGTCGAAGCGGGGCACAAGGTTACGGTGGTCACCTGCGCGCCAAACTTCCCTACCGGCAAGCTGATGAATGGATATCGCAACCGGTTGTGGCAACAGGAGGAGATTGCGGGAATTCGCGTGATCCGCGTCTGGAGCTACATCACCGCGAATGAGGGTTTCACGAAGCGCACCCTGGACTATCTCAGCTACATGGTGGCCGGCACGATAGGCGCCTTGTTCGTGCGGAAGCCCGATGTGATTGTCGGCACCTCGCCGCAGTTCTTCACCGCCGTCGCTGCCTGGATGGTGGCGTTCTGCAAGCGGCGCCCCTGGGTTTTCGAACTGCGGGATATCTGGCCCGAATCGATCAAGACCGTCGGCGCCGTCAAGGAGGGGATCGCCATTCGGCTGCTCGAGCGGCTCGAGGTGTTCCTCTATCGCGCCTCGGATCGGATCGTCGCGGTGACGCATTCCTTCCGCGACGCGCTCGCACGTCGCGGGATCGACCCTGCCAAGATCGCCGTGGTGACCAACGGCGTCGACCTCAGCAGTTTCGCGCCGCGGCCCAAGGATGGCGTCCTCGTTCCCGAACTGGGCCTAACCGGGAAGTTTGTTGCGGGCTATATCGGGACGCACGGCATGGCACATGCGCTTGAAACCCTGCTCGACGCGGCGGATCGCCTGGCGCGGGATCCGAGGGGGCGCGATATCGTCATCCTGATGCTCGGCGATGGAGCCCGCAAGGCAGCGCTCAAGGCCGAGGCGGTGTCGCGAGGCCTGGACAATCTGCTGTTCCTCGATCCGGTGCCGAAGGATCAGGTCAGTCGTTACTGGTCGCTGCTCGACGTCTCGATCATCCATCTGCGTACCTCGGAACTGTTCGAGACGGTGATACCGTCGAAGATGTTCGAGGCGCTTGCCATGGGGATACCTATCCTGCTCGGCGTGCGGGGTGAAGCTGCGGATATCCTGAACCGTTCCGGCGGCGGCGAGACTTTCACGCCCGAGAGCGGCGAGGAACTCGCTGCTCGGCTTGTCGCGTTGCGCGAGGATTCTGCGTTGCACCGCAAATATGCGGAGGCGGGCATCGCCGCGGCGCCACAATATGAGCGCAAGGCTCTGGCGGCGCGCCTGGCTGATATCCTCGCTGATGTCGCCTCCAGGAGGCGGGGCGAGCGCGGAGGCTAGCCCCGCACCATCCGAGCCAGGTCGGCGATCGGATCCTTCAACCCAGAGAGATCGAGCTCGGCGTCTCCGATCTCGAGCGCCGACAACTGCGCGAGCGCTCCCTCGTCGCGAGGCTCGTCGGCATCGATCGCGATCTTGGGATAGCTGATCAGCGGCTCGTAATAGGGTAGGTCGATCTTGATGCGCCGCGTCGTCCAGATCGCGATCGGCTTGCGGAGTAGTACCGCCGAGTAGAGCAGTGACGACGAGGTTCCGATGACCAGATTGGCTTCGACCAGCCTGGTGAAGCTGCGGTTCGTATCGATCTCGGCGCCGGAGGCTCGGCTTATTTCCGCGGTGAACTCCGCGGGCTCTCCGGGGTGGGGGCGATAGATGAGGTTGTCGAATCCCGCTTCGCGAACCAATGCGGCCAGCCGCGCCAATATTTCCGCACAGGCCCTGCGACTATCCCGATCGGAGAAATATTCGGGGTAGGGACTCGAAATGAAATAGGCTTGGCCCTTGCCTTGGCGCGTGCGGCGTGTGTGTGGAGTATCATGCAACTGGCGGAGCAGGCGGGTGACGTCGAGCGTACCCGATTCCACCACCGTTGCGCCCGAGGTGATCGCGCCGAAATTGGCCTCGAAATAATCTGCGATGCTGGCATCGTACAGTATCAGCGTATCGATCGATGCCCTGTAATATTGCTGCACGGCTTCGTTCGGATGCCATTGCCAGGAGAAATAATCAGCGATTAGAGTCCGGTAAACTTGGAGGGCACGCCTGAAGTCATTCTTACGCGAGCCGCTGCGTACCATTTGGAAGTGGAACTTCCAAAAGAATCGCGTGTAGTAGGCGACGCGTGGGAGCTTGGAGAAAAGCGTTGCTAACTTTCCAGGAATTCCCTTTTTCTTAATGCCTTCGGCAGGTGGTGGGGAGTCTCGCAACAGGAAGATGCCGTGCGGGATGAAATAGGTCGGGACGTTCCGGCTCTTGGCGAAGCGGAGCGCGGTACGGTCCTCGATATGGTGGAGCGACGTTACGAGCAGCGCATCGGGCCGGATTTGCTCGAAGAGGCGCTTGAAGTCGTAATCGAACTCGGAAAAGTCATGGACCCAGGAAGGTGCGTCATATTGCTTCCGGAAGGAACGGTATTCCTTGGCCGGCTCCCCGGTTTGCATGGAAGAAGTGTGAACGAAGACCAGGGATATGCCGGGTTCATTGGCCAGCTCGGCGACATAGGTAAACCCGGGAAGCCAGCAATCGAAGACCAGGATCGTCTTCGTAAGGGCCTTCTCATGCCCCGTCTCCGCTGAAAACACTATGTCCCCCTTGTCGCGCGGCGATGATGTTCCGGCATCTGTTTTGCGCCGGGCTGCCATGCGCCCGTAGCAGCGTTCCACTGCAACCCAAAGCCTTTGATGGTTTCGCCGTCGTATCGCGGTGCTCGGCCCGGACAACCGTCATATTTCCGAGCGATATCGGCCGGATATCGCTGGAAGGCCAAATGCGAGCAGGATATGCTGTGGGCGAGAGGAGCTTCAATGACCTGTGTGACGCGTAGCGGGTTGGCGTGGGGTGCGCTGGTTCTCGGGCTCCTCGTCGGCTCGGCCTGTAGTGACGGCGGCGGCGGCGCGCCCACGCCTAGTCCCACGCCTACGCCCGTGGTGAATACCAAGCCGCACTTCACATCGGCGAACGCGGTGAGCGTTCCGGAGAACAGCACCGCCGTCTTCTACACGGCAACGGGCGCAGATCCCGAGGGCGATCCGGTCAGCTTCCGGGTCACCGGCGGCGACGATGCCGCCTTCTTCCAGATCACGCCGTCGGGCCAGCTCTCGTTCAAGAATCCGGTCGATTTCGAAGTGCCTTCCGATAAGGACAAGGACAACAAGTACATCGTCGAACTGACGATCAATGACCCGGCGGGATTGGGCGAGGGGCTGATTCTCACGGTGACGGTGACGGATGTGACCACCGGTCCCTATCACGTTCGTCGCGTCGCTACTGGTCTGACGCAGCCGGTCTATGCGACGGGCGTGACGGACGGTAGCGGGCGGATGCTCGTGGTGCAGAAGACGGGACAGATTCGTGTCGTCGATCCCGCGTCTGGCGCGATCGCAGCCACGCCGTTTCTCGATGTTTCGAGCCAGGTTACGACGGACGGCCAGCGCGGCCTGCTTGGTCTTGCCCTGGCCCCCGACTTCGCGACGAGCGGCCTAGCCTATGTGTTCCTGACAAATATGTCCGGCGACATCGAGATTCGCCGCTACGCCACGCCTGCGGCCGATCGCTCCCGGCTCGATCCCAGCACTGCCATGCTGGTTCTGCGGATCCCGCATTCCGGCTCCAATCGCAACTATGGCGGCTGGATCGGCTTTAGTCCGAACGATGGCTATCTCTACATCGCCACCGGCGATGCCGACGACTGCGGAACCGGAGTCACGACGCTGAGCGTCGCGAGGCGCTGCAATGCCCAGGGGGGAAGCCCGTTGTTGGGCAAGGTGCTGCGCCTCGATCCGACAAAGGACGATTTCCCTGCCGATCCCGACCAGAATTATGGCCTGACGCCCACAAATCGGACTCTCGCGATCCTCAGCGGCTTCCGCAATCCCTATCGCGCGAGCTTTGATCGCGCCTACCCACGGAACTTCTGGGTAAGCGACATCGGCCAAAGCCTGCAGGAAGAAGTAAACTTCGTGCAGATCAAGAATACCTATGTAGGGAATACCTACCATCAGGATGAGCAGTTCGACTGGCCGTATCTTGAAGGTGACATTGTCCATGTGAACGATACTTCGTACATGCGCGGCGCCGGATACAATCGATTTACATGGAATCACGGCACCGGAGACTACAATGCTAATGCGATTGTTGGCGGCTATGTTTATCGAGGGCCAGCCGAATCGCTCCAGGGTATCTACATCGCTGGTGACTATTCGAGCGGGAGGGTCTTCGGGATCAAGAATGACGGCGTCAGTCCCGGGTTACGTCTGACTCAAGCGTTCAGGCCTGACATCGGCACCATCGACCACATCTCGAGCTTCGGGGAAGATCAGAAGGGGAATCTCTACATCGTCGACTATGATGGCGAATTGTTCGTCGTCGTGGCCGATTGAAGCGCGGAGTGCCGGATCGGGCCTAGGTCTGCAATAGCCAGCGCTCGCCGTCCTGCAGGCCCAGGGCGGTCAGGCGGTTCGACGCATAGGCGCCGGTATCGATGCCGATTCGATTGAGGCCCCAGTCGACGTCCCTGCTGATCGTGTGCCCATAGACTATGAGGCGCTCAAGGGGGGCGGTGTGTTCCAGGAAGTCGCTGCGGATCCAGCGCAGGTCCTTGGCCTTTTGCGACGCGAGTGGAACCCCGGGCCGGATGCCGGCATGGACGAAGGCATAGTCGCCGACGCAGATCATATCCTCGAAGGCGCTCAGGAAGGCGATATGCTCCGGCGGGACTGCCGCCTGGAGCGCATCCATGAGTTCGGGGTAGTCGAAGGCGTCATAGGCCTCGGGCGCGATCCCATAGCTGAGTATCGTTTCCTTGCCGCCGATCCGAGTAAAGAAGCGTAGCGCCTCGATGTCGCCCGCCACTGCCGACAGGAAGACTTCTTCATGGTTGCCCAGCAGAAAGCGGGCAGGGCGGCTCCTTGACAGTGCTAGCAGTCGCTCGACCACCTGGGCGGACTGTGGGCCGCGATCGATCAGGTCCCCGAGGAAAAAGATCTCCTCCCTGGCCTGTGAGCGTGCCTCGCGATCGGCGTCGATCTGGAGAAGCAGCGCGTCGAGCAGATCGAGGCGCCCATGGATATCGCCGACGGCATAGATGCGGTGTCCAGCTGGAATCGCGGCTGCGGGCGTCCTGGCGAGTGTTCTGCTGGATTTGAAGAGCTTGCGAAACATCGATTTGATGTGCGTAGGTTCGTTGGCGATTACAATCGCCAAGTTGCCGACGGTCGCTGAGATAGCGCGCGGCGAAAGAACATAAAAGAGTGGCGGCCGTTAAGCCGCCACTCCTAAACTCGGTAATCTCGATAGAGACTACGGGCTGTTGGGCTTGTCGTCGCTGTCGGCGAGGATAACCGCGCCGCCGATGATCGCCACGGTCGCGAGAACGCCGATCAGGACCGCCGGGGCCAGATCGCTCTTCTTCTTGCTGACGGTCGCGGTGCGAACACCCGACAGCGACAGCTTCGACGCGCTCGTCGGGGCAGCCAGGACAGGAGCGGTCGCCATCGACGCGATAGCGGCAGCCGTAAGAAGCTTAGTGAACACTCTATTTTCTCCCTCTTTCGAGCTCTGGTGCTCTCGTCAGGCAGACCTATGGCACAGGACCTGCTCAGTCGCAACACCTCTAAACTTTGGCCGCGACGAGATGCCTCCCGACGTGGCCCATTAGCAACACAGGCCCGGTTGCTCCAGGCTTCTTTTCACACTCAGGCGACCCGCTTCGAGTGGTTACGGGAGCGTCCTTAACGCAGTGCGTCAATATCGCCAAGGGGGTTAATGAAGTCTCTTCGGCGATTTGCGCTTCTTTTGTGATGGTTAGATAGGATATTTTGTGTCAATTTTGTTGCGTCGATGCCGGTAGCGCGCAGGTGCACCGCAAAAGAAGTATGGAATTTGTGCGGGTTCGCTGGCGAAGCGAGGCGATACGGCAAGGGGGTTTTGCGCCTGCACGATGAAGTCTTAGAAGGGGCACATGATGTCTCGTTTTCTTGACTGCGCTACCCGTGCCACCGGCCTTCTGCTGGCTGTTGCCTGCGCCTTTCCCGGCGCGTCTGGAGCTTTGGCTCGCGCCGACGACACTGCCTTGTTCGAGGCGGTCCGCGCCGCCGACCTACGGGTCGCGGCCATTGGCTGGAGGCTTGCGACGGCGAATGCTGCGCTCTGCGACCGGACGGAGGCGGGCATCGGCCTGCAGCTCCATACGCTCGATCAGTTCGATTCGGGCAGGCGCGAGGCGGCGCGCGCATATTTCGGCTTTGCGACCCCGGTTGCGGTGGAGGGCGTGCTCGTTGGCGGCCCGGCGGAGAGGGCGGGACTGCGGGCGGACGATTCGCTAGTGCGAATCGGCTCGGTCCGAATTGCGGAACTCCCCGGTAGGCCCGGCACAACCGATCGGCTTGTCGCGGCGCAATTGGGGATCGGCGCCTTGCCGCCCGAAGCGCGGATCGAAGTGGATGCAATTCGGGCCGGAACACCGATCCATCTCACGCTGCAGCCGATGCGCGTCTGCAAGTCGCGCTTCGAACTGGATCTCGACGGAGGCTTTGACGCGTCGGCGGATGGGGCGATGGTTCAGATCGGGTCCGGCTTCCTCGACGACTATCCGGACAGCCAGCTTGCCGCCGTGATAGCGCACGAGTTCGCGCACAACATTCTCCACCATCGTGACCGACTGGAGGCACGGGGCGTCGATTACGGGCTGCTCGCCGGCTTCGGCGCCAATGTGAAGTATTTCCGGCAAACCGAAGTGCAGGCCGATCTCCTCTCGGTCTATCTGCTGGCCAATGCCAACTATCCAGCCCGCGCCGGCGTGGCGTTCTGGGAGCGTTTCGGGCCGAGCAAGGCGGGCGGCATCCTGCGCAGCCGCTCGCATCCCGCCTGGCGCGACCGCGTGGCAACGCTCGAGGCGGAAGCCGCGAAGGTCGAGACGCTCTCGTCCCGGCCTCTGGTGCCGGCGGTGATCACCGAGCGCGGCCGGCCGCTCGATGGCGATTGGCAGTCGATCCTGATCCGTCACCGTTGATCGGGCTTGCCTCGTTCGGGCCTAATTGCGAAACGGCTTACCCACCGTTATGGGCGCCCGATTGACCCAAAGAGGCGTTTCTCGAATGACCATCAAGCCGTTGCGCAAGGCCGTGTTTCCCGTCGGCGGCCTGGGGACGCGTTTCCTGCCCGCCACCAAGGCGATGCCCAAGGAGATGCTGCCCGTGGTCGATCGCCCGCTGATCCAATATGCAGTCGACGAGGCGCTGGAAGCCGGCATCGAGCAGATGATCTTCGTCACCGGCCGCGGCAAGAGCGCGATCGAGGACCATTTCGATATCGCCTATGAGCTGGAGACGACGATGTCGGCGCGCGGCAAGTCGCTCGAGATTCTCGACGCGACCCGGCTGAAGCCCGGCGCCGTCGCCTATGTGCGCCAGCAGGAGCCGATGGGCCTGGGCCATGCCGTCTGGTGCGCGCGCGACATCGTGGGGGACGAGCCGTTCGCGGTGTTGCTGGCCGACGATTTCATGCTCGGCAATCCGGGCTGCCTGAAGCAGATGGTCGATGCATACAACCAGGTGGGCGGCAACCTGATCTGCGCCGAGATCGTGCCCGACGACCAGACACACCGCTACGGCATCATCACGCCGGGCGCGCAGAAGGGGGCGCTGACCGAAGTGAAGGGCCTGGTCGAGAAGCCGGCACCGGGCACGGCGCCGTCGAACCTTTCGGTGATCGGCCGCTACATCCTGCAGCCTGAAGTGATGCGGGTGCTCGAGAAGCAGGGCAAGGGCGCCGGCGGCGAGATCCAGCTGACCGACGCGATGGCCCAGATGATCGGTGGCCAACGCTTCCACGGCGTTACCTTCGACGGGACGCGCTATGATTGCGGCGACAAGGCCGGCTTCATCCAGGCGAACATCGCCGTGGCGCTGGAGCGGGACGACATCGCCCCGGCGATCCGCGAATTCATGGCCAGCCGCTGCCCCGGTTGAGCCGCGGCGCGCGCGGCACGGAAGACACGAAGCGCGATCCTTCAGAACATGGTGCCGTGGGGCCATGGTGCGAAGCCGCCGCCTGGCATCATGCCCGGACCACCTTGTCCGATACAATGCCGGCCTTGCCGCAGGCGTTGCGCGTGTCGATGATCAGCTTCGCGGCCCCGGCCAGGCCGGCATAGTCGACCGCGTCGTGATCGGTGGCGATCAGCACCGCGTCATAGCTCGCGATCTCCGCCTCGTCCCATGCCACCCCGTGGCGGAAGTTGAGCGTCGGATGCTCGCGGGTGTTGTCGATCTGGGCGACATGCGGATCGTGGAAATCGGCAGTGGCGCCCCGTGCCTCGATCATCTCCATCAGGCGGAGCGAGGGGCTCTCGCGGATATCCTCGACATTCTTCTTGTAGGCCACGCCCAATACCAGGATGCGCGCGCCGCGCAGGCCCCGGCCGAACCGCGCATCCATCGTGTCGGCAAGGACGCGGACGACGTGCTGCGGCATGTCGGCGTTGATCTGGCCGGCCAGCTCGATGAACTTGGTATGCTGGTTGTACTCGCGTGCCTTCCAGGTGAGGTAGAAGGGGTCGATCGGGATGCAGTGCCCGCCCAGGCCCGGGCCGGGATAGAAGGGCATGAAGCCGAACGGCTTGGATTTCGCCGCGTCGATCACTTCCCACACGTCGATGTCCATCGCGGTGAAGATGAGCTTGAGCTCGTTGACCAGCGCGATGTTGACGGCGCGGAACACATTCTCGGTGATCTTCACCGCTTCCGCCGTCGCGGCGGACGAGACCTGGATCGCCTGGGGGACGATGTGGCGATAGACCGAAAGCGCGAGGGTGGCGGAGACGCCGTCGTCGGCGCCGACCACCTTCGGGATCTTGGTGGTGGAATAGGTGGGATTGCCGGGGTCCTCGCGCTCGGGCGAATAGGCGAGGAAGAAATCCTTGCCGGCGACGAGGCCGGCTTCCTCCAGGATCGGCTGCATCACTTCGGCGGTGGTGCCGGGATAGGTGGTGGATTCGAGGATGACGAGCTGGCCGCGGCGCAGCGTCTTCGCGATCGCGCGGGTCGTGCTCTCGACATATTTCAGGTCGGGTTCGAGATGGCGGGTGAGCGGGGTGGGAACGCAGATCAGCACCACGTCCGCCTCGCCCAGCCGGGCGAGATCGGCGGTGGCCCTGAGCTTCTCGGTCTTCACCAGCGGCGCGATGCGCGCGGCGTCGATATGCTTGATATAGCTTTCGCCGGCTTCGAGCGCGTCGATCTTGGCCTGGTCGACGTCGAAGGCGAGGACGGGGCAACCGGCTTCACCGAATGCCACGGCGAGAGGCAGGCCGACATAGCCCATGCCGATCACGCCGATGATCGCCGTGCCGCCTTCGATCCGCGCCTGAAGCTTGAGCCCGTGCGCGGGCCATTCGATGCTCATCGGGAAACCCCATAACGGTGGAAGTACGCTTTCGCGCCTTCATGCCGGAACAGGGGTTTCAGTTTCGATAATGCGCCAGATACCAATCGATGAAGGCGGGCACGCCCGCGCTCGGGGGGGTAGCGGGCGCATAGCCGGTAAGCGCCTTGAGCAGGGCCGAGCTGGCCTCCGTCGCCGGCACGTCGCCCTGCTGCATCGGCATGAAGTTCTTGATGGCTTGCTTGCCCAGCGCGCGCTCGATCTCGCCGATATAGTCCATCAGCTGGGTCTGCCGGCCCGCGCCGATGTTGACGGTGCGGAAGGGCGCGACGGGGGACAGGCTGTCGCCCTCGACGGGCACGGTGCCGGGAACTGCCTCGGTGAGCTTGACGATCGATTCGGCCAGGTCGTCGACATAGGTGAAGTCGCGGACCATCTGGCCATTATTGTAGATGTCGATCGGTTCGCCGGCCAGGATGCCCCGGGTGAACTTGAACAATGCCATGTCCGGCCGCCCCCATGGGCCATAGACCGTGAAGAAGCGGAAGAAGGTCGTCGGGACCTTGTAGAGATGCGCGTAGCTGTGCCCCATCAGCTCGGTCGCGCCCTTGGTGGCGGCATAGAAGCTCAGGGGCGTGGCCGTCCGCTGCGTCTCGGTGAACGGCATGTCGGTGTTCGCGCCATAGACCGAGCTGGTGGAAGCGGCGAGCAGGTGCTTCGTGGCATGGCGGCGCGCCAGCTCGAGCACGTTGAACGTGCCGATCAGGTTGGCGGCGACATAGCTTTCGGGCGCGTCGATCGAGTAGCGCACGCCGGCCTGCGCGGCGAGGTGGATCACCACGTCCGGCTGGAACTCGGCCCAGGCGGCGCCGAATGCTTCCATGTCGTCGATCGAGACCCGGGCGACCTTGAAGTTGGGATGGTTCGACAGAATGTCGTTGCGCGCTTCCTTGAGCGCTGGGTCGTAATAGTCGCTGAAATTGTCGACGCCGAGCACGGTCGCACCGCGCTGGAGCAGCTTGCTGGCCGTGTGGAAGCCGATGAAGCCGGCCGAGCCGGTGACGAGGACGCGGGTCATGGGGCGGCAGGTGCCTCAAGGCCGCCGTGAAGTCCAGTTTCTCTCTCTTGCGGTTTCTCCCGGATCGTCATCCGCAAACCGGGCAACCGGGATCCTTGGGCAAGGTCAGCGCTCGGAACCGGAAGGCGAGCGCATCGACCAGCAGCAGCTTGCCGGCAGGATCCTCGCCAAAGGGGGCGACGGCGCGGATCGCCTCCAGTGCGGCAAGGCTGCCCATCACGCCGGTGAGCGCGCCGAGTACGCCCTGTTCGGCACAGCTGATGCCCGGCCGCTCGGGATCATGGCCGACGAAGCAGCGATAGCAGGGCTTGTCCGCTTCCCAGCCGCGGAAGACGCCGAGCTGCCCCTCGAACTCCGATACCGCGGCCGAGACGAGCGGGACGCGGTGGCGAAGGCACGCATCGGCAACGGCGAGGCGAGTGGCGAAATTGTCGCAGCCATCGAGGACGACGTCCGGATGGAACGCGGCGATCAGCGCGTCGGCATTGCGCGCGTCGATCCGTTGCCGGAAGCCGGTGAACGTCACTTCCGGGTTCAGCGCGGCGACCCGGGCGCGCGCGGCCTCCACCTTGGGGCGGTCCAGGTCCGTGGTGGCGTAGAGCGTCTGGCGCTGGAGGTTGGAGAGGGAGACCTGGTCGTCGTCGATCGCGCCGAGCGTGCCGATGCCGGCAGCCGCCAGATATTCGATCGCCGGCGAGCCGATCCCGCCTGCGCCGATCACCAGCACCCGCGCCGCCTTCAGGCGCACCTGTCCGCCGCCGCCGATCTCGCGCAGCACGATGTGGCGGGCATAGCGTTCCAGCTCCGCGTCGGAGAGGTTCATTGCGGCAGGGTGAAGGTGAGGGTCGTGCTGTACCATTGCTCGCTCGCGCCGGGGCGCGGGAGCAGGTTGCCCCGGGCGAAGCCCGCCGCGAGGGCCGCGGCATATTGCTCGACCGAGGGGCAGGCGATCGCGCGCGGCACGGTGGTGCGGATCGCGCCATTCTCATCGACCAGCACCGCGACCGAGACTTCGAGCGTGCCCGGCTTGGCCGTGGTGCATTTGCGCAGCTTCACTTCGCGCTGGACGAAGCCCTGCATGTCCGGCGTGAGGACCGGAGGCGTGCGCCAGGGCAGGGGCGGCAGCGCGTCCCAATCGATCGGCGCCGCCTGGAGCGCCGCTGCGAGAATAACCGATCCGATCACGTGCCCGTCGATCCGAAGCCCCCGATGCCGCGCGCCGTTTCGTCGAGCGTCCTCACCTCCTCGAGCTCCGCATGCTGGACCGGTGCGGGCACGAGCTGTGCAATACGGTCTCCGCGCGCGACGGTGAACGGCGCGTCACCGAGATTGGCGAGGATCACCTTAACCTCGCCGCGATAGTCGCTGTCGATCGTGCCAGGCGTGTTCAGGCAGGTGATGCCGTGCTTGAGCGCGAGGCCGGAGCGCGGCCGGACCTGGACTTCATAGCCCGGCGGGATCGCCATGGCGAAGCCGGTCGCTACCGCATGGCGCGCGCCGGGAGCCAGCACCACGTCCTCGGCCGCGACCACGTCCATCCCGGCTGCGCCCGCCGTGGCATAGGTGGGGTGCGGCAGGTCCGTTCCGTGCGGCAGGCGTTGGAGAGCGATACGGATCGGAGCGAGCATCAAGACTTTCCTGGAAGGGCGGCGGCGAGGCGCTGGAGCGCGGAAATCACTTCGGGATCGCCGAGCAGCTCATGGCCCTTGCCGGGGATGATGCGGAAATCGGTGGCGATCCCGCGCAGCGACAGCGCTTCGGCATAGAGGCGCGAGAAGCGGAGCGGCGTGGTCTTGTCGTCGCCGCCCACCAGCACCGCGGCGCGCAGGCTGGGCGGCATGCCGCCCACGAGCTTCACCGGATCGAGGCTGTCGACCGGCGCATCCCAGAGCGGCGTCGGCGCCACGGTCTTCATGTGCTTGCGCCATTCCGGAAGGGCGCAGGGGCAGGAGACGAGGACGATGCCGTCGACCAGGTGCGGCCAGGTGGCGGCGAGGTCGGCCGCGATCGCCGCGCCGCCGGAATGGCCGACCAGCACGGTGCGGGCCTGCCCGTAGCGATGCTGGAGATGGCGGATCGTCTCGGCCACGGCGGCGATGCGATCGGGCGTGTAGTTGTCGCCGGTGGTCTGGCCGCGCTCGCCCGGGGAGCGATGGCCCTGCGGATCCTCATAGCCGGGGCGGAGCAGGGCGACCGCGATGCTGTTCGGCACCGCGTCGGCGGCGGCGCGGGCAAAGGCATAGTGATAGTCGGGCTTGGTGGCGGGGGCGTCGCCGTGCAGGACGACGATCAATGTGCGCACCTGGCGCGCCGGGGTGTTGCCGAAGCTCTGGGTGTAGAGGCCCGTGCCCGGCGGGCCGGCGGGTGCATCCGGGCGCGTGGCCGGCATGCTGCAGGCGGCAAGGCCCGCACAGAGCAGCAGCGCGAGGCTAGAGCGCATCGGCGATACGCTGCGCGAGCCGGCGGGCGACTTCGTCCTTGGGCAGTCTTTCCCAATGTTCGACACCGTCGGCGGTGACGAGATGGATGGCATTGGCTTCACCGCCCATCACATCGCCCGAAACATCGTTGGCGACAATCCAGTCCGCGCCCTTGCGAGCCCGTTTCGCGGTGGCATGTTCGACGACACGCTCCGTTTCCGCGGCGAATCCCACGACCAGCGCCGGCCGGCGCGGGCTGGCGGCGAGCATGGCGAGGATGTCGGGGTTCTCGGAAAGCTGGAGGCTGGGCGGGGCGCCGCCTTCCTTCTTGATCTTCTGGCCGGCGGCATCGGTGCGCCAGTCGCCCACCGCCGCGACCATCACCGCGGCATCAGCGGGCAATGCCCGGGCGACGGCATTGGCCATGTCCTGCGCGGTCTCGACATCGATGCGGGAGACGCCCGGCGGCGTGGCAAGGGCGACGGGGCCCGAGACGAGCGTGACTCGCGCGCCCAGGGCGGCGAGCGCCCCGGCAATGGCATAGCCCTGCTTCCCCGAGGAGCGATTGGCGATGTAGCGCACCGGATCGATCGGCTCATGGGTGGGGCCGGCGGTGACAAGGATGTGCTTGCCGGCGAGCCTGCCGCCGGTGCCGCCGCCGAAATGGCGCTGGATCGCGGCGAGGATCGCCGCGGGCTCGGGCAGGCGGCCGGGGCCGTACTCGCCGCAGGCCATCGGCCCTTCGTCGGGCTCGAGCACCGTCACGCCATCGCCGCGCAGGGTGGCGACGTTGCGGCGGGTGGCGGCGTGCTGCCACATCCGCACGTTCATCGCCGGCGCGGCGAGCACCGGCTTGTCGGTGGCGAGCAGCAAGGTGGTGGCGAGATCGTCGGCGATGCCGGCGGCCATCTTCGCCATCAGGTCGGCGGTGGCAGGCGCGACCACGACCAGGTCCGCTTCGCGGCTCAGCTGGATATGGCCCATCTCGGCCTCGTCCTTGAGGTCCCAGAGCGTGGTGTAGACCTGGTTTTCGCTAAGCGCCGCCAGCGTCATCGGCGTGACGAAATGCTGCCCGCCGGCGGTTAGCACGCATTTCACCGCGATCCCGGCCTTGCGGCACAGGCGGATCAGCTCGCACGCCTTGTAGGCCGCGATGCCGCCACCGACGATGAGGAGGATGCGCTGAGTCATCGAACCACCTTTGTCACGGTGATGCGGCGCCTGTCGAGCGCCTGGCGGAACAGGTCGCGCAGGCCGTCGGGCGCGAAGGCGAGTCCGACCAGCGAGAGCGGCGCTATCATCAAGGCCCAATAGAAAGTGTCCGGCCGCGCGAACAGGGCGATCGCCAGCCCGAAGGCGGCGAGCGTGCCGGCGACGCGCGCCGCAACCGGGTCCTTCCAGCCGATCCAGCCGAACAGCGCCAGCGTGAAGAGCAGCGCTCCCAGCGCCATCGGGAGGAGCCGGAGCGCCGTGGAGAGCACCACCGACTTGGCGAAGAAGCCATAGCCATGCAGCCCCGCCCAGCCCGGCGAGGCAGGATCGGTGGCGGTGGTGACCTGGCCGACCGCCCAGGCATGGAAGCCGAGCGCGAGGGCGAGGCAGGCGAGCGCCACGCCCCAGCCGATCGCCTCTCGCTTCTGGCCCTCGAACCAGGCGGCAGCGAGCATGACCAGCGCGAACAGCGCGGCGGTCTCGCGGATCAGCATGGCGAGCAATGCGATCGCCACTGCCTCGATCCAGCGGTTCGGCCGGTAGATGCCGAGCGAAAGGGCGACGAGCAGCCCCGCCCAGATCTCGTGGAACGCCCAGAGATCGGGCTGGACGAACGCCATCAGCCCGGCGGCGAGCAGGGCGAGGCCGATCGCCACCGGTGGCCAGCGCGTCATCCCGCTGCGTAGCTTCATGCCCCAGACGGTGAAGACCGACGCGACCAGCAGATAGAGCAGGCCCATCGTCGCCAGGCGGGGAAGATGCGCCTGGACCATCGCCAGGCCCGGCAGGCGGAAGGTGACGAAGGGACGCAGCGGATAATTGCCGGCGCGAAGCGCGTCGGCGGCGACTTCGTAATAGCCGCCGCCATGGCGCACGCCCGCGACGATGCTCTCATAGAGAACCACGTCGCTCTGGTCGTCGGCGCGCTTCGCAGGGTCGCCGCTCACCGGGGGCGGGCCGACGGTGACCAGGGCGGTCAGCGAGAGCAGCAGGAACAGGCCGAGCACGCCCAGCGCGATCCGGGCGCGGGAACGGCCGAGCGCGGCGAAGCGCGTCGGCTCGGCCAGCCAGCGGATCGCGGGCAGCTTCACGAGAGCAGGTACATCATGATTGCCGCGCCCACCGCGCCGGAGAGCACGGCCACCGCGGCATAGCGCCAGCCGCCGACCACGCGGATGCGCTCGATCTCGCGGAGCGGCGGCGCTGGCGGCGCGCCGCCGGGTGCCGGGAAGCGCCGCTCGATGTTGCGGATCAGGTCGGGCAGGCGGGCGAGGGTGCGGATATCCTCGACCAGCCGGTCGGCGATCTTGGCCTCCGGGCCCAGCTCGGTGCGGATCCATTCGCGCACGAACGGTGCCGATACGTCCCACAGGTTGATGTCGGGATCGAGCGTCCGCGCCACGCCCTCGACCATCACCATCGTCTTCTGGAGCAGCAGGAGGTGGGGCTGGGTCTGCATGTCGAAGTCGCGGGTGATCGAGAACAGGCCGTCGAGCATCGCGCCCATCGACATGTCCTTGACCGGCAGGCCGCGCATCGGCTCGCCGACCGCGCGCAGCGCCGTGGCGAACTCGGCGACATTGTGGTGCGGGGGCACATAGCCCGCCTCGAAATGGATCTCGGCGACGCGCTTGTAGTTGCCGGTGATCAGTCCGTAGAGGATCTCGGCGAGCCAGACCCGGGCGCGCCGGTCGATCCGGCCCATGATGCCGAAGTCGATCGCGGCGATGCGGCCGTCGGGGAGCGCGAAGAGGTTCCCCTGATGCATGTCGGCATGGAAGAAGCCCTCGGCGATCGCCTGGCGCAGGAAGGCGCGGATCAGCCGGCCGGCGAGGACGCTCGGATCATGCCCCGCAGCGACGATCCGGTCGCGATGCGAGAGCTTGATGCCGTCGATCCATTCGAGCGTCAGCACCTTGCCGGTGGTGCGCTGCCAGTCGATCTGCGGGACCATGAAATCGGGCTCGGCCTGCATGCCCTCGGCCAGCTCCGAGGCGGAGGCGGCTTCGCGGCGCAGATCGAGCTCGCGCGCGGTCCAGCGCTTGAAGGTCTCGATGACGAGGCGGGGGCGCAGGCGCGACGCCTCGCCGCCCATGCTCTCGACCTGGGCGGCAGCCCATTCATAGGTGTCGATCGCCTTGGCGAACTCGGCCTCGATCCCCGGGCGCAGCACCTTCACCGCGACCTGGCGGCCATCGGCGGTGACCGCGCGGTGGACCTGTGCGATCGAGGCGGCCCCGATCGGCGTCTCGTCGAACGCGGCGAAGAAGGTCTCGAGCGGACGGCCGAAGCTGCCCTCGATCCGCTGGCGGATCACCGGGAACGGCAGGGGCGGCAGCGCGTCCTGCAGGCGGAGCAGGTCGTGGGCGGCCTCGTCGCCGACCAGGTCGGGGCGAGTGGCGAGCGTCTGGCCGAGCTTGATCGCCGCCGGGCCGATCGCCTGGAAGGCATCGGCATAGCGCGGCACCTGGGGCACGCGCGCGCCGAAGCGGGCGATCCGGGCGATCCGGCGGACCGGCCTGGGCGTGTTGGGATCGCGCTCGATCCCGCGCAGCGCGCCGTGGCGCGCAAGGATGCGACCCCATTTGAGCAGGCGCCAGAGATGGACGGCGGGTGCGGTCATCCGGAATTGCCGGGATGACGGAAATCGGGGAAAGGCACTGGCTTCAAATCTTCCAGCCCGAATGGATCGCGACCAGGCCGCCGAGCAGCGGCTCGACCTTGGTCTGGGTGAAGCCGGCCTCGCGGATCATCCGCTCGAACTCGGGCATGGGCGGGAAGCGGCGGATCGATTCGACCAGATAGCGATAGCTGTCCGCATCGCCCGCGAGCAACTGGCCCAGCCTGGGGACGAGATGGTGCGAATAGGCGTCGTACGCTTCGGCGAAGCCCGGCCACTGGGTGGTGGAGAATTCCAGCACGAACAGCCGGCCGCCGCGCTTCAGCACGCGGTGCGCCTCGCGGAGCGCCCTGGGGATGTCGGTCACGTTCCGGATGCCGAAGGCGATGGTATAGGCATCGAAGAACCGGTCGGGCCATTGCAGCTGCTCGGCATTGGCCTCGCTCCATACCAGGCTGCCGGCGTCGGGCTCGCGCCCGCTGGCGATCCCGCGTTCGGCGGCGCGCTCAATGCCGACGGCGAGCATCTCGGGATTGATGTCCGCCACCGTGATCGAGGCGCCGGAGCGCGCCATGCGGAAGGCGATGTCGCCGGTGCCGCCGGCCATGTCGAGGATGTGTTCGCCCGCGCGCGGCTTCACGCGGCGGACGAACTTGTCCTTCCACAGGCGATGGAGGCCGCCCGACATGGCGTCGTTCATCAGGTCGTATTTCGAAGCGACGCTGGAGAAGACTTCGCCGACGCGGCGGGTCTTTTCCTCGGGGGCCACGTCCTCGTAGCCGAAGGAGACGGTGTCGGTCATGCCAGGGGCTCTAGCGAGGTGCATGGCCGGGTTAAAGCCCTAGCGTCATCGCGGCTTTCGCCGGAATGACGGGGACGATACGATGGGGCCATGCCGGAACTGCCCGAAGTAGAGACTACCGTCCGCGGCCTGGAGCCCGTGCTCAAGGGCGAGACGATCACCCGCCTCACGCTGCACCGCGGCGATCTGCGCCGGCCGTTTCCCGAGGGGCTCGGCCAGCGGCTGACCGGGGCGACCGTCACCGGGCTGGGGCGGCGCGCCAAATATGGGCTGATCGAGACGAATCGCGGCGACACGCTGATCTTCCATCTCGGCATGTCCGGGCGCTGGCGAATCGACCCCGGGGAGATCGGCAAGCATGATCACCTGGTGCTGGAGACGCAGCATCATCGCCTGGCGCTGAACGATCCGCGGCGTTTCGGCTCGGTCGACCTGGTGCCGACGGCGGAAGTGCCGGCCTGGGCTCCCTTCGCGGCACTGGGGCCGGAGCCGTTGGGGCCGGACTTCGATGCCGGGCACCTGGCGCGCCTGTTCAAGGACCGCGTCGCTCCGGTGAAGGCCCTGCTGCTCGACCAGCGCACGGTGGCGGGGCTGGGCAACATCTATGTGTGCGAAGCGCTCTACATCGCCGGCATCGCGCCCATGCGCGAGGGCGGTTCGATCCCGAAGGCGCGGCTGGAGAAGCTGGCCGCCGCGATTCGCGCGGTGCTGGAAGGCGCGATCAGCGCCGGCGGCTCCACGATCCGCGACTATGCCAGGCCTGATGGCGAACTGGGCTATTTCGCCAAGCAATGGCAAGTCTATGGCCGGGAAGGAGAGGCGTGTGCGTGCGGAGGGCCGGTCGAGCGGCGCGTGGATTCGGGGCGTTCCACCTTCTGGTGCCCGAAATGCCAGTCGTAACGGTTGACCCGAATCGCCGGTGGCGCTAAGGGGCCCGTCTTTCCGGGCGTGGAGGCATGTTCCCCGCGCCCTAAACATTTCGAGCTAGGAACGAGACGGCATGGCGAATACGCCGCAAGCGAAGAAGCGTATCCGGCGCAATGCGCGCCGCGCGGAGATCAACGGCACCCGCGTGAGCCGTATCCGCACCTTCGTGAAGAAGGTCGAGTCGGCCCTCGAGGCCGGCGACAAGGCGGCGGCCGCTGCCGCGCTCGCCGCTGCGCAGCCGGAAATGGCGCGCGGCGTCGCCAAGGGCGTGCTTCACAAGAACACCGCCTCGCGCAAGTTCGCGCGTCTCAACAAGCGCGTCGAAGCGCTGGCGTAATCGTAATTTTTTCGTAATAAAACCCCGCGGGACCCCGGTTCCGCGGGGTTTTTGTCGTGTCTGACAAAGGTTTGCGGAACGAATCAAGGCTGGCCCATGGAACCCTGAGATTCGCGCGAGTCGCAGTGTCTTTGGTTTGCAATAATTCGCAGAAGCCAAGCTTTTCAGTAGTTTGTAAGGTTGCCCCCACGGTTTTCCGCGGGTTACGGCGAGTCAACAAAACTATTTCAGTATCTTTACACCCGACCCCCTTGATCGACTCAGAAAGGGGTTCCTAAAACAGACCTCCCAGGCGAGTTCTCGCCGGGGCATTTAGCGAAGCCCGTCGCACAGGGACCGGGGATGTCCGGTGTCGAAGGGCCTCATGTCGGAGCGAATTAGCGCACGGGAAGCGGCTGCTTCCCGCGAAGGAGGGGTGCGTCAGGGTGACTCAGGTGCAGGCCTTGGAACGGGACGGAATGGAAGCTGCGGTTGCCAAGGCTTGGTCGCATGTGCGCGCGAACCTGCGTCGCTCTGCGGGCCAGCGCCTGTTCGACCAGTGGCTCAAGCCGGTCGTCCTGATCGAAGGCAGCAATGCCGAGGTGGTGCGTCTGGGCCTGCCCTCGGCGTTCATGACCCAGTGGGTGAAGAATCACTATGCGGAGCGGCTGCTGCTCGAGTTCCGCGGCCAGATTCCGGCGGTGCGCAACGTATCGATCGAAACGCTGGCGGAGGAGCCGAAGCGCGTTCTGAGCACGGCGTCCGCGCCCGTGGCGGCCGATTCGGCCCCCGTCGCGGCTGCCACTGCCTCGCCGGCCGAGCGCCCGCAGTTCGACGTGCGCTTCACTTTCGATCGCTTCGTGATCGACGCGACGAATCGCGTGGCGTGCAACGCGGCCAAGGCGATGGCCGAGCCGGGGGCGCCGCGCTTCAGCCCGCTCTATCTCCATGCCGGCACGGGCCAGGGCAAGACGCACCTGATGCACGCGATCGGCCATGCGTTCCTCGAGGCGAATCCGGAAGCGACCGCGATCTACGTGACCGCCGAGCGCTTCATGTTCGAGTTCGTCCAGGCCCTGCGCAACAAGGACACGCATGCCTTCAAGGCGCGGCTGCGCTCGGTCGACCTGCTGATGATCGACGATCTGCAGTTCATCGGCGGCAAGGACGCGACGCAGCAGGAGTTCTTCCACACCGTCAACGAGTTCATGTCCTCGGGCAAGCGGCTGGTGATTGCGGCCGATCGCGCGCCGCAGGCCCTGGAGGGCTTCGAGCCGCGGCTGGCCGGCAGGCTGGCCTCGGGCCTGGTGGCGGACATCAAGCCGGCCGAGCTGGAGCTGCGCCGGGCGATCGTAGGCCGCAAGCTTCAGGACATGCCGGCGGTGACGATGCCGCATGAGGTCATGGACCTGCTCGCCGCGCGGATCACCACCAATGTCCGCGAGCTCGAGGGCGCGCTCAATCGCCTGGTCGCCTATGCCCAGCTGAACGGCGAAGTGATCACGATCGACTTCGCGACCAACGTGCTCGGCGAAGTGCTGCGCTCGGCCCAGCGCCGCATCACGATCGACGAGATCCAGCGCGCGGTCTCGGCGCATTTCGAAGTGAAGCAGATCGACCTGATCTCCGAGCGCCGCGCCGTGGCGATCGCCCGGCCGCGCCAGATCGCGATGTACCTGGCCAAGCGCCTGACCACGCGCTCGCTGCCCGAGATCGGCCGCAAGTTCGGCAATCGCGACCATTCGACGGTGATCCATGCCGTGAAGCGCATCGAGGAACTGCGCGGCAAGGATGTGGAGATCGACACTGCGGTGCGCACGCTGATGCGCACGCTGGAGGGCTAGGGAGCTATATTCCCGCCTCTTTCAGGGGCGGGCGGGGTGGAGGAGCTGAGAGCGGGGCAACGCGAATCGGTCACGCCTCCACCCTGATCAACAGAAAGGCCGGGCCCAGGCGGGTCCGGCCTTTTTGTCTAGACATAACGGTTACCAGCAGATGGTCTGGCCGATCCGCGGATCATAGACGCAGCCGCCATTGCCGCTCTCGAGCAAGGGGCAATAGTCGCTGTAGTATGTCACGCAGTCGCCATGGCTGGAGAAACCCCGGGCCTGATAGTTGGAGCAGGTGACCGATGGCGGATTGTCGCATTCGCCGAAGCCCGGCCGGGCCTGGAGCGGCTGGGCCAGGACGGCCTGGAAACCGGCCGCGGCGGCGAGCGAGAGCGGGAAACCGATCTTCTTGCGCATGGATGCCTCCCTGTCTTGGAAAGCACAGGCTAGGCCGCGATGCCGCCATGGCCCAGCGGAGCTGCGACGGATATGGTGCTTTGCCCCGCTCAGGGCACCAGCCGGAAATAATAGCTGTAGTTTCGGGCGGCGCCACCGACGGTGACGTTGCTGATGGTCACGTCATAGACGGTGTTGGCGGCCAGCCCGGCGACTTTCCATTGCAGGCTGTTGGGCAGGCCGTAGCCGTCATTGTCCCATGACACGCTCGACACCGTGAGCGCCGCCCCGCCCCGCGCGCGCACGGCGATCGTGGCGTTGGCGTAGCTTACTGCGGCGTTCGCCCCGAAATTGGAGGTCTTGTTGGCAATCACTCCAAAGGAGAGCAGCGCTGCGGTGTCGAAATAGCGCGCCGGATATTCCTCGAACGGATAGGCGACATAATCGGGCAGCGGGCCGGCAGTGTTCTGGGTGGTGTTGATCACCTTGATCGAGGCGCCGTCCGCGCGGTTGCTGCCCTGCCAGACGCCGGCGACCCGGCCATAGGCAATGGTCGAGAGGAACGGATAGAGCAGCCAGCGGCGATGGCCGATATTGTTCGCCACCACATTGTTGGTATCGGTGAGCCAGCCGATCAGCAGGTCGGCATCCTGCGAATAGCGCAGCCCGCCCGTGCCCAGATAGATGTTGCTCTGCCCGGCAGCGGTGGCGCCGGCCGTGGTGTAGCAGTTCCAGCTCGCCGGCGGGTTGTGGCTGAGCTGGCCGTTGGCGGCCATCATCAGCGCCGATTGCTGGGAGGCGGGCTCGTCGGCCGGCGCATAGGTGACCGCGGGCAGATTATGGTGCGCGCGGATGTCGTTGAGCGTCGCGAGCACCCGCGCGCCGACCTCGGGCTTGAGCGTTCCGGCCTGGCAGGCGGCGATGTTGGGCGCAGCGCTGTAGAGCAGCGCGACCGAGCTCAGGAAATCCGAGCCGGTGGCGGGCTCGGTGCTCGTCGGGCTGGGCGAGGGCGCCGGGGTGGTGGGCGTGGGCGTCGATGGCGGGGGCGTCGGGGTGGGCGTGACGACCGTTCCGCCTTCTCCGCCCGAACCGCCGCTGCATGCGGCCAGGGCGCCGCCGAGCAGCAATAGGGCAACCAGCTTACGCATCCGCATGCACTCCCGCTTGGCAGAACCCGAAGGGCGTGGCGCGGTTCCAGCCCTTCCCTGGAGCATAGCGCCCGGGGAAGGGCTGTCAGCAGTTATCGGCAGACGGGTCGGCCGGCGGGGCGATGCGAGTGCGAAGCGAAGCCCGCAGTGCATCGCGCGGCGTCCGAAGGCGGACGGTCCGGACGATGCCGCCATGGCACCCGCGGCGGCGCGGGTGCCATGGATCCGGTATCAGATCTGCAGCCCGACTGCCTTCTGCGCCGCCTTGAGCGTGGGTTCGGCGAGGGCACTGGCGCGCTCGGCGCCTCTGGCGAGCTGCTGGCCCACTGCCTCGCGGTCCGCCAGCAGCTGGTTCAGCCGCTCGCGTACGGGCCCGAGCACCGCAATGGCGAGATCCGCCAGCGCCGGCTTGAACGCGCCGAAGCCCTGGCCGGCGAACTCCGTCACCACCGACTGGGGGTCGCGGTCCGACAGGGCGGCGAAGATGGTCACCAGGTTCTTCGCCTCGGGCCGCTCGGCAAGGGCATCGAACGAATCGGGCAGGGGCTCGGGATCGGTCTTCGCCTTGCGGAGCTTCTGCGCGATCATGTCGTCATCGTCCGACAGGTTGATGCGCGACAGGTCCGAAGGGTCGGACTTGGACATCTTCGCGCTGCCGTCGCGCAGGCTCATGATCCGCGGGGCGGCCTTGGAGATGAACGGCTCGGGCAGCGGGAACAGCTCGACTTCGAAATCGGTGTTGAACTTGGCCGCGATGTCGCGGGCGAGCTCGAGATGCTGCTTCTGGTCCTCGCCGACGGGCACATGCGTCGCCTTGTAGACGAGGACATCGGCCGCCTGGAGCACAGGATAGGTGAACAGGCCGACGCTGGCGCCTTCGCGGTTCTTGCCCGCCTTGTCCTTCCACTGGGTCATGCGGTTGAGCCAGCCCATCCGCGCGGTACCGTTGAGGATCCAGCACAGCTCGGCATGCGCGGGCACGCGCGCCTGGTTGAACAGGATCGCGCGATCGTCGATGCCCGAGGCGAGCAGGGTCGCCGCCATCTCGATCGTGCTATTAGCGAGTTCCCGCGGCGAGATATTGCCCGTCAGCGCATGGAGATCGGCGAGGAAGAACAGGCATTCCCCCTGGTCCTGCATCGCCACCCATTGCTTGATCGCCCCGAGATAGTTGCCGAGGTGGAGATTGCCGGTGGTCTGGATGCCGGAAACGACGCGCATGATTGTTCACTCCGCGCCCGGGCTGACCGTTCGGCCTTTGGACGGGCCGCGGGTCCGAGACGGCGGGGACGCGGCCGCACGATGATGTCAGGGACGCGGAGGCCTCTAGCGCGCGGAACGGCGGCGGACCAGCGCCTTGATGTCCGAGATCAGGAAGGCGCGCGTGGCGAAGCAGGCGATGCCGTAGACCAGGCAGCCCGCGCCGACGAGCACCATCAGCGCGCCGTAGCGCTCGATCATATGGCCGTTGAGCCAGGGGTCGAGCAGGTGATCGAAGGCGAACAGCGCCCCGCCCATGATTGCAGCGGCGATCGCCAGGCGGGGCAGGCGGCGCTTGAGCTGCGCGTCGGCGGTGAAATGGCCGCGCCGGTGCAGCGTGCGATAGAGCATGAAGGTGTTGACGCTCGACGAAATCGCGGTGGCGAGCGGCGGCCCGCTGGCGCCGATCAGCGGGATAAGCGCGAGATTCAGCGCAATGTTCACTCCAACCGAGACGATGGCGTAGCGCACCGGCGTCTTCATGTCGTGGCGGGCATAATAGCCGGGCGTGAGCACCTTCACGAGGACATAGGCGGGCAGGCCGACCGAGAAGCCCGCGAGCGCCAGCGCGCAGGCGCGCGTCGCCTCCGGGCCGAAATGGCCATATTGGAACAGGCCGCGCACGATCGGCTCGGCCGCGACGATCAGCGCGACCATCGCGGGCAGGGTGAGGAACAGCGCGAGCTCGATCCCGCGATTCTGCGTCTCCATCGCCTCCTCGTCCCGTCCGGCGCCGAGCAGGCGCGAGATGGTGGGGAGCAGGATGGTGCCCAGGCCGATGCCGATCATGCCGAGCGGCAGCTGGTTCAGCCGATCGGCATAATAGATGTAGGATAGCGAGCCAGCGGCCAGCAGTCCGCCGGCAAGCGCGCTCGAGATCAGCAGGTTGATCTGCGAGGCGCCGGCGCCTGCGGCGGCGGGCAGGATCAGCTTCATCAGCCGCTTCACCTCGGGATCGAGGCGGGGCAGGCGGGGCTTGAGCGACACGCCCGAACGGCGACAGGCCAATGCCAGCCAGCCGAGCTGCAGCACGCCGCCGATCGGCACGGCGATCGCCTGGGCCCGCGCCGTCTCGAACGGATCGCCGTTGAACACGGCGAGCGCGACCACCATCGCGATGTTGAGCAGGATCGGCGCCGCGGCGTTGACCCAGAATTTGTCGAGCGAATTCAGGATGCCGCCCAGCAGCGAGGCCAGGCTGATCAGCATGAGATAGGGAATGGTGATCCGGCTCAGCTCGACCGCGAAGGCGAAGCGATCGGGCGCCACGTCGTTGAAACCGCCGGAGAGCAGCCAGGTGAGCGGCCAGGCGGCGGCCAGCATCACGCCGGTCATCACCGCGAGCGCGAGGAACAGCACCGAGAGTGCGCGCTCGGCGAAATCGAGGCCCTGCGAGAGCTCGCCGGTCTCGCCTACCTTTCGATTGAACATCGGGATGAAGGCGGCGTTGAACGCGCCCTCGGCGAACAACGCGCGGAACATGTTGGGGAGGCGGAAGGCGATGGTGAACGCATCCGACGCGAAGCTCGCGCCGACATAGCGGGCCTGCAGCGAATCGCGGACCAGCGCGAGAATGCGGCTGGCCAGCGTGAGCCCACCCACCGAGCCGAGGCTGCGAGCGAGCTTCACCGCGTGAATCCTCCCCGAGGCGAGCCCGGGGAGGATCTGGGAACCGTCACCCCCGGATACTCCTTCAGGCTTCGCCCGCGACTTCGCCGGTAAGGCCCGATTCGTTCATCGCACGCTGCTGGATGTAGATGCCGCCGAAATCGATCGGCTCGAGCATCAGCGGCGGGAAGCCGCCGTCGCGCACCGCATCGGCCAGCACGCGGCGGGCGAACGGGAAGAGCAGGCGCGGCGCCTCGCCGAGCAGGAAGCCGTCGAGCGCTTCGCCTTCGGGCACGTTGCGGATGCCGAACAGGCCGGCATAGGACAGGTCGACGATGAAGGCGGCCTGGCTCTCGGCGGTGGCGCGCACTTCGATCTTGAGGACGACCTCATAGACTTCGTCGGCGACCTTGGCCGAGCCGATGTTGAACTGCACGTCGATGGCCGGCGCGGTCGGGTTCTGGAAGATGGCCGGCGCGTTCGGATTCTCGAACGAGAGGTCCTTCACATATTGCGACAGCAGACCGGCGGCCGGGGCGGTATCGGCGCCATTGGCAGCGGGCTCGCCGAATTCGGCGATCGTGTCGTTCTCGGCCATTTCGATGTCCTCTTTATTTCCGGAAAGATTGGCGCCGTTTGCGCGTTGGATCGATTGCGCGCCTAGCAGGCGGGCGCACGCGTTTCAATTGCCCCCGGATTCGACGCGCGGAACCGGATATTTGAAACCAGCGTCGCTTAGGCCTATGTTAGCGGCGAAGCGTTTGGAGGCGTAGTGTACACGATAATTCTGTTCGCAATGGTGGCCGGTTTCCTGGCGCTCCGACTCTATGCCGTGCTCGGCAAGCGCACCGGCCATGAGCAGGCGTTGCCGAAGCCGAGCGAGGAGCGCGTGGCGGTGTCGCCGGCGGCCCGCACCATCGATCAGACGCCCGAGACGCGCGAGATCGGCGCGCGGGTGATCGGGACGGGCGCGGAATCGGGCCTGAAGGCCGTGATCGCCGCCGATGCGAGCTTCGACGTCGCTCAGTTCCTCGATGGTGCCAAGAGTGCGTACAAGATGATCCTCGAGGCCTTCTGGAAGGGCGATGAAGAGACGCTGACCTGGCTGGTGGAGGACGATGTCCGCGCCGGCTTTGCCCAGGCGATCGCCGATCGCAAGGCCGCCGGCCATGTGCTGGAGAATCGCCTGGTCGCGATCGAGCGCGCGCTGATCTCGGACGTGGTGGTGGAGGGCAAGGCCGCCCGCATCACCGTGCGCTTCGACGCCGATATCGCGGCGGTGACGCGCGATGCCGATGGCAATGTGATCGCCGGCTCGCTGAGCGATGCGGTGGAGACGCACGACATCTGGACCTTCGCGCGGAGCCTCCGCAGCGACGATCCCAACTGGAAGCTCGTCGAAACCGACGAAGCCTGAGGGGCCGACTATGCGGATCTGGGGGGGAGTCGCGCTTGCGGCGCTGCTGGGCGCTTGCTCGGGCGGCGTGGTGCCGCATTCGGTGGAGCCGGGCTATACGCCGCCACGCGAAGCGCCGAGGGAACGTCCGCGAGAGATGCCGCGGGAGTCGGGGCGCGTCTCGGAACCGCACGGCAACCCCGCCGCCCGCCAGCCCATCCCCGCGACGCCGCTCGCCGCCATTCCGGCACCCGCTGCCCCCGCCGGCACGCTCGTCGCCGCCTCGGCCGGGCTGCTTGCCGGACCCGCGCTGGATTCGCTGCCGTTGGGCGATGCGGCTGCCGCGCGTGCGCTGGTCGCCTATCGGTTGAGCTGTCCGTCGCTGGTGCGCCGCACCGATGCGAGCGGGCTCACCCAGGGGCGGGACTGGCAGCCTTCCTGCGATGCTGCGAAGGCCTGGGACGAGCGTGACGCGCGCGGCTTCTTCGCGCGCTGGTTCGAGACGGTGCAGGTCGCCGACGGCAAGGCGCAGGCGACCGGCTATTACGAGCCGGAGATCGCCGGATCGCGGCATCGCCGCCCGGGCTATGAAGTGCCCGTCTACGCCAAGCCGGACGACATCATCGAAGTCGATCTCGGCCAGTTCTCGGCCGACATGAAGGGCAAGCGGATCCGCGGCCGCGTCGCCGGCAAGGCCTTCATTCCCTATTACGACCGCAAGGAGATCGACCAGGGCGCGCTGGAGGGGCGCGGGCTGGAGATCGCCTGGGCGGCCGATCCGATCGAGCTGTTCTTCCTCCAGATCCAGGGATCGGGGCGACTGCGCGGGCCGGACGGCCAGCTGATGCGCATCGGCTTTGCCGGCCAGAATGGCCGCGAATATGTCGGCATCGGCGCGTTGATGCGCGACCGCGGGCTGCTCAAGCCCGGCGGCGCCTCGATGCAGGGCATCATCGCCTATCTGCGCGAGCACCCCGAGGAGGGGCGGGGCATCATGTGGGAGAACAAGAGCTATGTGTTCTTCCAGGAACTGAAGGGCGCCGGGCCGAACGGCTCGCTCGGATTGCCCGTTACCGGGCAGGTGAGCGCCGCGGTCGATCCCAAGTTCATCCCGCTCGGCGCGCCGGTGTTCCTGTCGATGGACCGCGCCGAGGCGAATGGCCTGTGGATCGCGCAGGATACCGGCGGGGCGATCAAGGGCCCCAACCGGGTCGATACCTTCTGGGGCGCGGGCGACGATGCGCGTGCGATCGCAGGCGGCATGAATGCGCGCGGCACCGCCTGGCTGCTGCTGCCGGCCGGAACGCTCAGCCGACTGGGCGGCGGGCCGATCGCCACGGTGCCGACGCCGCAACGCCAGCGGTGAGGCGCCTCGCGCCCGAGGAAGCGGCGCTGTGGAAACGCGTGATCGCCAGCGTGACTCCGCTCGAGAAGCGGGCTGCGCGCGCGGTGGCGCCGCCCGAGGCGCCGGCGGCCGTCGCGCCGCAACCCCTGCCGGCCAAGCCCCGGGGGCGGGTGCCGCCGCCGCCTGCCGCGGCATCGCCGTCTGCGCCGCTGCGCGGGCAAGCCGTCAACACGCTCGATGCGTCCTGGGACCGGCGCCTGTCGCGCGGGCTGGTTGCGCCTGAGTCGACCGTCGACCTGCACGGCCATAGCCTTGCCTCGGCCTATGACCGGCTCGATTTCGGGCTGGAGGGCGCGATCGGGCGGGGCGACCGCGTGCTGCTGCTCGTCACCGGCAAGCCGCCGCGGCCGGAATCCGAGCGTCCGCATGCCCGCGGCGCGATCCGCGCGGCCGTGGGCGACTGGCTCGCTTCGTCGCGCCATTCCGATCGTATCGCTGCCGTAAGGACCGCGCATTCCCGCCACGGAGGAGCCGGTGCGCTCTATATCGTGCTCAGGCGGCCCCGAGAAAAATCTTAACTTCTCTCTGCGATGTGTCCGGGGATCGAGGCGGGCATTTGCCCGTCCGACGACGGGTTGCTGGGGGGAAGAGCGAGCGCAGTGGAAGGATTTTCGCTCAAGAGCCGTGCGATAGCCTTTGCGATGTGCGCCGGTGCCGTGGCGTTCATCCTGGCGCTGGCCGCGGCCTCCACTCCCGGCATGATCACCGTCGAGACGGCGGGCCGCGCGCTGATCGCGGCCATCGTCTGCGGCGTGATGTGCTGGGCTTCGGCCGAGCGCAGCATCGCCTCCACCGCCGAAGCCATCGACGCGGCGATCGCCCGCCTCCAGGGCGCCGCCAACGGCGACCTGCAGAGCGGCATCCCGCCCCAGGTGCATGTATCGGTGCCGACGTTGGCGCGGGCGATGGACGGACTGTTCCGCCAGCTTCATGCCAATCTGGAGAGCGTCCAGCGGCTGGCGATGTTCGATCCGGTGACGTCGCTGCCCAACCGCACCAATTTCCGCCGTACCGCCGAGCGCATGCTCGCGGATTTGCCGCCGGGCAATGTCGCGGTGCTCTATTTCATCGATCTCGATCGCTTCAAGCACGTAAACGACACGCTGGGCCATGCCACCGGCGACGCGCTGCTCGGCATGGTCGCCAATCGCCTGCGCGCCGTCGCCGACCGCTTCGCCGCCGAGGCCGATGCGCGGCCGCCGCTGATCGGGCGGCTGGCGGGCGACGAGTTCACCATGTTCTTCCCGGCGCTGCGCCATGTGCGTGAAGCCGAGCGGATCGGGCGCGGCATCCTCTACGCCCTTTCCGAGCCGTTCGACCTGGCCGACCAGGAAGTGTCGATCGGGGCCTCGATCGGCATCGCGCTGCGCCCCGAGCACGGCACCACGCTGCACGACCTGATGCGCGCGGCCGACGCCGCCATGTACCACGCCAAGGCGATGGGCCGCGGCCGCGCCGAGCATTTCACCGAAATCCTCGCCGCCGAGATCGCCGAGCGGGCCCGGCTGGAAAGCGACCTGCGCGAAGCGGTGGACAAGGACCAGTTCACCCTCGTCTACCAGCCCCAAGTCTCCGCCGCCGACGGCCGCATCGTCGCCGCCGAGGCGCTGCTGCGCTGGCGCCATCCGGACGGCCTCAAGATGCCCGGGACCTTCATCCAGCGTGCCGAGGAAACCGGCCTGATCGTCGAGATCGGCGAATGGGTGGTGGAGAGCGTCGCCGAGACGATTTCGCGCTGGGGCCGGCTGGGCATCCAGCAGCGGCTCGCGGTCAATATCAGCCCGCGCCAGCTCGACCATGCCAGCTTCTTCCGCAAGCTGCGCGAGGCGATGCTGGCGGCCAGCGCCCCGGCCAACCTGCTCGAGCTCGAGATCACCGAGACGCTGGCGATGCACTGCTCGGGCGAAGTGCTCGACGCGATCGCCACGCTGCGGACCGACGGCGCCACCATCGCCATCGACGATTTCGGCACCGGCTATTCGAACATCGCCCGCCTTCGCAAGCTGCCGATCGACCGCATCAAGCTGGACCGCAGCCTGATCGAGCAAGTCGCCGAGAGCGCCGAGGCACGTACCATCGCCCAGGCGGTGATCGGGCTGATCCATGGCCTGGGCTGCGAAGCCGTGGCCGAGGGGATCGAGAGCGAGGACCAGGCCACGGTGCTGCGCGTCATCGGCTGCGATGTGCTCCAGGGCTATGCCGTGGCGACGCCGATGGAGGAGAGCGCCTTCCTCGAATGGGCGCGCGGCATCGCGCCGCGGCGGATCGCGGGCTAGGGTTCCCTTCGCATTCCCGAACCGGCCCGGTCGACCGCTTCCAGGGCCGTTTCCTTCCCTCGTCGTCCCGGCCCTGTGTCGGCAAGGACCTGATCAGGCGAAGGCCCGCTTCAGAACCTCTTCATAGACGTCCGTCAGCGCGGCCAGATCGGCCAGCGCCACTGCCTCGTCGAGCTTGTGCATCGTGGCGTTCAGCAGGCCGAACTCCACCACCGGGCACAGCTTCGAGAGGAAGCGCGCGTCCGAGGTGCCGCCCGTGGTCGAAAGCGCCGGCGCCAGCCCCAGCCTCGCCTGGATCGCTCCGGCGACCAGCGCCGAAAGCGCGCCGGGTTCGGTGAGGAACGCCTCGCCATAGACGCGGCCCTTGACGATCCCCGCCGGGGCATGACGCCGCACGATCTCCTCGATCCGGGCGATCAGGTCCGGCCCGCGCTGCTGGTCGTTGAAGCGGATGCTGATCCGTGCGCCGGCATGGCCGGGGATCACGTTCGTCGCCGGGTTGCCGACGGCCATGTCGATGATCTCGATGTTCGAGGATTGGAACCAGGCATTGCCCTGGTCCAGCTCGATGGCGTCGATCTCCGCCAGGGCGCGGACGAGCCGGGGGACCGGATTGTCGGCGAGGTGCGGATAGGCGACATGGCCCTGCTTGCCGGGGACCGCGATGTCGATCACCGTCGAGCCGCGCCGGCCGATCTTGATCATGTCGCCCAGGCGGTGCTGCGACGTGGGCTCGCCGACCAGGCACATGTCCGGCGTCAGGCCGCGCTCGGCCATCCGCTCGATAAGGCGGGGCGTGCCATAGGTAGCGGGACCTTCCTCATCGCCGGTGACGATCAGGCTGACCGTCCCCTCGGGGACGCGCGCCGCTGCGGCGACGAAGGCGGCGATAGCGCCCTTCATGTCGACGGCTCCGCGGCCGTACAGGAGGTCGCCCCGGACCTCGGGCGTGAAGGCGTCGCTCGTCCAGCCCTGGCCCGGCGGCACCACGTCGAGATGGCCGGCAAAGGCGAAGTGGCGGCCGGCGCCGCCCCGCACCGCGAGCAGATTCTCGACCGGTCCTTCGGGCGCCTCGCCCTCGACGAAGCGCTCGACCCTGAAACCGAGCGGCAGCAGCGCCGCTTCCAGCACGTCGAACACGGCGCCGCGCGCCGGGGTGATGCTCTCGGCGGCGATCAGCGCCTTGGTGAGTTCTACGGGATCGGGCAAGATGGTCTCCGGCTTTGATGGAGGTGGCATTGCCCAAGCTCGATCTCGATACAATCCCGCAGACCAACGCGACTGGCTATCCGCCCGAATTCGCCGGGCCGGTGCAGGGGCGCTGGTATCGCCGGCTCGCCCCGGCGAGCGGGGTTGCCGATTTCGGCTTCAGCCATGTGACGCTGGAGCCCGGGGCCTGGTCCTCCCAGCGGCACTGGCATGCCGGCGAGGACGAGTTCGTGGTGATGCTGGCGGGCGAAGCGGTGCTGGTCGATGACGGTGGCGAGACGCCGATGCGCCCGGGCGACATCGCCGTCTTTCCCAAGGGCGACGGCAACGGGCACGTCCTCCAGAACCGCGGCGACGCGCCCTGCGTCTACATCGCAGTGGGCAAGCCCGCCGCGAGCGACTGCCACTATCCCGACATCGACATGCACCTGCCGGCGGGGCAGGGCTTCCGCCGGAAGGATGGAAGCGGGTTCGCCTGACTGACGATCCGGGAGGAGGGCGTTCCTCACAATATCAACGCCTTCATCGCGGCATGGCGCGCCCGGCGATCGGCCCATCCGTTCGGCTCCTTCGCCGAGAGCGGGTCGCCGCGGTTGATGCCGTTGGAGACGACCCTGAGATCGTCCCGGTCCGCCCAGGCATTGAGGCCGCACGCGTCCCAATAGGCGCAGAAGGCAAGCAGCCCCAGCGACCAGGCCTCGAGCAGTTCGGGATGGCGCTCCAGGTCGATGCCGAGCTTGCGGCCGTAGAGCCGGTAGTTGGCGCGGCCGGTGAGCTGGCCGGGGCCGCGGCCGAGATAGCGCTTCCCGTCGCCCGGCCGGTCGTTGCCGAGCTTGGCGCTGCCCTCATAGGCGCGCTGGGCGGCGGTGGGACCCCAGACCTCCCTGGCGTGCCGGAATCCGCCGCTCTCGTGCGCGCACTGCGCCAGGAAATGCGCGAGGCGCAGGCCGTTGGCCAGGATGCGGTAGCTGCGAAAATGGACGTTGGCGGCTAGGCCGAGCTCGGCTGCCACCGGCGGCGCCGCGCCCGAGGCAGCGAACAGCGCGGCAAACGTGCCCGGGCCGAGCGCGCCGTCCACCTCCACGCCCAGCCGCTGCTGAAGCTTCCTCACATCCAGCATCGCGCGCCCCTCCGCCGGGCCGCGCGCGGCGGCCTCAGGCCTGATCCATCTCGAACTGCTGGATCACCCAATCCTCTTCCTGCGCCGCGGCGATCCAGTCCTGCATGAAGGGGTGCTGGAGCACGGCGTTCATATAGGCGGGCGCGAAGCGTGCCACCGGCAGCGAATAGGTGACGAAGCGCGTCACGACGGGGGCGAACATGATGTCCGCCGCGCCGAACGCGCCGAACAGGAACTGGCCCTCGCCGCCGAACCGGGCCCGAGCCTGGACCCAGAGCTCCATGATCCGGCCGATTTCCTGCAGCACATCGGTGTCCGGCGCCTTGGGCGGATAGACCTGCCGCACGTTCATGGTGTGCTTGCGGCGCAGATTGGCGAAGCCCGAATGCATCTCGGCCGCCATCGAGCGGGCCATGGCGCGTGCCGCCGGATCCGTGGGCCAGAACCGGGTGTTGCCGGTCCTGTCGTTGAGATACTCGATGATCGCCAGGCTGTCCCACACCACGGCATCGCCGTCCCACAGGATCGGCACCTTGCCCGAGGAGGGAGCGAACTCGTCGCCCTCGCGCCGCTTCTCCCATGCCTCGTCGTACAGCGGCACGACCACCTCCTCGAAGGGAAGGCCGGCTTGCTTGCAGGCGAGCCAGCCGCGCAGCGACCAGGAGGAATAGGCTTTGTTGCCGATATAGAGCTTCATGAACCCAGCGATAGCGGCGGGGCAGGGGGGCTGGCAACCGCCACGAAATGTCGACTCCCTTGACGCTCCTTGCGGGCGCGCGTTGGGGCGAAATGAAGGGGAATTGGAACATAAAGAGAACATATGAGATGTCGACATGTGTAGGAAAGCGCTGAAATATTGCTGTTTAACAACGACTTGATTGGCGGTGGCGGCAGGGTTGCCAATGCGGAACGGCAGGCTAAGCTGGTCGAAAGGGGGGTGTTCATGCTGAAATCGGGTTGGATCGCGCTTGCGGTGATGGCGGCTGTCGTGCCGGCGCATGCCCAGACGGTGCCGCAGGCGCTGGATGCCGAAGCGCTGGACCAGGTCGGGATCGGGCGCTTTGCCGAGCCTTCGGAGCGCGCGTTGCTGCCGGTCCTGGCGACGGCGTTGATGGAGAGGGAATCCAAGGAAAGGCTGGCCGCCCTCGACGCGCTGCTCGCCAAGCTCGATCGGCCGACCCGGTTGCGGGGCATCGTCCAGTCGCTGCGCGGCACAATGCTGCTCGACGAATATCGCCATCCCGAAGCCCTCGCAGCGGTGGAGGAAGCGATCCGGCTCGCGCCCGGCGTGCCGCCGGTCAGGCTCTATGCCGTCCATGTGATGATCTTCGCCGGCGCGCCGCAGCGCGCCGCGGACCTGTGGCTTGCCATGAGCCGCGAATATCCCGCGATCGCGGCCGGGCTTGGCGGCTATGAACTGGATACGCTGCGCGACCGGCTGCGGGATATCGGCGACAACAAGCGGGCCGACGCGCTCTCCGCGCGGATCGTGGAGGTGGGGGTGGTCACCCATTCCGGGCCGCGAGCCTCGGACGGCGCGCTGGCGCAGATCCGGCTCCGGATGGTCGAGGGGAAGATCGCGGAAGCGGCGGCGCTCGTCCCGGCCGTGCTGGTGACGCGCGACCTTGCGCAGCTCTATCTCGATCGCCGCTACGAGAAGCTGTGGCCGGCGATTGCCCGCTGGGGCGGCCAGGACCTCGGGCTTAGCCAGAAGCTCTATCTCGAGGCGCTGCGCCGCGATTGGCATGCGAGCAACACGCTGGAGGGCGCGACCGACTATGCCCGGGCGCTGAACGGAATGCGCGCCTATGCGGCGGTGACCCAGCTCTTCCTGCCGCTGCTGGCGCCCGAGGCGCTGAAACTCGACAATGACGGGGCGGAATATCTCGCGCCGCCCGTGGCGCGGGCGATGCTGGGGCAGGGCAAGGCCGAACCGGCCATCGCCCTGCTCAAGCGCGTCGATGCGACCTTCACGGAAGATACTGCGCAGAAGCTGAACCTGAGCGGCAACCTGGCGGAGACCTATCTCGCGATCGGCCGCTATGCCGAGGCGAGCGCCACCGCGAGCGAATGGCTGGTGATCGCGCAGCGCATGGGCGCGGAGATCAACAAGGCGGCGTTGATCGGCGTGCAGGCGATACGCGCCTGCGCGCTGATCCGCGGCGGCAAGGCGGATCAGGCCGGAGGCGATGTGGCCGATGTGCTGATATCGCGCACAGGGCTGCCCGATCCGGCGATGGACATCTATGCGTGCCGCGACGATTTCGCCGGCGGCAAGGCGCTGATGATCGAGAGCCTGAACGACGAACACCGGCGCGGCTGGGCGTTGCGCTGGCTCCAGCCGAGCGGGGTCAATCTCCCGTTCGAGGAATCGCGCCGTTCGGACCGTTTCCAGAAGCGGATCGCCGCCGATCCCGATGTGCGCGCCGCGGCGGAGAAGGTCGGCCGGATTCTGCCCATGACGGTGATCGAGCGCCTGCCCGACGGTTTCGACCCCATGGCGCCCGCCGATCTCCACGCACCGGATCAGGAGGCGCCCCCGGTGAGTTGAGGCTTGATCATGCATATGCATCATGCATACACATGATGCATATGCATGATGATTCGCTCCCTTCCGTCTGCGCCTGCACGATGCTGCGCAAGGCCGCGCGCATTACCGGCCGCCTCTATGATTCCGCGCTGGCCGCGCACGGGATGACGACTGCGCAATTCGCGATCCTGCGGCACGTCGCTCGGGGCGAGCCGCTGGCGCTGAGCCGCCTGGCGGAGCAGCTCGAGATGGATCGCAGCTCGCTCTACCGCGCGCTTGCGCCGATCGAGAAGCGCGGCTGGGTGGGCGTGACTGCCGGGGCCGGCCGCAGCAAATGCGCATCGCTGAGTGCGGCAGGCAGAAAGGCGCTGCACGCTGCCGAGCCCGATTGGGCAGCGATGCAGCGGCGGGTGGAGGCGGAGGCGGGCCCGGCGCTATGGCGGGAGCTCAAGGCTGGAATCAAGGGCTTCACGCAAAGCCTCGAGCGCGCGGGAGGCCGGGCATGATCGCGCTGCTTTCCCGCCTGCCGGTGGGCGCGCGCGGCTATGCCGGCATCGTCGCCGCGATCACGTTCGTCGCACTGCTCGTCTCGGCCGGCCTGCGCTCCGCGCCGGGCGTGATGATGCTGCCGCTGGAGCAGCATTTCGGCTGGGACCGCGCGACCATCTCGGCCGCCGCGGCGATCGGCATCTTCCTCTACGGGCTGGTCGGCCCGTTCGCCGCCGCGCTGATGCTGACGATGGGGATCAGGCGGACGATGCTGGGCGGGCTGGTGCTGATGTCGGTGGCCACCTTCTCGAGCCTGTGGATGTCCGAGCCCTGGCAATATGTGCTGAGCTGGGGCGTGTTCTCGGGCGTGGGCAGCGGTGCGGTCGCCTCGGTGCTCGGCGCGGCGGTGGTCAATCGCTGGTTCGCGACGCGCCAGGGGCTGGTGATGGGCATGCTGACCGCGAGCACCGCGACCGGTGCGCTCGTCTTCCTGCCGTTGCTCGCCTGGCTGGCCGAGGGCGGGGCGTGGCGGCCGGTGGCGCTGGCGGTTTCGATCGCCAGCGCGGCGGTGATCCCGCTGGTGCTGCTGTTCGTGCCCGAGCATCCGCAGCAGCTGGGCGTGCGCCGCTTCGGCGAGACCGAGGCGAGCATGCCGCCGCCCCCGCTCAAACAGGCGGCGACGCCGGCACTGGCCTTCACCGCGCTGTTCCGCGCTTCGAAGAGCATGACCTTCTGGCTGTTGTTCGGAACCTTTTTCGTCTGCGGGCTTACCACCAACGGGCTGGTGGGCACCCATCTGATCGCCTTTTGCGGCGATCACGGCATCGCGCCGGTGCAGGCCGCCGGGCTGCTCAGCCTGATGGGGCTGTTCGACCTGATCGGCACTACCGCATCGGGCTGGCTGACCGATCGCTATGATCCGCGCAAGCTGCTGTTCGTCTATTACGGGTTGCGCGGCCTTTCGTTGCTGGCGCTGCCGTTCCTAGATTTCAGCGCCTCCAGTCTGCTCCTGTTCGCGATCTTCTACGGGCTCGACTGGATCGCCACCGTGCCGCCCACGGTGAAGCTCGCCAATGTCCATTTCGGCGAGCGCGATGCGCCGATCGTGTTCGGCTGGGTGATGGTGGGGCACCAGATCGGCGCGGCGACCGCGGCGTTCGGTGCGGGGGCGGTGCGCGCCTGGACGGGAACCTACACGCCGGCTTTCCTGGTGGCGGGCGCCTTCGGACTGGTCGCGGCGGTGGCGATCCTGGCGGCGCGGGCGGAGAAGGCGCCGCGGCCGGCGCTGGCCTAGGCTGCCCGCAGCGTCTCTAGGAAGCTGCGCATCTCGCCGAGCAGGCGGCGGGCCTGGTTGACCAGCTCGTCGGTGGCGGCGTCCATCTCGGCGGCGGTGCGCGCGGCTTCGTCCGTGGCGCTCTCGGCGCCCGCCGCGCCGGCCTGGAGATCGGCGGTGAGTGTCGCGGCAGTGCCCGCATAGGCCTGGATCGAGCGGATCACCTCGCCCTGATGCCGTACCGCATGGCCCACCGCTCCACCGACTTCGCCGATCCGGTCGAAGCTGTCGCGCATATCGCCGACGATGGCGGTAGTGGCATGGACCGCGCCGGTCATCCGGGCGAGCTGGGCGCGGATGTCGTCGGTGGCGTGCGCCGTCTGGGCGGCGAGGCTCTTCACTTCCTGCGCGACGATCGCGAAGCCGCGGCCGGCCTCGCCGGCGCGTGCCGCCTCGATGCTGGCGTTGAGCGCGAGCAGATTGGTGCGTGCCGCGATCTCGGCGATCATGTCGGCGATGGTGCCGACGCTGGCACTGTGCTCGACCAGCGTGGCGAAGCGGGTATCGGCCGAGCGGGAAAGGCCATAGAGGTGCGCGGTGGTCTCGCTCTGGACGTCGAGGCTGGCTTCGACCGCGGCGAGCGAGCGTCCGAGATTGGCCGATTCCTCGAGCAATGTCGCGGCGCCGGTGTCCGCGCGGGCGGCGCGATCGGCGACGCCGCGAATCTCGTCGCGCGTGGCGGCGGCAGTGCCGACCAGGCCGCCGGCGGAGGTGCGGGTCTGTTCGGCCGCGGCAGCGAGTTCGCTGATCGCCGCGACGAACTGGCGCTCGAACCGGTCGGCGATGCGGGCGATCTCGGCGCGGCGGTCGCGCTCGGCATCGAGCTGGGCGCGGTGGCGCGCTTCGGCGGCCTGAGCGACCTGTTGCAGCTCGTCGCGCTGGGCCGCGGCGCGCAGCAGGTCGCGCTCGCCGGCGGCGCGGGCGAGCGCCTCGCCCTGCGCGAACTGCTCGCCGACCAGCGCCGCCTGGCCCATCACCGTGCGGGCGAGCAGGGCGACGAAGACGGCGAGGAAGAGGAACACGCCCGCCGGGATGTTGGCGAAGATGGCATAGAGCGCGCAGATCACCACGGCGATGCCGAGCCAGGCAAGGCTGGCGGGCGGCAGCGGGGCATAGCGCAGCGCGCCGATCGCGACGACGCCGGCAATGGCAGTGGTGGTGACGATCAGCTCCTGGTCGGTCGCGCCCAGGCCGATCGTGGCGAGAAACAGGAACCAGCCGAACGCGGAAGCAGCGGCCTCGATCACTGCGGCACGCAGAGTTGCGGCGGGATCGTCGACGCGCCAGTCGCGGCGCTTGCCGTCACGCCAGCGGACAAGGACCGCGGTGCCGATCGCGAGGTGCAGCGCCAGGGCGGCGATGTGCCAGGACCAGAAGCCCTCGGCGTGGATCGTCAGCGCCAGCGCGATGCTGACGAAGACGCTGGCGGCATAGGAGACGGGATAGCCGCGCTGGATGGCGACGGCATGGGCGCGCATCAGCAGCGGCGGGAGCGCCGCCCATCTGTCCCAGATCGCCCGCCGCAGGGCGTGTGCGCTCGCCTCTCCCATTCGGCACCGATTAGCTCAGCATGGTTACCATGGCGTTTACAGTCGCAGGTGGATGCCGCGGCGGTGGAGCGGGATCAGCAGCGCCAGCACGAGCAGCAACGCCGCCAGCGCGAAGAGGAACGAGGCGAGGAGGAGATTGCCGGGGAGGAGCGCGGCGAGCGCATTCCACGCCCAGGCCTGGAATCCCGTGCGCATCGCGGCGAGCGAAAGCAGCAGCGAGAGCAGATAGCCGAGGATAGCGTTCATCCCCAGTACGTCGAGCGGCCACAAGACCTTGCGGACCGCTGCGCTGCGCGCGGCGAGGATGCAGCCGGTGAACAGGATCGCCGACAGGCCCGAGGTGAGCAGCGCGAAGCTGCTGGTCCACAGCTTCTTGTTGAGGGGAAGCCAGGGTGCGAGCAGGAGACCGAGCGCGGCGAGGGCGATGCCGGCGAGCAGGATGCGCATCGTCGCGCGTTCGGGCGCCGCCTTCCAGAGCAGGGCGGCGAGCGCGCCGAGCAGGACGTTGACCAGCGCGGGGAGGGTGGAGAGCAGCCCCTCGGGATCATAGACGATATTGCCCGCCGCGTCGGTGCCGAGGCGGTACATATGGTGCGTGGTCACTGCGATCCGGTCGACATAGCCGGCGAGGTTGCCGGCCGGGCTCAGATCCCCCGCGCCGTGCCCGGGCACGGGCACGAAGGCCAGCAGCGCCCAATAGCCGAGCAGCAGCACGACGCTGGCGATGCCGAGCGCGGGGGCGCTGAGATGCACGCGCCCGTCCGCGTCGCGCCGGGCAGTGAGGATCGCCAGCGCGGCGGCGAGGCCGTAGCAGAGGCCCAGGCGGGGCAGGACGCCGAAGACGCGGAAATCCGCCAGGCCGGGGCGGGCAAGCATCTGCCACGCCCAGCCGATCAGGATCAGCAGCAGCGCGCGCCGGACGACGCGGCCCCAGAGCCGGGCATCGGCCCTGCGGGGGAAGGACAGGCCCAGCGCCACGCCCATCGCGCAGAGAAAGGCGGGGAAGACGAGGTCCGTGGGCGTGAATCCGTGCCACTCGGCATGGTCGAGCGGCCACCAGACATGCGCCCAGCTGCCCGGCGTATTGACGAGGATCATGAAAGCTACCGTCAGCCCACGGAACAGGTCGAGCCCGCCGAGCCGTGCGCCTGCCTGCATCCTGCCTTCGGTCATCGCGTCCCTCCCGGCCGCACCATGGATCGGTTGGGTCGCCCGGTCAAAGCGCCGCGCTTGCGGCGGAAACGGGGTGTGTTAGTGATCTAGCACGATAATGTGGGAGACGGGCATGGGCGGAGTGAGGATCGGCCGGCGGGGCGTGCTCGCGGCAGCGGTGGCGGCGCCGGTTGCGGCGATGGCCAAGGCGGCGCCGGCCAGGCTCATTGTCGGCGACCGGCTGGCGCGCTTCGACCTGCTTCGCCCCGGCGCGCGCAGCTATCTCCGTTCGTCCGAGAAGGACGGCGCACATGTCGCGCGCGACATCTGGCGGCGGGAAGTGCGGTTCGAGACGATCGACGGCGTGCGGAAGCTGCGCATCGTGCAGCGCTGGGACGGGACGGGGGCGAAGCCCTCGCTGGTCACCCGCGATTCGGTGTTCGAACCGGGGACCTGGCGGCCGTCCAGCCATCTGCGCGTCACGACGGTGGACGACAGGAAGACGGTGGAGGGTTTCCGGTTCGCGCCCGACAGGATCACCGGCCTGCCGGGCGTGGCGGACAACAGCCGCGCCGATTTCAATGTCGCTTTCCCGGAACCCATGTTCAACTTCGAGACCGACATGGAGATGCTCGGCACGTTGCCGCTGGCGCCGGGCTATCAGGTGTCGATCCCCTTCTACCATCCGGCCGGCGGCCCGCCGGCGCGCTACCTGTGGACGGTGACCGGCGACGAGAAGCTGGCCGGGCCCGACGGGCGGCCGATCGACTGCTGGATCGTCGAATGCGACTATAACAGCGGCAAGGACCCGTCGCGCTTCTGGTACGCCAAGCGCACGCAGCAGTTCATCAAGCTGGAGGCGAAGGCGCCGGACGGATCGCTGTTCCGCAAGACGCTGTTGTTCTGAACGGAGGCGTCTACGCCTTCACATACACCCAGGCCGTCGCGCCGCTCGCGAGCGGCGCCTCGACCCGGACATAGTTCTCGCTCTCATACACGTCCGCCGCGGCCAGTTCCTCGAGCGTCAGGCGGAAGACCTTGCCGGGAATGGGCGGGGCATCGGCGTCGGGAACCAGGGCCAGATGCACCGCGATGCCGCTGGCTTCCAGCACGTCCGGGTCGCGGATGGTGATCTCGATCTGCCCATAGCCGTGGAGAACATCGTCCTCCCCTTCGAGCAGGCGGCCGAACTGGCTGAGTTGCACGCTCGCCAGCTGGAGCGTGCCATAGGAGAAGAGCAGTGCGCTCCCGCTCATCCGGCGACGCCGCTCACCCGATCGCTTCGAGCACCGCGGCGCGCAGCTCGGGGATGCCCATGCCCTTCTCGCTCGACGTCGCGATGATGTCCGGATGCGCGGCAGGGCGCTTGCGGGCCTCCGCCTCGGTCCGTTCGCGGACTTCGACGAGTTCGGTCGCCTTGATCTTGTCCGTCTTGGTGAGGACGATGCGGTAGCTCACCGCGGCGCCGTCGAGCATGTCGAGGATTTCGCGATCGACTTCCTTGATCCCGTGGCGCGCGTCGATCAGCACCAGCCCGCGCTTCAGCGCCTGGCGGCCGCGCAGATAGTCGTTCACCAGATAGCGCCATTTGCGGACCATGTCCTTGGGCGCCTTGGCGAAGCCATAGCCGGGCATATCGACGAGGCGGAAGCGCAGCGGCTCGCCCACGTCGAAGAAGTTCAGCTCCTGGGTGCGGCCCGGCGTGTTCGAGGTGCGCGCCAGGGCGTTGCGCCCGGTCAGCGCGTTGAGCAGCGACGACTTGCCCACGTTCGACCGCCCCGCGAACGCGACCTCGGGCACTTCCTGGCCGGGCAGGAAGGCGAGCGTCGGCGCGGACTTCAGGAACGTGACCGGGCCGGCGAAGGTCTTTCGCGCGGCCTCGATCATATCTTCGTCGAACCCGCTCACTTCGCTGGGGATTCCTTCTTCACCGGCTGTTTCAGCACCGGGTGGCGCGAATAGAGCCATTGCTGCTGGAGGATGGTGATCACGTTGGAGGTGATCCAGTAGACCTGCAGGCCCACCGCGAACGGCGCCATCAGGAACATCAGCATCCACGGCATGATCGCAAAGACCTGCTTCTGGATCTCGTCCATCGGCGCCGGATTGAACTTCATCTGGAAGTACATCGACACGCCCAGCAGCACCGGGATCACGCCGATCGCCAGGAAGGAAGGCGGCGTGAAGTGGAGATAGCCGAACAGGTTGATGATCGTCGCGGGATCGGGCGCCGAAAGGTCGCGGATCCACAGCACGAAGGGCTGGTGGCGCATTTCGATCGTGAGCAGCAGCACCTTGTACAGCGCGAACATGATCGGGATCTGGAGCAGGATCGGGAGGCAGCCCGCCAGCGGGTTCACCTTCTCTTCCTTGTAGAGCTTCATGATCTCCTGCTGCTGGCGCTGCTTGTCGTCCTTGTAGCGTTCCTGCAGCGCCTTCATCTTCGGCTGGATGACGCGCATGCGGGCCATCGATTCGAACTGCTTGTGCGCGATCGGGAAGAGCAGGCCGCGGATGGTGATCGTCAGCAGGATGATCGCCACGCCGAAATTGCCGACCAGGCGGAACAGCATGTCGAGATAATAGAAGATCGGCTGCTCGATCACGCCGAACCAGCCCCAGTCGATCGCATAGCTGAACCGGGTGATGCCGAGCTTTTCCTGATAGGAATCGAGGAGCTTCACTTCCTTCGCGCCGGCGAAGAAGCGGCTGGAATAGCTGGTCTGCTTGCCCGGCGCGATGACGAGCGGCTGATCGAGCTGATAGTCGGCCTGATAGGCCTTGCTGGGGTTCTGGCGCTGGCCGAAGGTGACGCCCAGCCGCTGATCGGGGATCAGCGTGGTCAGCCAATAATGGTCGGTGAAGCCGGCCCAGCCGCCCTTGGTCCTGAATTCCTTGGGCGTGCCCTCGACATCGGCCCAGCCGAGATAATGGGCTTCGTCCGCGGTGGCGGCGATCGGGCCGACGCGGGCGGCCCATTGGCCGGCGTCCTTCGAACGCTCGGCGCGCGAGACCGAGGCATAGGGCGTGACCGAGACCGGCGCCTGGCCGAGATTCGCGACCGTCTGGCGGATCGTGAACATGTAATCCTGGTCGACCGCGAGATCGATGCGGAAGGTCTGGCCGGTGGCGGTCCTGGCCGTCAGCGTCACCGGGGTGGTCGGCGTCAGCCGGGTGCCGCTCGCCTGCCACACGGTATTCGCGTTGGGCGCCTGCACGCCTGCCCCCGACCAGCCGAACTCGGCGAAATAGGCGCCCTGCGTGCCATTGGGCGAGAGCAGGTGGATCGGCGGCGAGTTCTTCGCGGTGGTCTCGTCATATTTGACGAGGACGAGATCGTCGATCCGCGCGCCCTTGAGGTTGATCGAGCCCTTGAGCGAAGGCGTTTCGATTGCGACGCGCGGGCTCTCGGCCAGCACGACGGCGCGGTCGCGCAGCGCCGCGGGGGCATCCGCGGTCGGCAGTGCCTTGGCCACTTGCTTGCCGTTCACCATCTGGGTGGCGGCCGGCTGCTGCGGGAAGAACCAGTGCATGGCGTAGGGCCATGCGAACAGCAGCAGCCCCGCGATCACCGCGAACAGCAGGAAATTCTTCTGATCGTCCTTCACGTAACCGATTCCCCGGAAAAACTTATGGCACTGGGTCGTAGCCGTGCCCGCCCCATGGGTGGCAGCGGGCGATCCGCCGGATGGCGAGCCAGCTGCCTTTGACAGCCCCATAGCGGCGAAGCGCCTCGATTGCATAGGCCGAACAGCTGGGCTGGTAGCGGCAGCTGGGCGGAAGCACCGCCGACGGGCCGATCTGCCACGCCCGGGCGAGCAGGATGAGCAGCCTGGCCATCATGCCGATTCCCCAGGATGACGGACAAGGGCGCAGCTCACCGCCTTATCCTCCCCAAGGCCTTGACCAGCTCGGCCCTGAGATCCTCGAACGGGCGCTCGATGCCGCCATTGCGGCCGATCAGCACATGGTCGGCGCCGGGCAGGCCGGCTTCGGGCAGCACTTCGCGGGCGAGCGTCCTGAACCGGCGCTTCATCCGGTTGCGGATCACCGCGTTGCCGACTTTCTTGGATACGGTAATGCCGACCCGCATGACCGGATCGGCATCGTTGCGCGCATGGACGATCAGGACAAAGCCGGGCATGGGCGCCCGCTTGCCCGCGTTCGCCGCGAGATAGTCCTTGCGCTGCGTGAGCCGGCCAAGGCTCACCGCCGCACCGTCGGCGATTACGCCGACAGCTTGTTGCGGCCGCGGGCGCGGCGGGCACGGATCACGTTGCGGCCGCCCGGGGTCGCCATGCGGCTGCGGAAGCCGTGCCGGCGCGCACGCACCAGGTTGCTCGGCTGAAAGGTCCGCTTCATCGCTCATCCTCAAGTATCTAGAACGTAAAAGGGCCACCACAGGGGCGGCCGCGTGTCGGGTGCCCATAGTGGGGAGATCCGGCCGAGTCAACGCGTTCCATTCCGCAAACCGGGCAGTTCGGCCTCCGCATGCGCGATTTCCGCCGCCCCTTCGCGCAGGCGGCGCCTGCGGGCGCTGCGGCGGCGGAGCGCCATGTCGGCATAATGGCCGAATCGCGGCCAGCGCCGCTTGGCGCGACAGAAGGCCCGCTGCGCCCAGGCCGAGTTCCGCAGCACGAGGACGAGCCCGGCGGCGAAGACGAAGATCCCGCCCGGACCCGGGAGGATGCCGACCAGCGGCGAGACGGCGATCACCAGCACCCCCGCGACGAACAGGGCGGTGCGGACGATCGGGCTGCGCGCGCTTGCCATGCGATCGAAATGGGGAGTGTGTATTGCCTATACAAGACACGTCGGCCGTGGTTCATCGCTGCTTAGCCTTGTTTCGTCGCCCCCCGGTCGCCCCCGGTCGCGCGCGCGTCGCTCCCTTCGGAGGGGAATCGGCATAGGCGCGGCCATGACCCGCTCTTCCTGCCTGCTCGCCCCGATGCTGTTCCTTGCCGCCTGCAGCGGCGGGGGAGGCGATGGCGGTGTCGTCGCGCCGGTGCCCACGCCTTCGCCCAGCCCGTCTCCGTCGCCGACGCCCACGCCGAGCCCCACCTCCGCGGTGGTCGTCGAAGTCGGCCCCACGACCTTCTCGCTGCCCACCCAGGCGACTCGCCACTTCGCCTGCAACGTCACCGGCGCGACCGACACGCGCTGCACCTGGTCGGTGCAGGAGGCGAATGGCGGGGCGATGTCGGCCGACGGCATTTATGCCGCGCCGGCCAGTCCGGGTACCTATCACGTCGTGGCGACGAGCGTCGCCGATCCCGCCAGCTCCGCCAGCACGGCAGTGACGGTGACGGTCCCGGTCACCAACAAGCCCTGGGTGACCGGCTATTATCTCGGCTATTTCTCGCACACCATGTATCCGCCGGCGCAGGTCGACATGACTGCGCTCACGCATTTCGTGTTCGGCCGCGTCGCGCCGGGCGGAGGTTCGCTGGACGGCAATCCGGGCGATGTCGTGCTCGGCGGCGGCAATTCGCACGATCCCGGCCTGTCGCCCGACGGGGTGCGGAGCATCGAGGACTATCTGATCAAGAAGGCGCACGATGCCGGGCGCAAGGCGCTGCTGATGATGGGCGGCGCGGCGGACGGCGACGGCTTCCTGCTCTCTACCACCGATGGCCGCCGGAAGGACTTCGCGCGCAAGATCGTCGATTACATGGTCGCGCACGACTATGACGGGCTCGACCTTGACTGGGAGGACAAGTTCGAAGGCAGCGACGAGATCACGCCGCACGTGAGCGGCGCCGAGGCCAAGCGTCGCGCCTTCGCGCTGATTGCGGATCTCCGCGCCGAATTCGCCCGGCGGCCGCGCTATCAGGGTGCGGGCAGGGCGGCGCTGCTCACGCTGCCGGGCTACACGGTCTCGATCAACGATCTGGAGCCGGGCGGCAGGGTGGAGCAGTGGCAGGCCGATCTGGCCAACAGCGTCGACCAGTATAATCTGATGAGCTACGGCATCGGGACGACCTGGAACGGCAATGGCTGGCTGTCCTGGTTCAGCAGCCCGATCTACGGCGCCACCGGCGTCACCCCGCGCGACCTCAACACCAGCGTCGAGGCCTATGAGCGGAGCGGCGTGCCGCGTGGCAAGATCGGTGTCGGCATCGGCTTCTACGGCATCTATTTCGGCCCGACGATCACCGGGCCGCGGCAGGACACCGAGCGCAACCCGGTCTACGAGACCGATGACGTGGCGCTCAACTATGCCGACATGGTCGGGATGGGGTACATGTCCCATGGCACCTATCATTGGGACGAGATCGCGCAGGTCGGGTATCGCAGCTATCCGAATGGTGGCTATATCCCGACGGGATCGGGCCGGAATCCGGCGGGCTTCCTTTCCTATGAGGATCCCCTCTCGATCGCCGCCAAGGCGCGCTATGTCCGTCAGGCGGGGCTGGGCGGCGCGATCATCTGGGCGATCAACTATGACTATCTGCCCGACGGCACCAGCCCGCTGCTGGGTGCCGTGAAGCGCAACTTCCTCACCGCCACGCCCTGACCGTCACGCCCTGATCGATTGGTCCGTCCGGGGGCATCCCGGTGCGCACCGGGCGCCATCGCCGCTATCGTCCGGCTCCGGTTTGGGGGGAAACGGGCTTGGTCGCGAGCGTATCGACGGTTGCCTATCTGGGACTCGAGGCGCGTGCGGTGGAGGTGCAGTGCAACCTCGTCGCCGGGCTGCCCAAGTTCGTGGTGGTCGGCCTGCCCGACAAGGCTGTGGCGGAGAGCCGCGAGCGCGTCCGTGCCGCCATGGCCGCGATCGGGCTCGCATTGCCGCCCAAGCACATCATCCTCAACCTCTCGCCTGCCGACCTGCCCAAGGAAGGCTCGCATTTCGACCTGGCGGTGGCGCTGGCGCTGCTGGGGGCGATGGGGGTGGTCGATGCCGAGACGCTGTCCGGCTATGTCGTGGTCGGCGAGCTGGCGCTGGACGGACGGATCGCGCCGAGCCCCGGCGTGCTGCTTGCCGCGCTCCACGCCGCCGAGATGGGCAAGGGGCTGGTCTGCCCTGCCGCCCAGGGGCCGGAAGCGAGCTGGGCAGGGCAGGTGGACGTGGTCGCCGCGCCCGATCTCATCGCGCTGCTCAACCATTTCAAGGGCGACCAGCTGTTGCCCGCGCCCATGGCCGGCACGGTCGAACCGCCGGCTCTCGGGCCCGACCTCGCCCAGGTGAAGGGGCAGGAGACGGCGCGGCGCGCGCTCGAGATCGCGGCGGCGGGTGGGCACAATCTGCTGATGTGCGGGCCGCCCGGGGCGGGCAAGTCGCTGCTCGCCTCCTGCCTGCCGGGCATCCTGCCGCCGCTCGATGCCGCCGAGGCGCTGGAGGTGTCGATGGTCGCCTCGGTGGCGGGGACGTTGCAGGGCGGGCGGCTGACGCGGGCGCGGCCCTTCCGCAGCCCGCATCACTCGGCCTCGATGGCGGCGCTCACCGGCGGCGGGCTCAAGGTGAAGCCGGGCGAAGTGAGCCTGGCGCATCTCGGCGTGCTGTTCCTCGACGAACTGCCCGAATTCCAGCGGGCGGTGCTCGATTCGCTGCGCCAGCCGATCGAGGCGGGCGTGGTGAGCGTGGCGCGGGCGAATGCGCACGTTACCTTCCCCGCGCGGGTCCAGCTGGTCGCGGCGATGAATCCGTGCCGCTGCGGGCATCTGGGCGACCCCGCGCTCGCCTGTGCCCGGGCGCCGCGCTGCGCGGCGGACTATCAGGCCAGGGTCTCGGGTCCGCTGCTCGACCGGATCGACCTGCATGTCGAGGTGCAGCCGGTGCGTGCCGTGGATCTGGTGCTCGATCGGCCGGCAGAGGGCTCGGCGGCGGTGGCGGAGCGGGTGGCCGAGGCGCGGGCGGCGCAATCCGCGCGCTATCGCAATGTTCCCGCGCGCACCAATGCCGAGGCGGACGGCGACCTGCTCACCGATCACGCCCTGCCCGACGAGGCCGGCCGCAAGCTGCTGGCGCAGGCGGCCGAGGTGATGCGGCTCTCGGCGCGCGGCTATACCCGGGTGTTGCGTGTCGCCCGCACGATCGCGGACCTGGCGGGCGCGGATGGCGTGGGGCGCATGCACATCGCCGAGGCGCTGAGCTATCGCCGCCAGGCCCCGCGAAGCTGATCGGGATTGTATCGCGGCCGGTCTTGTGTCCTGATGCCGGCGCTTCGCTGGGGATGCGTTCAAAAGGGGGATTGCATGCGCTGGATGACGATGCCGCTCAGGCGCTATTTCGATTTTTCGGGCCGCTCGCGGCGGCTCGAATACTGGATGTTCGTGCTGTTCGTGTTCCTCGCGGCGTTCGCCTGGATAATCTTCTTGTTCCTGCTTGGCGACGTGACCGGGAGCGATTTCCGTTCGTCCCGCGTGTTGAACGGCGCGGAGACGGCCTGGGTGGTGGTGGGCTGCCTCCTCTATCTCGCGATCCTGATCCCGGCCATCGCCGTGCAGGTGCGCCGCTTCCACGATCAGGACAGGACGGGCTGGCTGTGCCTGCTCAACTTCATTCCCTATGTCGGGGGGCTGATCGTGCTGGTCTTCATGCTGCTGCCCGGCACCAGGGGCGAGAACCGCTTCGGCGACGATCCCAAGGATCCGCACGGCGCGGAGCAGGTGGCCGACGTCTTCAGCTAGGACGCATGCATGTGGCGAGCGCCTGGCCGGGCGCTCGCCACAGGGCATCTTAGTATCTGGAAATCCTGCCAGCGCCTTCCTATAGGGGGCGCCAAGTCGATCCATGGCCCCGTGCCGATCGGCATGCGGGTGTGGCGGAATGGTAGACGCAGCGGACTCAAAATCCGCCGTTGGCAACAACATGTCGGTTCGAGTCCGACCACCCGTACCATCGAAATCCCCGGGAAGTGCCGAGGGGGCCGGCGGCGCGGTGCCGCCAGCCCGGATGGCGGTCAGCGCGTATAGGCCTTGCGCAGCTGGGCCAGCTTCGCCGGGCTGAGGCCGAGCGCGTCGTTCAGATAGCCGGCAGCGCCGCCGCGATGCCTGTCCATCACCGCGAACACCGCTTCGATATAGGCGCGATCGGCGGCCATATAGGCCTTGAGCACGTCCATCGGCAGCTTGCGCCACGCCTGCGAGGCCTGGTCGTCGGCCTGCACCGCCTTGCGCGGATCGAAATATCTGTTGGTCAGCAGATAGTCCTGGATCACCGTCTCGCGCGGCACGTCGAGCGCGGTGAGGATCAGCGCGGCGGCGACGCCGGTGCGGTCCTTGCCCGCGGTGCAGTTGAACGCCAGCGGCGCCCGCCCGGCGAGCAGTTCGCCGAACATGCGGCGATACTGGCCGTTGAACTGCTTCAGCAGTTGCGGATACAGCGCGGTCATCGTCGCCTTCGCCTCGGCTGCGCTGGGCGGGCGATCCGGCCGGGGGGCGAGCGCCGCCGTGTCCATCACATAATCGTCGGCAAGCACGCGCGGCGCCTTGCCCGCCGGCCACGCCACCGGCTCGGTGCTGCGCTCGCTGGTGCTGCGGAAGTCGCAGACGGTGCGGATGCCGCGCTTGGCGAGATAGTCGAAATCCGCGCGCGTCAGGAAGTGCATCGAGCCCGAGCGATAGAGCATGCCCCAGCGCACCGTGCGGCCGGTGCGGGTGCGATAGCCGCCGAGGTCGCGGAAATTCTGCCCGCCCTGGAGCGGGAGCAGCCGCGCATTCTCGCCCTGTGCCGCCGGGGCCTGTTGCTGGAGGGCGTTCGCCGCGAGCGGCACCGCCGCGGCGGCCAGCACCGCAAGGCCGATCACGCGGAAGGAAGTGGTGATACGCATGTCGGGTTCTCCTTAGAAACGGACCGTGCCGGTAAGGCCGTAGGTGCGGGGCTCGTTGAAGATCCCGTAGGTGCCGAGCGCCGCGCTGGTGTTGCGCAGGTACAGATACTGGCTGTCGAACAGGTTGCGGGCCCAGACCGAGAGCTCGAGGCGCGCGGCGCCGTCGTCCAGCGCGATGTCCGTCAGCGCCAGGCGGCCGTTGACGATGAACGAGGGATCGCCCAGCGTCGGGTCGCTGGTCGAGCTGTACTGGCTTGAGGCATAGTTGCCGTCCAGATGCGCGACGAGCGTCGCGGCGCCCATCGGCACGCGATAGTCGATCGCGCCGCTCGCCGAATTCTTGGGCGCGAAGATCGGATAGACCGGCACCAGCGGATTGCCGGCGACGAACGGATTCGGCGCCGCGGGCAGGCGGATATGCTGGCGGGTATAGTTGCCCGACAGGGTGAGGTTGGCGACGGGCATCACCGTCAGTTCGGCCTCGAAGCCGGAGATCCGGCCCTTGCCGGCGGTGTTGGTCGTCTCCAGCGTGCCGCGGTTCGAACCGGGGATCACGGCGTTGAAGTCGATCTGCACGTCCTTGTAGGTGCCGGTATAGGCGGCGAGGTTCAGGCGGGCATGGTTGTCGAGGAAGCTGGCCTTCACGCCGCCCTCGAACACCGAGACCGATTCCGGGCCGAACCCGCGATAGGTGAGCGAACGCGAATTGGCGCCGGCCGACTTATAGCCCGTGCTCCACTTGCCGTAGAGCATCACGCCGTCGGCGACGTCGAGCGACAGGTTGACCAGCGGATCGACGCGATCCGAGGTGACGTTCATCGGCACCACTGCGGTGACGCCGTTGACCGTCGGGATCCGGCCGTTGACCTGGTCGAGCTCGCCGGTCTTCTTGTCGTGCGAATAACGGCCGCCGAGCGTCAGGTGCAGCCGGTCGCCCAGCAATGCCGGGGTGTAGGTGAACTGGCCGAACACCGCGGCGCTGTTCGTCCTGGCGATGCTGGCGCGATCGGGGAAGGGCGTGGCCGAGACCGGCGCGGGCAGCACGCTGTAACCCGTGCCGTCGGCGTTGAACTTCAGCGTGTTGGGCGCGAAGGCGTTATCGCCGACATGTTCGTTGTAATAGAAGGCACCCGCCACGAAGCTGAGGCGTGGCAGCTCGCCGAGCAGCTGCACTTCCTGGCTGAACTGGCGCTGCCCGAAATTGGCGATGCTGTAGCGCGCGAAATTGCCGTTGGGGGCGAACACCGAGAGGATCGCCGAGCCATTGTCATACTGGCTCTGGGTCAACGTGCGGTAGCTGGTGATGGAGCGGGCGCGGAGGCCGCCGCCCAGCTTCCAGTCGAGATGGAGCGACATGCCGGTGGTGTCGCCGACGCTGGGCTGGAGCGGCACGCCGACATTGCCGGCCTTGGCGCGTTCGGCCTGGAGCTTGAGGATCGGCGCGAGCGGCAGGCTGCCCTTGCGGAGCAGCTGGAGATAATTGGGCGAGCCCTCGTCATGCGAGACGTCGAACTGCCAGAGCGCGCTGAACTTGTCGCTCGGCTCCCACAGTGCGGCGACATGCGCGCCGCGGCGGTCATGGCTGTTGAAGTCGAGTTGCCCGGCCATCGGATTGTCGATCGTGCCGCCGCGCTTCTGGATCACGCCGTCGAACTTCAGGCTGATATTGCCCGCACGCGGCAGGTCGAGGTGCAGTGCGGTTTCGTAGCCGCCGAAATTGGCGATGCCGGCCGAGGCATTGAGGCGGAATTCGCCGCTCGGCTTCTTCGTCACGATGCTGATCGCGCCGCCCTCGGTATTGCGGCCGAACAGCGTGCCTTGCGGGCCCTTGAGCACTTCGATCCGCTCGATGTCGTAAAGGGCAGTGCCAAGGCCCTGGGCGCGGCCGAGATAGATGCCGTCCATATAGACGCCGACGCCCTGTTCGCGGGCCGGCTGGTTGGCATCGCCCAGGAAGCCCACGCCGCGAATGCCGATCACCAGCGCCGAAGTGCGCGAGAAGAAGGGCGCGACGCGCAGGCCCGGGACCGAGCCGTCGGCCAGGTCGGCGAGGGTCTGGATGTGACGGTTCTGGAGCGCCTCGCCGTTCAGCACCGCGATCGAGATCGGAGTCTTCTGGAGATTGGTCTCGCGGCGCTGGGCGGTGACGACGATCTCGCCGAGGCCGCCGCTCTGATCCTGTTCGTCGGCCGCGACCATGCTGGCCGTATCGGCCTGCTGGGCGAAGGCCGGCGCGGCGAGGAGCAGCGCCGAGGCGGCGGCTCCGGACAAGGCTGCCAGGCGCAGCCGGTGCTTGACGTTCCGTTTCATGATGACCCCCATCTGGCTGATGACGAGCGGGCAACTAGAACGATTGTATGTATCTTCTGTGACGCTTGTATGGAGCTGCGCATTCCGGCATTGGCTTGGGCGCGAAAAGGGGGAGGGCGGGATGTCCGGTCAAGGTATCGCAGCTGCCGGCAAGGGCAGCGGGAGTGCCGAAAAATGGATTGCGGCGGTGCTAAGTGCCTGGGAAGTGAGCGGCCAGGCCGCGGTCTCGGCGCGCGGGCTCGCGCAGGCGACCGGGCTGCCGGCGTCGTCCATTTATCACCATTTTGGCGACCTTGAACGTTTGTATGTATGCGCGCACGAACATGCCCAGGCACTGGCGGCGGAATGGTGCGGGGCGCGGCTGGATCAGCTTGCGGACGTGCCCGGGGGCGCCGAGTCGCTGCCGGCCTTGCTCGCCGCACTGATCGACGATTGGTGCGAGGGGCAGCGCGGCCTGGCCTTTGCCTGGCGCGAATGCCAGCTGCTGGTCGCGCGCGATCCGCGCTATGGGCCGGCCGCCCAGCGCTGGCGCACGCTTTGGGCGGGATTCTGGCGCCATGTCTGCGACCGGCTCGGCATCCCCGGCACCGCGACGATCACCGAACGGCTGTTCGACGGGGAGAGCTTCCTGCACATGATGCGCTGGCGCCGCTCGGTGGATCGCGCCGCGCTGGACGAACTGTGCCGCGGCTGGGGCAATTGGCTGGGCGGCACCTTGGCCGGGCCGTCGCCCTGGCGCGACATGGCGCGCGGCTGCGCCCAGCGTTCCGCGCCGCTGCCCGAGGCGCGCGACGAGACTGCGGAACGGATAGCCGAAGCGGCGGCGGCGATCGTCGCGCTGGGCGGGGTGGCCGGCGTGACGCACCGCGCGGTGGCGGCCGGGGCCGGGCTGACGCTCGGCGTGGTCTCGCACAAGTTCCGGACGAGCGCCGAGTTGCTCGGATCGGCCTTTGAAGTGATCTATCGCCACAACGTGCCGGCCGGCGAACTCGAGGCGGAACTCGCCGCGGCGACCGATGGCGACGGCCGGGCCATGCTCGACAGGCTCGGCGAGCGGCCGGGGGCGGAGGCGTTCCGCCTCGCCACTTCCGAACTGATGATGGCGGCGATGCGCGATCCGGCGCTTGCGCCCTTCGCTGCGCAACTGCGCTATCTGCGCGGGCGCACCTCGCGGCTGTTCCTGCAGGCGATGATCGGTCGCGACCGGCCGGTCGGCGCGCTCGACGCGGCGATCTTCTCGAGCTTCGCGATCGGACAGGGCAATGCGCACCGGGGCCTGCCCGACGACGAGCGCCAGGCGGCGAGCCTGGCCGAGACCGAGGCGCTGCTCTCCTTCCTGCGCGGCGGCTGACGGTCGCATATTTGTCATCCCCCTGGGCCAGAGGGGATTGGTGAGCGGGGATATCCGATCGAGTCGAACCGAGCGGCTGAGCCGGGTGGACCTGTTCGCCTTCTCCTCTCCGGTCATCCTGTTCCAGGCGATCGAGCTTGCCTGGCGAACCTATCTTCCCGCCTTCTTTGCCGCGACGCTGGGGCTGCCGATCGCGGCGGTGGGCATGCTGCTGCTTGCCGCGCGGCTGTTCGACGGGTTGATCGATCCGTGCATCGGCTGGGCAAGCGATCGGTTCCCGACGCGCTTCGGCCTGCGCCGGCCATGGATGGTGATGGGAGCGCCGCTGGTCAGCCTGGGCGCGCTCGGGCTGTTCTGGGCGGTGCCCGGCACCGGCATCGCGACGCTCGCCGCGTGGAGCCTGGTGTTCCATCTCGGCTACACGCTCATCGCCACGCCGCATGGCGGCTGGGGGCTGGAGCTGTCGCGCGACGCGCATGAGCGGGTGCGGGTGATGGGCGCGAAGATCTGGGTGGCGATGGCGGGAATGATCGTCACCCTGGTGCTGCCGAGCCTGCTCGAGCGCGGTTTCGGCCTGGGGCGGGCGGCGCAGGTGGGGGCGCTGGGCGCGGCGATCGTGCTGCTCGCGCCGATCACTGTATTGCTGGTGCTCCGCCGGATTCGGGAGCCGGATGCGCCTTCGACCACGCGCGTGGCCAATCCCTTCGCGCTCTTCGCCGGAATGCTGCGCACGCGGGAGATGCGGCGCATCCTGATCCTCTACGGCCTGGTCGGCATGGCCGATGCCGCTGCGGCCGGCACCTTCCTGTTCTTCGTCGAGCAGGCGCTCGCGCTGCCCGGCTGGGGTAGCACGCTGATGCTCGTCCAGGGCGTGGTGCCGCTCGCATTGCTGCCCTTCTGGGCGCGGATGAGCCGGCGGTTCGGCAAGCGGCGGGTGCTGCTCGCCGGCTATGGCTGGCAGGCGCTGGTGGCGCCGCTGGCGCTGCTGCTGCCCGCGGGCGGGCTGGCGCTCCTGGTCCTTTGGCTGATCGCGCGCAGCCTGGTCTTCGGGGTCGACTACATGCTGCTGCGTGCGATGGTGGGCGATATCACCCGGCGCGAAGTGGAGCAGGGGCAGCGCTGGGCATCGAGCCGCTATGCGTTGTTCAACGTGACGCTCCGGCTGGCGATGGGGCTGGGCGTCGCCGCGGCGCTGGGCGCGCTGGGCTGGGCCGGTTTCGCGCCGGACGAGGCCGGGCAGGCGGAAGTCCTGTTCGCGGTGCGCGCCGCCTATGCGCTGCCGCCGACGGTCGCGGGGCTCATTGCCTGCGCCTTGCTGTTGCGCGGCGGCGAAGCGCGCCCGGCCGGGCCGGCGGAACGGCCGGGCGCGGCCCTGGCGGCCTGATCCCCAAAGGAAAGGGCCGCCGCATCGAATGATGCGACGGCCCCTAGTGGTCGCGGAGGCGATCAGAGTTTCAGGCGCGCGCCGAACAGGATCGTGCGGCCGAAATGATTATACTCGTAGTTCCGGTTCGCGGCCGTGTCGGTGTAGCGGTCGCGATAGGCGTCGGTGAGGTTGGTGCCCTCGACCGACAGCTCGATCCAGTCGGTGAGCTTGTAGCGGACCGAGGCGTCGACATTGGTGATCGCATTATAGCCTTCAAACACGTTGCCGGTGCCCGAGCCGGCATCGACATAGGGCCCGCGATAGCTGACCGAGGCGCGCGCGCTGAACTTCTTGTCCTCATAATAGAGCGTCGCGTTGAACGCCTTTTTCGACACGCCGTAGAGCGTCGAGGTGAAGGGCCGGTTCGGCAGCGTCAGCGAGCCGTTGGCGTTCACCGCCGTGGCCGGGGCGGACTGGCTGTAGGTCGCGGTCGAATCGATGAAGGTCGCGTTCGCGATGCCGCCGAAATTCTTCAGGAACCCCGGCAGGAAGCGGAACGGAGCCTGCACCGCGATCTCTATGCCCTTGAGCGAGGCTCCGGTGCCGTTGACCGTGGTCACCACGGTCCAGATCGGCTGGGCCTGCTGCGCGGGGTTGAGGAAGGCCGGCGACGAGGCGGAGAGCACGGAGGCGGGGAGGCCGGTCGAAGTGAAGGTCTGGCCGGTCAGCGTGGCGCTGACCGGGAAGCTCTTCACGTCCTTCTTGAACACTGCGACCGAGAAGATCGACTGCGGGGCGAAATACCATTCGGCCGCAAGGTCATAGGCGGTGGCGCGATAGGGATCGAGGTTCGGGTTGCCGAACGAGACCCGGTAGTTGAAGCCGTCGGCCGAGCCGCCCGGCGTCAGGCTGCCCAGCGTCGGTCGCGTCATCACATCGGCGATGGCGCCGCGCAGGATGATCTTGTCGGTCGGGAACAGCGCGATGTTCATCGACGGCAGCCAGTCGTCATAGGTGCGCTCGAAGGTGACCGGCAGCGTCCCGTTGATGCCGGTCGAGCTCTGGCGGGTCGATGCATAGCGCATGCCGGCGTTGAGCGCGTAGCGCAGGCCGAGCAGCTCGCCCTTGGCGTCGAACTGCAGATAGCCGCCCTTCACTTCCTCGGTCACGCTGCGATTGTTGCCCACGTCGAGCAGCAGCGGGCGGTTGTAGAGGCCGGTATAGGCTGCCGCCGCGTCGATATTGGCGATCACCCAGCTCGTCGTGGTGCCTGCCGGCTGGCCGGCCTTGCCCAGGTTGACCAGCTCGGTCAGCGCCGGCGTGGCCTGGAAGCCGTACACTGCCGTCGGGCCGAAGGCCGAGGTGGGCGAGCAGGTGATCGTCTTGAGCACCAGATCGAGGCCGCCATTGCCGCACACCGCGGTGTCGCGCTGGAACGCCTTCACGTCATAGTCGAAGCGGCGGTACATCGCGCCGGACTTGATCTGGAAGCCCTCGGCCACGTCCCATTCGGTGCGCAGCTGGGCGGTACGGAACTTGTTGGTGACATTGGACGGGCGATCACGGATCTCGGCGAGCTGGAAGTTCGCCGGATCGGTCACGCTGGTGCCGAAGCTGAGCACCGGGCTGCGCATGTTGGTGTAGTCGTAGCGATAATTCTGCGCATCGCGGTCGTCGAGGACGATGGTGGTCTCGACCGGGATGTCGGCGTTCGACTTGGAGAGGCCGCCGAGCAGCGTGAAGCGGAAGCTGTCGCCCAGCTGCTGGTCCCAGGTGCCGCCGATCTGGTAGAATTCGGTGTCCGACTTGCGCAGATAATGCTCGGTGCGCACCCAGGCGTCGTTGAGCGTCGCCGAGATCATGTTGTTGTTGCCGTCGTAGACCGGATTGACGACATTGATCGAGCGCTCGTTCGAGCGCAGCAGCACCTCGAGCCACTTCTCCTCGCGCGTTTCCTTGAATCGCGAATAGAGGCCGTCGATCGAGATCTTGGTCGCGTCGCTCGGTGCCCATTGCACGCTGCCGGTGAGGCCCAGGCGCTCGCGATCGTGGCGGACGCTGCCGTAGCGCGGGATGCGCGGATGGAAGGCGAGCGCGGCCTTCGAGCAGACCGCGCTGGGGACATAGGTGCCGCCCGAATTCGCCGTGGTCCAGCAATTGGTGCCGTCGACCTGATCGAACGTCGCCTGCGCCCAGCGTACCGAGTTGTTGCCGAGCTCGAGATTGTCGGTCTTCGAATAGGCGCCCGAGACCGCGACGCCGAAGGTGCCGCTGGGCGACTTCCACGAGACCAGGCCGGCGACGCGCGGCCCCCAGTTCTTCGAGAGGTCGTTATAGCTGCCCTGAACCGATCCCACGAAAGTGAAACCGGCCTTGCCGGCGAGCGGATTGCCGGTGTTCAGATCGACCACCGCGCCGAGCGAGCCCTCGTCGAGCGATGCCTCTGCGGTCTTGTGGACGACCAGCGAGCTGAACAGCTCGGAAGCGAACACGTTGAAGTCGAACGCGCGGTCGCGATTGGCCGAGGCGCCGTCGGTTGACGTGGCGACCGTCTCGAGCCCGTTGACCCGGACGCGCGTGAACTGGGCGCCGAGGCCGCGGACGGTGATCGCGCGGCCTTCGCCTGCGTCGCGCTGGATCGAGATGCCCGGGATGCGCTGGAGCGATTCCGCGAGATTCTGGTCCGGGAACTTGGCGATGTCCTCGGCGACGACTGCGTCGACCGACGATACCGAGGCGCGCTTCACGTTGAGCGCCTTGTCGAGCGATTGGCGGAAACCGGTGACAACAATGGCGCCGTCGCTGGTCTGATCCTGTTCCTGCACGCCGGTATCGGCCGGTGCGGCGGGCATATCCTGCGCCAGCGCCGGGGTTGCGATGCCCGCACCGGCGATCACGGCCAGCGAAACGCCGGCGCACCACAGATTCCGCCTCAAAATCCCCTTACGCATCCCAATTCTCCCATGGTCAGTGTTTCCGGGGCCGCACCGTCTTCGCGGCTCGCCCGGCATTTCGGCCGGCTTGCGCCAGCTCTCTGTTGCTTCCTGGCCGGCTCTCGCCCGCCGCTATGCGATCATCGCGAAGCGTCTGCGCCCGTCGGCGAGCAGCCTGCGATGGAATTTCCTGAGCGATTCCGGTCCGTTGCGCTGCGCGATGGACCCCAGACGGGTCAGCCCGAGCCAAGTGAGCGCCTCCGCGGCGCGCATGGCGGGCTCAATGCAGATTCGCTCGATATCCTGCGCCATCGGCGCGAAATAAGCCGCCTCTCCCTGCAATGTCGCGAGCTTGCTGCTCGTCTGTGCCAGTGTTTCTTGTCCGATATGGACACCGGTGTCAACCAGTCCGCGGCCAATCCGGAACAGCAGCCAGTGCAAATGGCCGAGAAGGGCATGGTCGTCGCCCGCGAATGCGCCCCGGGCCGCCATCAGCTGCTCGGCATAGATCGCCCAGCCCTCGGCGAAGGCGGGGGCATATTCGATGCGCAGCGGATGCGGCTCCGACGCCGCCTCGATGGGCAGCTGGATCATGTGCCCGGGCAACAGCTCGTGATGGACGACGGCCGGCAGCGTCCAGGAAGGGCGATCGCGGATGCGCGCGAGGTCGGGGAAATAGGCGCCCGCCATGCCGGGGGCGGGGATGGTGCGATAGCCCTGCTTGCCCTCAGCCTCCTCCTGTGGGGGCATCCGCAACGCCGACACGTTCAGGCATTCGGGCGGCAGCGGGCCGAACAGCGCGGGCAGGTGCGGGCGGGCGGCGGCCAGCGTGGCGTTCATGTCGGCCACCGCGCGGTTCCGCCCGGCATCGTCGTCGCTGTAGAGGAAGCGGCGATCCTTGAACGCCGCGCTGATCCGGGCGCCGACGGTGCCCTGGGCATGGCCCAGGCGCTTGAGCACGGCATCGGCGCGCGCCGTGAGCGCTTCCGCCACGGCGAGCATCTGGCGATGCGCTTCGGCCGGGGCGATGGCGGCGCCGTAATGGCGCTCGAGCAGGAGGGCGAAATAGCGGGCGCCGCCGGGAAAGCGGCTGGTGCCGGGCTCCTTCGGCGCACGCGGGGCGAGGTCGGCAAGCAGCCGGGCCTGCCCGGCAAGCGCCGCCGCGGCGGGACCCGTCGCCTTGCCCGCTGCGGCGATGATGCCGGAGCGGGTCCTTTCGAGCAGCGGCGCCGGAAGGACCACGCCGTACCGGGCATCCGCGGCGATCTGCGCGTTCTCGGCTTCGATGCGCTGGGCGTCGGGTGCCTTTTCGCGCCAGGCGCCGGCATTGGGGGCGATGACATAGGGTGAGCGGCCCAGCCGGCCCACAGGCAGGCTGCGGAGCAGCTCGGCATCGACGGCGAGGCCGGCGCGCACCGTCTCCAGATCGATCCGGGCCGAGGGCGAGAGCGACGCGGGATCGAAGCCCTTCAGCCGCGCGCGCCTGGCGGCGGGCGTGTCGAGCTTCGCCAGGCCGTCGAGCGCTGCGCGAAGATCGGCATCGCGGTTCGGCACGGCCAGTGCGGCGCGGGGAAGCGCGGCGACACTGGCGGCGGCGAGGAATTGACGGCGGTGCATCGCGGCTCTCCGGTTCAGCGGGGCAGCTGCACCACATTGTTGAGCCGGGTCACTTCGGGGGCATTGCCGGGAAGCGCCACGCGGATGCGCGCCGCCCCCTTGGGGAGGTTGAGCTTCACGGTCGTGGCTCTGGGGACGAGGTCGAGCGGGGCGGCGAGGGCCGGGATCGGAGCGGTGGCGAGCGCCTTGCCCGCCGTGTCCTCGATCGTGAGCGTGCCGCCGGCCACATCCTGCGCGCCGAGGCTGTGGACGGTAACCGCCAGCTTGCCGCCCTTCACCACCACATCGTCGCTGCCGATGCCGAGGTCCGGGCGCGTGGCGACATCCTCGCCCGGCGTCTTCAGGGTGAACGCGATCTCGGTCGTCGCATGCGGCGCGAAGGTCACCCGGGTCGCGGCGCTGCGTTCGAGATGGAGCGCGGTGGTGGTGCCGTTTGTCACCATTTCCCATTCGCCGGCAGTGATATTCCACGTGCGCATCTCGGCGGTCTGCGGGGTGTCGCCGGTGTTGTAGGCGATCACCTTGAAGCGGGTCGGCGTTGCCCCAGGCACCAGGATCGCGGTCTTCAGCGCGCCTTCGGGATCGTCGAAGCGCCAGCTCACCGCATTGCCCGGCCAGGTCTGGTTGCGGCGGAGCGCGATGCCGCCAAGCCGCTCGCGCTGGAGGATCTCGTTCGGCTGGTCGACCCGGTCGGACCACCAATGGCCTTCGGTATACATGTATTGGCGCTGCGATTTGTCCGCGATCGCCGCGGCGTGGAGCGATTCCAGATATCCGGTGTCGCCGGTCGCATCCCATGCGGCCCATTGCTCGAAGGCGCCGCCTTTCTTCGCCTTGTCGGCGAGCGTCTTCGACCAATCCTTGTCGGCGCCGAGCAGCTTGATCGCGTTCTCGTTGATGTCCTGCACCGAGGCGGGGCCGCTCTTGCCCACCCGGGCAAGGATCGGGGCCAGGTATTTCGCCTCGCCGGTGAAGCGATAGGCCGCCCATGCCGCCTGGAGTGGGGTGGAGGCGCCGCCGCCATCGCCGGCGCGCTCGGCATCGGTGCGCCAGTTGATCTCGTTCGGCCAGCTCCAATTGCCGTTCGCGTCCTGCTTGCCATGGGCGAGCAGGCCGTCGGTGACGCCGGTGATCAGGCTGCGTGCATCGGGATTGCCGTTATAGAGGCCGAGCAGCGTCGGCGCGTGGAGGACGACGAAGCTATAGGGCTTCTGCCACTCGAACGGCCCCTCGCGGTACATCTTGCGCGCGCCGTACCAGTTGCTCGCGAAGTGGAGATGGCCGGCCGGGTTGGGGAGGATGACGGTCTTGAGCGCCTTCACCGTCGCCATCAGCCGCTCCACTGCGCGCGGCTCGCCCCAGTTGAGATAGAGCCGCTCGGCATCCGAGTTCATGCCTTCCTCATAGGCGTGGAGCTCGTCGGTGGTGATATGGCCCAGGCCGTTCACCATCATGCCGTTCTTGTACACCGCCTCGGACAGCGCGCGGAGCGAGCCGTTGATCTTGTCCGGGTCGACGCCCATCAGCGCCAGGCCCGGCCATTGCTGGGTCAGGTCGGTATCGTCGGAGATGCCGCCGCCGAAATCGCCATAGGGCACCTGGCGATTGTCGATCCACCAGTTCACGAACTGGCGGGTGATCTTCAGGTCCTCGAGCTGGCGGAAGGCCCAGAGCGGCACGCCGGCGGGGGCTTCCGGCTGTTTGAACGCGGGCAGGTTCTGCGGGCCATAGCTGATGTCCGCCCAATAGCGGCGCCCTTCGACATGATCGGGATCGACGCGGAGCAGGTCGCTGACGTCCGCGAAGACGCGGGCATACATGGCGGCGCGCTTCGAGGCGGTGTGCTCCTCTACCAGGAAGCCCCAATTGTCCTTCACCTGGTTGAACCGGTCGGCGACGTGCTCGGGAAGCGCGGCGGCGCGGTCCTTGAAGACCAGGCGGATGTTCATCCCGTCGAGCGATGCCGGACCGAAATCGGGAGCCGCGGAAGCGATGGCGAGATAGAGGCTGTCGTTGGTAAGGATGCGGTCGCGCAGGTCGAGCCAGAGCGTGCGCGCCTCGCCGGGGCGGACCGAGACGGACAGGTCGATCATGTCGCGACCCGGCCAGATCGGGTCCTTCACCTTGATGTTCAGCGGGATCAGCCCGTCCCTGCCGGGCGTCGCCTTGAGCGCGGGAATGTCGATCGCGATGCCGTCGAGCCCGTCGCGGCTGTTCTCCCAGCCATAGTTCCAGGCGCGGGCAAGCGCGCGGCCGGGGAAGGCGTCGCCGAAGCCCGAGGGGATCAGGATGTGGACGATCGGCATCGCCCCCGCGACATGCGTGGCGGCACCGGTCGAGGTGGCGCTGCCCGCGCCCGCGGCGGCCGATCCGGCGCCGGGGGGCAAGGCGAGCACGGTGTTGCGCTCGTCGGCGGGATAGCGGCCGCGGATGAAGCGGTTGAGCCCTTCGAGCGCGGCAAGATCGGCGGAGACCTGGGCATTCACGGTGTAGCCGAGCTTGAAACTGCCCTCGGGCTCCCTGGCGGGGCCGATATCATAGGCCCAGATCTCCTGGATCGGCTGCTCCGGCATCATATTGGTGAAGCGGAGCGCGCCGCCCTGTGCCGTGCCTAGGGAAGTGACGCTGCGAACGGCGCCCTGGGGGCGCTTCGCGAGGTTGCGGAAGCTGGAGCCGTCCGCGCTGTAGTCGAGCGCGCCATAGGCGGCGCCGCGGATCTCGACGCGGTTGAACCGCTCGCCGGCGGGAACGGTCAGCGTGTAGGTCTTGCCGCCTTCGACATAGACGTTCCAGTCGGGCAGCTCGAAATAATCGTCGCGGCCGGGGAGCCTGGAGCGATTATAGACGCCGGGCCAGGTCGTCTCGGCGATGCCGTCCACGCCCTTCCACATCCACTCCTTCAGGTCCTTCGCGTCGGCGAACTCGACCTTGCGGACGCCGGTGACCCTGTCGGCGAGCACCGGCGGGGAGGCGGCGTCCCAGCCGAAGCGATGGAGCCAGGCAGTGCGCTTGCCCGCCTGGTCGGCAGCCGGGGCGGTGGCGGGTTCGGCCTTGGCGGCGAGCGCGGCGATGCCCGCCCCGTCGAGCATGCGATCATAGACGCGGATCTCGTCCAGGTCGCTGCCGCGCATGAAATTGTAGCGGCTCTGCACCTGATGCGGTGCCATCACGCGGCCGGCCATGCCGAACTGGTCGAGCCCGGTATCGAGATCGGCCCTCTGGTCCTTGCGCGCGACTTCCTCGCCGTCGACGAAGAGCCGCACGCCGACGCTTTCGTCCCAGGCGAAGGCGATGTGCTGCCACGCATCGGGCGCGGGGTTCTGCGGCAGCTTGAACGACACCCGGATGCGCGAGAGGTTCGCATCGGTCACGAAGGCGTCGAAACCGTGGCCGTTCCAGTCGATGCGCAGGAACGCCATGTCCCAGCTGGAATGATCGGCATAGCCGACGCGGAAGATCACGAAGGGCGCCTCTCCCACCGGCTCGCGCGAGCGCCAGAAGAAGGAAAGGGTGCCGCGCTGCGCCTGGATGTTGCCCGGCGCGTTCCAGGCGATGTAGCCGTCGTCCGCCCAGCGAAAGGCGCCGCCGATCGCGCCGTCGGGCACGTTGGTCACCTTGGTCTGGAAATTGGGGACCGCGTCGCCGCCGGCCTTCTCGGCCGTGCCGCCCCTGTCGCCCGAGGCGCGGAAGAGCAGGCGCTCGTCCGTGCTCTGGGCCGCGGCGGGGTTTGCGGCGAGCGCGAGCGCCCAGGCCAGGGCGATGCTGGTGGACGTGCGGATCATGACATGCCTCTCTGAACGAACAGGACGGTCTGCGCCGCCGCTTCCGTCAAGCATGGCGACGCTTGACACCGGTGACAATAGCTTTCTCGTTTCCGTGCGATGTCGACGATTGCGTTCGAGGTGCGTTGACGCGCCGATCTGACACCGGTAGCATCGGCGCGACATCTGCGGAACCGCACAAAGCCGGACGCAGGACTTCGGAGAGGAGATCGCGCGCAAGTTACTCGACATGGCCCGGCACCGGTTCCGGCCTGTCTTCTCCCATGGCTCTTGGACCGCAGGAGGCGAGCGGTTCCCGGGCAGGCGAAGCGGGAAGGGGCGGCGTGTCGGGCGACGGCTTGCGCGTGCGCGGGCCGAACATGGCGGGCGGCCCTCACGCGACGGGAACATGGGGAATTTCAAGTTGATCGAAGGACGGGAATCGGCCGAGGCCATCGCCCAAGCATTTGTCGCGGCCCGACAGGCAGGAAATGCACTGACCGACTATCCGGGCGCGCTGCCGGGCACGCTCGAGGAAGCCTATGGCATCCAGGAACGCGCGATCGCGCTGTTCGGCGACCGGATCGCGGGATGGAAAGTGGGCAAGATCCCCGCGCCGCTCGACGCGACCTATGGCACCAACCGGCTGACCGGGCCGATCTTCGCCGATTCGGTGGTGACCGCCGCCAATGGCGAAGTGCCGGAAATGCCGGTGTTCGAGCAGGGCTTCGCCGCGGGCGAGGCCGAATATCTGCTCCGCCTGGGCGCGCTCCCCGAGGATTTCGACCGGCCGTGGACCAATGCGGAAGTCGCCGAATATGTCGATGCCATCCATGTCGGCATCGAGGTCGCCAGCTCGCCCTTTGCGGGGATCAACGCGCACGGCCCGGCCGTGACCGTCTCGGATTTCGGCAACAACAACGGCCTGGTGATCGGTGCGGAAATTCCGCGCGGCACGGATTTCCTTGAATGGCCGGTAGCGCTAACAATCGAAGATGAAGTGGCCGGCGCGGCGACCGCGAGCACCATGCTCGACGGCCCGTTCGGCGCCGTCCGCTTCCTGTTCGAGCTTGCCGCCGACCGGCAGCTGCCGCTCGCGCCGGGCCAGTGGATCTCCACCGGCGCAGTCACGGGCGTCCATCCGGTTCGCGTCGGCGAGCTGGTGGAGGCGCGGTTCGCGGATGACTACAGCGTCCGGTGCCGTATCGTCGGCATCCACGACGCCTGAGGACCGGTCGCGAAACGCGATAAAGAGAGACGAGGGAGAGGATGATGGCGAGTAAGGGAGAGGCGGCAGTCTCCGGCGCGGTTTCGCGCGTCGGGCGCTATCGCTGGGTGATCGTGGGGCTGCTCTTCGCCGCCACCGCGATCAACTATGTCGACCGGCAGATGATCGCGGTGCTCAAGCCCGACCTGTCGAAGGAGCTCGGCTGGACCGAGACCGACTATGCCAACATCGTCTTCTACTTCCAGGCCGCCTATGCGATCGGCTATCTCGCCTTCGGCAAGGTGGTCGACGCGATCGGCGCGCGCTTCGGCTATGCCATCGCGGTAGTGATCTGGACGATCGCGCACGTGGCGCATGGCGGCGTGCACACCGTCATGCAGTTCACCCTGGCCCGCTTCGGCCTGGGCATCGGCGAATCGGGCAATTTTCCGGCCGGCGTCAAGACCGTCGCGGACTGGTTCCCGGCCAAGGAGCGCGCCTTCGCGGTGGGCCTGTTCAACGCCGGATCGAACGTCGGCGCGATCCTCACGCCACTGCTGATCTGGGCGATGGTGCCCGCCTTTGGCTGGCGCATGACCTTCGTGATCACCGGCATCTTCGGCGTGATCTGGCTGGTCGCCTGGCTCGCCATCTTCCGCGACAAGCCGGCGGACCACCCCAAGGTGGGTGCGGCGGAGCTCGCCTATATCACCCAGGATCCCGCCGATCCCGAAGTGAAGGTGAAGAACCTGTGGGGCAAGCTGCTCCGCACCAGGGAGACCTGGGCCTTCGCGCTCGGCAAGTTCTTCATCGATCCGATCTGGTGGTTCTACCTGTTCTGGCTGCCGAGCTGGCTGGGCAAGGAATATGGCCTGAACCTGACCAGCTGGGATTCGCCGACCGCGGCGATCGCGCTGGGCGCGATCTATCTGATCTCCGACGTCGGCTCGGTCGCGGGCGGCTGGCTCTCGGGCAAGCTGATGAGCACCGGCATGAGCGTGAACAAGGCGCGCAAGCTCACCATGCTGATCTCGGCCTGTTTCGTGCTGCCGGTGATGTTCACCACCTTCTACGGCAATCTCTGGCTCAGCGTGTTCGTGGTCGGCGTGGCCGCGGCGGCGCACCAGAGCTTTTCGGCGACGCTCTACACCATTCCCTCGGACACGGTGCCGCGCTTCGCGGTGGGCTCGGTGATCGGGATCGGCGGCACGCTGGGCGCGGTCGGCGGCATGGTGTTCTCGAAATATGCGGGTTATGTGCTCGATGCGATCGGCAGCTATGCGCCGCTCTTCATCGTCGCGGGTGCGGCCTATTTCCTGGCGCTGCTTTCGATCCACCTGCTTTCGCCGCGCCTGGCGCGCGCCGACGTCGCGTAACGGAAAGGACTGGACGATGGCCCGGCCCCTGAAGCTCGATCCCGACCGGCTGTTCCCGGCCGAGGACCGCACGCGGGAGATCGCCCGCGCGCTCTATGCCGAAGTGGCCGGGCTGCCGATCATCAGCCCGCACGGGCACACCGATCCGGCCTGGTTCTCCACCAACGCCAACTGGTCGAACGCCACCGAATTGCTGCTCTCGCCGGATCACTATATCTATCGCATGCTCTATTCGCAGGGCGTGGCGCTGGACGCGCTGTGCGTGCCCGACAAGGCGGGCATGCCGGCGACCGATCCGCGCGGAGCCTGGCGCACCTTTGCCGAGCATACCCATCTGTTCCGCGGTACGCCCTCGGCGATGTGGCTGGGGCATGTGTTCGGCGAGGTGTTCGGCTTCGACGTGGCGCTCGATGCCGGCACCGCCGATCATTATTACGACACGATCAACGCAAAGCTGGCGACCGACGCGTTCAAGCCGCGGGCGCTGTTCGACCGCTTCAACATCGGCTTCCTCGCCACCACCGAGGGGCCGCAGGACGACCTGGCGCCGCATCACGCGATCCATGCCTCGGGCTGGGGCGGGCGCGTCGTCACCACCTATCGCCCCGATGCGGTGATCGATGTCGAGCATGAGCAGTTCCCGGGCGCGATGAAGGTCTTCGCCGAGAGGACGGGCGAGGACGTATATTCGTGGGACGGCTATCTCGCCGCCCACCGCAAGCGCCGCGCCGATTTCCGCGCCGCCGGCGCTACCGCGACCGACCATGGCCATCCGACCGCGGCGACCGCGAACCTGGGCAGGGACGAGGCCGAGCGGCTGTTCCGCACCATCCTGTCCGATCGCTGGACCCCGCAGGACGCCGAGCTGTTCCGCGCCCAGATGCTGACCGAGATGGCGGCGATGAGCGTCGAGGACGGAATGGTGATGCAGATCCATCCGGGATCCTTCCGCAACCACAATGGCGGGCTGTTCGAGAGCCATGGCCGCGACAAAGGTGCGGATATCCCGATGCGCACCGATTACGTCCACGCGCTGAAGCCGCTGCTCGACCGGTTCGGCACCTCGACCGACCTTTCGATCATCCTCTTCACGCTCGACGAGACCGTCTATTCCCGCGAGCTGGCGCCGCTGGCCGGCCATTATCCCTGCCTGAAGCTGGGTCCCAGCTGGTGGTTTCATGATTCGCCGGAGGGCATGCGCCGCTTCCGCGAGCAAGTGACCGAGACCGCCGGTTTCTACAACACCGTCGGCTTCAATGACGACACCCGCGCCTTTCTTTCGATTCCCGCCCGGCACGACGTCGCCCGGCGTGTCGACTGCGCCTTCCTCGCGCGGCTGGTCGCCGAGGGGCGGCTGCTCGACTGGGAAGCGGCCGAGCTGGCGCACGAACTTACCAACGGGCTGGTGCGCAAGGCGTACAAGCTCGATCAACCCGCGCCGGCGCCCGTCGCCGCCGCTGCCTAACCCAACGGAGTCCCCATGTTCGACCGGACCTATTACGCCACGCACCCCGACATGATGGAGTGCGTCTCGAACGAGGAACTGCGCGACCGCTATCTGATCACGGGCCTGTTCCGTGCCGGCGAGTGCGTGCTCAACTATACCCATGCCGATCGCATGGTGATCGGGGGCGTCGCGGTGGCCACGGGCGCAGTGAAGCTGCCCGACCAGACCGAGCCGGCCTCGGCGGCGGGGCACCCGTTCCTCGAGCGCCGCGAGCTGGCGGTGGTGAACATCGGCGGCGTCGAAGGCGTCGTGACCGTGGACGGCGAGGCCTTCACGCTGGGCAACAAGGACTGCCTGTACGTGACGATGGGCGCCCGGGACGTGCAGTTCTCGGGCGACGGCGCGCGCTTCTACCTGGTTTCGTGCCCGGCGCATAAGGGCTTCCAGACCCGCAAGCTCGGCATCGCCGACGCCAACCGGCTGGACCGCGGCACGCTGGAGGAATCGAACGAGCGCTCGATCTATCAGCTCGTCATCCCGGGCGTGTGCGACAGCGCGCAGCTCGTCATGGGCCTGACGGTGCTCAAGCCCGGCAGCGTGTGGAACACCATGCCGCCGCACATTCACGAGCGTCGCAGCGAGATCTATCTCTATTTCGAGCTCGACGATCTCGAGAAGGACCGCGTGTTCCATTACATGGGTGAAGGGGAGGCGACCCGGCACATCGTGATGCAGAACGAGGAGGCAGTGATCAGCCCGCCCTGGTCGATCCACATGGGCGCAGGTACGAAAGCGTACGCGTTCATCTGGGCGATGGCGGGCGAGAACCAGGACTATACCGACATGAACGTGCTGGACATCTGCCAGCTGGCGTAAGGCCGCCTCTCCCCCTCCCCGCAAGGGAGGGGGCCGGGGGTGGGTGGCGTGCTCGCGTTGCTGACGTCGCGAGCAGGACCGTCGCCGTACCGCCCGGACGCTACCCACCCCCAGCCCCTCCCTCGCCGGGAGGGGAGTGAGAAGAGCCATGACCAATCCCTTCGATCTTTCCGGCCGCGTCGCGGTCGTCACCGGCGCCAATACCGGCATCGGCCAGGGCATCGCGCTGGCGCTCGCCGCGGCCGGTGCCGATATCGCCGCGGTGGGCCGCACGCCTGCGCAGGAAACGGTGGAGAAGGTCCGTGCGCTGGGCCGCAGGGCGGAGATCGTCTCGGCCGATCTCTCGACCATCGCGCCTGTGGACAGGGTTGTGGACGAAGCTGTGGATAAGTTGGGCGGACTCGACATCCTGGTCAACAATGCCGGCATCATCCGCCGTGCCGACAGCCTCGACTTCACCGAGGCGGATTGGGACGCGGTGGTCGATACCAACCTGAAGTCGGTGTTCTTCCTCTGCCAGGCGGCGGCGAAGCACATGGTGGGGAACGGCCGGGGCAAGATCATCAACATCGCCTCGATGCTCACGTTCCAGGGCGGCATCCGCGTGCCGAGCTATACTGCGTCCAAGTCGGGCATCGGCGGGCTGACCAAGCTGCTCGCCAACGAATGGGCGGCCAAGGGCATCAACGTGAACGCGATCGCCCCCGGCTACATCGCCACCAACAACACGGCGGCGCTGCAGGCGGACGAGAACCGCAACCGTTCGATCATGGAACGCATCCCGGCCGGCCGCTGGGGCGATCCGGCGGACATGGGCGGCGCGGCGGTGTTCCTCGCCTCGGCGGCTTCGGACTATGTCCAGGGCCATATCCTGGCGGTCGATGGCGGGTGGCTGGCGCGATGAGCATTGCCTTTTTCGGCGAGCTGATGCTGCGGCTCTCGCCTCCGGGGCGCGAGCTGCTGCTCCAGACCCCGAAGTTCGAGGTGAATGTCGGCGGGGCCGAGGCGAATGTCGCGACGGGGCTGGCATGCCTCGGGCACAAGGTGCGGATGATCTCCGCCGTCTCGGACAACCCGCTCGGCGGCGCGGTGATCGGCGAGCTGCGACGGCGCGGAGTCGACACTTCGACGATCGTCTCCGAGCCCGGCCGGCTCGGCCTGTATTTCCTGACGCCCGGCGCGGGGCTGCGCGCGTCCGAAGTGGTCTATGACCGGGCGTATTCCGTGTTCGCCCGGCGCCCGGCCGATGCCTGGGACTGGGACGCGCTGCTCGACGGTGCCACGCGGCTGCACCTGTCGGGCATCACGCCGGCGCTCGGCCACAACACCGCGAGCGCGGCGATCGCCGCGGCGGAAGCGGCGGCCGCCAAGGGCATCCCGGTCTCGTTCGACGGCAACTACCGTGCGAAGCTGTGGGAGAGCTGGGACAGCGACCCCAAGGCGGTGCTGACCCGGCTGATCGGCCATGCCGACCTGCTGTTCGGCAACCATCGCGACATCTCGTTGCTGCTCGGGCGCCAATTCTCGGGCGACGGCGCCGATCGCCGGCGCGAGGCGGCGGAAGCGGCGTTCGCGGCCTTTCCGAAGCTCCAGACGATTGCCAACACCGCGCGCCATGTCGACGATGCCGACAGCCACTGCGTCTCGGCGCGGGTCGATACGCGGGCCGGCGGCTACCAGACCGACGAGGTGCTGATCGCCGGGATCGTCGATCGCATCGGCGCCGGCGATGCGTTCGCCGCGGGCGTGCTGCACGGCCTGATCGAGAGCGGCGGCGACGCGAAGGCGGCGGCGCGGGCGGGCCTGGCGCTCACGGCGCTCAAGCATTCGCTGCCCGGCGACGCGAGCCTATTCACGCGCGAGGACCTGGCGGCGTTCGACGAAGGCGGGCTCGACGTCCGCCGTTGAAGCCTCGCCCGATCCGAGGCGAGGAAATTGGGTCGGGAGAGGATGATGCAGGTTTCGAGGCGAAGCGTGCTGGCGGGTGGCGCGGCATTGGCGGCGGTGCCGCTGGCGGTGCGTGCCGCATCCGGCGAAGCGGTGGTCGCGACGCGAGCCGGGCGGTTCGAAGGCGATCGGCTGGGCGGCGGCATGCTGCGCTTCCGTGGCATCCGCTATGGCAACGCCCCGCGCTTCCGCGCGCCGACGGCCGTCGCGGCGCCCGGCGCCGTCGTGCCCGCCCATGAATATGGTCCGATCTGCCCGCAGGGCAGGGGGGATCAGCGCGCCTCCGAGGACTGCCTGTTCCTCAACATCTGGACGCCCGGTGCCGATCCCGCGGCCAGGCGCCCGGTGATGCTCTACATCCATGGCGGCGCCTATTCGAACGGCACCGTCACCGTGCCGCTGAACGACGGCGCGAGGCTGGCGGCGGCCGAGGACGTGGTGGTGGTGACGGTCAACCACCGGCTCAACGCGCTCGGCTATCTCTATCTCGCCCGCTTCGATCCGCGCTTCGCGGACAGCGGCAATCTCGGCCAGCTCGACCTGATCCTCGCGCTGCAATGGGTGCGGGACAATATCGCGGCGTTCGGGGGCGATCCGCGGCGTGTCTTCGTGTTCGGCCAGTCGGGCGGCGGCGCGAAGATCGCGACGCTGATGGGCATGCCGGCGGCCAGGGGGCTGTTCCATTCGGCGGCGACGATGAGCGGGCAGCAGGTGACCGCATCGGGGCCGCTCAACGCGACGAAGCGGGCCCAGGCCTATCTCGCCAGGCTGGGCGTGCGGGAGGGGGACCTCCAGCCCCTGCTCGATATGCCGGTCGAGAAGCTGGTCGACGCGCTGGACGCGACCGACCCGATCCTGGGCGGCGGCGTCTATTTCGGGCCGGTGCTCGACATGAAGTGGCTCACCCGCCATCCCTTCTGGCCCGACGCCAATCCGCAGGGCCTGGCGATCCCGATGATCCTGGGCAACACGCATGACGAGACACGCGCCTTCATCGATCCCAATTCGGAGAAGGTGCGGGGGCTGACCTGGGACAATGTCGCTGCGCGCATGGCGCCCGAACTGCGCATGGACCTGCTGCCCGAATGGGTGGTCGCCCAGTATCGCGCGCATTTCCCGGCCGATACGCCCGAGCAGCTCTTCTATCGCGCCACCACCGCCGGCCGGAGCTGGCCGGGCCAATGGCTCGAAGCGGATGCGCGGGCGGCGGCGGGGGCCGGGGCGACCTGGGTCTATCAGGTCGACTTCCAGTCGCCGACCAGGCCCGAGCGCGGCGCGCCGCACACGATGGACATCGCGCTGGCCTTTGGCACGCTCGATGCGCCGGGATCCTATACCGGCACCGGCCCGGCGGCGCAGAAGCTGAGCGGGCAGGTGATGGGCGCATTCGCTGCGCTCGCACGCACCGGCCGGCCGGTGGCGAGGGGCCTGCCCGCCTGGACGCCCTATGCCTTGCCGGGCCGGGCGACGATGCTGTTCGACGCGCCCAGCCGCCTGGCCAGCGATCCGCGCAAATGGGAGCGCGAGCTGTGGAGCCGGGTGCCGTACATCCAGCCGGGGAGTTGAGCCGGTAAATTGACACCGATGGCCAATTCGCCCGGCCGATAATATCGTATCGCTTTGTCCTGCAAGCCATTATGTTCGCGGGATGGAGAGAACCGGAAAGCCCACGATCAACGACGTCGCCCGTATCGCCGGCGTCTCGAAGAAGACCGTCAGCCGGGTGATCAATCGCTCGCCGTTGCTCAATGGAGACACGCGCGCGAAGGTCGAGCAGGTGATCAGCGAGCTGGGCTATGTCCCCAATGTCCAGGCGCGCGCGCTGGCGCTGCGCCGCAACTTCCTGATCGGCCTGATCCACGACAATCCCAATGCGCAGATGGTGATGAACGTCCAGGCCGGCATGCTCGAGGCGATGCGCGACACCGAGTTCGAGCTGATCGTCCGCCCGATCGACCGGGGCAGCTCGACCATGCTCGAGGACGTGCGCAACTTCCTCGAGCGCCAGCGGCTCTATGGCGTGATGTTCCTGCCGCCCGTCTCGGAGAACGAAATGGTGGCGGAGCTCTGCCGCGAGCTCGGCATCCGCTATGTCCGCATGGGATCCGCCACGCTGGACGCGTCCGAGCACATGGTCGCCTCGAACGATTGCGACGTGGTGACCGAGGCAGTGAACCATCTGATCTCGCTCGGCCATCGCCGCATCGGCCTGATCGCCGGCCCGCACGGCTTCCGTTCCGCGCGCGAGCGCCGCAAGGGCTTCGAGAATGCGCTGGAGGGGGCGGGGATCAAGCTGCCGCGCAGCCTGATCGCCGACGGCAACTACACGTTCGAGACCGGGCTGGCCGCCGCCGACCGGCTGCTCGACCTGTCGCCGCGCCCCACCGCGATCTTCGCCTCGAACGACGAGATGGCCGCCGCCACGCTCCATGCCGCGCGCCGCCGGGGCATGAGCGTGCCCGAGGACCTGTCGATCGTCGGCTTCGACGATACCGCCATCGCCTCGCACATCTGGCCGCCGCTCACCACGGTGCACTGGCCGATCATCTCGATGGCGCGCTCGGCGGCGCTGAAGCTGCTGGCGGACTTCTTCGGGGACGACGGCAATGCCGTGGAGGAGCCGTCGCTCTTCCCCTCGACGCTGATCCACCGCGCCTCGGTCGCGCCGCCGCGCGAGGGATAGATTCGAGCGCCAATCGGCAAATGCCGTCATCCCGGCGAAGGCGGGATGACGGCGGAGAATGCGAAGGGGGCGCCATCGCCCGCCGGCAACCGGCTCGAAAGGCCGCCTGAAACCCACGCTGCACGGCGGCATTTCCCCGATGTTGCTGAAATGCCGCAATCGTCCGATTGTGACATTTTGTTCAATGACACCGGTTGACACACAGGGGTGGTAGCGCGATCAATGGAGTGAACAAGCGTGGCTGAATACGCTTGCGCCCAAGTGGACGCGAAGATCCGCAAGAGGGGCGTGGGAGGGGGCAAGTCGCGACATGGCTGGATCTTGCGGAACGGCTCGCGTCGTTTTCCGCAGTGCTGCGTCGCACCCTGATTCCAGGCTCCGCCGGGCGCATCGACTCATGCTTGTCGATGAGAGGACTTTGGGGGAGGAAACCATGCTTTCTATCGCTGACACCCTTGCCGCGCGCCGTTCGGCGTTGCGCGGCACGACGGCGCTGGGTGCGCTCGGCATGGCGCTGCTGACGGCGGCGCCGGCCTGGGCACAGGCCACCGAGACCGCCGCCGCGGCGACTGTCGCCGCGCAGGACGATCCGCAAGCCGCGCCGCAGGACCAGACGGAAAGCGGCGACCTGATTGTTGTCACCGGTTTCCGCGCTTCGCTGGCCAGCTCGGTCAACATCAAGCGCAATTCGAACCAGATCGTCGACGCGATCACCGCCGAGGACATCGCCGACTTCCCGGACGCGAACCTGGCGGAATCGATCCAGCGGCTGCCCGGCGTCTCGATCGACCGCGACAATGGCGAGGGCCGCACGATCACCGTGCGCGGCCTGGGCGGCGACTTCCAGATGGTCCGCCTCAACGGCGCCGATGCGCAGAACGTCTCGGGCGGCAACCAGTCCGATGCCGGCGCGAACCGCTCGCGCGGCTTCGACTTCAACACCTTCGCTTCCGAGCTGTTCGGCGGCATCAAGGTGACCAAGTCGACTGCAGCGGAGAATGACGAAGGCTCGCTCGGCGCGATCATCGACCTGACCACCGGCCGCCCGCTTTCCTACAAGAAGAACCGCTTCGCCGTGGGGGCCGAGGCCGAGTATCGCGAGAACGGCAAGAAGTGGAACCCGCGCTTCACCGGCCTCGCCTCGGTGCGGGTGACCGACAATTTCGGCATCCTCGTCTCGGGCGCGTACCAGAAGCAGGAACAGCAGATCGACGCCTATCGCCGCAACATCGGCGTGTTCGAATATGCCTATCGCAACTCGCAGATCGCCGGCGTGACGCCGAACGTGTTCGGCTTCGCCCGCCCGAGCAACCAGGGCACCGGCGCCACCTTCGGCTCGGACCCGGCGGCCTATGCGCTGGTCACGCCGACCACGATCATCCCGGGCCTGCCCTCGGTCGGCCGCCAATATCTGGACTATGAGCGGATCGGCGCCACCGCGACGATGCAATGGAAGCCGGGCCCGGGCACCGAGATCACGCTGGACGGCGTCTTCTCGCGCTACGACCAGAACAGCAACAACACCGGCATCACGCCGATCGGCCTCAACCGCAACGGCACCAATGCGCGCGTGGTGGGGACGGGCACCAACGGGCTGCGCGCGATCGGCACCGCCAATGGCTATGCCGACCGCGTGGCACTCTATGCGAACTGCGTGCCCAGCGCGATCATCGACTGCAATGGCGATCAGGCGGGCAACGGCGTCGGCCAGGCGCCGCTCGCCGGCTATTACAACAGCCTCAACCCGAACAACCTCAATCCGTTCGACTATTACAACAATCCCGCCTCGCCGGGCTATGTCGCGACCGCCAACCAGATCGGCTATTACAACGAGCTGCTCGGCCGCCCGAACACCAAGATCCGCGAGGCGCATGTCAACAGCGCCGGCCAGGCCGATTATCTCGTCCTCGACGATGTCGACTGGCGCAGCTTCGCCGATACCCAGTTCGGCCGGACCGATTTCAAGCAGGTGACGCTGAACGTCCATCAGGAACTCGCGCCGGGCCTTTATGCCGATGCGACCGGCGGCTGGTCGAAATCGCAATTCCGCGCCTATGGCCTGCTTGCCGAGTTCAACGCGATCGACCAGGACGGCTACACGTTCGACGAGCGCGCCGGCGGGAAGATGCCGGTGTTCAAGCCGGGCTTCGACGTGGCGAACCCGAACAGCTGGACGCTGGTGAAGGGCCTGTCGACGATCCGCTACTTCACCAACACCGTGGACAACGAGTTCAAGGTGGCGCGGGTGAATTTCACCTATGAAGCGTTGCCCGAGATGTCGATCCGCTTCGGCGGGACTGCCAAGCAATTCGCCTATTCCGGCGATCAGGGCCGCCGCAACCAGTCGATCGAGGCGATCAACCCGACGCTGGCCGAGGCGCGGCTGGGCATCACCGATCTCGGCCAGACCATTGGCTTCGGCCAGGGGCTGAACGTGACGCAGGGCACGCCGACCAGCTATTATGCGCCCGATATCAAGAAGTTCATCAATCAGTTCGGCATCAACTGCAACTGCGTGAACAAATGGGGCGATTTCCGTGCCGTGGTCGACGGGCGGCAGCGCTCGGGCGTGACCGAGAACGATGTGTCGGGCTATTTCCAGGTCGACTACAACGTCAACCTGCTCGGCCGGCCGCTGCGCGGCAATATCGGCCTGCGCGTCGCCAACACCCGCGTCTCGGGTTCGGGCAATGTCGGCGGCGCCGATGGCGTGGCGGGCCTCGCGGTGACCGCGAAGAACGAATATTGGGACTGGCTGCCCGCGATGAACGCGAACTGGGAAGTCGCCGACAATTTCCTCGTCCGCTTCGCCGCCTCCAAGGTGATGTCGCGCCCGCAGCTCGCCAGCCTGACGCCGGGCACCACTGCCTTCACCACCAGCCTGAACGCGAACGGCACGGCGCCGACGCTGACGGTGGGCAATCCCTATCTCAACCCGTTCCGCGCGACCAATCTCGACCTGAGCTTCGAGAAATATTTCGCGAATAACGGCCTGATCGCGGTGAACCTGTTCAAGAAGAACATCGATACCTTCCCGCAGCAGGTCGCGCTCGAGGCGCCGCTATCGGCCGTGTTCGAGCCCGAGGTGTACCAGCAGGTGCTGACCTTCGTCACCAACCCCGCGCTGCTCGGCTACACCATGGCCGGCGGCACCTGGGGCATCCGCCAGTTCAAGGATGCGCCCGGCGGCCATATCAAGGGCGTGGAAGTCAATCTGCAGACCGACTTCTTCTTCCTGCCCGGCTTCCTGAAGCATTTCGGCGTGATCGCGAACTACACGCATATCGATTCCAGCCTGAGCTACCTGACCGGCACGGGGCTGAGCACCAGCCAGACGGTGTCGGGCACGGCGGTGAACAGCTATGCCGAGGGGCCGTTCCTCAACACCTCGCCGGACGCGTTCAACGCGACGCTCTATTACGAGGACAGCAAGTTCTCGGCGCGCGTCTCGGGGGCATGGCGGGCGCGCTACGTGAACCGCTTCCCGCTGGCGACGGGCACCTGCTCGGTGGGCACCACCACCGTGGGCGGCGGCCCGTGCAACTCGCCGGTGTTCGCGGACTTCGGCTATAACGAGAACCAGCTGAACATCGACTTCGCGATGTCCTATGCGGTGACCGACTTCGCCAAGCTGTCGCTCGAGGGCCGCAACATGACCAATACGCCGCAATATCGCACCATGTATGCGGCGAACCCGGTCAGCCAGACCTATGCCAGCACCGGGCGGATCATCACCGCCGGCCTGCGCATGAGCTTCTGATCGCGTGGGGGATGGGGCGGCGCCGCGGGGCGCTGCTCCTGCCTCGCCGCTCTTGTCTGCACCTATCCATCCCTGTTTCGTCACCCCCGATCCAGGGTTCCTTTGCCGTGTCGCTCCTGACTCTGGATCCCCGTCTGCGCGGGGATGACGGCTATCGGGCGACATAGGGCATGGGATTGCAGGCTAAATCTCCACCTGGCTGCCCAGTTCGACCACGCGGTTGGTGGGGAGCTTGAAGAACTCCATCGCGCTTTCGGCGTTGCGGACCATCCAGGCGAACAGCTTCTCGCGCCAGATCGCCATGCCGGGCCGGGCCGAGGCGATCAGCGTCTGCCGCGCGAGGAAATAGCTCGTCTCCATTGCCTTGAACTTCTCGCCCACGGCCTCGCCCAGCGCATGGAGCGCAGCGGGGATGTCGATCTCGTCCATGAAACCGTAGTGGAGGATGATCCGGTAGAAGCCCTCGCCGAGCGGCTTCACTTCGGCCCGGGCTTCGGGGGCGACGTGCGGCACCTGTTCGATCGCGACGGTGAGGATCACCACGCGATCGTGCAGCACCTTGTTGTGCTTGAGGTTGTGGAGCAGCGCGGGCGGAATGTCGTCGGTGCTGGCGAGGAACACGGCGGTGCCCGGCACGCGCTGCACCGAATGGCCGGCGGACTGGATGAAGATCTGGATCGGCATCGCCCCCTCGTGCAGCCGCGCGCGGACCAGCCGGCGCCCGGTTGCCCAGGTGGTGAGCAGCGTGAAGACGATCGCGGCGACGAGCAGGGGGAACCAGCCGCCATCGGGGATCTTGGTGACGTTCGAGGCGAAATAGAGCCCGTCGATCAGCAGGAAGCCGCCGGTGACCAGCCCGGCCACCACCGGCGGCCATTTCCATACCGCGAAGGTGAGCACGCCCAGCATGCAGGCGGTGATGAACATCGTGCCGGTCACCGCGATGCCATAGGCGGCGGCGAGGTTGCTCGAGCTGCGGAAGCCGAGGACGAGCAGGATCACCATGATCAGCAGCAGCCAGTTGGTGAGCGGGACATAGATCTGCCCCGCCGCCTTGGCGCTGGTGTGGCGGATGCGCAGGCGCGGAAGGAAGCCGAGCTGCACTGCCTGCTGCGTCACCGAGAAGGCGCCCGAGATCACGGCCTGGCTGGCGATCACCGTCGCCATGGTGGCGAGGATGACGAGCGGGAGGCGGGCCCAGTCCGGTGCCAGCAGGAAGAACGGGTTCTCCACGGCTGCCGGATTGCTCAGCAGCAGCGCCGACTGGCCGAGATAGTTGAGCATCAGGCAGGGAAAGGCGATGTAGAGCCAGGAGACCATGATCGCCTTGCGGCCGAAATGGCCCATATCGGCATAGAGCGCCTCGGCCCCGGTCACCGCCAGCACCACCGATCCCAGCGCCAGGAAGGCGAGCATGGGATCGAGCAGGAAGAAGTTGAGCGCGTACCATGGGTTGAGCGCCCACAGGATGTCGGGGCTCCGCGCGATCCCGAGCACGCCGAGCACCGCGATGACGGCGAAATAGAAGACCATCACCGGGCCGAACAGCCGCCCGACCCGCGCGGTGCCGTGCGACTGGATCATGAAGAGGCCGATCAGGATGGCGATGCTGATCGGCAGCACCAGCTGCGACAGCGAGTCCTCGACCGTGGCGAGCCCCTCCACCGCCGACAGCACGGATACGGCGGGCGTGATGATCGCGTCGCCATAGAAGAGCGCGGTGGCGATCACGCCCAATATCGTCACCCACGGCGTCCAGCGCGTCTCGCCCAGCTTGCGCGCGATCAACGCGAGCAGCGCCAGGCTGCCACCTTCGCCCTTGTTGTCCGCGCGCAGGATGATGATGACGTACTTGACCGTCACCACCAGCACCATCGTCCAGAAGACCAACGAGAGCACGCCGAAGATGTGCTCCCGGTCCACCGCCAGCGGATGATGGCCGATGAAGCTTTCCTTGAGCGAATAGAGCGGCGAGGTGCCGATATCGCCGAACACCACGCCGATCGCGCCGACGGCGAGCGTGCCGAGCCGATCCTGATGGCCGGGCGAATGGCCGGTTTCGGCGGTCTGCGTCGCGTTCAAGGCGTGCCTTTCCCTGCCGGCTCCCCCTTCGGCGCCGTCGAGCCTCGCCTAGTATTCAGAGGTTTCGGCCGCTGCCAACGATTTTATGGAATCTTTATGCGGCGCCCGAACTTCCCCGTGGAACCTTAACTGGCCTCCGCCCCACATCGCCGCTCGCGACATCCTGTCCGGGAGATTCATCGTGGGTGCGTTGATGCGCCGTCTGGAAAGCGGAGCCGGGGGCTGGCCGGCACAGGCCGGGTTGCGGCTGGGCGGCGCGCTGCTGCTCGGCGGCTGCGCGCTGGCGGTGTGGGCGCTCATCGTCTCGATCCACCGCCTGCCGCTGCACAATGCCGACCCCGCCGAGTTCGGCGAGGCCGTTTTTTCCGTCATCGCCTGGGCGCTGGGCTGGGCGCTGCTGATCGAGGGACCGGGCCTGTTCCGGCTGATCCCCGTGCCGCCCCGTCACGTCCGCTTCGACAATCGGCGCCGCGATCGCCGCCAATAGGGGAAAGAAGACCATGAACGACCTGATCTGGCTGGGAGCGCTCGCAGGGCTGTTCCTGCTCACGCTCGCCTGCGTCCGCCTTTGCGACCAGGCCTGAGGAGAATCGCCGTGCCGCTGCCGCTCGCGCTCGCCGGGCTCACCGCCCTGGGCCTGCTCATCTACCTCGTGGCCGTGCTCGTCCGGCCCGAGCGCTTCTGATCGGACTACACCATGACCGTACAAGGCTGGATGCTGATCCTCGTCTTCCTGATCCTCCTCGTCGCGCTCGCCAAGCCGATGGGGAGCTGGCTCTTCGCCATCTATGAAGGGCGGCGCACGCCGCTCCACGTCGTGCTCGGCCCGGTCGAGCGCGGCTTCTACAAGCTCGCCGGCGTCGACCCGAACGCCGAGCAGGGCTGGCGCCGCTATGCGCTGCACATGCTGGCGTTCCAGCTGGCGACCTTCGCCTTCACCTATTGCGTGCTGCGCTTCCAGGACGTGCTGCCGCTCAATCCGCGCGGGCTGGCCGGCCAGTCGCCCGACCTTGCCTTCAACACGGCGGTGAGCTTCACCACCAACACCAACTGGCAGAGCTATTCGGGCGAGAGCCTGTCGATCCTCAGCCAGATGCTCGGCCTTGCCATCCACAATTTCCTGTCGGCCGCGACCGGCATCGCGATCGCCTTCGCGCTGTTCCGCGGCTTCGCGCGGCGCCAGGCCGCGGGCATCGGCAATTTCTGGGCCGACATGACCCGGGTGACGCTCTACGTCCTGCTGCCGGCATGCATCGTCTATGCGATCTTCCTGATCGCGAGCGGCGTGCCGCAGACCTTCCTGACCTCGGTCGACGCGACGACGCTGGAAGGCGCCAGGCAGACGATCCTGATGGGGCCGGTGGCCAGCCAGGAAGCGATCAAGATGCTCGGCACCAATGGCGGCGGCTTCTTCAACGCCAATTCCGCGCATCCCTTCGAGAATCCGGGCGCGCTCACCAACTTCGTCCAGATGCTGTCGATCCTGGTGATCGGCACGGGCCTGACCCACACGTTCGGCCGGGCCGTGGGCAATACCCGCCAGGGCTGGGCGATCCTCGCCGCGATGCTGGTGATGTTCGTCGCCGGCACCACCGTCACCTATTGGCAGGAAGCCGCGGGCAACCCGGCGCTCCATCATCTCGGCCTCGCCGGGGGCAGCATGGAGGGCAAGGAAGTCCGCTTCGGCATCGCGGCCAGCGCCCTGTTCAGCGTGGTCACGACGGCTGCGTCCTGCGGCGCGGTCAATGCCATGCACGACAGCCTGACTCCGCTCGGCGGCATGATCCCGCTGTTCAACATGCAGCTGGGCGAAGTCGTGATCGGCGGCGTCGGCGCGGGCATCTACGGCTTCCTGCTCTTCGCCATCCTCGCGGTGTTCGTCGCGGGGCTGATGGTGGGCCGCACGCCCGAATATGTCGGCAAGAAGATCGAGAGCCGCGAGGTCAAGCTCGCCGTGCTGGCGATCGCGGTGCTGCCGCTGATGATCCTGGGCGGCACCGCGCTCGCCTCGGTGCTGCCGGCGGGGCTTGCTGGCCCGCTCAACAAGGGGCCGCACGGCTTCACCGAGATCCTCTATGCCTTCACCTCGGCCACGGCGAACAACGGATCGGCCTTTGGCGGCCTGAGCGCGAACACGCCCTTCTACAACGGCATGCTGGGCGCTGCGATGTGGGTCGGCCGCTTCTTCATCATCGTGCCCGCGCTCGCCATTGCCGGCAGCCTGGCCGCGAAGAAGGTGCACCCGGAAAGCGCGGGCTCGTTCCCGACCACCGGCCTGCTCTGGGTCGGCCTGCTCGTCGGCATCGTCCTGATCCTGGGCGGGCTCACCTTCCTGCCCAGCCTCGCGCTCGGTCCCATCGCCGATCATCTCGCGATGATCCACGGCCAGCTCTTCTGAGGTCCATTTCCATGACGACCGCAACCCTGTTCACGCCCGCCCTGATCGGCCCTGCCATCGGCGATGCGTTCACCAAGCTCGATCCGCGCCAGCTGGTGAAGAACCCCGTGCTCTTCACCACCGCGGTGGTCGCGCTCCTCCTCACCGTGCTGCTGTTCATCGGCGGCACCAGCCTCTCCTTGTCCTTCCAGGTCCAGCTGATCGTCTGGCTGTGGCTCACCGTGCTGTTCGGCACCTTCGCCGAGGCGCTGGCGGAGGGGCGGGGCCGCGCCCAGGCCGCGTCGCTGCGCGCCACCAAGTCGGAGCTCACCGCCCGGCTGCCGAACGGCAAGACCGTTCCGGCCTCGCAGCTGAAGAAGGGCGATATCGTCCTGGTCGAGACCGGCGACCTGATCCCGGCCGATGGCGAAGTGATCGAGGGCGTCGCCTCGGTCAACGAAAGCGCGATCACCGGCGAAAGCGCGCCGGTGATCCGCGAGGCGGGCGGCGACCGCTCGGCCGTCACGGCCGGCACCCGGGTGATCTCGGACCGGATCAGGGTGCGCGTCACCCAGGAGCCGGGCCAGGGCTTTCTCGATCGTATGATCGCGCTGGTCGAGGGCGCCGAGCGCCAGAAGACGCCGAACGAGATCGCCCTGACCATCCTGCTGGTCGGCCTGACGATCATCTTCCTGATCGCCGTCTCGACCATTCCCGGCTTCGCCGCCTATGCGGGCGGGCAGGTGCCGGTGGCGATCCTGGCGGCGCTGCTGATCACGCTGATCCCGACCACGATCGCGGCACTGCTTTCGGCGATCGGCATCGCGGGCATGGACCGGCTGGTGCGCTTCAACGTGCTCGCCAAGTCGGGCCGCGCGGTGGAAGCGGCGGGCGACATCGACGTGCTGCTGCTCGACAAGACCGGCACGATCACGATCGGCGACCGTGCCGCGAGCGAGTTCCGCCCGCTGGGCGGCGTCACCACCGACGAGCTGGCGCGCGCCGCGCTGCTCGCGAGCCTAGCCGACGAGACGCCCGAGGGCCGCTCGATCGTGACGCTGGCCCAGGGCAGATACGCCGTCGAGATCCGCAGCCTGCCCAAGACTGCCGAAGTCATTCCCTTCACTGCCCAGACTCGCATCTCGGGCGTTCGGATCGGCACCACGCTGATCCAGAAGGGCGCGGTCGACGCGGTGCTGCGCGCCAATCCGGGACTGGGCGAGACGGCGACGGGCGGCGACCTGCGCCGCATCGCCGAGGAGATCGCGCGCCAGGGGCAGACGCCGCTTGCCGTGGCCGAGGACGGCCGGCTGTTCGGCGTGATCGCGCTCAAGGACGTGGTCAAGGCCGGGGTACGCGAACGGTTCGGCGAGCTGCGTCGCATGGGCATCCGCACCGTGATGATCACCGGCGACAATCCCCTCACCGCCGCGGCGATCGCGGCCGAGGCGGGGGTGGACGATTTCCTCGCCGAGGCCACGCCCGAGGACAAGCTCGCGCTGATCCGCAAGGAGCAGCAGGGCGGCCGCCTGGTGGCGATGTGCGGCGACGGCACCAACGACGCGCCGGCGCTCGCCCAGTCCGACGTGGGCGTGGCGATGAACACCGGCACCCAGGCCGCGCGCGAGGCCGGCAACATGGTGGATCTCGACAGCGACCCGACCAAGCTCATCGAGATCGTCGGCCTGGGCAAGCAGCTGCTGATGACGCGCGGGGCGCTGACCACCTTTTCGGTCGCCAACGACATCGCGAAATATTTCGCGATCATCCCGGCGATGTTCGTCGCGCTCTATCCGTCGCTCGGCGTGCTCAACGTGATGCAGCTGTCGAGCCCGCAAAGCGCGATCCTCTCGGCGATCATCTTCAACGCGCTGATCATTCCCGCGCTGGTGCCGCTCGCGCTCAAGGGCGTGAAGTACCGCCCGATCGGGGCCGGGCCGCTGCTCGCGCGCAACCTGGCGATCTACGGCCTGGGCGGCGTGCTCGCCCCGTTCGCGGGGATCAAGCTGATCGACCTGGTCGTGGCGGGGCTGGGGCTGGCGTGACGCATTTGCCCGCCTTCCTGATTCGTCATCCCCGCCTGCGCGGGGATGACGGAAATTCCCTTGGCACTCCGACGCATTCTCCCTCCCGGCATGAGGGAAGCAAGGAACTAGAAATGTTGAACGACCTCACCACCGCTCTCCGTCCGGCCATCGTCCTGACGGTCCTGTTCGCCGCCCTGCTCGGGCTCGCCTATCCGGCAGCGCTCACCGGCGTCGGCCAGCTCGCCTTCCCGCACCAGGCGAATGGCAGCCTGATCGTCGAGAACGGCCGGGTGCGCGGCTCCGAGCTGCTCGGCCAGGGCTTTGCCGGCCCGGGCTATTTCCACGGCCGCCCCTCGGCCGCCGGCGCCAATGGGTACGACCCCACCGCTTCCTCCGGCTCCAATCTCGGCCCCACGTCGCAGGCGCTCGCCGATCGCGTCGCCAAGGATGTCGCCGCCAACCGTTCCGCACCAGGAAACTCGGTTCCCGCCGATCTGGTGACCACCTCCGCCTCGGGGCTCGACCCTGACATCAGCCCCGAGGCGGCCTTTTTCCAGGTGGATCGCGTCGCCAAGGCGCGCGGACTGAGCGTCGAGAAGATGCGGGCCATCGTGAACGCGCATGTCGAGCAGCCGCTGCTCGGCTTCCTGGGCGAACCGCATGTCAACGTGCTCGCGCTCAATCGCGATCTCGACAAGCAGGCGGCGCAGGGCGCAAAAGCCGCCGAGTGAGCGACGACGATCAGCGACCCGATCCCGATGCCCTTTTGCGCGTGGTTGCGCAGGAGGGTGTCGGCCGTCTGAAGGTATTCCTCGGCGCGGCGCCCGGAGTGGGCAAGACCTATGAGATGCTCACCGAGGCGGCGGCACGGCGCAAGGCGGGCATCGACGTCGTCATCGGTGTGGTCGAGACGCATGGCCGGATCGAGACCGAGGCGCTCGTCCAGGGGCTGGAGATCGTGCCGCGCCGCCCGGTCGAATATCATGGCCGGACCATCGCCGAGATGGACATCGACGCGATCCTCGCCCGCACGCCGCAACTGGTGCTGGTCGACGAACTCGCCCACACCAACGCGCCGGGCAGCCGGCACGACAAGCGCTACCAGGATATCGAGGAGCTGCTCGCAGCGGGGATCGACGTCTATTCCACCGTCAACATCCAGCACATCGAGAGCCTGAACGACGTCGTCGCCTCCTTCACCAAGGTGCGCGTGCGCGAGACCGTTCCCGACCGCGTGCTCGAGGCGGCGGACCTGGAGATCGTCGACCTGCCCCCCGACGAGCTGATCGAGCGGCTGCGCGAGGGCAAGGTCTATGTCCCCGAGGAAGCGACGCGGGCGCTGGGGCATTTCTTCTCCAAGTCGAACCTGACCGCGCTGCGCGAGCTGGCGCTCCGCCGTGCCGCGCAGGCAGTCGACGCGCAGATGCTCGACTATCTGCGCACGCACGCGCTGGCCGGCACCTGGGCGGCCAGCGAGCGGCTGGTGGTGGCGGTGAGCGAGCTGCCCGGCTCGGCTGAGCTGGTCCGTGCCGCCAAGCGCGTCGCCGACGGCCTGCGCGCGCCCTGGACCGCGGTGCATATCGAGACGCCGCGCACCGCCCGGCTGAGCGACGCGGAGAATGCCCAGATCGCCGCGACGCTGCACCTCGCCAGCCAGCTCGGCGGGCAGGTGGCGACGGTGCCGGCGGAATCGGTGCTGGAGGGCCTCAAGCGCTTCACCGCCGAGGCGCGCGCCACCCAGCTCATCGTCGGCAAGTCGGCGCGCTCGCGCTGGTTCGAGCTGCGGCACGGCTCGGTCGTCGACCGGCTGGTGCGCGAGACTCCCGGCATCGCGGTGCACGTGCTGCCGATGCTCGAAGCGCCTGCGCGCGGCCGGCACCTCCGCCCGCGCGGCCGATGGGGCTCCCCGGTCGACTATATCGTGTCGCTCGGCCTGGTCGTCGCGGTCACCGTGCTGGGGGCGACGATCTTCTCGCTGGGCAACATCACCAATATCGGGTTGCTCTATCTGTTGCCGGTGATGGTCGCGGCGACACGCTACGGCGTTCGCCCGGGCGTGGTGACCGGGCTGGTTTCGTCGCTCGCCTATAATTTCTTCTTCATCCCGCCGACCCGGACCTTCACCATCCAGGACCCGCAGAACATCATCACCGTGCTGGTGCTGATGGGCGTGGCAGTGGTCTCCAGCCAGCTCGCCGCGCGCGTGCGGGCACAGGCGGAGCTGGCCCAGCGCAGCGCCGCGCAGAACAGCACGCTGGCCGGCTTCGCGCGGCTGCTGACGGGGGTGAGCACGCAGGAGGACCTTGGCCAGACGCTCTGCGCCGAAGTCGCCCGGCTGCTCGACGTGAGCGCGGTGCTGCTGCTCCCCGAACATGGCCAGCTCGGGCTGCGCGCGGCCTATCCGCCCGAGGATCGCCTCGAGATGATCGAGCAGGCGGCGGCGCAATGGTCGTTCGACCACAACAGCCCGGCGGGGCGCGGGTCGGACACGCTTACCGCCTCGGAATGGCTGTTCCATCCGCTCGCGGCGGGCGGGCGCGCGCTGGGGGTATTGGGCGTCGCCCGCATCGACGCGGGCAATCCGCTCCGCTCGGATCAGCTGCCGCTGCTGCTCAGCCTGCTCGATCAGGCCGCGCTCGCCTTCGAGCGGATCGCGCTGGAGAGCGAGATGGCGATGGTCACGCAGCTCAAGGAGCGCGACCGGCTGCGTGCGGCCCTGCTCTCCTCGGTAAGCCACGACCTGCGCACGCCGCTCACCACCATCCTCGGTATGCTGGGCGAGATGCGGCCGGCGAGCGAAGGGCAGGGGGAGCAGCTGTCCGCTGCCCGCGCCGAGGCCGAACGGCTCAACCGCTTCGTCGCCAATCTGCTCGACATGGTGCGGATCGAAGCGGGGGCGCTTCACCAGTCGATCGAGCCGGTCGACCTTGCCGAGGCCGTCGCCGCCGCCGTGCACGACCTGCGGCGGGTGCTGGAGGACCATCCGGTGCGGCTCGACGTGCCGCCCGAGCTCCCCTTCGCTTCGGTCGATCCGCAACTCTTCCACCACTGCCTGATCAACCTGATCGAGAATGCCGGGAAATATGGCGATCCGGGCTCGTCGATCACGCTCACCGCGCGCCGCCAGCCGGGCAGCATGACGCTGAGCGTGATGGACGAGGGCCCCGGCCTGCCGCCGGGCGACGAGGCGCGGATCTTCGAGACCTTCACCCGGATCGAGGGATCCGACCGCAAGGGCGGCACCGGGCTCGGCCTGGCCATCGTGAAGGGATTTGCCGAGGCGATGGGGTTGAGCGTCTCCGCGGCAAACCGCACCGACCGGGGCGGGGCGATCTTCACCATCCGCTTCCCGGAAGCCCTGCTTCGGAAAGGAAATCCAGGCGAATGAGCCAGCAGGCGAAAATTCTCGTGGTGGACGACGAACCGGCGATCCGCCGCCTGCTCGGCGCGGGGCTGGGGCGTGCCGGCTACCGGGTGGTGGAGGCGGCGAGCGCGCGCGATGCGCTGAGCGCCATGCAGATCGACAAGCCCGAGGCGGTGCTGCTCGACCTCGGCCTGCCCGATCGCGACGGGCTGGAGCTGGTGCCGCTGCTCAAGGCGGCGGGCGCCTCCGTGCTCGTCGTCTCCGCGCGCGATGCGACCGAGCAGAAGGTCACGGCGCTCGACCTGGGCGCGGACGACTATGTCACCAAGCCGTTCGATACCGAGGAAGTGCTTGCCCGCGTCCGCACCGCGCTGCGCCACCGCCTTTCGGTGGAGGCCGAGATGCCGGTGGTGCGGATCGATGCGATCGAGATCGACCTGGGCGCGCGGCTGGTGCGCAAGGGCGGCGAGGAAGTGCATCTTACCCCCAAGGAATTCGGCTTTCTCGCGGAGCTTGCCAAGCATCCGGGGCGCGTGGTGACTCATGCCCAGCTGCTGCGCACCGTCTGGGGGCCGGGGCACGAGCATGACGTCGAATATCTCCGCGTCGCCGCGCGCGGCGTCCGCCGCAAGCTGGAGGATGACGCGGCGGCACCGTCGGTGATCCGCAACGAGCCGGGCGTGGGCTATCGCCTGATGGCTTGAACCCGGGGCCGGACCCGCCCAATGTGGGCGGGACGGGAACCGGGGGGTGCCTTGGCGCTTAACGACTTCATCGAGCGGGTCTTCGCCTGTTCCGCCGAGACCGCGCGGCAGATCGAGGCGCGCGCACGGCCGCGCGCCTATCCGGCGGGCAGCGCGATCGTTCGACAGGGCGAACGCTGCCACGACGTCCATCTGCTGGTCGTGGGACGGGCGCGCTCCTTCGTCATCTCGCCCGAGGGCCTGCTGATCCGCTTCTACGACTTCGCGCCCGGCGACCTGTTCGGCGCGCTGTCCGGGGCGCAGGACCATTTCAGCGAGATCTCCGCGCTGGAGGACCTCGATTCCGCCATCTTCGGCGGCGCGGACTTTCTGAGCCTGTTGGAGACGCACAGCTGTGTGGGGCTCACGCTTTCGCGGGCGCTGCTCCGCCAGCTGGCGCGGGTATCGGAGCAGATGCTGTCGCGCGCGACGCTTTCCGCCGCAGGGCGGGTGCATGAGGAACTCCTGCGCCTTGCAGGGGCGGACGGCATGACGATCGCGCCGGCACCGGTGCTCTCCGAACTGGCCGCGCGCGTCTACACCACGCGCGAGACCGTGTCGCGCACGGTCAGCGCGCTCGAACGGCGCGGCATCGTGCGGCGCGACGCGGATGCGCTGGTGATCGTCGCCCCGGCGCGGCTGGCCGACATGGTGGTCTAGGGGCCGTATCCGCCCAGGGCATGGAGAGAGAGCGTGGCGCCCGGCAGCTCGCCGATCGGCTCCAGGCGGGCGTTCTCGCCCGTCCCCGTGCTTGCGGCAAGGGCCGCACCGAGAAACTCGGAAAAATAGACTGCAGTCGAAGGGGTTACATCGAGTATCCGGTCGATGCGGCGGGCTGCGGAGCCCAGCACCAGCGTGCCTCCTCCAAAGGGGGCGGGCACGATCCGCAGGACGCCGAGATCCCCGGCGATGCGAACCGGGCCATCTTCGGCGAGTGCGGCACGGAGCCGGGTCGCATCGGCAGCGGCTTCGCGGGCCGATCCATAGTGGAGCACGACGCCGTCCGCGCGCCACGCGGGCGGGGCGATCAGGCCGATCGGCTCGGGCAGCGCCGCCAGCCGTTCGGCGACCCGATCGGCCGCGGTCTCGTCGTCCGGCCCGCAGAGGCTGATCGCGACGATGGCGACCAATTGCGGGGCGTCCGTCTCGCCGCCCGGCGTCGCGGCACCGGCGGGGACCCGGCCCGCGTCCAGCACATGTTGCGGACGGCCGGTCGCCGCCCAGCTCCGCGCGAGGCGTGCGCTGTTCGGGGCGGCCGGCGCGCCTTGCGACATCTCGCTGACGATCAGTTGCACGGCCTGTGTCTGCAGCTGGCGCGCGCGCATCACCGCGCCGCCCATGGCGAGCGCGTCGGCGAGTTCGCCCGTCAGCACAGGGTCGGCGTCGCGCTCCTCGCCGATCTCGCGCACCGTTGCCGCCTGCGCCAACAGGGCCTCGAAGCGCCCGGCGTTGCCGTCAAAGGCTTCGACCGACCGGCGGAGGAATGCCATGCGGTCGCAGGGCAGGGTGACGTGCAGCTCCGCGCCGCGCGCGAGCAGCCGCTCGGCGATCAGCATGTCGGCCCCGGCGGCCAGCGAACCATGGCCGAAGCCGATATTCTCGGCCGCCAGCACGCCGTCGATCGCGGCTGCCCGTGCGGCGTCGTCGTCGATCCGCATCTGTCCGGCATAGTGCAGCGTGCGCGGCGGGCGATAGGCATCGAGCCAGGCCGGATCGAGCGCCAGCTCGGCGAGGATCGTTGCGAACTGGCGCAGCGTGGAGGCATGATCCTCCCAGGCACGCGGCGCCAGCGCGATGGCGGCGCGGAGCGCGACCTCCGCTGCCTCGCGCTTGCCGCCGAGCAGCAGCGCTTCGGCACGGGTCGCCTCGAGATAATAGGGCGTGTCGGGCTCGCCGGTGCCGGCATCGAGCAGCGCGATCGCCGCGCCCGCCAATCGCCGGGCCGCCTCGCGGTCGCCCGCGATCAGTGACAGCGTCGCCGCGTTGATCAGCGGGTAGGTTGCCGGGCGAAGCTGCGCTGCGGCGGCATAGGCGTCCGCGGCACGGGCAGCGGCCTCGCGCCGCGCCGCGCCGGTCAGGCCCAGCGCGCGATCCTTGCGCAGCCGGCCGTGCAGGGCGAGCACGGCCGGATCGTCCCCGATCCGATCGAGCCCCGCGGAGCGGAAGAGCCGCCATGCCAGCTCCTCCGCTCCGGACCGCGCCAGTGCGGTGATCGAAAGCAGCGTCGGCGTCATCGGATGGATGCGCGCATCGGACTATCGGCCTCCGTTTCCGCGATTTTCCACATCGGGATCGATGATCACCGGCAGGCGGCGGATGACGCTGCCGTCCCGCGCGCGCTCGACGAAGTCGACATGGAGATTGAAGCCATGTTTCACGCCGGTCCCGCCCTGGTCCCACAGCCGGAGCGGCGTTCGCGCGCAGAAGGAGACTGCCGAGATCCGGCCGTCGCTGTCGCGGCTGTGCGTCCGCAGGTTGTAGTAGCGGGCATTGGCATGCTGCTGCTTGGTGGTGACGGCGTTCTCGCGCGCGAATTCCCAGAACTGCCCCTCGAGACGGATGACGACATAGCATTTGTAGACGAGCCCGAAATCCAGCGGGCCGCCCACGGGCTCTGTCGCCGGCGGGTTCCGTCCGATGAAGCCGCTTATCGCGGCCTGGATCGCTTCCGGGTTCGCGCCGACATGGGCGCCGGCGCCATCCTCGCCATCGTCATAATATTGCGGAACGAATTGCAGCGCCTGGACCACCGGCGCGATCGCGCCATCCTTGCCGGTGATTGCTTCGAGTTGAATGGATATCTTCTTGACGTGTGCGATATCGGATTCGGGATCGCCTTCCGGTAATTCGAAGAAATTCATTGTCCTTCTCCCTTTCTGGTACGCGCCTCACCGAGTTCCTGCTTCATCTCCGCCAGCGTCTGCGCGAGGCTGCGATTGGCCGGGTCTCCGGCAACGATCGCCTCCAGGTCGTGGATCGCCTGCGCCAGTCGCGTCTCGCCGCGTGCGACGGCACCCGTCTCCAGTTCGATCAGTCCGAGCGCGCGTTGCGACCAGATGCGCTTGCGGCGCAGCTGGGCATTGGCGGGGTCGGTGCGGAGCAGGTCCTCGATGATCGCCGCCTCGCGGTCGCGGTGCCGCCTCGCCGTGGCGGGGTCGTGGAGGCGGTGGAAATAGACGTCGGCGACCCAGGCGTGCCGGTTGGCGAGGCCGCGCAGCGCGTCGGCGTCACCGGGGCGCATCGCCGCGACGCGTTCCATCGCCTGCAGCGCCCGCATGCACAGGTCGAGCAATCCGTCCGTGCGGCGCATGTCGTAGCGGGCACTGCACAGGCTGCCATTGGCGAAGGCGACTTCCTGCAGGCTGCGCGCATCGTTCGGCGCGACGCGCGCCAGCCGATCGGCGAGCGCGATATAGGCCTGGAACGCGGTTTCCGCGCCGCGCAGGTCGTGGCGCTTGATTGCCAGGTCGCCGATCCAGAATTCGCTCTGCGCATGGGTGAAGAGCATCTCGGGATCGTCCGGCGTTCGCGCGAGCAGTGCGCCGGTGGTACGGCGCGCTTCGGCGAATGCCGCGGCCGCGGCCGGATCGTCCTTGCGGTCGAGATCGTCCTCGCCGATCGCGTGCAGGATGCGGGCGCGCCGGGCCAGGGCATCGGGCGGCAGCTCGGCAAGGTCCTGCGTGGAATAATAGGCCAGCGTGCGCCGGTTGGCGGCGGTGAGCACGTCGAGGCGGTTCACCGCCTTCAATCGCTCGCGGAGATCGGTTTGCATGAACTCGACCAGCCCTTCCGCGGCCTGTCGCCGCTGTTCCGCCTCGTGCCGCGCGCGAATCGCAACGACGCTCGACGCCGTCAGCGCTAGCAGGGCGATCAACGCCGCGACCGTGACGGCCGTCACGCGCCGCAGCCGGCGCTGGGCATCGCGCTGGACGAGTTCGCCGAGCGGCACGCCGGCCAGGCCGGCGAGCAGCTTGAGCAGGCCGAGCCGGCGCCCGTCGCCCCGGGCGCGGAAGTCTGCCGCCAGCGGTTCGTTGTCGCCGGCCCGGGCGAGCGCGGGAAATGCCGCATCGGGTTCACCGTCGACAAGGGCGAGCAGGAGCGGCGCCTGGGGATGCGCCGCGCGGAATGCCGCGATCTCGCGCGCGACCCAGGGCGAGGCGGCCGCGGCGGGCGAGCAGACGACGATGAGCGCTTCGGATGCCGCGATCGCCCGGGTCACGGCATCGCTGAGGCTCGTCGCTGCGGCGAACTCCTCCCGATCGCGGAAGATGGGCCCGAGCCGCGCCGGAACCGGGCCGAACGGCCCCGGCCTGCCGATCAGCCGGCGGGGGAAGCGATAGGATTCGAGCTTCCGGTGCAGCCAGCGCGCGATCTGCGCGTCCCGATGGCTGTAGCTGATGAACGCGCGATAGCGTTCCCCGGTCATGCCACGCTCCCCCTCGACCCCGCTCCCAAGCTGCCAGAGCGGGATGGCGTGTCAACGGGGGACTGGACCGTGCTGGTGCCGAGTGCAGGGATCGAACCCGCGACCTTCGGTTTACAAAACCGCTGCTCTACCAGCTGAGCTAACCCGGCACCTGCCTGAAACCCGCGGTGATCCGCAGGTCGCCCGCCCCTTGGTCGGCTTCGCCCGGGCGGTCAAGACCGAACTATGCCGGGCCGATGGGCGCGGGGCGCGTGACGATCCACAGCGCGCAGGCAGCCATCGCCGCCGCGACGCCGAGCGCCAGCCCGACATGGGGGCGCACCGAGATCCAGAACAGCACATAGCCCAGCGCGATGCCGGCACAGGCCGCGACCTTGCCGCGGCGCGGGATCGCGCCCTGCTCGCGCCATTGCCGGATCGGCGGGCCTATCCCGGGATGATCGAGCAGCCAGGCCTCGAGACGGGTGGAGCCGCGGGCGAAGCAGCCCGCCGCCAGGATCAGGAAGATCGTGGTCGGCATGACGGGCAGCAATGCGCCGATCACGCCGAGCGCGACGAAGAAGAAGCCGAGCGCCACCCAGAACAGGCGCGCCGCGCGGCTGCCGAGGCGCGGCTCAGGCGGGATGGCGGGCGACCCGGAAGGGGGCGGGGATCATGCGGTTCTCCTTGGCGGGCGGCGGCAGGGTGGCGCGCGCGGGGGCCGGCGTCCAGCCCCCGCGCGGATCAGCGCCGGCTGGCATGGCGTTCCGCCATGTAGCGGCCGGGCGACGTGCCCAGCGCCTTGCGGAACATGGTCACGAAGCTCGGTACGCTCTCATAGCCGAGATCGGCCGCGACCTGCTGGATCGAGGCGCCGCCCGCCAGCCACTTGATCGCGAGCATCACGCCCAGCTGCTGGCGCCAGCGGCCGAAGCTCATGCCGGTCTCGCGGTGGATCAGCCGGGCGAGCGTGCGCTCGCTCAGGCCGGCGCGGCGGGCCCAGGCATCGAGCGTCCCGCGCTCGGCCGGGGCGGCCATCATCAGGTCGACCACGCGGCGGAGGCGGGCATCGGCGGGCATGGGGAGGTGAAGATCCTCGATCCGGGCCGCGGCGATCTCGTCGAGCAGGACCGAGACCAGCCGGGCATTGGCGCCACTCTCCTCGTAGAGGGCGGGCAGGGCCGCGGCGCGGGCGAGCAGCTCGCGGAGCAGCGGGCTGACCGAGAGGGCGCAGCAGCTTCCGGGGAGGCCCGCCTCGGCGTCCGGGGCGATGAAGGCGTTATAGCCTTCCAGCGCACCCGTCGCCTTGACCGAATGGAGGGCGCCGCCGGGAATCCAGATGGCACTGCGCGGCGGGACGATCCACAGGCCGCCGTCCACCTCGCAGCTCAGCGCGCCGCGCTGGGCCAGGATGATCTGGCCCTTGGCATGGCGGTGCGGGGCGAGTTCGATGCTGCCGAACACCTCGGTGATGAAGCCATAGGTGACGACCGGGCGAGGCACCTCGTCCGGATCCATCCAATCGCTATCATGGCCCAGTTCGTTCAGGATCGGCATGCTTGCTTCCACGCGGATTGGCGGAATTGAATAATATTCTGTCCGTACTTCGCAATGACGACAATAATGCGAGCCATTATCAGTTGTTTTCGAACCCGTCGAGCCCGGAAGGATGGCGCAAGCGGCGGGGCCGTGACGAGGAATTCAGCGTGAGGACCATGTGATGCTGCCGATGGAATCGCCCGAACGCCCCGTAGCCAAGGCCCCCGGCCGGATCGGCCAGGCGTTGATCCGGCTGCTGATGAAGCGCGCGACCGTGACCGCCAGCGAGCGGCTCGCCCGGGACTTCCGGCTGATCACCCTGGAAGGCCCGGCGCTGGAGGGGGTCGCCTGGACGCCGGGGCAGAAGATCCAGATCGCGATGGGATCGGCGTTCACGGCGCGGACCTACACGCCGATCGAGTGGAATCCCGGGACCGGGCGCGCCTGTATTCTGGGCCATGTACATGGCGACGGGCCGGGCAGCGCCTGGGTGCGCGACGCGGCGCCGGGCGACATGTGCGACATCTTCGGGCCCCGCGGCTCGCTCGATGCCAGCCGGATGAACGGCCCGCTGGCGGTGTTCGGCGACGAGACCTCGATCGGCCTTGCCCATGCGCTTGCCTATCAGGATCCCGGGCGCATGGTTGCCGGCTATTTCGAGGTCGGCGACGTGGAGGGCAGTTGCCGGGTGGCCGAGCAGCTGGGTCTCGTCCGCGTCGCGCTGTTCGAAAGGACGGCGGACGATGCGCATGTCGGCGAGATGGAAGTGCGGCTTGCGACGCTGGCGGCCGGCGGCACCGGCTTCGTGCTGACCGGCAAGGCAGGCACCGTCCAGCGGCTTCGCCAGCGACTGAAGCGGCTGGCGGTACCGGCGAGCCGGATCGCGACCAAGGCCTATTGGGCGCCGGGCAAGACCGGGCTGGATTAGAGTTCAGCCTCGACCAAGCCCGTCATCCCCGCCTGCGCGGGGATGACGAAGGAAAACGTGAAGATGGCGCGGGAAAATCAGATACTTGTTTGAGTCCCCGCCCTACCGCTCGAGCTTCTCCAGCTGGCGCTTGGCATTGGCGTTGGTTGGATCCAGTGCGAGCGACCGCCGATAGTCGCGGATCGCGGCTTCCCGGCTGCCGGCGCGTGCATTGCCCTCGCCCAGGCTGTCCCAGGCATTGGCGTCCTGGGGATAGAGCACCGTGTTGCGCGCGAAGACGCGAACCGCATCGGCGATCTGGTTCTGGCGGAGCAGGCGGTAGCCGAGCAGGTTGAGGACCGATGGATCGTCCTTCCCGTTCCGCGTGCGGTCATATTGCGCCAGCGCCGCATCCACGCCGCGCCGGGCGGCGACGACGAGAAGCAGGTCCCCGGCGCTCGGTGGGCGGGCCGGATATCGCCAGCCCTGGGCATCGCCGACGACTTGGACGATGCGGTCGTAGATGGAACTGAAACTGTCCGAATTGCCGAGCAGGGCGATGCCCCAGCCCTTGTCGGCATCCATGAACATCAGCCCCTGAAAGCCTTCGTTCGCGCCGCTGTGGCGGAACTGGCCGGGATGGCCGCCATAGCCGACGCCGAAGCCCAGGCCGATGCCGCCGGGATTGCCGGGATCGTCGGGACAATGCGGGGTGAGCATCTCGCGCGTCATCGCCTGCGACAGGACATGGTTGGCCTTGCCTTCGCGGGAGAGCGACACTTCGATGCCCAGCCGGGCCAGGTCCTCCGCGGTGGTCCACAGGCCATCGGGGGCGAGTTCGGGATAGACATGCCATTTGCCCGGGGTGACGGCGCCGTCGGGCCCGGTGCCGCTGGCGGCGCGCGCCGCCAGTTCGGGGGGCAGGGCCTGGGCGAAGCTGCTGCTCGTCATGCCGGCGGGGCGCAGGACGCGTGCGGCCATGAAATCCTCGAACGACTGGTCCGCCGCCTCGCGGATCATCAGTCCCTCGATCGTCACGCCGCCGCCCGAATAGAGGCACTTGCTGCCGGGCTCCGCGATCACGCGGACCGCCGGGCTGTTGGCGGGTGGCTTGCCGTCGAGGATCTGCTCGATGCCCGGCACCGCGGTGCCCTGCGCATAGCCGGCAAAGCCATGGACGTTCAGGCCGGCATTGTGAGTCATCAGCCGGCGCAGCGTGACTTTCCGGGTGGCCGCGAGCGGGCTCTCGGGCAGTTTCCAGCGCTTGAGCTGGGTGTTCACATCGACGTCGAGGGAGAGCCTGCCCCGCTCGACCAGCCACAGCGCCCCCATCGCGGTGACCGGTTTGCTGATCGAGGCGGCCTGGAACAGCGTGGCCGGGGTGACCGCGGTGGTGCCACCGGTCTCGGTCACGCCGAAGCCGGCCGAGAAGGCGATGCGATTGTCCTGCACCACCGCAACGCTCATGCCCGGCACGCGAAAGGCCTGCATCAGCTCGGCCAGCGTCACGACGAGCGGCGGCTCGCCAGGCGCCATGTCGATGGTCAGCATCACCGTTTCGGGCGTGAGCAGCGGAGCCTGCCGGGCCTGAGCCTGAGCCTGGGCCTGAGCGGGGGCGGTCGTCGCGAGAAGGGCCAGGGCAGCGCCGGGGATTGCGACGGAGCACAGGGCTCGGTCTATCAATTGCATCAGAAGCTCCCGCGTATGGTGAAGGTGAAGATCGGCCCGATCAGCTGGTCGTTATGTTGCCGGAACACCAGCGGAGTCGCATTGCGTCGCCCGGCATAGACCTGGCGATCATAATAGTGCCTGCCGTTGAGGACATTGCCCACCTGCGCGCGCACGGTGAGGCCGAACACGTCCTTGTGCTCGACAAAGACGTTGGCGAACCAGGGGCCTTCGTTCTCGCGGTTCACTTCGGTGAGATAATAATAGGCTGTATTGTGATTGAGGCCGGCCGTGGCGCCCCAGGCGAAATCGCTGTTCGGCAGGTCGTGGCGGAAATCGAGTTCGGCCCAGCGATCCTGCGTCCCGCTGATCGGGCGCATCTCGCCGGTGAGCGGATCGCGGACCCGGGCGATCTCGAAGCCCAACGTGGCGTCGAGCCGGGCGCCGGGCAGGCCCAGGGGCGCGAACTGGATCGTGCTGGTGCTCTCCATTCCGAAGCGCGTCGCCCGCGGCAGATTGCCGACGCCCTCGCCATCCGCGCCGATCGGCACGATGTCGACGATATCCTCGACTGCGTAATAATAGGCGCGCAGCCGGGTCTTGCCCGCGTCACCCAGCGTGCGGCCGACCTCCATTTCCGCTTCCCAGCTCTGCGGCGGGACGAGTTCCGCGTTGCCGGCATTCTGCCGCTCGGACTTGAGGTTGGGCTGGGCCAGGAAGTCGTAGAAGCTGATCTGGCCGACCCGGCGGCGCAGCTTGAGGCTGAGATCCCACTGCTTGTCCGGCCGCCACCCGAGCGTGACGCTGCCCTTGGGCCGGAAGAAGTGCCGTGCGGGCAAGTCGCCATCGACTCGCTCGAGCGTGCTGAACTCGCCGCCGCCGGCGACCTGGAGGCTGATTCCCGCGCCGAGCGGGCGGCTGAACGTCACCATGCCCTCGTGGCGGACTTCGCGCACGATCCCGCTGCCGCCGGGGAAGGGAACCGGCACGAAGCTCCCCTGCGGATCGAGCTTCGCGAGCGAGCCGCGCTGATCGAGGCCGTTGGCCGCGCGTTCGAGCGACACTTGCCAGTCGCTCCCTCCCATCTTCCACCCATATTCGGCACGGGCGATGGTTTCGGTGATGTACGAGTTGCGCCCGAAACGGGTGCCCTGATCGGGCGCGCCGCTCGCGAAGCTGTCCACCTGGGTGGAAATGAGCGGCTCATGGTCGAAATGGCGCAGGCCGATGATCTTGAACCGGCCGGGCCCGAGCGGGAATTCATAATCCGCGTTGACGTCGTACATCCAGCCGTCGAGCCGGTTCAGGCGCAGGCGGGTGCCGTCATTGCCGTCGGCACGATAGCGCCGCTCGAAATCATAGACCGGGCCCCAATAGGGCGAATAGTTGAGGATGAGATGGCCCTTGGCACCGCCCGGCCCGTCGAAGCCGAGCCTGAGCTTGGCGACGAGCGTGTCCGATTCCGAATGATACACTTCCTCGCGGCGCTCGATCAGCGATCCGTCGGCGGCATGGAACAGCTCCGGCCCGCCGAGCCCGCCGCGCCCGGTCTGGTCCTCGAGCGATAGCGTATAGTCGATCCCGCGCGCCCTGCCCGTGTAGCTGACATTGCCACGGAACAGATTGGGGCGCGAATAATGGGCGCGGAAGTCCGGCCGCCATTCGAACTGGCCGCCGGCCTTGCGGGCCTGTTTGAGGATGATGTTGGCGACCTGGCCGGCAAGCCCGGCGATGCCGAGGGTGGAGGCGTCGACGATCTCGATCCGCTCGACATTGGCGGCGACGATGCGCTGGAGCTCGGCGATCGCGCCACCGGTCTTGTTGGCGATGCGCTCGCCGTTGATCAGCACATTCTCCGACGCCTGGCCGAGGCCGCGCTCCTGGTCCGCGCTGCGGATGGTGAAGCCGGGGACCCGGACGAGCATGTCATAGGCGGTCCGGGGAACGAAATGGGCGAAGTCCTCGGGAGCGAAGACCTGTTTGGCGACGGGCGGCGCGGTGGTGGTCTGGGCAGCCGCGCTCACGGGGAGGAGCGCGGCGCCGGCGAGAAGCAGCGCAGCTGGACGCATGTGGGGGAAGCTGCGCGGCGATCAGTTGCGCAGTGTGCGCAGCTGGACGAGCTGATCGGGCGTGGGCTGCGTGATCCCGATCTTGCGGGCGCGGCGCACGTCCTCGGCGGTGACGCCCACCGCCTTCATCTCGACCAGCCGGTTCGCCGGCAGATCGGCGTAGCCGATCGCGGCCAGTTCGCGAACATAGGCGGGCGTGACGCCGATCGCCTTGAGCTGCACGGCCTGGTCGGCGGTGAGGTTGCGCAGCCCCGCGCCCGCCATGTCCGAGAGAAACTCGGGCGAGACGCCGAGTGCCTTGAGTTCGATCAGGTTCCTGCCGCGGAGCTTGCCCAGCCCGGCGCGCAGCATCTTGCCGGCATAGTCGGCATCGATGCCGAGCGCGGCGAAAGCGGTTAGGTCTTCGAGATTGTCGGGGCGGAAACCCTGGTGCGCAAGGTCGGCGACATAGGCCGGAGTGACGCGAAGTGCGGAAAGGGCGACGAGCTGGTTGATCGTCGGCTTGGGATAATCGGCCTGGGCCAGCGCTTCGACCAGCGCCTTGTTGGCGCCGACGAGCGTCAGGTCGAGCGATTCCTTGAAGCTCGGTTGGCCGATGCCGCGGCCGGCGAGATAGCGCGCGAATTCGGCGGCGGGCGTGAAGGTGCAGTTGCCGGTGGCGATCCGCTTGTCGGCATCGCCGGCACAGTCGAGCCGGCCGGGCTCGCGGGCCATGGCGAAGCGGACCGGGCCATTGGCTTCGAGCGCGCGGCCGTCGAGCCCGAGCTGTTCGTGGCTGACCTGGGTGTTCATGTTGCTGCGCGGGCCGAAGGTAAGGCGCAGCTCGAAACGGGTGCCGCTGGCTTCGAGCTGGAGCTTGAAGCCGATCGGCGTGGACGCAGTGACCGGGTCGCGGGCACGATCGCCGGCGATGGCGGTGGTGGCGAGCAGGGTAACGGAGGCGATGACGGCAAGAACGCGGTTCATGGCATTTCTCCTAGTGCAACGGGCAAGCCGGGGGCGTCCGCCCCGGACGGGGCGTTGGCGCTTCGGCAATGGGCAGGTGAAAGGGCGGGCTTAGTTGTCGGGATTGGGGTCCGGATCGGGATGCGGATTCGGATTGGGCCGCGGATTGGGGTTGGGACCGCGCTTGCGGCCGTTGCGGGTGAGAGCGAGCGTGTCGATCTCGACCGGCATGCCGGCGCTGCGCAGGCGGCGGACATCGTCGGCGCTCACGCCCATGCCGGCGAGCGCGACATAATCGTCCAGCTGGCCGCGGAAGCCGGCCGACACCAGGCTGCGGACATAGTCGGGATTCACGCCCACCGCCCGGGCCGAGACGATGTCGTCGAACGATCGGATGCGCAGGCCGGTGGACATCATCGCCTGGACATATTCCGGCGTCACGCCGACGGCGCGCATGCTGGTCGCGTCGTCGAGGCTGATCGGGCCGAGCTGCGGCGCGGCGCGGCGGATCGCCTCGATATATTCGGGCGTGACGCCGACCGCGCGGGCGCCGATGATCGCATGGAGTTCGCGGTCGCGGCCGTCGTCGTTCCGGGCGTCGCGATCCTGGCGGGGATCGGCCTGGGCGAGGGCGGCTACCGGCGTGGGAGTGGCCGCGGCAAGGGCGGGCGCGCGTTCGGTGGCCGCCGGAGCCGGGGTCGGGGCCGCATGGGCGGCAGGCGACGTGGCGGGCGCGGCGACCGGGCTCGCCGCCAGGCGCGTGCCGGCATTGCTCTCCCGTACGGGCTTGGCGGCGTCGTGGCTTTCGGCGGCGCCGACGGTCAGCGCGGCAAGCGGGGCGGCCATCACCAGCATGCCCGCGCCGAAGCCGGCGATCCACGAGCCCTGGGCGCGGCCGCGCGGCAGCGTTGCGTCGAGGACGCGGCCGACACGGCGCTTGAGGCTGCCCTTGCCGGGCGCGACGCCATGCGCGCCGAGCAGCAGTCCCTTGCTCTCGTGCCGGGCGACGCGGACGAGCAGCTGGGCATAGTCGGGCGCATCGATGTTCGCCGCGAGCACGGCATCGTCGGCGGCTTCCTCGCGCAGCTGGTGCGCTTCGCGTGCCAGCCGCCAGGCGAGCGGGTTGAACCAGTGGATTGCGGTGGCGACGCGGGCGAGCATCAGCTTGGCCCAGTCGAGCGCGGAGACGTGCGCCAGCTCGTGCGCGATGATCGCTTCGGCCTCGTCGGTGGCGGCGAGCGCGTCGGCGCTGAGCAGGATGGTGGGGCGGGCAAGGCCCCAGGAGATGGGCGAGGGCAGGGCATCGCTCACCAGCAGCGCGGTGCCGCTCTTCATCCCCATGCGGCGCTGGGCATGGGCGAGCGCGCTCAGCCAGACCGGGTCGACAAGGACTTCGGCATCGGCGCGTAGGCGGACGAGGCGGAGCAGCGCGACGATGGTGAGCAGCAGCAGCGCCAGCACGGGCAGGGCATAGGCATAGCGCTCCCAGCCCTGCGGCAGCGTGAGCCAGGGCTGAGCGGCGGCAGGGGCCCCGGCGGCGCTGGTGGGGGACGACGGCAATGCGGCAGGCGCCCCGTCGGCGATCGACGGCTTCGCGGCCAGCGGGCGCGTGACCTGGGCGGCCGGCGCCTCGAATCCGCTCTGGACAAATTCGGGCATCGGCAGGCGCATGGACGGCAGCACCAGCGTGGCCAGCGGCAGGATCACCAACCCGGCCAGGCCAAGATGCGCGATCAGCGAGCGTTCCGCCGCCGAACGGCTGCGGGTGAGGCGGAGCAGGATCAGGGTGATGCCGGCGATCACCAGCGACTTGAGCACGAGGCCGAGCAACGCGGTCATGGTCAGGCTCCCTTCTTGGCGCGCGCCGCGGCGATCATCGCCTCCAGCTCGTCGAGATCGTTTTCGTCCAGCTTCCCGCTCATGCCGAGCAGGGCGCTGGCGGCATGGGTGGTCGAACCGTTGAAGAAGGTGCGCACGACATGACCGAGCGCATTGACGCTCGCCTTGCTCTCGGCCTCGACGGGCGAGAACAGATAGCCGCGCTCGCTCTGTTCGCGCCGCACCGCGCCCTTCTGCTCGAGCCGGGTCAGCATCGCGCGGACCGCCGAGGCGGAGAGCTTGTCGGGCAGGGCGTCGCAGACGTCGGACACCGCCATCGCACCCCGCTCGTAGAGCAGGTCGACGATCTGGCGTTCGCGGGGCGGCAGGTTGTTCAGCATGAGAATCCCTTTACGCTACATTTGTAGTCTACGCTACATTTGTAGTGCATGCAAGCCCCTTCGGCGACATGCGCAGGGTGCCGGGATATGCGATGGAATGGCGCCCCCGAGCGACCATTGCTGCCCGGAAACCTTCGCTTTTGCGCAAGGTCTCGTAGAATTGCATTCGCGCAGCGGGGACAGCGATGAACAAGCAGCACGACTATTACCAGGCCCGCGCGGCGCTCCAGCGCGAAATGGCGGCGGAACTGACGGGTTCCGCTCGCGAACAGCACCTGACCCTGGCGGCGATGTACGAGGCGCTGGCCACCGAGCCGAAGCGCGGGGCCGTGGCCGAACTGCCGGCGAAGGTGGCGGAGCCGGAAGTGGCGGAGGATGAGCGCGCCTATCTGCAGCGCCGGGCGCGGGAGGAGCGCGCGCGGGCAGCCGACAGCGACGATCCCGGCGTACGGCGCATCCGCTTCGAGATGGCGGACGAATATCTCCGGCGGGCGGACGCGCTGAAGCGGGGCTGACATTGGCATCGGGACGCCCGGCTCCCATCTTGGCGGAACATGCCGACACAAGGATTGCCGATGCCCCGCTCCCTAAAGATCGATTTCGTCTCCGACGTCTCCTGCCCCTGGTGCGTCATCGGCCTGAAGGGCCTGGAAGAAGCCCTGGCCCGGACCGGCGACCTGGTCGCCGCGCAGATCCGGTTCCAGCCGTTCGAGCTCAACCCGGACATGGCGCCCGAGGGCGAGAATATCGGCGAGCACATCGCGCGGAAATATGGCTCCACGCCCAAGCAATCGGCGGCGAACCGCCAGATGATCCGCGACCGCGCGGCGGCGCTGGGCTTCACGATGAACGGTTCGGCCGACAGCCGCATCTACAACACGTTCGATGCGCACCGGCTGCTCCACTGGGCGGCGATCGAGGGCGGCCAGGCGGCGCTGAAGCATGCGCTGTTCGAAGCCTATTTCACCGACCAGCGCGACCCGTCGGACCATGACGTGCTCGTTGCCGCGGCGGAGAAGGCCGGGCTGGACGGCGCGGCCGCGCGTGAGGTGCTCGCTTCGGGCCGCTATGCCGCGGAGGTTCGCCAGGCCGAGCAGCTCTGGCAGGGACGTGGCATTCACTCGGTGCCCGCGATCGTCATCGACGACCGATGGCTGATCTCGGGCGGCCAGCCGCCCGAGGCTTTCGAGCAGGCGCTCCGCCAGATCGCGGCCGAGCCCGTCTAGGCGGGCGCCTATGAGCCGGGTGCGCCCGGCGGGTTCTGGCCGCGTGCGCGGAACTGCGCGGCGGTCATCCGCAGCCGCACCACATCGCCGTCCAGCCAGGCCTCGCGGGCATAGATGCGCCGTTCCATGAACGGCCGCTCCTGCGCGGTGAAGAAGCTGGCGTTGGGCTCGTAGAAGCCGACAGGCGAGGGAATGTGCGCCGTCTCCGCGACGAGCACGCCGTCCGACGAATAGACCTTCATGCCGGTGCGCAGCTTGAGCACGGTCGGGGCGGGCGGCGTCTTGGCGGCCGGTTGCGCCGGTCTGGCCGCCTGTTGCGGCGCCGCCGCGAGGCAGGAGAGGATGAGGAGGACGGCCTGCATGCAAATGCTCCCTGGAGAACGGCCCCGCGACGGGTGCCCTTTGGGGGACGCTGCTGGCTCGGCGGCGCACGCACATCGCCCATGCGACGAAAATGCGCCTGGCCGCGATCAATGACGGCTCAGGGGACGCCGAAGGTCCAGCCTTCGGTGCGGGCCAGTTCCGGCGTCAGGCCGGCAGGCGTCCAGAGTTCCGGCCGGCCGGCGACATGCCGCAGCCAGGCCGCGCCGAGCATCGCATCGGTGGCGTGATCGTCATAGCGGGTGAGCGGCGCATGGGCTCGGGAGCCGAGCGCGGCCAGCATCCCGTCCAGCGTCGCGGCGTCGCGGATCTTGGAGATGCCCTTGCGCATGCCTGCGGCCCGGGCCGCGAGCGCGGTGTAGATTTCCACCAGCACCGGGCCTGTCTCCGGCAGCGGATCGAAGGGCCAGATCGGCACCTGCCCGCGGAGGCGGTGCAGCACGCGCATGCCCGTCAGGCTCGACTTCCCGACCTGGCTCGCGCCGACCAGGTTGAAGCAGCTATAGGGCGATAGCCGCATCGCGGCCTGGCCATGCTCGCACACCCGAAAACGGCCGCGGCCGGGCGGGAAGAGGTCGCCGCAATCGCCCTTCCGGCGGAAATGGCGGCGCGCCTCCGGGTGGCTCACGAAGCTGCTGGCGGCAAGGTGCGGGTCTTCGGCGGAGAGTTGGTCGACCAGCTTCCACAAGGCGGGTCCGTCGGGCGGGGAGCGTTCCCAGCCGGGAAAATACGCGCCTTCGTCGACCAGCGGGAAGGCGGGGGACAGGTCGAGCCCGATCAGCGCCCGCGTGCCGCCGTCCGCCAGTTCGGCGAGCCAGTCGGCAGTGTCCTGGCGCGACCAGGCGCGCTCGACCAGTTCGGGCGGACCGGCGCCGGCCCCGGCGCGCGCCACGGCGAGCCCCCTGGGCCGCTCGACTGCCTGGCCCGACCAGTCGATCGCGATGAAATCGGTGAAAGCGGGCACCTAGTTCCTCGGAAGGAAAGGAGGAGCGCTCATGGCCGCTCCGCCATTCCGGCCGCGATGCGCTGGGGCTTCTTCGCGCGGTCCCACCAGGCGCGCTGGATATAGAGTTCGATCCGCTCGCGACTGTCGGTTCCGTAGCGCACGAGCAGCATCGGATAATTGGCGTAGTGAGCGGTCTGCCAGAAGGTCTCCGGATCGGTTTCGAACAGGATCTCCTTCTCGGGGCTGGTGACCATCAGCCCGAAGCTGCCCTGCTCGCGCCCGGGCGACATGAAGCCCTTGCCGTTGATCTTGGGGCAGGGCGTGCCCCACCATTTCTCCATCACCACGTCGGGCAGCGTGAGGGCATAGGCAGTGGCGTCTTCCCAGTCCTTCATTCGCCCGATTTCCTTCCGTCGTCCCGCCGCCGCTCGCGCATCTCGTTCCACCAGGCGATGCGTTCGGCGATGCGTTTCTCATGGCCGCGATCGGTGGGGGTGTAGAAGGTCTGCGGCGCCATCTCCTCGGGCCAGTAATCGTCGCCCGAGAAGCCGCCCTCGGCGTCGTGATCATAGGTATAGCCCTTGCCATAGCCGATGTCCTTCATCAGCCGGGTGGGGGCGTTGAGGATGTTCTGCGGCGGCATCAGCGAGCCGGTCTCCTTCGCCGCGCGCCACGCCGCCTTCTGCGCGGTATAGGCCGCGTTCGATTTGGGCGCGGTGGCGACATAGAGACAGGCCTGGGCGATCGCCAGCTCGCCTTCGGGAGAGCCGAGGAATTCATAGGTGTCCTTGGCCGCGAGGCACTGGACCAGCGCGTTGGGATCGGCGAGGCCGATATCCTCCACCGCCATGCGCACCAGCCGGCGCAGCACGTAGAGCGGTTCCTCGCCGGCAGTGAGCATGCGGGCGAGATAATAGAGCGCCGCCTGGGGATCGCTGCCGCGCACCGATTTGTGCAGCGCGGAGATCAGGTTGTAATGCCCCTCGCGATCCTTGTCGTAGACCGCGACGCGGCGCTGGAGGAAGTTCGACAGGCCGGCGGGATCGAGCGGCGCCTCGAACCGTACCGAGAACAGAGTCTCGGCCTGGTTGAGCAGGAAGCGCCCGTCGCCGTCCGCGCTTGCCACCAGCGCGTCGCGCGCTTCGGGGGTCAGGGGCAGGGGGCGCGCCTCCAGCGCCTCGCCGCGATCGAGCAGCAGCGTGAGCGCCTCATGGTCGAGCCTGCGGAGGATCAGCACCTGCGCGCGGCTGAGCAACGCCGCGTTCAGCTCGAACGACGGGTTCTCGGTGGTCGCGCCGACCAGGGTGACGGTGCCGTCCTCGACATAGGGCAGGAAGCCGTCCTGCTGCGAGCGGTTGAACCGGTGGATCTCGTCCACGAACAGAAGCGTGCGCCGGCCGAGCCGGGCATATTCCTTCGCCTCGGCGAACACCTTTTTGAGATCGGCGACGCCCGAGAAGACCGCGCTGATCGCGACGAAGCGCAGGCCCACCGCATCGGCGAGCAGGCGCGCGATCGTGGTCTTGCCGGTGCCGGGCGGGCCCCAGAGGATGATCGACGAGAGCTTGCCCGCCGCGACCATCCGCCCGATCGCGCCTTCGGGACCGGTCAGATGCTCCTGCCCCACGACATCCTCGAGCCGTTGCGGGCGCAGCCTGTCGGCCAGCGGGCCGGCGGCACTTTCGGGGGCGTGCGGCGCCTGTTCCTCGGTCGCGAAAAGATCAGCCATCGTCGGCACAGATAGGCCCGGCGGGCCCGTTTTCCCACTGCGGATATCGGCGCCGGAAAGTCACGAAAGCCCCGACATCATCGCGCGCGGCTCGGCGCTTCCCTGTCTTCCCGCGCAGGGCGGTCGCGGGGAAGGAAAGGTTGACAGGCATAACGGAACAATACGGGAACAAGCAGGATTGTCAACGTCGAGGCTTGTAAAGAGTGATTTAAGATATATCTTAGAGCAATCACGAGTCGTACAGGAGATATTATGCGACATCATCATTGCGGCCATCGCGGCATGCATTTCGGCCGCCGCGGCGGCTTTGGCGGCGGCGCGCCGGACTTCATCATCGGATGGGGCATGGGGCGCGGCGGCTTTGGCGAGCGCGGGGAACGGGGCGGTCGACGCCGCATGTTCGACGGCACCGAGCTGCGCCTCATCCTCCTCAAGCTGATCGAGGAACAGCCGCGCCATGGCTATGACCTGATCCGCGAGATCGAGGAGCGTTCGGGCGGCGCCTATGCCCCCAGCCCGGGCGTGGTCTATCCGACCCTCACCATGCTCGACGACATGGGCCTGATCGAGGAGAGCAAGAGCGAAGGCGCCAAGAAGCAGTTCGCGATCACCGAGGCGGGCACGGCGCATCTCGCCGAGCGGACCGAGGAAGTGGCGGCGCTGTTCGAGCGGCTCCAGCAACTGGCGGGGCTGCGCGAGCGGTCCCATGGCGGCCCGATCCGCCGCGCGATGGGCAATCTGCGTGCCGTGCTGCAGGAACGTCTTGCGGGTGAAAGCGTCGATGCCGACATGCTGCACGGCGTCGCGGAGATCCTCGACGAGGCGGCGCGGAAGATCGAGCGGCTCTGAGCCCGGTGCCGCGGATTGAAATGCTGAGGCGGCGGCTCGGGATCGTGCCGCCGCCGATGGAGACGAAGCGCATGACCATGACTCTGTTTTCGGCCGAGACGCTGGCCCCCACCGCACATGCCAGCCGCTATCTGCAGCAGCTGTGCAAGCATTGGGAGCACAGCCTTCAGGTGGAGTTCACGCCGGAGAACGGCACGGTGATCTTCCCGAAGGATGCGCGCGGCGCGGACCATCCCGGCGACGCGGTGGTGACCTTCAACGTCGCCGAGACCGGGCTCGACATCCGCATCGACGCCAGCTCGCCCGAGCAGCTCGAGGGGCTGAAGGGGGCGGTGGAGCGCCATCTCGACCGGTTCGCCTTTCGCGAGGACGGGCTGCGATATGCGTGGAAGTGACGCCTGAGGCGGGGACTCGCATCGCTTCCGCGTCCCCGCACTTTCTCACCCTCGCCGCGCGATCGCCTCGAGATAGGCGTCGAGCACCTTCTGGTTGATCGCGTCCCATTGATAGGTCTCGGCGATCGCATGCCCGGCCGCGCCCGCGGCTTTCCGCGCGGCATGGTTCTCGCAATAATGCTGGATCGCATCGGCATAGCGGCCCACCGCGCCCTTGCCGGGATCGACCAGCAGGCCGCTCACATTCTCCTCCACCATGCCGACCGGACCGACCGCGTTGGCGGCGACCACGGCCACGCCGGCGGCCATTGCCTCCAGCGTGACGTTGCCGAAGCTCTCGGTGAGGGAGGGGTTGAAGAAGACGTCCATCGAAGCGACCGCACGCCCCAGATCGTCGCCCGCCTGGAAGCCGGCGAACACCGCGTCGGGCACGCGATCGGCGAACCATTGCTGCGCGGGGCCCTTGCCGATCACCAGCACGCGATGCTTCACGCCGCGCCGCTGCAACTCGCCGACCACTTCGGCGAAGATGTCGAGCCCCTTTTCCAGCACCAGCCGGCCGAGGAAGCTCACGGCGACTTCGTCATCCGCGATGCCGAGGGCGCGCCGCCATTCGAGGCTGCGCCGGCCCGGATTGAAGCGATCGTGATTCACGCCGCGCGACCAGATCTGCATCGGCCGCTCGACGCCCCAGCTGCGCAGCAGCTCCTCCATGCCGCGCCCCGTGGGCATCACGGTGTCGAACCGGTTGTAGAAGCGCGTGAGCGTCCAGATCAGCAGCGGCGTGACGAAGCCGATATGATAATAAGCGGGATAGGTCTCGAACCGGGTATGGACCGAGGCGACCGAAGCGATGTTGTTCCGGCGCGCCCAGGTGACTGCGCGGTGGCCGAGTATCTCGGGCGCGGAGACATGGACGAGATTGGGGGCGAAGGCCTCTAGGTCGGGCAGCACCGCCTTGATGCCCTTGGCGAACTTGTACTCGTCGCGCCCGCCCGGCACGGGCAGCGCGGGCACGCTCACCAGATCGCCCGTCGGCGGGAAGGCGGGCGTGTCGGTGGTCGGCGAATAGACGCGGACCTTCACGCCCTGATCGAGCAGATAGCCGACGAGCAGGTTGAGCGCCTGGTTCGCACCGTCGCGGACGTAGTTATAGTTGCCGCTGAACAGCGCGACGCGGAGGTCGGTAGGCTTCATGGCGCGCGCGATACCGCCCGCGGGCCCGGGGGGCAACCTTGGCGCATAGTTCTCCCTTGTGGAGGAGGGGTGGAGAAACCGTCGGTATTGCGTGCAGGGTCCCGGCCCCGCCCCCGTCGCCCGGCGAACGGGCGTTTCCAGGCTTGTTCCTATCTTGTTCTCTCGCTAGTCTCGCGGGCATGGCGAAACTCAAGAAGCGTTATGTCTGCCAGGCCTGCGGCTCGGTCTCCTCGCAATGGGCGGGGCAATGCGGCGATTGCGGCGAGTGGAACCAGATGGTGGAGGATGCCGGGGCGGTGGTGACGCCGTTCCAGGCCCGCCACAACCTCCAGTCCGGCGGGCGGGCGATCCAGCTGACCGGGCTCAACACCGATATCGCGCTGCCCGAGCGCACCTCGACCGGCATCGCCGAGTTCGACCGCGCGCTGGGCGGCGGCTTCGTCGAGGGCTCCGCCACGTTGATCGGCGGCGATCCCGGCATCGGCAAGTCGACGCTGCTGCTCCAGGCGGCGGCCAAGATCGCTTCGCGGGGGCTCTCCGTCGCCTATGTCTCGGGAGAGGAAGCGGCCGACCAGGTGCGGCTGCGCGCGCGGCGGCTGGGCCTGGGCAAGGCGCCGGTGATGCTCGCCGCGGCGACTTCGGTGCGCGACATCCTGACCACGCTGGGCGAGGGCGCGCCGCCCGCGCTGCTGATCATCGATTCGATCCAGACGATGCATTCGGACCTGATCGAAGGCGCACCGGGCACGGTGAGCCAGGTGCGTGCCGCCTCGGGCGAACTGATCCGCTTCGCCAAGGAGCGCGGCACCGCGCTGGTGCTGGTCGGCCATGTCACCAAGGACGGCAGCATCGCCGGCCCGCGCGTGCTCGAGCACATGGTCGACACGGTGCTGGCGTTCGAGGGCGAGCGCAGCCACCAGTACCGCATCCTGCGCGCGGTGAAGAACCGCTTCGGCGGCACCGACGAGATCGGCGTATTCGCGATGCAGACCGAGGGGCTGGAGGAAGTCTCCAACCCCTCGTCGCTGTTCCTCACGTCGCGCAACGAGAATGTGACCGGCACGGTGGTGTTCCCCGCGCTGGAGGGAACCCGGCCGGTGCTGATCGAAGTGCAGGCGCTCACCGTGCGGCTGGCGAGCGGCGCGACGCCGCGGCGCGCGGTGGTCGGCTGGGACAGCGGGCGGCTGGCGATGATCCTCGCGGTGCTGGAGGCGCGCTGCGGGCTCAGCTTCTCGACCTGCGAAGTCTATCTCAACATCGCCGGCGGCTACCGGGTGCAGGACCCGGCGGCGGATCTGGCGGTGGCGGCGGCGCTCGTCTCGGCGCTGGCCGAACGGCCGATCGCGGCGGACGCCGTGGTGTTCGGCGAGATCGCGCTGTCGGGCGAAGTGCGCCCCGTGGCACATGGCGCGCTGCGCTGCCGCGAGGCGGCGAAGCTGGGCTTCGGCCGCGCGCTCGCCCCCGCCGTGCAGGCGAAGGACAAGGGAGGGCTGCAACTGGCGGGGTTCAAGTCGCTCGGCCAGTGCGTCGATCATCTGCTGGGGCGTTAGGGCGCGGCTCCGTCAATTGCCAAGGGGTTGCAATCGCTTGCCAGGCTATAGAATATCGTATCGCAAGCAGATTGGCGGGGCGATCGATGTTGCGAGAATTGGCCGGCGAATGGGCGCGCCCCGGGATGCTGGTGCCGACATCCTGCGCCGTGGCGCTGATGGGGGCGATCCTGTGGGCAGGCGCCGAGCCCGCCCGCACCCCGCCGCCATCGCTTGCGTTCGAAGGCTTGCCGGTGAGCGGCAGTGCGGCGGATGCGCGGCGCGCCGGCTTCACCGAATGCGTCAAGATCGACGCGTTCCGCGCGCGCTGCCGCCGCGCGGGGCTGATGGTGGCGGGCGAAGGCCCCTATGACGCGGCCATCGACCTGATCGGCAGCGACGGGCGCGGCGGCTTCGACCACCTGACCCTGTGGCGGAACGGGGACCAGAAGGAGATCTACAAGCTGGTCGAGGCACTGCAGCGGCGGGGCTGGATGCATTGCGAGACCGGCAACGAGCGATGGGGCGACCAGGACATCTACACCCGCAAGGGCGTGCCGGTGCGCGTGTCGATGGACCTCAGCTATTACGGCAAGCGCCGGGTGCGGATCATCCCGCCGTGGAACCAGAGGGAGCGGAGCTGCACGCCCTATCATTGAGAGGGCTATCCTTTCCGCGCCTTACGCCCCACATTGACGGAATGAAGCGAAGCACTGCCATTTCCATCGCCTCGGGAGTCGCGGTCGCCGCGATCGGCGGCCTCTTCCTCTATTCGCGCGCCACCCGCCCGCCGGTGATCAACAAGAAGGTGCCCGAGCCGGCGCGGCCGGTCGATCTCACGCGCTATCTCGGCAAATGGTACGAGCTGGCGCGGCACGAGAACCGCTTCGAGAAGGGCCTGGACGCCGTGACCGCCGAATATGCGCTGCTCGAGGACGGCAAGATCAGCGTGACCAACAGCGGCACCCAGGGCTGGCCGGCCGGCGACCGCAGCGTCTCCGAGGGCAAGGCCGTCGTCGCCGACGAGGCGACCAACGCCAAGCTCAAGGTCTCGTTCTTCGGTCCGCTCTACACCGGCGACTATTGGATCCTCGATCATGACGAGGAGTATGCATGGTCGATCGTCGGCGAACCGAGCGGGCGCTATCTATGGGTGCTGTGCCGCGAGGCGGTGCCCTCCTCGGCGCTGGCGCAGGCGATCATGAAGCGCGTCGAGGAGCTCGGCTATGACCGCTGGGCGCTGCGGATCACCCGGCAGGGCTGATTTCCTCTCCCGTTTCCCATCCATCCTCCGCTATAGGCCGTCCCCGGGGAGGGACGTGTTCCAATGACTTTGACCGGGCTCGACATCATCGTGCTGTTCGCGATCGGCGGCGCCGCCGTGCTGGGCTTCCTGCGCGGCTTCGTCACCGAAGTGCTGGCGCTGGTCGCGTGGCTGCTGATCGTGCTCGCGCTCAAGCTGTTCCACACGCCGCTCGCCGCGGCGCTGGCCGGGGTGGTCGGCACCGAGCAGGGCGGGGCGGTGCTCGCCTTCGTGATCCTGACCGGCGTCACCTATTTCGGCGGACGGCTGCTCGCCCGCGCGATCGGCTCGCGAACCCGCGAGAGCTTCCTTGGCCCGATCGACCGTGCCCTGGGCCTGGGTTTCGGCGCGCTCAAGGGCCTGATCCTGGTCAGCATCGGCTTCCTGCTGATCGTGCTGCTGTTCGACACGGTGAGCGGCGGCCCGGCCAATCGGCCGCAATGGATCACGAAATCGACCACCTATCCGCTGCTCAACGCCACCAGCGCCAGCATCGCCGATTTCGTCGATCGGCGCCGCAAGGGCGAGCCGGTGTTCGGGGATGAGGTCGACAACGGCACCGGAGCCGCCGGCAACGCGCAATGAGCCGGCGGGCGGCCGCGGCGCTGGCGCTGCTGGCGCTCGCTGGCTGCGACTCGCCGCTCGATTTCTGCCGGGCGTGCATCAGGACTCCGCCGGCCGACGAAGTGGCCGATGCGGATCGCGCGCGTATCCGCTTCACCGGCCCCGGCACGCTGCCGGCGGATGCCCGGCACCTTCATTACTACGAGCAATGCGGCGTCGATTGCCGGCACTGGATGCGTTTCGAGCTGCCCGAGGCGGAAGCCCGGCGGTTTGCCGCCACGGTGCTGGGTGGAGGGACGCTGCGGCCGGGACGCGATCCATTCGACGGGAGCGCAGGCGGCCCCTTGTCGCCGCCCATGCCGTGGTGGCCGGCCCATCTGCCGACCGATGCCGAGGGCACGAAGATCGAGACGCAGGAGGCGCGCGGCGGAGCGCTGGTGCTGCGGGCGGAGAAGGGGCTGGCCACGGTCTGGTTCTTCGAATTCGACATGTGAACCGGGCGAATTCCATGCATCAGGGGGTCGCACTTCGCGCGCCTCTCCCCTAAGTCGGAACGAGATGAACGCGCCGCTCTACAACACCGAGATATTGCGCCTGGCGGCTTCCGTGCCGTTCGAGGCGCGGCTGGAAGGCGCGATGGCGTCGTCCGAGAAACGCTCCCCGGTCTGCGGGAGCCGCGTCACCGTCGACGTGAACCTGGACGAGGACGGGCGGATTGCCGCGATCGGCATGGTAGTGCGCGCCTGTGCGCTCGGCCAGGCATCGGCGGCGCTGATGGAGGCGCATGCCGTCGGCCGTTCGCCGCAGGAGCTCGAAACCGCGCGCGACGATCTTGCCGGCTGGCTGTCCGGCGCACGCGCCACGCCGCCCGACTGGCCGGGGCTCGACCTGTTCGCGCCGGCACTGGAGCATCGCGGGCGCCATCCGGCGATCCTGCTCGCTTTCGAGGCGGCGGCCGAGGCCGCCCGGCGGGCGCGCGGCTGATGGAGCACGCCAACGAGGCTTCGCTGCTCGGCGAATATGTGCCGCTGCTCGGTTTCGCGCTGGTCTTCGTGCTGGTGTTCCGCCGGTTCGGGCTTGGCGCCACGCTGGGCTATCTGGTCGCCGGTGCGATCGTCGGGCCGCAGGTGCTCGGGCTGGTCGGCGATGCCGAGAGCAAGATGGGCATCGCCGAACTGGGCATCGCGCTGCTGCTCTTCCTGGTCGGCCTGGAACTCAGCCCCTCGCGATTGTGGCGGATGCGGCGCGACATCTTCGGGCTCGGCCTGCTCCAGGTGGTGATCTGCGGCCTGGTGATCGCGGGCATGGTGTGGCTGGCTACGGGCAGTTCGATCGGCGCGGCGCTCGCGCTCGGCCTGCCGCTGGCGCTGTCCTCGACCGCGCAGGTGCTGCCGATGCTGCAATCGGCGGGGCGCCTGCGCACCCCGCTCGGCGAGCGCGCCTTCGCGATCCTGCTGTTCCAGGACCTCTCGATCGTCCCGCTGATCACCATCGTGGCTGCGCTCTCGCGCAACCCGCAACATCAGAGCAGCACCCCCGGCTGGCTGCTCGGCGTCTATACCGTGCTGGCGATCATCGGCCTGATCCTGGCCGGCCGCTATCTGTTGCGCCCGCTGTTCCGGCTGATCGGCAATCTCGGCGAGCGCGAGATGTTCATCTTCGCCGGGCTGTTCACGGTGATCGCGGCCGCGGCGATCATGGAGGCGCTGGGGCTTTCCGCGGCGCTGGGCGCATTCATCGCGGGCGTGATGCTGGCCGATTCGCCCTATCGCCACGAGCTGGAGGCGGATGTCGAGCCGTTCCGCTCGATCCTGCTCGGGTTGTTCTTCCTCGCCGTGGGCATGACGCTGAACCTCCACGCGATCGCCGAGCGGCCGTTCTTCGTCGTCGGCATGGCACTGGCGCTGATTGCCGCCAAGGCCGCGATCATCATGGGGCTGGGCATGGCGTTCGGCATGCCGCGGCGCCAGGCCTTCGCATTGGGCGTCCTGCTCAGCCAGGGCGGCGAGTTCGGCTTCGTCCTGTTCGCCCAGGCCCAGTCGGCGATGCTGATCGAGGGGCAGGCGGCGAGCATCTTCGGCGCGATCGTGACCCTGTCGATGGCGACCACGCCGTTCCTGATGATGGCGACCAAGCGGCTGCGGACCGAGCCCGCGCCGAGCGTGGAAGGCGTCGAGGGGCCGCAGCACGAGGGCGCCAATGCCGTGGTGGTGGGCTATGGCCGTTTCGGCCAGACGGTGGCGCAGATGCTGCTCTCGCAGGACATCCCCGTCACCATCATCGACACCGATGTGGAGATGATCCAGACCGCAAATGATTTCGGCATGAAGGTCTATTATGGCGACGGCCTGCGCATCGACATGTTGCGCCAGGCGGGCGCGGCCGAGGCGGAGCTGGTGCTGTTCTGCAACGATGGCGACAAGATCGACACCGAGTTCCTCGAAGCGGTCCATTACGCCTTCCCCAGGGCGACGGTGTTCGTGCGGGCCTATGACCGGCGCAGCGTGATCAAGATGAAGGGCGCGCCGGTGGGCGGCGTGGTGCGCGAAGTGCTCGAGAGCGCCGTGATGATGGCGCGCCAGGCGATGCAGGCGGTGGGCGTCGACCAGATGGAGATCGACAGGACCGAGGCGGAATATCGCCGCCGCGACAATGCCCGGCTGGACGTGCAGCGCGAGACCGGCGACCTGCGGGCCGGAATCGACGGCATGGTCACCCATGCGAGCAGGGCGGCCGCGATCGAGATCGACCTCGAGTCCTCGGGATGAAGGGGCGGCCCTTCCGCGCGCGGATGGGGTTCGCGCTGGCCGGCATCCGCGCCGGCTGGGCGCGCGAGGCGAGCTTTCGCAGCCAGGCGCGCCTCGCGGCGATGGCCCTGCTCGCGCTGCTCCTGCTCAGGCCGGCGCCCGTCTGGTGGGCGCTGGTCGCGGTCTGCTGCGCGATCGTGCTGGCATTGGAGCTGGTCAATTCGGCGATGGAAGCGGTGATCGACCTGCTGCATCCCGGCGTCCATCCGTCGATCAAGGCCGCGAAGGACATGCTGGCGGGCGCGGTGCTGGTGATGAGCGCCGCGGCGCTCGCCGTGGCGGTGGCGATGGTGGCGGCGAGCGGGCCGCATTTCCTGGAGGAGATCGGGCTGTGAGGATCGTGACGGTGCTGGCGGCGCTTTCGGGCGCGGCGGCGGTGGCGGCGGGGGCGTTCGGCGCGCACGGCGCGAGCGGCGAGGCGGCGGAATGGCTCAAGACCGGCGGGCATTACCAGCTGGTCCATGCAGTGGCGGCGCTGGTCGCGGTGCGGATGGGCGAGCGGATCTCGCCCTGGCTGTTCGTGATCGGCGGCGCGGTGTTCGCGGGGACGCTCTACCTGATGGCGCTGGGCGGTCCGCGCTGGCTGGGCGCGGTGACGCCGCTTGGCGGCGCGGCGCTGATCGCGGGGTGGCTCTGCCTGGCCGCGGGCGCGTGGAGGGCACGCTGATGGCATTGCTGCTGATCCTGGCGCTGGGCGCGGCCGATCCCGGGCCGCTGGTGATCGATGCAGGCGCGGATCTCTATCCCGCCGACGCACTGGCACAGAAGCTCGAAGGCGATGTGGCGGTGAAGCTGAGCGTCTCGGCGGATGGCGCGCTCCGATGCAGCGCGCCGGGCGGCGGAGCGATGGCGCCGCTGAAGCGGGCCAGCTGCGAGCTTGTCGCGGCGCGCGACATCTTTCCACCGCGAGTCGAGAAGGGCCAGGCAGTGTCGGCCGACTATTCGGTGATCGTGCGCTGGAAGCTGGGGTCCTCCAACCGGCAGTTCGGCGGTGCCGTGCCGATTGGGCGTGCCGGCTGGATCCGCTATTCGGACTATCCGCCGATCGCCTGGAGGCAGGTGAACACCGGCAAGGTGCGCATCGCCTATGACATCACGGCGCAGGGCCGGCCGCAGAATTGCCGGATCGAGAGCACCAACACCACCCAGGCCCTGGCCGGCAACATGTGCCCGCTGTTCGTGGAGCGCGCGATCTTTCTTCCCGCGCTCGATCCCGGCGGCAAGCCACGCCCGACCCGCGGCTGGTTCAATCTCGACTGGCGCTGGTGCGAGACCGCACGCTGTCCGGCGCCCGACACTGGCGAATAGGAAGACCCGCCTGAACCCGAGCGATTTCATCCGGGCACGCCTCCCCGTGCTGCCGGTGCCGGGCATTGCAGGGATCGCGCTGCACAAGGCGGTGCCCGCCAGCGGGCTTGGCCGGCTGGCGGCGGCGGATCGGGACTTCGGCTCGCCCTATTGGGCCTATTACTGGCTGGGCGGGCTGGCGCTGGCGCGGTTCGTGCTCGACCGGCCGGAGGTCGTGGCCGGGCGGCGGGTGCTCGACCTGGGCTGCGGCTCGGGGCTGGTGGCGATCGCGGCGGCGAAGGCCGGGGCGGCGAAGGTGCTGGCGGTGGACATCGACCCCTATGCGCTGGCGGCCGCTGCGCTGAATGCGGCGGCGAACGGCGTGGCAGTCGAGACGGTGCACGCCGATCTGACCGGGGGGGCGGCGCCGGAGGTGGATGTCGTGTTGGCCGGGGACGTGTTCTACGATCCCGAGCCGGCGTCGCGGGTGGAGCCCTTCCTTGCCCGCTGCCGGGCGGCTGGGGCGGAGGTGCTGGTGGGCGATCCCCGCCGCGCGCCATTGCCGCTGGAACGGCTGCGGGCACTGGCGGAATATCGATTCGCCGAGACGGATAGCGGCGCGATGCGGATCACCGAGGTGTTCGCGTTCGACTGACGCTCGACCGTCCTCCCGGCCTTGCGCGGGGATCCGCCGGAAGGCGGGCCATGGACAAGGCGCGGCAAGTCGGTGGGCGCGGCACCGTCGACCCCGGCACGGCCAGGGTGACAGGCCGGGGCAACGGATTTGCATCAGGATAGTGGCGGAGGCTATTCCGCCCCGACGATCTTCGCCACGCCCGCTGCCGCATTCGGGTGATAGCCTGCCTTGGCACCTTCGTAGAAGCGCAGGGCGATCGGCTTGCCCCAGTCGCCCTGGGCCATCAGGTCCTTGTAGATCGGGTAGATCAGCAGGCCACGGCCGACCCGCTTCACGAATTCCTCGATCCCGGGGAGTGCCGGCTCGTAGCGATTGGCAATGGCCAGTTCGGCCCAGGCCGACCGGACATAGGCATTGTTCGAGGTGGAGAGGCCGAGCGCTCCATCGAGTTCCGCAAGGCGCGCGGGCGGCTGCTGGCGCGGGAGGCCGTTCAGGAAGCGCAGCCATTGCTGGGTCGCCCAGCCGGCGGGCTGCACCGCGCTCGCCGGGCCGCCGGCGTTGAACGCCGCGAGCTTCGCGTCGACGGCGGCAAGCGTTGCCGAAGTCACGTGCACGGCATTGTCGGGCAGCCCCGGGCGATAGGCCCAGCGATCGAGCTCCAGCTTCGCCTCGAGCGCCTTGTCGCCCCTGATCAGGTTGGCGCGCAGGTCCGCCAGGAAGCCGGCGGTGGTCTGCGGCTGGAAGGCGTGGCGATCGAAATAGGCGCGCAGATAGGCGTCCCATTTCGCCCGGCCCACCGCCGCCTCGATCGTGCGCAGGAAGGTGGAGCCCTTGAAATAGTCGAGCTGGCCGAAGGTCGCGCCCGGATCGCCGTGGAGGCGCGTGGTGGCCGCGTCGCCGCCGCCGGCATCGCGGATGTCGCGCTGCAGCCCGTCCCAGTCGAGATCGGCGTACATGGCGGCGCGCTCCTTGCCATAGACCGCCTCCATGATCCGATTCTCGAAATAGGTGGTGAAGCCTTCGTTGAGCCAGCTGTCCGACCAGGTCGCGTTGGTGACGAGATTGCCCGACCAGCTGTGCGCCAGTTCGTGCGCGACGACGTCGGTGTTCGAGCGGTCGCCGGTGATGATCGTCGGCGTCAGGAAGGTGAGGGTGGGGTTCTCCATGCCGCCATAGGGGAAGCTGGGCGGCAGCACGAGCATGTCGTAGCGGCCCCAGCGATAGGGGCCGTAAAGTGCCTGTGCCGCGTCGATCATCTTCTCGACATCGCCGACCTCATGCGCCGCGGCATCGAGCATCGAAGGCTCGGTCCACACGCCCGATCGCTTGCCGGTCGCCTTGAAGGCGAGGTCGCCCACGGCCATCGCGACGAGATAGGGCGGCACCGGCTTGTCCATCCGGAAGCGGAACCTGCGCCTGCCGTCCGGCGCGGCCTGGCCCTTCTCGCCGTCGAGCCGGTCGCCGCTCATCACCGCGACGAAGCCGGCGGGCACGGTGAGCGTGGCCGACCAGGTCTGGCGGATGCCCGGGCTGTCCTGGGTGGGAATCCAGCTGCGGTTGTTGATCGGCTGGCCCTGGCTGAACAGATAGGGCTTGCGCTTCCCGGCGGTGAGCTCCGGTGCGAGCCACTGGAGCGCCGATGCGCCCGGCCGCGTCTTGTAGCGGATCAGGATCTGCTTGTTGCCCTCGAGCTGCACCGTGAGCGCCGAGCCCAGTTCCTTGTCGCGCGGGCCGATCGCGAAGGGGAGCGGCTTACCCTTGGGGCACGTGACCGAGATCACGTCGAGGTCGTCGACGTCCAGCACGATCTCCTTCGCGCCCGCAGCGGCGAGCACGTCGAGCGTCGCGACGCCGGACAGCGTCTTGCCGGCGAAATCGACGTCGAGGTTCAGATCGACATGCGTGACTCGCGCCACTTCGGGCACGGCATGGGTCCACGCGTCCTTCGCTTCGGGCGCGGTCAGGATCGGGGCGGGCTTGCCGGTCTGGGCGGCGGCGGGCGCGGCGATCACGATCGCGGCGGCGAGAGCGGGGAGGATGCGCATGCCGATGTGCTAGGCGGATCGGGGACGAACGGCAACCGACGCGCAGCACCTCTCCCTTTCATGCGGGGAGTCACTGGTCGAGCATCTCGCGAACCTTTGCCGCCAGGTCGGTATAGGTGAAGGGCTTGGGCAGCAGCTGCACGCCGGGATCGAGCCGGCCGTGATGGACGATCGCGTTGCGGGCATAGCCGGTAGTGAAGAGGATCTTGAGATCCGGCCGCTTCGCATGCGCCTCGCTGGCGAGCACCGCGCCGGTCATGCCGCGGGGAAGCACGACGTCGGTGAACAGCAGGTCGATCGATTCCGGCGCGGCGTCGATCGCGGCGAGCGCGGTGGGGCCGTCCCCCGCCTCGATCACGCGATAGCCCAGCTCGCGCAGCACCTCGACCGTATAGGCCCGGACATTCTCGTCGTCCTCGCACACCAGGATCGTCTCATGGGCATTGCCCTGCGGTGCGGAGGGGGCCGGGGCACGGGCCGCCGTGTCGCGCGCCGTGCCGTGGAAGCGGGGCAGGTAGATCCGCACGGCCGTGCCGTCGCCGCACGCCGAATGGATGCGGACATGCCCGCCCGACTGCTTGATGAAGCCATAGACCATCGACAGGCCCAGGCCCGTGCCGCGTCCCACTTCCTTGGTGGTGAAGAAGGGCTCGAAGGCATGGGCGAGCGTTTCCTCATCCATGCCGGTGCCGGTGTCGGATACGCAGATCAGCACATATTGGCCGGGCGACACCTCGGCATCGAGCGCGGCATAGTGGCTGTCGAGATGGGTATTTGCAGTCTCGATCGTCAGCTTGCCGCCCTGCGGCATCGCGTCGCGCGCGTTGATCGCCAGGTTGAGCAGCGCATTCTCCAGCTGGTTCGCATCCACTTCCGCCGGCCAGACGCGCGCGGCCTGCACGATCTCCACTTCGATCCTCTCGCCCAGGCTGCGGTGGAGCAGGTCGGACATGCCGGCGATCAGCCGGTTCGGATCGATCCGCTTCGGCGCGAGCGGCTGGCGGCGCGAGAATGCCAGCAGGCGCTGGGTGAGCACCGCGGCGCGCTGCGCCCCGTTCATCGCCGCGCCGACTGCGCGCACCAGCCGCGGTTGCTCGGGCGGCAGGTTGCGCTGGAGAATGTCGAGATTGCCGGTGACGATCTGAAGCAGGTTGTTGAAATCGTGCGCGACGCCGCCGGTCAGCTGGCCCACCGTCTCCATCTTCTGGGACTGGCGCAGCGCCGCCTCGGCCGCGGCAAGGGCCTCGGCCGCCTGGCGCTCGGCAGTGATGTCGCGAGCCACGCAATAGAGCAGGTCGCCTTCGGGCACTGCGGTCCAGCTGAACCAGCGATAGTCGCCGTCCTTGCCGCGGAAGCGGTTCTCGAAGCGCAGCGTGGGTGCGCCCTGCTGCAGCCCGGTCAGCTCCGCGCGGGTGCGTTTGCGGTCGTCGGGATGCTCCATCCATTCCGAGGTGCGGCCGACCAGCTCGTCGGCGTTCCAGCCGAGAATTTCGGTCCAGGCGGGGCTGACGTTGCGCCATACGCCGTGGCTGTCCGCGATCAGGAACGGGTCGCGCGCCAGCGTCCATAGCCGGTTGCGATCGGCGATCGCCTCGCGTTCGGCGAGTACGCGGGCCGTCGTCTCGCTGACGATGCACAGCACGCCGCCCACCGTCCCGTCGTCGTCGAACACCGGTGAATAGCTGATGTCGAAATAGGTGGTCTCGCCGCGCCCCTGGTCGCGCTCGATATAGAAGGGGCGGTCCTTGGCCCAGAAGGTCTCGCCGGTGTCGCGCACGCCCTGAAGCAGCGGGCCGAGATCGTCCCAGAGCTCGCCCCACCATATCAGCGCCGACTGGCCGAGCGCGCGCGGATGCTTGTCGCCGATCGTCGGTGCATAGGCCTCGTTGTAGAGTGCGCAGAATTCGGGGCCCCAGAACATCACGATCTCGGCGCGCGCGGGGAGCATCATGCGCAGCGAGGCGAGGAGCGCGTTCGACCAGCCGGCGGCGGGCCCCAGCGGCGATTCGTCGCCGATCGCGGCCGTCAGTCGGCCCAATTCTCCAAAGGCTGCTAGCGAAGTGGCTGGAGAGATCGCGGTGGCCATCCGTCCCCCGGAGAGTGTCTGTTTCGTTGCGCGAACGAAATCGCCGTCCGCCGTCAAGTCAACGCGGCAGGCGCCATTCGGCTCCCGAAAAGCTGGGGATGATTCACTGCGCGAAAGCGGCGAGGGCAGTGCGATAGCTGCGGCCGAGCGGGACGATGGCGCCGCAGCTGAGCTGCACGGCGAGCCGGCCGCTCGCCTCGCGATAGATTTGCGAGACGTGGTGCTGGTTCACGACGATCTGGCGATGCACGCGGATGAACCCGAACGCCGCGAAGCGCCCCGCCAGCTCGGACAGCGGCGCGCGCACGAGGTGCACGCGGCCATGGGCGAGGATCTCGCTATAGTTCCCCGCCGAGCGGATCTGCGCGACGTCGCAGGCGCGCACGCGCAGGAAGGGTGCCTCGGGCAGGCTGAGCCATTGTTCGGCGCTCGCCGGTGCGGGCGGCGCCGGCGGCTGCTCGGCGAACGGCGCGTCCGCCGCATCGGGATCGTGCCGGTTGGCGAGGTGGCGTCTCCAGGCCATCAGCGACAGCCATGCAGTCGAGCCCAGCGCGATCGCGCGGGGAAGGAAATTGTCGACCGGTACCGGCGGCGGTCCGTTGGGCCCGCAAAGCTGATAGGGAGAAATGGCGATCGCGAAGCGCGATGCGGCCAGTTCCGTGAGCATTACCGGCACGAAGGCGAATGCGCCGAGCAGCAGGGGCGATCGCTTCGGCGCCTGCAATATCTCCTCCATCGGCTTGCGGCTCGCCCAGGCGATGGTGAGCATGGCGCCCCAGACGAGCAGCCGCGCCAGCCGTGCCTCGTCCGGATGCTCCGCGGCGAAGCTGCCCGTATTCGCTTCCAGCCCGCCTATCCCATAGCCGAGCAGGAAGGCGAACAGCGCGAACGCGGTCGCCGCGCTCAACGGGATCCTGATGTTCCAGATCGACTCGCGCGCCGTCACTTCCATGCATGCACGATAGCCCGCGAACGCGCGCGCGCGAACTGCCGTTCGTCACGCCCGCGATCCATTCGTCCCAGCCCGCTCCACGCGCCGCAGCCGCGCCGGCCAATCCGGCCGGGTTGGGAAGAGGGTTCGTGTCATGCGTCATTCGATATTCTGCCTGCCGCTTCTGGCGGCGCCCGCCGCCCATGCGCAGACGGTGCGGGCACCGCAGCCGCCGGCGAGCGGCGATGTGGTCAGCGCCGCCGACGATGCGTTCGGCCGGCGGATCGGGATCGAGGAAGTGGGGCTCTATTCGGAGAGCGAGGTGCGCGGGTTCGACCTGCAGGCCGCCGGCAACTACCGGATCGAGGACCATTATTATGTTCGCGTGGCCGGCATGCTCCAGCCGCTGAACGGCGGCACCGCGATCCGTGTCGGCGCCAACGGCCTGCGGACCGATTTCGCCGCTCCCTCCGGCGTGGTGCAATATACGATGCCCGGCGCCGCGCCCGGCGTGCGCGCTTCGATCGAGGCGGGCTGGTGGGGCGGTTCGGGGCCGGTGGCGATGCTGCGCGGCGCGGCGGGCACGGCCGACGGACGCTGGTCGTTGGCGGGCGCCCTCCAGCTCACGCCCGCCCAGCAATATACCGACGGCACGACCGGCGACTTCACTGCGATCGGCCTCGTTCCGCGCTGGTCGCCGGCGCCGGGCGTGCGGATCACCGGCGTGTGGAGCCACAACTGGTTCCCGCGCGAAGGCGATACCTATTATGCCAATCCGGCCGGCGCGCCCCGCGAAGTGAAGCGCTGGACCAACCGCACCCAGAGCTGGATGGACGCGCGCAACGAATCCGACCTGATCGGCGCCTTTGCGGATGTGGATGCGGGCAAGGATTGGCGGTTCGGCGCCTCGCTGTTCTACAATGCGCTACCCTATGACCATAGCGCCTACAGCGTGCTGCGCTTCACCGGCAATGGCCGCGAGGCGGTGGCGAGCGGCCTGTTGTTCGGCGCGGAGACGCGCCACTCGATCTCGGCCGAAGTCACCGCGGCCAAGCAGTTCGTCACGGGAAATCTCACCCACCGCATCATCGCCATGGCCCGCCGGCGGGATTCGATGGTGGAGAGCGATCCCGGCGTGCCCTTTGCGCTCGGCACCTATGCCGATGTGAACGACCGGCCGCGTATCGCCCGGCCTGCGGTCGCGCTCGGCACGGCCCGCAAGCGCGACGATGTCGGGCAATGGACCGGCGGCCTTGGCTATCGCCTGTCGATCGGCTCGCTGGCGGAACTGCGCCTGGACGCGCAACGGGTCGAATATGCCAAGCGCGTCCGGGCACTCGACGGCACGGTGACCGAGCAGACGACCCGGCCCTGGCTCTATGGCGGCGCGCTGTCGGTGGGGATCACTTCCCGGCTCACCGGCTTTGCCAGCTATGCGCGCGGGCTGGAGGAAGCGGGCGTGGCGCCCGCCAATGCCAGCAATCGCGGCGCCGTGCTTCCCGCCGCCATCTCGCGCCAGGCCGAGCTGGGGCTGAAATACGGCTTTGCCGGCGGGCCGACGCTGATCGCCGGCCTGTTCGACCTGTCCAAGCCGACGCCCGGCATCGATGCCGCGGGCGCGTTCGATTTCGTCGGCACGGTGCGCCATCGCGGCGTGGAGCTGTCGCTGGCCGGGCCGCTCACGTCGCGGCTGAATGCGGTGCTGGGCGCGACCTGGCTCGATGCCAGGATCGACGGCGAGCTGGTGGATCGCGGCGTGATCGGCGTCCGCCCGATCGGCCGGCCGCGCGTGACCGCGCTCGCCAACCTCACCTGGCGCGTGCCCGGCGTGGAGGGGCTGACGGTGGATGGCGGCGTGAACGTCCGCGGCGCGCGCTATGCCGATCGCGAGAACAGCGTCGCGCTGCCCGGCTATGCGCTGTTCAACCTGGGGCTCCGCCAGGCCTTCGCGGTTGGCGGCCATCCGGTGACGCTGCGCGCGCGCGTGACCAACCTGACCGATCGCTTCGCCTGGAACCCGGCCAGTTCGGGGCTGATCACGCCGATCGCTCCGCGCACGCTGACCTTGACGCTGACCAGTGCGCTCTAGGGCCTAGCGGGGCTGGGCGTCGAGGAATGCCGCCACCTCGCCAAGGTCGACATTCCTGTCGAGATATGTCTGCCCGATCCCGCGCGCGAGCAGGAAGGGCAGGGCGCCCCCACTCATCTTCTTGTCGTGGAGCATGTGCTCCACGAGCCGCGCACCGGAGGCGGTGATCCCCGCCGCCTTCAGCCCATTGGGCAGGCCCGCAGCAGCCAGGTGCGCGGCAACCCTTTCCGCTTCCTGGCCGGGGCAGATGCCCTTGGCGGCGGAGAAGCCGAAGGCGAGCGCCATGCCCGCAGCCACGCCCTCGCCGTGCAGCAGCCGGTCGGAGAAGCCGGCCTCGGCCTCCAGCGCATGGCCGAAGGTGTGGCCGAGGTTGAGCAGCGCGCGCATGCCGCTGGTCTCGCGCTCGTCGGCCGCGACGATCCGCGCCTTGGCCGCCACCGAATGGGCGATGGCATGTTCGCGCGCGGCCGGGTCGCCCGCGAGCAGCGCGGCGGCATTGGCCTCGCACCATTCGAAAAAGGCGAAATCGTCGATCAGCCCGTATTTCACCACTTCGGCATAGCCGGCGCGCAGGTCGCGGGCCGGCAGCGTGTCGAGCACCCGCGGATCGATCAGCACCGCGGCCGGCTGGTGGAAGGTGCCGACCAGGTTCTTGCCGGCGCGCGTATTGATCGCGGTCTTGCCGCCCACCGAGCTGTCGACCTGGGCGAGCAGGGTGGTGGGGATCTGGACGAAGCCGCAGCCGCGCTTGAGCACCGAAGTGGCGAAACCGACCAGGTCGCCGATCACCCCGCCGCCGAGGGCGATCACATGGTCGCCGCGCTCGACGCCCAGTTCGAGCAGCCGGTCGAGCAACGCTTCGAGCTGCTCCCAGCTCTTCGTGCCTTCGCCGGGCGGCAGGACGATCGCCTCGCTCGCGCCCAGGCTAGCCTGCAGCGTGGCGAGGTGCGGCAGGAGGTTCCGGTCGGTCACGACGACGCGGCGTCGACCCTTGTCGAAGGGGGCGAGCGCTTCGTCGGCGCGGCCGAGGAGCCCCGCTTCGATGCGGATGTCGTAGCTGCGGTCGCCAAGCGCGACGGGAACGATTGTCACGGGTGCAGGGCCTTCAGGATCGCGTCGACGGTGGTGTCGTGCGGCGCTGCTATGCTGGGCACCCGGATCGGCGCAAGCGCGTAATAGGGATTGCGGATCGCGGCGAGCTCGGCGAGCACCGCCTCGGGGTCGCGCCCACGCAGCAGGGGGCGGGTGTCGCGGCGGCGGACCCGGTCGGCCAGCACCGCCGGTTCGGCATCGAGCCACACCGCGATCGCATGTTCGAGGATCAGCGCGCGCGTGCTCTCGTTCATGAACGCGCCGCCGCCCGTGGCGATGATCTTGGGGGCGCCATCGACCAGCCGGGCGATCACCCGGCGCTCCCCGTCGCGGAAATGCGCTTCGCCGAAACGCTCGAAGATGTCGGCCACGGTCATGCCGGCGGCCGCCTCGATCTCGTGATCGGCGTCGACGAAGGGCAGGCGCATGCGCTGCGCCAGGCGCCGGCCGACCGTGGTCTTGCCCGCACCCATGAGGCCGATCAGGACGATGGCCTTGCCCGTCCACGCGGTATTCGCTGCCTGCGTTTGTAACATGTTCGGAAGGGCTATACAGCGAGGGCGGGTCTCGGGCAAAAGGCCCGCGAAGTCACAATTTCCGGACCCGTTTTCATGTCCCGCTTGATCGTTGCGCTGATCGTCATTCTCGTCGTCCTGGTTGGCGGCCTCTTCTTCCTCGCGGGCCGCGAGACGAAGAAGGAGCCGGTGCGCATGGAGAAGGTGGTCCCGCTTGACAATCTCGCGAATTAAGCGCCGCCACATCGCCCTCGGGGCGTTGCTGCTGGCCGGCGCGGCGGTGCCTGCGCTGGGGCAGCAGGACAAGCCCGAATCGCTGCTGCCGCCGGGCTTCGACGAGCCGGCGCCCACGCCGGCGCCGCGTCCCGCGCCTGCTCCGTCCGCAACGGCGCCCGCCGCGACGGCTCCCGGCGCGTCCGGCACCGCGCCGATCCCGAGCGTACCCATGCCTGGCGGCGACACGTCGCTCTCCAATGTCAGCGCGGCCGAGGAAGTGGCGGCCACCGGCCCGGTCGATCTCTCGCGCTACGAACTGCCCGACTTCGCGAAACATTCGCTGAACCGCGTCGGCGTGCTCGCCGCGGGCAATACGCCGTTCCCCGCCAAGGGCTTCGGCAATGCCGACGGCCGCACCCTCGCGGTGCTGATGCAGCGCCTGCGCGCGCCGGTGGCCTCGCGCTGGGCGTCGATCGCGCTCCGCCGCGCGCTGATGTCGCCGCTCGACACGCCGCGGCATGTCAACGGCGCCGATTTCGCCGCCGAACGCGCCTGGCTGCTGCTGCGCATGGGCGAGGCCAATGCCGCGCGCGCCGTGGTGAACGACGTCGATGGCGACAATTACACGACTCGCCTGCTCCAGGTGGCGATGCAGGTTTCGCTCGCCACCGCCGACCCGGGCGGCATCTGCCCGATCGCCGAGCGCGGCAATCAATATATCCAGCAGCGCGGCTGGGCGCTCGCCCGGGCGATGTGCGCCGGGCTCGCCGGCAAGCCCAACGAGGCGGGCCAGTTGCTCGACCAGGCGCGCGGCGGCACGCCGGCCAGCGATATCGACAATCTTCTGGCCGAGAAGGTGCTCGGCACCGGCGCGCAGGGGCGCCGCGCGGTCACGCTCGAATGGGGCGGCATCACTCGGCTGACCGCCTGGCGCTGGGGCCTCGCCACTGCGACTGGCCAGGAAGTCCCCGCTTCGCTTTACGGCACCGCCGGCCCGCAGGTCCGCTATTGGCAGGCGCTTGCCCCGCAGCTTTCGCCGCGCCAGCGCGCCGCCGCCGCCGAGCTGGCCGCCACTGCCGGCGTCTTCTCCAGTGCCGGCCTCGTCGATCTCTACAGCGAGATCGCGGAGGGCGATGATGCGAACACCACCGAGGGCGGCGTCGCCCGCGACTTGCGCACTGCCTATACCGACGGTGACGTGGGGGACCGGATCAAGGCGATCCGCACGCTCTGGGCCGAGGCCAGCACGCCGCGCACCCAATATGCCCGGCTGATCCTCACCGCGCGCGCAGCCTCCTGGATCCCGGCCGACGCCAAGGTGGAGGAACCCGAGAAGCTGATCGCCTCGATGCTTTCCGCCGGCTATGAATCGAAGGCGATGGAGTGGCGCCAGGTGGTGCCGCGCGGCAGCGTCGCATGGGGCCTGCTCGCGCTTGGCGATCCGGGGGCGCAGGGGCCGGTCGCCTATGGCGATTTCGATGCGTTCAAGGATGCCGCCGGCCAGCGCCGCGCGCAGCTGGCCTTTGCCGGCCTCGCCGGCCTCGGCCGTTTCGAGAGCAGCGACGCGCGCCGCGGGGCCCAGGCGCTCGAAGTGCAGATCGGTGCGCAGAACGACTGGACCCGTGCGATCGACGCCGCCGGCCGGCGCGGCGATTCGGCGATGGTCGCGCTGCTCGCCGCAGTCGGCATGCAGTCGCGCGTCTGGGACAATGTGACTCCCGAGGCGCTGTTCCACATCGTCGCGGCGATGCGCGCCGCGGGAATGACCAGCTATGCGCGGATGATCGCCGTGGAGGCGGTCACGCGGTCGGCTTGAGCGCCTCCGAAGATCGGGCGCTGATCGAGCGCTTCCTCGAGATGATGCAGGCGGAGATGGGCGCCGCCGCCAACACCATCGCCGCCTATGGCACCGATCTGCGCCTGGCATCGGAGTTCCTCGGTGGCGGGCTCGGGGGCGCGGAACGGCCGGAGCTGGAGCGGCTCGGCGCCGAGTGGCAGCCGCTCGCGCGCGCCACCGTTGCCCGCAAATCGGCGGCACTGCGCCGCTTCTATGCCTTTCTTGCCGATGAGGGCCTGCGCCGGGACGATCCCTCGGCCGCGTTGCCGCGCCCCGGCACTGCCCGGGCATTGCCCAAGGTGCTCAGCATCGAGGATGTCGACCGGATGTTCGCCGCGATCGCCGCGCGCATCGCCCGGGTGCCGCCCGATCCCAACGACTTGCGGCTGCTGGCGCTGATCGAGTTGCTCTACGGCTCGGGCCTGCGCGCTACCGAACTGGTGTCGCTTCCTCGCAATGCCGTGTCGCCGGACCGGCCCTATCTGATCCTCAAGGGCAAGGGCGGGCGCGAGCGGCTCGTGCCGATCTCGGACCGCGCCCGCGCCGCCGTCGCCGCCTGGCGCGCGCATGTCGCGCCGGACCGGCCCTTCCTCTTCCCTTCGGGCAAGGGGCATCTCTCGCGCGTTCGGCTCTACCAGCTCGTGCGCGCATTGGCGGGGGAGGCGGGCATCCCGCCCGACCGCGTCAGCCCCCATGTCCTGCGCCACGCCTTCGCCACGCATCTGCTCGAGGGCGGCGCCGATCTGCGGGCGCTGCAGGCGATGCTCGGGCATGCGGACATCGCGACGACCGAGATCTACACCCATGTCGACAGCCGCCGGCTGGTCGAACTGGTCAACCAGCGGCATCCTCTGGGCGAGGCGCTGGGGAAACGAGGCCAATGATGCGACTGACCGGCCCGCTGGCTTGCGCGGTACTGCTCGGCGGCGGCGTCTCTGCGATCGTGTACAAGCGCGGCGCCGACGGCCGATGGCGGCTGGTTGAACGGGACATGCTGGCGATCAGCTGAAGCACGGCCCGTGCGCCCTTGCCGCGCCGCCCTCGTTGACGCGGGCAGCCTACAAGGTTAGCCCGCGCAGCGATGACCACTTTCCTCGACTTCGAGAAGCCGATCGCCGAGCTTCAGACTCGCATCGACGAACTGCGCCAGACCGCAGAGGGCGGCGCCGTCGATATCGATGCGGAGATCGCTCCGCTCCAGGCCAAGGCCGAGAAGCTCCTCAAGGACACTTATGCCAGGCTCACGCCGTGGCAGAAGACCCAGGTCGCCCGCCACCCCGAGCGCCCGCACTTCAAGCATTATGTCGCCGGGCTGATCGAGGAGTTCATGCCGCTGGGCGGCGACCGCGCCTTTGCCGACGACAATGCGATCCAGGGCGGCCTGGGCCGCTTCCGCGGGCGCCGCGTGATGGTGATCGGCCATGAGAAGGGCGACGACACCGCCAGCCGGCTCAAGCATAATTTCGGCATGGGCAAGCCGGAGGGCTATCGCAAGGCCATTCGCCTGATGGCGCTTGCCGACAAGTTCCATCTGCCGGTGATCACCCTGGTCGACACTTCGGGCGCCTTTCCGGGCGTGCAGGCCGAGGAGCGCGGCCAGGCCGAGGCGATCGCCCGTTCGACCGAGGCATGCCTCAACCTGGGCGTGCCGCTGGTCGCGTCGATCCTGGGCGAGGGCGGCTCGGGCGGCGCGATCGCGCTCGCCGCGGGCAACACCGTGCTGATGATGGAGCATGCGGTCTATTCGGTGATCTCGCCCGAAGGCTGCGCCTCGATCCTGTGGCGCACCGCCGACAAGGCGGCCGAGGCGGCGGAGGCGATGAAGGTCACCGCGCAGCATCTGAAGGAGCTGAAGGTGATCGACCGGATCGTCAGCGAGCCGCTGGGCGGCGCGCACCGCGAGCCCGGGGCAGCCATCCATGCGCTGGGGGATGCGATCGAGGAATCGCTGAAGAAGCTCGACGGCATGTCGCCCGAGAGCCTGCGCCAGGCCCGCCGCGCCAAGTTCCTGGCGATGGGCCGGATCTGACGCTAGCGGACCGGGGCGATGTGTTCGGCGGCGGCCATGCTCGCGCCGATCATGCCCAGGCCCTGGACGACCGCCAGCACCGCGCAGAGCGCCAGGAACGCGACCACCGCGACCTCGATCGCCGTCACTGCCTTTTTGGAGGAAAGCTGCTTCATTCCTTCCTTATAGGAGAGTCGGCTGTACGCCGGGTGAAGCGGCCCGTTTGCCGGGGTTCAGGAAATCTACCGGGGTGCGCCCGAAGGTGGCGGCCCCGAACCCGTCGGGGTTCGCAAGCGCGAACGCGCGCCCGAGCTTATGCGAGGCTCTGGTTCAGGAAGTCTACCAGGGTGCGCCCGAAAGTGGCGGCCCCGAACCCGTCAGGGTTCGCAAGCGCGAACGCGCGCCCGAGCTTATGCGAGGCTCTGGTTCAGGAAATCTACCGGGGTGCGCCCGAAGGTGGCGGCCTCGAACCCGTCAGGGTTCACAAGCGCGAACGCGCGCCCGAGCTTATGCGAGGTTCTTCTAGCAAGAAAAGAGCGGCGGAACCGAGGTTCCGCCGCCCGTTTTCGTTCGCTTCGGCAGAAGGCTTACGAGACCTTCATGCTCGCCGAAACGTTGGTGAAGGTCGACTTCAGCGAGTTGCCGAGGCCCTGCATGGCGGCAATCGCGGCGACGGCGATCAGAGCGGCGATCAGGCCGTACTCGATGGCGGTCGCACCCTTCGAATTCTTCAGGAAGTTGCGAATCTTCTGCATAACCGGTCTCCAGTGTTCAAGGATTGCTTCATTCACCCGGCCTCACCGGAGACTCCGGTTCGGCAGCTTGAAACTACGGAGGGGAAGTAAAGAAACGGCTAAGACCGAGTGTTACGATTCCGTAACCAAGATCAGGATTGCGTGGCTGCCTGCACCTTGTTGGTGACGTTGCTCCACATGTCCGTGGTGGTGTTGGCAACGCTCATCAGGCTGGCCATCATTGCGATGACGATGAGCGCGAGGATGAAGCCATATTCCACTGCGGTCGCTGCGCGGCGGTCATGCATCACATCGCGGATCGCTCGTACAAGGGCTCGCATTGTGGGCGCTTCTTCTCCAATGATGGCAACAATCTAGCCGAAGAGGCTTAACGAAAAGCTGATGATCGCTTCCGATATGTTGTTCGTCGTGGCGGCCGCCCTGATCGATGATCGCGGCCGCGTGCTCCTCCAGCAGCGCCCGCCGGGCAAGCCGATGGCGGGCCTCTGGGAGTTTCCGGGCGGCAAGGTCGAGCCCGGCGAACGCCCCGAAGCGGCGCTGGCGCGCGAACTCCACGAGGAGCTGGGGATCTCGCTCGACCCGTCCGGCCTGAAGCCGCTTGCCTTTGCCAGCGAGCCATTGGAAGGGCGGCACCTGCTGTTGCTGCTCTACACGCTGCGGGCATGGGAGGGCGAACCGGCGGCCCATCACGCAACCGCGCTGCGCTGGGTGACGCCGGCGGAGATGCGGGGAATGGCGATGCCGCCGGCCGACGTGCCGCTGGTGGAGGCGCTGGCAGGGGTGGGTAGCGTCGCGAGCGCATCCGGGACGGCCTAGCCGAACCATCGCTCCGCGGCCCGCGCCGCCTCGCTCTCGTCCGGCGTGTCTTCGCTCGCCCAGGCGACGACGCCGTCGGGCCGCACCAGCACTGCGCTCAGGCCGAGCCGCTCCCGCACATCGCATGCCGTATAGCCGATCCGCCCGTCCCAGCGCGCCGCCACCGCGCGCAGCGATGGGCGCGTATCGAAGTCCAGCAACAGGCCCGCGCTCCCGCGCAGCAGTTCGCCGGCCCGCCGCCCGTCGACGAGCGCGAAGTCCGGAAGGCTTCGGCCGGTCAGTGGATGCGCGCCGCCCAGCGCGTAGCGCAGCGAGACGCCGGATACGCGCTCGGCGAAATAGGTGGCGCCGTCGCGGGTCGCGGTCAGGTCGCGGACGATGGCCGCAAGTGCGCGGGTGCCGGGGGAGGGCCGCATGAGGGCCACTTGCGCCCGCGACCAGTCGAGCACCTGCGCGCCCACCGGGCGGCGCTCGGCCTCGTAGCTGTCGAGCAGGCCGGCGGGTGCCGTGCCCCGGATCGTGGCGGCCAGTTTCCAACCCAGGTTCATCGCGTCGCCGATCCCGAGGTTCAGTCCTTGCCCGCCCAGCGGCGAATGGATGTGCGCGGCGTCGCCCGCGAGCAATATGCGCCCCTTGCGATAGGCGGTCGCCTGATGGGCGCGGTCCGTCCAGCTGGTGGCGAGCCGAAGCGCGCGCAGCGTCACCGTCGTGCCGGTCACCCGGCGCAGCACCGCTTCCACATGTTCGCGCGTGATGGGCCGGGTGCGGTAGAAGGCGCCTCCGTCGAAATCGACCATCGCGATCGTGCCCGGCAGCGCATAGGTGTACATGCCGGCCGCAGTATAGTGCCGGCCGGGCGGCAGCGCTTCCGCATCGGCCATTTCGACTTCCACCGAATAGCCCGTGAACTCGGGATCGGTGCCGGGGAAGTCGAATCCGGCGGCCTTGCGCACCGCGCTGCGCCCGCCATCGCAGCCGATGAGCCAGCGCGTACGGAACGTCTCGCCGCCGGCATGGACCGCCACTTCATCCTCGGACGGAGCAAGTCCCTCGACGCTGCAGCCGCGCCGGATGCAAACGCCCATCGCGCTTGCCCGTGCCGCCAATACGGTCTCGAACGCCTCCAGCGTCACCGCCATGCCGGTGCCGGCGGGACTTGGCAGATGCCAGGGCCAGGCCGCCGGGTCGACATCGTCCTGATAGAATTGGATGCCGGCGAAATGCCCCGCCGGCCGGCGCGGCTGCTGCGCCCAATGCGCGGCGGCAGGGGACGCGGCATCGGCGCGCTGCGCCGCGACGACATCGTCCAGCAGGCCGCGCCGATAGAGCGCCTCGAGCGTCGGCGCCGACAAGCCGCGCATCCCGAAGGGGAGCTGCTTCAGCGGAGAATGCGGGTCCTCCGCCTGCTCCAGCACCAGGACGGACAGGCCGGCCAGGCGCAGCTCGCAGGCGAGGAACAGGCCGACGGGCCCGGCTCCGGCAATGATGGCATCATGAAGGGCGATATGGCGGTGCGGCATGTACTGCTCCCAAGTCGATGATTCGACCGGAGCGTTTCTCGCGCTTGAGAACCACACGGACGAACCGCGGAGCGCCCGGTGGCGTCCGATGTTCGTCGTGGGGATCCCGGGCACGAGGCCAAAGACCAGAGCTTTCGTTACCGAAAGGACTTGGGCTTACCAAACCAAGTCTGCCTTTTCCGACGCGGGCGCCCTTAGCGCCTTGGCCGCGAAACTGCAACCGCGCTCATTGCTTCGGGCGCAAGGCCTCGGCCAGGCTCGTCGTCGCGCTGCCGCGCCGTGCCGGCCTGGGCTGCGATTCGTCCGGTGCCCAGCCGGTCAGGTAGACGATCTCGAAGCGTTCCGCCGTCCTGCCGTCCGGATCGGCGCGCTCGGCAAAGGCCTCGGCGGCCCGGGCCAGCGTATCGCGCGTGAGGGGCGGCGTGCCGGGCAGCAGGTTGGTCGCCGCCATGCCGCGCAGGTCGTGGAGCAGCGAGAACATGCTGCCATAGCGCACCGTCAGCGTCTCGACATCGGCGACCGGCAGCGCGAAGCCGGCACGGGTGAGCAGATCCCCGGCGGCGCGCACGTCGATCTGCGGGTGGAAGCGCGCGGCCGGCCGCTCCGCTTCGGCCTTGAGGAAGGCGCCGCGCAGAGTCGCCAGCGTGCCCGCGCCCAGGAATGCGCCGAGGAACAGTCCGTCGGGCCGGAGCGCCCGGCGCGCAAGGGCGAGTGCACCCGGCACGTCGTTGATCTGATCGAGCACGCCCACGCTCACGACCAGGTCGAAGCTCGCCTCGGGAAAGGGGTGGCGGTCCTCATCGGCCTGGATGCCGCCCGCCATCGTTGCGAAACGCGCGCCGGCATCGATCCGGGTGATGCGCGCGCCCGGCAGCGCGAAGCCGCCGCCGAAGCTGCCCAGGTCGAGCACGTCGCCGAACGCGCGCGTCACCGCCGCAAGCCGGTCCTGGATCCCTTCGAGCATGTGCTCGCGCACGAACCCCTCATAGCGGCGGGCGGCGCGGTCCCGGCGCTTGCGGCGCAGGGCGCGGTCGAAAATCTCGGAGGAATCGCTGGGTCCATTATGGGGCATGGCGCGCTTGTGCGCCGCCGTGCCGCCGGGGACAAGGCGGGCATGGCCCGGTTCCGCGACTATTGCGCTCCCATGCGCCACATCGCGGATCTCGCGCTGCCGCCGCGTTGCCCGGGCTGCGGCACGATCACGCCGGCGGACCACCGCTTCTGTGCCGCCTGCTGGGCCAGCCTCCGTTTTCTCGGCCCGCCCTGGTGTGCTGCCTGCCACGCACCCTTCGATCACGACCGGGGCGAAGGCGCACGCTGTGCCGCCTGCATCGCCGATCCGCCGCGGCATGACGGCGTCCGCGCCGCAGTCGCCTATGGCGAGGTGGCGCGGGCGATCGCGCTCAAGCTCAAATATTCGGGACGGCTCGCCTGTGCCGCCACCATGGCGCGCGCCATGGCCCGGCTGATGCCGGCAGAGGCCGAACTGCTGGTCCCGGTGCCGCTCCATCGCTGGCGGCTCTGGTCGCGCGGCTACAACCAGGCCGGGCTGATCGCCGCCTCCCTCTCCCGTGCGCATGGCGTGCCGTTCGCCCCCGATCTGCTGCGCCGGACAAGGGCCACGCCGGTGCTGCGCGGCCTCGGCGGGGCGGCCCGTGCAAGGGCGGTCGCCGGTGCCTTCGCGCTCGCGCCGGATGCCCGCGCGCGCCTTGCCGGCAGAATGATAGTGCTGGTCGACGACGTCCATACCAGCGGCGCCACTGCCGATGCCTGTGTCCGGGCGCTCAAGCGCGGCGGCGCGGCGCGGGTGATCCTTCTGTGCTGGGCGCGCGTTCTGGCAGACGGAGAGGGTGCGGATTGACAAGCGCCCGGCACGACCACAGGTGTATTCCGCAATGCCCAAGATCGAAATCTATACCAAGGCGTTCTGCCCTTATTGCTACCGCGCCAAGGCGCTGCTCGACGGCAAGCACGCGGAATATGAGGAGATCGACATCTCGATGGGCGGCCCGCGCCGCGCCGAGATGGTCGATCGCGCCCAGGGCCGCACGACCGTCCCCCAGATCTTCATTGCCGGCAAGCATATCGGCGGATCCGACGACCTGGCGGCGCTCGACGCGCGCGGCGGGCTCGATCCGCTGCTCGCTGCCTGACGCGATCGGGCGGCCATGATCGTCTTCGACCTCAAATGCGGTGCCGGCCATGTCTTCGAGGCATGGTTCGGATCGAGCGCGGCCTATGAAGGCCAGCGCGCCGCCGGGCTGGTCGCCTGCCCGATGTGCGGGAGCGCGGAAGTCGCCAAGGCAGTGATGGCGCCCAATGTCGGCGCCAAGGGCAATCGGGTGCCGATGCCAGCGCCGGCATCCGCGCCGGCCGCACAGGGGCAACCGGCACTTTCGCCCGAGATGCTCAAGGCCGCGATGGCTGCGCTGGCGGGCGCGCAGGCGAAGCTGCTCGAGGGCTCGCAATGGGTCGGCACCGCCTTTGCCGACAAGGCGCGCGCGATGCATCTGGGCGAGGCGCCCGCCGCTCCGATCCACGGCCAGGCCTCCCGCGCCGAAGCCGAGGCGCTGATCGAGGAGGGCGTCCCCGTCGCCCCGCTGCCGCTGCCGGTGGTCCCGCCCGAAGCGTGCAATTGACCGGCCGCGCGGGGCCCGATACGACGCGCCTCCGAAACCCAATTGTGCCCCGGTAGCTCAGCAGGACAGAGCAACGGTTTCCTAAACCGCAGGTCGGGAGTTCGAGTCTCTCCCGGGGCACCATTCCTCTCACCGATCCGACTCGGCGGTCCGCCAGCGACGGGACCGGCACATTGCGCTTGCGATGTCGGATCCGGCCGCCCTTCTCGCCCGTCGCCGGGGCGGGAATATTCTCCAGCATGGTGGCTGTGCGGGGAGGGCAAGGAGCGCCCCATACCCTGAGCGTCGCCGACTTCCGCGCTCCGGAGCTGCCCTACAGCGCCACGCCGAGCCCGCGTCCGATCGCCCGCACCCGGCCGATCAGCGGCGAGATCAGCCGGTCCGGGTCCTTGGCTGGCAGGCTCACGCTCTCGGGCAGCACGCCCATCGCTTCGCGCAGCGTCACCGCGCCCTGGCGGAGCGCGGGGCGGGCGACCAGCCACCAGAGGCGGGCATGTTCGCCGTCCACTTCGATCCGCTCCTGCCGGGTGAGCGGCGTGCGAGCGACATGGTCGGCATGGAGCGTGGCAAGGATGCGCGAGAGGCGGCTCAGCGTGCCGAGGTCGGGCACCGGCTCGCGCGCCATGAAATAGCGCACCACCAGCTCGGCATTGGCCTGCACCGCATCGGGTTCGAACACGCCGGCATAGCGCCCGGCGAGCACGCGCGCGGCGCTGGCGGCCATCATCTCGGCATAGCGTTTCGAGGCGCCGCCGGGATGGCAGCGATAGAGAAGCTGGGCCGCGTCGAGCCGGGCGATCTGCCCGAAGCGGCCGAGCCGGTGATAGAGGTCGAAATCCTCGGCGTAGCGCACCTGCGGGCGCTCGAACGGTTCGAGCAGCCGCGCGGCCTCCGCGCGGAACATGACGGTGGACCAGACCAGCGGGTTCTGGGTGAGGAGCAGCCAGTCGATGGTCGCCGGGGTGAGCGGTCGATCGCCCGGCCAGGGCGTGAGACGGCCGTCCTCGAGCAGTTCGGCCGCGGTGGCGACGAGCACGGTGCCGGGATTGGCGTCGAGATGGGCGACCTGCGCGGCGAAGCGGCCGGGCTTGCACAGATCGTCCTGGTCGAGCCCGGCGATGTAGCGCCCACGCGCCGCGGCGAAGGCCTGGTTGCGGGCGAGGACGGGGCCGCCATTGGCCTCGGCATGGAGGATGGTGATGCGCGGATCGGCGAAGCTGGCGAGCAGGGCGCGGGTGTCGTCGGTCGAGCAGTCGTCGACGATCACCAGTTCCCAGTCGGCAAAGTCCTGTGCCAGCACGGAGTCGATCGTCGCGCCGATCCATGGCGCACCGTTATAGGCCGGCATGATGACCGAGATTGCGGGGGCGGGCAGGCCGTTCATGCCGCGAGACTCACGGCCTGGCCGAGCAGCTGGTCGACGATCAGCTGGCCGACATCGTTCTGCCATTGCCACAGGCCGTTGGCCTTGCCCTTGAAGCTCTTCTCGCCGCCCAGCCGGCCTTCGGGGACGAAGCCGGCGGCGAGGCCGATGCCATAGGCGCCGGGCAGCGGCTGTCCCTCCGCGTCGCTGACGCGGCAGAGCTGGTCGGCCAGGCGCGGGCGGCCCGGCGCATGGGCGGCAAGGGCGATACGCTGGCCTGCCGCGTCGAGCAGCGGCAGGGCGTGCGGGCGATAGCCGAGCGCGGCGACGATGACATCGGCTTCGGCAAGGATGCGGGCGGCGTTGGAATCCGGGCCGGCGAGCCGGTGGAGCCGGACGCGCGGATCGGGGGTGCGGCCGCCGATGCGGAGCATGCGCAGCACCAGCTCGCGCGCTTCGAGCCGGAAGCCGGCCAGGCGATAGACGAAACCCGAAAGCGGGCAGATGTCGTCGGGGCCGAAATCGGTGAAGCCGTCGGCATGGGCAGCCTCGGCATTGGGATACCAGGGGCGCAGCGCCTCGCGATGGAGCAGGCTCAGGCTCTCGGCGCCGAACGGGATGTCGGATTTGAGGAGGAGGACCGCGGAGGCGATTGCCGAGGTGGATGCGCCGATGATCGCGATGCGCGGCGCCCGGCTATGGGCGATGCGGGCGCGCAGCCGCTCCATGCCGCCCGTGCGCAGCATGTCGTCGCACAGCATCAGCCGTTCGCCGGCCTGCTCGCCCAGTTGCGCGCCGGCGACGGTGGCGGCGGCAATGTCGCTGGCCGACTGATAGCCGCCGGTGGCAAGGACGATGTTCTCGGAGAGCAGTTCGTGTTGCGCCCCGCTGGCGAGGTCGCGGATGCGGGTCTGCCACAGCCCGGCGGCGGTGCGGCGGCTGTCGAGCACTTCATGGCCGGTGTGCACGCGGCCGCCGCTCTCGGCCAGGATCGCGCCGACGCGCTGGCCCATCGCTTCGAGGAAGGGGCCGGTGCGATGGAGGGGGACGCCGAGCTTGCCGGCATAGCGGGCGATCTCGCGGGCGGCGGGGTGATCGATCAGCGCGGCGATGCCCGGTTCGGGATTGTCCTTCACTGCACTGAGGAAGGTCTCGGCCGTGCTGTCCGAGGTGATGGCGTAGTTGGGCAGCTGGCCGGCGCCGAGGCTCGGCCCGCGCTCGATCACGGCGAGGCCGGCGCCGAGTTCGCGCAGCTTGCCTCGCTTGCTCGCCGAGATGAGGAAGGCGATGCCGGCCGGGCCGCCGCCGACCAGGACCGTGGAAAGAATCCGGGGCTGCGGGGCCGGGACGACGATGTGCGGCTTGCGGAGCGCGGCATGGAGGGCGCCGCAGACGGTGGCGACATCGGCTTCGGTCATGGCGTCGGTGACCGGAAGCGAGAGCATCCGGGCGGCGAGATCGTCTGCAACAGGCGTGGGATACAGCAGGCTCTCGCGCTGGAAATAGGGCTGCTGGGCGAGGTGCGGTGCGAAATAATGGCCGCTGCCGATGCCCTTGCCGGCGAGCTCCGCGATCACCGCGGCACGGTCGATGCCCCGGGGCAGGAGCATCGGCATGAACTGTGCGACCTGGCGGACGGCGCTGGTCGCCTGCAGCGTGACGGCGTCGCCGAGACAGGCGCGATAGGCGCGGTCGAGCGCGGCGCGATGCTCGGCAACCGCGTCGATTTCGTCGAGCTTGGCGAGCGCGAGCAGGCCAAGCACTTCAGGCAGCTTGGCGTTGGTGCCCGGCTCGGTCGCCGAGCGGGGGAGGCCGAAGCCGAAATTGTGCATGCGGCGAAGCGCATCGATCCGCTCGGCATCGGCGCTATAGATGAGCCCGCCCTCGGCCGTCGCGAAGGTCTTGGTCGCGTGCATCGAGAAGACGGCGGCGAAAGGGGCGCCGGTGCCGAAGCCGCGGCCGGCGGCGTCGATGCTGCCGAGCGAGGCGGCGCCATCGACCACGACGCCGACGCCATGCTGTTCCGAAAGCCGGGCGTAGCGGGCCAGATCGGTGCAGGTGCCGAAGGTGTCGTACGGGACGAGCACCGCGATCTCGCCGGCATGGCGGGCGAGCATAGCCTCCTCGGCTTCGGCGCTTGCCGCCCAGTCGGTGGGGGCGCTGTCGATGAGGATCGGCGTCAGCCCGGCCCAGATGGCGGCATGCGCGGTGGCGGCGAACGTGAAGCTCGGGATCAGGGCGTATTTGCCCCTGCGGCCTTCCGCCGCCTGGCGGATCGCCAGGATCAGGCCGATCGTGGCGTTGTTGACCGCCAGCGCGGCGCCCTGGCCGCCGAACAGTTCCGCGACTGCGCGGCTCTCGAATTCACGGACGACGGGGCCGCCATTGCTGTAGACGCCGCGTGCCTCGATGGATCGCAGCGCCTCGGTCAGCTTGCTCAGCCGCGGTGGCCGCGGTGCGATCAGCGGAAATTCGTGCATGTCCCCGGCAAGGTCCCTCATCCCGATGCCGAAACTATGCGCGATGGTCTCCTAATATTGCGTAAGGGCCCGCTTCAGCGCCACCAGCTCGCGATCGAGCGCTTGGAGAAAGGCCGAGCGGTCGGCGGGGGAGAAGGGCCGGGGGCCACCGATCTGGTCGCCGCCGGCGCGCAGATCGGCCATGATCGCCCGGGTCGCGATCGCCGCGCCGATGGAGCTGGTGGTGAACGGCTTGCCGTTCGGGGCCAGCACCTTCGATCCCGCCTTGAGCGCGCGGTCGGCCAGCAGGATATCGGCAGTGATCACCACCGTGTCCGCGCCAGCCTGTTCGGCGATCCAGTCGTCAGCGGCATCGAAGCCGTCGCTCACGACCTGGCGGCTGACGAGCGGGTGCTGGGGCACGCGCAGCCAGGCATTGCTCACGATCACCACCGGCACCGCGTGCCGCCAGGCGACCTTGTAGACCTCGTCCTTCACCGGGCAGGCATCGGCGTCGACGAGGACCCTCACCTGGGCGCGTGACCCCGGGGCGGGCCCTTGCGGTGCGGTTTGGCCTGATAGTTGGGACGGTTCGGGCCGTTGCGCTGCGGCCGGGCGCCCTGCACCGGACCTTCCGACGGCTCGATGCGGACATCGTCGTCACCCTCGGCGGAACGGGCGACGGCGCTGAGGAACTTGGCCGCGAGCGCCCGCGGTATCTGGAAGGCGGTTTCGTTCGGCCCGATCCGGATCGCGCCCACTTCGGCCTTGGTGATGTGGCCGCGGCGGCAGATCAGCGGCAATATCCAGCGCGGATCGGCGTTCTGGCGGCGGCCGATATCCATGCGGAACCAGGCGACGTCGTCGAAGCCGGGGCGGTGCTGGCCGGCCTGGCGCTCCTCGCGCCTGTCCGAATGGCTGCGGTCGCTGAGTTCCTCGGGCGCGGGCAGCGCGGCGCGATGGGCGCGCACCAGCGCGGCGGCGAGTTCCTCGGGGCTGCGCTCGGCGAGCAGGCGCTCGGCGATGGCGGCATCCTCTTCCTCGATCTCCACGGGTGCGAGCAGCGCGGCGATCAGCCGCTCGCGATCCTGCGCGCGGATCGCCTCGGCACTCGGCACCTCGACCCATTCGACCGGGATGCGCGCGCCCTTGAGCATCATCTCCACGCGGCGCCGGCGCGGATAGGGGACGATGAGCACCGCGGTGCCCTTCTTGCCGGCGCGGCCGGTGCGGCCCGAGCGGTGCTGGAGCGTCTCGGCATCGCGCGGCAGCTCGACATGCACCACCAGAGTGAGCGTGGGCAGGTCGATGCCGCGCGCCGCCACGTCGGTGGCGACGCAGACGCGCGCGCGCTGGTCGCGCAGCGCCTGGAGCGCGTGGTTGCGCTCGTTCTGGCTATGCTCGCCCGACAGCGCCACGGCGGCGAAACCGCGCTCGACCAGGCTGGCATGGAGATGGCGGACATTGTCGCGCGTCGCGCAGAACAGGATCGCCGTCTCCGCCTCGTGGAAGCGCAGCAGGTTGATCACCGCATGCTCGATGTCCGAGGGGCTGACGGTCATCGCCTGATAGCTGATGTCGCCATGGCCGCGATCCTCGCCCACGGTCGAGATGCGCAGCGCGTCCTTCTGGTAGCGCCTGGCGAGCGCCACGATCGGCTTGGGCATGGTCGCCGAGAAGAGCAGGGTGCGGCGCGTCTCGGGCGTGCCGTCGAGGATCGCCTCCAGATCGTCGCGAAAGCCCATGTCGAGCATCTCGTCGGCTTCGTCGAGCACCACCGCGCGCAGCGCCGAGAGATCGAGCGCGCCGCGTTCGAGATGATCGCGCAGGCGGCCCGGGGTGCCGACGACGACATGGGCGCCATAGCTCAGCTGGCGGCGTTCCTTCGAGGCGTCCATCCCGCCTACGCAGGTGGCGATGCGCGCGCCGGTGGGGCCGTAGAGCCAGACGAGCTCGCGGCTCACCTGGAGCGCCAGCTCGCGGGTAGGGGCGATGATCAGTGCATGCGGCTCGCGGGTCGGCTCGATGCGGCCATCCTCGCCGAGCAGTTCGGGATGCATGGCGAGGCCGAAGGCGACGGTCTTGCCCGATCCCGTCTGGGCGGAAACGATGAGGTCGCGGCCCGCGGCCTCGGGAGCGATGACGGCGGCCTGGACGGCCGTGGGCGCGGCATAACCACGCGCTGCGAGCGCTTCGGCGAGAAGCGCAGGAAGATCGGCAAATGACATGAGGCCCCGCACATGGGCTCGCCGGGCCCGCATCGCAAGGGAAAAGAGGGTTGATCTCCGGCGGCGTCCTATTGTGTCGTTCAACCGCGTGGTTGAGCAACTAAATGGCGGATTTCGCCGGATCTCGGTTGCGGCTCGTAAATTCGTTGCGGCGAAAACATTGCCTTCGCTGAATCGCCCGCACGTGCGTGGAGCACCGGCGAAGGCACCGGAGTCGGGATTGTCTCGCCGACATTGCCGCTCTTTGCTCCCCTCCCGAAGAGGGGAGCAAACGCGGTCAGCCGATCAGTGCCCGCACGCCGTCCGCCAGGCCGGTGGTAGGCCGGCCGATCAGCTGCGAGAGCTGGCGGCTGTCGTCGAACAGCGCGCCGTTCGCGGTATCGATGTCCCAGGCGGCGAGCATTTCGGCGAAGGGCGCGGGGACGCCCGCGCCGGCGAGCGCGGCGGCATAATCGGCCTGGGCAAGGTCATGATAGGGAATGGCGCGGCCGGCCTGGCGCGAGACTTCGGCGGCGAGCCCGGCAAGGGTGAAAATGGTGTCGCCGGCCAGCTCATAGGTCTTGCCGTCATGTCCGGTGCCGAGCAGCACCGCGACTGCGGCGTCGGCATAGTCCGCGCGGGACGCGGCGGCGATGCGGCCTTCCCCGGCGGCACCGATCAGCGTGCCGTGCGCCAGGGCACCCTGTACCGAGGCGGCATAGTTTTCGAGATACCAGCCGTTGCGCAGGAAGGTGTGCGGGATGCCCGAGGCGGCGATCGCCCGCTCGGTCTCGGCGTGCTCTATGCCCAGGCTCAGCGGCGTGGTGTCGGCCCGCAACAGGCTGGTATAGACGATGCGGCCGACGCCGGCTTGCCGGGCCGCCGCGACGATTGCCGCATGCTGCGGCGCGCGCTTGCCGACTTCGCTCGACGAGATGAGCAGCAACGTGTCGACGCCGGCGAGCGCGGGAGCGAGCGCCTCCGGCCGGTCATAGTCGAAGCGGCGCGCCTCGACGCCGAGATCGCCGGCCCTTTCCGGATTGCGGGCGAGCGCGACGATCTCGCTGGCGGGCAGCTTCTCCTTGAGCTTTTCGACGACGATGCGGCCGAGCTGGCCGGTGGCTCCGGTGATGGCGATGGTCATTGGATCCGTTCCTTCCTTGGGGACGGACATCCAGATATTGGCCTTGCTTACTAATCGTAAGTACATACATAAATGTAAGTATGGAAAATCCTGCAGAACCCTTCTCGGTCCGCGTGCGGCGCGGCGACCTGATGTCGCCCGATTGCCCTTCGCGCGAGGTGCTGCGGCACCTGACCAGCCAATGGGGCGTGCTGATCCTGATCGCGCTGGAAGGCGGCACGCATCGCTTCAGCGAACTGCGCCGCAAGGTGGGCGGGGTGAGCGAGCGGATGCTGGCGCAGACGCTGCAATGGCTGGAGGGCGACGGACTGGTCGATCGCGTCGCCTATCCGGTGGTGCCGCCGCACGTCGAATACAGCCTGACGCCGATGGGGCGCGAGGCGGCGGCGCATGTGCGCGGCCTGGCCGATTGGATCGAGGCGAGCATGCCCCGTATCGCGCAGCGGCGCGGGGCGCGGCTGGCGGCGGAATAGTCCCTGCGACCGAACGAGGGCGGCGGGCGGGTCTCGTCGCCGGACGATGTGGGGCCGGCAGGGGCGAGGGCGCCGAGTGCGGGCGCCCTCGCGGCTGGATCAGAAGCTCGCCCAATCCTTGGCAGGCGCTGCCGGCGCCGGCCTGGTGGGCACGCCGCCGGTACGCGGCTTCGGCTGCGCCCGGGGACGCGCGGGCAGGCCGGCGCGCGGCGAGGCGCCGACGTCGAACTTCGCCGCTTGTTCGCCGAGCGCGCCGACTTCGCCGGTGAGCTTGCGCGCCGCCGCCGAGGTCTGCTCGACCATCGCGGCATTCTGCTGGGTGCCGCGATCCATGTCGCCGATCGCGGTGCTGATCTGGGTGATCGCGGCCGCCTGGGCCTGATTGTCGCCGGCCATCTGGCCGAGCAGCGCATGGACCTCGCCCACATCGCCCGAAATGTCGGCGAGCGCGCCGTCGACCCTGCGGACCATCCCGACGGCGGTGCCGATATCGGCCTGGGTGGCGGTCAGCTGGTCGCGGGCGCGGCCGGCTTCCTCCTCGGCGCGCATCGCGAGCGCCGAGACCAGATCGGCGACCACCGCGAAGCCGCGGCCCGCCTCGCCGGCGCGGCCCGCTTCCACCGCGGCGTTCATCGCGAGCACCCGCGTCTGGAAGGCGATCTTGTCCAGGCCCTCGATCACGCTGTCGATGCCCTTGGCGCTGTCGCTGACGCGCGTCATCGCCTGCACCGCCTCGTCGGCGATCGCACGGCCGCCCGCCACGGTGGCGGTGGCGTCGTCGGCGCGCGCGACGGTGCGGCCGGCGGCTTCGGCGGTGGTCTTGAGCCGCACATCCATCTGGCCGACCGCGGCCGAGGTCTCCTCCAGGCTGGCGGCATTGGCTTCGGTGCGACGGGCGAGATCCTCCGCGGCCTGGGCGATCTCGCTCGAGCCGGTCTGGATCGTCGCGGCGCTTTCCATCACCGCGCCGATCAGGCCGCGCAATGCGGCGAGCGCGTCGTTGAAGTTGGTCTTCAGCTCGGCATAGCCCGTGGGGAAGCCCTCACCGATCTCGGCGGTGAGGTCGCCGCGGGTAAGGCGCGCAAGGCTGGCGCCGAGATGGGTGACCGCGATCGACTGTTCCTCGGCCTGGCGGGCCTGTTCGAATGCGTTGTCGCGAAAGACCCCCATCGCCTTGGTCATGCGGCCGACGCAGTCCTGATAGTCGCCGAACAGGATCGGGCTGGCGAGGTCACCGGCGGCGAGCGCTTCCATGCGGACCACGGTGGAGACATAGGGGTCGGCGATCGCGGCGCGATAGCGGGCGCACTGGATCGCGGCGCCGCCGATCAGCAGCACCGAGATCGGCACCGCCGCCAGAGGCGGCGCGAGGAAGGCGACGAGCGCGATCAGCGCCATGACGCCGATCAGCGAGCCGAAGGCGACGTACAGCTTGAGACGGATAGGCGCGATGGCCTGGAACCAGTGCATCGAGAATCCTCCTACACGGCCTCCGGGCGATACGGCCCGGGAAGCCAGTTGCTCGGCCGGCCGCGCGGGAAGCGGGATCGGACAAGCCCTTTGTAGGAGACACATGATGGAAACATTATTTTGCTTGTGAAATTCGACATGGGGAGTGTTGTAATATTTCCGACCTGGTCGACGAGATCATGCGTCGCGTGCCGGGTGTGCCGGGAAATCATGTCCGGGCGGGTTTCCGGCAGCGCCTGAACCGGACCCTAGAGCGCGAGCCCCGCGGCGCGGCCGCTCGCCCAGGCCCATTGGAAATTGTAGCCGCCGAGCCAGCCGGTTACGTCCACTGCTTCGCCGATCGCGTAGAGGCCGGGCACCTTGCGGGCTTCCATCGTCTGCGAGCTGAGTTCCGCGGTGCTGATGCCGCCGATGGTGACTTCGGCTTTCGCAAAGCCTTCGGTGCCGCCGGGCGCGAAGCGCCAGTCGGCGAGGCGGCGGGCCGCGTCCTCGAGCTTGCGATCGGGCGTGTTGGCGAGTTCGGCGGGCAGGGCGAGCTTCTCGGCCAGCGCCTCGGCCAGGCGCGTGGGCAGCGCCTCGCCGAGCAGCTTGCGCAGGGTGGCGCGGGGGCGGGCGCGCTTGGCGGCGGGCAGCCAGCCCGGCCCGGCATCGGGCAGGAAATCGACGCCGATGCTCTCGCCGTGGCGCCAATAGCTCGAGATCTGGAGGATCGCGGGCCCGGACAGGCCGCGATGGGTAAACAGCGCGGCCTCGCGGAAGCGTGCCTTGCCGGCGCTGGCGGTGACTTCGGTCGAGACGCCCGAAAGCTCGCGGAACAGCGCTTCCTCGCCGCTCAGCGTGAGCGGGACGAGGGCGGGGCGAGGCTCGACGACCTTGAGGCCGAAGCGGCGGGCGAAGTCATAGGCGAAGCCGGTCGCCCCCAGCTTGGGGATCGAGGGGCCGCCGGTGGCGAGCACCAGCGCGGGCGCCGTGGCGATGCGCCTGCCGCAGGCGATTTGCCAGCGGGCATCGGCGTGCTCGACCCGCGGCGCGTCGCCCAGCCAGATCTCCACCTGGCCGCGGGCGCATTCGTCGAGCAGCATGTCGACGATCTGGCGCGCGGAGCCGTCGCAGAAGAGCTGGCCCAGCGTCTTCTCGTGCCAGGCGATGCGGTGACGCTCGACCAGGTCGAGGAAATCCTGCGCGGTGTAGCGGCCGAGCGCGGACTTCATGAAATGCGGGTTCTGCGAGAGGTAGCGATCGGGCGCGGTGCCGAGATTGGTGAAGTTGCAGCGGCCACCGCCCGAGATCAGGATCTTCTTGCCCGGCGCATCGGCATGATCGACGAGGAGCACGCGCTTGCCCCGCTGGCCGGCAGTGAGCGCACACATGAGCCCCGCGGCGCCGGCTCCCAGGATGATCGCGTCGTACATTGCGGCGGGCCTAGCAGGTGTTCGGCCTGCGGCAAGCGGCAGCGCTCCCCGGGCTAGTGCAGCTTGGCGATGCTGAGCCCGTCCAGCTTCGCGCGCTCCTTCACCGATTCCTCGCTGCGGGTGAGCGCCTTGGCGATGGCCTTCAGCGCCATGCCCTTCTTTGCCAGCGTGTGGAGCTTCTGGACTTCGTCGGGGCGCCAGGGCTGGCGATGGCGTTCGAAACGTTCGGCCATTGGTATCTCCTGAAGCAAAAGGGCGGGCTCCCTCGGGAACCCGCCCTTCGCATGTTCAGCGGCAGGGCCCATGGCCCCGGCCGGCTTACTTGACGTGCTTCGCGATGTGCTTGTTCATCTCGAACATCGTCACCTTGTCGGTGCCGAAGATCGGACGCAGCGTGTCATCGGCGAGGATCTCGCGCTTGTTCGCCGGGTTCTGCAGGTTGTTCTTCTTGATATAGTCCCACAGCTTGCTGACGACTTCGCTGCGCGGAAGGTCCGCGGAGCCGGTGATCTTGGCCAGCTCGGGCGAGGGGGTCACCGGCTTGGCGATACCGCCGCGTGCTTTGGTCTCGGCCATAAAGTCTTCTCCTGTTCCTGCCCTGGACGGGCTATGCCTTCGTGGGCGCCAGCGGCGTGTGCGAACCCTTTCGCCGCTTTTCGTGCCTACGATGTACCGCGGTGAGAGCATTCGTCCTCACCTGCAACCCTTTGATCGTGACAAAACGCGTCTGTCTAGAGAGCAGATGCGCCGAGACGGGCTCCGAGAGCGATATTTCGGGGATAACTGGGGTTAAACGGCCGGTAGGAGAGGGGAATTTGCCGTGCTATCGTGCGATTTCATGGCGAAAGGGGAGAGCGGGATGCGCGGTCTGGTGCTCGGCGGGTTGCTGATTCTGGCGGGCTGCGGCGGCGGCGGAACCACCGGCACCAACTATTCCGATCCGCCGCCCATGGCCGAGATCGTCGCCACGCCGAGCCCGAGGGCGAGCGAGACGCCCGAACCGGTGGTGGTGAGCAACAATGTTACGGATGAGGCTCCCGCGGCGACGGAAAACGAAAATACGGCAGCGACAAACGCAATGTAAGGTGGACAAGGCCGCGCGGGCTTGTCTAAGGGGAACCCATCATGACGGCTCGCGCGCTTCTCGGACTGCGACTTATCCGCCCTTAGGGGCCGGACGCGCACGCGCACGCCCCTAAGGGCAATTCACAGGTCTGAACCCAAGTCTCCAGCCGAGAGAGAGCTGTCATGCTGCGCGATCCGAGTATCAAATATCGTCCGTTCCCCCAGGTAAACCTGCCCGGCCGCCAATGGCCGAGCCGCACCATCACCAAGGCGCCCCGCTGGCTGTCGACCGACATGCGCGACGGCAACCAGGCGCTGATCGACCCGATGGATGCCGAGAAGAAGACCCGCTTCTTCGAGCTGCTCTGCAAGGTGGGCGTGAAGGAGATCGAAGTCGGCTTTCCGAGCGCGGGTGCCACCGAGTTCGATTTCATCTCGAGCCTGGTCCGGCAGGACAGGATCCCCGACGACGTGATCGTCCAGGTGCTCACCCAGTCGCGCCAGGACCTGATCGAGACCAGCTTCCAGAGCCTGAAGGGCGCGAAACAGGCGATCGTTCATCTCTACAATGCCGTCTCGCCGGCATGGCGCCGCATCGTGTTCGGCATGAGCCGCGAGGAGATCAAGGGCATCGCGATCGCCGGCGCCAAGGTGCTGCGCGACGAGGCCGCCAAGCAGCCCGATACCGACTGGCATTTCGAGTATAGCCCGGAGACCTTCTCGACCGCCGAGCTCGATTTCTCGGTCGAGGTCTGCGAGGCGGTGATGGACATCCTGCGCCCGACCACCGAGCGCCCGCTGATCCTCAACCTGCCGGCCACGGTCGAGGCGGCGACGCCCAACATATATGCCGACCAGATCGAGTGGTTCTGCCGAAACATCCGAAGCCGCGAGACGGTGGTGATCAGCCTCCACACCCACAATGATCGCGGCACCGGCGTCGCCGCGTCCGAACTGGGGCTGCTGGCGGGCGCGGACCGTGTCGAGGGCTGCCTGTTCGGAAACGGCGAGCGCACCGGCAATGTCGACATCGTCACGCTGGCGCTCAACATGTACACGCAAGGCGTTGATCCGGGGCTGGATTTCTCGAACATCGACGAGGTGATCCAGACAGTCGAATACTGCAATCAGATCCCCGTCCATCCGCGGCATCCTTATGCGGGCGACCTGGTGTTCACGGCATTCTCCGGTAGCCATCAGGACGCGATCAAAAAGGGTTTCGCCGCACAGGAAGCGCGCAACGACGAGATCTGGGACGTGCCCTATCTGCCGATCGATCCCAAGGATCTGGGGCGCGATTACGAGGCGGTGATCCGGGTCAATTCGCAATCGGGCAAGGGTGGCGTCGCCTGGGTGCTCGAGCAGGACAAGGGGCTGAAGCTCCCCAAGCGGATGCAGGCCGATTTCTCGCGTCACGTCCAGGCGCTGGCCGACGAGACCAGCCGCGAGCTCAATGCCGCCGACATCTGGGGCCGCTTCGAGCAGACCTATCTGCCGGGCGCCGGGGATCGCTTCGCGCTGGTCGATTACGAGGAGACCGGCGCCGCCGGGCAGCGCGTGTTCGTCGGCCGGATCGCGGTGGACGGGGAAGCGCGCTCGATCTCCGGCCGCGGCAACGGCCTGATCTCGGGCGTGATCGACGCGCTGGCGGGCACGACCGGGCCGGCGCTCGACGTCGTCGACTATAGCGAGCATGCGATCGGCCATGGTGCCGATGCGCAGGCGGCCGCCTATGTCGAATGCCGTACCGCCGAGGGGCGCACGGTGTTCGGCGTAGGCATCGATGCCGACATCGCGACGGCTTCGGTGCGCGCGGTGCTCAGCGCGGCGAACCGAGCCTGAGCGCGCCCGGCAGCGGCACCTTGCGGCGCCGGGATTCGTTCCGAATCGGCAACGGTTTGCGATTGTCCCGAATCGCGCGGCGGACCTAGGATGCGGGCAGCGATCGCAGGGGGGATGCATGATCCTGACGTTGATTGTTGCCCTGATGGGCGACGGCGAGCCGGTTGTTCAGCGCCGTGCCCAGCCGGTGCTGCTCGAGCGCCGCGCCTATCGGTGCCTGATGCGGCATCTGGACGAGGTGCGCCTGGCCTCCGGAAAGGTGGTGATCGACCTCACCACCTGCCCGCCCTCGCTGGTGCAGGGTTCCTATCCCGTGCCGCCGGGCGAGCGCATCCTGCCCTTGACCGTTCCCGAGCTGAAGTGCCTCCGGCAGGCGAGCAGGCCGAATATGGGGATCGCTGACTTCTCGCGGCCAGGTAAGGTTGCGCTCTATCTCTCGCCCTGTGGGGGGCGCCGCTGATGACGACTCCGGCGACCGGCGCGATGCATGCCCCGCCTGCACGGCGAGGCTGGGCGCCGGTGATCGACTGGATCCGGATCGGTGCCGACATCGCCGTGGTGGTGACGGTCGCCGTGATGGTCTGGATCTATTTCGCGGGGCGAAGCGATGCCGAGCATATGCGGCGCCAGGAAATGACCGCGTCGCTGCTGGCGATGAAATATGACGAAGCCCTGCGGGGTCCGCAGCAGCGCGTGAACAAATACTTCACCGACGCGCGGGGCATTTACGACAAGGCGTATATCGCACGCATCGCCGGCAAGCCCTATCCGGCCCAGGACATCCCACCGGAGATTCGCGCGGATCTGCAGAAGCTGACCGACTATTATGCCGACATCGCGAGTTGCGCGGCCAACAATCTCTGCGATGCGCAGATGGTCGAACTCTGGTTCAAGAACGATATCCACGCCTTTGCCTGCCATGTTTATCTGGTCGGCCTGCCCGAGCTGCGACAGAGCCTGGGCGACAGCTATGGCGCGGCGCTGGTGGCCTATGCCGGGAAATGCGGCCCGAATTAATTCGCGGTCCAGCCGAACTCCTTCACTTGCGACGCGATCGAGGAATTGCGGAGCTCGACACAGGCAGCGGCGCGATCGGCACCGACCATGGCGGGATTGATGGCCACGAAGGGCTTCATCATCCTCTCGGGGTCGCCGCATCCCTCCGCGATGATCCGGGCCAGCGAGAAGCTGAGCGCCGCCATCACCACTCCCATGGCGGCCAGATCCTTGTTGGCGACGCCAACCCTGGCCATTTCCAGGACAGGCCCGTCCAGGGGCAGATATCGCTGCGCGACGTTGAAGCGGGCCACCAGTTCGCGGGCATTGGCCACCGCGCTCGTTCCGGCGGGCTGGCTCATGTACCGGGACATCGCGCGCAAGAAAGCGAGAGCCGCATAGTTGTTGGGCGCGAGGCTGGTCAGGTCGACCTTGCCGAACAGGGGTTCCATCTTCGCAAGATACTGGCGCCCGCCTGCCAAATCGAAGGAGCCGGTCATCGATCCGCGCATCGCGCTCATGAACAGCATGACGGTCTTCCATTTCATCCCGTCGGGCGTGCCCGGGGAGAATGCATCCAGCGCCGCGGCGAGGTCGTAGGGGGTGCCGGCATTGACTGCCTCGACGGATCGCTTGGATATCACCAGCAGGGCATCCAGGTCCCGCTCCATCGCATCGAAGCGCCCGGGCGAATAGGTCGTGCACTGCCCGGCGGGAGCCATCAGCAGGCTGGTGGAGTCGCTGAGATCGGAATTGGCCTGCGCGGCCCGGAACTTCTCCGGCTTGATCAGCGCCACGGACAATAGCAGCACCTTGGGCAGCAGGCGCTTGGTGAGTTGCTGCGAGCGCAGGGCGCGGCAGGCGCTCGATCCATGAAGATCGGCCGATACCACCTCGTCGATCAGGGAAGTGGTGGCGAAGCCCGACAACAGGCCGATCGGCAAGGTGCCGTTGCTGATCATCGATTGGAGCCCGAGCAGATCGGCTTCCAGCTCGGCGCTCTCGCCCTGCTTCGGCAGCACGAGATGGGCTGCTTCGTGCGCCATGAGGAACTGTACGCTCAGCCAGGGCGCGTTGGCGAGGAACTGTTCGATCGTCAATCCATCGGCATCGCTCGGTTCCCAGGGCACTGGGCTGGCCTGTGCGAGATGGGCGGTCACCGCTGCATCGAGGCAGCTGGCCCATCCTCCGCCACGGCGGATACAGGCCTGGGCGGCGGGTTTTACCTTCTCTTCGCCACGCGTGTTGCCGGACAGGTGATAGGCCTGAAGGAGCAGCATTCGGCACTGCCGGGGAAGGAAGGCCGCCGGGACGATGATCTTGGGCGCTCCCTGTCCGCCCATCGGGGCGCCTGCCTGCGGTCCCAGCAGATATTCATTGACCGTCTCTTCGATCCGGACCCTGGAAAGCGTATCGAAATAGCGGACGGGGAAGCTCTCGGTCAGCGCCTGTTTCAGTCGCCATTTTTCCTGCTCGCCCAGATGCTGGGGCAACTGGTTGCAGAGTTCGAGCTGCGGATTGCCTGCTGCATGCGCGGGGCTTGCCGACAGGAGCGACAGGGCGGCCGCGATCGGCGGCAAAGCCAGCTTGCACCAGGATAGCATTGCGATTCCCCCTTGCGGACCGCCGGTGACGGCCAGCGCAATGGAGACTATCAAAGCGCACGGGATCGCGAAACGGAGAGGTTCCGGAAATTGGGTCCAGAACGAGGCTATCCGCGGGGGGCTAGCGTGTCCGGACGATCTCGCAGCCGATGCGCGCATCGGGATAGATGTCGAGCTTCATCGAGCGGACAGTGACGCGGATCACCCGCGGATCCTTCAGCGCCAGGGCTGCGACCTGCTCGCAAAGCGTCTCCTGCAGCTCGAAATGCCGCGATTCCACAAGCTTGCGGATGCCGGTTCGCAGGAAGTCGTAATCCACCACCGCGTCGATCCGGTCCTCCGGCGGCGCGGGATAGCGGCAGGTCATCGCGACGTGCAGCGTCACGCGCTGGGGGGCGGCCCGTTCCTCGGGATGGATGCCCAGGCCCATCGCCACTTCGAGCCCGTCGAGCAGGATGGCATACTCAGCCATGCGGGCGCTCCCGCCCCTCGAACATCACGTCGCCGTCGCGCTGCAGGAAGCGCTGGCCGCAATCGACGAAGACATTCTGGCCGGTGATGCTCCGGGCGGTGAGCAGATGCTCGACCGTGGCGGCGATGTCGGCCAGCGCGACGGGGCGCTGGAGCAGGTTCTGGCGGGCATGCCCGGCGAATTCCTCGGCAGTCTGGTCGAGGCTGGGGAGCGTGAGGCCCGGCGAGACCGCGTTCACCCGGATGCGCGGCGCGAGGCCGCGGGCGAGCAGTTCGGTCGCAGTGGCGAGCGCTGCCTTGCTGAGCGTGTAGGTCAGGAAATCGGGATTGAGGTTGGCGAGCTTCTGGTCGAGCAGGTTGACCACGGCGCCCTCATCGAGATCGTCCTGCGCCGCCAGCGCCGAGGCGAGCGCGACGGGAGCGCCGCAATTGACGCGCATGTGCCGGTCGAGCAGCGCGAAATCGGTGAGGGGCAGGGCGTCCCAGGCGAATTGGGAGGCGTTGTTGACCAGCCCCTCCACCGCACCGCCCAGCCCGTTCCGCGCCGCCGCGATCAATGCGGGGGCGGTCTCCGCCTCGGCCAGTTCGCCGCTCACTACGCAGGCGGTGCCGCCCTCGGCTTCGATCTGCGCGCGCAGCGCCGCGGCCTCGCCGGGGGCATGGTGATGGTGGATCGCCACGGCATGGCCGCGCAGCGCCAGCCGGCGGGCGATCGCCGCGCCGATCCGTCTTGCCCCGCCGGTGACCAATATCCGCATCAATAGCCCATCAGCTTGAGCACTTCCTGGCGGCTGCGCTCGTCGTCGCGGAACACGCCCATCATCCGGCTGGTGACCATGCCGACGCCAGGCGTGCGCACGCCGCGCGCGGTCATGCAGCCATGCGTCGCCTCGATCACGACGGCGACGCCCTGGGGCCGCAGCTTGTCCCAGATGCAGTCCGCCACCTGCGCGGTGAGCCGTTCCTGCACCTGGAGCCGGCTGGCGAAGCCGTGGAGCACGCGCGCCAGCTTGGAAATGCCGACGACCCGGTCCTTGGGCAGATAGGCGATCGACGCCTTGCCGGTGATCGGCGCCATGTGATGTTCGCAATGCGACTGGAACGGAATGCCGTTCAGCAGGACGATATCGTCATAGCCGCCCACTTCCTCGAACACGCGGCCCAGGTGATGCGCGGGGTCCTCGTCATAGCCCTGGCAATATTCCTTCCAGGCGCGGGCGACGCGCTGCGGCGTGTCGAGCAGCCCCTCGCGCCCGGGATCGTCGCCGGCCCAGCGGATCAGCGTGCGGATCGCGTCCGAGACTTCGGCGGGGACCGGAATTTTGGCCGACGGCGCAACGATGTCGCCATCTTCGGGCCCCTCGTGATCATGCACCATTTTCTTCTCTTCCTCGCGACTTTCGGTCTTTACGCTACGGCATCTGCGGTTCTTGCAGAAACCGAGTGTGGCTCAACTGTATCTCATCGAGAAAAACGGCGGGAAACTGCGGAGTTCCGGCCCTTATCCCCGTTGACGGGCTGAAAAATGCAGCGTTAGTTTCGCTGGCGATAAAAGCAACGCCGTGACCGGTAGGAGCCGGCCGGCGCCCAAGGAGGGGGATGCACCCGATGAAGAAGCTCGACCTGCTCGCGGCGACTGCGCTCACGCTGTTCCTCGCGACGCCCGCCTTTGCCCAGCAGAAGACGACGACCGCACCCGCCGCGGACGACAGCCAGGAATACACCTCCGCCAACGAGATCGTCGTCACGGCCACCCGCCGCAACGAGACCGTGCAGGACGTGCCGATCGCGATCACCGCCATCGGCGCCGCGGAGCTGCAGAATGCCGGCGTCGACAATATCCGCGACCTCGAGCAGCTCGCGCCGTCGATCCAGAGCTCGACCGGCCAGTCCTCGGCCACCGGCACCACCATCTATCTGCGCGGCATCACCACGGGCGGCGACAATCCGGGCTTCGAGCCGGCGGTCGGCGTGTTCATCGACGGCGTGTTCCGCGCCCGTGCCGGCGTGGCCATCTCCGAGCTGCCCGAGCTGGAGCGCGTCGAAGTGCTGCGCGGCCCGCAGGGCACGCTGTTCGGCCGCAACACCTCGGCCGGCGCGCTCAGCATCTACACTGCGCTGCCGCAGTTCGAGACCCATGGCTATGTCGAGGGCACCTACGGCAACTACAATGCCTATGGCGTCAAGGGCGCGATCACGGGCCCGGTGAGCGAGGGCCTCGCCCTGCGCCTCGACGGCAGCTACCGGAAGCGCGACGGCTATATCAAGGACGCCAATAGCGACCGCCGTTTCAACGACATCGATCGCTGGGCGCTGCGCGGCCAGGCGCTGCTCGACAAGGGCGACGTGACCTTCCGTCTGATCGCCGATTATTACCAGACCGACGAAGTCTGCTGCGCCACCGTCTCGGTGGTGCGTGGCGGCCTTGCCCAGGTGATCAACGGGATCGCGGCGTCGCAGGGCCGGGTCGGCATCTATACCGGCCAGCCCAGCGACCGCATCCAGGCCGCTTCGCCCAATCGCAACTATGGCGAGAAGGTGAAGGACTGGGGCCTTTCGGGCGAGCTCAACTGGGATCTGGGCGGCGCCAAGCTGACTTCGATCACCGCCTATCGCGACTGGCGCGCACTCCGCAGCCAGGACATCGACTTCTCGGGCATCGATCGCGCCTATCGCGATGGCTACAAGACCCGGCTGAAGGACTTCACCCAGGAAGTCCGCCTCCAGGGCTCGGCGTTCGGCGGCGTGCTCGACTGGCTCGTCGGCGGCTTCTACCTGCACGAGCAGAACGACCTGACCGACACGGTGCGCGTCGGCAACGACGCCAATCTGTACGTCGATTCGGTGTTCAATGCGCTTGCCGGCCCGTCCTTCGGCGGCAAGGTGCAGTTCTACGGCTCGCTCGGCCCGGCGGTACCGACGCCGGGCGCCGTGTTCCTCAATCCGGCGGTGCCCAATTCGCTGCCGGCGCTCCAGGCAGTCTATGGCGCCACGCTCGCGCCGCTGGTGGGCTGCTTCCGCGCCCAGGCCGGCACGGCGCCGGGGAGCCTCTGCGTGATTCCGGGCTTCCCCTCCACGCCGATCCCGGGCCTTGCCGCGCTGGCCGCGTCGCCGCTGCCGGGCGCCGTTGCCGGTCAGGGCAACAACAACGACCAGTTCGGCGTGAAGACCGATGCCTTCGCGCTGTTCACGCACAACATCATCAATATCAGCGACAATTTCTCGCTGACCCTCGGCGCGCGCTGGAACCATGAGCGCAAGGCGATGAACGCGTCGATCAACAACAACACCGGCAGCTGCACCTTCTTCAACCAAGTGCGCGCGGGCAATCCCGCGGCGACCGCCTATGCCAACCTGCTCAAGCAGCTCGGTATCTTCAACAACCTGTACCTGCTGAGCTGCAACCCGGCGATCAACACCGAGTTCAACGGCAACTACGCCGACAGCTTCACCGACGACAAGATCACCGGCACCGTGAAGCTCGCCTACAAGCTTTCGAACAAGCTGCTGATCTATGGAAGCTATGATCACGGCTACAAGTCGGGCGGCTATAACCTCGACCAGGCGACCTTCGACTCGGTGCTGCTCGGCGGCAACGGCCCGCAGGGCCGCGACCTGCGCTTCGGCGCGGAGACCAACGACGCATTCGAGATCGGCACCAAGTTCAGCCCGAACCGTGCTTTCTCGCTGAACATCGCTGCCTTCTACATGAACTTCTACAACCTGCAGTCGCTGGTGTTCTCGGGCAACAATTTCGTCGTCCAGAACGTGCCCAAGAGCGTTTCGAAGGGTGTGGAGATCGAATCGACGATCCGGCCGTCCAAGAACCTGACCTTCCAGCTGGGCTACAGCTATATCGACGCCCAATATTCCAAGTCGAACAACTTCACCGGCACGCCGCTGCAGGGCCAGGAGGGCCGCCAGTTCCAGAACCAGCCGAAGCACACGGTGACCGGTTCGGTGACCTGGGAGCCGCAGATCACGAGCGGGCTCAAGGGCCTGATCCATATGGATGCGCGCTACAACAGCGAAGTCGACATCCCCTCGAGCAACCCCGATCCGGTGACCGGCCACACGGCGATCCGCAACGAAGGCTATGGGTTGATCAACGGTTCGATCGGCCTGCAGTCGAACGACGGGAAGATCCGCGGCGAGGTGTTCGTCGAGAACCTGACCAACACCTTCTACTTCATTTCGGGCTTTGCGGTGCCGGAGCAGACCGGCAACTATAACGGCTATCCGGGCTATCCGCGCTTCTATGGCGCGCGGCTGCGCTTCGGCTTCTAGAAGTCAGGCTTCGGCCAGGGATGGGGGCGCTCCGGGAGACCGGGGCGCCCCTTTCGTATGCGGCACCGGGTGGGCGCCTCGAAGCCGCATGCCCCTTCAATGGGTAGCGTGCGGCCTGACCGGGCTGTACGCGCCGCTCTCCTGTCCGAAGATCACCCGAATGTCCTGCGGATCGCCCTTGCGATCGCAATCGAGCACCACGGCCCGTTCGCCGGTCCAGAGAACGCGTCCGACGCAATCCGGCATGGCGGGCATGCGATAGAGCGGAACCGTCCCGGAATAGCCGCCGACCTGGTATTTCTGCACGGTATAGGCGATGGTCTGGAAGAGCGTGAACGCTGCGAGCGCGAGCGTTGCCGCGGCGGTGATTCCCGCGCGCGCAGTCCGGTTCCGTCGAACGCGCAGCGCGGCCTGGCTGAGCAAGCCCACGATCACGACGCCGCCCGTCGAAGCCGCCGCTGCCGCGCCCTGGTCCGCCTGAGCCCGCGACAGACCCCAGATGCCGAGGACGAACACGAAGCCGGCCAGGCCGAGCGCGATGCGCCACAGCCAGCGCAGCCGCCCCTGGAAGCCGCCCACGAACCATGCCGCAAGGAACGCGATGGCGAGGGGAATGGTGAAGAACAGAAGCGACAGGCCCGACATCGCGACATCGGCGAATGTCGCGAGCTGGAGGAAGTTCAAGCCCCAGCGATCGAAGACCGCCTGGTTCGCGAGGATCGACAGCGCGAAGGAAGCGGCTGTCACGACGGAGAAATACTCGGTCAGCCGCTTGCCCAGCCGAATGCCTTCGGGCCTTGCGGGCGCGGTGTCGAGGGCGGATCCCGCTTCGATATCGTCCAGCCGCTTCGCTGGAGGCGCGGCGCGGCGTCGGCGTGCTTGTTCCGTCATGAATCCCCCGAAATAAGTCGAGACCCCTAGCCGGAAGCGCGGGTGCGGGTGAAGCCTTGCATCGGGATCGCCTACCCGCCTCGAAGATGCGCTACCCGGCGTTCCTTGGGCCCCTCACTCCCCGAACAGCGCGTCGATCGGGCTCTTCGGCAGGAACCACAGCACCGCCACCAGCGCCGCGCAGGCGAGCCCCGCCCAGGGAGAGGCGAAAGTGAGGGCAATGCCGCTCGCATAGATGGCGGAGGCCACCGCGCCCTTGCGCAAGGTGCGGTGGTGATAGGCCTGCGCCGCCTCGTCCTGCCGGCCCGTGCGGCGGATCACCGCCTGGAGCCAGACATAGGCAAAGCTCGGCAGCATCATCACGCACATATAGACGAGCGCCGCGTCGTGCGTGAAATGCTGCTCGCCCAGATAGGCGGTGGCGAAGGGCACCAGCGAGAGCGTGAAGAGCAGGGCGATATTGGCCCAGAGCAGATCGTTGGTGATTCGGGTGGCATGGGCGAACATGCGGTGGTGGTTCACCCAGTAGATCGCGACATAGGCATAGCTGAGCACATAGGCGGTGAAGACCGGCCACAATGCCCAGAGACGTTCCAGGCCATGTTCCTCCGGCGCCTTCATCTCGAGCACCATGATCGTGATGATGATCGCGATCACGCCGTCGGAGAACGCCTCCACCCGGTTCACGCCGCCACGGCCCTCGTCGGTATCGCTCATGCTGTGCCCTCATGAAAAAACCCTCTCCCGCATGCGGGAGAGGGTTGGGGGAAGGCAATCCCGGCCCGCGCACCATGCGGCCCGTCATGCCCTCCGGATCCTTGCCCTCCCCGCGGACGGGAAGGGACCAAGATTGCCTTAGTTCTTTTCCTTGTCGACCAGCTTGTTGGCGCCGATCCACGGCATCATCGCCCGCAGCTCGCTGCCGACCTGCTCGATCGGGTGGCGCTTGGCGGCGATGCGGCTGGCCTTGAGCTCGGGCTGGCCGGCGCGGTTGTCGAGCACGAAGTCCTTGACGAAGCGGCCCGACTGGATGTCGGCCAGCACCCGCTTCATCTCCTTCTTGGTCTCTTCGGTGATGATGCGCGGGCCGGTCTTGATGTCGCCATATTCGGCGGTGTTCGAGATCGAGTAGCGCATGTTGGCGATGCCGCCCTCATACATCAGGTCGACGATCAGCTTGAGCTCGTGGAGGCACTCGAAATAGGCCATTTCCGGCGCATAGCCGGCCTCGACCAGCGTCTCGAAGCCGGCCTGGACCAGCGCGGTGGCACCGCCGCAGAGCACCGCCTGCTCGCCGAACAGGTCGGTCTCGCATTCCTCGCGGAAATTGGTCTCGATGATGCCCGAGCGGCCGCCGCCCACGCCCGAGGCATAGGCGAGCGCCAGGTCGTGCGCGTTGCCCGAGGCGTCCTGGTGGATCGCGATCAGGCAGGGCACGCCGCCGCCGCGGACATATTCCGATCGCACGGTGTGGCCCGGCCCCTTGGGCGCGATCATGATCACGTCGATGTCCGCCGGCGCCTCGATCAGGCCGAAATGGATGTTGAGGCCGTGCGCGAAGGCGAGGGCGGCGCCGGGGCGCAGATTGCCCTTGATGTCGTTCTCCCAGATCGCGGCCTGATGCTCGTCGGGCGCGAGGATCATCAGGATGTCGGCCCATTCGGCCGCTTCCTTGTTCGGCAGCACCTTGAAGCCGGCGCCCTCCGCCTTGGCGGCCGAAGCCGAGCCGGGGCGGAGCGCGATGGCAACTTCCTTCACGCCGCTGTCACGCAGGTTCTGCGCATGGGCATGGCCCTGCGAGCCATAGCCGAGGATGGCGATCTTCTTGCCGGAGATCAGGTTCAGATCGGCGTCGCGATCGTAATAGACACGCATTTCTCTTCTCTTCCCTTTGTGATCGTCATCCCCGGCGAAGGCCGGGATCCAGGGCAACAGGCAGAACCGCTCGTGACTCTGGCCCCCGCCTGCGCGGGGTGACGGAATGAAAACCTCAGGCCGCCTCGGCCCCTCTCGCGATCGCGACGATGCCGGTGCGCGCCACCTCGACCAGGCCGAGGTCGCGCATCAGCTCGACGAACTTGTCCAGCTTCTCGGAGCCGCCCGTCACTTCGAAGACGAAGCTCGACGTGGTCGCGTCGACCACCCGGGCGCGGTACACCTCGGCCAGGCGCAGCGCCTCGATCCGGTGCTCGCCGGTGCCTGCCACCTTCACCAGCGCCAGCTCGCGCTCGACATGCGGGCCGAAAGCGGTGAGGTCGGTCACCTTGTGCACCGGCACCAGCCGCTCGAGCTGGGCGATGATCTGCTCCATCACCGGGGCCGAGGCCTCGGTGACGATGGTGATCCGGCTGATCAGGTCGTCGTCGCTGATTTCCGACACGGTGAGCGAGGAGATGTTGTAGCCCCGTGCCGTGAACAGGCCGGCGATCCGGGCGAGGATCCCCGGCTCGTTGTCGACGATGACGGCGAGCGTGTGCCGCTCGACTGCTTCTTCCTTGATGTGCATGGGATCAGACCAGCGCCTTGGCTTCGTCGTCCATTTCGCCCGAGACTTCGGCCGATTGGAGCAGCATTTCGGTATGGGCGGCGCCCGACGGGATCATCGGGAAGCAGTTGGCGAGCTTGGCCACCCTGCAATCCACCAGCACCGGCCCGTCATGCGCGAGCATCTCGGCGATGCCGGCATCGAGCTGGTCGCGCGTCTCGATGCGGACGCCCTTCCAGCCATAAGCCTCCGCGAGCTTCACGAAATCGGGCAGCGCGTCGCTGTAGCTCTCCGAATAGCGCGACTGATAGGTCAGCTGCTGCCACTGGCGGACCATGCCCATATATTCGTTGTTCAGGATGAAGATCTTGACCGGCAGGCGATACTGGGTCGCCGTCGCCAGCTCCTGGATGTTCATCTGGATCGAGGCTTCGCCGGCGATGTCGATCACCAGCGCGTCCGGATGGCCCAACTGGGCGCCGATCGCGGCCGGCAGGCCATAGCCCATCGTCCCCAGGCCGCCCGAAGTCAGCCATTTGTTGGGGTCCTCGAAGTCGAAATGCTGGGCGGCCCACATCTGGTGCTGGCCGACTTCGGTGGTGACGATCGGCGCCCTGTCCTTCGTGGCTTCCCACAACGCCCGGATGGCACGTTGCGGCATGATGACCTTCGGATCGGCCTCCTGGAAATCCAGGCAGTGGGTCTGGCGCCAGCCCAGGATGCGGTTCCACCATTCGGACAGGTCCGGACGGGGGTGCTTCCGGCGTTGATACGCATCGATCATCGCCTGGATCGCCCGGCCGACGTCCGCCACGATGGGCAGGTCGACGCGGACGTTCTTGTTGATGCTCGACCGGTCGATATCGACATGGATCTTCGCGCTGTTCGGCGAAAAGGCATCGAGGCGGCCGGTGACGCGGTCGTCGAAACGGGCACCCAGGGCGATGATCAGATCGGCCTTGTTCATCGCCATATTGGCTTCGTAGGTGCCGTGCATTCCCAGCATTCCCAGCCACTTCTCATCCGAGGCGGGGAAGGCGCCGAGGCCCATCAGCGTCGAGGTGACCGGCGCGCCGGTGATCTCCGCGAGCTGGCGCAGCAGGCGCGCGGCTTCGGGGCCCGAATTGATGATCCCGCCGCCGGTGTAGAAGATCGGGCGCTCGGCCGCAGCCAGCATGTCGACCGCCCTCTCGATCGCCGCCGCATCGGGCTCGACCTGCGGGCGATAGGTCTTGTGCGAGATCGGGGCGTTCTCGCCGCGCCGCGCAGTCGCGACCTGGACGTCCTTGGGGATGTCGATCACCACCGGGCCCGGGCGGCCCGAAGTGGCGATGTAGAAGGCCTCGCGGATCGTCGGCTCGAGCCGGGCGGGGTCCTTCACCAGATAATTATGCTTCGAGCAGTGGCGCGTGATGCCGACTGTGTCCGCTTCCTGGAAGGCATCGGTGCCGATCAGGCCCGTCGGGACCTGGCCGGTGATGACGACCATCGGGATCGAATCCATCAGCGCATCGGTGATGCCGGTGACGGCGTTGGTCGCGCCCGGGCCCGAAGTGACGAGGACGACCCCCGGCTTGCCGGTGGCGCGGGCATAGCCCTCGGCCGCATGGGTCGCCGCCTGTTCGTGGCGGACAAGAATATGTTTGATGCGATCCTGCTTGAAGATGGCATCGTAGATCGGAAGCACCGCGCCGCCGGGATAGCCGAACACGACTTCCACACCGAGATCGCACAGCGTCTCGATCAGGATGTCTGCTCCACTCTTCTCGGTCACATCGGCCTCCGTTGGTTGCAGTGCAAAACGCACCGCCGAAGGGCGCTGCTACCTGCACGAAAACTACGCGTCAAGCCGCATTATAGCAATTTTGTTTCGAATCGCTCAACGAGTCTGTTCGTTTGTGTCTCTCCCGTGCGTTCCCATTCGGGTGGGGGCTGGCGGCGGAACCAGGTGTACTGGCGCTTGGCGTACTGGCGGGTGGCGAGCGAGCCGGCGAAATGCGCCTCGTCCATGTTGCTCTCGCCCTGGAGCGCCAGGCCGATCTCGCGCACCCCGATCGCGCGCAGCACCGGTGCGTCGTCCGGCACGTCGGTGCGGGCGAGCAGCGCCTCGACCTCTCGCTGCGCCACCTGGACCATGTGGCGGAAGCGGCGGTCGATCCGGTCGGCAAGCCAGGTCTTGTCGGGCAGCAGGATCAGCGCGGCGATGCGCACCTCGCCGCCGATGCCGCCGTGACGCTGCGCCTGCCATGCGCCGAGCGACTTGCCGGTGGAGCGGACGACTTCGAGCGCGCGCGACACGCGGGCGGTATCGGCGGGCTTGAGCCGTGCGGCGGTCTCGGGGTCGAGCCGCGACAGCTCGGCATGCGCATCGGCGACGGCCATGGCGCGGACCGCGGCGCGGACTTCCGGATCGATCTCGGGCACCGGCGCGATCCCTTCGATCAGGGTGCGCAGATACATGCCGGTGCCGCCGACCAGGATGGGGAGGCGGCCCGCCGCATGCGCCTCCGCGATCGCGCCGCGCGCCTCGGCCGCCCAGCGCGCGGCGGAATAGGCATCGGCGCCATCGACATGGCCGAACAGGCGGTGCGGCGCGCGCTTCTCCTCCTCGGCGGTGGGGCGGGCGGTGAGCACGCGCAGATCCGCATAGACCTGCATCGAATCCGCGTTGATCACGATGCCGCGATGCTTCTCGGCCAGCGCCAGCGCGAGCGCGGACTTGCCGCTCGCGGTCGGCCCTGCGATGAGCGCCACCAAAGGCAGGTCAGGGGATCCGATGTTCATTGCGACGCTTATAGCAGAGGGTTTGACCGCGGGGCAGCTTTCCGAGGCGGGTGACCGGCTGGCGGCGGTGGGCTGCGCCCCGGGGGCGTCGCGCTGGATCGACGAGGGGCGCGCGGCGGACCTCGAATTCGCCATGCATCCCGATGCCGCGCGCGCCGCGCTGGAAGGCGCGTTCCCCGCTTGCGACGTGGCGGTGCAGCCGATTGCCGGGCGGGAGAAGAAGCTGCTGGTCGCCGACATGGATTCGACGATGATCACCGTGGAGTGTATCGACGAGCTGGCCGACTATGCCGGGATCAAGCCGCAGATCGCCGAAGTGACCGAGCGGGCGATGCGCGGCGAGCTGGATTTCGGCGCGGCGCTCGATGCGCGGGTGGCGCTGCTGATGGGGCTGTCCGAAGGGGCGATCGAGCAATGCCTGGCGGAGCGGGTGAAGCTGATGCCGGGCGCGAAGGCGCTGGTGCGGACGATGCGCGCACGCGGCGCGACTTGCGTGCTGGTCTCGGGCGGGTTCACGCGTTTCGCCGAGCCGGTGGGGGCGGAGATCGGCTTTCACCGGGTGATCGCCAATCGGCTGGGGATCGCGGACGGCGCGCTGGACGGCACGGTCGAGCGGCCGATCGTCGACAGCAACACCAAGCTGGAGACGCTGGTGGCGGTGCGCGGCGAGTTGGGGCTGGCCGCGGCGGAGACGCTGGCGGTGGGCGACGGCGCCAACGACCTGGCGATGATCCGCGAGGCCGGGCTGGGCGTGGCCTATCACGCCAAGCCGATCGTCGCGGCGGCGGCGGGGGTGCGGATCGACCATGGCGACCTGACCGCGCTGCTCTATACCCAGGGGATCGCGGCGAAGGATTGGGTTCGAGGCTGAGGCTCCCGCGCCAGAAGGCACGGGAGCCGGGCAGGATCAGCCGTTCTTGGCCGATACGTACAGGAACTGCGGATCGGCCTGGGCGAGCGGGCCGCCGGCATCGATATAGGTATAGAAGCGCGCATTCGCTTCGGTCTGGCTGCCGAGCGTGATCGAGCCCGGATGGCCGGAGCTATTGGTGTTGAGCGATGCCGAAAGCGCATAGTCGTCGCTGCGGAACGGCTTGTCCCAGTTGACCAGATAGTCGCCCACGCCGACGCGGATCACCGAGGCGCCCTGGCCGCCGTCGATCACCACCTGGGTGCCGTCCCAATGGAACTTCACCCAGGGCTCGGCATGTGCGCCGTCATAGAGCGTGAAGGCCGGGCCGAACGAAGCCTTGGACGTTTCCACCGGCGGCGTGGCCGGATCATCGTCATGGTCGGTGAACTGCGGTTCGGCTTCGTATCCGGTCATGATGTTCCTCCGCCCATTGTCCACCATCTGCGCGGCGAGCGACGCATAGGCGAAATAGGGAAGCGCGATCCGGTTGTTGTGCGAGCTGGTGCCGAGATAGAGGAGATAGTCGAGCTGGGGCACGTTGCCCGTCCAGTCCTGGCCCTCGATATAGCCATCGGCCAGTTGATTGTTGTAGCCCTCGACGCGGAGCAGGAAGCTGGAATTGGCGTTGCCGGCCTGCTTGACTACGGCCTGCAGGGTGTTGCCGCGCCATGCATTGCCGGTGGCATAGGGGCTCTCCTGGACGAGGATGTGGTGGCCCGCCTGAAGGTCGCAAGTGTCGATGGTCGTCGCATGCGCCGCGGAGAGCGGGCAGAGATCGCCATCATCCTGCGTGATGAGCTTGTACGCCCCCCAGACCGCGCAGTTGCGGATCGTGTTCACTTCCCCGCCGGCATAGGGCTTCAGCTTGTCCGGCCCGGGCAGCGTGACGCCGCTGCTGATATTGCCGATCACCATGCCGTAACCCTGGACGTCATATGCGTAATTGGGCGTCTTGGGCTTGGTCAGAACACCGTTTTCGGGCGCGAGATTGCCGACATGCACGCGCTCGACGATCGAGCGGGTGATGTTGCGCAGATCGATGCCGATCTGGATCTGCGTGGTGGTGATGCCGTTGTCCGGATGGGTCAGGACGACGCCGAAGTCGCGCAGCACCACATCGGTGACATAGGCGTTCGTGCTGTTCGGGTTGAAGGACCGGCGGATGATCGAGCCGCCGCCATAGCCGGCGAGCTGGGCGATGGAGCCGCCGCCGGGCAAGGCCTGCAGGATGGTGGCGCCGCGGCCCTCGCCGACGATCTGACTGCCCGTCCGCAGCACCAGGCCGACCGATGGATCGATCCGATAGATGCCGGCGGGAATGAAGATCCGGTGGTGATCGTTCAGCGCCGCCTGGATCGCGGCAGTGTCGTCGGTCACCCCGTCGCCCATGGCGGAATAGGGGGCATCCTTCACATTGACTGTCATGAATCTGGTCCTCGTTGCTCGACGGGTCATGTCGTCGAACAAAGCAAGAACATGTGGATTTCCTACATTGCAAGCGCTGGTCGGCTAGACCCCCAGCCAGCGAAAGGCGCGCGCGACCACTGCATGCGCGTCATGCGCGATCGGGGGTCCGTGCGCGATCACCAGCCGTTCCGCCGGCCACGCCAATACGCGCCGCATCGCGGCCCGGGCGGCGGGGCGATCGGAAAAGGCGTAGCGAAACTTGCGCGGGACCCGCGGCTCGGGCGCAGTCATCCCGTCGAGCCGGGCGACGATCGCGCGCCAGCCGGTGAACCAGCTCGGGGGGAGGTGCTGGATCAGGTCGGTGAACAGCAGCGTGCGGCTTGGGCGGTGGAAGAAGGCCAGCTCGGTCGCGATCCGGTTGCCCGGGATCTCGACCTGGTCGATCTGGCCGTCCCAGGCGAAGCCGGGGCTGTCCGCCAGGTCGCGGCCGAAGCGCAGATCGGGGTGTCGGGCGGCCAGGCCGGGCGGGGCGTGCAGAGTCGCTTGCGGAAAGGCATGCTGCCATTCGCCCAGGAAGCGATCGTGCAGCGTGTTGGGCGCGACGAGATGGCGGACCTCGCCCAGCGCCGCGACTGCGCCGCGCAGGCCATCGGAAAGTCCGATCGGCGACCAGAGGAAGAGTGCGCCGCCCGGCAGCCGCATCACCGCCATCCGCGTCGGGTAGCGAAAGCCGGCGACCGCCACGACCGGGCCGTCCGCCAGCCAGATATCCTCGCCAAAGGGATGCAGCGTGCCTTCCGTCACCACGGGTCCCTTCCGGTTTGAATGGCTCAGCGCACGCCCTTGCCGAAGGTGAAGCTGAGGCCCAGGCCGCCGGAAAGCTGGTCGCGGCTGCCGATCGGCCCGCGCGAAAGGGGCGAGTCGGCGCCGTCGCCCACCAGGCGATCATAGCGGGCATAGCTGTACAGGCCCCAGCGGCGCGAGAATTGCCAGGTCGCGGTCGAGCTGATGCCGAGCGCCTGCACCGCGCTGCCATCGGCCCGATAGACCGGCAGGCCGGTGCGGGCGGCGACGGCGGGTGTGACTTCGAAATAGGCGCGGCGATATTTCGCATCGGACAGCGTGATGCGCGGCCCGATCGAGACCAGCCATTTGTCGCCGTCGCGCGCGACATAGTCGAGCCCGACGCCGCCGATCAGGCCCTTATGGCCGTTGATCCCCTTGCGCAGCTCGGTGTGGAGGCGCAGCGACTTGGCGAGCCAATATTGCGCATAGCCGCCCAGCTCGATCGTGGTGCCGACCTCGTCGACCGGGGCGCCGGCTTCGCTGCGGCGCCGCGAGCCTTGGAAATTGGCGGCGGGGCCGATCTCGAACCCGCCGCCCTCGAATGCAGCGAAGCCGAAGCTGTCGTCCGCTGCGACGAAGGGAAAGGGCGCGTCGCCGCGCGCGATGGCAACGTCGACCATCGGGGTGAGCTGCAGCTTGTCCGCCCCGGGATAATTGGGGGTGAGCTGGGGGCCGAGCGAGACGCGGTAACGGCGCGGCGGCTTGGGCTCGTCATCCTGCGCATGCGCGGGCAGGGCGATGGCGAGCAGGGGCGCGAGCGCGAGGAAACGGATCATCATGCTCGAACGCCCCTACACGCATCTCTGTTGCAGGCGCGATATGACTATTGGCTCACCGGCACGCAAGGGCTCACGCCGCGGCAGGCGCTCGCCGCCTCGCCGCGGTTGGCAAAGGGGCCGACCAGCACCTTGGTGAGGGTGCCAGCCTTCACATAGTAAACCTGCCGGCCCGGGAAACGCGCGCCGACCTGGCCCCAGAGCTTGCGGGCATTGCCGGGGTCGCCGAACGCGCCGAGCTGGAGGCGCCAGCCGCCGTCGCGCATCGCCGCGGGAGGCGGCGCTGCCGTGGCGACCTTGACCGGGACGGGCGGCGGGGTGGCGCTGCCGGTGCGCGGCGGAGTGCGGACGGGCGTGGTGCGCGGCGGCGCCGTGCCCGCGACTTCTGCCGGGGGCGATGCCTTGCCGGGCAGGGGCGCGCGGTTCGCCTCTTCCTCATATTTGCGCGCCAGGCTCAGGCCCGCCTGGCGGTCCTGCACCGTCATGTACTTGTCCATCTGCGCAAGCGCGCTCGAGGCTTCGGCCAGGCCGGACTGCGAGGCGCGCGTGACCAGCGCATAGGCGCGTACCCAGTCCTTCTGGACCGCGTCGCCGTTGAAATACATCGTGCCCAGGACGTACTGCGCACGCGGATCGCCGCGGCCGGCGGCGCGCTGGAGCCAGGGGGCGGCCTTGTCACGCTTGCCGTTGGCGAAGAGGGCAAGGCCGTAGCTCGCCTCGGCCTGCTCATGGCCCTGCGCGGCTGCCTTGCCGTACCAGAGCTCGGCCTGGTTCAGATCGGCGGTGACGCCGCGGCCGAGCTTATAGGCCTGGCCGAGGTTGAACTGCGCATCGGCATCGCCCTTCATCGCCGGGCTGCGCCAGCGATCGACCGCGCCCTTATAGTCGCCGCGCTCCCATGCCTCGACCCCGGCCTTGACCGGATTCTCCTGCGCGAGCGCAAGCGGGGCGGCGAGCGCCATCCCGGCAACAGCGATCAACCCGAGAAGCTTCATGCGACCTTCGACTCCCGCCCCGGCAAGATTGGATAAATGCCAGTTAACCATCGTTTGTGAAAGAAATCCTTACCCGGCCGCACGTACGGAGAATCCCGGGGCGGAACGCCGTTAACGCATTCTTAGACGCCGGCATGGCATCCCCACCCTCGGGTAACTGGTATTTCGAGGGGGTTCATGCGCGTTCTCGCGATGGCATCGCAGAAGGGCGGATCCGGCAAGACGACCTTGTCGGGCCATCTCGCCGTGCAGGCGGAACGGGCCGGGTGCGGCCCGGTCGTGCTGATCGACATCGATCCGCAGGGCTCGCTCGCCGATTGGTGGAACGAGCGCGAGACGGATCTTCCGGCCTTTGCGCAGACCACGGTTGCGCGGCTGGCCTCGGACCTCGAGATCCTGCGCCAGCAGGGCTTCAAGCTCGCGGTGATCGACACGCCGCCGGCCATCACCATGGCGATCCAGAGCGTGATCGCGGTGGCCGAGCTGATCGTGATCCCGACGCGCCCGTCGCCGCACGACCTGCGTGCCGTGGGCGCCACGGTCGATCTGTGCGACCGCGCGGGCAAGCCGCTGATCTTCGTCGTCAACGCCGCCACGCCCAAGGCCCGGATCACCAGCGAGGCCGCGGTGGCGCTGTCGCAGCATGGCACCGTCGCGCCGATCACGCTGCATCACCGCACCGATTTCGCCGCCTCGATGATCGACGGGCGCACCGTGATGGAAGTCGATCCGAACGGCCGCTCGGCCGGTGAGGTCGCCGCGCTGTGGACCTATATCAACGACCGGCTGGAGAAGAATTTCCGCCGTACCGTCTTCGCTGCGCCGACCGCGGTCAATCAATTCGGCGTGCCGCGCCCGGCTGGCGGCTTCGGCCGCAGGGTGGTGAGCTGATGTTCGGCACTCCCAAGCCCACTGCCTCGCTCTCCTCGAGCCTGCTCGCCCGCAAGGGCCAGGCACGCCCGGCGATGCGCCCGCAGGGTTTCGTCGGCCTCAATCCGGCGACCGCCCAGGAGGATCTCGGCTGGAACGATATGGGTGACGATCACGCCCATGCGCACCATGCTCAGCAATTCGCGCCCGAGCCGGCGCCGATGCCGGCACCCAAGCCGCAGGTACTGCGCCAGATCGAGCAGCTCGACGAACGGTTCAGTGCGCCCGAGCCGGTTGCCGCTCCGCCGGTACCGGCGCCCGTGGCCGCGACCGCGCCGTCGTCCGCTCCGGTCGCGCCGCGCGCCGCGCTGGCTCCGGCTGCCGCCGAACGGCTCGCCCGCGAAGTGGCGCGGAAATCCAAGGCGGCGTTCACGCTCCGTCTCGACAATGACCGGCATCTGCGCCTGCGCCTCGCATCGGCGGTCACCAATCGTTCGGCGCAACAGCTCGTGACCGAGGCGCTCGACGCCTTTCTCGAATCGCTGACCGAGGTCGAGACGCTCGCGCGTCAGGTCGACCCGGCCGGGAACCGTTGAAGGAACGGATGATGAAGACCCGTAGCAAGCTCGTGATCGGCCTCTCGGCGCTCGCGGCCGGCGGCACGCTGGCAGCCGGCATCGCGACCCAGGGCTTCGTGCTCTCGGCCTTCGCGACCGACGCGCCCAATGCGAAGAAGGCGGCGCAGGAAGCCGGCCAGGCGCGCAAGGCGATCGCCCGGCGCAAGGCCGGCGACGCGGTTGCGCACGCCGAGGCGGCGGTGGCCAATGATCCGCAGAATGCCGAGTATCGCGCGCTGCTGGGCCAGGCCTATCTGCTCTCCGGCCGCTTCGCCTCTGCGAACCAGGCGCTGGGCGACGCCCTGACGCTCAACCCCGGCGACGGCCGGGTGGCGCTCAACCTCGTTCTCGCCAAGATCGCGGGCGGCGACTGGCCGGGCGCGCGTGCGATGCTGCAGGCGCATGAAGGTACGATCCCCGCCGCCGATCGCGGCCTTGCCTTCGCGCTGGCCGGCGATCCGGTGAAGGCGGTCGAGATACTGGAGCCCGCCGCCCGGGCCGAGGACGCCACTGCCAAGACCCGCCAGAATCTAGCGCTCGCGCTGGCGCTCTCGGGCCGTTGGGCCGAAGCCAAGCAAGTCGCCGCGGTCGACGTGGCGCCCGACCAGATCGGTGCGCGCATGATGCAATGGGTGAACTTCGCCCGCCCGACCAACGCCTATGACCAGGTTGCGTCGTTGCTCGGCGTGACGCCGGTGCAGGACGCCGGCCAGCCGGTCCGCCTCGCGCTCGCCCAGCAGAACGTGATGCTCGCCGCCGCCGCGACTCAGCCGGTGCAGACCGTGCCGGCGCAGGACGCGGTCGACAGCTACATGCCGGGCGTTCCGGCCAATGCCCAGGCAGTCGCAGTCGAGACCGGCGGCGCCGCCGCGGCCGCTTCCGTAACCGCGACGGCCGCGGTCGAGGTCGCGCCGGTCGCCGGCACCAATGGCGGCGTCGTATTCGGCCCGCGCGAGGAAGTGGTGCAGGCGGTTCCCGCCGCCGCGGTCCGCGCGCCCGTCGCCATCGCATCGCCGAGTGCGCGCGCACCGGCGATCGAGAAGGTCGCGTCGGCCAGGCCGTCGCGCGGCAATTTCTTCGTCCAGCTCGGCGCCTATGCGAACCCGGCGGTAGCCCGCGACGCGTGGAGCCGCTTCGGGGCCCGGGTGCCGGCGCTTTCGGGCCAGACGCCCTATGGCGCCAAGGTCTCGACCCGGGCCGGCAGCTTCTATCGCCTGTCGGTGGGCGGCTATGGCCGCGGCGACGCCGAGGCGCTGTGCCGCCAGGTGAAGGCGAGTGGCCAGACCTGCTTCGTGCGCGCCGGCGCGGGCGACGCGCTGGCGGCCTGGGCCAAGTCGGGCACGCGCCTGGCTTCGCGCTGAACGAGTTTCCCTCTCCCATCGGGAAAAGAGAGGCCGGGGCGGCAACGCCTCGGCCTTTTTCTCGCGCTTGACGAACGGATAACCTGATGGTTATGAGAAATGCATAGCCGAATGGTTATGTATTTTACGGAGAGGCAGTCATGATCCGCCAGATTCATCGTTGGACCGGAATCGTCTTCAGCATCGCTGCGATCGTGAACATCGTCGCGGTGATCATGGGGAGCAATGCGATGTGGCTCGGGCTGGTCGCGGTGATCCCGCTGCTGGTGCTGCTGCCGACGGGGCTCTACATGTTCGCCCGGCCCTATCTCGCGAGGAACGCATGAGCGAAGACAAGACCGCCGCCGAGCAGATCGACGCCCGCATCGCCGCCCTGGACGACTGGCGCGGCGCGACATTGGCACGGGTGCGGGCAATCATCCGCGAAGCCGATCCCGAGGTGGAAGAGGCGTGGAAGTGGCGCGGCGTGCCGGTGTGGGAACATGCCGGCATTCTCTGCACCGGCGAGACCTACAAGGCAGCGGTGAAGCTGACCTTCGCCAAGGGCGCGGCCCTGGCGGATCCCGGGGGGCTGTTCAATGCGAGCCTGGACGGGAATGTCCGCCGCGCGATCGACATCCATGAGGGCGAGACGATCGATGCGGAGGCGCTCAAGGCGCTGATCCGCGAGGCGGTGGCGGCGAACCTGGCCAGGCCGGCGAGGGGGTGACGGTCCAGGAGCGGGGCTCCGGCGCCTCTATTCGATCTCCCGCCCGCCCTTGAAGACGCGGCGGACCTTGCCCTGCACCGGCAGTCCGTCGAACGGCGTGTTGCCGGCGCGCGCCTTCATCTGCGTGGCGTCGATTGCCCAGGGTGCTTCGGGATCGAACAGGATGAAGTCGGCCGGCTTGCCGGCGTCCAGCGTGCCGACGTCCAGGCCGAGGATGCGTGCCGGGTTGGCGGCGAGCAGCTCGAAGAGGCGTTCCAGCGTAAGCACTTCGTCGCGGACCAGGCCGAGCGACAGGGCGAGCAGCGTCTCGGCACCCGACATGCCTTCTTCGGCATCGGCGAAGGGAAGGCGCTTGCCCTCGGGCCCGCGCGGATCATGGCCCGAGGCGATCACGTCGATCGTGCCGTCGGCGAGCGCGGCGCGAACCGCCTGACGGTCGCCATCGCCGCGCAGCGGCGGCGAGAGGCGGGCATAGGTGCGATAGTCGCTGACGTCGATGTCCGAGAGCAGCCAGTGCGCCGGAGTGACGCCGCAGGTGACCTTCACGCCGCGGCGCTTGGCCTGGCGGACCAGGTCGAGCCCGGCGGCGGTGGTGACCTGGCGGAAATGGATGCGGGCGCCGGTGTCTTCGGCGAGCATCGTGTCGCGCGCGATCGCCAGTGCCTCGGCAATAGCGGGGGCGGCGGCAAGGCCCAGGAGCGTGGCGGTGAGGCCTTCGGTCGCGACCGCGTCGCCCGCGAGCCCGCCATCCTCGGCATGGGCGATGACGGCAAGGCCGCAATCGCGGGCATAGGCGAGCACCTTGCGCATCACGCCCGCGTCCGCGATCCAGCGGCGGCCGGTGGCGACGGCCCTGGCGCCCGCCGACGCGTTGATCGCCATCTCGGCCAGGTCGGCACCCTGGAGGCCGCGCGTGGCAGCGGCGAGCGGATGGACCCACAGGTCAGGCTTCCCCATCAGCGCGGCGCGGCGGATGATGCCGGGATCGTCGAGGATCGGCGACTGATCGGGCATCAGCCCGACTCGAGTGATGCCGCCGGCCCGGCAGGCGGCGCGGTCCACGGCGAACACGCCCAGGTCGACGATGCCGGGGGCGAGGGTGAGGCCCTTGCCGTCGATGGTCTCGGCGCCGGCAGTTTCGGTGGCGACGGTTTCGCCGTCAAAGGCGAAGCTGGCGCCGCCGCCAAGGACTTTGACGTTCTCGAACACCCGGCTCATGCCCAGCCCTCCACGCCGCGCTCGGCTCTGGTGAGGACGTCCAGACAGGCCATGCGGACGGCCACGCCCATCTCCACCTGCTCGGTGATCGCGCTGCGCTCCGGATGGTCGGCGATCGCGCTGTCGATCTCTACGCCGCGGTTCATCGGGCCCGGATGCATTACCAGCGCATCGGGCCTGGCCAGGGCGAGCCGCTCGGGCGTGAGGCCATAGCGGGCATGGAACTCGCGGGTGGAGGGGATGAAGCCGCCGGCCATCCGCTCGTTCTGGACGCGGAGCATCATCACGACATCGGCGCCTTCCAGCGCGGCGTCGAAATCGACGAAGGGCGTGACGTAGAGTCCTTCGATCGCCGGGGGCATCAGCGTGGAGGGTGCGACCACGCGGACCTCCGCGCCCAATGCGGTCAGCGCCAACATGTTCGAGCGGGCGACACGGCTGTGGAGCAGGTCGCCGCAGATCACCACGCGCTGGCCGGCGACCGCGCCGCGGCGGCGGCGGATGGTGAGCGCGTCGAGCAGCGCCTGGGTCGGGTGCTCGTGCCAGCCGTCGCCGGCGTTGAGCACCGGGCAATCGACCTTGTCGGCGATCAGCTGCACCGCGCCCGAGGCCATGTGGCGGATCACGATCACATCGGCGCGCATCGCGTTGAGCGTGACGGCGGTGTCGATCAGGGTCTCGCCCTTCTTCACCGAGCTTTGCGCTGCGTGCATGTTGACCACGTCTGCCCCCAGGCGCTTGCCGGCGATCTCGAAGGAGAGGAGCGTGCGAGTGGAATTCTCGAAGAAGGCGTTGATCTGGGTGATGCCCTCGAGCCGCCGGTCGCTGCGCGCGCGGGTGCGGTTCGCTTCGATCCACTGCTCGGCCTCGTCGAGCAGGAACATGATCTCATGGGGCTGGAGGCCCGCAATCCCGGTGAGGTGCCGGTGCGGGAAGACGGCGCGGCCCTTTATCTGGGCTGCGGGGCGATGATCGGAGGCTTGCATTAAAGCCGTCGCCTAGACCCGCCGGGCCGGCGAGGCAAGCCGCGAGGCGGCGGAGTCTCGCATCTGCCGCAAATGCCGGATAGGAAGTCCGCCGCGTTGCGTTTCGGGGGGAGCGTTCGTGCAGGGCTGGTGGGCTGTCTTTGTTGGTTGGATGACGCGCGATCCCGCGTGGCTGGCGGCGTTCCAGGCCGGGGCGTTCTTCTTCGTGCTGGGGCTGGTGCTCGTTCTCGTGCTGCTGCCCTGGTGGCTGGCGCGGGTCGAGCGGGCGCGCTGGCGGCCGCTGCGGCGGATGCTGGCGCTGGCCGCGTTGCAGGCGCATCGCGATTGCGGGGAGAATGTCGTGGCGCTGTCCCGCCAGTTCTTCCGCGAGAATGCCGGGGCGCCGCTCGATCGGCTGATCCGCGCGCGGCGGGCGATCGAACGGCAGCAATCGGACGGCGCGCGTTTCGCCCGGATGGTGTCGGTCTATGCGCCGGCAGTGGACGCGCGCCACGCCGCGCTGCTCGCCGATACCGCGGCGCTGGCCGAACTGGCCGAGCATACGCTCGCGGGGCTGACCCGGCTCTATCTCGGCCAGGCGACGGTGCGCGTGGGCGCCAATGCCGTGCATGGCGACGATCAGCTCGGCTATGCGTCCGCGCAGCTCGTCTCGCTGTCCTATATTGCCGAGATGGAGGCGCTGGCGGACGGCTTTGCCGATGCGGCGGCGGAGCATCGCGGGCGGATGGAAGGCGCGCTCGGGCGCAAGGCGCGCAAGGCGGCCCGCGCGGATCTCGACCGGATCGGCGCGGACGTGGCGATGCTGGGCGCGGACGTGCGCCGGTTCTGCGGCAGGCTGCAGGCGGCGGACGCCGGGGATTCGACTTACAAGACGCGGGAACGCGGCGAGCGCGGTGCGCGCACGCTGGACGGGCTGATCGCGCGGTTCGACCGGGGCTGAGTCGCCCTCCCCTCCGGAGAGGGGAAGCCGGTCAGGCGTTCACCAGCGCGTCGATCGCCGCCTGGAGGATATGGGCGGCGGCCATGTTGTCGATCATTTCCGCACGACGGGCGCGGCTGAAATCCTGCTCGATCAGCGTACGCTCCACTGCGACGGTGGACCAGCGCTCGTCCCAGAGCAGGATGGGGAAGCCCAGATCGGCCATGTTGCGGGCAAAGGCGCGGGTGGACTGGGTGCGGGGGCTGTCGGTGCCGTCGAGGTTGAGGGGCAGGCCGATGACGATGCCCTTCACCTGCTGCACGGCGATCAGCGCCTGGAGCGCGGTCTTGTCCTTGGAGAATTTCGTGCGGCGGACCAGCTCCGCCGGGCTCGCGAAGCTCCAGCCGGCATCGCAGAGGGCGGTGCCGATCGTCTTGGTGCCGACGTCGAGGCCGATCAGGCGGCCGCCGGCGGGGAGGGTGGCGCGAAAGTCGGCGGGGGCGGTGGTGATCATCGGGCCGTTCTAACCAGAATCGTCATTCCCGCGAAGGCAGGGATGACGGGACAGGGGACTTTAGAACGGCCAGAGCTTGCGCCGGGCCTTCAATCGCCGCTCGGCATCGGCGCGGACGTTCGCCCAGAACAGGCTGTAGTCGAACACGTGATAATTGTTGCCCGGCAGCACATAGGGACCCAGTTCGGGCGGGCTGTTGCCGATCATCAGGAAGCCGCGCCCGTCGCAGCGCGCGGGAACGAGGTTCTTCTGGAGCACGGCGCTGCTCAGGTCCCTGCTCGGCAGCAGGCCGCCCAGATTGGCCTCCATTGGCGCGCCGTCGTTGGGCTTGCCGGTGAGCGGATTGGTGCAGACCATCGGCGTGCCCTTGCGCGGCTGGCCGGTGAAGCCGTTCGTCTGGTCGAAGGTATCCAGGATCAGCGAGGGATCGGCGGGTTCGGCGAAGCTCTGCCAGGAGAGGATGCAGCCGGTCTCGTCCGGGCCGGAACATGCGGGCAGGCCCATCTTCGGCAGGTCGGCGGTGATCGAGACCGGCCAGCCGACCACATAGGCGGCGACGATTCGTTTCGCCAGCGGCTTGCCCGCGACGCGGTCGACGAGCAGGCGGCTGAGGTGGAGCGCGCCCTGGCTGTGGCCGGCGAGGATGATCGGGCGGTTGCCGGCTTCCTTGAGGAACTGGTCGAACGCCGCGAGCACGTCGCGATAGGCGAAGTCGAGCGCCTGCTGCGCCTGCGCCTTGCTGGTGAGGAAGGCGCCGAAGGTCGCCTGGCGGTATCGCGGCGCCCAGACCAGGCCCGAGGAATTGAAGGCGCTCGCCTGGCCGCGCAGGAACAGTTCGGCCCGGGCATTGGCGGCGACGTCGTTCAGCGGGGCGTTCCACTGCGTGCGATCGAGGAACGAAGTCGGGTGGACGAAGAATACCGCGGCGGGCGGGTTCTCCGCCGGCTGGAAGCCGTCCGGAGTCCATAGCGCCGGATTGCCGGGCTTGTCCGGCCGGGCGAGCCAGAGATCGGCCCTGCCATAGTCGCCGGGCGCGGAGAGCCGCGCCACTTCCGCGCTGGGCACCAATGCCTGGCGGAGCAGCTCGATGCCCCAGAATCGATAGGCGAAGTTGGCAGCCAGTGCGAGCACGATGAGTCCTACTACGAGATAGAGAAACTTCCGGGCCAAGCCCATCTCCATTGTGCAATGCAGCATAGAGCCGATTTGTTGCAATCGCATTCCCGTGGGGCACGATTGCCGGGGATGCAACCTTGCATGCGCGATGCAGCCATTCTGCACCGGAAATCCACTTTACCGCCTCGGCCGGATGCGGGAGCATCGTCGGCGAGGGGAGAGGGGTATGGACGAGATCGAGACGCGGGCGGAGTTCGGGGAGGCGGCGGCGCCGGAAGGCTGGGCGGCGCGGCCCTTGCTGCTGGCCGGGCTGGGGCTGGCGACCGGCGTCGCCGCGCACCTGATCCTGGGCGGCAGCCTGAACTACCGCATGGAATGGAGCGCGCTGCAGGCGGCGGCGCTGATCGGCGTGACGCTGTTCGCGGCGATGATCGGCTTCACGATCGAGCGGCGGCTGTGGTGGACCTCGATCGCGTTCGGGGCGGTGATCGGCGTGGCGGCGGGTTTCGTCACCTGGTGGAACGGCGCGCCGGGCGGGTGGAGCGCGAGCGAGGGCTGGCGCACGATGAGCCTGTTGCTCGCCGTGGCCGTCGCCGCGCCGCTGTTCCAGGCCGCGCGCGATGAAGGTGCGCCACGCACCCCCTATGCCGCGGTCCATGACTATGCCTGGCAGAATGTGGTGCTGTGGTTCGCCTGCTGGCTGTTCGTGGCGATCGTGTGGGTCATGGCCTGGCTCCTCGCCAGCCTGTTCCAGCTCATCAAGATCGAGCTGCTCCACGAACTGCTGATGAAGAACTGGTTCGTCCGCGCGCTGATCGGCCTGGCGTTCGGAGCGGCGCTGGGGCTGCTGCGCGAGCATGACGCCGTGGTGCGGCTGCTCCAGCGCGTCGTCGCCACGGTGCTCGCGGTGCTGGCGCCGGTGCTCGCGATCGGGCTGGGGCTGTTCCTGCTCGCGTTACCCTTTACCGGCCTCCAGGCGCTGTGGGACGCGACTTCGGCGACCACGCCGCTGCTGCTGAGTTGCGCGGTGGGGGCGCTGATCCTCGCCAATGCGGTGATCGGCAACCGGCCGGAGGAGGAACGGCGCAACCGGCTGCTCCGCTATGGTGCGATGCTGCTGGCGATGGTGATCCTGCCGCTCGCGGTGTTGGCGGCGGTGGCGACGGGACTTCGTGTCGGCCAATATGGCTATACGCCCGAGCGGCTCTGGGCGATCGTGTTCGTGGGGATCGCGATCCTCTATGGCGCGGCCTATCTGGGCTCGCTGGTGCTGGGGCGGCTGGCCTGGACCGTGCGCGTCCGGCCGGCGAACCTGGCGCTTGCCTTCCTGCTCTGCGGCCTGGGGTTGCTGCTTGCCACGCCGCTGATCAACTTCAACCGGATATCGACCGACGACCAGGTCGGGCGGCTCGAATCGGGCAGGATCTCGGCGGCGAAGTTCGACTGGCGGGCGCTGGCGTTCGACTTCGGCAAGCCCGGGCGCGATGCGCTGGAACGGCTGCGCAGGTCGAAGAATGCCGGGATCCGGGGCAAGGCGGCGGAAGCCGCCAAGGCGGAGAGCCGCTGGGATCTCGAAATGGGCGATGTGAAGAGCTCGCCGCGTTCGGGCCCGAAATCCGCAGTGCTCGACAATGCCCGCGTCCTGCCGGAGGGGGCGAGCGTGCCCCGGGGGCTGATCGATCTGCTCGCCGACAAATATCAATGCCGCCAAGGCAATCTGTGCACGATACTCGTCGCGAACCCGGCCGAGGCCGTGGTGTTCGCCGACAGTTGCTATGCGGGAATGCTGGACAAGGACGGCAAGGCCCGGAGAATCGTCACCTATTGCGGCGGCGGCGATCGTTTCGTGCTCGCGGACGGCGCGTGGAAGGATGCCGCCGATCGCTTCGTGCCGAGCGCGGAGCAGCGCGCGCAGATCGCGGCCGGCTATCCGGCGGGGAGAGTCGAGATTCGCCCCGTCGAGCGGCGCCAGGTCTTTGTCGGCGGCGTGCCCGTGGGCGAGCCCTTCGAATAAGCGGCGCTTGAAGGCGGGAGGCGCGGCTGTTAGGCGCCTCCCATGTCCGTCGATACCGCAACCGTGAAGAAGGTGGCGAGCCTCGCACGCATCGCGATCAGCGATGCCGATGCCGAGCGTCTCGCGCCCGAGCTCAACAACATTCTGGGCTGGATCGAGCAGCTCGGCGAGGTCGACACCTCGTCGGTCGAGCCGATGACCGCCGTTATCCCCAATGTGCTGCGCCTGCGCGAGGATGTGGTGACCGAGGGCAACCAGCGCGACGCCGTTCTCCGGAATGCGCCGCAGGGCGAACACGGCTTCTTCACCGTGCCGAAGGTGGTCGAATGAGCGACATCACCGATCTGGGCGTCGCGAGCCTTCGCGACGGCATCCGCACCGGCAAGTTCTCGGCACGCGAAGTCGCCGACGCGTTCATCGTCAAGGTGAGCAAGGGCAAGGCGCTCAACGCCTTCATCGTCGAGACTCCCGAGCACGCGCTGGCCGCCGCCAAGGCTGCCGACGAAGCGATCGCCAGGGGCGAGCCGCTCAAGCCGCTTTCCGGCGTGCCGCTGGGCATGAAGGACCTGTTCGCGACCAAGGGCGTGCAGACCACGGCCGCCAGCCACATCCTGGAGGGCTTCGAACCCGTCTATGAATCGACGGTCTCGCAGAAATTGTGGGACGCGGGCGCCGGCATGCTGGGCAAGCTCAACATGGACCAGTTCGCGATGGGTTCGTCGAACGAGACGAGCTATTTCGGCAACGTGATCTCGCCCTGGCGGCGCGGCGGCGGCGACAATGCCCCGCTGGCTCCCGGCGGTTCCTCGGGCGGCAGCTCAGCGGCGATCGCCGCGCGGCTCGTGCCCGGCGCGACCGGCACCGACACCGGCGGCTCGATCCGCCAGCCCGCTGCCTTCACCGGCATCAGCGGCATCAAGCCCACCTATGGCCGCTGCTCGCGCTATGGCGTGGTCGCCTTCGCCTCGTCGCTCGACCAGGCGGGACCGATGGCGCGCGACGTGCGCGACTGCGCGATCCTGCTCGAGAACATGGCGGGCTTCGATCCGCGCGATTCGACCTCGCTCCAGCTGCCGGTGCCGAAATGGGAGGAGCATCTCTCCGGGGACCTGAGCGGCAAGAAGATCGGCATCCCGGCCGAGTATCTGATCGACGGCACGCCGACCGAGATCGCCAAGCTCTGGGAAGCGGGCATCGCCTGGGTGAAGGACGCCGGCGCCGAGGTGGTGGAAGTGTCGCTGCCCCACACCAAATATGCGCTGCCGGCCTATTACATCATCGCGCCGGCCGAAGCTTCGTCGAACCTCGCCCGCTATGACGGCGTGCGCTACGGCCTGCGCGAACTGGCCGAGGGGCAGAACCTGCAGGAAATGTACGCGGCGACGCGTGCGGCGGGCTTTGGCGACGAAGTGAAGCGGCGTATCCTGATCGGCACCTATGTGCTCTCGGCGGGCTTCTACGATGCCTATTACACGCAGGCGCAGAAGGTCCGCGCGCTGATCGCGCGCGACTTCGAGAACGTCTTCAGCATGTGCGACCTGCTGCTGACGCCGACCGCGCCGAGCGCCGCGTTCGCGCTGGGCGAGAAATCGGCCGATCCGATCGCCATGTACCTCAACGACGTGTTCACCGTGCCTTCGAGCCTCGCCGGCTTGCCGGCGATGAGCGTGCCGGGGGGGCTCGACGCGGGTGGCCTTCCGCTCGGATTGCAGATCATCGGCCGTCCGCTCGACGAGCAGGGCGTGCTGAATGCCGGCCTGGCGATCGAGCAGCGCGCGGGATTCGCAGCGCGGCCCGAGGCATGGTGGTGAGCGTGGCGGCCGGCGTCGATTATCTCGAGGTCGGCCGAAAGGCGCATGAGCTGGAGACGCGGCACGGTATGGACGGAGCCCTTCGCTACGCTCGGAAGATTTCGGAATAGGCCCTGGCCGACGGGGATTTGGACGACCATCAATTTTGGAAAGCCGTCGCAGCCATGCTGACGCCGCGCTGAGCCTGAGAAGAAGCAACATGACTGATTCCACCTACCGCATCCAGGGCGAAACCGGCGAATGGGAGGTCGTGATCGGCCTCGAAGTCCATGCGCAGGTCACTTCCAACGCCAAGCTCTTCTCGGGCGCGGCGACCACGTTCGGCGCGGAGCCGAACAGCCAGGTGAGCCTGATCGATGCGGCGATGCCGGGCATGCTGCCCACGCCGAACAAGGAGTGCATCCGCCAGGCGGTGCGCACCGGCATGGCGATCGGCGCGGTGATCAACAAATGGTCGCGCTTCGACCGCAAGAACTATTTCTACGCCGATCTGCCGCAGGGCTATCAGATCAGCCAGCTCTTCCACCCGCTGGTGGGCGAGGGGCAGATCGAGATCAGCCTGGACGACAAGGATCCCGAGGCTGCGGTCAAGACGATCGGCATCGAGCGCATCCATGTCGAGCAGGACGCCGGCAAGCTGATGCACGACCAGCATCCGTCGCGCTCCTATGTCGATCTCAACCGTGCCGGCGTGGCGCTGATGGAGATCGTGTCCAAGCCCGACATGCGCTCGCCGCAGGAAGCCGGAGCATATCTGAGCAAGCTGCGCGCGATCCTGCGCTATGTGGGCAGCTGCGACGGCAATATGGACCAGGGCTCGATGCGCGCGGATGTGAACGTCAGCGTCCGCAAACCGGGCGCCGAGTTCGGCACGCGCACCGAGACCAAGAACGTCAACTCGGTCCGCTTCGTCATGCAGACGGTGGAAGTCGAGGCGCGCCGCCAGGTCGAGGTGCTGGAGAGCGGCGGCCGGATCGTCCAGGAGACCCGGCTGTTCGATCCCGATCGCGGCGAGACCCGTTCGATGCGCTCGAAGGAAGATGCGCACGACTATCGCTATTTCCCCGATCCCGACCTGCTGCCGCTGGAGCTGGACGATGCGTTCCTGGCGGAATGCCGCGCCAGCCTGCCCGAGCTGCCCGACGCCAAGCGCCGTCGCTACGAGCAGGCGCTGGGGCTGAGCGCCTATAATGCCGCGACGCTGACTGCCGATGCGGACACCGCGCGCTGGTTCGAGGCGCTGCTCGCCGAAAGCGCACGGGTGCAGAAGAAGGGCGAGAACGAAGTCGCGCGCGCCGCGGCCAACTGGCTGCTCTCGGATCTCTATGGCGCGCTCAACCGGCTCGGCAAGGATCTGGACGCGAGCCCGGTCAGCCCCGAACAGGGCGCCGAGCTGCTCGCGCTTGCCGCGGACGGCACGCTTTCCGGGCCGCTCGCCAAGCAGGTGTTCGAGATCATGCTCGAGACGGGCGAGCCGGCAGGCAGGATCGTCGAGGAGCGCGGGCTGAAGCAGACCAGCGACACCGGCGCGATCGAGGCGGTGATCGCCGAGGTGCTGGCGAAGAATCCCGGCCAGCTCGAGCAGTATCGCGGCGGCAAGGAGGCCCTGTTCGGCTTCTTCGTCGGCCAGACGATGAAGGCGATGGGCGGCAAGGCCAATCCGGCAGTGGTCAACGAACTGCTGAAGAAGGCGCTGGCGGGGTAGGCGGGAGGTCGTATCTCGCCTTCTCGGCGGGATTGACCGCATAGCCTGACGGTGTGCGGATCAGGTCGGCGGGAAGCGGGATCGCTCCCGTTGGCATTATCGGGAGCGATAGCGTTCCCGGCCAGCGCCGAGCCACGCTTTGCATCAGGTGCTGCCGGAACCGGGCGAAACCTTTCGGATCTTCGCCTTTGGCGAAGCTGATCCAGATTCGGCCGAGATTATCGCGATAGTCCATGGCCGAGGCAACGATCTCCCGGTCCTCCTTTCCCCGCCAGATCGTCGCGTTCAGGGTGATCGGCGATACTTCGGACAAGCGCTGAAGCTCTTCCGGCGTGGCGGCGTCGAGGTGAAACCCGCTTGCTTCGGCCTCGTGGCGCAGCAGGGCCAGAAACGCATCTCGTTCGGCGGCATCGGGCAGCGGGACCTCGAACGCCGCGACGGTGCGCCTGCTTTCGCGCTGAGGCGCAGTATCGCAGGCGGCGCACGCCAAGAAGAGCATTATGATGTTACGCATGCAGCTTCTCCTGGCGCAGCAGCTTGTTGCTGCGTTCCGGCGCGAACTCGGGCGTCCGCACGTCCCAGGCCAGGCCGGCGCGCTCCAGCAGGCGGATGAAGGCGTAGCCGAGGTCACTCTGGCCCGGATAGAGCCCGATCTTCGCCGAGCCGGGGAAGGCGTGGTGGTTGTTGTGCCAGGCCTCGCCCATCGTGATCAGCCCGGCCCAGGGCACGTCGTGCGCCTGGACGCCGGCATCCGCAACGATCCAGCGCTGCGGCCCGCGATTATGGGCCAGATGGCCGACCAGCCAATGGCCGTGCACGCACACGAAGACGCGGGCACAGACGCCCCACACGACGAAGCTCCAGCCGCCCGCCCAATAGAGCAAGGCCGCGACGGGCAGCTGCTGCGCCATCCAGCTGGCTTCGAGGAAGCGGTAGAAGGGATCGCGGCCGATGCGGCCAAGATCGAAGCGTGGCGGCGAATCGAGCTCCAGGCGGCAATGGAGCTGCCACCAGGCATCTCTTGCTGGGCGGCTGGCGTGGCTGAGATAGGGGTGGCAATCGGCGCGGCGCTGCGCCCAGTCGCGCAAATCGTGCGTGCGGATGATCGCGAACGGGCCGCTCATGCCGACCAGCGCGCCGAACCAGACGAGCAGGCGCTCGAGCCAGGGCGCGCAGCCGAAGCTCTTGTGGATCAGCCGCCGGTGATAGCCGACCGAATGGCCGAGCAGCAGCGTGGCGCCGGTCGTGCCGATGAACACCGCCAGCGCGGCGGGCGAGCAGGTAAGGGGGGCTAGGACGAGCGTCGTTGCCGCCATTCCGCCGTTCCACAGCGACTGGACCGGCGCCCAGCGCACGCGCCCCTCCACGGGATCGGCTCCCGGCGTCTCGACGAGATGGTTCACTGCATGCGGATCCGTCATGGCGCGACTCAAAGGTATTTAAGCAACTACTTTATTATCGCCTTTGGACTGGCAGGCAATGAAGAAATTTCTTAAATACCTTCCCATGCAACGCGTCTTCGAAGCCCTGTCGTCCACCGTGCGCCGCAAGATCCTGGCCTATCTGGCCCATGCCGAACTGACTGCCGGAGAGATCGCGGCGCGGTTCGAGATATCCAAGCCGGCGGTGTCGCAGCATCTTGCGGTGCTGGAGAATGCGGGGCTGGTCACCAGCGAGAAGCGCGGACAATATGTCCATTACCGGCTGGTGCGCGAGCACCTGGCCAATGTGCTGAACGACTATGTGCAGGAAGTCTGCCCGGTATCGCGCCCGCTCAAGCGGGAGAGCGTGGCGCTGGGGGAGGGTTCGGAGGAGAAGGAATAGGATGCGCTGGATCGCCGCTTGCCTGCTGAGCCTGGTCGCCCTGCCCGTCCTTGCGCAGACCGCGCCCGCGCCGAGTCCCGCGGCGCCGCTGCCGCGCGTGGCGCTGACCACTGCCGCGGGCACGATCGTCGTCGAGGTCGACACCGTCCACGCGCCGATCAGCGGCAACAACTTCCTGCGCTATATCGATCAGAAGCGGCTCGACGGCGCCCCCTTCTACCGGGTGGTGAAGGTGCAGGACCATTTCGGCTTCGTGCAGTTCGGAGTGAACAATGCGCGGGGCAAGGTGTTGCCGCCGATCAAGCATGAACCGACCACGCTCACCGGCATCAAACACACGGATTTCACGCTTTCGACGCCCCGCCGCGCGCCCGGCACCGCCGCCGGCGATTTCACCATCCTGCTGGGCGACCAGCCTTCGTTCGACGCCGATCCGACCAAGCCCGGCGACAATCTCGGCTATGCGGCCTTTGCCCATGTCGTCGACGGCAAGGACGTGGTGCTCAAGGTCTTCGACGCCCCCAATTCGCCCACCGCCACGCTGGGCGGCTATTTCAAGGGCGAGATTCCGGCAGCGCCGGTGAAGATCCTGACGGCGCGCCGGGTTGCGAACTAGAGGCGGACGCTAGTTCGCCGGCCGGTCGAGATACAAATAGAGCGGGTCGAACTCGGCAAGCGATTCCAGCCTGGGCCGGTCGTGGATCGTCACCCGCCCGCTGCGAAAATCGGCCAGGCCCGCCTCGCGCAACTCGCGCAGCACGCGGTTCACATGCACCCCGGTGAGGCCGAGGCACTCGGCGAACTGGTTCTGCGTGATCGGCAGGCCGAAGCCGTTGCCTTCCGCCGCGCCGACGGCGAGCAGCCGCGACTGCAGCTCGCAGAGCAGGTGCGCGGCACGCTCGATGGCGTTGCGCCGGCCGAGCGAGACTTCCCATTCGCGGTGGATGCTTGCGTCGAGATTGGTCGAGAACCAGAAGGCACGGGCAAGGTTCGGGAAGCGGCCGGTGATCTCCGTCACCTTGGCGTGCGGCGCGCGGGCGATCCGGCAGGGGGTGAGGGTGATCACATTGTGATCGAGATAGCCCAGCGTATAGCCGTGCAGGTCGGCGAAATCGCCGGGCACGTGCAGGTGCGTGATCTGGCGCTGGCCGTTGCTGAGGTCCTTGTACCGCGCGAGCAGGCCGTCGAGCAGCAGGATCGAGCTGTTCAGCCGCTCGCCGCGGCGCACGATCACCTGCTCCGCCGCATGGACGAACGGACCCTGCACCGCGGCACGCAGCGCTTCCTCCTCCGGAGCGCTGATTTCGCAGCGCAGCCGGAGCCTTTTCAAATGTCTGTCGATCATGGATGGCCGGGGTTTACTGCTGATCCAAGTCCTGGTGCCGCACGTCGCCGGTACGGCCCGATAGCGCTAGGGGCTCCGGCGGCGCATGACCGTTGCCGGTTTCGCCCGGTTTGACGGCGTCGGCGCGGGGTTCGCCGATCCGCGTGCGATCGGAGCGCGGGTCTTCACGATCATTGTCGTTCATCCTCTCTCTCCCTGTCGGGCAATCGGCTGGCCGGGCGCGGGCACCGTCGGCGTGGCCGGTTGCGGTGCGGGCACATCGATGTCCGGCACCGGCGGATCAAGTTCGGGAGGCGGGCTCGCCGGCTGGCCCGGAAGCGGCGCGGGAGGCTGCTCGGCGGGCGGCACGGTGGGCTGGACGGGCGGCTCAACGGGCACGAACGGTCTCCTTGTTTCGGTAGACCAACGCTTCGTGTCGCGATGAAGTTGCCTGCGCCCTTGCGATGAAGGCCCCGACTGTTATAGAGCCCGCCGACCGGCGGTGCCCTGTGCGGGCGTGGCGGAACTGGTAGACGCGCCAGATTTAGGTTCTGGTATCGAAAGGTGTGGGGGTTCGAGTCCCTTCGCCCGCACCAGCATCGCCGCTCGTTTGCCCGCGTCACCGGACGCCTGCCAATTCCTTTTCTTGAAGTTTGGAAGCCTGAGAAAAATGCAGACTGTCGAGACGTTGAACGAGGGCCTGAAGCGCGCCTACACGCTCAAGATCACTGCCAAGGACATCGACAAGAAGGTCGATGCCGAGGTCAAGCGGGTTGCCCCGCAGGTCCGCATGCCGGGCTTCCGTCCGGGCAAGGTGCCGACCAACCTGATCCGCAAGATGCATGGCGAGGCGATCGCGCAGGACGCGCTCAACAGCTCGATCCAGGAAGGCGTGCAGAAGCTGATCGCCGACAACAAGCTGCGCCCGGCCGTGTCGCCGTCGGTGAGCCTGGAAGGCGAATATGCGCCCGGCGGCGATGCCGAGATCAAGGTCGAGCTGGAGGTCCTGCCGGACGTCCCGACTCCCGCGATCGACGGCCTGAAGCTCGAGCGCCTGACCGTGCCGGTGAGCGATGACGAAGTGAACGTCCAGCTCAAGCAGCTCGCCGGCCAGCAAAAGGCCTGGACCGATGCGCCGGCCAAGCACAAGGCCGCCGAGGGCGACCAGGTGACCATGGACTTCGCCGGCAGCGTCGACGGCGTCGCATTCGACGGCGGCACCGGCACCGACATGTCGGTCGAGATCGGCACCGGCCGCCTGATCCCCGGCTTCGAGGACCAGCTCGTCGGCGTGAAGTCCGGCGACGAGAAGACGATCGACGTCACCTTCCCGGCCGATTATGGCGTGCCCGACCTGGCCGGCAAGCTGGCGCAGTTCGCCCTCAAGATCACCGCCGTGAAGACTGCCGGCGAGACCGTGATCGACGATGATTTCGCCAAGACGCTGGGCCTGCAGAGCCTCGAGCAGCTCACCGGCCTGCTCAAGGGCCAGCTCGAGCAGCAGCTGAACGGCCTGACCCGCACCTATATGAAGCGCAAGCTGCTCGATCAGCTCGCCGCGGGTCATGACTTCGAGGTTCCGCCCTCGATGGTCGATGCCGAGTTCGAGCAGATCTGGCACCAGCTCCAGCACGAAGCCGAGCATGAGGCGGACCCCGAGGCGGCCAAGGCCGAGCTCGAGGCCGAGCGCGCCGATTATGTGAAGATCGCCGAGCGCCGCGTGCGCCTGGGCCTGCTGCTCTCGGAGATCGGCACCGCCAACGGCGTCGAGGTCACGCCCAACGAGATGAACCAGCTGATCACCCAGGCGGCGGCGCAATATTCGCCGAACGATCGCGAGCGCTTCTACCAGTATGTCCGCAACGAGCCGATGGCCGCCGCCCAGCTGCGCGCGCCGCTGTTCGAGGACAAGGTGGTCGATTTCCTGTTCGACAAGGCCGACATCTCGGACCGCGAAGTGACTCGCGAGGCGCTGGAAGCCGCGATCGAGAGCGATGACGGCTTCGACACCGGCACGCACACCCACGACCACGACAACCACAAGCCGCGCAAGTCGAAGAAGGCGGAAGCCGGCGAGGGCGAGGCCAAGGCCGAGAAGAAGCCTGCCGCCAAGGCGAAGAAGGCAGACGCCGAGCCGGCGGAAGCCGAGGCCGAGCCCGCCAAGAAGCCGGCCGCCAAAAAGGCTCCGGCCAAGAAGGCGGAGGGCGACGAGGCCGAAGCCAAGCCCGCCAAGAAGGCGCCCGCGAAGAAGAAGGCCGACTGAGGCTTTCTCCTTCGGGACAAGTTCAGGCCCTCGTTCCTTGTGGAGCGGGGGCCTTTGCTTTGTCAGCTGAAGATGTCGGTGAGCGCCGGGCCGCGCTGCGCGGCCTGGGCGCGGGCGATCCTCCACAGCATCGGGATGACGGTGGCGGCGAGGGCGATGCCCGTCACCGACTGGATCCAGATGATCGTCATCAGCGCGAACGGGCCGGCGAACACGCCCAGGATGATCAAGTCGAAGAAGCTGAAGAGCCACAGGTCCCACGAGGCGAAGACGCACATCGTGAGGAGCGTCGGGATCAGCATGTCCATCCTGACCTCGACGGAGGCCAGCTCGGCAAGGGCGTGCAACTCATAGAGGTCGGGCCACAGGTGATAGGCGATCAGCAGCACTGGGTTGGTGGCGGCATCGATCATCACCCTTGCGATGGTTGCCGATGTCAGTGGTCAGAGCCTGTGCGTTTTCATTCTCGCTCTCCCGCCGGGAAGCATGCTCGGGGCACCAATCCCCGCCAAGTGAAATTGATATCGAACCGTAACCGTTTCGGCCCTATGGCTGGCGCATGAGCAAGCCGACCGTCGCCGTGATCCTGCCCTGCTACAATGAAGAAGCCGCGATCGCGCAGACGATCGAGGGGTTCCGCAAGGTGCTGCCGGATGCGGCCATCTACGTCTATGACAACAACAGCCGCGACCGGACGATCGAAGTCGCGCGAGCGGCCGGTGCCGTGGTCCGCAGCGAACGGATGCAGGGCAAGGGCAATGTCGTCCGCCGGATGTTCGCCGATGTCGAGGCCGACATCTATGTGATGGCGGACGGCGATGCGACCTATGATCCGGCCTCGGCCCCCGCCATGGTGGCGCGCGTGGCGGAGGAGGGGCTCGACATGATCGTCGGCACCCGCGTGCACGAGGCGGCGGAGGCGTATCGCCGCGGGCATGTGCTCGGCAACCGGATGATGACCGGCATCCTCGCCAAGCTGTTCGGCCGCAGCTTCACGGACATCTTCTCGGGCTACCGCGTCTTCTCGCGCCGCTTCGTGAAGAGCTTCCCGGTGCTTTCCGCCGGCTTCGAGATCGAGACCGAGATCAGCGTTCATGCGCTGGAGCTGAAGATGCCGGTGGGCGAGGTGGAGACGCGCTATTTCGCCAGGCCCGAGGGATCGGAGTCCAAGCTAAGCACCTATCGCGACGGCTGGCGCATCCTGAAGACGATCGCGGTGCTCTACCGGATCGAGCGGCCGATGCTGTTCTTCGGCTGGATCGCCACCGTGTTCGCCGCGCTGGCGGTGGGGCTCAGCATCCCGCTCGCCGTCACCTGGTTCGAGACCGGCCTCGTGCCGCGTTTCCCCACGGCGATCCTGGCGACGGGATTGATGATCCTCTCCTTCCTGAACCTGTTCACCGGGCTGATCCTCGACACGGTGGTGCGCGGGCGGCGCGAGGTGCGGCGGCTCGCCTATCTGGCGCAACCTGGGCCGCTCAAATAGGCGGTCGCCGCGAATCGAGGCTTGCAGCGTTGCTCGAATATTCGATCTGATAAGGTCTACCTTGTCGGATCGGCCATCCATGGGCGTATGTCTTCAAAGGTTCGCTCGATCGAAAAAGAAACTTCGATCATCACTGCCCGATGATCGGGTATGATTATTGAAGATTTCATAGACTTTACTGAATTCATTGTTTGATTCTCGTTAAATGAAACGAAAATGAAATAAGCATTACTTATATGCTGCTATCGTTGTAACAATAATGCCAACTGCAATGCGTAGGGGCGCCTCGATCAGGAATAAACCTGAAGGGGGTTACCCATATGCAGAATGTTTCCCGCTTCCGTCTGTCGCTGCTCGCGGGCGCGACCTTGTTCGCGTTGTCCGCGATGCCCGCGCTGGCGCAGGACCAGACGGCGACGACGACGTCCGCCCAGGCCGACGGCAATGATCAGGGTGGCCTCGGCGAGATCATCGTCACGGCGCAGCGTCGCGAGACCAATCTGCAGCAAACGCCGATCTCGATTTCGGTGCTGAGCACCGAGGCGCTGCAGGATCGCCACGTCCAGAGCCTGTTCAACCTGGCCGACGGTACGGTGCCGTCGCTGCGCGTCGCCACGTTCGAGGCACGCCAGTCGGCGCTGACCATCGGCATCCGCGGCATCGTCCCCTATGACCAGAACCAGACGGCCCGCGACGGCGGCGTCAGCGTCTATATCGACGGCGTCGCCCTCGGCAAGACTCAGGGCCTCAACGCCGCGCTGTTCGACATCGAGCGCATCGAAGTGCTGAAGGGCCCCCAGGGCACGTTGTTCGGCCGCAACACCGAAGGCGGCGCGCTCTCGATGGTCACCAAGGCGCCCACCGGCGAGTTCGGCGCGCGCATGACCGCCGGCATCGGCAATTATGGCAGCCGCAACGCGGACATCCATCTCGACCTGCCGGCGTTCTTCAACATCGCGCTGAAGTTCGACGGGGTGTACCAGCATCAGGATCCGACGGTGAAGGATCCGCTCGCGGGCTCGGTCGGCTGGAACTATTACGATCGCAAGGGCGGCCGCGCGGCGGCGCGCTGGACCCCGTTCGAGGGCCTGACCGCGGACTTCTCCTATGATTATGCGAAGGACGAGAACACCCCGCAGTTCAGCCAGCTGATCAACTACAATCCGAACAACTACACCGTCGGCACCTATACGCCGGCGGGCGGTACGATCGGCACCACCCTGTATCTGCCGGGCACCGCTACCGCTTGCGGCGGCACCATCACCGCGGCCCAGGCCGCGGCTGGCCGTCTTCCCTGCGTTGCGCCGCTTGCGCCCGCGGTCGGCGTGCACCCGGAGCGTCAGAAGGTCGCCGATGTCGGCGTGCCGCAGCAGCCGAGCGTCGACATCACGCACGGCTTCACGTCGAACCTGAAGTACAAGGTCGCCCCGGGCCTCGAACTGCGCTCGATCACCGCCTGGCGCGGCGTCAGCACCGATCAGTGGGACAATTCGGGCGGTCCGGAGCGCAGCACCTATGCGCCGAACGCCAATTTCAGCCGCTACAGCCTCTCGTTCCTGAAGCAGCACCAGTTCAGCCAGGAATTCCAGGCGGTGGGCAGCTTCGATCAGTTCGATTTCGTCCTCGGCGCCTATTATTTCACCGAGCATGCGACCGAATATGCCGCGACGCCGCTCAGCAACCTGTGGAACGCGGACGGCACGGCCTACACCATCCGCAGCCCCATCGTCACCGGCACCGTCACCAGCGCGAATTCGGGCTACCAGCCCTATGCCGCCTCCTGCGTGAACACCCTGGCGGCCACCGTCCCGCAGTTCACGAACAGCTGCCAGTTCATCACGCGCGCCAGCAAGGCCTGGGACCACAACTACTCGGCGTTCGGCAACCTGACCTTCTCGCCGGAAGGCACCGGGCTGCACTTCACCGCCGGCGGCCGCTTCACCAAGGACAAGCGCCACGGCGCGCTCTACGTGGTGAACAACGCGGTGCAGGGCTTCACCTTCGAGAACAGCATCAGCCGCTTCGATCCGATGTTCAACATCGCATATGACGCGACGCAGGACGTCCATCTCTACGCCAAATATTCGACCGGCTTCCGCGCCGGCGGCGCCAACGACCGTTCGCAGAGCTTCAACGCCTTTGGTCCGGAATCGGTGAAGTCGTACGAGATCGGGGCGAAGATGGACTTCTTCGACCATCATGCCCGCTTCAACATTGCCGGCTACATCATGGATCGCAGCAACACGCAGTTCGACTTCGACCTGTTCGACACTGCCGCGACCATCACGCTGCCCAACGGCACCGCGGTTCCGAACCCGACCAACGGCGCGCACATCGAACAGACCCAGAATGCCGGCAACACCAAGATCCGCGGCATCGAAGCCGATCTGACGGTGAAGCCGACGGCCGGCCTGACGTTGTCGGCTTCCTATGCCTATACCTATTGGAAGGCGCCTTCGGCAGTGAACCCGTTCACCGGCGGCCTGCCGCAGCAGCTCTACATCGTCTACACGCCGAAGAACGCAGCGTCGGGCGCGATCGACTATGTGCTGCCGCTCACCATCGCGAACGGCGCCAATCTGCGCCTGCACCTCGATGCCAACTATGCCAGCAGCCAGTACAGCTTCCAGCTCGAGCCGACCAAGACGGATCCGAGCTTCGTCGTGAACGGCCGCATCGCGCTGGCGGATATCAAGATGAACGACAGCGCGCAGGTGACTCTGTCGCTGTGGGCGCGCAACCTGTTCGACAACACCTATATCTATCGCCGGTCGAATGCGAACTCGTCGCCGGTGTACAACTATAATGGCGCCACCCTGGTCTCGACCAACTATGGCGGCATCCTGGGCGACTATGCCAATTTCAACCCGCCGCGCACCTTCGGCGCGGAAGCCAGCGTCAAGTTCTGATCCCCGGTCCCCGGCGGCGAGCCGGGGAGCGGATCGCGGGAATGGCGGCCCGGACGGTCATCCGTCCGGGCCGTTTCTCATGGGGCGAGCGGCAGGCGGACGCGGACGCGCAGGCCCGGCCGGTTGTCCACCAGCTCGAGCGCGCCGCGATGGAGCGCGGCGATCGCCTGGACCAGGGGCAGGCCGAGGCCGTGCCCCGGGCGGTTCCGGCTATGTTCGAGCCGGCCGAAGCGGCGGAGCGCGAGCGCATGCTCGGCCGGGGCGATGCCGGGGCCGTCATCGGCGACGGTGAGGACGGCACCGTCGCTCTCTCGCGTCACCGACACCGCGAGGGTCGAGCCCGGCGGAGTGTGGTTGACCGCATTCTCGATCAGGTTGACGACGAGTTGGGTGAGCAGCCGCGCGTCCCCCTCGATCGGTGCGGAGTCCCAGGGGCCGAGGCGCAGCTTCTGTCCCTTCTCGTCCGCCAGGGCCTCGATCGCCTCGGCAGCGCCGGCGGCGATCTCGGCCAGGTCCAGCCGGCGGAACATCGCCCGGCGATCGCCACCCTCCACTTCGGTGATGCGCAGGATCGCGGCGAACATCGCCAATATCTCCTCGCTCTGCGCCATCGCTTCCTCGACCTGGGGGCGGAGCGCATCGGCGCCGGGCTCGGCAGCGAGCCGAGCCAGCTGGCCGTGGAGCCGGGCCAGCGGCGTGCGCAGGTCATGCGCGATGTCGTTGGATATCTGGGAGAGGCTGGTCATCAGCGCCTCGATCCGGTCGAGCATGTGATTGAAGGCCTCCGCCTGCCGGCCAAAGGCGGAGCCCGCCCGCTCGACCGGCACGCGCGCGCGCAGGTCGCCGTCGACGATCGCCTCCGCCGCATGGCGTACCGCGCCGATGTTGCGCCGGATGGCAAGGCCGAGGGCCAGCGTGCCCAGCGCCACGAGCAGCAGGATCGTGCCGAAGCCCGATGCGAGGATCAGCATGCGATGCGAATCGTGATGATCGATCGGCTCGCTCTCTGCCGCCAATGCCAGCGTCAGGCCGTTCGGCAACGCGTGCACCAGCGCCCGCCCGCGCGTGAGGCCGTGGATGCCGGCACTCCGATCGATCGTCGAGAGGCCCTGGGGAAAGCCGTGCGCGGGCGCGATGTTGCCGGCCAGGTGCCGGCCTCGTGCATCGATCAGCAGGAAGCCGATGTCGCCGCTGTCGCGTCGCCGCGTTTCCTGCGCGATCCGGTGCATCAGCAGCGGCTGGTCCGGATTGTCGGCGAGCAGTTCGGCGGCTTGTCCCTGCAGCCGCTTGTCCACTTGCCGGTCGATCGCGCCGACGAGCGCCAGATAGACACCGGCGCAAGTCAGCACCGTGGCAAGCGCTATGGCGGTGAGGAAGGCGAGCGCGATCGCCCGTAGCGAGCGAGGCGACGTCATGGCTCAGGCGCGGAACATGTAGCCGACTCCGCGCACGGTCACGATCGGATCGGGCAGGCCGGGCAGCTCGAGCCGCTGGCGCAGGCGCCGGATATAGGCGTCGACGATGTTGGTGGTGGGAACGAAATCATAGCCCCAGACGCGCTCGAGCAGCAGCGGCCGGGTGAGCACCGTGCCCGCCTCGCGGACGAGCTCGGCGAGCAGCTTGATCTCTGTCTTGTGCAGCTCGATCGGCTGGCCCGCGCGCGTGACCCGGTGCCGCGCGACGCTCACCGTGACGTCACCCGCCGTCACCGTCGCGCTATCGGTGCCATTGGCCTGGCGGCGGCGGAGCAGGGCGCGGATGCGGGCGTGGAGCTCGTCGGTCTCGAACGGCTTGACGACATAGTCGTCGGCGCCGGCCTCCAGCCCTTCCACCCGCTCGGGGAGGCGGCCCAGCGCGGTCAGCAGGATCACCGGCGTCAGCACTTCCTGCTCGCGCAGCCAGCGCAGCACGTCGACTCCGTCGACGAAGGGAAGCATCCGATCGAGGATCACGATGTCGAACGGATCGTCGCCGATCGCCGCGATCGCCGCGCGCCCATCGGCAACCGCCTGGACGGCATAGCCCCGTTCGCTCAGCTGGTCGCCCAGCAGGCGGCGCAGCGGTTCGTCATCTTCGACGAGGAGGAGGCGCACGGGGTCGTCGGACATCGATTGGCTGGCCAAGGTTCGCATCCAGGCAAGGTTCGTGCCCCTGTAAGGGGAAGGCAGGCAAAGGTCGATCCGAAACAATGGGGCCGCGAGCGTTCGGGCCCGGAGCGCTCAGGCCCGGGTCTCCACCAATCCCAGCGCGATCAGGCTGTGCGCAGTGGCGAGGATCGCCTCCGCATTGCCGCGGGGCTGCCAGTCGAGCAGCTTGCGTGCCTTGACGTTGCTGGCATTGGCCCGGATGCCGAGCCGCGGCGCCGCCTCGCGCGCCATCGGATTGAAGAGGGCGAGGATCCGCACCAGCCAGCTCGGGATGCGGCGGCGCGTGATGTTGCCGGCCGCGTCGCCCAGATCGGCGCGCAGGATATCGGCCATTTCGGGAATCGAGACTGCCTTGCCCGCCACGGCGAGGAATCGCTCGCCCGCCGCGCCGGCATGCGTCATCGTCTCGATCTGCAGGCTGGCCACGTCGCGCACGTCGACCACGCCGAACCACAGGTCGGGCAGGCCGGGCATCCTGCCCTCGATCATCGACTTCACCAGCCAGATCGAAGTGGAAAGATCGTCGTTGAGCGCCGGGCCGAAGATGCCGACGGGATTGACCACCGCCAGCTCGAGGCCGTTGCCCTCGGCCGCGATGAAGTCCCATGCCGCGCGCTCGGCGAGGGTCTTGGACTTCATATAGGGCTGGACGGCGGGGCCGTTCACATCGGTCCAGTCGGCCTCGGTATAGTCGCTGTGGCGCTGGCCATGGCCATAGCCGATCGCGGCGAAGCTGGAAGTGAGCACCACGCGCTTCACGCCCGCGTCGCGCGCCGCCCGCAGCACCCGGAGCGTGCCGTCCACGGCCGGGCGGATCAGTTCCTGTTCGTCGGCGGGCTGGCTCTGCGGGAAGGGGGAGGCGACGTGCTGGACATAGTCGCAGCCGGCCACGGCCTCGGCCCAGCCTTCGTCCCTTTCCAGATCCGCGGCGACGAAGCTCAGGCGGCGCGTATCGGCGCCGGCCCGCTCGAGCGTCGCGCGGACCTGTGGCTCGCGCGCGAGGCTGCGGACCGTGGTGCGGACATCGTGCCCCGCCGCCAGCAACTGGAGGATGACATGGCTGCCCACGAAGCCGGAGCCGCCGGTGACCAGGACCTTGTGCGTCGTCATGATGCCATCATGGGGCAGCACCGTTGCGCCTTCAAGGCAGCGCGGGCGTGGAGGGCGTGCAGCCCTGGCCGGCCATCCGCGCGTTCCCGGGCGGCGGCCCTCCGTGAAAGCCCTTGTCGCGACTAACCATAACCAAGGCTTGAACTCCGCTCGCCAAGCGCCGATGTTGGGTCGGGCAAACAGACATAACGAGATTTTCACCCATGCATCCGCTTTCCGGTCAGATGACCATTGACCCCGTCACCGGCGGTCTCGTCCCCATCGTCATCGAGCAGTCGAGCCGCGGCGAGCGCAGCTTCGACATCTATTCGCGCCTGCTGCGCGAGCGCATCGTTTTCGTGACCGGCCCTGTCGAGGACCATATGGCCTCGCTGATCACCGCCCAGTTGCTCTTCCTCGAGTCCGAGAACCCGAAGAAGGACATCTGGATGTACATCAACTCGCCGGGTGGCGTGGTGACCGCCGGCATGGCGATCCACGATACCATGCAGTATATCCGCCCGCGCGTCGGCACGGTCTGCATCGGCCAGGCGGCGTCGATGGGCAGCTTCCTGCTCGCTTCGGGCGAGCCGGGCCTGCGCGTGGCGCTCACCAATGCCCGGATCATGATCCACCAGCCTTCGGGCGGCGCCCAGGGCATGGCCTCGGACATCGAGATCCAGGCCAAGGAGATCCTGCGGATTCGTGCGCGGATGAACGATCTCTACGTGAAGTACACCGGCCAGCCGCTCGACAAGATCGAGCGCGCGATGGACCGCGACACCTTCCTGGAGGCGAACGAGGCCAAGGAATTCGGCCTGGTCGACGAAGTGTACGAGAAGCGGCCGATGCCGACCGACGGCGAGGCTGCGGCCGCCTGATCGTCAGGAGCTGTTTAAGGAGTCTGGCGTAATAGCCAGATTCCGGGTTTGCCGGATAATCTCCCGCGTGTAGGATGGCGGGTGGCGTAACGTGCGCGCGGCGCACCAAGGATGGATTGAATGACCAAGCTCAGCGGCGGTGACTCGAAGAGCACGCTCTATTGTTCGTTCTGCGGCAAGTCGCAGCACGAAGTGCGCAAGCTCATCGCGGGCCCGACCGTGTTCATCTGCGACGAGTGCGTGGAGCTCTGCAACGACATCATTCGCGAAGAGACCAAGTCCGCGCTCGTCAGCAAGAAGGACGGCGGGGTCCCGACGCCGCAGGAGATCTGCGACGTCCTCGACGATTATGTGATCGGCCAGAAGCGCGCCAAGCGCGTGCTCTCGGTGGCGGTGCACAACCACTACAAGCGGCTGAACCACGGCGCCAAGGGCGCGGACGTCGAGCTTTCGAAGTCGAACATCCTGCTCGTCGGCCCCACTGGCTGCGGCAAGACGCTGCTGGCGCAGACGCTGGCGCGCATCCTCGACGTGCCGTTCACCATGGCGGACGCCACCACCCTCACCGAAGCCGGCTATGTCGGCGAGGACGTGGAGAACATCATCCTCAAACTGCTCCAGGCCTCCGACTATAATGTCGAGCGGGCGCAGCGCGGCATCGTCTATATCGACGAGATCGACAAGATCAGCCGCAAGGCCGAGAACCCGTCGATCACGCGCGACGTGTCGGGCGAGGGCGTGCAGCAGGCGCTGCTCAAGCTGATGGAAGGCACCACGGCGAGCGTTCCGCCGCAGGGCGGGCGCAAGCATCCGCAGCAGGAATTCCTGCAGGTGGACACCACCAACATCCTGTTCATCTGCGGCGGCGCCTTTTCGGGGCTGGAGAAGATCATCGGCGATCGCCTGCAGGGCAAGTCGATCGGCTTCGGCGCGCATGTCGCCGCACCGGACGAGCGCCGCACCGGCGAGATGCTCAAGCAGGTCGAGCCGGAGGATCTCCTCAAGTTCGGCCTGATCCCCGAGTTCGTCGGCCGCCTGCCGGTGATCGCGACGCTCGAGGACCTCGACGTCGAGGCGCTGATCAAGATCCTCACCGAGCCGAAGAACGCGCTGGTCAAGCAGTATCAGAAGCTGTTCGACATGGAGGGCGTGAAGCTGGGCTTCAACGACGACGCGCTCACCGCCGTTTCGAAGAAGGCCATCGAGCGCAAGACCGGCGCGCGCGGCCTCCGCTCGATCCTGGAGGGCATCCTGCTCGACACGATGTTCGACCTGCCTTCGATGGACGGGGTGGACGAAGTCGTGGTCGACAAGGACGTGGTCGGCGGCACCAAGGAGCCGGTGCGCGTCTATGCCAAGAAGGAAAAGGCGGGCTGAGCGCAGCGCGCCGGCTCCGGCTGGATTTCAGGAGGCCCTTTCCGCGAGCGCGGGGAGGGCCTTCTGCTTTTCGGCACCCTCGAGCCAGCAATCGTCATTCCCGCGAAGCCGGGGATCCAGCGGCATGAAGGCGAACCCCCTGCCGCTCCGGACCTCGCCTTGGCGGGGATGACGCGCAAGGGATGCTCTGCCATCATTCCCCGATGCGGGGGGCAAGGAGCAGAACGGACAGACTCGCCGCCGCGCAGGCGCGCCGCCGGCATGTCCGTTTCCGGCACGCCCTTATCTGGCTGCTGGTCGGCGCGGTCGTCTATGCGGTGGCGCTGGCGCTTGCGATCCTGCTTCATCCCGATCCGAAGGTCGTGCTGGCGCCGGTGATCGGCCCCAGCCTGTACCTCACGCCGCTGTTCGGCATGCCCTATCTCTTCGCCAGCGCGCGGCAGCGCGGATGGGCGCGCCGGCTATTCTATTTCACCGCGGTGCTCACCTTCGTCCATGTCGCGGCCAATTATCTCGCCTGGCGGCACGCCTCGATCAGCTTTGCGCTCGAGCCCGATCCCCAGGCCTATGTCCAGGATCTGGGCACCGGCGCGGTGGGCGGTTTCGCGGGCGGGGCGCTGGCGCTGATGCTGCTGGTGCCGCTGCGCCTGGCGCCTTTCCACGCGGGCAGTCGCGCGATCATCCTGCTCGGCATCGCCGCGCTCACCCTGCTCGGCGCGCTCGGCATGGCGCAGGGGCTGCTGCTCACCGGCGCCCATGGCTACCAGTTGAAATCGGCGGGCTTCGTCTTCTGGCTGGAGTGCGTGCACTTGCCCTGGCAGGCGTGCCTGGCGTTCTTCCTGGCCTGGCTCATGCGGCTCGGGCGGCGACCCGCGGGCTGAGCCGCATCAGCGCGAGATAGACCAGCAGCGCAACGGCCAGGCCGACGAACCAGGCCCAGGTATAGATCGCCATCCATACGGGCCCGGCGGCGAAGGCACCGGGCGCGGCGGTGGCGAGGAAGCCGGGCAGGTTGGGCAGCACGCCGGCCGCGAAGGCGATCAGCGCCGCCGGGTTCCAGCCGCGGCGATAGGCATAGGCGCCGTCCGCGCGATAGAGGTCGTCGACCTGCAGCCGCGTGCGGCGGATCAGCCAGTAATCGGCGATCAGGATGCCGGCGATCGGCCCGAGCAGCGCCGAATAGCCGGCAAGCCAGACGAAGATATAGCCGCCGGTGGAGGCGAGCAGCTTCCACGGCATCATCAGGATCGCGATCGCCGCGGTGATCATGCCGCCGGTCCGGTAGCTGATCCGCGCCGGCCACAGCGAGGAGAAATCATAGGAAGCGGAAACGAGGTTCGCGGCGATGTTGCACGAGATGGTGTCGACGCTGATCACGATCAGCCCGAGCAGCACCAGCGGCCCCTCGAACCGGCCGGAAAGCGCGACCGGGTCCCAGATCGCCTCGCCATAGATCACGACCGTGGCGCTGGTGGTGATCACGCTGGCGAGCGCGATCAGCCCCATCATCGGGGGCAGGCCGAGGGACTGGCCGATCAGCTGGTCGCGCTGCGAACGGGCGAAGCGCGTGAAGTCGGGAATGTTGAGCGCGAGCGTCGCCCAATAGCCGATCATCGCGGTGAGCGCGGGCCAGAACACGGCCCAGAACTGCCCGGCCTTCGGGCCGCCCGGCACGAAGGCGGAGGGCGCGTGGAAGATGGGGCCGAGCCCGCCTGCCGCCTCCACCGCCCACCAGACCAGCGCGATGCAGACCAGGATCTTCGCCGGCGCGGTCCAGGTCTCCAGCCGGCGAATGGTAAGCAGCCCCTTGCGCACGAAGAAGAGCTGGAGCGACCAGAAGAGGAGGAAGGCGACCAGCTGCCCGCTCCCGATGTCGAGCATCGGGAGCGGGGCGCCGCGCAGGTCGGCGCGGACCAGCACGCCGAACAGGGTGAGCAGTGCCTCGCCGCCGATCCAGGTCTGGATGCCGTACCAGCCGCAGGCCACCAGCGCCCGGGCCAGGGCGGGCAGCCGCGCGCCCGCGGTGCCGAACGAAGCGCGCACCAGCACCGCATAGGGAATGCCGTGCCGGGCGCCGGCATGGCCGATCAGCAGCATCGGCACGAGGACGATGCCGTTGCCCAGCAGCACGGTGAACGCCGCCTGGCCGGCGGACATGCCCTGTTCGACCAGCCCCGCGGCGAGCATCCAGGCCGGCACCGCGACGATCATGCCGCTCCACAGCGCGGTATAATGATACCATGCCCAGCTGCGCTGCCCGGGCCCGGTCGGCGCGAGGTCGGTGTTCCAGAGCGCTTCGTCCGCCATGCTTCCCCCCAAGATGCCGGCCCAACGGATTGGAATGTCGCGCGAAGCCGGCGGCGCCGCAAGGCCGACTTTGTGTTGACGCGACTCAAGATGAGGCGCACCCTAGGTGTATTGGCCGGATAGAGGAGTGTTCCTATGTCTGATGCTGCTATCCTCGCGGATGAAGATCCCCGCGAGTATCATTCGTCGTTCAATCTTGCCCTCGATTCCGCCGCGGGCACGGCATTCAAGTGGCTTATCCTCGGCCACCTGTTCTTCATCGCCGGGTTGTGCGTGCTGACCCTGGCGAATGTCGCCAACGCGGCCGTGTGGCTTACGCCTCTGCTTACCTTGCCTCTGGTCTGGGCCGGGCGGGGCCACAAGCTGGCGATGAAGGTCGCCGTGCTGATCGTCGGCCTCACCTTTGCGCACTGGGCGGGCGCCCAGCTGGCGAACCAGGTCAATGCCTCCACGGATCCGATGCGGTTCGGCCTGATCGGCGGCGGCGTGGGAGCGGGCCTCGCCCTGCTGTTCGTTCTGGGCAGTGGGCTTGGCCGTCGCGGGATCGCGCCGGTGATCTTCGCCGTGTTCGGCACGGCGATGCTGGCGGGCCTCGGCGCGCTGGTCGTCTATCTCTACATAACGACCGGTTCGACCAGCGAGACCTTCCCGGGCAACTGGGTCCAGCTGCTCAAGATCTACACGCCCTGGCAGATCGGTTTCGCCTTCGTGCTCGCCAAGGTGCTGCGGCCGGACGGCGCGGTGATCGAGGAGGAATAGGGCTGCGTGCCGGGGGCAGTCCCCCGGCACCTGCTCCAGGGGCGTTCGTCTTCCCTGCCTGCGCGGGGAGGACGGGGCTTGCCGATTGCGGCTCGACCCTAGATCAGCCCCGGCACGAAGCGCTTCACGCGCGCGGCATAGGCGTCATAGGCGGTGCCGAACTGCGCGCGGAGGAGCCTCTCTTCGCGGCGCACGCGCATCCAGGTGCCGACCCAGTAGAGCGGCACCCCCAGGATCAGTCCGCGCCAATGGCCGAGCGCCAGCGCCATCACGAGTATCCAGACGAACAGCGCGACATAGATGGGATTGCGGACCACCGCGAAGGGGCCCCAGGTGACGAGCTGATGGTCTTCGCGCGTGCGCGCGACGATCGCCCAGTTTCGCCCCATGGCGCGCGAAGAGGCGACGAACAGCCCGATCACCCCGGCCATCAGCACCAGGACGGCGGCAAGCTGGCCGATCGCGGCTGGGTCCGGTGCTCCCACGACCATCTCGAGCGGGCCGAATCCCACCGCAAGGAACCCGAGCGCCTGCACGGCGACGCCGATCATCGAGCCCGAATCGCGCTTGCTGGTCACTTCGGTACCTGCCGTGCCGCGCCTGGCCTTGGCGGCGAGCAGCACCGCGACCCAGACGATCATGCTGCCGCAAAGCGCGGCGACCGCATAGACGCTGGTGGGTTCGGGATGGACGAGTGCGATCATGATCACCTCCGATAGGCATTGGCCTGATAGGCCTCGACGGCAGCCGAATATTTGAGAACCCGCGCGTTCGGATCGACGACGACATGCGCGTCGGCGGGCACGTTCACCGTTGCGATGCCGCCCGGCATCTCGACCAAGCGCACCTTGCCGTCGACCGAGACTTCCACCGGCAGCGGGAACGGCTTGTCGTTCGCCACCTTCCAGCGCAGCGTCAGCGTGTCGCCCTGGCGCGCCTCGACCAGTTCCGGCAGCGGTGCCTGGTAGAGATAGACGTCGAAGAACCATTGCATGTCGCGGCCGGTCACCTCGTTCACGATCTTGATGAAATCCGGCGTGGTGGCGAAGCGCGGGGTGAAATTGCCCGGCCTGGGATCGGGGCGACCATAGACCAGCCGGCGCGTCGCATCGAAGAACCTGTCGTCGCCGATCAGGTTGCGCAGCGTGTGGAGGATCCAGGCGCCCTTGACGTAGATGTCCTGGCCCGGGCCGCCCTTCTCCTCCTCATACACCTGCTCCTCGGTGCGGATCTTGCCGGAGACGATCGGCGCATGGTTGGTGATCTGGAGGCGGAACTCGTCCATCATCACCGCATAGCGCGCGTCGCCCTCGCGCCAGCGGCCGTAGAGCGGCTGCATGTACTGCGCGAAGCCCTCGTGCAGCCAGTAATCGTCCCAATTGCTGGCGGACATCTGGTTGCCGAACCATTCATGGCCCAGCTCATGCTGGAAGATCTCGTCGAAGCCCGAGGGATATTGCTTGTAGTTGTTGCCATAGGCGTTGATCGTCTGGTGCTCCATGCCGAGATGCGGGGTCTCGGCCACGCCCATCTTCTCGTCGCTCCAGGGATAGGGTCCGATCACCCGCTCGTAGAAATCGAGCGCGGGGGCGAATTCGGCGAACAGCGTCCGCGCCTTCTCGTCGCGGCCCGGAATGTACCAATATTCCATCGGGATCACGTTGCCGAAGCGGCTTTTATAGTCGGCCTGGATCAGCTTGTAGGGGGCGATTTGCAGCGTCACCGAATAGGGATTGGGGCTGCGTGCACGCCAATGCCAGGTCGAGCGGCCGTCGGGCAGCGTGTCGGTGCCGACCAGCTTGCCGTTGCCCGCGACCTTCAGGTCCTTGGGCACCGTGACGTGCAGGTCGACCATGTCGGGCTCGCCCCTGGGGAAGTCGAGACAGGGCCAGAACAGGTCGCAGCCATAGCCTTCGGCAGTGCTGGCGATCCAGGGCTGGCGATCGGGCCCCGGCGTCCTGGCCCAGACCATGCCGTCGTCCCAGGGCGGGCGGACCGCGACGTGCGGCGTGCCGCCATAGCTGATCGTCACCACCGCCTTGCCGCCGGCCGCGAGCGGGCGGGGCAGGGCGACCGTCAGCCGGCCCTCGGGGTTCGACCAGTCGACCGGTGCCAGCGCCTTGCCGTCGACGCTGATCGCAGTGACCGGCAGGTTGCGGTCGAGATCGATCTGGAGCGCCTTCTGCGCGATCGCGCTGGTGATGGTCAGCGTCGCGATGGCGGCGATGCGCTGCGTCGCCGGGAACACTTCGATGGCGAGGTCGGCATGGTCGAGGTGCAGCGCGGCGCGCTCGGGGCTGATCGGGCCGCCCGATTCCTGCGTCGTGGGCGTGAGCGGCGGCTCGCCGGGCTTGACCTGGGCCTGGGCGGTGGTGGCCGAAAGAGCGAGGGCGGAGGCTGCGAGGAGATATTGGTGCATCGGAACCTCCCTAGCGCGATGTCTGGGCCGCGCGCCACGCCTGGAACGCGTCGATATCGGCGGAGCGCTTCAGGATCTTCGACCAGGGATCGACGACGTAATGCGCACCCGCCGGCAGGTCGATCGTGTCGCTGCCGTCGCGCATCGCCAGCGTGACCAGCCTGTCGCCCAGCTGCACTTCCACCGGCATCGGAAAGGGCCTGTCTCCGGGCGCCTTCCACCTGAGCGTCAGCCGATCGCCCGTCTGCTCGGTCAGCAGTTCGGGCAGCGCCGCCTCGTACAGATAGACATCGAAGAACCATTGCAGCTTGCGGCCCGAAGTCTGCTCCATGAAGGCGATGAACTCGGGCGTGCTCCGGTAGAGCGGTTTGAAATTGCCGGGCCTGGGATCGGTGCGGCCATATATCGCCAGGCGCAGCCCGTCGAAAAAGGCCTTGTCGCCGATCAGGTTGCGCAGCGTGTGCAGCGTCCAGCTGCCCTTGGTGTAGATGTCGCCGCCGCGCCCGTTCCTGTCCTCATAGACGTCCTCGGCCGATTGCGGCTTGCCGCTGACGATGGCCGACCTGGCGCGGATGCCGATGCGCTCCTGGAGCAGCATCGCGGTATAATCGCCCTTGCCGCCTCGCCATTCGGCATAGAGCGGCTGCATATAGGTGCCGGTGCCCTCGTGCAGCCAGAAATCGTCCCAGTTGCCCGCGGTCAGCTGGTTGGCGAACCATTCATGGGCGAATTCGTGCTGGAACAGGTCGTCATAGCCCCAGGGGGTCTTGGCGTATTTGTTGCCATAGGCGTTGACCGTCATGTGCTCCATGCCCTTGTGCGGCGTCTCGACCACGCCGAGCTTCTGGTCGCCAAAGGGATAGGGGCCGATCATGGTCTCGAAGAAGTCGAGCGTCGGGGCGAATTCCGCGAACAGGCCCTTCGCCTGCCGTTCCTCGCCGGGCAGGTACCAATAGAACATCGGGATCGTGTTGCCGAAGCGGCTCTTATAGTCGCCCGAGATCACCTCATAGGGTCCGACATTGAGCGCGATGCCGTAGAGCGTCGGGTTGGTGACGTGCCAGTTCCAGGTCGAGCGGCCGTCGGCCAGCGTGTCGGTGCCCTTGAGCACGCCGTTGGAGATCGCCTTCAACCCCTTGGGCACGGTGATGTGCAGGTCGATGAAATCGGGTTCGTAGGTGGGATAGTCGATGCACGGCCAGAACAGGTCGCAGCCCTCCATCTGCACCGCGGTTGCCACCCAGGGCTGGCCCTGCGGCGTCTTCGTCCAGACGAATCCGCCGTCCCAGGGCGCCCGCACCGCGACGTGCGGCGTGCCGCCATAGGTGATCGCCGCGGTCACCGTGCCGCCGGCGCGCACCGTCTTGCCGAGCTGGATGGTCATCCGGCCCTCGGGATTGCTCCAGGCTCCGGACCGGAGCGGCCTGCCGTCGATCGCGATCGCGCTGACCGGCAGGTTGCGATCGAGGTCGATCACCAGCGTCCGGATCGGCGCGGTGGCGGCGAAGCGCAGCGTGCCCACGCCCTTGATCGACTGGCTGTCGGGCAGCACTTCGATCCTGAGGTCGGCGCTCTGGAAGCGCACCAGCTTCTGCACCGGATCGAGCGGGCCGCCCGAGCTGCTCGTCTGCGCGGTCAGCGGCGGTTCGCCCGGCTTGATCGTCTGCGCGGCGGCGGGAGCCGTGGCGAGGGCCAGGGCCGAAGCGGCGAGGAACGGGGACGTGCGGATGCGGGCCTCCTTCATGCGGTGAGCGCGCCGGGCGCGATGCGGAATTGAACTGGCCCTGGAGCGCGGCGGCAAGGGAAATCCGTGGCGCGGCGGACCGATGCGGTCGCAAAAACCCTTGTCCGTGCCGCATTGGGAAGCAACACTCCACAACCTAACCGCGTTCGGCGATTGATGCAGGCAGCCCGGCCCCCATATAATGGTGCTGAGGAGCCCTGTGCGGGCTCAGGAGTATCCATGAAGCATTCCTACCCCGTTCTTCCCCTCCGGGACATCGTCGTCTTCCCGCACATGATCGTGCCGCTGTTCGTGGGCCGCGACAAGTCGGTCGCTGCGCTCGAGGCAGCAATGGCCGACGACAAGGAGATCTTCCTCGTCGCCCAGCTCGATCCGGCCGAGGACGATCCGGGCCGCGAGGATCTGTACGATACCGGCGTCTCCGCCGAGGTTCTCCAGCTGCTCAAGCTGCCCGACGGCACCGTGCGCGTGCTCGTCGCCGGCAAGGAGCGCGGCGTGCTCGTCTCGATGGAGGAGGGCGGCGCCTATCTGACGGCGAACGTCGCGCCGGTCGAGGACGATGCCGCCGAAGGTGCCGAGATCCAGGCGCTGATGCGCTCGGTGGTCGACCAGTTCGAGAATTACGCCAAGCTCAACCGCAAGCTGCCGGCGGAGACCGCGGTGCAGCTCGCCGAGCTGGAGGACGCCTCGCGCCTTGCCGACGCGGTTGCCGCCAACATTGCGGTCAAGGTCGCCGAGAAGCAGTCGCTGCTCGTCGAGACCAATCCGATGAAGCGCCTCGAGATGGTGTTCGCCTTCATGGAGGGCGAACTGGGCGTGCTGCAGGTCGAGAAGAAGATCCGCAGCCGCGTGAAGCGCCAGATGGAGAAGACGCAGCGCGAATATTATCTGAACGAGCAGCTCAAGGCGATCCAGCGCGAGCTGGGCAATGAGGGCGAGGAAGGCGATGGCGACGAAGTCGCCGAGCTGACCCAGAAGATCGCCACGCTGAAGCTCAGCAAGGAAGCGCGCGCCAAGGCCCAGGGCGAGCTCAAGAAGCTCAAGACCATGGCGCCGATGAGCGCCGAGGCGACGGTGGTGCGCAACTATCTCGACGTGCTGCTGGGCCTGCCCTGGGGCAAGAAGTCGAAGCTGAAGAAGGACATCGCCGAGGCGCAGAACGTGCTCGACGAGGACCATTACGCGCTCGAGAAGGTCAAGGACCGGATCGTCGAATATCTTGCGGTCCAGGCGCGCACCAACAAGCTGAAGGGGCCGATCCTGTGCCTGGTCGGCCCGCCGGGCGTGGGCAAGACCTCGCTGGGCAAGAGCATCGCCAAGGCGACGGGGCGCGAGTTCATCCGCCAGTCGCTGGGCGGCGTGCGCGACGAGGCCGAGATCCGCGGCCATCGCCGCACCTATATCGGCTCGCTGCCGGGCAAGATCGTGTCGAACCTGAAAAAGGCCGGCACCTCGAACCCGCTGTTCCTGCTCGACGAGATCGACAAGCTCGGCCAGGATTTCCGCGGCGACCCCGCCTCGGCGCTGCTCGAGGTGTTGGATCCGGAGCAGAACAACAAGTTCAACGACCATTATCTGGAGATCGACATCGATCTCTCGGACGTGATGTTCGTGTGCACCGCGAACTCGCTGAACCTGCCGCAGCCGCTGCTCGACCGCATGGAGATCATCCGGCTCGAAGGCTATACCGAGGACGAGAAGGTCGAGATCGCCGAGCGCCACCTGATCGAGAAGCAGATCGAGGCGCACGGCCTGAAGGAAGGCGAATTCACCCTCGCGCCCGAGGGCCTGCGCGCGCTGATCCAGAAATACACGCGCGAGGCGGGCGTGCGCACGCTCGAGCGCGAGATCGCCAAGCTTGCCCGCAAGGCGCTGCGCAAGATCCTGGAGGGCAAGGCCGAGAGCGTGACGATCACGCCGGACAATCTCTCCGAGTTCGCCGGCGTGCCCAAATATCGCCACGAGCTTGGCGAGGAGGAGAACCAGATCGGTGCGGTCACCGGCCTGGCCTGGACCGAGGTGGGCGGCGAGCTGCTGACCATCGAGAGCGTCACCGTGCCCGGCAAGGGCATGATCAAGACGACCGGCAAGCTGGGCGACGTGATGAAGGAATCGGTCGAGGCCGCGTTCAGCTTCGTCAGGGCGCGCAGCCCCGCCTATGGGATCAAGCCCAGCCTGTTCGGGCGCAAGGACATCCATGTCCACTTGCCCGAGGGCGCGGTGCCCAAGGACGGCCCGTCGGCGGGCATCGGCCTGGTGACGGCGATCGTCTCGACGATGACCGGCGTGCCGGTGCGGCGCGACATCGCGATGACCGGCGAAGTGACCCTTCGCGGACGCGTGCTGCCGATCGGCGGGCTCAAGGAGAAGCTGCTCGCGGCGCTGCGCGGCGGCATCAAGACGGTGCTGATCCCGGAGGAGAACCAGAAGGACCTCGCCGAGATTCCCCAGAACATTCGCGACGGGCTCGAGATCGTGCCGGTCAAGCATGTCGACGAAGTGCTGCGCCTGGCGCTGACCGAGGCGCTTACGCCGATCGACTGGAGCGAGGCCGACGAGCTGGCAACCCAGCCTCCCGCCGGCAGCACGGGCAGGGGAGATGCCGTCCATCATTGATGGGCGGCACCATCCTTAACGCGCCAGTCATCGTAACCTTTTCGTCATTTCGAGGGAAAAGCGGGCTGAATCGTTTTGACAGCGCGGGCGGGGGCGTGCTGACGTGATCGCTCGGCCCGCCGCCGCGACTCGCGCATTTCTGCGTATTCATGAGGGGGAAAATCACGAAATGAACAAGCAAGAGCTGATCGGTCAGGTCGCCGACACCTCCGGGCTGGGCAAGGGCGATGCGAGCAAGGCCGTGGAGGCCGTGTTCGATGCCATCCAGGCCGCGCTCAAGAAGGGCGACGAAGTTCGCCTGGTCGGCTTCGGCACCTTCTCGGTCAGCAAGCGCAAGGCGTCGACGGGCCGCAACCCGCGCACCCGCGAACCGATGACCATCAAGGCGTCGAACCAGCCGAAGTTCAAGGCAGGCAAAGGCCTGAAGGATGCGGTGAACTAAGCCGTATCTAATGGGTCTTTGGGGCTGGACAGCAGGGGCTGCGCCGCCTAAAGGCCCGCTTCCCATTTTGGCCGAACGGCCAATGGGCGCGTAGCTCAGTGGTAGAGCACACCCTTCACACGGGTGGGGTCGTAGGTTCAATCCCTACCGCGCCCACCATTGCAAAGGCCCGTCGGTCCCGGTGACCGGCGGGCCTTTTGGTTCGCTTCGGCCGAACGGGGACGAAGCCTGCATCATGGCTGCATTTGCGCGTGCCATTTCCTTTCCGGCCGGGGAGGGGGATGTCCGTGTTTCACCGTTTCGTCATGATGGCTGTGCCGCTCGTGCCGCTGATGGCCTGCTCCGATGACTGCGGGAACCGGATCGTCTCCAGGATCGATGCGCCCGGCGGCGCCCGGAGCGCGGTGCTGTTCCAGCGCGACTGCGGCGCGACCACCGGCTTCTCCACCCAGGTCTCGATCCTGTCCGGGGGCCAGGCGCCGGCAGGAAGGGGCAATGCCTTCATCGCGGATGCCGATCACGGCGCAGCGAGGCGGGGTGCCTGGGGCGGCCCATGGGCCGAGATCCGATGGCTGCGCGCGGATCATCTCGAGGTCCGATACGCACCCGGATCGCGCATCTTCCTGAAACGCGAAACAGTGTCCGGCGTGCGGGTCAGCTATCGGCCGGCGAACGAATGATATGCGCTCGCGCAAGGATGTTGCGCGGCTGCCGGTGTCGTGACACACCATCCCCCGACGCGCCTAACGTCTCGATATCGGGGGACCTCCATTGAAGAAATATCTGCTGCTCGCATCGGCCGTGGCCGTGCTCGCCGTACCTGCGATCGGTTTCAGCCAGCAATCCGCGGCACCCGTCGCTGCCGGCGCCACCGCCGATGCAGGCGCGACCCGCTACGGCGCCTGGGGCTTCGACCTCACCGGCATGGACAAGAGCGTGAAGCCGGGCGACGACTGGTATCGCTTCGTCAACGGCGCCTGGACGGATCGCACGGCGATCCCCGCCGACCGCTCCTCCTATGGCGCCTTTGCCGTATTGCGCGATCTTTCCGAAGTGCGGATGCGCAGCCTGATCTCGGGCTATAGCGCCACCGACGCCGCGCACCCGGACCGGATGAAGGCGGCGATCCTCTATTCCGGTTTCATGGACGAGGCGCTGGCCGAGAAGCTCGATGCCCAGCCGCTGGTCGAGCGTCTGGCGCCGGTGAAGGCGGCGGCGAGCAAGGACGACCTGGCCAGGCTGATGGGCGCCTCGGTCGGCGGCTTCGGCAGCAGTTTCTTCGGCGTGGGCGTGAACGATGACGCCAAGAACCCGGACGTCTATGCGCTCTATCTGCGCCAGTCGGGCCTGGGCCTGGGCGATCGCGACCTGTATCTCGACGCCAAGTTCGCGCCGCAGGTGGCGCGCTATCAGCAATATGTCGCGCAGCTGCTCGGCATGGCCGGCTGGGCGGATGCCGATGCGGCGGCAGCCAGGGTGGTCGCGATGGAGACCCAGATCGCCAAGGCGCACTGGACGCGCGCGCAGAGCCGCGACCGCGACAAGACCTATAACCCCACCGGCATCGCCGAGCTCAAGGCACAGGCGCCGGGCTTCGGCTGGGACGCGTTCTGGGCGGCCGCGGGCCTCGGCAAGGCCGATCGGGTGATCGTCGCGCAGAACACCGCGATCCCGGCGATCGCCAAGATCTTCGCCGACACCGATCTCGATACGCTCAAGGCCTGGCAGGCCTTCCGCACCACCGATGATATCGCGCCGCTGCTCTCGAAGCGCTTCGTCGATGCGCAGTTCGAGTTCCGCGCGAAGTTCCTCAACGGCCAGCCCCAACAGCGCGAGCGCTGGAAGCGCGGCGTGGCGTTCGTCGAGCGCGGCGTGGGCGAGGGCGTGGGCCGCGACTATGTCGCGCTCTATTTCCCGCCGGCTTCCAAGGCGAAGATGGATACGCTGGTGGCGAACCTGCGCGTCGCGCTCGCCGGGCGGATCGACAAGCTCGCCTGGATGAGCCCCGCCACCAAGGCCCAGGCCCAGGCCAAGCTCAAGGGCTTCACCGTCAAGATCGGCTATCCGGACAAATGGCGCGACTATTCCGCGCTGGAAGTGAAGCCGGGCGATCTGGTGGGCAATGCCGAGCGTTCCGGCCGCTTCGAATGGGACTATCGCCGCAACCGCCTGGGCGGACCGGTCGACAAGGCCGAATGGGGCATGACCCCGCAGACGGTGAATGCCTATTACAACTCGGTGAAGAACGAGATCGTCTTCCCGGCCGCGATCCTGCAGGCGCCCTTCTTCGATCCCCAGGCCGACGATGCGGTGAACTATGGCGGCATCGGCGGCGTGATCGGCCACGAGATCAGCCACGGTTTCGACGATCAGGGCCGCAAGTCCGACGGCAACGGCGTGCTGCGCGACTGGTGGACGGCGGAGGATGCCGCCAAGTTCGAGGCGCAGGCCTCGCGGCTCGGCGCGCAATATGAAGCGTACAGCTTCGACGGGCTCCCCGGCGTCCATATCAACGGCCGCGCCTCGATGGGCGAGAATATCGGCGATCTGGGCGGCGTGCTGATCGCGCTCGATGCCTATCACCAGTCGCTGGGCGGCAAGAAGGCGAAGCTGATCGACGGCTATACCGGCGACCAGCGCTTCTTCCTCGGCTGGGGCCAGGTCTGGCGCACGCTGTTCCGCACCGAGGCGTTGCGTCAGCAGCTGGTCAGCGATCCGCACTCTCCGGGCCAGATCCGCGCGGTGAACCCGTTGCGCAACGTCGATGCCTGGTATGCGGCGTGGAAGATCGGGCCGGACCAGAAGCAATATGTCGCACCGGCGGAGCGGGTGCGCATCTGGTGAGGTGATCCGCGAGGATCGCAGAGAATATTGCATGAGGGCCCGCTGGTCACCTGACCGGCGGGCCCCTTCATGCGCACCGGGCGGCTAGCGTGCCTTCCCTGCCTTCTCGTCGGCCAGCCGCTTGGCGAGCGCCGTCTCCGATCGGGCGGCATAGGCGCGACAGGCACCGGGATCGATATAGGGGTTCGGCCGCGCGCCCTTGGCGAAGCGCGCATATTTCTCGACGCCGCCCGAATTGTCGGGATGCGCGCTGAACATGATGTCGCAGGGCATGGCGCGGAACCTGGCCTGAGAGGCGCGGAAGCTCGCGACCACTTCGGGATGGCGGGTGAAGCGATAGCCGTCGGCGGCGACCGGGTTGAGGCTGGCGGCGAAGACCATCGTCCTGCACGCGCGGCCCTCGCAGCTTCGCCAGGTCCAGCTCATGCTTCCCGGCGTGTGGCCCGGCGTGGCGCGCGCGGTGACGGTGACGTTGCCCAGCCGGATCGCCTCGCCATCCCGCACCACCCGCACCCGGGAGACGGCGGGGAAGGGCACCAGCCAGGCCACTTGCGGATCGTCCGCGCTGCTCATGCCGCGCTTGAGCGATGCCGCGGCCCAGGCGCTCGCCAATATCGTGGCGCCGCTGTCGCGCGCCAGGGCGGCCAGCCCGCCGGCATGATCGAAATGCGGCTCGGTGCTGAGGATCAGCTTCACGTCCTCGATACGATAGCCGAGCGTCTTCAGGTTCGCCTCGATCGCACGGACCGATTGCGGCACCGCGCCGTCGATCAGGATCAGCCCCTTGCCGGTGTCGATCAGGCCGACATTCATCCCCTGGAAGCCGACCAGATAGCTGTTGCCATGAACCCGGATCGGCGCTTGCGGACCGATCCACTTGGCGGCGGCCTGGGGTTCGATCGGGCGCGTGAGGGGATCGTCCTGCTGCTGCGGCGCGGGCGCGGCGGCGAGCAGGGCGAGCGCGGCGAGGTGGATCGGCTTCATCCTGGGCTCCTTGGTTTGATGCCCGGCGAAATGATCCGCCGGGCACCGCGCGCGCAAACCACCATTTCTCGGAAGAGCCATTAGCTGGATTAATGGATGAAGGCTCGGAGCCATTTCCCGATCATTGCCATCCCGGCCCTTGCGAGGACGACGGGAGAGGGCGAGGCGGCACGAAGCGAGCGGGCCGGGCGGGGCAGGCGCTTGCCTTGGGCAGTGGCGACCGTGGCGGCGGCGGCGGGATTCTGCTGCTGCGGCGGCGCGGGCGCTGCGGCGAGCAGGGCGAGCGCGGCGAGATGGATCGGCTTCATCCTGGGCTCCTTGGTTCGATACCCGGCGAAATGATCCGTCGGGCAGCGTGCCCGCAAGCCATCATTTCTTTTGAAGAACGATTGGCTGGATTGATGGCTGAAGACCTGACCCCGCTTGCAGGCCATCGCCATCGCCATCCCGGCCGTGGCGAGAATGCGGTTCGCGAGGGTGCGGGAAGCGGGTAAGGCGGCGCGAATCTAGGGGATCGGGTGGAGTAGGCGCGTGCTCTGGGCGGTGGCGACGGTGGCGGCGGCGGCATTTCAGGTGGGCCGCAACGCGCTTCAGCGCGGCATGATGTCGAACACCGGCCCCTGGGGCGCGACGCTCGTGCGTTTCCTGTTCGGCCTGCCCTTCTCGCTCGCTTTCACCGCGATCGCGGTGGCGGTCACGCCGCATGTCGCCCCCCAGTTCGGCTGGGCGTTCTGGTGGCCGGCGCTCGCCGGGGCATTGGCGCAGGTGATCGCCACCGCCGCGCTGCTGCTTGCGATGCACCATGCCGGCTTCGCGGTGGGCACTGCGCTACAGCAAAGCTCGGTCCCGCTTGCCGCCACCGTCGGCCTGCTCGTCTTCGGCGACAATCTTTCCGCGCTCGGCTGGTCGGGCGTGGCGGTGACGACGCTGGGGCTCGCGGTGCTGGTCTGGCCGAAGCGAGTCGAGGGCGCGCATCATCCGGTGCTCGGCATTGCGTTCGGCGTCGCCTCGGGCCTGTTGTTCGGTTTCGCGCTCAACGCGTTCCGCCACGCCGGGCTGCGGCTGGAGCCGCATCACCCCTTCTTCTCGGCGATGGCCTGTGTCGCGATCGTCCAGGCGGTGCAGGCGGCGGGGCTGGGGGCCTATCTCGCGCTGCGCGATCGGGCCGCGCTCGTCGCGGTGGTCGCCGGCTGGCGCGGGTCGCTGGGCGCCGGCCTGTTCGGCGCGCTTGCCTCCTCGGGCTGGTTCCTCGCGCTCAATCTGGCGCCGGCCGCCGCGGTGCGCGCGCTCGGCGTGATCGAGATGCCCATCGCCGCGGCCGCCGGCCACCGGCTGTTTCGCGAGGCGCTGAGCGTGCGTCAGGGGCTCGGCGTGATCCTGATCACCGCGGGCGTGGCGATGACGGCAATGTACTGAAGGCCCTCCTCTCCGGGGAAGGGCCGAAGGAAGGGCTGGCGCGGGCCTGCCGCCTTTGCCAGTCTCGTGGCATGACCAAGCCCTGCCGCCTGCTCGCCGCGCTTCTGCTGCTCGTTCCCGGGATTGCCTTCGCGCAGAAGGCGGCGGTGCTGCTCGTCCCCGACCGCGTCTTCACGGCAACCGATCGCGCGATGCACGAGGGCTGGAAGGTCCTTGTCGCCGACGGCAGGATCGTGGCGGTCGGCCCCGATGTCGCCGCGCCTGCCGGGGCCGAGACGCGGGCGCTGCCCGGCACGACGCTGCTGCCCGGCCTGATCGATCTCCACGTCCATCTCTTCCTCCATCCGTATGACGAGACGAGCTGGAACGACCAGGTGATGAAGGAGCCGCTGGCGCTCCGCACCGCCCGGGCCGTCGCGCATGCCCGCGCGACGCTGATGGCAGGCTTCACCACGGTCCGGGATCTCGGCACCGAAGGCGCGGGGGAGGCGGATGCCGGCCTCAAACAGGCGATCCAGCAGGGGATCGTGCCCGGCCCGCGCCTGTTCATCGCGGGTCGGGCGCTGGTCGCCACCGGCGCCTATGGTCCCAAGGGCTATGCCTATGACGTTCCGCAGGGCGCCGAGGAAGCGAGCGGAGAGGGGATAGTCGCGGCGGTCCGCCGGCAGATTGCGCATGGCGCGGACTGGGTGAAATTCTACGCCGATTATCGCTGGGGCCCGGGCGAGCCCAGCCGCGCGACCTTCAGCATCGACGAACTCGCGGCCGGCATCGCCGCCGCGCACGACGCCGGGCGCAAGGTCGCGGTGCATGCCAGCACGCCCGAGGGAATGCGCCGCGCGATCCTGGCCGGGGCCGACACGATCGAGCACGGCAATGACGCCACGCCGGCGGTGTTCGCCCTGATGAAGGCGCGCAATGTGGCTTTCTGTCCCACGCTTGCCGCCACCGACGCAATTGCCCGTTATGGCGGCTGGAGCGGGGGCGCGCCCGAGCCCGAGCCGGTCCGCGCCAAGCGCGCCAGCTATGCCGCCGCGCTCGAATCGGGCGTGAGGATGTGCGTCGGGGGCGACACGGGCGTGTTCGCGCACGGCGCAAACGCGCGCGAGATCGCGCTGATGGCCGCATGGGGGATGAAGCCGCTCGACGCGCTCTGGACGGCGACGGCCGGGAACGCGGCGCTGCTCGAGCTGGGCGACGAGATCGGCGCCATCGCCCCCGGGCGAATCGCCGATCTGGTTGCCGTCACCGGCGATCCCGCCCGGGACATCGGCGCGCTCGAACGGGTGGCCATGGTGATGCAGCGCGGCCATCTTGTCCGGGCGCCCGGCGAGTGACATGATGCTTTCATCAGCACTTCATGAAACGGAAGTGCGAGCGTTCGGTCCTCGACGCATCGCCTGGCCGGCATTGCCGGGTATGTCGTAATATTATTGTCGTTTTTCTGTAATCAAACAGACGCTCATGACTCATGTACGTGTCATTATCCCGGCCTAACCCCGGCCCGGGCGCAAAGGGGGCAATCGTTTCGATAGCCGCGCGCCCGGATCAGCAACGATACGACCGGGAGTTTTTGCGCGATGGCGAGCTTCAAGCGCTTCGGCCTCATTCTCATGACGACAGCCGCCTCTGCGGCACTCTCCGCGTGTAACGGCGCGGGCAATGTGGCATCCCCGGGCGCCGGCAGCGTCGTCATCGTGACGCCGACGCCGACTCCGCCGGCGACGCCCACGCCGACGCCGACGGCGCCGATCACCGCGGCCCAGTTCGCGGCGGTCACGACGCAGAACGGCCTCAGCGTCACGGCGCAGGAGCAGCTCGACATCGTCAATGCGGGCTCGAACAACAACGTCAACGGCACCAACCAGCTGAACGGCATCTTCCCGGTCAGCGCGACGTCGCTGACGCCGGCCTTCAACCCGGCTACGCTCAACCCCTTCTTCGTCAGCACCAATTATGTCGGGGCGCTCAACGGCCCGACCGACACGGCGTTCGACGGCTGGACCTGCAACTCCACCACGGCCAATTTCGGTGCGACCAGCGCCAATTGCACCGCCGTTCCCGCGATCGGCAGCGGCGGCTCGAGCGCCGTGTGCCCGGCCGGCACCACCGATGACGGCCTGACCCAGACCTTCCGCCTGTGCCGCCTGCCCCAGGCGATCACCACCGATCTGACGCTGCCGAAGATCGCCGGCGTGGTCTATCGCCTGCGCGGCCAGACCGAAGTCGGCACCGATCAGGGCGCGACCGGCGGCGCGGGCGTGACGCTCACCATCGCGGCCGGCGTCGTCATCGCGGCCGACTCGACCGAGCCGACCAACGACCTGCTGCTCGTCAATCGCGGCTCGAAGATCCAGGCCGTCGGCACGGTCACCCAGCCGATCATCTTCACCTCGCAGCAGAACCTCGCCAACAACGGCGTCAGCGACGTGACCCAGGGCCAGTGGGGCGGCATCATCCTGCTCGGCCGCTCGACCACCGCGGTCTGCGCCTCGGGCACCGGCGGCAGCAGCGGCACGCCCTGCCAGCAGGCGATCGAGGGCGTGACGGGTCGCTTCTATGGCGGCACCAACGAAGCCGACAGCAGCGGCCAGATGTCCTTTGTCCAGATCCGCTATACCGGCATCGCCATTTCCGATGGCAACGAGCTCCAGGGCCTGACCCTGGGCGGCACCGGCTCGGGCACGATCATCGACCATGTCCAGAGCCACAATTCGGCGGATGACGGCGTCGAGATCTTCGGCGGCACCACCAACCTGAAATATTTCGCGGTGACCGGCGCCGACGACGACGGCTTCGACGTCGACAATGGCTGGCGCGGCTTCATGCAGTTCATCATCGCCGCGCAGAAGGTGTCGGGCGCGACCGCCGACTCCTTCTCGACCGAGATCGACTCGAACGGCGCCGAGGACCTGCTGCCCCGCACCTGGGGCCGCTACGCCAACTTCACCTTCATCCAGACCGCGCTGGCGCCGGCTGCCATCCGCATCCGCGGCGGCGCCGACTTCAACTTCGTCAACGGCATCGTGAAGACTCCGGCCAACGTGGCCTGCGTCAACATGGTCGCGGGCGAGACCAGCGCCAGCGATCGCTCGACGATCCGCCCGGCCAACCCGGCGCTCCAGGATCAGGGCCCGCCGGTGTTCAACTCGGTCTATTTCAGCTGCAACGGCCGCTGAGGCCCCTGCAGCTCGTGCGGAAACTGTCGGGGCGGCGAAATCCGCTGCCCCGACATTGCTCATAAATTCTACTGGGTGACACGGCCATGCAGCGACGCCTTGCTTACGCCACGCTTCTTCTCCTGACGTCTCAACTCGTCTCTCCGGCCGCGCTCGCCCAGACGACGGGGCAAACGGCGCCCGCGCCGTCCACCACCGATGCGCAGGCGGAGCAGAAGACCCCCGAGGTCTCCGCGCCGGGCGTGGACATGGACGTGACCGACATCGTCGTGGTCGGGCGCCATATCCCGAACGTCGTGCGCGCCACCCCGCAAGTGGTGTCGGTGCTGTCGAGCGAGGACATCGCGCGCACGGGCGAGGGCGATATCGCCGGCGCGCTGACTCGCGTCACCGGCCTCAGCGTCGTGGGCGGCGGCTTCGTCTATGTCCGCGGCCTCGGCGATCGCTATTCCTCGTCGCTGCTCAACGGTTCGGCCCTGCCGAGCCCCGAGCCGCTGCGCCGCTCGGTGCCGCTCGACATCTTCCCGACCTCGATCGTCGGATCCGCGCTCGTCCAGAAGACCTATTCGGTCAACTATCCGGGCGAATTCGGCGGCGGCGTCATCAACCTCACCACCAAGGCGATTCCCGACAAGGACTTCGTGACGATCGGCGGGTCGATCTCGGCCGACACGGCGACGACGAGCGAACTCGGCTATACCTATTTCGGCAGCAAGACCGACTGGCTGGGCTTCGACAAGGGCACGCGCAGCGTGCCCGATTTCATCCGCAACGCCCCGGCCGGCTCGGGCCTGATCCCCGCCGGGCAGGTGCTCCAGCTTTCCAATGCCTCGACCACGCTGCTCCAGCGCAACGATCATCTTCCGGCCAATTGGTCGGGGGAGATCAGCACGGGCATGGCGTTCGATCTGGGGTCGGACCGGCTCGGCGTGATCACCTCGGTCGGCTACAGCAATACCTTCCGGACCCGTTCGATCCGCCAGCAGGACAGCGTGACCGAGAATGGCGCGATCCGGAACGACTTCCACACATTGATCACCGACAATCGCATCATCGGCAACGCGCTGCTCGGGCTCGGCTATTCGTTCGGCGACAGCACCATCCGCTGGACCAACGTCTATATCCGCGACGTGCTGAAGCAGGGCCGCGGCTCGGCGGCGACGATCTACAACAATGCCAGCGGGCTGCGATTCCAGCAGAACACCAACTGGTTCGAACGCCAGCTGTTCGAGAGCCAGCTGGTGGGCGAGCTTCGCTTCTCGCCCGCGCTCAGGCTCGATCTGCGCGGCGCCTATGCCAATTCGAAGCGGAACGCGCCCTATGAGCGCCAGTTCGACTATCTCTGCTCGCCGACGACCACGACCGGGGCTCCGGCCAAATATGACGGCGGCAATGGCATCGGCGGCTTCCAGTGCGATGGCGTGTACCAGGTCACGCAGCGCTTCTCGCCCTTCGCCTCGATCATCTTCTCGGATCTGAACGAGGATCTTTGGACCGGCCAGGCGGATCTGGTCTACAAGCTCGATCCGATCCCGCTCACCCTGTCGGCGGGTTATTTCTATTCGGATACCAGTCGCTTCTCGCGGCGCCTGCAGTTCAACTACCAGACCAGCGCCGGTGGCGGCACCGCGCCGGGCTATCCGTACAATCTGCTGCGTCCGGACTATCTGCTCAGCCCCGATGTGGTGAACAACGCCTGCCCGCAGGTCGGCCGCGGCGCCTGCACCATCGAGATGCAGTTCAACACGCCGCTCGGCGCCTATGCCTATGATGCGAAGCTGCGCATCAACGCGGGCTATTTCCAGGCCGAGACCGAGGCGCTGGACGGGCTGCGCGCAGTGGCGGGCGTCCGCTACGAGAAGGCCGAGCAGAGCGTCACGCCGGTCGGCACGATCGGCAAGCGCCTGAACAACGACTATTTCCTGCCGGCGATCACGGTCACCTGGAACTTCGCGGAGAACATGCAGCTGCGCAACAGCTTCTCGAAGACCATCTCGCGCCCGCAGTTCCGCGAACTGGCGCCGCAGCAGTTCCGCGATCCGGACTCGGATCGCCTCTTCTTCGGCAACCCGCTGCTGCGCGACTCGGAACTCTATAATTTCGAGACGCGCTTCGAGTGGTTCTTCGCGCGCGACCAGCGCTTCACGCTGGCGGGCTTCTACAAGCGGATCTCGAATCCGATCGAGCAGGTGGGCTTCTACACCGGTGCCGACGATCGCTTGCAGACCGGCTTCACCAACCTGCCCAAGGCGAAGCTCTATGGCGGCGAAGTCGAGGTGCAGAAATATTTCCCGCTCGATACGCTGGGCGGCTTCTTCAGTACCCGTCGCGCGCTGGTGATCGCGAACTACACCTATACCCATTCGTCGATCACCGCCGACAGCAGCTGCGCGCCCAACGTGCTGAACCAGACGCTGGCGGGTTGCCCCACCGGCTTTGGCCCGGCCAGCCTGCAGTTCCGCGACGGGGCGCCGCTCACCGGCCAGTCGGACCATCTGGTCAACCTGCAGCTCGGCATCGAGGACACGCAGAGCCTGTCGCAGCTTACGTTCCTGTTCAACTATGCGAGCGACCGCGTGACCAATCGCGGCCCGTCGAACCTGTCGGGCAACGGGTTCCAGCCCGACATCATCGAGCGTCCGGGCATCCGGCTAGACATCGTCGCGCGTCAGGGCTTCGAACTGGCCGGCGGCAAGTTCGAGCTCAAGCTGGAGGGGCGCAACCTTACCCGCACCCGCTTCGACGAGCGGCAGACGTTCCCGAACGGCAATGTCGTGCTGGTGAATCGCTACAATCTGGGCCGGGTCTTCACGCTCGGCGTCAGCACGACCTTCTGATCCGAAGTCCGGAAACGAAGCGGCCGGCGGGGTGCGAGCCCCGCCGGCCGTTCCTCACTCCGCGTCTCTCGACTCCCTTCGAAGCGCGGCGCCGTGCGGCTCACCAGCCCCAGGGGCGCTCGCGATACCATTGGGTGACGACATATTTCAGGCCCGCGCGCACCTTCATCGCATGGTGGAGAGTGGAGGGGTTGGGCGTGCCGTCCGGGCGCAGATTGTTCCAGGCGATCACCTTGCCGGTCTCGGGCTGGATGATCTTGTCGATTGCCTTGAACCGCGTTGCGCCGCCGGCTTCGACTTCGTTGAGATAGAGCATCACCGTCCAGGTCCGCTGCCCGGCAACCGCGCAATATTTCTCGAAATCGCGGCCCTGTGGCTCGAAATAGTCGGTGTGCGCCTTGAACTCCTGACCGATGTCGTAGCGCTGGCCCTGCATCGGCTCGCCATGGGTGGGATCGAGCCCGGTGAACGCCGTCATGCGCCGTTTCAGCTCCATCACCACCGGATCGTTCGAATTGAAGTCGCAGGTCTCGCTGGTGCGGAAGGCATAGTCGTCGTTCGCGTCGGCAATGGTCGAAGGGCGCCGCTCCGCATCGATCTTGATCATGAGGAGCTGGCAGAGCTCGGGTTCGAGGAAGTTCTTGGCGATGAACATCGCGATCTTGGGATGCGGCACGCGCTGTACGCCGGGCCAGCGCATGATATGTTCGACGACCGGCTCGGACGGGTGGCCGGCGCCGAGATTGAGGAGCGGGGAGGCGGCATCTTGCATCGCGGCTTTCTGCCAAAAGCCATGCCGCGGCGCCAGTATCATGCCGCGGCGCCAGTATCATGCCCTGGCGCTAGTATGACGCGAAATCGTCATAAAAGCGCAAGCGTCATGTCACATGATATGCCTAGCGCATGACGCTTCGCAGTGGGGACCCTATGGACATGGAAACCGAAGCGCCGGTGCCGGTGGCGGATACGCCCCAGCCGCCGGTCTTTCCGGCCCCCCATGCCGAATCTCCGGCGGAAGCGCTGATCGCCGAGGGGCGCCGCCGCCGCGCCTCGCACATCCATCTCGAGATCGGTCCCGCCGGCGCCACGGTGCGCATGCGCGTTGCCGGCCAACTCACCGAGCCGCGCCGCCATCACGCCGATCGCACGCTCGCCGCCGCGCTCCGCAGCCTTGCGGAGGTGTCGGTGCTGGCGCAGGGCGAAGCGGAACGCTTCGTGCTGCGGCTGGACGGCGGCGAGCGGCGCGAGCGGGCGTTCGAGGCGATCGGGATGAGCCGCGCACTCGTCGACACGCTGCTGCCGGCACTGCGCCGGGGCGGCCTGGTGCTCGTCGCGGGGCCGGCGGGCTCGGGCCGCAGCACCACGATCGCGACGTTGCTCAAGCATTTCTCGGGCTCGACTCGCCACATCGCGACGATCGGCACCTTGCCCGTCGAAGGCGCGACGCGCATCGAGGGGTGCGCCGGCGCCGCCGCGATCCGCGCCGCGCTGGAGCAGGATCCGGACGTGATCGCGCTCGACGGCCTCGACGGGCGCGAAGCCGCCGCCGCGGCGGCCGAAGCGGCGGAGGCCGGGCATCTCGTCCTCGCTGCGATCGATGCGCCCGATGCCGTTTCGGCGATCCGGCGAATGCGCGACTGGCGCGTCGAGCCGTTCCGCCTCGCTTCCACCGTCGCCGCGGTGCTCGCCCAGCGCCTGGTGCAGCGGCTTTGCCCGGATTGCCGCCGCCCGGTGCAGGCCCAGGGATCGGTTTCGGCGCTGCTCGGTTTCGATTCGGGCGCGATCGTCTATGCGCCGGTGGGTTGCGAGAGCTGCGAGGGCACGGGCTTCGCGGGCGAGACCGGCGTGTTCGAGGCCATCGTCGCGGATGGCGCGATCCGTCGGCTGATCAACGACGGCGGAGACGAGGCCATTCTCGCGCGGCATGCCTTCCTGCGCGCGCCCAACCTCGGATCGGCGGCGCGGGCGCTGGTGCGCGAGGGGCTGACCACGCCGGAAGAGGCCGTGCGAATTTCACGCGGATAATTGCCCGCAATTATCTTGCGCTTCGCATCGGCCCCCGCTAAGCGCGCCTTCTTCACGGCGGTTGTAGCTCAGTTGGTTAGAGCATCGGTTTGTGGTACCGAGGGTCGCGGGTTCAAGTCCCGTCATCCGCCCCATTTCTTCCCCTCGTGACCGCGCGCGGCACATAGACGTGCGGCACTCTCCGCAGGAATGTAGCGCGTGATCACCGACTGGGGCTTCCCCGATTTCGACGACCATGAGGGCGTCCACCTGTTCAGCGACCGCGAGTCGGGGCTGAGCGCAATCATTGCGGTCCACTCGACCAAGCTTGGCCCCGCGGCCGGCGGGGTGCGTTTCTGGCATTATGCCGACACCCGCGCCGCGATCACCGACGCGCTGCGCCTGTCGCGCGGCATGAGCTACAAGAATGCGATGGCGAATCTGCCGCTCGGCGGCGGCAAGGGCGTGATCCTGGCGAGCCAGCCCGGCGCGACCGTAACCACGGCGCAGCTCGAGGCGTTCGGTCGCGCGGTCGAATCGCTGGGCGGCCGCTATGTCACTGCCGAGGATGTCGGCATGTCCGAGGCGCGGATGAAGGTCGTCGCGACTCAGACCCGCCACGTCTCCGGCCTGCCCGTTGCGGAAGGCGGGGCAGGCGGCGATCCCGGTCCGATCACTGCGCGCGGCGTCTATCTGGGCGTGAAGGCGGCGGCGAAGCGCGGCCTCGGCGCCGATTCGATGGCCGGGGTGCGCGTGGCGATCCAGGGCGTCGGCTCGGTGGGCGGCGGCGTCGCCCGGCTGCTCGCCAAGGAGGGCGCGAAGCTGACCCTCGCCGACGTCAATGCCGAGCGTGCCAAGGCGCTTGCGGCGGAACTCGGCGGCACGGCGATCGACGCGGCGGACATTCTCGGTATCGAGACCGACATCCTCAGCCCCAACGCGCTCGGCGCGATCTTCACCGAACAGTCGATCGCGGCGTTGAAGACCACCGTGGTGGCCGGCGGCGCGAACAACCAGCTCGCCACGCGGGCGGACGGCCAGCGGCTTCATGATCGCGGCATCCTCTATGCCCCCGATTATGTGATCAACGCGGGCGGCATCATCAATGTCGGCCTCGAATATCTGGGGCAGGGCAACATGGCCGAAGTGATGGCGCGCGTGGAGAAGATCCCCGAGCGCCTGGTCGAAGTGTGGGACGAGAGCGCCCGCACCGGCGACCCGCAGAGCGAAGTGGCCGATCGCATCGCCCAGCGGCTGATCGGGCGCTAGGGCGCAACCCGGACGGCGAATATCGGCGTTCCCGCAGGCGGGGATCCAGGGCAATATCGGAAGGCGATGCCATCGCGCGAACGCCTTCCGGAGCGGGTGTGACGTGCCACGCCCGCTCGGCGCTTGGCCCTGGACGCTCGCCTGCGCGGGGACGACGAAGGAAATCGAGGGCCAGGCCGGGTTTTGATCCCGGTCCAGCCGCCGCCTCGGCGAACGCCCGGATCGCGGTCCGGCCGGGATGATTTTTCCCCGGGGCCAGAAAAATGGCATGGGCATGTCACATCCGGAGCGCCCGTCTCGTCATGCATGCGTCCAACCAAGGAGATGCATGATGACTGCCCGACTCGACCTGTTCGCCGCCGCCCCCGCCGAGATGAAGGCGTGGTACGAGATGTCGCTCAAGATCGCGCCCAAGCTCGAGCATGGCCTGCTCGAACTGGTGAAGATCCGGGCGTCGCAGATCAATGGCTGCGCCAATTGCCTCAACATGCACGTTGCCGATGCGCGCAAGGCCGGTGAGACCGAGCAGCGCATCTATCTGCTCAGCGCCTGGCATGAGGCGCCATGCTATACGCCGCGCGAGCGCGCCGCGCTGGCATGGACCGATGCGCTCACGCTGGTATCCACGGCGCGGGCGCCCGAGGATCTCTATCGGGAGCTCGCCTTCGAATTCAACGAGGAGGAGCAGGTGCAATTGACCTTGATGATCAACGCGATCAACGGCTGGAACCGGCTCGCGGTGGCCTTCAACCTCTTCTACGAGGGCAAGCCCGCGGTGGCGGCGGCGTGAGCGGCGCGGACGCAGCGGCGAGCTTCGATCCGCTGCGTCCGCGGCTGGCGCGCATCGCCTATCGCATGCTCGGCTCGGTCGCGGACGCGGAAGACGTGGTGCAGGATGCGTTCCTGCGCTGGCTCGCCACCGATCGCGACGAGATCCGCGAGCCCGAGGCGTTCCTCCGCCGCGTGGTGACGCGCCTGTGCCTCGATCAGCTCAAGTCCGCCCGTGCCCGGCGTGAAACCTATGTCGGCCCCTGGCTGCCCGAACCCGTCGTCGAGGCGGAGGAGGAAGTGGAGGATGTGACGCTGCCGCTGCTGATGGCGCTGGAGCGCCTCTCGCCGCTGGAGCGCGCGGCCTTTCTTCTCCACGACGTGTTCGGCGTGAATTTCGACGAGGTGGGCGAGACGATCGGCCGGGATCCCGCCGCCGCGCGCCAGCTCGCCAGCCGGGCGCGCACCCATGTCCGCGCCGCCCGGCCGCGCTACGATCTGCCGAAGGAGAAGGGGCTGGAGATCGCCGCCGCCTTCTTCGCCGCGTCGCGCAGCGGCGACATGGGGGCGCTGCGCGGCCTGCTGGCGGCCGATGTGTCGCTCTGGTCGGATGGCGGCGGCAAGGTGCCGGCGGGCCTGAAGCCGATCCATGGCATCGAGGACATGATCAAGCTCCACAGCTCGCTCGCACGCTTCTTCGCCAAGGAGATGTCGCGCGTGGTGCGCTACGGCAGGATCAACGGCCTGCCGGGCTTCGTCACGATCGAGCCGGGCGGCGTGCTCCAGACGACGGCGCTGGCGATCGAGGACGGCCGGATCACGGGCATCTACGTGATGCGCAACCCGGACAAGCTGGGGCATCTGGGCGCGGTGCACTAGGTCGATCCCATCCCGCTCCAGGTGCGGTATTTGCGACCCCTCGCGCGGCCGGCGGGATCCTGTCGCTGGATATCGCGAGGCCATGGATTCCCGCCCGGAACCTCGCTAGTCATCGCGCGTGCCCGTCTTGCATGCCTTTGCCAATCCCGCGCGCTTCCTCAAGATTGCGCGGCCGCTGACGCCGATCCTGTTCTGGCTCGGCGTGGCGCTGGTGGCGTTCGGCTGCTGGGCCGGGCTCACGCTTACGCCACCCGACGCGGTGCAGAAGGAAAGCGCGCGCATCCTCTACATCCATGTGCCCAGCGCCTGGCTGGGCATGGGCGGGTGGAGCGGGCTGGCGATCGCGTGCCTGAGCTATCTCGTCTGGCGGCATCCGCTGGCGAGCGTCGCGGCGCGGGCGATCGCCCCGGCGGGGGCCACTTTCGCGGCGCTCTGCCTGCTCACCGGCTCGATCTGGGGGCGTCCGACCTGGGGCACCTGGTGGGAGTGGGACGGACGGCTGACGAGCATGCTGCTGCTCTTCTTCGTCTACATTGCCTGGATCGCGCTGGATCGCGCCGATGCCGAGCGATCGGGCGACGGGCGGGTGCCGGCGCTGTTCGGCGTGGCGGGCAGCGCGCTGCTCCCCATCGTCCATTATTCGGTGATCTGGTGGAACACGCTCCACCAGGGCGAAAGCGTGCTGGCGGGCAAGATCCACCCCTCGCTGCTCTGGCCGCTCTTCTTCACGCTGGGCGGCTTCACCCTGGTCTTCGCCGGGGTGGTGCTGATGCGGATGCGGGCTATCCTGGCGGCGCAGAAGGTCGAGGCGCGGCTGCGGCGGATGGCGGCGGCATGAACCATTGGCCCTTCATCACTGCCGCCTATCTGCTGGTGCTGCTCGGCACCGGCGGGCTGGCGGCGTTCAGCTATGCCGCGATGCGCCGCGCCGAGGCGGCGGCCGCGGCGCTGCGGGGCGGCCGCGAATGAAGCCCAAGCATCAGCGGCTGGTGCTCGTGCTGCTCGCGCTGGGGGCGATCCTCGGCGCGTCGGCGCTCGCCATGTCTGCGCTCCGCGACCAGGCGGCGTTCTTCTATGCGCCGGGCGACGTGAAGGGAAAGCCGCTGCCGCTCGACCGGCATGTCCGCCTGGGCGGCATGGTCGAGAAGGGTTCGATCCGGCGTGCGGCCGACGGCGTTTCGATCCGGTTCGCGGTGACCGACGGCCAGGCGGTGGTCCCGGTCGCGTTCCGCGGAGTGACGCCGGACCTGTTCAAGGAGGGATCGGGCGTGGTGGCGGAAGGGCGGTTCCAGCCGGACGGCAGCTTCGTCGCCGACAATATTCTTGCCAAGCATGACGAGCGCTACATGCCGCCCCAGGCCGCCGGCAACATGCACGAGACGAAGACGCTAGCCCAATGAGGATGTGGCAATGATCGCCGAAGCCGGCCTTGCCGCGCTGTGGCTCGCGACGGGCTTCGCGCTCGTGCAGGTGCTGCTCGCCTGGGGCGCGGCCAAGGGCGCCGACCAGGCCGGCGGGCCGATGGTGATGGCGGCGCTTCGCCGCGTCGCGATCGTCCAGGGCCTGCTGGCGCTCGCCGCCTTCTTGCTGCTGGTCACGCTGTTCGTGCAGTCGGACATGTCGGTGCTGCTCGTCGTCGAGAACAGCCATTCGATGAAGCCGCTGATCTACAAGATCGCCGGTGCCTGGGGGAATCACGAGGGCTCGATGCTCCTGTGGGTCACCGTGCTGGCGATATCGGGGGCGGGCGTGGCGCTGTTCGAGAAGCGGCTGCCCCGCGGCACGCTCGCCGCGACGCTGGGTGCCCAGGCGGCGATCGCGATCGGCTTCTATGCCTTTCTCGCCTTTGCCTCCAACCCGTTCGTCCGGGTGAGCCCGCCGCCGCTCGACGGGCAGGGGCTCAACCCGCTGCTGCAGGATCCTGGGCTCGCCTTCCACCCGCCGACGCTCTATCTCGGCTATGTCGGCCTGTCGGTGGCGTTCAGCTTCGCGGTGGGCGCCCTGCTGATGCGCGACGTTGGCCCCGCCTTTGCCCGGGCGATGCGGCCCTGGGTGCTGGCGGCCTGGATATTCCTCACCATCGGCATCACCGCCGGCAGCTATTGGGCCTATTACGAGCTCGGCTGGGGCGGCTGGTGGTTCTGGGACCCGGTGGAGAATGCCTCGCTGATGCCGTGGCTGGCGGCGACGGCGCTGCTCCATTCGGTGAGCGTGCTCGCCACCCGCGACGGCCTGCGCGCCTGGACGGTAATGCTGGCGGTGGTCGCCTTCTCGATGTCGATGATCGGCACCTTCCTGGTTCGTTCGGGCATCCTGATCAGCGTCCATGCCTTTGCGGTCGATCCCACCCGGGGCGGCTTCATCCTCGCCCTGCTCGGCCTCTATATCGGCGGGGCGCTGGCGCTGTTCGGCGCGCGGATCGGCACGGTGAAGCAGGGCGCCACCTTCGAGCTGGTCAGCCGCGAAGGTGCGCTGGTGCTCAACAACCTGCTGCTCTCGGTGATCCTCGGCGTCGTCTTCATCGGTACGCTCTACCCGCTCGTCGCCCAGGCTGCCGGCGTCCAGCTCTCGATCGGCGCGCCCTTCTTCGAGAAGGCGGCGGTGCCGGTCGGTCTCGCGCTCGTCGCCGCCACCGCGGCGGGGCCGCTGCTCAAATGGCGCCGCGACCAGTGGAACGCGCTGTTCGGCAAGCTGCTCGTGCCCGTCGGCGTGGCGGGCATCGCCTTCGCCCTGGTCTTCGCGCTGGGCGGGGCGCAGTGGCTGCCGGCGCTGGTGCTCGGACTGGCCGCCGGCCTGGCCGTTGCCAGCGTCCTCCCGCTCATCCGTCGCAACCTGCGCCGCACGCCGCTGCACCTCTACGGGATGGCCGTCGCGCATCTCGGCATCGCGGTGAGCATCGCCGGCATGGCCGCGGACGGTGCGTTCAAGGTCGAGCGGCTGGCGGCGATCGCGGTTGGGCAGAACGTCTCCGTCGGCCCATATCGCGTCGAGCTGCTCGGGGTGCGGCCCGCGGTGGGGCCCAACTGGTCGGCGCTCGAGGCGCATCTCAAGGCGACGCGCATCGGGAGTGCGCCCTTCGACCTCTTCCCGCAGCAGCGCTTCTTCGCCAACCCGCCGACCAACACCAACGAGGCCGCGATCGCGACCGAGCTGGACGGCCAGCTCTACACCGTGATCGGCCAGGGCGACGGCGAGGGGCGCTGGCAGATCCGGGCGTGGTGGAAGCCCTTCGTCACGCTGATCTGGGCGGGCGGGGCGATGATCGCGCTGGGCGGGCTGCTCTCGCTGATCGGGCGAGTGCGGCGGGAACGGCGCGATGCGGAGGAGGCGGCATGAGGCGATTGCTGATCTGGGCACCGCTGGCGCTGTTCGCCCTGATCTTCGGGCTGGTCGCGGCCGGGCTGATCAAGCCGGCGGACCGGACGATCCGCTCGGGGATGATCGGCAAGCCGCTGCCCGAGCTCGCGATGAAGCCGCTGCTTCCCGGGCGGCCCGGCATCGCCACTGCCGACTTCGCTACCGGCAAGCCGCGCCTGCTCAATGTGTTCGCCAGCTGGTGCATCCCCTGCATCGCCGAGGCGCCGCAGCTGCTGAAGCTCAAACAGGCCGGGTTGGAGATCGATGCGATCGCGATCCGCGACACGCCGGACGCGGTGCGGGCCTTTCTCGCGCGGAACGGCGATCCCTATGCCCGGATCGGCGATGACCCCACCGGCAAGGCCCAGATCGCGCTCGGCTCGTCGGGGGTGCCCGAGACTTTCCTGATCAACGGCCGGGGCGAGATCGTCGACCAGCATATCGGCGATATCCGGGCGGACGATATTCCAGCGATACTGCGCAAGCTCGAGGCGGCGAAATGAGGCTTGCGGCCTTCCTTCTGGCGCTGCTCCTGGCGGCCCCCGCGGCGGCGGATTCGAACCGGCCGCCGGCGGCGCTGGCCTATACCCAGCTGCCCGACGCGGCGCAGGAGGCCAGGGCCAGGGCGCTGATGGAGACGCTGCGCTGCCTCGTCTGCCAGGGCCAGTCGATCGCCGATAGCGATGCCGAGATGGCCGGAGACATGCGCGCGCTGGTTCGCGAGCGTATCGCCAGGGGCGAGCAACCTGCGGCAATCCGCGGATACCTGATCCAGCGCTACGGCGACTATGTCACCTATGATCCGCCATTCAGCTGGGTGACCGCACCCCTCTGGATGGCGCCGGTGCTGCTGCTGGTCATCGGCCTGTTGCTGGCGCGGCGCCTGTTCCGCAGAAGGGGGGCGTGATGGGCTGGGCGATGCTCGCCTCGATGGCCGTCGTCGCGGTGCTGGCGCTCGTGCTGCTGCGCTATCCGCGCAAGCTGTGGACCGTCCCCGCCACGGCGCTCATGCTCGGCGCCGCAGGCTATGCCTGGCAGGGCAGTCCGGGCCTTCCCGGCCATCCCGTCGTGCCCGGCGGGCAGCGGGTCGCGGTCGACCAGGGGCTGATCGACTTGCGGGACGCGATGTTCGGCAAATACGGCACCTATGCCTGGAGCTATGGCAATCTGGCCGACGGCATGCTCCGCCAGGGCGATCGGGAGCGGGCAGTGAAGGTGTGGCAGGGCGCCGTGCGGCAGGTGCCCGGGGATGTCGCGCTATGGACCGGCTTCGGTTCGGCGCTCGCCGAATATGATGGCAACCAGATATCGCCGGCCGCGCAATTCGCCTTTGACAAGGCGCTGGCGCTGAGCCCCGAGCATCCGGGGCCGCCCTTCTTCTACGGGCTCGCGCTGATCCGTGCGAATCGCTTCGCCGAAGCCGAGCCCTGGTGGGAGAAGGCCGTGGCGCTGACGCCGGAAAAGGCAAGCTACCGTCCGGCGCTGGTGGCGCGGCTGCTTACGCTGGAGATGTTCCTGCAGGAGCAGGCCCGGCGAGAAGGGCGGCCGGCGGCCGGTCCGGCCCGCTAGGACATCAAGGGCTCGATCCCGGTTCCGGACCGGGCTAGCTGGCCGCTATGAATATGATCCAGCCCATCCGGATTCGCCGCGCGCATGCAGGGGATGCGCCGCGCCTGAAGGCCATCTTGCAGGACAGTTTCGAGAGCACCTGGCTACCGGTTCTGACGCCGGCCGCCGCGGCGAGCTATCGCATCGAGGCGCGCGGGGCACGCTATGTCGAGGACAGCCTTGAGGCGTTCCGGGTTGCGGAGGTCGAAGATGTCGTCGCCGGCTTCGTACATTGGCAGGACGATTTCGTCGAAGGCCTCCATGTTCATGGGGACCATCGGCGACAAGGAGTCGGCAGGCTTCTGATGGATTGCGCCGAGCGGGCGATGGCCCTGGAGGGTTTCGCGGCGGCGCGCCTAGAGACCGACAGCTTCAATGTTGCCAGCCAGGCATTCTATCTCGGCCGCGGTTATGCCGAGCAGGCGCGCTATCCCGACGAGGAATGGGACAGCGGCTTCACGACCATCCTCTACGTCAAGCGGCTCGATCGCGGTCGGGACCCCGGGGCCGAATGAAACGAGCCGGGAAACGACGATCGTTCCCCGGCTCCGTGATCCTGTCCGAAGGCGCGATCAGCCCGCCCAGGCCTGGTAGGGCAGGTCGAGATCGTCGGCGACCGCCTTGAACGCGATCTTGCCCTTGTAGACGTTGAGGCCGTTGGCGAGATGCTTGTCGGCCTTCATCGCGCCCTCGGCGCCGAGGTTCGCCAGCTTGAGCACGAACGGCAACGTCGCGTTGTTGAGCGCGAAGGCCGAGGTGCGGGCGACTGCGCCCGGCATGTTGGCGACGCAATAATGGATCACGCCGTCGACTTCATAAACCGGGTTGTCGTGCGTGGTGGCATGGCTGGTCTCGAAGCAGCCGCCCTGGTCGATCGCGATGTCGACCAGAACCGAGCCGCGCATCATCGTCTTGAGCATGTCCTTCGTCACCAGCTTCGGCGCCGCGGCGCCCGGCACGAGCACCGCGCCGATCACGACCTGCGCGGTCTTCACCGCCTCGGCGATCGCGGCCTTGCTGGCATAGGCGGTCTTGATCTGGCTGCCGAAATGCATGTCGAGCTCGGCCAGCCGCTCGTTGTTGATGTCGTAGATCGTCACGTCGGCGCGCTGGCCGGTGGCCATCTGCGCCGCGTTGATGCCCGATACGCCGCCGCCCAGGATCGCGACCTTGCACGGCGCCACGCCCGGCACGCCGCCGAGCAGTTCGCCGCGGCCGCCCTGTTCCTTCTCGAGATAGTGCGAGGCGACCTGGATCGACATGCGGCCGGCAACTTCGCTCATCGGCTTGAGCAGCGGCAGCGCGCCCGAATTCGACGTCACCGTCTCATAGGCGATGCAGGTCGCGCCCGAGGCCATGAGGCCCTCGGCCTGGGGCTTGTCGGCAGCCAGATGGAGATAGGTGAAGAGGATGTGGCGCGGCTCGAGCAGCGCGATTTCCTGGGCCTGCGGCTCCTTGACCTTCACGATCATGTCCGAGCCCGCGAACACCGCGGCGGCGTCCGGCGCGATCTTCGCACCGACCCTGATATAGGCTTCGTCGTCGAAATCGATGCCGGTGCCGGCCTTGGTCTCGACCAGCACTTCGTGGCCGGCATGAACCAGTTCGGCCACGGAAGCCGGGGTCAGGCCGACGCGATATTCGTGATTCTTGATTTCCTTGGGAACGCCGATGCGCATGGGAACCTCTCCATGAATGCTATTGGCGCGCAGAATATAGCATGGCGAGCGGGGAATCCCTGCAAAGATATGACAGGGATGTGCGTTGCGTGCATGGAATTGCTGCAACGGGCATGGAAATCGGCTATCCATGCAACATGGACAGGATCGACGCAGCTATCCTCAAGTCGCTGGCCGCCGATGCGCGAGCGCCGGTGAGCGCCGTCGCCGCACAGGTGGGGCTGTCGCAATCGGCCTGCACGCGCCGGATCCAGGCACTGGAGGCGTCGGGCCATGTCCAGGGCTATGGGGCCCGCCTGGGGCATCGCCGGCTCGGCTTCCGGATCACCGCGCTGGTCGACATCACGCTGGGCACGCAGGTGGAGGAGGACCTGGCGCGGTTCGAGGCGGCGGTGGCGCAGATCGACGGGGTGGTGGAATGCGCACTGGTTTCGGGCGGGCAGGACTATCGGCTGAAGATCCTGGCGCGCGACCTGGACGATTATGAGCGGCTGCACCGCGAGCATCTGGGGAGACTGCCCGGCGTGGTGACGATCAATTCGAGCTTCGTGCTGCGCGCGGTGCCGACGCGCAGCGAGGCGGAGGCGCTGTTCGGGGGCGGGCGGTAGCCGGCTTGCGAGAGTCCTCCGCCCGGGAACCCTTCAACCCCTTGCGCGCCCGCCTGCGCGTAACGACATTCGTTGATTGCCGATGCTGCGCGTGCTAACCGCCCGCGCACTTTGAAGATCGAGAACGCAGGTCGCATGACCAGGTCCGTTTCCTCTCTGACGCGACACCCGCGCCCGTGAACACCCCTTCCGAGGGAGCCGCCGAGTCGGCTCCGGCACAGATCGACGCGCCCGCCGCGCATGCCCACAGCCATGACGCGACGTGGAAGCTCGCGATCGGCGCGATCGGCATCGTCTTCGGCGATATCGGCACGAGCCCGCTCTACGCCTTTCGCGAGACGTTCGACGGCCATCACAAGCTGGCGCTCGACACGCTCCACATCATGGGCGTGATCAGCCTGATGTTCTGGTCGATGATGGTGGTGGTGACGCTGAAGTACGTCACGATCATCATGCGGGCGGACAACAAGGGCGAGGGCGGCAGCCTGGCGCTGCTGGCGCTGATCTCGCGCAGCAGCGGCAATCCCAAGCGCTGGACGCAGGGCATCGTGCTGCTCGGCGTGTTCGCCACCGCGCTCTTCTATGGCGATTCGATGATCACCCCGGCGGTGTCGGTACTTTCGGCGGTGGAGGGACTCGCCGTCGCCGCGCCGGGATTCGGCAGGCTGGTGCTGCCGATCGCGGTGGTGATCCTGGTGCTGCTCTTCTCGATCCAGCGGACCGGCACCTCGCGGGTCGGCACGTTGTTCGGGCCGATCATGCTCCTCTATTTCCTGACGATCGCGACGCTCGGCACGCTCAGCCTGGTCCAGACGCCGACGATCCTCAACGCGCTTCTCCCGCACCATGCCTTCCTGTTCTTCGCCGAGGATCCGGTGCGGGCCTTCCTGGCGCTCGGCTCGGTCGTGCTGGCGGTGACCGGCGCCGAGGCGCTCTACGCCGATATGGGCCATTTCGGACGCAAGCCGATCCGCATCTCCTGGCTGTGGTTCGTGCTGCCGGCGCTCATCCTCAACTATATGGGGCAGGGCGCGCTGCTGATGCGCGAGGGCCATGCGGCGCTGCGCAGCCCGTTCTACATGCTCGCGCCCGAGGTGCTGCAGTTCCCGCTCGTCATCCTGGCGACGATGGCCGCGGTCATCGCGTCGCAGGCGGTGATCTCGGGTGCCTTCTCCGTCACCCAGCAGGCGATCCAGCTGGGCTTCGTGCCGCGCCTGCGCATCGAGCATACCAGCGCCTCCACCGCCGGCCAGATCTACATCCCGCTCATCAACTGGGCGCTGATGATCATGGTGATCCTGCTGGTGCTGGTGTTCCAGACCTCGTCGAACCTCACCGCGGCCTATGGCATCGCCGTCACCGGTGCGATGTTCATCGACAATTGCCTGCTCGCGGTCGTGCTGTTCGGGCTGTGGAAGTGGAAGAAGCGCTATGCGATTCCGCTGCTCGCGGTGTTCTTCACCGTCGACCTGGCCTATTTCGCCGCGAACCTGACCAAGGTGCCCGATGGCGGCTGGTTCCCGCTTTTCGTCGGCTTCGTCGTGTTCACGCTGCTGACGACCTGGTCGAAGGGCCGCCAGCTGATGATCAATCGCCTCCGCGAGAGCGCGATGCCGATCAAGATCTTCATCACCTCCGCCGCCACCACGGCCACCCGGGTGCCCGGCACCGCGGTGTTCATGACCTCCACGCCCGAAGGCGTGCCGCATGCGCTGCTCCACAACCTCAAGCACAACAAGGTGCTGCACGACCGGGTGATCCTGCTCACCGTGAAGATCAAGGACGTGCCCTATGTCTCCGACGAGAACCGGATGATGATCGAGGATCTGGGCAAGGGTTTCCACCGCATGATCCTGGCCTATGGCTTCATGCAGGAGGCGGATGTTCCCGCGGCGCTCAAGTCGGTCAACGCCTGCGGCGCCGAGTTCAAGATGATGGAGACCAGCTTCTTCCTCGCGCGCCAGACGCTGCTGCCCTCCGCCCGGCCGGGGATGATGATCTGGCGCGAGAAGCTGTTCGCCTGGATGCTGCGCAACGCCGAAAGCGCGATGGAGTTCTTCCGTTTGCCCACCAACCGCGTGGTCGAGCTGGGCAGCCAGGTGGAGATTTGAGCGAGAGGCCGGCGCCGCTGGTCGTCACCGCGCTGTTCGGGCGCCAGGATCAGGCCTGGTTCAACGCGTTGCGCCGCGCGCATTATCCGCCCGAGCGTAACGTGCTCGATGCGCATCTGACGTTGTTCCACCAGCTGCCGCCTTCGGCGGCGGAGGAGCTCAAGCACCGGCTTTCGGTGGAGACCCGCGGCGTGCGCGCGCCGCGGGCCAAGGTGATCGGGCTGATGTCGCTGGGCGGCGGCGTCGCCTATCGAATCGAGGCCCCCGAGCTGGTCGCGATCCGAGAGGGGCTGGTCGATGCGTTCACCGGGCTGCTGACGCCCCAGGATGCCGGCCGCTGGCGACCGCACGTCACCATCCAGAACAAGGTGCGGCCAGTGCTGGCCAAGGCGGTGCTGGCCGCGCTGGCGCGCGATTTCACGGCCCGCGAGGTGGAAATCGCGGGGCTGGCGAGCTGGCATTATCGCGGCGGACCGTGGGAAATGCATTCGCGTCACATGTTCGCTTGACCTGCGATGAGGGCGGACCTATTGGGCCCCCTCGCTTCGGCGACAGCCTCTTGGGGCGGAGTAGCTCAGCTGGTTAGAGCAGCGGAATCATAATCCGCGTGTCGGGGGTTCAAGTCCCTCCTCCGCTACCATTCTTGGTAAGTCATTGAAAATAAATGACTTCATTCGTCGCGGCGGCTGCTGCGGCATATCCGGCGATATGCTTAAGTACCTGAAATACGGCGGCTATTGGGTGGGAAGCGGTCGTTCGGTGCCCGGCTTGCCGAGCGCCCTCAGGCGCTCCAGCGCCTGGGGAAAGCGGCGCGACAGCGGCACGGTCAGGGCGTCGATCTCGACTGCATAGTCGCCGGAGCCTTCCGGCCTCAGCCCCGTAACCTGCGCTGCGTTGACGACCCAGGATCGATGGGTGCGCACGAAGCCGCGTGAGCCAAGCTCTTCCTCGAGGACCGAGCGCGGCGAGCGCATCATCAACCTGCATCCGTCGCGCAGGATGACGAAGTTGCGCGGGTCGCCCGATAGCGCAGCTATACCATCGTAGCGTTGAACCATACCGATCATCCGGAATAGTCCGCGGTGCAGGACAGGGACGGTCGAACGGCTCGCCTCCTGCCTGTGCAACCAAGGGGATCTGATGAACCCGCGAACCGGCAACCCGTCGGACGATTGCGAGGGCAAGCCTATGCCTTGCCCCGCGTCGCCCGGCCCCGACCATGTTCGGGATGGCGGCAGATCGAGAAACCTCGACGCGGCGGTGCCGGCGGCGAGCTGATCGCTGTCGCCTCCCGGGCTGCTCCCGAGGAGGCAAGGATGAATCCCTGACCATTCGATCGGCCGCCCGGGACGGCGCGCCGACGATATCCGCACGGACCGCGCAGCCGGGCCGTTGCCGAGCAAGAAACATTCTCGACCGCGCGCCACCTCCCGCTGCTTCGCCGGCGGGAACGGTGCAGCGCGCCCGTCTTCAGAAAGCGATTCCCGTGATCCAGTTCCCGAAATTCCATGTCGGCTGCACCACATCCGCGCTCGCCATGGCCCTGTTTGCCGGCATGGCCGTGCCGCCTGCCCGCGCGCAAACTTCCGATACCGCCGCCACGCCAGACACGGAAACGCCGCCGGCCGCGGAAATCGTCGTCACGGCGGCCCGCCGGGAGCCTGCCGGCGCCCTGCATCCGCTCGACACCGGCGGCTATGCGCTGACCAGAAGCGACTGGTCCGACGTGCTTTCGGGAACCAGCGCGCTGGCGCTGGTGAAGAACCTCCCCGGCGTCACCTTCACTTCCACCGATGCCTATGGCCTCGATCTCTCGGACGGGTTCCTGCTGGTACGCGGTTTCCGTCAGAACGAACTTGCGATCACCTTCGAGGGCATTCCGCTCAACGATGGCAGCTATGGCAGCGTGACCGGCACCGCCCCGCTCAACATCGGCGTCGCGACCGACATCGCTTCGGTCAACATCTCGCCCGGCTCGGCGAGCGTGAGCACCTTTTCGAACACGGTGAACGGCGGCGAGATGCGCTATGCGATCGCCGATCCCAAGCCGCAATTCGCGCTGGATGTCACCCAGGGTTTCGGCGCCAACAACAGTTTCGTGACCAGCGCCACCGTCAACACCGGCCGGATTGGCGAGGCGGGGCCGCGCATGCTGTTCGGCATCGAGCGGATTTCGAAGGACAAATATACCGGCGCGGGCACGCAATACATGCTGCGCGCGAACGCAAAGCTGGTTCAGGACGTCCCATGGGGTGATTTCACCGCATTCCTCTCCTTCGCCCGTGCGGAGATCTGGGGCTACAACAACACCTCGTTCGACATGCTGTCCAAGCTCGGCTGGAACGGCACCGACATCTCCTATCCCGATTATGCGCGCGCGGTGTTCGTCGCATCGCCCGAAAATGCCGGTCGTTCCTGCGGCGCCTATAGCTGCGGCGAGCTGGCATCGCTCATCCCCTATGACACGGGCCAGGCGACCGACGATTTCGTCGGCAATGTCACGCACCACTTCAATCTGACCGACCGGCTCTCGGGCAGCGTGATGGGCTATGCCGCGATCAGCAAATCGAACATCGAGATTGCCGATGTCTCGACGCCCTCGCAAACCGGCGCCCCCTTTTCCGCGCAGGTATGGCAAACACGGCCACGGCGTTTCGGGGGGACGATCGAACTGACCTGGAAGGGGGACCGCCACACCCTTTCCGCCGGCGCGTGGATCGAGCGCATCTCGTCGACCTCGCGCTTTGCGTCGTATAACGAGCCGATGCCGGGGCAAGGCGCGCCGCTCAGGGCGATCGGACCGTATGATGTCTACGGGGCGGCTTTCCAGATCGCCAATGATTCGCGCTGGAGGACCCATTCGCTCCAGGCCTATGTTCGCGACGTCTTCAAGCCGAGCGAGACGCTGACGATCGACGCCGGGTTCAAGGCGGTGGACTTTTCGACCGACGGCGGCGGCATCGGCCCCGATCGCGCGCCGAGCGGGCGGCTGGCGACCACCGATCTGTTCCTGCCGCGGCTGTCGATCGACTGGCGGCCGAACGCGCGCACCGCCCTCTACCTCGATATTGCCAAGACGGCGGTGGGCTATCGCGTTTCCTCGCGCGGCAATATCGGCCCGGTGTCATCGGCCTGGGCGGCGGATAGCCAGGAATTGTTCGACGCTGCGCTCGGTACGCTGAAGCCGGAGAAGGACTGGAACTTCACCGTCGGCGGCTATCGCCGTTTCGGCCCGTTCAGCATCAATCTCGACGCCTATTACGGGATCATCCTCAATCGCCTGCTGAATGGAACGAGCGGGCCGCAATTCAATCCGGTGCGCACCGTCGGGATCGTGCCGCGATCGGAGTTGATCGGCGCGGACGCGATCATCGGCTGGAAGCCCTTCGCGTGGTTGGATATTTCGCAATCGGTTTCGGTCAGCAAGCTTCGCTACCAGAGCGATCTCGTCCTGGCCGGGGACGTCACGCCGCTGAAGGGCCATTTCCAGCCGGGCTATCCGGGCGTCTCGCTGGTCACCCAGATCGGCGTGAAGCACGGCCGGTTCGACGCGGGCGCGACGAGCACGCTCTATCTCGACAATCCCTTCACCTATGGCAACGACATCTATGTACCCAATTACTGGCAGGTGAACGCGCACGCTTCCTATCGCCTGCCGAAATTCGGGCGCATGCCGGAACTAACTTTCCGTATCGACGCCAACAATGCGTTGAACCGCAACAATATCGGGTCGGTGGGAATCGGCGGCTATTCGGTTTCCGGGGACTATCAGACCTTCATGCGGTCAGCTCCCCGTCAATTCCTGCTCAGCATCAGCGCCAGAATCTGATCCTTGGAGGAAAATGATGTCACCGAATCATTCCCATGCCTCCATCCGACTGTGGCTTCGTCTATATTTGCGGCTGCTCACGCGGCTGGAGGCGGCGCTCCCCCGTCGCCGAAACCATATGGTCGCGGCGAAGGTGCAGGCATGGATCGACGCCGAACACGCCCGCATCCATCGCGCGGTCCATCGCGACGAGAATGGCCGGTCCTAGGCGTGGATGCGATCAAAGGCGCGGACGAGATCGGGCAGCGTCCGCGCCTCCATCTTGCGCATCATGTTGCCGCGACGGACCTTTACGGTGATCTCGCTCAGTCCGAGCTCGGCGGCGACCTGCTTGTTGAGCAATCCGCGCACCACCAGCCGCGCCACTTCGCGCTCGCCCGGGGAGAGCGCTTCCCACAATTGCCGCACATGCCGGGTTTCCGCCGCCGCCGCACGGCGCGCGCGATCGATCTCGATGCCGCGATTGACCGCGTCGAGCAGATCCTGGTCGCGAAACGGCTTGGTGAGAAACTCGATCGCGCCATCCTTCATCGCACGGACGCTCATCGCGATGTCGCCATGGCCGGTGATCATCACCGTCGGCAGGGCGATGCTGCCCTCCGCCATATGGGCGAGAAACGCCATCCCGCTATGCCCCGGCATCCGCACGTCGAGCACGAGGCAGGACGGGGCATCCGCGTGTGCCGCGCCCACGAATTCCTGCACCGAGGCGAACGACCGTGAGCCCAGCGCGACGGAGGAAAGCAGATCCTCCAGCGCCTCACGCACGGCGCCGTCGTCGTCGACGATATAGACGATCGGGGATTCGGGATCGGTCATGCTCCGGTTTCCTCTTCACCGTCGACAGGCGCGACCGGCAAGGTGAACAACAGGGCCGCACCGTCCAGCTCGCTTTCCTCGGCCCAGATACGGCCGCCATTGGCCTCGACGATCGCACGGCTGATGGTGAGGCCGAGCCCGATGCCGTCCTGCTTGGTCGTCCAGAAGGCATCGAACAGCCGCTCCGCTTCCTGCTCGCGAAAGCCGACGCCGGAATCGGCAACCTCGAGCGCAACGCTCGACCCGTCCTGGGTGAGGGAAGCGATCACCTCAATCTCATGCCCGCGGGCCGGATCCGCCATCACGGCATCGATGGCGTTGAGCAGCAGATTGCCGATGACCTGGCCGATCTGCACCCGATCGCCAAAGACCCGCGGCAGGTCTTCCGGCAGGTAAAGCCGCAGCAATATGTCGTTGCGATCGATCTGTCCGCGCGCCAGCCCGACGATCTCTTCCACCAAAGTGCCGAGATCGAATGCTGCCCGTATCGGCGACTTGCCGCTGGCAAGGCCCCGCACCCGCGCTATCACCTCGCTGGCGCGGCTGGCTTCCGCGGCGATCCGCTCGGCGGCGCGCTCGGCCTTCTCGATATTGGGTGGGTCGGTGGCCAGCCAGCGCCGGCAGGCCCCTGCGCTCGTCATCACCGCGGCGAGCGGCTGGTTCACTTCGTGCGCGATCGAGGCAGTGAGCTCCCCGAGGCTGGTGACCCGCGCGATGCGCGTGAGCCGCTCGCGCGCGTCATGGATCGCGGCCTCCGCCGCGACCAGCTTGAGCGAGAGATAGGTGGTCACCGCGATCGCGACGAGGCTGATGCCGGTATTGATGATGCCCACCTCGTACAGCCCGGAATGGGTGAGCGTGAAGCTGATCACCGTCAGCGTCCCGCAGGCCGATGCCAGGATGACGACCGACCGGGGGCGCATCCAGCGCGTGGCGAGCAGGATCACCGCGACGTAGAATACCGCCGCCGCAATGGCGTAGTTGGTCACGGTATCGACGGCGAAGATCGCGGCGATGGCGGCGACCAGCAGGGCGATCCTGGGCGCCTGTCCGCGCTCCAGGCCGTTGCCGAGCCGCCGCGTCACGACATTGTGCCTGAGTTCATCGCGAAGCCTTCGGGTATGCCTGTGTCGTGCGTGCCGACTTCCCTCCCTATGCCGCGCGGATCGCCTGCCGTCGATCATTCTGCGCTGCCCGCTGCGGCGGCGCCCTGGAAAGCCCGCTCGCATGTTCATCCGCTCCTGCGCAGGATGCCGAGCGCCGCCCGCTGGAGGCGATGGCAGAGCCGCGAGGCATATAGCCATTGCCGCCGGGAGATCGCTCCGTGCCGGGCGAGCATCGCGGCCATCGCGAGCAGGCGCATCGCGCCGGTGGCCATCGCCCAGGCGACCAGCCGCGCCAGAAACACCCGCCACGAGGGCTCGGGCGGAGGGCTGGCTCCCTCGGGTGGTCTGCCCCTGCCATCGCCGTGCCAGCCTTCCGGCGGGGACGGCGGCAGGAACGCCAATGCGTCGCGCTTCAGAACCATTGCCCGAACCGCCGGATGTAGAGCGTCTTGATCGATTGGGCGACGACGCAATAGCTCAGCAGGATGCCGGCCAGCCAGGGGAAATACTGCCAGGGCAGCGGCTGGAATCCCACCATCGGTCCGAGCGGGGAGAAGGGTAGAAACACGCCGAGCGCGCAGATCAGCGCCGTCATCGCCAGCACCGCCGGCGCCGCGACGCTCTGGAGGAAGGGGATGCGCTGGGTGCGTAGCATGTGCACCACCAGCGTCTGGGACAGCAGTCCCTCGACGAACCATCCCGACTGGAACAGCGACTGGTGCTCGGGGGAATTGGCGCCGAATACGAACCACAGGAGCGCGAAGGTGGTCACGTCGAAGATCGAGGAGGTCGGCCCGATCCAGATCATGAAGCGCCCGATGTTGCGCGCATCCCATTTGCGCGGGCGCATGAGGAATTCGCGGTCCATCCTGTCCCACGGCAGCGCGAGCTGCGACACGTCGTACATCAGATTCTGGATCAGGATCTGAATCGCCAGCATCGGAAGGAAGGGGATGACGGCACTGGCGAGCAGCACCGAGAAGACGTTCCCGAAATTCGAGCTGGCCGTCATGTTGAGATATTTGATGATGTTGCCGAAGGTCTCCCGCCCTTTCAGCACGCCTTCCTCCAACACCATCAGGCTCTTTTCGAGCAGGATGATATCGGCCGATTCCTTCGCGATATCGGTGCCGCTGTCGACCGAGATGCCGACATCGGCGTCCCGCAGTGCCGGGGCGTCGTTGATCCCGTCGCCGAGGAAGCCGACGGTATGGCCATTCGCCTGCAATGCCTTGAGCACCCGCGATTTCTGAAGCGGGGTGAGCTTGGCGAAGATCGTCCGCTCGTCGACCAGCCCGCGCAGCCGCGCATCGTCGAGCGCTTCGATCTCGCGCCCGAGCAGGGGCTGCCCCGGCTCGAGCCCCACTTCGCGGCAGATGCGCGCGGTGACCACCTCGTTGTCGCCGGTCAGCACCTTCACGGCCACGCCATGCGCGGCGAGCGCGGCGAGCGCCGGGGCCGCGCTTTCCTTCGGCGGGTCGAGGAAGGTGAGGAAGCCCTCGACGATCAGATCCCGCTCGTCGGCGATCCCGTAGAGAGGCTTGCGCGCATCCCCCGTCACCGTCCGCGTCGCAACCACCAGCACGCGAAACCCTTCCGCATTCATGGCGCGGGCGCGGGCGACCAGCGCATGGCGCTCCGCATCGCCGAGCGGATGCACCGTGCCGCCATCGCGGATGGCGTGGGCAATGCCGAGCATTTCCTCCACCGCGCCCTTGCAGACGATCAACTGCCGGCCCGCGGCATCCTCGACTACCACCGAGAGGCGGCGGCGGACGAAATCGAACGGCAGCTCGTCGATCTTGCGATAGCCTTCGACCGGGCGAATCACTTCCGGCAATTCGCTGGCGAAGCGGACCACCGCCTGATCCATCAGGTTGCGCACGCCGCTCTGATGGTGGCTGTTGATCCAGGCATAGCGCAGCACGGCGTCGTCGCGCTCGCCATGGATATCGAGATGCTGCTCGAGGATGATGCGATCCTGCGTCAGCGTGCCCGTCTTGTCGGTGCACAGCACGTCCATCGCGCCGAAATTCTGGATCGCGTTGAGCCGCTTCACCACTACCTTGCGGCGCGCCATCGCCACCGCGCCCTTGGCGAGATTCGACGAGACGATCATCGGCAACATCTCGGGCGTGAGGCCGACCGCGACCGCGAGCGCGAACAGGAAGGCGTTGGTCCAGTCGCCCTTGGTGAATCCGTTGATCAGCAGCACCACCGGCACCATCACGAGCATGAATCGGATCAGGAGCCAGCTGACCGAATTCACGCCGCGATCGAACGCGGTTTCCGCGCGCGAGCCCATGATCGCCTTGGCCAGCGAGCCGAAATAGGTCCTGGCGCCGGTCGCGACGACGATTGCGGTGGCGGTGCCGCTAACGACATTGGTGCCCATGAAGCAGATCGTCGGCAGGTCGAGCGCATTGGCGTCATCGTTGGTCGCCGCGGTGGCCGATTTGCCGGCCACTGCGCCCAGGGTGTCATATTTCTCGACCGGCAGCGCTTCCCCGGTCAGCGCCGCCTGGCTGACGAATAGATCGCGCGATTCGAGCAGGCGTATATCGGCGGGAACCATGTCGCCGGCCGAAAGCTGGACGATATCGCCGACAACGATCTCCGCCATGGGAATCTCGCCGGTGCGTGGCGCGGCATCGTCGTCCCTGCGCCGCCGCACCGTGGCAGTGGTGCGCACCATCGCCTTCAATGCATCGGCCGCCTTGCCGGAGCGATACTCCTGCCAGAAGCGCAGCAACGCGCTCAGCATCACCATCGTCACGATGATGACGACGCCGGTATAGTCCGCAGTCTCGCTCTCGCGCAGCGGAATGATGATATCGGTTATCGACGAAATCGCCGCCAGGGTCATCAGCACCGCAATGAATGGATTGGCGAAGGCATGCAGCAGTTGGAGGGATATGGGCGGGCGGCGATCGTGCGCGACTTCGTTCGGCCCATCCTTGGCCAGGCGGGCTGCCGCTTCCGCCTCGGTCAGGCCGTCACCGCTGGCGCGGAAGTTGGTGAGGGTCGTCCCAACGCTGTTCCGCGCCTCGCGGATTGCGCGCACCGACAGCGTGAGGTCGCGGGAGCGCTTGGGAGCGGCTGGTATAGCCTTGGTCATCGGGTTCATGTCGCTTCTTCCGGATAGGATCGGAGACGGGGCCGCGATCAGCGCGGGGCCCTTTGCTGGCGTTCGGTGGTCGGCGCCGGACTCTCTGCCGCCGACGCGATCCCGCGGCCTGCAACCCAGGGAATGTTCCCGTGGATGGAGCGACGGAGCAGTGGCGTTCGGGATTGCGTCTTTTCTGGGCGGCGGGATGGCGGCGCGTGATATTGCGCTTCTGTCGGTATAGTCATGGTGTACCTCGCTGCAGCGCCGCCGCGCTGTCAGCGAGAAGCCGGAAGGTCAGCTTCTGTTGAACAGCGATGGCGACGCGGATTCTCGACTACTGTCGCATGGCATGTTCGTTGGCTCCTCAAGCAACCGAGGGCGGTTGGCTCTGAAGTTTCTGAAGTCTTCCTAGATCAACGGAAGGGTTTCGACATCGATACGTCCGTTTCCGTCGACATATCCTGGTATCTTCTGCATATACGAAGGTATGCGCCGGCCGTGGAGCGGCCCGGCCTCAGTCCGCCTGGGGCAGCGCATCGAGCTGCGCCTGATAGTTCGCGATCAGCGCGGGATCGGCGTCGTTGCGGCGCTTGGCGATGAATGCCGCCAGCGCGCGCCGATATTCCGCGATAAAGGCCTTGTTGTTCGGGCTGGCCGCGAATTGCGCCGCGGCCTTCTCTACCGGCCTGCGATCCTCCTCGAGGAGATACTCTTTCCCATAGGGCGACAGGTCGCGCATGATCACGAAATTGCGCGGAAGCCCCGGAATATATCGGATCGCGAACATCTCGCCCTTGGGTGGGATCATGATGGCGTTCGTGATGGGATAGATGCTGGCGGACATGGTATCGAAGCGCGTTACCACGTCGTTGCCCTCCGCCGTCTTCACCACCGCGTCATAGGCCCAGATACTCTGATCGTTCAGGGTGGAGCTGGTTTCCTCGGACTGGGTGATGACCGCCGTTCCATCGACTCCGAATGCTTCCAGAAACAGTGCATTGAAGATATGCGCGGTGAAGAGGTTGATCGGGCCATAGATGAAGAAGACCAGGATCAGCCCGTACCAGCCGCCGCTTCCGCGCCATTTTGCCAGCAGATGGGCCAGCAGCACCCCGATGAGGACGAGGACCAGCTAGGACCAGAAGGGGTGATGGGTGAGAAAATATGAAATTGCCGAGAGGATGACCATGGCGGACCTTGTCGGGGGAAGGGAGCCGGTGCCGTACGTCGTGCGGCAGCGCTATGGGGTGCGCGACTTCTCGTAGCGATCGAGCGCTTCCTGATCGGCCTTGAGGACGAACTCGCACATGAGCAGCGTCTTGCCGGGCAGTGAAGGGCTCTCGCGCGCGACGATCGAAACAATGCCCAGATCGGGCTGCGGCTGCTGATCCTGGGGCAATGCGCGGGAATAGCCCTTGGTCGCGGTGCCGAGCAGCGTGGAGCGCTCCTTCGTCAACCGATAGCGCTCGGCCAGCGCATCGGCCTGGAGCCCTTCGATCAGAACGCCCACAGCAGTGCCCGCGAAGATGACCTCGCTGCTCCTGAAGCCGTCCTGCCCGAGTGCGTGCGGCAGCTTGTAGACATAGGCGCCCAGCATCGAGCCATCGGGCTTGGCAAGCTTCTCGGCGGCCTCATAGAGTGCCGTGGCCGTGTCCGTCGTATAGGGCGGCTTGCAGAGCGCGGCGTCGTAGAACGGGTCCGCCGATGCGGGCGTGGCGAGGAGGGCTCCCCACAGGATCGGGGCGGCGAAAAGGGTGCGAAGCATCGATACTCCCATGCTTGATACGGGGTTGAGGGCGTCATTTCGGCCAGGGATTCGGCTCTGCCGGGCAGGCATGCTGTCTCACCTCGAGCCGGACGATGTCGTTGTGCCCGCGCATGTCGTCCCGGACATAGCCGACCCGGACCCAGGAATCGGCATGGACCAGGCCGCCGCTCGGCTCGACCCGATGATAGCCGAGCCGAACCTCGTCTGCGGCATAGAGGAATTCCTGTCCCGCGACACTCCAGTGCTCGAGGCCGGAATCCGCTTCGCTCGGGTTTGCCAGTCCCGGATGGAACCGATCGAGGCACCCTTCGACGCTGGCGAACTGGCCGCTCCGGACCAGGGCTCTCACGGCCTGGGTGTGCCGGATATCGTGCCAGGTCATCCACGCCGCCCCGGCCGCCCAGGCCAGTGCGATCGGCAGGTAGAACAGCATCCGCCATGGCCTGCGCCAGCAGACGTACAGCACTATCCCGACCAGGCTCAGGCCGGCCGTCAGGAAGAGCAGGTCGAAGGCATAGGCCGGCTGGATCAGATCGGGCTGCCTGGTCAGATCGAAAACGTCCAGAACCCCCCATCTCCCCTGCGGCGCCGCGGCAGCCATCGGTCCCAGCCCATATGAAATCGCGACGCGGCGATCGGTTGCAGGCGACGGCCAAAAAACCGACGCTCCCGGATTTGGCCCGCGGGGAGGGAGCGGCTGCCTATAGCAATGCCTCCAATGCCTGGATGATCGGCCGGTCGCCGAGGCGCGGTCTGTCGCCATAGCCGGCGACCGCACGCTGCAAGACCCGCTCGTGGAGACCTGGATCGGTCTCCCGCAGCTCCGCGACCAGCGCGCGCAGATAGGCATAGGCAGCCAGGCCGTAGGTTTCCGGGGCGTGCGACATGGGCGGTCTTCCATCGGCTCTGAAAGGGGACGGGGATCGGTAATGCCGATGCGAGCCATTGTCGAAGCCCGTCGCGACGGGCCGGCCTAGGCTTCGGCACGCGCTTCCCTTTGCCATGCGCGCAGGCCGCGCAACGCGGCGACGTGCATCGAACGGCCGATCTCCACTACCTGCGCGCGCCATGCCGGATCCGCCGGATCATAGGCCGCGCGCAATCTCGCCCGCAGCGCCGAACGCAGATCCGCACTCCCCAGTTCGAGCCCCAGGCGCAGCCACCGGTCGATCATCACCGCTTCGAATGCCTCGAAATTCGAGACGGTGCCGATCTCGATCGGCGCGCCTGCGATCTCGATATGCGGTGCCAGCCGGCGCAGGCCCGGCAGGAGCAGCCCGGACCAATCCGGCGTCTCGCCCGAATCGAAGGCCTCGTCCTCGCCTTGCAGCCCCTGATCGGCCCACCAGCGCGCCATCCGGTTTCGCGGCGCCGTGCGGGGCGCATCGAGCGCGACGACCAGCGGGCGGCCATAGTCGCCGAAGCCGGTGTGCCATTCGAGATAGGCCATGCGGCGACAGGCGGAGAGTTCGCTCTCGACGATCCGCGCGAATGCCGCGTGCGACGGCGACGGCCGGACGCCGCCAAAGCCGATGCCGTTCGGATGGCTGTGCTGCCCGCCGGTGAACGCCGTCAGCGCCGCCGCCGCGCCCAGTTCCTCGGTCATCGACTGGAACAATGCCCCGACCCGGCTCGACAGGCCGTCGTCCCAGCGATCGGGACAGATGGTGTCGTGCACGCGGGCGTAATGGGGGTTGGATCGCAGCGGCGCATCGAAATCGCAGAAGTTGCGTGAGAGATCGACATTGTCGGCATCGGTCCGGTGGCCATGCGAAACGCCCCAGGGGTTGAGCGCGTGGATCATCACCAGGTTGCAATCCTCCCCCAGCTCGCGCGGATCGAACATCGCGGCAAAGGCGCGCTGCGCGGCGGACCCGGCATGGCCTTCCGCCCCGTGCACTCCCGAGATCGACAACAAGGTGCCGGACGCGCCCGCCGGCCCGACGACCGCCCAGTCGACGCTCAGCGCTTCGCCCTGGGCGCCGACCCCGGGGAGGGATGCGGACCCCAGCCGCCCGCCCAGTCGCTTCATCGCGGCCCGGAAGGCGCGCCGTGCCTCCGCATAGCTCTCGGCGAACAGCGCCATGGCTCAGCGCGGCGCCGCGGATCGATCGGCAGCGAACAGCGGCACGGTGAACAGGAAGCTCATCAGATACAGGCCGGCCGCGAGGAAGCCGATCATGTGCGCGCCATAGCCGGCCAGGGTGGCGCCGATCGCCGGCCCGATCGCGGAGCCCAGCGCGAGCAGGGCGGCTCCCATGCTGCTCCAGCGGCCGCTGCGGTCGAGCCGGGCCAGTGCGCCCAGGATGAAGGGCAGGCCGAAGAACCAGGCGGTCTTGACGATGATCGCGCCTGCCACATAGGCGGCCATCAGCGGCATCGCGAGCAGCAGCGCCGAGGCGATCAGGCCGGCAAAGGCCAGGGCATTCGGCCCGCGCTGGCCGAAGCGGTGCCCGGCCGCCATCGACAGCAAGGCGCCGGCGATCGCGCCGAGCACCGAAATGCCGAGCAGCACGCCCACCTGGCTGCGATCGAGACCGACCGTCAGCCCCATCCGCTCCTGGAACGACCATAAGGTGGTATGGCCGGCATAGAGGCAGAGCAGCGCCAGCGCGCCGCAACTGGCTGGAACGTTGATGGTCAGGCCGCGCGCGATGGGGCCGGCATGCGCCTCTTGCGCCGGGCGGGGCGGTGGCGGGATCAACCGCGTGCAGGCGAGGCCGATCGCCGCGACGACCGCCAGGATCGCGACGATGCCCGTCAGGCCGAAGGTCTGGGCGATCCATCCCGACAGGGCGAGGAGCAGGGCGGCATAGGCCAGGTTGACGAAGGTGGCTATCGCCCAGACCCGCTGCGGATCGGCACGCCCGGCATAGGCGGCGAACACCGTCGATGCAGTGAAGCCCATCGCCAGGCCAAAGGCAGCGCGGATCGCCAGCAACGGCACGAAGCCGCCCGCCCTGGCGGTCAACAGGCTGGTGACGATCATGACCGCGAGCCCGATCGCGGCGAGCATCGGGCGCCGCGCCCGGTGCAGGACGAGGTAGAAGAGCAGCAGCCCCAGCGCATAGGCGCCGTTCTCCGCGGCCAGCGCCAGGCTCGCCTGCGAGGCAGTGAGGCGAAGTTCGTCGATATAGAGGCCCAGCATCACCGGGCTCAGCGTGGCGCTGGTCATCGCGCCGGTGCCGATGACGATCAATGCGGCCAGGCTGGTCCGCGATTCCCTGGGCATGTCAGACTGCATGCGCGATCGCCTGGGGCGTGGTGAAGGCGGCGAGGCCGGCGAGCCCGCCCTCGACTCCGAAACCGGATTGCTTGCGCGGCTCGAACGGAGTGCCCAGCGCCACGCCCGGCCGTGCTCCGGCCGTGGCGATCACGTCCACCGATCCCACCCGCAGACCGGCGGATATCCGCGCGGCCGCGTCCCGATCCGCGCCCCAGATGGTCGCCGCAAGGCCATAGGGGCCATCGTCCGCAAGCCCGATCGCTTCGTCCAGATCGGCATATTCCTGCAGCGTAAGCAGCGGGCCGAATATCTCCTGCTGGACCAGCGCGCCATCCTGTGGCGGGCCCAGCACCAGTTCGGGCGCGGCATGGAAGCCGTTCGCCGGCAGGCCCTCGGGCACGGTCGACAGCGGCACCACCCGGGCCGTGCGGCGCGCAATCTCCCGAAAGCCCTGGACGGTGTCATATTGCTTGCGGCTGGCGAGCGGCCCCAGCCGCGTCGCCGGATCGCGCGGGTCGCCCACCGGCCAGTCGGCAGCCGCAGCGCGCAGCCCTTCCACCGCGGCGTCCAGGCCGCCCCTGGGCACCAGCAGCCGGGTCCGCGCCGAACACCATTGGCCGGTGTTCCAGAAGGCGGCGGCAAAGACGCCCGGCCAGATCTCGGGCCGGTCGATCATGTCGGGCAACACCAGCTGGGGCGACTTGCCGCCGCATTCCATCGTCAGCGGCTTGAGCGACCGCGATGCCGATGCCCGGATGATCGCCTGGCCCGTCGATGTCGAACCGGTAAAGGCGATCATGTCGACGCCGGGATGCGCCGCGAGCGTCGCGCCGGTCGTGTGTCCGGCCCCCGGCACCACGTTGAATACGCCGGGCGGCAGGCCCGCTGCGCTTGCCAGCTGGGCGAGCAGGACGGCGGACCGCGGCGACAGTTCCGACGGCTTGAGGACGAGCGTATTGCCGGCCGCCAGGATGGGGACCGCGCGGATCAGCACATTGGCGGTGGGGAAATTCCACGGGGTGATCGCCCCGATCACTCCGCGCGGTCGCCGGATCGCGCCCTCGGCGATCTCCTCGAGCGCGGGGATCATGCTGGCATAATGGCCGATCAGCAGCGGCCCCTGTGCGATCAAGGTCCTGGCATCGGCCACCGGACGACCGACTTCCAGCGTTTCCAGCCAGGCGAGCTGCTCGACTTCCTGGGCAATGCGCGCGGCCCAGGCCAGCAGCAGCGCGGCGCGCTCGGCGCCGTCGATCCTGCCCCAATCCCCCCGCAAGGCGGCGCGCGCCGCGACCACCGCCGCTTCGACCGCGGGCGCGCCGCCATCGCTGAAGTCTCCGGACACCGCGCCGGTCGTCGGATCGACGCTGACGATCGGATTCCCGCCAAATGCCCGGGCCTCGCCCCGGATCCAGGCGTGACCCAGCGCTTTCGGCAGGGGCGTATCCCATGCCGGGATATTCCGGGCGGCCGGAGAATTCATGAAGACGTTCCGATCAGGTCTGCGGCCTTGTCGCCGATCATCATGGCGGCGGCCTGGGTGTTCCCGCTGATATGGCGGGGCATGATGGAGGCATCGGCGACGAAGAGCCCCTCGACGCCGCGGACCCTGAGCGCCGGATCGACCACCGAGCCGGCATCCGATCCCATCCGGCAGGTGCCGACCGGATGATAGAGCGGTGTCGCGAGGCCGCGGATCTGGCGCTCGGCCTCGGCATCGTCGGCATTCAGGTCGGGCCAGCCGATCCGTTCCTCGACATAGTCGCGGAATGCCGGCGCATCGACGATCCGGCTGCACAGCGCCACGCCGCGACGCAGGGTCGCGACATCCTCGGGCGCGTCGAGCAACCGGGGAAAGATCAGCGGTGCGGCGGTAGGGTCGCTGCTCGCCAGGTCGATCCGGCCCTTGCTTAGCGGATGGTTCACGCTGGCGACGACGCTGACCATCGGAAACGGCGCCAGCTTGCGTTCGGCGTCGCGGCCGAACGGCGTGAAGTGGATCTGGATGTCCGGCGACGACAGCCTGGCCAGGGTTCGCGCGAAGCCGACCGCCTGGGCCGTCGGTGCGGCGGCAGGGCCCTTTCCCGCCAGCCAGAGCAGCAGCGCGCGTGCCATTCCAGCCAGATTGGCCTGCTGGTTGAGGGTGGGGACCGATACCCTGAGCCCCATCCAGATGCCGGCATGCTCCATCAAGTTGCCGCCGACCTGGGGCGCGTCGACAAGCACGGGAATGCCGAGCGCGCGCAGCCGGGCGGCCGGGCCGATTCCCGACAGCATCAGCAGTTGCGGCGTATGGATCGCGCCACCGGACAGAATGACCGCCCTGCGCGCGAAGACGCTGCGGACCATGCCGCCCTGTTCGAACTCCACGCCGATCGCCCGGCCATTCTCGAAGATCACCCGCCGCGCCCGTGCCCCTTCCAGCATCCTGGCGGCGCCGCTCGAAATCGCGGGCTTCAGAAAAGCCGTGTAGCTGTCGTGGCGGCGGCCCCTCCTGGCCGAGCTCTGCACATGGCCGATGCCGTCCTGCCGCACGCCATTGGTGTCGGGATTGAACGGCAGGCCCGCTTCGCCGGCCGCTTCGATGAAGCGCGGCGTCAATGCATGGACATAGGGCAGGGGAGACACGTGCAGCGGCCCGGTGGCGCCGCGAACCTGGGATTCGGCATCGCCAACGGTTTCGATGCGCCGGAAATAGGGCAGCAGGTCGCGATAGCCCCAGCCTGGCGCGCCGAGATCGCGCCAGGCATCGAAATCCTCGGGCGCGCCGCGGACGAAGATCATCCCGTTGATCCGCGTGCTGCCGCCCGGGCCGAGCCCCCGGGGCCAATCCTCGGCCCGGTCGAGGCGGCTTGGATCCGGCTGGGAAACCAGCTTCCAGTCGTAGAAGGGGTGGCCGTTGGTATGGATCGTCGCGGCGGGGATCGCTTCGATCCGCAGCCGGCCGGCGCGCCCCGCCTCCAGCACCGCGATCCTGGTTCCCGGCAGGTTCGCCAGCCGCCCGGCCACGGCGCAACCGCTCGCGCCGGCGCCGACCACGACATAGTCGAAATGCTCCCCCGCGGCCTCGGTCATGCCGGTTCGCGGCGCGTGCGGAGCTTGAGGTCGACCAGCTTGAGGAAGAAGCTGGCGCCGATCGGCAGCAGCCGATCCTCGAAGTCATAGTCCGGGCTGTGGAGCATCGGCGTGTCCTTGGTACCGCCGGTGCCGAGCAGCACATAGGCGCCGGGCAGGCGCTCCAGCATATAGGCGAAATCCTCCGAGCCGGTGACCGGCGGCATATCGCGGATCACTGCGGCATGGCCCAGCATCTCGCTCAGCGCTGCCGCGGCGATCCCGGCCTCGCCGGCATGGTTGACGGTCGGCGGGAACAATATCTCGAAGCGCATGTCGCAGGTCACGTCGTGCGCCCGGTCCACGCCCGCGCAGCAGCGGCGGATCTCCGCCTCCAGCGCCTGCATCGTCGCTCCGTCGAACGCGCGCGCGGTTCCGGTGAGGGTCACGGCATCGGGGACGACGTTGAACGCGTCGCCGCCATTGATCGAGCCGATGGTGACCACCGCCATGCCGCTTGCCTGGATCCGGCGCGCCGGTATCGCCTCGATCAGCGGCACTAGCGCCGCCGCGGCCGATATCGGGCTGGCCGTGAGATGCGGCGTCGCCGCATGGCCGCCCCGTCCGCGCACCTCCACCTGGAAGCGTGCGGCGCCGGCGCAGGCCGGCCCCGCATGCACTGCCGCCGTGCCGAGCGGCAGCGGTGGCGCATTGTGCAGCGCGAACACCGCGTCGCAGGGAAAACGCTCGAACAGGCCCGCGTCGATCATCGCCCGCGCGCCGCCCAGGCCCTCTTCCGCCGGCTGGAAGATCAGATTGACCGTTCCGGCGAAGTCGCGCCGCCCGGCCAGTATCCGTGCCGCTCCGAGCAGCATGGCGGTGTGGCCGTCATGCCCGCAGGCATGCATCAGCCCGGGCCGGGCCGAGCGATGCGGCGCCTGGCCCCGCTCCTCGATCGGCAGCGCATCCATATCGGCGCGCAGCCCGATGCTCGGCGCGGCGGCGCCTGGAGCGGGCTCCTCGCCCCGGATCACGCCCACCACGCCGGTACCGCCCAGCCCGACATGGGTTTCGATGCCCCAGGCGCGCAGCCGGTCGGCGACGAAGGCCGCGGTTTCCACTTCTTCGAAGCCCAGCTCCGGATGCTGGTGAAAGTGCCGCCGCCAGGCCGTCATCTCGGCCACGAGCGGGGCGATCTCTCGATCCAGAAGCATGGCCGGGTTCATGATGGCTCCAATCGTCGAACCTCCGCCTGTGGGAAGGCACGATGCGACCCTAGGCCCGAATGGCGGCGGCATGCTTATGGCGGCGGCGGATGGATTATGCCGGGCGCACTATTTATGCGGCACTGCCTTCATGCCGTACTGCCTTCATGCCGTACTGCCGCGCGCGACCGACGGGCTCATTCCGAAATAGGCCTTGTAGGCGAGCGAGAAGTTGCTGAGATGGCCATAGCCGCATCGCTCCGCGATCTCGCTGATCGACAGCGTATCCTCGCCCAGCAGGAAGCGGGCGCTTTCCATTCGTTCCTTCTGCAGCGCCTGGCCGATCGTCTCGCCATAATAGGCGCGGAACGCGGTGTTCAGCCGGGTCCGGTTGGTGCCGACCGCCCTGGCAAGTTCCGCGACGCCGAGCGGCCGGTCGAGATGCTCGGCGATGATCGCGCGAACCTGCTGCACGCGGCGGACTTCGCGCTCGGTGAGGCCGTGATTGTCGGGATGGTTGAACTGGCTGATGAAGAAATCGAGCAGCAGGCAGGTCAATTCGTCGATCTTGGCGCGCTTGAACCGTTCCTGCGTCCAGGGCGAGCGGCGGGCGTCGAGGATCTCGGCGGCACAGAGCGCGGCGGCGCGCGGCAGCTGATAGCGCCGGAACAGCAGGCGCTGGGCCAGGAACGCACTGGCGGCCCGGACTTCCCGTGCTTCGTCGTCGAAGCCCGCGATCCGGCCATTGTCCAGGCGGGGAAGGAACAGAGTCACCGAGCGTTCCTCGGTATCGTCGAGAATGATCTGCCGCTTGACGACGCCCAGGGGCTGGTGCGCGATCACCAGGCACTCCCCGGCGATCTCCGAGGCCGGCGCGTCGTTGAACTGATATTGTCCCGCGCCGGTCAGCTGCACCTTGAAGGTCAGCCGGCCGTCGCCGACCAGCTGCTCGTCGATCCGGCCGCGGGAACGGCCGTCGATCACCACGCCACTGATCTCGTCGTCGCGGAGGAATTGTTCGAAGCGCCCATTTACATAGTGCGGAACCTTTCCCGGCGGTTGTGCTCCTTGCAGCTCTGCGGTCGCCATGGTCTTGCCTCGATTGGCGGCATGCCAATGCCCAGCTTCGCACGGAAGCCGGTTCCTGCCAAATCGGACCGATCGCGCATGGGGCGCGTCGCTCCCGGTCGATTTTCTGCGCGCGCCATAAGCGATCCGGGTCCGCGCATAACAACGTCTCGTCAAAAGGGGTGAAGAGTGATCGGGTTGATTTCCCATAGAGGCGACGCGACCCCCAACAAGGCGCGGCGCGCAGGGCAGGGGACGCCCGGTTGGGAGGGAGGGTAGGACATAATGCGACATCATCTCCACGGCACTGCCTGGACGGCACTAGCGCTCGCGACGATCGGCAGCGCCATCCCCTTGGCATCGGCGCGGGCGCAGGCGCACCTGCCGGAGCAATCCAGGCCCCAGGAAGAGGGGGCCGCGCCGCCCGACGAGATCGTGGTCACCGCCAGGAAGCGCAACGAGCGCCTGCAGGATGCGCCGCTCTCCGTGAACGCCGTTTCGGCGGCGGAACTGCGCCAGGGCAATGCCCGCGACTTCAAGGACGTCCTGCGCAAGGTGCCCGGCGTGTCCTTCTCGGGCGCCGAGCTGGGCCAGAGCCGGTACAGCATCCGCGGCGTCAGCACGACGTCGCCAAGCCCCACCGTCGGCATCTATCTCGACGACATATCGCTGCTCGGGGCGACCAATGCCTTCAGCGGCGCGGCCGACCCCGTGTTCTTCGATTTCGGCCGGGTGGAGATCCTCAAGGGGCCGCAGGGGACGCTCTATGGCGGCAGCGCAATGGGGGGCGCGATCAAATATGTCAGCCGCGCGCCGGAACCGGGCAACACCACGCTGGATACCGCGGCGGGCATTTCGAGCACTGCGCATGGCGGCATCTCCTATCAGGGCGAGGCGGTGCTCAATCTGCCGCTGTCCGACAAGCTCGTGCTGCGCACCGGGGCCCTGTATCGCGACAATGCCGGCTTTATCGACAATGTGGCGAACGGAGCCGCCGTCGATGTGCGGACCAGCACGACGGCGCCGCCCGCCGCGCTGACGCCGCTCGTGCGTCCCTCGCTGAGCATGCTGGCCGACAGGAACCAGAATTCCGACCATGTGCTGGCCGTGAAGGCGGCGCTGCTCTGGCAACCCGATCCGTCGCTGGACATCACGCCGGCATTGTTCCGCCAGGCCTATCGGCAGAAGAATAGCGGCGTCTTCTGGACCAATCTTCCCGATCTGCAGAGCTCGTTCCGCCTCGCGCAGCCGACCGACGACGATCTCGGCGTCTATTCGCTGAACATGGTCAAGCATCTGGGCGAGGTCGATATCACTTCGCTCACCGCCTATGTCGATCGGTCGGTCCGCTTCGACCGGGACTATTCCTTCTATATCGCGACGCTGGTTCCCGCGCTGTACGACGTCAACTCGCCCAACGCGTCGAACAGCAGCACCAGGACGTTCAGCCAGGAGCTGCGGGCGGCGTCGGCCAATCCCGCGGCGCGACTGCGCTGGACCGCCGGCCTCTATTATGCGCGGCAGCGCGACGAACTCGACCAGACCGTCAATTCGATCGGAGTGGGCGCGCTGCTCGGGACCGGCACCGACAAGGTCTATCACGGCAATACCGTCAGCAAGCTGACTCAGTTCGCGGCCTTTGCCGACCTCACCTTCGAGATCCTGCCCGGCCTGGATGCCACCGCCGCGTTGCGCTATTTCAACCTCAGGCAGACGATCGACACCCGCGGCGACGGCGTGCTGAACGGCGGGGATACCCACGGGGCGGCCAGCACGCGCGAAAGCGGCGTCAATCCGAAGTTCGGGCTCGCCTATCGCGCTAGCCGCGACAATCTGATCTATGCGAGCGCGGCCAAGGGTTTCCGCCCCGGCGGCGGCAACCCGTTCGCGGTGGCGCCGGGCCAGTGCCAGGCCGATCTGGCCAATCTCGGCCTGTCCGCGGTGCCGGTCAGCTTTCGTTCGGACTCGCTATGGACCTATGAAGTCGGCAGCAAGAACCAGTTCCTCGGCCGCCGCCTGACCCTGAACGGCGCCGCCTTCTATACCGACTGGAAGAATATCCAGCAGAACGTCTTCCTGCCGGGATGCGGATTCTCGTTCAGCGGCAATGTCGGCGGCGCGGAGATCAAGGGAGCGGAACTGGCGGCCCAGTTCGCGACGGGCGGCCTGACGCTCGGCGCCGCCGCGAGCTATACCGATGCCAAGATATCCAGGAGCGCGCCCGGGGTTTCGGCCAAGGTGGGCCAGCCGGTCCTCGATACGCCGAAATGGATCGCCAATGCCAACATGGCTTATCGCGTCGCGCTTGGCGGCGGCGTCAGTGCGACGGCGCGGGCCGACTATCAGTATCGCAGTTCGAGCCTGCGGGGGTTCGAGGACAGCTTCATCGTCAACACGCCGGCCGGCCCGGTCGCGGCCAACAACTTCACCCGGCGGCAAAGGGCCTATGACCTCGTCAATCTCGGCCTGCTGATCGATACCGGCGCATGGCAGGTCGATCTGTTCGTCAACAACCTGCTCGATAAGGCGCCGCTGCTCGACCATAATGTCGTGAGCGGGATCGAGGCGGCCATCACCCTGCGGCCCAGGACGATCGGCATGAGCGTGCGCCGGCAATTCTAGGTGCGTCGGAGGCTGCTCTTGAAGCGGGCGGCGCTGCTCGCGCTGGCCGGGTGCGGGGCGATCGTTCTGCTGGGGCTGCTGGGCCTGGGTCCGGTCGCCACCGTCATCGCGACCTTCGGATCGCCGTCGCGGCCCTTCGATGCCGCGCAGGTGCCGCCCGAACCCGATTATGCCAAGGCCGATGCCTGGCTGGCGTTTCCGGGCCGCAACGGGCTGGAGCGCTCGACGCCGCCGGGGATGGCCGCGGTGGAGGAGGGCGCGGCGCCGGCCGATGTCTTCTTCATCCACCCGACGACCTATCAGCAGAGCGATGTCTGGAACGTCGCCTATACCGTGCCGTCCGAATTCGACCCCGCCGTCCTCCTCGGCCAGGCCAGTGCGTTCAACGGCTGCTGCCGCATCTTCGCCCCGCATTATCGCCAGGCCTCGCTGCGTGCGCTGGAGAAGAGCCGCCCGGCGGTGGCGCTCGCCTATGCCGATGTCGCGCGGGCCTTTCGCCATTTCATCGCACATGAGAATCACGGGCGGCCGTTCCTGATCGCCGCGCACAGCCAGGGCGCGATGCACGCGGTGCGGCTCCTTCAGGCGGAAATACTGGGCACGCCGCTCCAGGCCCGGCTGGTCGCTGCCTATGTGATCGGGGCCTATGCGCCGTCGGATTTCGGAGCGATCGGCCTGCCGGTCTGCGACGATGCCCGCCAGACCGGCTGCATCCTGTCCTGGAACACCAGCCAGAAGGGCCGGACCGGCGCGTTTCGCCTGGTGCGCGACCAGACCTATTGGTGGCGCGGCCGCGAGAAGGACAAGGGCCAGCCGCCGGCGATCTGCGTCAATCCATTGACCTGGCGCCGCGAAGGCGCGGCCCCCGCTGTCGCCAATCCCGGCAGCCTGCCTTTCCCCACGGAGCGGGCCGGCGCGCCGGGGAGGACCCTGGCGGCACTGACGCCGCATCTCACCGGCGCGGCGTGCGCGGCTGGGCTGCTCGACGTCGATATCCCATGGTCCGCGCCGCGCGGCTTCCAGGATGTCCTGAGCGTCCTCTTCGGCAGCTATCACCTTGGCGACTATGGCATCTTCTACGCGGCGATCCGGCGCAACGCGGCGGAACGCGTCGACGCCTGGAGGGTGGCGCACCCGGATCGCGTCGCCGGAAGCTAGGCCAGGCGCGCCGGGAGGCGCGTCTCCCGCGGTCGCCCGGTACTAGCCGGGCTTTGGGCCGCCGAGCCAAAGCTGTTGTCCACAGCCATTGCGGACGGTGCGACACTACCCATGTTGCCTCGACCCTCGCCGAGCCCCTAGATGCGGGGCTCAGCCATTTCGGAAACCATGATGACCGCCACCCATTCGACTCGCATGCTGATCCTCGGCTCCGGCCCCGCCGGCCTGACCGCCGCCATCTATGGCGCGCGCGCCGGCCTGTCGCCGATCGTGGTGCAGGGCATCCAGCCGGGCGGCCAGCTGATGACCACCACCGATGTCGAGAATTATCCCGGCTTCCGCGACGTGATCCAGGGGCCCTGGCTGATGCAGGAGATGCAGGCCCAGGCCGAGCATGTCGGCGCGCAGATGATGTGGGACACGATCGTCGAGGTCGATGTCTCGCAGCGGCCGTTCCGCATGGTGGGCGACAGCGGCACCGTCTATCTGGGCGATGTGCTGGTGATCGCCACCGGCGCCCAGGCCAAATGGCTGGGCCTCGATTCGGAGCGGCTGCTCCAGGGCAAGGGCGTGAGCGCCTGCGCGACCTGCGACGGCTTCTTCTTCCGCGGCAAGAAGGTGGCGGTGATCGGCGGCGGCAACACCGCGGTGGAAGAGGCGCTCTACCTCACCAATCACAGCCATGACGTGACGGTGATCCACCGTCGCGATTCGTTCCGCGCCGAGAAGATCCTGCAGCAGCGCCTGCTCGCCAACGAGCGGATCAGCGTGCTGTGGAACAAGAAGGTCGAGCGCTTCATCGCAGGCGGCCAGCCCGAAGGGCTGGTGGGGATCGAGCTGAAGGACATGGAGACCGGCGAGCTGTCGCAGATCGAAGTCGATGGCGGCTTCGTCGCGATCGGCCATCATCCGGCGACGGAGCTGTTCCGCGGCCATATCGACCTCGATGACGATGGCTATATCCGGGTCGAGACCGGCACCACCAAGACCAGCGTGCCCGGCGTGTTCGCCTGTGGCGACGTGATGGACAAGCATTATCGCCAGGCGGTGACCGCCGCAGGGACCGGCTGCATGGCCGCGCTCGACGCGGAGCGCTTCCTGGCCGAGGCGGACTTCGAGACGGTGGTGCAGCACGCGGCGGAGTGAGTTCCCGTTCCCCTCCCTGGACGGGAGGGGAATCAGAGCGCCTTCAGCACCTTCTCCAGCAGCCAGTGCTTGTCGGCCGCGCTCGCGAAGCTGTGGCTGGCGCTGTCCAGCTGCTCGATCGTCACCTTGCCCCGCGCCGCATCGAATGCCGGATCCCTGAAGGCATCGGCAAAGGCGATCGCGGTATTGTCGCCCTTCGCCAGCAGGATCGTCACCGGCACCTGCGCCTCGGGCAGCGCGGCGGCGAGGCGACTGGCGAGCGAGGCCGCGGGCCGCGGCGGGCGCTTCGAGATCTTGGCGAGGCCCCTGGCCAGCTTGGCGATATCTACCCCGCCCCGAGCGGCGCGAAGCCATTCCCGGGGGTCGCGCAGCCTGGCGGCATAGTGCGAGCGGATCGCGGCGGCCGGCGGCATCTCGTCGCTCGGCTCGACGGCCCAGGGGTTGGCGAGGATCAGGGCATCGATGCCTGCCTGGGCGTGGAAGAAGGCGAGGGCAGTCGCGGCGTCGCAATTGCCATAGGCGACGATCCGCTCGACGCCGGTCTCGCGAAAGGCGGCGGCGGCGGCGGCGATGTCTTCGGCGCTCGACTCGAACCCGCGATTCTCGCCGGTGGAATCGCCGATGCCGCGGCGATCGAAGCGCAGGACCGGATAGTCGGCCCGGGCGACACGCTCGGCCAGCAGCGCCATGCCGCGATGCGCGCCGATGCGAATCTCATTGCCGCCGGAAACGATGAGCAGCCCGGTAGTCCCGGCGGCATCGTCGAGCGTGCCGACCAGAGTCTCGCCGGCGCAGGGGAATGCGATCAGCTTTCGCATGTGCGGACCCAGGTGGCGATATCGTCGGCGAGCAGGGCGGTCAGCGCGGGATCGTTGCCGGGCTCGGCGCGGCGCCAGAGCGGGGCGGCATCCACCTTGCGGTCGGCCGGATTGGGGTCGGTATCGAGGCGCACCACGCGGCGTGGAATGCCGGGCTCGTCGAAGGGCGTCTTCACCTGCAGATCCGTCAGCAGGTCGGTCGAGATCGGCGTGCCGGCAATCTCGACGGGCGGGTCCCCCGCCTCTTCGGGCAGGGCATTGTCGAAATACCAGGAGTCACCGAGCGGCCTGCCGCCCAGCTCGACCTGCTTGATCCGCGTGAGCTCGCGGAAAAGTTGCGGCCCGTCCTGTGGCGCCAAATGCCAACGCCCGACAGCAAGGGCCAGCGCATCGAGCAAGGCGCCGCTGCGCAGCCCGATGGCATAGCAGTTGCGCCCCTCGCGATCGAACTTGTCGCATGCGAAGCCGAACGCGTCCTGCATCTTGAGGATGGAGGTCTTGTGCGTGGGAATCAGGCTCTCGCCCTGGCCCGGCAGATCGGGCAGGGCGCCGGCGATGCCGCGCGCGGCGAGCAGGCGCAGGATCGTCACCACGAAGGCGCGGGTGCGGTTGGCTTCCTCGAACAGCGGGAGCGCGGCGACCACGACCGGGCCGGTGGCGGGGCCGAAGCGCAGCATCGCCTCCCGCCCGCCGGCCCAGTCATAGTGATCGATCACCGGAGCGCCTTGGCCGCCGCGAAGCGCGTGAGGGCGCCGAAGCTCTCGAGCATCTCGCCATCCACCTCGTCATCCTCGATCAGGATACCGAGCCGGTCCTCCAGCTCGGTGAGGACGCCCGCCACGGCGAGCGAATCGAGCTCGGGCAGCGCGCCGAAAAGCGGCGTGTCCGCACGGAAATCGGCCACGCGCTCCGCGCTCAGGCCCAGCACGTCGCGGAGTACGCCGCGGACGGTATCTTCGACTTGGAGCGACCCATCGGGCTGCAATGCACTTCCCCTGCCGGTTTTTCGCTCCCGTAAGGGTTGGCGCGGGCGCTGCCAAGTATAAGGGTGTGCGGGTGATAGCGCTCGACCCCGTTCCCCGGCCTCTCGATGCCCTGCCGTCGCGCGGGAAGCCCCAGGCCGTGGCGCTGGAGGACAAGGCGGGCACGCTCACCTATGCCCAGCTGGAGGCGGCAGTGGGCGGCATGGCCCATGCCCTGCGGGCGCTGGGGCTGGAGCCCGGCGACCGGGTGGCCAGCTGGCTGCCCAAGACGCGGACCGCCTGCCTGATGCCGCTGGCCGCAGCGCGGGCGGGGCTGGTGCATGTGCCCGTGAACCCGGTGCTCAAACGGGCCCAGCTGGCACATATCCTGGCCGATTCGGGCGCGCGGGCGCTGGTTTCCCAACAGGCGCGTCTTGCTGTCCTCGAAGCTGGCGATGTCGGTGCCGACTGCCGGGTGGTGGACGAGGGCGCGCTCGCCTCGGAGCGGACGCTTCCGCCCTCCGAAGCGGACACCGATGCGCTCGCGGCGATCCTCTATACCTCGGGATCGACCGGCAGGCCGAAGGGCGTGATGCTGAGTCATGCCAATTTATGGCTGGGGGCCATAAGCGTAGCCCATTATCTTGAGATTGAATCTGAAGATCGCGTGCTCGGCGTGCTGCCGCTCAGCTTCGATTATGGGCAGAACCAGCTCCTTTCCACCTGGGCCGCAGGCGCCCGGGTGGTGCCGCTCGACTATCTGACCGCGCGCGACGTCATAAAGGCAGTCGAACGCTTCGGCATCACCAGCCTGGCCGGGGTCCCGCCGCTATGGGTGCAACTGCTCGAGGCGGAATGGCCAGTTGAGATCGCATCGAAGCTTCGTCGGCTAACCAATTCGGGGGGCGCGCTTACTCCCAGGATGGTACGTGACCTGCGGGCGCGTTTCCCCAATGCCGACCTCTATCCGATGTACGGGCTGACCGAGGCGTTCCGATCGACCTATCTCCATCCTGCACTGGTCGATGCGCACCCCGATTCGATCGGAACGGCCATTCCGTTTGCCGAGATCGTCGTGGTCGGCCCGGACGGTGCGCGCGCCGCTCGGGGCGAACTGGTCCATGCGGGCCCGCTCGTCGCCCAGGGCTATTGGCGCGACCCCGAGCGGACGGCGCAGCGCTTCCGTCCCGCGCCGGCCTTTGCCGAGAGCGGCGGCATGGCGGTGTGGTCGGGCGACACCGTGCGGCTGGGCGATGACGGGCTGCTCCGCTTCGTCGGCCGCGACGACGAGATGATCAAATCGGCGGGCAACCGGATCAGCCCCACCGAAATCGAGGAAGCCGTGCTCTCGGGCGGCGAGACCGGCGAGGCGGTGGCGTTCGGGGTGGCGGACGAAAGGCTGGGCCAGGCGATCCTGGTGATTGCGCGCGGCGACGGCAGCCGCGAGACCGCGCTGCGCGAGCGGCTGCGGCGCGAACTGCCGAGCTTCATGCAGCCGGCGCGCTACGATTGGCGCCCGGAGCTCCCGCGCAACGCCAATGGCAAGCTGGACCGGACGGCGCTCAGGGCGAGCTTGGGGGACAAATGACCGTTACCGCGAAACCGCATGGCCCGATCCCGCCCGAATTTGCGGCATTGCGCGCACTTCCATGGCCGGACGTCCAGACTCCAGCCTATGTCTACGACTTCACGGTGGTGGCGGCGCGCATCGCCCGCCTGCGCGCGGCGCTGCCTGCCAATATCGGCGTCCATTATGCCATCAAGGCCAATCCGTTCCCGCCGCTGCTCGAACGCATTGCGCCGCTGGTGGACGGGATGGACGTGGCCTCGGCGGGCGAGCTGGCCCGGGCGCGTGACGTCATGGCGGCGGCGGACATCAGCTTCGCAGGGCCCGGCAAGCGCGATACCGAGCTGGAAGCGGCGCTGGGCGCGGGTGTGACGCTGAATCTCGAATCGGAGGCCGAGGCCGAGCGCGCCTTCGCGATCGCGGGCCGGCTGGGCGTGACGCCGCGGCTCGCGGTGCGGGTGAATCCGGATTTCGAGTTGCGCGGATCGGGAATGAAGATGGGCGGGCGCGCCTCGCCCTTCGGCGTCGATGCGCGCCGGGCGGCGGCGCTGGTGCGGCGCGTGATCGAAGCCGGCGCGGAGTGGCGCGGTTTCCACATCTTCGCCGGATCGCAGGCGCTGGACGCCGCCTCGGTGATCGAGACCCAGGCGGCCACGGTGGCGCTCGCCGCGCGGCTGGCGGACGAGGCCGGCGCGCGGCCGCCGCTGGTGAACCTGGGAGGCGGCTTCGGCATTCCCTATTTCCCCGGCGACGCGCCGCTCGATGTGGCGGCGGTGGGCACGGCGCTGGGCGCGGCGATCCAGGGGCTGGACACCGAATATGCCGTGGAGCTCGGCCGCTGGCTGGTGGGCGAGGCGGGCGTGTACCTCGCCCGCGTGATCGACCGGAAGGAGAGCCAGGGGGAGACTTTCCTGGTGGTCGAGGGCGGCCTGAACCATCACCTCGCCGCCACCGGCAATTTCGGCACGGTGGTGCGCCGCAACTATCCCGTGGCGGTGGCGCACCGGATGCAGGATCCGGCGGAGGAAGTGGTGACGATCGTCGGCCCGCTCTGCACGCCGCTGGACCGGCTGGCTGACCGCGTGGCGCTGCCCCGCGCCGAGGTGGGGGACAGGATCGCGGTGTTCGCCTCCGGGGCCTATGGCGCCAGCGCGAGCCCCAGCGCGTTCCTGGGGCATCCGCCGGCGGCCGAATTGCTGGTTTGAGCCGGGGTCAGCCCGGTCCGGCCCGGCGCACCTGCAGCACGGTGAGGTGGCGATCGGGCCACAGGATCGACTGGCCCGTCCGCAACCCGATCAGCGCCGCGCCGACGGGCGTGAGGATCGAGATTCGTCCCCGGGAGATATCCGCGTCGGGCGGATAGACGAGCGTGACGGTGCGCCGCGTGCCGTTGCTGTCGTCGACGAACTCCACCGTGGAGCCCATCGTCACCGTGTCGGGTGAGATGGCGGCCGCGCTGTGCAGCCTTGCGCGTTCGGTCTCGCGGAGCAGCAGCGCGCTGACCGCGGGGAAGCGGCGCTCGACGCTGAGCGCCAGGCCGGCGAGCCGTTCGGCTTCGGAATCGATCATGTCGATCGGCGGCCGGCTGGCCGCCTTGCGGGTCTTGCTCATCCTTTGGAACTCCCAGGCAAAGGCGGCGATGCCGCCGGGGCGCCGAACGGCGCGCTGCTTGGCCCCGGATCTCCGGGACATGCCTGAGGAGAACCCGGGGCTAGTTGCCTGCCAGGGACTGTCCCGCATGAATGCGGTATCGCAGCATGGGCACGCGAAACGTCATGGTGGGAGGATGGGGCCTGGGCCGGGTGTTGTCAAACCGCGTCAGAGGCTTTCGGCGACCAGCAGGCAGGCCAGCATCGCCAGGACCAGCGCGATCAGCGCGATGCCGAGCGCCGGCCAGCCCCAGGTGGCGACGACCATGCCGGCCAGTGGCGGGCCGAGCAGCGCACCGCCCGCGCCGAACTGGGTGATCAGGCCGTTCGCCGCCGCGATCCGCGGATCGTCGGGCGTGGTGGCGCCGGCCTGGGCCGGCAGGCGGGCGAACATCAGCGGGGGAACGAGGCCGCTGACGAGCGTGGCGCCGACGGCGAGGACACCGCTTTCGACCAGGCTCGCCCCGGCACCCCGATAGAGCCAGAGGACCAGCGGCAGCGTGGCGAGCAGGGCAAGCGTCGAGACGAGCATCATCCGGCGCCGGCCAAGCGCACCGCCCCGCATCATCCACATGGCGGCGGCCGAGCCGGGCAGGGCGGCGAGCGAAGCCAGAGCGGTGATCAGCCCGACCTGCTCGATCGGGGCGCCGCTGCGCTCGACCAGGAAACTCGGCAGCAGCATGAGCAGCGCGCACACGAACAGCGTGTAGAGCCCGAAGGCGAAAGTGGAGATCCAGGCGGCAGGGGCGGGAAGCCTGATCCGCCGGCTGCTCGCGCCGGGGAGCGGGAAGCGCGTGAGCAGCGCCGTGATCGCGGCCAGTGCCGCCGCCCAGACCAGCATCACGCCGCGCGGCCCCGCCAGCGTGACCAGCGAGGCGGTGACCGCGCTGCCCAATGCCAGGCCGACGGGCACGAATGTGCTCCACAGGGCGAGCGCGCGGCCGCGGCTCCGGTCGGTGGCGAGGGCGGCGATGGCGGTGGGCGCGACGATGACCATCAGCAGATAGCCCACACCCTCCACCGCGCGGGCGGAGAACAGGATGGCGGGATTGGGCGCGATCGCCTCGACCAGGCTGGTGCCGGCGAGCGTCGCGCCGCCGAGCAGCAGGAACGCGCGCATGCCGAAGCGGGCAAGGCCCAGGCCGGCGACGAAGCCGAACAGGGCACCGCCCACTTCGAGGAGCGAGATGAGCAGGGCGATCTGGGGAAGCGACAAATGGAAGCTCTCGCGCAGGATCGGCGCGATGGCGGAGATCTTGGCCAGCTGCGCCGCGGCGAGGATTCCGACCAGCCAGAGCGTGATGATTCGGGGCCAGGGCGTGCGCATGCGGCCCTGCTAGGGGCGGTGGCGGCCGATGGCCACGAATAGATTATACGGGCCCCGGGGTGCTGACCTCCATTCGATCCTCCGTCATCCCCGCCTGTGCGGGGATCACGGGATCTTCCGATCGGGGCGTGGCCCTATGCCGGATCGCACGCGATCGTGGTGGTGATGCGGCCGACCCGGCCATCGGCGAGCGGCACGGTCTCCCAGCGCATCGTGCCCGGCAGCACGGCGATCACCGCGCTGCCGTTATGCCCGGTGTGGAACTCCAGCCGCTGGAACGGGCGATCATACCAGCCGCGACCGGCGAGCCCCTCTTCGGCGGCGACGATCTCGGGGCTGGCAAAGGCCCAGAGCGAGCGGTTCAGGAAGCTGTCGGCGCTGTCCGCCCACGCTATCGCCCGGGCGGGTGAGGCGGCGAGCAGGCGATGGGTGGCATCGCAGACGAGATGCACCGGGGCGCTCGACGTTTCGATCAGGCGCTTCAGCGCCGCGTCCGCGTCGTTGCCGGCACTGGCGGCGATCATCGCCAGGATGCGCTCGCGCATCGCCGTCTCCGGCTCGTGCATGCCGCTTTCCCAGCGCGACACGCTCGCCTGGGTCACCGCCAGGTGCTCGGCGACATGACCCTGCTTGATCCCGTTCAGGATACGGAAGCGGCGCAGGGCCCTGCCCACGGGGAGATCGTGCAGCATGGGGTGGAAAATAGTCCCCCCGGACCTGGGGTCAATGCGAGGCCCGCTTGCGGGCGGCGGCGGCAGCGGGAGCGGCCGGGCGGCCGCTCCCCCGGAGGTGGTTCACCAGCTCAGGCCGAGCCGCGCATAGACGTAGCGCCCGCCAAAGCCGAAGGGCGAGTAATAGGGGAAGCCGACCACGCCGGTGCTGTTGTTCGCAGCGATGGTATAGTCCGGATACACGTCGAACAGATTGTTAACGCCGAGTGCGAACTGTGCACCCTTAAGCGCTTGATAACGCAGCTCTAGATCAGTGATGGTGTGGCGGCCGCTATGGATGTCCGCCGCCGGCGTGGTGCCCGGCTGGTTGACGTCGCCATAATAGCTCGCCCGCGCGGTGATCGCGAGCTTGTCCAGCGACCAGTCGATCGAGCCCGTCACCTTCTGGCCCGGCGTGCCCTGCTCGATCGTGAGGATGCGGCTGCGGGCGAACAGGACCGGCGCGGGGTTGATCGTGCCGGTCGAGGTGGGGATGCTGCTGCGGTCGACCTTGGTCTGGTTGAGATTGCCCGCGATCGTGAAGTCGAACGTGCCGGCATCGCCGGTGGGCAGGCGGTAATGCGCCACCGCATCGATGCCGCGGACGCGCGAGCGCAGGCCGTTGATGAAGAAGCGCGCGGCCTGGGCGCCGGTATTGGTGCTGGCGAGCAGTGCCGCGACCTGGGGACTGAAGCTCGCCTGGATATTCTCCGAAAGCGCGAGCTGGTTGCGCAGGCGGATCTGATAGGCATCGATCGTCAGGTCGAACCCGCCCGAACGGATCACCGTGCCGACCGAGAGGTTGGTGGAGCGTTCGGGCTCGAGCGGCAGGCCGCCCAGCGCGGCGCCGACGACGCTTACCGAGGGGAAGGTGCCGGTGAGGACCGGCGACCCGTTCTGGACCACCGAGGCGATCGACGTGAAATATTGCTGCTGCAGGCTCGGCGCGCGGAAGCCGGTCGAGGCGGTGCCGCGCAGCGCGAACCAGGGCGCGATGTCGTAGCGCAGCGAGACCTTGCCGGTCGCCGTGTCGCCGAAATCGGTATAATGTTCGCCGCGGCCGGCCAGGCCGATCAGCAGCTTGTCGGTGATCTGGGCCTCGATATCGAGATAGCCCGAGACGTTCTTGCGGCTGCGCTCGATGGCGTTGAGCGGGGAGAAGCCGCCAAAGCCCTGCGCACCCGGCGCCTGGCCCGGCACGGCGCCGGTGGCGGGATAATTCCAGGAAGCCGGCTCGCCCGGCGTGATCTTGAAGCCCTCGCGGCGCCCTTCGATGCCGAAGGCGACGTTCAGCGACTGGAACACGTCGAACTTGCGCGACACGTCGAGCCCGGCCACCCACTGGTCGTAGATCAGCGCGCCGTCATAGAAGCTGGTCGGCGAGGCGTTGCCATAGGCATAGTTCGCCGAATTGCGAGTGTAATAGGCGATCTTGTTGCGGCCATATGCGACGTTGAGATCGACATCCCAGCCGGCGAGGTCGCCCTTGATGCCGAGCGCGCCGTTCGCGTTGGTCGACTTGGTGTTGATGATCGGCAGGAAGCCGTTCGGGTAGATGCCCGAGACGGCGCCGGCGGCGGCGGGCAGGCGCGGGAAGGCGGCGCTGCGGCTGTCGCGGTCCTGATAGCCGAACCAGCCATAGAGCTTGAAATTGTCGCCGATGCCGGTGCCGGCGTTGATATAGCCGGTATATTGCTCGACCGCGGGATCGCCGAAGCGGCCGGTGACGCGGCTTGGGGTGACGCGCGGATCGAAATCGGCGCGATTGGTCGCCTCGCGGTTGAGATACTCGCCCGAGAGCGTGACATAGCCGTCCTCGCCGAAGCCGATGCCCTGCCAGGCCGAGGCAGTGAAGGCAGGTTCGCCGGTGACCGAGCGGCTGCCGCGCGCAGTGTCGATGTCGGTGGCGTAGAAGCCATAGGTGGCGGTGGCGCCGCCGCCCGAGCGCGCCTCGCGCAGGCGGACGTTGATCACGCCGGCGATCGCGTCCGAGCCATATTGCGCCGAGGCGCCGTCGCGCAGCACTTCGATCCGCTCGAGCGCGGTGGCGGGGATGGTGTTGAGGTCGACGGCGGCGGCGCCGCGCCCGACCGAGCCGTTGATGTTGAGCAGCGCCGAGGCGTTGGCGCGCACGCCGTTGATCAGGACCAGCGTCTGGTCGGGCGAAAGGCCGCGCAAGGTGGCGGGGCGGATCGCGTCGGTGCCGTCCACCGCCGAGGGGCGCGGGAAGTCGATCGAGGGGGCGATGGCGGCAAGGGCGGCGCCGAGCTCGGTCGTGCCCTGGTTGCGCAGCGCGGTGCCGCTCAGCACGTCGACCGGCGAGGCGGTGTCGAGCCGCGAGCGGCCCTGGGCGCGGGTGCCGGTGACCACGATCTGCGTGTCTTCGGGCGGCGGTGCCTGATCGGCCTGCGGCTCGGCGGTATCCTGCGCGAAGGCAGGCGGCACGGCGAACGCCAGGGTGGTGGCGATGGCGAGGAGCGACGAGGAACGGAAACGCATGGGATGCCCACCTTTTCTTATGGTGTGCAAAATCTCTACCAACTCACTGGGAATTGATACAAAGGAAAGCTTGGCGCAGGCAAAAATGGAGTTGCGTGTTGTTGCGTCAGTGCAACATATCCCGCCCCGGAACGCGCCGTTGCGGAAATGGTTCCGCGGTCGCCGGCGCATCCGTTCATTCCGGTCCAAAAATTCCCCGTGGCGGCCATTGCCGCGACTCCGACGGCCATGGTTAGGCGGGGCAACGCCTGGGCAGAGTAAATATGTCGGATAACTTCAATTACATAGCTTTCGGTAACCCCGATTATGTCGAGGGGAAGATCAAGACGATCGGGATGAACCGGGCGCGCATGTTCGAATATACGCCCACCGACATCGAGGAGCGGCTTGGCGATCTGGACGCAAGCGCCGTCGCCTTCCTGGAGAAGCTGCCCACTTTCCTCTGCAGCGAGGTCATCCGCAAGGGCAGGGGCGAAGGCGTCTCGATGCTCGTCAAATATGGCCGGATCGACGAGACCGAGGCGGGGCGGAGGGAAGTGTCCACCCGGTTCGAGACGCTCATCGATTTCGGCGAGGTCGACTTTGCCGACCTCGACCAGGCCCGTGACCTGTTCGGCGCCGATGCCTATCAGCTCTTTCGCACGCATTGGGCCGTCAGGGCGGGGGATGCGCAGGCGATCTTGGCCGAGTTGGCGAAACTGAAGCCGGGCCTCAAACCTGTTCTCGCGAAACTGGTCGCGCAGCAAGTCGAGCCGGGGGCCGCGGCACCGCCGCCGCGTATCCGGGAGACGCTCGGCGTCGCCGGCAGCGTCGAGGCCTTCCTGCAACTGCTGTACAAGCTGTCCGGCGATGGGCAGGCCGACGGCGAGCCGTCCAGCGACGAAGACACCGAAAGCTTCTTTCGCGGGCATGACGATGCGCGCTTCGAGCTGACGCCGTCTCTCTTGCGGAAATCGGCGGATGGCGCCTGGCAGTTCATGCCGAACGAGGACCGGCTCTGCAAAGAGTTGCTCATTGCCCATTATGACGAGTTCCAGGCCGATCAATATTGCTTCGACCGCCTGGTCCGCATGCAGCATTACGGGCTGCCGACCCGGCTCCTGGATATTTCGAGCAATCCGCTGGTTGCGCTGTTCTTCGCCTGTCACGGGAGGGACGGGCCGAGCGACGTCGACGGTGAAGTCATCGTCTTTCGCGTGCGATCGGACGACGTGAAATATTACGACTCCGATACGGTGAGCTGCCTGGCCAACATCTCCAACCTGACGTTCGAGCAGAAGAACGCCATGAACTTGAACCTCGCTATGGAGGCGTTCAACAGAACCGAGGTCGCCGGGAAGCTGTTGCATCACATCAAGTCGGAAAAGGGCTTCTTCGAGCCTCGCATGGTCCCCGACGATCTCAGGTCGATCGTTTGCGTGAAGGCGAAGCGAACCAACACGCGGATCAAGTCGCAGGCGGGAGCCTTCCTGCTCTACGGGCATGACGCGACGCTTTCCGAGGATGGCCAGGAGGGCATGGCGATTTCCCGGATCACGATCACCGACAAGGCGCACATCCTGCGCCAGCTCGACAGCATCAACGTCAATGCGACTACCGTGTATCCGAGCATCGACCAGACGACCGTTCATCTTCGGGAGCGATATCGGGGAGGGCGTTGCGCCTGAGCGGGCGCGGTCCCGCTCCGGGAATGCGTGCCCCAACGGGATAAGGCGACGAACGGTCCGCAAGGCCTAACCCGATATTTACCTCTCGCCCCCATAGCTGAGCGTGATCCTGTGCGGGTTGCTGCCGAGACGTCGGCGGCGCGTCTGCCCGCCGGGAAAGGAGCTCGGCATGCGTTTCATCGGTTTCGGCAGGACAATTCTGGCTCTCGGCGCGGCGGCGGCGCTGCTGGCGGGGTGCGGCGGCGGGGGCGGCCGCCCGGAGCTGCCGCCCGCGGCTGCGGTAACGCAGCGCGAAGTGCCGAGCGACGAATATGTCATCGGCCCGATGGACCAGCTCCAGATCTTCGTGTGGCGCAATCCCGAGCTGTCGGCGAAGGTGCAGGTGCGCCCCGACGGCCGCATCACCGTGCCGCTGATCAGCGACATGCCGGCGGTGGGCAAGACCCCGGCGATGCTGGCGGACGACCTGAAATTCGCGCTGAGCGAGTATATCAAGGATCCGATCGTCTCGGTGATCGTCGAGAATTTCAACGGGACATACAGCCAGCAGGTCCGCGTCGTCGGCGCGACCGAGAAGCCGGCCTCGATCCCCTATCGCGCCAACATGACCCTGCTCGACGCGATGATCGCGGTGGGCGGCCTCAGCGAGTTCGCGGCGGGCAATCGCGCGCGGCTGGTGCGCTACGACCGGCAGACCGGCAAGCAGACCGAATACAAGGTACGCCTGGGCGACCTGCTGAAGAACGGCGACATCAAGGCGAACGTCAAGCTCGAGCCGGGCGACGTGATCATCATCCCCACGAGCATGTTCTGAGGTAGCGCGGGTGGGGAGCCTCTACGACGAGCTGCGCGGCGCACTGCACGCGATCTGGCAGCGGCGCTGGGTGGCGCTGGCGGTGGCCTGGGGCATCTGCCTGGCCGGCTGGCTGGTGGTGTCGCAGATGCCCAACAACTATGAATCGCGCGCGCGCATCTTCGTGCAGCTGCGCCAGATCATCCCGACCGACGGGACGACGGCGCTCAACCAGCAAAAGGATCTCGACCGGGTCCGCCAGACGCTGACCGCGGCGGTGAACCTGGAGAAGGTGGTGCGCGGCACCGACCTGGCCCGCACCGTGGCGACCGACCGCGACGTGGCGGACCGGGTGGCCGGCCTCCAGAAGGCGATCAAGCTGACCGCGCAGCAGGACAATCTGTTCGAGATCAGCGTAACCGCGCCGAGCGGCAAGCTCGCCCGCCAGATCACCCAGAAGCTGATCGACATCTTCGTCGAGGCGAACCTCTCCGACAATCGCGACCAGTCGAGCCAGTCGCTCGACTTCATGGACCAGCAGCTCGACGCGCGGCAGAAGCAGCTCGCGGACGCCGAGGCGAAGAAGGCGGACTTCCAGAACCGCTATCTCGGTTCGCTGCCCGGCACCGGATCGATCGACGATCGCGTCTCGGCGGCGCGCACCCAGCTCGCCCAGATCCAGTCCGATCTGGCGGCGGCGCAGTCGAGCCTCAACGTCGTCAACGCCCAGATGGCGAGCACCCCGGCCAATGTCGCCGGCGCTGGCGGCGGCGCGGTGACCGGCCCGGCGCGGGCGCGGCTCGCGGCGATCCAGGGCCAGCTCGCCGACGCGCGGGCCAAGGGCTATACCGACAGCCATCCCGACGTGATCGCGCTGAAGAACCAGCTCGCTGCGGCACAGAGTGCGGCGGCGCGCGAACCGGTGGTGAGCGGCGCTTCGGCCGGCGCTTCCAATCCGGTCTATATCGGCCTGCAATCGATGCGGGCCGACAAGCAGGCGACCGTCGCCGCGCTGATCCAGCGCAAGGCGCAGATCGAAGGCGACCTCAACCTGCTCCAGGCGAAGATGGCCGAAGCGCCGGGCGTGGCCGCCGAACAGGGCGAGATCGAGCGCCAATATCAGGTGCTCAAGGGCCAGTACGACACGCTGCTCGCCCAGCGCGAGCAGATGAAGATCGCGAGCCAGGCGCAGAATGTCGCCGATGCCGACAAGTTCAACGTGGTCGATCCGCCCACCCAGCCGCGCGCACCGAGCTCGCCCAACCGGCCGCTGCTGCTCACCGGCGTGCTGATCGCCGGCCTGGGCGCCGGCCTGGCCGCGGCCTTCGCGCTGGGAAAGCTGACGACGACCTTCCCGACCGCCGCCAAGCTCGAAAAGGCGAGCGGCATGCCGGTGATCGGCGCGATCGGCGAAGTGGTGACCGCGGCGCAGACCGCGATGCGCCGCAGGAAGCTGGTGCTGTTCGCCGGCGGGCTGGCCGCCTTGTGCTTCGCCTATGTCGGGCTGATCGGCGTCGAGTTCCTCCAACGCGGCATGGGAGCCTGAGATGAACGACCAGACTCCCCGCCGGCTCAAGGGGTCGCTGCTCGAACGGGCGGCGTCTTCGTTCCATTATGCGCCCCCGCCGATCGAGGCGCCGGAGGAAACGCCGGCCCCGCCGCCGGTGCGCAAGCGCGCCATGGCACCGGCGGCGCAACCCGCGGTGGTGGCCCCGCCGCCGGTGCCGCAGCCCCCGGTGCCGCAGCCCGAAGCCCAGGTCGAGCCGGCGCCCGTGCCGCCGGCGCCCGAGCCGGCCCGGGTGCAGCAGGTGCCCGAACCCATCATCGAGCCCGAGCCCGAGCCCGAGCCCGCTCCCGAACCGGTGCAGCCGGCGCTCGCGCGCGGCATCCCCGCCGAGCCCGAGCCGCAGATCGCCACCGCACGCCCGGCCGGACGCCGCACGGCGTCGCTCGACCGCGACGTGCTCGAACGGGGCGGGATGCTGATGCCCGGCGCGGCGATCACGCCGCTGGCCGAGGAGTTCCGCATGGTGAAGCGCCAGCTGCTGCTCACCGCCCGCGCCGTTGCCGCCAAGGATACCGCCAAGGCGGCCGACCGCGCCCGCATGATCCTGGTCTGCTCGGCCCAGCCGGGCGAAGGCAAGACCTTCTGCGCGATCAACCTCGCGCTCTCGATGGCGACCGAGAAGGACGTTGAGGTGCTGCTGGTCGATGCCGACTTCCCCAAGCCGGACGTGCTGCCGCGCCTGGGCCTGCCGGACGGCCCGGGCCTGCTCGACGTGCTGGCGGGATCGGTGGCGAGCGTCGAGGACTGCATCATCGACACCGACGTGCCGCAGCTTTCGGTGCTGCCGGCCGGCGCGCGCTCCATCAGCGACACCGAGCTGCTGGCGAGCGATCGTGCCCGCGCACTGCTCGACGGGCTGGCCGAGGCCAATCCGCGCCGCATCGTGATCTTCGATTCGCCGCCCGCGCTGGCCGCGTCCCCCGCATCGGTGCTGGCGCTGCACGTGGGGCAGGTGATGCTCGTGGTGCGCGCCGACAGGACCAGCGAGGGCGATCTGCGCCAGGCGGTGAACACGCTCGATGCCTGCGAGCATATCCAGCTCGTGCTCAATTCCGTGTCGTTCCAGCCGGGCGGGCGGCGGTTCGGCAGCTATTACGAATATGGGGAGGAAGGCCGGTGAAGCGGCTCATCGTCACGGGCGCGGCGCTTGCCGCCGTCATGGCCGCCGCGCCGGCCAGCGCGCAGCGCGCGCGCATCACGCCGTATATCGATGCGAGCCAGGTGGTCGCGGCCGATCTCAACGGCGGCGACGTGCTGACCTATTCGACGATCGGCGCGGGGATCGACGCCTCGGTCCAGTCGCGCCGCGTCGAGGTGCAGGTTAGCTATCGCTACGAGCACCGGTTCGATTATCAGAACAAGCTGAACAACGATCACACGCACAGCGGCCTGGCGACCGTGAAGGCGAAGGTGGCGCCGGGCTTCTCGATCGAGGCGGGCGGTATCGCGACGCGCACCCGCTCGGACATCCGGGGCGACGTGCAGACCAGCAATGTCGGCAATTTCAGCAATTCGGCCCAGGTCTTCTCGGGCTATATCGGGCCGAACGTGGCGACGCATCTGGGGCCGATGTTCGTCAACGGCGCCTATCGCTTCGGCTACACCAAGGTCGAGGCGCCCGGGCAGACCGGCGTGGCGCCGGGTCAGCCGCGGCTCGACAATTACGACGATTCCAAGGTGCATGTCGCAACCGCCAGCGTCGGCGTGAAATCGGGCACCGTGCTGCCCGTCGGCATCACTGCCAGCGGTGCCTACACGCGCGAGGATGCCGGCCAGCTCGACCAGCGCTTCGAGGGCAAATATGGCCGCGGCGACGTGGTGCTGCCGGTGGCGCAGGGCCTCGCCGTGGCAGGCGGCGTCGGCTATGAGCAGATCAAGATCACTCAGCGCGACCCGCTGCGCGATACCGCCGGAAACCCGGTGGTCGACGGGGCGGGGCGCTTCAAGACCGATCCCAATTCGCCGCGCCGCATCGCCTATGACCTGGACGGCGTGTTCTGGGACGCGGGCGTGATCTGGCGGCCGAGCCGGCGCACCTTCCTGGAGGCGCGCGTCGGCCGCCGCTACGGCTCGATGAGCTATACCGGCTCGCTCAGCTATCAGGCGAGCCCGGGCAGCGGCATCCAGATCGGCGTCTATGACACGGTGCAGACCTTCGGCCAGCAGCTGAACGGCCAGCTCGCCACGCTGCCGACCGCGCTCGCCAGCACCACCGATCCGTTCGGCAACCAGTTCTCGGGCTGTGTCTACGGCACCACGGGCGCGGCGGCGGGCGGCTGCATGAACGGGGTCTTCGCCTCGGCGGCGACCTCGGCCTATCGCGCGCGCGGCGTGACCGCGGTGGCGGTGGCCGGCCGCGGCGGCACCCGTTTCGGCATCGGCGGCGGCTGGGCGCGGCGCGACTTCATCGCGCCGGCGGGCGGCACTGCCTTCACCACCAACGGCACCAGCGACACCAGCATCTACGCCCAGCTCTTCGCCTCCACCGATGTGGGTCCGAACGGCGCCCTTCAGGGCAGCATCCTCGGCAGCTATTACAATAGCGACATTCCGGGGAATGACGGGATTTACGGTTGGGGAGCGAATACGGCCTATACCCATCGCTTCGGGCGGCTGGGCGCGACCCTTTCCGCGGGCGTGTTCGGGTTCGAGCGGGAGGGCCAGAGCTCGGCCAGCGCCCAGGCGCTGCTGGGATTGCGTTACGGTTTCTAAGCGTCGGGACGAAGCACATGTACGACGACCATTACGGATTGAGCGGCCGGCCCTTCCAGCTGACCCCGGATCCGAAATTCTGGTTCGACACGGCCACCCACCGCAAGGCCATGGCCTATCTCGGCTATGGCCTCAGCCAGGGCGAGGGCTTTGTGGTGATCACCGGCGATCCCGGCGTGGGCAAGACCACGCTGATGGGCCATCTGCTGGGCGAGATCGATCGCGAGCGGCTGAACGTGATCAAGATCGTCTCGACCCAGCTGCGCCCCGAGGATCTGCTGCGGCTGGTCTGCCAGGGGCTGGGGATCGACTCGTCGAACCTCAACAAGGCCGAGATGCTGGGCGCGATCGAGCGCGGGCTGCACACCGTCGCACGCACCGGGCGGCGCACGCTGGTGGTGGTCGACGAGGCGCAGTCGCTGCCGATCGAGAGCCTGGAGGAGCTGCGCATGCTCTCCAACTTCCAGGCCGGCGGCTATCCGCTGCTGCAGATCTTCCTGCTCGGCCAGCCCGAGTTCCGTCTCACGTTGAGCGATCCCCGTCTCGAACAGCTGCGCCAGCGCGTGATTGCGATGCACCACCTCCAGCCGATGCAGGTGGATGAAGTCGAGCCCTATCTGATCCACCGCCTTTCCTGCGTCGGCTGGCGGGGCAAACCGCGCTTCACCAACGATGCGGTGGCGGCGATCCATCGCTGGTCGGGCGGCAGCCCGCGCCGGATCAACCAGCTTGCCAGCCGCGTGCTGCTGTTCGGCGCGGTCGAGGAGATGGAGACGTTCGGCGCGCACGAACTGGCCGCAGTGATCGCGGACCTGAACGACGACACGCCGGTCTCGGGCTATCGGCCCGCGCCGGTGGCGGCGCCAGCACCTTCGCCCGCGCCCGCGCCCGCGCCTGTGCTCGCGCCCGCGCCGCAGCCGGAACCCTATGAACTGACCGATGTCGCGCCGATGCCGATGGGCGCCCCGGTGCCGCCGCCGCGCCCCGCCGATCCGGTGCCGCTGCGCCCCGAAATGGCCGTGCCGGCGAACGATCCGGCGCTGCAGCGCCGCATCACCGAGCTGGAGGGCCAGGTGCGCGACCAGGACGAGGCGCTGCGCCGCGTGCTGGGGTTGCTGGTCGACTGGGTGGAGCAGGGCGAAGGGCAGGGCCGCCGTCCCGACCTTTCGGCCATCCGCGGGAACGCGGCCTGATCCGCATGGTGGTCAACGCCCTCTCGGTCGATGTCGAGGACTGGTTCCAGGTCGGTGCCTTCGAGAACACGATCCGGCGCGATGCGTGGGATTCGCTCGAGCACCGGGTCGAGGCGAACACCGACAAGGTGCTCGCGCTGTTCGAGGCGGGCGGCGTGAAGGCAACTTTCTTCACGCTCGGCTGGGTGGCGGAGCGCTATCCCGCGCTGATCCGCCGCATCGCCGAGGCCGGGCACGAAGTCGCCAGCCATGGCTGGGACCATCAGCGCGTCTTCACCATGGGGCCCGAGCAGTTCCGCGCCGACCTGGCCACCGCCAGAAAGGCGCTGGAGGATGCGAGCGGAACCCGGGTGACCGGCTATCGCGCGCCGAGCTTCTCGATCGACCGCCGCACGCCCTGGGCGCATGAAGTGCTGGCCGAGTCGGGCTATGCCTATTCCTCCAGCGTCGCGCCGGTGAAGCACGATCATTATGGCTGGCACGATGCGCCGCGTGGAGCCTTCTGGCCGGTGCCGGGTGCCGAGCTGGTCGAGATCCCGATCACGCTGGCGCGTTTCCTGGGCCGCGAAGTGACCACCGGCGGCGGCTTCTTCCGCCTGCTGCCGGGCGAAGTGACCTATCGCGCGGTGCGCGCGGCGAACGACGCGGCGCGCCCCGCCATCTTCTATTTCCATCCCTGGGAGATCGACCCGGGCCAGCCGCGGGTGCAGGATGCGCCGTTCAAGTCGAAGCTGCGCCATTATAGCCGGCTGGGCGCGATGGCGGGCAAGCTCGAGACGCTGATCGCGGGGCACGCATGGGGACGGATGGACGAGATCGCGAGCCGCGAAGCGGAGCGGCTGAAGGCGGAGCGGCGCAAGTGAACGCGCCTCTGCTGGCCAAGCCCGTGGCGCTGCGCATCGCCGATCTGGGCAACGCGATCGAGCGGGCGCGGATCGGGGCGTTCGTGCACGATCACCCCGAGGGCACGCCCTTCCACTTGCCGGCCTGGAGCATCGCGGTGGCGCGGGGCTGCGGGCAGCGGAGCCATTATCTGGTCGCCGAGAATGCCGGGGGCGACCTGGCCGGCGTGATGCCGCTGACCGAGATCCGCTCGCCGCTGTTCGGCAACGTACTGGCATCGGCGGGGTTCGGCGTGGGCGGCGGAATCCTGACCCACGATCCGCGCATCGTCCCGCAGCTGGCCGAGGCGGCGTGGACCCTCGCCGGCCAGCGGAAATGCCCGGTGGTGGAAGTGCGCGGCGGGCCGCTGCCCGGGCCGGAATGGCGGGTGGACGACACGCGCTATCTCGGCTTCGTGCATGCGCTGGCCGAAGACGACGCCGCGCAGCTCGCGGCCATCCCGCGCAAGCAGCGCGCCGAAGTGCGCAAGGCGCTGGAGAACGACCTCGACGTCGCGACCGGCTGTAATCCCGGCGACATCGCGGCCCATTATGCCGTCTATGCCGAGTCGGTCCGCAATCTCGGCACGCCCGTATTTCCCCGGACTCTGTTTTCCGAGGTTTTACGCGAATTTGGCAATTCGGCGGACGTGCTTATAGTCCGCCGCGGCGGGGTGGCAGTGTCGAGTGTCTTGAGCCTTTACTGGAACGGCACCGTGTATCCCTATTGGGGAGGCGGCACGCGGGAAGCGCGCGCGCTGCGTGCCAACGACCGCATGTATTTCGAGCTGATGCGCCATGCCCGCACCCGCGGCTGCCGGCGCTTCGATTTCGGCCGCTCCAAGACCGGCACCGGCGCCGCTTCGTTCAAGAAGAACTGGGGCTTCGATCCGCAGCCGCTGACCTATTACGAGCGGGTGGCGGAAGGCGCCAAGGCGCGCGACGCGAGCCCGGTGAACCCGAAATATTCGCTCCAGGTGCGCGTCTGGAGCAAGCTGCCCCTGTGGATCGCCAATCGCGCGGGTCCCCTGATCGCGAAGGGTCTCGGCTGATGGGCGACATCCTCTTCCTCGCGCACCGCGTTCCCTATCCGCCCGACCGGGGGGACAAGATCCGCGGCTTCAACATCCTGAAATATCTCTCGACGAAGAAGCGCGTCCACCTGATCGCCTTTGCCGACGACCCGGCCGACCTGAAGCAGAAGGGCGGGCTGACCAAATATACCGGCAACCGCTCGATCGTGTGGCGGGCCAAGTCGCAGCTGGTGGCGGGGTTCCAGGCGCTGGTCCAGCACCGGCCGGTGTCGCTCACCGCGTTCGATAATGATGCGCTGCGCCAGGCGGTGGAGAACATCCTCGAGCGCCACCGGATCGACACGATCTACGTCTTCTCGAGCCAGATGGCGCAATATCTTCCGCCGCGGCCGCGCCAGCGCGTGATTATGGACTTTGTCGACATGGATTCGGCCAAGTTCGCCGCCTATGCCAAGAGCAGCAAGGGCCCGATGGGCTGGATGCTGGGCCGCGAGGCGCGGCTGCTGCTTGCGCACGAAAAGGCGATCGCGGGGCGGGCCGATGCGAACCTGTTCGTGAGCGAGGCGGAGGCGGAGCTGTTCCGCCAGCGCACCGGCGCCGACCGGGTGCATGTGATCGAGAACGGCATCGACACCGACTATTTCGATCCCTCGGCGCATTTCAAGCGCGTCGACGTGATGGGGTCGACGATCGTCTTCACCGGCCAGATGGACTATCGCCCGAACATCGAGGGAGTGACCTGGTTCGTCGAGACGATCCTGCCGCATATCCGACTGGCCCATCCCGACGCGCGCTTCATCATCGTCGGCCGCAACCCGACCGACGCAGTGAAGGCGCTGGCCAGGCATCCGGGCGTGGCGGTGATCGGCGAAGTGCCCGACGTGCGCGGCTGGCTGGCCCAGGCCGCGGTGGTGGTCGCGCCGCTCAAGCTGGCGCGGGGCATCCAGAACAAGGTGCTCGAGGGCATGGCGATGGCGCGGCCGGTGGTGGCGAGCGAAGCCGCCGCGACGGGCATCGACCATGGCGGCACGATCCTGGTGGGCGCGACGGTGGGCGAGATGGCAGAGCACGTCACCCGGCTGCTCTCCAACCGCCGCAAGGCGGCCGAGCTGGGCGAGGCGGCGCGGCAGCGCGTGATCGACCGCTACAGCTGGGAAGCGCGGCTGAGCCCGCTCGACGAAGTGCTCGGCCAGCCGCTGCGCCCCGCCAAGGAAGAGCGCGTCTCCCGTATCACCGACGTGCCGAAGAAGCCGCGCCGGGCGGCGTAATTCGCTGTCTCCGTTACCCATTTCTTCGTCATTCCCGGCTATTCTCCCGGCGTCCCCGCGGGGATGACGGGAGAATTTGCTTGGCCGAGATATCGATCCCCTCAGGCGTGGGTGCCAGCAGCAAGGGCCCCGCAGTTGCCGTGTTCGACGCGCGCTGGAAGCGGCATGCCGCGATCCTGGCCGGCGTGTGGCTGGCGCTGCTGGCGATCTTCCACCGCGACACCGCGGACCTGGCGACGATCTACTGGACCAACACCACGTTCGGGCATTGCCTGTTCATCGCGCCGGTGATCGCCTGGCTGGTATGGCAGCGCCGGGCCGAGCTTGCCCGGGTGGCGCCGCAGGGCTGGTGGCCCGGCCTCGCGGTCGTCGCGGCGGGCGGGTTCGGCTGGATGGTGGGCGATGCCGCGGGCGTGGCGCTGTTCCGCCACGCCGGGCTGGCGCTGATGCTCCAGGGCGCAGTGGTGACCGTGCTGGGGCCGAACGTCGCCCGGGCGCTGCTCTTCCCGCTCTGCTACATGGCGTTCCTGGTGCCCTTCGGCGATTTCCTCGAAGGGCCGCTACAGGACATCACCATCGCGATGGTGATGCCGATGCTGCATCTGTTCGGCGTGCCCGCCAGCGTGGACGGCGTGCTCATCACCACTTCCAACGGCTATTTCGAAGTGGCCGAGGCCTGTTCGGGCGCCAAGTTCGTGATCGCGATGATCGCGTTCGGCGTACTGGTGGCCAATGTCTGCTATGTCTCGTGGCGCCGGCGCGCGGCCTTTCTGGTCGCGGCGATCGTGGTGCCGATCCTCGCCAACGGCCTGCGCGCCTTCGGGACGATCTATGCGGCCTGGTGGACTTCGGTGGAGGCGGCGACGGGGTTCGACCATATCGTCTATGGCTGGGTGTTCTTCGCGCTGGTGATGGCCGCGGTGCTGGCGATCGGCTGGAAATGGTTCGATCGCGACCCCGATGCGCGCTGGTTCGATCCCGCGGCGCTGCAGGCGGTGCCGGCTCGCCGGGCGGATGCGCCGGTCGCGGGGCTGCTGGTGCTGCTGGTGGCAAGCCTGTTCCTCGGCTGGTCCAGCTTCAACGATGCGCGCGCGGCGCCCGTGCCGGCACGCGTGGCGCTGCCCGATCTGCCCGGCTGGCACCGCGTGCCCTCCAGCATTCGCGCGGCCTGGTCGCCCAACTTCCCGGGCGCGGACCATTTCCTGATCGGCCGCTATGCCGATGCGACGGGCCGGAGCGTCGACCTGGCGGTAGCGGTCTATGCGACGCAGCACGAGGGGCGCGAGCTGGTCGGCTTCGGCATCGGTGCGATCCGCGAGAATGATCGCTGGGTGAAGATCGAGGACCTGGGCCCCATCCGCCGCGGCACCGCGCTGCGCATGACAGGCCCCGGCCGCATCGAGCGCGAAGTGGTCACCTGGTACCGGATCGGCGGCGTGCTGACCGGCAGCGACAAGCGCGTGAAGCTGGAGACGCTGAAGACCAAGCTGCTCGGCGGCAGCCAGGCCGGCGTGGCGGTGCTGCTCTCGGCCGAGCAAGGGAGCGACAAGGGCGCCCATGCGACGATCCAGGACTTCCTGGGCGCGCTTGGTCCCGTGGAGAACCTCGCCGATCGCATGGCAGGGGTGCGCTGACTTCCCTCCTGCCGTCATCCCCGCCATCGCAGGGATGACGGCAGGAGGGAGGCGGGCTAAGCCGGCACATATGAGGAAGCATCGCTGAATGTGCGGCATCGCCGGCCTGTATTATCCCGCCCTCGCCAAGCCGGTGGACCCCGCGCGCATCGTGCAGATGACCGATGCGCTGGTCCATCGCGGACCGGACGGCTCGGGGGTGTGGACCAGCGCGGGCGTGGGGCTGGGGCATCGGCGCCTCGCGATCATCGACCTCGAAGGCGGCATCCAGCCGATGGCCACGCCCGACCAGGGCCTGGTCGTCACCTACAATGGCGAGATCTACAATTTCCGGGAAGTGCGCGCCGAGCTGGAGGCCAAGGGCGCCCGCTTCGCCACCGACAGCGATACCGAGGTGCTGCTGCACGGCTGGCGGGCCTGGGGCCCCCGGATGCTCGACCGGCTGAACGGCATGTTCGCCTTCGCGCTCTATGACGCCGGTGCCCAGAGCCTGTTCCTGGCGCGCGACCGGTTCGGCGTGAAGCCGCTCCATTATGCCGAGCTGTCGGACGGAGCGCTCGCCTTCGCCTCGGAGCTGAAGGGGCTGCTCGCGCATCCGCTGTTCCGGCGTACGCCGGACTTCAAGGCGGTCGAGGACTATCTGGGGCTCGGCTATGTGCCCGACGATTCCTCGATCCTGGCGGGGGTGCGCAAGCTGCCGGCGGGGCATTTCCTGTTGCTGGAGCGCGGCAAGCCGGTGCCGCAGCCGCAGCGCTGGTGGGACATCGACTTCTCGCAGCGCGCAAGCGGCAAGCTGCGCGACCTCGAGGCCGAACTGATCGACCTGATGCGGAGCGCGGTGCGCGCGCGCATGATCGCCGATGTGCCGCTCGGCGCGTTCCTCTCGGGCGGCGTCGACAGCTCGGCGGTGGTGGCGCTGATGGCCGAGGCGAGCAAGGCGGCGGTGAAGACCTGCACGATCGGCTTCGACGAGGCGGATCATGACGAGACCGGCTATGCCCAGATGGTCGCCGAGCGCTTCGCCACCGCGCATCGGACGCGCAAGGTGGCGGCGGACGATTTCGCGCTGATCGACACGCTGGTGGGCGCGTTCGACGAGCCCTTTGCCGACGCCTCGGCGCTGCCGACCTACCGGGTGTGCGAACTGGCGCGCGAGAGCGTGACGGTGGCGCTGTCGGGCGACGGCGCGGACGAGGCGCTGGCCGGCTATCGCCGCTACCGGTTCTTCGCCGCCGAGGAACGCGCGCGCGCGCTGCTGCCGCAGGGGCTGCGCGAGAATGTGTTCGGCACGCTCGGCCGGCTCTATCCCAAGGCGGACTGGGCGCCGCGCCCGTTCCGCGCGAAGACGACATTCCTGGCGCTGGCCGAAGGGGGCGAGTTCGCCTATCCCAAGGCCGTGGGCGTCACCGGCCCGGCGCTGCGCAACGCGCTCTATTCGGATGCCATGAAAAAGGCGCTGGCCGGGCACAGCGCCGAGCAGCGCTATACCGATACGATGCGCCAGGCGCCGGCCCGCGATGCGCTCGACCGTGCGCAATATGCCGATATCCGGCACTGGCTGCCGGGCGATATCCTCACCAAGGTCGACCGCACGAGCATGGCGGTGAGCCTGGAGGCGCGCGAGCCGCTGCTCGACTATCGGCTCGTCCAGTTCATGGCGACGCTGCCGCCGTCGCTGCGGATCAGGGCGGGGCAGGGCAAGTGGCTGATGAAGAAGGCGATGGAGCCCTATCTGCCCAAGGATGTGCTCTACCGGCCGAAGATGGGCTTCGTGACGCCGATCAGCGCCTGGTTCCGCAAGGCGCTGGCCGATGAGGCGGCTGCGCTGGGGCGCTCGAAGCTGCTCGCCAGCACCGGCTGGTTCGACCTGCACGCGATCGAGAAGCTCGCCGCCGATCACAAGGCGGGGCGGGCGGAGCATGGCCGGACGCTCTGGCAGCTGCTGATGCTGGAGCGCAGCCTGAACCGGATGTTCGGCTAGTCCTCAAAAATCCCCCCCCCCCGGAGGGGGAGGATTGTTCAACCGGCGCTCACCGTCATGGCCGGTGCGAAGACCGCCACCCCCGCGCTCGCCGTCAGCGTCACCAGCGCCAGGGTGGAGAGCAGGAAGAACAGGAAGCGGACCGAGACCTTGTTGAAGGTCGCCTGTACCAGGCTGTGCGCGATGCGCAGGAGCACATAGGCCCATGCGAGCCACAGATTGGGGCCCTGGCCCTGGCCGAGCAGCGCGAGCGTCAGTGCGATCGCATAGAACAGCGTCGGCTGCTCGTGCAGATGGTTGTAGTTGTGTGCCTTCCACTGGACCGCCGGTGGCAGCACCTTGTCGGCATCGGTGCCCTTGCTGCCGATCAGCTTGCCCATGTCGATGCCTGCCGCCTTCATCGCGGGAACGCGGGTGACGATCGTCCAGACCAGCATGACGAGCGTCCAGGCGACGAGCACCACCACCGGCGCCAGGATTTGACTATGCATTGCAGCCCCTCCCACTGCGTGTGAAGCCGGGAGGCTGGCCCAATCGGTTCGCAAATGCAACTAAACCGGCGCGAGCAGGCTTTCGAGGAGCAGATGCGTGCCGCGGCGCAGCGCCGCCGCGTCCTGTGCCGGCCAGACCGCGTTGCGGCAGAGCACGCCCATCACATGCGCCTGGACCAGCCAGCCCACCGTGGCGGCATCGGCATCTGCCCGTGCCTTGCCGGCGGCGATCAGGCGGTGGGCTGCGGCTTCCACTGCGTGACGGAGCCGCTCGAGATTGGCGGTATTGCGCTCGCGCAGGCCGCTATCGCCCGTGCTGGCGGCGGTGACCTCGATGCCAAACCGGGCATGGGCCGGGGGGAGGGCGGGGGCGATTCGGCGTTCGAACACCGAATCGGCCAGCGTCGCGATGCTGCCATCCTCGATCGGACCCAGTTCGGCGGCGAGCATGTCCGTCACGGCGTGGATCAGCGCGTCGCGGCTCGGGAAATGGCTGTAGAAGGCGCCCTTGCTGATCCCGGCCTGGGTGCAGACATTGTCGACCGAAGTGGCGAGCAGCCCGCGTTCGAACAGGCAATGCGCGGTCGCATCCAATATGTGCATGCGCCGCTTGGCGGCAGTCGCTTCGGTCAGACGGGGCATTCATCTCTCACTGATGCGTCAGCCGGTGCACTGCATCCGGATTGATGCCGCCATGTTGCAGCGAGGCAAGTCGAGGATAGCCGGCGATACCCTTCAGGTGCGTTCGGCAAGCGCCTTTCGGAGCCCGCGCGCCATGTGCTGCGCCAATGCGCGCTGCAGGGGCAGATAGTCGTTGGTGTCGGTCGCCCCGACGAACTGCCCCGACCACAGCAGGCGCCCGCCGCTGCGATCGACGAGATTGATCACGACGACCGTCTGACGCGGTGTCTGCCGCACGCTGATGCGGGCGAGGAGATCGGCGCCCTCGTCGGTGGTGGCGACGCTATAGCCCCGGGGCAGGCCGTTGCCGACCTCGGCGAGGAAGCTCTCGCGCAGGCCCGCATTGAACTTGGGGAAGAGCACATATTCGCACAGGCCCTGGACCCCTTCGATGGCGATACGGTGCTGGGGCCGGAAGACCGTGGCCTGCGCCCAGACGGCACCGCCGACGGCAAGGGCGGCGAACAGGCCGCCCGCGGCCGCGAGGCGACCAAGACGGCGGGACGGCCCGGCCACGGCTGTGGCTTGGATCGCGCCGATGAAGCGATAGCCGGATCTCGGCCGCGTCCGGATGTAGCGCGGCGTGTCGGCCTCGTCGCCGAGCAGGGCCCTGATGCGGCGGATACAGGTGTTGAGCGATGCGTCCCCGCCCGTTCCGGCGCGGGGCCAGAACCGATCGAGCAGTTCCTGCCTGCCCACGGTCCGCCCGCCATTGTCGATCAGATAGCCGAGGACTTCCACCACCTGCGGCGGCGCATCGAGCTGCGCGCCTCCCCGGAAGATCTGCAGCGCGGCAGGATCCAGGCGGAAATCGTCGAAGCGAAGCATCACATCGTCCACTACAAAGAAACGCCCATGCCGGTCCGGTCGCCCGATGTCAGATCAGGTCACGAGATGTCATTCGGCCCTTTCGACCGGGTACGATAGCCGATTCCCGATCGACACGCATCACGCAAGGGAATCGCCAAATGCCGTCAGAGGATGACCTGTTCCTGCCCGGTCGGCGCCATGTCCTGGGCCTCGGCCTGGCGGGGATGGCGGCGTCGGCACTCCCCATGCCGGCGGCGTGCGCGTTCGCCGGCGCGTCGATGGCGAAGCGGCTGGACGATCTGCTCGACGCCACGGCATCGGGCTATGGCACGGTCGGCTATTCCGCGGCGGTGCTGCGGCGCGGCAGGCTCGTCCATGTCCGCCACGCCGGATTGGCGGATCGCGATACCGGCGCGCGGATCACGGCCCGATCCGTCTATCCCATCTTCTCCGTCTCCAAGCTGTTCCTGATCGTCGAGTTGGCGAAGGCCGTCGGGCGCGGAGCGCTCGACCTGTCCACGCCGCTCGCCCGGGTCCGGGACGGGCTGCCGGAAGCGTGGCGCGGGATCACGCTGGCGCAGGCGCTTGCCCATGTGTCGGGGTTGCCGGACTATATCCCGGATTTCGTCGCGCCGACCGAGGACCAGGCGCTCGCCGCCATCCGCGACAAGCCGCTGCGCTTCGCGACCGGCACCCGCAACGACTATAACCAGACCAACATGTTGTTCGCCCGCATGGCGCTGGAGCAGGCCAGCGGCGCCGCGCTCACCGCGCTGGCGGCCCGCCAGTTCCGGGCGGCCGGGATGCGCCGCACCGGCTATCATACCGGCTATCCGGACGGCGCGGTGCGATTGCCGGGGCTGGTATCGAGCTATCGGCCGATCCTCGGGCGCGGCGGGCTGCCGGCTCCATTCGCGCTGCCGTCCATGCCGAACTATGCGTTCGGTTCGACGGGGGTCTTCACGACGATGGCCGACATGGTGCGGTGGAGCCAGGCGCTGCTGCGCGGCGACCTGTTGCCGCTCGGAGCGCTGCGTGCGTCCTGGCCGCCCTTTCCGATGCCTGGCGGTGCGGCCGCCTGGCACAGCCATGGCTGGGAATATTACCGGCACGGCGACGTCACCATCGTCGGCCATGGCGGCGACGTCCGCCTGGTCTGGCGGCATTTCTTCCGGACGGCGGATCCGGGCGATTGTGCGACCGTGATCTATTTCGACAATGGCGGGCGCTCGACCTTCGACCGGCACCGGCTGGCGACCCTGCTCGCCGACCTGGTGATGCCGGGGGCCGCACGCGCGACCGAACTATGGGAGGAGGAGCTGTTTCGCGGCCTCGCTTCCGGACGCTGGCGCCAGGCGATCGACCTCCTGGACGCGGCCGCACCGCCGGATGCCGTGGAGGCGATCGTGAACCGCGTCGGCTATGACGCCATGCAGATCCTCGACGTGGAAGCCGCGCTGTTCCCGTTCGCGTGGAACGTGCAGCGGTTTCCCGGTTCGTCGAACGCGCATGACAGCCTTGGCGAAGCCTGTCGCGCGCTGGGGCGCATCGAAGCCGCGCGCGCAAGCTATGCGCGTGCGCTGGCGCTCGATCCGGGCAATGCGCGGATCGCGGCGATCCTCAGGGATCTTGCCTCGCCGCCGGCCGCCAACTGATGCGATGCCATCCATTTTCTTCTTCGAGGAGCATGACGATGCGTTTCTGCCCGGGTCTCGCGATGTGCGCGGCCGCTTTCCTGGCCCAGCCGGCAATGGCCGATCCGACCGATGTGGACGTCCGCGTGATCGCGCGCGGTGCCAAGTTCCTCGGCGGCTATGCCGCGCCCGTCCGAATCGTCCTGACCGATGCCGATACCGGCGAGACGCTCGCACGGGGCACGACTTCGGGCACGACGGGCGACACCCAGCGGATCATGGGCGGGGAACGGGGCGCCAGGAAGTCCGACGCGGATTCCGCCGTGTTCCGGGCCCGGCTGGACATCGACCGCCCGCGCCGGGTGACGGTGCAGGCGACAGGCCCCCTCGGCCAGCCCCAGGCGGTGACGACTGCGACCAGCACGCAATGGATCCTGCCCGGGCATCACCTGACCGCCGGGGACGGCTGGCTGATCGAACTGCCCGGGCTGATCGTGGATATCGCCGATCCCGTCGCCTATCAGTGGACGAAGAAGGGCGAGAGGGTGGGGCTGCGCGTGGGGGTCACCATGTTGTGCGGCTGCGCGCTCTCGCAAAATGGCCCCTGGCAAGCGAGCGATGCCGAGGTCGAAGCCCATGTGACGGTCAACGGCACGGCCTCTCGCCCGGTGAGACTGCAATTCGACGTGGTATCGGGCACGTTCGCCGCGAGCCTCCCGGCCACGGCTTCCGGCCTCTACGAAGTCGAGGTCCGCGCATGGATGGGGCCGACCAACAATGCGGGCGTCGCGCGCACCGCCTTCTTCGTGCGCTGACCGGCAAAGGAAAAGGGCGGCCGGGAATGTCCCCGGCCGCCCCGTTTCCTTCGTCCTGAGGCAGGCGATCAGGCGAACAGCTTCGCCCAGCCGCGCTTGACGCGCTCGCGCCAATGGCCGCGATGATAGGCGTCCGACGCCAGCAGCGGCATGACCGAGCCCGCTTCGGCGAACACCATCTGCTCGATGCCGGTGTTGACCTTGCCCCACGACGCCGCCTCCTGGAGGGTCGAGGACGAGCAGGCGCCGTCGCGCACGTCGGCGACGGTGATCTGCACGGCGTATTTGTGCACTTCCACATCCTCATGGCCGAGGATCTCGGCGCAGACGACGGTGTCCTGGATGAAGTTCTTCGGCACGCCGCCGCCGATCATCAGCAGGCCGGTGGTGCCCGCCTGGATCTTGATCTCGGTGAGCTCGCGGAAATCGGCGATGGCATCGAGCACCATGTACGGACGGCCTTCCTTGGCGGCGTCCACCTGGTGCTTGACCAGGCCGAAGCCGGCCGACGAGTCGACGAACGCCGGGCAGAAGATCGGCACGTCATGCTCATAGGCGAGCTTGACCAGGCTGTTGTCCTTCTTGCCGTGCTCGACGAGATACTTGCCCATCTCGCGGATGAAGGCGCGCGACGAATAGGGCTTGGGATCGAGCGATTCCGCGATCTTGTTGATCGTGTGGTCGCAGTCCTGGAGCTGCTCCTCGTCGATGTAGGTGTCGTAGATGCGGTCGATATAGAGCGAGCGCAGCGTGTCGTCGTCGGGGATCTCGAGCGCCTGATAGTGCTTGTGGCCCAGGCCCTCGAAGAAATCCATGTCGACGATGGTGGCGCCGGTGGCGACGATCACGTCGACCATGTTGTTGCGCACCAGCTCGGCATAGAGGTCCATGCAGCCGCCGGCCGAAGTCGAGCCGGCGATCACCAGGACGACGGTGCAGTCCTTGTCGGCCAGCATGTCGTTGTAGATCTTGGTGGCGCGGCCGAGGTCGCGGCTGGTGAAGCTCATATCGGCCATCGCGTCGACGATCGGGCGCGCGTCGAACGACTTGATGTCGATGTGCTTGACCTGCTTCGACAGCAGTTCCGCCTTGCGGGTGTCGTTGATCGGGGCGTTGGCCGCCGCGGTCTTGGTGAGGGTGTCGGTCATGGGGTCTCCCATATCTTGCCATGCCGCCGTCATTCAAAGGGGACGCGGTAACCCAGATGCGGGGCCGATAGCCCCGAAACAACAATCCGTCATCCCCGCGCAGGCGGGGATCCATTTTCGCCGAATGCAGTGAGCCTCACTGTTACCAGCCAGAATGGATCCCCGCCTTCGCGGGGATGACGAACTTAAAGACCTGTGACGTTACAGCTTTACGACGTTCCACGCCGGGCGGCGTTCCGAAAGCTCGACATACATCGAGGCCATCGGCTCGTCCGTCACGGTGACGGTCGCGTCGGTGCCGAAGCCGTTGAACGCGGTGCGCATCGCCGAGCCATAGGCACCCAGCATGCCGATCTCGAAATAATCGCCCGAACGGGTGTCGGCCGGCAGAAGGAACGGGCCCTTCATGTAGTCGAGATCGTCGCAGGTCGGGCCGTAGAAGCTGAACTCGACGTCCTTGGCGTTCGATTCCGGCTCGCGCAGCAGCTCGACCGGGAACTTCCAGCCGATGTGCGCGGCATCGAACAGCGTGCCATAGGCGCCGTCGTTGATGTACAGCTCCGCGCCGCGGCGGCGCTCCACGCGCACCACGATCGAACTGTACTCGGCGCACAGCGCACGGCCCGGCTCGGCCCAGAGCTCGGCCGAATAGGAGATCGGCAGGCTCTCGAACGCGCGGTGGATCGTCTCGAAATAGGCTTCGAGCGGCGGCGGAGTCATGCCCGGATAGACCGAGGGGAAGCCGCCGCCGACGTCGATCACGTCCACGGTGACGGCCGACTCGACGATCGCCGCGCGCACGCGTTCCATCGCGTTCGAATAGGCATCCGGCGACATCGCCTGCGAACCGACATGGAAGCAGATGCCCAGCGCATCGGCGACCTGGCGGGTCTCGAACAGCAGCTTGGCGGCTTCGCCCGGGCCGGCGCCGAACTTCGACGCGAGGCTGAGCTTCGAATGCTCCGACGAGACGCGCAGGCGCACGCAGAGCGTCAGGTCGCTCGCGGCCACGCCGTCGCGGCTGGTGGCGCGGACGATCTTCTCCAGCTCCTCGAGGCTGTCGAGCGAGAAGGTGCGGACGCCGTGCGTGAAATACGCCTCTTCGATCGCTTCCTCGGCCTTGACCGGGTGCATGAAGCAGAGCGTCGCTTCCGGCAGCGTGCGCGCGACCAGGCGAACCTCGCCGATCGACGCCACGTCATAGGTGGCGATGCCGTTGTCCCACAGGATCCGCAGCAGTTCGGGCGAGGGATTCGCCTTCACGGCATACATTGCCCTGCCCGGGAACTTCTCGACGAAGAACCGGGCGGCCCGTGCCGCGGCGTGCGGACGGACGAGCGTGACCGGCTGAACCGGACCCTGCTTGGCGATGTCGAGGCCGGTCACGGTGGAGCCGGCGGTCGAGAGGGGCGCTAACCCCAGCGCGCGATGATGCTTGTGCAACTCAAGGGACCTCCAAGTGCCTTACGGCGATCGTTGACAAAAGCTGCCTTGCGGTTGGAAGTCCCATGGGGCAGCGGAAGGCGGCACATAAGGACGTTGGATCGGGGTGTAAAGTGATTCGAGGCCCGGAATATTACGGCGGGGGTGAATTGTGACAATTGTGCGACAACCTACACGCGCGGGCGTTCGCGACGCTGCCTCGAAGGTCGCCGAGATCCTTCCGCAAACTCCTCTGTTCGTTCAGGAAATCCGTGGAGTGCCGGTGTGCTTCAAGGCCGAGTGCCTGCAACCGATCGGCGCGTTCAAGATCCGCGGCGCCTGGCATCGACTCACTGCGCTGGACGATCCGGCGCGCGAGAAGGGCGTGGTCGCCTTTTCCTCGGGCAATCATGCGCAGGGAGTCGCCTGGGCGGCGAAGAAGCTTGGCATCCCGGCGGTGATCGTGATGCCCGCCGACGCGCCCAGGGTGAAGCGCGACGCAACGCTGGCGATGGGCGCGGAGATCGTCTCCTATGACCGGATGACCGAGAGCCGCGAGAAGATCGCCGCGCACCTTGCCCATGCCCGCGGCGCGACGCTGGTGCCGAGCTTCGACGATCCCTGGATCATCGAGGGGCAGGGGAGCGCCGGGATCGAGGCGATGACGCAGATCGTCGAGGCCCGGTTGCCCGATTTCGCGAACGTGCTGGTGCCCTGTGGCGGCGGCGGGCTGGCGGCGGGCCTGGCGCTGGCGCTGCCCGATGCCGAGATCGTCACCGTCGAGCCCGAGGGCTGGGACGATATGCGCCGCAGCCTCGATGCCGGGTGGATCGAGCCGGTGGGAGACAATCCGCCGCCCACGGCATGCGACGCGCTGCAGACCACGCGCGTCTCGCCGCTGACTTTCGACGTGCTGTCGCGGCGGGGGGCGACCGGGCTGGCGGTGAGCGAGGCGGAAGTGCGCGCGGCCCAGCGCTGGGCCGCGGCCAGGCTGCGGGTGGTGGTGGAACCGGGCGGGGCAGTGGCGCTGGCGGCGTTGCTTGCGGGCAAGCTGGACGTGAAGCCGGGCTTGCTCGTGATCCTTTCCGGGGGCAATGCCGATCCCGATGCCTATGCCCAAGTCCTTGCCGGGAAAGACTGACCCGGTGGCCAGCCGCCTCGGCGCCGTGATTGCCAACGTCATGAGCGTCGGTGCGCGCGCGCTCGGCTATTTCCTCTGGGGAGTGCTGCGCATCGCCTATCGCGGCGATCCCCGGATGATCGCGCTGTTCGGCGGCGTGATCGGGATGACCGGGCTGCTCGTCTGGCTGATCGCCGGCTGATGCCCGATCCCGGCCTGGAGCCGCTCTGGCTCAGCATCGCGGTGATCGCCATGGGCGCGCTCGTCTGGGGCGGGTGGGAACAGTTCCGGGCGGACCGGACCAAGGCGATCCTGATGTGGGTCTGCGCCGTCGTGATCCTCGGCAATCTGCTGATCCTGCAGATCTGAAACGCGCCGGGGTCGCATCGACATCAGCATTGCGAGGTGTCGCCAATATTCCTCTCCCTCCGGGGGAGGCTTTCCGAATGCCGAGCGGGCCCATGCCCGGCTGACACATCTGGTTACACAAGATCGTTGGACGCGCCCGTGTGCCGCGCGCATATCCTTCGCCTGCCCGGCTGATGAGGTGCGTGATGCGCAAATCCCTGATCCTGCTGCCGTTCCTGCTCGCCGCCATGCCCGCGTCCGCGCAATCCGCGCCGGCGCGCGAGATCGCCTATGGCACGGCGCAGCTGCAGAAGCTGGATTTCTACAAGGGCGCAGGGGATGCCGCGCCGCTGGTGGTGTTCGTCCATGGCGGCGGCTGGCAGCGGGGCGACAAGGGCAATGCGACCGGCGCGGCGAAGATCGCCCATTTCACCGGGCGCGGTTTCGCCTTTGCCAGCGTCGACTATCGGCTCGTGCCGGGCGCGACAGTGGAGGAACAGGCGCAGGACGTCGCCGATTCGCTGGCCTATCTGGCGCGGCATGCGCGCGCGCTGGGCGTGGATCCGGGCAAGATCGTGGTGATGGGGCACAGCGCGGGCGCGCATCTGGCGGCGCTGGTCGCGACCGATCCCGTCTATCTCCGCAAGGCGGGCTGGGGCCTGGACCGGCTTGCCGGCGTCGTGCTGCTCGACGGCGCGGCCTATGACGTGCCCGCGCAGATGGCCGATGGCCCGCGGATCATGGGCGGCACCTATGATGCCGCGTTCGGCCGCGATCCCGCCCGTCAGCGCGCGCTCTCGCCCACCTTGCAGGCCGCCGCGCCCAATGCCCGCGACTTCCTGATCCTGCACGTGGAGCGTGTGGACGGCACGCGCCAGTCCGAAGCGCTGGGGCGCGCGCTCGCGGCGGCGGGCGCACGGGTGACGGTGCAGGGCTTTGCCGGCCGGGGACTGCGCGGCCATATGGAAATCAACCGGGCGCTGGGCGATCCCGTCTATCCGGCGACGGCGGTGGTGGATCGCTGGATCGACGGCGTGCTGGCGCGCTGAGCATTGGCGTAGGAGGCGCGAGCCCCTAGATGGGCCGCATGTCGCTTCTCGCCGAACTCCATTACGACGCGTCCGATTTCGACGTGATCCGTCCGGGCACCCATGTCGTCTGCGCCGTCAGCGGCGCGCCGATCCCGCTCGACCAGCTCAAATATTGGAGCGCCGAGTTCCAGGAAGCCTATCGCAGCGCGGCCGAGGCAACCGCCGCGATCCTGGCGGGCGGAGCGAAGAATCTGAAGAAGGATTGAGGGGCGGCGGAGCCAGGTCCGCCAGTCCGCCCCCGGCCGTCAGCCCCGTCCTTGCAGGGGTGACGGCGTCCGGCGGGCGTCTGCCAGCCCCTCAGCGGATCGGCGAGTTGGGGTCGAGCCGCATGTCGAGATAGCGGTCCACGCTCTTCATCAGGTCGTCCATCTCGTGCTCGAAGAAGTGGTTCGCGCTCGGAATGGTGTCGTGATGGATGGTGATGTGCTTCTGGGTGCGCAGCTTGTCGACCAGCTTCTGCACCGCGCCCGGCGTGACCACCTCGTCATTCTCGCCCTGGATGATGATGCCCGAGGACGGGCAGGGGGCAAGGAAGGTGAAGTCGAACATGTTCGCCGGCGGCGCGATCGAGATGAAGCCGCGGATTTCCGGACGGCGCATCAGCAGCTGCATGCCGATCCAGGCGCCGAAGCCGAAGCCGGCGACCCAGGTGCTGCTCGCTTCCGGGTGGAAGCTCTGTACCCAGTCGAGCGCGCTCGCCGCGTCGGACAGTTCGCCGATGCCGTTGTCGAACGTCCCCTGGCTCTTGCCGACGCCGCGGAAATTGAAGCGCAGCGTCGCGAAGCCACGGCGCTGGAAGGTCTTGTAGACTTCCTGGACGATGCGGTTGTTCATCGTGCCGCCCGCATTGGGATGCGGGTGGAGGATCATGGCGACCGGTGCGCGCGGCTTGGGAGCGGGAGCGAAACGGCCTTCGAGGCGCCCCTCGGGGCCGGGAAAGATGACTTCGGGCAAGGCAGACCTGCTTTGAATTGGAGGCGCGCTGTGGAGCGCGGTGCGTTGGGCGCTATATAGGCAGCGCGCCCCTTTGCGCAATTACAACGAGATTCGCTTGGCCGACCGCATCTATCTGGACCATGCCGCGACCACTCCCATGCTGCCGCAGGCGCTGGCGGCGGTGGAGGCGGGGATGCGCCACTGGGCGAATCCCAGCTCACCCCATGCCGAGGGGCGCGCGGCCCGCGCCGCGCTGGAGAAGGCGCGCAGCGACGTCGCCGCCGCCTATGGTTGGGCGCACGAGCTGGTCTTCACCAGCGGTGCCAGCGAATCGCTGCAGATCGCGCTTGGCCGCTCGATGGCGCCGCGCCGGCTGATCAGCGCGGTCGAGCATGATTCGGTGTTGCGCCATTCGGAGGGTGCGCAGGTGCTGCCCGTCGACGGCGACGGGGTCCTGGATCTCGACGCGTTGCGCGGCGCGCTGGCGGCGGGGCCGCGCGCGCTGGTGGGAGTGCAATGGGCGAACAGCGAGACCGGTGTGCGCCAGCCGATCGCCGAGATCGCGGCTATCGTGCACGCGGCGGGCGCCATCCTGCTGGTCGATGCGGCACAGATGCCCGCGCGCGCCGACGATGCGGTGCTGCGCCATGCCGATCTCGTGGCGGTCTCCGCACACAAGCGTGGTGGACCGCCGGGGATCGGTGCGCTGCTGGTGCGCGATTTCGGCGTGCTGCTGCCGATGGGCGGGCAGGAAAAGGGCTATCGCGCGGGCACCGAGAATCTTCCCGGTGCACTGGGCTATTCGATTGCCGTCCAGATGCCCGAGGATCTGGCGCGAATGGCGGCGCTGCGGGCCCGGCTGGAGGCGGCGATCGTCGCGGCGGGCGGCGACCCAGTGGGCGCGAACCGTCCGCGCAGTCCGCTGATCGGAGCCTATCGGATGCCGGGCGTCTCCTCCGCCGCCCAGCTGATCCGCTTCGACCTGGCCGGCATATCGGTCTCGGCGGGCAGCGCCTGTTCCTCGGGCAGCATGCGGCCGAGCCATGTCCTCGCCGCGATGGGCTGGGAGGAGCCGGCATTGCGCGAAGTGGTGCGGGTGAGTTTCGGGCGCAATACCACCGAAGCGGAGGTGGATGCCTTCACGACGCTCTGGCGTCAGATCGCGATCGAGGCCAGAACCAGAGCCGCATGACCTATCTCGACTATCAGGCGACCACACCGCTCGCGCCCGAGGCGCTGGCCGCGATGCTGCCCTTGCTGGAAGGCAATTTCGCCAATCCGCATTCCGCCCATGCCCAGGGCCGCGCGGCAAGGGCGGCGGTGGAAGTGGCGCGCGACGATGTCGCCGGATTGTTGCCTCCGGGCGGGACGGTAAGCTTCACCAGCGGCGCGACCGAGGCGCTCAACTGGGCGATCAAGGGCACGAGCGGCGGGATCGTGACGATCGCGACCGAACATGCCGCCGTGCTCGACACGGCCGCGGCGGAGCGCCGCAGGGGCAGGGACGTCGTCGTGCTGCCGGTCGGCACCGAAGGGCTGGTCGACCTCGCCGCCGCGCGTGCGGCGATCGGTCCGGGCGTCGGCCTGGTCGCGGCGATGCTGGTCAACAACGAGATCGGCGTGATCCAGCCGATCGCGGAACTGGCGCATCTCGCCCATGCCGCCGGCGCGCTGTTCCTTTGCGACGCGGTGCAGGGCTATGGCCGGGTGCGCATCCCCGATGGCTGCGACCTGATCGCCGTCTCGGCGCACAAGATCCACGGGCCCAAGGGCGTGGGCGCCCTGTGGATCCGCGACGGGGTGACGCTGGAGCCGCTGATGCATGGTGGCGGGCAGGAGCCGGCGGGCCGTTCGGGCACGCTGTCGCCCGCATTGTGCGCGGGGTTCGGTGCGGCGGCAAGGCTCGCCAAGCAGCGCCTCGGTGCCGATCATGCCCATGCCGAGCAGCTCTTTCGCGCGGCGCTTGCCCGTATCCCCGGCGATTGGGTGCTGAACGGCGCACAGGGAGACCGCTATCCCGGCAATCTCAACCTGCGCCATGACGGGCTCGACGTCGCCCGGCTGATGTCGGACCTGCGCGACATCGCCTTTTCCGCCGGATCGGCCTGCGCGAGCGGATCGGGGCGGCCGAGCCATGTGCTCGAGGCGATCGGCCTCTCCGCTGCCGAGGCGCGCGCAAGCATCCGCATCGGCTTCGGGCGCTATACCACCGAGGACGCGTTGCTCCATGCGATCGACCGGATCGCCGCCGCCGCCCGGCGGCAGAGCCGCGCGGCATGATCCGCGTCACCTTCATCAGCGCCGACGGGCGCGACCGGCACGAAGTGACGGCGGAGACGGGGCTGCGCCTGCTCGAAGTGGCGCAGAATGACGGCCAGCCGCTGGAGGGCACTTGCGAGGGGCAGATGGCCTGCTCGACCTGCCACGTGATCGTCGATCCCGAATATTTCGCCCGGCTGCCCCGCGCTGCGGAGGAAGAGGAGGACATGCTCGACCTGGCGGTGGGCGCGGTGCGCACCAGCCGGCTCGCCTGCCAGATCCTGCTAACGCCGGACCTGGACGGGCTGGTGGTGCACATGCCGGCCGGTCATCGCGACATGCAGGGGCGCTGAGGCGTATCGCGGGGGATTCCGGATGACCCTGGGCTGAGCGATCCGTTCAGCCTGTCGAAATCGGTTCAATTTCAGGATCGAGCATGGAACCGAAACGATCGTTCCGGTTTCCGACATCGGGGGGCTCTTTCCCCCGCAAGCAGGAGAGAGAAGATATGAAATTGCTTCCGATCCTCGCGGCCGCCGCTGCCGCGACCCTCGCCATCCCGGCCGCCAATGCCGCCGCTGCCCCGGCGGCCCCGGCGATCGCCGGCAAGGCGGACATCCAGCACCACCGTCCGCACCATCGCAAGCGGCCCCAGTGGCGCACGGTGTGCAAGACCAAGTGGCATCACGGCCATCGCCAGCGCGTGTGCCGCAAGGTGCGCGTCCACCGCTAAGGGTTTCGGGCGGGAGCGTGCCTGCGTTCCCGCCCTTGCCTAACCGCCTGACTTTGCCCATATGCGCCGCGGGAGTCGGGCGGACGCAGTCGTCGCCAACCTGGTCAGATCCGGAAGGAAGCAGCCACAACGATTTCGCTGCGGGTCGTTCCGGCTCCCACCGCATCCTCGCATCGCCCTCTTGCCCGCGACCGCCGCGTAATCACCTGAACGGCGGCGAATAGTCGGTCAGGCGCATGGTCCGGTCCTCTATCTCGCCCATGATCGGCGCGTCGGGGCTCAGCGTCGCCTTCTTGATCGCGATCCATTCCGAATCGGCCATGAACGCCGCCCAGCAGGCCTTTTGCGTCGCCTCGTCGGGCCAGCGCAGCAGATAGACGAATTCCGGCTTCCCGTCGCGCCGGGCTTCCCAGGTTGCGACGATGTCGAAGCCGTGGCGCTTCATGATTCGCATCGCGTGGTCGCGGAAGCGGGAATGGAAGACGGGCCTGCTGGCTTCGTGGAGCGCATAGACGCGAAGCTGGTAGAGCGGCCCGTCTTCGGCGCGCGCCCGGGTCGGGGCCGTCGCCAGCGTCGCCGCCATCGCCAGTCCGAGCGCCATTCTGGTCATCGTCATCGCATTCCTCCCATGCCGGGCTTAGTCCATCGGCTTGGACGCGGCGACGGGAACACGCTAGGAACGCAGACGATGTCCGATTCCCTGCTTGGCCTCGACGAACCCCCGCAGCCGCGCGACCCGAATGCGTCCGGGGCCTATCGCGTGCTGGCGCGCAAATACCGGCCGCAGACCTTTTCCGAACTGATCGGCCAGGACGCGATGGTCACCACGCTGGGCAACGCGATCAAGCGCGACCGGCTGGCGCACGCCTTCCTGCTCACCGGCGTGCGCGGCGTCGGCAAGACCTCTACCGCGCGGCTGATTGCCAAGGCGCTCAACTGCATCGGCCCGGACGGGCAGGGCGGACCGACGATCGATCCCTGCGGCGTCTGCGAGCCGTGCCGGGCGATCGCCGAGGGCCGTCATATCGACGTGATCGAGATGGACGCCGCCAGCCATACCGGCGTCGACGACGTACGCGAGATCATCGAGGCGTCGCGCTATTCCGCCGTCTCGGCGCGCTACAAGATCTACATCATCGACGAAGTCCATATGCTCTCCAAGAGCGCGTTCAACGCGCTGCTCAAGACGCTGGAGGAGCCGCCGGCGCATGTGAAGTTCCTGTTCGCCACCACCGAGGTGAACAAGGTGCCGGTGACGGTGCTCTCGCGCTGCCAGCGTTTCGACCTGCGCCGCATCCCGGCCGAGCTGCTCGCCGAGCATTTTGCCAGAGTGACCCAGGCCGAGGGCTTCGAGGCGGAGCCCGAGGCGCTGGCGCTGATCGCCCGCGCCGCCGAGGGATCGGCGCGCGACGGGCTGTCGATCCTCGACCAGGCGATCGCGCATGCGGGCCTGGAGGGCGAAGGCGTGAAGGCCGAGGCGGTGCGGCAGATGCTGGGCCTGTCCGACCGTGGCGCGATCCGCACCCTGTTCGGGCTGCTGCTGGAGGGGGACGCGCCCGGCGCGCTGGCCTCGCTCCGGGGGCAGTACGACCTTGGCGTCGATCCGCAGGCGGTGCTGCGCACGCTGCTCGAGACGGTGCACGCAGTGACGCTCGCCAAGCTCGGCACCGATGCCAATTCGGGCCAGTCGGCCGAGGAGCTGAAATCGCTCGAGCGCTGGGCGGCGGGACTGAGCTTCCCGGCGCTCCACCGGCTGTGGCAGCTGGTGCTGCGCGGGCATGACGAAGTGGCGCGGGCGGTGCTGCCGATCGAAGCGGCGGAGATGGCGCTGCTGCGCGTCATCCATGCCTCGCAACTGCCCGATCCGGGCGAGCTCGCGCGCCAGATCGCCAGCGGCAGCGTCACCATCTCGGGTGGCGGCGCTCCCGCGGCGGCGGGGCCGAACGGTGCGGCGATGCCCACCAGCCTGGGCCAGCTGGCCGACTATCTCGAGGAGAAGCGCCGCTTCCAGCTCGCCACCCAGGTGCGCGACTATCTTCGCCCGGTGCGTTTCGCGGGTACCGAGGTGGAGTTCGCGGCGGCGCGGCCGCTGCCGTTCGATTTCATCAAGGAACTGGGGGCGGCGCTCAAGGAGTTGACCGGCACCAACTGGAAGCTCCTGTGCGTCGACGTGCCGGCCCAGGCGATGACGCTGCGCGAGGAACAGGCGGCGAGCGAGCAGGCCGAGCGCGATGCAGTGCTTGCCTCGCCGATGGTCGCCGCCGCGATGGAAGCCTTTCCCGATGCCGAGCTGATCGGCTGGAGCAAGACCGGAAGTTAGGAAGTATTTATGAAGAGTCTCGAAGACATCATGGCCATGGCGCAGAACGTCCAGGCCGAACTTACCAAGGCGCAGGCCGATCTCGACAAGATCGAGGTGGAAGGCGCGTCGGGCGGCGGGCTGGTCAAGGTCCAGGCTTCCGCCAAGGGCCGGATCATCGGCATCCAGATCGACGATTCACTGCTGAACCCGGCGGAGAAGGGCATGCTCGAGGATCTGCTCGCGGCAGCCTTCAACGACGCCCGCGCCAAGGCCGACGCCGCCTCGCAGGAGGCGATGTCGAAAATGACGAGCGGCTTGCCGCTGCCGCCGGGCTTCAAGCTGCCCTTCTGATTTCCGGAACCATTCCAACACCTTCTCGGTTGCCGATGGGCAAGATCGAGGAGGAGTGCAATGGTCGAACGCGGAACCGGGCGTCGCGGCGGCGGCGGCAGCCTGCTGATCGGGCTGGCGCTGTTGGTCGCGGTGGTGATCGGCGCCATCTATCTGTTCAACCAGGATGGCCGCGAGGATGCGAAGGCCGACGCGACCGGCAAGGCGGCCGACAAGATAGGCGACGCAGCCAGGGATGTCGGCGACGCGGCGAAGAGCGCGGCGAACAGGATCCAGTGACTGCATTCCTCCCCGAGGCGGGCTCGGGGAGGAATTCTATCGGTCAAGCAGTTTCAAGGCGATCGGCAATACGTGCTCGCGCGTCATCGGTGCGAGCGGGAGTTTGCCGGCACAGGCGATAGCCACCCAGATCGCTTCCTCGATCTCTGCGGCTATCGCGGGATCATGGGGCGCGGTGAGGTGGAAGAGCTCTGCCTCCACCCTATGGCCCGGCTCGTTGGCGGCGGAGGCGTGGAAGCGGCCGAGCCAGGGAGCATCCGTGATTGCAAGGCCGATCTCCTCGGCCAGTTCGCGGCGCAGCGCCTCGATCGGCGCTTCGCCGGGTTCGATCTTGCCGCCCGCCTGCATATAGGCCGCGGTCCCCCTTTTCCGGACCAGCAGCATATGGCCCGCACCGTCGTCGATCAGCGCGGCGGCGATGCGGATCGGCGGCATCGCCCCATCCGCATCAACGGACACAATCGTCCAGCCCATCACCACGCACGGTGCCGATGCGGGCAGTTATTGCGTTTCCGTAACGACGCGTGAAGCCGCGCGGATCGATGCCGGCGCGCTTCTTGGGCAGCGGCAGCACCGCGGCGATCTGGGCGGCTTCGCGAGGAGACAGGCGCGAGGCGTCGTGCTTGAAATAGCGCATCGCGCCGGCGTTGACGCCATAGGTGCCGATCCCCGTCTCCGCGACGTTGAGATAGACTTCCATGATCCGCCGCTTGCCCCAGATATTCTCGATCAGGACCGTGAAATAGGCTTCCAGCGCCTTGCGGACATAGCCGCCGCCCTGGAACAGGAAGACGTTCTTCGCGGTCTGCTGGCTGATCGTCGAGCCGCCGCGGATGCGGCCGCCCTGCTGGTTGCGGGCATAGGCCTGTTCGATCGCAGTGAGATCGAAGCCGTGATGGGTGCAGAAGCGCGCATCCTCGGCAGCGATCGCGGCGCGTGTCATGTTGGGATCGATCCGGTCGATCGACATCCAGCGCTTGGTGGCGCCATGGCCTCCGACAATGTCGCCGATCTGCGTCCAGGTGATCGGCGGCGGCACGAACCTGTAGATCGCCACCATGCCGATCGAGACGGCCAGGAAGGCAAGGATTGCCTTCAGGATCCAGAACGCGATGCGGCGGAGCAGGGGCTTGCGGGGCTTGGATGCACGCTCTTCCTTCCCCGGCCTTCGCCGGGCAGGAGCTTGTGGAGGCGCTTCGCTGCGGGACGCGAAAGGATCGGGCTCCTCGCCCAGCGGGCGGAGGTCCGCCATCGGCGGCGCGCCCAGCCCGGGCTGCTGCGCCGTGGTCGCGCGCGGAGTCCAGTCGCGCGGACGCGGCGCGGATGCGGAAGGCGCCGGCGGGATGTCCGCCGGCGCCTCGGGCTGGCGCGGAGGCTCCGCGCCGGTATCGCGATCCTGATCCCCCATGGCCTCGTCAGGCGGTCAGCAGGCGCTTCTCGCCGGCGATGCGCATCATCGCCTTTTGCAGCTTCTCGAACGCGCGCACCTCGATCTGGCGGACGCGCTCGCGGCTGACGTCATAGACCTGCGAGAGTTCCTCGAGGGTCTTGGGATCGTCCGTCAGGCGGCGCTCGGTGAGGATGTGCCGCTCGCGCTCGTTGAGGTCCTCCATCGCCGACACGAGCATCTCGTGGCGGACGGTGGCTTCCTGGGCCTCGGCGACGCGCTCGTCCTGCAGCTGGTCCTCGTCGGCCAGCCAATCCTGCCACTGACCCTCGCCATCCTCGCGCATCGGCACGTTGAGCGACGTGTCGCCGCCCATCGCCATGCGACGGTTCATCGAGGTGACTTCCTCCTCGGTGACGCCCAGATCGGTGGCGATCTTGGCGACATGCTCGGGGGAAAGGTCGCCGTCCTCGAACGCGTCGAGCTTGGCCTTCATCCGGCGCAGGTTGAAGAACAGCTTCTTCTGCGCCGCGGTGGTGCCCATCTTCACGAGCGACCAAGAGCGCAGGATGAATTCCTGGATCGAGGCGCGGATCCACCACATGGCATAGGTCGCCAGGCGGAAGCCCCGATCGGGCTCGAACTTCTTCACGCCCTGCATCAGGCCGATATTGCCTTCCGAGATCAGCTCGGAGACGGGCAGGCCATAGCCGCGATAGCCCATGGCGATCTTCGCCACGAGGCGCAGGTGCGAGGTGACCAGCTGGGCCGCGGCATCCGTGTCGCCATGCTCCTGGAAGCGCTTGGCGAGCATGAACTCCTGCTCGGGGCTCAGGATCGGAAACTTCTTGATCTCGGCCAGGTAGCGGTTGAGGCTGGCCTCACCACCGAGCGCGGGGATCGTCGCCGGGACGTTGCTTCCGCTTGCCATGATCATATCTCCCTTTCACTTAAAGGGCGCGCCCGGCCGAAGCCTGCGCCGCCTGAAATCATACGATGAGGTTATCGAACAGTTCCTGCATATCGGCAGGGATTTCGCTTTCGAACGCCAAAGCGGTGCTATCGATGGGGTGAATGAACCCCAGATGGGCCGCGTGCAAGGCCTGGCGCCGGAAATTCAAGGTTTCCAGAAGTTGACGGTGCCCCTTGCGGACACTGCCATAGACCGGATCGCCGACCAGCGGATGGCCCAGAGAAGCCATATGGACCCGCACCTGATGGGTGCGGCCCGTTTCCAGCCGGCATTCGACCAGCGTCGCGTCCTGGAGTTCGCGAAGCCTGCGCCAATGCGTGACGGCGCGCTTCCCGTTCTTCACGATCGCGACCTTCTTGCGATTGTGCGGCGAACGCGCGAGCGGCGCATCCACCGTACCTTCGGATAGTCTCAAAAGTCCTGACACGATCGCACGATAGCGCCTGTCAATTGAATGGGACTTGAACTGCTTCGCCAATCCCTCGTGCGCCCGGTCGGTCTTGGCCGCCACCATCAGGCCCGAAGTGTCCTTGTCGATCCGGTGGACGATCCCCGGCCGCGCCACGCCGCCGATGCCGGAGAGCGAGCCCCGGCAATGGTGGAGCAGCGCGTTGACCAGCGTCCCGTCGAGATTGCCCGCCGCCGGGTGGACGACCAGCCCGGCCTGCTTGTCGATCACGATCAGATGCTCGTCCTCGAACACCACCTTGAGCGGAATCTCCTGCGCTTCGTTGTGCGCCGGCTCGGGTTCGGGCACCGCGACGCTGAACAGCGTGCCGGCCGGTGCCTTCTTCGCCGGATCGCGCACCAGCCCCTGCGGACCGGTGACCGCGCCCGAGGAAATCAGCGCCTTCAGCCGTTCACGCGACAGGGTCGGCACCGCGTCGGCGAGCGCACGATCCAGACGCCAGCCATCGGCTGTGTCCGCGATACGTGCCTCGATGATGGAAACCCCCGGATTCATGTTTGACCTTAAATGGGGACGAGGTTGGCGATTTCAAGATCTGTACCGATCGGTATCCGACAGATTTCCGCGGGTTTCGACGCCCTGTCAAGATGTTGGAATCCCTGGGGTGGGGACTTGCCGCCGCGGATGACGCGCGCCGGGCCATGTCCTATCGTGAACGGCGATGCCCGTGCGAATTCCCCTGGCCGTTCTCGATGCGATCCGACGGGAAGCCGTCCTTGCCGCCCCGCTTGAGGCGTGCGGGCTGCTGTTCGGTTCGGACAGCGCAATCAGCAGCTATCAAGCTGTTGAAAATGTGGACGAAGCGCCGGATAGGCATTTCGAGATCGATCCTGCCGCGCTGTTCGCAGCGCTTCGAGCCGAGCGCGGGGGCGGGCCGAAGCTCCAGGGCTATTGGCATTCGCATCCAGGCGGCGACGCGACTCCTTCGGTCACGGATGCGGCGATGGCTGCCCCCGACGGCAAGCTCTGGCTGATCGTCGGGGGAGCCACCGTCACCGCCTGGCGCGCCGTGGAGCGGGGGGAACTCCACGGGCGCTTCGATCCGGTGGCGATCGCCTGACGCTCAGTTGCCGGGTGCCGGCGCGGCGGGTGCCGCGGGCGCGGGCTGTCCGGCCGGCGGGGGCGGGCCGAAGCGGCGATGCGGGCCGCCCGGGCCTTCGCGGCCGGGACCGAAGCCGGGGCCGCGATGCGGTCCGCCATGCTGCCAGCCGTGGCGGTGGCGGCGGTGCATCCGCTCCTCGAAGCGGCCGAAGCGCAGCTCCTGGCGCGAGATCTTGCCGTCCTTGTTGACGTCGAACCGCTCGAAGCGTGCGGCGGCGGCCTTCATCCATGCGTCGCGCGTGATCATGCCGTCCTTGTCGAAGGGGCTGTGATGGGGGCGGCGGGCCATCTGGGCCTTGGGTGCCGTTTGGTCCTGCTGCGCCGGGGCGGCCAGCGCGGCGCCTCCGCCGAAAGTGATCGCGCCGGCAGCGAGCAGCGCGGCGAGCTTCAGTTTGATCATGCGATTTCTCCGCTCCAGTGACGTCTGGACGAGACCGGGGATAGGACGGGCCTGTCGCGAAGGTTTCTCGGCCGGGGGGCGAAATTGTCGCAATTTGTCGGCTGCTGGGGTCAGGGCGCATTCCGCGAACCCCGTCATCCCCGCCTGCGCGGGGATGACGACAGAAAATCACATATTTGTTTGGGTTCTCAACCTAGCGGGCGTTCGCGCCATCCTCGTCGAGCGTCGGCAGGGTGAAGACGAAGATGGCGCCCCCCTCGGGGGCGTTCCCGGCGGAGAACACGCCGCCGTGCAGCTCGATGATGCGCTTCGATATCGACAGGCCGATGCCCATGCCGGCGCTGGTCCGGCTGGCCGAGAAGCGCTGGAAGAGATGCGCAAGCGTTTCCGGCGGAAGGCCGGGGCCGTTGTCGCGGCAGCGCAGCTCGATCATGGGGCCGTCGGCACGTCGGGCGGTGACCCAGATGCGCGGGTCCCGCTGCCCGCTCGCGCGCAGCGCCTCCACGGCATTGCGCATCAGGTTGACCAGCACCTGCTGGACCTGGACGCGATCGACAAAGGCACACAGATCGACCGGCGCGACATCGCAGTCGATCTGGGCGGCGAGGCGGCTCGATCCGACCAGCACGAGCCGCGCCGCGTCCTCGATCATCGGGCGGAGCGGCTCGACGCTTCGCTCGGTATCGTTGCGCTCAGTGAAGCTGCGCAGGCGGCGGATGATCTCGCCGGCTTGCATCACCTGCGCGCGGGCATGGTCCACCATCTCGGTGCCCGGCCCCTCGGCGCCGGTGCTCCGCGCGAGCATGGCGGCGGCCGAGAGATAGTTGGCGGCGGCGGTGAGCGGCTGGTTGAGCTCGTGCGCAAGGTCGGCCGCGGCTTCGCCCATTGCGCTCTGCCGCGCGAGATGGGCCAGCTCGGCATTGAGCTGGGCGATCTGGTCCTCGACGCCGAACTGCGCCGACATGTCGCGAACGAAGATGGTCAGGCATGCCATGTCTTGCGCCTGGACCCGGCCGGCGCGCGCCTCGAGCGGGAAGAGCGAGCCGTCGCTGCGCTGCCCGACGGCGCTGAGCGGCTCGGCGTTCCATGGGCTCAGCTCGCGTTCGCGCAGGTCGGCCAGCTCCTGGCGCGTGCGTTCGGCATGCGACGGCGGAGCGAGAAGGATGACCGGCTCGCCGACGACCTGCTCGGCGCGATAGCCCCAGAGGCGCTCGGCGGCGGCGCTGAAATCGAGGATCGTGCCTTCCTCGTCGACCAGGATCACGGCGTCGGGCACCATCGTCAGCACCGCGCTGAGCTTCGCCTCGCGGATCGCCAGCGCCCGGCTCTGCGTATCTGCATGGCCGATCGCGCGCATCAGCACGCCCGCCAGGATCACGACATTGGCCGCGAGCACGGCGAACTGGGCCGCGCCGAAGCCGAGCAGGTCCGCCTGATATGCCGCGAAGCCGAGCAGCGAGGGGATGGCGGGCAGAATGATGATCGCGGGCGCCAGCCGTATCAGTAGATGCCATCCCCGCTCGTTCGGTTCGTGGCGCATGGCATGGAGGATGAGCCCGGCGGCCGGGAGCAGGGCGAGCGCGCTCGAGATCGCCGAGCGCCCGAGAAAGGCCGGCGAGATGCCGCCCGGCTCGCTGACGAGCGCGGCCGTTGCCAGCAGGGTGAGCGCCGCCGTTCCGCTGGCCAGGATGATGCCGATGACGCGATAGGCGCGGCGATCCACGGTCAGGGCGAGCGCGGCGAGCCCGCCCAGCGCCTGCACCGCCACCGTGCCGCCCGGGCTGAGGCCGTCGTTGCGCACGCCGAGGCGTTGCACCGCGTCGAAGAAGAAGAGGCGCTCGATGGCGATCGCGCCGGTGAGGTACTGGAAGGTGATGAGGCTGAGCAGGATCGCTGCCGGGGCGGCGGCCAGCCGGGCCAGCCGGGGGTGGCCGCTCACTGCCAGGAACGCCGCCAGGGTCACGCTGCAGCCGTTGATCGCGCTGAGCGGCGCCACTGCGTAATGGGGATTGCCGAAGCCGCGCAGCACCGGCAGGTCGAGCAGCCAGCCGAGCAGCGGCAGCGAGAGGACGATGCAGCCGATCCCGGTCATCCATTGCGGCAGGGCGGCCGCGCCGAAGCCGATCCGATCGCGGCCCGGTATCGCGGCGTCCTGCCTGTCTGCGGCCCTGCTCGTCATGGCTCGTTCCGGGTACCGGGCCAGTGCCTGCCCGGCGGCATTGTAGCAGCAAGCGCGGCATGGTGCGTAATCCGGAAAAACCGCAGGGAGGCCGGGGAACGTTTCGGCGGCGCAACCCGTTGATGGACGAACGCTAAATGGAGAGCATGAAGATGCTTTGGACCATCGTTGTCGTCCTGCTGATCCTCTGGCTGCTGGGCTTCACCTTCCACATCGCCGGCGGGATCATCCACCTCCTGCTGGTGATCGCCATCGTGGTCGGCCTGATCCAGCTCTTCACCGGGCGGAAAGTGGTCTAGGGGCCTCCGGGCGCTTCATCGCCCGCCGGCACCGTACAGGCGCTGCCATGCGCGGCGCGATCGGTGCGTGCCTTGCCGATGCGCGGATTCGCGCAGGCGATTGGTCTCTCCCGTGTTTTCCGGGGATGGTAGCGTTGCCCGGATGGCGCGTACAGGCATGCGCTTGCAGCATGGCGCGCCCTGCGCCAAAGAGGCTGCACCTGCGGGGGAGCAAGCATCTTGAACATCAGCCCGACCGATTTCGCCAGCCTGCTCTGTTCGCGGCTCTGCCACGATCTGCTGAGCCCGGTGGGGGCGCTCAACAACGGGCTGGAACTGCTCGCCGACGAGCATGACCCCGAGATGCGCGCCCGCTGCCTGGAGCTGCTCAACGAGAGCGCCAAGGCGAGCGCCAACAAGCTGAAGTTCTTCCGCCTGGCCTTTGGTGCGGCGGGCGGCTTCGGCGAGACGGTCGACACGCGCGAGGCGCAGGGGGCGATCGAGGGGCTGTTCGGCGAGAACCACCGCGTGAATGTGGGCTGGATGGTCGAGGATCCGGTGCTGCCCAAGCAGGCGATCAAGGTGCTGATGAACCTGGCGCTGATCGGTGGCGACGCGCTGATCCGCGGCGGCCAGCTCGATATCGGCGCCGAGATCGTCGACGGCCAGATCGAGATCGTCGTGCGCGCCGACGGCCCGCGCATCGTGCTCGATCCCGAGCTGCGCGGCGCGCTGGCCGGCGGCAAGGACGACATGCCGATCACGCCGCGCGCGGCGGCGGCGTATCTGATCCACGCGCTGGTCACCCAGGGCGGCGGCATGCTCCAGGTGAGCCCGCCCGATGCCGAGGTGCTGCTGTTCGGGGCGTCGTTCCGGGTGGGATAGCGATGCCGTGCCTGTAGCTCCGAGTTCAGGCGATGGCGACAAGACAAGGGCCCTCCGCCAAATCCTTCGCATCTGGGTTTCAGGCCGCTCACGGCGAGGTCTGAAGGGGAGCGCGCATGGTCAACAGCACATCGCGCAGGGATTTCGCCGGCCGGCCCGCGAGGCGCTCGACGTCGCCCGTCACGATGTCGAAGCTGCCCGCTACATAACTCCTTTCGATATCGACCATCGCGTCGATATATTCCGGCGGCATGCCTGACCGTATCATCCCGGCGCGCAGTTGCGGTTCGTCCAACTTGATGAAACGCATCGGCTTGCCCATGGTCTCGGAAAGAAGCGCGGCGCGCTCGGGGCCGGAGAGCGTTTCCGGGCCCGTGGCATTGTAGATCGCACCAGCATCCGAGTCGCTGTCGCCGAGCAGGATACCGGCGGCCGCGGCGCCAAGGTCGTCGCGGGAAACATACCCGATCCTGCCATCGCCCAATCCCGCAAGCGTGCCTGACGGGAGAAGCATGGGTGCCATCTGTGCGAGTGTTTCGGCATAATAATTCATGCGCAGGACGGTCCATCGCGGCGCGGTTCTGAACAGATGCTGCTCGCCGACGAAATAGGGCGCATACATCGACTGTTTGGGCCAGTCGCGGGTGGCGCACGACGAAATCAGCACGCTATGGCGTATGTTTGCCCGAGTTGCCGCGTCGATCGCGGCGATGAAGTGGCGATCGCGGACGCCCGGCCGGGTATCGTGGCTGGGAATGATGACGAGGCGGTCCAGGCCGGCATAGGCGCTGACAAGTGAGTCTGGACGGTCGTAATCCCCGTACCGCGCTTCAATCGATACCGCGCCGATTTCCGGCGTTCGGGAGATCGCGACAATCTCATGAGCCGCCCCCCGCGCCTTCAGATCCTCGACGATGGCCTTGCCGAGCTGGCCGCTGGCGCCACTGACTCCGATTTTCATAGACTGTCACTCCCACGAACAAATTGTTCGTGACGATATGATCGGACGTGCTTAGTGGCACAAGAATGCACAAATTTGTGCGTGCCAACGATCTTTGACGAGGGATGGATTGAGGATGCGCAGAAGGACCCTTCATCTGGACGCGTCCAAGGTTGGTGCGGAGTGGCAGAACGGCGATGATTGCCGCGAGATTCTGCAGTTGCTCGACCGGATCGGCGACAAATGGACGGTCATGGTCGTTGGCGCGCTCACGCCAGGGCCGATGCGGTTCAACATGCTGATGCGGGAGATCGACGGAGTGTCGCATCGCATGCTGACGCTCACTCTGCGGGGGCTGGCCCAGGATGGTTTGGTCAAGCGGACGGCATATCCCACCATCCCGCCCAAGGTGGAATATGAACTTACCGAACTTGGTCGGTCGCTGATCGAGCCGTTGAGTGCGCTCGCGGCGTGGGTGACCCGAAATCGCCCGGCGATCGAAAAGGCCCGTGCTTCGTTTCCAGATGCCGCTTGAACCGGGCCGTCCATATCTCCGGTTGCGAGACACTGTCATGCGACGGAGTGAGAGGAGGGCAATGATCGCGAAGGAGCTAACGCCCTTTTAACCACCCATCCCGCACAACCGCCCCGCAAATTTGCTTTCCGGGGCCCCATGGACGACCTGCTGCAGGAATTCATCGCCGAGACGCGTGAGACGCTCGAAGCGCTTTCGGGCGAGATCGTCGCGTGGGAGGCGCATCCTGCGGACCGCGCCCGCCTCGATGCCATCTTCCGCTTCGTGCACACGGTGAAGGGAAGCTGCGGCTTTCTCGACCTGCCGCGTCTCGGCCGGCTCAGCCATGCCGCCGAGGACGTGCTGGCCCAGGTGCGCGAGGGGAGGCGCGCGCCGGATCGCGGGCTCGTCAACGCCGTGCTCGCGGTGGTCGACCGGATCGGCGAGCTGGTGGAAGCGATCGAATCGGGCACCAGCCTGGACGACAGCGGCGACGACCTGCTGGTCGCCGCGCTGGCCGAGGGCGCCGAGGAAATCGCCCATGCCGGCCCGATCGTCAGCCGCGCGCCTTCGCGCAGCGTGCGCCTCAACGTCGACCTGCTCGACCGGATGATGTCCGGCATGTCGGACATGGTGCTGGCCCGCAACGAACTGGCCCGCCGATTGCGGAACGGCGAGATCGACCCCGCCATCGAGGCCGCGCTCGAGCGCCTGTCGCTCACGGTGGGCGAGATGCGCGACACGGTGACGCGCACCCGCATGCAGAAGATCGACGCGCTCTTCTCCGCGCTGCCGCGCATGGTGCGCGACACGGCGGCGGGGCTGGGCAAGTCGGTGATGCTCCAGGTCGACGGCTCCGACGTCGAGCTCGATCGCGAGATGATCGAAGTGATGCGCGATCCGCTGGTCCACATCATCCGCAACTCGATCGACCATGGCATCGAGACGCCGGCCGAGCGCCGCGCCGGCGGCAAGCGCGAGAATGGCCGGCTGTCGGTCTCCGCGCGCCAGTCGGGCAATCAGATCATCATCGAGATCGCGGACGATGGCCGCGGCATCGATACCGAGCGGCTGATCCAGAAGCTGGCCGCCAATGGCCGCGACGAGGCCAAGCTGCGCAGCCTTTCGGCGCGTGCCAAGCTCGACCTGGTGTTCGAACCGGGGCTTTCGTCCAGGGACGTGGTGACCGAGATCTCGGGCCGGGGCGTGGGCATGGACGTGGTGCGCGCCGCGATCGAGCAGATCGGCGGCCGCGTCGAGCTCGACAGCACGCCGGGCAAGGGCCTGCGCATTGCCATCCATGTGCCGCTGACGCTTTCGATCATCTCGACGATCGTGGTGGGGGTGGACGGCCAGCGCTTCGCCATTCCGCGCCAGTCGATCGAGGAGATCGTGACCGAGCGCGGCGAGGCGATCCGGGTCGATCTGGTCGGCGGCTCCCCGGTCGCGACCGTGCGCGAGCGCCGCATGCCGCTGATCCACCTGGCCGACATGCTCGGCCTGCCCGCCGCCGTCGCGCGCGACGAGGGCAGCCAGATGCTCGCCATCGTCAGCGTCAGCGAGGGCAGCTATGCGCTCGCGGTCGACACGGTGCTCGACAATGAGGAGCTGGTGATCAAGCCGGCCTCGCCCGCGGTGATGTCGACCGGCCTCTATGCCGGCCAGACGCTGCCGGATTCGGGCCTGCCGATGCTGCTGCTCGATTGCGCCGGCATGGCCAAGGCGGCGAGCCTGGATTTCAGCCGCGACGGCCAGCAGATCTTCGAGGAGGAAGAGGAGGCCGAGGCCGCGCCGGGCCTGCCCGCCCTGCTGTTCCGCGACCTGGACGGCGTGCGCCGCGCGGTGCCGCTGGCGGCGGTCGACCGGGTGGAGCAGGTCGATGCCGGCAATGTCCGCTTCGCCGCCGGCCGCTTCCGGGTGACGATCGACGACCGCATCCTGCCGCTCGCCGCGCATGGCGACCTGGACGGACTGGAGCGGATCAACGTGCTGCGCCTCAAGGACGGCACCAACGAAGTCAGCTATGCGATCGAGGAAGCCGCCGACATCGTGATGCTGCCCGAGGAGATCGCGCCGGCCCGCGAGCCGGGGCCCATCGCCGGGGTGGTGCTGGTGGATGGCGAGCAGGTCGAACTGGTCGACATGCTGTGGATCTTCGACGAGCATGCCGAGCGCGAAGTGGAGGACAGCCCGCCGCTCTGCCTGATCGCAGGCGACGACGATGGCTGGATGGCATCCTTCGTCAAGCCGCTGCTGGAGGCGTCGGGCTACCGCGTCGCGCTGCGCCTGGCGCCTGGCGAGACGCCTGCCGTGGTGCTCTCGACCGAGGATGGCCGGGAGACGACCGGCCTGCCGGCTCCGGTCGTCCGGCTGCGAAAGAAGCGCGCCGCGGGCGGCTCGGGCGACGACAGCGTCTATAGATATGATCGTGCGGGATTGCTTTCCGCGCTCCAGGCCCGGGTTTCCGGCAAGGCAGGCCGTTGATGTCGCATCTCTATCTCATCGCCCAGATCGCCGGGCGCGCCGTGGCGATCGATTCCGAGCAAGTGGAATCGGTGGTCGATATCGGCGAGGTGACGGCGGTGCCGCGCGCCTCGGCGCATGTCCGCGGCCTTGCCGCACTGCGCAGCCGCGTGGTGACGGTGGTCGACACCCAGTCGGCGCTCGGCATGGCGGGCGGCAGCCCGGCGCGACGCGCGGTGATCACCCATGTCGAGGGGCATCATTATGCGATGCTGGTCGATGCGCTCGACGATGTCGCGCCGTTCGAGTTGCTGCCGCTCGCGCATGGCGTCACGCTCGACCCCGCCTGGCGCGGGGCGGGGCGGGGAATCGTGGAGCGCGACGGCGAGCCGATCCTGGCGATCGACCTTGCCAGCCTGGTGCCCGGCTATGCCGGGCCGAATTAATCTCGCGATTAACGTGGCGCTTACGCCTTTCGTGCACTGTCCACTCCACCTAGAGCGCTGAAAGCGGGGAACAGGGGAAAATGAAGACTTGTCTGGTCGTCGACGATTCCAAGGTGATCCGGAAGGTCGCCCGGCACATCCTGGAAACGCTCGACTTCGAAGTGCGCGAGGCGGGTGACGGCCGCGAGGCGCTCGACTCCTGCCTGCAGACGCCGCCGGACGTGATCCTGCTCGACTGGAACATGCCCGTGATGAGCGGCATGGACTTCCTGCGCGCGCTGAAGGATTCCGGGCTGCCGCAGCGCCCGAAAGTGGTGTTCTGCACCACCGAGAACGGCATGGCCTATATCCGCGCCGCCATCGAGGCCGGCGCCGACGAATATGTCATGAAGCCGTTCGACCGCGAGACGCTGGAAAGCAAGCTGCAGATCGTCGGCGTCGCCTGAGCGGCGCATGAGGGAGCCACAAGTGGCGCAGGCATCTCTTGCGGACACCGGATATGGCGGCACCCCCGCCGGACCGGCGCAGGTGCTGATTGTCGACGATTCGGTCGTCGCGCGATCGGTGCTGGGGCGGATGGTGGAAGGCACGCGCCGTTTCCGCGTCGCTGCCGCCTATAGCGATGTGCGGGCGGCGCTCGAGTATCTGAAGACGCACAGCGTCGACATCATCCTGCTCGATATCGAGATGCCGGGGATCGACGGCATCACCGCGCTGCCCGATGTGATCGCGGCGGGACGCGGGGCCAAGGTGCTGATCGTCTCGTCGGCGGCCGAGCAGGGCGCGGCGGTGACCGTGCAGGCGCTGGCGCTGGGCGCGGCGGACACGCTGGTAAAGCCCGGCATCGGCGCGTTCGGCGGCCGCTTCGCCGAAGTGCTCGAGGAGCGGCTCTCCCGCCTGATCGAGGCCCAGGCCCATGCCCATGCGCAGCCCGAGCCTGCGGTGCAGCATCCGCAATATCAGTTTCCCGCCCAGGCGCCCGAGGGCTTCGATCTGGTTGCGATCGGCGCCTCGACGGGCGGCATCCACGCGCTCAGCCAGTTGCTGCGCGCCATCCCGGCGCGCTTCCAGGTGCCGATCCTGGTGACCCAGCACCTGCCGGTCTCGTTCATGAGCTATTTCGCCACGCAGCTCGCGGTGCTCGGCGGCCGGCCCTGCGAAGTCGCGGCCGACCGGATGCGCATCCGGCCCGGCCGGATCATCGTCGCCCCGGGCGACGCGCATCTGCGCGTGGTCCGCACGTCCGACGGCGCGGCGATCCGCCTGACCCATGAGAAGGCGGCGAGCGGCTGCATGCCCTCGGTCGATCCCATGTTCGAAAGCGTCGCGGAAGTGTTCGGGGCGCGCGCGCTGGGCGTGGTGCTGAGCGGCATGGGGCGCGACGGCTGCGAGGGCGCCAGGGACCTGGTCGATGCCGGCGCGCGCGTGCTGGCGCAGGATCGGGCCAGCTCGGTGGTGTGGGGCATGCCCGGCGCGGTGGCCAATGCGGGCCGGGCGAGCGCGATATTGCCGCCGGACGAGATCGGGCGGCTGATCGCCCGCGGCGGAGGCGGGGCATGATCCCGGGCTCCACGCCGATCGCCTCGGCAGGCGCGATGAACATGATCGCGGCACTACTCGAGCAGCGCGCCGGCCAGCAGATCGCGGCGAACCGCACCTGGCGGATCGAGACGGCGCTGAAGCCGATCCTGCGCGCGCGCGGGCTGGCCAGCCTGGACGAGCTGGTGGCCCAGCTGATCGCGGCGCGGACCGGGGAACTGGCGGACCTGGTGGTCGATGCGCTGCTCAACCAGGAGACCAGCTTCTTCCGCGACGCCGCCGTGCTCGACATGATCGTCGACGCGGCGGCGGAGATGCAGGCCGAGATCGGCACCCGCCGGCTGCGCATCTGGTCCGCCGGCTGCTCGACCGGGCAGGAGCCGCTGAGCCTCGCCATGCTCTTTTCCGAACGCGGCCTGCCCGATCCCGAGATCGTGGCGACCGACGTCTCCCCCGCGGCGCTGGCGCGCGCACGGAGCGGCCGCTTCTCGCAGTTCGAGATCCAGCGCGGCCTGCCGGTGCGCCGGATGATGACCTGGTTCGACACGGTGGGCGCCGATTGGGCCGCCAAGCCCGAGCTGGTGCGCAAGCTCCAATTCCGCCAGCACAACCTGACTCTCGATCCCGCTCCGGCGGGCATGTTCGACATCATCCTGTGCCGCAACGTGATGCTCTATTTCTCGCTCGCGGTGCGCCGCAAGGTGTTCGACAGCCTGGCTTCGGCGATGCGGCCGGGCGGGTTGCTCGCTCTGGGCGCGGGCGAGACGGTGATCGGCCAGACCGATCATTTCGCACCCTGCGAGCGCTATCGCGGCTTCTATCGTCCGGTCGACGCGCCGGGGACGCTGCGCGCGGCGGGTTGATCGCGGCGGCCCTGCGCGGCTAGCGTCGTGCGCGATGCACAACGGCCTGGCCTTTCTCGACGCGCCTTCGCCCAATTTCGACGCGCGGGCGCTGCCGGTCACCATGATCGTGCTGCACTATACCGGCATGGAGAGCGCCGCCGCCGCGCTCGACCGGCTGCGCGATCCCGCGGCGAAGGTCTCTGCCCATTATCTGGTCGACGAGGACGGAACGATCCACCGGCTGGTGCCCGAGGAGAAGCGCGCCTGGCATGCCGGCCGCTCGCACTGGCGCGGGATCAAGGACGTGAATTCCGCCTCGGTCGGCATCGAGATCGTCAATCCGGGCCATGAGCATGGCTATCGCCCGTTCCCGGCCGGGCAGATGGGCGCGCTGATCCCGCTCGTCGCCGAGATCAAGGCGCGCTACGGCATCACCCGCGGCAACGTCGTCGGCCATTCGGACGTGGCGCCGGCGCGCAAGCAGGATCCGGGCGAGCTGTTCAACTGGCACGCGCTCGCCCGCCTGCGCCTGGCGCTGCCGCGGCCCACGAAGAACCTGATGGATCCCGGCTGGCCCGATGCCGGCTTCATCATGGCGCTCGAGCGTTTCGGCTATGACGTGACCGACGAGCAGGCCGCGGTCGTCGCCTTCCAGCGCCGTTTCCGACCCGAGATGATCGATGGCGAGATCGACATGGAATGCCGCTGCCTGCTGCTCGCGCTGCTCCTGCCCAAGCCCCAGGGCGACGAATAGTTACGCAGGCATGCACCATTCCCATGCAGGATATTGCAAGTATAGGATGATCTATAGGAAGGGGGAGGTGGTTCCGCCGTGAGCAGCAATATCGGCCTTACATCCCTGGGCCCGGTCCAGGCCTATCTCTCCGGCGTCGCCCGCGCCGACGCGCGCGGCGGCGTGCCCGCTTCCGTCAACATCCCCACCGTCAGCGAGGCGACCGAAGCCGTGCAGCGGATCGCGCGCGTGCGCGGTGCCGATGGCGTGACCGGGCTGGGATCCGACTATCGCAAGATCGCGCTGGCGTCGGGCCTGAACGTTACCTGGCGAGTCGAGGTGATGGCCTGGGGTACCGCCGTGCTGCGCGCCGCCGAGCCGGGGAAAACGCCCTGAGCCCTTGCAGTCGCGCGCGGCTTCGCTAGAGCGGTCCGCGCCAGAGGGTTGGGCGGCCGCGGGTGCGCAAGCACGCGAGGAAAGTCCGGGCTCCACGGAAACACGGTGCCGGGTAATGCCCGGCGGGGGCGACCCCAGGGAAAGTGCCACAGAGAGCAGACCGCCTACCTCCTTCGGGAGCGGCAAGGGTGAAAGGGTGCGGCAAGAGCGCACCGCGCGACCGGCAACGGAAGCGGCACGGCAAACCCCACCGGGAGCAAGACCGAATAGGGGCGGCGCATGGGCCTGGTTCCGGCCCGTCGCCCGGGTTGGTTGCTGGAGCGGCGGAGCGATCCGTCGCCTAGAGGAATGGTCGCACATCGCCGTCAGGCGAGGACAGAACCCGGCTTATAGACCCTCTGGCATTTCACCTGATGGAGCGGCATCGCGCTTGCGCCGACCGAACGAGGGGCTATCTGGGCGGCATGGCAAGATCGACACGCTCGACCGACTGGGGGTTTCCGCGCTGGCGCGCCTATGGCGCCGAGCGCGAGGCCGTGCAGGTGCGCATGTGCGATCGCCATGGCTGCGACCAGCCGGGCGACCGGCCCGCCCCCAAATCGCCCAACAGCCGCGAGCGCTGGTATTTCTGCGAGGCGCATGCCGCCGAATATAACCGCAACTGGGATTATTTCGCCGGCCTGACCGCGGAAGAGGCGGCAAAGCGCGAGGCGGACGAGCGGCGCGACGCGTCTGGCTTTGCCGAGGCGAAGTATAATGGCTGGGCGGGGCCGGGCGACGGCAGCCGCTCGCGCGACGAGATGCGGGCGCTCGAAGTGCTCGAGCTCGAGGTCGATGCCGATTTCGAGGCGGTGCGCGGCGCGTGGCGGCGGCTCGCCAAGGTGAATCATCCCGATGTGAAGCCGGGCGACGCCGAAGCCGCGCAACGCTTCCAGGCGATCCAGGCGGCCTATGACGTGCTCAAGGCCGCCGAGGAACGGCGGACATGGAAGGGCGATTGAAGCCTCGCGTCCCCTCCAATTGGGGGCAAACCATCCTGGTCTGCGCGAAATGCTCGAAGAAGCTGAAGGGCGGCTTCGGGGCCAGGGAACGCACGCCGCTCGCCAAGGCGCTGCGCAAGCATCTCGGCTTGAAGAAGGGCCGCAAGGCCGAGTTGGGGATCGTCGAGGTGAAGTGCATGGGCGTCTGCCCGCGCGGCGCGGTGACGGTGGTCGATGCCGGTGGGCCGCGGGAATGGCTGCTCGTGCCGAAGGGGACGGACCTGGATGTGGTGGCCGCGGAATTGGGGCTGGGGCACAAGCCGTCCTAGCCGTCACGCGTCCCCTCCGGACCGGCTCCAGGATGACGATGGTGCGTGCGCGAATTCAGCCGGCGTAGCGTAGCGCCGTCTCGCGCACCAAGGCGATCATGTTCGGAATTCCCTGGGTCCGGTTCGAGCTCAGCTGGTTCTTCAGGTCGAACGGCGCGAGCGCGGCTTCGATGTCGGTCGCCAATATCTCGGCCGGGGCCTTGTCCTGTACCGTGAGCAGCACCAGCGCGATGATGCCCTTGGTGATCGCCGCATTCGAATCGGCGAGGAAATGGAGCCGGCCGTCGTCGCGCCTGGTGGGGTAGACCCACACCGCGGCGGAACAGCCGCGGACCAGGGTGGCGTCGGTCTTGAGCGCATCGGGCATTGCCTCCAGCCCGCGGCCCAGGTCGATCAGCAGGCGATAGCGGTCATCGGCTTCGAGGAACGCATATTCTTCTGCCAAGTCGTCGAGGCTGGTCATGCCCCGCCGCTAGCCGGGTGGACCTCAGAGGTCCACCCCGGCCGCGATCGCTTCGAGCTTGCGGATGCGCTCCTTGAGATCGGCGATCTCGATCCGCGAGGCCGCAGTGGGCATGGCGGGGGCCGCTTCCGGCCCGTGATGGGCATCCAGCTCCTGGCGCTTCAGGGCCAGCCAGCCGCGCCAACCCGAAAGGCCGGCGGTGGTGATCATGCCGAGCCCGGCGAGGCCGGAGACGGCGAGGGTGAGGTACATAGTCGGATCCTGGGTCACGTCATGCCTCCCTTGGTCTGACGCATTCAGTTCTTGTCGCGCAGCGATTCGATCTCGCGGTCGAGACGAAGGCTGCCTTCGGTGTCGGTGATCACGCGTTCGAGGACCTGGACGCGCTCCTTGAGAGCGCGGATCTCGTCGCGGAGCCGGGCGTTCTCGACGGCGGCGACGCCATCCGTGGCAGTGCCGCCGCGATGGAGCTCGTCGCCGTCCTTGTCCTTGCGGATGCCGTAGCGCGCCTTGATGACGCTGCCGATCGTGACGATCACGACAATCGCGAAAACCATCTCGAACGGGTTCATTCCATTACTCCTTCAAGCGCGCTGCGTGGGATCAGTTCTGCTGGGCGGCCCGGGCGAGCCGCTCGGCGCGGCGGACGGGGCGGTCCCGCTTCTCGGCGAGGACAATAGCTCCCCCGCACAGTGCCGTCAGCACTGCGAACACTATGATGGCAATCATGTCGGACTTTCCTCTTACTGGCGGCGCATGCTGCGCCGCGTGGGAACTCTCAATTCAGTGGCGGGGCATCCCGCAGCTTCTCGATCTCGTCGGAGAGGTCGATGCCCTTGTCGGTCACGATCCGCTCCAGCACCCGGACCCGCTGTTCGAGCCGTTCGGTCTGCGCCGCATATTGGGCGGCCTTTTCGGCGACCATCTGCGCCTCGAGCTCCAGCTTGCGCTGCTGCAGGGCGATCCAGGGCTTGATGAACACGCCGCCGAGGATCGCCAGCAGCCCGCAGGAGATGCCCAGGATGGGGATGAGCAGGGGGCTGATCGACATCGGTATCTCCTCAGTTGTGCGGGCCGCGCAGCTGCTCGATCTCGCGGTCGAGCATATGGGCGCCGTCGGTCACGATCCGCTCGACATTGGCGAGCCGGTCCTTGACCGCGCCCAGTTCGGCGCGGAGCTGGGCATTTTCCTGGCTGAGCAGCTTGATCCGCTCCATCGCCTCGTCGCTGTTCTGCGGGTAGATCGCCTGGCCCCACGAACCGTCGAGCGGGTAGCCATGCTTCACGCGCATCCAGGTGGTGAGCACCCAGCCGAGGATCCCCGCGATGCCGACGATCGTGATCGCCGGGGCGAAGGCGGTGAAGAGTTGAACCTTTTCCATCTCTTTTCTCTCCTTGGGCCGTCGCTCAGCGCAGGCCGTCGATTTCGCGGGCCACGCGCTCGGCGGGGTCGGTGGCGATCCGTTCCAGGACCGCGATCCGCTCCTCCAGCCGGCTGATCTGGCCGGTCAGCCGCTCATTCTCCGAGGCGAGCAGCGCGATCTTGCGGTCTGCCTCCAGGTCTCCGCCCTGGCCCCGGAAGCTGCGGCGGCCGCGGCGGCCATCCTCATCCTCGATCGGGTAGCCATGCTTGGCGCGGACCCAGGTCTGGAAGGCCCGGGACGCCATCACCGCAGCGACGATCAGTACCGGTACCAGCCAACTCAACTCCCTCATTTCATCCTCCCTGTTGACGACCTGGCGATTGGCTCAGCGCAGGCTGTCGATCTCGTCGGCGAGCCGGGTGTTGCGGCTCGTATAGTACATCTCGATATCGGCCAGGCGGCGGTCGATGTCGCGGAACTTCGAGCGGACCTCGGCGGTCGAGCGGCTCGGGTTGCTGCGCACGCCCTGCCAGAACTTGGCTTCCTCGGGCCCCTGGTAGAGGCCATAGGGCTTGGCCGGGGCCAGCCAGGCGATCAGCAGATAGGCGACCAGGCCCATCGGAAAGGTGCTGAAGGTGACCAGCACCATGCCGAGGCGGAGCCAGATCACGTCGATGCCCGTATAGTCCGCCAGGCCCGAACACACGCCCAGCCACTTGCCGTTGGCCTTGTCGAGATAGAATTTGGTGCGGCTCGACATCTCAGTTCCTCCGGGAAATATCGTAGGGGCTCTGTTCGGGAAGCGGGTCCCGGACCGGGCGGAAATCGGGGTTGTCGGCGGCGATGATCCGCTCGACGGTGAGCAGGCGTTCCTCGAGCTGGCGGGCGGTATAGTGCAGCTCGTCCAGCAGCTTCTCGTCCTCGTTGGTGATCGTGCCCGACTGCTTCCACTTGGTGATGTAGTGCATGATCACCCAGGGGAGGCCGATGAAGAGCATCCCGACGATGACGATGGGAAGGAAGACGTCTTCCATCGCTTATTCTCCCTTGCCGAGGCGCTTCTTCAGGGCTTCGAGCTCGGCATCCACCTTCTCCGACGAGCGGAGTTCGGCGATTTCCTCGTCGAGCGTCTTCGGCGCGGCGCCCAGGCCGGCGGCATCGGCGCGGCCCTCGGCCAGGTCGACCCGGCGCTCCAGCACGTCGAAGCGCGAGAAGGCGTCCTGCATGCGGCTGCCATTGGTCATCTCGCGCAGGCGGACCCGGTTGCTCGCCGTCTCCAGGCGGGTGACGATCGAGTTCTGGCGGGCACGGGCCTCGCGCAGCTTGGTCTGGAGCTTGTTGATGTCCTCCTCCGAAGCGCGCAGCGCCTCGTCGAGCACCGAGATCTCCTCCGAAAGCTGCTCGCACATGTCGACGGCCTTCTGCTTCTCGACCAGCGCGGCCTTGGCCAGATCCTCGCGGCCCTTCGAGAGCGCCAGCTCCGCCTTCTCGGTCCAGCTCTCCTGGAGCTTCTCGAGCTTGGCGATATGGCGGCGCATCTCCTTCTGGTCCGCGATGGTGCGGGCCGCGGAAGCGCGGACCTCGACCAGGGTTTCCTCCATCTCGAGGATGATCATGCGGACCATCTTCGCCGGATCCTCCGCCTTGTCCAGCAGGTCGGTGACGTTGGCTGCGATGATGTCACGGGTTCGCGAGAAGATACCCATTTCGTCGTTACTCCTTCGTTTCTGTTTCCCGCCGGGAGGGGCCTAGGGGGTGACCCCTCCCGTCAGGTTTCCGCTCGCGAGGGGCTGCGAGCGGGAGACCCTTGTCGTTTCGTTCAGGCCATCACCGGGCCGACCGTGCCGGCCATGATGACCAGGCTGGCGGCTACCGAAAGAGCCACCGAGAAGAAGGCGTTGCGGTAGTAGGCGGCGTTGGCGGTCATGTTCCTGTTCCTTGAACCTTGGCGTTTTCCTGGCCCGTCAGCGGGCTTGCTCAAAGCATTGCAGGGGGCGTGCCAATTTGTGAAAACCGCAGAAATCTGCCGTTTTTACCATTCATTCGGCGTTCAGGTGCGGGATTGCACTTGCCAAGTGTTGGGAAAATACACCAAGGATTTGGCATGGAGCGCATAACCCAGGTCATCGGCCAGTCCTCGGCATTTCTCGACGCGCTGGAACGGGCCAGCCGGGCCGCGGCGCTCGATCGCCCGGTGCTGGTGATCGGCGAGCGCGGCACCGGCAAGGAGCTGGTCGCCGAGCGCCTTCACCGCCTGTCCCCGCGCTGGGACCAGCCGCTGGTCACGATGAACTGCGCGGCCCTGCCCGAGACGCTGATCGAGGCCGAGCTGTTCGGCCATGAGGCGGGAGCCTTTACCGGCGCGACCAAGGCGCGGGTGGGCCGGTTCGAGGAGGCGCATCGCGGCACGTTGTTCCTCGACGAGCTGGGCACGCTTTCGATGGGCGCGCAGGAACGGCTGCTGCGTGCCGTGGAATATGGCGAGATCACGCGGATCGGCTCGTCGCGGCCGGTACAGGTCGATGTCCGCATCGTCGCGGCGACCAACGAGCATCTCCCCGAGCGCGTGGAGAAAGGCAGCTTCCGCGCCGACCTGCTCGACCGGCTGAGCTTCGAAGTGGTGACGCTGCCGCCGCTCCGGCACCGCGGCGGCGATGTCGAAGTGCTGGCGGAATTCTATGGCCGGCGCATGGCGTCTGAGATCGGCTGGGTGGACTGGCCGGGCTGGGGCCCCCACGCGCTCGACATCCTCACCCATTATGACTGGCCCGGCAACGTCCGCGAGCTGCGCAACGTCGTCGAGCGCGCGGTCTATCGCTGGGAGCAGGATGGGCCGATCGACGCGATCGAGATCGATCCCTTTCAGTCGCCCTGGCGGATGCGCCCGATGCAGGGCAGCGCTTTGTCCGCGCCGGCGCCCGCCGCCGAGCTCGCGCCGATCGTGCTGGAGGCGCAGCCCGCGATCGTCGCGGGGGCGGCGGACTTCAAGGGCCGGGTGGCGCGCTTCGAGAAGGAACTGCTCCAGCGTGCGCTCGCCGATCATCGCTTCAACCAGCGCGCCACGGCGGAAGCGCTGGGGCTCACCTATGACCAGCTGCGCCACGCGCTGAAGCGGCATGAACTGCTCCAGGCGGGGGGCTGATCGTCGGCCCGTCGCCATCTCCATTCTACTCCTCGTCATCCCCGCCTTCGCGGGGGTGACGGCGTAAGATAAGCTCTTGCAAATCAAGCTAATGATTAGCGTTTGCAACAGTAATTCCGCCAATCGCCCGCGATCGGAATTTTCATTTGCCCGACGCAACGATTTTTCCGCGACAGCGGCGAATTTTGCGCGCTAGGGGAGGGACCGCATCGCCCGGCGGTTCGTTGGCCGGGTGAACCCCCTGGTGACCTGGAGAGACCCGCATGGCTTTCGAACTTCCCCCGCTTCCGTTCGACAAGGACGCGCTGGCGCCGCACATGTCGGCGGAGACGCTCGACTACCATTACGGCAAGCACCACAAGGCCTATGTCGACAAGACCAACGGCTTCATCGCCGAGAAGGGCCTGGAGGGCCGCAAGCTCAGCGAAGTGATCGCGCATGCCAGGGCCACCGGCGACAAGGGCCTGTTCAACAACTCGGCGCAGATCTGGAACCACAGCTTCTTCTGGCAGGGCCTGACCGGCGAGAAGACCGCGCCGAGCGGCAAGCTCGCCGAACTGATCGACGCGCAGTACGGCTCGACCGACGAGCTGGTGAAGAAGCTGATCGCGGAATCGACCAACCATTTCTCGAACGGCTGGGGCTGGCTGGTGCTCGACGGCGATGCGCTGAAGGTCACGTCGCTCCACGACGCCGATACGCCGGTGGTCTATGAGGGCATGAAGCCGCTGCTCACGATCGACGTGTGGGAGCACGCCTATTACATCGACTATCGCAACCTGCGTCCGAAATATCTCGAGACGATCACCGCGAACATCATCAACTGGGACTTCGTCTCCCAGAACCTCGATGGCGCCGGGGTGAGCCGCGCGGATCAGGACAGCTGATCCTTCGCGACCTGGATCTCGAAGGGGCGTCCGAGCGATCGGGCGCCCCTTTTCATGGGCCGCGTCTTGCGGCGACGGGGTGTTCAGCCGGCGTTCAACCGGGGCGGGCGAGCTTTGCCCTTCATCTGCTTGGGAATGCCCCGATGCGCCGCCACCTGATCCTCGCGCCCCTGCTGCTCGTCGCCGCGCCTGCTTCAGCGCAGATTTGGGGCGGGCCGGTGATGCAGGGTCCGTCGGGTAGTGCGATGAGCCACGACCAGAGCGCCGCCGAGACTGCAAAGATCCGCAGTGATATCCGTGCCGGCCGCGACAGCGGGCAACTGACCCGGGGCGAGGCCAGGCAGCTCAAGCGCGAGGCCTATCAGATAGATACGCTGGAGGAGCGCTACTCCGCCGGCGGGCTCTCGCCTTCGGAAGAAGCTGAGCTGTTCGCCCGGCGCGAAGCGCTGCGCAGCGATGTGATCGCCAAGCGCAGCGGCCAGCGCAAATAGCTCAGACCTCGCCGTAGAGCTCGCGCTGGACGCGCTCCAGTTCCTCGGCGTAGCGGCGCCGGGCATGCCGTTCGGTGATCAGCCCGAGGACATCGCCATCGGGGCCCGCCACCACCAGATCGTCCGCCACGACGCGGTCGAACGCCTCCAGCACCGCGCCGATCCCCATCTCGGGAGCGAGCCTGGCCTGGGGCAGCTTCCCCAGCGTGCCGATCTCCACCACCGGCTCCACCTCCGGCGACCAGGCGGCGGCCGTATCGACGATGCCGGCATAATGGCCCTCCCCGTCGAGCAGCACCACGCGCGTGGTCGAGCCGAGCGGGAAGCGATCCCGGAACGCCGAGACGCTGGCATCGGCGGCGAACCGGGGCACGTCGCGGCGCATCATCTGCCCGGCGGTGAGCGCCCGCATCCAGCCGACGTCGCGGCCGCTGCGCAGCGTCTCGCCGCGCAGATGCAGCCGCCAGGTAGAGAAGCTGTAGCCGAAGGTCGCGCGCGCCACGGTGGAAGAGATCAGGCTGGCGGCCACCGCGACGCCGGTGATGCTGAAATCATGCGTCACTTCCAGCACCAGCAGCGACATGGTGAGCGGGCCGCCGACCACCGCCACGGCGAGCGCGGCCATGCCGACCACGGTGGCGTCGTCGGGGGCGAGGACATGGAGGCCGGGAATTTCCGCCAGCACCACCTGATAGAGCCGCCCGACCAGCGAGCCGAGGAACAGCGAGGCGAAGAACAGGCCGCCGCGGAAGCCGAAGCCGAGCGACAGCGCCGAGGCGAGCATCTTGAGCAGGATCGTCAGCGCCAGGCCGGCGATCGTCACTTCGGCCATCAGGTTGAGGTTGAGCGCACCATGCCCGCCGGAGAGCGTCTGGTGCGAGAGCAGGCCGAGCGGCACGAGCAGGAGCCCGCCGACCAGGGGCGCCCAATGCGCGGGCAGCGTCGAGCGATGCACGGCGCGCTCGACCAGCGAGACCATCCGCATCAAGGCGATCCCCAGCCCGGCGCAGAGCAGCCCGAGGATCGCGTAGAGCGCATAGTCGGCGGTGCCGATCGGGTGCATGCCGCCGGCCGCGATCACATAGGGCGTCATGCCCATCGCCCGCGCGAGCACGGCGGCGGCGAGCGCGGCGAGCATCACCGGGGCGACGGTGGCGGTGCTATAAGCGCCGAGCACCACTTCGAAGGCATAGAAGGCGCCGGTCAGCGGGGCGCCGAACGCGGCGCTGACGGCGGCGCCCGCGCCTGCCGCCATCAGCGTGCGCAAGTCGCTCCGCCGGAGCTTCATCTTCTGCCCGAGCAGCGATGCCAGGCCGCCGCCCGCCTGGGCATAGGCCGCCTCGAGCCCCACCGATGCGCCGAAGCTGTTGGAGAGCAAGGTGGTGCCCACCACCGTCGCCGTGTCCCGCGCAGGGATGCGGCCGCCGTGCAGCGCATTGGCTTCCACGATGTCGACGGCCTGGCGCCGGCGCAGGAACCACAGGACCAGGCCGAGCAGCGCGCCGCCGATGGGCAGGGCGATCAGCCGCCAGGGCGCGATCGCCTCCGCGGCGCTGAGATGCTCGCCTTGCGCCAAGCCGAACAGCAGCCGCTGGGTGCCGCGCGCGATCTGGCCGAGCGCGATCGCGCAAAGGCCCGCACCCACCCCGACCAGCAGCGCCAGTGCCAGGAACCCCGGGGCGCTGGAGCGGATCCGGCGGCGCAGCCAATTGGCCGCACGGACCATCGGATAGCGTGCGTGCGACACCGCGCCCGCTCACTCCTGGGGCGGGATCGGCGCGTCCTCGGGCTTTTCCAGCTGCAGGCCGTGCTTGAGCAGCAGCGGGATGTTGAGCATCGCGAACGCCAGCGTGACCGGGATCATCACCCAGGTCTTGAAGAGGACCCACTGATCCCAGGTGACGAACTGGCGAACGATTTCGTTCGCCACCGCGGCGGCGACGAAGAACAGCGCCCAGTTGATCGTCAGCAGCCGCCAGCCCTTGGCCGAGAGGCCCGGATAGGCCTGTTCGAGCAGCATCTGGAGCAGCGGCTTGTCGGCGATCACGCCATAGCCGAGCACGATCGCGAACATCGCATAGATGATCGTCGGCTTGATCTGGATGAAGGTCTGATCGTGGAAATAGAGCGTCAGGCCGCCGAACAGGAGCACGAAGGCGGCCGTGATCCACAGCATCGGCGAGACGTGGCGCGTCTTCCACCAGCTCAGCGCGATCGCCGCGGCCATCGCGACCATGAACGCCACGGTGGCGGCGAACACGCGCGCGAGCACCGGCCCCTGGGCCAGCGAATTGACCAGGAAGAACACCGCGAGCGGGCCATAGTCGATCAGCATCCGCACGCCGGGCGTGGCGGCCTTCTTCTCAGCCATTGGTAAGCTCCTCCACCCCGGCAATGATGCGCGCGACTTCCTGCGCGTCGAACGGACGCAGGTCGTCGACCTTCTCGCCCACGCCGATCGCATGGATCGGCAGGCCGTATTTCTCCGCCGCCGCGACGAGCACGCCGCCGCGCGCGGTGCCGTCGAGCTTGGTCATGACGAGGCCGGTCACGCCCGCGACTTCCTTGAACACTTCGATCTGGTTCAAGGCGTTCTGGCCGGTGGTCGCGTCGAGCACCAGCACCACGTCGTGCGGCGCCGCCGGATTGAGCCGGCCGAGCACGCGGCGGATCTTGGCCAGCTCGTCCATCAGCTCGCGCTTGTTCTGCAGGCGCCCGGCGGTATCGACGATCAGCACGTCGGTGCCGATCTCGGTCGCCTTCTTCACCGCCTCGAACACGATGCCGGCGGCATCGCCGCCCTCGACGCCGGAGACGATCGGCACGCCGATCCGCTCGGCCCAGGTGCGAAGCTGCCCGATCGCGGCGGCGCGGAAGGTGTCGCCGGCGGCGAGCATCACCGAATAATCCTGTTCCATCAGCAGGTTGGCGAGCTTGGCGATCGTCGTGGTCTTGCCCGAGCCGTTGACGCCGATGACCAGGATCACCTGCGGACGGGGAAAGGCCTCGATCTCCAGCTTCTTCGCTACCGGCTCGAGCGCCTTGGCGACTTCGTCGGCGACGACGAGGCGGATGCCGAGCTCCTCCATGTTACGCTCGAACTGGCCGTCGGCCAGCCGCTGGCGCACGCGCGCTGCGGTGGCGGGGCCGAGGTCCGAGGCGATCAGCGCTTCCTCGATCTCGTCGAGCGTCGCGTCGTCCAGCCGAGCCAGGCCCAGGCCGGCAAGGTTGCCGATCAGCCGGTCGGACGTCTTGCGGAAGCCGCCGAGAAGGCGCGCGTGCCAGCTGGGGCCGCTCATGCGATCAGCTTCCCGTCCCGGACGTCCACGATCTTGAGGCTCACAATCTCTCCGACTTGGCTTGGGGCGAGGCGGACCTCGGCGAAATTGCCGGCATGGCCCCGGTCGCCCGGGCGCTCTACCAGCACTTGCTGCGTGCTGCCTACCAGGCTTTGCAACCAGGCGGCGCGGATCCGGGCGGCGGCGGCGCGCAGGCGAGCGGCGCGGGCCTTCACCACTTCGGGCTCGACTTGCGGCATCTTCGCGGCAGGCGTGCCGGCGCGGGGGCTGTAGGGGAAGATATGGGCATGGACGATGCCGCATTCCCCGATCAGCGCCAGCGTGTTCTCGAACATGGCTTCGCTCTCGGTGGGGAAGCCGGCGATCAGGTCGGCGCCGATCGCGATTTCGGGGCGCGCCGCGCGCAGCCGCTCGACCAGCGCAACCGATTGGGCGCGGTCGTGCCGGCGCTTCATGCGCTTCAGCACCATGTCGTCCCCCGCCTGGAGCGAGAGATGGACGTGCGGCATCAGGCGCGGCTCCCCGGTGAGCAGGGCGAATAGCCGGTCGTCGACTTCGATTCCGTCGAGCGAGGAAAGCCTGAGCCGTCTAAGCTCCGGCACATGCGCCAATATGCGCTCGACCAGCTGGCCCAGGCTCGGTGCGCCGGGCAGGTCGGGGCCATAGCTGGTCAGGTCGACGCCGGTCAGCACCACTTCGGCATGGCTTTCGGCAAGCTGGGCGACGCGGTCGATCACGGCACCTGCCGGGACGGAGCGGCTGTTGCCGCGGCCATAGGGGATCGCACAGAAGGTGCAGCGATGGTCGCAGCCATTCTGCACTTCCACGAACGCCCGGGCATGCGTCGAGAAGCTGGCGGCGAGATGGGGCGCGGTTTCGCGCACGGCCATGATGTCCTGCACCGCCACCGGCTCGGGCGAGAGCCAGGCGTCGGGCCGCAGCTTCTCGGCATTGCCGATCACCCGGTCCACCTCGGGCATCGCCGCGAACGCTCTTGGGTCGATCTGCGCCGCGCAGCCGGTCACCACCAGCTCGGCGCCCGGCCGTTCGCGCCGAGCGCGGCGGATCGCCTGGCGGGTCTGCTTGACGGCCTCGTTGGTCACCGCGCAACTGTTGATCACGATCGTGTCGCGATCGGACAGTAAAGTGCGGATCGTCTCGCTCTCCGCGAGGTTGAGCCGGCAACCCAGACTGATGACGTGAGGGGATGACATTTGGCCGGTGATCTAGGCGCAGCTACACGCGATGTCCACGCGAAGACCCGCGAAATACTGGGCTTCTGGTTCGCGCTCACGCCCGAGCAGCATTTCGCCAGCTCGGCGAAGCTCGATGCGGAGATCAGGTCGCGCTTCGGGCCGCTGCGCGATCTGGTGCTGGGCTCGGGGGCCAGGGGCTGGCGCGACGATCCCGAGACCCTGCTCGCGGCGATCATCCTGCTCGACCAGTTCAGTCGCAACATCCATCGCGGCACGGCCCAGGCCTTCGCCGCCGATCCGCTCGCGCTGCAGCTGGCGCTGGAGGCGATCGGCAAGGGCTGGGATGCCGGAATGGGCAATGACCGGCGCCAGTTCCTCTATCTGCCGTTGGAGCATGCCGAGGACCCGGCGATGCAGAAGCTGAGCGTGGAGAAGTTCGGCGCGATGGGCGATGCCTATGTGCTCGATTTCGCCCGGAAACATGCCGAGGTGATCGCGCGCTTCGGGCGCTTCCCCAGCCGGAACGCGGCGCTGGGTCGGGAATCGACGGCGGCGGAGGCGGCGTTCCTCAACGAGGAAGGGGCGGGGTGGTAGCCTGTCGCTGGCGCCCGCCCTCCCGCGAGCGCATGAGAAGGCGTCAGGCCGCTCCAGGCCGCCCGCCCGCGGCATCCGGATGGCGTTCCAGCCTTATGTCGCGTCGTGCGAGCAGGACGCCGCCTTCGCCCTGGCCAAGCCGCACGATCCCGCTGCCGCCGCGCAGTTCCTGTCGGGCGCGATAGGCGGGCGTGACGCCGAACTCGCCATCGAACACCAGGTCGTCGACATAATAGGGTCGCCGGCCCGGCTCGCCGATGAAGAGATGGACGTGCGCGGGCATCGTCATGTCCGGATAGGGCGCCGGCTTGATCGTGTCGAAGGCATAGGTCCCGTCCGCGCCGGTCCTTGCCCAGCCGCGCAGCCGGCCGTGGCGGCGGCTCCATTCGGTCTCGCCGGTGCCATCGGCATAGAGGCCGCGCGCATTGGTGTGATGCGCATAGACGATCACGCCGGGCGCCGGAGTCCTCCCGTCCGCCGCGAATATGCGGCCGGTCAGGCGCATCCGCGCGCCGGGCTCCTCGGGCGGGGCGAGCGATACCCTTGCGGAAAGCATGTCCGGCGCGCGCTCGCCTACCGCCTGGCATCCTTCGCAGTCATAGAGGTCGGGCCGGGCTTCGGCATGGGCGCCGCCGCCGGATGGCAGGAACACGCTCGCGCTGGCCAGGCCGCCCGCGGCACCGCCCAATAGGACCAGAGTCGTTCGACGATCGAGCATGCCGATTTCTCCGCCTGCCATATGTGCCGGCTGCGAAGGATAGACGATGTCGGGCCCGGGCGGAAGTTCAGCCCGCCAGCCGCCGATCGTCCGAAGGCGCTGCGGGCGCTGCCTGTGCGCTCGATCCGGTCAGGATCAGCCGTCGCTCGGCAAGCAGGCGGCGCACGCCGCTCACCGACAGCGGCTTGCCATAATGCCAGCCCTGCGCCTTGGCGCAGCCCGCGGCGCGCAGTCGCTCCTCGATCGCGCCGTCCTCTACGCCCTCGGCGGTGATCGGCAGGTTGAGGCTCTCGCCCAGGCTGATGATCGCATTGACGATCGCGGCCGAGTCGGCGCTGGTGTTGAGCGACATGACGAAGCTCTTGTCGATCTTGATCCGGTCGAAGGGCAGCGCGCGCAGATGCGCCAGCGACGAATAGCCGGTGCCGAAATCGTCGAGCGCCAGCCGGGCGCCCTGATTCTTCAGGCTGCCGACGATCGACTGCGCCAGCGCCAGATTGTCGAACAGCGAACTTTCGGTGATTTCCACTTCGAGCCGGCTCGCGGGGAAGCCGGTCTCGGCCAGCACCTTGATGATCTTCTGCGCCAGCCAGGCGTCGCGCAGCTGCCAGGGCGAGATGTTGATCGAAAGCGTGAGTGCGGGATCCCAGTCGCGCGCGGCGACGAAGGCCTGGCGCATGATCGAGAGCGACAGGTCGGCGATCATTCCCGTCTCTTCCGCGATCGGAATGAACAGCTCGGGGGAAATCAGCCCGCGCGTGGGGTGCTCCCAGCGCGCCAGCACTTCGAAGCCGTGCAGCCGGTTGGTGGTCAGGTCCACCTGCTGCTCGAAATAGGGGACGATCTCGCCGCGCGGGATCGCGGTGCGCAGCCCGCTCTCCAGCTCGTTGCGGATCTGGAGTTCGCGCTCCATCGAATGATCGAACCAGGCATAGCGGTTTCGGCCCGATTTCTTGGCCGCGTACATCGCGATGTCGGCCGAGCGCATCAGTGCGTCGATGCTCGCGCAGTCGAAGTCCGAGCGCGCGATGCCCAGCGAGCAGGAGATGTGCAGGCGCAAGCCCTCCGCCTCGAAGGGCTGGGCCATGCGGCTGACCAGCCGCTCGGCGATGCGCTCCACCACGGCCGGTTCGGTGGGATCGAACAGGAAGCCGCAGGCGAACTCGTCGCCGCCCAGCCGCGCGGTGAGCGCGATCGGCGGCATGACATGCGCGATCTCGGCGGCGACGGCACGCAGCAGCGCGTCGCCCACGGCATGGCCGTGCATGTCGTTGATCGTCTTGAAATGATCGAGGTCGAGCATGATCATCGCCATGGCCTTGCGGCGGCGCTGGGCGCGGACGAACATCGCCGCGCCTTCCTCGGCAAGGCTGCGGCGATTGTAGAAGCCGGTCAGCGGATCGCGATTGGCGAGTTGCTGGGCGCGCTCCTCGGCGGCGGCGCGGACCTGCACCTCGTGGCTCAGCTCCGAATGCCGGCGCCAGCCGAACAGGATCAGCGCGACGTTGAGCAGCAATGCGATGACGAGCGTGCGGTCGGCGGGGGCGCCGCCTTCGAAATAATATTGCAGCGTCTTGGAGAGCACGGCGCTGCCGGTGCCGATGAAGAGCAGAATCGCGGCAACGCTGATCGCACCCGACAACAGGGCCGGGCGCGGGGCGCTTCGCGATAAGGCTTGTTCTTCGTGGTCCAGCGACATGCCGGGAACGATCCCCCAACTGCAACCGGGTTCGTTTCTCACGCACTCGGTATAGAACGGGTTAAGCCGACGGCATGTTCGCGCAATAAATGCAGTTCGCTCATTCCCCCGGCAGGCGCGGCGAGGCGTTTGATGCACTTGCCTCCCACGCTCCGATGGAGTAGGGGCCGCCGCGACCGTTCTCTTCGAACGCGAAACATTTGCCGCCCCGAGGGGCGACGCTGGCCGACGAGGTTTCGTCCGCCGGCGTGTTTTGCGTTTTGACGGGCCATGGTCGGATTTGGAGTTTTTTGGTCGATGTTCGAAAGTCTGAGCGAACGGCTGGGTGGCGTATTCGAGCGCCTGCGTGGTCGTGGCGCGCTGACCGAGGCCGATGTCCGCACCGCCATGCGCGAAGTGCGGATCGCCCTGCTGGAGGCCGATGTCGCGCTTCCGGTGGCGCGCGACTTCGTCGAGAAGGTGACCGAGAAGGCCATTGGCCACGAGGTGCTGCGCTCGGTCACGCCGGGCCAGCAAGTGGTGAAGATCGTCCACGACGCGCTCGTGGACATGCTGGGTCCGGACACGGCCGAGCTTTCGATCGACGTGACGCCGCCGGCCGTGATCATGCTTGTCGGCCTCCAGGGTTCGGGCAAGACGACCACCACTGCCAAGCTCTCGCGCCTGCTCAAGAGCCAGGGCAAGAAGGTGATGATGGCGTCGCTGGACGTGAATCGTCCCGCCGCGCAGGAGCAGCTCGCCGTGCTCGGCACCCAGACCGAGGTGCAGACGCTGCCGATCGTCGCCGGCCAGCAGCCGGTGGAGATCGCCAGGCGCGCGCTGAATGCCGCCAGGCTTCAGGGCTATGACGTCCTGATGCTCGACACCGCCGGCCGCCTGCACGTCGACCAGGCGCTGATGGACGAGATGAAGGCGGTGGCGGACATCGCCCGGCCGAACGAGATCCTGCTCGTCGTCGACTCGCTTACCGGCCAGGACGCGGTGAATGTCGCGACCAGCTTCTCCGAGCAGGTGCCGCTCACCGGCGTGATCCTCACCCGCATGGACGGCGATGCGCGCGGCGGCGCGGCGCTGTCGATGCGCGCGGTCACCGGCAAGCCGATCAAGTTCGCCGGCATGGGCGAGAAGCTCGATGCGCTCGAGCCCTTCCATCCCAAGCGTGTCGCCGGCCGTATCCTGGGCATGGGCGACGTCGTCAGCCTGGTGGAGAAGGCGGCGGCGGCGATCCAGGAGGAAGACGCCGAGAAGATGGCGGCGCGGCTGGCCAAGGGCCAGTTCGACATGAACGACCTGCGCGGCCAGCTTGCCCAGATGCGCCGCATGGGCGGCCTGGGCGCGCTCGCCGGCATGATGCCGGGCATGAAGAAGGCGCAGGCGGCGGTCGACCAGGTCGGCGGCGACAAGGTGCTGATCCGCATGGACGCGATGATCACCTCGATGACGCCGAAGGAGCGCGCCAAGCCCGACCTGATCAACGCCAAGCGCAAGATCCGCATCGCCAAGGGCTCGGGAACGACCGTGCAGGACGTCAACAAGCTGCTGAAGATGCACCTCGAGATGCAGACCGCGATGAAGCGGCTGAAGAAGATGGGCGGGCTCAAGGGCCTGATGGGCATGCTCGGCAAGGGCGGTCCGGGCGGCGGCATGGGCGGCGTCGGCAACGCGCTGGGCGGCGCCGGCCTGGGCGACATGATGGGCAAGCTGGACGGCCCCGGTGGCGCCGGCGGGCTTCCCGGTCTCGGCGGCCCCGGCGCCCCGCAGCTCCCGCCCGGTTTCGAGAATTTTCTGAAGAAGAAGTGATCCCCCGCCCAGCCGTCAGGCGGCGGGGCAACAACCAGACCAGACCCGGTGCATGCCGGGCTGACGAATACGAAGAAGGAAGATTGTAATGGCTATTTCCCTGCGTCTGTCGCGCGGCGGCTCGAAGAAGCGTCCGTACTATCGCATCGTCGTTGCCGATGCCCGCTCGCCCCGCGACGGCAAGTTCATCGAGAAGATCGGCACCTACAACCCGCTCCTCGCCAAGGACGATGCCAAGCGCGTCGTGCTCGACAATGATCGCGCCACCTACTGGCTGGGCGTCGGCGCGCAGCCGACCGACCGCGTCGCCCGCTTCCTCGACGCCGCCGGCCTCAAGGAGCGCACCGCCAAGAACAACCCGAACAAGGGCAAGCCGGGCGAGAAGGCCGTCGAGCGTGCCGAGGAGCGTGCCGAGAAGCTGAAGGCCGCCGAGGAAGCCGCCGCCGAGGCGAAGGCCGAGGCCGCCGCCGCTGCCGCTGCACCGGCTCCGGCCGCCGAGGAAGCCCCGGCCGAGGGCTCGAACGAGGAAGCCGAGGCTGTGATGGCCGCCGAAGTCGAAGCGGCGACCGAAGAGCCGACGGCGGAAGCCGAGCAGGTCGCCGAGGCGACCGCCGAAGAGACCCCGCCGGCCGAGGCGTAAGCCTTGTCCAGCGATCAGCCCGTTACGCTCGCCGTCGTGATCGGCGCGCACGGCGTGACGGGCGAGGTCCGCCTGAAGGTCTTCGCCGAGGACCTGTCGACGCACCGCCGGTTCAATGGCGGTGCGCTGACGCTGAAATCGGTGCGCGGCGGGCCGAACGGCACGATCGCGCGCTTCGCCGAAGTGGCCGACCGCAATGCGGCCGAGGCCCTGCGCGGGACCGAACTCAGCGTCCCGCGCTCGGCGCTGCCCCCGCTCGGCGAGGGCGAATATTATCATGTCGACCTGTTGGGTCTCCCCGCCGTCTCCGATGAGGGCGCGGCGCTGGGCAAGGTCGTGGCGATCGACAATTTCGGTGCGGGCGACGTGCTCGAGATCGAGCGGCCGGCCGACGAAACCGGCAAGGCCAAGCGCTTCATGGTGCCGATGATCCCCGCCGCCGTGCCCGAATGGGATGCCGAACGGCTGGTGGTGAGCGCCGCCTTCGTCGAATGACGCGCATCGCGGTCCTTTCCGACATCCACGGCAATCTTCCGGCCCTGATCGCAGTCGTCGCCGATGCCCGGGCGCGGGGCTGCACCCGCTTCGTCAACCTGGGCGACATCCTCTCGGGCCCGCTCTGGCCGGCCGAGACCGCCGCCTGGCTGATGGCACGCGACTGGCCGACCATCGCGGGCAATCACGAGCGGCAGGTACTCACCGATCCGCCGGCGCGGATGAACGCCTCCGATGGCTTTGCCAATGCCGTGCTGGGTCCTGAGGCGCTGGCCTGGCTGGCGGGCCTGCCGGCGACGCTGGCGCTGGAGGACATGTTCCTGTGCCATGGTACACCGGACAGCGACGTCGCGCCGCTCACCGAGACGCTGGCGGGCGCGAGCCTGCGCGCCGCGAGCGAGGCCGAGCTCGCCGAGCGGCTGGCGGGGCGCGGGGAGGGGCGCATCCTGTGCGGCCACACCCATGTTCCGCGCCTGCTGACGCTCCCCGGCGGGCGCCGCGTGCTCAATCCGGGCAGCGTCGGGCTCCAGGCCTATGACGACGATCATCCCCGGCCCTATCGGGTCGAGAATGGCGATCCGCTTGCCCGCTATGCGGTGATCGACGGGGAGGAGATCGGGCTCCATGCCGTCGCCTATGACCATCGCGCCGCTGCGCGAAAGGCGGAGGCGGAAGGGCGCCCGGACTGGGCGATCGCGCTGGCCACGGGGCGGATGCGCTGAATGTTCGCGCCGCTGCACCGAATTCTCACCCGAACCTGATTGGCCGCGGGCGGGCCCGGGCGGCATCCTGCGACCATGACGTGGATCGCCTGATCCTTCTGCTCCTCAGCATCGGCAGTGGAGCGAGTGCGGCAATCATCGGGCTGCTGGCCTGGTTCATATCCGAGGCATGGTTCGGCTGGCGCGCCCGCTAGGGGCCGGTTATCCTCCCCGCGAACATCGGGGGATATGCGCAATGAACTGGCACCGTACCGCGCTTGCCGTGGCGCTCTGCTGCCCGGCCATGCCGGCCGTCGCGCAGACGACGGAAGCGGCGCTCCAATCGCAGTTCGAGGCGATCGACCGCCAATTCGAGGCCTTCCAGCGCGATACGCCTGTGCCGGGCCTGGTTTACGGCATCGTCGCGGAGGGGCGTCTCGTCCATGTCCGCGGCATCGGCGTGCAGGATCTGGCCGAGAAGCGCCCGGTCACGGCCGACACGCTGTTCCGCATCGCCTCGATGACCAAGGCCTTCACTGCGCTGTCGATCCTGTCGCTCCGCGATGCCGGCAAGCTCTCGCTCGACGATTTCGCCGAGAAATACGTCCCCGAAATGCGCGGCTGGAAATATCCGACGACGGACAGCCCCCATATCCGGATCCGGGACCTGCTCTCCCATGTGGCCGGCTTCGTCACCGATGATCCCTGGGGAGATCGCCAGACGCCGATGCCCGAGGCCGAGTTCGCGAAGCTGCTCCGGGCCGGCGTTCCCTTCAGCCGCGTGCCCGAGACCGAGCACGAATATTCGAACTTCGGCTATGCGCTGCTCGGGCGGATCGTCGCCAAGGCGTCGGGCATGCCCTATCGCACCTATGTCGAGCGCACGATCCTCGCGCCGCTGGGCATGGGTTCGAGCGGATTCGAAGTGTCCGAATGGCCGATCGCGCGCCGCGCCATCGGCTATCGCTTCGAGGATGGCGCCTGGCGCGAGGAGCCGACCATGCGCGACGGCGCCTTCGGCCCGATGGGCGGGCTGCAGGTGAGCGCCAACGACTATGGCAAGTGGATCGCCTTCCTGCTCTCCGCATGGCCGCCTCGCGACGGGCCGGACACGGGGCCGGTCAAGCGCGCCACGGTGCGCGAACTGGCGCAGGGGCTGAACTTCGTGCGGGCCACTCCGCGCATGGGCGGCGCGGCCAAGGACGGCTGCACGCAGGCGGCCGCCTATGGCAAGGGCCTGCGCGTGTCGCAGGACTGCCAGCTCGGGCTGATGCTCCATCATGGCGGCGGCTATCCCGGCTATGGCTCGCACATGCTCCTGCTGCCCGGGGCGGGCGTGGGCATCTTCGTCTTCACCAACCGCACCTATACCGGTGCCGCGGGCACGGCCTGGGATGCGATGTTCGCGCTCGACAAGGCCGGTGCGCTCCAGTTCGCCGAGCCGCCGGCGACTCCGGAACTGGTTGCGGCCCAGCAGACCGCGCGGGCCATCTATGCGGCGGGCGACGTCTCCGTCGCGGGTTCCGCCCTCGCGATGAATTTCCTGATGGATCGCTCGGCCGAGGGGTGGCGCGGCGATCTGGCGGCCCTGCGCGCGCAGCTTGGGGCGTGCACGGGCAAGGTCGAGCCGCTCTTCCCGAGCGGCGCGCTCTCCGTCGCCTTTCGCTGGCACTGCGACAAGGGGCTGCTCGACGGCACGGTGCTGCTGGCCCCGACTCGTCCGGCGACCATCCAGGCATTGCGCTTCCGGCCGAAACCTGCCGCCAAGCCTTGAGCGAGCGAGGCGATCCGGGGGCTTGACATTTTAAACCTACTGAGTTAGTGGGAATTTAGATGAGCAAGGCCCCCGGTCTGTCTCGAACCCCCACCGGCCACCCGGTCTGGATGGCGCTTTCCCATTACACCATCGGTCCCGAGGATGCGGAGCTTAGCTTCGCGGCGCGGCTGGCGCGCGAGAATGGCTGGACCGGCGCCGAGGCCGAGCGCGTGATCGAGGAGTATAGGCGCTTCTGCTTCCTCGCGGTGACGGCCGATCATCCCGTCACGCCCTCGGACCAGGTCGACCAGGCCTGGCACCTGCACCTCACCTATACCCGCGACTATTGGGAGCGCTTCTGCCCCCAGGTGCTCGGCCGCGCGCTCCATCACGGGCCCACGGCCGGCGGGCGAATGGAGGGGCATCGCTATTTCACCCAATATGCCGAGACGCTGCGCAGCTACGAGCGCGTCTTCGGCGCGCCGCCCGCGGATCTGTGGCCCGACGCGGGGCGGCGGCTTCTGGAGGACCACAAGGCGCGCCGCGTGCATCCGCGCGACGCATTCATCGTGCCCCGGAGGCCATTCCGGATCGCGCTGCCGATCTTGTTCGCGGTGCTCTCCGTCCTGGTCCTGGGGTATCTGCTGAGGAGCTAGGACTTATGTCGCTCGGACCCTTCGATCTTACCGGCGGGCCGTTTCTCATCCTCTATGGCGGGCTGCTGATCCTGACGATCATCGCCGGCTTCACCATTCCGCGCTGGCTCAGGCCCGAAGGCCGCACGCCGCGCCGCATCGATACCGAAGATCTCGCCTGGCTGGCGGGCGGCGGCACCCGCCTTGCCGAAACCGTCGCTGCCCGCCTGCTCGCCACCCGCCAGCTGGCGATGGCGGGCAAGAACAAGTTCACGCCCAGCCAGCTCGGCGGAGGCACCCCGGTCGAGCGCAGCGTGCTCGCGCTGCCCGACGGGGCGAGTTGGGACCGGGTCGCCGGCGCAGTGGGCAGGCATGGCGAACGCCTCCGCGAACGGCTGATAGATGCCGGGCTGCTGATGGACGGGTGGAATGCGCTGCAGATGCGCTTCTTCCAGACGCTGCCCTATGTCCTGCTCCTTGGCTTCGGCTATGCCAAGCTGCTGATCGGCGAGGCGCGGGAGAAGCCGGTCGGCTATCTCACCGCGCTGCTGGTGGTCACCGGGATCCTCGCGCTGATCCGCTTCGCCGCGCTCGACCGGCGGACCCGCGCGGGACAGGAGGCGCTCGCCGAGGCGCGTGCGCGGAGCGAAAGGCTTCGCCGGGCTCCTGCCGGCGGCGAGACCGATCTCGCGGTGGCCCTGTTCGGTACCGTGGTGCTGGTCGGCTCGGACTGGGGCGGCTTCCACCAGATGCGCGCTACAAGCTCGGGCAGCGACGGCGGGAGCGGCGGCAGCGGTTGCGGCAGCGGCGGAGGGGGCTGTGGCGGCGGTGGCTGCGGCGGTTGCGGGAGCTAGCGGCCGCGCAGGATGGAGGCCGGGCGATCCGCGGGATCGTCCGGCCTCTTCATGTCAGGGCAGGGAGGCGCCCGACCTGACGTCGATCACCTTATCGCCCCGATAGGCGAGCACGCCGTCGATCGGCATCACCCGATCGATCGCTGCGGGCGGGAGCCGCGTCGATGATGTCGCAATCCGCCCCTTGCCAATCGCGTTCCCGGGGGGGAAAGGCTCCCATGCCCTTCGTCGCCACCATCCTCACGCTCTACCCGGAGATGTTTCCCGGTCCGCTCGGCATCTCGCTCGCGGGCAGGGGGCTGCGCGAGGGGCTGTGGAGCATGGAGGCCGTCCAGATCCGCGACTTCGCGACCGACAGGCATCGCTCGGTCGACGACACGCCGGCCGGCGGCGGAGCGGGGATGGTGATGCGCGCCGACGTGATCGCCGCCGCGCTCGACAGCGTCGTGCCGGGCCAGGGGCCCGCGCGCCCGATCCTCGCGATGACGCCCCGCGGCAAGCCGTTGACGCAGGATCGGGTCCGCGCGCTGGCCGACGGCCCCGGCGCGGTGATCCTGTGCGGCCGGTTCGAGGGGATCGACGAGCGATTGTTCGAGGCGCGCGACATCGAGCAGGTCTCGATCGGCGACTATATCCTCTCGGGCGGCGAGATGGCGGCGCTCACGCTTCTCGACGCTTGCATTCGCCTCATTCCCGGAGTAATGGGCGCGCCTTCCAGCGGCATGGACGAGAGCTTCGAAACGGGGCTGCTCGAATATCCGCAATATACCCGACCTGTCGAATGGGAAGGGCGCACGATCCCCGAAGTGCTGCGATCGGGGGATCATGCGAAGATCGAGGCCTGGCGACGCGCCCGTGCCGAGAGCGATACACGGCTACGGAGGCCGGACCTTTGGGAGCGCCACGAGGGCGCTCGGGTCCAACCTCCCTCTGGCGCGCGGCGACGAAAACAGGACGATGTGAAATGAACCTGATCCAGACGCTCGAAGCCGAGCAGATCGCCAAGTTCAACGCGGCGAAGAAGATTCCGGAGTTTCGCCCGGGCGACACCCTCAAGGTCGGCGTGAAGGTCGTCGAAGGCGAGCGCACCCGCGTGCAGAACTATGAGGGCGTGTGCATCGCCCGCTCGAACAAGGGCATGGGTTCCTCGTTCACTGTCCGCAAGATTTCCTTCGGCGAGGGCGTCGAGCGCGTCTTCCCGCTCTATTCGCCGAACATCGACAGCATCGAAGTGGTCCGCCGCGGTGTCGTGCGTCGCGCGAAGCTCTATTATCTGCGTGGCCGCACCGGCAAGTCGGCGCGTATCGCCGAGCGTCGCGAGGTCCGCACCGAGGCAGTTGCCGCCGAATAAGCCCGGCTGCATTCGAACGAGCGCGGGGCGCGGAGGCAGACGGCTTCCGCGCCCCGCTTCGTTTGCGCGCCATCGCGAGCTTCGTCGAGCGGGGCGGCGGGTTTGTCGCAGCACCGATTGAGACTCGGTCCCGGGCCGGGAACCATGCTTCCGAAGCCATGCCGGCATTTGGGGGACGATCGATGCAATCCCGGTTCCGTATCGCCATGCTGGTGTTCCTGCTGTTGCTCGGCCTCCTCCAGGCATTGCCGGCCGCCGCGCAGCGATCGCGGAGCCTGCCGCTCGGGGAGCGCAGGAATCCCGAGGCGAATGTCGAAAATTGGTTCATTCAGCTCGAAGAATATCAGCGCTACCCGCAGGTAGCGCGCGATCTGCGTTGCCAGGCCCTGCTCGAAGAGATCGCCTGGATGTATTTCGGCACCGAGAACCTGCCGAGCATGCGCATTCAGGGCGTGGACAAGCTCAAATGGGGCGCGCTGAAGCCCCGGATCTCCGCCGAGGAGGAGCGGTTGAGCGCCGCGCTTCGCAATGCCGCGCTGGCGCCGGCCGATCGCGCCTGGAACGCCGCGAAGCAATGGCCGGCATCTTCCTACAAGAACTATCTGAAACTCTACAACGGAGTCCGATATCACGCCGGACTTCATCTGGCCGGGGGGCGAGGCGCGCAGGCGCTGAACGCCCGTTCGTCCCAATGCCTGGCCGATCCCGCCGCGACTCCGCTCGCGCAACAGGTCCTGGCCTTGCTGGCCAAGCCGATCCGCGGCCTTCCCACGATGGCGGGAGTGAGCTTCATGCAGGGGCTGCCGATGCGCCTGCCGGGCTATCTCTATCAGCCCGAAGGATATCGGCACATCGTCTGCGCATCGCTCGTCGAAAGCATCGCCAATCAGCGTTTCGGCCATGTGCCGGGCGCCGGCGAGCCCATCCCGCAGGGTTGGGAAACCGGCGCTACGGCGCGCCTGTCGTCGCAAGCGGCGGCGTTCCGCAGCCTGCACGTTCGCACCGCCCGGGCAATCCATCAGGCGGGGATGGGCGCCGTCGGCGCCGTCACTCCCGCGGACAGGCAGGCATGGCAGCAGAGCTACAGCTTTGCGGCGGTTCGAGTCTCGGGGTTGGCGCAGAAGGGCGTGGCCGAGGAGAAGTTGCGCGATCCGGCGATGGGGTGCTCCGGCTTTGCCGGCGTGAAGGAGATACTCGCCCCTGCCGCCCCGGCCACGATGGCGAGCGGCCCGGTGGGAATAGGCTCCTGGCCCGATCGCCGCGTCGGCTATCTGGCCGATGACGCGGCGTTTCGCCCGATGTTCTGTTCGGCGCTCGTCCATGCCGCCTATAACTGGCGCGTCGTCGAGAAGGACTGGTTCCGGGCTCCGGCCGGGAAGCAGAGCCACTGGTCCCGCGCCGCGGGCTTCCCGGAGCCGGAGCCCGCATCCCCGGCCGAGTTGCAGATGCGCCAGGCCGTGCGCAAGGCGATACAGGCGTTGTACGAGGCGGGGCAGGTGGATGCGGAGGCGAAGCGCTGGGGCAATGGTCCGAACGCAGCCTACAGCGTCTATGGCGGGGACTATAACCTGTTGTTGAACAAGGCGCAGAGCATCGTGCAGGCGCGCAAGGCGGTGGCGGCGTTCAACGAGCCGCGCCTTGCCTGTGCCAGCTTGCCCCAACTCGCGCCGGTGCTGGCGGCGGTGCGGCAGCGGCTGGCGGCGGAGGACGGACGCCGCTAGCCGTCGCCGCGGCCCGGCGCGTCAGCCCGCCGCCTGGAGCAGGTCCCGCAGCTTCTTCGCCGTATCGTGCCCCTTGAGCACCGATGCATAGCATTCCCGAACCACGCCGAGCGCGCCCGTCGACATCCGCTCGTCGTGCAGCACGCGATCGAACTCTTCCTTCAGATAATCCTCGCCGCGCTCGATTTCGCTCAGGATCGCTTCGTCGCCGCCACCCAGCACTCGGCGCAGATCCTCCACGCGGCGATGGATGGTCGCGGCGGTCGAGCCATATTCCGCCGGCGTGCCGCCCAGCTCACGGCTCTTGGTCGAGAGCGCGTCGATCACGCGGCGGCGTTCGTCGGCCATATCGTCGAAAAAGGCGCGGAAGCGGCCGGCATCGGCGTGCCTGGCCGAATGTTCGTAGCCGCGCACGCTGTCGATGGTGGTGACGATCAGGTCGTCCAGCTTGGACACGTCGTGATTGGTGGACATGCGGGTTCTCCCTGCGATCGGAATTCGCTGGAAGAACCCGGCACGGCCGCGGCAGGTTGCCGAAAATTGATGGTTAGTCAGATATTCAGGCGTAGCTGACGATCTCGAATTCGGTCCCGTCATGGTCGAGGAAATAGAAGCGCCGGCCGGGATCGTAATCGGCATGGTTGAACGGGATCAGCCCGGCCGCGACGACGCGGCGCTCGATTTCGTCGAGATCGTCGACCAGGATGCCGACATGATTGAGCGGACGGCCCTTCTCGAAGGTTGCCTGATCGGGCGTCTCGGGCGGAGTGTAGACCGCGAGATAGGTGCGATCGTCGCCGACATGGATGGTACGGCCGCCGTCGCGCGCCGGGCCTTCCCAGCGGATGTGCCAGTCGAACAGGTCGCCGAGCAGCTTCGCCGCGCGCTCGGGGCTGCGCACCGTCACGTTCACATGCTCGATATAGGGTTGGGACATGGATTTCCTTTCCGGTTGGATGCCATGTCGCGAGCAGCTACAACCTCAACCTAAGTTCAGGTCAAGCGGGAAATCGACGTGCGCGGGAACGAGCTTCTGACGATCGGCGAACTGGCGGCGCGCACGGGCATCGCGGTCTCGGCCGTGCGCTTCTACGAAGGGAAGGGGATCGTGCATCCGATCCGCACGCGCGGCAATCAGCGCAGGTTCCTGCGTTCGGACATCCGCCGCATCTCCTTCGCACTGATCGCCCAGCAATTGGGCCTCACCTTGCCGCAGATCGCGGACGAGCTGCGCAAGCCGCCCGAGGGGCGCACGCCCACAAGCGAGGATTGGGCACGGATCAGCAGCGCCATCCGCCGACGGATCGAGGTGCAGATGGCCCGGCTCCAGCGCACGCTCGACGATCTCGACGGTTGCATCGGCTGCGGTTGCCTGAGCCTCCGGAAGTGCGCGCTCTACAATCCGGATGACCGCGCCGCGCTGAACGGCGCCGGTCCGCGTTTCATCCTCGTCTCGCGCAAGGTGGCGCTGGGCCTGGACTAAGGCATGGCTCTCGCGGGTCTCCGCCATCGGCTCGTCGCACGGCGCGCTCGAACCGTCCGCTCGGCGAGCGGGCGTTCCGGGCCTGTTCATCTGCCGGACAGCTTTACCGGAACACGCAAGGCGCGCCGGTGGGGGGCAATTTGAAGGAGGTTGCTCAATGCGTGTCATTTCCAAAAAGCAGGGGGTTCGCTTCCTGGCTGCCATGCTGGCCGTATCTGCGTCGGGCGGCGCATATGCGCAGCAGCAGAGCGCGCCCGATCCCAATATCGTCGTGAACGGTCCTGCCCCGTCCGCGATGACCGAAGGGCCCGAAATCAAGGGCGTCATCACCGCGCGCACCGGCGACAGGATGAAGGTCACGAGCGCCGATGGCGCAAGCACGACGATCGCCATCACCGACATGACGCGGGTCAAGGCGGGAGGCGGTCTGTTCGGTGGCAGCAAGCTCGCCCCGAACGCGCTGCTCAACGGACTGCCGGTCACCGTCAAGACGATGCAGGCGGACGGCATGCTGGTGGCGAGCCAGATCAGCCTTCGGAAGAACGACCTCAGGACCGCGACGATGATCCAGAGCGGAACGTCGCAGCGCTTCGAGGAGCAGGCGGCGGCTACCGAGGCCCTGCGCGGCCGCATGGCCGATATCGACAAGTACAACGTCAAGAGCACGACGAACGTGCACTTCGATGTCGGCAAGACGGAAATTTCTCCTCAGGACAAGGCCGAGCTCTGCACCGCCGCGAATTCGGCCGGGCAGACGGAGAATGCCCTGTTGCTGGTGGTCGGCTATACGGATTCGACCGGAAGCGACGACTTCAACCAGGAACTCAGCGAAAAGCGTGCCGGCCGCGTCATCAACTATCTGCAGCAGGTCTGCGGATGGAAGCCGTACCGCATGCTGACTCCGACCGGCATGGCCAAGGCTGATCCGGCGGCGAGCAACGACACGCCCGAAGGCAAGGCGCAGAACCGCCGCGTTGCAGTGAACGTCCTGGTCAGCAAGAGCGTCGACGGCCTGTAAGCTGCGGGAGCCGGGAGCGGCAATGTCGCTCCCGGCTCCATGCATGCCTCCGCAAGCGGCGGTGGCGTCCGGCAAGGGGGATCGTCGCGGAAGCTCGGAAAGCCGATATCCGGGCGACGGACCCTAACGTTGCCGGATGCGGGAAAGCGCCTCCTTCAGGACCAGGTCCTCCGCGGCGCCGATCGGCGGTCGTGGGATCGCGATGTCCGGCGCTACGCCCGAGACATCGTCCTTGCCATTTGGCCGGACGAAATGACTCTTGGGATAGGTCACCACGATCTGCGTCCCCGGCAGGGTGAAGGACTGGACGGATGCGAAGTTGGAAGCCACGTCGGCGGTTTCTTCTCCGATGACCTTCCCGAAACCATAGTCCTGAACGAGCGCGGCGACGGAGGTTGCGTTCGAATAGCTATGCCTGTTGATCAGCGCCCACACCTGTCCGTGGAAGCGAGGTTCGCCACGCGGCTGGACGAGGGGAAGATCATATTTGTATCGCGTGCCGTTCGGAGTGTGCGCCTCGGCATCCATCTGGCTGGCAAAGGAGGGATCGATCGGCGTTCCGGCGGCGCGCTGGCGGGCATAGTCCGCCTTGGTGGCTGCGCTTGCCTTCAAGGTGAAGGAGGAAGTGAACCGAAACGGCCGGGTAGCGAACCAGGCGACCATCGGATCGCTGAAGCTATTGTCCCCTCCCGGGTTGTTGCGCAGATCGAGGATCAGGTCGGTGGCCCCGCTCGCCAGGATCTTCCGGAAGCTGTCGTCGATAAAGGCCAGGAACGATGCTGCCTGATAGGAGGGAGCGGAGCCGGCCGATGGCTGTTCGATATTGAAGAACGGGCCAGGCCGGAGATAGGCGATCCCGTTGCCGAGCGGCTTGTACTCCCGGGTCGAGAAATCGGTGGCGAAGCTTCCGGTGGGATATTTTGCGGCGAGGGCGCGGCGCTGGGCCAGCGTCAGTGCGGGAACCGAGATCGTCTGGGGCCGTCCGGCAACGATCGCCGTCACTTCGATCGACGCGACCTGCCCCCGGTCGAGCCACAGCAGCACGGGAAAGCTCTCTTCCATCTACGCATGGGCCATATACGGCCGCTCCGCGGAGACGTAGCTGCCCAGGTGCGCGATGACGTCGTGGACCGGCTTGCCGTCGATCGCGATGATTTCGGTGCCGGCGCGTAGCTTGCCGCCATCATCCGCCGGTTCCGTCAGCAGGACCTTGTTTCCATCGACGCGAATGAACAACGGCAGCAGCGTCCCACCCCCCTGGAGGTAGGTCACGAACTCGACTACCGGCGCCTCGATGCGCGCATGGCCGATCTTCCCATAGGCCACGAATTTCTGGAACATCGTTGCGACTGCAACCGAGGTCATCGGCCCGCGGATGGAGTCGCTTAGCGTCCGGTAGAGCTTGTCATATTCGGCCTTGGAGCGATGGGCATAGAGATCGAAATGCGCTTGCTGCAGCGTTTCGTAGAGAAGCTTGAGATCCGAGCGAGCAACCTCCGGAGCAACGATCGACGGCAAGCCGGATTCCGGGGGCGCCGGCGGAGCGGTACTGGCAGCTGTCGGGTTCGTGGCCGCGAACGTCGCGAGCATGGCGAGGGCCAGTCTGATCTGCATGCCGGCATCGTAATCAATGTCGGTTGCCCCGATCAACTGGACGCTCCCGGGATCGGCACGAAATGCGAATGAAATGGAAACATCGTCGCGTGATTTTATTGCCGGAGCGCGCAAGATTCGTGAAGTGCGGCGCACCCGCCGGGGCTTTACCGCGCCGCGTTCCCCCGCAATAACGCTGCCCCAAGGAGAATGGGGTTTATGCGGAAATGGCTGGTCGGGCTTGCGATGCTGGGAACGCCGCTGATGGCGAATGACGCCTTGGCGCAGACGAAGGGGCTCACGCTCGAGCGCGTCTTCGCCAGCCCCGATCTGAACGGACCGCAGCCCCGCGCCGCCAAGCTTTCGCCCGACGGCAAGTTCCTGACGCTTCTGCGCAACCGTGCCGACGAGAAGGAACGGTTCGACCTGTGGGCGATGGACACGCGCACCGGCGAGTGGCGGATGCTCGTCGATTCGAAGAAGGTCGGCACCGGCGCCGCGCTTTCCGAGGCCGAGAAGATGCAGCGCGAGCGCGCGCGCATCGGCGGCAGCAAGGGCATCGTCGCCTATGACTGGGCGCCCGACGGCAAGTCTGTGCTCGTGCCGCTGGAAGGCGAGCTCTATCGCGCCGGAATCGACGGCACCATCGCGAAGCTGCCCGCCAAGGCCGGGCCCAAGCTCAATGCCGAGGTCAGCCCCGCGGGCGGCTATGTCTCCTGGGTGCAGGACCAGAATCTGGTGGTGCTGGGCGCGGCCGGGGGCGAGCCGCGCGCCATCACCGACGACGGCCGGGGCACCGTCCATTGGGGCGAGGCCGAGTTCGTCGCGCAGGAGGAAATGGCGCGGTTCAACGGCTATTGGTGGTCGCCGGACGACAAATATGTCGCGGTCGAGCGCTTCGACGAGGCGCCGGTGGGCATCGTCACCCGCGCCGCGATCGGCGCCGAGGGCACGCAGCTCTTCCAGCAGCGCTATCCCAAGGCCGGCACGCCCAATGCGAAGGTTGCGCTCTATGTGATGGACCCGCAGGGCGGGCACAAGGTTGCGGTGGATCTCGGTGCCGATGCCGATATCTATCTCGCCCGGGTCGACTGGTCGCAGGACGGCAGGACGCTCTACGTCCAGCGCCAGAACCGCGAGCAGACCGTGCTCGACCTGCTCCAGGTCGATCCCGCCACCGGCAAGTCGATCCTGCTGTTCAGCGAGAAGGCGCGCGCCAGGAGCTGGGTGAACCTCTCCAAGGCGCTCACGCCGCTCGGCGACGGCAGCCTGCTCTGGTGGTCCGAGCGCGACGGCCATGGCCATCTCTATCGCTTCGCCAAGGGCAAGTTCGCCCAGATCACCAAAGGCGATTGGGAAGTGACTCCCGATATTGTCGGCGTCGACGAGGCCAGGGGGCGCGTCTTCTTCCTCGGCAACAAGGACGGGGTGCTCGAGCGGCACCTCTATTCGGCCGACTATCGCAAGGGTGGGGCGGTGACGCGCCTCACCGAGGCCGGCTGGTGGAACGAGGCGGTGATGGACCTCTCGGGCACCCACGCGATCGTCAAGCGCTCGAACCCGAGCCAGCCCGCCCAGACCTATCTCGCCGATGCCTCCGGCAAGCGCATCGCCTGGGTGAACGAGAATGCGGTCACCGCCGCGGATCACCCCTACAACGCCTATCTCGCCGGCCATCGCGAGCGCAGCTTCGGCACGATCAAGGCGGCGGACGGCTCGGTGCTGCACTGGGAGATGATCACGCCGAAGCTGGAGCCGGGGAGGAAATATCCGGTGTTCTTCCAGCATTATGGCGGCCCGCATGCGCAGCAGGTGAGCAAGGCCTGGGGCGGCGCGCTCCAGCAATATCTCGTCTCGCGCGGCTATATCTGGTTCCAGCTCGACAATCGCGGCTCGGCCAATCGCGGCGTCGATTTCGAGAGCCAGATCTGGCACGCGATGGGCTCGGTCGAGGTCGAGGACCAGGTGGCGGGTGCCAATTATCTGAAGTCGCTGGACTATGTCGATCCGAACAAGGTCGTCACCTATGGCTGGTCCTATGGCGGCTACATGACGCTCAAGCTGCTGGAGAAGGCGCCGGGCGTGTTCGCCGCGGGCGTGGCCGGCGCGCCGGTGACCAAGTGGGAACTGTACGACACCCATTATACCGAACGCTACATGGGCGATCCGAACAAGGTGCCCGAGGCATACAAGGCGTCGGACAATATCGGCGAAGCGGCGAAGATCGCCGATCCGATGCTGCTGATCCACGGCATGGCCGACGACAATGTCGTGTTCGAGAACAGCACCGCGCTGGCGGCGACGCTGCAAAGGGCCGAAGTGCCGTTCGAGATGATGTTCTACCCGGGCCACACCCACAAGGTCGGCGGCCCCGGCATCAGCGTGCACCTGTGGAACACGATCCTCGACTTCCTCGATCGGAAGACGGGGGCGAAGCGCTAGCTCGGGATCGGGCGAGCGCCCGAGTTCCCGAATGGCCGGGCGAGGAGATCGCCCGGCCCCGGTCCCGGCCCGGCGCCTAGGCGCGATAATCGACGATGACGAAGTCCCCGAGGTCGGTGCGCTTGTACATCATCTCGAAACTGTCGTCGCGATCGTCCACGGGCCAATTCTCGCGCACGAACTTGGCGGTATCTTCCAGAAGCTGCGCCATTTCACGGGATCTCACGCCCCTGACGCTCACCCGGTGCGCGCCCCATTTCGCTGCACCCATCTCATCGTCGCTCGTATCGGTCATGCGCATTTCCTCCTGTGCTGAACGTCAGAATCTTCCCACTGCGCCCGGCATCGTCCCGTCGGGCCGCCGGCACACTGCCCGCGTCTCGGTGCCGTCATAATGGCACAAGTCGATCCACGGTTCGCCGCCCGTCGCGCGATTGCGGCCATAGTCCATCATGCAGCGCATGAAGCCGGGGACGAACATCGCCCCGCGCGCCGCTTCCTTGAGCGGTCCGCATTTGATGCCGCGGTCATAGGCCGGCGTATAGTTGCGATAGCCGTCGGCGCTGACGAACCAGACCGCGCCTCCCGGCCGGCCGAGCCGCAGCGCCGCGATCGAGCCGATCTCCAGCTGGTTGACCATGATCGCCTCGCTCCGCTGCACCGCGCGTAGCGCGTCGGCATGCGTGTCGATGTCGGCGGGATGGCCGGGCAGGACCGCCTGGTCGGGCGGTAGCCAGGTGGGGCCGTTGCGGATCACATAGATATCGCCCGCCGCCTGCGATGCCGCCTCGGGCTGGCGGTCCAGCAGCCGCGCGCGCTCCCTGCGGACCAGCTCGCTCGCCAGCCGCTGCGCGTCCGCCACCGAGGCGAGGAACACCGATTGGCGGACGCCGCCGTCATAATAGGTTTTCCCGTCGACCCGCACCTGCTGGTAGAAGGCCGGCACCGCCGCCGAGGCGAGCGCCGCGCCGGCCAGGCATTGCGTGGCGCGGGCGAGGTCTGCCGCGCCGTCGCCATAGGGGGCGAGCAGCTCCTGCACGTCGACATAGCCGAACTCGCCCGAATTCGCTTCGATGAACCCGAGCAGCACCTTGCGGCCCTTGGCGTCGCGCAGCGTCCTGACGATACACAGGCCCGCCCGGCCGGCGGGCGATGCCGGATCGTAGATCGCCGGGCAGATGCGTTGCTCGAAACGGCGTCGCAGCGGCTTCAGATTGGCCAGCGCGCCATTGATCGCGGCCATGGCCTGCCAGCGCTCGCGATCGATGATGTCGCTTTCCCGGGCCGGCGAATAGGCGTCGGCCAGCGCCTGGCGGATCGCCGCGCCTTCGCCGTCCTGCCGGTCGAGCCCGGCGCCCACGAACAGCGCCTGGAGCGCGCCGGTGCTCACGCCGGTTACCACGGCGAAATCGGGGAATTGGCGGTTCTCGACCAGCTGGTTCATCAGCCCCACGCCGAATGCGCCCCATTGGCCGCCGCCCGAGAGCAGCAGCAACGGCCGCTCGGGGCTGGGACGCGCGGCGAGGAAGGCGGGATCGCCGCGCAGCCGCGCGATTTCGGCCGCGGCGAGCCGGTTGGCGAGTTCGCGCTCGGCGGGGGGCAGCGTCTCCAGGTCGAGCGCGCGGATCTGGCGCTCGAGCGGGGTCAGCTCGATCGGATGGACGAAGGCGGCGAAATCGGCGCAATCGAGCTTGAGCGCGCCCTTGGCCGCGCAGCCGGCCAGGCTCAGCCCCAACAGCAGGATCGTCAGAATGCGGCCCATCATCCCCCCTTCATTCTTCCGCTACGCGTAACAAAATTGCGTGAAACCTGTCTCTGGCGAAATCGCCCAAAGCGGAGCCATGCCGTGAAACAAGCAGCCCTTGCTTGCGCACCTGCACCGATAGGCGTAGCGCGGCCCCAGTTTCCACCCTGGAGTATGTGATGGGCTACCGTGTCGTCGTCGCAGGCGCCACCGGCAATGTCGGGCGCGAAATGTTGAACATCCTGGCCGAGCGGGAATTCCCGATCGACGATCTGGCGGTGCTCGCCTCGTCGCGCTCGACCGGCGATATTATCGACTTCGGCGAGACCGGCAAAACCTACAAAGTCCAGAACATCGAGCATTTCGATCCGGCGGGCTGGGACATCGCCCTGTTCGCGATCGGCTCGGAAGGCTCGAAGCTCTACGCGCCCAAGTTCGCCGCCGCCGGCTGCACGGTGATCGACAATGCGTCGCTCTATCGCATGGATCCGGACGTGCCGCTGATCGTGCCCGAAGTGAATCCGGAGGCGATCGACGGCTATACCAAGCGCAATATCATCGCCAATCCGAACTGCTCGACCGCGCAGATGGTGGTGGCGCTGAAGCCGCTGCACGATGCCGCGAAGATCAAGCGCGTCGTCGTCGCGACCTATCAGTCGGTCTCCGGCGCGGGCAAGGCGGGCATGGACGAGCTGTTCGAGCAGAGCCGCAACATCTTCGTCGGCGACCAGGCCGAGCCGAAGAAGTTCACCAAGCAGATCGCGTTCAACGTGATCCCGCACATCGACAGCTTCCTGGAAGACGGCTCGACCAAGGAAGAGTGGAAGATGGTGGTCGAGACCAAGAAGATCCTCGATCCGAAGATCAAGGTCACCGCCACCTGCGTGCGCGTGCCGGTGTTCGTCGGCCATTCGGAAGCGATCAACATCGAGTTCGAGGACGAGATCTCGGCCCAGCAGGCGAAGAACATCCTGCGCGAGGCGCCGGGGGTGATGCTCGTCGACAAGCATGAGGATGGCGGGTACGTCACGCCGATCGAGTGCGTCGGCGAATATGCCACCTTCATCAGCCGGGTGCGCGAGGATTCGACGGTCGAGAACGGCCTGTCGCTCTGGTGCGTGTCGGACAATCTGCGCAAGGGCGCCGCGCTGAACGCAGTGCAGATCGCCGAGCTGCTGGGCCGCCGCCATCTGAAGAAGGCGGCCTGACGTGATCGCGGGCGGCTGCCGCTGCGGCGCCGTCCGCTACACGCTGGCGATGGACGATCTGCCGACCGTCTATTGCTGCCATTGCCTGAAATGCCAGAGCTGGGCGGGCAGCGCCTTCACCCAGCAGGCGCCGGTGCGCGCCGAGACGCTCGCCGTCGAGGGGCAGGTGGCGGAGTACAGCTTCGCCAATCCCAGCGGATCGGTGTCGCACCAGCGCATCTGCGGCACCTGCCACACGCGCATCTACAACACCAACAGCGCCTGGCCGGGCATCGCGATGCTGCGTGCCGGCACGCTCGATCGCAGCAACGAGCTGGTTCCGCGCGCGCATATCTGGGCAAAGCGCAAGCAGCCCTGGATCGCCATCGCCGCCGACGTGCCGCAATGGCCCGAAAGCGCGCCGATGGCGGAGTTCGTGGCGCTGCTGTTCCCGCGCTAGGGTTGAACCTCGTTCAGCTAATCCTCTCCCTCCGGGAGAGGAATTTGGGCGGCGCCTCGCGTCGCTGAATGTCAACAGATCCCAGGCTCAAGCCGCATTCAGCGAACCCCGTCATCCCCGCCTGCGCGGGGATGACGAAAGAAATCAAGGTCTAACCCTAGCTCAGCTGTCGCAGCTATAGTCGGGCGGGTAGATCGAGCGGCCGAGATCCTTGCGGACGCGCCGGGCCAGGCCGGTGGCCTCGCGATTGCCGAGCTTCTCGGCATGGGTCAGCACCTCCGTGAGCGGGCCCGAGCAGCCGCCGACCGAATTCAGCATCGCCACCATCCGCGAAGCGCGCACCGGCCCGTCGCCCGCGTTCTGGTGCGCCGGGGGAAACCAGCCGAGCCCGGCATATTTGCGCTGGCGATCTTCCCGGCTGTAGGAGGAGTCATCGACCGGATCGATCACTTGCGTGCCGAGCAGGATCATGCCCGCGGCGGCGGCCATGCTGCCGATCCGGGAGGGGCCCTTGGAGATCCGGTCGGGATCGGGCATCGCATAATAGCTGAGCAGCAGCGCGGCGACTGCGCGGGCGCTCTGGATGTCTTCCACCAGGGTCAGCGCGTCGGGATCCACTTCGATCCGGTCTGCCCGCGCGCGGGCGAAGGCGCCGCGCTCCTCGGCGGGAATGGTGGCGAGCGTGAATTCGGCGCCCTTGGCGGTCAGTTCGTGCAGCGCGACGTCGAGCTGCTCGATCGGGGCAGGGCGCGGCGGGGCGGCGGCGCCCAGCGCGAGCGCGGCGGAAACCATGGCGAGCAGCTTGATCCGCATGTGCATTCCCCTCTTCCCATTGCCCGATCATAGCCGGGATCGGTGCCTTGGGCGAGACGTTGCGGCGAAGCGCAAACCGTAGCGCGAACGGCGTCTTTACCGGGAATTGACTGATCCGCGCTAGAAGGAAGGCCTCTTACGGGTGGGCCGCGTGGTGGTGGAAACGAGCAATGCCGGATTGGCGCCCGTGCGCGGCAAGGCGCGTATCGACGTGCTCGACATGCTGCGCGGGCTGGCGATCCTCGGCATCTTCTACATCAACGTGCCCTATATGGCGGCGAGCGTCTGGACCTTCTCGGCCGACGTCCGGCTGATCGGCTGGACGCCGGCGGATCGCGACGCCTGGGTGGCGGTGAACCTGTTCTTTGCGGGCACGCAGCGCTGCCTGCTCGAATTCCTGTTCGGCGCCGGCATGATGGTGCTGGCCCGCAAGGCGATGGCGCCCGACGGGCCGGTGGCGGTCGCCGACCTCTATTACCGGCGCAACCTGTGGCTGCTCGCCTTCGGCCTGTTCGACGTGTTCGTGCTGCTCTGGCCCGGCGACATCCTGCACATCTATGCGCTCGCCGCGCTGTTCCTGTTTCCGTTCCGCACCTTGGGTCCGAAGACGCTGGTCGCGCTGGGGCTGGGCTGGGCAGTGCTCACCGGGCTCGGCATCCCCGAATATGGCGCGCGCGAATATGCCGCGCGGACGGAACTCGTGCAGCAGGTGGAGCGGGGCGAGCCCGCCGCGCTCGCCGAATGGCGCAAGCTCTCCGTCCATGTCCCCGATCCCGTGCGGGTCGCCCGCGAGCAGGCCGCGCATCAGGGCGGCTGGCTGCCCTATGCGAAGAATGCGTGGAGCTATTGGAGCTATCTCGCCGACGAATGGCTGCTCTGGGACGTGTTCGAGGCGTTCTGCACGATGCTGATCGGCGTCGCGCTGTGGAAATGGGGCGTGATCCAGGGGCTCAGGAGCGCGCGCTTCTATCTGTGGCTGCTGGTCGCCGGCTACGGCTTCGGCCTCACCGCCCGCGCGATCGGGCTGGCGGAGACGCTGAGCTTCGCGCCGGGCCCGCGGAGCCTGTGGATCACCGGCGAGTTCGCGCGCATCGCGATCGGGCTCGGCCATCTCGCGCTGGTCAACCTGCTGGTGAAGAGCCGCGCCGGCGCCGCTGCGCTGGGCGTGTTCAAGGCGCCCGGCCGCATGGCCTTCTCGCTCTATTTCCTCCAGCAGATCGTGGGGATGTACATCCTGTTCGCGCCCTGGGGCCTGCTGCCCTGGGGCCGATATGGCTGGGCGGAATCGGCGCTGATCTCGACGGTCGGCATCGTCCTGCTGGTGGCCTTCGCCAATCTCTGGATGCGCCATTTCGTCAGCGGTCCGCTCGAATGGGCCTGGCGCAGCCTCGCCTATGTGCGGTGGCAGCCGATGTTGCGGGCGGAGCCTAGTGCCCCGCCGCAGCCGGATCGTTCTCCACTTTCCCGCCCGGCTTCTGGAGCAGCACCACCAGCGGCACGCTGACCGCGGTGACGATCGCCATCAGCCAGAAATCGTTGAGATAGGCGATCATCGCCGCCTGCCGGTTCACTTCGGCGTCGATCAGCCCGGTGATCATCGCGCCCTGCTGGCCCATGCCCTGCACCAGCGAACCCAGGCCGTTCATCGTCGTCGCGGTGACGTGCTCGCCCAGATATTGGTGGCTGCGCTGGATGTTCTGCGCGAGGATCGCGCTCACGGCCGATATGCCCACCGACGCGCCGATGTTGCGGGTCAGGTTGAGCAGGCTCGATCCCTCGGTGCGGAAATGCGGGGGCAGGCCGGCAAAGGCGAGGCCGTTCAGCGGCATGAACACCAGGCCCAGGCCCAGGCCCTGGACGAAGCCGGAGACGATGAAGGGCGTGCTGCCCATCTCGAGCGTCCAGCCCGACATTTCCCACAGCGAAAGGGCCGCGATGGTGAGGCCGATCCCTACCGACCAGCGCGGATCGAGCCAGCCGCGCTGGATCAGCTGCGCGCCGACGAACATGGTGATCACCACGCCGAAGCCGCGCGGCATCAGCAGCATGCCGGTCTGGAACACCGAATAGCCGTAGAGATTCTGCAGCATCGGCGGCAGCAGCGCCATCGTCGCCATCATCACCAGGCCGATCACCAGCATGAAGAAGATGCCGGTCACCAGGTTGCGATGCCTCCACAGCTCGCGCTCGAACATCGGGTTCTTCGCGGTGAACAGGTGGACGGCGAACATCCACAGCGCGATCACGGCGACGAGCATCTCGATCCAGATCTCGGTCGAGGAGAACCAGTCCTGGTCCTGTCCGCGATCGAGCATCAGCTGGAGCGAGGCGATGCCCAGCGAGAGCAGGGTGAAGCCGAAGATGTCGAACGAGCGCCTGCGGATCGGGCGCGAGGGCAGCAGCCACCACAGGATGGCGAAGCAGACGACGCCGACGGGCAGGTTCACGTAGAACACCCAGCGCCAGTTGAAATTGTCGGTAAGATAGCCGCCGATCAGCGGGCCCATGATCGGGCCGACCATGATGCCCATGCCCCAGATCGACATCGCCTTGGGCTGGTCCTTCGGCGCGTTGATGTCGAGCATCACCGTCTGGCTCAGCGGATTGAGGAACGCCGCGGTGATCCCCTGGAGGATGCGGAAGGCGACCATCTCCTCCAGCGTCTGCGCCGCGCCGCACATGGCGGAGGCGATGACGAAGCCGACGGTGGCGATCAGGAACAGGTTGCGCGAGCCGATCCGATCGGAGAGCCAGCCGGTGATCGGGATCGCGATGGCCGAGGCGACGATGTAGCTGGTCAGCACCCAGTTGATCGTGTCGCGGGTGGCGCCGAGCGAGGCCTGCATGTGCGGGATGGCGACATTGGCGATCGTCGTGTCGAGGATCTGCATGATCGTCGCCATCATCACGCCGAGCGTGAGCAGGCCCTTGTACCTTACGGGGAGGGCGGCCCCGCCACCGCCCGGAGGGGCGGCTTGCGGGCGGGGAGGCGTGGGGGGAGACGCCTCACCCGCCCTGGTGGCGCGGCCGGGGGCTGCCGTCGCCATTTCAGTTGCACGCGCCCTTGAACACCACCTTCACATCGGCGGAGAGGCCGGCGATCAGCGCGCGCGGGCTCTTGTCGTCGATCGCGATGCGCACCGGCACGCGCTGGGTGACCTTTACCCAGTTGCCATTGGCGTTCTGGGCGGGGAGCACCGAGAATTCCGATCCGGTTCCGGCGCCCATGGATTCGACATGGCCCTTCAGCTTCAGGCCAGGATAGGCGTCGAGGGTCACGATCGAGCATTGGCCGACCCGCATCTTGTTGAGGTCGGTCTCCTTGAAGTTCGCATCGACCCAGGCCGGCCGGTTCGACACGATCGTCACCGCGGCGAGGCCGGTGATCATCTGCTGGCCCACCTGCAGGCTCTTGGTCTGGCTGACGATGCCGCTCACCGGCGCGCGCACTTCGGTGCGCTGCAGGTCGAGCAGCGCCTTGGCGAGCTGGACGCGGGCGGCCGCGATCGCCGGGTTCTCGCCGGGCACCGCCGCGCCGGTGGCGATCTTGGCGCGCGCTTCGGCGGCGCTGGCCTGGGCGTTCTGCAGCTGGGCGCGGGCCTGTTCCAGCGCATGCTGGGCCGACTGGAAATTGGCGCGGGTGGTGAAGCCCTGCTTCATCAGCGCGTTCTGGCGGTCGTAATTCTCCTGGGCGTTCTGGATCGCATCGTGCGCGGCCTGGATGTCCGCGCCCTTGCCCTGGTAGCTCACCTCGTCGGTATTGAGCTGCACCTGCGCGGCGGCGATCGCGGCCTGGGCCTGCGACACGGCGATCCGATAGGGCTCGGGGTCGATCCGGAAGAGCAGGTCGCCGGCCTTGACCGTCTGGTTCTCCTTCACGCCCACTTCGACGATGCGGCCCGCCACATCGGTCGAGACCGAGCTCTTGTCCTGCTGGACATAGGCATTGTCGGTCGAGACGCTGTTGCCGCCGGTGAAGTAGAAATAACCCATGATGGCCAGCAGGATGGCCGGCACGCCGAACATCAGCAGCGGGCGCAGCAGGCTGCGCTTCGGCTTGGCCGCGGGCGCCTCGGGCACGGTCGTGCCTTCGGTCGGGATGGTGATCTTGGTCTCTTCGGACTTTTCGATCTTCGGATCTGCATCAGCCATTTGCGGCCTCGTTGCCCTCTTGAACGGTGGTCAGGTTCGCGCGGAGCCCCTCGAGCGCCGCAATCAGTTCCTCGCGCTGCCGGGTGCTGAACCCCTGGAGCGTCTCTTCGATCAGATCGGCCGCGAGCACATGGAGCTCGTCGAGCACCGGCGCGGCCTTGTCGGTCAGGTGGATGCGCCAGGCGCGGCGATCGGCGGGATCGCGGCGGCGCTCGACAAAGCCGGCCTCCTCGAGCCGGTCGATCATCCGGCAGGCGGTGATCGGCTCGACCTCGAGCGCCTCGGCGAGCTGGCCCTGGTTGAGGCCGGGGCTGCGCGAGAGGATCTTGAGCACGCGCCACTGCGCCACGCTCGCGCCGCTCGTGCGCGCCCGCTCGTCGAAACGGCGGCGCAACAGGCGCGAGACATCGCTAAGAAGGAAACCCAGACTCTCGGTCATGCGCGGCACATAATAAGCATACTCATAGATTTCAATCGGCAACGCGATTGCATTGTGCGGCGCACCCATTGCAACGAACGAAACAGGAGGGCGAGCCATGGCAGAGGAAATGACCGGCGGATGCCAGTGCGGGCGGGTGCGCTATGTGGCGCAGGTGGCGGACGACGAGGCCTATCTCTGCCATTGCCGGATGTGCCAGCGCGCCACCGGCGGCGTCTCGATCGCGTTCAAGAACCTGAAAAAGGCCGATGTGCGCTGGGAGCGGGCGCCCGATCGCTACGCCTCGTCGCCGATCGCCGTGCGCGGTTTCTGCGCTACGTGCGGCACGCCGCTCAGCTTCGAATTCCCTGACAGCGCCAATATGGACCTGACGGTGGGCAGCTTCGACGCGCCGCACCGCTTCCGCCCGGTCCATCATTTCGGCGTGGAGAGCATGCACGAGCAGTGGCTCGACACGACCGGCCTCACTCGATACCGGACCGACGACAATCCCCAACTCGTCAAGCGCTGGATGGACTCCGTTGGCAAACTTCCCGACTGAAACGCACCGCTTCCCGAGCTTCGACGGCGTCGAGCTCGCCTGGACCGAAATGGGGCAGGGGCGGGATGCGATGCTGATCCATGGCTATGCCTCCACGGCGGAAGTCAACTGGATCAAATATGGCCATGCCGCGAAGCTGGCGGAGAAGGGCTTCCGGGTGATCATGCCCGATCTGCGCGGCCATGGACTGAGCGCGGCACCGCACGACGCGGCCAGCTATCCGCCCGACGTGACGATGCGCGACGCGCTCGCGCTGGTCTCGCATCTGGGTCTCGTCGATTACGATCTGGGCGGCTATTCGCTCGGCGCGCGCACCACGGTGCGGATGATCGTCGACGGCGGCGCCACGCCGCGCAGGGTGATGCTGGCCGGCATGGGGCTGGCGGGCATCGTCGCCGCTTCGCGCACCGGCACTTATTTCCGCCGCGTGCTCACCAATCTCGGCGGCTTCGAACGCGGCTCGAGCGAGTGGCTGACCGAGGCCTTCCTCAAGACCACCAAGGCCGATCCCGCCGCGCTGCTGCCGATCCTCGACACCTTCGTCGACACGCAGGAGGAGCATCTGGCGCGGCTCACCGAGGAGACGCTGGTCGTCGCCGGCGCCGAGGACGATCACAACGGCTCGGCGCACGAACTGGCGGACATGCTGCCGCATGCCACCTTCGTGGAGATCCCCGGCAATCACATGAGCGCGGTCACCCGGCCCGAGCTGGGGCGGGCGATCGCCGATTTCTTCGCGGCTTGACCGGCTGGCGGGGCGCGCGCATCGTCTCCGCCATCCAGAAAATCCGAGGGGAATTCCGTACATGATCCGCACCGGCATCTCGATGCTCGCGCTTGCCTCGCTGCTCGCCGCCGCGCCGCTGGGCGCGCGCGACCGCGACGGCGAAGCTGCCCAGGCCGCGCCCACCGCCGCCGACGCCAAGGCCTTCGTCGCCGATGCCGAGGCCAAGCTCTTTGCCCAGGGCGTCGTCGCCTCGCGCGCCGAATGGGTCTACGAGACCTATATCACCCCCGACACCGAGGCGCTGACCGCGCGCGAAGGCGCGGCGCTCACCAAGCTGCAGGTCGATCTGGCGCTGGGCGCGGCGAAGTTCGCCAATGTCGCCGGGCTCGACTATGACACCAGCCGCAAGCTCGGCATGCTCCGCAACAAGATCGTGCTGCCCGCCCCGGTCCGTGCCGGCGCGGCGGACGAGCTGGCGGCGCTCTCGGCCAAGATCACCGGCATGTACGGGGCAGGCAAGGGCATGCTGAACGGCAAGCCGATCAACGGCTCCGACATCGAGGCCGCGATGGGCGAGGAGCGCGATCCCGCCAAGCTCAAGGAGATGTGGGTCAGCTGGAACGACAATGTCGGCGCGCCGATGCGCCCCGATTACGCCAAGCTGGTCGGCATCGCCAATGAAGGCGCCAAGGGCCTGGGCTATGCCGATGTCGGGGCGATGTGGCGCTCGGGCTACGACATGGATCCGGACGCCTTCGCGGCGATGACCGACAAGATCTGGAACGACCTCAAGCCGCTCTACGTCGCGCTGCACACCTATGTGCGCCACAAGCTCAACGAGAAATATGGCGAGGCGGTCCAGCCCGCCAAGGGCCCGATCCGCGCCGATCTGCTCGGCAACATGTGGGCCCAGGAATGGGGCAATATCTACGACATCGTCGCCCCGGCGGGGTCGGGCAGCGTCGGCTATGACGTGGGCGAGCTCCTCAAGGCCAAGGGCTATGACTCGCACAAGATGGTGAAGGCGGGCGAGGGCTTCTACTCCTCGCTCGGCTTCAAGGAACTGCCCACAAGATTCTGGGAACGCTCGCAGTTCGTGAAGCCGGCGGATCGCGAAGTGGTGTGCCATGCCTCGGCCTGGGACATCGACAATGTCGACGACCTGCGCATCAAGATGTGCATCAAGGTCAATGCCGACGACTTCGTGACCATCCATCACGAACTCGGCCACAATTATTATCAGCGCGCCTACAACCAGCAGCCGGCGCTGTATCTCGACGGCGCGAACGACGGCTTCCACGAAGCGATCGGCGACTTCATCGCGCTGTCGATCACGCCCGATTACCTTGTGCAGATCGGCCTGCTCGACAAGAGCCAGGTGCCGAGCGCCGACAAGGACACCGGCCTGCTGCTCCGCCAGGCGATGGACAAGGTGGCGTTCCTGCCCTTCGGCCTGCTGGTCGACAAGTGGCGCTGGGGCGTGTTCTCGGGCCAGATCCCGACGAATGGCTATCAGGCCGGCTGGGACAAGCTGCGCCTGCAATATCAGGGCATCGTGCCGCCAGTGGCGCGCGACGAGACCAGGTTCGATCCGGGCGCCAAGTTCCACATCCCGGCGACCACCCCCTATACCCGCTATTTCCTGGCGCGGGTGCTGCAGTTCCAGTTCTACAAGGCGGCGTGCGACCAGGCGGGCTGGAAGGGCCCGCTCCATCGCTGCTCCTTCTACGGGAACAAGGAAGTGGGCGCGAAGCTCGACAAGATGCTCCAGATGGGCGCCTCCAAGCCCTGGCCGGACGCGCTGCAGGAATTCACCGGCACGCGCGAGATTTCAGGCAAGGCGATGGCGGAATATTTCGCGCCGCTGAAGAAGTGGCTCGATCAGCAGAACAAGGGCCAGCCGCAGGGGTGGTGATCTTCGGGGGCGGGCCGCAGGGCCTGCCCCCTTTGCATAGGGAGGTCCGTAAATGCTCAGATATGCAGTTGCTCTCGCCATGATCGCGCTGCCCCAGGCGGCAATGGCCCAGTCGGCGCCGGTGGACGGGCCGGTGACGGTGGAGATCGTCGCCGCGGGCGAGGCCAAGGTGCCCGCCAATCGCTTTCGCTTCTCGGTGAAGGTCGCGGGGAAGGGGGCGGACGACAAGGCGGCGGAAGCGGCGCTCGCCGCGAACCGCGCCAGGCTGGTCCAGGCGCTCGCCGCGAAGGGCATTCGCGAGGGGCAGCCGCTGGAGGGCGCCGGCGCCAATCCGCTCGCCAGCCTCGTCGGCGCCTTTACCGGGCATGGCAAGCCCAGCTTCGCGCTCGACACTGCCGATGGGAATGAAAAGCCGCAGTCGACGGCGACCGAGACGGTCTTCTTCGATGCGCCCACTCGTGCCGCGGCGACCGCTGCAAGTCCCATCGCCGAGGCCAATGGCGGGAAGATGGCCGATGAAGTGATTGCGCTGCTCGACGATTATGTAGGGCCGACGCGCCAGGCCAAGGCCGATGCCCTCGCCAAGGCCCGTGCCGAAGCGGCCGCCTATGCCACCACGCTGGGCCTGCGCCGCGCCACGATCGCACGGATCAGCGAGAAGCAGGACATGGTCGCCGGCTCGATGAGCTTCTTCCTGCAACTCATCGGCATGTTCGCCGGCAAGCAGGGCGCGGCGTCGGACACGGTGACGGTGAACGCCAACCTGTCGGTGGAGTTCCAGCTGAGCCGCTGACCCTTTCGTGCCGCCGTGACCTGACCGCTGAAAGCTCAGCCCGGCGGATCGCTGTCCGGGATCATGCTCTCGTCGGCGATCTGCGCGTCCCATTCGGCCGAGCTGTCGGTGCCGTCGGGCTGGTGCGCGCGGGGCGGTTCTTCCTGCGTTTCCTCGGGATCGATCATCGCGCGTCTCCTCAAAAGGCTCAACGCACCGACAATAGCACAGGTCGCTTCCCTATCCGTCATCCCGGCGTGCGCCGGGACGATGGGCGCGGCTCATCGGAACGGCGGCTCGTTGAACGCGCGCAGCTTGCGCGAGTGGAGGCGGGGGCCTTCGCGGCGCAACTCCTCGCAAGTCTCGATGCCGATCTTCAGATGCTCCGCGATGGCGCGCTCGTAGAAGCGATTGGCCTGGCCGGGCAGCTTCAGCTCTCCGTGCAGCGGCTTGTCCGAGACGCAGAGGAGCGTGCCATAGGGCACGCGGAACCGGTAACCCTGCGCCGCCAGGGTCGCCGATTCCATGTCGATGCCCACCGCGCGGCTCAGCGAGAAGCGCAGCGCCGACTTGGAATAGCGCAGTTCCCAGTTGCGGTCGTCGGTGGTGACGATGGTGCCGGTGCGCAGCCGCTGCTTGAGTTCCTCGCCGGATTGGCCCGAGACCGTCTCGGCGGCGCGGGCGAGGGCCAGCTGCACTTCGGCGATCGCCGGGATCGGGATTTCGGGCGGCAGCACGTCGTCCATGATGTGGTCGTCGCGCAGATAGGCATGGGCGAGGACATAGTCGCCGATCCGCTGGCTGGGGCGCAGGCCGCCGCAATGGCCGATCATCAGCCACGCCTCGGGGCGCAGCACCGCCAGATGGTCGGTGATCGTCTTGGCGTTGGACGGGCCGACGCCGATGTTGACCAGGGTGATGCCCGATCCGTCCGCGGCCATCAGGTGATAGGCGGGCATCTGGTGGCGCCGCCAGGCCGAGGTGTCGTTCAGCAGCCGGTCGGTATCGTCCCCGGCCTCGACCAGGATGCCGCCCGCGCCCGAGACGCCGGTGAAGCGGCTCCCCTCGCCCAGCTGGTCCACGGCCCAGCGGACGAACTCGTCGACATAGCGGTGATAGTTGGTGAACAGGATATACTGCTGGAAATGCTCGACCGGGGTGCCGGTATAGTGGCGCAGCCGGGCCAGCGAGAAATCGGTGCGCAGCGCGTCGAACAGCGCGAGCGGGCGGGTGTCGTCGGTCGACAGCCACAGCCCGTCGGCGATCTCGTCGCCGATATGCGCCAGTTCGGTCGCGGGGAAGTGGCGGCCCAGCTCGGTGACCGAGATCTGGTCCATGTTGGCGATGTGGCCGGGATCGAGGACATAGGGGAAGGGGATCTCCTGCCGCCCGGTGACGGCATGGACCTCGACGTCATAATCCTCGATCAGCAGGGTCAGCTGCTCGGTAAGGTAGCGGCTGAACATCGCCGGGCGGGTGACCGAGATGCGATACTCGCCTTCCTCGACCAGCCGGCCGAACGAGCGGCGCGGGGCAGGGCGGCCGCGCTCCTCGCCGCCGCGATAGACGAGGCGCAGCTCGGGATAGGCGAAGCTGCCATCGGTCCGGTCCTCCGGATTCGGCGGCGTGCCGTCGTTGATGTAGCGGTTCAGGGCAGCCTTGAGGCGATCGACCGAGGCGTTGTAGAGGCGCTCGAGATCGGCGACGATATCGGAAGCTTGAGTCATCTTCGAGGGCTAGAGCGCAAAGATGACGCTGGCAAGACCATGGGCCGGAACAAGTCCCGGCCCGGGCCCGGCCCTCCCCATAGGGGAGGGAAATTTTTCCTATTCCTTCGCCTTGGCGGGCGCCGGTTCCTTGTCGCCGCCCAGCTGGGTGGCGGCATAGGCGGCGCCGCCCACCGCGGCGGCGACTCCGGCGGCGATGCCGGCCGCGGCGATCGGGTGTTCCTTCACCGCGGCGACGGTGGCGTCCACCGCATCGCCGATCGCTTCCTGCGCCTGGGCAAGGAAGCTCTTCGCTTCTTGCTTGGCTTCCTCGATCGTCTCGGGAAGTGCGTTGGCAGTTTCGGTATCGGCCATGTCGGTCCCTTTCTGAAAAGCTCGCCGGATCAACTCCGGCGAGCCCTTCGCGGTTCCGTTACGCCGTCATGTCCGGATCACAGCCTTCCGAGCAGATATTCGGCCGAGCTGACCTCGAACTGGCCCGGCGCCTCGACATGGAGCTGCTCGACCACGCCGTCGTTCACCAGCATCGAGAAGCGCTGGCCGCGCGTGCCCATGCCGAACTTCGCGCCGTCCATGGTGAGATCCAGCGCCTTGGGGAAGTCGCCATTGCCGTCGGCGAGCATCGTCACCTTGCCGGCCACGCCGCTCGCCTGGCCCCAGGCGCCCATCACGAACGCGTCGTTGACGGCGGTGCAGGCGATCTCGTCCACGCCCTTCGCCTTGATCTCCTCGGCCTTCTCCACGAAGCCGGGCAGGTGCTTGGCCGAGCAGGTGGGCGTGAAGGCACCCGGCACCGAGAAGAGCGCGACCTTGCGGCCGGCGAAGAAATCGTCCGAGCTGGTCTGCTCGGGGCCGCCCTCGGTAACCTTGACGAAATTTACGCTGGGAATGCGGTCGCCAACCTGGATGGTCATTCTACTCTCCTCGGGAATGATGAGTCGCATGTCCCAATCGGCTCCCCGGCCATGATTTTCAAGCGTGGCGGAGCCGAAACGGTGCGGCTACGTTGATCGGCCATGGACTCGACGCGCTTCCTCACCGGCCAGTTTCTCCTCGCGATGCCCGGCATCGGCGATCCCCGCTTCGAACGCGCGGTGATCGCGGTGTGCGCGCACGATGTGGAGGGCGCCCTCGGCATCGGCATCGGCGACACGATCGACGGGCTGACGCTGCACGATCTGCTGGATCAGTTCGAGATCGAGCCCGGCGTCGCGCCCGACACGCCGGTGCATTTCGGCGGCCCGGTCGAGCCGCGCCGCGGCTTCGTGCTCCACTCGCCCGACTGGGGCGGGCAGGACACGATCGACGTGGGCGGCCGCTGGTCGCTTTCCGGCACGATCGATGTGCTGCGCGCGATCGCGGAGGGGACGGGGCCGTCCCGGTGGCTGGTCGCGCTGGGCTATGCCGGCTGGGGCGAGGGCCAGCTCGACAGCGAGATGGCGCGTCATGGCTGGTTCAACACCATGGGTACGCCCGACCTGATCTACGACATCGATGCCGAGGACCGCTGGACGGTTGCCTTTGCCGGGGCGGGCATCGATCCGCGGCTGCTGGCGAACAGCGCGGGCACGGCCTGAGACACGGGGCAGGGGACGGGCTGAAGACGGCGTGCCGGGATCAGTGCGTCGGGCCGGGTTCCGGCTCGTCGTCGCCACGGACGTAGACCTTGCCCTCCAGCATCTTGATGCGGATCAGCGTGTCCTTGTGCGGCGCGGTGCAGAAGCTGGAGGTGCCGCTGATCTCGGTCTTCTCATGCGTCTCGCGGTGCCGGAGCACGAAGCGCACGGGCAGGGTGCAGGTATCGGCGTTGCCCGTCTTGAAGCGCAGCGTCGCCTTGCTCGGCCAGAGCGGCTGGGCGAACTGGTTGTGGCTCCAGTGCACGCTCTGCCCCGGCTTGGCCGAGTCGAGGTAGAAGCCGATCACGTCATAGCCGCTGGTATCGTTGACGATCAGCACGCAGCCAAGGTTCCAGCAATTGTCCCGGACTTGCGTGCTGGCGCCGCGCATGATCGTCATCATCGACTGGGCGGCCTCGAAGGACATGCCGCGCGGCGGGATCGCGCCGGCGCTGTCCACATCCTGGGCGACGCCACCGTCCTGGGCGGCGGCGGGCTGGGCAACGGCAATGGCGAGCAGCGACGCGAAGGCGATGAACCGGAACATGGGCTTGGCTCGCATGATGGTTGGACGCCGGCGCATTCTGCCTTGCCCCGGGCGCTTCGTCACTTGCCAAAATGCGCGGGAGCCGTGGCGACCATCACGAATTCGGCCGAAGCCGCGCGGCGCCGCGCGGCGCTGAGCAGGTCCTCGGCCCATAGCTCCACCCGCACGCGCCGCGACCGATTGCCGCGCATGATGATGCGGGCGGCAAGCTCCACCATTTCGCCCTCGTGGATCGGCGTCGCGAAGTCGACGCGGTCGGAGGCGGCCATCACCATCACTTTCCGCGTGTCGCGCGTGGAGGCGATGAAGGCGGCCTTGCCGAGCATGCGCAGCGCGTCGCCGCCGAACAGCGTGCCGTAATGGTTGGTCTGGGGCGGGAACACCATGTCGGCCATCACCAGCACGCCCTCCGGTTCGGCTTCGGAGCCGGTCGGGGACGGGGCGAGGGGCGGCAAGCGGGTTGCCGCTCCCCCGCGCGCCACCAGCGTGAAGCGGCCGCGCGTGCACAGCCGCCGCTCCCCGCTGAGCAGCGCCTCGGCGACCAGCTCGACCTCGATATCGAGCGAGCGGGTGCCGACGCGGACCACGCGGCCCACCGCCTCGATCAGCTCGCCCTTCAGCGCGGGGGCGGCGAAGTCGATCCTCTCGGAGGCGGCGGTGACGAAGGGCGCCCGGCCATGGCGCGAGGCGGCGAGGAACGCCACCTTGTCCATGTGCGCGAGCGCCACGCCGCCGAACAGCGTGCCATGGTGGTTGGTGTCGCCCGGGAACACCATGTCGATGAGGCGGACGACACCCGCCATCAGGCCGGCTCCGCCACGCGCACGCGAAGCTCCCGCGCCGCGGAGACCATGGCGTCGATCGCCGGCTTCACTTCCTCCCATTTGCGGGTCTTCAGGCCGCAATCGGGGTTCACCCACAGCTGCTCGGGCGCGAGGTGCGCCTGGGCCAGCTGCATCAGCCGGACGATCTCGTCGACCGAGGGCACGCGCGGCGCATGGATGTCGTAGACGCCGGGCCCGATCGCACTCGGATAGCGATAGGCGGCGAAGCCTTCGAGCAGCTCCATCTGCGAGCGCGCGGTCTCGATCGAGATCACGTCGGTGTCCATCGCGCCGATCGCCGGCAGGATGTCGTTGAACTCCGAATAGCACATGTGCGTATGGATCTGGGTTGCGTCGCCCACGCCCGCGGCCGAGAGGCGGAAGCAATCCACCGCCCAGTCGAGATAGGCCTGCCAGTCGCGCTTGCGCAGCGGCAGGCCTTCGCGCAGCGCCGCCTCGTCGATCTGGATCGCCTTGCAGCCGGCTCTTTCGAGATCGACTACCTCGTCGCGGATCGCCAGCGCGATCTGGGCGCAGGAGGCCGAGCGCGGCTGGTCGTCGCGCACGAAGCTCCAGTTGAGGATCGTGACGGGGCCGGTGAGCATGCCCTTCATCGGCCTGGCGGTGAGGCCCTGGGCATAGCGCCACCACTCGACGGTCATCGGCTTCGGCCGCGAGACGTCGCCGAACAGGATCGGCGGGCGCACGCAGCGCGAGCCATAGCTCTGGACCCAGCCGTTCACCGTGAAGGCGAAGCCCGCGAGCTGCTCGCCGAAATACTGGACCATGTCGTTGCGCTCGAACTCGCCGTGCACGAGCATGTCGAGCCCCGCTTCCTCCTGCCAGCGGACGGTGCGTTCGGTCTCTTCGCGCAGGAACCGTTCGTACGCGGCATCGCCGAGGTTGCCGCGATTATGCTCCGCGCGGGCATGGCGCACCTCGGCGGTCTGCGGGAAGGAGCCGATCGTCGTGGTGGGGAAGGGCGGCAGCGCGAGGATCCCGGCCTGCACCGCGGCGCGCGCCGCATAGGGCGATTGGCGGCTGCGCATCGCCTCGGTGATCGATGCGGTGCGGGCGGCGACCAGCGGATCGTGGATGCGCGGCGAGACCTTGCGCGCCGCCGCGGCCCGGCCGGAAGCGGCGAGCTTCTCCGCCACCCAGTCACGGCCGCCGTTCAGCGCGTCCTTCAGCGTCACCAGTTCGTCGATCTTCTGCGCCGCGAAGGCGAGCCATTGCTTGATCTCGTCGTCGAGCTTCGGCTCGAGCGCGAGGTCGACGGGGACGTGGAGCAGCGAGCAGGAGGGCGCGAGGACGATGTCGCGCGTGGCCGCGACCGGCTCGATCCGGTCGAGCAGCTTCTCCAGGTCGGCGCGCCAGATGTTGCGGCCGTCGATCACGCCCAGCGAGAGCAGCAGCCCCTTGGGCGCGGCGACGAGGACCTTGTCGAACTGGTCCGGCGCGCGCACCAGATCGACGTGCAGTCCCGCGACGGGCAGGTTCACCGCCAGCGTGAGATTGTCCTCCAGCGCGCCGAAATAGGTGGCGAGCATGATCTTGAGGCCGAGGCGCGGCAGCTTGGCATAGACGCGGGTGATCGCGGCGCGCTGGCGCTCGTCCAGGTCGAGCGCGAGGATCGGCTCGTCGATCTGCACCCATTCGGCGCCGGCATGGGCGAGCTGGGTGAGCACCGCCGAATAGAGGCCGAGCACTTCGTCGAGAAAATCGAAGGGATCGACGTCGCGGCCCTTGGCGAGGCTGAGCCAGGTGACGGGGCCGAGCAGCACCGGCCGTGTCTCGTAGCCGAGCGCCTTGGCCTCGCGATATTCGTCGACGATCTTGGAGGAGGAGAGGGCGAGCTTCTGTCCCGCCGCCAGTTCGGGCACCATATAATGATAGTTGGTGTCGAACCACTTGGTCATTTCCTGCGCGGTATGGCCATGGCCGTGCGCGCAGCCCGCGCTCTCGCCCGTCGTCCCGCGCGCCATCGCGAAATAGGTGGCGAGGTCGGCCGTGCCCGCCGCGACGCCGTAGCGCTCGGGAATGGCGCCCAGCATCAGGCTGGTGTCGAGCACGTGATCGTAGAAGGAGAAATCGTTGCTCGGCAGCCAATCGGCACCGAGCGCGGCCTGGCGGGCCCAGGCCGCGGCACGCAGGCCCGCGGCGGCTTCGAGAAGCTCCGCCTCGGTGGACTTGCCGCTCCAGAATTTCTCGAGCGCGAATTTCAGCTCGCGCCGCGGGCCGATCCGCGGAAAGCCGAGCGTGGCAACAGTGACGGTCATGGTCTTCATACCCCGATGAAGGACGGGGGAGACCGGCTTGGACACAGGCATGCGCGGACGGTCGCCCGGCCGCGGCATGCAAGCGGCCAGACCGGGCACCCCGCCGGTGGACGTTATCGCGTCAAAGGCAGGTCTCCTGGCTCGCGGGTCAGCGCGGACGATCCGTCTTCCCAGGGCGGTGAGGCCCCAGTGACTCGCTTGGATCGCCGCTCGCCGCTTACAGTTGCGGGGGCAGCGCCGGACTTGCACCGGCTTCCCGTCTTAGCTTCCGGGCAAGCCGGAAGAACCTCGACGCCCCAAGCATCCGCTTGTCGAAGCTCCGCGTCAAGCGTCATATAAAGATATCTTTATATTTGGAATTGCACCTGCCCGGCGAAGCGGCTAGGGCGCCCCCATCGCGGCCGGCGATTCCCGGCGCGCAATCGATTCACATCTGGAGACAGCTCGTGGCTACCGTGCTCGACAAGGATTACGTCGTTAAGGACATCACTCTGGCGGATTTCGGCCGCGCCGAGATCAACATCGCCGAGACCGAGATGCCCGGCCTGATGGCGCTCCGCGCGGAGTTCGGCGCGTCGCAGCCGCTCAAGGGCGCGCGCATCACCGGCTCGCTCCACATGACCATCCAGACCGCCGTGCTGATCGAGACGCTGACCGCGCTCGGCGCGCAGGTTCGCTGGGCGACCTGCAACATCTTCTCGACGCAGGACCATGCCGCCGCCGCCATCGCCGCCACCGGCGTGCCGGTGTTCGCGGTGAAGGGCGAGAGCCTGGCCGAATATTGGGACTATGTCGGCTCGATCTTCGACTGGGGCGACGAGACCTGCAACATGATCCTCGACGACGGCGGCGACGCGACGATGTTCGCGCTGTGGGGCGCCAAGCTCGAGGCGGGCCAGTCGTTCGGCGAGCCGGAGAATGACGAGGAAGTCGAGATGCAGCGCGCGGTGAAGGAATTCATCAAGCGCAAGCCGGGCTACCTCACCGAGACGGTAAAGAACATCAAGGGCGTCTCGGAAGAGACCACCACCGGCGTGCACCGCCTCTATCACATCGCCAAGAAGGGCGAGCTGCCGTTCCCGGCGATCAACGTCAACGACAGCGTCACCAAGTCGAAGTTCGACAACCTCTATGGCTGCAAGGAATCGCTGGTCGACGCGATCCGCCGCGGCACCGACGTGATGCTGGCCGGCAAGGTCGCCACCGTCGCCGGCTTCGGCGACGTGGGCAAGGGCTCGGCCGCGTCGCTGCGCAACGGCGGGGCGCGCGTGCTCGTCACCGAGATCGATCCGATCTGCGCGCTGCAGGCGGCGATGGAAGGCTATGAAGTCGTCACGATGGAAGAGGCGGTCACCCGCTCGGACATCTTCGTCACCGCCACCGGCAATGCCGACGTGATCACCGCCGAGCACATGGCCGGCATGAAGAACATGGCGATCGTCTGCAACATCGGCCATTTCGACAGCGAGATCCAGATCTCGGGCCTGTCGAACTACAAGTGGACCGAAGTGAAGCCGCAGGTCGACCTGGTCGAGTTCCCGGACGGCAAGCAGATCATCATCCTGTCGAAGGGCCGCCTGGTGAACCTGGGCAACGCGACCGGCCACCCGTCGTTCGTGATGTCGTCGTCGTTCACCAACCAGACGCTGGCCCAGATCGAGCTGTGGACCAAGTCGGACACCTACAAGAACGACGTGTACGTCCTGCCCAAGCATCTCGACGAGAAGGTGGCCGAGCTGCACCTCGAGAAGCTGGGCGTGAAGCTCACCAAGCTCTCGAAGAAGCAGGCCGATTACATCGGCGTGCCGGTCGAGGGGCCGTTCAAGCCGGATCACTATCGCTACTGATCCCGCCGCGCGATCGCGCAGGAGCCGGAACGGGCCGCGTTCCCCATAGGGGGAGCGCGGCCCGTTTCGTTAACATCTCCGTTACTGTAACATTGTTGTAATTATGCAACGCGCCGAGAGAAAGCGTTGTGGACCCGCAACTAACCCACGGTTTCCTACGTCCTGCTCCTGCTTCGGACAAAGGCTAGCAACAATCGATTCCGAGGACGGGAAAGTCTTTTGCTAAAGGGATGTAGCATGCGTCGTTTTCTCTCCCCCCAGTACGACCGCCTTTCGCTGACCGCGTCTGCCGCGGTTCTTGCTCTCGCTTTGGTCGCCACGCCTGCGGTCGCGCAGACTGCCGACCAGACCCCGGCGCCCGCCGATACGCAGGACGATCAGCCTGCCGCTTCCGAGGGCACGATCGTGGTGACCGGCTCGCGCATCGCGCGCCCGGAGTTCGACACCGTGCAGCCGACCCAGGTGGTCGGCGCTGCCCAGATCGAATCCCGCGGCTACACCAATGTCGGCCAGGCGCTGCGTGAAATTCCGTCCTTCGGACCTCCGGGCAACAGCGCGGTCGGCGCGCAGTCGTCGTTCGGCCCGGCGCAGACCTTTGTCGACTTTTTCGGCCTCGGCACGCAGCGCACGCTCGTGCTGGTCAACGGCCGCCGCTTCGTCTCGTCGAACACCGCGAGCATCTTCGGCCCGGTCTCGCCGGGCAGCCAGGTCGACCTGAACAACATCCCGACCACGCTGGTCCAGCGCATCGAGACCGTCGCCATCGGCGGTGCGCCGATCTACGGCTCGGACGCGATCGCGGGCACCGTCAACATCATCCTCAAGAAGGATTATGAGGGCCTGGAGATCGGCGGCCAGTACGGCATCTCGCAGGAAGGCGATGCTCCCGAGGCGCGCATCAACGTCCTGGCCGGCAAGAACTTCGCCGGCGGCCGCGGCAACATCGTGATCGCAGCCGAGTACAACAAGACCACCGGCTTCACCTCGGCCGACCGGGCGATCACCGCGGCGGGCAATTTCTTCGGCACGCCGCCGGCCTCGCTGGGTTCGCCGTATCAGCGCCTGCTCTATCCGTCGCAGCGCTACACCGCCTTCACCTCGGGCGGCGTGCCGTTCAGCGACGACGACTATCTCGCCTCGCGCTCGGGCATCCGCGACGGCAATGGCCAGCTGCTCCAGTTCGGTCCCAATGGCCGCCTCGTCCCGCTCAATCTCGGCACCGTGATGCGCCAGGGCTATATCAGCAGCGGCGGCAACGGCTTCGACCTGCCGGCGCAGAGCAACCTGCTCACGAGCTCGGAGCGCTACCTGGTCAATGCGCAGGTCAATTATGAGCTGACCGACCATATCCGCGCCTTCGGCGAGGCCTGGTATTCGCACAACAAGGGCGTCAACCTGATCGACCAGCCCAACTACAACACCGCGCTGTTCGATGCCGCCGGCACGCCTGACGGCAATCTGCTGCTGTCGATCAACAACCCGTTCCTGAACCCCGCCGACCGCGCGACCATCGCGGCGAACCTGCCGGCGGGCGCCACCCAATTCTATGTCGGGCGTGCGCTTTCCGACCTGACCACCGGCCGCGCCGAGGCGAATGTCGAGACCTATCGCTTCGTCGGCGGCTTCGCGGGCGACTTCTCGCTCGGCAGCCGCCAGTTCCAGTGGGAAGTGTCGGCGAACTACGGCCGTTCGCAGACCGTCGGCAAGAACTACGAGATCGTCAACGACAACTTCTTCAACGCGCTCGACGCGGTGCAGGACGTCAACGGCAACATCGTGTGCCGCCCGGGCTACACCAATTCGCCGGCCCAGACGATCAGCAACACCTGCGCGCCGCTGAACATCTTCGGCGTCGGCCAGGCGAGCCAGGCCGCGAAGGACTATATCTTCGCGATCGCCCGTCCGGTCTCGACCAACGATCAGCTGGTGTTCAACGCGAACGTCACCGGCCCGGTGTTCTCGCTGTTCGGCAACGACGTCAGCGTTTCGCTCGGTTATGAGCATCGCCGTGAATCGACCAAGTTCGATCCGGGCTCCTATTATTACGGCCATGACAATGGTGACGGCACGCGTACCCAATATGGCCGCATCATTCCGATCGATCCGATCAGCGGCTCGTTCAACACCAACGAAGTGTTCGGCGAACTTCGCGTGCCGCTCGTCACGCCGGAAAACGGCTTGAGCTGGCTGAAGACGGTCGAGTTCGACGGTGCGGCGCGCTGGGTGCACAACTCGCTCTCGGGCGGCGATCTCACCTGGACCGCGGGCGGCCGCATCGGCTTCGTCCGCGACATCACCTTCCGCGGCAACTTCACCCGGTCGATCCGCTCGCCGGCCATCACCGAGGCGTTCAACCCGACCTCGCGGGCCTTCGACGTGGGCAGCGATCCGTGTGACACGCGCTATGTCGGCAGCGGCCCGAACCCGTCCGTCCGCAAGGCGAACTGCACGGCGGCAGGCATCGACACCACCAACTTCACGTCGAACTACAGCGACTTCACCGTGCCGGTGACGGTCTCGGGCAATCCGGGCCTCAGCAACGAGAAGGCGAATAGCTGGACGGTGGGCGCGGTGATCCAGCCGAGCTTCGCGCGCAGCTTCACGCTGGCGGTGGACTGGGTGGACATCAAGCTGACCGATGCGATCACCTCGCTCGGCGGCGATGACATCCTCAACGCCTGCTATGACTCGCCCAGCTATCCGAACAGCTTCTGCGGCCTTGTCGATCGCGACTCCACCGGCCAGATCACGATGATCCGCGAGGGCTATTACAACGCGGCGTCGTACAAGACTTCGGGCCTCACGGTCACCGCGGCCTATCGCCTGCCGCTGGAGCGTGTCGGGGTCAACAATGCGGGCGTGCTCGGCCTCTCGGTGAACTATTTCTACCGCGACAAGCTGGAGCAGCGCGTCGGCACCGGCGACGTCAACCACCTTGCGGGCGAGATCGGCTATCCGCACCATTCGGGCACGGCCAATTTCACCTATGAGAGCAAGGACTTCAACGCGCTCGTCCAGGCCCAGTATTTCGGCAAGGGCAAGTATGACGTGGACGAGGCTCCCAACGCCCGCAACATCATGGGCGTGGGTGACTGGTGGCTGTTCAACGCCACGGTCGGCACCCGGGTGAACGACCAGTTCAGCCTGAAGCTGATCGTCGACAACGTGTTCAACGTGAAGCCGCCCTATCCGGCGCCGGCCGGCGGCGGCACCGTGACCTATTATTCGGGAATTCTCGGCCGCTATGCGCGCATCGCGGCGAGCGTGAAGTTCTGATCGTCAATTCGCTTTGACGCGAGAACGAGGGGGTCCGGCTTGCCGGGCCCCTTTTCGTTCGCGCGCGGGCGGCATGCGGCCTTCCCGACCGGCGATGCATTGCCTAATGGTTGCGCCATGATAGTGCGCAAAGGGCGCGGGGACGCGGCTTGATTCATATTTCCCAGGCATCCGCGGTCGTCGCGGGAGCGGTCCTCGCGCTGCTGTTGATCGGTGCCGTCTGGGCGCTGTATCTGGGCCTGCGCGCCCGTGCCGAGGCCGTCGCGATCGCCGATGCCAATGCGCGTCTCTCCGCGCTGGTGAGCGGATCGCCGGCCCAGGCGATGCTGGTCCGCGCCGACGGCCGGCTCGAGCTGCCGCGCCGGCTGGGCGACTGGCTCGGCTTCCAGCAATTGCCGCGCGAACTGGCCGAACTGAGCGGAGACGGGGCAGGGCTGCTGCCCGAGGATGCCGAGGCGCTCGGCGTGCGCGTCGCCGCCGCGCAGAAGGCGGGCAAGCCGTTCAGCCTTTCCGTGCGGGCATGCGGCTCGGAGCGCGCGCTGCTGGTGATCGGCGAGCGGGCGCCCCAGGCAGTCAACGCACCGGGCGGCGTGGTGCTCTGGTTCCTCGACGCGACCGAGAGCCAGGCCGAGATCAACCGTCTCCAGCGCGAGGCCACGCGCCTGCGCGCCGCCTTCGACGCACTTACCGCACTGATCGAGGCCGCGCCGATGCCGATGTGGTACCGCGGCGGCGACCTGCGCCTGCTCATGGTCAACTCGGCCTATGTCGAGGCAGTCGAGGGCAAGGACGCCGAGGACGTGGTGGCGCGCGGGCTGGAGCTGGTCGAGGGGGTGGGGCTGGGCGGGCCGCTCGCCAATGCCGCGATCGCGCGGGATACCGGCGAACCGCAGACCGCGGCGATGCCGGCGACGATCGGCGGCAAGCGCCGGATGCTGCGCCTCCACGACGTGCCGCTGCCCACCGGCGGCGTCGCCGGCTTCGCGGTGGACATCGAGGAACTGGAGCAGGCGCGGGGCGGCCTGAAGCGGTTCGCCGCCGCCCAGCGCGCGATGCTCGACCGGATCTCGGCCGGCGTGGCCCAGTTCGGCCCGGATCGCAGCCTCATCTTTTCGAACCAGCCCTTCCGCCGCATGTTCGCGGTGAAGAACGAGTGGCTCGCGGACCGGCCCGAATTCGATCGCGTGCTCGATCGGATGCGCGAGGCCAATCGCCTGCCCGAGGTGCGCGACTATCCCGCCTGGAAGGCGGAGCGGCGCGAATGGTTCGTCGCGCCCGATGCGGTCGAGGAGACGTGGAGCCTGGGGGCGACGCACCTGCGCGTCGTCGCCCAGCCGCTGCCCGAGGGCGGGCTGCTGCTGCTGTTCGAGGACCGGACGCAGCAATTCGAGCTGCAGCGCGAACATGGCGAGATGCAGCAGGTGCGAACCGCCACGCTGGAGAGCCTGGCCGAAGCGGTCGCGGTGTTCGGCAAGGGGCGGCTCCAGCTGTGGAACCGCAAGTTCCGCCAGGTCTGGGACTTCGAGGACGCTTTCCTCGACGGCCATCCGCAGGTGCAGCAGCTGGTCCGCGCCGCCGGCCCCCGGCTCGCCAAGTCGGCGCGTGCCGAAGTGATCGGCGACCTGATCCGCATGGCCGCGCAGGATCGCCAGTCGCGCGGATCCAGCATCGCCTTTGCCGATGGCAGGCATTTCGACATCACCGCGGTGCCCTTGCCCGACGGCAATGCCCTGGTGACGATGCTCGACACCACCGATCACCACCGCGCCGAGCGCGCGCTGCGCGATCGTAACGAGGCACTGGAGGCGGCCGATCGGGTGAAGACCGCCTTCGTCGCGAACATGAGCTACGAACTGCGCACCCCGCTCACGTCGATCAAGGGCTTCGCCGAGATGCTGCACGGTGGCTTTGCCGGCCCGCTGAGCGCGAGCGGCGGGGAATATGCCGAGGCGATCCTGGTCTCGGTCGAGCGGCTGGGCCTGCTGATCGACGATGTACTCGACCTTACCCAGAGCGAGGGGGCGCCGCTGGAAAGGGCTCCGGTCGATATCGAGATCGCCGCGCAGAACGCGGCCGAGGCGGTGGCGCCGCTCGCCAAGGCCAAGGGGATCGAACTGGTGGTCGAGGATGCGGGCAGCGCGGGCAGCATCACCGGCGATGCCCGGCGGATCCGGCAGGTGATCGAGCATCTCCTGCGCCATGCCGTGGCGGCGACGCCCGAGCAGGGGCGCGTCCTGCTGCACCTCGACGGCAACCAGCGGGTGGCGCGGGTGATCGTTTCCGACAATGGCCCGGGGATGAGCCACGAGGCGGCGGCAGGCGCGTTCGATCGGTTCGCCCAGTTCGGCAATGCCCGGGGCGGCGAGCGGGCTACCGGGCTCGGCCTGCCGCTCGCCCGGCAGTTCGTCGAGGCGCATCGCGGCCGGATCGAGCTGATCTCGGAGCCGGGCGAGGGGACGCTGGTGACGGTGGAGCTGCCTCGGAAATAGCCGCTCCCCTTCCCCGGGAGGGAGGGGAGCGCACAGGCCTAGTCCCTCACCGGGCACTCCGGCGTGCCGGCGTTCGAATATTCCGGGGCGCTGTTCACGAGCCAGCCGCTCCGCTTCTCCTGCGCCTCGACGTCCGACGGGATCAGCGCCCATTCGCTGCGCGTGCACTGCTTCGACAGCGTGCCGTTCGCCCCGAACGGGCAATGGACCTTCACCGAGACGAAATAGCCGACATCGCTGGTCGTGCCGCGATAGGTGAAGTCCACCGCGTCGCCCGTATCCGTCCAGCTGGGCGAGCGATAATAGCAATGCTTGAAATGCGCGATACGGGCGCCGAGCTGCTCGCGCGTGCTGCCCGCCGGCGCGGAGAGCACATAGGCGTCGAGCCCTTCGAGCGAGACATCGCCCATGAAATCCTGACTGAAGAAATAGAAGACGAAGAATAGCGGTACGATGATCCGGTCGATCCAGCGGTGGGCGGGCGATCGCGCTTCCTCGTCCATTGCTGCCGATTCTCGCAGATATTCCTCAAGGAAGTGTTCAAGCCCGGTGCGGGTGATAAAGGAACGCCATGTTGTTGCGCTCGCCGGAAGAATCGCTCGAACTGGGCCGCCGCCTCGCCGGGCTGGCGCGCCCCGGCGACGTGATCGCGCTGTCCGGCCCGCTGGGCGCGGGCAAGACCAGCATCGCGCGCGGGCTGCTCGCCGCGCTCGGGCTGGAGGGCGAGGCGCCGTCGCCCAGCTTCGCCATCGTCCAGCCTTACGACCCGCCCGAAGTGCGCTTCCCGGTGCTCCATGTCGATCTCTACCGGCTCGACGATCCGTCCGAAGCGGCGGAGCTGGGCCTCGACGATGCCCGAATCGATTCGCTGCTGATCGTCGAATGGCCCGAGCGGCTGGGGGCGGCGGCGTGGCACGATGCGCTGTGGCTGTCCCTGGATGTGGCACCGGACGGCGCGCGCGCCTTGACAGCGAAAGTGCCGGCGGCATGGAAGGACCGATGGTTCCCGACATGAATCCGCCCGCCGCGGCGCCCGACTTCCTCACAGCCGCCGGTTGGGGTGGCGCCGAGATCCGCCCGCTCGCCGGCGACGCCTCGTTCCGCCGCTATTTCCGCGTGGTGGAACATGACCGCACCGCGATCCTGATGGACGCGCCGCCGCCGCACGAGGATCCGCGCCCGTTCATCAATGTCGCGCGCTGGCTGACCGGCAACGGCTTTGCCGCGCCCGAGATCCTGCACGAGGACCTGGCCGAGGGGCTGGTCCTGATCCAGGACTTCGGCGACGCCCGCATGCGCGAGACGGTCGACGCCGCGCCCGAAAGCGAACTGCGCCTCTACGAGGAAGCGATCGACCTGCTCATCCGCCTCGCCGCATATCCGGCGGCGGCCGAGCTGCGGCCCTACAGCCATGCCGAATATCAGCGCGAAGCCGCCCTGCTTCCCGAATGGTATTGCCCCGCGATCGGCCTCGACGTCGATCTGGACGGATACCGCGCCGCCTGGGATCAGGCGCTCGCGCCCGTCCTTGCGGGTCACACGCCTGTCACGGTGCTGCGCGACTATCATGTCGAGAACATCATGCTGATCGACGGTAGCGCGGAAACCTTGGGCCTTCTCGACTTTCAGGACGCGCTGGCGGGCCATCCCGCCTATGACCTCGTCTCGCTGCTGCAGGACGCGCGCCGCGACGTGCCCGAGGCGCTGGAGACCGCGATGCTCGATCGCTACAAGCGCATCACCGGCGCGGGCGATGCGTTCGACGTGGCCTATCACGTGCTCGGCGCGCAGCGGAACGCCAAGATCGTGGGCATCTTCACGCGCCTTTGGAGGCGCGACGGCAAGCCGCGCTATCCAGGCCTGTGCCCGCGCGTGTGGACCTATCTCAACCGCGACCTGCGGCACCCGGCGCTGAAGCCCGTCGCCGACTGGTTCGACGCCAATATCCCCGCCGACATGCGCGGCGATCCGCTCACCATCGCCGGCGCATGAAACAGTCCGCCACCTATTCGCTGCGCCCCAATCCGGACGTGGCCATGCCGGAGACGGCGATGGTGATGGCTGCGGGCCTGGGCAAGCGCATGCGCCCGCTCACCGTGACGCGCCCCAAGCCGCTGGTGGAAGTCGCCGGCAAGCCGCTGCTCGACCATACGATGGACCATCTGCGCGATGCCGGCATCAAGCGCGCGGTGGTCAACGTCCATTATCTCGCCGACCAGGTCGAGGCGCATCTGAAGGCCCGTGCCGGCGATATCGAAGTGCTGATCTCGGACGAGCGCGCCCAGCTGATGGAGACCGGCGGCGGCATCGTCCAGGCGCGGGCGATCCTGGGCGACAAGCCCTTTTTCACGGTGAACAGCGACACGCTCTGGGTCGATGGGCCTATCGACGCGCTCCATGCGCTGGCGGCGGCCTGGAACGACGAGAAGATGGACGCGCTGCTGCTGCTGGTGCCGCTGGCGCGCGCGTTCAGCCATCGGGGGCAGGGCGATTTCCGCCTCGATCCGCTCGGCCGCATCACCGAGCGCCGCAAGCCGGGCCGCCTCGCGCCCTTCGTCTATGCCGGCGCCCAGATCCTCCATCCGCGCGCGATCCGCGACTGGCCGGAGGGGCCGTTCTCCACGAACCTGTTCTGGAATCGCGCGATGGAACAGGGGCGCCTGTGGGGCGTGGTCCATCAGGGACTGTGGTTCGACGTCGGCACGCCGTCTGCGGTGAAGGAAGCCGAAGAGGTGCTGGCGACGGTGTGATTCTCCCGCTCTCCGTTTGCGGGGAGAGGGGGCGGGGCGTAGCCGAAGCCGGGAGGGGGAGTTATCCACAGCCCCCGCTCCCCGGCCCCCTCCCCTGAAGGGGAGAGGGAGATTAGGGTCGCCCAGCCCATGCCCACCGCCCTTCGCCTCTACGCCATCCCGCCGCACCGCGCCTTTGCGGATGCGCTCGCGAACGGGCTGATCAAGCGCTTCGGCAGCGACCCGATGGGCCTGGCCCGCGGGCTGGTCCTGCTTCCCAACAACCGTGCCAAGAAGGCCATCCAGGACGCGTTCGTCCGCGCCAGCGGCGGCGGCCTCCTCCTGCCGCGGCTCGTCGCGGTCGGCGATCCCGAGCTGGACGAGGCGGTGTTCGATGCCGCCGGCGATCCCGATCCCGTGCCGCCCGCCGTCCAGCCGCTCCAGCGCCAGCTGATCCTCGCCCGTCTCATCCAGCAGGCCGAGCCCCGCCACGACGCCGCCGAAGCCGTCCGCCTCGCCGGCGATCTCGCCGCCACGCTCGACCAGCTGCTCATCGAGGAAGTGCCGCCCCGCCGGCTCAAGGAGCTGGACCTGGGGCCCGAGCTTTCCGCCCATTGGGAGCGTTCGCTCAAGCTGTTCGAGATCGTCCTCGAACATTGGCCGAAGGAACTCGCCCGCCTGGGCCGCATCGATCTCGCCGACCGTCGCCGCCTGCTGATCGACAAGGTGGCGAAGCGCTGGAAGGCCGATCCGCCGGCGGGCTTCGTCTGCGCCGCCGGCATCACCGCCAGCGCGCCGGCCATTGCCCGGCTCCAACGGGTGGTGGCGGGGTTGCCCAAGGGGATGGTGGCGCTTCCCGACCTCGCCATCGCGATCTCCGATGCCGAATGGGACATGCTCGGGCCCCATGCGCCCGATCCCGTCACCGGCCGGCGCCGGCGCAACCTTGAGACCCACCCCCAATTCCATCTCAAGCTCCTGCTCGAGCGCATGGGCGTCCACCGCAGCGAGTTCGATCCCTGGCGTGCCGCCAGCGAGCATGATGCCGCGCCCTCGCGCAGCAAGGCGATCGCCTCGGCGATGCAGCCACCCGAGCTGACTCATGGCTGGACCACGCTTCCCGAGCGCGAGCGGCGGCTCGACGGCGTCCGCGCCCTCGAAGTCGCCACGCCTGCGGAGGAGGCCCAGGCCATCGCCCTGGCGCTGCGCCAGACGCTGGAGACCCCGGGCCGCACCGCCGCGCTGGTCACGCCCGACCGCGCGCTCGCCCGCCGCGTCGCCGCGCATTGCGCGCGCTGGGGCATCGCGATCGACGATTCCGCCGGCCAGCCGCTCTCGATCCTGCCGCCGGGAACCCTGCTGCTCGCGCTCGCCGATGCCGCCGCCCAGCGCTTTGCCCCATTGCCGCTGCTCACGCTCCTCAAGCACCCGCTGGTGATGCCCGGAACGCGGCCCGAATGGCTGGAGGGCGCTCGCCTGCTGGATCGCGCGCTGCGGGGGCCGCGCCCGGCGCCCGATCTTGCCGGTATCGATCGCTATCTGGCGGAGCAGGATGGCAGGGACGGGCCGCTCCGCCAGGCCGCCCTGCGCTGGTGGCCGGCGGCCCGCGTGCTGCTCGCCCCGCTCGAGACCGTCTTTGGCGGGGGGGCACAGCCGATCCCGGAGCTGCTCGCGGCGCTGCGCGAAGTCGCCCAGGCGCTGGGCGGCGACGGCCTGTGGAGCCGCGCCGAGGGCCGCGCCGCCGCGACTCTGCTCGACGATCTCGAGCGCGAGGCCGGGGACGGCCCGCGCCGCGCCGATCCGGACACGCTTGCGCCGATGCTGCGCACGCTGATGGACCAGATCGCCGTACGCCCGCCCCAGGGCGGCCATCCGCGCCTCGCCATCCTGGGCCAGCTGGAAGCGCGGCTGCAGACTGCCGACCTGATGATCCTGTCGGGCCTCAACGAAGGCGTCTGGCCGGGCCTGCCCGCGCCCGATCCCTGGCTCGCCCCGCGCATCCGCGCCGAACTGGGCCTGCCCGGCCTGGAGCGCCGCATCGGCCTGGCGGCGCACGACCTTGCCGGTGCGCTGGGCGCGCCGGAGGTGCTGCTCACGCGCGCGCGACGCGACGCCACTGCGCCGACCATCGCCTCGCGCTTCTGGCTGCGCCTCGAGGCGCTCGCCGGCGGCCTCGACCGGGCCCAGGATCTCGCCGCCTGGCTCCACGCGATCGATCGGCCGGGCGCCCATGAGCCTGCAGAGCGCCCCGAGCCGTCGCCCCCGGTCGAGGACCGCCCCAAGGCGATCTCGGTCACTGAAGTCGATCGCCTGAAGGCCGATCCCTACGCCTTCTACGCGCGCCGCATGCTGAAGCTCATGCCGCTCGATCCGGTCGATGCCGATCCCAGCGCGGCGTGGCGAGGCACGGCGGTGCACGATGTTCTTCAGAAATGGTTCGAACTCGACGGCTGCGATCCGGCGAAGCTGCGCGCGCGCGCCGAGGCGATGCTGGTGGACGCGCGCACCCATCCGATGATGCGCGCGCTCTGGCAGCCGCGGCTGATGGAAGCGATCGACTGGATCGCCCGGCAGATCGCCGAGGACCCGGAGCGCAAGGTGCTCGCGGTCGAGCTCGACGGCGACATCGAATTCGCCGGCGTGAAGCTGCGCGGCAAGTTCGACCGGATCGATCGCCTGCCCGATGGCGGCCTGGCGATCGTCGACTACAAGACCGGCCAGCCGCCCAGCACCCGGGCCGTCCGGGCCGGGTTCAGCCTTCAGCTCGGCCTGCTTGGGCTGATCGCCGAGCGGGGCGGGTTCGCCGATATCGAGGGCGTCGCGCGTGCCTTCGAATATTGGTCGCTCGCCCGTTCGCCGCGCACCGGCGGCTTCGGCTATGTCGACAGCCCCGTCGACCCGAAGAAGAAGGAGCCGATCCCCGCCGAGGAGTTCGTCGACATCGCCGCGCATCACTTCGCCGATGCGGTGCGCGCCTGGCTGACCGGCGACCAGCCCTTCACCGCCAAGCTGGTGCCGGAATATGCGCCCTATGCCGAATATGACCAGCTGATGCGCCGCGACGAATGGTATGGCCGGCGTGACTGAAGCCCGTCCCCTCCACCCGCTGAAGGGCAACCAGAGCCGGGCGAGCGACCCGGAGCGGCATGTCTGGCTGTCCGCCTCGGCCGGCACGGGCAAAACCCAGGTGCTCGCTGCCCGTGTCTGGCGCCTGCTGCTGCACGGCACCGATCCGGGTGCGATCCTCTGCCTCACCTTCACCAAGGCCGGCGCCGCCGAAATGTCGGAGCGCATCACGAGCCGCCTGGCGCGATGGGTGCGCATCGACGAGGGGAGCCTGCGTGCCGATCTCGCCGCGCTTGGCGAGACTGCGACGCCGCAGATGATCGGCAAGGCCCGCCAGCTCTTCGCCAAGGTGCTCGATGCGCCCGGCGGCGGTATCCGCATCCAGACGATCCACAGCTTCTGCCAGTCGCTGCTCGCTGCCTTTCCGATGGAGGCGGGGCTGGTTCCCGGCTTCCGCCCGCTCGACCAGCGCGAGGAAGCGGTGCTGGCGCGCGAGGCGCTGGCCGAGATGCTGGTCGATGCCGAGCGCGATGGGCGCGGCTGGATCGTCGACGCGGTGGGTGCGCTGTCGTTGCGGCTGGGCGAGGGCAAGGCCGAGGATTTCCTCAAGGCCTGTGCCAGGGAAGGCGAGGCGCTCGCCGGGTTGCCGATCCTGATCCAGCCTTTCCTGCGCGAGGCGCTCGGCCTGCCCGAGGGCGACGTGGATGCCGAGATCGCCCGGCGCTGCGGAGACGACGCCTTCGATCTCGGAAGCTTGCGCGCGCTCACGGTAATGAATGCCGACTGGGGCACGGCGCGCGGCCTGGAGCGCGCGGACATCGCCGCCGCCTGGCTGTCCGGATCCCCCGAGGCGCGCGCCGCCGGCCTCGCCGATCTCCATTCGATCTGGGCCACGGCCAAGGGCGAGCCGCGTTCCTTCGGCAAGGGCCAGGCACCGCAGGACCCGGCCTATGCCGATCATGCGATGCGCCTCTACGAGGCCTGCGCCGAACTGCTTGGCATGAAGACCCAGGCCGCCTATGCGGACCTGCTCGCTTCGGGCCTCGAAGCCGGCCGGGTCTATGCCGAGACCTATGCACGGGCCAAGCGCCGGCTCGGCGCGGTCGATTTCAACGACCTGATCCACCGCACCGTCGCCCTGCTCGCCGAGCCCGGCATGGGCGAATGGGTGCGCTTCAAGCTCGATTCCGCGACCGAGCATGTCCTGATCGACGAGGCGCAGGACACCAATCCCCAGCAATGGGCGATCGTCAGCGCGATTGCGGACGAGTTCTTCGTCGGCGAAGGCGCGCGCGCGGAGACGGTCCGCACCCTGTTCACCGTGGGCGACTACAAGCAGGCGATCTTCGGCTTCCAGGGCACCGACCCGATCTTCTTCCGCGCCGCCTTCGAGCGCTTCCTGGCAAAGTCGCGCATCCATCCCGATCCGGACTTCGACATGGCGCCGCGCGAAGTGGAGGAGCTGTCGCTCACCCACAGCTTCCGCTCGACCCGGCCGGTGCTCGAATTCGTCGATGCCGCGATCGGCGCGCTGCCGATGCCGGGCATGGGCGAGCTTTCCGATGTCGAGCCGCATGCCAGCGAAGTGCCCGGACCGGGCACCGTGACGTTGTGGCCGCCGGTCATCGAAGGCGGCAGCGAGGCCGACGAAGAGGCGTGGGTGAGCGATGCCACCCGCAAGCTCGCCGGCGACATCGCCCGGGCGATCAAGGGCTGGATCGGCACGCTCGACCTGGAGAGCAAGGGCCGCAAGCTGGCGCCCGAGGACGTGATGATCCTGGTCAAGCGCCGCGGCGAGCTGGCCTCGCTGATCGTCGCGCGCCTTTACGCAGAGGGAGTGCCGGTGGCGGGCGTCGATCGGCTGCGGCTGAACGCGCCGCTGGCGGTGCAGGACCTGCTTGCCGCCATCCGTTTCGCGCTCCAGCCCGAGGACGATCTGTCGCTGGCGTCGCTGCTGGTCTCGCCGCTGATCGGCTGGAGCCAGGAAGCGCTGATGGACGCGGCGGTCCGCGAGCGTGGCGGTCTCTGGCGGCACCTGCGCAACACCCAGCCTGCGGAGCGCCTCGCGCCGCTATACGCACTGCTTGCCCGCGCCGACATCGCGACCCCCTATCGCTTTCTGGAGGAACTGCTTTCCGGGCCCCTTGACGGCCGCCGCAAGCTGCTTCGCCGGCTGGGCGAGGAAGCGCGCGATCCGATCGAGGAACTGCTCAACGCGGCGCTCAACTTCGAGAAGCTGGCGACGCCTTCGCTGCAGCGCTTCCTGGACTGGTTCGATCGCGGCGATGTCGAGATCGTCCGCGACGCGGCCCAGCCCCAGGCGGCGGTGCGGGTGATGACCGCGCATGGTGCCAAGGGCCTCCAGGCGCCCCTGGTCATCCTTGCCGACGCCACGGTCGACCCGACGCGGTCCCCGCGCGACTTCCTGCATTGGGAACCGTCCGCGGCGCCCGGAAAGCTGCCGATCTTCCGGCCCCGCGCCGCTGAGCGGGGCGTGCTGGGGCAAGTCCTCGAACTTGCCGATGCTCGCGAACTCAGCGAGCATTGGCGCCTGTTCTACGTGGCTGCCACCCGGGCCGAGGAACGGCTGGTCGTGGCCGGTGCCCTGGGCCCTCAGGCCAAGGGCGTCCCTCCGCAGAAGAGCTGGTATGCCGCCAGCGCCGCCGCGCTGGACGCCCTGGGCGTGGCCGAGGGGGATATCCGCGAGTTCAAGGGATTGCAGCCCCAGGCGCCGCTTCCCGCCCGGCCCCGACCGGAACAGGGGCCCGTCGCGGCCTTGGCGCTTCCCGGATGGGCACGCCGCCCGGCACCCGAAGAGGCCCGCCCGCCGCGTCCGCTCGCGCCCTCCGCGCTGGGTGACGACGCCGTCGCCGATCCGCCGCCCACGCCAGCGCTGCGCGCCGCCGCCGAGCGCGGCCGGCTCCTGCATGCCCTTTTCGAGCGGTTGCCGTCGGTCGGGCCGGCCGAGCGCGCCGCCGCCGCGCAGCGCTGGCTGGCCGGGGCAGGGGGCGTGGGCGACCCGGCCCTGCGTGCCGAGCTCGTCGCCGCGGCCCTGGCAGTCACCGAGGATCCGCGCTTCGCCGAGCTGTTCGGCCCAGCCTCGCTGGGCGAGGCGCCCATCGCCGCAGTGGTGGGGGACGGGCTGGTCGTCTCGGGCACGGTCGACCGGCTGGTGGTCGCGCCCGGCCATGTCCGGGTGATCGACTTCAAGACCGGCCGCCGCGCGCCCGCGTCGCTGGACGACATTCCTCCCTATCACCTCCGGCAGATGGCGGCCTATGTCGCCGCGCTGGCGGTGATCTTCCCGGGGCGCACGATCGAGGCGGGACTGCTCTATGCGGCGGGGCCGGTGCTTCACCTCCTGCCGGCCGATCTGCTCTCGGCGCACAAGCCGGGCTTCACGGATATGGAGCAAAGCTTGGGCTTGCGCGCTTGACCCGGCGAGGTGCCATCATAAATTAGCGGCCGATATCGTATCAGGAGTTTGATCATGGCCACCAAGGCGACCACCGACGCCAGCTTTTCCGCAGACGTTCTCGAGGCCGGCAAGCCCGTGCTCGTCGATTTCTGGGCGGAATGGTGCGGGCCATGCAAGATCATCGCCCCGGCGCTCGAGGAACTGGCCGAGGAGCTGGCCGACAGGGTGGAGATCATCAAGATCGACATCGACGAGAATCCCGACGCGCCGACCAAATATGGCGTGCGCGGCATTCCGACGATGATCCTGTTCAAGGACGGCCAGCCGGCGGCGACTCAGGTCGGCGCAATGCCGAAGAGTGCGATCAAGCAGTGGGTCGAGCGCTCGCTGACCGCGGGCGCGTCGAACCTGGCCTGAAGCCCCGGCAACGGCGCAGGCGGGCCCATTTCTCCCCGTCTTCCCCGCGTTCTCCCCGTCATCCCCGCGAAGGCGGGGATACGGGACAGGGAGTGCGGGGGCTGCTGATTGCGTCCCCGCCCTGGCCGGCAGCGGCGCGAGGCACCCGCCGCACCGCGACGCTCAGCTGCGATAGTCCGCGTTGATCGAGATATAGCCGTGCGTCAGGTCGCAGGTCCACACGGTGGCGCGACCCTCGCCGAGACCCAGCTCGACGCCGATCTCGATCTCCCGGCCCTTCAGGTGCGCGGCGACGGGCGCTTCGTCATAGCCTTCCACGGCCAGGCCGTCGCGCGCCACCTGGGTGGCGCCGAAGCGAATGGCGAGCCTGTCGCGTTCGGCGGGTTCGCCGGCCTTGCCCACTGCCATCACCACGCGGCCCCAATTGGCGTCCTCGCCGGCGATCGCGGTCTTCACCAGCGGCGAATTGGCGATAGACATGGCGATCCGGTGCGCGCTGGCATCGCTCTCCGCGCCCTCGACGGTGATCTCGATCAGCTTCTGCGCGCCCTCGCCGTCGCGGACGACGAGCTGGGCGAGCTGGTGGCAGAGGTCCTGAAGCGCGGCGCGAAAGGCGTCGGCGCCGTCATCCTCGTCGCCTGCCAGCACCGCATTGCCCGCACTGCCGGTGGCGAAGGCGAGCACGGTGTCGCTGGTCGAGGTATCGCCGTCCACGGTGATGCACGAGAAGCTCTTGCGGTTGGCATCGCCCAGCGCGGCCTGCAGGAAGGCCGGATCGACTGCGGCATCGATGAAGAGGAAGCCGAGCATCGTCGCCATGTCCGGCGCGATCATGCCCGATCCCTTGATGATGCCGATCAGGCTGACGGTCTTGCCTCCGACCACCGCGCGCGTGACCGCGCCCTTGGCGAAAGTGTCGGTGGTCATGATCGTGGCGGCGGCGTCTTCCCAGCTGCAGGGCGGGGCAGCGAAGGCATTGTCGAGGCCCGCCTCGGCCTTGTCGATCGGCAGCGGCACGCCGATCACGCCGGTGGAAGCGACGAATATGTCGGAAGGCCGGCAGCCGAGATGCGCGGCGGCGCGGGCAGCGATCGCCTCTACCGCGGCACGGCCGCGATTGCCGGTGAAGGCGTTGGAATTGCCCGCATTCACCACCAGCGCGCGCGCCTCGCCCAGCGGCAGCGCCTTGCGGCACCATTCCACCTCGGGCGAGGGGCATCTGCTGCCGGTCAGCACGCCCGCCACCGCCGTTCCCGGCGCCAGCTCGATGAAGGTCAGGTCGCAGCGATCCCAGCTCTTGTATCGCGCCCGGGCGACGCGCGCGGTGACGCCGGGAATGGCCGGCAGGGCGGGGAAGGGAAGCGCGAGCGGGGAGCATTCGATGGACATGCGGGGACCTGTTGCTAAACTGGCGTCCGCTTCGGGGAAGCTGGGGGAAAGATCAAATGCTTTTGGTATTGTTGGCGGCGCTGGCGATGCAGCCCGCGCCGGCGGTGCAGGATGCGAAGAACGCGCGGAGCGCCGAGGGCGGGAGCAAGCCGGTGCCAAGGGGGATGCCGCAGAACTGGATCACCGACAGGGATTATCCGATGGGCTCGCGGCAGCGGCGCGAAGTCGGCGCGGTGGCGTTTCGAGTCGACGTGGATGCGAAGGGCGAGCCCGCCGCCTGCCACATCCTGGGGACCTCGGGCTATGAGATGCTTGATCTCGCCATCTGTCCGCTGCTGATGAAGCGTGCCCATTTCGCACCGGCGACCGATGTCGCGGGGAAGCCCGTGGCGGACTTCTACGACGGCCGCTTCTTCTGGCTGATCCCGGGCGGCGGGCACGCGGATCTGAACAAGCTGGCCGCCGAAGTCGGCAGGCCGCTGCCGCTGATCGTGGGGCGGCCGGAGCTTCCCGGGAGCTACGCCCATCCGGCGCTCCTGCGGGTTGTGTTCTTTGGCTCCAAGCCGCGGAGCTGCAACGTGGAACTGGGCACGGGCGACGCCGCGCTCGATGTCGTGGCCTGCGAGCAGACGATGGCGAAGATCGCCATGCCGGATCTCTCCACCCAGATCCGCCCGAGGCCGGACAGCCGGATGGTCATCGTGGGGTTCGAGGCGGCGAAATAGCCCCGGGGCCGGACCGGCCATGGTGGCGCGATGGACATCAGCGCCGCCGGTGATAGCAATGCGTCAGTCGCCGAAGACATGAAAGGCATCCGATGATTCTCGCTACCCTCCTGGCCCTTGCCGGACAGACGGCGCCGGTCGCGCCGGCTCCCATCATGACGATCACCGTGCAGAAGCTGCCCGCGAGCTATACCAAGGCGCCGGTAGTCCATCTCGACTTCGACAAGCAGGGCGCGGTCTCGGCCTGCACCGTCGAGCAGTCGAGCGGCAGTGCGGGTATCGACAAGGTGGCCTGCCAGCAGGTGCAGACGCTCAAATTGCCGGCCGAAAGCGGCAAGGCGCCGGAATCGCGCTCGGCTTCGGTGGATTTCGTCGCGGGCGGTGCCACGGCGCAATGATCCGCGCGGGCCGGGGCAGGCTTTGCCCCGGCCCGTTCCGACCTGCGACGGGCGGATACTCGCTTTCGATTGGACGAAGGCGATCGGAATTACTATGTCGCCGAAAGCGCGCCCCATGATGTTGGGGCGCCGGAACATTTGCGAGCTTCGTTTCTTGGAACTGCTGCTTCTCCTCACTGCCTTTCTCGCGAGCCTGACCGGTGCCGGTTCGGCCGATCGCGGCGGACTTCGGCAGATGCAGGGCGTGGCGGTGGTCCAGGCTGCCCAGGCGGCGCAGGCGGCGGTGCTTCCGGCCCGTCGCGCCGTGGCTGCGCTCCCCGTGCCGCTGCTGCGGCCTGAAAGGGTTCTTCCGCTCGCGGCCGTGCGGAACGCGCCCGCCGCCCTGCGCCTGCCCTTCGAGCGCCGGCTCGAATAAGCTTCCTCGCGGCCCGCTGAACCCGGCGGCCGTTCTTTCCGTTTTCGCATCCAAGCGGGCGCCGGCCGCAGCGGCGCGCCCGTCCGACCACCCTAGACATAGACTGGAAAATCCATGCTCGGCGGTTTTGCCAAGACCCTCTTCGGCTCCTCGAACGATCGCTATGTGAAGTCGCTCGGCAGCATCGTGAACAAGATCAACGGCTTCGAGCCGGCGATCTCGGCGATGAACGACGAGGAGCTTTCGAGCCAGACGGTGAAGTTCCGCGAGCGGCTCGCGAATGGCGAGAAGCTCGACGCGCTGCTTCCGGAGGCCTTCGCCACGGTGCGCGAGGCGGCCAAGCGCGTGCTCGGCCAGCGCCACTATGACGTGCAGATGGTGGGCGGCATCGTGCTCCACCGCGGCGAGATCGCCGAGATGCGCACCGGCGAGGGCAAGACGCTGGTCGCGACGCTGGCGACCTATCTCAACGCGCTGCCGGGCGACGGCGTCCATGTCGTCACCGTCAACGACTATCTCGCCAAGCGCGATGCGGAGTGGATGGGCCAGGTCTACAAGTTCCTCGGCCTCACCGTCGGCGTGATCGTGCCCAATCTCTCCGATCATGAACGCCGCGAGGCCTATGGTTCGGACATCACCTATGGCACGAACAACGAGTTCGGCTTCGACTATCTGCGCGACAACATGAAGTACGAGCGCGTCTCGATGACGCAGCGCCCGTTCAACTTCGCGATCGTCGACGAGGTCGACTCGATCCTGATCGACGAGGCCCGCACGCCGCTGATCATCTCCGGCCCCACCGACGACAAGTCCGAGCTCTACATGGGCGTCGACGCGGTGGTGAAGCAATTGGCGCCGGAGGACTATGAGAAGGACGAGAAGCAGCGCACCATCGTGCTGACCGAGGACGGCACCGAGAAGGTGGAGCGCATGCTCGAGGCCGCCGGGCTGCTCCAGGGCGCCAATCTCTACGACTTCGAGAATACCCAGGTCGTCCACCACCTGAACCAGGCGCTGCGCGCGAACGTGATGTTCAAGCGCGACATCGATTATATCGTGAAGGACGACAAGGTCGTCATCATCGACGAGTTCACCGGCCGCATGATGGATGGCCGGCGCTGGTCGGACGGCCTGCACCAGGCGGTGGAGGCCAAGGAAGGCGTCCAGATCGAGCCGGAGAACCAGACGCTCGCCTCGATCACCTTCCAGAACTATTTCCGCATGTATCCCAAGCTCTCGGGCATGACCGGCACCGCGGCGACCGAGGCACCCGAATTCTTCGATATCTACAAGATGAACGTCGTCACCATCCCGACCAATCTGCCGGTGCAGCGCGTCGACGAGGAGGACGAGTTCTACAAGACGCTCGACGAGAAGTTCGCGGCGATCGCCAGGAAGATCAAGGAACACGCCGTCAAGGGCCAGCCGGTGCTGGTCGGCACCGTCTCGATCGAGAAGAGCGAGATGCTCTCCGAGTTCCTGACCAAGGAAGGCGTGGAGCACAGCGTGCTCAATGCGCGCCAGCACGAGCATGAAGCGCATATCGTGGCCCAGGCGGGCCGGCTGGGCGCGGTGACCATTGCCACGAACATGGCCGGCCGCGGCACCGACATCCAGCTGGGCGGCAACCTCGAGTTCCGCACCCATGACGAACTGGCCGAGATGGAGGATGGCCCCGCCAAGGATGCCGCGATCGAGCAGATCCGCGCGGAGATCGCGGCGGAGAAGCAGAAGGTGAAGGAAGCCGGCGGCCTGTTCGTGCTCGGTACCGAGCGGCATGAGAGCCGCCGCATCGACAACCAGCTGCGCGGCCGCTCGGGCCGCCAGGGCGATCCGGGCCTGAGCCGCTTCTACCTGTCGCTGGACGACGACCTGCTGCGCATCTTCGGCTCGAACACGCTGTTCGCCAAGATGATGCGCAACAACATCGCCGATGGCGAGGCGATCGGCTCGAAGTGGCTGAGCAAGGCGATCGAGACCGCGCAGCGCAAGGTGGAGGCGCGCAACTACGACATCCGCAAGCAGGTCGTCGAATATGATGACGTGATGAACGACCAGCGCAAGGTGATCTACGAGCAGCGCGCGGACATCATGGACGCCGAGACGGTGGGCGACGTCGTCACCGACATGCGCGCCGAGACGGTGAACGCCATCGTCGGCGAATATTGCCCGCACGGCTCCTATCCCGAGCAGTGGAAGGTCGAGGAGCTGAAGGAGAAGGTGCTGAGCACCCTCAACGTCGATGCGCCGGTCGAGCAGTGGATCAGGGACGAGGCGCAGATCGAGCCGGAGATGGTCGAGGAGCGCATCCGCGAGGCCGCGGACAAGCTCGTCGAGGCCAAGGCCGTCGATCTGGAGCCCGAGACCTGGAGCCAGATCGAGAAGTCGATCCTGCTGCAGAATCTGGATCATCACTGGAAGGAGCATCTCGCGATGCTCGACGCGCTGCGCCAGGTCGTGCACCTGCGCGCCTATGCCCAGAAGACGCCGATCAACGAGTACAAGCACGAGGCGTTCGCGATGTTCGAGCGCATGCTGGGCCAGATCCGCGAGGATGTGACTCGCACGCTCGCCTTCGCCCAGTTCCGGATGGAGCCTGCGCCGCAGTTGCCCGAGCTTCCCGACTTCCTGACCACCCATATCGATCCGCTGACCGGCGAGGACGATACCTATGATTATGACGGCGGTGCGGCCGGGCTGATCACCACCCGCTTGCCGCAGATGGGCATTCCCCAGCCTTCGGCCGAGGAACTCGGCACCGATCCGGCGCAGTGGGAAGGGCTGGTCAGCCGCAACGCGCCGTGCCCCTGTGGCTCGGGCCGCAAGTACAAGCACTGCCACGGCCAGGTGGCATAACTTCTTCTGCAGTCCCCTCCCGCTTGCGGGAGGGGCCAGGTTGAGAACCCGAACAAGTATCTGATTCCTTGCCGTCATCCCCGCGCAGGCGGGGATGACGATTGAAGGAATATGAGGCCTCGACCTGGGAGAGGATCAACCTGGGAGAGGGGATGTCCCGATATCCCCAAACACAAAAGGGCAGACACAGCAGGCCCGCCCCCAACCCCTCCCGGTTGCGGGAGGGGCTTTTCGTGCGTTCTTACTTCGTGGCCGGCATCTGGATCGACGGGCCCAGGCGGCTGACCACCTCGTGCGCATCGAAGGCGCGCAGGTTGTCGGAGGGCTTGGGGCCCTTGCCCATCACCACTTCGGCCATCGCCTCATATTGGGTGACGGTGCGATAGTCCCAGTCGCGGTCGCGCCAGAAAGGGTCGTCGAAGAACGGATCCCAGCTGCGCCAGCCCCAGCGCGGACCGCGATAGAAGCGCCAGGACGGGCTCCAATAGCCCCAGGGCCCGGGGCCCCAGGCACCCGGCTCGCGCACGATATCGGTCTTCTTCTCGGTGTCGCGATCGGACAGGATGAAGTGATCGAAACCCTGTTGGAGCGTCAGCTCGGCGGCACGGTAGAGCAGGTAGCGCTCGACCGTCTCGCGCGAGGTGAGGCTGTTGCCGGAGAAGCTGATGCGGAAGCGGTTGCTTTCGATCTGCGTGTCCGAATAGCCGTTGCGGACAGCGGTGCCGTTGCCGGTGGCAGGCTGATAGGGGGTCGCGGTCATACAGGCGGACAGCGAGATGCTGCCGGCGAGGATGAGAGCAAGCGCTGCGAACCGAGGGCGCTTGGGAGTTCTCAACATGGTTCCTCCGAAGTTAAAGTCTGGGCACTGCTATGACGGAACGAACGCGCGCCGGCAGGGATGTGTCCACGATGGAGCGTGGCATATCCGCGATTGACGGAGGCTGAACAACCCATGCCAGATCACGCCAGGCGTTCGGGAACTTCCATCGCATCCTCGGCGAGCGTGTCGCGAGGCGCCATGGCTTCCCAGGGGAAGACGAACCAGTCCTTCTCGACCGAGCGATCGATGCGGCGGGAGCGATAATCGACCTGCTGCGAGGAGCGGAGATTGTCGAGCAGCACGGCGAAGCGGATGCGGCTGGCGATCGCGCCTTCGCCGGCAAGCGCGTTGCGGATCTCGCCGATCGTCTTGCCGCTGTCGTTGATGTCCTCGACGAACAGCAGCCGATCGCCGTCGCGCGTCCGCCGGGCGAGCACCGAGACCAGTTCCTCGCCGAACTGGGCGATCCTGGTCGAATGGTCGATCGAAACGAGCGGCAGGCCCATCCGGTGCGACAGGAACACCGCCGGCGTCAGCCCGCCGCGGCCGACGCCGACCAGCAGTGTCGGGTTCCAGGCTTCCGCGGCGGCGGCGATGGCGTGGACGCCCGCCACCATCTCCTCATGCGTGAAATGGGTGAAGACGATGCTCAAGCGTGTTCCTCCGCATAGGCGTCGACCCGGGCGAGGTGCGCGGCGACTTCGTCGTCGGAAAGAAAGGAACCCAGGAAACTGTTCCGCGCCAGCGTCACCAGGTCGCGGCGGCTGAGATCGCGGCCCTGCGCGATCGCCCGGTAATTGTCGGCGACATAGCCGCCGAAATAGGCGGGATCGTCCGAATTGACCGTGGCGCGCAGGCCCAGTTGCAGCATCCGGTCGATCGGATGCGCGTCGACCGAGGCGACGTTGCACAGCTTGACGTTGGAAAGCGGGCAGACGGTGAGCGTCATCGAGGAGCGGGCCAGGCGCGCGACCAGGGCCGGATCCTCGAGGCTGCGATTGCCATGGTCGAGCCGGTCGATCGCCAGCAGGTCGAGTGCCTCGGCGACATATTCGGGCGGCCCTTCCTCGCCGGCATGGGCGACGCGCTTGAGCCCCATCGCGGCGGCGGCGGCGAAGACGCGCTCGAACTTGGCAGGGGGATGGCCGAGCTCCGACGAATCCAGGCCGACGCCGGCGATCCGGTCGAGCCAGGGCTGGGCCTGGGTCAGCGTCTTGAAGGCATCCTCCTCGTCCAGGTGGCGCAGGAAGCAGAGGATCAGCTTGGACGTGATGCCGAGCCGCGCCTCGGCCGCCTCCATGCCGGCGAGCAGCCCGTTGGCGACCACGCCGAACGGAATGCCCCGATGGGTGTGCGTCTGCGGATCGAAGAAGATCTCGGCATGGACGACCCCGTCCTGCGCCACCCGCTCGAAATAGGCGAGGGCGAGGTCGTGGAAATCCTCCTCGGTGCGCAGCACGTCGGCACCGGCATAATAGATGTCGAGGAAATCCTGGAGGTTCGAGAATGCATAGGCGGCCCGCACTTCCTCCACCGAAGCGAAGGGAATGGCGACGCCGTTGCGCCGGGCAAAGGCGAACATCTGCTCGGGCTCCAGGCTGCCTTCGATGTGCAGGTGAAGTTCCGCCTTGGGTAGTCCGGCGATGAACGTGTCGAGGTCGTGCATCGTGCGAACATCGCAGGCGGGGCGAGGAGTCGCAAGGGGAGGGGCGCGGCCTGCGACGCGTCCGCCTGTGGCGCCGCGGGATCCCGGCTCGCTCCCCAACCGGAGAATGGCGCGCAATCGCGATTCCGCCGCATCATGGCGTCGGCACCTCGATCGCCTGCGCCCCGGCCGGGTCCGGGTCCCTGTCCTCCGCCGGGGCCGGGGCCGGGGCGGCCAGGGCATCCTCGCTCGCCGAACGGCGCCACGCGCTGGGCGACATGCCGAACTCGGAGGTAAACCAGCGCGTGAACGCGGCGGGCGAGGCATAGCCCAGCATCTCGCCGATCGTGGCGAGCGGCTGGACGTTGTTGAGCAGGTGGCGGACCACCAGCTCGCGGCGTATTCCGTTCAGCACCGCGCTGAAGCCGGCACCTTCGGCCTCCAGCCTGCGCTGGAGCGTGCGCGGCGAGACGCCGATGTGGCGCGCGACCTTCTCGATGGAGGCGTTGCCGGACGCGAGCAGGATGAAGAGCGCCCGGCGCGTCCGCTCCACTTCGGTGAGCGGGGGGGCCGCGGGCAGCTGCGTCTCGAAATAGCGGTTCGCATAGGCGGCAAGGTTCGAGCGATAGCCCGGGTTGCGGGCACGCAGCGTCTCGCGGCCATAGACGACGCCGTTCGCGTCGCTGCCGAAGCGCACCGGGCAGCCGAGCACCCGGTGGTGCACGTCCAGCGAGCGGGGAGCGGCATGCATGAAATGCAGGCATTCCGGCTTCCATGCGCTGCCCCCGATCTCGATGAAGACGCGCGAGAGCATCGCGGCCACCGCTTCATGGGCCTGGCGCGGCGCGAAATCGATGTTGCTGACGATCTGGGTCCGCACCAGCGCAGCGTCGCCCTCGATCTCGAGGCTGAAGGTGAGCAGGTCGCTCAGCAGATGCTGGTAGCGGATCAGCGTGCGGACGGCGTCGTCCAGCGTCTCCTGCTGCTGGAGGACGAGGCTCAACGGGCCGAGCGAGGATAAGTCGCGCCGCTCGGCGATCAGCATTGCGAAGTGCGGGCAGTTCGCTTCCATGGCCGAGCGCTCGAGGATCGAGGCGATCACGCCGCGGGGAAGCCGTTCCTCGGGGTTGCGGAGTTGCGACGGGCTGACGCCGATGTCGGCAAGAATGCGATAGGGATCGAGGCCAACTTCCAGGGCGACCGGGACATAGTCCATCAACATGGCCGCACGCCCCGAAGTCATGCCGGACCCTCCCCATGCCCGGCGTGCATCCGGGACGTTCCAATTCTTATGCAGGGTGACGTGAACTGCCAAGTGGTTGGCGTGAAATGCAAAGCAGTCTGGCGCAACTCGTCCTAATGAATCCGCGAATACTGGTTTCCATGGGCAGGAAATCGGAAGAACGGAGAAGTAAATGGGGTTCGATGGGGCATCGATGGCCAGGCGCAGCGCCGGCGCCGACGCATATGCATTGCGCGAGGCGCTCGATTCGGTGCGGTTTGCGGCGAATGATTCGCCGCGCGATCCCGGTGCGCCGGGGGATCCCGCGGCGCGCGCGCGGCTGACGGCGATGAGCGCGATGGCGGCGGCGATGGCGCATGAGCTGAGCCAGCCGCTGACTGCCGCGAGCAACTACATGCTGGGCTGCGCCGCGGTACTGCGCGAGCGGATCCAGGGGCTGGAGCAACTGCTCGGCTTCATCGAGGATGCCGCGGCCCAGACCGCGCGCGCCTCGGACATCGTGCTGCGCATGCGCAGCTTCGTGAAGACCGGCCGGATCGACGCGCGGCCGGAATGCCTGATCGAAATGCTCGACGCCGTGCGCCCGCGCCTGTCGTGCCTGGACGATGTCGACATGGTGCGCAGCTTCGCGCCGGGATCGACCTGCGTGCTGGGGGATCGCATCCAGATCGAGATGGTGCTCTCCAATCTCCTGCTCAACGCGGCCCAGGCGATGGGGGACAGCCCGGCCCGGCAGATCGCGATCTCGAGCTGGACCGAAGGCCCCCGGGTCCGCATCCGCGTGGCGGATACCGGCCCCGGCGTGCCTCCAGGCGTCCGCGAGCATCTGTTCGAGCCGATGGTGAGCACCAAGCCGGCGGGCACCGGCCTCGGCCTCGCCATCTCGCAGACCATCGTCGACGCGCATGGCGGCACGCTGACGCTCGAACCCTCCGAACCCGGCGAAGGTGCCGTCTTCGTCCTCGCCCTGCCGCGCGGTTCCGACTTCCTCTGATTTTTCCCCCCGAGGCCCGTCCGGCACGGGCGGGGCGTTTCGCAACTGGCATTCCGTGGGGCGCGCGGCGGGGAGCGCGAGCTGGGGTTCTAGTCGAAACTTGGTTCCGCCGCATATTCTGCCTCTCCGGTGGTGACGGACCCTCTGAACCCGTCCGGATCGTGGAGATCGATCGCGACCGGTCGGTTGCCGGACGGGGCCAATGCCACGGCAACGGCAGTGCCGTCGTCGGGTTCGATCAGCCTGACCTGCCAGGCGGCGTCGTCCGGCGCATAGGGGTCGCGGATGCCGAAATGCCCCGGCGCGACCTCGATGGTGTCGATTGCGTCGAACCCCAGCGCCAACCCTCTGCCCAGCGCCTTGGCATAGGCTTCCTTCGCCACCCAGCGCGCCAGCAGATAGCGTCGTCGGCGTTCTCCGGTGCCCAGGCAATGATATTGGGCGAGTTCGGCCGGCGAGAGCATCACCGGCGCGAGCAGGGGGTCGTCGCCGCCGAGCCGATCCTCGAGATCGATGCCCAGGCCGGCGCCGCAATCATGGCCGATCGCGAGGGCGATGGTGTCGCGTCCATGGGCGAATGCGATCGTGATTTCCCGCGGCGCGTCGCGCAGGGTCGCTCGGCCGTTGCAGTCGATGCCGACGCTCCAGTGTGCGCTCGCCGGCCCGAATTGCGCGCGCAGCAGGCGTGCCAGCCATGCGCGGCTGAGCAACTGGGTGTCGCGCGCTTCGGGCGCGCGGATTTCCTCCAGTCGCGCGCGCGCGGCGGCATCGAGTTCCGCGAACTCGGCCCCTGGATCGCGATGTTCTCCTTCGCGCGGCACCAGCCAGAGGGTGACGGTGCCGGATGGCCTCGGGGTTGTCCGCATCAGTTCGCCTCCACCGCAAAGGCAGGCGCGATCCGCAGCCAGTGCCAGTCGATACCCAGGGGTTCGCCCATCGCGTCGAACTCGATGGTGCCGAGGCAGGTGGGCCAACGCCGAATGCGCAGCACTTCGGCCACGGCCGCCGGGCCGGGGCCCGCGATTTCCACCGCTCCCGCCAATATCTCGAGGGCCGCGCGGCTGGTCAGCGCATAGGCGCCGCCGTTCGGCGCCGGGTCGGCGGCGCCGCCGAGCGCCGCCACTCGCAGGTCCGAACTGCCGGGACGGATCGCGTCGAGCAGATGCGGCGTGCGGCAATCGTCGCTCAGCAGCACGCGCGGGTGCGATGCCAGCCGTGGCAACAGCGCGGCCGCGAATGCATGGCGCCCGATCACCGCCACCGGCCCGGGCGGGAGCGGGGGTATCTCCGCGGGGCGATCGGCATCGATGCGCAGGGGCGTGCATCCGGCCGCGCGCAGCAGATCCTCGATCGCATCGCCAAGGCTCTTGCCATGGGCGATGCGCTGCGTGACCAGCACCGGGCGTTCCCCGGTGACGACCAGTTCCTCGGCGAACAGCCTGGCCTGGCGCAGATCATGGGCGCACAGCCGGAAGCAATGCGGCATCGCCCCGGTCAATGCGGGATGCGTCGCGCCGGGCGCCAGCAGCACCGCGCCGCCCCGGGCATAGAGGGGCGCCGCGGCGAGCGCGGATGCGCTGTTGAAGTGCCCGACGACCAGCCGCACGCCGCGCGCGTCCATTGCCCGTGCGGCTGCTGCGCCGCCCGCGGCGCTCGCTCCGTCGTCCAGCCACAGATAGCCGAGCTCCGGAAAGTCGTCGGCCAACACTGTCGCCGCCCGGAGCAGGTCGGCACCGTGCGGACCGGTATCGACCGCGAGGCCGATGGTGGTGCGCCCCGGCCCGGGCTCCGGCAATCGGGAGAGCAGGGCCGCCCATTCCGGCTCCGGCGCCGTCATGCGAGAGCCTCCACTTGGCCGCGGGCATGCTGCCAGACCAACTCCGCCACCAGCGGCGCCAGCTTGAAGCCACCACCATTGCAGCCCGCTACGACCCAGGCCCGCTGGTCGGTGCCCCTTACGGGTTCCAGGATGCGGGCGCCGTCGGCCGTGCGGGCATAGCGGCAACGCGCCTGGCGCACGAACCGCCATTCGATCGTGCGGAACGTCTCGGCGATCCGCTCGGACAGGGCGTCGCTGTCGAACGGGCCCCCCGGGACGGCAAGATCGCTGGCGGCGAGCTTGAGCATCGTGCCGGCCACCGGCGGCGCGGCCCACAGGTCGTCATGCGGACCGAAATCGACGAGAAGGGGCGCGCGCTCCCAGGCGCGCGGGGCGGAGAAATAGAACATCGTCTGGTCGACACCGGTGAGACGCGGCGCCAGCATCCGTATCACCTCGCCGGTTCCGGCCCCCGCCGCGACGATGGTCAGGTCGGGCGCGAACGCCTCGCCAGGGCCGAGGCGGAAGCGCCCCTCGCGGATCTCCTCCTCCAGGATGGGCCGATTGGGCAGGAGGCGGCAGCCGAGCCCCTCGATCAGCCGGACCATGTCGGTGACGATGCGATCGGCGAGCAGCACGCCGGCGCGGGGTGTCCATAATCCGCCGCCCTCCGGGTGGCGGCGCAGTCCCGGCACCAGGGCCGCCAGGCTGGCGCTGCCCACGCGCTGGCAGGGCCAGCCGGCGGCGCCCAGGAAGATCGAGCGCGCTTCCATGCGGTTGCCGAGCAGGCCCCCGGTCTGGCGGTAATGGCTGTGGCCGAGCCGCGACCAGAGCTCCGCCCAGCCGCCCAGTGCCCGTTCGATGGCATGGACGTCGGCTTCGGATTCCGCGCCCAGCGGATGGATCAGCCGGTGCTGGTCCCAGGAAGCCGCCGCCGGATTGGGCAAGGGGCCGGCATCCGCCAGCGTCACGTCCCAACCGGCGCGGAGGAAGCGCCACGCGGTCCACAGGCCGTTGATGCCAGCCCCCACCACGAGAAGGCTGGGCCCGCGCATTGCCGGTCAGGCCGTCTCGAGCGCAGTGGCGGGAGCGGGGACGACCTCGGCGATCGCCTCGCCCAGCAGATCGGCCGCTTCGTCGATCTCCGCCGCGGTGATCGTGAGCGGCGGCAACAGCTTCAGCACTTCGCTGTGCGGGCCGCAGGTCTCGACGATCAGGCCACGCGCATAGGCGGCAGCCGAGACTCGTCCGGCGACATGCGGGTCGCGCCAGGCCAGGCCGCGGATCATGCCCCGGCCGCGCAGCTCGAAGCCGCCCGGCCTGCCATGGCCCGGCAACGCGCGCAGCCGCGCATCGAGCTGCGCGGCGCTTGCCGCAATGCGCCGTTCCAGCCGCTCGTCGCACCAATGGTTCTCGATGGCGGCGGTTGCCGCGACGAAGGCGAGATTGTGACCACGGAAGGTGCCGTTATGCTCGCCGGGCCGCCAGCAATCATGTTCCGGCGCCATCAGCACCAGCGACATCGGCAGCCCCATGCCGCCGATCGCCTTGGACAGGCAGACGATGTCGGGCCGGATCCCGGATTTCTCGAAGCTGAAGAAGCTTCCGGTACGCCCGCAGCCCGCCTGGATGTCGTCCACGATCAGCAGGGCGTCATGGGCGCGGGCGATCTCGGCTATCGAGCGCAGCCAGGCGTCCGACGCGACGTTGATGCCGCCTTCTGCCTGGACGACTTCCAGCAGGATCGCCGCGGGAGGATCGATCCCGCTGCCGGGATCGGCGAGCATGTGCGCGAGATAGGCGGCCGTATCGATCTCGCTGCCGAAATACCCGTCGAAGGGCAGCCGGTCGACGCCGCCGAGGGGAATGCCGGCGGCGCGCCGCTTGGCGGCATTCCCCGTCGTCGCCAACGCGCCGAGCGATACGCCGTGATAGCCGTTGGTGAAGGCGATCACGGCGTGGCGGCCGGTGACCCGCCGCGCGATCTTGAGTGCCGCTTCGATGGCGTTGGTGCCGGTCGGGCCGGTGAACTGGATCTTGTAGTCCAGGTTTCGCGGCACGAGGATATGGCGTTCGAACGCGTCCAGGAACCGGCGCTTCGCCACCGTGTGCAGATCGAGCGCATGGACGATCCCGCCATCGGCCAGATAGCCGCTGATCGCCGCGACGATCTCGGGCGGATTGTGCCCATAGTTGAGCACCCCCGCGCCGGCCAGCAGGTCGAGATAGCGCCGATCCTCCTCGTCGAAGAGCTCGGCGCCCCGCGCCCGCGCGAATACCGCGGGGAAGTCGCGGCAATAGACGCGCACTTCCGATTCCAGCCGGGCGAAGGATGCGGTGCCGCCAGTCGCAATGTCGGCGCGGGCGCGCCGGCTCACGGGCGCTTGCCCCTGCCGAGGATCATGTCGGCGGCACGCTGGCCGATCATCGCGCATGCGGCGTTGGTGTTGCCGCTGACGACCTCGGGCATGATCGAGGCATCGGCGACGCGCAGGCCGGCGATGCCGTAGACCTTGAGCTCCGGATCGACCACGGCATCGGCGCCGAGCCCCATCTTGCAGGTGCTGGCGAGGTGATAGATCGTCCGCACGTTCTTGCGGACATAGTCGGCCATTTCCCTGGGCGTTCTCGCCGATCCGAAGTCGTGCAGCGGCGCGCCCGCAATGCCCTTGAACGCTCGCTGGCGCACCAGTTCGCGCGACAGCTCCATGCCCTTGATCATCACGTCGATATCGGCCTGGGTCTGCATGTAGTTCGGGTCGATCAGGGGCGCGACGGTATAGTCGGCCGACTTGAGCCGGATCCGGCCGCGGCTCGACGGCCGGACGACGGTTGGCGAGAAGGAGAAGGAATTGGCGTCGTCGTCGTCGCCCTGCCAGAAATGGAACTGGAGGTCGGGCGCGGCCGAGGGTGCGTGGCTCTGCGTCTTGACGAACAGCCCGGCCTGGACGCCGCTGGCCCAGAGCGGCGGCAAGGCGGGAAGGGCGTGATAGGCGACCGGCAGCACCGGATGGTCCTGCAGATTCTCGCCGACGCCCGGCAGGTCCAGGACGACGGGGATGCCGAGCGCGCGCAACGCGTCGGCCGGGCCGATCCCCGAACGCATCAGGATCGCGGGAGAGGTGACCGCGCCGGCGCACAGGACGATCTCGCGGCTTGCGCGCGCCTGCAGCGTCTGGCCGTCGAGCACATATTCCACACCCACCGCGCGGCCGCCCTCGACGATCAGCCGCTTGACCGGCGCATCGTGCCGGACGGTGAGGTTGGTGCGCCCCATCGCGGGATGGAGATAGGCCTTGGCCAGGCTGCACCGTTCCAGCCTTGGCTTGCCGTCGCGCAGCTCGGTGCGGATGGTGAACTGATAGAAGCCCGCGCCGTCCTGCTGGATCGCGCCGTTGAAGTTCCAGTCCGGCCCCTTGAAGCCCATCTGCACCGCCGCCTGCACGAACGCCGTGCCCGGCAGGCTCTTGTGCGGATAGTTCTGGACGGTGAGGGGCCCCTTGTTGCCGGTCAGCGGCCCGCGGATGTCGCGATTGCCTTCCGCCGCGATGAACAGCGGCAGCACGTCCTCATATGCCCAGCCCCTGTTTCCCTGATAGGCCCAATTGTCATAGTCGGCCCGGTTGCCGCGGATATAGATCATCGCGTTGATCGAGCTGCATCCGCCATAGGCCCTGCCGCGCGGCGCGGGGATGATGCGGCCGTCGATGTGCGGCTGGGGGATCGTCTGATAGTTCCAGTCGTAGATCGGGGAGCCCTTGGCCTTGTAGTAATTGTCGGGGTTCTGGATGATCGGGGTATAGTCGGTCGGGCCGGCTTCCAGCGCGAGCACGCGAAGGCCCGCCTTTGCGCTCAGCTGGTTGGCGACGACGCAGCCGGCCGATCCCATGCCGATGACGATATAGTCGAATTCGGTGTCCTGTGCGGCGATCGCCGCACGGGCGGATGCCGTGCCGGCGGCCGCCACGGTCGAGCCCAGGGCGCCCAGGAAACCGCGCCGGTTTAGAGTTGCCGTCTTCAGGTCCGTCATTGCTCCGCTCCCGCCAGAAACGCGAAGGATCGCGTCAGATCTTGCGTCCCGCCCACGCCACGCCATCGGCACCGCCCCACCAGAGGAACAGCACGACCAGCGGCTCCCCGGGCTGGTCGTTGGTCACGACGTGCTCGCATTCGGGTTCGAAATAGATGAGGTCGCCCTGGCCGATCGCGCGCTCGTGCGCGTTGAGCCGCAGGCTGCCGCTGCCCGACAGCACGAAGGCGAGCTCTTCCTCGTCATGGGGGAACAATTCGCTGGCCGTGCCCGGCGCGATGGTGGCGACGGCGCCGCCCCAGGGCGTGCGGACCCCGCCCTTCCACGGCAGCAGACGCCGGAACAGCGTGCCATATTCCATGCGCGGCTGGGCATCGGCCGCCCATTGCGCGGGAAGCCCGTCGAACAGCCAGCGCCGGTCCAGCGCGGCGCGGATCACGGCGTCGACCTGCGCGACCGGGTAGAAGCCGGTCAGGCCGTAGCGGATGCGCGCCATATAGGCATCGGTGGGCGAGGCGAAGCCATGGATCGTGCGCGGCAGCAGCACTTCCGCCTCGACGGTCTCCCCGCCGATCCGCGCCTGGATCGGCTGCAGCGCATAGTCGGGATCGGCCTGTGCGAGCTTCGCATGCTGTTCGGGCGTGATGCGATAGGCGACGCCGATCGCCTCCGCGCCGGGCGCCGGCACGATCGCCGAAGTGCCGCCGCCGAACGCCTCGCGATAGTTGACGAAGGCCAGCCGATAGTCCGCCACGCGCGCGGCGGCAAAGGCCTCGGGCTTGCCGAAATCCTCCGCGAAATGATCCGGATCGGTGCTCGAGCCATAGGTAAACAGCCAGGTGGACATGCGCGCGGCTCCGTTCAGCGGTTCCGGTTGGTCAGGAAGGATTCGAGGATCGTCTGGGCCTTCAGCGCGGTCATGCTGAGCGACGAGGCGTCGCTGGCGCCGTGGGTGCGCTCGGTGACGCCGTTCAGGTACAGCGCCGGGCCGAAGCCGGACGCGGTCCGGACGCGATAGTCGAGCGCGACTTCGGGTCCTCCGCTGGAATCGGTGACGATCCATTTGCGCAGCGGCTCGAGCAGCGGCGGGAAGGCGGGTTCGTGATAGCCGGTGCAGAGCACCACGATATCGGCGTCCACCATCCGTTCGGCACCGCTGAGTCCGTCGACGAAGCGGATCCGGAATCCCTCGCCGACGGGTTCGATCTCGCTGGCGGCGTGGCGGGCGATGACTTCGGCGCGCGTCGTGCCGAGCACGCGGTCCTCGTACATCCGCCAGTAGAGGCCCTGGCTGATGTCGATGTCCACCGCCGAGAAGTTGGTCAGGTGATATTCCTGTGCGGCCATGCGCCGCTTCTCGGGGGAGAGGGCATGGAAATAGGGCACCTGGTCGGGAAAGAAGACCTCGTTGCTGAAATGGCCGATATCGACGAGGCGGAACGGCAGGCCGCGATGCACCGAGGTGAGCTGCGCGTTGGGGAAATGGTCGTAGAGCCAGAGCAGCGTCTCGCCCGCGCTCTGGCCCGAGCCCAGCACGCAGATCTTGAGCGGCGCCGCGCGATCGAAGGCGGAGATCCGGTCGAGAAATCCCGCGCTGTGGAACATGCGCGGACCCAGATGCGGGCGGAACGGCTCGGGCACGCGCGGGAACTGGCCGGTGCTCACCACCAGGTTGCGCGCCGCCATCCGGCTGCCGTCATCCAGTTCGAGCTCGATCAGGTTCGGCGCGCCGTTGCGCATGGCCGCGGGGGCGATCGATCGCACCGCCAGCCCGTAGCGGACCAGCGGATCGAAATGGCGGGCGGTCCAGACGACATAGTCGTTCCATTCGACCCGGCTCACGCGCCCGCCGAGATGGCCGAACTGGAACAATCGGCCGGTTTCTTTGAGATAGCAGGCGAAGGTGAAGCGGCTGCGCGGGTCGCGCGGCGTGGCGAAGTCGCGGAGGAAGTGATGGTTGAGGTCGGCGCCGCGGATCAGCAGCCCGGGCTGCCAGGCAGGGCCGGGGCGCCGCTCGATGAACCGCAGGCTGGGTACCGAGGCGCCCTGCGGCTGGACGTCGCGCCAATCGCTATAGGCGGCGGCAAGGCTTATTCCGCCGGGGCCGAAGCCGATACAGGCAAGGTCGATGGCAGTGACCGCCGGCTCGGCGACGGTTTCGAGGACTTCGGCGGATTTCAATCCGGTTTCGTTGTACATCTGGCAGAGCCCCGTACTGGATTCGGTCAAAGGGATCGCCGCGGCCGGCGCAGCATCGCACTGAGATCGTCTTCCGCGATCGGCGCCGCGGCGACGGCTTCCGCCATCGCACCCAGCTTCGGCGTCTCGAACACCGCGCGCACCGGCAGCACCCGGCCCAGGCGCGCGCGGACATGGGCGACGAGCCGCGCGGCGAGCAGGGAATGGCCGCCAAGGTCGAAGAAATCGTCCTCGACGCCTTCCACCGCGGAGCCGAGCAGCGAGTTCCAGATCGCCGCCAGCCCGGTCTCGATCGGGCCCTCGGGCGCCCGGCCCGCATCGCGCTGATACCGGCCGGGTGCCGGCAGCACGCGCATGTCCACCTTGTCGTTCGCGGTGAGCGGCAAGCTGTCCATCATCACGATCGCGCTCGGCACCATGTGCCGCGGGAGGTGCTGCGCCGCATGATCGAGCAGCGCGGCCTCCCCCAGGCCGGCTTCGCTCGCGACGACATAGGCGACGATGCGCAGATCGCCCGGCATGTCCTCGCGGACGATCACCAGCGCTTCGCGGACCTGCTCGTGCTGGCGCAGCGCATGCGCGATCTCGCCCAGCTCGATGCGGAAGCCGCGGATCTTGAACTGCCGGTCGCGCCGTCCGATGAACTCGATATTGCCGTCGGCGCGAAAGCGGCCGATGTCGCCGGTGCGATACATCCGGGCATCGGGCCCGTCGGTGAAGGGGTCGGCGACGAACCGGGCCTCGCTGATCTCCGGGCTGTTGCGATAGCCGCGCGCGACGCTGGCGCCGCCGATATGGATCTCCCCCGGTACGCCGACCGGCACGGGTTGCAGGTCGGGATCGAGGACGTACAGGCGCACGCCGGGCATCGGTCGCCCGATCGGGATCACCGCGGGCTGTTCGCCGGCCAGGCATTCATACCAGCTGTTGTGGACGGTCGTCTCGGTCGGGCCGTAGAGATTGTGCAGCCTGGCATGGAGCCGCTCGAAGAAGCGCGACGGCACGTCGCGCGCCATGGTCTCCGCGCCGCACAGCATCCAGCGGACCGAAGCGTCGAGCAGCGCGATGCGGGGATGCTCGAGCAATACCGTGAGCGCCGAGGGGAGGAAGCACACGATGGTGACGCCCTCGGCGACGATCCGGTCGATCATATAGTCGAGGTCGCGCTGGCCGCCCGGGCGCACCATCACCGTGCTGCCGCCGGTTGCCAGCGGGAGGAAGAATTCCCAGACCGACACGTCGAAGTTGAACGGGTGCTTCTGAAGGAAACGGTCGGCCGAGGTCACCGCATATTGCTCGCGCATGCCCCAGAGATGGTGGATGACGCTGCGATGCTCGACCTCCACGCCCTTGGGCAGGCCGGTGGTGCCCGAAGTGAAGATCACATAGGCGAGCGTGCGGGCGGAGACCGCGACTTCGGGGTTGCCGATATCGGCTCCAGCCGCGGCATGCGCCCCGTCGATCGCGATCACGGGGGCTCCCGGATCGCCGGCCAGCTCCGCGAAGCGCTCGAGCGTCAGCACTGCCTTGGGTGCCACGCTGTCGATCAGATATTCGATGCGCTTCTGCGGCAATGTCGGGTCGATCGGCACATAGGCGGCGCCGGTCTTGAGCACGCCCATCAGCGCGACGATCATCTCGATGCTCTGCTCGCAGACCACCGGCACGCAAGTCTCCGGTCCCGCACCCAGTGCGATCAGCTGGTGGGCGATGCGATTGGCGGCGCGATTGAGCGCGGCGTAGCTGAGAGTCAGGTCCTCGAAGATCACCGCGACCGCGTCGGGATCGCGCGCCGCCTGTTCCTCGAACAGGCCGTGGATCGTCGCCGTGTCGGGATAGTCGAGCTGCACGGCGTTCCAGTCGTGCAGCATCGTCCGCTGCGTCGGCGCATCGAGCAGCGCGAGGCTGCCCAGCCGCGCATCCGGGCGGGCGACGGCATCGGCCAGCAGCGCGCGATAGGCACTGGCCATCGCCGCGATGGTGGCTTCGTCGAACAGGTCGCTGCGATATTCGAACGCGGCGGTGATGCCGGAGGCGCTCTCCCATAGTGCGACCGAAAGCTCGAACTTGGCGTTGAGCGACAGGCCGGGGCCGTCGACGGGCTCGCTCTCCGGCGTTGCCTCCGCCATCGTGCGCGGGGCGTTCTGCAGCACCAGCATGGTCTGGAACAGCGGGGTATGGGTGCGGCTGCGCTGCGGCTTGACTGCCTCGATCACCACCTCGAGCGGCACGTCCTGGTGCGCGAAGGCGTCGAGCACCGCCACGCGCGTCGCGGCAAGGAATTCGCGGAAGCTCTGCGTGCGGGCAGGCCGGCCCCGCACGAGCACATTGTTGAGGAAACAGCCGAAGATGTCGTCGAACTCGGCCCTTGGCCGGCTGCCGACCGGCGAGGCGACGATGATGTCGTGTTGCCCGCCCAGCCGCGACAGCAAGGCCTGATAGCCTGCCATCAGCACCATGTAGAGCGTGGCATTCTCCGCCCGTGCGAGCTGGTTGAGGCCGTTGCGCAGTGCGTTGGGGAAATGGACCACCCAGGTGCCGCCGCGCGCTTCGGGCTGCGGCGTGCGCGGCCGATCGAGGGGGAGGTCGAGCACCGGCGGCGCTTCCGAAAGCGTGCGTACCCAATGGTCGAGCTGTTCGGCATAGGCGCCACGCTCGACCTGGTCGCGCTGCCAGGTGGAGAAATGGACATATTGATAGTCGAGCGGCGGCAGCACGGGCGCGCGTCCGGCGACGTGCGCGGCACAGAATTCGGCGAGGTCCCGTGCGAACAGGTGCATCGACCAGCCATCGGCGATGATGTGGTGGAGCGCGATCACCGCCAGCGTCCCGGCCTCGCCGAGATCCGCATGGCGGCAGCGCAGCGGCGGCGCTGCCGCAAGATCGAAGGGAGTCGCGATCTCACCGGCAATCAATTCGGCCAGCGCCTCCTCGCGTGCCTCGGAGGGGAGCTCCGCGAAGTCATGGGCCGTCACCGCCGGCGTATAGGGTGCCAGCACGCATTGCCATGGCACGCCGTCGCGGTCCTCGAACAGCGTGCGCAGGCTGTCGTGACGCTCGATCATGTCGGCCATGGCCGCGGTGAGCAGCGTGGCATCGGTGCCGGGCGGCAGCGGGATGGGAATGACGAGGTTATAGCCGCTGTCGGAGGGATCGAGCTGCTGTAGCAACCATAGCCGCTCTTGCGCGAAGGAAGCGCGCTCCTCGTCGATATAGATCCGTTCCGCCGTCATCGTCATCGAGCCCTCCTCCGATTGGCACGCGGTGCGGGTTCGGTGCGCTCCGCAGGGGAAGGCGCTTCGGCCCTGGCCTCGGCGTTCGCTTCGATCGGTTCGCCTTCGGCCTCGGACGGAGCGGTTTCGATGTCGTCCGCGGGTGGTGCCGCTTCCGCTTCGGAAGTCGGTTCGGGCGGGGCCGGCTCGCTGCCGGGCCGCGCGGGCTCGAAATAGCCCGTGGTCGAGAGCGAGATCGCGGTGCCCGCCGTCGGCATCGCCGGCAGCAGCTCCCAGCGCGCCTCCGCCACCGCGCCGCGCTCGCCAAGGTCGCGCCACAAGCGATCGGCGAAGCCGGGCAGGATGGGCGCGGCGGCGAGCGCCAGGCTCCTGGCAAAGGCCAGCTCGACTGCCAGGGCGCCGGCCGCCTCGAGCGCCGAGGCAGGCTTTCCGTCGAACACCGCATGCTCGGCGCGGAAGCGGCGCGCGACGCGCACGATCTCGCTCAGCAGATGTGCGGCGCGACTGGGCGAGAAGCCCTGGACCGAGTAGCAGTGCGAAAGGTCGCCAAACAGGCTGGCGAGGCGGGCGAGGGCGAGCGGCGCACTGCGCGGCGCCGGCGCGAGCGGCACCATCCCGCCCGCCGCCTCGCAGCGCTTCGCAAGGTCCTTGAGCCAGTCGTCCCAGATGCCGATCAGCTCGTCGCGCCGCGTGGCCTCGAACTCGTCGAGCGTGAAGTTGGTCTGCTCGATCTCGGGCGCGACCCGCGCGAGATGGAAGCGCAACGCATCGGCATCATGCTCGCGCAGGAACGCGCCGGCCCAAAGGGCGTGGCCGCGGCTGGTGGAGAATTTGCTTCCGTCGAGGCGGAAGAATTCGTTGGTGATGAACCCGATCGGCGGGCGGAGCCGGGGATCGAAAGCCTGGAAGATGGCCGGGAACAGCACGACGTGGAAATAGATCGAGTCGAATCCGAAGCATTGGACGACATTGTCGAATCCCGTCCACGGCGTCTGCCAGCCGCCGGGGTTGCCCCTCGCCTCGGGCAGGAGGTCGGTAAGCGCCAGATAATGCGGGCCGAGCTCGAACCAGGCGGAGATGCGCTGATCGTCATAGCCGCTCGCGGGAACCGCGATGCCCCATTCGGCAGGCTGGGTGGCCGGCACGTCGGGCAGCGGCTGCGCCAGCATTTCGGCCACCAGGGCGCGGGCCCGCGGGTTCAGCCAGGCGCAGGCGAACGTAAACTCGGCGGCGCTGCGATAGCGCTCGAGCGGAAACCAGAGCTGGCGTAGCGGGCGGCGTTCGGGCGTGCCGCCGCAAGTGACGCAGGCAGGATCGATCAGATCCGCGCCTGCATTCGGTTTGCCGCAGGCCTCGCAGATCCCCCCGTCGCTCTCGGCATCGCAATGAGAGCAACGGCCACGCAGATGCGCTTCGAACGCGAAACGGTCGCAGGTGATGCAGAAGGGCTGATCGGTGGTCCGCTCCTCCAGCGCGTCGCGGTCAAGCAGGGTGCGGAAGAAGCGCTCGATGAATCCCGAATAGCGCGGCGATTGCGCCGGAGAGGCGAACAGATCGAGCGAGATGCCGGCGCTCGCCAACGACTCCCGAATTCGCGCGCCATTCTCCGCGGCTACGGTTGCAGGATCGCGCCCCTCCTGCTTGGCCATTCGCGCGACATAGCTTTGATGATCGTCACCGGCGGAGATGTAAGTCGCGCGTTCGCCGATCATTCGCAAATAGCGCGTCAGAATATCACCTGCGAGATAGGGGCCGGAAAGATGGCCGAGATGAAGGTCGCCATTAGGTGTTGGCGGACCCGCAGTAACAAGGTAGCTCACGAGACACCCCCGATATATTGTCATGAAATATCGAACGGATTCGTCCGTGGGAGATTGCTCGAGATTTCTGCCTCAAGTTCCTCTCACGGAGATTTGATCGTGATTAAAGTTGTTGCTGCAAATCTATCAGAATCAAATTTTTGTAAAAATGCTATTGTGTTCATTGTGGTGTGTTGTTCATCGACATCGATGAAATCTTTTTGAATCCAGAGATTTAATGCGTTCAAAAAATTGAAGGCAGCGCGCTGATGCGGTGGATTCATCCGCGATTTGAGATAGATGTTACGATGTTGAAGATGGCGACTCGTGATATATTTGAAGAATTCTACCGTAGGAGAGGTATAAAATAGAGCGCGACTCCATAACGATTCCTCGGAAAGTAACGAATTTCCATGGGCAGGGATCATGGCCATGGCAAGGTCGTGATTATGTCGAGCGCCGTCGGAAGGAGTACTGGCATCCCCGTTGCCCATGTCGACGCGGGGAGTTTGTCCGCTCCATGTTGTCACCACGGCATTCGATCGAGTGAGCCTCGTCGAGAGTGGGGCTATACTTGACGGGGTGATGAAACGAGTAGGCTCGTGGTTTCCTCCATTGTGGAGGCTGGCTGCGCGAAGCCTGGATCAGGCCGCCGGGCCGGGAGCGCTGTCTCGTATCGCCGTCTCAGGTTGCCAAAGGCCCCACCGCCACGACCAGCCCGCAACAGAGGAGAAGCGCGGCGACGGGCGTCATGAGCCGGCGTTCGGCCCGGCTCGGCGAGATCCGGTTCAGCGCCAGCGCGAGCGCGAGATAGAAGACTGTCGCCCAGGCGAAGCCAGCCGACCAGGCGCTGGGCAGAATTGCGATCAGACCGGCTCTGTCGAGGATGACGAGTGCAAGCGCCCCATAGATCAGGATCGCCATCCCGCTGCCGAATCTAAGGCGCGCGGGGAGTATCCGATACTGCCCGCCCCAGGCGAAGCGACCCAGCGGCACGCCGGCGATGAGGCAGAGCTGGAATATCGTGAGGCCAGCCAGAAGGCCGCAGAAGAGAGAGGCCGCGACGAGCATCATGATCAGGAGATGTTGCAGCGAAGATGAGGCAAGGGCGGGTCTCCCTGCCAAGCGCCTGCCGCAATATCCGGCGGTGCCGCCCGGAAATTGGTCAAGTGTTTCGATCCGCGGAAGGTGCGTGGTCCGGCACTTCCTCTTCCGTGTCGATCGCATATTGCAATCGCGCGGCTGCGACGGGATCGCCGTACCGATCGAGCAGCGCCAATGCCATTCGCATCAGTGAAAGTGCCACCGCACGGCTACGCTCTCCTTCGCTCACGACTTTGCACCATGATCCACACGGCGTTCTGTGGCCGATCTCTTCATGCGATCATGAAACCCCGCATCGCCCCGTCCATGCGCTGATCTAGGCCGCGAATGCTGCGGTTTTGAGAAAATTGTACGATTATTTGTACGAATTGTCGCGATACTCGATTTCGGCAACATGGGGCGGCTTTCCGCGAGCCTCTGTCCAAGGAGGCCAGGGCCTGCGGATCAGGCCGTATCGGGCGCGATGCCTGCCGGCAGGCGCAAGGTGAAGATCGCGCCGCCGCCATCATGGTTCGCCAATGTCGCGGTTCCATCATGCGCCTCGGCAATGGCGCGAACGACCGAAAGGCCGAGGCCGCTGCCCCCGCTGTGCCGCGCGCGCGATGTTTCGGCGCGCCAGAACCGGTCGAAGGCCTTGTCCATGGCCTCCTCCGGCAGCCCGGGGCCGTGATCGACGATCTCGAGCACCGCCCAGCCGCCATGCCGTGCGGTGCTGATGCGTAGCGGACCGCTTCCGGCGGCATAACGCTGCGCATTCGAAAGGACCGCTCCGATCATCTGGCGGATCCGGGCGGCGTCGGCGACGACAGCGGTCGGCCGAAGGAGAAGCACCGGCTCCAATCCCGCCGCCTCCAGATCGGGCCGGATCAGGGCGATGACCCGCTCCACCTCCAGGGCGAGGTCGATATGGTCGGGATTCAGGATCATGCGGTCCGATTTGGCCAGGTTGATGGTCTGGAGATCGTCCACCAGCTGCCCCAGCCCTTCCACCTGCAGCAGCAGGGACCGCATCTCTTCCTCTTCGCGCGCGAATATCCCGTCGATGGTCCCCTGGATGCGCCCGCGCAGGATGGTGAGCGGCGTGCGCAATTCATGGGCGATCGCAGCCGTGCTTTCCGCGAGCTCCCGCTCCGCGCGCTGCAGCGATTGCGCCATGGCGTTGAAGTCGTCGATGAGCTGCGCTTCCTCCACCGAGGCCCAGCGCACCAGCGGCGCCCGCGCCGACAAGTCGCCATCGGCCAGGCGCCGGGCGCTGAACGCGACGTCGTTCAGGGCGCGTGCCAGCTTGGCCAGGAAGATGCTGCCGAGGACGAAATCGCATATCGCGACGAACAGGAGGCAGATCAGCAGCGCGGTATTGCCGCGTTGATTGACCGTGTCCGTCAGTTCGTCCAGCTCCTTGATGACCTTGTCGATTCCGTTGAAATCGGGCACCCGGCCGGCCTCCAGCGCGGCGAGGGCGCGCTGGGCGGCAGGCGATGCGTTCTCCTTGATCAGGCGCTCTTCGTTGCTGGTCCATAGCGTCATCGCCACGAAGATCAGCACGCAATTGGTGATGACGATCACGACCAGCGCCGTCGCCAGCTGGCGCGCGATGGGCCAGCGGCGGCGCAGGCGGGCGCGCAACGCGGCGATCATGATGCCGCCAGCCGATAGCCGACGCCGCGCACCACGACGCAGAGACCGGTCATGCCGGCCCGGTCGAGCTTGCGGCGAAGGTTGCTGATATGGCTGTCCACGGTCCGTTCGAGCGCATTCCCCTCGGGCAGGCAGGCATCGACCAGTTCGGCGCGGTCGAACACGCGGCGCGGCGCCCGGAGCATGTGCGAGAGCAACCGATACTCGGTCAGCGTCAGGTCGAGCGGGATCGTGGCCGCATCGTTCAATACCGCCGCGGTATAGCTCAAGGTATCGAGCTGCAGCGCGCCGAACCGGATCAGCGATTGATCGGCGCCCGCACCGGCCGAGCGGCGCAGCACGGCCTTTACCCGCGCGACCACCTCAAGCGGATTGAACGGTTTCACGACATAGTCGTCGGCACCGATCCGCAGCGCGGAAAGCTTGTCAAGGTCCTCCGCCCGCGCAGTCGTCATGATGACCGGAGTCATGCCGCGCGCGCGGAGATCGGCCAGCACCGAAAAGCCGTCCCGTTTCGGCAGGCCGACGTCGAGCAGGACGAGATCGGGCTTCAGCGACTGGTGATGGATCAGCGCGACCTCTCCGTCCTGGGCGGTCACGGTCCGGTATCCCTCGCGCTCCAGATAGGAACACAGGATACGGGCAATCTGGGGTTCGTCCTCGACGATGAGGATCAGGGCATTTTCCACGATATTCTGCCTAATGAAGGATGTCCGCCATCCTGTGACCTGGTTATTCGGGGCGCGTGAAGATCATGTGGAGAAATGATGGAGGCGGTGGCCGGTTGCGGACGCGGCCCCTCGGAACCGCATCCGCGTGCCGGCAACCAGCCGCAGATCGTCGCGGCCGCCCCGTCCGATAGCGCCGGTTGCGCCAAGCGGGAAGGCCGCTGGCCCGCATCGATAGCGATCCCGGTCCGCCCGCCGCTCCATGCGCGATCGATCGGAGCGGCGGCGAACCGCCCCGCGTCACCACGGTGACGACCCGATCGTTCCAACCTGCAGTCTCGCCTTCATTGCGCGTTCTCCGTGAGAGCATGGGAGCGGTGCCGGGCGATCGTGCAGGCCGCGGCTAGAGGGTGTGGAGACCTTGTGCAGGCGCGGGCCTTCGTGCCGGCTGGCAATCCGTCCGGCGGATCGAGGCCGCGGACGGGTTGTGCCTCGCGCGCGCGATGGATCGTCGGAGAGGGGAGGGCGGCGCGCGGTCGCGCCTTCGCATTCGCTTCGCAGAGGCTCCACGCATTCTCCACGCAATGAAGGATGACCATCCTGAGAGGCGGCGACTCGCCGCGCGACCGTTTCGGCGGATCGCCTTCACGATCAGGAAAGCTGCCATGTCATCGTCCTCCCAGCCGGCCCCCGCATCGTCGCAGCCGATGACGGCGAGGCTGGATCTGTTCCGCGATGCCTTTGATTTGCCCGCGGCGGCGTGCGCCGTTTTCGATGCGGGTGGCGAAGTCGTCACCGCGGTGCGCGGCATCCGTCAGCTCGGCGGGACGGCCGCGACGATCGAGGACCTTTGGCATTATGGTTCGATCGGCAAATCCATGACCAGCCTGATGATCGCGCGTCTGGTCGAGGCGGGCGTGCTGCGCTGGGACATGACGGTGGGCGAGGGCCTGGCCGCAATGCCCGATGCGCGGGCCGGTGCGCTCCAGGACGTCACGCTGCTGGACCTCCTCGCGCATCGTGCCGGCCTGCCCGCCGATCCGTCGCGGCCGGGACTGGTGCGATATCTGCTTCTCGGCGGCGATCCCGGGCGGACGTCCGCCCGGCTGCTCGGCAACGCGCTGCGCGCATCGCGGCCGCAGCGCGACGGCGATTTCCAATATTCCAATCTCGGCTATGGCCTGGCCGGAGCGATCGCCATGGCCGCGACCGGCGAGGATTATCGCACCCTGATGCGCAGATATGTGCTGGATCCGCTCGAATTGCGTGGCGCGGGATTCGACCGGCCCCCGCAGGACGGTTCGCAGCCGGTCGAGCACCGGCACGCGCTATGGGGCGAAAAATGGGTGGCGCTGAAGCCGGGCAAGCGGGCCGTCGACGATCTGGATATCGTCCGTCCGTCCGGCGACGTCCATGGGCGGATCGTCGATCTCGCGCGGTACGGTGCGGCGCATCTGCGCCTGCTTGCCGATCCGGCCGCGCAGGCGGGGGTGCTGGGAACGCTCTATCGCCCGGTCGGCTGCGACCCCGAGCCGGGGGTCGACTGGAACTATGCGCTCGGATGGTGCGTCGAGCGGCCGACGGATGGGCGGCTGCTGCTATGGCATGCCGGCTCCACGGGCAGCTGCTTCGCCTATCTTGCGCTCGATCCGGGCGGGTCCTGCGGCTTCGCCTTCGCCACCAATGCCTTTTCCCCCACCTGGGACGAGGGCTTCATGACCCGGCTGCGGGCGGTGTGGCTTTGAGGTCGGCCGGCGCGCGGCCCTGCGGCACCCGGTAACGCGGGGGCCCCGCTCCGGCATTTGCAGATTTGCAATTGCTAATTAATCGCATTAGTGGCGCGCATCGGGAACGCGAATCATCGCTTCCGTCTTCGCGAACGGTTCACGCTCGCTCCATCTCCCGGATCTGCCGATCCGCCCCAGGGCGACGGCTCCATTCCGGCGGGAGCGATCGCGGCTGCATCCGGGACGGAGGGAAGGATGAGGCGCGGCGAAAGACAAGAAGGGGGACGATGATGCGCCGTTCGTTTCATTTGCTGCTGGCCGGCTCTGCCGCAATGTTCATGCCGGCGTCGCTCCACGCCCAGCACGCCCCGCAGCAGGGCACCGCAGCGGAGGAAGAGACCGGGGAGGGCATCGTCGTCACGGGCTATGGCCGGAGCGACCAGCCCACCACCGCCACCGGGCTGCACCTCACGCCGATCGAGACGCCGCAGACGATCAGCGTCATCACCCGGCAGCAGATCGACGACCAGGCGCTGATCTCGATCAACGACGCGCTCGATTTCGCCGTGGGCATTTCCAAGAAGGACATCGATCGCGGCCGCAGCGCGATCTCCGCGCGGGGCTTCGAGGTCCAGAACTTCCAGCTCGACGGTGCGCCGTTCGCCAACGGCAATGTCGGCTTCGGCGAGACGAGCACCGCGATTTACCAGCGCGTGGACCTGGTGCGCGGCGCAGCGGGCCTGATGCATGGGGCAGGGGATCCTTCCGCGGTCGTCAACCTGATCCGCAAGCACGCCGATGCCGACGCCTTCTCCGGTCAGGTCAGCCTCGAAGCGGCATCGTGGAACCGCTTCGCCGGAACCGTGGACGTGCAGTCGCCGCTCGATGCCGCCGGAACGGTGCGCGTGCGCGCCGTCGTCCAGGCCTATCGGCAGGACGGCTTCGTCGATCGCGAGGAGAAGAAGGGCCTCGTCCTCTATGGGGTGGTCGACGCCGATCTCGGTCCGCGCACGAAGCTGTCGGTCGGCGCCAGCTATCAGCGCGACGACCGCGACGGCGTGATGTGGGCGCAGCTTCCCTATTGGTATACCGACGGCACGCGGACGCGCTGGCCGCGCTCCAAGACCACCGGCACCGACTGGGGCTTCTGGAACACCACGGAGATTTCGGGCTTCGCCACCCTCACGCACGACCTTGGCGGGAAATGGAGCATCCGCGGCGACCTCGGCTACCACAAGGGGCTGGAGGAATCGCGGCTGCTGTGGCTCGATGGCATGCCCAACCGGGTGACCGGTGCCGGCATGGCCACCTCGGCCTATTGGTTCAAGGCCGATCCCGAGCAATGGAACGGCAGCATCCAGGCCAGCGGCCCGTTTTCGCTGCTTGGCGGCGAGCACGACCTGGCCGTCGGCGCGATGGTGAATCGCCTCACCGACGGATGGTCCAACCGAGATCCCGTCGCGATGGATCCGATCGCCGATTTCAACCATTGGGACGGGACGCTCGCCCAGCCGGCCTGGGGGCCGCGCTACGTGTCCAGCCGCGGTTCCACGACCCAGGCCGCGCTTTTCGCCACGACGCGGATCGGCCTGGTCGGCCCGCTCAAGCTCATCGGCGGCGGGCGGCTGAGCTATTTCCGGCGCAACGAGGAGGCCGCGGGGACGAGCCCGGCCTACCGGCTGACCTACAAGGGCGTGCTCACGCCCTATGCGGGGCTGGTCCTCGACATCACCCACAACCTGTCCGCCTATGCGAGCTATACCAAGATCTTCAAGCCGCAGGGCAATGTCCGCGACCGCAACGGGCGCCTGCTCAATCCGCTGGAAGGCAAGAATTACGAGGCCGGCCTGAAGGCGCTGCTGCTGGGCGGCAAGCTCCTGGCGACGGCGGCCGTGTACCGCATCGAGCAGGACAATCTCGCCGTTCCGGATCCGGGGCAGTTCGTGCCCGGTACGTCCAACCCGGCCTATCGCGGGGCGACGGGGACCGTCGCCAAGGGATATGAGCTCGAAGTCGTCGGCAAGGTCACCCGGCAATGGGACCTCAGCCTGGGCTGGAGCGACTATAGCGCAAAGGACGCCCAGGGCGTCGACGTGCTTGCGCACCAGCCGCGCCGGGCGTTCAACCTGGCGACCAAATACGCCCTTGCCGGCGCGCTCGACGGACTGAGCCTGGGCGGAGCGCTCAAATGGGAGAGCCGGCCGCCGGTGACCGCGCAGAATCCGGGCACCGGCATCGTGGAGCCGATCGGCCAGCCCGCCTATGCCATCGTCAATCTCATGGCCCGCTACGAGATGACCAGGCAGCTGTCGCTCCAGCTCAACGTCGACAATCTGTTCGACCGGACCTTCTACAGCGGCAACAGCTGGTTCCCCGGCTTCGTCTATGGCGAGCCGAGAAATGCGCGGGCGACGCTCAGATACAATTTCTGAAGCGCCGTCCGGAGACGGGGTGCCGGCCGCGCGGCACCCCGCCCGATCAAGCCACCTGGAACTTCGGCGGCGGCAGCGTCAGCCGGGTGTCGGCCACGGCCTCGCCGCGGAAGAAGCGCACCAGCAGGGGCTGCACCTCGGGATGCGCCTCGAAGACGTTGTGGCCGGCATTCTCGACGACGAGCCGGGACTTGCGCCGGAACTGCGCCGCCACTTCGTCCTGCTCGGCCAGGGGCGTGCGGCCGTCCAGCGATCCGGCAATCAGCAGGGCGGGGTGGTCGATGCGGATCGCGGCGCGGAAGCCGTCGCCCAGGTCGACGCCCGGGATGGCGCCCATCAGCTGCGGCATGGGGAAGTTCAGCGCCTCGCCCAGCACGGCGGTCCGCGCCTCGCGCCGGATCAGGGCCAGCCGGCGCGGCGATATTCCGGACGCCAGATCCATGGCCTCGGGCATTCCCCGCAGGTTCAGCAGGCCGGCCACGTCGCCCAGGAACGGCGTCAGCGCCGCGGTCTTGCCGGCATCCAGTGCCAGATAGAGGCCCGGCAGCATGGCGAGGGTGCGGGGATTGGCGATCAGCCCGCTCGCCAGCATCTGCACGCCGAAGCCGCCCATCCGGATCTCGGCCGGCGCGCCGTTCAGCGTGACCGCGGTCAAGGCCGGCTGCGCTTCCATCCGGGCATGCACGCGGCGCATCAGGGCCGACAGGTCCGGCACCGCCGCACGGGCGGCCGGGTCGGTGCCGAGCAGCGCGTCCACCTGGCGCAGATAGGCATCGATCCGTGCCGGCCGCTTCACCGTCTGGTCCTGGCCTTCCAGGCTGGACAGAGCCACGCGGTTCACTCTGTCGCCATGCCGCTTGAGCACGCTGAGCGCCAGGTGCGAGCCATAGCTGGTGCCCCAGAGGTCGATCTTCTCCGCGCCCAGATGCCGTCGCAGATCGTCGATATCGTCGGCGCTCTGCTCGGTATTGTAGCCGGCCATGGCCACGCCGGCCTTGGTCCAGTCGGCCCAGGCGCTCTGGAGTTCCGAACGGAAATAGGAGGTCAGCCCGGCTTCGGTGAATTCCGGCGCGGGACGCGTCGAGGCGGGCCGCTCCGGGATGGTGCTGGACAGGCCGGTGCCCCGCTGGTCGAAGGCGATGACGTCGGCCACGGCGCGCAGGGCCATGAAGATCGGAAAGCGCGGCCCGGTCGCCGCGCCGGTCGCCTCGCCGCCGGGTCCTCCGGCCAGGTAGATGATCGGCGGGCCCGGCCTGGCCGCCGTCGAGGGGAACCGGACATAGCCGAGCCGGATCTTGCGCGAACGGGGATCGCGGCGATCCTCGGGTACTTCGAAGAAGCCTCTTTCGGCATCGGTCTCCGCGTCGCGCCAGCCCTTGAAGCGGAAGGGGCCGGCCTGCGACGGAGGCGCGGTCTGCGCCGAGACGCGAGCGAACGCCAGGGCGGGAAGGGCGATGGCGGCGGCGGCGAGCAGGCCGCGGCGATTGAGCGATGTGCAGGTCATGCCGATGGCTGAGCCGCTCGCGGTGCCGACCGCCACCCCGCTTCGGTCAACGACAGCCGATCATCGGCGAATGGCGGTGCATCTCGGCGAGTGGAGCCCTAGAGGGGGCGCATGCGGCGAATCCTGTTCCTCACCATCCTCCTGATGGGCTTCGTGATCCCGGCCCGGGCCCAGGGCATTTCGTGGCAAGCCTGTCGCGGCGCGGCCGGTCCGGCGGGCCCGCTGCTGCGCGATTGCCACCCGATTCAGGATTTCGTCGACCCGCAGGGCCGCGAGCTCTGGATCCGCGCCGTCCTCGGCGCCCCGGCCGACGCCCGGCCGCGCGTCCTCTATGTGGCGGGCGTCGCCTCGTCCGAGGCCTGGCTCAACGGCCGGCACCTGGGCATCAACGGCCGCCCGGGCGCCACGGCGCAGGCCGAAATCCCCGGCCGCTACCAGGCGATCTTCCCGATCCGCGAAGGCGCCTGGCAGCCCGGCGGGAACCAGTTGGTACTGCATCTGTCGTCCTTTCATGGCGGCCTGCATTTCGCCCGCCCGATGAGCGCCCTGGCCGTGTTGCCCTATCCCCGTCCGCAACGCGTCGCGCCGCTGGCCGTCACGTTCCTTGCGGCCGGCAGCCTGCTGGCCGCTGTGTTCGGCTTCGGCGCCATCCATGCCATGCGCCGCACCGGATCGAGCCTGATCCTGGCCGGCATGGCCGCGGTCGCCACCTTGCAGGCGATCGTCGAGAGCATGCGGACGCTGTTCGACTATTCCTATCCCCTGCATGCTTGGCGAATGAGCGCCATCTGGGTGCTGGCGGCCAGTTTCGCGCTTCTGCTGGTGGCCTATGTCACGACCCGGTTCTTCCCCAGGGCCCGCGCGCCGATGATCGGCCTGGCCGTCGGCGTGATCGGTGCCACGGCGCTGCTTCCGGGCTTCGACATCAAGACGGCCTGGGCGCTGATCCTGGGGGTTGCGCTTGCCGTCGTGCCGGCTGCGGCGGGCGTGCGCCTGCGGGTTCCCGGCGCGCGGCCGGCCCTAGCCTATCTGGCGCTGTTCCTCGCCCTGGCCCTCGCATTTCCCGAATGGCTGGCCGATCTCTCCTATTTCCTGCTCGCCGCCGGCCTGGTGCTGCCGCTGCTGATGGTCGAAGTCGTTCGGCTCGGCCGGGACGATCGCGGCCGCGAGGCTGCCCTTACCCGCGCCGTCAGCCGCCCGGACCGCCTGACCGTGGCTTCGGCGCGGGGCGTCGAGCTGGTGCCGATCGCCGAGATCCTGGCCGTGGTGGGCGCCGACGACTATGTCGAGCTGCGGCTGGTCGGCGGCCGCAGCCTGCTGCATGCCGCGCGCCTCGACGGCCTGGCGGCGCAACTGCCGGGGAGCTTCCTGCGCATCCACCGCTCGGCGATCGCCAACCTGGCCCAGGCGCAACGCCTCGAGCGCGACGGCGATCGGTGGCGGCTATATCTGAGCGAAGGAGCGCCGCTGCCCGTCAGCCGCTCCCGCCAGCCCGCCCTGCGCGAGGCCCTGGACGTTCCTCCTGCCATGGCGGCGATGCCGGCATAGCGCATGGAGCAGAGGCAAGGTCGTGGCCGACGAATTCCCGTGCCGCTTGCCTTTGACGGAACCTTTGGGGGATGAAAATACTCTAGGAGATCGCGGCGCCGCAACCGAATGGGCGCTTGTTGGCTGGAGCGGGCGTGGACCTTAGTGACCAAGAAGCGGACGCCGGAAGCGCGCGAGCGGCTGCTCCGCGCGCGCCATGGCGTTGGCGCCGTGCGGCCATCGGTCTGCTGGTCCTCCTGGCCGTGGCGGTGGGGGCGGCATGGCTGCAGCGCCGCACGATCGCGCGCGGCTTCGTCGATCGCGAACTGGCCAGGCGCGGCGTTCCCGCCCGATATGAGATCGAGCAGCTGTCGCCCTGGCGGCAACGGCTGGTCAACGTGTCGATCGGCGACCCGCGCGACCCCGACCTCGTCGCGGACTGGATCGAGCTGCGTACGTCGCTCTACCCCTGGCGGGCGGAGGTGCTGGTGGCGAAGGCGGGCAAGGTCCGGGCCAGGGGCCGGATCGTCAACGGCGCGCTTTCGATGGGATCGCTGGACCGGCTGCTGCCGCCGCCATCGGGCAAGCCATTCTCGCTGCCCCGCCTGATCGTGGATGTCGCCGACGCCCAGCTCCGGCTCGACACCGGCGGCGGCCTGGTCGTGCTCGGCCTCAGCGGCAAGGGAATGCTGGCCGACGGCTTTGCCGGCACGCTGCGGGCCGACGCCTCCCGCCTGCGCATCGCGGACTGCGCCCTGGAGGGTGTCGCGGCCAGGATGCAGGTGGGCATCAGGCACGGGGCACCGCACCTCGACGGCCCGGTCCAGGCAGCGCGGATCGCCTGCGCGGATACCCATGTGACTCAGCTCCGTGTCGCGGTCCGGGCGGCGCTGGAAGCATCGCTGGCACGCTGGAAGGGCAGTGCCGACCTGGATGCCGCGGCCATGGATTCGCCTTTGGGGCAGTTGCGCCGGTTGCGTGGCGGCATCGGGTTCGATGGGGATGGCGCCCGTACGGAGGGCAGCGTCGCGCTGCGCTCCGGCGCGCTTGCCGCCGCGCAGGTCAGCGCGGGTTCGGCGGCGATATCCGGCCGCTATGCATTCGGCGGAACCGCTGCGTTCCAGGGCGAGGTCGCCCTGGAGGGAGCGGCATTGCCCGCGTCCCTGCTCGGCCGGGTCGCGGGCTATGGCAATGTCGGGCAGGGAACGCCGGTCGCGCCGCTGGTCCGCCGGCTCGTGCACGCCATGGGCGAAGCCGGCCGCGCCTTTGGCGGATCCGCGGCTCTCGAGCTCGCGATGCATGCCGATCGGACCACGCTCCGCGTGCGCCGGTTGGACCTTGCCGCGCGCTCGGGAGCGCGATTGCGTTTCGGCCAGGATACGGGGCTGGGGCTCGACCTGCGCGATGGCGGGCTCGATCTCGCGGGGCAGCTCTCGCTTGGCGGCGGCGGACTGCCGGATGCGGCGGTCCGCCTGTCCCGCCGGCCGGGGAGCCGCGAACTGCGCGGCACCGGCCTGGTGCGCCCCTATGTCGCCGACGGCGCCCGGCTCGAACTCTCGGGCCTCGATTTCAGCGTGCGCGGAACGGCTGGGGACGTACGGACCGCCATGACCTTGTCGGGGCCGGTGCGCGGCGGGCGCGTCGACGGGCTGTCGATGCCGCTCCTGGTGCACTGGGATGCGCAGATGCTCGCGGTGAACCCCCAGTGCAGCATGATCGGCTTTTCGCATGTGGCGATGGGCGGTGCCGTCCTGGACGGCGATCGCCTCAAGCTGTGCCCGCTCGGGCCGGCAATGGTCCGATGGGGGCCGCACGGGCTCGCCGGCGGTATTCGGCTCGCACAGCCGGAACTGAAGGGCAGCGTGGGCGACAGCGCCTTGCGCGTTGCGGCGGAAGCGGCACAGCTCGATCTGGCCGCCAGCCGGTTCACCGTCACCAGGGCTGCGGCGCGCCTGGGGGGCGATCGGCCGACCCGCCTCGATATCGGCCAGCTGGATGGCAGCTTCCGCTCGGGCCTGAGCGGGGAATTCGACGCGCTCGGCGGCCAGATCGGCGCGGTGCCGCTGCAGCTCTCGGAAGGCAAGGGCAGCTGGCATGTCGAGAACGGTGACTTCTTGCTGCGGGGCAGTTTCACCCTTGCCGACGCGGAGGCGGCGGCGCGCTTCGAGCCCCTGGCGGCGCCGAACGGCAGCTTGCGCCTGCACGACGGCAAGATCGACGCGCAAGCCGCATTCGTCAGCCCCAAGCACCAGCTGCCCGTGGGGACGGTGAAGATCGCGCATGACCTGGCCCGCGCGGAAGGACAGGCCCTGCTCGACGTGCCCGGCATCCGCTTCCATATGGACGGCCTTCAGCCCAGCGATCTCACTTCGCTGACCTATGGCGTGATCGCCGATGTGGACGGGCTCGTCGCCGGGACCGGCCGGTTCGGCTGGTCGGGCGACACGGTCGCCAGCACCGGCCATTTCACGGCGACCGATGTCGCCCTGGCTGCGGCCTTCGGCCCGGTGCAGGGGCTCACGACGCAGCTCGACTTCACCGACCTGCTGAACCTGCGCAGCGCGCCGGGGCAGACAGCCAATATAGCCGAGATCAATCCGGGCGTTCCGGTGCGCGGCGGCGTGCTGCGCTATCAGCTGCTCGACAGCCGCCGCGTGCGAGTGGAAGGTGCCCGCTGGCCCTTCGCGGGCGGCGAGCTCGTCCTGGATCCCACCGTCCTCGATTTCGACGTGGCGGGCGAGCGGCGGCTCACCTTCCATGTGAAGGGCGCCGACGCGGCGCTGTTCCTGAAGGAGATGGCCTTCGACAATCTGGATGCCACCGGAACCTTCGACGGCACCCTGCCGATGATCTTCGACGCGCGGGGCGGGCGGATCGAAGGCGGCGAACTCCGCGCCCGGACGGGCGGGCACATCGCCTATGTCGGCGAGGTATCGCGGCAGGATGTCGGCTTCTGGGGCAACATGGCGTTTCAGGCGCTGAAATCGCTGGACTACAAGGATCTCACCATCCGGATGAACGGCCCGCTGGCCGGGGAGATGATCACGGACATCGGCTTTTCGGGCGTGAGCCAGGGCAAGGGCACGAAATCGAACTTCCTGATCCGCAGGCTGGCGCGGCTGCCCTTGGTGTTCAACGTGCGGATCAGCGCGCCCTTCCGCCAGCTGCTGGACTCCATCCAGTCCTGGTATGATCCGCGCCGCCTCATCGAGCGCAACCTGCCGTCATTGATCGAGGAGCAGAATCGTGCACAGGAAGGCGCCAAGCCCGCCGTTCAGCCCCGAGAAAGCGCCCCTGTCCCATGAAAGGCAAGAATATGCAGCTTCGAAGCATGATACAGGCGTTGCCACACTGGATCGGGTACCTTGGAGCGGCACCGGCGATGCTCGCGGGCGGTTGCGTGAACGTGACCGCGCCCGACAAACCGATCGTCATCAACCTCAACATTTCGATTACCCAGGAAGTGGTCTATCGTCTCGACAACAAGGCGAAGGCCATAATCCAGGACCATCCGGGGATATTCTGATGCGCAAGTTGCTTCCCACCTTCAGCCTGGCCGCGGCGCTCGCGGTTGCCATCGCCGCGCCTGCCTTCGCGCAGCGGGATCCCGCCTATCAGGCGGCGCGCCAGGCCGGGCTCGTCGGCGAGCAGCCCGATGGCTATCTCGGCATCGTCGGCAGCCCGACGGCCGAGCTTCAGGCAATGGTGAACAACATCAACATCCAGCGGAAGCGCCAATATACCCAGCAGGCGGCGGCGAGTTCGACGGTCGAGCAGATGGCGTTCGTCACCGGCTGCAACCTGATCGCCCGCACCGTGGCGGGCGAGAAGTACCGGGCGCCCGATGGCCGCTGGCTCACCCGCGGCAGCGACGCGCCCGTCAGGGATCCCCGCTGCCTTTGAGCGGCGGGCGCCCCGGCCCTATGTCGCGTCGTGGAAGATGATCCCCAGGGTGTGGCGCGTGCCGGACCGCACGCGGCTCACGCCATGGCGCAGATTGACGCGATACGTGCCCCTCGTGCCTTGTACCGGGCGATGATGGACGGCGAATGCGACGGCATCGCCTTGTCGCAGCGGAACTATCTCGGCCCGGCTCTGCATGCGCGGCCGCTGCTCGGTCAGCACGAACTCGCCCCCGGTGAAATCCACTCCCGGCTCGGAAAGCAGGATCGCCACCTGGATCGGAAAGACGTGCGCGCCATAGAGATCCTGGTGGAGGCAGTTATAGTCGCCGGGGCCATATTGCAGGAGGAGCGGCGTCGGCCGACGCTGGCCAGCCGCATGGCATCGTTCGAGAAAGGATGCATGGTCGGCGGGATATCGCACGTCGATGCCCATACGGTCGTTCCACGCATTGGCGAGGTCCGCCAGGCGCGGATATAGCGCCGCGCGCAATTCGCCGACGAGATCGGGCAGCGGGTAGCGGAAGTAGCGATACTCGCCCTTGCCAAACCCGTGCCGGGCCATGTGCACCTGGCTTCGAAAGCGGCTCTCGTCGGAATAGGATGCCGCGATCGCGCGGCACGCTCCCGGGGCGAGCAGCCCGGGCAATATCGCCGAACCCTGGCCGTCCAGCTCCCGGGTAGCGGCCGGCCAATCATGGCCGGCGACCCGCGCCGCCATATTCTCCAAGGTCGTCAGGGTCATGGCATGCGCTCCTTGTGGTGCCTCGGGAGCATCGATATCGGGCGCTCAGGCTTGCCGAACTCCGGTCCTTGCTCTCGAACCTGCGACAATGGGTTCGATCGCGTTCAGCGGGCGCGTCGGAAGGTCAGGTTGATGCGCTGCCGGCCCAACTGGTCGTGGAAGCCGTCCTTCAGCTCCGCCACGCCGTGGAAGCGAAGGCGCGCCGGCCCGCCCCAGACGACGACGTCGCCATGATGCAGGGCGAACTTGCGTACCGGATCGTTGCGCCTGATCCCCCCGAACCGGAAGATGGCGGGCAGCCCGAGCGAAACCGAGACGATCGGTTGCGCGAAGTCCCGCTCGTTCCGGTCCTGATGCAGCGACAGGCGCGCGCCGGGCACATAGCGATTGATCAGGCACGCGTCCGGCCGGAATTGCGCATGGCCGGCCTGTATCGCCGCCAGTTCCGCCAGCGCCGCGAAGCATTCGGGCATCTCCGGCCATGGCTTGCGGGTTTCCGGGTCGATCGCGTCGTAGCGATAGCCGCTCCGATCGCTGACCCACCCGGCCGCGCCGCAGTTGGTCGTGGCGACCGACATGGCATGGCCGCCCGCCGTGACCATGTGCCGGAAGGGCGAAATGGCGGCGATGCCATGGATCGCCTCGATCAGCGCCGACGCGAACGGCAGTGCCAGTCCGCGCAGGAGCATCGCACCATCGGCAAGGGCTTCGCGTGCGGGTTCCTCCGCGAGCAGCGGAGTGAACAGGTCAGCCATATGCGCATCTTTCCGGCATCGCGAACGCCCTGCCGGCGGCGTCGATCCGCCGCACTCCGATCCTTGCCTTCAAATCGAGCCTGGGGCGCCTCGTCCCGCATCCCGATCGGCGTCGGAGGCGACGATCGATTTCTGGGCGAATTGCCATGCCTGCTTCCTGCGTGGCCTTGCCGGGCCGCTGGGGGCGATGGTGTCGGGGGGAGGGGGCACTGCCCGGAGCCTGACGACGCATCGCGTTCCATTCGGAGCGAGATTGTCGATCTCGAGCGTGCCGCCGCAGGCCGTCATGATCCGCTCCACGATGGACAGTCCCAGGCCGGCGCTGTCGGTTCGATTGGCGCCCTCCTTTCGGTAGCGCTTGATCTGCTTGGCCACGATCTCGACGGTGAAGCCAGGGCCGTCATCCGCCACGACCATGCTGCCGTCCTGCTCGACCCGGACCGAAACCGTGCAGCCCGCGGGCGTGTGGCGAACGGCGTTGTCGATCAGGTTCGTCAACGCGATCTGCACCAGTCCGGTTATGCCTTCTACCCAGGCATGAACGCCGGTGGGCGCCGTGAAGTTGATATCGTGATCCCGGCGAAGCGCGAGCGGCGCCATCACGCTGACCACTTCGCCGGCAAGCGCCACGGGATCGAATATCTCGACCCTTGGATGGTGGCGGTCCACGATCGCCAGGTCCATCAGCTGCTGGACCACGCGATTGGCCCGCTCGACGCCCAACTGCACGGCGTCGCGTTCGGGAGAAGGGTCGAGCGCTTCGAGACGCAGCGAGATAAGCGCCAGCGGCGTACGCAATTCGTGAGCGACATTGCCGATGAACTCGCCCTGGAAACGATAGCCGGCTTCCAGGCGGTCGAGGGCGTTATTGGTGGCGTGCACCAGAGGAACGGCTTCGAGGGGAACGCTCGTCGGCTCCAGACGGCGACCGATATGGTCCAGGCCGATCGCATCGGCCTGGCGGGCCATTCGCCGAAACCTGCCCGTCACGCGACCCAGGATGAGAAGCCCGATGATCAGCGAGGCGAACAGGGAGGCCGGAACGATCCAGCCGGAACGCTCGAGAAAGGTCGTGACCACATCGTCGACGATATGATTGGGAAAGGTTCGATCCTGCGCGACGACGATCCATTCCTGGCGCCCGGGCCGGGGGGCCGGGAGAGTCACCACGTCATAGCGACCATATTTGAAGAATATCGGCGTGTCGCCACGTTCGAGGTCGGCAAGGGGGATCGGAGGCAGGCCCGAACTGGACTCGAAGTCGAGGCCACCGGTATCGGTGACGCCGAGCCTGCCTTCGAAGGTGAAGCCGCCAGCCTGCGATCTTATGGGGCTGCCCGTTGCGATGATCAGAGCCTCATGCCTCAGCTTGTCCGCTACGAACTGATCGGCAGTCGTGCTCAGAAGATATCCGAGCAACATGGGCAGGAACACCGCCAGAAACAGCACGAGAACGACTTGAGACAGGAACAGCTGCCAGAACATCGATCTGGGGAAGTGAACCTTCACGAGTTCAGCAATATGTAGCCGATGCCGCGCACGGTCTTGAGCCTGACCTGTGCCGCAACGCTGTCCAGTTTTCGTCGGATCCGGTGGATATACACTTCCACTGCGTTCGAGCCCAGCATGTCCCCCGAGCCGAATAGCTGATCCTCGATGACGCGCTTGGAGAGGACATGGCCCGATCGACGCATCAGCAGCTCGAGCAGTTCGGCCTCGCGTTCCGAAAAATCGGCAGGCTCGCCTCCCACTCGCACTTCGCGGGTCCGGGTATCCAGCGACAGGTCTCCCACGGCGAGGAGATGTTCGACATAGCCGCCCTGCCGGCGGAGCACCGCGCAGATCCGCGCATGCAGTTCGGGAAAGAGGAAGGGTTTGACGATATAGTCGTCGGCACCGCTATCCAGTCCCTGGACGCGCATCTCCCCCTCGCCGCGTGCGGTCAGCACGAGAATTGGTTCCATGCGCTTATAGGCGCGCAGGCGCCGCAACAGGGCAAGGCCGTTCTCGTCCGGGAGACCGAGATCGAGGACGATGGCCGCATAGTTGATGGTCTGGATCAGGAGCTCGGCATCGCCCGCGGTCCTGGCAAGGTCGCAACGCACGTCGCGCTTCGCAAATGCCGAAACCATCGCATGGGCGAGGTCCGCATCATCTTCTACGATCAGCAAGCGCATCTAACTCGCTCCGTCGCGGCCAGGGGCCGCATCTAGTCAGGATCCGTCTCCGAACATGTCGGGGGCAAAATGCCGTCAGGATCGCCGGTGAAGGTATCGGCGGGCGCGCGGTCGGTCGGAAGCGCCGGATCGGTATCCACGTGGCCGTGCTCGATCATCGCCTTCGCCACGGCTTTCATCTGTCCCATTGCCGGACAGGATGGCGTGTACCTCATGAGGACGACTATCGTAGCGTTGCGCCGCGTCGACAAGCGGCTTCGCGTGGTGACGGGGCGGCTGTCGCCCTCCGGAAAACTCCCTAGCCACATGGCTGCCCGGTGGGCCGGGATAGTGCGGAATTCCGCCATTCCCCGACCGTGTCCCCCGGAAAGGCCGCGCGGGGCCTGTGCGGATTTGAGACAGCGCCCAATCGGCCGACATATACCCGTAAGGTTGGAGTAAGCAGCCTCGCCCACGAGGGGCTGGCCGAGTTTCGGCATGGCTGGATCTTCAGGGAAGCACCATGCGCGAGGCCAGTATCGGAGAATGCACCATGGAAGAACGAGCGCATTCCTATGACCATCTCACTCCCCGCGAACTGCAGGTCCTCGATCTCGCCGCCGGCGGTTTCTGTGCGAAGGAAATCGCCAGACGGCTCGAGATCAGTCCGAAGACCGTGGATCGCCACGTCGAGAACATTCGCCTGAAGCTTCGTGCCCGCAACCGCGCCCATATGATCCAGCTGGCGTTCCGGTTCGGTCTCCAAGGTCACCTCGACATTCCCTTCATCATCGCCGGTTGAGACAAGGCCCGTTGCCGCCCCTATTGCTGGGGCAGCGGCGGCGGCGGCGGCGGAAGCATGCCCTTGGGCGCTTGCGGCGCGAAGGCGTTCGTGCGTGCCAGGCGCGCGGCTTCCTCGTGGATCGCCGCCTGTACCGCCGGATTGTTCAGGTCCACCGGCCCGGCATTGGGGTTCCCGGGGATCGCGCGGCTGTTCGCGACGAGCATGGCCATGGGCGCCTTGCTGCCATCGGCGGCCCGATAGCGGCCGGGATCGGCGCCGGGGCATGTCGTGCCCGTGGCGGCGAAGAATGCATCGGCGCTCTTGCGATCCTGGCACATCCGGGCGACCGCGACATTGTCGAAGCCCATCGCATGCCATGCCGCGGCATCGGACCTGCGCGTACAGCCTTCGTCGCTGCGGCCGAAATTGAGGTTGATTCCGATCGGCCCGCCCGCAATGCCGCCGCCCGTGCCGATGAGGCAGGGATTGGCGCCGGCGAAATAGCTGCCCTGGACGCTCGGGGTGGTCCACTCATGCCCGCTATAGGTGACGGTCTCGTGGGCCGGAGCCTCGCTGACCGGACCGGTGATCGCCTCGACGGTCACCGCACTGTTGGTCGTGGCGGTATCCGACGTGTTCTGCTGGGCGTTGGCGGCTGTGGCACTGACCATCAGGACGAGGGTCGCCGCGACTGCTAGGTGCTTCATGATCGAACTCCTGAACGGAAAGGGAGGCGGGACGGCGGCTGCCGCCCCGCCTGTAAGCCTCCTATTCGACGGTCCAGCCGAGCGAGCCGAACCCGAACCCCACCAGTCCCACTGCTCCTGCGGCGTTCCAGTCGATGCTCGCTGCATTCACGTTGGTGGTGTTGGACGCATTGAAGTTGGCGGTGAACTTGTAGTCGCCGGCGCTCTCGCCGAAGTTCATCACCTGCATGTTCAACGCGGCGTTTCCGTGCGTCAGGCCGCCATAGACGCCGGCATTGTAGCTGTTGCTGGTGATCGATCCGACGCCCGAGGGGCTCACGCTGGAGCTGATCGAGGTGCCGGCGTCACCGACTCCGCCGACCACCGCATAGCTGGTGCCGCCGGGCAGGCTGTTGATGTTCATCGTACCGCCGAAACCACTGCCGGACGACGCCGACAGCTCGTTGTTGATGGTTCCGCTGACTCCGCTGGTGCTGGTGCTGCTCAGCGAGTCGGTATTGATGCCGCCATTGGTGAAACCGCCGACACCCACGCCGATACCTCCGCCGATGTTGCCGGAGCCCGACGATTGGGCGAGGGCCGGAGCGGCCGTGAGTACCGCCAGGGCTGCTGCGCCGATTGCAATAATCTTCATCATACATCTCCTACCGTCCCAGCGACTGCTGGTGGCCGGATTAGGACATGGGGGCAGGCTTACAGCTATCCGGCGGAACCCGCCCGATGCCTTCCGCCTTACAGCGCTCCAACATGCTAGGCCGTGGGGGATTTCCCGGGGGGCGTTAGCCGTGCGGAGGCGTTGCCGCGAAGGAAACATGTTTCCTTACAGCGGGATAGCGGTCGATCGTCTGCAAATCGATTCAGGGCCGGAAGGCGCCTCGGCGCCCGTCGGCGGTCAATCGAGCGGGGGCAGACCATCCATGATCGCAGTCAGCGCGAGTGCGTTCTCGCGTTCCATCGCGCTGTGCCCCGCATTCGTCACCACGAAGGTCGCGGGTTCGGTGCCCGCTTCCCGCAAGGCGGCGGCCAGCCGCGAGGCCTGGGTCAGCGGGCAGACCAGGTCGAACCTCCCATGGACGATATGCACCGGGATGCTCGCCAGCGTGGCAGCGTTGCGGACGAGGTGGTCCGGTTCCAGGAACAGCCCGTTGGCGAAATAATGCGCTTCGATCTGCGCGAAGCACAGGGCGAACACATCCTCGCCGAACTTCCCGCTGTCGTCGACGTCGGGGATCGCATTGGAGATGGTGCCTTCCCAGATCGACCATGCCAGCGCCGCCGCCAATTGCCGCTCGCGCTCCTGCTTCGTCGACGGCACTCGGTCGAAGATCGCCTTATAGGCCTTCATCACGTCGCCGCGCTCGGCAGGGGCGATCGGGGCCAGGAACCGGCGCCACGCTTCGGGATAGCTGACATAGGCGCCCGGCGCGGTGAGGGCGAACGGAGCATCCTCGAACGTCGCCGCATTGCCCTGATACATGAAGTCGAGATCCTCCGCCGCGCCCAGGAAGATGCCGCGCAGGATCAGGTTGGCGCAGTGATGGGGGTGGGCGATCGCATAGGCCATTGCCAGCGTGCTGCCCCAGCTTCCGCCGAACACGTGCATCCTTCCCTCGATGCCCAGCGCCGCGCGCAACCGGTTGATGTCCTCGATCAGATGCGGGGTCGCGTTGTTGGCGAGCGCGACCGCGGGGCCGGCGGATGCGACGGTCGGCTCGCTCTTGCCGCAGCCGCGCTGGTCGAACAGGACGATCCGATAGCGTCCGGGATCGAAATAGCGCGCCATGACGGGCGCGCAGGCCCCACCCGGACCACCATGGAGCACGATGACCGGCTCGCCGGCCGGATTGCCATATTCCTCCCAATAGAGGCGATGATCGGGATCGTGATCGACCTGCAACAGCCCGCTCCTGCGGGGTTCGGCCGCCGGATAGCGCCATTCGTCGACGATCTTGCTGGTGCGCTGGAGCAGGGAGAAATCCATATCCGTTTCCCGTATGTGGGCGATGCGCGGCGCCGGGCCGCATTCGGGCTGTATCCCGGGCAGGCGCACCGGCATAGCCGCCTGTCTCGCCGCGGTTGCTACGGTTCGCGTCGGCGCCCGCCGCCCCAAATCGCATCCGGGCAATGAATCAGGCCGTCGGCATAGCGGACGCCCGGCGTGCGATCCCGGGCGAGGAACGTGGGCCCGTCCAGGTCGCAAAGGTCGCATCGCTGGCCGAGGATGAAGGCGGGGGCTTGTGACCAGCTCGTGCCGGTCATGTTCCCGACCATGACGCCGAAGCCCATGCGGCGCGCATTGCGCTCCATTTCGAGCGCGTGCGTAAGGCCGCCGCACTTGTCGAGCTTGATGTTGACGAGGTCGACCAGGCCGACCAGCCCCTCGAGATCGTCGCTGTCCTGGACGCTCTCGTCCGCCGCGATCGGGATGGCGCGGTCGACATGGCGCAGGTCCGCATCTCGCCCGATCGCGAAGGGCTGTTCGATCAGCGTCACGCCGGCCGCGCGCAATATCGGCATGATCGCATCGAGCCCATCCGGATCGAAGCCGCGGTTTCCATCGACGGCGATCGCGGCATCGGGGCGAGCCGCGCGCACCGCCCTGACCCGTTCCCCGTCCTCGCCATTGCCTTCCAGCTTCAGCTTGATCTGGCGCGCGTGCGCCATGCCCGCCGCCTTCCGCGCCATTTCCCCCGGCGAAGCGATGCCGATCGTGAAGACGGTGGGGAGCGACCGTGTCCCTGACAGGCCGGCGAGCTGCCATACCGGCTTTCCGGCATGGCCCGCCTCGATTTCCCAGAGCGCGGCGTCGAGCGCGTTTCGTGCGCCCCCGGCCGGCAGCAGGCGCTGAAGCGCGGCGCGATCGATGCCTTCCGCGAGTATCGGCGCGAGCCGCGTCACCTGCTCGACGATCCGCGCCGAGGTGTCGCCCCGATAATAGACGCCGCATGCCTCGCCGCGGCCGATGACGCCGCGATCCTCGATCGTGACCACGGCGATCTCGGCATGGGTGAACGTCTCGCCGGAGATGCGGAACGGCTCCGCCATCTCCCATTGTTCGGCTCGTGCATCCACTTTCATCGCGGTTCCTCCCTGCTGCCGGCATAGAGGCGCGGCGCGGGCCGGCTTTGCAGTCCGGCGCGCGGTTTCGCGAATTCGCGGGTCGGATTGCAAAGCGGGGCGCGGCGCGATGTGGCTGTCTCTCCGGCCTGGCATCCGGAGGAACATCGAGTGCATTCGCCTTTCGCGCCCCGTTCGCCGGAGGATGTCGCCACACTGCTGCGCACGTGCCCGCTGGCATGGCTGGTGAGCGTCGATCCAGCCGGCGAGGTACTGAGCAGCCAGCTGCCGCTGCTGACGCTGCCGCCGGAGGATGGCGGGATGCTGTTGCTGGGCCATATGGCGCGCACGAACCCGCTGGTGGCGCGCCTCGGCGATCGGCCGCGTGCGGCGATCCTGTTCCAGGGGCCGAATGCCTATGTCTCGCCGAGTTGGTACGCCGATCGGGATTCGGCGCCGACATGGATCTATGTGAACGCGACGCTCACCGCCGACATCGCCCTGCGCGAGGATCTGACCGATCGCGCGATCAACCTGCTGGTCCACCAGATGGAGCAGGGCCGCCCGGAGCGCTGGCGCGTGGCGGAGATCGCGCACCGCTACGCCGCGCTGCGCGATCGCGTGATCGGGTTCACGGCGACGATCCTGAAGGTCGATGCGCGGTTCAAGCTTGCCCAGGACGAACCGCCGCCGGTGGTCCGCGAGACGCTCGACCATCTGGGGGATGACGCGCTGATCCGCTGGGTGGAAACCATGAACGCCGATCGGCTGGAGGCGGAGGCGTGATCGACCTTGCCATTCGCGGCGCGCTGGTGATCGACGGCACCGGTGCGGCGGGCACCGTCGCGGATGTCGCGGTGGAGGGTGACCGAATAGTCGCGATCGGCGGGAATATCGGCGGGGCGCGGGAGGAGCTCGATGCGGCGGGGCTCACGCTCGCGCCGGGCTTCATCGACGCGCATACGCATGACGACCGGCTGATTCTCGGCGGTGCGGACGCGATGCTGTGCAAGCTGTCGCAGGGAGTCACGACGGTGATCGTCGGCAATTGCGGGATCAGCCTGGCCCCGGTCGCGTTCGACAGCCGCCCGCCCGCGCCGCTCGACCTGCTCGGCGACGCGCGCTGGTGGCGCTTCCCCAGCTTCGCCGCCTATGCCGGGCAGCTGGCGGAGGCCCCGCCGGCGGTGAACGCGCTGGCGCTGGTCGGCCACATGCCGCTCAGGGTCGAGGCGATGGGGGGAGATACTGGGCGGGCGGCGACCGCCGCGGAAGTCGGGCGGATGGCGGCCCGGCTGGCCGAGGCGCTCGAACAGGGCGGGGCAGGCCTGTCGACCGGGCTCTGGTATGCTCCCGGCAGCGGCGCGGAGATGGACGAACTGGTTGCGCTCGCCCGGTGCGCGGCGGCGCGGAACGGGCTCTACGTCACGCATCTGCGCGACGAGGGCAACGCAGTCGAGGCGGCGGTCGCGGAAGCGATCGACATCGGCGTGTCCGGCGGCCTGCCGATCGTCATCAGCCATCACAAATGCACTGCCCCGGAGAATTTCGGCAAGTCGCGTGCGACGCTGGCGATGATCGACGCTTGCGCCACCCACCATCCCATCGGCCTGGACGTCTATCCCTATTGCGCATCCAGCACCGTGCTGCGCCCCGAATGGGTGCGCCCCGATATCGAGACGGTGGTGAGCTGGTCGGTGCCGCATCCGGGCCGCGCCGGACAGTCGCTCGCGGCGATCGCCGCCGAATGGCGGGTTCCGTTGCAGGAGGCGGCGGCGCGCCTGGTGCCGGCGGGGGCAGTCTATTTCTCGATGGACGAGGGCGAGGTGCGCCGCATCATGGCGCACCGGCTGGCGATGATCGGCAGCGACGGGCTGCCGCATGACGAGCGGCCCCATCCGCGCCTGTGGGGCACGTTCCCGCGCGTGCTGGGCCATTATGCGCGCGATCTGGGGCTGTTCCCGATCGAGACCGCCGTCCACAAGATGACCGGGCTGACCGCCGATACCTTCGGGATAGCCGGCCGCGGGATGGTGGCGGCGGGCGCCTATGCCGATCTCACCCTGTTCGACGCATCGCGCATCATCGATCGTGCCGATTTCGCCGCGCCGACCCGCTTGTCGGCGGGCGTCGTCGCGACCTGGGTGAACGGGCGGCTGGCCTATAGCGAGGCGAAAGGCGCGACCGGCGACTGCGCCGGGCGGCTGCTGCGGCGCGGCAGCTAGTCCAGCCCGTCCAGCCGTTCCAGGTCCTGGGGCACATGGCGGGCGGCAACCAGGTAGAAGGGGATCGAGGCCACCGCCGCTGCCACGCCGGCGAACATCGCGTATCGCAGCGAATCCGCGCCGAACACCGGCCGCAGCAGGTCGCTCAGCACCCCGATCACCAGCGGGCCGAGGCCGAGGCCGATCAGATTGCCGACGAACAGCTGGATCGCCGCGGCGCGCGCGCGCATTGCCGGCGGCGTGATCGTCTGGATCGTCGCGATGCACGGCCCGATGAACGCGGCGCTGAGCGAGACGGGGATGACCGCCGCCGCGATCGCGACCGCGACGTTGCCGGCCAGGAAGAACGGCACCCAGAAGGGAATCGAGATGACGGCGGCGATGGCCGGCGCCAGCAGGTTGCGATGGATGCCGCCGCGCCGCGCGGCGATGTCGGCGAACCGGCCCGAGGCATAGGTGCCCAACCCGCCGCCCAGCCCGACGATCAGCGCGAATGTCAGGCCCACCTCGGTCGAGCCCATGCCATGCGAGCGGATCAGGAAGGCGGGGACAAAGGCCGTGATGCCATAGCCGGAAAAGGCGCTCATCGCCGTTCCCAGCACGATGTAGCGATAGGAGCGCTGCCGCCACAGGAAGCCGAGCCGCGCGGCGGTGGGCGATGGCGATTGCACCGGCGCGGGCCGGGGCGGGTCGCGCAGGACCGCCATCGCCAGCAGGGTGAGCAGCAGGCCGGGCACGCCGGCGGCGACAAAGGCCGCGCGCCACCCATAGGCGTCGGCGATCCAGCCGCCCGCGAAGAAGGCGATCATCAGCCCGACATTGACGCCGGTGGCGTAGATCGCCTGCGCCGTCGCCCGTTCGGACGGGCCGTAGAGATCGGAGATGATCGATTGCGAGGCCGGCCCGGTGCCGGCTTCGCCGACGCCCGTCAGCATCCGCGCGACGACGAGCTGCCAGAAGCGCGCGACCAGCCCGCATGCCAGCGTCATCGCGCTGAAGCAGGCGAGCGAGGCGATGATGATCCGCGACCGGCTCATCCGGTCGGCGGCCAGTGCGATCGGCATGCCCAGCGTCGCGTAGAACAGCGCGAAGGCCGGACCGACCAGCAGCCCGAGCAGCGTGTCGGAAACCCGGAACTCGTGCTTGATATGCTCCAGGATGATCGCGAGGATCTGCCGGTCGATGTAATTGACGGCGTAGATCGCGCTCAGCAGCAGCACGATCGCGCCCCGCGGGATCCTCGCCCCGCGCGCCTCAGGCCGCATCGTCATCCCCTTCGCTCGCCGGCTTGGCGCCGCGCTTCAGGCTGGAGGCCAGGTGCCGCACGCGCAGCTCGTCGTTCGCCACCTTGCGCATCTGGATCGGCGAGACGCCGAACGCCGCCTTGAAGGCGCGCGTGAAGCTTGCGGCATGCTCATATCCGGTCTCCAGTGCGATCTCCATCATCGACATCCTGGAATCGCGGATGAGGTCGAGCGCCAGCTCCATGCGCAGCTTGTCGCGGATGCGGCCCACCGTCTCGCCATAGATCATGCGGAAGCCGATCTGCAGGCGGTGGCGCGTCATCCCCACCATCTCGGCGATCTCATGGATGCTGATCTGCTGGTCGATATTGTCGCGGATGATCTGCATCGCCCGCTTGAGCCGCCGGTGATCCTCCGCTTCGAACCGGCCGCCGAACTGCTCGCTGTCCGGCTGGGACAGGCCGAACAGGATGTGGCAGGCGAGCTCCAGCGCCTTGGCGGACATGAACGCGCCGCGAAAGGCGCGGGCGAAGGGCGGCGAGATGAGCTGATGCGCGGTGAGCGAGGCGAGCTCCGACAGCGGCACGTTGCGGACGGGATAGTCGCCGCCGTTGCGGACATACTGGGCGAGATCGGCGGGGATGTCGCTCTCGGTCAGGCCGGTAAGCTCGAAGAAGCGCCCGCGTTCGAAGTACAGGGTAACCCAACGCAGATGGTCACCCGCCTCGTAGACGGTGTCGAAGCTGCGCCCGCCGCCCGTGCCGTAGATGGTGCAATAGCCATCGGCGAGCTCGCCGTCGGTGCCCGCCGCATCGGTCAATCGGACATTGCCGTTGAGCACCGCCGACAAGGCGAGATAATCGTCGCACCGGTGGCTTCGGGCGAGCTGGCGGCGCGCCACCATGTTGACCAGAGCGACGCAGACGCCGTTGTGCAGCTCGTAGAATTCCCATCCGCCCTTGGCGACATTGCTGTCATATTCGTAGCGAAAGCCGAGACCGCCAGGTGTCGGATGGCTCCAGCCGTCCGATTTCCGCGTCGAGAGCCCCTCCGCGGCGGCCGGGTCGCGAAGCTGCGCCAGCATGTCGTGCAGGCTCCGGGAGAGGATCTCGGGCGGGGGCGGGTCGGCCATCGCGGGTCAGCCCATCTTCGCGCCGGGAACGCAGCCGGGCCAGCGATCCTGCCACGGCGCGGCCTGCTCGAGCTGGCGGGCCAGGTCGAGCAGCAGCGGCTCGCCGCCGCGCCGCGCGGCGAACATCGTGCCGATCGGTACGCCGTCCGGCCCCGGCTGGACCGGCAGCGACATTGCCGGATGGCCGGTCAGATTGTGCAAGGGCGTGTAGGATACATAATCGAACATCAGCTGCATGATGTGATCGAAATCCGCGTCCGGGGCCAGTTCCCCGATGCGCAGCGCGGGAAGGCCGAGCACCGGCGACAGGATGGCATCGGCATCGCCGAACGCGGAGTCCAGTGCGCGGCGGGCCTCCTCCGTCGCGCGGAACAGATGGTCGACATCGTCGATCGCGGCGCCGCCCGCCCATTCGCCCAGCCCCAGCGTCCAGGGCTCGACGGCACCGTCTGCGGCGGCGCCGAAACGCGCACGGGCCGATTGCAGCACGTCGCGCGCCAGATAGGCCCAGATCGCCTTGAACGCCACCATCACCGCCGGGCCGTCATAGGGCGGCGGCGCCTCGAACACATGGTGGCCCAGTTCCTCGCACAGCCGCGCGCTGCGCAGGGTGCTGGCGAGCACGTCGGGATGGGGCTGGTCGCCGTTCAGGTTGGTCGTGACCACCGCGATGCGCAACCCCTTCTCGCGGCGAGGCGCAGGCGAGGGCGCGTTCGCGGCAACCATGCCCATCGCCCATTCCACGTCGCGCACGCTGCGGGCGAGCAGCATGTCGCAGGCGAGCAGGTCCTCCATCAGGTGCGGCGCACGGGCGCGCCGGGTTGCGCCGCGCCCCGGCTTCAGGCCGATCAGGCCGCAGCACGAGGCCGGGATGCGGATCGATCCGCCGCCATCCGCCGCATGGGCCAGGGGCACCATGCCGGTCGCCACCGCGATGGCCGCGCCGCCGCTGGATCCGCCGGGCGAGCGCTCCGGCGCCCATGGATTGCGGGCCGGCCCGTAGAGCAGCGGTTCGGTGGTCGGCAGCAGGCCGAATTCCGGCGCGTTGGTCTTGCCCAGCGCGACCAGGCCGCCATCGTCAAAGGCCCGGGTGAAGGGAAAGTCGACATCGCCCGGCCCGGCATCGCGATGAAGGCGGCTGGCGCTGCGGTTCGGCATGCCGCGATAGTCGAGCCCGTCCTTGAGCAGCCACGGCACGCCCGCCATCGGCCCGGCGGCACGGTCGGCGCGGGCCAGCGCGGCATCGTAATCGCGATGGGTGATGACATTCAGTGCGCCGTCGAGCGCTTCGATCCGCACGATCGCGCTCTCGCACAATTCGCGCGCCGACACCTCGCCCCGGCGGACGAGCGCGGCCTGGTCATGCGCGTCGAGGCGGCCGATCTCCCATGCCATCGTCGTTCGTGGCGCCAGGGGTGTCTGTTCCGCGATATCCTGCATCGGTTGCGTCGTCCGTCCCACATTGATTGACGGCGATGATTTGAGACCATTCCGAACCTTCCCGTTTAGCCGTCGAGGCGCGCCAGTTCGCGATTCCTTCCGCGGGCACCGTGATGGCTAATGGCGGGCCCGGAATGGCAAAGCGGTCTGCGCCGCGCTGCGCCATCCCGCATCGTCTTCTGGCAATGAAACGGGGATGACGATGCAGGCACCATATCTGCTTTTCCTAGGCGACGTGGAGGAATTCAGCGCGGCCAAGACCGCCGCGGGAGTCAATCAATGGCGCCGCGAACGCGTGCTGGCGCAGCACCGGCTGCCTGGCTGCACGGTCGATCTCGGCATCGCCGAGATGACTCCCGCCGAGGCCGCGCGGGCGGGCGCGCGGACCATGATCGTCGGCGTGGTGAATGTCGGCGGCTTCATTCCCGAGCATTGGGTCGCGACCATGGTCGACGCGCTGGAACAGGGGCTGGACCTTGCCGCGGGGATGCACCAGCGTCTCAACGACATCCCGGCGATCGCCGAAGCCCGCGACCGGACGGGGCGCGCGGTGCTCGATCTTCGCCAGCCCGATCGCGGCTTCCTGCCCGGCTCGGGGCGCAAGCGCTCCGGCAAGCGGCTGCTGACCGTCGGCACCGATTGCGCCGTCGGCAAGAAATACACTGCGCTGGCGCTGGAGGCGGGATTGCGCGCGCGCGGGGTCGATGCCGATTTTCGTGCGACGGGGCAGACCGGCATCATGATCTCCGGGCGCGGCGTCGCGATCGATTCGGTGATCGCCGACTTCATCTCCGGCGCGGCCGAATGGCTGTCGCCCGATGCCGCGCCGGATCATTGGGACGTGATCGAAGGCCAGGGCTCGCTGTTCCATCCGGCCTATGCCGGCGTCACGCTGGGGCTGATCCATGGCAGCCAGCCCGACGCGCTGGTGGTGTGCCACGAACCGGTCCGCACCCATCTGCTCGGCTTCGACTATGGGGTGCCCGACTTGCGGCGCTGCATCGACATGAACGTCGCCGCGGCGCAGCTGACCAATCCGGAGGCGCGCGTGGTGGGGATCAGCGTCAACACCTCGCGCATGGAACCCGCCGCGATCGACGCCGCGATCCGGGATATCGAAGCGCAGACGGGGCTGCCCTGCAGCGATCCGATCCGGCACGGCGTCGATCGCATCCTCGACGTCCTGTTGAACTGAGCGGCTCGAAGGGCGCTCCCTCTCATATTCCTTCAATCGTCATCCCCGCGCAGGCGGGGATCCGGGGTAATGCGGGATATCGGCACCACCACGCGAACGCCGTCCGGAGAGGACGGCACCCCGCCACCTCGGCTCCGCGCCTGGCTCTGGATCCCCGCCTGCGCGGGGATGACGACGTAAAATCAGATACTTGTTTGAGTTCTCAACCTAGCGCGGAGCGCCCGTTCCAGGCAGGTGGCGGACCGCCGAGGGATATCGCGATTGCTGGGCCTGCGGGAAGCCCGTGTCCCTTCCTTCGACGAACCGGTCCAGGAAGCCGAGCGAGAAGTCGCCGATCACGCCGTCCATCTCGGCCGCCGGGATGGTGCCGTAGAGGGCGGGCGGCGTGCGATGGCGGAACATCCGGATCAGGTCGGTGAAGGCGAGATGGCCCGACCCCTCGACCCGGAACCGGAAATCGTCCGGCGCCGCAGGAGCCGTCCAGGATCGGAACGCGAAGTCCATCGGATGGGTGTGGGGATCGCGCGGCTGGTTCGGATAGAGCGGATATCGCGGCCAGTCGGATTGCAGCCACAGCATCGGCCGGCCGGCGGCGCGATCGAACATCCTGGGGTCATAGGTCACGCCGTCCAGGCTGATCGCGGCACGGCACCGCGGTTCCTGCACACAGGCTTGCGCCGCGATCCCGCCGCCGAACGACATGCCGCCGAACGCCAGGCGCGAGAAATCCGTCGAGCTTGCGATCCGCGCGGCGAGCGGCGAGGGCCGGCCGCGCTGGAGGGTGGCCAGGGCGAAGCGGGTATCGGCCAGCCATGCCTCGGTGCTGCGCATCAGCCGGTCTTTCGCCGCGGCCTCGGCATAGGCCGGAAAGCGCCGGCGCCAGCCCTTGGCGCTCTGGTCCTGCACCAGCGCGCCCAGCGCTTCGATCATTGCCGGGGACACCACCAGCGGCGTGGTCTCGCGGCTCCATCCGTCGGCGAATTGCTGTCGCGCGGAATCATAGGGATGGCCGATGCTGGCCACGACATAGCCATGGCTCGCCAGGCGCTCGAACAATGGCGTGTTCTGTGCCGGGTACATCGTATAGCCATGGTTGAAGACGAACAGCGGATGGCCGCTTCCCGCCGGTTCGGCATCCAGCCGCGCATGAGTCGGGACGGCGGCGAGATGCAGCAGCTCGAACGGGCGATGCAGGGCGTTGCGCGCGATCGACCCCGCATCGGTCGCGACGGTGTCGCGCGGCAGATAGCGCGCGAGGGGATGATGGCCCCCCGGCGAGGCCGGGTACCAGAGCTGCACCGTCACGCGGCGCCGTTCGGCCGCTCCGTCCTCCAGCACGCCATGCCGGCCGGCGTCGATGAGCTCGATGCGCGTCGTCCCGATCGGATAGCGGCCGTCCGGCGCGGGCAGCGAAAAGAGCGGGAACAGGTAATAGGGGATCGCCGCACCCAGGATGCCCAGCGCGAACGCGGTGTGCACCGCGATCCGCATCCAGCGCCTTCGCCAGGCGGGGCCGCGCCACAGACAGGCCGCCGCGACGGCTGCGATCGCCGTCGCCGGGGCCACCTGCCAATGGTACAGGGCAAGCGCCGCCAGCGATGTTCCAAGCGCGGCCAGCGCCGCCAGCAGCGCGGGCCGCCGCCGGCCGATCGCGGACAGGGCGGCGGCCGAGCCGAGCAGGAGAAGGGCGGCGACGTCGATCGGGTACACGGGCGGCCCTCCGCTTGGTTAGAACGACTTTCCGAGCCTGATGCCGATCTGCCGCGGCCGCGGCACCGCGCCGATCCCGCCGAGCGTCGGGTAATAGGGCGAATGCTCGTTCAACAGGTTCCGCGCGAAGATCGCAATGTCCAGCCCTTCCACCGTCGCGCCCAGGCTGGCCCCCAGGAAGGATTGCGGCCCGGTGACGATGCGCGTGACGCCCTGTCCGCCGACGAGCTCGTCCTTGTGGTTGAAATCGATATCGAGATAGCCGGGAACCGAGGCCGCCCAGCGGAAGGCATAGTTGGCGCCGAGCTGGATCGAATATTTGGGCAGCGCGAGCGGGCTGGTGCCGGGCGGGAAATCCACTTCCGCCTCGGGGGTAGAGGCGACGAACACCGATCCCATCACCGTGCCGCTGGCGGACAGCCGCAGGGCGCGCACCGGACTGGCGGTCAGCTGCCATTCCACGCCCCGGATCCGCGTGTTGCCGCCATTGGCGGTATATTGCAGGAACACCGGCGTCAGCACGACGCGATCATAGACCTGGCCGCGATAATATTGCTGGAACGCCGCGATATTCACGCCCAGCTTCCCGTCGAGCAGGCTCGCCTTGAAGCCGGCCTCATAGGCCATCGAGCGTTCGGGCGCATAGGTCAGCGGGGGCGGGAAGGCGGGGTTGACCACCGCGTTGAAACCGCCGCTGCGGAAGCCGTTGCCGACGTTGAAATACAGGTTTGCGTCGCGGGCGACGTCGTATTTCACGAAGGCGCGATAGGTCACGCGCGAGAAGGTGCCGGAAGCGGTCGGCAGGGTGCCGTCGGTGAAGCTGCGGTCGTCGTGCGAATAGCGCAGGCCTCCGCCGATCTCGAGCCGGCGGAACGGCGAATAGGAGGCGTCGCCATAGACCGCCCAGGACTTGGAGGTCGTCCTGATCGGCTCCTGGAGGATGGTGACGGTGGTGGACGGCGGATAGAGCAGCTCCGCGCCGTCCAGGAAATGGCGCAGCAGGTCGTCGTCCTTGTAGATGCCGCCCAGCACCCATTTGAACGGGCCGTCCCCCTTGGAGGTCAGGCGCAGTTCCTGGCTCGTGATCGACTGTTTGTTGAGATAGCGCGTGTTGGCGATCTCCAGCACGATCGGCGCCGCCGGATCGTTGGTGGCGTAATAGATCTGGTCGAGATTGCTGTTGCTGTAGCGCCGGCTGTGCGCGGTGTTGCTCATCAGCTCGGCGAAGCCGAGGTCATATTCCACGCGCAGGCTGTAGAGGTCGAGTTCGGACACGCCGCTCGTCCGGCCATGGGGATCGATGGCGTGGCGATACAGCCCTTTCTCATAGGGCAGGATATTGGCGTAGGAGGGGGAATCCTCGTCATTGTGCCGGATGTCGACCATGCCGACGACGCGCAGCCGCGAGTCCGGCTGCCACAGCAATTTGACGCGCCCGTCATAGATCTGGTTGGAATTGACGTTCCTGGCACCGGTGCCGGCATTGTCCAGCCAGCCGCCATTGTTCTGATACTCGCCGGCGAAACGCACTGCGAGCGTATCCGACAGGGGCAGGTTGAGCGCCGCCTTCACCTGGGCGGAAGCGCGCCCGCCATCGGTGGCGAACAGGGAATAGTCGACGGTGCCGCCGATCCGGTCGAGCTTCGGGTCGTTGGTGACGTAGCGGATGACGCCGCTCATCGCTCCTTCGCCGAACAAGGTGCCCTGCGGCCCCTTCAGCACTTCGACCCGGGCCAGGTCGAGCGCCCCCGCGTCGGCATAGACCGGGTAGAAGCCGTCCTGCGATCCGGTGAGCGGCGTTTCGTCGAGATAGATGCCGACGAGCGACGAGGTGCCCCTGAGGCTGTTGATGCCGCGGATCTGGATCAGCTGCTTGCCGCCGCCCTGCGAGAAGACGTCCAGGCCGGGCACGTTGTCGGCGATATCCTGCAGCGACGTGATGTTGCGCTTGGTCAGCTCCGATCCGGACAGGACGTTGACGGTCAGCGGCACGTCGACGACGTTCTGCGCCCGCCGCTGCGCGGTGACGACGATATCGGCCTGGGAGGGCGGGTCCGCCGCCTCCTGTGCCATGGCGCCCGCTGGCGCGAACAGGGCAGCCAGCGACGTCGCGCAAAATAGTAGCCGGTCTTTCTTTCCCGCCATCTTCATGCCCTCCCAATAGCATCGGCAATCGAACGCGCCGTAATGGTTCGATCTTCGATGCTCGGGGCCTGCGCTGCTTAGCGGGGAGGACGGGCGTTTTTACACATAAGCGTCACGGAGCGCGCCGCCGGAGCGTTCCGTGCGGATTTCACACCTCCAGGTCGAAGCGCACGCCCTGCGCCAGCGGCAGCGAGCGGCCATAGTTGATGGCGTTGGTCTGGCGCCGCATATAGGCCTTCCAGCTGTCGCTGCCGCTTTCGCGGCCGCCGCCGGTTTCCTTCTCGCCGCCGAACGCGCCGCCGATTTCCGCGCCGGACGGCCCCATGTTGACATTGGCGATCCCGCAATCCGATCCGGCCGCCGAGAGGAACCGCTCCACTTCGCGGATGTCGGTCGAGAAGATCGAGGAGGACAGGCCCTGCGGCACGCCGTTCTGGAGCGCGATCGCCTCGTCCAGCGTGGAATAGCGCAGGACGTAGAGGATCGGCGCGAAGGTCTCCTGCACCACCGGCCCGTCCTGCCGATCGGCCTCGACCAGGGCGGGGCGAACATAGAAGGCATCGCCGCCTCCGATCGGCAGGCGTTCGCCGAAATGGACGCGGGCGCCGGCATCGCTCGCCGCATTCAGCGCCGCCTGCATCGCCTCGAATGCGCCGCGATCGATCAGCGGACCGACTAGGGCATTGCCATGGAGCGGGTCGCCCACCGTCACCCCGGCATAGACCTTGCGCAGCCGCGCGACGAAATCGTCGGCGATGTCCTGGTGGACGATCAGCCGGCGGAGCGTGGTGCAGCGCTGGCCCGCCGTGCCCATCGCCCCGAACGCGACCGCGCGCAATGCGAGGTCCAGATCGGCCGAAGGCGTGACGATCGAGGCGTTGTTGCCGCCCAGTTCGAGGATGCTGCGGCCGAAGCGGGCGGCGACCACGCGCCCAACCTCGCGGCCCATCCGGGTCGACCCGGTTGCGGACACCACCGGCACGTCCGGATGCTCGACCAGCCGCTCGCCCAGTTCGCGCCCGCCGATCAGCAGCTGCGACAGGCCGCGGGGCGCATCGTCGCCGAAATCGGCGGCAACCTGTTCGAAAAGGGCCTGCACCGCGAGCGCGGTCAGCGGGGCCTTCTCCGACGGTTTCCAGATCAACGAATCGCCGCACACCAGCGCCAGCGCCGCATTCCAGCTCCACACCGCGACCGGGAAGTTGAACGCGGAAATGATGCCGACCGGGCCGGCCGGATGCCATTGTTCGACCAGCCGGTGGTCCGCGCGCTCCGACGGCATCGTCAGGCCGTAGAGCTGGCGCGACAGGCCCACCGCGAAGTCGCAGATGTCGATCATCTCCTGGACTTCGCCCAACCCTTCGGACAGGACCTTCCCGGCCTCGATCGTCACGAGCCGGCCGAGCGCGTCCTTGTGCAGGCGAAGCTTCTCGCCCAGCCGGCGCACGAACTCGCCGCGGCGCGGGGCGGGCACCAGCCGCCATTGCCGGAACGCAGCCACGGCCGCCGCCACCGCGGCGTCGCAATCCCCGGCCGTGTGCACCGTCAGCTCGGCCAGCGCCTCGCCGGAGATGGGGGAGGTCGCCACCAGCGGCCCTCCTTCCAGCGCCGATGCCGCCACGCCGAAATCGTTCAGGATCACCCGGACCTGATCCCGTAGAATTCCCATCATCGCGCGCGGCTCCTGAATTGCTGTGGTCGAACGGCCCCTACCAGACGGCCCATCCGGCGTTTCGCATTTTGGGCGAGCATTTGATCGGCTGACAAGGGACCGGCAATGCCTATAGGCCGGGTACCGGCTGCGCCTCGATCGCTTCTGCCTCGAAGCTCGCCATCGGATAGGCGCAGTAATCGGCCGCATAGAAGGCGCTCGGGCGATGGTTGCCCGATTCCCCCAGCCCGCCGAAGGGCCGGTTGGAAGCAGCGCCCGTGGTCGGCCGGTTCCAGTTGACCACGCCGGCGCGAATCTCCGTCGAGAAACGCTCCCACAGCGCCGGATCGGCCGAGATCAGTCCCGCGGACAGGCCGAAGGCCGTGGCGTTGGCGCGGGCGAGCGCCGCGGAGAAATCCGCGACCCGAGTAACCTGGAGTGCCGGCGCGAAGATCTCGCGATCGGGCAGGTCGATCCCGGTAGCATCGAACAGCGCCGGGGCGATGAAGGCCGGGCCACGCCCGGGGATCGAGCCGCCGGGCAGCAGCGGCGCGGCGCCCTGAACGACCAGGCCATCGAACGCGGCCCCGGCCGATGCCGCCGCACGCGCGGAAACCAGCGGGCCCATGAAAGCGTCGGCCCCGTCGTTCCACGCCGCCACCGGCAGGCGCATGGCCAGTGCCTGCACCGCGTCGACGATCGCGGCGCCTTGCCGGTCGTCCGGCACGATCAGGCGGCGCGCGCACGAACAGCGCTGGCCGGTAGTGACGAAGGCGGAGTGGACCACCAGGGTCGCCACCGCCTCGGGATCGCCGTCCCAGGCGATGAGCGGGTTGTTGCCGCCAAGCTCCAGCGCGAGGATCACCGACGGCCGGTCCAGGAACGCACGGCGGAAATGGCGTCCGGTCTCGGCCGATCCCGTGAACAGCAAGCCGTCGATATCTGCCTCGATCAGCGCCGCCCCGGTTTCCCGGCCGCCCTGGACGACTTGCAGCACATTGCCGGGCAGCCCGGCGCGGGACCAGATGCCGGCCATGCGTTCGCCGATCGCGGGCGTTTCCTCGGACGGCTTGAAAACCACGCAATTCCCCGCCAGCAGCGCGGGGACGATGTGCCCGTTGGGCAGATGGCCGGGGAAATTATAGGGACCGAGCACCGCCATCACGCCATGGGGACGGTGCCGCAGGACCGAGCGGCCGAACGGCATGGCGGCCTCGTCGAGGCCGGCGCGTTGCGCCTGGGCGGCGATCGATATCTCGACCTTGCCGATCATGGCAGCCACTTCGCCCCGACTGTCCCACAGCAGCTTGCCGGTCTCGCGCGAGATCAGGATGGCGAGGTCCTCGGCTTCATCGCGCAGGATCTCGGCAAAGCGGCGCGCGATCGCGACGCGCTCGGCCAAGGGCGTGCGAGCCCAGCCGGGAAAGGCGATGCGCGCGCGCTCCACCGCGGCAAGGCATTCCGCCGGGCTGGTCGGCCGACCTTCCCAGATGGTCTCGCCGGAAGAGGGATCGGTGGATCGCAGGAACATGGCATTCACTCGCTTGCAGGGACAATGTCGCCGACACGCCCGTCCGGGGGCGTATCGGCATCGGATATAGGCAGGCCGTCGCCGTTTTGCCCGGCAACGGCCCGAGCGACCAGCATCAGGCCGCGGCGGCGAAGCGAACGCGCGCCGCGGCGAACGTTGCCTCGATCCGGCGCAGCACTTCGTCGGCCTCGTCGAGGGTGATCGTGAGCGGCGGCAGCAGGCGGATGCAATTCTCGCCGCCGCCCGCGACCAGCAGCCCGTGGTCGCGCGCCAGCGCCATGATCTCGCGGTTGTTCGGCACCATCCGGATGCCGATCAGCAGGCCCTTGCCGCGCACGTCGATGGCGACGTCCGGGAAGCGGGCGACGAGATCGCGAAGGCCCGTCGTCAGCCGGTCCGAAGCCGCGCGGACATTGGCCAGCGTCTCTTCCCGGGCGATCTCGTCAAAGGCGGCGATGCCCACTGCCATGGCCAGCGGATTGCCGCCGAACGTCGAACCATGGGCCCCCACCGTCATCGCTCCGGCCACTGCCGCGGTGGCCAGGCAGGCGCCGATCGGGAAACCGCCGCCCAGCGCCTTGGCGACCGCCATGATGTCCGGTTCCGCGCCGTCGAACCATTGATGGGCGAACAGCCGGCCGGTGCGGCCCATGCCGCTCTGCACCTCGTCATGGATCAGCAATACGCCGTGCGCGTCGCACAGGCGGCGCAACCACGACAGCCATTCGCCGTCGAGCGCCCGGGCGCCGCCTTCGCCCTGGACCGGCTCGACGATCACCGCCGCCGTCGTCGGGCGCCGCACCGCTTCGTCGATCGCGGCGCGGTCGTCGATGGTGAGCTGGACATAGCCCGGCAGGCGCGGGCCGAAGCCGTCGAGATAGGCGGGATTGCCCGAGGCATTGACCGCGGCATAGGTGCGGCCGTGAAAGGATCCCGCGAACCCCACGATGTCGATCCGCTCCGGAGCGCCGTTGACCGCATGATATCGGCGCGCGGCCTTGAGCGCGCACTCGACCGCCTCCGATCCCGAATTGCCGAAGAACACCGCGTCCGCGAACGTCGCTCCGACCAGGCGGGCCGCCAGTTCCTCCTGCCCGGGAATGCGGAAGATGTTCGAGACGTGCCACAGCTTGCGCGCCTGCTCCTCCAGCGCCGCCACCAGGCGCGGATGGGCATGGCCCAGGCAGTTGGTGGCGATGCCCGCCACGCAATCGAGAAAGGTTCGTCCGTCGCGGGTGTGGAGCCACATGCCGTTGCCGCGTTCCACTTCGAGCGGGGCGCGGTTGTAGACGCCCATCAATGCTTCGCTCATTCCGTGCCTTCTCCTGTCGTTCCGAAATCGACCCGGCCGATCGACACCGGGGCCATGATGTTCTGGATCTCGCCGGCCAGGCGGCGCACCGCGCCCGGCACGAAGCGCCGGTAGCTCGCGATGTTGCGCGGGCCGATGCCGTGTTCTGCGCTGAAGCTGCCGCCGAATTCCCCCACTACGGTGTCGAAGATCAGCGTGCGGGCCTTGTCGAGCAGGGCCGGGTCCGGCGTGCCGCCGGTGCGCGGCCAGACGAGATTATAGTGGAGTCCGCCGTCGCCGATATGGCCGAAGTCATGGGGCACCAGCCCAGGCGCATGCTGGGCGAGCAAGCCGGCCATCCGCTCGCGAAAGACCATGACGTCGCCGCGGCGCAGCGCGATGTCGCAGGCCACCACCGTGCCGCTCGCGCGCAAGCCCTCGGGAATCGCGTGCCGCAAGGCCCAGAGCCTGTCGCGCCGATCGATCGCCGCGTCGCGGATGCTGGCATCGGTGCCGGTCATGAACGGTTCCAGCGCGGCCGCCAGCCGCTCCTCCAGCAGATTCTCGTCGAACGCCGCGCCGGCGGACAGCTCGACCAGCACCGCATAGGGTGGAACGCTGTCGAACGGCAGCCGGAGGCCGGGGACGTGATCCGCCGCCGTGCGGATCGCCGCTTCGCTCATGCCCTCGAACGCGGACAGGCAGCTGCCGAAGTCACGCTCGAGTGCCAGCAGGAGCCGCGGTGCGGAATGGGGGTCGTCGAGCGCGAGCAATGCGGTCAACCGTGCGGCGGGCAGGGGATGCAGGGCGATGGTGGCGCGCGTGACGATCCCGGTCGATCCGCAGCCGCCGACGAGCAATTGCTTGAGATCGAGCCCGGTATTGTTCTTCCGGAGCGGCGCGCCCAGCGCGATGCGCGATCCCTTCGCGTCGGAGCGGACGACCTCTACCGACAACAGGTTCGCGCGCACGTCGCCATAGCGCAGCAGCCGGGCGCCTCCGGTATTGCTGGCAATCATGCCGCCGATGGCCGGATCGGCGCCGAGATCGATCGGAAAGCTCAGCCCGTGCTCGGCCGCGGCCGCATTGAGCGCCGACAGCCGAATCCCGGCGTCTACGGTGGCAGTGCGGTTGACCGGATCGATTTCGATGAGGCCGGCGAGCCGCTCCAGGCTTACCAGGATGCACGGCTCGCGTTCGGCGGCCAGGCCCGCGCCGGCCAGGCCGGTCCGGCCGCCCGCGACGACGAGGCGGATATTCGCTCCGGCCGCCAGCCGCACCAGCGCCGATACCTGGGCCGCATCGCTCGGCCGCACGACCGCGATCGGCGCGCCGCCGCCGGCGCCGCGGCCATCGGTGCGATAGGTGGCCAGGTCGGACGTGTCCGTCAGCACCTGCGCCGCGCCGACGATCTCGGCGAGCATGTCGAACAGGGAGGTTGCGGCGTCGGTCATGCGGCCTTGGTCATGCCGAAGATGCCGGTGGCATTGCCGCTGTCGAAGGACAGGTCGAGCGTGCCGGTTGCCGGATCGACGTCGCGCGTGATGAATTCGTAGAATGAGCCCGGCACCGACAGGGTGCGATCCGGGCCCACCGGCATGCCGAACGCGCGATCGACCGGATCGGCGCGGAAGGCGGTCTGGCGGACGCGCCCGGAGCCGGAGACCTCCACGCTGTCCTTGATCGGCCGGCCGAGCGCGCGCTGCGCTTCGGCCAGGGCAGCCACATCGGGCACTCGGTCGGTCGCATGATTGAAGGCATTGCCCTCGGTCGCGATCCAGGCGGCCTCTGCCGAGGTGCGCTTGAGGAGCTCATAGTCCGCGAGCATCGGCCGGTCGTGCTGGCGCCCGAACGCGCCGACAGCCACGCGTAGCGCATGCGCCGCGACGTCGGGAGGCAGCGTCTCCCCCCGGCCAAGCCGGGCGAGCGCCGCCGCGGTCTCCGCGTCGATGGGATCCCGGGACGTGCCGAAGACGCGTGCGGCCGCGCCGGCGAATTCCGCGTCGAACCGGTCGACGTGCAGCTCGCTGACGAAGAATTGGGGAATGGTCTCGGGATGGGTGCGGTGGCGATAGGCGCGACCCGTCATCCGCAGCCGGGGCAGCGGATAGATCGCCGCCTCCGCATAGCCGAGCGGCTCGAGGATCCGGCGAAATGCCTGCTCGCCGGCAGGCAGGCTGCCGGTATCGCCATGTGGAAGGCGGATCGTCCGCAGGGCGCCATGGTCGAAACGGACGCGCCGGCCCGAACGGCGGACATCGTCGACATAGGCCGCGCCCGTCGCGGTGCGATCGAGCAGGTCGGCGAAGAGGATCGTGTTGAGCGCTACCGTGAAGTCGAGCGCATCGACGCCGGAGGCGGTCTTCGCCGAATCCGCCATGGGTTCGATGATATCCCGCGCTGCCCGCATCCGATCCGCGGGCAGGATGGCGCCGACCAGTGCATCCAACGCGCTTTGATGCTTATTCATCATTTACCTCGACCTGGTTGCCAATGGCTTGCGGCCATGTGAGGTATGGATGGAGCGATTCAAAACGGATTAGTGTCATCTACAGATGAGCATTTGGAATGAGTGAAGGCAGGCGGCTATTGCCCCCGATGGCGGCGCTCAACAGCTTCGTCGCCGCGGCGCGCCATGGCAGCTTCTCGCGGGCGGCAGCGCATATCGGCCTCACGCAGAGCGCCGTCAGCCGGCAGGTGGCGTTGCTGGAGGACTGGCTGCAGACGAGCCTGTTCGACCGGCACGGACGCCGGGTTACCCTCAACGCGGCCGGCCGCGCCTATGCCGACGAAGTCAGGCCGGCGCTGGATCGGATCCGGCTGGCCACCGACCGGCTGGCAAGCGGCACCGGGCGGACCCTGATGATCGCGACGCTGCCGAGCTTCGGGATGCGCTGGCTCGCGCCGCGGCTGCCGGGACTCTCCGCGCGCCACCCCGAGATGACCGTCAATTTCGCGGCGCGTTCCTTTCCGTTCGACCTCGAAGAGGAGGGATTCGACGGGGCGATCCATTTCGGCCAGCCGGACTGGCCGGACGCTTCGCACCTGCGCTTGTTCGGGGAGCGGGCGGTGGTGGTTTGCAGTGCCGATTGGCTGGCATCCCATCCGGTAGGATCGCCGGCGGACCTGATCGACAAGCCGCTCCTGTTCCAGGCATCCCGCCTCGATGCCTGGAACCGCTGGTTCGCGGATTGCGGGATCGTCGACCTGCCCAGGCTGCAGGGGCAGCGGTTCGAGCATTTCCTGATGCTGGCTCAGGCGGTGGCGGCCGGCGTCGGCGTCGCGCTGATACCCGAGTTCCTGATTTCGCCGGAGCTCGCGAGCGGCAATCTGGTCATACCCTTCGACCAGCCGCTGCACACCGACGACGCCTATTATCTCGTCCGGCGTACGGATTGGCGGAGCAACGACGCGATGGTCGATTTCAGCGCATGGATGGGCGAGCAGATCGATGTCGCCAGACTGCCCGCGCGCGCGGGATAGATGCTGCTCCGCCCTTGACGCACAGGGGATCGGCGCCGGGATGCGGGCAGGGAACGATAGGGGGATGCGATAGCGCGGCCCATCGCGCGCAACGCCAGCTTGGGGCGGCGATAGATTTTCACGCGCCTAAATTCCTATTTGATGAATAGGAATAAACGGGCGGCGGCCATGGCCTCGCATTGCGGGATCAAACCATGGGAGAAACCCAGTGAAGATCAGCCTGTTCGCGCCGCAAGCCACGCGCGATGCGCGCGATCCGGCCTATCGCCCGGCGACGGTGGCCCGTCGGTGACGCATTTCGATCCGCTCTATTCGCTCGCCGGGGTGCTGGTCGGCCTGCTCGTCGGCATGACGGGTGTCGGTGGCGGTTCGTTGATGACGCCGCTGCTCGTCCTGGTCTTCGGCTTCCATCCCGCCACCGCGGTGGGCACCGATCTGCTCTATGCCTCGGCTACCAAGGCAGTGGGCACTGCGGTCCATGGCGCCGGCGGCACGGTCGACTGGAAGGTGGTGCGGCGGCTGGCCATCGGGAGCGTGCCGGCCACGCTGGTCACGCTGCTGGCGCTGGCGGCGCTCGGGACGCATCTCGAGAGCACCGGCCGCGTGATCAGCCTCACGCTTGGCGTCGCCCTGATCGCTACCGCCGTGGCGATCTTCTTCCGGCGCCGGATCGTCGAATATTTCACGAACGACCGACCGCCGCGGCCCGAACGCCAGGTGGCGGTGCTGACGATCGTCCTTGGCGCGGTGCTCGGCGTGCTCGTCTCGCTGTCGTCCGTCGGCGCGGGCGCGCTCGGCATGACCGTGCTGCTGATCCTCTATCCGCGCCTCCCGACCAATCGCCTCGTCGGCTCCGACATCGCCCATGCCGTGCCGCTGACCCTGATCGCGGGGGTCGGGCATTGGGTTCTCGGTTCGATCGACTTCGTACTGCTCGGATCGCTGCTGCTGGGATCGGTGCCCGGCATCGTCGTCGGCAGCCTTGTCGCTACGCGCGTCCCCGATCGGGTGCTGCGTCCCGTGCTTGCCGGAACGCTCGCCATCGTGGGCGGCAAGCTTGTCCTTTGAACCGCATCGGAGAACGACCCATGTCGCTGGAACCCAATTTCTTCAACGAACGCGACGACCAGATGTGGGCCGATCTGCTTTCTCCCGGGCGCAGGGCCTTGCTCGGCGGCGGCGCCGCGGCGCTGGCTGCGCTCGGGCTGGCACGGGATGCGCGGGCGCAGACCGTGCCGGTCGCCGCCCCCGCGCCGGGCGCAGCGGGCCGCAGTCCCTGGGGCTATGAGACCTACAGGGAGCCAACGCCGCGCCCCAGCTCGGTACGTCCGGGCGAGGCGGTACTGCCCTCGGCTCCGCGCGCCTATACCGATATCGAGAGCTATCATGCGCACATCTATTTCGACGAGGACAGCTACGCGAAGGCGGCGCTGATCCGCAAATGGGCGGCCGAGCGCTTCTCCGTCGAACTCGGCAACTGGAACCTCGAGCCGCGCGGGCCGCACGTCACGCCGTCCTTCTATTTCGGCTTCACCAACGATCTGCTGCCGGTGATCGTGCCGTGGCTGCAGCTCAACAGCCTCGGCCTCACCATCCTGCTCCATCCGAACACCGAGGATCCGCGCGCCGACCATCTCTATTATGCGCTCTGGGTGAACCGTTCGCAGCCGGTGAACGCCTATGGGATGCGCGGCCCGGCGCCCGGCGAGCCCAGGGTCGAGCAGATCTATCCCAATACCCGGCCGACTGTCCGGCCCGAAGCCTGAGGGAAAGAAGGGCCGCGCTCATCGGGGGGAAGAGCGCGGCCCAGACCTGAGCTCGGGGGGATGACCTAGCCCGGGGAAGCGACGAAGCCGGACGAGAGCGAATGCTGGCTTCATCGGCACGCATCAATTCATACTGATCGAGTAGACATTAAGAAGCAAGTTCGGCTATCGCACGCTAAAGCTCATCTCGTGCGTGCGGCGAAGCAGAAGCGCTATCCACGTCGCTCGTGAACCTGCCGGGCAATCCCAGCCCGGCGCCATCCGGAAAGCCCATGATCCATCTCGAAAACGTTCATAAGGCCTTCGCCAATGGTCATGCGGCGCTGGCTGGCGTCGACCTCGAGATCGCGCGCGGCGAAGTGTTCGGCATCATCGGCCGCTCGGGCGCGGGCAAGTCCACCCTGGTGCGGCTGCTCAACGGGCTCGAGCGCCCTACCGCCGGCAAGGTCGAGATCGACGGCATCGCGCTGGACGGCCTTTCCGGCGAGGGCCTGCGCGCGTTGCGTCGGCGCGTGGGCATGATCTTCCAGAATTTCGGGCTGCTCGGTTCGCGCACCATATTCGACAATGTCGCGCTGCCGCTGCGGATCGCTGGAGCCGACAAGGCGCGGATCGCCGCGCGCGTGCCCGAATTGCTCGCCCGTGTCGGCCTTGCCGACCATCGCGCCAAATATCCCGCCCAGCTGTCGGGAGGGCAGAAGCAGCGCGTCGGCATTGCCCGGGCGCTGGCGACCGATCCCGACATCCTGCTCTGCGACGAGGCGACCAGCGCGCTCGATCCGGAGACGACCCGCAGCATCCTCGCGCTCCTTGGCGACCTCAACCGCGAATTGGGGCTCACCATCGTGTTGATCACCCATGAGATGGAAGTCGTCCGTCAGGTCTGCGATCGCGTCGCGGTGCTGCACGCCGGCCGCGTCGTCGAGGCGGGCAGCGTCGCCGATGTCTTCCTTCGCCCGCGGGCAGCGGAGACCCGCGCGTTGATCGACGAAGACGGCGAGGACGCGCGGCCGCTCGCCTTTGACGGGCCGCTCGCCCGCCTGACGTTGCAAGGCGATGCGGTCCTGCAGCCCGTGCTCACCCGTATCGCGCGCGAGACCGGTACGGACTTCGTAATCCTGGACGGCCGGATCGGCCGGCTGAGGGACGCCAGCTTCGGCCAGCTGACTCTCGGCCTGTCGGGCGGGAACACCGAAGCCGCGCTCGCGGCGCTGCGTCAGCATGGCGAGGTGGCGGCATGAGCGGCTGGTTCGCCAATGTCGACTGGAGCGAGATCGGCCAGGCTTGTCTCGACACGCTTGCGATGCTCGGCGGCTCGCTGTTGCTGACCCTGGCGCTGGGCTTGCCGCTCGGCGTGCTGCTGTTCCTCACCAGCCCGGGGCAGGTCTGGCAGAATCGCGTGGTGAGCGGGGGATTGGCGCTCGCCGTCAACCTGTTGCGCTCCGTGCCCTTCATCATCCTGCTGATCGTGATGATCCCGCTGACGGTGTTGCTGGCCGGCACTTCGCTCGGCGTGGCGGGCGCGATCCCGCCATTGGTGGTCGGGGCGGCGCCATTCTTCGCGCGGCTGGTCGAGACTGCGCTGCGCGAAGTCGATCGCAACACCATCGAAGCGGTCCAGGCCATGGGAGCGACCACGCGCGACCTGGTGTTTCGGGCTTTGCTGCCCGAGGCGCTGCCCGGGATTCTGGCGGGGGCGACCGTCACTGCGATCGCACTCGTCTCGTTCACCGCCATGGCGGGCGCCGTCGGCGCCGGCGGCCTTGGCGATCTCGCCATCCGCTTCGGCTATCAACGCTTCCAGACCGATGTGATGCTGGTCACCGTCGCGCTGCTGCTCGTCCTCGTCCAGCTTCTCCAGATGGCGGGAGACCGCCTCGTCCGCCACTTTACCCGCCGATAGGATTTCCGATGCAACGACGCCTGCTCCTCACCGCCCTTGCCGCCTTCGCGCTCGCCGGCTGCGGCAAATCCGCGAAGACCGAGGATCCCGACATGCTGAGCGTGGCCGCTACGGCGGTGCCGCATGCCGAGATCCTCGCATTCGTGAAGCCGGCGCTGGCCAAGCAGGGGCTGAAGCTCGATGTTCGGGTGTTCAACGATTATGTTCAGCCCAACACGCAGGTGGCGGAAGGCCGCATCCTGGTGAATTACTTCCAGACCGCGCCCTATCTCGCCGAGTTCAACCGGGCCAAGGGCACCCATCTGGTGACGATTGCCGGCGTGCATGTCGAGCCGATGGGTGCCTATTCGCGCAAGTGGAAGGCGATTGCGGACGTGCCCGAGGGCGCGACGATCGCGATCCCCAACGACCCGAGCAACAGCGGCCGCGCGCTGCAGCTGCTCGCCAGGGCCGGGCTGATCACCTTGCTCGATCCCAAGGCCGTTTCGGCCACGCCCAAGGACATCGTCGAGAACCGCAGGAACCTCAAGTTCCGCGAACTCGAGGCGGCGACGCTGCCGCGCGTGCTCGACCAGGTCGATCTGGCGCTGATCAACACCAACTATGCGCTCGATGCGAAGCTGAACCCAAGGCGCGATGCGCTGGCGATCGAGGGCAAGGACAGCCCCTATGTGAACTTCATCGTGGGCCAGGAAAGCGCGAAGAGCGACCCGCGCGTTCAAAAGCTGGTCGCGGCGCTGCACAGCCCCGAGACGAGGGCGTTCATCGAGCGCAGATATGGCGGGGCGGTGATCCCGGCCTTCTGAACCGGTTCGTGCATTCCGGCCGTGCCGGAAGGGCGCACGATCAGCGCGCGGCCAGCGACCTTATGCCGGCAGCGACGAAGGCAGGCAGGCGATCGGCAATTCCAGCGAAATCCTCGGAGGAGACGGAGCCTCCGGAGATGCGGTCGATGCGGCCGGTCTGGCCGAGCGAGAAGGTGAAGGCGCCCGTGAGGAAGTGATAGCCCCAATATAGCGTTTCCCGTGGGACATCGGGCATCAGCCGCTGCATGTCGTCGATCAGCACGCGGGAAACCTCATCGAAGACTTCCGACATCAGCGCGTGCATCGTGCCGCGCGAACTGTTCACGAATGCGACGATAGCGGCGTAGTTGCGATGGCCGTCGCTCAACATGCCGAATTCGAAGCCGGGGCGGGTAAATGCTTCGATGAGCCCCTCGAGCGTGCCTTGTCCGCCCGTCGCGGCGCGATACGCGTCCAGTGCCTGCACGCGCAGCGCGTTGACCATGGGGCCGCGCCTCCGGAAAACGGCCGCGAACAGCTGCTCCTTGTCGCCGAAATAATAGCGCATCAGCGCGGCATCCACGCCCGCGGCTTCGGCAACGCTGACGAATGTGGTGCCGTCATAGCCCTTGGAGGCGAATTCCGCCTCGGCATGATCGAGAATGATCGTCATCGACTCTTCGCGGCGTTCGGCATTCGAGCACCGCGACGATGGCGACTTTCTCGACTTCCCTTGCGTTGTCACGTCCAGACCTCGGTTGAAACTGCTGCCGCTCCCCTCTTTCAAGGGGTGATTGAAACTTGAGCCGATGCTCGGGCTTCCGATCTTCGGTAGGCACTTTTTCCCAGGAAAGAAAATAGATTCAACCCCGATCCGGAGGGGCTTGGCCTCAGGGGGCGTGGCGACCGGGGAACATATTCCTTCCTAACAAAAGAAAGATGTTGACTCGCGGCGGCTATTGGCGGAGGTCTCAGGATGGAGAGGACGGGCAGACGACGATGGTCGCGCCCAAGCTGGAAAGGGGCGGTCAATGATCAGGCCGATATTGTTTGCGTCCGCGTGCTCGGCAGCGCTGATGGCGGTTCCCGCATATGCGCAATCCGCAGCGAATGCGTCGGGAGAGACGCTGCCGCAGGACCCGCAGGGGGACGCGGGGGCGGTCTCCGCCGGAAGTGCCGATATCGTCGTCACCGGATCGCGGGCGATCCGCGACGGATCGCAGGCGCCGACGCCGGTAACGGTCATGGCGGCCGAGGACCTGGCCAAGGGCCAGCCCGGCCTGATCGGCGAGGCGCTCAACCAGCTGCCGTCGTTCCGCGGGTCGACGCGTCCCGCGGGCGCCTTCACGGGGGCGGTGGGGCCGCAGTCCGGAAGCTATCTCAACCTTCGCAATCTCGGGGTGCAGCGCACGCTGGTGCTCATCGACGGCCGCCGGGCGGCGCCCTCGTCCCGCGACGGTTCGACCGACATCAACCTGTTTCCGCAGGAGCTGGTGAAGCGTGTCGACATCGTGACCGGCGGCGCTTCGGCCGCCTATGGGTCCGATGCTGTGGCCGGCGTCGTGAACTTCGTGCTCGACACGCGCTTCACCGGGATCAAGGCGACCGCGCAGGCCGGCATCTCCGACAAGGGAGACGCCCCGACCTACAAGGCCAGCATCACCGCCGGCCAGTCCTTCGCGGAAGGGCGCGGGCGGATCGTGGCAAGCGCCACCTATTTCGAGATGGGCGGCATCCAGAGCGTCGGCGATCGGGACTGGGGCCAGCGCGGCACCGGCTTCCTCGGCAATCCGGCCGTTCCCGGGCAGTTGATCTTCCGGAACGATCTGCGGTCGTCGACTGCGTCTCCTGGCGGCCTGATCCTGAGCGGGCCCCTGGCGTTCCAGCAATTCGCGCCCGGCGGGACGCTCGTTCCCTATTCGCGCGGGTCGGCGCAATCGGGGCTGATCCAGGTCGGCGGCGACGGCGCCCAGGTGTTCAGCAACCTTTCCGCCGACGTCACCACCCGCAGCTATTTCGGGCACGCGGAGTTCGACGTCACGCCGTCGCTCACGCTCTACGCCCAGGGCAGCCTGGCGCTTGCGCGCAACCACTACAACCAGGCCCAGCAGTTCAACCCCGGCGGCTTCAACGGCTTCACCATCTTCAGCGGCAACGCCTTTCTGAACCCGGCGGTCCAGCAGGTCCTGACCGACACGAACACGCCTGCATTTGCGATGGGCCGGGTCAATTTCGACTTCGGGGAGCCGGCGAACGCGACGGCGCGGGCGCGCACGCTCGATCTCACCGCCGGCTTCCGCTTCGCCGGGGCGGGCGGGCTCCAGATCGAAGGCTATTTCGAGCATGGCAGGAACCGGACGAACATCCGGACCTACAACAATGTCGCGCTCGAGCGCCTCTATGCCGCGGCGGACGCCGTGCGCGATCCTGCCACCAGCCAGATCGTCTGCCGGGTCGCGCTCACCAATCCGGGCCTGTATCCCGGCTGCGTTCCGATCAACCTGTTCGGGGCCGGCGCCCCCTCCCAGGCTGCCATAGCCTATGTCGAGGGCGCGTCGAGCTACACCACCAACTTCACCCAGGACGTTGCCGACCTCTCGTTGCGCGCGCAGCCTTTCTCCACCTGGGCGGGCCCGGTCTCCATCGCGGCCGGTGGCCAGTATCGTCGCGTCGCGCTGAACCAGGTCGCCGACGACATTGCCCAGAGCATCAACGATGCCACCGGCATCCGCGGCTTCCCCCCGGCCTATCAGAACCAGCCCGGCGGCTGGCTGCTCACCAACGTCTTTCCGGTGAAGGGCGCGTACCATCTGTGGGAAGTGTTCGCGGAGGCGGCGGTGCCGCTCGCCCGCGATCTGCCCTTCCTCCATGCGCTCGATATCAACGGCGCCGTGCGATACACCAACTACAGCACCAGCGGCGGGGTGACGACCTGGAAGGCCGGCATGGTCTGGGAGCCGGCCGCCGGGGTGCGCCTGCGCGGCACCGCCTCGCGCGATATCCGGGCGCCCAACGTGCCGGAGCTGTTCGCCGGGATCGTGCAGAACACCGGCTCGGTGATCGAGAACGGCATCACCGTGCCCATCGTCCAGGCGGCGCGCGGCAACCCGTCGCTGCAGCCGGAAAAGGCCGATACCTACACCGCGGGCATCGTCCTGAGCCCCGCCTTCGCGCCGGGCCTGACCTTGTCGGTCGACTATTATTCCATCGACATCGCCGGCATCATCTCGTCGCTCACGCCGCAACTGACCCTGAACCAGTGCCTCGCGGGCGCCACAAGCCTCTGCGCGAACATCACGCGCAACACGGCGGGGCAGATCACGCGGATCGAATCGCCGACCCTGAACCTCAACCGGCTGGCGACATCCGGCCTCGACATCGAGCTCGGTTACCGGCCGCGCGGACAGGTCCTTGGCGGTGCGGCGAGCGTGCGGTTCATCGCCAGCTATCTCGACAAGCAGCGGCAGGACATCAGCAACGGCCCATCGATCGACCGGGCAGGGGAAGTCGGCCTCAGCGCCAATCCGCGCTGGAGCGCGACAGGCAGCCTGGATTGGAAGAGCGGACCGGTCGAGCTCTTCGTGCAGGAGCGCTTCATCGGCGCGGGGACCTATGACGTCACCCGGGTGGAGCCCAGGACCATCGAGAACAACCGCGTGAAGTCGGTCTTCTACACCGATCTCACCGCCGCGGTGCGGCTCAAGGAGGGCTATCGTTTCTTCCTGACCGTCAACAACCTGTTCGATCGCGCCCCGCCGCTGGCGCCGAACGGCACGCTCTTCACGTTCATCCCCACCAATCCGTTGCTCTACGACGTGACTGGACGCCAGTTCACGGCGGGTGTGAACATCAAATTCTGACCAGGCGAGAGATCGCTGCCGAACATGAATGGGAGATCGTCCGCATGCATGACCCATCGCTCATTTCCCGCCGGAGCGCGCTCCTTGCCGCCGCTTGTGCGCTGGCCAGCGCCAGTGCCGCGGGCCGCGCGCTCGGCGCCGGCCGGCATCGCCGGGCGCCGGTGCCGCTGCCGTCCGCCGCGGATATCCGGCGGGACTATCAGCAGATGGTCGATTTCGGCCCTCGGCTTCCCGGCAATGCCAACCACCTGGCATTCGTGGACTGGATGGCCGGCCAGTTTCAGGATGCCGGCCTCATGCTGGGGCCGTGCGAATCGTACAGCTATCGGCGCTGGGATCCCAGGCGCGTCAGCCTCGACGTGCTGGACGATGGCGTGCGGCGGCCCATCGCCAAGGTCACCTTCTTCGTCCGTTCGGCGCCTACCGGCCCGGAGGGGGTCACCGGGCCGCTCGTCTATGGCGGCTTGCTGAAGCCGACCGGCCCCGATGCGCTTCCGGACTTCCCCAAGGGCAGCATCCTCGTCTTCGACGGGCAGCTTCCGCGCCTGACGATGGGGAGCCTGACCCATCCGCACTTCGTCCATATGGGCGATGAGCCGAAGGCGGCCTCGCTCGACACGCCCTATCACCGGCTGTGGACGACCCCGGCATTCCCGCTCGACGACCTTGCCGCGCGCGGCGTCGTCGGCGTCGCGATCATCATGGACGTCTCCTCGGCGATGATCGAGGGCAACTACTCTCCGCATGCCTCGCACTACCGGCCGAAGCTGCCGGCACTCTTCGTCGGCCAGGACGCGGGCGAGGAGCTCCGCCGCGCGGCCAAGGCCGGCAGGACGGCGCATCTCACGCTCGATGCCGAATGGACGACGGGCGACGTGCCGCAGCTGACCGCGATCCTCCCCGGCGAAAGCGACGAGGTGATGATCGTCGACACCCATACCGACGGCCAGAATTTCGTCGAGGAGAATGGCTGCATCACCCTGCTGCACCTCGCTCGCCACTTCGCGAGCCTGCCCCAGGGCGAGCGGCTGCGCAGAAGCATCGTCTTCGCGGGCTGGCCCGGCCACATGACGGGCGAGATGCCGGAGGCACCGGGCTGGGCGCTGGCGCATCCCGAACTCATGAAGCGCGCGGCGGCGGCGTTCACGATCGAGCATCTGGGCTCGAGCGAATGGCTGGACATCCCCGGCAAGGGTTACGCGCCCACCGGGCACAATGAATATATGAACTGCCCGACCTCGGCCGGCCCGCTGACCGACATCGTGGTGGCGGGCATCAAGCGGCAAGACCTGTTGCGGCACGGCGTCGAGCCGGGGCCGGGAGTCACGACGGGCGTGGTGTTCCATGAAAGCGGCGTTCCGCACATGGGGCTGATCGGCGGCCCCAGCTACCTGCTCAGCATCGCGCCCAACGGCCATATCGACAAGCTGGACGCCGGGCTGGCCGCACGGCAGACGGCCATGCTCGCCGATGTCATCCGCCAGGCGGACAAGGTTCCGATGGCGGCGCTCAAGGGCGGCGATCCCAGCCTTGGCGCAAAGCCGGTGACCGGGACGGACACCAGCAGGCGCGGCGCCTGCCGTTCGCCGCGGCGCACCCCGACCAACCGATCGCAATGACCGCCGGAGAAGCCATGGGCACCCCCAGAATCCTGACGACCCCGGCGGAGGATGCCTATGCCTATCCGCTCCTGCTTCGCCATCTGCTCGCCAATGTGGCGCGGCAGACATCGGCGGAGATCGTGAGCGGCCAGTGGCGCCTCACCTATGACGCGTTGCTCGATCGCGTGACTCGCCTTGCGACGCTGCTTTCCGAGCGCGGGGTGCGTGCCGGCGATACGGTGGCAGTGATGGACTGGGACAGCCATCGCTATCTCGAATGCTATTTCGCGATCCCGATGATGGGCGCGGTCCTGCAGACCGTGAACGTCCGGCTGTCGCCGGCGCAGATCGAGTACACATTGCGCGAATCCGGCGCCGTATTTGCGCTCCATCACGCGGATTTCGCGCCGCTGTTCGATGCGATCCAGCCGAACCTTCCCGCGATCCGTGGGGCGATCCCGATGGAGGAAGATGCGAAGGCGGACAGCTATGAGGCGCTGATTGCGGCTACCGCGCCGTCCTTCCGCTTCGAGGATTTCGACGAGAACGCGATCGCCACCACATTTCATACCACCGGCACCACGGGCAATCCCAAGCAGGTCTTCTTCAGCCACCGGCAGCTCGTCCTCCACACCCTGGCGCTGGCGGCCACCCTGGCGAACCAGCCCAGCGGCCAGGGTCTCCGGCGCGGCGACGTCTACATGCCGATGACGCCGATGTTCCATGTCCATGCGTGGGGCCTGCCGTTCGTCGCGACGATGCTCGGGCTGAAACAGGTCTATCCGGGACGCTATGACCCAAGGCGCCTGCTGGCGCTGAAGGAGCGCGAGCGCGTGAGCTTCTCGCACTGCGTGCCGACGATCCTGCGAATGCTGCTCGACGCGCGGGACGATGGGGAGTCGCTCGGCCCCTGGACGGTGATCATCGGCGGCTCGGCGCTGGCGCCCGCGCTGGCGGAGGAGGCGGCGCGCGCCGGCCTGTCGACGCTGGTCGGCTTCGGGATGTCCGAGACCGGGCCCGTCGTCGCGTTGGCCCGCGCACCGGGCGGCGATGTCGCGGATCTTTGCCGCGCCGGCTTTCCCATCCCGCTGGTCCATGCGCGGGTGGACGCGGAGCGCGGGGGCGAACTGTTGCTGCGCGCGCCCTGGCTTACCCAGGGCTATGGTTCCCAGGCCGCTTCCGACGCGCTCTGGGAGGGAGGCTGGCTGCATACCGGAGACGTTGCCGCCACGGACGGGGACGGGGCCATCCGGATCGTCGATCGCCTCAAGGACGTGATCAAGACCGGCGGGGAGTGGGTTTCCTCGATCGCCATCGAGGAGCTTCTCATGGAGCTGCCCGGAGTGGCCGAGGCTGCGATCATCGGGGTTCCGGATGGCAAATGGGGCGAGCGGCCGGTCGCCTTCGTCGTCGCGGCCGCTGCAGGCAGCCCGCCGGATACCAAGCTGTTGCGGGAAGGCCTGATGCGCCATGTCGATGCCGGGCGTCTGAGCGGATACGCCATTCCCGAACGAGTCTTCGTGCTTGAAACCCTTCCCCGGACCAGCGTCGGCAAGGTGGACAAGCGGGCGCTTCGGGCGCGCCTGGCCACCGATGCGGCGAACGCAGCCATGACGATATGAGCGTCGGTTGCTGATCGGCCAGGTTGGGAACCCGAACAAGTATCTGATTTTACTTCATTATATCCGACTTCGCGGGGATGGCGATTGAAGGAATATGAGTCTCCAGCCTAGCGGCCCAATTCCCGTCCAGGCGCGCTTTCCGGACAGCGCCGGTTCATTTTGGAACGCGCATGTTCGGGGCAATGGATCGCGCCGGTGAAGCGCAGGGGCTTGTGGACCCGACGGGTCTGGCAGGCGGCGTCGCATTGGCCGGTCGCTCGGGAATCGTCGGCCGATGATGAGAGTTCAGCTGAGCATCCGTACGGTTCTCGTGGCCCTCTGTTCACTGTCGGCGCCACCGCTGCAGGCGCAGTCCGCCGGCATCCCCGTCAAGAACCTGGCCTGGGCAGACAGGCTGACCTGGGGCGTCGAGGGTTCGGCTGCCTCCCGCGGCGGCACCGCGCCCGATGCCGGCCGCTGGCTCGACGTGCAATTGCGCGCCGGCCCCGGGGCGCTGCCGCCCGACGCGCAGCGCCAGGTCGATGCGATGCGGATCGTCCGCGAGCCGATGGCGCAATTGGTGGTCGAGGAGGATTCCGCGATCCGCGCCGCCAACGCACTGACCGATCCCGACCAGCGCAAGGCGGCACGCGACGCCTATCAGAAGGACATGAACGCGCTCGCCGACGAGGCGCGCGCAAGGTCGATCCTGCGCGCGCTCTATGGCCCGGATCAGTTGCGCGAGCAGATGACGTGGTTCTGGTTCAACCACTTCAACGTCCACGCGCCGAAGCGCGACGTGCGCGCAATGGTCGGCGACTATGAAGACACGATCCACGCCCGCGCGCTGGGCAAGTTCCGCGACCTGCTCGAGGCGACGCTGCGGCATCCCGCGATGCTGCGCTATCTCGACAACGACCAGAATGCGGCGGGGCATATCAACGAGAATTATGCGCGCGAGATCATGGAGCTGCACACGATGGGCGTGGGCTCCGGCTATTCGCAGCAGGACGTGCAGGAACTGGCGCGGATCCTGACTGGCGTCGGCGTCGACCTGAAGCCCGATCCGCCCAGGCTGAAGCCGCAATGGCAACCGCTCTACGTCCGCGCCGGCCTGTTCGAATTCAATCCCGCGCGCCACGATTTCGGCGACAAGCATTTCCTGGGGCATGACATCAAGGGGCGCGGTTTCGCCGAGGTCGAGGAAGCGCTCGACCTGATCGCTTCCTCGCCCGCGACCGCGCATCATGTTTCGCTCCAGATCGCGACCTATTTCATGGGCGATACGCCGCCCGCGGACGTCGTGGCACGCATGGAACAGGCGTTTCGGCATAGCGATGGCGACATCGCCAGGGTGCTGCGCGCGATGATCGGGGCGCCGGCGTTCAGGGCCTCGCTCGGGACGGTGTTCAAGGATCCGGCCCATTATGCGATATCGGCCGTGCGCTATGCCTATGGCGACCGGGTGATCCTGAATACCCAGCCGATCGTCGGCTGGCTCAACCGGATGGGCGAAGGGCTCTACAACCACGAGACGCCCGATGGCTATGACATGCGGTCGGACGCCTGGTCGGGCCCCGGCCAGATGGCGACCCGGTTCGACATCGCCCGCCAGATCGGTGGCGGATCGGCCGGCCTGTTTCGCCCACCGGGCGCCTCCGCCGACCAGCCGGCCTTTCCGCAGCTGCAGAATGCGCTCTATTTCGGGGGGCTCGGCACCACGCTGGGCCAGCCGACGCGCGACGCCCTGGCCAGGGCGACGTCGCCGCAGGAGTGGAACGCACTGTACCTGTCCTCCCCCGAATTCATGCACCGTTGAACGGCAGGAGATGTCGTGATGCCGCCTATCCAACGCCGAGATCTTCTGAAGGGCGCCGCCGCGTTCGCGCCCTCGATCGTCGCCGGCCGTGCCTTTGCCGCGCCGCAGGCGGGCAGCCGGCTGCTCGTCGTGTTCCTGCGGGGCGCCTATGACGCGACGAGCATCATCGTCCCTACGGGCAGCGATTTCTATTACCAGTCGCGCCCGACGATCGCGCTCGCCAGGCCCAATCCCGCCGATCCGAAGGCGGCATTGCCCCTGGACGGCGACTGGAGCCTGCATCCCGCGCTCAAGGAGAGCATCCTTCCGCTGTGGCGGCAGCGACAGATCGCGTTCGTGCCGTTCGCCGGCACCGACGACCTGAGCCGCAGCCATTTCGAAACGCAGGACACGATAGAATTGGGCCAGCCTGTCGGCGGCTCGCGCAACTATGGCTCCGGCTTCCTGGCTCGTCTGGCGCAGATGCTGGGCAGGGACGACCGGCCCATCGCCTTCACCGATCAGTTGCCGCTGTGCTTCCGCGGCGATCCGGTGCCGGTGCCCAATCTCGGGCTCGCGAATGTCGGCAAGCCGATCGATCGGCGCCAGACGGCGATCATCGAGTCGATGTACGGGAAGCGAGGGCAACTCGCGCAATCCGTCGCCGAGGGCTTCCATGTCCGCGAAACCGTGTTCGACACGCTCGACCAGGAGATGAAGGCGGCGGGACGGGGTGCGGTGAGCAGCAAGGGGTTCGAACTCTCGGCGCGGCGCATCGGCGCGCTGATGCGTGACCGGTTCAACCTGGCGTTCGTCGATGTCGGCGGATGGGATACGCACGTCAGCCAGGGCAATGCGAGCGGCTATCTGGCCGACCGGATCGGCGAACTCGGGCGCGGCCTGGCCGGATTCGTCGACGCGCTCGGCGCCAGGGCCTGGGGATCGACCACCGTGGTAGTCGTCTCCGAATTCGGCCGCACGTTCCGCGAGAACGGGGACAAGGGCACCGATCACGGCCATGGCAGCATCTATTGGGTGATGGGCGGCGACGTTGCGGGCGGCCGGATGGCGGGCGCGCAGGTGGCGCTGTCGGCCGCGACGCTCAACCAGGCGCGCGACCTGCCGGTGCTGACCGATTACCGCGCGCTGATCGGCGGGCTGGTCGCGCGGCAATATGGGCTGTCGGCCGACCGGATGGCGACGGTCTTTCCTCAGGCGCGGCCGGCCGACCTGAAGCTGGTCTGACGGCGCGGGGCGGGGCCGCCGGACGAGGACAGCGCCGGCGGCAGACGGCAAGAGAGCCCGTGCAGTCTTCCTGCCCGGGCTCTCGGCCCCCCCGAGTGAGGCCTGCAACGGCGCCACGGTGCGGAGCGGGATTCCAGGCCCTCCGCACCCTGGCGCCGACTGTCGTCAGAAGCCGATCTTCACGCGGACCGATGCACGGCCCTCGCGGGTGTTCTCGCCTGCCGAGCCTTCCAGCGCGATGCCCAGCCGGACATTCTTGCTGGCCCGGGCATCGATGCCCACGCCCAGCGTGCCGAGCACCGGGGCGATCCGCACGCCGGTCACGCCGAAGCCACCGGTGCCGCTCGGCGCACCCGAGAAGCGGACGGCGCCGACGGTATCGAGATCGCCCGAATTGTAGCGGACGCCCATGCTGACCCATGGCATCGCCGTGCCCCCGCCGGCCTTCACCCTGGCGCCAAGGCGCAGCTCCGCGCCCGCGGTGAACAGGTCGCGGTTGGCCGACGCCATCTGCAGGCCCAGGCCGCCGGCGGCATTCTCGGTGAAGCCGTCGCGCTGGTCGCGGACCTTGCTTGCGCTGCCGATCAGGGCGAGGCGCAGGCCGTTCGCGAACTCGGTGCGGAAGCCGCCGGAGATGCCCACCGAATAGCCGGTGGCGCGGATGTCGCCGGTGGCGAGCGCCGTGGTCGTGCCGATGGCCAGCGTGCGCTTGCTGTTCAGGTCGCTCGAATACCAGCTGCCCGAAGCGGCGACGAAAGCGCTGCCCGCATCGTAGCTCAGATAGCCGCCCAGCTGATACTGGTTGCCGCTCACCGTCGAGGAGCGGCTGTCCATATCCGCATCGATCTGGGCGACGCCGCCGGCGATGCCCGCGGTGAAGCCGTCCAGCCGGGTCTCCACGCCCATGGCGACGCCCGCCACGGTCGTGTCGAGGCCGGCATGTACGCTGTCGCCCAGCAGCTTCTGATAGCCGCCATAGACCTGGCCCCAGACGCCGCCATTGCCCGTATCGTCATTGCCCGCGCCCGGCAGCGTCGCGCCGGAGAGTGCGCTGGCGAAGCCGTTGCCCGCCGTGCTGGTGGTGCGGACATCGGCCAGGCTCGCGCCGGCGAACCCGCCGCCGATCAGCGCATCGCTGCCATCGCCCACGCGCCGGCGGAGCAGGTCGGTGAACAGGTTGTTCGCCGAAATCGTCGCGGTCGAGACATTGGCGAGGACTTCGCCGCTGAAGCTCCCGAACGCCGCGACGCGCTGCCGGGTGTCGAGCGAAGTGATCGTGTTGAGCGTCGCCGCCCACTGATCCGAGGCGTTGCCGGTGGTGGAGTTGCCGAGCGCATTGGCGACTGCGAGCCTATTCGTGTCGCCCGCCGCCACGCCGTCGTTGAACTCCATGTTCTTCTGGACCTGAAGGACGACGGCGTTGGCGACCAGATCGTAGCGCAGGCGCCACTTCAGGTTCGGGTTGCTCGCCACGGTGGCGAACACCGAGCCGTTGGCGAAGGTGCCGGTGAGGGCGTTCGCCTGGACGATGGTGTAGAGCTGGTTGAAGCGATAGTCGCTTGCCGCCGCGGTCAGCGCGTTGACCTGAACCGTGCCGCCCGTGAGCGTGGCGGCGCCGTTCACCTTGATGCTGTCCGAAGCGAAGTTCAGGCTCGTGCCGCCGAAGTCGAAGAGCAGGGTGCCGCCGCTGACGGTCAGGCTGCCCGCGGTGAAGCTGCCGATCGGGTTGATCGCGCCCAGCGCCCCGGTGGCGAGACCGCCCGGCGAGAAGGTGCCCGAGCTGATCGTCAGCGCGCCCGCCAGCGTGCCGCCGCCGATCAGCGTGCCGCCCTGGACGCGCATGCCGCCCTGGGTGGAGCCGGAGAAGGCGAGGGTGCCCGCCGTCACATCGAAGCGTCCGGTGGTGGCGAAGGTGCCGGCCAGCGTCAGCGTGCCGATGCCTTGCTTGTCGATCGAGCCCGATCCGGTGATCGCGCCGCCAAAGGCCGAGTTGGCGCCGCTCGCCAGGGTCAGGCGGCCGGTGCCCAGCGCGATGGTGCCGGGGCCGGAGATGCCGGCGACGGTCTCGTTGAAGTTGGCCAGGTCGAAGGCCGCGCCCGAGGCGACTCCGATCGTCGCGCCGTCGGCCAGGCGGTCGCTGGCCCCCAGGCGCAGCGTGCCGGCCTGGACGGTGACGGCGTTCGCTGCCGCCGTCCCGTTCAGCACCGAGGTGCCGCCGATGTTGTAGAGCGTGCCGGCGCCGAGGCTGGCGTTCACGGTCGCGCCGGTGAGCTGGTACTGGCCGGCGGTGAGCGTGCCGGTGCCGGCCAGCGTGCCGCCGAGCGCGAAGACGCCCACCGTGTCGCTGTTCGCGCCGAGGTCGAGCGTGGCGCCGGTGCTGACCAGCACGGTCGCCGCGTCGGCGATGCGGTTCGAGGTGCCGAGCGTAAGCGTGCCGCCCTGGACCGCGATATCGCCGGCCACCTTGCCGTTGAGCGTCGAGGCGCCGCCCAGGTTGAACACGGTGCCCGCACCGAGGTTGGCGTTCACGGTCGCGCCGGTCAGCTGATACTGGCTGGCGGTGAGCGTGCCGGTGCCGGCCAGCGTGCCGCCCAGGCCAAGGGCGCCGATCGTGTCGCTGTACGTGCCGATATCCAGCGTCGCGCCCGAGGCGACGGTGACATTGGCAGTGTCGGCCAGGCGATTTGCCGCGCCTAGTGCCAAGGTGCCACCATTGACGGCGACATCGCCGCCTGTGGTGCCGTTCAGCGCCAGCGTGCCCGCCTGCACGACGAGCGGACCTGCCGCATTGCCGTTCAGGGTCGAGCTGCCGCCCAGGTTGAACACGGTGCCTGCCCCGAGATTGGCGTTCACGGTCGCGCCGGTCAGCTGATACTGGCTGGCGGTGAGCGTGCCGGTGCCGGCCAGCGTGCCGCCGAGCGCGAAGACGCCCACCGTGTCGCTGTTCGCGCCGAGGTCGAGCGTCGCGCCCGAGGCGACGGTGACATTGGCAGTGTCGGCCAGGCGATTTGCAGCGCCGAGCGCCAGCGTACCGCCATTGACGGCGACGTCGCCGCCCGTGGTGCCGTTCAGCGCCAGCGTGCCCGCCTGCACGACCAGCGGGCCTGCCGCATTGCCGTTCAGGGTCGAGCTGCCGCCCAGGTTGAACACGGTGCCTGCCCCGAGATTGGCGTTCACGGTCGCGCCGGTCAGCTGGTACTGGCTGGCGGTGAGCGTGCCGGTGCCGGCCAGCGTGCCGCCGAGCGCGAAGACGCCCACCGTGTCGCTGTTCGCGCCGAGGTCGAGCGTCGCGCCCGATGCGACGGTGACATTGGCGGTGTCGGCCAGGCGGTTCGATGCGCCGAGCGCCAGCGTGCCGCCATTGACGGCGACGTCGCCGCCCATGGTGCCGTTCAGCGCCAGCGTGCCCGCCTGCACGACGAGCGGGCCTGCCGCATTGCCGTTCAGGGTCGAGCTGCCGCCCAGGTTGAACACCGTGCCCGCACCGAGGTTGGCGTTCACGGTCGCGCCGGTCAGCTGATACTGGCCGGCGGTGAGCGTGCCGGTGCCGGCCAGCGTGCCGCCGAGCGCGAAGACGCCCACCGTGTCACTGTTCGCGCCGAGGTCGAGCGTCGCGCCCGATGCGACGGTGACATTGGCGGTGTCGGCCAGGCGGTTCGATGCGCCGAGCGCGAGCGTGCCGCCATTGACGGCGACATCGCCGCCCGTGGTGCCGTTCAGCGCCAGCGTGCCCGCCTGTACGACGAGCGGGCCTGCCGCATTGCCGTTCAGGGTGGAGCTGCCGCCCAGGTTGAACACGGTGCCTGCCCCGAGGTTCGCGTTCACGGTCGCGCCGGTCAGCTGATACTGGCTGGCGGTGAGCGTGCCGGTGCCGGCCAGCGTGCCGCTCAGGCCAAGGGCGCCGATCGTGTCGCTGTACGCGCCGATATCCAGCGTCGCGCCCGATGCGACGGTGACATTGGCGGTGTCGGCCAGGCGGTTTGCCGCGCCGAGCGCCAGCGTACCGCCATTGACGGCGACGTCGCCGCCCGTGGTGCCGTTCAGCGCCAGCGTGCCCGCCTGCACGACGAGCAGGCCTGCCGCATTGCCGTTCAGGGTGGAGCTGCCGCCCAGGTTGAACACCGTGCCCGCACCGAGGTTCGCGTTCACGGTCGCGCCGGTCAGCGCATATTCGCTGGCGGTGAGCGTGCCCGAACCCGCCAGCGTGCCGGCGATGGCGGCGATGGCCACCGCGTCGCTGTTCGCGCCCAGATCGACCGTGCCTCCGGCCTGGACGACCAGAGTCGAGCCGTCGGCCAGCACGTTCGAAGCGCCGAGCGTGAGCGTGCCCGCCACCACGGTCTGGCCGGTATAGGCATTGGCGCCCGACAGGGTGGCAGTGCCGCCGATCAGCAGGTTGCCGCTGCCCGAGATCGTGCCGGCGAAGGTGGTGCCGTTGCCGAGCAGGGTCAGTCCGTTGGCGCCAAGCGACACTGCGCCGGTGCCCGACAGGCTACCGATCGCTTCCGACGCGCCCAGCTGCAGCGTGCCGCCGGTCATCGTCACCATGGCCGTGTCGGCGATGGCATTGCCGCCGGAGAGCAGCAGCGTGCCGTCGACGATCGTCCACGAGGTCATGCTCGTCGGGGCCGAGATGGTCCAGGTGCCGCTGCCCGACTTGGTGGCGCTTCCGATGTTCATCACATCGCCCAGCGTTGCCGAGCCGCTGCCCGTCAGCGTCAGCGTGTCGTTGCCCCCATAGCCGCCATCCAGCACGCCGGTCACGATCGCGCTGGTGTCGAGCGTGATCCTGTCGTTGCCCGCGCCGCCGGCATAGCCGCCGTTGAGCGTGCCCGAGATGTTGATCACGCGGTCGCCGGAGCCGCCCGAGAAGATCTTGCCGGTGGTCGAGCCCGCGTCGAGATTGACCGTGATCGCGCCCGTGCCGTCGAGATACATGCCGCCGAGGCCGCCGGTGATGGTGCCGCCCGACTGGTTGGTGAAGGTGCCGCCCGCGCTGGTCCACAGGCCATAGCCGGCGGTGCCGCCGGTCAGGCCGCCCGAGTTGATGACCGTGCCGCCCGCGCCCAGATAGACAGCGGTCTCGTCGCGCGACGTCACGGTGCCCGCGTTGGTCAGCTTCGAGCCGGCGTCGTACATTGCCACGGTAGTGCCATTGCTGGCGATCAAGCCGCCGGCATTGTTGGTGATCGTGGCCGCTCCGCTGCCGACATAGACGGCGGGGTAGCCGTTGAGCGACTGGATCGTGCCCGAATTGTCGATCGTGCCGCCCTGGGCGAGGTACACCGCGTTGTTGGTGTTGCCGATGATCGTGCCGTGGGCGCCGTTGATCAGCTGGATATTGGCGGCATTGCCATAGACGCCGCGGGTGCCGCCGATGGTGCCGTCATTGTCGAGCAGCGCGTTGGCGCCGCCCAGCTGCACGGCCGCATTGCCGGTGCTGGCGATCGAGCCGAGATTGTGCACGCTCTGGTTCGCGCCATAGGCAGTCACTGCGGTGTTGCTGCTGGTCAGGCTGCCCGTCGCCGTCACATCGAGCCGGCTGGCGTCCGCGCCCAGATCGACGCTCACATGGGCGCCCGTGCCGGTCGCGCCGCTGATCGCGACTCGCGACGCGTCCTGTATCAGGATCGAGCCGTTGAAGCTGTTGGTGCCGGAGAAGGCGAGGGTGTTGCCAGCCGCCAGGCCGCCCACGCGCACCTGGCCGTTGCCGGTGATGTTCTGCGAGACGGTGCCGCCATAGGCCTGCTGATAGGCGAGGGTGCCGTTGTTGACGATCGCGGAGCCCGAGATCGTGTCGCTCGCCCCCTGGAGCGTCGCGCCCGACTGGATCGTGGTGGTGCCCAGCCAGCTGTTGGCGGTGTTGGTGAGGACTATCGTGCCCTGGCCGCCGATGACCAGGTCCTGGCTCGGATCGATGCCCGCGCCGGTGCCGGTGGTGATCGCGCCGGTCAGCGTCGCGGTCACGCCCGCATCGGCGTTCAGCGTCGACGGGTTGGCCGAGGACGGAGCGACCACTTCCAGCGAGATGTTGTTGGCATAGCTGCCGGTGGCGCCGAAGGTCGCGGTCGGGTCGATCATGTGGATCGTGCCGCTGCCGAAGGCGCCGGCGGTGTTCGCGCGGATCGCGCCGCCATTGACATAGATGTCGCCGGTCAGGCCGCTCGTGCCGTCGAAGGTGATCGTGCCCGCAGGCATGCCGCCGATACCGGCATGGATCGCCTGGCCGGGATCGTTGCTCGGTCCGGTCAGGGTCATGTTGCCGGAGACCAGGCCGATGCTGTCGAAGTTGATGAAGTTGGCCAGGCTGACATTGTAGCTCTGCCCGGCACCGAAATCGGCAAACAGCCGGTCATAGCCCGCGCCGCCATCGACGATGCCGGTGATCGTGCCGCCGAAATAGGTGAAGCTGTCGTCGCCGTCTCCCAGGTACACATTGGCGATCAGGCCGGAGCGCATGATGACATTGTTGGTGCCGGTGCTCGACCTGGCGTCGTAGTCGCCATAGACGATGCCCGACAGGTCGATGTTGCGCGTGCCGTTGCCGGTCGAGACGATGCTGCCATACATCGCCGAGCCGACCTCGTTGGTCATGTTGACCGTGCCGTCGCCGGAGAGCAGCACCGCGCCCGTGGCGCCGACGAACGAACCGCTCCTATGGTTGGTGATCGTCGAGGTCTGGCCTGCCGCCGTGTCCAGCGAGACGCCGTAGCCGGTGTTGCCCTGGATGGTGCCCGAGTTCTCGATCGTCGCCGCGCCGCCCGTGATGACCAGGCCGTTGGCGCCGCCGACGATGATACCGCCATTGTTGGCGCTGCCGGTGTTGATCACCGTGCCGCCGGCAGTGAACCGAACGCCGTCGCCGTTGCTGTAGTCCTGGTTGATCTGCCAATATTGGGTGACGGTATTGGCCGCGGTGCCGACGGCGATGACGCCGGTGTTGTTCAGCGTCTGATAGCCGTCGCTGCCGATCACGCCGCCGGTGCGGCCGACGATGATGCCGGCATTGTCGATGGTGTTCGCGCTGGCCGAGGCGGTGACGCCATTGCCTTCGGCGACGATCAGGCCGGGAGCCTGGTTCCCGAGCGTGCCGCCGAACAGGGCGACGCCGCTATAGTTGGCGTCGGTCGAGCGGATCAGACCGGCATTGGTCACGGCGGTGCCGGTCTGGGCGAAGACGCCGTTGCCGAGATTGCCGATCACCGTGCCGCCATCGGCGATGGTCAGGCTCGTGCCGCTGCTGGCCAGCGTGACGGCCGTGCCGTCGGTTCCGATCTGGACGGTGCCGTCGAGCGTCAGCGTGCCGTCGTTGACGATCCAGCCGCCGATGCTCGCCGACGCGCCGCTCAGCGTCAGATCGCCGCCGTTGAGGGAAAGCTGCTCGAAATTGCCGAGCTTGCCGAGGTCGAGCGTGGTCGGGCTGGAGACGCTGGCGTTGAACCTGTCGAAGCCGATCGTGCCGGCTTCGATATGGCCGAAGCTGCCGCCATACCAGTTGACCGTGTCGTTGCCGTTGCCGAGCATGATCGCGCCATCGGTTACCGAGCCGGCAAAGAGGCTGATCGTGTTGTCGTTGTCGCCGGTCAGGTAGATCGCATAGTTGCCGCCGGTGATGGTGCCGCTGTTGAGGATGTTCACCGCGGTGCTGCCGCCCGAGTAGACGCCGTAATTGCCGCCGACGATCGTCGCGCCGGCACCGTTGGTGAGGTAGCCGCCGTTGAAGACGACGCCGCTGCCGGTGCTGTTCGCCGTGAAGGTGCCGGTGGTGCCGCCCGAGAGCGTGCCCGCGCCGATGAAGCCGGCATTGTTGATGTTCGCGGTGGCGCCGCCCTGGATGCCCCAGCCCTGGCCGACGATCACGCCGCTCGCCTGGTTGGTGACGGTGGCATTGCCGAACTGCTGATAGACGCCGCGGCTGCCGGTGCCGGTGCCGACGATGGTGCCGCCATTGTCGACGGACACGCTCGCGCTTCCCGAATAGACGCCGCCGGCGGTGCCGCTGATCAGCCCGCCCGACTGGTTGTTGAGCGTGCCCCCGGCGGCGGGGACGAAGCGCACGCCATAGCCCAGCGTCGCATTGGTGCCGCCGGTGATCGTGCCCGAGTTGTAGATGGTGTTGCCGATACCCAGCAGGTTCACGCCTGCGTTCGTCGTGGCGGTGATGGTGCCGCCGTTGCCCAGGCTCAGCGTGCCGGCCGCGGTGATACCGGAGGCGCCGCGGATCGTGCCGTTATACTGGTTGGAGACGCTGCCCGAGCTGAGCACCAGGCCGGTGCCCGCGCTGGGAGTGTAGGTGTCGGTTGCCGAGTTGTAGGTCGCCGCCGCGATCAGCCCGCTGTTGTTGACGGCGCCGCCCGCCAGCATCGACGCGCCCCCGGCGACGCCCAGGAGGCGGCCGCCGGCATTGTTGGTCAGGGTGCTGGCGTTCTCGACGCCATAATATTGGTAGCCGGCGATCGTGCCCGAATTGGTCACCGTGCCGCCCGCCGCGACGTACACGCCGTCCCAGCCGCCGGTGATCAGGCCGGTGGCATAGTTGGTCACCGTGCCGCCGCCGCCCGAGACATAGACGCCGTTGGTGCGCACGTTCGAAGTCGATCCGTACGCGACGCCCAGGATCTGGCCGGAATTGCTGATGGTGGTCGCCGCGGTCGAGGTGATCGCGTTGGTATTGTCGCCGTTGCCGCCCAGGAACGAACCGCGGATCACGCCGCCCGCCTGGTTGGTGATGGTGCCGCCCACCGTCTGGATGCCGTTGCCGCCGCCCGCGACCAGCGTGCCGCTGGTGCCGCCCGAGAGCGTGCCCGCCGCGATCGTGCCGCTGTTGGTGATGCTGGCCGAGCTGCCGGTGAGGACGCCGTTGACGCGGCCGACGATCAGGCCGGCATTGGTGAGGCCGAGCGCGCCCGAGCCGACCGCGTAGATGCCGTTGCCGTTCGTGCCGCCGGCATTGCCCTGGCCGACGATCCTGCCGGTGCCGTAGTTGGTGACGATGAGGTTGCCCGAGCCGGCCTGGTTCTCGATCGCGTTGGAGAGGTTGCTGGCGATCAGGCCGTAATTGTTGACCGACAGCTGGCCGGCGGCGACCACGCCGTCCGAGCCGAGGTGATTGATGCCGCTATTCCGGCCGCTGATCGTCGCGGTGGCGTTGCTCGCCGAGCCGTTGTTGATGATCGAGGTGCCGCTGGTCGCCGCGACGCCGATCGCCGCGCCCCAGTCCTGGTCGATGGCGGTGCCGGTGTTGCTGATCGCGCCGAAATTGTCGACGCCGTTCCCGGTGCCGCCGAGATAGACGCCAAGATACTGGCCGCCCGCGATCGTGCCGCTCTGGACGACGCGCAGGATGTTGTTGGCGCTGCCCAGGGTGACTGCGGCGGCATTGGCGCCGCCGCTATACGCGCCGCTGCGCGCGCCGCTGAGCGTGATCGTGCCGCCGGTGGCCGAATTGACGTTGAATGCGCCGGTGTTGGTGATCGGGCCGCTCAGCGAGAGGGTGCCGAGCGCCTGGAGGTCGCCCGCGCCGCTGATCGCGCTGGCGAAGTCGTAATTGTCGTTGCGGCTGAAGACCAGCGTCGCGCCAGAATCGACGGTGATGGCGCCGGTGATGCGGCCATTGGTGGTGCCGTCGCCCACCTGCAGGCGGCCGCCGGCGACGGTCGTGCCGCCGGTATAGGTGTTGAACCCGGTCAGCGTGACCTGGCCGCTTTCCAGCCGCAGCGCGCCGCTGCCCGAGATCACCGTGCCGCTCGAGCTGCTGCCCGACTGGGCATAGGCGACCGTGCCGTTGCTGACGATGTCGCTGCCCGAGATCGCAGTGGTCGAGCCCCGCGCCGTCACGCCCGAATTGATCGTCGTGGTGCCGGTCCAGCCATTGGTGCCGGTCAGGCTGAACAGGCTGCCCCCGATGCCGGCGAAGGTAACGGCCTGCGAGGTACCGATCGCCTGGCCGGCGGCGTTGGTGCCGCTGCCCGAGGTGATGTTGCCGCTCAGGATGGCATTGCCGCCGAACAGGTTCTCGAACATGACCGGCTGGCCGTTCAGCACCGCGGGAATGTCGAGCACGAAGGTGTTCGCATAGACGCCGGATGCGGCGAACTGCACGTTCGACGTGAGCATGTGGACGGCCGCGCTGCCCAACGCGCCGGAGCCATTGGCGCGCAGGATGCCGCCATTGACGTTGATCGTGCCGACGCCGCTGGTGCCCTGGAAGTTCAGCGTGCCGCCATTGGCGTTGACGGTGATGCCGGGCACCGCTGCCACGCCGGTGAGGGTCCAGGTGCCGCTGTCGAGCTTGGTGACGGTCCCCGCGCCGGTCGAGGTGGCGAGCGAGAAGCTGCCTGCCTGCGCGCCGGTGCCGGTGCCGCGCAGCTGCAGCGTGTTGTTGCCGCCGCCGAGGTCGATCGCGCCGAAGGTTGCGGCCGCCAGCGTGCCGCTGTTCTGCAACGTCACGTTGCCCGTCGCGCCGCTCACTGCGTCGGTGTAGCCCTGCGTCACCGCACTTGCATTGATCTGGCCGTTGTAGATCGCCAGCGTGTCGTTTCCGGCGCCGCCGGTGATGCTGCCCGAAGCCGAGCCGGCGAACAGGTTGATCGTGCCGCCGGCATTGCCGGTGATTGCGGTAGCGCCGGTCCCGCTGCCTGCCTGGCCATAATTGTTGAACGTGCCGCCGTTCAGGAAGACGGCGGCGCCGGAGCCGGGGTTGTTGCCGCCGCCCAGCGCGGCACCCACCGCATTGGTGATCGTGCCGCCGCCATTGGCATGAATGGCCGCGCCGCTGCCCTCGCTGATCGTGCCGGCGTTCAGGATGTTCGCCACGCCGCCGACATAGACGGCATCGAGATTGAGCGAACCGGTGCCGGCCCCGCGGATCATGCCGGTGTTGACCAGGGTGAGGGCGCCGCTGGTCTGGATGCCGCCGGACGCGCCTTCGATCAGGCCGGTATTGGTGATGTTGGCGCTGGCGCTGCGGATCGCCGTGGTGGTGCCGCCCTGGACATAGTTGTTCGCGCCATTGAGCGTGCCGGTGGCGATCGTGCCCGCGTTGCTGACGCTCAGCAGGCCGGTGCCGCCATTGTAGATGCCGGCATAGCCCGCGCCGACGATCTGGCCGCCGGATGCGTTGGTCACGCTGGCGGCGCCGCTGTTGATCAGCACGCCCGCACCTTCGCTCGTCGCGCCATAGATGCGGCCGGTGGCATTGTTGAAGACGACGCCGGGGCCGCTGATCTCGATGCCGGCGAAGCGGTCGCCCTGGATCAGGCCGCCATTGACGATATGGGCGCCATTGTTCGCGCGCACGCCGTCCCAGCGGCCATAGAGGCTCGCGCCGGCATAGTTGGTGAGGCTGAGCTGGTTGGAGCTGGCGAGGACGCCGTTGCCCTGGGTCGCGATCGAGCCGCCGGCGGCATAGGTGATCAGGCCATAGTTATCGACCGTGCCGCTGCCGATCGCGATGCCGGAGGAAGCGCCGGTGCCCGACATGATCGTGCCGCTGTTCTGGATGTTGTTGCCGGTCGCGAGCGAGTAGATGACGTCGCCGGTCGCGCTCAGCTGCGCGCCCGACTGGACGACCATCAGGTCGGCGGTGGTGAGCGTGACCGCGTTGCCCGCGACATTGGTCAGCGCGCCGTTGACGATGAGCGTCGTCGCATTGCCGCCCGCCACCGTCCAGCCCGGGCCGCCGTCGCGGCTGCCGGTGAGCGTCAGGTTGCCGGTGACGAGGTTGTAGGCGTCGAAATTGACGATGTTGGCGAAGAAGCTGCTCTGATCGATCGTCCGGCTGGTCAAGGAACCGATATCGACCGCGAAGGTGTCCGTGCCCGTGCCGGCATCGACGGTGCCGCCGATGGTGCCGCCGCCCCAGGTGAAGGTGTCGTTGCCCGAGCCGAAGGTCGCGCCCTGCATCGCACCGGTCGCGCCGAGCGTGAAGTTCTGGGCGCCGGTGGCGGCGCTGGCGTCGTAGTTGCCGTTCAGCGTGCCGCCGAGATTGGTGGTGGTCGCGCCGCTGCCGGTGATCTGGATCAGGCCGTTCGTGGTCGATCCGGCATTGAGGTTGAACAACGAGGCGGTGGTGGCGTCGAGCCGGATCGCACCTGCGCCGCCGCCGGTGATGGTGCCGTTGTTGGTGACCGTCTGGCCGGTCGAGAAGGTGCTGCTGTCGAAGCGGATCGCCCAGCCGGTAGTGGCGTTGGCACCACCGGTGATGGTGGCGCCGGCATTGTTGGCGATCGTGCCGCCACGGCCCGAATAGATCGCCATGGAGTTGGTCGCGGTGATCGTGCCGGCGTTGGTGACGTTGGTGGTTCCCTGTCCGTCCACCACGGTCTTGCCGGCGCTCATCGCGCCGTTGTTGGTCACGCTGAGAGTGGAGGGCGCCTGGGAATTGCTTACGCCGGTTCCGGCGCCGCTGGTCGCGTTGACCGTGCCGTTGTTGACCAGGGTGATGTCGCGGCCGGCCCGGATCGCGAAGGAGCCCTGCGAGGTGACGCTGACGCCCGACGCCACGTTCACCGCGAGATCCGTGTTTATGGTGTTCGAACCGATCGCGGCAAAGCCCGTGCCGCTGCTGATATTGGCGTTGGCGTTGGCGGTGTTGGTGCCGCCGACCACGCCGGTGCCCTGGAACACCACGCCCGAACTCGGGCGCGTCGCGTTGCCGATTGCGGCGCCTACCGTCACGGTGCTGGTCTGGCCGGTCAGGGCGGCATTCACCTGGATGCCGACGCTGCCGCCATTGATCGTGCCGCCCGGAGTGGTGGTCACGCTGGTGGCGGCGTTGTTCGACGAGGCGTTGATGCCGATGCCGGCGCCGCTGGTGCTGATCGCCGAACCCGAACTGACCGTGACGGCGCCCCCCGCGCTGCTTGCGGTCGCGCTGATCCCGGTACCGCTGGCAGGGGTACTGATCGAGCCGCCGGTGGTGGTGACGTTGGCGCCCGTGGCCGAGATCGCGGCGATGCCGGTGGAGAAGCCCGAGATGACCGGCGCCTTCAGCGACAAGGTCACCGAGGAACCGCTGGAGCTGGCGTAGATGCCCGCCCCGCCGGCCCCGTCGGCGGTGACGCTGCGCAGGCTGGTGACGGTGCCGAAATCGACGACGTTCACGAAGCCGGTGGCGATCAGATAGGCGCCATAGGTGGCGGTGAGGTCGGTGGTCGAGGCGGCATCGAACTGGCCGATGGCCCAGGTAAGGTTGCCGTTGGCGGCCGTCATGCCGATGGCCGCGCCGTTCTGGTTGCTCGAGAGCGCGTTCGCGCCGCTGGTGAAGAGCACCGCGCTCTGGCCGTTGCCGGCGATCTGCTGATAGGCGATGCCGGTCGGGTCTCCGGTGGTGTTGTTGATGGTGACGCCGGACAGGGTGACGCCGGAGTTCTGCGTGTTGGTCACCTGCACGCCACCGCCGGCACCGGTAACATCGGTATAGGAGCCCGTGCCGGAGATCGTGCCGCCGCCCACGGGGTTGGTCGACTGGGCCAGCGCCGGCGTGGCGAGCGCGATGCCGATCAGCGCCGTTGAACCGAGCAGTGCCTTGCGCAACAGCGCCTCGCGGCCCACGCGCACGGAAACCGCCTTGGACGCACGCGCGCCATTGCCACGATCGATCATTTCAGAAGCCCCCGAAATCCTAAGGACCGTGCGCCCCCGACTCATTCGGGACGCACGGCAGACAGGGGGAATTCCTTAGGCCCGGGTGGGGATTTTGCTGTTGAACGCCCGTCTCACCGATTTGGATCGATGTCGCACGGCGACACGGGTCCCGCTTTGGGACATCAGCGGTTCAGGATGCTCCGCGCGCGGCAATCGCTGGGAGTCTCGCCGAAGCGGGCCTTGAACAGCCGGCTCAGATGTGCGGCGTCGCTGAAGCCGAGCCGCTCGGCGATATCGCCGATCCGCTCGGGATTTTCGGGGTTGAGCAACGCCTGGCGCGCCGCTTCCAGCCGCATGTCGCGGATATGGGCCTGCACGCCGCCGCTCTCCTCGAACAGCCGGTGCAAGGTGCTGCGCGACACGCCCAGCTTGCGGCAGAGATTGGCGATCGTCAGGCTGGGCGAGCCGAGATGCTCCTGGATCTCCTTGCGGGTGCGCAGCAGCAGCGTGGCGGGGTCCTCGCGGAAGCCCGGGGCTTCGCTGCGATTGGCGCCCTTCAGCGTCAGCATCAGCACGTCGAGCATCGATCGGCCGAGCCGGGGGGCATCTTCCTCGCCGAAGCGGGGCAGGGCCTCGCGCACCTGAAGCATGTGCGAGGCGAGCATGGCGCTTTCCGCCGGGCTCAGCACCATGCCGTGCAGGCTGGCGGCATCCAGTCCCGCTTCGGTCGCCAGGTGGCGTGGCACGGAAAAGCCGATGCTGCGTCCGCCGGCGGAATCGTGGAGCGAGGTCTGGCCATGGTCGACGAGCACCGCGGCGCCCGGCATCTGCACCCAGTCGTTCCTGCCCGCGATGCCGGCTGCCTTGCCGTCCAGGTTCACGGCGACCGCTATCGTGTTCCGCCCGATATCGACGAGCCGCCTGTCGCGTTTCCAGCGTTGCGAGGAGATGTCGGTGTACATGAAACCGATCTCGCCCAGCCGTACGAACTCGCTCGACACGCGGAACGCTTCCAGGGGTTCGGTGCTGAAGAGCGGGCCGGCATTCGGCCAGTGACTCTCCCACGCGTCAAAGCGCTCGCTGGGGGCAATATCTGCGGTCGTGTAACGGTAAACATGGACGGGATGTGATGCCAAATCACGCTCCGGAGTTGCTTTGCTTCCAGGTTTCCATTCGATTCCCGGCATTTAAGCCATTCACATTAAAGGTGGGAAGATTCGGCTGCACGCAGATTCTGTGCATGTGCCCTGAAGCGGCACGAATATTAACAAGAATTAATCTTCGTCCGCAAGGGATGCCGCCGGCCATCGAACTGCGGCCCCGGCTCCGATCATGGTCGATGGCGCAGCGCGCCGCGACATCGGCGGCCGGCGAGGATCACGCCGAATGCGCGGACAGAAGGCGGTGCGGGCGTGCCGCTGCCTGCGAGTGGTTGACACGCCGTCGCCGCAAAAATACGAAGCCGGAAGGATATGATGCAACATATCATTGAAGGGGGCTCCGTGAACTTATCTGGGATGGGCGTCTTGGCGGCGTCTCTGGCGTGCGTTTGCCAGCCTGCCCTTGCGCAGGAAGCCAGGAATGACGAAGCGCCGCAGCGGGGAGCACGCCAGGATCGCCCGGCGGCACATGGTGATGGCGGGGCGGAGTCCGAAGCCGGTGCCATCGTCGTGACCGGCTCGCTGATCCGGGGCCTGCCGCGGGAATATATGGCCAGCCCGGTCTTCACGCGCGACCGAATCGATATCGACCGATCGGGCGCTGGTTCGACCGCCGAGTTCCTGCTGACCATCCCGCAGAACTTCACCGGCGATCTGAGCGAATTCGCGACCACCGGCGCCGGTATCGGCAGCCCGCTCGGCGATGGGACGACCTACAACCAGTTCGACGGCTTTGCCGGCTTTGCCCTGCGCGGGCTCGCCTCGGATGCGACGCTGACGCTGCTCAATGGCCGGCGCATGCCGTCGGTCGGCATGACCGAAGCGCCGACCGTCTCCGTGCTGCCCTCGATGCTCATCGAGCGGATCGACATCATTCCGGATGGCGCTTCCGCCACCTATGGCGCCGATGCGGTCGCCGGCGTGGTCAATATCGTCACGCGCAAGCCCAGGCAGGGCCTCGAGGTCGAAATTCGCAACGCGATGGCGACCGAGACCGGCAAGACCAGCCTCCAGGTCAGCGCGCTCGCCGGGCATAGCTGGAACAGCGGTTCGATCTACGGCATGGCGATGTACCAGAAGCGCGCGCCCTACACGCGCGATCCTGTCCGCGTGTCGAACGAGTATCTCCAGATCGACGCGTTGCCCGACGAACTGCTCACCGGCTTCTATGCCGGCGGCCAGCAGTCCTTCGGCGATTTCACCTATTCGCTCGACGCTTCCTATTTCGAGCGTGAGCGCAGGTCGCAGCAGCGCTACCTGGACGAACCCCAGTACAATCGGCGCTTCCATACCGGCACCTCGGGCTATTCCTTCTACAACAATCTGCACTGGCAGGGGCGCGGGCGGACGGCCATCGACCTCTATGTCGATTATGGCCGCAACGACACCGGCAGCGATTCACGCCGCGTCACCGGCAGGCCCAGCTTCCGCAATTATTCGAACACGCTGTTCGTCGCGGAACTGCACGGGCAAGCCGAGCTGTTCCGGCTGCCCGCGGGCCCGGTAATCGCGGCTGCCGGTGCGCAATATCGCGCCGAGACGCTCTGGACCGATGCGAGGATCTTCTTCAACCGAAGCGGCGGTTCGCGAAGGACCAGGTCGGTGTTCGGTGAGGTCAACGTGCCGCTGGTCGGTGTCGATCAGGCGGTCCCGCTGGTCCGTTCGCTGACCTTGTCGGCAGCCGGCCGCTTCGAGGATCTGGGTTTCGACACCGCCTTCTCGCCCAAGCTCGGGTTGCGCTGGCAGGTCGATCGCTCGATCGCCCTGCGCGGGACCTATGCGCGCTCGTTCCTCGTGCCGCGCTTCCGCAGCACGATCGGCATTGCCGAGCAGGTTTCGATCGGGCTCTATCCCTACAAGTTCCTCGATCCCGCATTGCAGAACCCGGCGCTTCCGGCCGGCCAGACGCTGGTGATGTATCGCGCCGGCGCCAATCCCGCGCTCAAGACACAGAATGCCGACACCTTCACGATCGGCGCCGATCTCACGCCGGCCCTTATCCCGGGCCTGACGATCAAGGCGGATTATTACCGCATCAAGATCACCGGCCGGGTGGGCACGCCCGCGCCCGATGACAGCCTGTCCGTTGCCGACCTCCAGATCTTCAACACCAGGAATCCGAATATGGCGCAGCTGCAGGCGGTGCTGCGGAACCCGGATGTCTTCCGGCGCTTTGCCGAGGTGCCGGGCTATAATGGCGGCGAACTGACCTTCTTCGACAATGCGGGCCAGGTGCCGGCGAGCCTGCTGTCGCAGATCCAGCTGATCGCGGACATCCGCTCGCAGAACTTCGCCGTCGAATCCACCGACGGCATCGACCTGGATCTGGATTACAAGACCCGGCTGTTCGGAGGAACCGCCGCGTTCACCCTGTCCGGCCAGTATATCCTCAACCTCGCGCTGAACGCAGGCGGCGCGACTGCGATCTCGCGGCTCGACGGCTATGCCAAGCCGGCCGACCTGCGCTTCAACGGGACCATCGCCTGGGGCCGCGACGGTTTCTCGATCGGCTCGATGATCAACTATGTCGACGGCTTCGTCGACGATCGTGCCGGCCAGCCGCGCCGCCGGGTCGGATCCTTCACGACCGCCTCGCTGTTCGCCAGCTTCGACCTTGGCCGCCTGTCGCGCGCATCCTGGCTGCGCGACAGCGCGCTCCAGCTCGTCGTCGCCAATGTGTTCGACCAGGCTCAGCCGCGGATCGTCGACGGGGTAGTGGGCTATGATCCGTACAACAACCCGCCCAATCCCCGGACCGTCGCCGTCACCTTGTCCAGGCGCTTCGGCGGCCGTTGATGCATTTCCCCGTTCGCAGCGCGAAATCCCTGGAGTCTCGCATATCTCTCAATATTGGCCATGCTCCATGGCTTCTCCCCATGCTTCGAATTCCTGACTACCGACCAGGGTAGTGAAGACGACATGAGCCCTGTTCAGAGAATGGCCGACCGCCTTCTTTCCATTCAAACTGCCAACCCACCAAGTCACAGCTTCTCCTCCTACTCCGGCAAACCTGGTGATCTTGCCGATTTTTCCTATCCACTCGAACGTATAAACCCTTCTACCTTTGTCATCTTTTCCATAACCAATGCCGATATACTTGCGACATGGATCCGTGCGCAGGCGAACTCCGGCATCTTCGCCATATGCGCAAAACATGGGAACATATTCGCCATGAAACTTCTGAAAGGATGCATTGGCATCCGGTAGAATAACGCCAGAGATGGCGGCGGAAATGAAAATTACCTCCGAAAATTTCTTCATGCGCACTGCCTCCGGCTACCGCCAGTTGGAGTTCACTCTATCCATTATGGCTTTTCCTGCGGCCTTTCGCCTTTCCACATGGCGTTTCTTAGAAGATGCCCCGTACGCTTATGGGAGCAGCACGACCGGAATTGCAGCATGCAGCACCGATTTGCGCTCGGCCCTGTGCTTTCCGCCGATTGAGGGCAGAATGCACTAGAAACGGTTTCTGACGGTCAGGCGGATCGTCCTGCCCACCGGATCCTGGTCGTCCCGGCCATAGCCTGGCGCCGGGCTGCCCCTTCCCAGGCGGGCGCTGGGCCGCGTATCGAACAGATTGTCGATATCCAGCCCGAACTGCATGCCAGCGGCACGGCGTGGAGTGGCGCCATCATGGCCCGGTCGGATGGCGCGTGCCAGCGCATAGCTGAATTTCAGATCCACCGTGCCGATCGCGGATACCAGCAGATCCTCGGGGCCGTCGCGGCCGGTGTCGCGCCGCACGCGATAGGCACTGCGCCAGCGCGCCGCCAGGTTGACGCCCCATGGCCCGTCTCGCCCGTCCATCTGCACATCCAGCTGGTGGCGCGGCACGCCGCCGCCGTCACCAACCAGCCGGTCCATTTCCGGCAGGCCCGCATGGATCATGGTGAGATTGCGCAATTGCAGATTGTGGTTGATCGCGATCCGCAGCGTGCCCGGCTTTGCCCCGCCGAGCGGGAAGGTGATGCTGAGGTTCGAGGCCAGGCTCTCGGCACGCGTAGAGCGGAAATTGATCGGGCGCCGGTCTATGGTGGTGAGCCGTCCGCCGGCATCGCGCGTGAACCGCCCGGGGAATGCCGCCTCCAGTTCGGGCGTGACTTCCGGCAGGGAGCCGATGCCATTGACGGCATTCGATCGTTGCAGGCTGACGCTCCCGGTCAGGTTCCAGGGGGAGAAGGGGCCCGCCGATGCCGATAGCGCGATCCTGTCGAAGCGCGGCGGAAGCAAATCCGGTGTGCCGCCCAGGATCGGCAGGACCTGCGCCGATTCCCCGGTGGCGAAGTCGAACACCGTGATCGGGGCGCCATAATAGGCCGGCGCAAAGCGCTGCGCATCGGGTACGCTGTCGATCGAGGTCGACCAGTTGCCGATCAGCCGCAGCTTGGTCGTGGGCATCCAGATCAGGCCGGTGCTCAATCCCTTGCCTTGTCCGGCGTCCGTCTGGCGCAGGGTGCCGCCGAACGTCGCGGACATGCTTCCCAGCAACCGCGCGATCGCCGAACCGTTGCCGGGCGAGGGCGGGCGCCAGAGCGGAAGCGACACGGTGCCGCCCAGGTTGAGGTCGCGGGCGGAAAAGGCGCGTTTGGGCCCGGCGCCCAGGATGGACGTGCGGGACAGGGAGGCCCGCATGGTCAGGTTGACGGTCACCGGTCCGGCGGGAAGGTTCAATACGGGGCGGTTGGCCGACAGGGCGGTCGCCAGCGATTGCTGGCGGGAAGCCGTGTCTGCCAGGCCTGACTGGCTGCTCGCCAAGAGCTGCCCGGTCAGCGATGCCTGCAGGGACCAGCCCAGGAGCGAACCGCTCAGGCCGCCGATCACCAGCAAGTTGCGCGTGCTGTGCCGGCTTTCGATCGGTCCGTCGCCGGACAGGGATATGGCGCGGTCGCTTCGTACCTGACCCTGGATGTTGAGGCTCGAGGACCAGCGCCCCAAGGCGCGGGTCAGCGCCAGATTAGCGTCCATGGTCTGTACCGAAGGGCGAAGGCTGACCGCCTCATAGCCGGGATGATCCTCCAGATACTGCGATCGTTCCGCGCCGAGCAGCGCGGTGTCCCGTGCGGCGCGGATGCCGAATTGAGTCGTGCTGTTGCCGGATATGGCGCCTTGGCGAAGATCTCCGGACAGGCTCGACATCCCGCCGGCGGTGGGCGCCTTGGCGTCGAACTGGCCGTCCCGGCTCTTGAAGCGTCGTTGCAGCACGATGTTGAGCACCCGCCGCGACGAATCGCCGCCATATTGCGCGCCCGCGCCGCGCGGCAGCACTTCGACCCGGACCAGCGCATCCGACGGAAACCGGGAGAAGACGCCGGGATTGGCGACGCGCTGGCCGTTGACGATGACGACGGGATCGTCTCCCAGCGCATTGCTCTGGATAGTGCGCTGGATCACTTCGCCGATATCATAGGCGCCCAGCGCGTCGATCTCTTCTGCGTTCAGTTCGATCTCGGGTGCCATGTCCGCGGCTCCGCGGCGTCCCGTCACCACGATCTGGTCGTGCTGGGGCAGGGGCAGGGGCAGGGGGGCAGGCACCTCCTGTCCCGCCGGGGCTCCATGGTCCTGTACGGGGACGGGGCCAGCGGATTGCCCGCCGTTCGCGAGGGCCGCAAGCGCGCAGACTAGCAACTGCATTGCAAGCGCCATCCTCCTCGTGCCCGGCAGGCTGCCGAACTGCCATCCCGGCCCACGCCCGTTTCGCGGCTTCCCGAAGGTGCCCTAGGTTCGCGATGCGACGCGCGCCGGCGCCCAGAGCGGTGGGCGCCGCCTGGCCCAGGGTGCCGCCTGTTCCAGCTCGAAGGCGATTTCCAGCAGTGTCCGTTCGTCGCCCAGCCGGCCCGCGAACTGCACGCCGATCGGCAGGCCTTCGGCGGTCCAGTGGACTGGCAGGCTGATCGCCGGTCCGCCGAATGCATTCTGCACCATCGTGTAGTCGGCATAGCCGTTCAGCCGCGAGGCCAGCATGTCGAGCGGCAGCGAGCCGTTGATCTCGCCGATCTTCACCGGCGGCTTGAGCAGGACCGGGGACATGAGGACATCGACCTTGTCGAATGCACTGTAATATCCCTTGGCATAGCCGTTCACGCGCCCGAGCGCCTGGTCGGCACTGGCAGGCGGGATGAGGTCCCCCATCGCGCCGATCGCCGCGGATGCGGGTTCGATCAGCTCGGCGAGATGCTGTGCATCGAGCTTGGTGGCCGAGAGCAGATAGCGTTTCAGCTGAGCGCCCTCGAGCAGGTAGATTTGCGTGAAATCGGCCAGGAACGCCTTGGTGTCGAATGGCCATTTCACTTCCTTGACCGGATGGCCGAGGCCGCTCAGCACCTTGTAGGTGGCATCGAGCGCCAGGAGCGCTTCCTTGTCCGGCAATGCCCCGCTGAGACCGCCGATCAGCAACCCGACGCGCAGCCGCCGGGTCGACGGCCCTTCGACGCGTCCCACCGGCGGATAGATGCCACCCCGGCGGATTTCGACCGCCGCGAGGAAATTGGCGGTATCGCGTACCGTCCGCGAGACGCATAGCGGCTCGGTCAGGTCGAGCTGGGCGAGATGGCCCGGCGCATCGGGCACGCGCCCGCGCGACGGCTTGAGGCCGACCAGACCGCAATTGCTCGCCGGAATGCGGATCGAGCCCGCGCCGTCCGCCGCATGGGCCATCGGCACGATGCCGGCGGCGACGGCGGCCGCCGATCCGCCCGACGAGCCGCCCGGCGTATGGTCGAGCGCCCAGGGGTTGCGCGTGATCCCGTAGGCCAGCGTCTCGACGGTGGGCAATGCCCCGAACTCGCTCATCGTCGTTCGCGCAAAGGCGTTGAATCCCGCCTGGCCGATCGCCGCGGCCATCGGGCCGTCCTGCCTGGCGATCGGTGTGACCTTGTCGAGCCGCGAGCCGAAATGCACGTGCGTCCTGGCAAGGTCCTCTTCGTCCTTGACCAGGAACGGTACGCCCGCGAAGGGCGCGGAGAAGTGCTTCGTGGCGAGCGCCTGTTTGCGCGCGCGCTCGTAGAGTTTCTCGCTGAAGCAGTTGAGGTCGGGCAGCACGGCTTCCGCGCGGGCGATGGCGGCGTCCAGCGCCTCTACCGGGTGGATCCGGCGCGTGCGGATCGCTTCGGCCAGCGCCGTCGCGTCCATCTCGGCGAGGTCGCTCGCCGCAGCCGGCCCCACCAGGGCAGCGCCGGGGAGCAACGCGCCGACGCCCATGGCGCCGGCCCGCTGCAGGAAGTCGCGGCGCGTGCCGGCGGACGAGAGGTCGTTGCAATCCACCATGATCGGCTTCCTTCGGGTTTGCTGGAGGTCAGGCGCTGAAAATCCGGCGGCCTCGTTCCACCGACATCGTCTTGCCGGGGCGAATGGCGAGCGAGCGTGCCTTGACCGTGTCCATGAACACCCATTCGCCCGTTACCCGTTCGGGCGTGAGCTGGACGGCCATGTAGCCGCGACTGCTGGTATCGGCCCATTTGAGCTCGGGGCTGGCGCGCATGATGAACTGGGCGGTCAGCTGGGGCGGCAGCGCCAGATAGGCTTCGATCCCCGGCGACGAGACGCTGTGTCCGCCGAACTCGACGCCTGCCGGCTTGCCTTGCGAAGCGAGATCGAACGCCCAGCCATTATGGCTGTCGCCCGACAGCACGACCAGGTCGGCATCGGCGGCCTGGGCGGCACCGAGCAGGCGTGCGCGCGCTGCGGGGAAACCGTCCCAGGAATCGAAGTCGGGTGCCGTGCCGGCCTTGCCGGCGGCCGAGAGCACGTTGAGGAACGCGGCCTGCTCGGGTGGCAATTTGAGGCTGGCGACAAATGCGGCCGGCAGCTCGGGCAGCCGCATCTGCCCCATGACCACCTGTTGCGCGAGGACCTGCCACTTCGCGCCGCGCCGCTTCGAGCGCGCGATCCCGTCTTGCAGCCATTGCTCCTGCTCGGGCCCCATCAGCGTCCGCTTAGGATCGGCCAATGGCCCGTCGCGCAGCGCCTTGAGCTTGGCGACCGGATCGCCGCTCGTACCGATGATCGCCACCGGATCGAGCCGTTCGCTGCGGGCGGTCAGACGGGTTTCCGGGCGGAAGATCGTCGCCAGGTCGCCGATCTCGAAGCTCGACCAGGGCTTGCCCGATACCGGCAGCCATTCGTTCCAGGCTTTCATCGAGGCGCGCTTGCGCTCCTCGTAATCGCCTTCATCGGGCTGATGGTTCTCGGCGCCATGTGCCCAGGCGTCGTTCGCCGTCTCGTGATCGTCGTGCTGGACGATCATCGGGAACATCTGGTGCAGGCGCTGCAGATCGGGATCGGCGCGATAGCTGGAATAGCGCAGGCGGTAGTCGGCCAGGCGGATCGCCTCGCCGGCCGGCTCGATCAGGCGGCCGGCGATCGCCTGGTCCGCCCCCGGATAATAACCGCGCTGATATTCGTAGATATAGTCGCCCAGATGCACCATCAGGTCGATGTCGTCCCGCGCGGCCGCATGGGCATAGGCGTTGAACCAGCCATAGGGCAGGTTGGCGCAGGAAAAGACGCCAAGGCCGAAGCGCTCGACCGGCCCGGCCGGCAGCGTCCTGGTCCGCCCGACCGGCGAAACCGCGCCGTCCGGGGCGATGAAGCGGTAATAATAGGTCCGCCCCGGCTGCAGGCCGCCAACGACGACGCGCGCGGTATGGTCGTCGGCTCTGCTCGCCCCGGCGCCGCCGCTCGTCTTCTTCCGGAAATCGGGCGTTTCGGAAAGCTCCGCGGTCAGCTGCACGTCGCCGCCATCGGCAGGCACATAGCGGGTCCAGAGCAGGATCGAGTCCGGCCCAGGCTCGCCGCTGGCGACATTGTGGGTGAAGCCGCGTGCGGTCAGCAACGCCTGGGCACGTGCCGCGCCGCCCATCGCCAGCGCGCCGATTCCGAAACTGCCTGCCAGGACCAGGCTGCGGCGGTCGATGATGATCGTCATGTCGGTTCTCGCGGGAAAGGAGGGACTATCGCGGAGCGATTGGCGACGGCGACGGCGACGGTGCCGTGGCGGAGGCCGGGGGCGATTTCGCAGCGGCGGGGATCGCACGCAGCGCTGCGTCGATCGCCTTCAAGCGCTCATGCGGCATCGCATCGGGAAACATCGCTTCCAGCGTCTCCAGGCTCATCGCCTTGAACTGATCATATTGCGGATGGGTGGTGAAACCCGGCAGTTCGCGTTCCAGCACCGCCTTCGCCGCGGGATTGGCGGCGAGCTGCTCGATCGGCGTCCTGGCGCTGAACGCGGGTTTGTCCTGGCCGGCAACGGCGTGCAGCGGAGCGGCAATCGCCTGAAGGGCGATGGCGAGCTGCAAGATACGGAAACCCGTGCGCATCCATGCTGTCCTTGCTGGGCAAAGGAGCGATGCGGCGGGTGGAGCCGCCGCATCGCCCAGTTGGGGGGTCAGTTGATCGTGATCGCCGGCGAGACCGTGAGGCTGCCCGAGGCGTTGCAGACGCCGCCGATCAGGGCCAGGAAGCCGGTGGTGCCGGGCAGCGCGGCAGAGAGCGGGCCGGCGGTCGAGGTGAGGTTGCTCCACGGGCCGACGACGTCGCGCGGGCCGCAGTCGCCGAGGCGGGTCGAGACGGCCATGTCCTTGATCGTCACGCTGGTCGAGGAGTTCGCCTGAACGCGCAGCGGAAGCACCAGGCCATCGTCGCACGCCAGCGGGCCGCTGACGGCGCTGCCGGTGTAGCTGGTGAAGGTGATGCCCGTCGAGTCGGTGGTGCCGCTCAGCGTGACATTGCACACCGTGGTCAGGGTGCCGTTCAGGTCCTGGGTGAGCTGGCCCGAAGCGGTCACCGCCGTGTTGGCGGGCGACAGGGTCTGGGCCATCGCCGCCGACTGGAAGGCAACGAGGCTGATGAGAGCGGCGACAGACTTGGTGAAGATATTCATCGTGAGTTTCCTTTTCAATTGGGATGAATTTGAAACAAGGCACGTCCTTCACGAGTAGTTTCTTGTTATATGTGCGACCACATCTTCGAATTTTTGAGTGATTGTTATTTAATTCCTACGCGCACGCTGAAGCCGATGATGCGCGGATCGAGCGTGAATACATTGGAGAAGGTGCCGACTTCGTTCGGCCCGGTGAAGGCGTCGGTGATCGGCGTGCTGTTGAACACGTTCTTGACGTAGAACTGGTACGTCAGGTTCGAGGCCGGGCGGCTGAGCGTGATCGCCAGGTTGGCGTTGCCCCAGGCGCGCAGGCGATCATAATCGGTGTTGTAGACGCGGGCGAAACTGGCCGACTGGCGATAGTAATCGCCGCGCAGCGACAGCCGCCAATCGTCGAGGAACAGGGTGTATTCCGCGCCGATATTGAAGGTGAGGTGCGGCGCGTTGGGCAGTTCGTGGCCGCTCAGATCGGCGGCGAAGCCATAGCCGTTGTTGGGCGCGCCATAGTTGGACGGGTTCGGGCCGTAATAGTTCGCCGGCTTGCTCGGATCATAGGGCGCGGTCGGGCTGTAGGTAAATCCATAAAGGGCCTGGCCTATCCCGCCAGGCGCAAATGGATTGCCGGCGGATCCGAATACATGGGGCGCTTCGCAGAAGAAGTTGATCCCCGAATCCGAGGTGCTGTTGATATCCTTGGGATTGACCTTCTTGAGATAGGCGGCGACCAGCGCCTTGGGCGCGATGCAGGTGTTCGGGCTCTGGGCCCAGGGATTGACGGTCATCCAGTCGTCATGGCCCTGTACGCGGTCCATGACGTCGATCGAGCTTTGCCCGTTGCCGATCCGGGTCCTGAGATACCCTAACGTCGCACCTACCTTGAAGTGCCGAGAGGGGATCCACGCGGCTTCCAGCTCCGCGCCATAGGTGATTGCGTTGAGGTTCTCGGTGTTGATCGCCCGATTGATCAGCTGCGAGATCTGGTAATTCTTGTAGTCGTTGAAGAAGGCGGAGAAATTCAGCAATATCTTGCCGCCGGCAATCTTGTTCTTCATGCCGATTTCGAAGGTATTGAGTTCCTCCGGTTCGAATTTGGTGGGAAGCCGCGTGTAGGTGCCGCACACCAGCGCCGGCGCCACCGGCAGCCCGTTCGGGCCGCAGGGCTTGTCGGCCTGCCCCCGGGGATTGTCGCCACCGCCCTTATAGCCGCGCGCATAGGAAGCGTAGAGTGCGGTTTCGTCGGTGAACGTCAGATTCGGCTTCCAGTTCAGCGCAAGCCGGCCGGTCACGCGCCGCCATCGCATCGTCTCGGCGGGATCCGCGGGATAGCCGCGATCGACCGTGCCGCTATTGAGCCCTCGGGTGTCGCTCAGCAACTGGGTGGCATAGGGTATGATCAGCTTCTGATCGTCGGTATAGCGCAGCCCCCCGGTGACCTTGAAATTCTCGGCGGGCTTCCAGTAGAGCTCGCCGAACGTCGCCCAGGATTTGGTCTTTAGCTGCTGAATACTCCGAAAGTAATTGTGCCCCTCGCCATTGATCTTGTCGATGGGGTTCGGGTCGATATAGGCGCAACCAACACCCTTGGCATCGCAATACGGGCCCTCGGACAGCGCGGCGATGGTGAAGAGGTTGCTGAAGACGTAATAGTTTTCGGTGGTCTCGTAGGACAGATAGTTGGCGCCGAGATTGAAGTTGAACGGTCCGTCAAAGGACGAATTCAGCCGGACCTCTTGCGCCCATTGCTCGCTGCGTGCCTCCGAACGATCGATTGCCGCTGGCGTGGTCAGCTCGCCGAGCTGCGGATCCTTGAACGTGCCGAGGCCATTGCGCGAACCGAGATATGGCTTCCAGGCTGCCTTGACGCCGGTGGCGTATTGCTCCGGCGCAATGAAATAGGGCACCGCCTGAAATCGGAAGAAGTCCTGCGAGGCGCTATAATAGTCCTTCGTGTAGAGAACCTGACCGGTGAAATGCAGGCGATCGGTGATGTCGATCTCCGCGTTGAACTGGAACAAGTCGTTCCGCGCCCGGTATTTCGGATCGTAGAAGGTGCCGATCTCCCGCAGGTCATGGGATTGCTGCCCATTGGCGGTGCCGAACGGATCGAGCCCCATCGGGGTATAGTAGCTGCCATAGGGGCCCCGGTTTCCGGCCAGCGCCAGGGTGAGCGCCGTCACGATCGGAAATCCGCGGCCATTGGGCACGCCATAGGCGGCATCGGAATAGAGGGTCTTTTGCTGGCACCCCGGCGTCAGCGCGCCAATGCTCCACGCGCCGACCACGGGCTGCGACTGGGCGACGCCGTTCCGGTCGGTATAGTCGATCTTCTGCGGCGTCTCGCCGCGCGTGCAAAGCTGCTTGCCGGTGCGCGCGCGGTCGTCATTCTCGTTGAAATGCTCCCAGAAGAAGCTGAAGCGCAGCGCCGGATCGGGCTCCCACAGCGCCGACAGCCGCGTCGAATAGAGATTGCGGCCGTTCACATTCTTCTGCGTGACCGTGTTGTAGTCATAGCCGTCGCGCTTCGTCCACGCGCCCGCGGCGCGGAACGCCAGGGTGTCGCCAAGGGGAATGTTGACGAACCCGCGCACGCGGGTGGAGGCATAATTGCCCACCTCGCCCTGGATTTCGCCGCCCCATATGCCGAGCTTCGGCTTGGCCGGCAGCATGTTGACGACGCCTGCCGTCGCGTTGCGGCCGTAGAGCGTGCCCTGCGGTCCACGCAGCACCTCGACGCGCTCGACATCGAAATATTCCTGCTCGAACAGGCGGTTGCGGATCAAAGGCGTGTAGTTGAAGCTGATCGCGACCGCCGGATCGGCAGTGACGGAGATCGCCTTGGTGCCGATCCCGCGGACGGTGAAATTATAGCCCGAGAAATTGTCCTTCGAGAAGGAGACGTTCGGGATGGCGCGCAGCAGCTCGGGGCCGCCTTCGATCTTCTGGTCCGACAGGTCCTGCGCCGTGAAGGCCGAGACCGCGGCGGGCACATCGATCAGGCGCTCGGACATCTTCTGCGCGGTGACGACGATGTCGTTGCCGCTGCCGGCGTCTCCGGATGCCTGTCCGTCATCGGCCGCGAGGGCCGGGCCTTGCCCGCGGATTGCAGCCTTGGGCCGCGGACCGGCGACGGTCCTCCTGGCAGGCTGTGCATGGCCTCCCCGAAGGATCAGGAAGGCATCGCCGCGCTTCTGATAGGTCAGGTCGGTTCCGTGCAGGAGCTGGATCAGCGCTGCCTCGACGGAGGAAGCCCCTTTGATCGCGCGCGCCTTCTTGCCGCGCACCAGATCCTGATCGACCAGGATCTGCGCGCCGGACTTGCGCGACAGCACGTTCAGCGAATCCTCCAGGCTGGCTGCAGGAAGCGTGATGCCATGTTGCGCCAATGCTGGCGGAGCGGCGCAAATGGCGCCGATGGCGAGCGCGAGAACGGCAACGCCTGTACGAAGCGACCCCTTTAACTTCGGCACTATCTATTCCCCCCTTGGGCTCGGATTGAGCGACCTCAGGGGAAAGACGCGGCGCACGCCGAAACTTCACAAAGTTTCTTGCTTCAGTCCTGTTGCGACTGGAACGGGTAACGCGGAGCAATCAGCGCTTCGATAGCGCCAATGCGTTCTCTGTCTTGTGAATCCGGAATGCGTGCGTGATCGACAGGTTCTCGAGCTGGCCGACCGGATCGGTCAGCCTTATCCGGCCGCTCACCGGCTTCTCGGCCAGGCCCTTGTCGGTGATGTCGATGGGCAGCGGGGACAGGCTTTGCAGGTCGGCGATCACCTGCCGCAACGGCGCCCCCCTATATTCCATCCACTCGCCGCGCCAGCGGGCGACTTCGTCCGGCTTCACGTCGGCGATCCGGTTGAGGCCCGCCTTGTCCAGAATGGCCGCCTGCCGGGCCTGGAGCTGGATCGGCGTGTCAAACCATCCGTTCCTGCCGAACCGGACCACGCCGGATGCGACGGCGACACGGACGCTTCCGGGCTTGTTCGAGACCTCGAAGCTGGTCCCCACGTCCACGATACGCGCGTTTCCGGTATCGATCCGGAAGGGGCGCCGCGCGTCATGCGCGACCTTGGCGTAGAGCGTGCCTTGGGTCAGTTCGACCACGCGGTCATGGCGCGTATAGCGGATCTTCACCTGCGCGCCGCCCCCCAGGGTCAGCTGCGTACCGTCGGCAAGGGTGACTGCGCGCACCTTGCCGTCCGCCACGGAATAGTCCTGCGGCTGGGCGAGGTACAACGCGATCAGGGGGAGCGACTGGTAGCCGCCCAGCATGACGAGCAGGACGGTCATGCCGCCGACCAGCCAGGCATGCCCCGATCCGCCCGGGCGCCCATAGGCTTGCAGCGCGGCGTCCATGTCGGACCCCATGATGCGCCGCCACATGGTGTCATAGGCAGGTCGGCAACGCGGATCGCCGGCAAGCCATGCGTCGAAGGCGGCCTCGTCAAAGGCCTCGTCGCCCATGCGCCGCTCGATCCACTGGGCTGCTTCCCATTTTATGGAGCTAGTCTCGGACAGGGCCGCCTCTCTTCTCGATCTTCTCGATCGCCGAATCGAGATCGAATATGGCGCGCGCAACATGATTGCTCACGGCGCTGGGGGAAAGGCCCAAGGCCAAGGCCACCTCGCTCGCCGATTGTCCGCGTACGCGCCGGCGGATGAAGACTTCCCGCCTGAGGGAGGGCATGGTCTCGAGGATGCCCGCGATCAGCTCGATCAGCTGTTTGCGCGCCAATTGCTGATCTATCATCGGCTGGGGGCAGGGGATCGCGTCGGACAGTTCGACGAGCGGAGCCCGGCCGACTCTGCGGAAATGGTCCCTGACCAGATTCAGCGAGATGCGACGCAGCAGGGCAGGCGCATTCTTTACGCTGTTGTCCGGCTTCGCTTCGAAGATCAGCAGCCGCAGATAGGCTTCCTGAACAATGTCCTCGCTGAGCGCCGAGTCGTGGACCTGCCGTCCCACATATTCAAGCAGGCCAATGCGTTGCGCGCTCAAATGGGCGGGACTCGAAACCATCGAAGAGGTGCATATGCGTTCGATGTGACATGGGGGTTTCGGTCGGGGCAGGCCGGTTGGGGATGCTCGCCGCGCAATTCGAGTGGCTGACGGAGCCCGAATTCCGGCGCGTTCGCGCCATGCCGGAGGATGGCTCCCCGGGACCGACGAAATCCAGAACTATGAACTGCCGATTGCCGTCGAATCTTCGCCACAGCTTCCGAAGCGGCGGAAACGCGACCGGGACCGTGACGAGCGTATTCGGTTGGCCGGTGGCCCGAAGCCCTCACTGCGAGAAAAGGCATACGCCTTTGCCCGTGAAAGGGCCACCGTGAGAACCTACGATTTCACCGCCGTCGGTATCCCAAGACACTACCTTGCTTGGATGTGCGAAGAGGGCTTGCTGGTGAAGGTCGGCTATGGAGTCTATCGCGCTGCGGATCGCGAGGCTGCGTGATTTGACTCGACTACAGGTCAATGTCGTGTGGAAGTTCGCGCTCGCGTGTCAGATCGAGCTCCGCTCCGATCAGCGGCGATCGCAGGAGCGCGGCGACGATACTGCCTTTGCCGTCGAGAGCCTCGCCGATTTTGGTTCTGATGCGATCGGCGTCAGAGCCTCCTTTCGCGAGCCTTTTCGCTAGGGATCGGATCATGTCGCGGTCGCGCTCCAATCCTGCAACCTCGTATTGGACGATCTCGGTTTGCGGTGTCGTGTTCGCGGCTGATTTCCCTTCACATGCTCGCCATCGGCGTCGGCCAGGCTAGGTCGTCGTTTGGTCGGTGCGACTAACGCCCGCGGGTAGAAGGCTGCCTCCAAACCCGCGGGCCAACTGGACTATGCCTTTTCGGACATATCCTCCAGTTGCTTGAGCGGGCTTTCCAGCACAGCGCCCCATTTGGCAGGATAGACGATGTCAGGTCCGGCCTCTGAGGTCGAGTATCGCAGACCCTTGTCGGCCCACGCCTGCAGATCCGAAAGCGCATAGACGACCCGCCCGCCAATCTTGCGATAGACCGGACTGGTCCCATAGGTGCGATGCTTCTCGAGCGTCCGAGCCGAAAGCGCCAGGAACCGCGCGGCCTCTTTAGTGACAAGGAAGCGTGGCGGAATTGTAGGTAGATGATTCACTTGTATTTCCTCATTCCCTCCCGTCGCAGATGACGGGCGCGGACAGGCGTCGGTCAAGCACCCCGGTGCGCAATGGATCTGGCGACTGGTGAATGATTGCGGAGTTTGTCGGCTCTATTCACCGCAACTCCTGCAGCGAATAGGCGTGCGTCAAGATTGACGGGCATGTCTCCACTGCGACGTCCGTCATGTAGCGATTACGCGTTCTATAGCTCGGAGCAATTCCATAATTTGCATACGACGGGCGGGGCGCATTTGCTCCATTCGCGTAGCGAGTGGCGGCTGCCCCCGACGGGGCCGGATACGTGCTTCGTCGGCATCAGCTTCCATCATTTCCGCACCACACGGCGCGCCATCGTCCGCTCCAGTCTGGCGCAAGCCTTCTCGAGCGACGGTGAAGGGTTTGCCACCCGCGGAGAGGGTGTTCCCGTCGAACCCGAACAGGGTCGGAACGCGCATCTTTCCGAGCAGCAGGCGTTCGAGCTCGCCCAGAACGTGCTCGCCGAATACGAGCTGCGAACGGGCGGCGCGCCGCTCCGGGTCGTGCTACACAAGACTTCCTATTTCGACCCCGCCGAACAGGCGGGTTTTGCCGCGGCGCTCAAGGACACGCCCATCGTTTCGATGGTCACGCTCGTGCCCAGCCTGTTCCGGCTGCTGCGGTACGGGGCCTATCCCCCGAAAGTCGGAACGGTATGCACGGTCAACAGTGACCGGTCCTTCCTCTTCACGTCTGGCTTCATGCCAGAGCTTGGTACCTATCCGGGCCCGCACGTGCCCCAACCGTTCGAGGTTCGCTGTCTAGGCGTCGAGAGCGCCGTCGCTGCGGCGCAGGACGTTCTCAACCTCACCCGGATGAACTGGAACACGGCCGACATTCGCGGAAAATGGCCCGTGTCCTTGTCCTTCGCCCGCCGGGTGGGCGGTATCCTGGACGAATATGGCGACGACGATCTTACTGAGACCTCGTTCCGCTATTTCGTTTAGCCACTACGCAAAACAGACACGACTTGGGAATCGACGGTCACCGCCGCGGCCGACACCAAGGCCGCATGGCTCGCCGCCCTGACGGAGCTCGAAGGCCTCGCGCATTATGATGCCGAGCGCGCCCGCCTTCCGGCTACGCCGCGAGAAATACGGCTTCTGATTGCGAGAGCTTACTGGGCCTGTGTTTTTCACTCAGCCCCCGGCAGGGAGGGCAGAGCCAATTCCATAAGGAAAGCATTGTGCTTCGCCGTTGCTGCGCGGACTTGCTTTTCGATTTCAACGAGTTCCCGATGGGTCTCGGCTAGCTCAATCTCTTCCTCGCCCACAGCCGTGCTGATGTAGCGAGAGATGTTGAGGTTGAAGCCTTCTTCAGCAATTCGCTCCATGCTTACGCGCTTGGAATAGCGGTCCTCTTCCGTGCGGAATTGGTAAGTGGAGACAATCTTGCCGATATGATCCGGTGTTCCATTCTTGCCATCTCCCAGCTTGTTTTGGCGCTTGTCCTTCAAGAAATGCTCTGCCGCGTTGATGAAGAGCACGTCGTCCGGCTTTTTGCACTTCTTCAGCACAAGGATACAGACTGGGATGCCGGTGGAATAGAACAGGTTCGCAGGCAGTCCGATGACCGTGTCGATGTGACCATCTTTCAGCAGCTTGGTTCGGATTCGCTCTTCCGCCCCGCCTCTGAACAGCACCCCGTGGGGGAGAATGATGGCCATCACGCCCTCATCCTTCAGGTGGTGGAATCCGTGCAGCAGGAAGGCAAAGTCCGCGGCCGACTTGGGCGCCAGCCCGTAATTCTTAAACCTCACATCATCGCCCATCGCCTCAGTCGGTTCCCAGCGCAAGCTGAAGGGCGGGTTGGCTACGATGGCATCGAAGGAGGGCTTCTTGGCCGGATTCAACTCACGCAGGATGTCCCAGTCGTTGGTCAGAGTGTCGCCGTGGTAGATTTCGAACTCCGTGTCCTTCACGCCGTGCAGCAGCATGTTCATGCGCGCGAGGTTGTAGGTGGTGATGTTCTTTTCCTGCCCGTAGATTCTGCCGATGCCGTGCGGCCCCATGCGCTTGCGAACATTGAGTAGCAGCGAACCGGAGCCGCACGCGAAATCGAGCACGCTGGCGAGCCGTTCTTTCTTTCCGGTTGCGGGCTCCTGGCTGTCCAGTGTCACGATCGCGGAAAGGATGTCTGACACCTGCTGCGGGGTATAGAATTCGCCAGCCTTCTTGCCCGAACCGGCGGCGAATTGGCCGATCAGATATTCGTAGGCGTCGCCCAGTGCATCCACATCCGAGGAGAAGTCGGCGAGCCCTTTAGCGATCTCGGTGATGATAGCGCAGAGTTTGGCGTTGCGATCAGCGTAGGTCCGTCCGAGCTTGTCAGAGGCAAGATTGATTTCCGAGAACAGGCCACCGAAAGTGCTCTGGAACGACTCGTTTTCGATGTATTTGAAGCCCGCCTGCAGGGTGTTCAGTAGTTCGCCGTTCTGGGTGCGGGCCATATGGGCGATGCTGGTCCAGAGGTATTCTGGCTTTATTAGGTAGTGCGCCTTGAGGCGCATCTGCTTTTCAAAAGCCGCAACATCATCGGGGTTCTCCGCGTACCAAACAGATAGGGGTGAGCGCCCGCCGTTGCCGATCGCGTTGGGATCTGGGTAGTCGCGCCCGAGCTCCTTCTTCGCGGCCATCTCGTAATTGTCAGAGAGGTAGCGCAGGAAGAGGAATGACAGCATATAGTCACGGAAATCGTCCGCATTCATCGCGCCGCGAAGCGTATCGGCGATGTTCCAGAGCGTTTTGCCCAGTTGCTTTTGATTTTGGTCGTTCATTCTGCAGGTGCTTCCTCAGGGGCGGGCGCCGGTGCTGTGAGTTGCGCGGGAGCAATTCCTGGTAGGGCGAACTCAAACCGCGTGATGAACTCGCTCAGGATGCGGCGGAAAAGTGCCTTGTTGTCCTCGCCCATTTCAGTCGGTTCGTGAATGGCGTAGGCGCCGTGACTCAGCAGGTTCAGGGCACGGTTGAACAGCGCCCGATCCTCTTCATTGTTCAGCGCCTTCAGGCAGAAGGCAATGCTCGGGTGACCGAAGAAAGAGGCTGTCTTCTCCATGACGCTGCGCAAGGCGTTGAAGTGGAAGGTGTAGAGCTTCCCCTTGCCGGGATCGGCGGCACGCTGCAGCTCGGCTAAAGTGGCGACGTGATGGAAGAGGGGCGTATCCTCGCTCGCCTGAAGCGTGTAGGCGCCGTCGCCGTTTGGGCGGTGCAAGAAATAGCGCTTGTGGGTTATCTTCGGTTCGCCCTCAGTCCGCCTGCCCATCTCGTTGCACATGACGTTAAAGAAAAGCGCGTGGTGCGAAGAGAAGATCACTTTTATCGGGGCGGGCGCACCATTCGCATCCTTCCGCGTGGCCGCCCGGCGGAGAAGCTTGGCAAGATCGCAGGCCACGGAAATCGCGTTGTTGTCATCGAGCGACGAAATCGGGTCGTCGACATAGAGGTATTTCTTCCCCTGATAGGACTGATGCCCATCCAGCATACGTTCACAGATGGCCATGAAGATGCACCAAATGAAGATGTTCTGTTCGCCCCGAGAAACCTTGATGTTGGACTGAGCGCCCTTTCGGAAGCTCACAAAATCGGGCTTCGAGATGGCTTCGTTGCCCTGCTGAACAGCTTTATAGGTGAAGTCGAATTCGAAGTCGGCGTATCGGGAAAGGTAGAGATCAATCGTCTCTTCCAGCGCGAGTTCCGTCATCGCGTTGAAGAAGGATGATTTTTCGTTCAGTTGCAGGCGGCGCACGCTGTCGCCGTCAAGGTCGTTTTCCCAGACGAACAGGTCCTCAGTAAAGGCGTTGAAATAAAGCGTGTCGGGCGTGCCGGTTGGGTTCTTCCTTGTCTTGCGTTTTCCTGCGTCCTTGAACTCCATAGACAGGCGTGTCTTGCCGGTGCGGTTGTAGGCGTAAAGCAGCACAAGATCAGTGTCGTTTAGATCGTCTCGCAGGCGAGTCACAAGTTTGCCCAGGCTCTGATAGGTGCGGATTCCACTCATGCGTCATCCTCCCCGACAGAAGGGAAAAGCTGCTGCATCAACCCATTCTTGTGAGTCTTCAGGTTGTCGAGCTTTTGGGTTTGCGCCGCGATGAGGTCGTCGAGGCTCGTGAGGCATTCGGCGATGCGTTGTTGTTCGTTGATGGTGGTCGGAACAGAAACAACGACGTCGCCGATCTTCGTTGGTGAGGTGTGACGGACTTTCGCGCCGGATGCAGTGTCATGGATCGACTTCCGAACCGGCATAGTATTCAGGACGTAGAAGAAGAATTCGTTTAGCCAAGCACTTCCAGGCTTGGGAGTTACGAGGCCGAGCCGCTGATTATGAAGAAACTTGTCAGAATCCGGAACCAAAATCGGGCTGCCGAGCAGACCAGCTGCCTGTTCAGTCATGGCGACCAGCATGTCTCCGGCGGTGAGCACGTAGGCCCGTGGAATCTCGCCGATGAAGTACTTCTGCTTCTCGCCCCGGTCGCGGTAGCCGCCCTCCTCGTAGAAGTTACCGGGCGTAAGGAGCACATAATCGCCCTCGTTGCTGAAGAACTCACTTTCGAATGCGTAGCCGTGTTTTATGTCACAGAGTTCGGAGAAGGCTCGTTCCTCCCAATCTCCCGCGCTAACAAACTCGGGGAAGCGGAGGCGGGGTTGGGTTTCACGTTCCTGAGGGAAAAGCTGCTGCATCAGCCCCTTTTTGTGGGCCATCAGCGCCTCTACCTTCCGCCCCTGCGCGGCAATCAGCGCGTCGGTCGAGTCCAGACAATCGGCGATTTTTTGTTGTTCGAGTTCCTCTGGCCGCCACGCATATGTCGACAGGAACTGAGTAACAGAGATATTGAAGCGGCCAGCTCTGGCACCCTCATTGATCAGCCCGCCCAGCGCTGGATCATGGCTTCCCGACTCGAAATACCATTCCCAGAAAGCTGGGTTCTCACTCGTTTGGAAGCGGAAGCATTTATAGATGGGCGAGACGATCCCACTCGCATGGTTTGAAAGCCGCTTGATCGTGCCAAAGCTTGATGCCTTGGTTGTCCGATCGTTGTAGACAAAGTCGTCTTTGCGAATCTTCAGATAACGATCGGTACTGTCTCCCGCGATCTTCTTGCCAAAGTAGTCGCTTTGCAGCACGAGACCATGGTCTCCTGAGAGGCTCAGAATGTTATCCGCATCTCCCGTTGTCGCCCGATCCGTCACGGGCCGGGCCAGCTTCTGAAGCGAGATTTCCTTCCATCCCATCGCGTCCTGAAACTCAGGAAAGCGCAGCTTGGGAACCAAGGCAGACTCATCACGCGTCGCGGCTGGCGATTTCCCCTTACTGCTCATAAGCGCTCAGCCCCGAAATCTCGCGCCCACCGGCCCGCTTCAGCAGCAGCGGCAACAGGTCGGCCATCAGGTCCAGTTCCTTCACCCGCCGGGCCTTCCAGTTCAGGCCGAGGGGTTCCATCAGGTCGGTCAGCGCCTCGCCGTCAAAGATCATGCGTTGCAGGATGGTATCGACAAAGCCTTGCAGCGCTTGCGATCCCACCCCGTGCTTGCCCGCAATGCCCGCCAGTTCTGCCGCGTTCTTTTCCGCCTTGAAACGGCTGTAGCCGTCGCGGATGGCCTTTTCGCTCAAGCCCTCGCCAGCCTTCAGGGTGTTGATATAGGCGGCGATATCCTCCCGCTCGTCCATGAACTTGGCATCGGACTGGATCAGGCCGATCAGCTCTGCGCGGCTCATCTTCTGCTTGCCGGGCGCGCTTTCTGAATAGCGGGCGATCAGGCCCATGATGTAGTCATAGTCGATGACGGCCGAGGCGAAGAGGACGAATTCGAAATCCATTTGGTCGGCATCCTGGCTGGGCTTGCCGTCGCCCTGATCCTGGCCCTTGCCCTGCCGCGCCCGCAGGCGTTGGGCGGTTTCCAGATAGGCACCGCGGAAGCCAAGCAGGTTGTCGCGCGGCAGGACCTGTTCGATGGCGGTGCGGTTCTCGTCCGTCAGGTCAGTGTACTGGTCAAGCTGGGTCTTGAGGCGCTGGACCTCCTTGAAATGCTCAATGAAGGCGGCGCGGGCAGCGTCGCCCTTGAGGTTGGGCACCGCTTCCGGGGCGCAATCGAGGCCCTGCGACTTCATGAAGGTGTCGAGCTTCTGGACTGCCGTTTCCAGTTTCTGGATGACCACAGGAGCCTTGTCGACCAGCCAGATTTCGCGGGCTTTTTCGGCGGCTGCCTCGCCCGAGAAGAGAGCGATGGCGGCATCGACCGCGCCCTGCTGCTGGCGGAAGTCAAGGATGTTGCCATAGGGCTTGGTGGCATTCAGCACGCGGTTCGTGCGCGAGAAGGCCTGGATCAGACCGTGATGCTTGAGGTTCTTGTCGACGTAGAGGGTGTTAAGGAACTTTGAGTCAAAGCCGGTCAGCAGCATGTCGACCACGATCGTGATGTCGATCTTGTGGTGCAGTTGGTTGGGGTAAGCTTTCTTGAGATCGGCATCCGGCCATTGCTGATCTTTGATCCGCCTCTGCACGTCCTGATAATAGAGATCGAATTCACCGATTTTGTGATTGGTGCCGTACTGGGCGTTGTAGTCGGCGAGGATGGCCTTCAACGCTTCCTTCTTTTTTTCAGGCTCGACCGCGTTGTCTTCCTTCTCCTGCGGCAGGTCTTCCTGGATCTGCTTCACATCAGGATCGCCGTCAGCCGGCGGGGAGAAAACGCAGGCGATGTTCAGCGAACGGAACCCAGGATCAACGGCCAGCTTCTCTGCCTGCATGGTCTTGAAGAGGTCGTAGTACTCAATGGCATCATTGATCGACGACGTGGCGAGCAGGGCGTTGAACCGGCGCTGCCCGGTCGCCGCGTCGTGCTTGGCGAGAATCGCCTCGATCACCGCCCGCTTGGCCAGCGGTTCGCCCGGCTTGGGCAAGGTTTTGCCCTGCGGCTTGTAATAGTCGACGTGGAAGCGAAGGACGTTGCCGTCCTCGATGGCATGCGTGATCGTGTAGGTGTGAAGGCGCTGCTGGAAGAGGTCTTCCGTCGTCTTCATGCTGGCCTGCGTGTCTTCGATCTTCTGCTGCGCAGCGTTCTGCTCGAAGATGGGTGTCCCCGTGAAGCCAAAGAGCTGGGCGCACGGGAAGAATTCCTTGATTGCCTTGTGGTTCTCGCCGAACTGCGACCGGTGACATTCGTCGAAGATAAAGGCGAAGCGCTTGTCGCGAAGGGGTTCGAGCTGTTCCTTGAAGCTCTTCTTGCCGTCTCTCTTCTGCTGCTTGTTGCGCTTGCTGTTTTCGTCCAGCGCGAGGCCGAGCTTCTGGATCGTGCAGACGATGACCTTGTCGGCGTAGTCGTCCGACAGAAGGCGCCGAACGAGGGACGCTGTGTTGGTGTTTTCCTCGACACAGCCTTCCTGAAACTTGTTGAACTCCTCGCGCGTCTGCCGGTCGAGATCCTTACGGTCCACGACGAAGAGGCACTTCTCGATGTCGGGATTGTTCTTCAGGAGCGTTGACGCCTTGAAGGAAGTCAGCGTCTTGCCGCTGCCCGTCGTATGCCAGACGTAACCATTGCCGCAGTCTTGCGCGATGGAGTCGACGATCGCCTTCACCGCGTAGACCTGATAGGGCCGCATCATTAGGAGCTTCTGCTCACTTGCCACCAGAACCATGTAGCGGCTGATCGTCTGGCCGAGGGTGCATTTGACGAGGAAAGTCTCGGCAAAGCTATCAAGGCGGACAATCTTTTTGTTGTCTACGTCGGCGAACTCGTAGACCGGCAGAAAGCGCTCCTCGGCATTGAAGGCGAAATGGCGCGCATTGTTGTTCGCGAAATAAAACGTCCGATCGCGGTTGCTGACGATGAAGAGCTGAATAAAGCACAAGATCGTCTTGGTATACCCGTTTCCGGGGTCGTTCTTGTATTCGACGATATGTTCCATGGCCCGACGCGGGCTTACGCCGAGAGTCTTTAGTTCTATTTGAACAACGGGGACACCATTGATCAGCAGAATGACGTCGTAACGATGATGGCTATTGTTTGTGTTAATACGGAGCTGACTAACTACCTCAAACGAGTTTTTGCACCAGTCCCTGATGTTGACGAGGGTGTAGTTGAGCGGCGTGCCATCATCACGGATAAAGGTATTGCGCTCTCGGAGGATACGGGCAGCGATAAAAACATCCGGCGTGACGATCTCGTCGAGTAGGCGAGTAAACTCGGAATCGGTGAGGCTGACACGATTAAGCGCCTCGAACTTCGTACGAAAATTTTGCTCGAGAGTTGCTCGGTCGCGAATGTCAGAGCGATACTCATACTTCAGATCGCGGAGCTTGTTGACCAAGTTCGCTTCTAGATCGCGTTCGGGAGTTGCCATTGCCATCGATGCAGCTCAATTCTTATCAATGCCAGTTGGGTGGGCCGTTTTGCTTTTAGTCAAATTAATGTCCTCGCCACTCACCTCGCCAACCTTCAATCTCTCGTATTCCTCCACTGCCATCACCACCACCACTGGCCGACCATGTTTAGCGACCAACACTGGTTCGGCGCGAGCTAGGTCGATAAGTCGGCCGAAGCCGTACTTCGCGTCTTTAGCGCTCAGGATTTTCATGGCGATTCCCAGCATTCAGTCTGCATTTTGGCCATTTTGGCCGATAGTGCAACGGGGTCTGCTTTGCAATGAGGTCGATGTCGGGGGACGAAAATGCCTGCTGCGGCCCCGCTCCGCCGGAAGCGGTGCCATCAGTTATCCAATTGCAGCATAAGCCAGCATGCCCCTGCGAGCGCCGCAGTGATGGCATTACCCGTACTAGGCCCGCGCGAGGTCTTGCTATTCGGCAATCAGTCAAAGCCCGCTGTTGGCGCTAAGCCGCAATCTGCCCCCGATCACATGTCTTCTCGCGCTAGGGCCGGCGATTCTGCGGAGGGTGTTCCGAAGCAGTAGGCGACCGTGGCACGTATTCGGTCTCGCCGTCCTACGCTCACTGTGCCAGCGATAGCGCATCGGATCGTAGGGAAAAATCGCACGCTGGCGCGCAATATCGCGCCGTAGCGTACAAAAAGGTGTGGCTCCCTGAGTAGGATTCGAACCTACGGCCGCTCGATTAACAGTCGAGAGCTCTACCGCTGAGCTATCAGGGATCACCATCTTTCCACCCGGCGAACCGCGGCGGAGGCGGCCCTATAGCAGCGGGTTTTCGCGGATTGCAAGGGGTCAGGCGACGAATTGTTCCATCGTTATCCGATCGTCCAGCGCATGCTCCGGATCGAAGAGCAGAGTGAGGTCGCGGTGGTGGTCGATCTCTATCTCCACCCGGGCGACGTCGCGCACTTCGCGCTGGTCCGCCACGGCGCTGACCGGCCGCTTGTCTGCCTCCAGCACGCGAATCGCGATGCGGGCCTTGTCGGGCAGGATCGCGCCGCGCCAGCGCCGCGGACGGAACGGGCTGATCGGCGTCATCGCCAGCATCGCCGAGCCGAGGGGCAGGATCGGGCCCTGCACCGACAGATTATATGCGGTGGAGCCGGCAGGCGTCGCGACGAGCAGGCCGTCGCACACCAGCTCCGGCAGCACGACGCGATCATTGACGGTGACTTCGAGCTTCGCCGTCTGGCGGGTTTCGCGCAGGAACGAGACTTCGTTGATCGCCGGCAGTTCGAAGCGCTCGCCGGCGGCATTGATCGCGTTCATCTTGAGCGGGCTCACCTTGAACGGCTTGGCCCGCGCGAGCCGCTCGTCGAGCCTTTCGCGCCGCCAGTCGTTCATCAGGAAGCCGACCGTGCCGAGATTCATGCCGAACACCGGAACGCTGCGGCGGCTTTCCAGCAGATTGTGGAGGGTCTGGAGCATGAAGCCGTCGCCGCCCAGGGCAACGATGGCCTCGGCCTGTTCGAGGGGAACCCATTCATACGCCTCGCGCAACTCGTCGGCGGCGAGCTGGGCGGGTTCGGTGGGCGAGACGACGAGCGCGCGGAGCTGGCTCATCCGCCGGTGACGCTCATGTGGCGGCGTGTGGCCGGAGCCGCGCCGGCGGCGATGCGGAAATCATGGCGGGCGGGCTTGCGCCGCAGCGCGGCATCGATCGCTTCGTCGAGGCCGTCACCGCGCAGCGCGGCCTTGATGTCCACTCCCTCGTCATGGCCAAGGCACATATAGAGCTTTCCGTCGCTGGCGAGGCGAACGCGGTTGCATCCGTCGCAGAAATTGGCGCTGAGCGGCGTGATCAGGCCCAGCCGCATGCCGGTGCCCGCAACGCGCCAATAGCGTGCGGGGCCGCCGGTGCGATGCGTATCGGGGATCAGCTCGAAGCGCGCGCGGAGCGCGGCCAGCACGCCGGTGAGCGGCAGGAAGCGATCGACGCGATCCTCGTCGACTTCGCCGAGCGGCATCGTTTCGATCAAGGTGAGATCCATGCCCCTGGCCGCCGCCCAGTCGAGCATCGCGGGGATCTCGTCCTCGTTGAGGCCTTTCAATGCGACCATGTTGAGCTTGACCGCAAGGCCGGCGGCCTGGGCGGCGGCAATGCCGGCCAGCACTTTCGACAAGTCGCCGTGCCGGGTGATGTGCCGAAAGACCGCCGGATCGCGGCTGTCGAGGCTGACATTGATGCGGCGCATGCCGGCCTCGCGCAGCGCTTCGGCATGTTCGGCGAGGCGAGTGCCGTTGGTGGTGAGCGTGATTTCATCGAGACCCGCGCCGAGATGACGGGCGATGCGGCGGACCAGTTCCATGGTATCGCCGCGGACCAGCGGTTCGCCACCGGTAAGGCGGATCTTGCGCACGCCACGCGCGACGAAACGGTCGGCGACCAGGGCGAGTTCGTCGAGGCGCAGCAACGCGTCGCGCGGCAGGAAGCGCATATGCTCGGACATGCAATAGCGGCAACGCAAGTCGCAGCGATCCGTGACCGAAATGCGCAGATACTCGATCGTGCGGCCATGGGCGTCGATCAAGGCGGGCGCGGCTGCCATGCAAGACGAGTTACGCATGATGATGGCGGTGGGCAAGCGTTCGCGTTATCGAGAGTGGAATGTCCGAAGATTTCACAGTCATCGAAAGCGCCAACGCAGATGCGGCCCCGGTGTTCGTCCTCAGCTTTCGCCAGCGCGACGAAGTCGCCGCGGCCGCGGCGGGGGGCGGTTGGCGCGTGGTGGCGGCGCGGCGCTCGGATGCGCTCGAGCGGCGCTTCCTGTCGAGCGGAGCCGCCGTCGCGGTGATCGACGCGCGCGGCGCGCTTTCGGAGGGGATGGACGCGGCCAGGGTGCTGGGGCCGACGATCGAGGCGCATGGCGCCGCGATGCTGATCCTTGTCTCGCAGAGCGACACGGTGCACATGCGCCATTTCTTCGACGCCGGCGCCACGCACTTCCTGTCCAGCCCGATGTCCTCGGCGGCGATGGCGCATGCGATCCGCTTCGCCCAGCGGCATGTCGAGCGGCTCTCCGGGTGGAACGGGCAGGAAAAGGGGCCGCCCGAGCCGCTTGGCTGGCGATTCGATCCGGCGATGCGCTCGCTCCAGCTCACGCCGGCGCTGGCGAGCCTGTTGGGCCTGCCCGAAGCGCCGGGCACGCGGACCTTCTTCGCCCGGCTCGATCCGGCGGATCGGTCGCTGGCGCGCAGCGCGCTGCGCCGCTTGAGTGCGGCTACGCCTTCCACTGCCTTTGCGCATGACCTGGCCGGGGTGGGGCGCGTGGTGCAGCATCTGCAGTACGACGTGCAGACCAACCGCTTGCATGCGCTCGTCGAGGCCCTGGGTGTGGCGCCCGACGCGAATGCGGCGGTGCGCGACGCGCTCACCGGCGCGCGCGACGGGCCCAGTGCGCGCCGTTGGATCGACCGGCGCCTTGCGGAAGGCGGCCGCGTGGGCGTCGTGCTGATCGGGCTGACGCGTTTCGAGACGGTGAACACCGCCTATGGCCGGGCCGTGGGGGACGAGCTGTTGCGCAGCGTCTCGCGCCGCGTCGGCGAAGTCGTGCGCGAGACGCTGGGCAAGGGCGCGATCGTCGCGAGGATCGGCGGATCGGAATTCCTGGTCGCCAGCGACGATGCCGATGCCGCGAGGATCGGTGCCGCGGTGGCGCGGCTCGAAGACGCGCTGGCCCGCCCCTTCGTGGTGGGCGGCGATATCGCGCCGCTCGGGGCGCGGCTCGTGACCGGGGAGAGCGTTGCCGGCGACAATGCAGCGGCACTGCTCCGCCGAACCAGCGAGGCGCTGCTCGGCGACGTGCCGCTGGAGAAGGGCGCGCCACCGGTCGATCTGCTCGTCGACAACCTTCACCGTGCGCTGGAGCGCGGCGAGATCGGCGTGCTGTTCCAGCCCCAGGTCTCGATCGCCACGGGGCAGATCATCGGGGTGGAAGCGCTGGCCCGCTGGAACCATCCCGAGTTCGGCGAGCTGGGTGCCGATACGCTGTTCGCCGCCGCGGAACGGGCAGGGCTCGACGCGACGCTCTCCGACCATGTCCAGCGCCGCGCGCTGGCGGCGGCGGCGAATTGGCCGATGTCGCTGAGCAAGTTGCGGCTTTCGATCAACGTGACTGCCGCCGACGTGGCGCGGGCAAGTTTTGTCGATGCGCTTCTCGGGCGCATCGACGCGAGCAACTTCCCGCGCAATCGCCTGACGGTGGAGATCACCGAAAGCGGCATCATGTCGGATCTGGGCGAAGCGGCGCGGCTGCTCACATTGCTGCGGGCGGCAGGATGCCGGGTGGCGATCGACGATTTCGGCACGGGATATTCAAGCCTGGCCTATCTCAAGGCATTGCCGCTCGACTATCTCAAGATCGACAAGAAGCTCAGCCAGGACATCACCGGTTCGCCCCGCGACCGCGTGGTGGTCCGGGGCGTGATCGACATGGCGCGTTCGCTGGGCCTGGCGGTGGTGGCCGAGGGCGTCGAGACCGCCGAGCAGCTCGATCTGCTCGCCAAGGAAGGCTGTCAATATTTCCAGGGCTTCCTGTGTTCGGCCCCGATCGACGTGCCCGCGCTGGCCCAGCTGGTGAGCCGGGGGTGAGCGACCCGCGCGATGTCAGCGGTGTCTGGTACGGCCGCTATGTCAGCAGTGTCGATGGGCAGGACAATGGCTTCATTGCCCTGCTGGAAGAGGCCGGCGGCGTCTTCTCGGGCAGCATCAGCGAGCGGGACGGGCAGGGCGGCGTGCGCAGCGCCACCGTGGCGGGGCGGCGCAGCGGCGCGCGCATCCAGTTCGTGAAGCAATATCGCGGCGACTGGAACCATGCCGTCTTCTATGAAGGCAGCGTGGACGACCGAGGCACTGAGGCGAGCGGCAACTGGAAGGTGGACTGGGTTCACGGCGGCTTCAGCATGCAGCGCGAGAAATTCTCGGCGGACGTGCTGGAAGAGGAGCGCGAGGACAGCCTCCCGGTCCGTTGACCTCAGGCCGGATCGGCGCCCTTGCCATGGGTGACCCGGCCCAGCGTGACTCCGGCATAGCGAGCCAGGCTGGCCAGCAGCGCGCTGGTGCTCGGATCGATCGGCCCGGCTTCCGCCCAATAGGCACCCATCGCCATGCTCGGCCCCATCAGCCCGATCGGATACATCGACATGCTGCGCACGAAGGTGGGCCGGTAGGCGTCCACGGGAACGCGCGGATCGTCATAGATGTCGGGGATATGGATCGGACGCGCCTCGAGGATGGCGAGGCCCGATATGCAATTCTCGATCGGGAACCGTTCGCCCGCCCAGAGCGGAGTCATCGCGTCCTCGGCGACATAGGCGACGCGGTCGCCCTCGCGGCGAATGACGGTTACGCCATCGCACCGCGCAATGGTGCGTGCGCATTCCCGCAGCACGTTGACCAGCTCGTCGATCGAGGTCGCATGCGACAACCGGGCCATCGCTTCGGTCAACAATCGGCGTTGCTCGAAACTGTCCGGCTCCCTCAAGCCTCGCTCCTCACGAGCGGACCCGTTCAGGGTCTCGCCTGCCTCAATCCCATTGGTCACGGCCAGATACGCAGCCTTGTTCTGTTCGTTTCAACGCGAAACCGGCGAAATCGGATCGGCTTCAACACGACGAAGCCGCGCGATGACCCGAGGCCACCTGCGCATCATGGGGCAGGCGGTCCAGGCATTGCGCCGAATAGCACCATTTCGCCTGCATCCTGAACGGAGTTCCAGTATGCGCAACTACGCAAAAATACCGGGTGCCCTGGAAACCGTCACCCGGCACTCGCTGGAGGACGCCCGCCGGACAGGGAGCGGCCCATCTCCGTCCTGGAAGGCTGCGACGGCGGAAGCGCGGGCCGCCAAGGGCTTATCCCGCTGCTTTCGCCAGGCCCCGCGAAAGCTGGAGCGCGCCGTTGAGCCGCGCCTGGGGCGTCGCCCATGCGCGGGCGATGACGAGCTTCATGTCGGGACGCAGCTTGGCCGTCCCCTCCAGCTTGTCGACATAGGCGAGCAGGCCGTCGACATTGGGGAATTTGTCGTCGTGGAAGCTGACCAGCGCACCCTTCGGGCCGACGTCGAGTTTGGCGATGCAGGCCCGTTTGGCGTTCAGCTTGGCCTCGATCAGCGTGATCAGGTTCTCGGTCGCCTCGGGCAGCTTGCCGAACCGGTCGATGAGCTCGGCGGCGAAGGACTCGATGCCGGCACGGTCCTCCACGTCGTTGAGGCGACGATACAGGCCCATGCGCAGGTCGAGATCGGGAACGTAGTCCTCCGGGATCATGATCGGCGCGTCGACGGTGATCTGCGGGCTCAGGTCGCGCGGGCGCTCGTCGCGCAGGCCGCCGGCCTTGGCGTCGAGGATCGCCTCCTCCAGCATCGACTGATAGAGTTCGTAGCCGACTTCCTTGATATGGCCGGACTGTTCGTCGCCGAGCAGATTGCCCGCGCCGCGGATGTCGAGATCATGGCTGGCGAGCTGGAAGCCGGCGCCCAGCGATTCCAGGTCGGAGAGCACCTTGAGGCGCTTTTCCGCCGCCTCGGTCATCAGGCGCTGGGCCGGGGTGGTCAGATAGGCATAGGCGCGGGTCTTGGAGCGCCCGACCCGGCCGCGCAGCTGGTAGAGCTGGGCGAGGCCGAACTTGTCCGCCCGGTTGATGATCAGCGTGTTGGCGCTGGGGATGTCGATGCCGCTCTCGATGATCGTGGTGGAGACGAGCAGATCATATTTGCGATCGTAGAAGGCGGACATGCGCTCCTCGACCTCGCCCGCCGCCATCTGGCCGTGTGCGACGACATAGCGGATCTCGGGCACGTCGTTGCGCAGGAATTCCTCGATCTCCGGCAGGTCCGAGATGCGCGGCGTGACGAAATAGGCCTGGCCGCCGCGATAATGCTCGCGCAGCAGCGCCTCGCGCAGCACCACCGGATCCCAGGGCATCACATAGGTGCGCACCGCCAGGCGATCGACCGGCGGGGTCTGGATCACGCTGAGCTCGCGCAGGCCCGACATCGCCATCTGGAGCGTGCGCGGGATCGGCGTGGCGGTGAGGGTGAGGACGTGGACGTCCGCCTTCATCGCCTTCAGCCGCTCCTTGTGGGTGACGCCGAAGCGCTGCTCCTCGTCGACGATGACCAGGCCGAGCCGCTTGAACTCCACGCCCTTGGCGAGGACGGCGTGCGTGCCGACCACGATGTCGATCGTGCCGTCGGCGGCACCGTCCTTGGTCGCCTTCATCTCGGTGGTGCCGACGAGGCGGGAGAGGCGGCCGACCTTGATCGGGAAGCCTTCGAAACGCTGGGTGAAATTGTTGAAATGCTGGCGGGCGAGCAGGGTGGTGGGGCAGACCACCGCGACCTGCATGCCGGCCATCGCCGCGACGAAGGCGGCGCGCAGCGCCACCTCGGTCTTGCCGAAGCCGACATCGCCGACGATGAGCCGGTCCATCGGGCGGCCGGCGGCGAGATCCTCGAGCACGTCGCCGATCGCGCGATCCTGGTCGTCGGTTTCCTCATAGGGGAAGCGATCGACAAAGGCGGGATAGCCGCCGGCATCGGGCTCGGCGACTTCGGCGGGGCGGGTGGCGCGCTTGGCGGCGGTGGCGATGAGCTCGCCCGCGATCTCGCGGATGCGCTCCTTCATGCGGCTCTTGCGCCGCTGCCAGGCCTCGCCGCCCAGCCGGTCTAGCGCCGCGCCTTCCTCGCCCGCGCCGTAGCGGCTAAGAACCTCGAGATTCTCGACCGGAACATAGAGCTTGTCGCCGCCGGCATAGGTGAGCGCGACGCAGTCGTGCGGGGCCTTCTGCACGGGGATCTGGGTGAGCCCCTCGTAGCGGCCGATGCCATGATCGACGTGCACGACCAGGTCGCCCGGCGAGAGCGTCGCCAGTTCGTTGAGGAAGGCGTCGGTCGACTTGCGGCGTTTGGAACGGCGGACGAGGCGGTCGCCCAGCATGTCCTGCTCGGTGAGCACGGCGACGTCGGGGGCGGAGAAGCCGTGATCGAGCGGCAGCACGATCATCGCGACCGCGCTGTCGGCGATGCCCATCGCCTCGTGCCAGCTCTCCGCCTTGCGTGCGGTCTTGAGGCCGTGGTCGGCAAGCAGCCCGGTCAGGCGCTCGCGGGCGCCGTTCGAATAGCTGGCGAGCACCGGTTTCCTGCCCGATTTCCGCAGCTTGGCGATATGTTCGACCACGGCTTCATAGACATTGGCGCCGGCAGCGCGCTCGGGTGCGAAGTCGCGCGGGCCGTCGACGTTGAAATCGAGGACGGTGGCGCTTGTCGGCTCGTGGAAGGGGGTGCTGACATGCGCCGGCCAGTCGGCAAGGCGCTTTTCCCATTCGTTCGCAACGAGATAGAGCGCATCCGCGGCGAGCGGGCGATAGCTGCCCGGATCGGCCGACTGGGCGCGGACGCGGTTCGACTGATAGTCGGCGATCGCTTCGAACCGCGCTTCGGCGGCGCCGGCATCGCCCGCGTCGCGGATCAGGATCGCATCGGCGGGGAGATGCTCGAACAGCGTCTCCAGCCGCTCCTCGAACAGCGGCAGCCAATGCTCCATGCCGGCGAGGCGGCGGCCGTCGCTGATCGCCTGGTAGAGCGGATCGCCGGTCGCGGTGGCGCCGAACTTCTCGCGATATCGCGTGCGGAAGCGCTTGACCGATTCCTCGTCGAGCAGGGCTTCCGAGGCGGGAAGGAGCGTGAAGCCGTCGATCCGCCCGGTTGTGCGCTGGTCGGCGGGGTCGAAGGTGCGGACGCTCTCGATCTCGTCGCCGAAGAAATCGAGGCGCAGCGCCTGTTCGGCACCCGAGGGAAACAGGTCGACCAGGCCGCCGCGAACGGCGAACTCGCCGGCGTCGTTCACCGTGTCGACGCGGACATAGCCGTTCGCCTGGAGCAGATTGCCTAGCTTTTCCAGGCTGATGCGCTCACCGGGCGCAAGGCGGGCGACGAGCTGGCGGATGCGGAAGGGCGTCAGCGTCCGCTGCGTTGCGGCGTTGACCGTGGTGACCAGCAGGCGCGGCCTTTCGCTCTTGGCCTGAAGGGCATGGAGCGTAGCCAGCCGCTCGGCCATGACGCGCAGGGTGGGGCTGGCGCGGTCATAGGGAAGGCAGTCCCAGGCGGGGAAGCCCAGGACCTCGAGCTCGGGCGCGAAATAGGGTGCGGTGCCCGCCACGGCGCGCATCGCCGCCTCGTCGGGCGCGACGAACACGGTCAGGCGCCCGGTGCGGGCAAGATCGGCCAGCATCCAGGGAAGGAAGCCGGCGGGAGCGCCCGACAGCGTGAGGAGCTCTTGCGCGGAAAGGATGGTCTTGAGGTCGGGCATTCGGGCTCAGCGAGAAATGGGCACGTAGTTCAATGCCTTGAGGGCGGTCATTACCGTGCCGGCATAGCATTCGGGCACTGGCTGCATCCCCATTGCCCAGGCCATGATGTCGACATCCTGTTCCTCGAGCAGCGCTTCGAACAGGTCCATCTCGGTATCGCTCCAGCCGGCGCCATGCCGGTCGAAGAAGCCGCCGATCAGCAAGTCTGCTTCCTTGACGCCGCGGTGCCAGGCGCGGAAGCGCAGGCGCTTGAGACGGGTTTCGCGGTCCATTCGGTCCTCAACGGGAAATGGCCGGCAGCGCAAAAAATGCGTGTCGGCGAAAATGGTGGGTACGGTTCCCCCCAGATAGGTTGCCGCGCAAACGAACGCCAGCCGCAACTTAATCGGCCGTTTCCGCCCGCCCGGCCGGCGATCTTCCTATGATGGACAGATACTCTGCGTAGAAGGCCGTCCAGAAAATGCGTTTCGTGATGCTCAAGTCGATCAACGGCGACCCCATTCTCGTCAACATCGCCGCCGTGCGCACGGTCGCGACGATCAACATGGCCGGGGCCGATGTCGGCGTGCTCTCGTTCGACGGCGCGCACGAAGTGGTGGTCGGCTCGACCGTGACCGAAGTCCATGCCGCGATCGAGGCGGCGGGCCAGGCGATCGCGCCGGTGCGTAGCGCCGCCTGATCCCGCGCGCCCTCTAGCGGCGCGCCATCGCAGGGATTAGGTCGGGGGCCATGCGTCCCGAGATCCTCAATCCGCTCTTCGCCGAAGTCACGGCGCTCAAGGGGATCGGTGCCGCCCTGGCCAGGCCGCTCGAGCGGCTGGGCCTGGCGCGCGTCGTCGACGTCGCCTTCCACCTTCCCACCGGCTTCATCGACCGCATTCCGCGCGACGCCCTGGCGGCGTCGGACGCAGGCCGGATCATCGCGATCGAACTGACCCCGGTGCAATATCGCTTCGGCGGCAGTGCCCGTTCGCCCGCGCGGGTGCAGGCGGTGGACGCGCACGGCAACCATGCCAGCCTCGTCTTCTTCGGCGGCAATTCCGGCTGGGCGAAGAAACTGCTCCCCCTGAACGAGAAGCGCTGGGTGTCCGGCCGGCTCGACCAATATGGCCAGGAGTTGCAGATCGTGCATCCCGAGGTCGCGCTGCCCGAAGAGGCGGAAGGCGGCGGGCGCGAAGCGATCTATCCCTGTTCCGAGGGCATCACTTCCAAGCGGATCGCGGCGCTGGCCGCCCAGGCGATCGCGCGCGCGCCCGAACTGCCCGAATGGATCGAGCCGAGCCTGAAGGACCGGCGCCAATGGCCCGGCTGGAAGGAGGCGCTGGCCCGCATCCATGCCGATCCCGCCGATGCCAAGGCGCGCGAGCGGCTCGCCTATGACGAAGTGTTCGCCAACCAGCTCGCGCTGATGCTGGTGCGCGGCGAGGCGCGGGCCAAGCGCGGCCGGCCGCTCACCGGCGACGGGCGACTGCGCGACGGGCTCCGGCTACCCTATACGCCCACCGGCGCCCAATCGCGCACGATCCGCGAGATCGAGGGCGACATGGCGCAGAGCCAGCCGATGCTCCGCCTGCTCCAGGGCGATGTCGGCTCGGGCAAGACGCTGGTGGCGACGATGGCGCTGCTGATCGCCGCCGAGGCGGGGGCACAGGGCGCGATGCTGGCTCCCACCGAGATCCTCGCCCGCCAGCATTACGAGAACCTCTCGCGCCTGCTTGCCGGGCTCGACATCCGCATCGCGATCCTCACCGGGCGCGACAAGGGCAAGGTGCGCGAGGCCATTCTGATGGGGCTCGCCGCCGGCGAGATCGACATATTGGTGGGCACCCATGCGATCTTCCAGCAGGGCGTGATCTATCGCGACCTGGGGCTGGTGGTGGTGGACGAGCAGCATCGCTTCGGCGTGGCCGAGCGGCTGATGCTCCAGGCCAAAGCGCAGGTGCCGCCGCACCTGCTGGTGATGACCGCCACGCCGATCCCGCGCACGCTGCAGCTGGCCAGCCATGGCGAGATGGACGTGAGCCGGCTGGACGAGATGCCGCCCGGCCGCCAGCCGATCCAGACGACGGTGATTTCCGAGGACAAGCTCGACGCGGTGATCGCCGGGCTGAGCCGGCATCTCGATGCGGGCAAGCAGGCCTATTGGGTATGTCCGCTGGTGGAGGAGAGCGAGAAGACCGATCTCGCTGCCGCCGAGCATCGTGCCGCCACGCTCACTGCGCGGTTCGGCGACAAGGTCGGGCTCGTCCATGGCCGGATGAAGGGGCCGGAGAAGGACGCGGTGATGGCGCGCTTCGCCGGCGGCGAGCTGGGCGTGCTGGTGGCGACCACGGTGATCGAAGTGGGCGTCGACGTGCCCAATGCCACGCTGATCGTGATCGAGGCGGCGGACCGCTTCGGCCTGGCCCAGCTCCACCAGCTGCGCGGGCGCGTGGGCCGGGGTGGGGGGCAGTCGCACTGCATCCTGCTGCGCGGTGAGAAGCTCAGCGAAACGTCGCGGGCGCGGCTGGCGCTGATGCGCGACACCACCGATGGCTTCCTGATCGCCGAGCGCGACCTGGAGCTGCGCGGCGCGGGCGAGATACTCGGCACCCGCCAATCGGGCGAGCAGACGTTTCGGCTGGCGACGCCCGAGAGCCTGGCGACGCTGATCGCGGCGGCGAATGCCGATGCGCGGCTGCTCGAGGACCAGGACCGCGCGCTGCACACCGCTCGCGGCGAGGCGGCGCGGATCGCGCTGTACCTGTTCGAGCGCGACGCGGCGGTGAGCTTGTTGCGGGCGGGATAGGGCTACCCGCACGCTCTCCTTCCGGCGGGTTCGCCGCCGCCGATCGATCGGCGGCGGCTATTCGGTTGCACTCAGTCCGCGCGGCGCGGCGTGACCTTAATCGACTGCGCGGGCAGCGGGATGCCGCTTGGATCGAAGATATTCGGGCTGAACGCCTTGTCCCGGCTGCTCGGGCAGTTGAGCGGCCCCACCGTGCCTGGGGTGCCATCCTTGTTGTAGCAGGCGACCGATCCCGGTTGCGATCCGTTTATCCAGCTACCCGAACATGTTCGAGTACAACCGTTGGAGAAGGTGTGGACCTGATCGGCCGAAGCCGGCGTCGCCCAAGCAGACATCGCGAACAATGCTGTTCCTGCAATATATACCTTCATTTCAGCTTCCCTCCTTTAGTGGGGGTCAATGCTTCTCATTGGACGATATTATGCAAGCTGAATGGTGTGTTGTAGAATGGAAAGAAGATATACGTAATATATGAGAATGGCCAAGAACCGATATCGACGAAGATATCGCCATGGCCTTTTCCTGTCTTGCCGATGCTCCGGGGGCTCATTCAAGGACGGCGCAAAGCTATCCTCTCTCGTCTTCGCGGAGATCGCGAAGGAGGGGCACTTGCCTCAAGGGGAGGCTCGCTTGCTCGCGGGCGATCCGGCTGTTCGTGGAACCGGGCGCTGCAACGGATAGGCCGCCGGCGACAGAAATCGCCGACGGCCGTTCGGGAAATCAGGTACGGAACACCAGAACGGTCAAGGTTCCCGAGAACCCGCCATCGCTTGCTCCGGTGAAATTCCGCAGGTCCACGCGCACGGTATCGGGGCCGATGCAATTGCCGGCGGCTTCCCAGCCAGGCTTGAGGCCGGTGTGAGTCACTTCGATCCGGTCGCCACGGGCCGCACCGGGAATGATGACGTTGAACGAATCGCTCAGGCCGTGACCGATGCTGGGCGACGCGGTGTAGGGCTGGCGGTGCAGGAGCGGCGCGCTGCGGTTAAGCAATGCACTTGCCCCGCTGCCCTGGAAATCGGTGAAGGACACCAGCCCGTTCGCTTCATTCTCGGTATTGTCCTCGACGACGATGTGGCTGACATATGTGTCGCCCACCGAAAAGGACCCGAGCCGATTGCGAATGAAATAGAACCTGTCGGCGCAATCGACGATATTGACGCTGAGGCCCTTATTGTCGACGAAGACGAAGTTATTCGAGATATACTCGCCCGCGCTGTCGCCGTTCTGCACGAAGCAATTTTCCGTCGCCTCGAAGTAATTCGAATCGAATTTGACCTGGGTGCTCCAATTATAGGAAACCACGTCGGCGCCGGCATAATTTCCCTGGATCGCATTCGCGCGAATGCTGAGCAATGAGGCTGTCCAGATCCCGATGCCGATCCCATTGCGTTCGATCATATTGCCGACGACATTTCCGGTCGTGGTCGCCGCTCTGAGATCCAGGCCGATCATGTTGAACCGGATGTGGCATTCCGAGATCGTATACGCATAGCCCTGATGGGTCCTGATGCCGGTTCCGAAGCATTCGATCATGCAGTTTCGAACCGAGCTCATGGGCTCGAATTCCCATTCGATGGCCGTCTGCGTCGAATCGCAGCCGGCATAGCCGTTGCCGGCCTGGGTCGTGAACTGGCCATAGGTGACGGCGATGCTTGCGCCCTTCACGCCGGCACCCACCAGGCCGAGGCCATCCAGCGAAAGGACCTGAGGGTAGCCCATGCCAGGATAGCCGGCGTTGGAGACGGTGGTGCCGCCCTTGAGAAAGGTGCCGCTCCCGGTGAACTTGACGACCGAACGCGCCGCGCCTTCGCCATGGAGCGCGACGACCGGGATCTCCTTGCCGGTTGCAGCCTTGATCGCCGCGAAATCGAAGTTCCCGGATACCAGATAGGGAACGCCGTTCTCGGTGCCGGGGAAGAATACCGGCTTGTTGGTGAGCAGCGCCGCCATAAGGGCAGCGGTGTTGTCCGTGACGCCGTCACCGACCCCGCCGAAATCCAGGATCGAAACGGTTTCGCGAAGCTTGTCCGCCGTCGTTCGATGCGATGCGCCGCCGCCCGACTGGGCGAAGCCGACCATATCGGCGCCCTTGCCGGCCGCAGATGCGGCAAGGTCCGTATCGATCACATATGCCATGCTCGTTCTCCAAATCTCCATCGCCACGCGCGATGAGAACATTTGGAGAACATTGGAAATCCTACATTGCAAGCGGCAACGCTCTTCGGCGAAGCCGGGGCGGCGGCCCTGCCGGCGCACGGATCCAGGATGCCGGGACTCGGAATCCATGCTATCGTCCCACGCATCGAGCGCAGGAAGAGAGGCTTCTATGCGAAGGTCCTGGTGGTTGGCGGCGGGGCTGCTGGCAGTCGCGATCGGCCTGGTGGCCGTGGTTTACGAAGGGGCCCTGGCGGCGATGCGCCTGGACATGCCCCATTGGGTGATCCTCATGCTGGCCGTCGCCGTGCCGCTGGCGCTCGGCAAGGCCGCGGATCGCGTCTGGCGCCAGTTGCGATAGGGGCCCTGCATTCCGGTCGCGGGAAGGGGGAAGGCGCCTATTTCGCCTTCACCATCGTCGAGATCAGCTCGTAATAGCTGGCGAGATCGATCGCGCGCTCGAACTGGCAGCCGATCCGGCCACCCAGCGCCCAGCGCACATCGGCCACCACGGTGCCGGCATGCGGCAGCACCACGCGGATGCGCGCGCCCGTCTCGAACGGATCGTCGCATCGCGCCATCAGGCCATGCGGCGAGATGTTGACGATGATGAAGTTCAGCTGCTTCGCATCGGGGCCGAAGGCGCGCGCGCGGTAATAGACGTCTTCACGCCCCTCCCGCCGGATCTCCGAATAAGCCAGGTTCGATCCAAAATTCACGCACGGCCTCATGAAACGCTTGAGGTACGTCTGCGGTTGATACCGTTACCGCGTGAATCTCGTTGCAACGAAGACGCTTAACAGCGACTTATCAGGCCTGTCCGAGGAATGTCACGCGGGCACCAGCATCCCGTGCCTCTTCCTGCCGAAGCTGAGCTTGACCGGCGCGGTCACCGCGATCTCGAGCATGGGGTCGTGCACCACCTGGTCGTCGACGCGGATCGCGCCCTCGGCGATCTTGCGGCGCGCCTCGCCCTTGGAGGGGCAAAGGCCGAGCGCGATCAGCCCGTCGACCACGGCGATGCTGCCGCCCGCCACCGGATGAGTGGGCAGCGAACCGCCGGCCGAGCCTTCCTCGAACACCTTGCGGGCCGTCTCGGCGGCTTCCTCGGCGGCGGCGCGGCCGCGGCACATGGCAGTCGCCTCATTGGCCAGGATCTTCTTGGCCTCGTTGATCCCGGCGCCTTCCAGCGCCTCGAGCCGGGCGATCTCGTCCAGCGGCAGGTCGGTGAACAGGCGGAGGAAGCGACCGACGTCGCGATCGTCGGTGTTGCGCCAGAACTGCCAGTAATCGAACGCCGGGAGCTGGTCCTCGTTCAGCCAAACCGCGCCCGACATGGTCTTGCCCATCTTGCCGCCATCGGCCGTGGTGATCAGCGGCGTGGTGACGCCATAGACTTCGGTGCCGTCGACCCGCCGCGCCAGTTCGATGCCGTTGACGATGTTGCCCCATTGGTCCGATCCGCCCATCTGCAGGCGGCAGGCGGCGCGGCGCGACAGCTCCAGGAAATCATAGCCCTGGAGGATCATGTAGTTGAACTCGAGGAACGAGAGCGACTGTTCACGATCGAGGCGCAGCTTCACCGAATCGAAGCTCAGCATCCGGTTGATCGAGAAATGCCGGCCGATGTCGCGCAGGAAGGGGATATATTCCAGCTTGTCGAGCCAGTCGGCATTGTCGACCATCACCGCATCGCTGGGGCCGTCCCCGAAGGTGAGGAACTTCTCGAACACGGTCTTGATCGAGGCGACGTTCGCGCGGATCGTCTCGTCGGTCATCAGCTTGCGCGCCTCGTCCTTGAACGAGGGGTCGCCGATCTTGCCGGTGCCGCCGCCCATGAGGACGATCGGCTTGTGCCCCGCCTGCTGGAGGCGGCGCAGCAGCATGATCTGGACGAGGCTGCCGACGTGCAGCGAAGGCGCGGTGGGATCGAAGCCGATATAACCGGGCACGACCTGCCTGGTGGCGAGATCGTCGAGCGCCTCCGGGTCGGTAACCTGGTGGATGTAACCGCGCGTGGAGAGCAGGCGGAGCAGATCGGACTTGAATTCGGTCATGATGCGCGCCGCATAGCCGAGGCGCGCGGGCGCGTCATCCCCGGCCAGGATATGCGACAGGTCCGGAGAATGTGCGGAATATCGCACGACGCTGACAGGGGGTGTCACCAGATTCGCACGCTTTAGGCTTGTCGCTGGAAGGCCTATGTGGATAAGTATCTGTGAAGATATGAATTTTCTCGGATGCTTTGCCGGGCGGCGGGCTTTGGCGAGTGGCTGTACAATGGCCGGACATCAACATCGTCCGTCACGAAACCGGCCGAGTATCCGAGAGAGGATTCGATCCCGTGCCCATAGCGCTGCGCGCCCTTGCCGGCGGCACCGTGCCGCTTGCCTTGCTGCTGACCGGCGGCGCGGCGGCGGCGCAGGCCGTCCGGGAGGTTCCGGCCCCGGCGCCACAGGACAAGGCGGGGGGCGGGAGCTATCCCGCGGCGGGGGCGGGCGACGGCGCGGTCCCCGGCGGCTACAGCCTGTCGCGCTGGGCCGAGGACTGGCGGGCGATGCGCGACCCGGCGCGGCGCGACGATCCGCTGGACCGGCTGAAATTCCTGCCGCTCGACGCGGATGGCGACATCTATCTGACGCTGTCCGGCGAGGCGCGGCTGCGCGTCAACCTGACGAGCAATCCGGGCCTGCGCGCGGCGCCGCACCAGCGGCAGGACATCAACCGGCTGGTCGCCGGGGCCGACCTCCATCTGGGCCCGCATCTGCGCCTGTACGGGGAAGTCGCGCATGGCGGCATTTCGGGGCGGGAGCTGGGCGTGCCGGCGGCTTCGCTGCGCAACGACCTCGTCTTCCAGCAATATTTCGTCGAGGCGACCGCCGAGCTGGGCGGGGTGGCGATCGGTGCCCGTTATGGTCGGCAGGAATTCACCGACGGGCCCAACCTGCTGGTCTCGCAGCGCGACAACAACACGATCCGCTATACGCTGAACGGCGTCCGGGCCTGGGCACGGAGCAGCTCGCTGCGGGTCGACCTGTTCGATCTGCGGCCCACGGCCTATGGCGATCTGGGTCCCGACGACGACGTCAACGATCCCGCGCGCCGTTTCTCGGGCGTGACCTTCGGCATCGCGCTGCCGAAGACCTGGCTGGGCGGCTCGAAGCTCTATCTCGATCCCTTTCTGTGGCGCCGGCGCAACGATGTGGGCGCCTGGGGCGGCCGGGTGGGCCCTGCGCGGCGCTATTATGCCGGCGCGCGGCTGTGGGGCGATGTGGGGCGAGTCGCGGTCGACTGGTCGGTCAACCATCAATGGGGCCGCTATATCGGCCAGGACATCGATGCGTGGCAGGCATTCTTCGCCCAGAGCTATCGCCTCGGCAAATCCGCCACCGCGCCGCGCATCGGCTTCCATGCCGATTATGCCAGCGGCGGGGGCGGCTATGGCGACGGCAGGCTGCGCAACGCCTATGCCCCGTTCGGTAACAACATCTATTACAGCTACCAGCTGTTCCTGACCCCCTCGAACCTGATCACGGTGGCGCCGACGCTGGCCTTCTCGCCCGTGAAGGGGGTACGGCTGACGGCGGAGTATGAGCTGGCCTGGCGCGACGATGCGCGCGATGCGGTGTACCGCGCCAACGGCCAGCCCTTTGCCGGCACGCAGAAGGTCGCGGATCGCAAGATCGCGGACGTGAGCCGGGCGCAGCTGGTCTGGACGATCTCGCCGCGCCTCTCCGTCACCGGCCGGTACGAGCATCTGGCGGCCGGCCCGTCGCTCGCCAAGGCCGGGTATCGCAGCTCCGATTTCCTGTCCGGCTGGGTCAGCTTCCGGTTCTGAACCCGTTTCGCCGATCGGGCGAACTGGGCTAGGGCGGGGCGCATGCCACGCCATGTCCCTCTGGTCCCGCATCCCGCCCATCCGCCGCATGGGGTGGAGCGCGTCGAGGCCACCGCCGATATCCGGCGCGGCCCGAGCGTCCTTGCCTATCGCGTGATGGGATCGATGCCGAAGCTGCCGGCGCCCGCCATGCCGGAGCGGACCGACGGGCTATGGCGGCACACCTGCTTCGAACTGTTCGTGAAGCCGGCGGGCGGCGAGGGCTATTTCGAGTATAATTTCTCGCCTTCGACGCAGTGGGCGGCGTACCGGTTCGACGGGTATCGCGAGGGCATGCGCGACCAGCCGCTCGTCGCGCCGGTGATCGAGCCGCTGGAGGACGGCATCCGCGTGCGGGTCGATCTGGGCGCATTGCCCGGCGGCGTCTGGCACGTCGCCATCACCGCAGTGATCGAGGAGACGGATGGCGCCAAATCCTATTGGTCCACCGCGCACGGCCCGGGGGCGCCCGATTTCCATGCGCCAGGCAGCTTCGTGATCGAGGTGCCGGCGGGATAGCCTGCCGGTCGGGTGCGACGATCCGGCTTGCTTCGCCGCCGAACTCCCGGCACCTGCTGCGCCATGAAATTCGGCATCGACCGGCTGCTCGCCGACCCTGAGCTTCGTCGCCCCCTCGCGGGCAAGCGCGTGGCGCTGCTCGCGCACCCCGCCTCGGTGACGGCGGACCTGACGCATTCGCTGGACGCGCTGGTCGCCGCCGGGCTCGACGTCTCGGCGGTATTCGGTCCGCAGCACGGCGTGCGCGGCGACCTGCAGGACAATATGATGGAGTCGCCCGACTTCACCGATCCCACCTATGGCATGCCGGTGTTCAGCCTCTATGGCGAGGTGCGGCGGCCGACCGGCCAGTCGATGGGCACGTTCGACGTGCTGCTGGTCGACCTCCAGGACGTGGGCTGCCGCATCTACACCTTCGTGACGACCCTGCTCTACGTGCTCGAGGCGGCGGCGGCGCACGGCAAGAGCGTGTGGGTGCTCGACCGGCCCAATCCCGCCGGCCGGCCGGTGGAGGGCACGACCCTGCTCCCGGGCTGGGAGAGCTTTGTCGGCGCCGGGCCGATGCCGATGCGCCACGGCATGACGCTGGGCGAGATGGGGCATTGGTTCATCGCCCAGTTCGGGCTGGACGTCGACTATCGGGTGATCGCGATGGAAGGCTGGCAGCCCGACGCCGCCCCGGGCTTCGGCTGGCCGCCCGAGCGGCCCTGGATCAACCCGAGCCCCAATGCCGCCAATGTCAACATGGCGCGTGCCTATGCGGGCACGGTGATGCTGGAGGGGACGCTGCTCTCGGAAGGGCGGGGCACCACGCGGCCGCTCGAGCTGTTCGGCGCGCCCGACATCGATGCGAAGGCGGTGATCGCCGAGATGCGCGCGCTGGCACCGGCATGGCTCGCCGGCTGCTCGCTGCGCGATCTCTGGTTCCAGCCGACGTTCCACAAGCATGTGGGCCAGCTCTGCTCGGGCGTGTTCATCCATGCCGAGGGGCAGGCCTATGACCATCGCGCCTTCCGGCCCTGGCGGCTCCAGGCCCTGGGCTTCAAGGCGATCCGCAAGCTGTATGGCGATTACCCGCTGTGGCGCGACTTCCCCTATGAATATGTCTTCGACAAGCTGGCGATCGACGTAATCAACGGCGGCCCGGACCTGCGCGAATGGGTCGACGATGCCGGGGCCGAGCCGGGCGATCTCGACGCGCGCACCGCGCCGGACGAGGCGGCCTGGGAAGAGGCGCGGCGGGGGCATCTGCTTTACTGACTTCACGCCCTTCCAGGGAGGGGATCAGCGGGGATTTGATTGTCGTGCATGAACCCCTTAACCACCCCAAGATGCTCGCGGGGCTCATATTCGCAGTCGAGGAGGCCGAGGGTCGTCCGGGGACGCTGATGGCGACATTGCCCTTTGGCGGGATGACGCTGCTCGAATATCAGGCGCGGCTGCTGTTCGGCGCCGGGGCCGAGCAGGTGCTCGTCGCGGTCGGCAAGATGACGCCGGCGCTGCTCGCCGCGGTCAACCGCGCCGCCAAGCGCCATCCCCGGATCGAGATCGTCCGCTCGGCCGAGGAAGCGGCCGAGAAGATCGCGCCCGGTGCGCAGGTGCTGGTGATGGCCGACGGGCTGGTCACCACCGATCCGGTGATGGACAAGATGGCGACGGCGAGCGGCGAGGCGCTGCTCGTCACCGACGATCCGGCCTCGCCCGCCGCGATCGAGCGCCTCGACATGCGCGACAGTTGGGCCGGCGTCGCCCGGATCACGGTGGAGCAGCTCGCCCAGATCGCGCAGATGCCCGAGGATTACGACTTCCAGTCGGCGCTGCTGCGGGTCGCCGCGCAATCGGGCGCCGAACATGTCCCGCTCACCGCGGGCTGGCTCAAGAGCGGCCATGCGGTGGAGCGCAGCGTCGAGGGGCTGGCGGCACGCAACACCGGGGTGCTCGCTGCGCTTACCGAGCGACGCACCGACTGGGCGGACCGCTGGGTGTTCACCCGCGCCGCACGGATCGCGCTGCCCGAGCTGGTGGGCCGCAACGTGCCCGGCTGGTCGCTGAGCATCGCCGGCGGCGCGATCGCCGCGCTGGCGCTCGTCCTCACCGCGATGCGCTGGCCCGGGGCGGGCACCGTCGCCGCGCTGGTCGGCACCGCGACGCTGGCCACCGGCGCGGCGATGGCGGTGCTGCGCGGCGAGGACAAGCGCGCGCGCTTGCTCGAATGGGCGATCTTCGCGCTGTTCGCCCTGATCGCGCTGCTCATCGGCTGGGGCGAGTTCGCCGCCACGGCCAGCACCACGCCGCCGGTGCTCGCCCTGGTGGCCATGGCAGCCCAATTGCTCGTCGAGCGCGCGCCCTCCCGGCCGAAGCGCTGGTGGTCGAGCCCCTCGGCGCATCTGCTCATCCTGACGCCGTTCGCGCTGGCCGGATTCGCCACGATCGGCCTTGCTGCGGTTGCGATATATTCCTTCGCCACGCTCGCCGCGGCGGTTGAGGGCGCACGCGAAAAAGCTTAGTCTCGTCTTAAGGACATTTCCGCTAGCTTGAGGTCGATGTCGGATAATCCCGTCGACATGCGCGATGGTTCGGCCGTCGGCGCCCGGGAGCTGCTCGCACGTGCGGCGGCTGCGGAGCTGCGCGCCTATAGGGGTCTGATGGTCGCGGTCGAAGATTTCTTCCTGCCCGAGGAGGCACGGCTCGACGAGCATAGCCGCGCAGGCCTGGCCGCGCTGCTTCGCGGGCTCGTGGAGACCGTGGAAGGCGAGATTCGCGAGCATGCGGTGCGCCTGCTCACCGGGCGCGGCGAAGCGGAACTGGTCGGCGCGCTGATCGAGCCGGGTACTGCCGTGCTCGCGCGCCTATGGTCGTCCGGCCTGCTGCGCGACGGCGACCTGATGGCCGAACTGATCGCCCGGGTGCGCCAGGAGATGCTGGGCACGGCGCTGCCCATGAGTGCGCCGGACGACCCCGAGCGGCCCAGCCTGATCAACCGATTCGTCCAGCACCCCGACCGGGTGGTCGCCGCCAGCGCCATGGCCGTGCTGATCGCCGAAAGTCGCCGCAGGACGAGTCCCGAAGTGGGACAATTCCAGACCGAGCTTCCCGCCGAACTGCACCACAAGCTGGTGTGGTGGACGGCCGCCGCGCTCCGCGAAGGGGTGGAGGGCATCAACGAGGCGCTCGACCGGGCACTTTGCGACGCGGCGCAGCGCAGCCTCGCCGCCTATGACGAGGGCGACCGGCTCGAGGCCGCCGCGATGCGCTTCGCCGCTGCGATCGACGCCCAGCCGGGTGAGCTTTCGGGCATGCTTGTCGAATCGCTCGGCGACCGGCGGGTCGTGCTGTTCATCGCGCTGCTCGCCCATGCGATGGGCGTGCCCTATGCGCTCGCCCGCGATCTCGTGCTCGATCCCGCCGCCGAGCGGCTGTGGCTGGCGCTGCGTGCGCTCGAGATCGGCCGCGAGGGCGTGGCCCAGATCGGCTATGCGCTGAGCGAGGCCGATCCGCGGCGCGACCTGGAGAAATTCGCCGACACGCTCGATACGATCGCCGCGATTGCCCCGGCCGAGGCGCGCAATGCGCTGGCGCCGCTCCGGCTCGATCCCGATTATCGCGCGGCGCGGATCGCATTGCAGCAGGGTGGGGCGAAGTGAACGTCATCGACCCCAATCTTCCGCTGTCGATCGCCAGGCTGGACGCCGAAGGACGGCTGATCGACGCCGAGGCACGGCTGTTCGAGCTCAACATGCGTGCCGGCGGCACGATCGGCGCCCCGCTCGCCGTGCCGCAGATCGCCACGCTCGCACGGCTCTCGCAGCGGCTGGGCATCGCAATCTCGCGCAACGTCATCGCCGCGGATGGCGAGGACGATCTCGAATTGTGGGTGCGGGCCGAGCCCGAGCAGGGCGGCGTGCGCCTCGAAGTCAGCGGCTGGCGGCTGCGGCCGGGCTGGCGCGCGCCGGCGGGCGAGCCCGAGCGCGACGGCGACTTCTTCCGCTCGGCGGCCGACTGGTTGTGGGAGACCGACGCGTCGCTGCGCATAACCTTCCTCTCGATCGAGGCGGGCGCGCGCTACGGGTTCGACAGTTCGATGATGCTCGGCCAGCCGCTGACTCGGCTCTTCCGGCTCGAACAGGACGAGGCCGGCGAATTGCCGATCCTTTCCGCGGTCGCGGCGCACGGGCGGTTCGATGGGCAGAAGGCCGAACTGCGCGGCACCGGCCGGATGGTGCGCCTGGCCGCCACGCCGCGCACCGATCCGGGCGGCCGCTTCGCCGGTTTCGTGGGGGCGGCGCACATGCTGGACCAGGCGATGCCGGCCGCGCCCAAGGTGGATGCGCCGGTGCCCGCCGCCGCCGTGCCCTTTGGCGGCTTCCCCGATTCGTTCAGCCAGCGGCTCGACCGGGCGCTGCGCGGACCGCTCGGCAAGATCATCGCCAATGCCGATTCGATCAGCGCGCAGACCGAAGGGCCGCTCAAGCCCGATTATGCGGAATATGCGAGCGATATCGCCAATGCCGGGCGGCATCTGCTCGGGCTGGTCGACGACCTGGTCGATCTGCAGGCGATCGAGCGCGACGATTTCGACACGGCGGACGAGGAGATCGACCTGGCCGATGTCGCGCGCCGCGCCGCCGGGCTGCTCGCGGTGCGCGCCGCCCAGGCCGAGGTGCGGATCGACCGGCCGGCAATGGACGAGAGCATTCCGGTGCAGGGCGAGTTTCGCCGCGCGCTGCAGGTGCTGGTCAACCTGATCGGCAATGCGGTGCGCTATTCGCCGCCGGGCGGGATGGTGTGGATCCGGCTGGAGCGCGACGAGGCGCGCGGCCATGTGATCGTCGCCGATCAAGGCAAGGGCATCGCCCAGGCCGATCAGGAGAAGATCTTCGAGAAGTTCGGCCGCGTCGATCCGAACGAGCCCGGCGGATCGGGGCTGGGCCTCTACATCGCCCGCCGGCTTGCCCGGGCGATGGGCGGCGACCTGGTGGTGGACAGCGCGCCGGGGCAGGGCGCCCGCTTCGTGTTCAGCCTGCCGATCCGGCAATAGGGCGCCCGCCGGAACCCGGCGGACGCCCCAGCAGCCTCCTCAGGCTCGATCAGCGGCGATAGCAGACCGTCACGCGGCGATGATGGCGCCATTCGGTGCGGCAATAGCGATTGCCGCGATGATAGCGGCCGCGATCCCAGCCGCGACCACGGTCCCAGCCGCGGCCGCGATCCCAACCGCGATGGCGGCCGCGATCCCAATGGCGGCGGTCACGGTCGCGATGGCGCCAGTCCTGTGCCGCCGGCGCGGCGGCGGCCAGCGCGATCACGCTGGTGGTGGGTACCGGCGCGGCAGCGGCCGGCGTTGCGGCGCTGGCGATGCCGACAGTGGCGAGCGCGGCCGCGGCGATCAGCTTGGCAAGGTTCATTTCGAGTCTCCATTCCTCTCTTCCCGCATGGGCAGAACGATAGAGAAGCGATTGAGTCGCGTTGCTGAACCCGTTCGTATGCTGCGGTTAAGGTTGGCGCTCTCCGCGCTCGGCGCGGCGGGCGGCCTTGCGCTCGGCGCTGGTAGGGACGAGGCGGACCCCGCCGACCAGGATCGCGCTCAGCAAGGCGATGATGCCGCCGCGGATCGCCCAGGTCTGGCTGCCGATCATCGGGCTGGAAGCAGGCAGATGGAGGATGCCGAGGCCCTGGAGCATGAATACCACGCCCGCGAGGATGCCGAGGATGCCGGCGAGGATCAGGATGTTCTGGCGCATTCCACGACTCCGAAGCGAAGGTCGCGGATGGTTAACCGAAAACGCCGCCCCCGCGAAGGCAGGGACGGCGTTTTCGAGCCGATATCGGGAAGGGCGGCTCAGCGCTGGCCGACGGGCACGTAATCGCGCTGCACGGGGCCGGTGTAGAGCTGGCGCGGACGGCCGATCTTCTGCTCGGGATCCGAGATCATCTCGTTCCACTGCGCCACCCAGCCCACGGTGCGGGCCAGCGCGAACAGCGCGGTGAACATGGTGGTCGGGAAGCCGATCGCCGAGAGGATCACGCCCGAATAGAAGTCCACGTTCGGGAACAGCTTCTTCTCGATGAAATAGGGGTCGTTGAGCGCCATTTCCTCGAGCTGCAGCGCCACTTCGAACACCGGGTCGTTGACCTTGAGCGCGTCGAACACCTCGCGCACCGTCTTCTGCATCACGGTCGCGCGGGGATCGTAGTTCTTGTAGACGCGGTGGCCGAAGCCCATCAGGCGGAACGGGTCGTTCTTGTCCTTGGCGCGGGCGATATATTCGGGAATGCGCTCCGGACGGCCGATCTCGCGCAGCATGTTGAGCGCCGCCTCGTTGGCGCCGCCATGCGCCGGGCCCCACAGACAGGCGATGCCCGCCGCGATGCAGGCGAAGGGATTGGCGCCCGACGAACCGGCGAGGCGCACGGTCGAGGTCGAGGCGTTCTGCTCATGGTCGGCATGGAGGATGAAGATGCGGTCCAGCGCCTTCTCGACGACCGGGTTCACTTCATAGGGCTCCGCCGGCACGCCGAAGGTCATGCGCAGGAAATTGCCGGTGTAGCTCAGGTCGTTCTGCGGATAGAGGAACGGCTGGCCGACGCTGTACTTGTAGGCCATCGCCGCGATCGTCGGCATCTTCGCGATCAGCCGGTGCGACGCGATCATCCGCTGCTGCGGATCGGTGATGTCGGTCGAATCGTGATAGAAGGCCGAAAGCGCGCCGACCACGCCGCACATCACCGCCATCGGGTGCGCGTCGCGGCGGAAACCGCGATAGAAGGTCGCCAGCTGCTCGTGCAGCATCGTGTGGCGGGTGATCGTGTGGCTGAACTTGTCGAGCTCGTCCTGCGAGGGCAGCTCGCCGTTCAGCAGGAGGTAGCTGACCTCCATGAAGCTCGAATGCTCGGCGAGCTGGCCGATCGGATAGCCGCGATGGAGCAGCACGCCCTCGTCGCCGTCGATATAGGTCAGGCCCGATTCGCACGACGCGGTCGACGTGAAGCCGGGGTCGTAGGTGAACATGCCGGTCTGGCCATAGAGCTTGCGGATGTCGATGACGTCCGGTCCGACGCTGCCCGACAGGACCGGATACTCGACATCCTTCCCCGGAACCTGCAGCTTCGCGGTATCGCTCATAAACGTCGTCCTATCTTTGGGCCGGGCCTGGAATCAGGCCGGCACGGTCATCTGATCAGCGATGCGGGCCAGGCTCTCCTCGCGCCCCAGCAGAGCCAGGACGTCGAAGATGCCCGGGGACGTCCGGCGCCCGGTGAGCGCCGCGCGCAAAGGCTGCGCGGCCGCACCGAGCTTGACACCCGCATCTTCCGCAACGGTGCGTACCGCCGCTTCGAGCGCTTCCGTATCCCAGCTTTCCACGCCGTCAAGCGCGGCGTGCAGCTGGGCCAGCAGCGCCCGCGCGTCGCCCTCTAGCAGAGCCTGGGCACCGTCGTCCAATTCCAGTGGGCGGGTGCGAAACAGGAAGGCCGCTCCGTCCGCCAATTCGAGGAGATTCGCGGCGCGCGGCTTCAGTGCAGCCATGCTGCGGCGCAGAAGATCCCGCTGCGATTCCGAAAGTTCGAAACCGATTCGCGCGGCTACCAGATCGGCGAGGCGATCATCGTCCGTGGCGCGGATATAGTGGCCGTTGAGATTCTCGAGCTTCTTGAGGTCGAAGCGGGAGGGCGATTTGCCGACGCCGGACAGCTCGAACCATGCGATCGCCTGTTCGCGGCTGATGATCTCGTCGTCGCCATGCCCCCAGCCGAGCCGGAGCAGATAGTTGGACAGCGCCTCGGGCAGGATGCCGAGCTGGTCGCGATATTCGTCGACCGCGACGGCATTCTTGCGCTTCGACATCTTGGTGCCGTCGGGATTGAAGATCAGCGGGATGTGCGCGTACTGGGGCTCTTCCCAGCCTCCCTCGATCGCCTGCATGGCGCGATAGATCGGCAGCTGGCGGAACGCGTTGTTGAGGTGATCGTCGCCGCGGATCACATGCGTCACGCCCATGTCGTGATCGTCGACCACCACTGCGAGCATATAGGTCGGCGTGCCGTCCGAACGGAGCAGGACGAGATCGTCCAGCTCGCTGTTGTTGACGGTGACCGGGCCCTGGACATGATCCTCGATCGTCACCGCGCCTTCTCGCGGCGCCTTCAGGCGGATGACATAGGGCGCGTTGCCGCCCTCGGCGGGGTCGCGGTCGCGCCAGCGGCCGTCATAGCGCAGGGGCTGCTTGTTCGCCTTCTGCTCGGCGCGCATCGCCTCCAGCTCCTCGGCGGTGGCGAAGCACTTATAGGCATGGCCGCCCGCGAGCATTGCGTGCGCCACCTGGGCGTGCCGCTCGGCGCGGGCGAACTGATAGACTTCGTCGCCGTCCCAATCGAGGTTCAGCCAGCGCATCCCGTCGAGGATCGCGGCAATCGCCGGCTCGGTCGAGCGCGCGCGATCGGTATCCTCGATGCGCAGCAGGAACTTGCCGCCATGATGGCGGGCGAACAGCAGGTTGAACAGCGCGGTGCGCGCGCCGCCGATGTGGAGAAAACCCGTAGGCGACGGCGCGAACCGCGTGACGACCCGTTTCGCACCCGTATCAGATGTTGCGCCCAACCGCGCTTGCTCCCAGACTAGATTTCCGATGGCCCATTCAGCCGCCGCAGGCGCCCCTAGCACGGGGTTTTCCCACCTTCAAATGGGGGGTGCGGCACTGTTCCGCCAGACCGGGGAGGCAGTCGAGCGCTGGCTCGAGGCGGAACGGGCGCAGTTGCCGCTCTGGCTGCCCGTGGCGCTGGGCGGCGGGATTACCGCCTGGTTCCTGCTCTCCGACGCGACGCGCTGGATCGCGTTCCTGCTTGCAGCGGGCGCGGTGGCGCTGCTGGGGCTGGTGCTGCCCGGGCGGCTGGGGCGGGTGCTGCTGCTCGGCGGGCTTGCCCTGGTAGCTGGGTGCGCGCTGATCTGGTGGCGGGCGGAACATGTCGCGGCGCCCGTGCTGGCGCGGCCGGCAGTGGTGGAGATGACCGGCCGCGTGGCGGCCATCGAGCCGCTGCCGGCGCGCGCGCTGGTGCGGGTGACGCTGTTGCCGGGCCGGCGCGACCTGCCGCCGCGGGTGCGCGTGAACCTGGCGGCGAAGGACGTGCCCGAAGGCGTGGCGCGCGGCGCGACGGTGCGGCTGCGGGCCCGGCTGATGCCGCCCGCGGGCGCGTCGGTGCCGGGCGGTTACGACTTCGCCCGCGCGGCATGGTTCAACGGCCTGGGGGCGACGGGCAAGGGCTTCGCCCCGGTGGACGTGGTGGCGCCCGCCGAAGCATCGGGCGCGGACCTGCGCGCCGCGCTCTCGGCGCATATCCAGTCGCGTATTCCGGGCAGCGGCGGCGGCATCGCTTCCGCGCTCGCCACGGGGGACGAAGGCGCGATCGCCGAAGCCGATGTCGAGGCGATGCAGCGCTCGGGCCTTGCGCACCTTCTCTCGGTGAGCGGGTTGCACGTGACGGCAGTGACCGCGGCGGCGATGCTGCTGGTGCTCAAGCTGCTCGCCCTGAGCCCGACGCTGGCGGCTGCCGCTGGTCGCGGCCGGGGCGGGGGCGCTGGCCGCGATCGGCTATACTTGGCTCACCGGCGCCGAAGTGCCGACGATCCGCTCCTGCGTCGCCGCGTTGCTCGTGCTGCTGGCGCTCAGCCTGGGACGCGAGGCGATCACGCTGCGGCTCGTCGCGGCGGGCGCGCTGCTCGTGCTGCTGCTCTGGCCCGAGGCGCTGGCGGGGGCCAGCTTCCAGCTGAGCTTTGCGGCGGTGACGGCGATCGTCGCGTTGCACGAGAGCCCGCGCATGCATCGCTGGTTCGGCAAGCGCGAGGAGGGTCGGGGCGCGGCGCTGCTGCGCGGTGCCGGCTCGCTGTTGCTCACCGGGGTGGTGGTCGAACTGGCACTGATGCCGATCGGGCTGTTCCACTTTCACCAGGCCGGCCTCTATGGCGCGCTCGCCAACATCGTCGCCATCCCGCTCACGACCTTCGTGATCATGCCGCTCGAGGCGCTGGCATTGCTGCTCGACCTGATCGGGCTCGGCGATCCCGCCTGGTGGCTCACCGCGCGGACGCTCGACCTGCTGCTCTGGCTGGCCCGGACCGCCGCTTCGGCGCCGGGCGCGGTGGCGGCGCTGCCGGCAATGCCGCACGGCGCCTTCGCGCTGGCGATGGCAGGCAGCCTGTGGCTGGCCCTGTGGCGTACCCGGGTGCGCTGGGTGGGCGCGGCGCCGCTGGCGATCGGGCTGGCCTGGATGCTCGCCACGCCCGCGCCCGATCTGATCGTCACCGGGGACGGGCGGCATCTCGCGATTCGCATGTCCGATGGCAGCATGGCCCTGCTGCGCGACCGGGCGGGGGACTATACCCGGGACATGCTGGCCGAGACGGGCGGCTCCGATGCCGAGCCGGTTGCGCTCGCCGACCAGCCGGGCGCGCGATGCAGCCTGGACCTCTGCATGATCGAGCATCGGGCTGGTGGCCGCGCCTGGCGCGTGGCGGCGACGCGGAGCGGCTATGCGCTGCCCTGGGCCGAGTTCATCGCCCTGTGCCGCAGCGTCGACGTGATGATCAGTGACCGGCGCCTGCCGCCCGGCTGCATGCCGCGCTGGCTCAAGCTCGACCGGCCGGCGCTGGCGAAGACCGGCGGGGTGGCGATCGCCTTTGCCAGCGGGCGGGTGACGATGGTGCGCGGGGCGGGGCGGCACCCCTGGCTAGATCCGTCCAGGGTACAGCCGGCCCGCACTCCCATTGCCGGGGCGCGAAATCCCTAGCTTTCAGCCGGGCCGGGCGCTCAATATTTGCGAAGCAGCCCGGCAAGGCGGCCCTGCACGCGGACCTGGTCGGGACGGTAGCGCTGGGGATTGTAATCGCGATTGGCCGGATCGAGGCGGATCATCGCGCCTTCCTTGCGGAAATATTTCAGCGTCGCTTCATTCTCGTCGATCAGCGCCACCACGATTTCGCCGTCCCGGGCAGTCTCGGTGCGGCGGATCAGGGCATAGTCGCCGTCGAGAATGCCGGCCTCGACCATCGAATCGCCCGCCACTTCGAGCGCATAATGCTCGCCCGCGCCGAGCAGCGCGGCGGGAACGGGCAGCATGGCCGAATCCTGCAGCGCCTCGATCGGCGTGCCGGCGGCGATGCGGCCGTGCAGGGGAATCTCGACCACGTCATTGGCGGGAGCCGGGAGTGTCGACGGCGCGGAAGTTGCGGAAGTCGAGGCCATGGGAGACGCGGTTTTCGTTCCCGAAGCCTTCTTGGTCTCGCCCCGTTCCGGCATGCGCAGCACTTCAAGCGCGCGGGCACGATTGGGCAGGCGGCGAATGAACTCGCGCTCCTCCAGTGCCGAGATCAGCCGATGGACACCCGACTTCGACTTGAGGTCGAGCGCTTCCTTCATTTCCTCGAACGAAGGTGACACGCCAGTCTCGGCAAGCCGATCGGCAATGAAGCAGATGAGCTCGTGCTGCTTGCGCGTGAGCATCCAGTTTCTCCCGGTCTGGAACAGACTGGGAACGTTTTTGCAATGTTCCGCTTGCTTGTCAAGCGATGTCGAGGATTTCCGCCGAGTCGCCGGTTTTCGCCTCAGGAGCGCCCGCCGGGCGGACGATCAGGCAGGTGGCGCGCGCCAGCGTGCGCAGCATCGAGGAATCCTGGATCGTCGCGGCGCGGGCATGGCCGTCGATCAGCTCGGCGCGGAGATAATCGGCGCGGGGGCCGGTGGCGGGCAAGGGCTCGCCCAGGGGAACGGTGCGAGTGCGCGGCAGCGGATCGGCGGCACCGGCGAGACGCGCGACCAGCGGACGGACGAAGAGGGTCGCGGTGACGAAGGCAGAGACGGGATTGCCGGGCAGGCCGAGCACCGCCGCATCGCCCAGCCGACCGGCCATCATCGGCTTGCCGGGCCGCAGCGCGATCTTCCAGAAATCGATCGCTGCGCCGGCGGCCTCCAGCGCGGGGCGGACAAGGTCGTGATCGCCGACCGAGGCGCCGCCGGTGGTGACGAGCAAATCGCAGTCGAGCGCGCGGAACGCCGCTTCGAGCACGTCCTGGCGATCGGGCAGGATGCCGAGGTCGATCAGCTCGACCGGCAGCCCGGCGAGCTGTGCCGCGAGGAGCAGGCGGTTGGTCTCGGGGATCTGGTCGGGGCCAAGCGGCGCGCCGGGGGGAACGAGCTCGTCGCCGGTGGAAAGCAGCGCGACGCGCACCTTGCGGCGGACGGGCAGGGCGGCATGGCCCGCGATCGCGGCGAGCGCGATCCGGGCGGGCGTGATCGCTTCCCCGGCGCGGATGAGCAGGTCGTCCTGGGCGAAATCGAGCCCGCGCGGACGGACGCTGCTGCCCGGATGCGGCGGGCCTTCGCCGGCGAGCGCGAGGCGGCTGCCGTCGCGGGCGGCTTCCTCCTGCACCAGTACGGTATCGGCGCCGGGCGGGAGCGGGGCGCCGGTGAAGATGCGCAGCGCCTGGCCGGGGCCGATCCCGCCGCCGAAGCCATGGCCGGCAGCGCTTTCCCCGATCACCTCCCAGGGGCCGGGCAGGTCGGCGAAGCGGATGGCATAGCCGTCCATCGAGGAGAGATCGGAGGCGGGCTGGGTGCGCAGCGCCGCCACGTCCCGGGCCGCCCATCGCCCTGCCGTCTCGGCGAGCGGGCATGTCTCCTCCGCCACCGGCATGGCGCGCGCGAGCAGGCGGCGCTGGGCTTCGGCGACGGGGAGGAGGGCGGACATGGATCCGGCCTAGGCCAGCGCCGCGCACGGCGCCAGCCTCAGGATCGGCCGGCGATCCGCCCCAGGTCGTGCTGCTTCAGCGGCAGGCGGAATTCGCACAGGAAGCGGTGGCGGTCGTCGGTTTCGATCACCGAAGCCGGGCCGCCGCCGATGTTCGGCAGCGAGATCCACAGCTGGGCGCCGGTGGCGAAGGGCGCGCGCGTCTCGAACTCGACGAGCTGGGGCGTGATCGCGCGCAGCTTGACGTTCCACCAGCGCACGCCCTCGCGCACGCGTGCCGGCGCGTCGAGGCGGATCGCCTGCTTGTCCGGGATCAGCCCGGTCGGCTCGTGCATCATCGCGACCCGCGTGTGATGCGACGGAGTCTGCTGCACCTGGCGCAGCCACGGCATCAGCACCTGCCAGGGCAGGTCCTCGTCAAAGGCGACGCCGGCGAGATTGCCCTGCGACCATTTCACTGCGCCGTCGAGCGGACGCAGGCCGTCGAAGTTGATCTGCACCAGATCGCCCAGCTGGAGCGCGATATCGGTCTCGAAGCCGCAGCCGCCCTGGGAGAGGTTGCGGCTGCGCGTGAATTCGACCTGGTTGCCGCGGCGCACGCAGATCGTCTGGTGCAGCTCGACGCGGGGCACCGAGCGGCGCTCGGCGGGAAGGGCGGCGAGATTGCGGGCGAGCGTGCCGATCACGTCGATCGGCAAGTCGAACAGGAAGCCCGCCGAGCCCTGCTCGGTCCAGGCGATGCGGCCGGGCAGCGACTGGCCGTTGGCGAGTTCGAGCCGGAGCCCTTCTTCCTCCACCACCTCGTCATCGAGCTGGAGCATGGCGCCGACCGCGCTGAGCTTGCGGATCGCGCAGGCCAGGCGGCCGGTCTCGCCGGCCAGGAAGGCCGAATCGAACGCGGCATGCTCGCCGGGTTCGGCAAGAAGCTGCGTGCCCGGAGGCTCGGCCGACAGGCTGAAAATGGTGGAGGACGCAAGTCCTTGTCGCATAAATGATTTTCCCGCCCCGGCCCATGCGGATAGTGGAGCCCAGGATCTGAAGGCGGGGTTAATCCGCAGGGTTGCGGAATTCCTAATGCGCGCGCCGAACCCTCAATCCCGATCCGGCGCCCCCAACGGGAAATAGGCGCGATAGGGCCGTGCTTCCTCGACGCAGCGGGCGACCGAGGGGCGGGCGAGCAGGCGGGCGCGATAGGCGCGCAGATTGGCCAGTGCCTCGGGGATCGGGCGTACCCAATCGGCATAGAAGAGCGAGGGCGCAGCGGCGCAATCGGCAAGGGTGAAGCTGTCTCCCACCGCCCAGGCGCGCCCGGCCAGATGGGCGTCGAGCCAGGCATAGACCTTGTCGAGCCGCGCCATCGCCTCGCCGAGGCCGACGGGATCGCGCCGTTCCTCGGGCAGCAGCGCGTCGAGCACCGGCCTCTGCATCGTGCCCATCACGTAATTGTCGAAGATCCGGTCGAGCATCCGGGCCTGCACGGCGATATCGGCATCGGCGGGGATCATCGGCACCGGGCCGAGGTGATGGACGTGAAGATATTCGATGATCGCAGTCGCCTCGAGCACCGTACGGTCGCCTTCGACCAGGACCGGGAAGAGCTTGAGCGGCCAGCGCGCCTCCAGCTCGGCATTGGCCTCGGCGTCCTCCAGGTTGCGGAAGGTGAAGGCGGTGCCGTTCTCGTAGAGCGGGATCAGCGCCTTCCAGGTGTAGGACGAGAAGGGGTGGCCGAAGAGCTGAAGGGTCATGGCATCCTCTAATAGTTAGGTTATTGGCTAACTATTTCGATTCGACGGCGCTGTCACGCATTTTCTCGCCCTTGCCTCGTCCTCCTTGCCTCGTCCTGACATCGCTTGTCATCCCCGCCAGCGCGGGATGACGGGGTTTGCTGATTGAGACGGGATCCGCTGATCCGAGCGCGACCTCAGGCCGCCCAGTCGCCCGATTTGCCGCCCTTCTTGGAGAGCAGGCGGATCTCGCCGATCACCATCGCCCGGTCGAGCGCCTTGGCCATGTCGTAGAGCGTGAGCAGCGCAGTGGAGACGGCGGTGAGCGCTTCCATCTCGACGCCCGTCTGTCCCTCGGCGGCGGCAGTGGCGGTGACCGTCACGCCCGTCTCGTCGGGCGCTAGGTCGACTGCGACCCGGGTGAGCGGCAGGAGATGGCAGAGCGGGATCAATTCGGCAGTGCGCTTGGCGGCCATGATCCCGGCGATGCGGGCGGTGGCGAGCACGTCGCCCTTCCTAACCGCCCCGGCGCGGATCGCGGCGGCCGCCTCCGCCGACATCGCGATCCGCCCGGTGGCGACTGCCTCGCGCAGGGTGACGGCCTTGCCCGCGACATCCACCATGCGCGCCGCGCCGGTTTCGTCGAGATGGGTGAGGTCCGTCATTTCCCGTTCCCCAAGGGGAAGAGGGAAGTTGCGCGCGCCCCGCTCATCCCACCAGGGCCCGGGTTGCGGCTTCCACATCGTCCTGGCGCATCAGCGACTCGCCGATCAGGAAGCAGCGGATGCCGTGCGCGGCCATCGCGTCCAGGTCGGCGCGGCCGTTCAGCCCGCTCTCGGCGACAAAGGTGCAGTCGGCCGGCGCATGGGCGACGAGTTCGTAGGTTTTCTGGACATCGACTTCGAAGGTCTTGAGATTGCGATTGTTCACGCCGATCAATCGCGAGCGGAGCCGAAGCGCCCGTTCGAGCTCGGCGGCATCGTGCACCTCGACCAGCACGTCCATGCCAAGGCCGAGCGCCGCATCCTCGATCTCGGCCATCTGCGCATCCTCGAGCGCGGCGACGATGATCAGGATCGCATCGGCGCCGATCGCGCGCGATTCGAGCGCCTGCCACGGATCGACCATGAAGTCCTTGCGGATCACCGGCAGGTCGCAGGCGGCGCGCGCGGCGATCAGATACTTCTCATGCCCCTGGAAATATTCGAGATCGGTGAGCACCGAGAGGCAGGCGGCGCCGCCGGCCTGATAGGCGCGGGCATGGGCGGGCGGATCGAAATCCGCGCGGATCAGGCCCTTGGAGGGGCTGGCCTTCTTGATCTCGGCGATCAGGCCATAGCCGCCCGCTGCGGCCCGGGCATCGAGCGCGGCCCGGAAGCCGCGGGGCGGCGTGCGCGTGAGGGCAAGGCCGTGCAGGTCGGCGACGGAGGTGGCGCGGCGGCGCGCGGCGACCTCGTCGTGCTTGGTGGCGATGATCTTGTCGAGGATCGTGGACATCAAAAGGCGATCCAGCAGTCGAGCAGGGCCTTGGCAAGCCCCTTGTCGATCACTTCGGCGGCTTCCTCGACGCCTTCGCGCAAGTCGCTCGCCTGGCCGGCGACCACCAGCGCGGCGGCGGCGTTGAGCAGGACGGCGTCGCGATAGGGGCCGTGCTCGCCCTGGAGCAGGCGGTGCAGGGCGAGGGCATTGTATTCCGGGCCGCCGCCGCGAATGGCCGCCAGGGGGTGGCGGGGCAGGCCGGCATCCTCGGGGACGATCCGCGCCGGCAGGCCCGAACTGCCGATGCTGACCACGACGCTGGCCCGCTCGGTCGAGAGTTCGTCCAGCCCTTCCTCGCCCGAGACGATCGCGGCGGAATCCACGCCGAGCTGCTGGAGCGCCTCGGCATAGATCGGCGCATAGTCCGGGCGGGCGATGCCGATCAGCTGGCGGCGGACATGGGCGGGATTGGCCAGCGGACCCATCAGGTTGAAGATGGTGCGGCGGGCGATGCGGCGGCGCAGCGGCCCGATCCGCGCCAGCGAGGGGTGATGCGCCTGGGCGAACAGGAAGGCGATGCCGAGTTCGTGGAGCGATTCCTCGGCCCGGGCGCCGGCGCGGTCGAGATCGAGGCCAAGCGCCTCCAGCGTGTCGGCGGCGCCCGATTTGGACGAGGCGGCGCGGTTGCCATGCTTGGCGACCGGCACGCCCGCCGCGGCGACGACCAGGCTCACCGCGGTCGAGACGTTGAGCGTGTGGTGCCCGTCGCCGCCGGTGCCGCACACGTCGATCGCGCCTGCGGGGGCGGTGATCGGGATCAGCCGGGCGCGCATGGCCCGCGCCGCCTCGGCGATTTCGATGCTGGTCTCGCCGCGCACCGACAGGTCGATCAGAAAGCGCTCGATCTCGGGCTCGGGCACATTGCCGTCGAGAATGTCGGCAAAGGCCTGGGCGGCGGATTCGCGGGCAAGCGGCGTCGCGGGATCGGGAAGGAGGGCAAATGGCGTCACGCGGGCTCTATCGGCCCTTGGGCGGGGCGAAGTCGAGCAAATCCTGCTGGAGGCGGTGTGAAGTCCGGCTGGAGCGGAAGCGGCTTGACCGGATCGCCGGGGCATCGTCTTGAAGGCGTTCAACCTTGGGACTTCGCGTCGATATGGTCTCCCCTCTGGTGCAGGCGCTGGCCCTGTTGCTGACGATCGCCGCGCCGACGGGGCAGGATCGGAGCGAGCCGGTCCATCAGGCGCAGATGGAAGCGCGGATCCGCGTGGCGCCGCGCCCGGTTGCCGGCAGCGACGGTGCGCGTCACCTCGCCTATGAGCTACAGGTCACCAGCCATTATTCGGGCGACGCGCCGCTCCGGCTGACTCGCCTGGCGATCTTCGCGGGCGATGCGCGGACACCGCTGAAGACGCTGGAAGGCGCGGCGCTATGGGCGCTGCTCGGCCCGCAGGCGGCGGACGAGGCGCGGCAGGACGGCATCCCGATCGCCGACGGCGCGAGCCGGACGTTCTTCCTCTGGCTCGCCTTGCCGCCCGGCATGCGGCCCGCGTCGCTGCGGCATCAGCTGACCTTCCGTGCCGACAAGGGCGCGGTCCAGCGCGCCGACGACGTGCGGACGCCCGTGGTCGCGGCGGCGCCGGTGCGGATCGGGCCGCCCCTGCGCGGCGGGCGCTGGCTGGCGGTCGAGGGGCCGGGCAATCATCTGTCGCATCATTGGGGCAGCATGGTCGCGATCGACGGCACGCTGAGCATCCCGCAGCGCTATGCGATCGACTGGTTCGGGCTGGACGCTGGCAGCCATTCGATTCGCGGTGTGCATGCCTCGCCGGCGGCCACCGTGGATGCGGACTGGATCGGCTATGGCCGGGACGTGTTCGCAGTGGGCGACGGCGTGGTGGTCGATGCGCGCGACGGCGTTCCGAACGGCAAGCCGCTGGCGCCGCAGCAAGTGCCGGACGACCTCACCGCGCGGAGCCTGTACGGCAATTTCGTCGTCCTGCGGATCGCGCCGGGCGTCTATGCGCACTACGCCCATCTGCAGGCCGGCAGCGTGCAGGTGCGGCCCGGCCAGCGCGTGCGCCGCGGCACGGCGATCGGCCGTCTCGGCCAGACCGGGAGCGCGGGCGCTCCGCATCTCCATTTCCACATCAGCGACCGGCCGGGCTTCGAGCGATCGGAGGGGCTTCCCTTCGTCATCGATCGGTTCACGCTGCTCGGCGGGGCGACGATCGAGGATAGTTTCGACCCGGCGGTGCCGGTTCCCGTGCGGGCGCCCGGCGCGCGCGTCCACCGCGACGAACTGCCGCTCGACGGCAGCATCGTGGCCTTTCCCTAGCCCGCCTCGATCGGGCGGCGGCCCTCGGGGCCGATCGCGAGGTCGCGTGCAATGGCCTCCGGATCGATCAGCTCGCGTTGTCGGAGGGCGCGTCGCCGTCGCCATCCAGGGCGCATCCGCCATGGTGGCGGCCATGGCGCGGCGGCATCTCGTCGGGAGTGAGCTTGCCGTCCTTGTTGACGTCGAGCTTGTCGAAGCGGGCAGTGGCCGCCGCGATCCATTCGGCGCGGGTGATCGTGCCGTCGCCATCGGCATCGGCGCGGGCGAACTGGCCCCCGGCCCCGTTTCGGGCGTGACCCATGCTGGCGGAGGCGATGCCGCCCGCCGCCACGGTGACCAACACGCCAGCGAGCGTCGCGCTGACCAGCTGCAGCTTGTGGTCCATTGCGTTCTCCTTCCCGCCCGGAATCGGGCCAGGCTGGAGAAAATCGCGGGCGAACGTCGCGCGACTATGTCGGCGGACGGCCGAATTTGTCGCAAATTATCCTAGCGTCAGGCGAGCGCGCCCGCCTCGATCCCGGCGATCCGGAGGAAGTTCGCCAGCATCGCATGGCCATGTTCGGTGGCGATGCTCTCCGGATGGAACTGTACCCCGTGGATCGGCAGCGTCCTGTGCCGGAAGCCCATCACATGCGCGTCGTCCGCAGTGGCGTTGACCACCAGATCCTCGGGAATGTCGGTGACGATCAGCGAATGGTAGCGCGTCGCGGTGAAGGGCGAGGGCAAGCCTTCGAACAGGCCGGTGCCGTCATGGCTCACCGGGCTCGTCTTGCCGTGCATCAGCCCGCCGCGGACCACCGATCCGCCGAAATGCTGGCCGATCGCCTGATGGCCGAGGCAGACGCCGAGCAGCGGCTTGCCAAGGTCGGCGCAGGCGGCGACGAGATCGAGGCTGATCCCCGCTTCGTTGGGCGTGCAGGGGCCGGGCGAGATCAGGAACGCCTGGGCATTGCTGGCGACGGCGTCCCGCGCGGTGAGCGCGTCGTTGCGCACCACCTGCACGTCGGTGCCCAGCTCCATCAGATAATGGACCAGGTTCCAGGTGAAGCTGTCGTAATTGTCGATGACGAGGATCATGGTGGAACGCGCTACCGCGTCTGGAACGCTACGACAATCGGCCCGATCGGTGCGCCGCCGTCCAGCCGGTCGGACACCGGGTCCCACAGGCGGGAGACGGCACCATCGAGATAGAGTGCATCGGGCGCGGCGAGCCGGTCGCGGAACAGCCGGGCGAAGCGGCCGAACGACACCGGTTCGTTGCTGATCGCGAACCAGGCGCTGCCGTTCAGCCCGACCCCGACTGCGTTGCGCACCTGGAGCGAAGTGCCGTTCTCGGCCAGCTTGGGATGGAGCTGGCCGTCGATCAGCAGCATCGGCCCCGACTGGGTGGCGAAACGGACGTGATCGGGTTTGTTCTTCGCGAAATCGTCGGTGGTGGCGACGTGCCAGCCCTTCGCATCGCCCCAGAACACGCCGTTCGGCTGCATGTGGAAATTTCCGGGGCCGGGGCGCCGGTTGAGCGGCTTCTGCTCGGCGCCGTCCTCGACATAATAGCCGATCGGCAGGCCGGACGCATCGAACATGCCGGCGTTCATCGCGAAGGCGATGCGCGGGTAGCGCGGGCCCAGCCGCGGCTCGAGCCCGGTGAAGTCGCGCATCGGGCGGCCGTCCTTGCCCTTGTCGACCAGCATCAGCTCGTGCTTCTGCGGATCGGCGCGGCACACGGTGAAGCGGCTGCCTTCGAAGCGGATGTCGCGGCACGCCGCGTCGATGCTGCCGTTGGAGGCGCAGGCGGCAAGCAGCAGGAAGGCGCCGGCGGGGGCGATCGGCCGGATCATCCGTGCCACTTAGGGGCAAAAGACGCGGAGGCAAGACGCCGCGTGCCTTGGGCTTGCCATAGTGAGACGGCACGCCGGGCGGCGAGGGGCGTTGTTGCGCCGGAAGGAGTGCTCATGATCGTTCGTTTGCTCGTTGCCGCCGCGTTGCTCGCGGGGCCCGCCATGGCGCAGGACGGCAAGCAGTCGCAGAATACCGATAGCAGCGGCCCGCCCAAGCGGGTGCGCAGTATCCTGCTCTACGGACAGGAGGAATGCCCCAAGCCGCAGAGCGAGGAAGAGATCGTGGTGTGCGCCAATGCCGGCGAATCGCCCTATCGCATTCCCAAGCGCTTCCGGAACCAGCCCAAGGACGATGCGGCGTCCCAGGCCTGGACCAACCGAGTGGAGACGGTGGAGGAAGTCAATCGCGCCGGGCTGCCCAACAGCTGCTCGCCGGTGGGCATGGGCGGCCAGACCGGCTGCACCCGCCAGATGATCCGCCAATGGTATCAGGAGCGGCTCGACCAGAAGGCCAAGGCCGCGCAGGTGCCGTGATCTTCGTCTCTCCCTCTCCCTCGGGGGAGAGGGAGTCGGCTATTGCCCGAACCCGGCCTCGCCGGCCTGCCTGACTGCCTCGCGCGCCGCCGCGAACAGGGCGCCCGCCTTGGCCTCGCACTCGCGCTGCTCATATGCCGGATCGCTGTCCGCGACGATGCCGGCGCCGGCCTGGACGTGCATCGTCCCGTCCTTCACCAGCGCAGTCCGGAGCACGATGCAGCTGTCCATCGAGCCGTCGGGCGAGAAATAGCCGACGCCGCCGGCATAGGGGCCGCGCGTCTCGGGCTCCAGCTCGGCGATGATCTCGCAGGCGCGCACCTTGGGCGCGCCGCTCACCGTGCCCGCGGGGAAGCCCGCGAACAGCGCGTCGAGCGCGTCCTTGCCCGGTGCCAGCCGGCCGACCACGTTCGAGACGATGTGCATCACATGGCTGTAGAATTCGACCGTATAGCTGTCGGTCACCCGCACGCTGCCTGCCTCCGCCACGCGGCCGACATCGTTGCGGCCCAGGTCGAGCAGCATCAGATGCTCGGCGCGCTCCTTGGGGTCGGCGAGCAGGCTGGCGCGGTTCTCCTCGTCCTCGGCCGCGGTCTTGCCGCGCGGGCGCGTGCCGGCGATCGGGCGGATGGTCACTTCGCCGTCGCGCACCCGCACCAATATCTCCGGGCTCGATCCGGTAAGTGCGAAGCCCGGCAGGTCGAGATGGTAGAGGAAGGGCGAGGGGTTGATCCGGCGCAGCGCGCGATAGAGCTCGAAGGGCGGCAGCGCGAAGGGCGTGGTGAAGCGCTGGGCGAGCACCACCTGGAAGATGTCGCCCGCCGAAATATACTCCTTCGCCGCGGCGACCATCTCGCCATAGCGGCCCGGGCGCAGCACGGGGGTGAGGCGCACCTCCTCGGGCTCGGCGCGGACCGGGGCCGGGAGCGTCGCCCCGGCGAGTTGCGCCGCCACCGCATCGATCCGCTCGGCGGCCAGGTCCACATTCCCGTCCGGCCAGACCGGGGCCACCAGGAACAGCGCATCGGCAAGCCGGTCGAACACCAGCACCACCGTGGGGCGCACGAACATCATGTCGGGCACGCCGATCGGGTTCTCGGGCGGGCGCGGCAGCTTCTCGACCAGGCCCACCGTCTCGTAGCTGAAATAGCCGACCAAGCAGGCGAGCGCGCGCGGCAGTTCGGGCGGCACGTCGGTGCGGCAGCGGGCGGCGAGGGCGCGCAAGGCGTCCAGCGCGGGCTCGGCGCACGGCCGGAAGGCATGCCGGTCGGTCAGCCATTCGGCATTGATCGCCGCTTCGTTGCCGGTTGCGCGGAAGACGAGGTCGGGCGCCAGGCCGATCAGGCTGTGGCGCCCGCGCACCGATCCGCCCTCGACCGATTCGAGCAGGAAATCGCCCCGGCCGGGCTCGATCAGCTTGAGCGCGGCGGCGACCGGGGTCTCCGTGTCCGCGATCTGGCGCCGCCAGAGCAGCGCCGGCCGCCCGGCGGCAAGTGCCGCGCGGGCGGCTTCGATCCCCTCGACGCCGTGCGGCACGTCCTTAACGAGTGCCCTGGCGGGTCAGGTCGGCGCGCAGGCGAGCGATCGCCGCCTCGTTGCGGGTGACCTTCAGGTCGCCGCGGATCGCGCGGATGAACTCGCGGGCATATTCGGCGGGAATCTGCTGCTGCAGCGCGCTGCGCATGCCGGCCATCGCCATGGCGTCGCCCGATGCATCATGCGGCTCCACCGTGCCCAGATACACGATGTAGAAGCCGCTGCGGTTGGGCGCGTCGAGCATGCGGGCGGTCTTCGGCTGCATGCTGAAGGCCATCTTGATGAAGTTCTCCTTCTGCGCGATTTCCTGGCGCTTGAAGTCGAACGGCTTGGGCGGCGGTCCCTTGGCGCCCGCATCGGCCAGCGCCTTCTCCATCGGCACGCCCTTGTTGAGCGCGGCGACGACCGCGGTGGCGACGGCCTTCGCCTTCTCCAGCGCCTTGTCGGTCAGATAGTCGCCCTTCACCTTGTCGCGGATGCCGGCGAGCGGGCGCGGGGCGGCAGCGACGATCCGGTCGAGCTTCACGATCGCGAAGCCACCCTCGGGCGAGACCTGCACGATCTGCGAATCGTCGTCGGGATTCTCCATCGCGAAGCCGCCGCGCATGATCGCGGCCGTGGCGGGGTCAGGCTTATATGCTTCGTTGTCGGGATCGATGCCGCCTGCGGCGAGCGCGGGAGTGACCTGCGCGGTCAGCTTGGCATCGGCCAGCAGCTCGGCGAAATTCTTGCCGTCGCCCACGCCGTCCTCGATCTTCTGGCGGATGTCCGCCAGCGCCTGCGCGGTCTTGCGCTGGGTGATCTCGGTCGAAAGCTCCTCGCGCGCCTGGTCGAGCGACTTGGCGGCGATCTTCTCGATCTTCTCGACGACCAGGATATGCCAGCCGAGCTGCGACTTGATCGGGCCGACGACGCCGCCCTGCGCGGCGGCGAAGGCGGCATCGGCGATCGCGGCGGTGGTCTGGCGGCCGAGCTCGGCCTTCTCGACGCCCTCGAAGTTGCTCGGCTCGAGGCCGGCGGCCTGGGCGGCGGCGGCCAGCGCCTTGCCGCCCTTCACTTCGCCGGCGATCCTGTTGGCGGTCGCCTGGTCGAGCACGACCAGCTGGCGCACGCCGCGCTTCTCGGTCGCGGCGAAGCGGGTGCCGGCCTTCTTATAGGCATCGGCGATCTCGGCCTCGGTCGCGGTCTGCTGGGCGCGGATCTGGTCCGGCATCACCGTCGCATAGCGGACGATGCGGCGCTGGGGCACCAGATAGCGGGCGCGGTGGCTGACATAATAGGCGTTGAGTGCCTTGTCGTCGGGATCGGCGCCCGGATCCATCTGGGCAGTGTTGACCATGCCGACGATGCCGGCGCGGCGCTCGAGCAGCAGCGAGGCATAGGGCGCGACCACGCCGTTCGGAATGTCGGTGCCGATCGTCGCCCGGTTGATCAGCCAGTTGCCGAAGCGCTCCCGCATCATGCTCTCGCGGAAAAGGGCGGGCGCCAGGCGATTGTCGGCGAGCACCTTCTCGAAATTCTGCTGGCTGAACTTGCCGTCGATGCCGGCGAAGGACGGGTTGCTGGCGATTTCGGTGTCGATCAGCTTCTTCGAGACCTGCATGCCGGACTTCTTCGCGAATTCCACCAGCGCGGCCTGGTTGATCATCTCGTCGATCGCGACATCGAGCCCGCCCTGCGCGAGGAACTGCGCCATCGTCACGCTCTGGCCCTCGCGCTGGAGGTTGCGGATGAACCGGTCGATCCGGTCCTTCACGTCGGTGTCCTTGATCTTCTCGCCGCCTACCGTGGCCAGGGTGCTGCTCGTCGCGCCGCCGCCCGAGTTGCGGATGCCGGTGATGTCGCCGGCGGCGAAGGCGATGGCGATGAGGCCAAGGAAGAGGAACACCGCGATCAGGCCGTAGCGCGACTTGGTGAAATTGCGGAAGAAGCTGAGCATGAAGGGCCGATCGTTGGAGACGCGTTTCCCGGTGCTTTAGGGCGCTCATCCGCCGCCATCAAGCTTGTGCGAACGCCCGCGCCTGCTATCCGCGAACGAAATAATCAAAACGGGAGGTTGGGTGATGCGCCGCAAGTTGGTGGCCGGGAACTGGAAGATGCACGGGCTGCGTGCGCAACTGCCGGAGATCGAAGCGATCGCGGCCGCGGCCGCCGTAACGCCGGCGGTGGACGTGGCGCTCTGCGTGCCCTTCACGCTGATCCATCCCGCGGCGCAGGTTGCCGGCAGCCTGCCGATCGGCGCGCAGGACCTGCACGAGGCCGATCAGGGTGCGCATACCGGCTGCATCTCCGCGCCGATGCTGGTGGAGGAGGGGGCGACCCTGACCATCGTCGGCCATAGCGAACGCCGTGGCGACCAGCACGAGACCAGCCACGATGCCTATATGAAGGCCGCCGCCGCGCATCGGCACGGCCTTGGGGTGATCCTGTGCTGCGGCGAGCTCGAGGCCGAGCGGGCGGCGGGGCGGGCCGAGCGCATCGTCCAGTCGCAGATCGAGAAATCGCTGCCCGACGATGCCGATCCAAGCTGGCTCACGCTCGCCTATGAGCCGCGCTGGGCGATCGGCACCGGCAAGACGCCGACGCCCGACGAGATCGCCTCGATGCACGCGATCCTGCGCGCCAAGCTGCGCATGATGATCGGCGAGGCCAAGGCCGACGGCATCCGCATCCTCTATGGTGGATCGGTGACCGGGGCGAATGCCGCGCAGATCCTGGCGCTCGACAATGTCGACGGCGCGCTGGTCGGCGGCGCGAGCCTCACCGCAGAGAAGTTCGTGCCGATCCTTCGGGGGGCTGCGTCGGTTTCCTGATTTCGCCGAGGGTCAGATAGGCGGTCACGCCCGAGAGCGCCGCCGCCGCGGCGCCGGCCAGCGCCCCCATGTGAAAGGCGCTGACCAGCCCGGCACCCGCCGCAGCGATCACCGCGCCGGCGATCGCGGTGGCGATCAGGCCGCCGGTGCGCGCGATCGCGCTGTTGAAGCCGGACGCCGTGCCGGTATGCGTCTCGTCGACCGAGGCCAGGACCGCCGTGGTGAGCGGCGCCGCGACGCTCGCCATGCCGATCGCGATGGCAAGCGCGCCGGGAAACACCGAGGTCCAGTAGGGCGCGCCGGCATCGACGCGCAGCAGCAGCGCGAAGCCGATGGCGACGATCAACGGGCCGATGGTGAGCGGCCAGCGCGGGCCGATCCGAGCGGTCACCTTGCCCATCACGCGGCTGGCGATTCCCATCCCCAATGGCATCGGCAACAGCGCGAAGCCGGCATGGAGCGCCGAATAGCCGCCCGCCTGGATGAGGACATAGGGAAGCAGCAACAGCACGCCGCCCAGCGCGCCGTAGAGCAGGAAGGTGAGCAGGGTGAGCCCGGCAAAGGCGCGCGAGCCGAACATCGCCACCGGCATCATCGCCCGGTCGCCGCGAGCGTGCTCGACCCACAGGAACAGGCCGATGGCGAGCGCGCCGGTGACGAGGCCGATCGCCACCGGCGCGTCCAGCGCGTGATGGCTCGACCAGAGCGTGAGCGCCCAGGTGATCGCGCCCAATGCCAGCGTCGCGGCGGCGGCGCCGGGCAGGTCGAGCGGCAGGTCGCCCTCGGCGCTCTCCTCGACATAGCGCATCGCGATGAAGATCGCGGCGAGTGCCACCGGCACGTTGACATAGAAGATCGCGCGCCAGCCGATCGCATCGACCAGCCAGCCGCCGAGCGGCGGGCCGACCGCACCTGCGATCGCGCCGACGCCGGCCCAGGTGCCGATCGCCTTGCCGCGTGCCTCGCCGGTAAAGGCATGGCCCAGCGTCGCGAGGCTGTTGGGCAGCAGGATCGCCGCGCCGATCCCCTGCACGGCACGGGCGGCAAGCAGCAGGGTGAGGTCGGCCGCCACCGCGCAGGCGATCGAGGCCGCCGTGAACAGCGCGATGCCGAGCACCAGCAGGCGGCGACGCCCGAAATGATCCCCCGCCGCGCCGCCGATCAGCAGCAGGGCCGAGAGCGGCAGCATGTACGCATTGATCGTCCATTGCAGCTCGGCGGGCGTCGCGTGCAGGTCCGCCCCGATCGCCGGCAGCGCGACATTGGTGACCGATCCGTCGATGAACGCGAGGCTGGAGGCCAGGATGCAGGCGGTGAGGGTGAGATTGGGGTGCCTGGCCTGCATGGCGCATCCCTAGCAGATCGCACCGCCATGGTGGAGCAGGCTTGTGCCGCGCCGCCATCCGCATAGCATGCGCGCGGTTCACGGGAGGGTCCGATGCCGCTTCTCGCTTGGTTCGCCTGCCTGCTCGCCCTGGTCGCCGCGCCCGCCGGCGCGAGCACGCTCGACCATGGGCGGATCGACGCGGCCAGCCTGAGGGGCAATGCCGCCGGATTGCCGAGCGCACGCGGGGTCACCGTCTATCTCCCCGACGGCTATGCCGCGAACCGCACGAAGCGTTTCCCGGTGGTCTATTATCTCGGCAATTTCTTCGAGGACGACCGGGCGCCCTGGGCGAACAGCGGGGCACAGGCGCTGTTCGACCAGGCGGTGGCGCGGGGCGTGATCGGCGGCGTGATCGTCGTGACCGTCGACTGCACCACCCCGGCAGGCGGCTCCTGGTACGTCAACTCGCCGGCGACCGGGAATTGGGAGGACTTCCTCTCCGGCGAGCTCGTCGCCTGGGTGGATGCGCGCTATCGCACCCTGGCTTCGCGGGATTCGCGCGGGATTGCGGGCGACCGGATGGGCGGGCACGGCGCGATCCGCCTGGCGATGCGCCATCCCGAGGTCTTCGGCGCGGTCTATGCGCTGCATCCGATCGGCATGGGGCCGGGGCTGCAGACGATGTTCTCGCGGCCCAACTGGCAGCTGCTTCGGGACGCCAAGGGCATCGACGACCTGCGCGGCGACGGCTTCTCGCTGATCTTCACCTCGATCTTCCAGGCGCATCTGCCCGATGCGGCGCGCGCGCCGCTGTTCTTCGACCCGCCGGCGCGGCTGAAGAACGGCAGGCTGGAAGTGGATCCGGCGCTCACCGAGCGGCTCAACGCCAGTTTCTTCCTCGAGCGCCAGGTGCCGGCGCATGCGGATAATCTGAAGCGCCTGCGCGGCTTCATGTTCGACTGGGGGCGGGGAGACGCCAATCCCGACCATATCGTCTCGCTCCAGGCCTTCACCCGCACGCTCGATGCGTTCGGCATACCCTATGAAGCCGAGGAATATCGTGGCGGCTGGGGGGATCGGCACTGGGGCGAGGAGGGGCGCATCTACACCGAGATGCTGCCGTTCTTCGCCCGCAAGCTGGTGTTCTAGGATATGCCCCGGGGGCACCGAATGCTCCCTTGCGGACATCGCCCGCGGCATGCGAGCATCTTCCGATGTCGGATGAAGACGAGGATTTCCGCACCCGCCGGATCGGCCAGTGGGAGATGCTGCCTCGTTGGGTGAAATGGATCACCACGCTGATCGGGCTGCCCGCCTGGCTGGTGTTCATGGCCGGTATCTTTCGCGGGGATATCGGCAGCAGCTATCAGATGTTCGCGTTGGCCATATTCGCAGGCGTGGCCGCTCTTCAGGCTTTCTTCACCGTGCGCGCCCTTGTCCGGATGGATATCTAGCGGCGGTTTGCGCCAGTGGGCCGCGGGCGCGGCAGGTGCTTCGGGTGCCGATGCTCATCCAAGTCCGGCCGCGATGCTCCCCAGCGCCAGGGCCAGAATCTCCGCAAGCAGCCAAAGGGCCCCGAGGACGCCATAGACCACGGCCAGTCCGCGCCTGGTCTTCCCCGCGGCGGCGGCAGCCGCGATGCCGAAGGCAGCGGAAGCGCACAGCAGGACAAGCTCCCTTGCTCCCCACAAGGCGCCCAGGAGCAAGAAGGTGATGAGGAAGGCGAGCGCGCCGGCCGTGCATGCGGCCACCAGCCTGCGGGCTGGCGTGGGCGCTTCCGCAAGCGCGGCGACCCGGTGATATCTTGTCAAGCGGCCCTTCACCCGCCGAGCCTATATTCGGCGAGGCCGGGCCGCAATATCGTCGCCCCGCCGAGCTGGGCCCGGCCGGACCCATAGCCCCTCCCGGCAAGGGAGGGGAGGGCCGGGTTCACTTCGCGTAGCGGTCCTTCAGCACCTTCCACACGGCGCGCAGGCTCACTGCCTCGGCGCCCTTGGGACGGCCCGGCTTGTGGCTGCCGTTCCAGCAGAAGATGTCGAGATGCGCCCATTGCGCCTTTTCGGGGACGAACTCCTTGAGGAACAGCGCGGCGGTCAGCGCGCCGCCGAACGGGGCTTCGGCCGCATTGACCATATCGGCCACGTCCGACTTCAGCATCTCCTTGTACGGATCGTAGAGCGGCAGGCGCCACATCGGATCCGCCTCGGTCTCCGCCGCGGCCAGCAGCTCGCTCGCCAGCGTGTCGTCATTGGCGAACAGCGCCTGCAGGTCGGCCCCCAGCGCGACGCGGGCGGCACCGGTGAGCGTCGCATAGTCGATCACCAGTTCCGGGCCCTTTTCCTCGGCCTTGGTCAGCGCATCCGCCAGGATCAGGCGGCCCTCGGCGTCGGTGTTGCTGTTCTCCACCGTGATGCCCTTGCGCGAACGCATGATGTCGCCCGGGCGCGTCGCTTCGCCGTTGATCGAATTCTCCACCGCGGGGACGAGCATGTGCAGCCGCACCGGCAGGCGCGACGCCATGATCAGCTCGGCGGTGGCCAGCGCGTGCGCCGCGCCGCCCATGTCCTTCTTCATCAGCCGCATCCCGGCGGCGGGCTTGATGTCGAGCCCGCCCGAATCGAAGCACACGCCCTTGCCGATGATCGCGACCTTCGGATGCTCGGGGTTGCCCCATTCGATCTCGATCAGCCGCGGCTCGCGGCCCTTGCCGGCGGCCTTGCCGACTGCCCAGAGCAGGCCATAGCCCTTCTCGATCTCGTCGCCCTTCACCACCGTCAGCTGGCCGCCATGGGCCTTGACCAGTTCGGCGGCGGCGGCCTCGAGATCGGCCGGGCCCATGTCGTTGGCGCCGGTGTTGATCCGGTCGCGCAGCTTGTATGTGGCATTGGCCATGCGCACCGCTTCCTCGATCCGCGCAGGCTCGGAAGTGAGCAGCACGCGCGGGCCGACCGGCGCCTTCTCGTCCTTCTTGTAGGCATCGAACTTGTACTGGGCGGCCAGCCATCCATGGATCGCCTTGCCGGGGTCGACGCCTTCGATGCGGTATGTCCCTTCCGGAAGCGTTTCGGCGAGCTTGGCGAGGCACCACACCGACAGGCGCTCCGCATTGGCGACGACGCTCACCACCGACCAGTCCTCCGCGCCGTCGCCGGGCAGGATCGCGCTGGCATAGGCACTGGGCACCAGCTTCTGCGCGGTGGCCGTGGTGCGGTGGCGCGGCGGCTGGGCGGCGAGCCAGGCATCGAAACCCTTGGCGTCGATCACATGGATGGTGCGGGCGGGCTGGCCCTTGTCGGGCTGAACGAGCGTGTTGGGATCAGGCATGGGCGTTGATCTAGGTAATGGCGGCGGCGAGGGCTAGGGGGCTTTTGTTCCTTTCCGCGATCTATCCAGCCGCGGCCGTTCCCGTCTTGGCAGGGGTGACGGCCGATACGCGCGGGCAGTCCGTGGCCGGGCAAGAATTTTCCCCCGGGATGGAACTCAATCGTTGCGCTCCCGGTTTCCAATTCGTCCGCGGGCAACAGGGAGCAAGCGATGACCGACACGCGCTATGAAGGGGAGCGCATCCCCTATCTCGAGCCGGTGGAGGAAAAGCCGCGTCTCCGCAGCATCGCCGCGACGATCGTCGGCGCGGCGATCGGCCTGATCGGGCTGGTGCTCGCGATCGGCGGGGTCTGGCTCGCGGTGCTGGGCGGCTCGCTCTATTATCTCCTCACCGGTGCGCTGATGCTGTGGTCGGGCTGGCTGCTGATCCGCGGGCGGATGAGCGGAGGCTGGCTCTATCTCGCCATCGTCGTCGCCAGCATCCTATGGGCCTGGTGGGAAGTCGGGCCCGATCCCTGGGCCCAGGTGCCGCGCGTGGTCGCGCCGATAGTGCTCGCCGTCGCAGTGATCCTGGTGCTGCCGACGCTCACCCCGGCGCCGGGCAAGTGGCGGCTGGCGCTGGGCGGTGTCGGGGTGGCGCTGCTGCTCACCGTGATCAACTTCTGGGCCGCCGCGGCCGGCCAACCCGATCCTGTACTTGCCGGCCTGCCTTCGCCGGGGACCGCGGGGATGGTCGACCCCTCCGGCCAGCAGACCGGCGCCGACTGGCCCGTCTATGGCGGCACCACCAGCGCCAGGCGCTATTCGCCGCTCGTCCAGATCACGCCGGCGAATGTGTCGAAGCTCAAGCAGGCATGGCTCACCCATACCGGCGACCTGCCGTCCTCCGCGATGATCCGGAAGACCTATGGCGCCGAGAACACGCCGCTCAAGGTGGGCGACAGCCTGTACATCTGCACGCCCAAGAACATCCTGCTCGCGCTCGACGCGGCGACGGGCATGGAGAAATGGCGCTACGATCCAAAGGTGCCGGACGATGCGATCCCCTATACCGCGGCGTGCCGCGGCGTGGTCTATTACGCCGTGCCCAATGCGCCGGCGAACCAGGCCTGTGCGACGCGGGTGATCGAGGGCACGCTCGATGCGCGGCTGATCGCAGTCGATGCGAAGAGCGGCAAGCCCTGTGCCGATTTCGGCACGAATGGCCAGGTCGATGCCAAGCAGGGCATGGGCAAGGTTCCCGCCGGCTTCGTCTCGATCAACTCGCCGCCCACGCTCGTCCGCGGGGTGCTCGTCACCGGCCATCAGGTGCTGGACGGGCAGGATCGCTGGGCGCCGTCGGGCGTGATCCAGGGGTTCGACGTCGTCACCGGCCAGCTGCGCTGGGCCTGGGACATGATGCATCCGGACTGGAACGGCGCGCCGCCCGCCGGGCAGGAATGGGCGCGCGGCACGCCGAACATGTGGACGATGGCGAGCGGCGACGAGCAGCTCGGGCTCGTCTATCTCCCGATGGGCAATGCCGCGGCCGACTATTATTCGTCGCTGCGCCGGCCGGAGGAGAATTTCTACGCGACTTCGCTGGTGGCGCTCGACGTGACCACCGGCAAGCCCAGATGGCGCTTCCAGGCAGTGCGCAATGATGTGTGGGACTATGATTTCGGCGCTCAGGCCACCTTGGTCGACTATAAGGGCGCGCCCGCGCTGATCCTGCCGTCGAAGCAGGGCGATATCTACATCCTCGATCGCCGCAGCGGCCAGCCGCTCACACCGGTGGGCGAGATGAAGGTGCCGGGCGGCGGCGTCGAGCCGGAGCAGCGCACGGCCACCCAGCGCGTGTCGCTGTGGCATACGCTGCGCAAGCCCGACCTTGCCGAGCGCGACATGTGGGGCATGTCGCCGATCGACCAGATGCTCTGCCGGATCAATTTCCGCCGGGCGAGCTACAAGGGCTTCTTCACCCCGCCCGAGGCCGATCGGCATTCGATCCAGTATCCGGGCTATAATGGCGGGACCGACTGGGGTGGCGTCGCGGTCGATCCGCAGCGCGGAGTGATCGTCGCCAACTACAACGACATGCCCAACTATGTCCGTCTCGTGCCGCGCGCCGAGGCCGACAGGCTCGGCTGGGCGCCGCGCGACCAGGCGCGGGGCAGGATCGGCGGCGCCGAGGGTGCGGGCGATCCGCAGGCGAACACGCCCTATGCGATCAACGTCAATGCCGGCTGGCGGATGCCGTTCACCGGGCTGCTCTGCAAGCGGCCGCCCTATGGCGGGATCCGCGCGATCGACATGGCCAGCGGCAAGACGATCTGGGACCGCCCCTTCGGCGAGGCGCGCACCAATGGGCCGTTCGGCATTCCCTCGATGCTGCCGGTGACGATCGGCACGCCCAACAATGGCGGCGCGGTGGTGACGGCGGGCGGGCTGATCTTCGTGGCGGCGGCGACCGACAACCTGATCCGCGCGATCGACCTGAAGACCGGCAAGACGCTGTGGAAAGCGGTGCTGCCGGCGGGCGGGCAGGCGACGCCGATCACCTATGAGGCGAACGGCAGGCAGTATCTGGTCATCTATGCCGGCGGCCATCATTTCATGGAGACGCCGGTGGGGGACGAGGTAGTGGCCTATGCGCTGCCATGAGCGCCTCGCGGTCTTGCAGGACCGCGGGCGCGCGCTACGCTCCTTGCCGTAGGAAGGAGAGGTCCCCGTGAAGGTAAATGAGGTCCCTGGATTCCCTTGTCCCCAGTGCGGCAAGCTCGTCCATATCGATTTTGCGGAGTTTCTGCGCACCGGGGAGGCGACCTGCTCCTATTGCCTGCTTCGCCTTTCCATAGACCGCAAGGCAAGCGATGCGTTCGTCGAAACGATGCGGAGTCCGCCGATCATGCGGGGCGGCAAGGGCAGGTAAGGGCCAGGCCGGCCGGCGCCGGCGTTCAGCGCAGCGCCTTCACCTGCGGCGCGCACAGGGCGATCGCACGATCGATCATGAAGCTCAGCCGGTCGCGCGCCAGGGCGAGCTCGGCCGGATCCGGGCCCCGGTCGAGCGTCTCGAAGTTGAGATAGGCGAGGCCGTGCAGCACGGCATAGTTGGAGAGCGAGCCGTCGCTCGTCACCACGCGCTCCTGCACGACGTTGAAATCCGCGCCGACCATCGCGTCTCGGCAAAAGGCGGCGCCCGGCGGGTCCCTGGCGAGGAAGGTGGCGAATGCGACGGTGTCGTCATCGTCGAACGGCCAGGCCTTCGATATCGAGGGGCTGGGGATCAGCGTATCGTCGCAATAGCGGATCGAGATGATCCCGCTGCCCTCCGGATCGCCCTTGTTGCAGTACGAGCCCGCCGTTTCGAAACCCCTGGCGTTGGTATGGAGCGCGATGATCGGCCAGGCACCGTGCGCCAGATCGGCCAGGATATTGTGCGCATAGCCGGGGAGCGCGGTGTCGAAATTGCGATTGGGGTCGATCGGCCTGCCGTAATCGACGGCTTCGTTGAGGCGCCTGCCGTCGCCGCCGGGCGCGATGCCGGAGTCGATCGCGATCAGCACGCCGCCATATTTCCGCACGGCCACCAATCCGGCTTCGAACCCGGCATTCTCGTTGTCGTGCGGCACGAAGAAGAGCGGTCCCCCGGGGTGTTTCGCATTGGCGATGCGCCACAGGCGCCAGCGCGCACGCTCCTCGCGAAATTCCAGGGCCGAGACAGTGAGCCCTTGCCACGCCGCGGGGTCGCGATGCCGGGCGAAGTCGTCGTCCTGCACGGTCAGCGGGTCCACGGGCCGTACCGTCGCCGCATCGGGCGGGCTGGCGGCGAACAACGCGGCGGCGGCCAGGGCGGGAAGGCGCATCAGTCCCTCGGCTGGATCAGGAACTGCTCGAACTTTCCGTGAAAATCCGGCTCGGCATAGGTGATGGCGATCAGCTTGCGGCCATCGGCATAGACGATGTCGTAGTTGCGATTGACGAACCCGCCGCGCAGTCGCGGCTTGCCACGCGGCGTGAAGCTCACCGGATCGCCCAGCGCGAAGAGGCTGGTGTAGTAATCCCCGGTTGCCTGGGCAGTGAAATAGTAGCTGGCGTCCTCGGTGAGTTGCGACCGGTCCAGCGTGCCGGTGCGGAGCTGGTCGAACAGCTTGCGCGCGAGTTGATCGCGATAGAGGTCCGTCGAGATCACGGGGACGGGCGGGGGAAGCGGATGGAGGAGATCGGTGATCCCGCCGGTGATCGCGTCCTGCGCGCCCCCGAAATCGGCATTGACCAGCGCGACCACGGCGAAGCGCTTCTCGGGCATCACGAAATTGTCGGAAAGGAAGCCCACGGCTTCGCCGCCATGCTCGACGGTCCTGTCGCCTGCGCGGTTGCCGACCGAGACGCCGAGGCCATAATGGGTATCGGTGCCGTTGGTGAGCTTGATCGCGGTTTCCTGCGTCGCCCAGTCCTCGGGGCTCAGGATCTTGCGGTCGATCCGGGCGATGTCCCATTTGGCGAGGTCGCTGGCCGACATGGCGAGCTCGCCCGCCGCCCATAGCCAGCCATGCGCCGCCGGACGGGCCGCACGGACGGGCCCGAGCGCGAAGCGATGATTGCCCTGCGGGAAGCCCTTGCCCACCGCATAGTCCTGATCCATCGCGTCGATGCCGAGCGGCTTGAAGATCTTCTTCTGGAGATAGTCGAGCAGCTTCATGCCCGACGCCTTCTCGATGATCAGGCCGGCGACGACATAGCCGGTGTTCGAATATTGCCAGGCGCTGCCCGGTTCGAAATCGAGCGGCTTCTTCGCCCAGCGATCGAGGATCTGCTGGGGTGTGACCGGCTTCTGCATCGCGGCGAAGTCATAGTCCTGCGGCCAGTAATCCTGGATGCCGGCGGTGTGGCTGAGCAGCTGGCGGACGCTGATCCGGTCGGCGCCGGTGATGTCGGGCACCCATTTCGACACCTTGTCGTCGAGGCCGAGCTTGCCTTCGTCCTCGAGCAGCAGGATCGCCGCCGCGGTGAACTGCTTCGAGATCGATGCGATCTGGTACTTCGCCGCCGGGCTGGTCGCCTTCATCCCCGGACCCTGATCGCCATAGGCCTTGGCGAAGACGATCTTGCCGTCGCGCACGATCGCGACCGAGGCGGAGGGGGCGCCCGACGACTTGAGCGCATCGGCGACGATCGTATCGACCCTGGCGGCTTCGTCGGCGGTGAGCTGCTGCGCGGCGGCGGGAGTGGCGACGAGAAGGGCGGCGGCGAGGGCGGAGCGAGACCAGGGCACGTGTGGCTATTCCCGTAACGATTGCGGTGCAGTCGTTTGTTGAGAATTACGCCGGGGCAGGCAAGATGTCATTGCCGCATATCGGGGAGGACATAGCGTGCAGGCATGGCTGACCGGAGTCCTGATACCCCTGTTCCTGTCGGGACAGGCGGCACAACAGAGTGCGATCGACATCACCGGCTATGACGAAAACGTCATGACGAGTGTCGAAGGTGACATCACCGCGGCAATCCTCTGCGATCCCGGCACGTTCCGGCTCTCGATCCGGGCGGCGGACGGCGACTCGCTCGATCGCAGCTATCCCCGGCGAGCGACCGTTGCCGCCGAGGCGCTCATCCAACCGCTCCCCAATCATGGCGGCGACATGCAGTATCGCGGGGCGCTGACTCGCTATTTCCAGTGCGGCCCCTATTCGATCCGGCTGACAGGCGGCTTCTACAACGCCAATGTCGAGGGGCAACTGGGCGCCTATCCGGCTTTCCCGATCGTGCAGGTCTTTGCCGACAACCGGATGATCGCGCCCAATGACCGGCGGCAGGGAATCGCGATTGGAGCGTGTGAGCGCGACAACCGGCTCGCGCCGGAGTGCCCCGGTGACTGGGCCGTCCGGATCGATATCGCGTACGACGCGAGGCGCGAGAAGGTCGCGGTCGTCGAGCAAGCCCTATCGACGCGCCATCTGGGCGATGATCCCTCTGTCGGCCGCCAGCGCAGCGAGCGCCGCTACGAGGCGGACAACGCGCTGCTCCTGTGGCGGAAGAGACCTTAGGCCAGCGGCACGCCGTAGAGGTCATGCTCGTCGGCATCCTCGATCTCGACCCGGACGATATCGCCCTGGCCGAGATGCCCGGCGTCGCGCAGGAACACCTCGCCGTCGATCTCCGGGGCATCGGCCTGGCTGCGGCCGGTGGCGCCGCCTTCCTCGCCGACCTCGTCGATGATCACTTCGAGCGTGCGGCCGATCCTGGCCTGGAGCTTGGCGGCCGAGATCGCCGCGGTCTTCGCCATGATCCGGGCGTAGCGCTCTTCCTTCACCTCTTCCGGCACCGCGCCGGGCAGGGTGTTGGCCGCCGCACCCTCGACGGGCTCGAAGCGGAACGCGCCGACCCGGTCGAGCTGGGCCTCGTCGAGCCAGTCGAGCAGGTACTGGAAGTCCGCTTCGGTCTCGCCTGGGAAGCCGACCACGAAGGTCGAGCGGATCGTCAGGTCCGGCGCGATCTCGCGCCACTTCTTCAGCCGCTCGAGCACCTTGGCTTCGTTCGCCGGGCGCTTCATCGAGCGCAGGACGCTCGGGCTGGCGTGCTGGAACGGGATGTCGAGATAGGGGAGGATCAGCCCCTCGGCCATCAGCGGGATGACCTGGTCGACATGCGGATAGGGATAGACATAGTGCAGCCGCACCCAGGGCGCGATCCTGCCGAGCTCGCGGGCGAGGTCGGTCATGTGGGGGATCACGTCCCGGCCCTTCCACAGGCGCGGCTCCTTGCGGATGTCGACGCCGTAGGCCGAGGTGTCCTGGCTGATGACCAGCAGTTCCTTCGTCCCGGCTTCGACCAGCTTCTCCGCCTCGCGCAGGATCGCGTCGGGACGGCGGCTGACCAGGTCGCCGCGCAGCGCCGGGATGATGCAGAAGGCGCAGCGATGGTTGCAGCCCTCCGAGATCTTCAGATAGCTGTAATGGCGCGGCGTAAGCTTCAGGCCCGCGTCAGGCACCAGGTTGACGAAGGGTGAAGGCGGCATCGGGGCCGCCTCGTGCACCGCGCCGACCACTTCCTCATATTGATGCGCACCGGTGACGGCGAGCACGTTGGGGAAACGGGCGCGGATCGTCTCGGCCTCCTTGCCCATGCAGCCGGTGACGATCACCCGGCCGTTCTCGGCGATCGCCTCGCCGATCGCCTCGAGCGATTCCTCCTTGGCGCTGTCCAGGAAGCCGCACGTGTTGACCAGCACGACATCGGCGCCGGCATAGTCGGGCGACATCGCATAGCCGTCGCTGCGCAGCTTGGTGAGGATCCGCTCGCTGTCGACCAGGTTCTTGGGACAGCCGAGCGACACCATGCCCACGCGGGGCGCCTCGGGGAGTTTGGTTGCCATGATTGGCGGGCGACATAGGGATTTTCGCCGAAAAAGCTAGGCCGGTGCTTTCCGGGGGGCGATTCGGCCCGCGTTCCGGATCAGCCGGGCGCGCGGAAGATGAACCACGCGCCCGCCGCGATCAGCGCGAAGCCGATCAAGTGATTCACCGTGATCTTCTGTCCGAGATAGAGGAGCGAAAAGCCGACGAACACGGTGAGCGTGATCACTTCCTGCATCGCCTTGAGCTGCGCCGCCGAATAGACTGCGCTGCCCCAGCGATTGGCCGGCACCGCCAGGCAATATTCGACGAAGGCAATGCCCCAGCTTGCCAGGATGACGAGCAGCAACGGCGCCTGCTTGAACTTCAGATGCCCATACCAGGCGAAGGTCATGAAGACGTTCGAGCCGATCAGCAGCAGGATCGGGACGAGGCGGGCGAAGAGCATTTCGGGCATGGCGCGACCATGGCCGCGATGGGGCAGCGGTCAAGATGGAGCCGGCGCGGTTTCCAGGGGTATCCAATCCTCTTGGCCTCGCATCCGGACCGCGACGCCTGTCATCCCCTTCATTTACGTGGTTGCAAGCAGCTGGTAGCCTGGTTGCGCAAGCATTGGTGCGGGGCGGCAAGGAGCCTGGACGGTGGCCTGCAAGTTGTGCGCATGGTTGTGTCGCTGGCTCTGTGCCGGGCTGGCGGACTCCCTTTTGAAACGGTCCGGTGACTGGGAACGCGCGCATTCCAATGACTATGCGCTTTGGCTCGAAGCACCTGTGGAGACGCGCGAGCGGGCGGAGGCCGCGCTTGCGATCTTCGACGCGGATCCTGAAACGGCCCTGCGCACATTCCTCGACTTGGCGGAGTCGGGAATGCCCTGGGCGATGGAAGCGGTCGCGGGTTATTATGAACGCGGTACTGTCGTCGCTGCCGATTTCGGGCAGGCGCAGGACCAGTATCGCCGCGCGATCGAGGCCGGCTCCTGGGCGGCGACGATCGGCTACGCCAAGCTGCTGGCCCGCCATGGTCATTTCGATACTTGCGACACGCTGCTGCGAGACTGTGCCGAGCAGGATTTCGTTCCGGCGTGCTTCTGGCTCGCATGGTATCGATTGAAGCGATCTCGTAGCGCCGCGACTTGCCGGGAAGTGCGGCCCCTGTTGGAGCGTGCCGCCGATGCCGGGCACCCTGCTGCCGAAATAGTCTTGGCCCGGCTGAAATTGCTGGGGAAGTTCGGCTTCCGGGAAATTCCGGCCGGCCTCCGGCAGCTTTCCAGGGCGATGGATCGAAGCAGGGCGGATGCTTCCGGAAGGCACATCGCCCTGGAGGGGCGGATTCCCGCCGCCGGCTAGCCTCTCGGGTATGGCGGGCGCCCGCCCGGAATGGCATCAGGGCAGGATGGAGATGATTTCCCGAGAGACGCTGCACGCGCAGCTGCGCGCGCTGGGCGTGCGCGAAGGCGGCGTGCTGCTCGTCCATATGAGCTATCGCGCCGTCCGTCCGGTCGAGGGCGGTCCAGAGGGGTTGGTCGAAGCGCTCACCGAGGTGCTGGGGCCGGAGGGCACGCTCGCCATGCCCTCGGCGACCGGCGATGACGACGCGCCCTTCGATCCGGCGGCCACGCCCAATCGCGACGATCTGGGCGTCGTCGCCGACCTGTTCTGGCGCATGCCCGGCGTGCTGCGCAGCGCGCATTTCGACGCGGTCTCGGCACGCGGACCCCAGGCCGAGTGGATCGCCGGGGGCCCGTTCGTGCTGCCGCCCGCCGCGCCGGGCAGCGCGATCGACCGGATTCGCCAGGCCGGCGGGCAGGTGCTGCTGCTCGGGGTGGGGCATCACGCCAATACGATGCTGCACCTGGCCGAGCTCGTCGGCGGCGCGCCCTATCGCAGCGACTTCCACTATATCGATGCCAGTGGCGCCGAAGTGCATTACGGCGAGAATGACAGCTGCTGCGAGAAATTCGAGCTGGCCAATGCCTGGCTGAAGGCGGAGGGCCTGCTGCGCGAGGGCAGGGTCGGCCATGCCGAGGCACGGCTGATGGATGCCGAGGATCTGGTGCGGATCGCAGCGGCGAAGGTGCGGGCCGATCCGCTGCTATTCCTCCACGGCGCCGAGGACGGCTGCGAGGAGTGCGACGAGGCGCGCGCGAGCGTCTAGCCGGTCACGATCTCCAGGATCGTGTCCCCGGCCTGCAGCGCGTGCGCTTCGGGCGCCTTGTGGCCAAGCGCCACTCCGCTGCGATAGATGCGGACGCCCAGGCCGGTCGCGATCGCCGACAGCGGTTTGCCGACCTCTTCCGGCCGCACCTTGCGCTCGGCAAGCTCGACCGTGCCGTGGATCGAGGCGAGGTCGGTCAGATAGTCGGCAAGGTGGCGGCCCTGGCACGAACTGGCCAGGAGCAGCCCGGCGAAGCTCACCGGGTTCACCACCGTGGTCGCGCCCGCCGCCCGCGCCGGCAGCTCATTGTCCTCGTTGCGCACGATCACGCTGATCGGCACGGCTTGCGCCAGGTGCCGCGCCGTGAGCGTAATCAGGATCGAGGTATCGTCGCGCCCGGCGCAGACGATCATCGATTCGGCGCTCGCGATGTGCACGTCCTGGAGCACCTGGTCGCGCGTCGCATCCGCCTGCAGGACGATACAGCCGCGCTCCTCGGCACGGGCGATATTGGCTTCGCTCTGGTCGATCACGACGATGTTGCCCGGATTGCGGCCCCGCGCGATCAGCTCGTCCACGGTTTCCGAACCGGTGGTGCCGTATCCCGCCACGATGATGTGCCCCGAAAGGGTCCGCTGGATCACTGCCATACGCCATTTTTCCCAGGTGCGCTTGAGCACGAAATTATAGGCGGTGCCGAGGAAGAGCAGCACCACGAAGATGCGGATCGGCGTGACGACGAACGCGTCGAACATCCGCGCCGAATTGCTCACCGGCACGATGTCGCCATAGCCGGTCGTGGTTATCGAGATCGACGTGAAGTAGAGGATGTCGAGGAAGCTGACATGCCCGTCGGCCGAATCCTTCAGCCCGTCGCGTTCGATCCAGTGAACGCCCACCGCCAGCGCGAGCAGGGCCAGCACCGCCAGCACCCGCCATCCGATCGAGGCCCAGACGGGCAAGCTCGACTTGCGCTTCAGCGTGGAAGGCGGCCTGAGCGCCATCAGCGCGCGGGCAGCCTCGGCAGCGGATCGACGGGGCTGCGGCCCTGGCGGATCTCGAAATGGAGTTCCGGGCGGTCCGCAAAGCCCGAATTGCCGGATAGCGCGATCATCTGGCCCTTCTTCACTGCCTGGCCGCGCTGCACGAGCAGCTGGCCGGCATGACCATATACCGTCGTCCAGCCATCGCCATGGCGAAGGATCACCAGGCCGCCCAGCGCCGGGATGTCCGATCCGACATAGGCGACCACGCCATCCGCCGCGGCGAGCACCGGCGTGTCGAGCGGCGCGGCGATCTTGATGCCGTCATTGCGTTCCCCGCTCGCGCCGGGGCCGAAGCGCCGGATCACGGTGCCCTTGAGCGGCCATTGGAAACCGCCGGCGAGCCGGGCCGGCGCCGCCACCGGGGTGGTGGGCGACAGCACGCGGGCCGAAGAGGCGGTCGGCTGGGCCGGCTTGGCCTTCTCGGCGATGGCGGGCTGGCCGCCGGTGACGATATCGTCGACGCCCAGGTCGAGATGGAAACGCGCCGCGCGCTGCTCGATCGTCTCGGGGCGGCCCGAAGGCGACGCCGTGTCGGGGATCAGCAGCCGCTGGCCCGTGCGCAGGATGTACGGCTCCTCCAGGTCGTTGACTGCGATGATCCGCGACCAGTCGACCCCATAGGCGATGGCGATGGCGATGCCGGTCTCGCCGTCGCGGACCAGGTGATAGCGGCCACCCGGGATCGTCAGCTTCTGGCCGACGCGGATCACGAAGGGCGAGGGGATGTTGTTGGCACGGGCGATCGCTTCCGATCCGGCCCCGGTCTTCATCGAGATCGAACGCAGCGAATCGCCCGGCTGGACGGTGTAGCTGGTGCCTGCCACGACCCGCGAATCCGCCTGTACCTTGCGCGCCTGCCAGGCGGGCGGCGGGGCAGGGAGGCGGCGGACGTCCTGTTCGTTGCCGAGCGCGGGGCGTTCCCAGCCATCCTGTTGCGACTGGGGCTGCGAGTGGCGGTCCTGGCGGGGCGCGGGCCGGTCATAGCCGGAGTCGCGATAGCCGCCGCCGGTCTGCGGAATGCAGGCGGCCAGCATCAGTAGCGCCAGCGGCGCCATCGGCCTTGCCCCCATCATCCCGACCCCCAAATTAACCATATCCGGTCGTACCATATCGCGCATTTCCGCGCACGTCAGGTACGTCTGAATGCGGAGGTGCTCAGTTTGCCGGTCCCAGCCGGTTCAGGCCGTTGAGATAGGGCTTCAGCGCCTCGGGGATCGCCACCGATCCGTCTTCCTGCTGGTAGTTCTCCAGCACGGCGACGAGCGTACGCCCCACCGCCAGGCCCGAACCGTTGAGCGTGTGGACGAAGCGGGTCGCCTTCTCGCCCGCCGGGCGGCAGCGCGCATTCATCCGGCGCGCCTGGAAATCGCCGCAGGTCGAGCAGGACGAGATCTCGCGATAGCGGCCCTGGCCGGGCAGCCACACCTCCAGATCATAGGTGCGCGCGGCGGTGAAGCCCATGTCGCCGGTGCACAGCTTCATGCGGCGGAAGGGCAGGCCCAGCGCCGTGAGGAGGCCCTCGGCGCACCGGGTCATGCGCTCATGCTCGGCTTCGCTCTGTTCGGGCGTGGTGATCGAGACCATCTCGACCTTCTCGAACTGGTGCTGGCGGATGAAGCCGCGCGTGTCGCGGCCCGCGGCGCCGGCTTCGGAGCGGAAGCAGGCGGTGAGCGCGGTGAAGCGCAGCGGCAGCTCCTCCTCGGCCAGGATCTGCTCGCGGACGATGTTGGTGAGGCTCACCTCGGCGGTGGGGATCAGCCAGCGGCCGTCGGTGGTCCGGAACAGGTCCTCGGCGAATTTGGGCAGCTGGCCGGTGCCGAACACCGCCTCGTCGCGCACCAGCAGCGGCGGGATGGTCTGCTCATAGCCCTGGGCCTCCAGCGTATCGAGCATGAACTGGCCGAGCGCGCGGTGCAGCTTGGCGGCGGCGCCGCGCACCAGCGTGAAGCGCGCGCCCGAGAGCATCGCGCCCGTTTCGAAATCGAGCCCGAGCGCCGGGCCGATCGCGTCGTGCTCCCTGGCCGGGAAGGCGAGGACGGTCGGCGCGCCGACGGTTGCCATCAGGGCGTTGTCATCCTCGTCGGCGCCCTTGGGAACGTCGTCATACGGGAGGTTGGGCAGGCTCGCGAGCCGGGCCTCCAGCGCCTCGCCGGCTTCCTTCTCCTCGGCCTCCAGCGCGGGCAGGCGCTCCTTGAGGCCGGCCACTTCGGCCATCAGTGCCGCCGCGGTGGCTTCGTCCTTCGTCGCCTTGGCCGCGCCGATCGCCTTCGAGGCTTCGTTGCGGCGCGCCAGGCCGGCCTGGAGCTCGGTGATCAGGGCGCGGCGCTTCTCGTCCAGGGCGACGAGCTCGGCCGCCTGCGGTTCCAGCCCCCGCTTCGCCAAACCGGCGTCGAAGGCAGCGGGATTCTCTCGGATGGCGCGGATATCGTGCATGGCCGGGCGTATGACCGGGCTCCCGCCCGCGCGCAACCCTGGCGCGCGTGGCAGCGTTCAGTGTGGCAGGATCAACGAAGGAGACAGGATATGCGGGTTCCCCGTGATGCGATCGTTCTGGTTGCCGATGGTCGCAAGCTGCTGATGCTGCGCAACGAAGGCGACGCGCTGCGCCCGAACCTGCAATTGGAGCGCAAGGAGGAACAGGAGAACCCGGCCAATGGCGAGCAGGCGAGCGATGCGCCCGGCCGTTCCTTCCAGAGCGTCGGCGCGCGGCGCAGCGCCTATGAGGAGACCGATTTCCACCAGCTGGAGGAGGATCGCTTCGCGGCCGACGCCGCGGCCCTGCTCAAGGCGCGGGCGCTGCGCAACGAATTCGAATCGCTGATCATCGTCGCCCCGCCGCGCACGCTGGGAGCGCTGCGCAAACATTATCACAAGGAAGTGAGCGATCGCCTGACGGCCGAGATCGCCAAGGACCTGACCCGCCACACCGTCCCGCAGATCGAGGAAGCGCTGATCAACGCCGAATAGGGCGGCTCAGCCTTCCGGCTGCGCGTCCGGCGCCTTCTTCTTCAGGAAGCGCTTGCGGGCGACCAGCGCCGCCGCGGCGCCGCCGAACAGCAGGATCATCGGTGGGGCCGGCACCGGCGCCGGTCCGCCCGAGCTGCTGCCGCCGCAGTCGCGCCGGCAGCCGCCATGGCTGCTCGATCCGTGCCCGCCGTTCGAGCTCCAGCCGCTCGAATTGCTCCAATGGCCGCTCGACGAGGACGATGTCGAAGACGAGTTGGACGAACTGGTCGAGGAGCTGTTGGACGACGAGGTGCTCGAGCTCGTCGAAGTGGAGGACGAGACGTCGCCGCTCGACGACGAGGTCGATGTCGAACTGATCTGGCCGCTCGATGTGGAGGTGGACGAGCCGCCGGTAGACGTGGAAGTCGACGAACCGCCGGTCGAGGTGGAGGTCGAGCCGCCCGATGAGGAGGAGTTGGACGACGAGATCTCGATGTTGATGCCGCTGGATCCGCTCGAGCTGCCGGAGCTGGTCGACCCGCCGAAGAAGCCGCCCGCGAAGAAGCCGCCCATGAAGCCGCCGCCGCCCGAGCCGCCGATCACGCCCGAGGAGGAGGAGCCGCTGCTGCTCGACGAAACCACCGGCATCTCGCCATAGGGCGGAGGCACCGGGATCGGCGCGCCCTGCGCAGTGACGACGACGACCTGGGGCTGGCCCTGGGTAGTGGTGGTGACCGTGCGCTTGACGACTCGCTTCACCGGACGCGCCACGGTGCGCTTCACGACGCGCTTCTTCGTGACGGTGACGTGTTTCACCACGCGCGGCTGATGGATGCGTTCGGTGACGTAGACGCCACCGCCGCCGATCACCGCGCCCCCGCAAGTGCAGGCGCACAGTTTAGCCAAGGCCATGCGAACCGACATTGTTCCCACTCTTCCCGTTGCTGGCGTGTCGCTCCCCGCGGGACCGTCAGCAGCTTCACACTCGTCAATGCGCGAAAAGTGCAAAACAAATTGTTAAGTGCAATGCCGTTAAGACGGCTTAACCATATTTGCGCGTATTTTTCGCGCCCCGGATTTCTGTTGGCGTGGTTAATGTTCTACTTCGGCACGAAGCGAGTGTTTCGTGGCCGCCGGTTCATGAACATTCCCGGTTAATTTCCGATGGATCGGGCCGCGGTTCACCCGCTGCTAATTTCCCTCCATTTACGGGGTATTACGCCTGTGGATTAAAATGACGGCGCGCTTGTTAACGCCGCCGCGCGTAAGTATAGGGCCGCGCAGGGCAAACGGTCTCCGTATGGCTCGGGCCTTACTGAGGACCGTAGTGGAGAGTGGGGATGGCTACTGTTTTGGATCGCTTCGACGAACCGGGTAAACGCGTTCCTCCCGCCGCAAATGACGGCGACGACGGCTATCGGCCGAGCAACGACGAACCCTTCATGAACCCGCGCCAGCTGGAATATTTCCGCAACAAGCTGAACGCGTGGAAGGACGACATCTACCGCGAGGCCGCGGGGACGCTCAACCAGCTGCAGACCGACTCGCTGCGCGAGGCCGATCTCACCGATCGCGCGTCGAGCGAGACCGACTGGTCGATCGAGCTGCGCACGCGCGATCGCCAGCGCAAGCTGATCTCCAAGATCGACGCGGCCTTGCGCCGGATCGAGGACGGCGAATATGGCTATTGCGAGGTGACCGGCGAGCCGATCAGCCTCGGCCGGCTGGAAGCGCGGCCGATCGCGACGATGACCGTCGAGGCGCAGGAACGCCACGAGCGCAACGAGAAGGTATCGCGGGACGAATGACAGGGGGCTGAGGGCCTCCTTTTTTGTGCCTCCTCCGTTCGGCGGCGGAGGCACATTTTCGGCCTTCGTTTACGGTTTCGACGCCTTCGTTTACGGTTTCGACAAGGTTTGCTGCTCTATTCTGCGCGCGTAACTCCTTGCGTTTCGAGCGACATGATGGACCAGTTTCCCTTCGACCCTCTCACTGCGCTCTCGGCGGACGATTTCGCCGCCAGCCAGCGCAACGGTTCGCGCGACAGCCTGATGCTGGCCGCGCAGTTCCGCGTGGCGGGGCGCCCGGACGAGCAGGTGCGCGTGCGCAATCTTTCGCAGGGCGGGCTGATGGCCGAATATACGCAGCCGATCGAACGGGGCTCGCCGGTGGAAGTGGAGGTGCGCGGCGTGGGCTGGGTCAGCGGCCGCATCGCCTGGGCGACCGATGGCCGCGTCGGCATTGCCTTCGACACGCCGATCGACCCGCTGCTCGCCCGCAAGCCGGTGGGCGGGGGCACGCAGACGCCGACTTTCGTGAAGCCGATCTTCACGCGCCGCTGACGTCTTTCCGAGCCGGATATCCATCGGCTCGAATCTTTTCGGAACCAGGTTTCGGAGATTTCGCGCAGTCGGGGTGCGGCTTGGGCCACACCCCTTTTGCGCGGCGCTTCTAGCGCGCCATTTCTTCCTTGATGCGAAGCTTCTGCTTCTTCAGGGAAGCCAGGACCATCTGGTCGGGGCGGGGCCGTTGCGATTCGGCGGCGATTCGCTGGTCGAGCACCGAGTGCTTGGCCGAAAGTGCCGAGAAATGCGCGTTCTGCATCGAAGCAGTCTCCTTCTTCGGGTGGCCGGAACCCGCGACTAGATCACTTTTCCACAGCTTTGTCGCGGGGGAAACGCGGCTAACCGGCGGCTAATCGACAGCATGCGGAAATAGCGCGATGATCCGTTGCGGAGCCTCTCGGGCTGGTGCAGGGAGATCCCGCTACGGGGGCTTTCGCGATGGACGAGAAAGAGATTGTGCGACGGCTCGAAGCGGTGCGGACCGAGCATCGCGACCTGGATGCGGCGATCGACGCGCTGCTCGCGACGGGCACCTCCGACCAGCTCCAGATCGCGCGCCTTAAGAAGCGCAAGCTCATGCTGCGCGACGAGATCGTGCAGCTCGAGGACCAGTTGATCCCCGATATTATCGCCTGATCCGGATCGGGACGAAATCACTGCGAAATTAAGCATTTCGTTACCATGCGGGCTGTGGCAGCGTTGTTTTCATGGGCAAACAGGGCACGACGACGATCCATCGCAAGCTGATCGACACGCTCTATGTCGAGGCGATGCTGCTGGCCGACGAGGCGCGCGCCTATTTCGACGAACTGGGCCGTGACGAGCGCGAAGCGCTGGAGGCCTTGAATCGAGTCGCCTTCTCCTGCGAGTCGCTCAAGGTGACGACGCGGCTGATGCACATCATCGCCTGGCTGCTCACCCAGCGCGCGGTCGATGCCGGCGAACTGACGCCGCACGACGCGCTTGCCTCCTCGCGCCGGCTTGGCGACGCGCCCGAAACCGAGGAGGCGCTGCTCGACGCAATGCCGCCCCAGGCGGTGGCGATCATCAACACCAGCATCGACCTGTATCGCCGCGTGGCACGGCTCGACGAGTCGCTGGGGGAGGCGTCGGTGATCGAAAGCCCCGCGCGCTCGATGATGGACCGGCTGGCCGCCGCTTTCTGATCCTCGGCACGCCGGCCTGGGCCGGGCAGCGCCCGCTCAGCCGCAGAGCGCCGCCCTGGCCGCGGCATATTCCCGCTGCATCCGTTCGATCTTCGCCGTGGCAGGCTCGATCGCATGTACTGCGCCGATGCCCTGGCCCGATCCCCAGATATCCTTCCAGGCCTTTGCCCCGCCGAAGTTCATCGCGCTGGGATCGCTTTCCGGAAGATTGTCCGGATCGAGCCCGGCATTGACGATCGACGCCTTCAGATAGTTGCCGTGCACGCCGGTGAAGAGGTTCGAATAGACGATATCGTCCGCGGTCCCTTCGACGATGCCCTGCTTGTAGGCGGGCGCGGCATTGGCCTCGTCGGTGGCGATGAACGGCGAGCCGATATAGGCGAGGTCGGCGCCCATCGCCTGGGCGGCCAGCACCGAGCGGCCATTGGCGATCGCGCCCGAGAGCACCACCGGCCCATCGAACCATTCGCGCACTTCCTGGACGAGCGCGAAGGGGCTGAGGCGCCCGGCATGGCCGCCGGCGCCGGCCGCGACGAGGATCAGCCCATCCGCGCCCTTCTCGATCGCCTTGTGGGCGAAGCGATCGTCGATCACGTCGTGCAGCGTGATGCCGCCCCAGCCATGCACGGCGTCGTTGAGCTCGGGCCGTGCGCCGAGGGACGTGATCACGATCGGCGCCTTCCACTTGGCACAGGCGGCCACGTCATGCTCCAGGCGCGGATTGGAGCGATGGACGATCTGGTTGACCGCGAAGGGCGCCGCCGGCGTGTCCGGATGATCGCGGTCCCAGGCAGCCAGTTCCTCGGTGATCTGGTGGAGCCATTCGTCGAGCCTGGTGTCCGGCCGGGCGTTGAGCGCCGGAAAGGAGCCGACGATCCCCGCCTTGCACTGGGCGATGACCAGGTCGGGCACCGAGATGATGAACAGCGGCGATCCGATGACGGGAAGGCGCAGGCGATCGAAGAGCGGGGGCAGAGCCATGGACCAGTTTTGTAGCGAAACCGGAATGGCCGTCCAGCCCGATGCCGGCGACGCTACGGCATGCATGGTTGCACGCGGCGCAATCATTCCGGTGACAGGGCCGACTCGGCCGTACCCCTATTGAAGCGAGCGGCGCGATTCCCCATTGTCGTTCCGCGCAACGGCCCCGGGGAGCCCCATATGGTCACCAACGAGATGTACGTCATCGTTCGCAAGGCGATCGAGGCCGCAACCCTGCAGAGCGGCAAGCTCTATGAGGAAGGGCAGGAGAGCCATTACCAGGCGCTCGCCGCGGTGATGGCCTTGCGCAAGGCAGGCTATGAGGTGACGCGTCGCCTCGACAATTAGTCGAACGGCCGCTGCCAGATCACGAAGGTATCGATGCCGGCCGATCGAATCGCGGTGGCATAGGCATCGTGGCGAAAGCCCGGCAGTGCGGCGATCCGCTCGACCATCGCACCTTCGCCCCGCGCGCCCAGCGGCAGGGTGAAGGCGACATCCTCGTCCGGCCCGTAGAACAGCCACCAGGCGCCGCGCCCGTCGGGGCCGGTATCGCTGGTCTCGATCGCGACTGCCGCGAGCGCCTCGAGCGTCACGGCCTGGCGATCGCCTTCGGGAGCGCGCACCCAGAGGCGATCGGCCTCCACGCCCGTCTGCCACAGGCCCTCGGGCTCCATTTCGGGCGCAGCGGCAGGGGCCGGTAGCGCGATCGGTGCCGGCATCGGAGCCTGTGCCCTGGCGCGGCGCTTCAACCAGTCGAACAAACCCATCACGACCCCCGACCCGACTCGAAAGAGGCCCGGGCTAGAACGGCAATATGACGATTGTCCAAGCGGCAGGCGGCGGATCAGTCGACCCGTTTCAGTCCTGCGGCATATTCGCGCTGCTTGGCGGCGTAGAGCGCGGCGCTGGCCTTGAGCAGCGCCTTCTGCATGTCGTCGAGCGGCCGGATCGCCTTGGCCGGCGAGCCGACGATCAGATGGCCGGCGGGGAACGTCTTGCCCTCGGTCACCAGCGCCCCCGCGCCGACCAGGCAATCCTCGCCGATCACCGCGCGGTTCAGGATCGTCGCGCCCATGCCGATCAGCGTGCGGTCGCCGATCGTGCAGCCGTGCAGGATGGCGTGATGGCCCACGGTCACGTCCTCGCCGACGGTGCAGGGCGCGCCCGGATCGGAATGGAGCATCGCCCCGTCCTGGATGTTCGAGCGGGCGCCCACCAGGATCGGCGTGTTGTCCGCGCGGATGACCGCGCCGAACCATATCGAGGCGAGCGCGGCCAGGCGCACATCGCCGATCAGGTCGGCGCTTGGCGCGATCCAGGCATCCTCGGCGAGTTGGGGGCGATGCCCCGCGAATTCGTAGAGCGGCATGCCGCTCAGGATAGCGGCGCTTCGAAGCCCGGGGGAAGGGGGATATTGGCGCCCAGCGCGAGCGCCAGCGCCACCGCGCCGAGCAATACCGCCAGCGTGGAGGAGAGCGAGAACAACCCCCAGCCGACCATGGTGACCATCTGCGAATCGGCGCGCTGCGCGCGTTTGTTGCGCTGCATCGACTGGATCACGAACATTGCCAGCATCGCATATGCGAAGACGATAAACTCGGTCATCAACCCACCCGGAAAACCCCTGCGCGCGAACCTACGGGAGGAGGGTTAACGCTTCAATGCCCCGCGCCTCCGGTTTATCGCAGTGCAGCAATGTTCCGTCGTCGCCGAAACGATCAGGGATGGGCCGGCGCCGGAGCGCTCGCCGTCTTGCAGCTGCACGCGCAGGCGCAGGGCACCGGGGCGCAACGGCAGGGCCGGGGCATTGCGCAACCGCAGATCTGCGCCGCGGGCTTGGCCTCTTCCTTCTTCTTCGGCTTCTCGGGCAGATCGGGCAGGGCAGGCAGCGGCAACAGGTCGCGGGTATTGGCGCCGGCATAGACGCCATGCTGGCTCGCGCCGCAGGCGGGGCAGCCATGATCCTGTTCGTCAGGATCGTGATCGCCCCCGCCGAAGCGGAAGCCGCCCGGTGCCTTCTTCAGCACCTTCTTCGCCGCCTCGCACACCGCTATCGCATGATTGCCGAGCGTCGACACGGTCTGGCCCATCGCCACCTGCTCGGTGGCATAGAAATGGACAAGCATCGCGTCGCGGTGCGCATCCACCGGCTCCTTCACCGCCGGATAGCTCAGCATCTGCTGCATGTCCGCCAGCTGGGATTCCATTGCGCAGATCTGGCCGCCCCAATTGTTGAAGGCGGCGAACAGTTCATAGTCCGGCCAGGTCGCCGGCGCGTGCGGGCGCATCTGTTCGACGAAGTTGACCGGCCCGGCGATGTCCTCGCGCAGCAGGCGGAGGAGAACCCGCAGCGTCACCAGGTCGCGCTGCGGCTGGCGCAGGCGCTGCGCGAATATGTCGGTGACCGTGGCCGTGTGCTTCCACACCTGCTTGCAGAGCATGCGGGTGAATTCCTCGTCGCGCTTCCTCGGCTTGGCGAGCAGCGCGGCCTTGAGCGACGCGAGCACGCCGATGACGATCAGCAGCGCGATCAGCACGCCGCCCACCAGGATCCAGGCCGGCCAGTAGATCGCCTCCGCGCTGATCGGCCGGACAGCCATGGCATGCGCCGCGCCCGCTGCCAGATTGCCGATCGAAGCCAGAATGATCGCCACGCTATTCCCCCTGAGTCGCGCGCGATATGGTTAACAGAAACCGACGGGCCGCACAGTCATGACTCGCCCGTTTCGAAACGGAGATGTTTCAATCCCTGAGAAAATCTCCGCCCGTCAGAGCGTGACGCCGCGCTTCCAGATCGCGATTTCGCGTTCGCCATTGCGCTCGGCGGCGGTTTCCCTGCCCGATGCGATCGCGACGATCGTCTCCAGCAGCGCGCCGGCGGCCGCATCCATGCCCAGTTCGAGCACCTGGCCGGCGTCGAAATCGATCCAGCCGGGCTTGCGCGCGGCCAGGTCGCTGTTCGAGGCGATCTTGATCGTCGGCACCGGGAAGCCGAGCGGGGTGCCGCGCCCGGTGGTGAACAGGATCGCCGTCGCGCCCGCCGCCGCCAGCGCGGTGGAAGATACGGCGTCGTTGCCGGGCGCTTCGAGCAGCGTGAGGCCGTGGTGCCGCACGCGCCCGCCATAGGGGATCACGTCGGTGACGATCGCATGCCCGGCCTTCTGCACCGCGCCGAGCGACTTCTCCTCGAGCGTGGTGATGCCGCCGGCGATGTTGCCGGGAGAAGGGTTCTCGGAGACCGGCTCGCCATGCCGGGTGAAATAGGCCTTGAAGTCGTTGACCAGGGCCACGATCGCTTCGAACACCGCTTCGTCGCGGGCGCGCGCCATCAGCAGCTGCTCGGCGCCGAATATCTCGGGAATCTCGGTGAGGATCGCGGTGCCGCCCGCCCCGGTGACTGCGTCGGCCATGCGCCCGACCAGCGGATTGGCGGTGAGCCCCGAAAAGCCGTCCGAACCGCCGCATTTCACGCCGAGCACCAGCTCGGAGAGAGGGGCAGGGGTTCGTTCGGCGGCCGCGGCGGCCACCAGCTCGGCAACCAGCGCCACGCCTTCCTCGACTTCGTCCTCCGCCATCTGCGCGCCCAGGGTGCGCAGATTGGGGTGGTCGATCCCTTCCAGCATGCCCTTGATCTGGTTGTTCTCGCAGCCGAGCCCGACGATCAGCACGCCGCCCGCATTGGGATGGCTGGCCAGGGCGGCGAGGATCGCCCGAGTGCCTTGCAGGTCGTCGCCCAGCTGCGAGCAGCCGAACGGATGGGGGAAGGCGTGGATGCCGTCGATCTTGCCCGCATGCCGCGCCGCGGCGCGTTCGGCGATCTTCTGTGCGGTACGCGCGACGCAGCCGACGGTGGGGATCACCCAGACCTCGTTGCGGGTGCCCACCCGGCCGTTGGCGCGGCGATAGCCGAGGAACGCCGGCCCCTCGACCCGGGCATCGTCGTGCGCGGCCGGCGCAAAGGCATAGTCGCCGCTGCCGCCGAGCGCAGTGGCGACATTATGGGTGTGGACATGTTCGCCCGGCGCGATCGCGCGGGTGGCCATGCCGATCGGAAAACCGAATTTGAGCACGGGGTCGCCCGCCGCGATCGGCTTCACGGCGACCTTGTGCCCCTTCGCCACCGGCCCGGCGAGCGTGACGCCCAGCGCTTCCTCCCCGGCGGCCATGTCGCGTAGCGCCGTGGCGGTGCTGTCCTCGGGGGCGATACGGAACAGGGCTGGAGTCATATGCCCGACATAGAGCCGTGGTCGAGCTATGGAAACCGGTTTCCATCACCCGCCCTGACGGTCTTCCGCAATCGCCCGGGCCTTTCTATGCTCGCTTGGATGACCGTGCCGCTTTTCCATCTCGCCATCCCCGTCGACGATATCGAGGCGGCGCGCGCCTTCTATGGCGGCACGCTCGGTTGCCCGCAGGGGCGCGAGGATCCCGGCCACTGGATCGATTTCGATTTCCGAGGCCACCAGCTGGTCGTCCACAAGGCGGAAGGCGCGGGCGTGAAGGCGCGGGGCTCCGTGGATGGCGACGCGGTGCCCGTGCCCCATTTCGGGCTGGTGCTCGAATGGGAGGAATGGGAGGCGCTTGCCGGGCGCTTGCGCGCCGCGGGCACCGAATTCGCGATCACGCCGCATATCCGCTTTCCGGGCAAGCCCGGCGAGCAGGCGACGATGTTCTTCTTCGATCCTGCCGGCAACGCACTGGAATTCAAGGCATTCCGTGACATTGGCCAGCTATTCGCCAGCTAGTGCTGATATTTGTCCTTCTTGCGCTTGCCGAACAGCATGTTGCGTTCCAATCGCTGGCATAGCGCAGTGTAATAGGCTTCGAGAAAGCCATGCTCGTCGCCCTCGACGCCGGCCATGCCGAGCCGCTCGCGGATCGTCCGCGCGACGACGATCATGGAATATTCGTCGTTCCGCCGCAGCACTTCCTCCAGCTTCTGCAGCTCGAACTCGCCATAGACGCTCAGTTGCGCATCGGTGAAGGCGTAGCGGGCCTGTTCGGGCTCGGCGCGCGACGCGACGCTGTGGTTCAGGCTCCGGCGCGGCAATCGCACCACCCAGGTGCCGGCGATCAGGTCGCCCACGCGCAGCCGATCGCGGTTGAAGAAGGGAAAGAGCAGGAAGATGCCGGTCCAGAGCAGCCCGAACAGGCCGGTGGCGAAAGTCGCCATCCCGGCGGAGCTCTGATAGGCCAGGAAGGATAGGGGGAGGAACAGTTCCAGTTCGCGCATGGCGTTGCGCGCCACCACCTGGTGCCCGCGCAGCCGCGATCCGTCGCGCGCCACTACGCGCAGCCGCATCAGCCGCTTGCCCGGTGTCGCCGCCCGCGGGCCCAGCTCGAAGATCGCGAAATATCCGTTGCGCAGCGCGAAGAAGCCGAGCAGCCAGATCATCAGCAGGATCTGCGCCAGCGCCTTTCCGGTGCCCATCAGCACCAGCAGCAGGACGATGGTGAGCACCACCAGCGTGAGGACGATCACCGTCAGATCGAGCATGAAGGCGCCGGCGCGCTCGCCGATCGTGGCGATGTCGAGCTTCAGGTCCACGCCTTCGGGCGTGACGAAGGTGCGGCGGTCGGTGCCCCGCTGCCGGCCCGATCCCTGCGTCGCGCGAGCCTCAGCCATCCAGGTCACCGCTGCGCACCGGCATCACGTAGAAATAGAGCAGCCAGCCGAGCAGCGCAGCGCCGCCGATCGCCACGCGGATCAGGTCCGAAGTGATCGTTTGCCGCCCCACGCCCTCGAGCAGCCCGGCCACGGCGAGCATCAGCACCACGCCGATCATGGCGAAGGCGGCGGTGCGCCCGGCCCTGGCGGTGGCGGCGGTGCGCGAGAGCTTGCCTGGAAAGGCCAGCGCCATGCCCACGCGCAGCCCGGCCGCGCCGGCAATGGCGATGGCGAACAGTTCGGTGGTGCCGTGGATCGTCAGCCAGGCGGCCAGCGGCAGACCGAGCCCCTTGGAGACGAACACCGCGAGGAAGGCGCCGAGGATGCAGCCATTGTAGACGAGCAGCAGCAATGTCGGCACGCCGAATGCGAAGCCCAGCGCGAAGCACATCAGCGCGATCTGCGCATTGTGGGTGAACAGATAGGTAGCGAAGGCGCCGAGCATGTTGCTGTCGTCGCCCCCGCCGTCATAAAGGCCCTGGCGCAGCTCCGCCGCGCTCGATTGCGGCCCCCGTCCGCCGGCCAATCCCTCGGGCACGATCGAATGATACCAGCTCGGATCGCTGGCAACCAGGCAATAGGCGGCGATGCCGCCGAGCAGCATCATCAGCACCGCGATCAGCGTCTCGCGTGCCAGGCTGCGCAGCGCCAGCGGCCAGCTTGCCCCGAAGAATGCTGCGATGCGCCGGCGAAGGGGAGGCTGGACGCCGTAGAGCACGAAATAGGATCGCGCGCACAGCGCCTCGAGATAGGCGACCAGATCGGCGTCGAGCGATGTCTCGCGCGCTACCGAGAGCGAGGAGAGCGCGGCGCGATAGAGCACCGGCAGCTCGAACAGGTCCTCGTCCGAAAGCGATCCGGCACGGCCGCGCTCGATCTGGAGGATGCGCTGCTCCAGTTCCAGCCAGTCGACGGTGCGCGCCTCGCGGAAGCGGGCGCTGGCGAACTGGGACGATGCGGCGCCGCTCACAGCAGATTCCTCCGCTTGAAATCGAAATATTGGCGGACGAGTGCCGGCCCCACCTGGTCGTGCCGCGCTTCCAGCACATGGATGCCGGCATGGCGGAGCCGCGCCTGGACGATCCGGCGCTCGCGCAGCATCGACGCGGCGATCACCGCGCGCGAGACGTCGTCGATCGCCATCGGTTCTGCCGCGGCCAACGCCTCCAGTTCGTCATCGGCCAGGATCACGAACAGCACCAGGTGCCCGCGCAGCAGGTTCACCGCGGCGCGCAGCATCAGCTCGGCGCCGGTGGGATCGGTGAACTCGGTGAAGATCACCACCAGCGAGCGCCGGGTGAGGTCGCCCGCCAGCGTGGCGAGCCCGAGCGTATAGTTGGTCTCGGCCGTGCTGTAGTCGAGCTGCCCGGCGAGCCGCTGCATCAGCGGGAAGGCGCGGGTGCCCGACACCGCGCCCGAGGCGACCCGGGGCTGCGAATCGAAGCCGAACAGCGCCACCCGGTCCCCGAGCTTCAAGGCGGCATAGGCGCCGAGCAGCGCCGCGGTGATCGCCCGGTCGACGCGCGGCAGGCCGTCGACCGGCTCGCACATCACCCGGCCGGTATCGATCGCGAAGACGATCTGGTTGTTGCGCTCGATCCGGTTCTCGCGAGCGAGCAGCTGAAGGTGGCGGGCGCTGTGGTTCCAGTCGATCGTGCGGCGCTCCATGCCCGAGCGCCATTCGGTCAGCGCTTCGAACTCGCTGCCTTCGCCGCGATCGACGCGCGCCATCTCGCCCATCTGCGCGTCGCGCAGCAGCAGATGGGCCGAATTGCGCACGGGGCGGATGTCCGGCGTGATCACCACCAGCCGGTCGAGCTTCTCCACGCGCTGCCGCCAGATCAGGCCGAACGGACCGGTCCAGCGGCTCCACAGCGCCTCCACCTTGTCGGTGCCGCGCCGCACGGGGAGGAAGGCGATCGCGGCATGGTTCTCGCCGCGCGCCAGCCGGATGCGCCCCTCGGCGCGCGGCGCCAGCCTGGGCCCCGTCGCCACCGCGAGCTCCAGCCCGTCGATCGGCCGGCCCGCCACCATCACCTCGACGATCAGCGGCGCGCCGATCTCGATCGCGCCCGGGCACGACGCCTTCAGCACCGGCGCGCGCGGCGCGAGCAGGGCGTCGACCGCGGCGAAGGCGAGCATCATCGGCACCCATATCAGCCCGGCAAACCAGAGCTGCGGCGCGAATACGCCGACGAGCAGCGCCAGCGGCGCTCCCGCGGCGGTCAGCAGCACGCAGCGGATGCTGGGTCGGATCAACGCGGCGCCTCGACCTGCTCGACCAGGCCCGCGATCACTGCGTCGGCGGTACGGCCGTCGATCTCGGCAGCGGGAGAGAGAATCACGCGGTGGCGCAGGGCCGCGGGGGCGAGCTTCTTCACATCGTCGGGCAGCACGAAGTCGCGCCCGTCGAGCGCGGCATGCGCGCGCGCCGCGGCGGCGAGCGTGGCGCCCGCGCGCGGGCTCGCGCCGATCTGGAGGTCGCCGGTGGTGCGAGTCGCGCGGACGAGGCGGACGACATAGTCCACCACCTCGTCGGCCAGGCGGTTCGCCGCCACCGCATCGGCTGCGGCGCTGATCGTCGCATGGTCGGCGACCTGGGCGACGCCCCATTGCTCGGGCCGGGGCATGCCGAAGCGGCTGCCCTGCTTGGCGACGATCTCGCGTTCCTGTTCGAGGCTGGGATAGCCGACCTCGAATTTGAACAGGAAGCGGTCGAGCTGCGCCTCGGGCAGCGGATAGACGCCCTGGCTCTCGATCGGATTCTGCGTCGCCACCACCATGAACCGTTCGGAGAGCTTGTGGTCGATCCCGTCGATCGTGACGGTGCGCTCCTGCATCGCTTCCAGCAGTGCCGCCTGGGTCTTGGGCGGCGTGCGGTTGATCTCGTCGGCGAGCAGCAGCTCGGTGAAGATCGGGCCGTGCGTCAGGGTGAACTGGCTCGTCTGGAAATTGAACAGGTTGGAGCCCAATATGTCGCCCGGCAGCAGGTCGGGCGTGAACTGGATGCGGCCATAGTCGAGCCCCGCCGCGCGCGCGAAGCATTGGGCAAGGAAGGTCTTCGCCGTTCCGGGCGGCCCTTCGAGCAGGATATGCCCCGACGCGAACAGCGCGACGAGCATCAGCTCCACTGCCTCGTCCAGCCCCACCACGGCCTTGCCCACTTCGGCGCGGATCGCGTCGCCCAGCGCCTTCACTTCCTCAATGTTCACGCGTGACGGTCCTTTTCCATTGATAGAGCGCGCGGGCGGCAACGAGCAGCGCGCGCGTGTCCTGGGCATGGCCCGCGCGGGAAGCGAGGGCAGTGAAGGGTTCGCCCTGCTTGTCGAGCCGGTCGAGATAGTTGTCGAGCGCATCGGGCGGCAGGTTGGCCGGTGCGGCGGTGGCGCCCGCCGCCGCGTCGCGGATCAGCGCGGCATAGCGATCGCCGGTGCGGTGCCGCCGCCCGGCAAGCCGCAGCAGCGCCGCGCCATTCTCCGCGATCGCCCGCTTGCCGAAGGCGACGCCGCGGCTCTCGGGCAGGGCGGGGCCGAAGCGCATGAGCGCATGCCAGCCCGCGAGCAGCGCCGCGATCAGCAGGCACAGGGTGAGCGGCAGGAACGGTGGTTCGAACGCCAGCTTGAGCAGGTTGGGATTGCTCCCGAAGCCGTGGAGCGTGAGATCGAAGGCGATGCCGCGATCGCCATCGTCGAACCAGTCGAGGAGCTGCATCGCCCGCTCGGCGCCCGCAAGCGTCTTGAGGCCCTGATTGTCGAGCAGGTCGGGGTCGGCGACGATCAGCGTCGGTTGGCTCTTCAGCGTGGCGACCAGCGTGCCGCCATGCCCGTCGCCGATCACCGGTTCGAGCGCCTGGCCCGAGATGGTCCTGAGGCCCTCTGCGTTCTCCTGCACCTGGGCCTCGGTGACCTGGGCGATCTGCCGCGAGGCCTCGCGAGGCGGGAGGCGGCCGAACGACCTCACCCAGGCCGGCTTGTCGGGTCGGGGCATGGTCAGCCATTTGGGCAGCACCAGGATCGTCGGCTGCGAAGCGCGGCGATCGATGATCCGCTTCACCATGTCGGGACTGGTCGTCGGCTCCAGCGTCACCACCAATATGTCGCTGGTGTCGAGATCGCTGTCGCGCCGCACCATCTTCACCGAGCCGTGGACGCGCCGCACCAGGTCGGCCGCGCCGGCAAAGCCCACTGCCGAAGTGGCGAGCGCATGGTTGCCCGGGCGCTGCGCGGGTTGCAGGTCGTCGGCATAGGCGGTGAGCAGCAGGAAGGCGACGAAGCCGACCACGCCGAGCAGCACGAGCACCAGGACGGTGCGCAGAGTGAAGGGCGTGGCGGTGCCTTCGCTGCTCATCGCCAAGCCCCGGGCAGCGCGAACTCGCCATAGGCGGCGCGCGCTTCCTCCCAGTCGGCCCGGGCCAGGCTGCGGCCGCCGAACAGGCTGCGCTCCACCGGCCTGGCCATCGCGGCGAAGGCGCGGCGGACGATGCCGGGCATCCATTCGGATCCTGCGATCTCGCGGCTGGTCAGGGCGGGGCGGAGCAGGCGCGGGCGATGGCGCTGGATGTCTTCCAGGCTGCGCTGGAGCAGCAGATGCACGGCTTCCTCGTAACGTCCCTGGGCCGCCAGCGCCTCGGCATCGGCAAGCAGCGCGCGCGCGGCCTTCTCGCTCGGGCGCCAGGCAGCGACATCCCGTGTCGCCATCGCCTCGGCATCGCCCGAGGGCCGGGCGCGGATCAGCGAACTGACGACGAGATAGAGAATGATCGCCGCGCCGATCACCACGCAGGCGAGAAGAACCCAACCCATATAGGGCGCGACTTCTCCGAGCTGCCTGGCCAGCCAGCGCATCCAGGGCGGAATCTCGGGCGGCTTGGCCGCGCTCATCTCGAACTGGATGTCGGAGCGCGCGCGCAAGGCCTCGTGCGCCCTGGCGACGGACTGTGCAGTCGATCCCTGTACGGTCACGTCGAATCCCCCACGCGCCCAGTGCTACCGGAACAGCGCGCCGCAGGAAACCCGGCAAGACTGGACTTTGCACCCGTTTTTGTTCAGTTTTTCCTCAGCGTCGATTGCACTTCGATGAAAGAGGGGAAATCATGGCTGAAGCGGATCTTGGTGGAGCGCGCTACGAAATCGGCGCGGTCATTTCACGCGCGTTCGAAACGATCGGGTCGAATTTCCTGCTATTCTGCGGGCTTGCGCTGGTGCTGGCGGGCACGCCCCAGCTCGTGCTGGGATATTGGCAGGCGATCAATTTCAACCTGCACGGCGGCGCAGCGGACGCTGCGATCTTCTACAGCGGTTCCTATTGGGGCATGGCGGGCCTCACCTGGCTGGTCTCGATCGTCACCGGCGCGATCCTCCAGGCGGCGCTCACCCGCGCCACGGTGATGCACCTCTCGGGCGAGACGCCGCAGTTCGGCGCGCTTCTGGCGGTGGGGATCAGCATGATCCTGCCGATGATAGCGATCGGCCTGATCGCCGGCATCGGCGTCGGCATCGGCATGCTGCTGCTGATCGTGCCGGGCGTCATCCTCTGGCTGGTCTGGGCGGTGGTCACGCCGGCCTATGTCCAGGAGAAGGTGGGGATCCTCGAGGCTTTCAGCCGCAGCGCCGCGCTGACCAGCGGCGCGCGCTGGCGCATCTTCCTGACGATGCTGATCGTCGTCGTCCTGCTCTGGGTGCTCAGCATCCCGGTGAGCTTCCTCACCGCGGCGATGATCGCGACCGGCAATGCCTTGCTGACCGCGTTCGTCGGCGCCGCCGTGGGGGCGCTCGGCAGCATGGTAATGGTGGCGGTGCAGGCAAGCATCTATGTCGAGCTGCGCCAGCTCAAGGAAGGCATCGCGCCTTCCGATCTCGAGGCGATCTTCGCCTGAAGCTAGGTGCGGCGGCCTCGCCAGGAGGCCGCCGCACCCGCTTGCCGCGCGGCTGGCCCCGGACGGCGGGTTCAGCCGTCGAAGCGGATGACGACCCGCAGGCCGGGGGCCGCGTCCGACAATTCGATCGCCGCGAAGTGCGCGCGGGCAATGGCCGCCACCAGGCTGAGTCCGAGGCCGTGCCCGGGCGTCGACCGGCTGCGCTCCAGCCGGACGAAGCGCTGGAGGACGCGCGCGCGCTCCGCAGGCGGGATGCCCGGCCCCGTGTCGGCAACGACAAGGCATACGGCATCCGCCTGCCGCTGCACGCAGATGGCGATCCGCGTTCCGGAAGGCGTATGCCGTAGCGCGTTCTCGACCAGGTTCGCGCACATCTGCGCGAGCAGGTGCCGGTCGCCCGCGATCGTCGCGCCCGCATCGACATCGAGAGCGACTTCGTGGCCGGTCGCCTCCGCGCTTGCGCGAAAGGCATCGGCGACCCGCTCCGCCACCTCCGACAGATCGACCGGCCTGAACGCTTCGCGGACCTGATAGGTCTCCACTTCCGAAATCCGCAGCATCGCCGTGAAGATGTTCAATATCTCCTCGCTCGAATCCGCGGCGCGGCGGATGGCTTCGCGATAGCCATCGGCGTCGAGATCGGTCTCGAGCGCGGTTTCCAGTATCTGTTTCTGGCGCGCCAGCGGCGTCCGCAGATCATGCGCGACGTCGGTGGTGACCTGCTGCAGATTGTCGAGCAGCGATGCGATGCGATCCAGCATGCGGTTGAGCGTCTCGGCCAGCCTGTCGAATTCGTTCGGGACGTCGTCGCGATCGACGCGGCGGCTCAGATCGCCGTCGATGATCGCCTCCGCCGTCGCATGGATGCGTCCCAGGCGTCGCCGGACCACGAAGCCGAGCCCCCAGGCGCAGACGATGCCGATCAACAGCATCGCGCCGAATGCCGCGGAGAAGATCATGAGGATGGAGCGGTCGATCTCGTCGATCGGCGTGCGATCCGCCGCCACCACCAGCATATATCCGCCCTGCAGCGGCGTCGCCAGGGCCTGGGCCACATTCGCGCCCTCGCGGGCATCGTGGAACGGCAGCAGTTCGTGCCAGCCCGGGCGCGGCAAGGCAGCGTCGAACCGGCCCGCCACCTTGGTGCCGGAACCGGCGAAGAGCATATAGCCCAGCCCGTTGGTGTTGTGGCCGTCCTCGCGCCGCGCAATGGCCATGGCGAGCGCGCCGAGCCCGTCCTGTTCGGCGACGGCCTTCAGGCTGCCGGTCTCGGCGGCGATGCGGTGGTCGAGCTGCTGTTCCAGCGCCTCGTGCGACACGAAATAGACGATTCCGCCGAGCAGGATCGTGGCGATGGCGAGCGCGAAACTGGCGAGCGCGGCAAGGCCGAAGGTGGAGCGGGGCAGATGCGGCTTCATTCGGTGCGGATCGTGTAGCCGGCACCCCGAACGGTGAGGATCGCATCGGTATCGAAGCCGGCGTTGAGCTTCGCGCGCAACCGGCTGATATGCGTCTCGACGATGTTGGTGCGCGGATCGAAATCGAACTCCCAGACTCGTTCGAGCAGCATCGTCTTGGTCATCACCCGGTCCGAATTGCGCATCAGCTCCTCGAGCATCAGCACTTCGCGCGGCTGGAGATCGATCGGGCTTCCGCCGCGCGTCACGCGCCGCCGCCGCAGGTCCAGTTCGAGGTCGCGGACCCGCAGCACGGTTTCGGCCGGCATGGCGGAAGTCGCGGGGCGGCGGATCAGCACGTTGAGCCGGGCGCGCAGCTCGGAAAAGGCGAACGGCTTGACCAGATAGTCGTCGGCGCCGCTCTCCAGCCCCTCGACCCGGTCCGCGATCTTCGCCATCGCGGTGAGGAGCAGGACCGGCGTGGCGATTCCGCCGGCCCGGATCATCCGGAGCACCGCGAGTCCGTCGATCGCCGGCAGCATCCGGTCGAGGATGATCGCGTCGAACTGCTGCTGCGTCGCGTGGAACAGCGCATCGGGGCCGTTCGCGACGACGGTGACGTTCATGCCGGATTCCGTCAGTCCCTTGGCGAGGTAATCGGCGGTTTCGCGGTCGTCTTCGGCAATCAGGATCTTCATGGCGACGTGCGACTCTATCTGCTGCCGACGGGAAGCGCTTCTCCCCTAGTGGATGCCGTATCGGGCTGTGAAGCCCAACCGCCGCCGAGCGCCCGGAACAGCGCGACCTGGGTCAGGGCGATCCTGAGGTTCGACGCGGCCAGCAGGGCCTCGACGTCGTTGCGGGTGCGCTCGGCATCGACGACCTGCAGATAGCTGTCGGCGCCCAGGCGGAAGCGCGCTCCGGCGCGGGTCACGACCTTCCCGGCTTCCGCGAGCGCGCCGCGCAGCTCGACATTGCGCCGCTTCTCCGCCTGATAGTCGGCAAGCATGGTCTCGACTTCGCGCAGCGCGCGCAGCACCGCGACATCCCAGCTGGCCAGGGCGGCTTCCTGGGTTCCCCTGGCTGCGGCGATCCTGGCGCGCGCGGCGCTCTGGTTGGGGAAGGCCCAGCTGATCAGCGGCGTGAGGAAGCCGGTGAAATCGCCGCCGAGCAGGCCGGCCGATCCGCCCAGCTGGAAACGGGGATAGAGATCGGCGGTGGCGACGCCGATCCGCGCGGTGGCTGCCGCGAGCTTGCGCTCGGCCTCGCGAATGTCCGGGCGCCGGGCCAGCAGGGCATTGCCGTCGCCCACCGGCAGGGCCCGGCGCGCGGTCGGTGCGGCCGTGCAGGGCAGCGCGAGACGTGCCGCTTCCTTCGGCGGCAGCCCCTCGAGCGTGGCAAGCTGGAACAGGGCGCGCGCGCGGTCTGCATCGAATGCCGGCAATGCGGCGCGGGTGCGCTCGAGCAGGGTCTTCGACTGGGCGAGTTCGAAGGGGGAGGCTTCGCCCGCGTCGAGCTGGCGCGCAATCAGGTCGTAGCCCCTTTGTTGCGCCGCAAGCTGTGCCTCGGCGATCTGCTTCCCCGCAACGGCGCCGCACGCCGCCGCATAGGCGGCAGCCGTATCGGCGGCGACGGCGACGCGCACCGTGTCGCGCGCGGCTTCGCTCGCCTGGAGATCGGCGCGGGCGGCCTCGGCGGTCGCCCGCAGCCGGCCGAACAGATCGACTTCATAGGCAATGGTCGCGGCGAGGTCGTAGCTGGATTTCGGCACGGCGCCGGTGCTCGGTTGTCGTTGTGCGGGGCTGGGGCCGGCACCGCTTTCGAGCGTGGTGTTCGGAAGCTGCGCCGCCCGGGCACCGCGCACCGCGGCGCGCGCCACTTCGAGATTGCCGAGTGCCACCCGGATATCGGCATTGGCGGCCAGTGCCCGCCCGACATGCGCGTCGAGTGCCGGGTCGTCGAACAGTCGCCACCAGTCATCGGGCACCGGGGCCGAGGCGATCCCCGCCTCCGAAGCGCCGAGAAATGCCCCCTGTGCGGGAAGCGGCGCAACGGGAGCGACATGCCGCGGCCCGACCGCACAGCCCGTCGTCAGCGCCAGCGCACCGGCAAGCGCGACCTGCGGGAAACGGATATTCATGCCGGAACAACCTTTCCTTCGAGTGCCGCGCCCTGCGCGTCGCGGGGTTCGCGCCGTTCCCGGCCGAAGCGCCCGTACAGCGACGGCATCAGCAGCAGGTTGAGCACGGTCGAGCTGACCAGGCCGCCCAGGATGACGAGTGCCATGGGATGCTCGATCTCGTGCCCCGGCGCGTCGCCGCGCACGACCAGCGGCAGCAGTGCCAGCGCGGCGCACGAGGCAGTCATCAGGATCGGCACCAGCCGCTCCTCGGCACCCCGCAGCAGCAGTTCGGGGCCCCATGCCTCGCCTTCCTCGTTCTCGAGGTGGCGATAATGGCTGATCAGCATGATGCCGTTGCGCGCCGAGATTCCGAGCACCGTGACGAAGCCGACCAGCGAACCGAGCGACAGGACGCCGCCCGACAGCAACACCGCGGCCACGCCGCCCACCAGGGCGAAGGGCAGGCTGATGCCGACCAGCGCGGTCACCCGGAACGAGCGGAACTCGAGCCAGACGAGCAGCAGGATGCCGATCAGGCAGAGCGCGCCCAGCGTCGCCAGCTGCCGGCGCGATTTCTGCAGCGCCTCGAACTCGCCGATCACTTCGGGATGATAGCCGGTGCCGAACGTGAAGCCGTCCACCTTGGCCTGCACCGCGCGGGCGACCGCGCCCAGGTCCGATCCCGACACGTTCATCGTCACGTCGATGCGGCGCGAGCCATTCTCGCGCTTGATCTCGTTCGCCGCGGGCATGACCAGCACATCGGCAACTTGCGACAGGCGAACGGCGGTGCCGCCGGGCAGCTGGATCAGCGCATCGCGGATCGATCGCAGGTCTGCCCGTGCCGCGGGAACGCCCCATACCACCACGTCGGTCGAGCGGTTGCCCTCGTAGAGCTCGCCGGCCTTGCTCCCCTGGATCAGGGTTGCCGCGGTGCGGCGGACATCGCCGGTCGTCAGGCCATAGGCGGCCAGGTCGGCCGGGCGCGGACGCACCTGGATCTGCGGGATCGCGGTCTGCATCTCCACCTTGAGCTCGCTGGTGCCCGGAATGCCCTCCAGTTCCTTCTTGAGCCGGTCGGCGGTCTGGCGGAGCGTCGCCATGTCGGGGCCGTAGACGCGCACGACGATGCTGGCGCCCGCGCCGCTCAGCACTTCCTTGATGCGTTCGCGCAGATAGGTGAGCACGTCGCGATAGAGGCCGGGATAGCCGTCGATCGCTTCCTGGATCTTCCGGACCGAGCCGTCATAGTCGGCCTTCTCGTCGAGGCTGATCCACAGCTCGGTGAAGTTGGGGCCATAGACTTCGTCGCCCGCCTCGGCGCGGCCGATATGGGCGCCGAAATTGCGCACGCCGGGGATGGCGCGGAGTTCCTTCGAGGCGCGGATGGTGATCCGCTCCATCGCCTCCACCGAAGTGCCGGGCTTCTCGACGAAGTGCATCAGGAAGTCGGTTTCGCGGAAATTGGGGAGGAACTGGTCCTTGAACCCCGCATAGCCGATCCCCGCGAGCAACAGCCCGCCCGCGACGACGCCGATCGCTGCGCCCGGCCGGGCGATGGCGAGGGGAAGGAAGCGGCGATAGGCGGCCTTCAGGCGGGCGACCAGGCGGGTCTCGCGATGGACCTGCGTGCCGTTGGGCAGCAGCATCAGGCAGAGCGCCGGGGTAACGGTGAGCGCTACCAGCAGCGAGCAGCCGATCGCGAGGACATAGGCAGTGGCGAGCGGGCGGAAGAAGGTCCCCGACACGCCGTCGAGGAAGAAGATCGGCAGGAACACCAGCATGACGATCAGGCTGGCGAACACCACCGCGGTCCGCACTTCGAGCGAAGCGGAGAGCACCACCGCGAAGGGCGTGCGGGGCGATCCGGCCTCGCGGTTCAATCGCAGCCTCCGCCCGATATTCTCGACGTCGATGATCGCGTCGTCGACGATCTCGCCCAGCGCGATCACCAGGCCGGCGATCACCATCGTGTTGATGCTCATCCCCGATTTGGCGAGGACGAGCGCGGCGCCGAGCAGCGAGAGGGGAATCGCGGTCAGGCTGATGGCCGCCGAGCGCCAGTCGCGGGTGAACAGGATCAGCACTGCCGCGACGAGGATGCAGCCGATCCACAGCGCTTCGGTGAGGTTTCCGATCGAGCGCTCGATGAAGGTGGCCGGGCGGAAGATCGTCGAATCGATCTGGACGTCCTTGAGCCCGGGGCGCAGTTCCTTCAGCGCGGCCTCGACGCCCCGCGTCACCGCCAGCGTGTTGCCGCCCTGCTGCTTCTCGACGATCAGCAGGATGCCCGATCCATCGTTGATGATCGCGCTGCCGATGGGTGCGGCATGGCCCTCGACCACCGTGGCGACGTCGCGGAGCCGGACGGGGGCGGTACCGGCGAGCCTGATCACCGTATTGCCCAGATCGTCGGCGCCGGCGATCGGCGAGAGATGGCGCACCGCGAGGCGCTGATTGGGCGTGTCGACGAACCCGCCGCCCAGCGTTACCGCGGCGTCGCCCGCGGCCTTCTGCACCTCGGCCATGGTCACGCCCATCTGCTGCAGCCGGTTCGGATCGACGAGCACCTGGAGCTGGCGATCCCGCTGCCCCCAGACGGCGACATTGGCGACGCCCGGAACGCCCATCAGCTTGGGCCGGATCGTCCAGCGCACCAGTTCGGAGAGCTGGATCTGGCTCAGCCGGGAAGACGTGAGCCCGATCTTCATCGCCCGGCTGGTCGCCGAAAGCGGCGGCAGCATCGTCGGCGGGCGGACGTTCGCGGGCAGGCGCGGCGCGGCGATCGCGACGCGTTCCTGCACCAGCTGGCGGGCGCGGACCACATCGGTGCCCTCCTGGAAGATCAGCTGCACGGAGGACAGGCCGAGTACCGACTTCGAACGCAGGGTCTTGAGACCCGGCGTGCCGTTCACTGCGAATTCGAGGGGCGTGGTGACGAGGGCTTCGACCTCCTCGGTCGACAGGCCGGGGGCCTCGGTCTGCACCTCGACCATCGGCGGCGCGAATTCGGGAAATACGTCGAGCGGCACGTCCTGGCTGGCGCGGACGCCGAAGAAGACCAGGACGAGCGCCAGCGCGATGACGAGCACGCGCTGCCTGAGCGCGGCGGCGATGAGCCAGTTCAGCACGGCCGGGCCCTCACTTCGCGCCGAATTCGGTGCCGAACAGCTCGGCGGCGCCGGCGGTCACGGCCTGGTCGCCGGGCTTGAGGCCCATGGCGAGCATGGCCGTGCCCCCGCTGATCCCGGCAAGCTGGACGCGCCGTCGCTCGAACGTGCGCGGCGCGGTCCGCACATAGACCCATTCGCCGCCATAGGCGTCGTGCAGGATCGCGGACGCGGGGACGGTGAGGCCTTGCGCGCCGTCGCCCGCTGCCGGCAGCGCGACGGCGACACGCTGGCCGATGCCGAGCGTACGCGTGTTCGGGATCGCATAATAGAGATCGATGCTGCCGGCGGCGACGTTCGAAGAAGGCGGCGCGGCCACGGGGCGCCCCGACAGGGTTCCGGCCCCTCCGCCCAGCGGCCGGATGGCGGCGGGTGCGCCGCGATCGATGCGCGTCACGTCCGCAGCCAGCACGGGCACGCGCACCCACAGGATGTCCTGGCGCCCGAGCGACGCGACCGGCGCGCCGAGCAGGTGGCGCTGCGCGCGGGCGGCTGCCAGATCGGCCTGGGCGACTGCGGCGGTAGCGAGCGCGTCGTCGCGCGCCCTGACGCTGCCCGCTTCCTCCCGGACCAGGGCATCGGCGCGTTGCGCATTGACGTGCGCCACCCGTGCCTGGGCGGCGGCGCGGGCGATGTCGCCATCGGCGCGTGCCTGGCTGGCGGCGAGCGTCATCAGATCGGTCGCGGTGGTGATCGGGACCCCTCCGCGCGCGGCGGGGGGGACGACCACTTCGCCGTGCGTCGCCACCCTGTCCTGCGCGGGCGCGAGGCTGGCCGTCGCGACGGCAATGCCCAGCCGGCGCTCCGCCTCGGGCGTGAGCGTGATCCGCATCAGCTCGGATTCGTGCGCGACGGGATCGACCTTCGCCGGCTTGATCGCGGCATGGGTATCGGACGGGCCGCCGCAGGCGGAGAGAGCCAGCAGAGCCAGGCACGGCGCGGCGCCACGCAGGGCGATCCGTCTGGCAGCGTCGCGCGGCCGGGCGCGCGGGAGCTCTCCGAAACGCTGCCGCGCACCGGCCGGCGTCTGGCGCGCAAGTTCGAGAAGCATCCGGCAACCCTCCACGTGGAATTCGTGGTCGCGGGTCTAGCGGCCGGCAGCTTCGCGGATTTCCGCCGGAACTATACGAGATGCGAAGGTCGCGCTGCCCCCGGAGACGCCCGCCGAACGGACGTCAGAGAGAAGTCCGGGAGGCGGGCAGGAACGAGGCGATCGATGTGAGCGCGCCCACCGCCAGGTGCGTGACCAGCGTCAGCGCCGCGACCAGCATGGTGGCGGCCGCAAGGCCGGAGCCCGGCCCCAGCAATGCGAGGACCAGCGGCGCCAGCAGCGCGTCGCGGGCCGGCACCAGCGGCAGGCGGTGGACCATCATGCGCAGCGTCGCCACCGCGATGAGGATCATGGGCGAAAGACCGGGCAACAACAGCTTCCAGAGCAATGCCGTAAACACCAGGCTCAATATGATCCTGAGGCTGTGCAGGCAGAATGTGACGATCAGATCGCGCCGCGAAAGGGTGAGCAGCGAGACGAACCGCCGCATCACCAGGATCCCGAGCGAGGAGAGGATGATGACGGCGACGGATGCCGCGAAGCTGTTGAGAAGCGTGCCGCCGGCGATCGCATAGAGCAGGGGAGCGTTGATCACCATCATCGCGAGCGTGGCGAGATTGCCGGCAAGCGCGGAGAGGACGGCGACATCGCGCAGCGTGCCGAATACGGAACCCTTGAGCGGCTGGTGCTGCCGCGCCCAGAGATAGAATTGCGCGTCGCCCGAATAGCCGAAGACGATCTCGTTCGCGACCTGCTTGCGGAACAGGGCCGGCAGGGCAGCGGCGCGCAGTTTCCACAGCCGATGGAGGATAAGCCACTCCATCGCCGGGCCCAGCGCGTAGAAAAGCGCGAAGCAGAGCCAGAACCAGGGATTGGCGGGCGCGGCGGCGAAGCGCGAAGTATCGATCCCGCCGAGCTGCACCAGGACGGCGAGCAGGATCGCCGCCGAGAGGCCGAGGCCTGCAAGCGTCAGCAGCCACTCGCGGACGGGCGGCGTGGGGGGAAACAGCAGCGCGGCCTGATCGGCGCGCGCGTTCATCTGGCTGGCGGAACTGGCCATGCGAACTCGTCGATTTGAGATGGGGCGGAGGTCGTGTGCGCCTCGCCGCGTGCGGCGGCGACAAAGGTATCGAGATAGATTCCGGCGGACTGCTCGATGGTGAAGCGGCGTACATGCTCCCCTCGGCTGGCATGCGGCGCCGGCGCGGAGTCCGCGTCCGCGATCGCGGCGGCGAACGCGGCTTCGTTGCGCGCCACGATCATGCCGTGACGGCCATCGCCGAGCACGCTGCGCACCCCCGCGCCGCTGTCGGTCGAGATCACCGAGAGTCCGGCTGCCAGCGCCTCGATCAGGACAGCGGGGACGCCTTCATAGCGGGAGGAGAGCAGCAGGGTGTCGAAGCCCGGCAGCTGCGACGCGGCGTCGGATACGTGGCCGGCGAAATCGACGCGCTCCGCGACGCCGAGAATGGCCGCCAGCGCCTCCAGCGCCGCACGATCCGGGCCGTCGCCATAGATCGTCAGCGTCTCGTCGGTGCAGGCGCCGTGCGCGAAGGCGCGGAGCATCAACGGATAATCCTTTTGCGGCGCCAGGCGCCCGATCGCGACGAACCGGCGGGGGGCGCCGGTGCGGCGCGGCGCCGGCGCACGGATGCGGGATTCCTCGATCGCCGGGTCGTGAACCACCCGAAAGGTCCCCCGCATGCCGGGGGGCAGGTCCTTGGCGATCGCCTCGTCCATGATCACCCAGGCCCATGCGAAGCGCGCCTGCATGCCCAGCCAGAGCCGCCAGAAGAAACGCCCCGTCGGCTGCAGGTCGCGCCGGGCCAGGTCGTTGCTGATCTTCACGACGATTGCCGGGCAGCGCTTGCCGAAGCGCAGCCGCATCGCGGCCGCAACGATGGTATAGGTGCTCCCGGAGACGAACAGCACGTCCGGGCGTGTCCGGCGTATCTCGGCGGGCAGCCTTGCGATCATCCAGAGGGTTTCCCACCAGGCGGTGCCGATCGAAGGCTGGGACGGCGTGGTATAGGTCAGGCCGTCGGCCAGTTCGGCGCGAAGCGCCCCATCCTCGCGGCCCAGGAAGAGCGGCGCCTCCACGCCCATCGCGCGCCAGTGCCGGACGAGGCGCAGCGCGACTCGCTCCACACCGCCCGGTTCGAAGCTGTGCAGAAACGTCAGGACGCGCACGCAAGGTCTCCGACCATGTCGCGATACTGGCTGGGGACATGGGTCCGTGCGATCTTCGCCACGGTCCGCCGAATGCTCGAAAGCGTCGCCGGCACCGTCACGTCGCCCGGATGCACGCCGAGCCGAACCACCCGGGGCAGCGGGATCGTCCTGGCGACGCTGGCGACGGCGAGCGACGAGAGCATGCGCGCGCGCGTGCGCGTTGCCCATGTGATCACCGGAGACTTGAGGAATATGCGCCCGGTATCCGGCGCCCAGACCCGCATATGGTCTTCGGCGAGTGCGATGCCGAGCGTCTTCATGGCGCTATGCGCGCCATCGCCGTAGAGCCAGGCCGGTGCGATGAAGCCGGCAATGGGGCGGCCGGTGATGTCCTCGATCAGGGTCCGGCCGGCACGGATGCGGCGCTCGGCCTCTTCGGCATCCAGACCGAGAAATTCCCCTTCGCCCGCCGTCATGCGGCTCGCCTTGACGCGATCCTGCCAGGAAGCATGCTCGGCCTCGTCCCGATGGCTGTAGCCGTGGAGAAACATCTCCACCCCATCCTCGGCCCAGCGGCGCAGGCGGGCCGCAAAGGGCGAGCCGGGCCGGATTTCCGCCTCCCGCCAGAAATCGGGCACCACGAGCATGGCCGGGCGCTCCACGCCTGCCGAAGCAAGCTCCTCGACCAGCCGATCGATCGCCGGCTCGTGGCGCGGCGACACGTCATGGATCGAGGCGAGGAGCCGGCGGGGCGGTGTTGTTCCGGTTCGGGTCACATGGGCAAGACGCCGCCGCGGGCCGGCGCCACAGCCATGCCGCGATTTTTTTCGTCAGAAACTGCGGGAAAGGGAAAGCGAAAAGGTGCGCGGCCGAAGCGGCGTGTACTGGTGTTCGCTGTGGATCGAGAAGGGATTGCCATAGGCGAAGCTGTCCGCGCGCGCGTCGAACAGATTGTCGACGTCGAGTGCCAGGGTGAACGGCCCGATCATCGTCGTCGCGCCGGCGCGTGCCAGCGCATAGTCGCCCATGCCGCGATCCAGGCCGTCGTCGAAGCTCAGCCGGGAGGCGCCGACATAGTTGAATGCGGCATAGGGCGTGACCTCGTGTCCGAACAGGCGGATGGTGCGCGCGATCGCAAAGTCGCCGGCAAGGTCGGGGACGACAGGCAGGCGACGATCCCTGGGCAGGCGCGTGCCGTCCGCCGCGTTTGTCAGCCTTGGGCGTTGGATGGTGAAGCCGCCGCGCAATTGCCAGCCCCCGCCCGGGCGCCAGGTCGCACTTCCTTCCACGCCGAATATCGTCGCGTCGCCGGCATTGTGGGTGGCGACCAGGCCCGCGGGCTCGAGATAGTCCGACTGGATATTGTGCCAGACGGCATGAAAGCCGGCAAAGTTGAGGTCCAGCCGGCCGCCGTCGAAGCTCGCGCGGCCGCCGGCCTCGATGCTGCGGACGGAATCCCCGACATAGCGGCCGGTCCGGCTGTTGCTGGGATCGATGCCGCCCGGTCGATAGGCGGTGCCCAGCCGGACATAGAGAAGGCGATCGTCCGCGAGCTGATAGGAAAGCGAGGTGCTGGGCGTGAAGCCGATCACCGCGTGATTGACCCTCCGCGCGTCGAGCTCCTCCTGGCGCTCATCCTCGGTCGTGGCGCGGAACAGGCGCATGCCGATCGCCAGCTTGAGGCGCGGGGCGAGCGGATAGGCGCCGTCGGCGAACAGGGATGTCTCGGTAACCCGGCGATGGAGCGCGAAATAGTCGGGTACGGTGATGGTCGCCGTTTCTATCGCGCCCGTCGCGCGCGTCACCGCCGAGATGTAGGAGACGCCCGCGGTCCAGGCGAAGGCGCTGCCGGGCGCCGAGGTCAGCCGCACTTCCTGGTCGAAGACGCGATAGGCGCGGCCGTCGAGGTAGCGCAGTGCGCCGGGCACGCCGAGCTGGGTGGCCGCGGCGCTCGCATCGAACACGTCATGCTGGTCCTGCCAGGCATGGCTGGTGACTGCGGTGAGCCGCAACGCACCGATCGGACCGGAGAGGATCGCCTGGGCGAGCCCGAAGACGCCGCGGCGCGGTTCCCGCTGGGAGATGTTGCGCGTCAGGTCTTCATAGTCGCGATCGACATATTGGCTGTCGGCGGTGTGGTTCACCTGATAGGCGCCGATGAGATCTGCGGTCCATCCGGTCGCGGATGCGAGACGGAGCGCGGCGCGTCCGCCGGCGATGCGCGTGCGATTCACGTCCGACGGGCCGTCGGCGTCATCGACCCAGCCCGCGTCGCTGCGCGCATAACCGACCAGGCGCAGCGCCGCGAGATCGCTGACGAGCGGCAGGTTGAGCATCGCTTCGGCATTTGCGCCCAGGCCGCCCGATCCGACCATCTGCGCTCCGATGGTCGCCGTACCCGATGTGGCGCCGATCACCGGCCGATTGGTCACGATGCGATAGACGCCGCCGAGCGCGCCGGTGCCGTAGAGCGGCCCCTGCGGTCCCTTCAGGACTTCGACGCGGGCGATATCGGTGAGATAGAGCCCGGGCTCGGCGGCGTCGTAGGTCACGCGGCCCTCGTCGATCTGGACGCTCACCGTGGACTGGCTGAAGCCGTTGAAGGGGCTGTCGGCAAGGCCGCGGATGAAGGACCTTTCCCGGCCCAGGCCGCCATTGGCCACGTTCAGGCCCTCGATGCCGCGCGCCACGTCGCCGGCGCGAGTCGCCCGGTCCTGCCGCGCGGGATCGCGCGGCACATAGACTGCGATCGACCCGGCGATCGAGGACAGGGCCTCGGGCAGCTTGCGGGCGGTGACCACGATTTCCTCGTCGGCGGTGGCGATGGCCTGCGGTTCCGGTGGCGCGGGCCGCGCGGTATGGCGTGCCGCGGCGCGGGGGCGTGCCGTGATCCGGAAGGCCCGGGGACCGATCCGCACCGCATGCACCGGCGTGCCCTGCAATATGCGGTCCAGCGCGTCGCGTGCGGACATGTGTCCGCGTGCGGCGCGGGTGCGCGCGGAGGGCAGGCGGACGTCATAGACGAACGAGATGCCGGTCTGGGCCGAAAGCGCCTCGAGGATGTCGGCCAGGTTGCCGGCGGGCAGGGAAATCGCGAAACGCTCGTCCCGCGCCTGGGCGGGAGGCGGCAACCGGGCGCTAGCCGCCAGTACGATCGACCAACCGGACCGTCTGACCATCGCTCTCCGCATGCAGCCCCGTCAATTGGGTGAGGGTGGAAACCATTGCCTGTCGGTCGCCGGGCGCGAGCACGCCCGAGAATGGGCGTTGGGCAGCGGGGCCGGAAACCGACACGGGCTGCCCCGTGTAGCGGGCGATGTCGGCGGCGACCAGTGCGAGCGGGGTCTGATCATAGACGAAACGTCCGCTGCGCCAGGACGCGATGTTCGCCACCCGTGCCGGGCGCAGGGTGACCCTGCCGGCCTGGGCGATCGCCTCCTGGCCGGCCGCGACCAGCGTTTCCGAGGTCTGCCCGGGCAATTGGAGCGCGACGGCGCCTTCCTCGACGGACAGGCTCAGCACCCCGTTGGCGGAGTTGACTGCGAAGCGGGTCCCCACGTCGCGGATGCGATACCCGTCCACCTCGACGACGACGCTCCGCGCGGGATCGTGGCGGATGTTGAAGAAGGCGCTGCCGCGCAGCCGCATCGGCCCGCCTGCCTCGGGCTCGGACAGCCGCGAGCCGGCGCCGAGCGACGCGGTGACGCCATGGGCAAGCTGCACGGTGCGCGTCGTCCTGGCGGCACTGGCGAATTCCCGCGCCGCCGGTGCTTCGGGCTGCTCGCCCTGGAAGCCGATGCCGAGGGCAAGGGCGATCGTCGCCGCGGCGGCGATGCCCGAACCGACGGCCCAGCGCGGGAAGCCGCGCATGGGCATCTCCGACGTTCCGCCACGGGCCGCCGGCCGCGGGAGCGTCGCGTCGATCCGCGCGTCGAGCAGCGCGATCTCGTCATAGGCGAGGCGATGGCGCGGATCTGCCTCCAGCCAGCAGGTGAAGCCGCACCATTTCATGTCGTCATGCTGTTGCGCGACGTGCCAGCGCGCCGCAGCCTCGTGGATATCCTCGTTCATCGCCCGTTCCCGGCACCGGTTCGAGCCGATGCCTCCCTGTTATCGTATGAGACGCCACCATATCGGTGGCACCTCAGTTCTCCAGCGCGCGGCGCAGATGCGCCATCGCAACGGCGATGTGTTTCTCGACGCCGCTTCGGCTGATGCCCAGCCGCGCGGCCACCTCGGCATGGGGCAGGCCTTCGAGCTTGTGGAGCCGGAACGCGCGTCCCGCTCCCTCCGGCAGGCGCGCGATCGCCGCATGCAGCGCCGCATTGTCTTCGCGGGCGATCATCGCATCGAGCGCCCGGGGCTGCGGATCGACGCGGTCGCCGGCAATGGTCTCGGCCTGGCTGTCGCTCCAGTCCTTGTCGCGCGCCTCGCGGCGGCGCGCCTCGCGGATGCGGTCGAGCACGAGATTCTGTGCGGCGCGATAGAGATAGGCGCGGCCATTCGCGATCGGGCCGGGGGGCGCCTCGCGGGTGCGCAGCCACAGTTCCTGGAGCAGGTCTTCGGCTTCGACCGGATTGCCGGTACGCGCGACGAGGAAGCGCAGCAATTCGCCGCGCAGTTCCTGGTAAAGCTGCGTTAGCCCGGAAGCAGGAGAATGGATCGGTCGACTCCTTCCGATCGCGGGCTTTGCCCGATGTCCCTCCGCCGGGCAAGCGGGGACGGAATACAAAAAGTTCGCGCCCTACTGCGGTGCAGCGTAATCGGCGGCGTCCTTGCTTCGAATGATGGAGAAGCGAGCGAAGTTCATGCCTGTCCTGCGGCAATCAGGCTCGAATCGCACCTGCGGCGCAGTTGGTGCAAGATGAGGATCGTCGATGTCAGCGCCTTCTACGCGCCCAAGGGCGGGGGCGTGCGTGCCTATGTCGATCGGAAGCTGGCGGCCGCGGCGGCGCTGGGCCATGAGATCATCGTGCTGGCCCCGGGCAAGCACGATGCCGTGATCCGGCGCGGCCCTGGCGCGGTGCTGGAGACGCTGGCGTCCCCACCGTTTCCGCTCGATCGGCGCTATCGCTACTTCGACAATGAGAAGACGCTCCATCGCGCCCTGGATCGTTGGCGCCCCGATTTCGTCGAGGCATCCTCACCCTGGGGCAGCGCCTCGATGGTGGCGCGCTGGGACGGCGCCGCGCCGCGTGCGCTGGTCATGCACGCCGACCCGCTCTCCGCTTATGCCTATCGCTGGTTCGGGCCGGTCGCGAGCATCGAGACGATCGATCGCGGGTTCGACTTCTTCTGGCGGCATTTGCGCCGGCTGGGCGAGGCCTATGACCTGGTCGTCAGCGCCAGCGGGGAGTTCGCGGCGCGGCTGAGCGGTGGCGGGATGCCCGGCGTGGTCACCATTCCCATGGGCGTCGAGCCCGGCATATTCGCGCCCTGGCATCGGGACCCGCACTATCGCGCCGCGCTGCTTGCCGAATGCGACCTCGATCCCTCCGCCACGCTGCTGGTGGGAATCGGCCGCCACGCGGCCGAGAAACGCTGGGGCATGGTGATCGACGCTGCCCTTTCCGCGGGCACGCTGCATCCGATCGCGCTGCTGCTGGTGGGCGAGGGGCGGCTGCAGGGGCGGCTGGTGGCCCGCGCGGGCGGTTCTCCGCATATCCGGATCCCGGGGCCGCTCGCCGACCGCGCCGCCCTCGCGCGATTGATGGCGAGCGCGGATGCGCTGGTCCATGGCTGCGAGGCCGAGACCTTCTGCATGGTCGCGGCCGAGGCGCGGGCGAGCGGGCTGCCGGTGATCGTGCCCGATCGCGGCGGCGCCGCCGACCATGCCGACCGCGCGCCGAGCCGGAGATACCGCGCGGGCGACGTGCAGGCGCTGCGCGATGCGATCCTCGCTTTCGTCGCAGGCCGCTCCTCCGTCGCGCCTCGTGCCCTTGAAGAGGCGCCGCGGACGATGGACATGCACTTTGCCGAGCTGTTCCAGGCCTATGCGGCGTTGCGGTCCGCCGTCAGCCGCGCGGCCTGAAACACGCTCCCGCGCCCATCGGGACGATGCGCGGTGACGTGCCGGCCCGCCGCGTGCGCGCCCTTGGCTGAAGCTGCCATCGGCCGGGCCTGATCCGTGCCGGAGGCGGGGATCCGGCCGGCCCCGGGTGCACAATGGAAGCGGCACGAGACTGGGGAGCGGCTCGCATCGGCGCCCGGAGCGGTCGTTCAGCCGCTAATGGCTTGACCCTGGCTGGGCGCGGACCCACCGCAGGGGCCCCACGCAATCGATATCGCCCCCCGTGAACCCGCGAAGCGCAAGCGATTCCAACAGATTGAACTTGATGCGATTTCCTCGTCTAATTCCAGGTGGCTCGTACGATCTCGCGATCGACCTCGGCACCGTGAACACCGTCATCTATCTGAAGGACCGCGGCATCGTGCTCAGCGAGCCGTCGGTGGTGGCCATGGAAACGGTCGGCGGCATTTCCCGGGTGCGCGCTGTCGGCGCGGAAGCGAAGCTGATGCTTGGGAAGACCCCCGACAACGTCCGCACGATCCGGCCGATGCGCGACGGCGTGATCGCGGATCTGGAAGTCGCCGAGCGGATGATCAAATATTTCATCGACAAGGTACGCGGCGGCACGAGGCGGCTCGGCCGCCGCCCCGAAGTCGCGATCAGCATCCCCAGCAGCGCGACCCAGGTCGAACGGCGCGCGATCCAGCAGGCGGGCACCAATGCCGGTGCTCGCAAGGTCTATCTCATCGAGGAATCCATGGCCGCGGCCATCGGCGCGGGCCTGCCCGTCACCGAACCTGTCGGTGCCATGGTGGTGGATATCGGCGGAGGCACCACCGAGGTCGCCGTCCTTTCGCTCAACGGCCTTGCGTACAGCGCCTCGGTCCGCGTCGGCGGCGACCGGATGGACGAGGCGATCGCGTCGTCCATCCGTCGAAAGCACAATCTCATGATCGGCGAAGCCACCGCCGAGCATATCAAGGTCGAGATCGGCACCGCCCAGGTTCCGGAAGACGGGATCGGCCTTGTCCGGAAAGTCAGGGGTCGAGACCTGGTCAAGGGCATGCCTTCGGAAGTGGAGGTCAACCAGGCCGAGATCGCACATGCGCTCGCGGAGCTTACCGCGCAGATCGTCGAGGCAGTGCATAGCGCGCTGGAGAAGACCGAGCCCGAACTGGCCGCCGACATCTATGATCAGGGCATCGTGATGACCGGAGGGGGCAGCCTGCTCGCGCATCTGGACGATGTGCTGTCGAAGGCGACCGGATTGCCCGTCATGGTTGCGGAAAATGCGTTGATGTGCGTGGCGACCGGCGCCGGACGCGCACTCGAGGAACCGGTATATCGCGGCGCGATGTCATCCAGTTGAGATGTCATCCAGTTGAGATGCCTTGTCCCGGAACGGGGATGGAGCCGGATTCGACGGCTTCGCGCCCCCGCGGCCTGCCTTGGCCGGGCGCGCTTGCGAACCGCAATGGCGCCGTCGGGATTCCCGTCAGAATTCGCATGAGAGGCCGCGGTTGCTCCTGCCGCCGGCGTGGCCCCGAGCGTTGCGAATATCTTGGTCGCGGTGCTCAGCGATAGCCACCGCGAACCGGCCCGCACACTTTCCAGGCGCCATTTTCCAGCTTCACGAACAGGCTGTTCGAGCCGCCCAGGATCCGTCCGTTCTGATAGATCGGTGTCACGCTGCCATTGGCCGCCGCGATATTGCCTCCGACGCGAACGACCGAGCCTCGTGCACCCGAGGCGACCGTCTGAAAGCGCAAGCCGGAAAAGTCGAACCCATGGGATGCGCGTGCGACCAGATCCATGGATCCGGGGCTCGCAAACGACATGAGCAACATCGACATCTGTGCCTGGCTGCAGGCGAGCGGAGGGAGTGCGCGGGAGTCGCCAAGACGCAGGACGCGATACCAGTTCTTCACCGCTGCGCCGGCGCCATCAAGCGGACGGCTCGGCCAGGGCATGCTCATCGAAGCGACCGTCTGAAACAGCAGCGGGAGCCGTCCCGGTGCGTCGCGCAGGCTCGCCGCCATGCCCGCCACGTTGAGGTATCCGCCCACCGAAACCGCCGCATAGTCGGTTTCGAACCCGTTGCTCGTGTCGCTCGCGAAGAGATAGGTCACGCCGCCATAGGTGCGCCGGCCGAAGGTCGCGCCGCTTCCGCCCGGCATGGCCTGGACAAAACGCTGGAACAGCACGTCCGGCGACGCCGGCAATCGAACGCGTGCCTCCTCGACGACATACATCGGATCGAAGATCCGAACGACCACTTGCCCCGGCCGGCCGGTGAAGTCCTGTCCGGCCGGTTGCACCGCATAGTTTTCAATATAGCGGCTTGGCTGACGATCCGTCGCGATCACATTCCACCCTTGGGGATAGCGAAAGGCAATCGCGCCGGAATTCGATGTGAATGTCTGAAGAGGCTGACCCCAGGCAGGCTCAATCGCGAGCAGAGTCAGTAAAAGGCAAATGATCGAGCGCAACATGCGAATCCCCCAATACGCATCTGTGGTGCAGTATCCGGGTTATTCCGAGAAGTGGAAGCTATAATCGCCTGAGTCTTGCGACCATTTTGGTGCCGTGGGGCAGTCGATGGCAGTTGTCTTTTCTCTGAAGGGCGTGTGGTTGTCACAATTTCTACACATCCGTGGAAAGTACCTGATAGGGCTAGGGAAATGAGCCTGTGTGGTGCGATCGAATTCCTACAGCCCTTTGGACCTTCGTTCCATTACGGTTTGTTGAGCGGAGAGTATCAATCGACCGAGGCAGGTGAACTAGAGGTCATCGTCCCGCTCGATACTCCCTTCTCTGAGTGCCTGTATGAGAATGCGCTTGCTGGCTCGTTAGACATGGTAACGATCGGCGGACTACCGGAATATGCTGACGCGATCTGCTCGGGCGTAGAGCAGGTGAGCATAGGTGCTCGGCCATGTGGGGTTCTGAATATCACTTGTATGGCGCACGGTGAGATCGGCTCGGCACCCATCATGTTCAGCTCGCTCATGCGCGCGCTGATAATAGCTCTTTGTCGCTCGGATCAGCCTGCTTCGTTAGATGAGGCGATGGCTCTCTTAGCCGCCTAACCTAATGCTCTGTTGCCGCAGAGAGTGGAGGGGTCAAAGTTTGGAAGCTGGGCGCTGGACCTCGCGGCGAGGCGATAGAGCAAGCGCTAGGGCATAATCTTCCCTATTGGGTGTCTTCCTGGCAGTACCAGACCGGGACCCAGACGATCTCGAGCCAGTCGGCGAGCTATGATGCGCTCGGCCGGCTGACCTATTGGTCGGCGCTGGCCACCGCGACGCTGCCGGCGGCGTCGACCAGCTACGGATATGACGCCAATTCGAACATCCGGCGCAGCGTCGCGACGTTCCGGACGCTCGACCAATATGGCGCGCCCGGCCCGGCCGGCACCCAGGATTATTGGTATCGCTACGACGCGATGAACCGGGTGGTGACCGCCAAGGGTATCCTGTCCGGCGGCGCGATCGCGCGCGGCAGCCAGGGCGTCGACATCTATTACGATGTCGCCGGCCAGCGGACCCAGACGGTGACGCAATTCACCGGCTGGGCGACGACAAGCGTGGTGAGGGCGCCGGTCCTGGGTACGGCCTATGTCATCGACGCCGGCCTCACGGGCAACAAGGCTTCGCTCGGGCGGGGGCGGCGCTCTACACCGAAACCGTAGGTGAGATCCTGCTGACAAAGGGCGCCGGCAGAGTGGTGCGCGGCGTTCGCGCGGGTGTGGCCGTAGAGGGCAGCGCTGTTGAGTTTGCTGCGGGACAGCAGGCATTCACTGCTGATATTTCCAACGTAACTGGAAAGACAGCCATAGCTAGAAATCGCGCCATCAATGCAGTGATCAGCGAAGATCTTAGCGGTGTTCGCTTAACCCATGCTCCTGAATACAGCCCTTTCATTGGACATGGCGTCGTCATGAAGGGAACCGGCACTCAGATGGGAAAAGGTATTCGGTTCCAGGGCTGATTTGCGAAATACCATCGTACATGAGGAGCTTCACCATCGATGGCGGTCGCATGGGGTCTACGATCATCATCCGTTGGGTAGCGCAAAGGAAGCCAAGTTTTACAATACCATAGAACGCTACGAGTGGATGCGAGGGTGGTGACCATGAGCCAAGAAGTCAGAGTGCCGGCTGAAGAATGCCTTCATGGTGGGATCGCGCGCGTCGGTGAAACTGTCGTGTCAGGCCGCTTACGTTGGTATCGATCAACCTCGTGCCCGGATTGCGGAAATGTCGAAGAGGACGGTATCGGCATGCCGCCTGAGGAAGTAAGGAAACTAATTCTGAACGAAGGTGGGCATTGGGATGTTGTCGCGCAGGAGGCCAATGGCGCTGCGGCAATCAAGGTGGTGAAGGGCGCTCTTAATCTTTCAAACGTCGAAGCTGTCGAGCAACTGCGTCGTTTCCCAATTGTTTTTCGGGGCACTTTGACGGAAGCGGAATGGTTGCGAGAGAAGTTGTCCGCCTCATCTATCGAGGCATCGATAGTTAAGGCCGTAGGGTCCTAAGCTAAGGCTTTATGCCGACAGCTATACCAGCCAGTCCTATGCCTGGCGCGACGGCGCGCAGCAGACGCTGGTGCAGCTGACCAACCGCGACGGCACGAGCAGCTCGAGCTACAGCTATGACCGCGACGGGGCGCTGACCGGGGTCGCCATCAACGGCGGCACGCGCCCGGCAAGCGGCGAAAAAATGGTGGACGCACTAGGGCTCGAACCTAGGACCCGCTGATTAAGAGGGCATCCGTGAGCTTAAGGACTCTACAATCCGCAACCGCGTTTGCGCGTCCATCACCAAGGGTATGTCACAAATTCACCTACATGTAGCGGAGCCCGCTTCGCGCCCCTCATTGCTGTCGTTCAAACACAAGCTTAGCATTCCCAAAGGCGGTCGTTCGGTCGATCGTTGCGTTGATACTATGGGGAAAGCGATGCGGGATCTGCGAAGCCCCTATGCCTACAACGACTTCGAAATCGTCCAGGAATGTGAAGAGAGTAACCGTCATGGTGCGCGGTCGAGCTACTATATCGGTGGCGAAGAGTTCGTCTGGTCGAACCCCGAAAGCTGCTATCTGCGCGCCACCGACATGGACGACTGGGGCGAGGCAACCTACTCCGGGGGCGAGGTTCCCTATTCGATCGAGCATCCGACCCATACCCGCTTCCGCTGCCTCTATTGCAGTGAGCGAATGGCGCCAATCTTCACCTTTCACGAGGAGGGGTATGAAGAAGCCCTCGACCGCTTCTTCAGCACGCGCGTCATGCCGGAGAAGGATGGCTACGAGCGTACTGGTTACAATTGCTACGAATGCGGTTGGTGGCTGATAGACATCGCGTACACTGCCCCGTCAGATGACGATCTTGCTTGGGCGCTCAATGAATCGATCTTATGTTCAGGGGGTTCTGCGCCACTTCGATGTGAGCGCACCCGACGCGGCGCTCGAGGACCTCGTCTACTGGCTGAAACGGCACAATCAGAGCATTAGCGAAGTCGACCCGTTCCGCTTCGAAGACTTGATCGCTCAGTTTCTGAAAGAGCGGTTTGGGCCGACCCAGGTGCGAAAGGTCGGTGGACGGAAGGATATGGGTATCGACATGCTCGTAGCCCAAGCCGGCGATGACCCGCTTTTCGTACAAGTAAAGCGCCGCAGCAAACTGAATCGCTGCGAGTCGGTAGCCACTGTGCGGACCATGAACGGGGTGCTGCTGCGCGAGCGCTCGCCGTATGGGATGGTCATCACGACCTCCAAGTCCTTCTCACCCGATGCGATCCGCGAAGCCTACGCGGTCCGGAAGAACTATGTCGACGGTCCGTTTTCACGTCACAACATCGAGTTGGTCGATCTGCCCGGGGTTCTAGCAATGCTCGGTGAATCGGAACTCGACCGAGCCGCCTATCGCAATCACGAGTCCTACGTTGATTTCGAGAACTGGCGAAAAACGATGAGCTTGACGCTCCATCCACGGTTCCGCCGCCTTCGCTAACCCTTTCGCGCTGTGCTGCAAGGCAGGAGAGGCCAGCTTAAGCGCTACTGCTGCGAGAACAGGACCCATGTACCCCGTGTCTCGCCATCAGCGAAGCGGACAGTGAGTCTACTTCTCACGCTCGGTCACTCGAGAACTGTCCGTCCGGAAAGGCTCTAATTACGGTCATTTGGTTGCCTTGCGCCGTTCTCAAGGACCGCTATTCGTCCGAGTTGGCACCGGTGATACGAAGCTGAACGTTCTGAGCCCATTTAATCACTGAACAGAACTGGCGCTTATGCTCGACGAGCATTGTCACTTCTCCGCAGCGTAGAAATCCGAGCTGATTAGCGCGGGTCTTCCAAGTGCCGCATTTCGAGAGGCTGGCTATCATTCTGAGCGGCTGCCGCCTCTCGCTTCGCCCGACTAGATCCCCATCCACTATCGGACGCCGCCCACCGCGACGCCCTGCGGATCGATGAGGAGTTACAAAAATGGCAAGCACCATGGGAACCGCCGTCGTCACCGGTGCGTCGACAGGAATTGGCGCGATCTATGCGGATCGGCTCGCTGCCCAGGGCTATGACCTCGTCCTGGTCGCCCGTAATGCCGACAGGCTGGAGCAAGTGGCCAAGCATATCCGCAGCGGGACCGATCAGCAGGTCGACGTTTTTCCCGCGGATCTCACGGACGCGGCAGACCTTGCCAGTGTCGAGGACTTTCTGAGGAACACGCCGGATATCACGTTGCTCGTGAACAATGCCGGTCTGGGCGGCGCGCTTAAATTGGTCGATTCGGATGTCGAGCAGATGACGTCGATGATCTCGCTCAACGTCACCGCGCTGACACGGCTGGCCTATGCGATCGTGCCCCAATTCATCGCGCGCCGCTCGGGAACGATCATCAATATCGCATCCGTCATCGCCATCAGTCCCGAGACGCTCAATGGAGTCTATGGCGGCACCAAGGCGTTCGTCGTCGCCTTCAGCCAGAACCTCCGGCACGAGCTGGAGGGCTCAGGGGTCCATGTGCAGGTCGTTCTGCCGGGGGCGACCGCGACCGATTTCTGGGCCATCGCCGGCCACCCCGTGGAGCTGCTGCCGAGCGCCATGGTCATGAGCGGCGAGGACATGGTCGACGCGGCAATGGTCGGGCTCGGCCGTGGCGAGTTCATCACCATCCCGTCGCTTGAAGACGCGAATCTCTTCGACACCTACGAGACGGCGCGCCGGGCGATGGCCGGACAGCTCTCCAGTTCCACCCCGGCAACCCGCTACCGGGCCGGAGCCTGAGAACCCCTCTCATACAATGGGAGATCGAGACGGCGGCGGCTTCATCAACGGATCAGGCCGCGAAGCGTCGCGTGCTCGAAACCCGGGTCGGCGGCTCGCCGCCCGCCAAATGGCCAGGCACGCCGCTCTTCTCCCGATGTCCAACAATCAAAGCAAGGGAATGCGACCATGAATTCGGGGAACGACAAAGATAATCGCAAAATGGCCATGTCTCATGCCCATGGAGCGCCCACGGCCGACAATCTCAACATCATGACTGCCGGTCCGCGCGGCCCCGCATTGCTGCAGGACATCTGGCTGATCGAGAAACTGGCCCATTTCGACCGCGAAGTCATTCCGGAGCGCCGCATGCACGCCAAGGGCTGGGGTGCCTATGGCAAATTCACGGTGACGCATGACATCACCCGTTTCACCAAGGCGAATCTGTTTTCGAAGGTAGGCCAGGAAACGCCGCTCTTCGTGCGGTTCTCGACGGTCGCCGGCGAGCGCGGCGCGGCGGACGCCGAGCGCGACATCCGCGGCTTCGCGATCAAGTTCTACACCGAGGAGGGAAACTGGGATCTGGTCGGGAACAACACGCCGGTCTTCTTCTTCCGCGATCCGCTGCGCTTCCCCGACCTCAATCACGCGGTCAAGCGCGACCCGCGCACGGGCCTGCGGTCTGCCGATAACAACTGGGACTTCTGGTCGCTGCTTCCCGAGGCCCTGCATCAGGTGACGATCGTCATGTCGGACCGCGGCATGCCGCGCACGTTCCGGCACATGCACGGCTTTGGCAGCCACACTTTCTCGATGATCAACGCCGCCAATGAGCGCGTCTGGGTGAAGTTCCACTTCCGCACGCAGCAGGGCATCGAGAATCTCACCGACGGAGAAGCTGCGGCGCTGGTCGCGGGCGATCGCGAGACCAGTGGTCGCGATCTGCTCGACGCGATCGACGGGGGCGACTTCCCGCGCTGGACGCTGTTCATCCAGGTGATGACCGATGCACAGGCGAAGGCGCACAAGCACAATCCGTTCGATCTGACCAAGGTCTGGCCGAAGGGGGAATATCCCCTGATCGAAGTCGGCGTGATGGAGCTCAACCGCTATCCGGACAATTACTTCGCCGAAGTCGAACAGGCGGCCTTCTCGCCATCCAACGTGGTGCCGGGGATCAGTTTCTCGCCTGACAAGATGCTGCAGGCCCGCCTGTTCTCCTATCCCGACGCGCAGCGATACCGTCTCGGCGTCAATCACCACCATATCCCGGTGAACGCGCCGCGGTGCCCTTATCATAGTTATCATCGCGATGGCGCGATGCGCACGGACGGCAATCTTGGCGCGACGCCCAGCTACTGGCCGAACAGCAAGGGCGAATGGATCGACCATGAGCCTGCCTTGCGGGAGCCGGCGCTCCCCCTCGAAGGAGAGGCCGCCCACTACGATCACCGGATTGACGACGATCATTACGAGCAGCCGGGCAACCTCTTCCGATTGATGACCGCGGACGAGAAGCAGCGCCTCTTCGAGAACACGGCCCGCTCACTCGGCGACGCACGATCCGAGGTGAAGCAACGCCATATCGAGAACTGCCGCAAAGCCGATCCCGACTATGGTGCTGGCGTCGCGGAGGCCGTTGCCCGGCTCTCCTCCGGCGGCACCAAATCGGCCTAGTCGCAATGTCGTGGCGACGCCGGTCCTTCCCAAAGCGCGCCGTGCAGAGCGGCGTAGGGGGGGCGACCGGCGTCGCCTTCTTCTCTCTCCGAATTTCGGGCCAGCCGCGAGATGAAGCCCGGCACGCCCTCGCATTCCCCCACTCAGCATCATCGGGAGTAAGGATCATGCACGCGTATCAGGTTGTTGAATTCGGCACGCCAATTGTCCGCAATGACGTGATCGACCCGACTCCAACGGGGACCGAAGTCGTGGTTGACGTGGTCGCTTGCGGGCTGTGTCACTCCGACGCTCATTTCCATGAGGGGCATCTCGGTCTCGGCGGCGACGCCCGGCTCCCGGTGGATATGATCGGAATCCGCCTGCCGACTTCGCTGGGTCATGAGATCTTCGGCCGGATTGCGAGCTTTGGTCCCGATGCGGGCCTTTCCGAAGAGGATGTCGGTCGACCGGTCGTGGTCTATCCCTGGATCGGCTGCGGCACCTGCGAAGCCTGTCTGGCGGAGCGCGACAATGAATGCCCGAACCCGCGCTCGATCGGCCTGCAGGTGTCCGGGGGGCATGCGGAAAAGGTGGTCGTCCGCGAGCCCAAATATCTGGTGCCCGCCGATGGCCTGGATGAGGATTACGCGGGCATCTTCGCCTGCTGCGGCCTTACGGCCTACGCCGCTCTCGCCAAGCTGCCGCGTCGTGACGGCTGGATCGGTATCATCGGTGCAGGCGGCGTCGGAACCATGGCGCTTTCCATCGAGAAAGGCCTGGAGAACACCAAGGTCGCGGTGTTCGACATCAACCCCGCGAAGCTCATCGCCGCTGCCAACGATTTCGGCGCGGACAGAACGGTGAACAGCAAGGAAGAAGGCGCCGCCGATGCCATCAAGCAGGAGACGGGCGGCTTTATTGGCGTGCTGGACTTCGTCGGCTCCCAGCAAACGGCTGACTTGGGTATCTCGCTGCTCCGTAACGGCGGCACCTATGTCGGCGTCGGGCTGTTCGGTGGCGAGGTTCGTTTGCCCCTCGCCGTCCTCGCGTCCCGCCAGCTCAACCTGCAGGGGTCCTATTGCGGCTCGCCGGCGGAGTTGAGGGCGCTTGTCGAGCACGCCAAGGCAGGCCGGATCAAGCCGATCCCCACGCGGGTCGCGCCTATCGACACGATCAATCAGGGTCTGGCGGAGCTGCGCGGCGGCAAGATCGAAGGACGCCTGGTCCATCGTCACGCGGGCCCGCATTCGTAGACCATAGCGGGTGCGTCCGCTTCAGAGGCGGGCGCGCCCTTCTCGAGACCAAAGGACTAGCCATGGCAGCCAAACGGCCCACTTGGCGCTTCATCGGCATTTGCCTGCTCGGAGCAGCCAGTGCCGTCGCCTGGTGCTTCAGCGACATTCCCGTCGGCAATCCGGCCGACGGGGCGACCCCAAGCTCGGTCCAACCGGCCAATGCGGCGGCGTTATCAGTGTCACCGATCAATGCGCTGATCGCCGGCGATCAATGGCTGGGCGGTCGCGCTCCAGTCCCGCAGTCGCTTCGCGGAAAGGTGATCCTCGTCAATTTCTGGACCTATTCGTGCATCAATTCGCTCCGGCCACTGCCGTATCTTCGCGACTGGGCACGCAAGTACAAAGATGACGGCCTGGTCGTGATCGGCGTGCACACGCCCGAATTCGGCTTCGAAAAGGACGTTGCGAAAGTACGGCGCGCCGTGGCCGAACTCGGCATCTCCTATCCGGTCAAGCTCGACAGCGCCTACGCGACATGGACGAGGTTCGGCAATGATGGCTGGCCCGGTTTCTACATTATCGACGCGCGGCGACGCATCCGCGATCATCACATCGGCGAGGGCGGCTATGAAGCTTCCGAGCGGCTGATCCAGCAATTGTTGTCGGAAAGGAATGGAGCGCCCGTCAAGGCCGGGCTTACCGGCGACCTCGGTACCGGGATCGAAGCGTCGCCCGATTGGGCAAGCCTAGGCTCGCCCGAAACCTATATCGGCTATCGGCAGGCGCACCGTCTCGCCGCCCCGCAGCGCATCGAGGCCGATGGCTCGAAGCACTATGAACCGTCGGCGGCGATCGCATCAAATGAATGGAATTTCATCGGAAACTGGACGGTAGGGGCGGAGTCCGCTCGCACGGATGCACCATCGGCGGGCATCCGATACCGCTTCCGGGCGCGGGACCTTCACATGGTGCTGGGCGCGCGCGCCGACGGCAAGCCGGTCCGTTTCCGGGTCACGCTCGACGGCCGACCGCCCGCGGCCGATCACGGCGTTGATGTCGACGCCGAGGGCTTCGGCAGAGTGACGGAAGACCGGCTCTACCAGCTCGTGCGTCAATCCGCCTCCGTGAGAGATGCAACCTTCGAGATACGATTCCTCGACGCGGGCGCGCGCGCCTACACGTTCACCTTTGGCTAGGGCCCTTCGGCCGCGAAGGTCGGAAAAGATGCGCAATACCAAAAAGGTTGGGCGCCCAAGGCCAATGATCTTGGACCGAGCAGCCCGCGATTTCTAGATATCGTTCAGCGGCGCAGATCCCACCACCCCGGGGGAAGCCGTCGCTCCGGTCCGCGCCCCCAGCGCTTCCCCCCGCCTCTGGAGGCGCGGACCGCCCCAAAATGAGCGCCGGCGGAACGCTCGTGCAGGATTGGTGATGAACTGCCTGGGCCCCTTGCCCTGACCGTACCGCCTCATCCTGGGCGCGTGCCGGCGCACCGAGCCGACGAACCATGAGAGGAGTTTGCCAAATGTCGCTTCTGGACGACGTGATCGACGCGCATGGCGGCCTTGGCCGGCGCAAGGCATTTGAACGGGTCGAGGCTGGTGCTGTTACCACCGGAGGCCTGTTTCCCCTCAAGGGGTTTCCCACCGACACCACGCGCAGGTGGATGACGGTCTGGCTTCACGAACAGCGCGCGTCGGTGACGCCATTTGGCGCTCCCGATCAACGGACTGCCTTCACGGCCGATCGCGTGGCGGTCGAGAAGCTCGACGGCGCGATCGTCGCCGAAGATCGTGACCTCCCATATCTTTTCGCCGGACATGGGCTCAACACGCAGTGGGGGCCGCTTCAGCGTGCCTATTTCAACGGCTATGCGATGTGGCTCTATCTCAACTCGCCCTTTGCGCTGGCAGCGAAAGGCGTCGAGGTTCAGGAGATCGATCCGTGGATCGAGGGCGATGAGGAATGGCGCGTGTTGCGGGCCTTTTTCCCGGGTACCATCGTCACCCACAGTCGGCAGCAGGAATTCTATTTCGACCGTGCGCTCAATCTGCGGCGTCACGATTATCGCGTGGATATCGCTGGCGGCTTGCCGTCTGCGCAGATGATCGGCGATTATGTCGAAGTCCAAGGGCTGCGCGTTCCGACCAAGCGACGCGCCTATGTTCGCGGACCCGACGGCCAGCCGGTGACCGATCTGCTGATGGTCGCGATCGATCTCGATGACGTGAGATATTTCTAGGAAGCCGGCCGCTCTTCCCGCCGCTGCGGTACGGTGCCCGCCGGCCGACGAAATCAACTGGAGGTAGCATGGATCGCCTTGATGCGATGGAAGTCTTCCTGGCCGTCGTCGACGCCGGCAGCCTTTCAGCGGGAAGCCGCAAGCTGGGTGCGCCGCTTCCCAGCGTCAGCCGAAAGGTCGCGGAGCTCGAGCGCTTCTTGGGCACTCGTCTGCTCATTCGGACCAGCAGGAATGTGCAGCTGACCCCTGCGGGCCGCGACTATGTCGATGCGGCCCGGCAGATCGTCGTACAGCTCAACGAGGCCGAGCGTCGGGCGTCCGGCGAATATGAAGTACCGAGAGGCAGATTGACGGTAACAACCCCGCTGGCGTTCGGACAATTGTGCATGCTGCCGCTGGCGTTCGACTTTCTGGCCGAACATCCCGAAGTCGACATCAATGTGCTCGCGGTGGATCGCGTGGTTCAACTTCTCGACGAGCAGGTGGATGTCGGCCTCCGGCTGGGAGAACTCGCCGACAGTTCGCTTTACGCGACCAAGGTGGGTAGCTTTCGTTTCCTGACCTGCGCCAGTCCCGCTTATCTGGAGCGAAAGGGATATCCGTCCACTCCAGATGATCTGCGCAACCACGACGCGGCGATTTGCACCACCACTGAAGAGGCCGCCTGGACCTATGAACGAGACGGTCAGCCCATACAGCTGACGCCGATTAGCCGCTTCCGCGTCAATTCCAATCCAGGCGCGGTCGCGGCAGCGGTCGGAGGGATCGGGATCGCTCGCGTGCCGAGCTACATGGTCTTGAACGAGTTGCGGACGGGCGCGCTCGTGTCCATTCTCGATGAGCATGACAGCCGGAGATACCCGGTGCATCTGGTCTATGCCCGCCAGGGTCTGCTTCCGGTGAAGCTGCGGGTCTTCCTGGACTGGATGGCGCCACGGTTGCGGGACATGCTGCAGGAGATCGAAGATCTCCTGCCTGCGCTAAGCGCCTGAGCGTCAGGTCCCAGCGAGATCGACAATGGCTTGCGCAAACGCCGCCGGCGCCTCCTGCGGCAGGTTGTGGCCGATGCCCCCGGTGATCAAACGATGCTCGTATCGACCAGCGAACTTCTTCGCATAGGCGCTCGGTTCAGGATGTGGCGCGCCGTTGGCGTCGCCCTCCATGGTAATGGTCGGAACGGTAATGACCGGCGCGGCGGAGAGCTGGCGCTCGAGATCCGCATAGTGCGGCTCGCCGTCCGCCAGGCCCATTCGCCAGCGGTAGTTATGGATCACCACCTCGACCTGGTCCGGATTGTCGAGCGCCGCGGCCGACCGCTCGAACGTGGCATCGTCGAACGCCCATTTGGGTGACCCGAGGCGCCAGATCAGCCGCGCGAAGTCGCGACGATATTTGGCATAGCCCGCGCGGCCGCGTTCGGTGGCGAAATAGAATTGATACCACCATTGCAGTTCGGCTTGGGGCGGCAGCGGCAGGCTTCCTGCGGCCTGGCTCCCGATCAGATAGCCGCTGACCGCGACGAGTCCGCGTACCCGGTCGGGCCATAGCGCCGCGATAATGTCGGCGCTGCGGGCACCCCAGTCGAAGCCGCCGATGACGGCGCTCGGAATACCGAGCGCATCCATCATCGAAACCGTGTCGGCCGCCAGTGCGGCAGGTTCACCATTGCGCTTCGTCGCCGCCGAGAGGAAGCGTGTTGCGCCATAGCCGCGAAGATACGGGACTATGACGCGATATCCCCTGGCGGCGAGGATCGGCCCGACTTCCGCGAAGCTATGGATGTCATAGGGCCAGCCATGCAACAGGACGACCGCCGGCCCGGTTGCCGGACCATATTCCGCATAGGCGATCTCGAGCAGATCGGTGCGAACCGTTTTCAGCGGCGACATGGCGAGTGGGGCTCCGTGGAGGGCAGCGCCCGGAACGAGGGGGGCCACGGCGGCGACCGCCGCGACCCCCATCAAGCGCCGCCGGGTGAAATCGGCGATGGGCATGTCGGCGTCTTACTTCGTCGCGGTCGCGGACGCGGCGCGCTCGATCATGTTTGCGACTTCATGCGGGTGCGAAATCATCACGACATGCGACGCGCCGGGCACGACTTCGACCCTTCGGGCATGTGCACGTTCGGCCATGAACGCTTGGGAGGCCGGCGGAATGGCAAGGTCCTTCGCGCCATAGATGAACCAGGACGGCAGGTTCTTCCAAGCCGCGACCGCCACTTTCTCTTCGCCGGCCTGAAGCGTGACCGGGCGCTGCGCATAGGCCGCAATCTGCGCCGGAGCGACCGGCAGATCGCCGGCGAACGCGGCGGGGAATTTATCGGTGCGAATATAGAGATCCTGCTTGCCGTCCGGAGTCGTAACCGGCTGCGCGAGCACGCCATTCAGCACCGATCCCGGAAACTTTCCCGCCAGTTCGAAGCTGCTCTCGCCGACCTCCGGCGCAAAGGCGGCAACAAAGACCAGCGCCTTCACATTGTCCGAACCGGCGGCCGCCTGGGTGATTACGGTGCCGCCATAGGAATGGCCCACGAGAACCACCGGGCCGTTGATCGACTTGACGATCGAGGCGACATAGGCGGCGTCGCTGGCGGCACCGCGGAGCGGATTGGCGGCGGCGACGACCGGATAGCCGTCACGCGTCAGGTCGGCGATGACGCCATTCCAGCTCGAGGAATCAGCGAAGGCGCCATGGACGAGTACGATGGTAGGCTTCGGCGCCGCCTCGGACGCGGGCGCCGCGGCGGTGAGCAAGAGGCCGGCGGCCATCGCTGCAGACTTGAAGAAAGGCATGGGACAAATCCTTTGTATCTTGGGAAAGAGGGTTGGGCGGCGCGCGGGGCATGGCGCGCCGCCCGGCTCCGCGCCGGGGATCAGCGGAGCGATCGGAACGCGGTACGCATCTCGCTGGTAAAGGCGGCGGGCTGCTCCCAGGCCGCGAAGTGGCCGCCCTTGGGCAGGCGATTATAGTGAATCAGCTTTGGATAGGCCTTCTCCACCCAGGCCTGCGGCGCTTGGTAGATTTCATCCGGAAAAGCGCTGATCGCGGTCGGCAGCATGACGTGCTTCGGCGCGAAGAAGGCAAGCTTGCTCTCCCAGTAGAGCCGTGCGGACGAAACCGCGGTTCCCGTCAACCAGTAGAGCGCGACATTGTCGATGAGGTCCTCCCTCGAGAGACCTTCCTCGCCGCCGTCGAACACACGGGTGATCAGCTCCATGCTCGCGCGGTCATGGTCGAACATCCATGAGGCAAGACCGATCGGCGAGTCCGCGAGCGCGTAGAGTGTCTGCGGGCGCTTCGCCATCTCGGTCGCATAGCCGAGGCCATTCTTGTAGAAGCTGTCGAGCTGGTCATAGGCGCGCTGCTCGTCGGCTGAGAGACCGGCCGGGGCTGCACCGCCTGTCGCAAGCGCCTGCGCGATATTGTCCGGTACCGACGCCGGCATGTTGGTGTGAATGCCGATAAGGCCCGGCGGAAGCAGCAGCGCGAGCTGCTCGGTGACCGCATTGCCCCAGTCGCCGCCCTGGGCGACATAGCGCGTGTAGCCGAGGCGCTTCATCAGCACCGCCCAGGCCTTGGCGATGCGGATCGGATCCCAACCGAGCTCGGTCGGCTTGCCCGAGAAACCATGGCCCGGCAGCGAGGGGATCACCACGTCGAACGCATCCGCCGCGGTCCCGCCATGGGCAGTCGGGTTGGTCAGCGGGTCGATGATCTTGAGCTGTTCGAAGATCGAGCCCGGCCAGCCATGGGTGATAATCATCGGCAGTGCGTTGCGGTGCTTCGACTTCACATGGATGAAATGGATGTCGACACCGTCGATCTCGGTGATGAAGTTGGGCAAGTTGTTGAGATAGTCCTCGGCCTTGCGCCAATCATATTCGTTGGCCCAATAGTCGGCCGCCGCTTTCATCGTCGAGAGCTTCAGCCCCTGCGAGGTGTCGCCGACGGTCTCGCGATCCGGCCAGTTGGTCGCCAGGACGCGGCGCTTCATGTCGGCGAGCGCCGCTTCGGGGATGTTGATCTTGAACGGGCGTACTGCAGCACCGCCGAGGGCGGATTGCGCTGCGGTGGCGGCGCGCGGCAGGCTGAGGGCGGCAGCACCGACCAGCGACGTCGCTAGGAATCCGCGCCGGCCGATCTGTGTAGGGACAGTTGACACTGTGCTTCTCCCGTCAGGCGAGCGAGACGTCCGCAGCGATCCCGCCGCGCGTCATCTTCGAATAGGGGCAGATCGCATCGGCGCGATCGACGAGGGCCTGGGCGGTATCCGCATCCAGGCCCGGCAGGCTGACCTTGAGCCGCGCGGACAGGATGAAACCCTCCTGGTCATCGACGTTCAGATCGACCTCGGCATCGACGGCTGTGTCGGCCGGAAGCTTGATGCCGGCTTGGCCGGCGGCGAAGCTCAGCGCTCCTTCGAAACAGGCCGACCAGCCTGCGGCGAACAGCTGTTCCGGATTGGTGCCGGGACGCTTCGTCCCCGGCGATCCGAGCTGAACATCGAGCTGGCCATCCGAGCTACGGGCTGCGCCGTCGCGGCCGCCGATGGTATGAACCTGGGCGGTGTAAAGTGTCTTGAGCGCCACGATGATACTCCTTTGTCTGGTTGGAATGAGAGGTAAGGGCGCAGCGGCGGCGGGGTAGCGCTGGAGAATGAGAGCGACCCTCTCATTTCCTGAGCGGCCAGCCAGCGAAGCGCCACGGTCCAGGCCTTTGGGGGCGACACCCGCAGCTCGGGCCCACCCGCCGGATTCGTCAGTGGCCTTCGACCGACCACTTTCCTTGCATTGGGCTGGATCAAGCCAAGGGTGGCGGGCCGGAGCGACCATGGCTCAGGCCCGCCACGCGCATTCTCAGGCTTTTTCGCGGTGAATGACGGCCTTCATCTCGAGGAAGTCGCCAAACGCGATACGACCCCACTCGCGACCATTGCCCGACATCTTGTAGCCACCGAACGGCGCCGTCGGATCTTCGAAAGCACCATTCAGATAGACCATGCCGGATTCGATCCGGGCCGCGACGTCGGACGCTTCCTGATCGGTCGCCGCCTGCACATAGGCGCCGAGACCATAGATGGTGTCGTTGGCGATCTCGACGGCTTCATCGACGTCCGAATAGGTCTGGATCACGAGCACCGGGCCGAAGATCTCTTCCTTCACGATCGTCATGTCGCGCGTGACGTCCGCAAAGATCGTCGGACGGACGTAGAAGCCCCGGTCCAGACCGTCGGGGCGGCCCATTCCACCGGCGACCACGGTCGCGCCTTCGTCGATACCCGTCTGGATCAGATGCGAGACGCGCTCGTGCTGACGACGCGAGACGAGGGGGCCCATGTCCACATCGGTGTTGGGATCACCGACCTTGATCGATGCCGCCACCGCCGCGGCGACTGCCTTGGCCTCGTCGAGGCGATCCTGCGGGACGATCAGGCGCGTCGGAGCATGACAGGTCTGGCCGCTGTTGCGGATCAGGCGCTGGACATTCTCGGTCACGGCCTTGGCGAGGTCGGCGCTCGGCAGGACCACATTGGGCGACTTGCCGCCCAGTTCCTGATGGACGCGCTTGACCGTGTCCGCGGCCCGCTTGGCGACATCGATCCCCGCGCCGGTCGAACCGGTGAACGAGACCATCGCAATGCCCGGATGGCTCGAGATTGCGGCGCCGACCTCCGGTCCCATGCCGTCGACCAGATTGTACACGCCCTTCGGCGTTCCCGCGTCGTGCAGGATCTCGGCGATGATATGAGCCGAGAAGGGCGTCACCTCCGAGGGCTTGTGAACAAGCGTGTTGCCCGTCGCCAGCGCCGGAACAATCTTGCAGATGATCTGGTTGATCGGCCAGTTCCACGGAGTGATCATGCCGACGACGCCGATCGGTTCCATGCGGATCCGGGTGCGATCGCTGGCCAACTGCTCGAACGGATAGTCCTTGAGCGTCTCGAGCGCCTGCTGGAGGTGCAGCGCGCCGATGCCCGCCTGATGATCGAAGGCAAGTCGCGCGGGCGCGCCCAGTTCCTCGACCAGCGCATCGGCGAGATCCTGGCGCCGCGTCATATAGGTCTGGAGGATCGAGCCGAGGAGATCGATCCGCTCCTGGCGAGTCGAGCGAGAGAAGCTGCGGAACGCCGCCCGCGCAGCCGTGACCGCACGATCGACGTCGTTCGCCGTCCCGAGCGCAATCCGGCCCACGGCGGCCTCGGTAGCAGGATTGATCACGTCGAGGGTGGGGCGATCATTCGCATCGACCCACTGACCGTCGATGTAGAATTTCGTGTAATTTCTCATGATGATACCATCCTTCATATGCGGCGCCGGAAACTTGTTCGCCGTTGATCGGTCGGCGAGATTGCCGAGCGGTCCTAGGATGGGATTGATTGGCCTCGTCTCAAATGTCATATAAACGGCGATTTGAGACATTTTACGGAGATCGCCATGCTGCGCGTCGATTTCGTCACCCATCCGGGCTTCAACGTCCTCTCCCTCTCGATGCTGACCGTGTTCGAATTCGCCAATCTCGCAGGCGAGACGCCGGCCTATGAGGTCAGGCTCGTGTCGGAAGGTGGTGGACCGGTGAGAGGTTCAATGGGGGTCGTCGTCGAAACGGCGGCGATGGATGAGTCGGCCTGCGACACGCTCATCATTGCCGGGGCCACCGGCATAGCGGTGCCGTCTCCGGCACTTGTCGGACTCCTGCGCCGGGCACCTGATCGTTACCGTAGGGTTGTCGCGACGTGCACGGGAGCCTTCCTGCTCGCTGAGGCAGGTTTGCTCGATGGCCGCCGCGCGACGACGCACTGGCTCTATGCGCGCGAGCTCGCAAACCGATTCCCCAAGATCAAGGTCGAAGATGATCGAATCTTCATCGGGGATGGGCCGGTTTGGACGTCCGCCGGCGCGACGGCAGGCATCGATCTGGCGCTCGCGCTGGTCGAACAAGACCTAGGCGCGGAGATAAGCCGCACCATTGCCAAGCAGATGGTTGTCTATCATCGGCGGGCGGGGGGGCAGTCTCAGTTTTCCGAACTGCTCGATCTCGAACCGAAATCGGATCGCATTCAGAAGGCGCTGACCTATGCCAGGCGCAACCTGCAGACGCCGCTTTCAGTGCCGCAGCTCGCCCAAGCCGCGAATCTGAGCCCTCGACAGTTCAGCCGTGCCTTCCAGGCTGAAACCGGTCAGTCGCCGGCCAAGGCAGTCGAGCGCATTCGCGTCGAGGCAGCACGCCTGATGATGGAGCAAAGTCGTCATCCCATCGAGGTCGTCGCGCGGGAAACCGGATTTGCCGATCGTGATCGTATGCGTCGCGCTTTCTTGCGCACTTTCGGACAACCGCCCCAGGCAATCCGTCGTGCCGCCACCGGCGATGCCATCGATATCAGGTCGAGCACCATCGAAGCCTGACCGTGGCAACACTTGTCCTAAAACGCCGTTTATATGACATTTGAGACGAGACGGGTCCGAACTATGTCTTCTTCCAGCCAATCCGGCGGTGAAGGAGAAATAAGATGTCAGTAGATGTTGCCACGTTGATCCGCCCCGAGATCAAGACGATCGACGGGCTCGCCATTCGCGTCGCCAAGGGCGACTGGGACCCGAAGCTGCGCGCGGAGGCTCTCCTGCTGAGCCCCTGGCCCGAAAGTCTCTATGCCTATGAGCCGACCTGGGCCCGCCTTGCCGAACACGCCAATCTGATCGCGGTCGATCTTCCAGGTTTCGGTCACTCGGAACGACGTGAATCCCTTATGTCGCCGAGCGCGATGGGCGACTTCATCGTGAAGATCGCCGATGCACTCGGTCTCGAGCGTCCGCACGTCGTGGGGCCGGACGTCGGCACGGCGGCATCGCTCTTCGCCGCCGCGCGGCATCCGGGTCGCTTCCGGACCCTGTCGATCGGGACGGGTGGTGCAGCGGTGCCGCTGGAGCTGGGCGAGCCGCTGAAGGGCTGGGTCCAGGATCCGGATGTCGAGGGCTATCGCAGCATCGACGGTCGCGAAGTCGTCAAGGTCGCGCTCGGTACCCTGGAGAGCTACACGCCCTCCGAGACGGCGCGCGAGGACTATCTGTCGGCCTATGCCGGCGAGCGCTTCTACGAGTCGCTGGCCTATGTTCGGAAGTATCCGCAGGAACTTCCCGTGCTTCGTGACCTGCTCTCGAAGATCGAGATCCCGGTCAACGTCGTCTCCGGAGCGAAGGACACCGTGGTGCCGCGGGTCAACGCCGAATTCCTCGTCGAACGCCTCCCCAACGCGAATCTCGCACTGATCGATGCGGGCCATTTCATCTGGGAGGATGGCGCCAACGACTATGCTGCGGAGATTATCTCCTGGTGGGAGCGCCACTGAGCGGACGCATCGACGCGCGGAGGGATATGATTTCCCGGTGTTTGTGGGAAATCAGATAGTCTCCCTCTACCGTCAGGAGGTTTCGGCGTCGTCGCTCGTCGCGCGCCGGAACCTCCTCTCATGCCCTTTATTCAGTCGAATCGACATCTTCTTCCCTCGTGCTCATCAGGGAAGCCAGAATTCGCAGGCCATGATCGAGTTGGTCTATCGTCGGGGTCGCCAGCGCCAGCCTGACGGCATTTGGCGCATGGCCCGGCGTAACCGCGAAGGTTGTCGAGGGGGTCAAGGCGATGTCGCGCCGGGCTGCCGCGACGACGAAACTCTGCGAACGCCAATGCTGCGGCAGTGATAGCCAGAGATGATAGCAATTCCCGTTTGCCTGCACCTCGAACCCCGAGAGGCGATCGGCCGCCAGCCTTTGACGGGCGCGGGCGTCAAGGCGCTTCAGCCTGACCAGTTCCGCAACGGTTCCATCGCCAATCATCCGTTGAGCTGCCGCAAAGGCAAATCCCGAAGCGGTCCAGCCGCCCGAGCGAACCATGGCCATGATGCTTTCGCGCAAGCGCGCAGGGGAGACGATGAAGCCCAGTGATAGGCCTGGCGCCACCCTCTTGGACAAGCTGTCGATGACGACGCACGATTCCGGCGCAAGTGCTGCTAGCGGCGGCGCCTCGTCGAGGAAGCCATAGACCCGGTCCTCGATGATCGTGAGACCAAGTTCCTCGGCCACCCGCAAGAGATCAGCCCGGCGCGCCGGAGGCATCGTTATCCCAAGCGGGTTCTGGATCGCCGGCTGAATATAGATCGCCGACAATTGGGCCTCGCGATGCGCCCGTTGCACTGAATCCGGCCGCACCCCGTCAACATCCATCGCGAGCGGCACCAGGCTGATACCCAGTCGGGCCGCGATCCCCTTGATGAAGGGATAGGTCAAGGCCTCCACGCCGCATCGCCCCCCTGTCGGGACCAGAGCGGCGAGCGCAGCTGCGATGGCCTGTCGGCCGTTTCCGGTAAACACAAGCTGTTTTGGGCTGGGCGTCCATCCGTCCTGCGACAGATAGGCGGCGCCGACGCTTCTGGCCGCCGCGGTCCCGGTGCTGGTCGTTTGTCTCAGCGCCGCATCCAGCGCCGCAGGTTTGTTCAAGCCGTTCAGGCTTTTCGCGATCAGCACGGTCTGTTCGGGCAGGATGGGATAATTGAATTCGAGGTCGATCTTGATGCCGCGCGGTTCGCCGAGGGCTTCGGTCCCACGGCCCGCTTGCCCCGAGACGAAAGTGCCCCGGCCGACTTCGCCGACGACCAGGCGGCGGCGCAGCAGCTCGGAATAGACCCGGCTCGCCGTCGAGACGGCGATGCCATGTTCATAAGCGAAGCTACGCTGGGGTGGGAGGCGATCACCCGGTTTGAGCGCGCCGCTGGCGATATCGGCAGCGATCGCATCGGCCAGCTTCGCATATTCGGAGGTGGGCATTTATTGCTCCTAGAACAATGTTTCGATTGCACCGATAGTTATGTCGGATCATTTCCCCTGCATCAACCCACTCGCACCGAACAGGCGAAAGGCGCCGGCATGGAACTGACATTTGCGACGATCCTGGTCGCCTTTGCCGGCGTATTCCTGATCAGCTTCATGCGCGGCGCCTTTGGCGGCGGCTTCGCGATCATCGGCATTCCGCTGCTGTCGATCGTAATGGATCCAGTGACCGCCGGTGGCCTCCTCGCGCCGCTATTCATCGCGATGGATCTGGTCGCGCTGCGATACTGGAAGCCATCGACCTGGTCGAAACCCGATCTGGTGCTGCTCGTACCGGGTCTCGTGGTCGGCATCGGGGTGGGGTATCTCGTGTTCCGTGTGCTGGATCATCGGGCCATCGCGATCCTGATGGCGGCGATCACGCTCGCCTTCGTCGCCCTCTGGCTTGTCCGCGGCGCCGAGGTGACACCTCGCCCGCGCTCGACGCCCAAGGCGATCGCCGCAGGTTTCACCTCCGGGATCACCACCATGGTCGCGCATTCCGGCGGCCCGCCGCTCGCAATGTATTTGCTCCCACTCGGTCTCAGCAAGGAAATCTATGCCGGCACCACGAGCCTGTTCTTCACCGTCGGCAACGCGACCAAGCTGGTACCGTGGCTGCTCCTGTCACAGCCAACGACAAGGACCTGGGAGCTGATGGCGATCTGTCTGCTCGCCATTCCGACCGGTGTGTGGGCGGGCTGGCGGCTCCATGGCGCGCTGGATCAGCGTCAAGTCTATCGCGTCTGCTACGGCTTGCTGGTCGTGACCGCGTTGAAACTCTTGTGGGACGGTGTCTCGGGCTATCTCGTCTGAAGCTGCCCCCCAAAGACCGGAGGAACCAGGTTACGTACATCCCGCCGCATTTTCGCGAGATCAGCCCCGATACCATCGGGGAAATCATCGCATCCGCTCCGCTCGCTTGTATCGTTGTGCAGACGGACGAGGGGTTGATCGCCAATCACATACCCTTGCTGCTTGGTCCGGACGGTTCGCTTATCGGGCACATAGCCCTTGCAAACGACATGCATCGGTTGATCGCCGAAGGCTCGGAGGTGCTGGCGATATTTCGCGGCGAAGACGGCTATATCTCGCCGAACTTCTATCCGTCCAAGGCCGAGCACCATCGGCACGTGCCGACATGGAACTACCAGGTCGTCCATGTCTATGGCGATATCGGCTTCCAGCACGACGAGCGTACCAAACGTGCCGCTGTGGGTCTGTTGACGCGCGAACACGAGCGCAGGCTGAATGGGAAGGACGCGTGGCGCATGGCCGATGCTCCGCCCGATTACATCGAACGACAGCTCGGTGACATTGTCGCGTTCCGCATCACGGTGACCCGAACGCTCGCCAAATCGAAGCTCAGCCAGAACAGGGAAGAGCGCGACTATCTCGGAACGATTTCCGGACTCCGTGCCACGGGCCGGAGTGCCCTCGCAGAACGGTTGGAAAAGCGGTGGCACAACGCCGGGTGACCAGATCGCACGCGCCCACGATTGCGTGAGGAATGGCGTGGAAGGAGAGAAACATCCTTGGGGGAAGCATTGTGAGGATAGGGGGCTGGCTCAAATGGCTGACCCTCTGTGTGGCGGGGCTGGCTGTCGCGCCGGCCGCCGCGCTCGATCCGGCAAAGACAATAGCACAATACAAGCACAGCAGATGGCTGGTCGAAGACGGTGCGCCTGAATCGATTTCCTCCTTCGCGCAGGGCGCGGACGGCTATCTCTGGATTGGCGCACGGGACGGACTGTTTCGCTTCGACGGAATCCGCTTCGAGCATGTCGCAACAAGCCTCCCGGGACGCAGCCCCTCAATGGTGACCGCCCTTCTAGCGGCACGCGATGGCTCGATATGGGCGGGCTTCGAAACCGGAGGCATCGCTCGCTACAGCCGAGGGGCCTTGGTCGATACTAGGGTGCCGAATGCACAGGGCTATGTGATGTCGTTGGTGCAGACGGCCGACGGTGCGATCTGGGCCCAGATGGGCGGCGGTCTCCCATCTCGTGTTCGCTTCGCCAAAGGTGGCTGGGAAGCCCTGGGAGAGAGTTGGAATCTGCCGAACGAGGGCAACGTCGATGCATTGGCCGCGCGCGACGGCAGTCTCTGGATGACGACCATCCGGTCCGTCTTCTTCCTGAAGCCGGGAAGTCGGCGATTCCAGCGCCTGTCGGTGGACCTTGGAGGGCACGCCGCGCTCAGCGAGGATGCCTCCGGCCATATCTGGCTTTCCGATAGCCGTGGTTCGCGTGCCATCGCTGGCGGCACGACCGCGGGCGTTGCCTATCCGACACCTCCGTTTCCGCGTGGGGCCCGTACCTTCTTCGATCGCGATAACGTGCTGTGGGGCGCGACGCGCAGTGGATCGGGCATTTTCCGCGTCCGTTCGCCGCGTCCGGGTGGGGAGCCCACGCTCGCCCAGGCGGCCGCCAAGACCGAAACGTTCGGGCGATTCGATGGTCTGACATCGCAGAATACCCGCAACATTTTCGAGGACCGGGAAGGCAATATCTGGATTGCCCATACCGGCGGGCTCGACAGGTTTCGCAGCGCGAGCATCATCAATGAGCCTTTGCTCACCCAAGTTCCGCGATGGGGCGAGGTGCTCCTCGGCGCCTCTGATGGTAGTGTCTATGTCGGGGAAGCCCCCGGGGTCTACCGGATCCTCCCCGGCGGACACCCACATCTGGTCTTGAGCGGCGCGGGCGAGTCCGAGGCGATGTGCGAAGGGCCCGATGGCGCGGTCTGGATGATCCAGGCACAGCGTGTCGTCCGCTTCATGGAAGGCAGGCGCACCAATTTACCCCGTCCGGCCTCGCACCAGGCGATCATCGATTGCGCGGTCGACAGTAACAACGTCTTGTGGCTGACGGCGGCCGAAGGTCTCTATCGGCGCATCGGCGCGGGCTGGTCTCTTCATCCGATGCCCGAAAACGAGGATAGCAGCGGCAACATGCCGATCATCGCCAAACGCGATGGCAGCTTGCTGGTCTATGCGACGGCCCGGTCGCTTCGACGCATTTCCTTTCCGCGCAGCACCGATCTTCTTCTGGCGCGTGCCGGGGCCTTGAATGGTCTGAGGACCATCTATGAAGGTCCCAACGCCGTTCTCGCCGGAGGCTCCTTCGGGCTCGCAAGGCTGGATGGAGACCAGGCTCGGTTCCTAAGCAGCAAACAAATATCCATTCTCGCCAACGTTAGTGGCATCGTCCAAACGCCAGCAGGCGAGACTTGGCTCATGACCGGTCGTGGGATCGTTCGTATTTCCACCGCCGCGCTGAGCTACGCGTTCGACAAGAGCCGATTTCCCCCACACTACGAGGTATTCGATTACCGCGACGGCATCCCCGCGTTCAATTCGCGCGACGGCAAGCGCGACGCCGTACGCGGTGGTGACGGCCGGATCTGGTTTGCGACCACGGCCGGGACGGTGTGGATCGACCCCGCGCGTCTCAGGCGAAACAACCTGCCGCCGCCACTCGCCATCACCGCTCTGAAGGCGGGAGGCGCGATCTATCGCGACCCTGCGCGGCTCAGTCTCCCGGCGGGGACGTCGACCGCCGAGATAAATTATGCCGCCCTCAGCCTCGCTGTCCCGGAGCGCGTCGAGGTCCGCTACCGGCTCGAGGGCGCCGATACCGACTGGATCGATCCCGGAATGCGCCGCCAGGCCTTCTACACCAATCTCGGCCCCGGAACGTACCGCTTCCGAGTTATCGCCGCGAACAATGACGGAGTCTGGAACCGCAAAGGCGCGACCCTCGAATTTACTATTGCTCCGACCTTCTTCCAGTCGAACTGGTTCCTGCTCCTATGCCTCATCGGTGTCGCCATGCTCGCGTGGCTGGCCTATTCGATTCGCGTGCGGCAGGTCACATCCCGCATCCGGGCAGGGCTCGAGGTGCGGCTCGCGGAACGCGAGCGGATCGCGCGTGAATTGCACGACACGCTACTGCAGACCTTTCAGGGCTTGGTGCTGCGCTTTCAGGCCGTGGCGGAAAGGATTCCGGCCGACCAGCCGCTACGTTCTGTGATCGACCATACGCTCGATCGCGCCGACGACGCTCTTGCCGAAGGACGCAAACGGGTTCTCGAACTGCGGACGGTCAGCGGCGATCTCGCCGAGGCGCTGGTTCGTAGCGCTGAGGAATATGGCGGCCACGGCTCGATCCGCTTCAACCTTACCATCGAGGGTCATCCGCGCGCACTCCAACCGGTTGCGCGCGACGAAATCGAGCAAGTTGCGGCAGAGGCGATCCGAAATGCGTTTCTGCACGCCAGGGCCCGGGAGATCGAGGCAGCGCTCAGCTATCGCGCGAACGAGCTTCGCTTCGATCTGCGCGACGACGGCATCGGTCTGCCAGCCAATGTGATGGAGCGTGGCGGGCGTGAAGGGCATTTCGGCCTTGTCGGTATGCGCGAGCGTGCCAGGCGGCTTGGCGGCATGCTGACGATCAGCAGTCGGGAGAAGGGGGGCACCGAAGTGGCGTTATCGGTGCCCGCGCGCTCGGCCTATGCCGACACGCGACAGCGCAGGCGGCTGGCATCCATTTTCAGCGCCGGCGGAGGGGGCTACTAATGCAGGAAGCGCAGAAGCAAATCCGGGTTATGACCGTCGACGATCATCCGGCCCTGCGCGAGGGTATCGCGGCCATCGTCGAATTGCAGAATGACATGGTGATGGTCGGCGAGGCATCGAACGGTGCGGAGGCAGTCGCGGCCTTCAATAATCTGCGCCCGGACGTAACGCTCATGGACCTGCAAATGCCAGGCATGGGCGGCATCGAAGCGATGGCCGCGATCCGCAAGGAATCGCGCAATGCCCGCATCATCGTGCTCACCACCTATGATGGTGACGCTCAAGCGGCGCAGGCAATAAAGGCGGGGGCGTCTGGCTATTTGCTGAAGAATACGCTGCGCAAGCAACTCCTCGATACGATCCGCGCAGTACACGCCGGACAACGCTATATCCCGCCCGAAATTGCGCAGGAGATTGCGTTCCACGCCGCCGATGATCCTCTGAGCACACGTGAGATCGATATTTTGAAATTGGTCGCGGACGGCAACGCGAACAAGGCAATCGCCTGGCAATTGTCGGTCGCGGAAGACACGGTGAAGGCGCACCTCAAGAGCATTTTCACCAAACTTGACGTGAATGATCGCACGCGAGCCGTAACAACCGCGCTGCGCCGCGGGATCATCACCTTGTAACGGCCGCGCTGCCTGCAGCTTGCAGCATCTAACATTTTCTCAGCTCATCCAACTGGGTCGACCCGCAACGCCGGCGCATAACTCTTCGAGGGAAGCGATTATCGCTCCTCACCGACACCCCGACGGAGAATTGCCATGTCCAGTAGCTCGTCGCGCGAGCCGACCGCGGCATCCGCGCCGGATCGACGCCACCGATAGGAGAATTCGGCGCAGGAACCCTGGTCTGCGCTGATCCCGAGGACGCGGGCAGTCCTCTCCCCCAGCACGCCCGCGTCCTCACCCCCTCTTTGAAATTGGCGGCGGGAGCGTCGCGCTCCCCGTGCGGGAACGGAGATGGATATGCGTTGGCTGAAAGCGATCAATGCAGTGTCGGCCGTCAGGAGCTCGCTGCCTGGACACGAAACCCCGTTGTCGAGAGGCTGCGTACTGCGCTCGGCTCGAGACTTTCGATGAATCGACTGGAAGCAATGCGAATCCTGCTCGCAGTTGTCGACGCGGGAAGTCTGTCGGCGGGAAGTCGCAGACTCAATGCACCTCTGGCGAGCGTCAGCCGGAAGGTCGCGGAACTCGAGCGACATCTGGGAGCGCAGCTGCTTATCCGCACGAACCGGCAGATTCAGTTGACCGATTCCGGACGCGAATATGTCGAGGCGGCCCGGCAGATCGTCGCGCGGATCGAGGAGGCCGAGCTTCGGGCCGCCGGAGAATATGAGGCGCCCAGAGGCGTACTCACCATGACGGTGCCGATGGCCTTTGAGCCGCAACGCATATTGTCGCTCGCCTATCAATTCCTGCGCGACCATCCCGAAATATCACTGAACCTGATTGCCGCCGATCGAGCTGTCCAGCTGGTCGAGGAACAGATCGATGTCGCGATTCATCTTGGTGATCTCGGCGACCTTGCCGACAGTTCGCTTTTCGCCGTCAAGGTGGGCGAATTTCGCCTGATGACGTGCGCCAGCCCGGACTATCTGGCGCGCAAGGGACGGCCGGTACATCCCGAGGACCTAGTCAATCACGACGCCGCCGTGTTCGAGGAGCTCTTCGATACCGCCTGGACCTTCGAACGCGACGGGCGGTCGATCAAAGCCAGACCGGTCCCAAGGGTGAGAACCAACACGAGCACGGCTACCGTGACCGCCGCGGTGGATGGCATCGGAATCGCCCGCGCTCCCTGCCACCACGTCAGGCGCGAACTGCGCTCAGGCGCGCTGGTCAGCATCCTCGACGAGTTCGATACACGTTCGTTTCCCGTCCATCTCGTCTATCTGCGCCAGGGCAAGCTGCCGCAGAAAGTGCGGGCGTTTCTCGACTGGATGACCCCGAGACTGCGCGCCGCACTGAAGGACATATCCGGGGTGGCGCCCTGGGACGATGCCGAGCCGGCGCTGATGGACCGCGCGAGCAGTGCGCCTCTGGCAGCGATTTCATAGCCACCGCCAAGCAGATGAGAGGCTGCCTATCAATTCGAGCGGCTACCGGGCTCCCCGCTGCTCTGCGAAGCACAAAGCAACATCATGAACCGCTCTGGGCCCCGCGACCGCCGCGGCGCCGAGCGTACGCACACCAGGAGAAGACTATGCGCGACAATGGAATCCCGGTGTCACCGGCCGGCACGGATGCGAACCGTCGCAGATTTCTTGCTGGCTCGGCCGCCGCGGTCGGGCTGATGGCAATCGCGAACGCCGATCCCGCGATCGCGGGACAGCTCGGGGTGGCGGCTAAGGGGCCGCCAAGCACTATCCGCCCCTTCCGCATCAACGTGCCGGAAGCCGCGCTGCGGGACATGAAGCGTCGCATTGCCGACACGCGCTGGCCGGATCGCGAAACGGTCCCGGACAGTTCCCAGGGCGTGCAGCTGGCCCGCCTCCAGGCGCTGTGCAACCATTGGGCGACATCCTATGACTGGCGGAAGATCGAAGGGCGGTTGAATGCGCTGCCGCAATTCGTCACGCAGATCGACGGACTGGACATCCACTTTTTGCACGTTCGTTCGCGCAATCCGGACGCACTGCCGATCATCATCACCCATGGCTGGCCGGGCTCGATTCTCGAAATGATCAAGACCATCGCGCCGCTGACCGACCCGGTCGCGCACGGCGGCCGGGAGGAAGATGCGTTCCACGTCGTTATCCCCTCGATCCCCGGATATGGCTTCTCGTCGCGGCCCACCGAACTTGGCTGGGGACCCGACCGCGTCGCGCGCGCCTGGGACGTGCTCATGAAACGGCTCGGGTATAGCCGCTATGTATCGCAAGGCGGCGATCACGGCTCGGTCATCTCGGATGCTCTGGCCCGCCAGAAGCCAGCCGGACTGCTGGGTATTCATGTCAACATGCCCCCGACGATCCCTCCCGAACTGGTGAAGGGCATCAACGCCGGCGATCCGCCACCGCCAAACCTGTCCGAGCCGGAGCGCGTCGCGTTCGAGACCCTCAGCAAGTTCTTCGCGCGCAACGCCGCCTATGGCGCGCTCATGGTCACACGCCCCCAAACGATCGGCTATGCGCTTTGCGATTCGCCCACCGCGCTCGCAGCCTTCATGTACGAGAAGATCGCGGAATGGACCGACAGCGGCGGCGAACCGGAACGGGTTCTTACCAGGGACGAGATTCTGGATGCCATCTCGCTCTACTGGCTTACCGACACCGGCGCGTCGTCAAGCCGATTCTATTGGGAGAATAACAACAACAATTTCAGCTCGGCCGCGCAAAGGACCGGGGAAATCACAATTCCCGTCGCCGTCACCGTATTCCCGGGTGAGATCTATCGCGCGCCGAAGACCTGGACCGAGCGGGCATATCCGACGCTCGGCTATTTCAACCAGGTCGACAAGGGCGGCCACTTCGCAGCCTGGGAACAACCCGAGCTGTTCGCCGCGGAAATGCGGGCGGCCTTCAAGTCGTTGCGCTAGCCGGTCGACCAGCGCGCATTTCGCCGTCCTGCGGAATCACATCGATCCGGCAGGACGGCATGGACTCGACGGAAGCGCCGGCCCTCAAAGAGGTGATGCTTTGCTACCCCGTCTGGATGTGTCGCTCGGTAGCGTTGCTCGGATAAACGAGCTCTCATGAGACAATTGTTTTCCGCCTATCCTGGCGGGTCGGCTGGCATCGCGCTACTGCTCTTCCGCTGCGCGCTCGCATTATTCATTGCCATGACAGCAACCGGCATGTTCGCACTGCTGCCGTGGTTGGCGCTTATTCTCGACCTGCTGGCGCTTTCGCTGGCAGCGGGTTTTGCCACCCGCTCCATTGCCGCGGTCGCGGCCCTTGCAGGTATTGCCGTTCAGTTGGCAGGGGCATGCCCCCAAACGGAATTTCTTCCCCAAATTCTCGATGCGGTCGCATTGGCCTTGATAGGTCCAGGCGCCTTTTCGGGCGACGCGCGACTGTTCGGGCGTTCCACGATCCACCTTCCGCGCTAGCGGCTACCCAATGGTGGAGTTCCATCGCTCCACGACCGGGGGTGGCGCACGAAGGTCGCGCCTGCCAGTCGAAAGGAGAGCAAAAGGCGCGGGAGTTGGAAGCATGTACTATCAGCCCATGTTGGTCCGGCCGGTGGTGTCGATCGCGCCATTTTCGCTTCCAATTCCGGCTGGTGACCCCGGCGGGAAGACCATCGCTTTTGGCGAATTCCTGGCGATACCCGCGGCGCGGTCCCTTACGCGTAGGGGAGAGCCGATCGACATCGGCGGGCGTGCATTCGACCTGTTGATCGCGCTGCTCCGGCGACGTGGTACGATCGTAACCAAGCAGGAAATCATGCGCCAGGTCTGGCCATCGACGGTCGTCGATGAAGGCAATCTCCGCTTTCAAATGGCAGCGTTGCGCAAATTGCTCGGCAACGATCGTGATATGATCAAAACCGTCAGCGGCCGGGGCTATGTCCTCATCGACGACCGGCGCCTGCTCGGATAGGTCATCTGACTTCACCAGGCGCAAGGTAGAGACGGCAATCGGCAAGGCGCGATAGCCGGCTTATGCAGCGAGATCATCGGCGATATGCGGCATGGATCGCGTTTCTATTTCGCCGAGATTGTCGGGCGACGCGCACCAGCCTGCGCATGCCCTCAGGGTATCCTGATCGCCCCGCGGCAATTGCGGATAGCGCCTCGCGGCCATCCGGCGGCGGCGGTTCGGCGCTTCCACCTGCATTTTCCGAGAGGCTGATTATCATTTTCTGTGGCTGCCGCCCGGGGCCGGTTCCTTCTAGATTTTTCCTCCTAGTCAAACGTCAGCCCGCGGCGCCTGGTGCGTCAAAAGGAGTGGCACTGCCTCAGGCGGTGTCCCCCAGTTCAAGGAAGGAAATCCCAAATGACGAACGCAATTCAGAATACGCCGAACCAGAACGAGCGCGCTCTCGACGGTGGGATCGAATGGATCGTGGCACGGCAACTGGCGCCCCTGCAGGATGAACTGGTTCGCCTGCGTGCCTATGTCGATGCGCTCCGCGAGGTGGTCGTGGAGCCGTGGTGATCTCGCCGCCGGTGAACGCTTCGAACGCTATGGTGAGACACCACTGAGTTCGATTTCGCTGATCGCTACACCTCGAGACATGTATTGTCCTGCCACAACGACGAGGGGACGTGATCATCTCGATGAGATTCAGGTCCTGCTGGCGGTGGTCGAAGCGGACAGGCTTCCTACGGGAGGCCGCAAGTTAGACGCGCCGCTTCCCGGTGCCGGCAGGATAGTTGCCGAGTTCGAACGCCATTGGCGCGCGCGGCTGCTCTTTCGAACGAGCTGAGGTATCCGGCGTCACTGCTGCCAGCCGCACTATGCCGATGTCTCGCGGATACGCGACGCGGCGCGCATCCGGCGAATATGAAGCGCCGAGAGGCGAGCTCGCACCGACCCCGCCGATGGCATTCGGCCGACGCGATGTCCGGCGGCTCGCATATCCACTCCGTGCGAATGTCCCGAATCACGCTGAAGATGCTCTCGCTCGAGCGGCTGGTTCAAGTTGGGAGAGTTTCGTCTTCTGACTCGCGTGGTGTTGCCTCCAGACACGTCACTATCAATTCAATGAGACCCAAGTCGGTCGCGTCCTGCGACAACGGTCATCGTCTATTATCCTGCGCGCGCGCCGCTGTTCGACGGCCCATCATACCAAAAAGGTTGGGAGCCCAAGACCAATGGTCTTGGACCGGGTGATCAGCGATTTCTAGATAAGTGTCAGCGGAGACACCTATCCCCGGCCCTCCGGGAAGGTTCCTGCCACGGTCCGCGCCTCTCCTCCCTCCTCGGAAAGGCGCGGACCGGCTCCTTTGAGATCAAGGCTTTCGCCGGGACGTCCCTTTCGGGACGGCCGCGGAGGCGCGCGGAAAGGACAGGGATGAACCGTCTCGCCATTCAACCTGCCGGTACTGGCCAACCTGGCGCGTCGTCGGAAACGAGCGAGCCGACGCGATGCGCTCGACTCTCGCTCGGACGCCTGCTGCGGCGCGCCAACCGGACCGTTCAATCGACCATAGAGGCGCGTTTCGGTGCGGCCGACCTCAATTTCACGCAATGGGTGGTGCTCGATCTCGTTGAGCGAGCAGGCTCGATGACCATCAGCGATCTGGCGGCGTCGATGGAGATAACTTCGGGAGCCCTGAGCCGGATTGTCGAAGGTCTTGTCGCCCGTGGCTTGCTCGACCGTCATCGCGGAGTTGTCGACCGTCGGGTAGTGATACTCCGTCTCACCGAAGCTGGCCTGGGAAAATACGAGGCGATCCGACCTGTCGTCATGCAGCGATGGGACGAACTCCTGACCGACCTTTCCGCTGACGAGGTTGCGCACCTTGCCGTGCTCCTCGGCAGGTTCGCTGACTCGATCGAACGAAGCGCCATCGCATCGCGCCAGCCCGTGGTGGAGGCATAATCATGAAAACCAAATCGACCCTGACGATGCTCGTCGCCTCGCTGCTCGCGGGCTGCGCCGCAGTTCCCCATCTCGAGCCGCAACTGGCGCCGGTTCAGGCGGATACGCTTGGCCTCGGGGATCAGGTTGCATCGATCGATGCGAGCTGGTGGTCGGGCTTTGGCGATCCGCAGCTCAACCGGCTCGAAGAAATGGGGCTCGCGGGAAATCCATCGCTCGACACAGCGCTGGCACGACTACGCTCCGCCGAGGCGTTGATACGCGTGCGCCGAGCCGACCAGCTGCCGCAGATCGGTGCTGACGCCAGCGTTGTCCATGAGCGACTAAGCGAGAAGTCATTGATCCCGCCCCCCTATGGCGGCACCGATCAAACCATTTCAGCCGTGCAAGGCGCACTGAGCTGGGATCTCGATCTGTTCGGCCGACAGCGTTCGGTGGTGCGGCAAGCCGCGGCCAATGCCGATGCCGCTAGATTGGATGCAGCGGCGGCAAGGCTCGCAATCTCGACCTCGATCGCGCAGACCTATGTCGGTCTGGCACGCGCCGAGCGCCTCATCACCGTCGCGGATGGCTTCATCGCCACCCGCCAGAACGCGCTTCGCTATGTCCGATCGCGGATCAAGAGCGGGCTTTCGAGCGAGTTCGAGCTCAGGCAGGCCGAGACATTGGCCGCCCAGGCCGAGCAGGCGAACATCCGCGCCCGCAAGCAGCGCGACCTGCTCGTCCATGCGCTGGCTGCTCTGGTTGGCCGGGGCGCGGATTTCTATCCGTCCATTGCCGCGCCGACCCTCGCACTCGATAGCCCGCCAGCGGTCCCGGCGGTCCTGCCCGCCGATCTGCTGGGCCGCCGCCCCGATTTGCTCGCCGGTCAGGCGCGGATCGCGGCCGCGGTCCAGGGCCGCGCAGTCGCCCGGGCCGACTTCCTGCCCAACGTCAACCTCCAGGCCCTGGTCGGCCTTTCGGCGCTCGGTTTCGGCAACCTCTTCTCCGCCGGAGCACTCCAGGGTGGCGGCGGCGTTGCGATCCACGTCCCGATCTTCGAGGGCTGCAAGCTCAAGGCGCAATATGCTCGCGCAACTGCCGATCTCGATACCGCGGTTTCGAGCTACAACGAGACGGTGATCGGCGCAGTCCGCGAATCCGCGGATGCCGCCACCAATGTTCGCTCGGCGGACGAAGACCTCGCGGCACAGGGACGGGTGGTGGCTGGTCTGCGTGAGACTGTGCGGCTCGATCAGGTACGCATTCGCACTGGTCTGGGCTCGCAGCTCGATGCGATCGATTCCGGCTTCCGCCTGCTCGAAGCGGAACAGGATCTCGTCAATCTCCAGGCTGCGTCACTTACCAGCCGCATCCAGCTCGTCGCCGCACTCGGCGGCGGTTTCGATCCGGCGCGGCCGCTCGGTGCGGCCGCGGCAAGTGCATCGCTCACCAATTCTCCGAACCAGCCCTTGAAGGGGATGCAGCCATGAACGCCCATACGACCGTTGCCCTGAAGCGCGACCAGGCAGTGAACGACGACGCCCTCACCACACCCAAAGTTGATGTAGAGCGCTCGTCTCAGGCCCGGAAACGCCGACGGAGATTTCTCATTCTCGGCGCCGTGGTTGCCATCGCGGCGATCCTCTACGGCATCACGACACTGCTCGCGCCTTCGCGCGAGAGCACCGACGATGCCTATGTCGGCGGCAATGTCGTTTCGATCACAACGCGCGAAGGCGGGACTGTCATCGCGCTTCACGCCGACAACACCCAGCATGTGAACCGCGGTGCGGCGCTGATCGACCTGGATCCGGCGACCGAGGATGTCGCGCTCGCCTCGGCCGAGGCGCAGCTCGGTTCGGCGGTCCGCGCCTATCGCTCGCAACGCGCCGCCGTGGACGAGGCTTCGGCTGAAATCCTCTCTTCGCAAGCCGATCTCGGCAAAGCGCACAACGATCTTGCGCGTCGCCGGGAGGCGGCCAGCGATGGTGCCGTGTCGAGCGAGGAAGTGAGCCACGCCGGCGACGCCGTCTCCGTCAACCGGGCGAAGGTTCGCCTCGCCGAGGCAAAGCGTGCGCAAGCGGTCAGCGCGGTCGAAGGAACCAGCGTCTATGACAATCCGGCGGTGCTCGCGGCAATCGCGCAGGTTCGCCGGGCCGCGATCAGCCGGGCCTATATGCACATCTCTGCGCCAGTCGCCGGGGTTGTGGCACAACGAACCGTGCAGCTCGGTCAGCGCGTCGCCGCGGGTACGCCGTTGATGTCCGTGGTGCCGCTCGATGCCCTTTGGATCGATGCCAATTTCCGCGAGACGCAATTGCAGCATATGCGCGTTGGTCAGCCTGTGACGATCGAGGCCGACATCTATGGCCGGTCCGTCGTCTATCACGGCAAGGTGCTGGGTCTGGGCGCCGGCTCGGGCAATGCCTTCTCGCTGCTCCCTCCGCAGAATGCCTCGGGCAACTGGATCAAGATTGTCCAGCGCGTGCCGGTTCGCATCGCGCTCGATCCCAAGGAACTCGCCCGCAACCCGCTGCGCATCGGCCTGTCCGTGACGACTACCGTCGACACCAGCAACCGCTCGGGCCCGACGGTCGCGGGCAGCACGCCGCCCGCCGGCGGAACGCAGGAAGTCGTCGACGGCGGTCCGCAGGTCGAGGCGCGGATCCGTCAGATCATCGCCCGTAACCTCGGGAGTGTCCGGTGAGCGCTCCGTCGGCAACCGGCGCGGCACCTGTGCCGCTGGCCGGCAAGGCCTTGGCCATAACGGCAGTCGCGCTGGCGCTCGGTACCTTCATGCAGGTGCTCGACGGCACGATCGCCAATGTTTCCCTCCCCACCATCTCCGGGAACCTCGGGGTCAGTACCGACAGCGGCACCTGGATCATCACTTCGTTCGCCGTCGCGAATGGGGTGACGGTGCCGCTGACCGGCTGGCTGATGGGTCGCTTCGGCGTGGTCCGAACCTTCACCGGTTCGGTGATCGCCTTCACCATCGCGTCGCTTCTCTGCGGCATCGCCTGGGACCTGCCTTCGCTGATCTTCTTCCGCATCCTTCAAGGCGGCGTCTCCGGGCCGATGATTCCCGGTAGCCAGGCGCTGCTGCTGTCGATCTTCCCGCCGCACAAGCGCGGTACGGCCCTCTCCATCTGGTCGATGACGACATTGGCGGCGCCGGCGCTCGGCCCGGTGATGGGAGGCTATATCTCCGACAATTATTTCTGGGGCTGGATCTTCCTGATCAATGTGCCGTTCGGCCTCATCACGGCAGCATTGACCTGGCACTATCTGCGTGACCGCGAGACCCCGACGCGCAAGCTGCCGATCGATACCGTCGGGCTCGTGCTGCTCGCCTTCTGGGTGTTCAGTCTTCAGACCATGCTCGATCTGGGCAAGGATCGGGACTGGTTCCACAACTCGCTGATCGTCACGCTTGCGATCCTCTCGGTCATCGGCTTCGCCGCCTGGGTGATCTGGGAGACGACCGAGAAGCATCCGATCGTCGATCTCTCGATCTTCCGCCGTCGGAATTTCCTGCTTGGCGCGCTCGCGCTCTGCCTTGGCTACGCGATTTTCTTCGCGAACAACCTGCTGCTTCCGCTCTGGCTCCAGCAATACCAGGGGTATAACGCCACCTGGGCCGGTCTCGTCGCTGCGCCCTCAGGCGTGATGGCGGTCCTGGCCGGGCCGCTGGTGAGCAAGCTCAAGATTGACGCACGCTGGCTCGCAACCTTCGCCTTTCTTTGCCTTGGCGGATCATTCTGGCTGCGGTCGCAATATACGCCAGACGCCAGCTTCCTTGTCCTTGCCGCACCACTCGCGCTGCAGGGCATCGGCCTCAGCATCTTCTTCGTACCGCTGCTCACCATCACGCTTGACGGGATTCCGCCCGAGGGCGTGCCCGCGGCGAGCGGTCTCTCGAACTTCACCCGGATTACCGCGGGAAGCTTCGCCGCTTCGATCATCACCACCTATTGGGATCGTCGCGAGGCGCTGCATCAGGCCAGGCTGAGCGAGGTCGGGAGCGAGACCTCTCCAGTCTATCGTGCCGCGGTCGACCAGCTCCAGTCCTATGGACTTAGTCCATTGCAAGCGGCCGGGACGCTCTACCGCCAGGTCACCAATCAGGCTTACCTGCTTTCGTCACTCGAATTGTTCTGGATCAGCTCGATCCTCGCAGTCGCCATGATCGCGGTCGTGTGGCTTTGCCGTCGCCCCGCGCAGACCGACCAGGTGATTGCCGCCGATTGAGTGTCGGCATCGATGCTGACCACGTGTCACCCGTCGTCCGGAAACAGAAAACCGGATGACGGGGGCGCTGCTATCCCGGCCCGTGCTTCGCGGACGCCGACAGCGGACTGCATGAAACTCGCTGTGGAAATCACGGCGAGGCTGGTCCAAGATCGTTGTTCCGGGGCACAATTTTATCGGTAAGATTGCTATGGAGCTACGACAGCTTCGCTATTTCCTCGCCGTTGCGCGCACGATGAACTTCACCCGCGCGGCCGAGGAGATGCATATCGCGCAGCCGCCGCTCAGCCGGCAGATCAGCAATCTCGAGGACGAACTCGGCGTACGTCTGATAGACCGCGACGCCAGGCCGATGCGGCTCACCAGCTCGGGCGAGTTCTTCAAGGAGCGCGCGCAGGAAGTCATTTCCCGTGTCGACCGCCTCAAGGTCGATACGATCGCCTATGGCCGGGGCGGGCGGCAGACATGGCGGATCGGCTTCGAAACGTCGGTCCTCTATGGCCATCTGCCGGCAGTCATCAAGCATTTGCGAGCGCTCAACCCCCACTTGGACATCGACCTTCGCGCGCTATCCACCAGCGCGCAGATCGCCGGCATTCACGATGGAACGATCGATGCTGGAGTCGGGCGCGAGCGCGTGAGCGACGAGCATATCGAACAGATGGTGATCCGCGAGGAACCGCTCCTCGTTGCGCTTTACCCTGATCATCCGCTTGCCGCAGAAAGTACCCGCGCGCTCCGGTTCGCCGATCTCGCGGGGGACACCTTCATATCCTATCGCGACGAAACCATGGGCCACCGCTCCGATCCGGTGGCGCGCCTCATGGAGCGGGCGAGTTTCATGCCCGTTCGAAAGACGGAGATCCGCGACGTGGTTGCAGCACTTGGGCTGGTAGCGGCAGAAGCCGGGGTCTGTGTCGTCCCGGCTACCGTGCAGCGAATGCGGACCACCGATGTCTGTTACCGGCCGCTGGATGAAAATGGCGCAACCTCTTCGATCTTCCTGAATTTTCCGCGCGGACCAATGTCCCCGATTATCCATCAGACCAAGGAGGCGCTCGATCAGCTGCTCCAAATCGCCGCGCGCTGATCGTTCGCCCGCCCTCGCTATCTGCTAGCCTACCTGTTTCCTGAACAGGACCAGCTTCGCGGTGGAGTCCTGCAGCACCTCGTCACGCTGGTTGAGCGTCAGGCTTTGCACCATCACGATTCCGCGATCCGGCTTGGAGCGCGATGGTATGATTTCCACCACTTTGCTCCGGACATACAGGACGTCATCCGGCCGCGTTGGGCGTCGCCATGACAATTCGCCGCCCGCGCCGACGATTCCGCCGGCAAAGGGCACACTCTCAACGATCAGCCGCATCGTAATCGACATGGTGTGCCAGCCGCTCGCGGCCAGCCCCTGGAAGAAGCTCTGCTTCGCCGCTTCAGGATCGGTGTGGAACGGCTGCGGGTCAAACTGCGAAGCGAACGCCATGATTTGCTCCGCGTCGATATGATATCTTCCGCTGACGAATTCATCGCCAACCGCAATATCGTCCAGATAGAGAGCTTGCGATACAGCTGATGACGTCATGGCCGAGATCCACTTCTCTATCACGTTGAGACCTAGCGCCGAGACGGGTTCCTCGAAGGAAGGGCGCTACATGGCGATGCGGAGCGGGCACCATCTTCGGCCTTATAAGGACGAGGGGTTTCTGCGCCGCCGCCTGTTGTAGGTAGAATTCGCGAGCGTCGCGGTCCAAGATCATCGGGCTTGGGCTTGCGACCTTTTCGGTATGGCAAAGCCATCCGCGACCGGCTGCATTGCCGCGATCATTCTCCCAATGAGCGGGTCATACGGTCGCGAAGCCAGGCAATGAGGGCGTCCCGCCGATCGTCTCCCTGGCCAGTCGGCCAAATCGCAACGTAACGCGTACCATCGGGCAAGAATCCGTAAGGAGCGTGCAACCGCCCGTCGTTTAGGGCATCGGCGACCATATGGATCGACGCCATCGCCATGCCCTGGCCCGCTTCAGCCGCTTGGATCGCCAAATAGAAATGCTCGTAGGGGATGACTGGTCCGACAAGGCTGGTGGGGTGCCGCTGTCCCCAGGCAGCCCAGGCCGTTGGACGCGTATCGCTTTGCAAGCGAGGCAGGGTCTCCATATCCCGAGCGGAGAGCACCGGGTGCATGACCGGGCCCATTCGCTCATCGGCGAGTATCATCGTCTCGACCGCGGTCGGCAGAGCGAAATCGCTTCGGCGGATCGCAATGTCGACCTGATCGCGTCGGAAATCGACCGGGCCGCCGGCAGCCAGCACGCGTACATCTAGGCCTGTCACAATCTTCAGATCGGCGAGCGCGGGGATGAGCAGCCGTAGGCAAAGCGTCGGTTCGCACGATATCGTCAGGGGGCCGGGGATTTCCCCGACATCTGGAAAATCCTGCATGGTTCGGTGCAGGTCGGCAAACACCGCTTCCAGCCGCTCGGCGAGCCAGCGGCCGGAGGGCGTGAGATGGATACCGCGATTGCGCCGTTCGAACAGCGGAGCGCCGAGTTCCTGCTCTAGCATCTGAATCTGCTTCGACACGGCGCCATGCGTCACGTGCAATTCGGCCGCCGCCGAAGCCATGCTCGAATGACGGGCCGCCGCCTCGAAGGCGCGCAATGAATTCAGCGGTGGAAGGCGGCGATATCGCATGACTGTCCGTGAGATTTTCTCACTGATCTAGCGGAGGAACATTCGATTTTCAAAGCGCTTCCGGCGGTCGAGATCGCGGCTGTTCCTCTTACGAAGGCTACGATCATGGAAGGGCTTTTCCTTATTCTCGGCATTATCTGGCTGGCCGTGGTCAGCCCTGGCGCCGATTTCGCCATGGTATCCCGGCTGAGCTGCATCGACGGGCGCCGTGCCGGGCTGCTCGCCGCGCTGGGCATTGCGATAGGGTGCTGGTTTCACATCGGCTATGCCATGTTCGGCATCGCTATCGTCGAGCGGCTGTTTCCGCAGTTCCTGATCGTTCTCAAGATCAGTGGCGCCGCCTATCTGATCTATCTGGGCGGCACGATGGCCCTGTCGCAGCCGGCCTCGACCCTCGACACCACACTGCCATCCCGCCTGTCCGGCTCGCGTTCGCTGACGATGGGACTGCTGACCAACGGCCTGAACCCGAAGACCGCGGTCTTTGTCGTCAGCCTATATGCGCAAGTGATCGGGCCAGGCATGCCGCTCGCAGCGCAGCTCGGCTATGGAGCCGTTATCTCGCTATCGCATCTGATCTGGTTTGCAGCGGTCGCCACATTTCTCTCGCGGCCGTCAATTCGCGCAAGAGTGCTTGCGCGGCAGCGTTTGGCGAACGCCTGCATCGGCACCATCCTGATCCTGCTGGGCGTTGTCCTTGGGCTGAGCGACATCGTGAGCCCAGGAGCACCTACTACCACGTGACGTGACTATCGCGCTTTCCGCTTCAGTCTGAAAATCTTCATCATACTGCCGGTGCGACAAGACAGCCGATCTCGCCAAAACCTTGCCATATGTACAATTGTGGAAGCCTCCGAAGGCGCCGCGCCGGTTCCCACGGACGTGTTGCCCGGTGTCCTTGGTTCAGGCGACTTTGGCAAGCTCCAGGCCGGCCAGCACGGCTTCCACCAGGGCGCCAAGGTTTTCCAGCTTGGTATCGGGGATGCCATGCAGACGCAGCGCGTCACGAGTCCTGAAGAGATAGTCGGCCGAGGAGCCCCAGTTTCCGGCCGCCGTCGCCAGGCATTCGACCACGGACGAGCAGGGACGGTCGCCCGCGTAGAGATCATGCCCCGTATTGATCACGAACGTGATTGCGTGGCCGATCATCCTCCCGTTCGAAGCGAGCAGCTCGACCCATTGCGGAATATAGCCGCCGAGCAGCATCTCGCGGTCCCATAGGATGGGTAGCTCGGACTCGATATCCTCCTCGGCGACTCGATAGGCCATGCCCTGGCAGCTTCCTCCCCGATCGAGCCCGAGTGCCAGCCCGGGAGCGCCAGGGGTGCCGCGTCCGGCTGGCATCGATAGACAGAATGCGCGATGCCATCCGTCAATCCGGGCGATGCGGCGTTCCACGCTCTTGAAGCCTGGGTTCCAGATTAGCGAACCATAGCCAAAGACCCAGAGATCGCCCGCTGGCCTCCGGCGCAGGCTGGCCGCCAGCGATGCCGCTCGTTCGGTCTCCGGGAACAGACGCAGGTCGGGCGCGTCCTGCGCCGCAAGCCGCGCCGCGCCGCCGTCCGCGATCAGCGTCCTGGTGAGGACGGCATGCTGCGGGGCAGGTCTCACAAGATGGTGCAGCGTGCCGGGTAGCATCGCGTTCATGGCTGTCCTGTCTCTGCTCGTTTGCGGGATCGGCCGTCCCGGCGGACGGCGCGGCTGCCGGATGGGGCGGCCTTGGCTCGCAAAGTCGTGGAAGCCGCCGCGCACGGAACTCCGGTTCCTGCCCGCCAATCGGCTTTCGATTCGGGGAGAAGAACCGGAGTTCGACTGGATTCGAGGGCGGCTAGCTCCCGGTCTTGGTCATCGGGCGCCGTCTCGATGCACCAAGCGGAACACTCGATGAGGACAATTCAAATGACCAAGGAAGAAGCCAACAAGGCAGTCGTCGGCCGCTGGTTCACGCTGTTCTGGGGCGAGAATGTCGATCTGTCGGTGGTCGATGAGATCGCGGCTCCCGACATGCTGCTGAAATACTCCCTGCATGAGCCGCGCCGCGGTCATGACGATATCAAGGCGTTCATGACTGATTTCCGCAGCGCATTCCCCGACTTGAACTTCTGGGGCGTGACCGACCTGATTGCGGAGGGTGACTATGTCATCGGCCAGTGGGAAGGGGGCGGCACCCATACGGGTCCTGCTTTCGACGATTTCCTGATCGGCGGATTGCCCGCGGCGACCGGCCGCAAGATGCACTTCACCGGCACGACGGTGCTCAAGGTCATCGACGGCAAGATCGTCGAGGAGGTCGGCCTCGACGACGGCGTGACCGCGCTGACGCAATTGGGTCTGATCAAGGCTGCCTGATCGAAGTGCGATGCGCGGTCATGACGCGTGTCACCCCTTCGGTCGCCGGATGAGGCCCGCACGCAATGGTGCGGGCCTCATTTGGGTTATCGATTCCCTCCGGGGCGAGCCATTCGCGATTTGAAGACAAGGACCGGAGTGTGTTGCCGCTCGATCGGCGGCATCTTGGACCGGCATTCGATGATAGGCCTGAAATGACCGAGACGCCCTCCAATTCCGTGACATCGCGGCCGCTGCCCGTGGCGGAGGACCCCCGCTGGGCGCGCATCGTCGCACGCGACAAATCTGCCGACGGGCATCTGTGGTATTCGGTCGCGACGACGGGCGTCTATTGCCGGCCGTCCTGTCCGTCGCGTACCGCCAACCCTAAGAACGTGCAGCTTCACGAGACACTCGCTGATGCGCAGGCGACGGGTTTCCGACCCTGTATGCGCTGCAATCCCGATGGACCGTCCGCCGAAGCCGGGAACGCCGCACTGGTCGCGCGAGCCTGTCGCATGATCGAGGAAAGCGAGGACGAACCCTCGCTCGATGCGCTTGCGGAAGCAATCGGTCGCAGCCCGAGCTACTTCCATCGCCTGTTCAAGACATTCACCGGCCTGACTCCGAAGGGCTATGCCGATGCCCATCGGGCCCGGAAGGTGCGCGAGGAACTCGCGGCAGGCGGTAGCGTCACCGAAGCGATCTACGGTGCGGGCTTCAACTCGAGTGGGCGCTTCTATGAAAAGGCGACGGACATGCTCGGCATGACGCCGACCCGATATCGGGCCGGCGGGGTGAACGAGGAGATCAGGTTCGCCATTGGGGCGACCTCGCTCGGCGCCATCCTGGTCGCATCGAGCACCAGGGGAGTCGCCGCGATCCTGCTTGGGGAGGATCCCGACGCGCTGGTCCGCGATCTGCAGGACCGTTTTCCCAGGGCAGCGCTGATCGGTGCGGACAGCGACTATGAGGCGCTGGTCGCCCGGGTTGTCGGTCTGATCGAACAGCCCGGCCTCGGCTTCGATCTGCCGCTCGATGTCCGCGGTACCGTATTCCAGCAGCGCGTCTGGCAGGCGCTGCGGGAGATCCCGGCCGGCGCCACGGTCTCCTATGCCGAGATCGCCCGCCGGATCGGCTCGCCCAAGGCGGTGCGCGCCGTCGCTGGGGCCTGCGCGGCGAACCAGCTTGCCGTGGCGATCCCCTGTCACCGCGTCGTCCGCAATGACGGAGCGCTCTCCGGCTATGCATGGGGGGTGGAGCGCAAGCGTAGCCTGATCGAGCGCGAGGCGCTTCAATGCGCCTGATCGCGCTGGCATCGTCGCTCTGGCATCCCGTTCATCCCGCACGGCGCGCCGCGGCTCTCTTCGGCATTCCCTCAACTTTGTCGGGACCCGGATTGCGGGATGCTCCCGGAGCCTGGGCGTGAGCGGTCTCGCGTCGCGATACGAGACTGCCGTCGCCTTTCTCGCATCGATCGACGCCGACTGGGCCGCGCTCATCGCACAGGTGGGGCCGTGCCGTCATGATCCGAAGGCGGCGCGCGAACCCTATGAGGCGCTGGTCCGCGCAATCGCCTATCAGCAGCTGACGGCGAAGGCAGGAGATGCGATCATCGAGCGGCTCAAGACTGCCTTTCCCAGCACCGGCTTTCCGACAGCGCGGGCGCTTGCCGTTGCGGACTTCGGGACGATGCGTGTCTGCGGCTTTTCTGCCGCGAAGATCTCGACCATCCAGAGGATCGCGGAGGCCGCGCTCACGGGGCTCGTCCCTCCGCGCGATGTGGCGGTGGAAATGGCGGACGAAGCACTGATCGCGCGGCTCACCACCATCAAGGGCATCGGGCGTTGGACGGTCGAGATGCTGCTCATGTATTCGCTGGAGCGTCTGGATATCCTGCCTGCCGATGATTTCGGCGTTCGGGAAGGCTATCGCGTCCTCAAGTCGCTCCCCGAGCAGCCCAGGCCGAGGGAGTTGCGCGAGATCACCCTGGCCTGGGCACCGCACCGAACGGTCGCGTCCTGGTATCTTTGGCGGATCCCGCGCGATCGCGGCAACGTCCTGGAGTAGCGGCAATGCCCCTACAGAACCGTGTCACCCCTCTTGGCGAGATCGTCGCGATCGCGCAGCGCGGCATGTTCACGGGCAATCGTGGAATCCTCCATGACCTGGCAACCAGGACGCTGCTGCGCCGCCGTTGGGCGAGCCGTGCATGGCTGACGTGCACCTGCGACTACAGGGGACGCCGGCGCACCGTCATGGGCGGTCGCAGCTGGACCGAGCTCTTCTTCCTCGACGAGGCGGTCGCACTGGCAGCCGGCCACCGGCCTTGCTTCCTCTGTCGCAGGGAAGCTGCAGAGCGCTTTCGCGGCGCTTGGGTCGCGGCGAAGGGCGGAGCGCGCCCGTCAGCGGCGCAGATGGATCTGATCCTCCATCACGAACGGCTCGATCGTGGTCAGAAGCGCGTCCACCCGCTTGCGCTCCCGCTCGCCGCGCTTCCCGACGGCACCGGAGTTCTCGCAGAGGGATATGCATATATTCTCAGTCGCGGTTGGGCCTGGCGCTGGACCTGTGAAGGCTATGCGGAGCCCGAACGGCTCGATCGGGCGCAAGGTCTGCTGACGCCGCCATCGGTCGTGCAGGTGCTGGCCGCCGGCTATCGGCCGGTATTGCACCCTTCGATTGCGGATGCCGCTTATGTCTGACCTGTTCGACAAGCTCGCTACCAGCGAGCCGAGGGAGGCGCTTGGCGAGGGGGCCGTGCTCCTGCGCGGCTATGCGCTGTCCGAGGCGCCCGCACTGCTTTCGGCGCTCGATCAGCTCGTCTCACAAGCGCCCTTCCGGCATATGGTCACGCCGGGCGGCTATGCGATGTCGGTTGCGATGACCAATTGCGGCGCCGCCGGATGGGTTACCGACCGCAGCGGCTATCGCTACGACGCGATCGATCCCCATACGGGCCGCCCTTGGCCGGTCATGCCGGCCTGCTTCGCGGGGCTGGCGACGGCCGCTGCCGAGACGGCGGGATATCCCGGGTTCGACCCCGATGCGTGCCTCATCAACCGCTACGCCCCGGGCGCGCGCCTGTCGCTTCATCAGGATCGCAACGAGCTGGACCTTGCGCATCCGATCGTCTCGGTCTCGCTCGGGTTGCCGGCCACTTTCCAGTTCGGCGGCATGAAGCGCAGTGATCCCGTCCGCAGGATCGGGCTGCGCCATGGCGATGTCGCCGTCTGGGGCGGGCCATCGCGTCTTCGATTCCATGGCGTTGCCGAACTCAAGGACGGCCATCATGAAGTACTCGGGCGTCAGCGTATCAACCTGACTTTTCGCGTCGCATTCTGAGACCTTTCTTCGATTTGAAGAGAATTTGCGGAGTGCCGGCGTCCAGGCTGTCGGTGATCCCTGCGGACGATGCAGATGGAAGTCGCCGGCGATTTGGCCGCTTTCGCGACAGGGTAAGGAATATCTCGTCATGCTGGGCGCGATCGATCCGGACATCAGATCAAGGTTGTGCGCTACACCGGCCTCGCTCGGTGTGGTGGTGGAATTGCTCCAGGGCGATCCGGTCAAGGCGCTCGTGGTGGGCTATTTTGCCCGGTTCGTGGCCGAAGGAACGGCTGCGTGGGACGTTCTTGGCAACGGCGATATCGAGATCCGCTTCTGCACCGGTGAGACCTATGTGCTCGCCGAGGCGGGTGTCCTCCGCCTCTCCTGATTGCATGGCGCGCCTTCGGTGAACCTCCGGGAAATTCGAAGACGAAGGACAATCCGATTCGAAAGCAAGGACCGGAGTTCGATCGACCGGGCCCCGGAATACCAAGCTCCATGAGGAACCAGACAAGGAGTATTGGCCATGAACCTCACGACGAACAAGAGCCCCGCGCGGTTCGCAGCGCGCGGGGCGAGGGCCGATGGCGGCATCGATAAGATCAGCTTCGGGATGGGCGATAGCGCGATCGGGCGCATGCTGGTTGCGCGTAGCGCTGACGGTGTCTGCACCATCCTGTTCGGCGATGACGACGAACAGTTGGCGGCCGACCTGAAGGGGCGCTTCCCCGGCGCGACGCTGGTGCGGGACGACGCCGCGGTCGCCACGGACCTGGCGCGGCTGGTCCGCTTCGTGGAACGCCCGGTCGAGGGACTCGCCCTCCCGCTCGATTTGCGCGGTACACCGTTCCAGCAGCGCGTCTGGGACGTACTGCGCGGCATCCCGAGCGGGAGCACCGTGACCTATGCCGAAGTGGCGCGCCGTATCGGTGTCCCCAACGCAGTCCGCGCGGTCGCCGGCGCCTGCGCCGCGAACCCTGTCGCGCTGGCCATTCCCTGCCACCGGGTGGTGCGCAGCGATGGCAGCCTTGGCGGCTATCGATGGGGCCTCGATCGCAAGCGCACCCTGATCGCGCGGGAGGCGATGGCGTGACCGCGGTGACTTCCGCGCATAAGCCGGCCTCCGGAGCGATAGCTGCGGAGGCAAGGGTCGGCAGCTATGATTGGCAGGCGCTCATGGGCGAGCTCGACGGGCAGGGATCGGTCGTGCTTCCAAAGCTGCTGTCGGTGGAGGAGTGCCGGGCCATCGCCGGCCTCTATCCCGACGAGAGCCATTTTCGAAGCCATGTGCATATGGCGCGTCATGGGTTCGGCAAGGGCGAGTATCGCTATTTCCGCTATCCTCTGCCCGACATTGTAGGCGGCCTGAGGACGGCGCTCTATCCGCATCTCGCCGGGCTCGCGAACGCCTGGAACGAGCGGATGGGGATCGAGGCGCGCTATCCCGACGACCATGCCGCGTTCCTGGAACGTTGCCATCAGGCCGGACAGCGCCGCCCGACGCCGCTCCTGCTCCAATATGTGCCGGGCGACTATAACTGTCTTCATCAGGACCTGTATGGCGAGCATGTCTTCCCCATTCAGCTGGCGATCCTGCTATCCGAGCCGGACGAGGATTTCACCGGTGGCGAGTTCGTCCTGACCGAGCAGCGTCCGCGCATGCAGAGCCGTTGTGAGGTCGTGCCCCTGCGGCAGGGCGATGCCGTTGCATTCGCCGTCCATAATCGGCCGGTGCAGGGAACGCGCGGCACGTACCGGGTGAACCTCCGGCACGGCGTGAGCCGGCTGCGCTCCGGTAAGCGTCACACGGTCGGGATCATCTTCCACGACGCGACTTGAGCCGGTGACTGGAAGCGGGCGAGGGGCTTGGGCGCTTCCCTCGCCCGTAGCGATCGGATTTGAAATTAAAAACCGGAGCACGAGACGCGGGATCCGCGATCATTCTCAGGCGCAACAACGAGGTCAGGCGGTGCAATCATGCCCGAGCGTATCGACTATTCAATCGGCTCAAGTTCGCTGGGCGAGTTCGTCGCGGCAAGGTCCGGGAAGGGATTGAGCGTCTTCGAATTCATCGATTCACCGCCTGACGCGGAACGTCTATTGGTTGATCGCCTCGGCGATGTCGAACTCGTGCGCGACGATGTCCGCATGGCCGATCTGGTCGCCAGCTTGGCGAAGAGCGTCGATTACCCGATGACCGGCGGCGACATAGAATTGGATCTGCGCGGTAGCGATTATCAGAAGCGGGTGTGGGAGTTGCTGCGGGAAATCCCCGTGGGCCGGACGACCAGCTATGGCGCGCTCGCGGAGAAGCTGGGTACGCGCGATGCGCGGGACGTCACCGAAGCGATCGCTTCGAATGGGATCGCGATCCTGGTTCCGTGCCACCGTGTCGTGAAGAAGGACGGTTCGCTCTCGGGCTTCGCTGGGGCGTATGGCGCAAGCGGGCCCTGCTCAAGCGCGAGCAACACGCGGTTCCGTTCACGGCCTAGTTCGAGAATAGATTTTTCACCACGTGCAATCGAACTGTTGCGTCGCCAATTGCATCTATCCAAGATGCGTGGGGGGGAAGGGCTGTGTCGGCTGCGATCGATTTCACATATCAGTACGCGTTCCCGTCAGGCGTAGCTGCTGCCTCCGGGCGCCCCCAGCTCTCGCTTGCGACCTGCAACGCGGACCAGCAGCGCCCCTACTTTTTCGACGGCCGCGTCCGACAGCCGCGGATACTCGGCGAGATGCTCTATACGCTGAGCGATGTCGTGCGAACGCACTTCTTCCTGCCCCGGCCCGCCATTCTCGACCCCGTGCTCACCAGCAATGAGGAGATGCTGCGGTTGGAGGGCTTCAGCGGTTGCTGCGGCGTCTATGCGCGCGTCGACCTGCCAACGGAGGCGTTCGACGGCGAATGCCATGGGCGCGGGACGACCAACGTCGATTTCAACCAGCCGATGCGTAATGCGCTTCTCCGACTGCGTGACGAAGAGGATGTGCAGTTCGCGGTTGGTGCCGATGAGGTGGTGCTCAGCAAGGGCAATGAGAAGACCGTCGAGAAGAAGGTCAAACTACCGCTGCGCTGGATAAAGGGGTTCAGCGAGGTGCAGGCCTATCAGCCGCGATTGCAGTTGATGATGGAAGTCAGCGCGGTCGAAGCGCTGCGCTTTGTCCGGACGCTCCCCAAAGCGGCCAAGCCGAGGATGCCGAGCTATGCGGTCTCGGCCGCTCGGTCGATCCGGCTGAGCCAGCGGCCGCAAAAGGGCGCCGTGCCGATCTTGGGGACGCATCGCGTCAAGGTGATCGAGCCGCTACTGCCGCGCGCGCAGAGCGTGCGGATCTGGTGCGACGAGGAAAGCGGCGCCAGCGCCTGGGAAGTCCGCTACGCGGTCGGCTCCTTTTTCCTGATGATCAGCCCCGAGGTTTTTCGCGGTTTTTCCGGCGAGGGGCAGATTCTCGCGACGCTCGCCAAACCGCCGGAGGACGCGGTAATCGCGAAGGTGCGCGCCGGACTGAGATGGCAGTCACGGGTGGACGCTGATGTAATGGCCGGCAGCTTCGGCCTGGATACGGCGGAGGTCGAGGCGGCGCTGGCGGTGCTGGGGAGCAGGGGGATGGCTGGGTTCGACGCTGAAGCCCAGCGATATTTCCACCGCGAACTGCCGTTCGATCTCGACAAGGTGGAGGAAATGCAGCCGCGGCTCGGCAATGCGCGCAAGCTGGTCGACGGCGGACTAGTTCGGCGTCTGCCCGATGACGACCGTGCGGTCGCGACCTTCGAAGTGCAGGGCACCGGCACGCTCCACCGCGTCCGTATCTGCGAGGACCATCAGAGCTGCACCTGCCCCTGGTTCAGCAAATATCAGGGCCAGCGTGGCCCGTGCAAACATATCCTGGCGGCATCGATCGTAGCGGAAGACGCGGAAGCGGTGGCCGGATGACCTATGACGAGCTCGAAGCGCTGGTCCTCGATCCGAAGGACGGCTGGGCATTGCAGCGCGCGCTTGCACCGCTCGATGAGAAGGCGCGCGCCAAATTGTCGGCACCGGTTCAGAAGCTCTACAAGCAGCTCTACAGCAGCGTGACGGACAAGGACGCATCAGACCGACTGAAGGCTATTTTGGCTAGCCGCAAGGGCGACAAATGGAATTACTGGAACGCGGCAGAAACGCGCCATGCCATGCTGGCGCTGTTCGCGGTTGGGCCGCTGTCGATCGTCAAGAAGCGCCAGGTTCATGTGTGGCACGAACAGGTGCCGTTGCTCGACCGCATCCTGCGTGATCGGCGCCCGGCATGGCTGAACGAATGGATCGCCCATGAACTCGAGGCTGAATTCACGCATCTGAATTTCGCCGCGTTGCGGGAATGGATCCGGGATGGTGTCTGCGCGAAGCCCGAAGTGGATGGCTATTACCGCATGTTCGCGGGCTACCTCATGCGGACAGGATTTTATCACAAGAATGAAGTCGTCCCGCCGATCACGACCCAGTTGCTTGCCGATCCTGACCTGCTGGCCGACGTCGAGGGCCTCTTCCGAGTCGAGAGCATTGCCTTCAACACCAACGCTTGGCTGACCAAGGGCGCCGCGTCCGACTATGAGACCTGGACGGAGGCGCTGCTGAAGCTGTCCGCCGAGGGCCATCTCGATCGTGCGGCCCTGCTTCAGTGGGCGCTCGACGGACTGAAGCTCGACTTCAAGCAGAATCAGCTTTCGGGCTTCCACGGCTTCTACAAGAAGATGGGGCCGAGCGAGGCCGAACTCCGCCGGCACCAGTCCGACTATATCGACCTGCTCTGCCATCCCGTCGGCCACGTCGTGAAATTCGCGATCGAGATGCTCTCGGAGGTCGAGAAGAAGAGCGCGTTGGATATCGATCCGGTGCTCCGTGAGCTGCCGCTGGTCCTTTCGAGCGATGGTAAGGGCAATGCGGTCGCGGCGCTGAAGTTGCTCAAGCGGATCATCGCGCGGCAGAAGCGCCATGCGCGGGCGGCACTTTCGGTCGTTGGGGAAGCACTGCAGCACGCGCAAGCCGACGTACAGGCGCTGGCCCTCGACATCCTGGGCGCGAATGCCGCCCAGCTGGCATCCGAGGATTTGGCGAACTTGCGCGACAGGGAGCCGTTCGTGGCGGCAAGCAATCGTGCTCGTTTTGCGCAGCTGGTCACGACCAACGACCAGGACTCCGCCGATCCAGAGGCAGGAGGCACCGAACCGGGCGGATTGGTCGCGGAGGCAACCGAAACCAGGTTCGACTATCACCCGATCGCGAGCGATCGGCTCGCGGAGCCGATCCTTCTGCCGGAAGATAAGATCGCTCCCATCGAAACCGCAGAAGCGCTGATCGAAGCCGTCCTGCATGCTGTGGAGACCGTGGATTCCCCCGATGAGGTGGAGCGAATCATCGATGCGATTTCGCGGCTCGCGAATGACCGGCCCACGGATTTCGATGCGAAGGTCGCTCCACTGCTGCACCGCCTGAAGACCGGCCGGGGGACGGCCAGCATTGTTCTGGGAACCGTGGGCGTCGGCGGCGCGCTGCTCGACCTGCTGTACACTTGGCTGACGGGGCGGCTCTATCGAACGCCCGGCGAGGAATCGCAATATTACACGCTGGAGGACGGCTTCGTGCCAGTGAGGGCGCATCTTCGTGCGATTGCCGAGGCCATCCATCGCGGCGAAAGGCGGCCGCTCCTCTCTGCGCCCACGCACAAGGGCGGATGGATCGATCCGCTAGTCTGGGTCGAGCGGCTGATCCAGGCACATGGCGGCGCCTCCGCCGACAGCATGGATTTTCGCTTATCGTTGCTCCGGCTGGCCCCGGATCACCGGCGGGAAGCGCTGGAGCGTGCCGTCGGGCTTCCCGCTCCATTGCGAGGGATCGTCGATTTCGCCCTGGGCGGAGAAGCGCGCCTAGCGCGGTCGGATCGCTCCCACTCCGCAGCCTGGATCACGGCGGCACGGTGCCGCGATCCGTACCGGGACTGGACCGAAGAACTGGCGCCGCTGAATCTGGACGATGCGCTGCCCGACGGCGTTCGGCCCGCACGCTATATCTGGCGTTCGTCCCACAAGGCTCATCAGTATGACAGGACGCGCTGGAAGATTCCGGAGTTCACGATTTCCGTGACCTGCGAGGGGCGGGACGAAGCTGCCGAGCGGCGGGCTGGACTGCTTGGACGGGTCACTGCCGCGTTTGGCGCGCGCACCCGTGCCGATTGGAGCGAACTGCCGACCGCCGCTCTCAACCGTCGCATGGACACAAAACGCTACTGGTCCGGAGAGATGAACTCGCCGTGGGTGGCGCACTGGCTCGCGTTTGTCTGGCCGCAGAATCCGGCCGCCACCTGTATGCGCGGCGTCACGAGGCTGATGCTGAGGACCGACGACAACAGCAGCAGCTGGACCCCGAGCCATGGCTATTTCCAGCCGCTGTTCCAGCATGGCCGGCCGTGGCGAGAGGCGGGCCATCTGCTGCTGTGCCTGGGCCTCGTCGGCAAGGACGCCGATGCCGGCGGGCTCGCGGTCGATGCGCTGATCGATGGCATCGATGCGCGGCTCTTCGATCCGGAGCTGTTCGCATCGATGATGGCCCGGCTGGCTGAAGGCGAGTGGATAAAGCTGAACCGGCTCGGCGACGCGTTGATGCAGGTCGTTCAGATCTCGCCGCTCCACGCCAAGGTGATCAGCGATGCGCTTCAGCTATGGCTGCCGAAACTGGATTTTGGAGCGAACAATGCGTTTCGCTTGCTTGAGGTCATCGTTGAAGCGCGGGCAATAACAGGACAGGCGCTTGCTGAGGAAGCGCGCGATGTGCTCTTGACGGCGACAGGCAAAGGAAAATTTGCGAAAGTTGCCAAGCTACTTGCCGAGGCTGGCCATTCGTAGGGACGTGCAACTCCTCCGGGGGCACGCCAGTAAGCATTCCCTGGCGAGTGGCGCGGGGTGCCCTCGTCGGATTCTCAAACCAAGCTGATTAGCAAGATCGGCCTCTTACGCGAGCCTTCAGTTTTTTCACTTCCAGCTTGCCTTAGTTGAACATCAACCACCTAAAGTCGGTCATTCCGTACCGCCCGACTGAAAGGCCCGGGTTTTCGATATCAGCCTTCGACACCTGACAAAGCCGCCAGTCAGCCTTGCGCCCCAATGCCGGTCGTTCAGCGCGGTGGCAGCGGAACCCCAAAGCGGCCATCCGCTCAGCATCTAAATTCAAACTGTTAGCGCCGAGCGGTGCTCGGCAGGAGCCTGCGGACTATGACCGAAACGTAGCAAGCGAGGTTGCGACCGGTAGCCATTGATTCGCTTGCTCAAACAGGATTGGCGTGAACAGCGGCGACTAGGCTTTGTTTGCTCTTGCTTGCCAGCAGATTATACTTTTTAGCGTCGAGATGCCTTCCGGGGGGAATGGCGTCAGACATGGAGGCTTGCGTGATCGTTGGTATCGATCTCGGCACTACAAATAGTGCTGTATCGCGTTGGCATGGCGGCAGAGCCGAACTCATCCCCAATAGCCTGGGCGACTTTCTGACGCCCTCGGCAGTGAGCTTGACGGAGGATGAGCAAGTGCTGGTCGGCATGGCTGCGCGTGAACGGCAGTCCGTGTATCCCGATCGCACCGCTACAGCATTCAAGCGGCTCATGGGATCCCAGAAGCCGATCTTCCTCGGTCGTATTCAATTCACCGCCGAGGACCTGTCTTCCCTCGTGCTGCGCAGCCTGAAGGAAGACGCGGAGCGTCACTGCGGCGAAGAAGTCACCGGCGCGGTCATCACGGTGCCGGCGTATTTCAACGATCGTCAGCGCAAGGCGACGCGCCGCGCTGGCGAGCTTGCCGGGCTGAAGGTGGAGCGGCTGGTCAACGAACCGACGGCTGCGGCGTTGGCCTATGGCATTGTGGATCGCGAAGACCGAGAGCCTTTCCTAGTGTTCGATCTTGGAGGCGGTACCTTCGACGTATCGATTGTCGAGATATTCGATGGCATCATCGAAGTACGCGCGTCAGCTGGCGACAACCGACTGGGTGGCGAGGATTTCAACGACGTGATCGTCGATCTCGCCAAGGCAAAGCTGAACTTGTCGGTGGGTAGTCAAGCCAAAGCGGTGGAGGTCGTCCGGGCGGCTGCCGAGCGCACGCGTCGCGCGCTGAGTGAGGCAGATACCGCGATGTTCGATGTGGTTTTGCGAGACATCGCAATTTCCACCGAGATTTCCGCCGCGGAATTTGAGGATGCCGCCGCGCCGTTGCTCGATCGGTTGCGCGAGCCGGTGCTGCGCGCCATGCGCGACAGCAATATCCGGGCGGAAACCATGAGCGAGATCGTCATGGTCGGTGGTGCGACCCGCATGCCGATTATCCGCAAGACGGTGACGCGGATGTTCTCACGCTTTCCGAACAGTGCGGTCCATCCCGATCACGCGATTGCGCTGGGCGCTGCAGTGCAGGCCGGATTGAAGGCGCGTGATGCGGATCTGGCGGAAATCCGCCTTACCGACGTGTGCCCCTACACGCTCGGTGTCAATATCGCGGAAACCGATCACCGCGGCGTGGTACACAACGGTGTGTTCGCCCCGATCCTGGAACGCAACACGGTTCTGCCCGCGAGCCGGATCCATCGGTTTCAGACCATGTATCCTCAACAGAAGAAGGTCGAATTCGGGATTTATCAGGGGGAATCCCGGAGCGTCGCAGCGAATGTGAAGCTGGGCGAGGTCAGCATCGCCGTGCCCCCGCGCGCGGTCGGGGAGATCGTGATTGACTGCCGCTTCAGCTATGACGTCAGCGGTCTGCTTGAAGTCGATGTGTCGGTTCCGGCGACGGGCGAGAAGCGGCAACTCGTCGTTCAGGATAACGAGGATCTCGATGTTGGCGAGCTCGAAGAACGGCGTGCGGCGCTTGCCGAGCTCAAGATCCACCCTCGGGACCAAGCCGGCAATCGGGCGCTGATTGGGCGTGCCGAGCGCTGCTATGAATCTTTCGTGGGGGAGCGGCGCGAAATAATCGGCCAATTGCTTGCCTATTTCGAGGGAGCGTTGGCGAGCCAGGATCCTCGCGTGATCGCGGAGGCGCTGACAATGGTCAGTAGTCGCCTGGATGAGGTTGAAGGCGAGCGTTACCTGTGACTAGTCCGTGGGACAGGCTGGGGATCGCCCCGACCGAAGATGTGGCCGCGATCCGCAAGGCCTATGCCCGATTGCTCAAGGGGATCGATCCGGAGAGTGATCCGGCTGCATTCCTGGCGCTGCGGGAGGCCCGCGACTGGGCCATGCATCTCGCAGAACAGGGAGACGGCCAGCACCAGCTCGCCGCCATGGAATCCGATGGCGACCCTGTCGAGACCGTCGCCCCTGTGGCGGAAATGGTCGCGGAGCAGCCGGGTCCGCCGGAAGTCGATTTCGAGGCGCTCCGGCAACTTCACCGTTATGTGCTCGACCCGGAAAGCGGCGCGACCTGGGACGAGATCGCCGCACTTTCGGAACAAGTGCTCGCCGATCCCGCGATGCTCAACATCGATCATTCGGAAAATGTCGAGCGCTTCTTCGCGGAGACGATCACGCAAGGGACGCCGCGCAGCGATCCCATGATCGAACCCGCCATAGCTCGTTTCCGCTGGAATGCGTCTGAAACCGAGTTGCGGCGGCCACCCATCGTCAACTGGATTCTCCAGCGGGTCGAGGATCGCTATTTCGAGATCGGCTTGCCGAACGAGAGGCACGCATACGCCCGCCTGCTTGCCAAGCTGCGCAGGCCACCGCCAAGGCAATGGCTGTCGCTGGTGGGCGCCTGGTGGCCCGGCCCCCGGATGGAATTTCTGATCGCCTATCTTCAGGCGAATCATCCTACGATATTGCCGGGTGTACGCCGCGATACCTTGGATTGGTGGCTGGCGCGCATCGAGCATCAGCGCAATGCCGTCGCGCCCCTGCGCTGGATTCGTGAATGGCGACGGCGCAACATATGGGGGCCCTCGCTGACGGGGATAGGCCGCAACGTCAGGCGCGACGTCGCATTTACCTATACGCCTATTCTGCTCGGCTTGATTGTGATGGGGCGGCTGGCTTCCTGCTCGCAGGAACAAGCGCGATCACCCATGCCGTTCGCACCTCCGGCGACAACGACCCCCTTCACGGTGGCAGCGCCATCCGTCATGCTCGATTTCAAGAGCGACCTCACACGGACGTTGCAGCGCCTTGACGTGACGCTGACAGCCGATCGCGTTCTTGCCGCTAATCCGTCGCTATACAAGCAGCTGGAAGTTGAATGGCAATCCGCCAGGACGGGCAATCAGGGTAGCGCGGCCCAATTTGCGCAGTTCGTTAGCGGCGCGAACGCACAACTGGATTCCGTGTTCAGTCAAGCGCTGCACGGGTCCGATGAAAAATTAATCATGGATTACGCGAAATTCTACGAATCCCGCCTGCGCTGGGCGGAGCGAGGAACGCCGCAGGACTGCGCCGATCTGATTGCGGGAAGGACGGTTCGGAGTGAACTATCGTCATTCTCCGATATCCATCGGAGGCTGGTTACCCGTGCCGTGCTGTCCGGCACGCCGCCTGCCAAAGACAAGGCGGAGAAGGAATGGTCCTTCTCGATACCGCCGGCCTTGCTGCGGACCGCCGTCCAGCGGTCCCGTTTGCGTCCGGCGGATTTCGAGAAGGCAATGCGCCAGCAGGGTCCCGCCACCGGAATATGCAATGCGAGGATTGCCTTGATCGACAGTGCGATCGTAAATCCGAAGCCGGAAGGAATGGAGTTGCTGCGATCGATGTTCGGAGGCCACTAGTGGCTTCATCGCAAATGCGATGTCCGCCTGACCTGCGCGAAGTCGGCAAATAGGGCGTTAGTGTTCGTCAGGCGATGCTAGACTGGACACGAACAGTGGCTATCGTTGGGTTCGTTTCTGAAAGCTGCCGGTCGGCAAACGGCCCAAAACCCGTCTCGCGGTAGCGCATCGCGAATGGCGTCAATACGAAACGTGCCATTGATCCGATCCCATAAGAGCGACGTTCCTCTGCGCGCCGGTGTTTTCCCGGTGCTTACGTGGAGAGAATGGTGTCAACTAAGAAGGTGACCACACGAATGGTCGATATGGCGAGGCCGCAGCGCAAGGATGTGTTTCTATGGGATAGCGAATTAGCTGGTTTCGGTGTCCGAGTGACGCCCGGCGGTACGAAATCCTATATTTTCCAGTACCGGCTTGGCGGCAGGGGATCGGCTTCCAGGCGCTATACGATCGGCCGGCATCGATCACCATGGACGGTGCAAACGGCACGGACAAAGTCTGAGCGGTTGGCCAGGCAGGTCACGAAGGGGAGGGACCCGGTCGCAAGGCGCCGCGAGCGTCGACGAAAGGAAGCCGAGCTCCGTTTCGATGCTTACGTCGATGCCTTCACGGAACGGTACCTCAAGCATCGCTGGAAAGACTGGAAACGCATTCGCGCCATGCTGGACAATTACGCCATTCCGGTAATCGGCAGCACGAAGCTCTCCGATATCAAACGAGCGGATTTGGCGGCGATCTACCGACGCCTCGACAACATACCCTCGGTCGCCCGAGCGATGCACGCGACGCTTCGGAAAATGTTCAATTGGGCGATGAGCCAAGACGATCTCAAACACTCTCCGGCGAAGGGGGCAGAGGCCCCGGCGCGGCCAAAGCCGCGCACCAGATATCTGTCGGATGTTGAATTGGCCTGCGCCTGGACGAAGAGCTTTCGGTTGCCGGGAAACTACGGCGCCTTGTTCCGGATGATGATGCTGACCGGCCAGAGGCGCGGAGAAGCTGTGGGGCCGGACTGGTCGGAACTCAGCCGGCCGCGAAAGGAGTGGGTTCTCTCGGCAGAAAGGACGAAGAATGGTTATATGCACGTTGTTCCGCTCAGCCAACTGACGATAGCTTTGCTCGACGGCGCAGCGGGTGGGACGACTTGGCCATCGTCTGGCTTGGTGTTTCCCTCGACGTGCGGGACACCGCTCAGCGGGTTCTCCAAGATCAAGCTGCTATGGGACCGCGAGATCGCCAACGCGTTGCGATCACGAGGCGAGGGAACAGCGGTTGCGCCTTGGCGGCTTCATGACCTGCGGCGCACGGTTGCAACTGGCATGCAGGCCAGAAAAGTACTGAGAGAGGTTGTGGAAGCCGTTCTAAACCACGTCTCCGCCCTCAGAGGAACCATTGTCGGCGTCTATCAGTGTTACGAATATCACGAGGAGAAGCGTGCGGCGCTTGGGAAGTGGGGGCGGCACATCACGACGGTCACCGCGGCGTGACAAACTCTCAGTGGTCGATGCGAGCGGACTCTGGCACTAACTCTTTGAGATCGTGGGGCGTGGCGCGCGCTTTGTCGAGCGCGCCGTGCTTACCCGGTGCTTACGTAGTACCTAGAATCTTTGGAAACCCTATGAGGGTATACCGGTAAGTCATTGAAAAAATGGTGGACGCACTAGGGCTCGAACCTAGGACCCGCTGATTAAGAGTCAGCGGCCATGCCTTTCCTGCTGTATCCCACACTTTCCCATTATACGCTAAGTGACTGAAATACATATCTGCTTCCCGAAGAGCCTGTCCCGTGTTACGCCAGTGCTGGCATCAAAGTGATTACGTGGCGATTACGCGGGAGGCAATGCTCGATGGCAAATCGGAGGCTCACCAAAACCAGCGTTGACGCGATTGAAGCGCTGGTTGGGAAGGACAGTTTCGTCTGGGACACCGAGCTTCGTGGTTTCGGCGTTCGGACCTCGCCCAAGGGCGTGAAGTCGTTTGTCCTCCAGTATCGCATGAAGGGCAAACCAGCCCGGCGCATGACGATCGGGGGCTTCGGAAATCCCTGGACCGTCGAAACCGCGCGCAGGGAGGCCGAGCGTCGGTTGATCAAGATCCGTCAAGGACTCGATCCCGTCGAGGAGGAGCGTCTGCGGATTGAGGAGGAGGCGCGCCGCGAAGAGGAGGAGGCGCAGCGGATCGCAGATGAAGCCCGGCGCCGGGCGGACGCCGAGACATTCGCTTTCGGTACCTACGCTGAGACTTTCGTCGATGTTTATTTGAAGGCGAACTGGCAGGACTCGTGGAAAACGGCTGAGGGTATCCTGAACGCTGCCAAGCCTCATTTCGACAAATCGATCCGCGACATCACACGGGCCGACGTTGTTCAGCACCTCGATCGCTACAATGACCGGCCAGGCATGAAAAAGCTGGTCCATTCGACCCTTCGCAAGCTTTTCAATTGGGCGGAGGATCGAGGTGATATCGAGCGCTCGCCGATCGACCGGATGAAGGCGCCGAAAGCAGTCGCGGCCCGTCGGCGGATACTCTCGCCGGAAGAAGTCATTGCGGTTTGGCACGCGGCTGCGGAACTCGGTTCGCTCTGGCGCCCCTACATCCGGCTTCTCCTTTGCACGATGGCCCGGCGCGAGGAGGTCGCCAATATGGATTGGGCGGAGGTCGATCTGGATGCTGCGATGTGGCAGCTCCCGGCAGAGCGAGCGAAGAACGACCAACCACACCGCATCCCTCTCAATGTCCTAGCTTTATCTGAATTGGAGTCACTTGCGGTTGCTCGGAAGGGGTTTGTGTTCACGACGACTGGCAAAACCGGCATTTCTGGCTTTTCCAAGATGAAGAAGGCGCTCGACGAGAAGATGCTTGGCCTTCTACGTGATCGAGCAGCCAAACGCGGTGAGAAGCCTGAATCCGTTGAGTTGCCGCAGTGGCGGCTTCACGACCTCCGACGTACTGGGACGACGAACCTCCAGGCGCTCGGTGTCCCTGTTGAAGTGACAGAGGCGATCTTGAACCACATCAGCGGGACGACCGCCGGTGTCGCCGGCGTTTACAATCTCTACCGCTATGATCCAGAGAAGCGGAGCGCCCTCGACAAATGGTCCAAGCAACTCACGATTCTGGTGCGCAACGCCGACAGTCCTTTAACAGCCACAGGTGTCCGTCGTTCAGGGCGCGCGTCGAAATGACTGGTCAGTGTGTCCGCGTGATAGTGCAAGGAGCGTCGTGATCGGCGCGAATGCGCCCCTGCGCTGCAGCGTAACGCGGTTGGCACCGAGCTTTCTGAACTCTATGTCGCCAGGCCAGTGCGAACCATCATAACCCAGCCGTTGCAGGCTCGCAATACTCTGCACAACGGGCCTCTACTGCCCTGCGGGTTCGATTCCTTCCTTTGGCAGGAGGAGATCACCGCGTTGAGTTCGCACCGCTATCACAACGCACCAGTCAGTCCCTTGTGAATTCCGGTGAAGATCAGACCTGTCGCCAACAGCCAGAGCGTTTCGTCCCAACGGGTGAAGGTGTCGCGCTCAAATGTCTCGCGCCGGAGAAGCGCGAAACAGAGCGTGACGAAGGCGTAGAGGCTGATCCATTTGCCCATCGCCAGACAAAACGGATATGGATCGAAGGCGGCCAGTATGCCGCTGACCCCAACCTTTAGCGAGAATCTCCCGATCACATCGCCTGATCGGGCGTTGATGTTGAGTGGCATCACCAGCGCCGCAAAGGTGGACAACCACCGCTTGGAATAGCGCGTGCAACATACGAACAGCGTCGAAAATGTAGTCCTGCTCGCTTCTGCGTCCTATGTATCGGCATTACAGCCATCCAGTCCGTTTGAAACGGGCGTAAAGGATGACGCAAATGGTCATGATGACACCCAGAATGACGAAATAGCCGTTGTGGGCCTTCAATTCTGGCATGTACTCGAAGTTCATGCCGTAGATGCCCGCGATCGCAGTCGGCACCGCGAGAATCGCTGCCCAGGCGGCCAGTTGCCGGGTGATCACGCCGGTACGCTGCTGTTCGAGTAGATTGCTGAACTCGAAAACCGAAGTCAGCACCTCGCGCAAATCGTCCACCATTGCCTGAACCCGGCGCACATGGTCGCGGACGTCACTGAAATAGGGTCTTGCATTGCCGTCGATGCACGGCAGATCGATCTTCACGAACTTGGTCGCCACCTCGTTCATCGGTGCAAGGACGCGCTGGAACCGCATCAACTCGCGGCGCAGCATGAAGATGCGCGTGATCTCTTCGCGCCCGATGAAGCTGTCGAGCGTATGCTGCTCCATCGCCAGCACTTCCTCCTCGATCGTCTCGACGATGGGGAGGTAGCCGTTGACGATATAATCGAGGATGGCGTGCAGGACATAGTCTACGCCCTGCCCAAGCAAAGAGGGCGCGGCTTCGAGCTGATCGCGGAGCGGCGTATGCGATCGAGCCGATCCGTAGCGCACGCTGATAATGTGGCTGTGCCCGACGAATATTGCGGTCTCGCCATAAGCTATGGCAGAGCCTTCATATTGCGCGGTGCGAGCGATGATGAACAATTGACCACCATAGACGTCCACCTTTGGCAACTGGTCTGCCTTGAGCGCATCCTCGACCGCAAGAGGATGGAGGTCATAATGGGCGCGCAGTTGCTCCATCTCCTCGGCAGTCGGATCACACATGCCGATCCAGACAAATTCGGAACGGTCGGTCGGGCAGTTGATCCGCTCCTCGATCGCGACCTCGCGCACGCGTTCGCCATTACGATACAAAAAAGCAGCCACCACCGGCATAGTAGGCCCTCCGTTTGGTTCAGGCTGCTACCGGGCGCGTCTGCGAGGGGCGTGCCGATTTGTTTTTGACGCGGCGCATCGGCAGGCTGCGGCAATGCCGCTTGAAATAGACGATTTCGAGCAATGTTGGCCAGATTTCGAGCGAGGAGCGAATGAGGCCCACCTCGTCATCGACCATGCGGCTGACATTCTGTTGGAAGAAGTCGGGCTCGAAATCATAGAAGGTCCGCGACAGACCGGCCGCAAAATGGCCAAGCGCATCACGCCGCTCGGACGACTGGGCATCTGCCATGCGCTGAAGCACACGGGAATGCAGTGCACGGGCGCTATCGAGGATCTGTTCACTGTCCTCCAGGGAGACGGCTCCGTCATAGTCGAAGGTAATCGACCATTCGTCGGTCTTCCTCAGGCTGGTGCGGATCTTGCGCTTCAGCAGTCCGCAGATCGCTTCGTTGAACACTTCCGATGCCAGCGGGTTACGCATGTAACTGTTCTTGATGTGGGTCTGCGCGGAATCGACGTGTGCCGCGACGATATTGGGCTGCTGTATCCAGAGCCGGTAGATATAGTCCTCGAAGCGCAGGCGCGTTGGAAAGAAGGGTGGGAGACCCGTGCGATTGTCGTAGCCAGCGACCCCGCAGTCCATCCGCCAGTTGAGGTTAGTAAGGCACGGCCTGAAATTCACGAGCACATAGGTGTCGTTGAGGCGCTCGGCGTCGATCTCGTCCGGATCGTCGAGGAACATGTCGACGAAATCCACCGCGTCTATATCGTTGGTTCCGGTGCGGAAGGTCTGCGCCATCTTGACGACAGCACCGCGAGACAGGCGCCCTTCCTGTAGGGTGAGCGCGTTGTCGCGGGCGAAGCCGAGCGAATTGTTGGACTCCAGGTCCATCGCGCTATCGATGACCAGTTCGCCCTGGTCGTAGTTGGCGGGCGCTTCGGCAACAGTCTTGCCCAATATGTCACGAAAGGATTCGAGGATGTCGTAGGACTTGCGCGTGTGGCCATTGGCTCCGCGGGGGATCAGCTTGCCGCGGCTGATCTCGTTCTCGCCTAGCGCTTCCGGGCTGTCCTCGATCAGGGCGTAAGGCCGCATATCATCATCGGCGCTGACCATCAGGTCGCCCAGCGTGTACATCAGAGTGAAATTGCGATTGCCGCCATAGCTCGGCCGGAAAAGATTCCGGACCAGCACATCCAGTTTGCGGTCGCGCAGGCGTTTGCAGATGTAAGAGACGAACTGCTCCTTTTCGGCCGGTCCGACGTACCACAGTTCGTTGGTGGTCTTGGTCGCCTCGAGCGATCCGAAATATTTATCGTGATTGGCGACCGAGCTGTCATCGAACACGACGATCGGCGCGGTCTGGCCGCTGCGGGCGAAATTCTCGTCATAGGCCTCGACGGTTTCTCCAACATCGCGGAGACGGTAGGTCGGGATCACAAAATGCAGATTGGGTTCGGTCACTACTGTGCTCCGGGTTCATATTTTTCGGTGGTGGTTTTGCGGACAAGCCTCGCATCGAGCGCGGCTTGGCGTGCTCGCATGACGAGGAATGTGGCGATCGCGGCACGGCCGCCGGCAAATGCCATGGAATCCACCGCAGCTACCATGATGCGACGGTGCTCGGCTTCGGCATCGACCGTACCCTGGTCCGGCTTTACGCGCTGTTCGCGGCGGCGCGCGGCACGATCGCAGTCGCGCTTCCAACCGTCCCGAAGTCTGGCACCGCCGATGACGAGCAGGATGCCGAGGCTCGCCAAGGCGAAGGTCAACAGTCCGAGCACTGCTTCCAGGCCAGTCGCTGGACCGGAAGCATGAGCCAGCCAAACCTCCCGGTGCAGGAGCGTGCTGGCCCCGGCTCCGAGCACAAGGGCGACGCCCGCCAGGCGATGCAGGATGTCACGGCGGTTCATTCTTGCCTCCCTCTGACATGGAGCAGGACGTGCGCTGCGCGGTCGAGGAAGCAGGGATCGTTGGCGCATAGATGCTCAAGCCGTTCGAGGGCTTCCCGGAAGGCGGTGTCTGCCATTCCCTCAGGATTCCAGCGGTGATCCGGTGCGAAGCGCCCGTGGAAGAGGTCGAGGCCCGTCCGCTCAACGACATACCCATAGGTTGCGAACAGGGCTTGGAACTCATCGGCCGCGAAAAGATGCGAGGGGAACTCGATATGGCGGCCATCGACGAGGTCGATCTCCAGCCTGTCTCGCTCGTTGTCCTGGTGAAAGTCCCGGGCTTGCTCGATACCCGCGATGAAGATTGATGGCAGGCTGCCGATCGTTCTCACCGTAACGAACAGTGAGCGGCCGGCATGTGCCAACTGCGAAGCGACCACCTGGTGCTGGGAAACCGGCAGATGGTTGAGCACGCCGTAGAGGCACAGGACGATATCTGCGCTCTTCTCGGCGATCAGGCCATCGGTGATGTCCGCGACCGTGAAGTCGAGCTTGATCGCGGCATCATTTAAGGCCGCGCGCCCTTTCACGGCCAGATCGATCATTGCGGGCGAAATATCGAAGCCGAGGCCTTCGACGGCGGTGAAGCCGAGCGCTCTGGCGCGTAGTGCACAGCGCAGGAGCCAGGTGCCGGGGCCACATCCTGCATCGACGATACGGATGCTGGTGCGCCCGGACGACCTGATGGAGACGAGCTCCGCATCGATCCGGCGCCATATTTCGCGATCCGCGAAGCCGTACCGGCTCGAAAACTCGAAGAGCGCGCGGGCGTCGCCATCGGCATAGCGCAGATAGGCATCGCCTACCGCATCATAGGCATCGGCGGCTTCATTCAGGGGCGCAGAGGCGGTCGTGGAATCAAAGGCCGGCAAGCTGGCCATGGCAGTTCTCCATTCTTGGTTGGGAAGGGTCAGCCCTGCTCGTCGTCAGGCGCTGGAGGTCGAGGCATGTTCGCGGACTTCAGGGACAGCCGTCCCGTGATGCGCGTTTTCGGCTCGGACGAGGGGGAAGCCGCCGCAGGGCGGGCATGTGATCGGAGAAGACGGGTCACGACGCGACGCGGCTGCCGATATTCAAGATTTGACATTGTACCCCTCAGCGCTCGCTACAGGGGCCGTAGGTCTGCAAGAGATGGCGATGGCCGCACCGGCGAACGGGGGTGGTGCGTGGTCGGCAAAGCTCAGGGCCGCTTCAAGCGAAGCAAAGTGCCGACATAATCGGCCTAGTGCTTCCTGGACCAGCCAGCGGCCGGCGGCATCCTTGGCAACGACAAGGATCGACGCCGGGCCTTCAGGTCCGGCGGACGAGATCGAATACACGCGTGTTGTCCTGATTTATGACGAAACGAGAAGAATGCTCATCGTCGGGGCCTTTGGGGTCAGCCTTGCCCATAAGCTTGGCTGAATGGCTCTCCGCCCGAGGTTTGGTGCGCCAGCGCTCGCTGATCTCGACTTGGTCGAAGATATGATGGCCGAGGCCCAGCAGCACGGCTCCCCCGCTCGCGCACAGAAAGCCGACCGCTGCGAGAAAGAAGGGCAGCGCCCCTTGCGGCAAATGACCGTCGGCAAAGCGCAGGGCCATGAGGGAGTGAATCGCGAGATAGGATATGCCGCACGACGTCGCGCCGCACAGTCTCAGCCCGATGTCCGTTTTCCAGTCGTGATGCCAGTCGTCCATTGCCACAAACCCCGATGTGGCGATCTATTTATTGGTGACGGCATAAAGGTTCGAGACGGAATTCTCTCTTCGGCGTAGTGATTGTATAAAGATGCCGCAATTCGTCTTACATAAGTCTCGGATCGACTATCATGCCAAGGTGTCGCCCAGCCGGAGCTTCTTCACGGGATTTCGGCATTCCGGTTACTGCGCCTCGGATAAGCGAAGGCGGCGGTTGCGGTTTGCCAGTCGGGGCGCCAACATATCGTGATGATTCTCCGTTCTGAAACTCCCGCAGACACTTCCCTCGTTCGGTCGCTGACCGATGCCGCTTTCAACGGCGCCGCGCACAGCAGTCAGACCGAGGGGGCGATTGTTGCTGCTTTAAGGCAGGCTGGTGCCTTGACCATTTCGCTCGTCGTAGAGCAGGACGACACGATCATTGGTCATGTCGCCTTCTCGCCTGTGCTGATCGACGGCGAGGACCTTGGCTGGTTTGGCTTGGGACCAGTGTCGGTTTCGCCAAGCCTGCAACGCGGCGGAATTGGGATCGCGTTGATCGAGGAGGGGTTGAGACTGCTCAAGCATCGCGGCGCGGCCGGCTGCGTCGTTCTAGGCGATCCGAACTATTATCGCCGATTTGGTTTCACAAGCGATCACGCCCTTCGCTACGGCGACGTTCCACCCGAGTATTTTCAGTCGATGATTCTGTTAGGCGACCCAGCCAAGGGCGAAGTCACCTATCATGAAGGCTTTGAGGCTCGCTGACCCGACAACCCAAGTCGGGCCAGCGGCCTGTCTCGGCCCTTCTGATGTATGGATTCACGGTCTAATTAAGACCGGTGCTCGCCCTTCGGCGGCGGGTTTGCTAGGATCGTCTTCCTGAAAAGGCGGTCCGGCTCGTTAAACTAGATGATAGGTGTGGCGCGCCGGTCGCGCACGCCACACCCTTGAATTCAGAACAGGAAACCGGTTTCGAGCAGCACGCGCGCCTGATCGCGCTCGTTGAAATCCTGGCCAAAGCCCGAACCTGGCGCGAGATTGCCGATCCGGGTGTAGGACGCCTCGGCACGCGCGAAGAAGATGCCCTTCTGGTAGGTCGGGGTGAAGGTCAGCGACCAGGCATCGCTATGTGGACCGTAAAGGAGATTGGTCTGCGTGCAGTCGGGATCGATGCCGCAACCCTGACCCGAGGATTTCAGATACTCGCCCCTCGCCGCAAGCGAGAAGCTGTTAGAGATCGTGTATTTCGCCAGCAGCGCCCCCCCATAGGTCTCCGCTGACCGGCTGATCCCGAGTGCGTCGTCACGGTCGACGCGATTGTACTGGAGATAGGGCGTGAGCGTCAGCGGCCCGCTATTATAGGTATAGATGATATTGAAGATGCTGCCGTTGTTCTGCGCCACCGGAGTCGCAAACGAGGCATGGCGGGAGCGCGAGAGGCTGCCCGCACCGATCAGGGTGATCGAATTCGAGCTGTCGATGGCATAGGACAGCATGCCCGACACCCAGTTGAACTTGCCCGAATAATAGCCGTCATTGAGCGAGACGGCGGCGCTTAGCTTGCCATGCGTGTAATTGATCTGAGCACCGCGGCTGATTGCCGGCTCCTGGTTCCAGAGCAGGCCGCGCTCGATGTTCATGTTTTGGAAGGTGAAGGTGGATTCGGCGCCCACCATGGTGGGGAGCAGGCCAGCCGAAATGGAGAGGTCCGGGCTGATCACCGCCTTTGCATAAGCGACCGGGACCGGCCCGTAGAGCTGGTCCAATGCCTTGCCTGAACGCAGATAGGGCGTGCCGAGCGAAGGCAGCGCATACGTGCCGGCCTGCACATAGAGCTGTAGCGGGCCACTGGTCGTCTGGATCTCGATCTGCGCGTTCGACAAATCGGCCATGGTATCGGAAGTCACGGTGCCGGCCGCGTTTGTTACATGGCTCTGGGCCATGGCGATCCCGCTGACCTGGCCGGTTACCGTCACTTCGCCGAACGGACCGGCATCGACCGTGAGCGGTTTTGCATTGGGAGCCAGTGGGCCAGAGAAGCTGGGTGCGCCGACAGGATCGGCCCATGCAGCAGTGCCAGTGAACAGTGTACCGCAGGCGCAGAGAAGGGCCAGCCGATGCGCCCCGACCGCTTTACGTCCGCCTCGCTGCTTTCCATTGCGAGCCCCGTTCGCGTGTGTCGGCCGAATACAGAAACTCATACGTGCATTCCCTCTTTGCTAGGTCAATGCACGGGGCAGTTAAGGGCGTTCCTGTAAATTTGGCGTCGAATCTCATTCGAACTGTATAAAGATGGTGTAAATACCGAGATATTGAAACGACAGGATCGTCGAGCTATATTGCGGCATGCACGGTCTCCGTGCCAAAATCCGTAATGCAAATGATCTGATCAGATTTCGATCGATCATTCACGAGATATTTATACGATCTTTACGCGAACGCATAAAGATTCAGCGCCGTATTTATATCATCGCCATTAGATGCGCTCCGGCGAAATTCGCAAAGCGGAGCTGGCAAATGATGCGTTACACCTATCACCAATACAACAAGCCTCAGGCAAATCGCCGCGCCCCTAAAGCGCAGGGGAAGGATCTGTAATGGCAACCGATCTCGCAGCCGTGCTGGCCGGAATCTCGGCGGCAGGGCTCTTCGTCTATCTGTTCTACGCCCTCGTGAAGCCAGAGCGCTTCTGACTCCGGCGTCGGACCGAATCCCGTAAACTCTAATTATCGGTGGCAACCATGGGCGACCTCATATTCGTAGCGTTGACCCTCGTCTTCTTCGTCCTGACGGCGGGGTTCACCCTCGCCCTCGACAAGATTTGAGGGGGCGTTTTCAATGTTCAACGACATTACCCAATTCGCGATCATCCTTGCGATCATGACCGGCCTGGCCGTGGTGCTCGGCAAATGGATGACTCATCTTTTCACCGCCCCGGCCCACAATATCGTGGAGCGGGGCACGTACCGTATCCTCGGCGTCGATCCCGAGGAGAAAATGTCCTGGAAGCGGTACGGCATGGTCCTGCTGCTCAGCAACGCGGCCATGATGCTGCTGGGTTATCTCATCCTGCGGCTGCAGGCGTTCATCCCGGGCGACTCGCTCCAGCGCGCATCGCAGGCACCGGACCTGGCCTTCAACACCGCCGCATCCTTTATCACCAATACCAACTGGCAGTCCTACGCGGGCGAATCGAGCCTATCGAACTTCTCCCAGATGGCGGTCATCACGTTCCTGATGACGGTCGGCGCCACGACGGGCGTCGCGGTGGCTGGCGGCTTCATCCGCGGCCTCAGCCGCAAGAGCACGGGCGATATCGGCAATTACTGGGTCGATTTCACGCGCGTCGCCTATCGCCTGCTGATCCCTCTCTGCTTCGTGATGGCGCTGATCTATGTCTGGCAGGGGATGCCGCAGACGCTGACCGCAGATACGGTTGTAACCACGCTCGAAGGCGCCAAGCAGCAGATCATCCTCGGGCCGGTGGCGAGCTTCGAGACGATCAAGCATATCGGCACCAACGGCGGTGGCTTCTTCAGCATGAATGCCGCACATCCGTTCGAGAACCCGACGGCGCTCACCAATACGCTGCACATACTCAGCATGCTGCTGATCCCGTCGGCGCTCACCTACGTCTTTGGCGCGATGATCATGCGTCGTCGGCAGGGCTGGGCGATCTTCGCAGCGTTTCTCGTCATGTTCCTCGGCTTCCTCACGCTGACCTATAGTTCGGAGCAGGCGGGTAATCCCATGCTGGCGTCGATGGGCGTCGATCAGGCCCAGACCGCCTATCAGGCTGGCGGTAACATGGAAGGCAAAGAGCTTCGCTTCGGCATCGCTCAGACCAGCATGTTTGTGACGACGACGACCGCGGCAACGACCGGTTCGGTCGACTCGATGCACTCCTCGCTGACCCCGCTGGGTGGCTTCGTTCCGCTCGCCCAGATGATGCTCAACAATGTGTTTGGCGGTGACGGCGTCGGTCTCATCAACCTCATCACCTACGCCATCCTCACCGTCTTCCTTGTCGGTATGATGATTGGACGTACGCCTGAGTTCCTCGGGAAGAAGATCGAGGCGCGAGAAATGAAATTCGTGATGTTGGCGGTGCTGGCGCATCCGTTCAGCATTCTCGGTTTTACCGCGCTTGCCTGTATCACGCCTTCGGTAATGGCGAGCCTCGCCAACAGCGGGCCGCACGCGTTCAGCGAGGTGCTCTACGCCTACACGTCCGGAACCGCGAACAACGGTTCAGCGTTCGCCGGCCTCAACGCCAACACGCCGTTCTTCAACACGACGATCGGCTTGGCAATGCTCGTCGGCCGCTATCTGACGTTGCTGCCCATGCTCGCCGTTGCAGGCGTTCTGGCTGCGAAGAAGGCGGTTCCGGCTGGTCCCGGCACGCTTTCGACCTCGACCCCACTTTTCACCGGCCTGCTGGTGTTTGTGATCCTGGTCGTCGGCGGCCTGACCTTCCTACCGGCACTCGCTCTCGGACCAATCGTGGAGCATCTGCTGATGCTCTCGGGCACGACATTCTAAGGACATTTCCATGCGCGAGATAAACCAAGCGGCTGAAAAGTCGTCCGTGCCCGTGATGCACGGCATCGCCCGACCCGTCATCGTTTCCGCCGTGTTCTTCATGGTGGTGACGGGCATCGGCTATCCGCTGGCGACGACCGGCGTCGCCCAGCTCCTCTTCCCCGATCAGGCTCGGGGGAGCCTGATCGAGAATGGTGGACAGACTATTGGCTCCGGCGTGATCGGCCAATATTTCACTAAGCCGGAATACTTCCACGGCCGACCAAGTGCGACCTCCGGGCCGGATCCGAGCGATCCGTCCAAGACAGTTGACCAGCCTTACAATGCTGGCGCGAGCGCCGCGAGCAACCAGGGTGTGTTGAGCAAGAAGCTGCTTGATGCCGTGGCCGAGCGAACCAAAGCCTATCGCGAGGAGAATGGCCTTGCCGCGGACGCCAAGGTTCCGGTTGATGCTGTCACCGCGTCGGCGTCCGGCCTTGATCCCGACATCTCGATCGCCAACGCCCGGCTTCAGGCCTCACGCGTGGCAAAGGCTCGCGGGATGTCGGCCGAAGAGGTGTTGAGCCTCGTCGACCAGAAAACCACCGCGCGTCAGCTCGGCGTGCTCGGCGATCCGCGGATCAACGTTCTGCAACTCAATCTAGCGTTGGACGCGGCCTCAAAGGGCCGCGCCGCGACGCACTAAGAAAGCGGTACGATCATGTCACAAGCAGACGCTGCTGCGCCGTTGGGCGCAGGTATGAGCGGAAGTCTCAAGCCCGTTTCATGGAGTTCCGTGATCGGTGAGGCCTTCAAGAAACTGTCGCCCAAGGTTCAGATGAAGAACCCGGTGATGTTCGTCGTCTATCTCGGTAGCATCATTGCTACCCTGCTGTGGTTCGGATCCCTCTCCGGCGAGGGCGAAGAATCCGGCGCGTTCATCTTTGCAATCGCAGCCTGGCTTTGGTTTACGGTGCTGTTCGCCAACGCGGCCGAAGCGCTCGCCGAAGGCCGAGGCAAGGCGCAGGCGGACGCACTACGAGCGACCCGCCAGAAGGTCCTTGCTAAGGTTCTGAAGGAGCCGAAGCTTGGAGCCCAGTCTTGGCCTATGCCAAGCGACGAGCTGGAGGTCGGCATGTACGTCCTGGTCGAGGCGGGTGAAATCATTCCCGCCGACGGCGAGGTCGTTCAGGGCGCCGCGTCGGTCGACGAAGCCGCGATCACCGGTGAATCCGCACCAGTGATCCGCGAGGCCGGCGGCGACTTCTGCTCGGTCACCGGCGGCACGCGTGTGCTTTCCGACTGGATCATCGCCAAGGTCACTGCCAATCCCGGAGAGGCCTTCCTCGATCGCATGATCGCGATGGTCGAGGGCGCTAAGCGCGGCAAGACGCCAAACGAGATCGCGCTCACGATCCTGCTGGTTGCGCTGACCCTGATCTTCCTGCTGGTGTGCGTGACGCTGCTGGCCTTCTCGAGCTTCAGCGTGCAGGTTGCGGGCGGCGGCAAGCTGGTCAGCATCACCGTGCTGATCGCGCTTCTGGTCTGCCTCATTCCGACGACGATCGGCGCCTTGCTGTCCGCAGTCGGTATCGCCGGCATGAGCCGGATGATGAAGGCGAACGTGCTTGCCACATCGGGTCGCGCGATCGAAGCGGCGGGCGATGTCGATGTGCTGCTGCTCGACAAGACAGGCACAATCACGCTCGGCAATCGCGAGGCGACCAAGTTCATTCCCGCCCCACGTGTGTCCGAGCGTGCTCTTGCCGACGCGGCGCAGCTCGCCTCGCTCGCCGACGAGACGCCGGAAGGCCGCTCGGTCGTTATCCTCGCTAAGAATGCGTTCGACATTCGTGGGAGAGAGCTGAACGGCGCCGAAGCGATCGCGTTCAGCGCCCACACCCGCATGAGTGGTATCGACATCGATGGCCGTCAGATCCGCAAGGGTGCGGCCAGTGCCGTTCGGGCGCACGTCGAAAAGCTGGGTGGAGTCTTCCCTCAGGAGGTCGGCAAGATCGTCGATGAGGTCTCTCGGCGCGGCAGCACACCGCTGGTCGTCGCTGACGGTGTTCAGGTACTCGGGGTGATCGAGCTCAAGGACATCATCAAGGGCGGCATCAAAGAGCGCTTCGCCGAGCTGCGCGCAATGGGCATTAAGACGGTGATGATCACCGGCGACAACCAGCTAACCGCCGCCGCGATTGCGGCCGAGGCCGGCGTCGATGACTATCTCGCCGAGGCGACACCCGAGGATAAGCTGGAGTTGATCCGCAAATACCAAGCGGAGGGCCGCCTGGTTGCCATGACCGGTGACGGCACCAACGACGCTCCGGCGCTTGCTCAGGCAGATGTCGCCGTCGCGATGAATAGCGGCACGCAGGCGGCGAAGGAAGCCGGCAACATGGTCGATCTCGACAGCAACCCAACCAAGTTGCTGCGCGTGGTCGAGGTCGGCAAGCAGATGATCATGACTCGCGGTGCGCTCACGACCTTCTCGGTCGCGAACGACCTTGCGAAATATTTCGCGATCATCCCTGCTGCTTTCGTGGCGACCTATCCGGCGTTGGGCGCGCTCAACATCATGGGTCTGCATAGCCCAAGTTCGGCGATCCTGTCGGCCGTGATCTTCAACGCGCTGATCATCATCGCACTCATCCCACTGGCGCTCAGAGGCGTGAAGTATCGGGCGGAGCCGGCGGATAAGCTCCTCACCCGCAACCTCATCGTCTACGGCCTAGGCGGGATTATTGCGCCGTTTATCGGTATCAAGCTGATCGACATCGTGCTGACGCCCTTTTTCTAAGGCGCGTTGGATTCAACCTATGTCGGAAACAGAGTAATAGTTCGATACGATGACGGATGGACGACCCGATCCCGACGACCTCCTGCAGGTCGTGAAGGAAGAAACCCACCGCTCCGGCAGGGGCCAACTGAAGATATTCTTCGGAGCCTGTGCCGGCGTGGGCAAGACCTTCGCGATGCTCCAGGCAGCGCGCCAGTTGCACGCCGAAGGCGCTTCGGTCGGGATCGGGATCGTCGAAACCCATGGGCGCAGGGAAACCCAGGCGCTCACCGAGGGGCTCCCAGTGGTGCCCCTCAAGCTGGTCGGAAGCGGGCGGCCGATCAAGGAATTCGATCTCGACGGCGCGCTCGCCTCCGGCTTCAAGCTCCTGATCGTTGACGAACTTGCGCACACCAACGCGGCGGGTAGCCGTCACGCAAAGCGCTGGCAGGACGTCGAGGAGCTGCTCGACGCCGGCATCGACGTCTATACGGCTGTCAACGTCCAGCACCTCGACAGCGTCAACGACATCGTCGGCGGCATCATCGGCGTCCGGGTCCGAGAGACCGTTCCCGACCGGATTTTCGATCGGGCGACCGATGTGGTGCTAGTCGATCTGCCGCCGGACGACCTCCTCACCCGCATGAGCGCGGGTAAGGTCTATCTTCCTGTCTCCATCGAGCGGGCACGGCAGAATTTCTTCCGGCGCGGCAACCTGATCGCGCTGCGCGAGTTGGCGCTGCGAAAGGTAGCAGATCGGGTAAATGCCGACGTCCGCACCTATCGCATTTCGCATGCGATTCAGAAGGTCTGGCCAACGCGCGAGTTGGTCATGGTGTGCGTGAGTGCGCATCGATCGCAGGAAGCACTGGTTCGAGAGAGCGCCACACTTGCCAAACGCCTTGAGGCCAACTGGATAGTCGTCCATGTCGATCAGCCCCATCAAGGCGACGATGAACAGGCGAGACAGACCCTGTTCAATCTCGCTGCTACCGCCCAGGGCATGGGTGCGGAGTTCGCGAACATCCCTGGCCAAGATGTAACGCAGACACTGCTCGATTATGCCCGCAAGCGCAACGCAACCAAGCTCGTCATGGGCAATCCGGCCGGGCGGAACGTCATACCCTTCCGACCCAGGCTCGCCGAGCGGATCGCGCGTGCCAATCCGGAAATCGGTCTGATCCTGCTGGGGGTACAGGGCACGGGGGGGCAGCCGCTCAGATTCCGGCCGGAACGTACTGCACCCGGATATGCGAAAGCGCTGCTGATCGCGACGGCCGCGTGCAGTGTCGGGGCGTTCGTCGCGAACCTGCTGCTGCGTGTCTTCGATGTCGCCAACATCGTCATGCTCTTCCTGGTGGTGGTCGTCTTCGTCGCCCTGCGCCTCGGCCGGATGGCCGGCGCCTGGGCATCGCTGCTGAGTGTCGCGATGCTCGATTTCTTCTTCATCGAGCCGCGCTTGTCGTTCGTAGTATCGGACACGCAGTATATCTTCACCTTCGCGCTGATGCTGGCCGTCGCGCTGATGATCAGCCAGCTTGCGGCGCGATTGCGGTCAGAAGCACGCGTCGCAAGAGCTGGCGAGCGGCGCGCTTCTGCTCTCGCACGGGTCGCGCGGAATCTCTCGGGCGTGATCAAGATCGAGCAAATCAGCACGATCTGCGAGGAGGCGATCGCGCCGCTGTTCGACGCCCGGCTGGAATTACTGCTCCCGGGCGCGGACAACAAGCTGGTCGCGACACGCGAATACCGGTTCCTTGACCTGTCGGTCGCGCAATGGAGCTATGATCATGTTCAGGAAGCTGGACTTGGAACCCAGACGCTCAACGCGGCGGAGGCCCTATACATACCTTTGAAGGGGCCGATGGCGCCTCGGGGCGTGCTTGCCGTCTATCCGGGGGATCAACCGCTAACGACCAATCCCGATGACCGGCGACTGCTGGATGCGTGCTGTTCGTCGATCGCTCTAGCGCTCGAGCGCATCCATTTTGTCGAGGTCGCTCAGGACACGATCCTGCGCATGGAAGGCGAGAAGCTGCGCAACACGCTGCTCTCGGCCGTATCGCACGATCTCAAAACCCCGCTGACTGCCATACGCGGCCTCGCGGAGACGCTCGAACATCCGGCCGATCTGTCCGAAGGCGAGCGCGGCGAACTGGCGCGGTCGATCCGGATGCAGGCTGATGAGCTGAAGCGCCTGGTCACAAATCTCCTCGACCTCGCGCGCATGCAAAGCGAAGGGGTGCGGCTGAACAAGGACTGGCATACGATGGGAGAGATCGTCGGCAGCGCGCTCTCGCGATCGGCGCCGGTTCTGGCCCCGAGGCTGATCAGAGCGGACCTACCTGCTGCTCTCCCGCTGGTCGAGGTCGATGCACCCCTTATCGAACGGGTGTTGATCAACCTCCTCGACAATGCCGCGAAATATACTCCGCCGGGAAGCACGGTCCTTGTCCGTGCCGGCACCTCGGGCGAATCCATGTACCTGGTAGTGGAGGACAATGGTCCGGGCCTGCCTGGTGCCGATCCCGAGAAGCTGTTCGAACCATTCAGCCGCGGGCAGAAGGAATCGTCCATCGCGGGCGTGGGCCTGGGCCTATCGCTCTGCCGAAGCATCATTGTCGCGCACGGCGGGACGATCCACGCGGAGTCGCGTGCTCCCCATGGTTCCGTGTTCGAAATCCGCCTGCCCTTGGGCGCCCCCCCCGAAATTGAGAGTGAGACCGGGCATGATTAAACCGCGCATCCTGATCGTGGAGGACGAGGCCGATATCCGCCGGTTCGTGCGGCTGGCGTTGGAAAAGGAAGGCATGAATGTCTTCGAGACGGCAACCGCGGAGCACGCGCGCATCGACGCGGCCAGTCGCAAGCCCGACCTCTTCATCGTTGACCTGGGCTTGCCTGACGATGATGGCAAAACGCTGATCCGGGAACTGCGCGGTTGGGTCTCGTCGCCGATCCTAGTTCTGTCCGCTCGCGAACACGAGACGGAGAAGGTGGAGGCGTTGGACGCCGGCGCCGACGATTATCTCGTGAAACCGTTCGGTGTGCCGGAATTGCTCGCTCGAGTTCGCGCCCAACTGCGGCGGTCCAGCATCGTTTCCAATGGTGCTGCCGCATCGTCGATCGTGCGCTTCGGAGACGTCACAGTCGATCTTGCAACCCATGAGATCCTGCGCTTCGGCGAAGCGGTGCATCTGACGCCGATCGAATTCCGACTGCTATCGGCCCTCATTCGAGGACACGGTAAAGTCATTACGCATCGGCAGTTGCTGATGGAGGTCTGGGGACCGGGTTATTCGGAACGGCCCCATTACATCCGCATCTATATGGCTCAACTGCGCCAGAAGCTGGAGGATGATCCTTCGCAACCACATCATCTGATAACCGAACTCCAGGTCGGTTATCGGCTGTCCGGACTGGAGATATCCGAAGGGTCAACTCCTCCGTCAAATTCTACTGTCTGAATGAGAAAATCGAGCGAATTGCAGTTCGCCTCCTCCTCTAATCAAAACTGAAGCAAACCTATTTTTACATGGCAAGAAACTTGATGATTGGCACGAGCCAAGTTGTTTCTGGCAGGTGAGACCAATGCAGGGAATGAGAAGACGGGTGGTCTATGTCGTGCTGTTCGAGGCACTTGGGATACTGATCGCATCCACGGCGTTCGACGTGGTTTTCGGTTTGCCAGAGGCCGTAGTTAGCACCGGCCCTTGATGCCATTTGAGCTGCGCCAATTGCGTTTCGCGGTCGTCGCCGGGGAAACGCGGAGCTTCGCGGAAGCCGCGCGCAAGCTGTGTGTCAAACAGACCACGCTGAGCAAACGGATCGCGCTGCTGGAACAGCGCCTGGGCATGACCCTGTTCGAGCGATCGACCCAAGGCGCCGTTCCGACGAAAATGGGCGCGGATTTCCTCGAAACCGCGCGTCGGATCGTCGAGGAGATCGATGCCCTTCGCATCAGCGCCCGCGCGATGGGGCGCGGGGAAGCCGGAACGCTGACGTTCGGGTTCAGCACATCTCTATCGGCGAGCCATCTACGCGCGACCTTGCTTGATTTCGTCCATCGCTTTCCTGGCGTTGAGTTGATCGGCATCGAGGGCGGCCATGCAGAACTGGAGCGGGGTCTGATGTCTCGCCTGATCGACATCGCGCTTATCCCAGGCGAGCTAATGGGCGTCGGCCTTCAGAGACGGCATCTTTGGCCCGAACGATGGCTGGTGGCCTTGCCCGAGGAACATATGCTGGCGGAGGCGGACCGGATTTATTGGCATGATCTCCGCAACGAGAATTTCGTGGTGCCCGCTGCCGATCCAGGTCCTGACGCAGCCGATCTCCTGCGGGTACGTCTCGCGGAACCTGGCCTGAAACCCGACATCGCCATGCGGAGTGTCAGCCGCGAGAATATCCTGAACATGGTGTCCACCGGCCGGTTCCTGACCCTCGTTTGCGACACGGCAAGCGGCGTCAAATATCCAGGGACGGTGCTACGCGAGATCCACGATACGTCGGGCCTGGCGCATGTCGATTTCACGGCATTCTGGCGGGACGGCAATGACAACCCCGCCCTGAAAAGCCTATTCAGCGTAATCGGCGAGCGTTACCCGGCCTTCGCTGGCCCCTGATGCGTGCGCCGCGCCTTGGCGAAACCGCGATCGGTCGCGAGGAAATGGCTCAACATCGGCACAATGAGGCGAACGGGTTCAACGGTCGCCGCGCCATCTCCCTGCTCGCCCAATATCTGGCCATAGGCGGCAAGGTCCGCGAACAGCGCGGCGGGCAGCTCAACCGTCACCTTCACGGGCTTCTCGTCGACAAGGCTGCCGAGTTTCAGTTTCGTCATCGCCGGATCTCCTGGACAAGCGCGGGCAAGATCAGATCGCGCGTGACGAGCACCCGCAGCGGATAGCCCGGCCGGATGGTGATCGTCGGCTGCACATTGAGCTGACGCCGAACGATCTGCTGGCCGCTTTGGTTGATGGTATCCTGCGACCCGCGCCGCAACGCACGGGTAAGCTCGCCATCGTCATCGGCGCCCAACTCCGATCCCACACCGAGCAGGGTCGAGGTCAGCGCAGCCCGCAGCATCGAGCCCCAATGATAGTCGGTGCGGTCCTGCAAACCGGCGAACCCTGCGGCATCGGCGCCAGGTTCGCGCTCCAGCATGATCGATCTGCCGCCGGGCAGGATTAAGCGATCCCAGGCGAGCAGCACCCGGTTCTGGCCGAACGAGACCTGGCTGTCATATTCGCCGATGAGCCGCGCACCCTGGGGTATGAGCAGGACGCGGCCCGTCGGGCTGTCATAGACATTCTCGGTCACTTGCGCGGTGATCTGGCCAGGCAGGTCGGACCGGATGCCCGTAATCAGCGCCGCCGGGATGACGCTGCCGGCCTGAACCACCCAGGGCGATGCGGCGGCCACCACGCGGTTCGTATTGGTGAGATTGCGATCGGCCGAGGGATTGAGAAACGCTCGTTTGGCGGTCTGACCGTTCTGCGCGCTGTCTTCGGACTGCGGGTTTGCCGCCGCGATGTCGCTCGCCGCCGTTGGCGTCGGCGCCGGGAGGCCCTGAAATCCCGGCATCGCGGCGGCGAGCGGATCGAGCATTGCTCCCGCGCCCGCCGATGCCGCCCCGGCGCCAAGAAACAGCCGGCTGGTCCGAGCGGCGTCACGCTCCTGCACCGCACGCTCGCGCGCGGTATCGGCCGCACTTGGCGGCCCGCCGCCCGGCGACGCCGCGCCGATCGGCGGCACGGGCACGGTTTCCCCGCGCTGCTGGGCGGAGACGATTGGGCCGCCAAGATCGCCCGGCAATGGCGGGCCGAGCCGGGGAATCTCGGCATAGTCCTTTGGCGCGCTGTTGAGGCCGTCGGCCGTCGCGCGCCCTTCGGTGCTGTATAGCTCCTCGGCAACGCCCTTTTCAGAAGGTTGCAGCGCGTAGATCAAAGCGCCGCCGACGCCCGTGGCGGCCACGACGCCCAGGGTGGCCAGCACCTTGCGCGATAGGCGCATGACGCGAGGCGGATCGCTGCGCAGACGCAGGTTTGCCGGCGCGGCTGGACTGGCAGGGGATGGCGCCGGGCTTTCGGCGAGCGGCGGTTCGGCCTCGCTCATCGCCGTGACCTTCCATCATCGCGCACGATCCTGACCCGCTGCTCGGACGTCTTGTCGCCGAGGCGAAGTTCCGCCGCCGCGAACAGCCGATCGACGATGATGTGGCGACCCGAGACCCGGTAGTTGACGAGTTCGCCCGCACCGCTCGGACCGATCACGAACAAGGGCGGCATCTCGCCTTGCCCGATCCCGGCCGGAAACTCGATAAACGCCTGGCGGCCGTCATCGAACGCACGGATCGGCCGCCACGGCGGATTGTCACCCTCGATGCCATAGCGGAAATTGAGCGAGGCGACGTCCACCCCGGCGGCGATCGGAGCCGCGTCGGCTGCGGCTGCATTCTGACCCCGGAGCGCGATCAGGCGGTCCTGCGGATAGGTCCAGGACACCGACGCCATATAGGTCGATGGCGTCGCTCGAAGCTCCAGATGGTAGGTCCGGCGATCGGTATTGATGACCAGATTGGTGATGAGGTCCGCGCGGGTCGGCTTGACCAGAATATGGATGCGCGCCGTCGGACTAACGCCGCTGACCGTGTCGCCGATAATCCACCTGACGGTATCGCCCGCGGCCACCGGCCCGGCGCCCACGAGCTGCTCGCCTTCCTGCAACGCGATGTCCGTGACCTGGCCCGGCGCCGTATAGACCTGATAGAGCGCGCCGTCCGTCCAGGGATAAAGCTGGATCGCATTGAGGAAGCCGTCACGCACTGGCTCGATGCGGGCGGCGGCGTTGGCCGCCCCGACGCGCAGGCGCGGATCGGCGGCCTCCGGGGGCCGTGGTGTGTCGTCGACTGGCTTCAACTGGCCCGGCAACGGCAACGGCTCGGGTATCGCCACCACCTCAACGGGCTTTGGCGGCTCGACGGTCAGCATGGCCGGCGCGGCATCGTCGTAGCGGATTGCGGGCGGGCGTGCGGCGGTCGTCGCGCAAGCCGTCAGCGTGGATGCGGTTATCAGCAAAGCCGGAATTGCTGATTTACGGAAATGCGTCATTGGCCCAGCTCCTTCGACCAGTTGATGGCGTTGACGAACACGCCGAGCGGATTTTTCTTCAGCCGTTCGACGTCTCGCGGCGGCTGCACGGCGATGGTGAGGATCGCGGACCAGCGCTCCGTCACGGCCAGGCTGCCGTCCTGATAGCGCCGCTCGGTCCAGGCGACGCGGAAGCTATCCGGCGAGGCCCGGATCACACTGGAGACATCGACCGCCACCTGGACCTTGCCGATGTTGGCGAAGGGGTCGTTGGTGCGGGCGTAATCGTTGAGGGTGAGCGCGCCCTTGTCCGTGGTGAAGTCATAGGCGCGAAGCCAGTTTTGACGCACGATGATCGGATCGGCCGAGACGCTGCGAACCTGCTCGATGAAGCGGGCGAGGTGGAAGGCGATCTGCGGATCGGTCGGCCGATAACCTGCCTCGGCCGGGGCGACGGCCTGGGCCTCGCCAAGCTGATCGACCTGAACCACCCAGGGAACGATCGTTCCGCGCGCGCCCTGCCACACCAGGCCGGCGGCAAGCCCACCCGAGAGCGTCAGGGCGCCGAAGAAGGCAAGGCGCCAGTTCTTCGCCTGGACGCGCGCCGAGCCGATCCGGTCATCCCAGGCCTGCGCCGCACGCTGGTAGGGCGTCTCCGGCTGGGGGGCTTTCCCGTAGTTGGTGTTGGGTCTGCGGAACATGCTCAATCCTTCTGGCTGAGGTCGATGGAAGCACCGCTGCCGCCACCGTCGCCGCCGCGCAGCGTGTGCGCGGCGACGTTCGCGCCGTGGGTCATGGCCTGGCGGCGCTTCATGGCGGTCGCCCAGGCGGGCGGACCCGATGACGCGGACGGGCTGGATGCGGCGGCGGATGATCCGCCGGCCCCGGCCTGGTAGCTCTGCTTCACGGATTCCGCCGCGCGGTGCAGGGGCGACATGGCGGCGCTGGTCGCGGCCTTGCCGACGCCGCCGAGCCCTGCGGCGACACCGCCCATGCCGCTCTTTCCAGCCGATCCCGCCGTATAGGCCGCCGACGTGGCGCCGGCGGCATGAGCGCCGCCGTGAACAGCGCCAGCAACCGCACCGCCCGCAGCGCCTGCGGCGAGACGCGCGCCGGCCGCGCCGCCGAGCAGAGCGCCACCGGCGGCTAGCGCGGTGCCGGCTGCGGCGCCCGCGCCGAGTTGCGGCCCGCCGGAGACGATGCCGCTCGCGATGCTGGGACCAAAAATCCCCAGGCCGAGCAGCGCCAGGGCGGCGAGCACGATGGTCATCGCGTCCTCGATCGACGGCTGCGTGCTGCCGATCGCGGTCGTGAATTCGGTGAACAGCGTCGATCCGATGCCGACGATCACCGCGAGGACCAACACCTTGATGCCCGAGGAGATCACATTGCCCAGCACGCGCTCGGCCATGAAGGCGGTTTTGCCGAACAGCCCGAACGGGATCAGGACGAACCCGCACAGCGTCGCCAGTTTGAACTCGATCAGCGTGATGAAAAGCTGGATCGCGAGGACGAAGAAGGCGATCAGCACGATCACCCAGGCCAGCAGCAGCACGGCGATCTGGATGAAATTCTCGAAGAACGAGACGAAGCCCATCAGCTCCGAGATCGATGCGAGGATCGGCCGCCCGGCATCGAAGCCGACCTGCGCGACGCGGCCGGGCTGGAGCAGTTCGGCGGTCGTGAATCCCGTTCCCGACGCCTTCAGGCCAAGGCCGGCGAAGCTCTCGAAGACGATCCGCGCCAGCGTTTGCCAGTTGCCAATGATGTAGGCAAAGACGCCGACGAAGAGGGTTTTCTTGACCAGCCGGGCGATGATGTCGTCGCCTTCCCCCCAGGTCCAGAACAGTGCTGCCAGCGTCACATCGATGACGATCAGGGTCGTGGCGATGAACGCGACTTCCCCGCCCAGCAGTCCAAAACCGCTGTCGATGTAGGAAGTGAAGACCTCCAGAAACCGATCGATGACGCCGGTGCCGCCCATCTCAGCGGCCCGCGTCCTGCGCGGGCGTGCTCTCCTTGACGACAGCATCGCTCGCCGTGCCCGGAATGGCCTGGATCGGTTCGGCGATTGCCGCTTGCGGCCGAGAGCCTGGCGCGAGGAAACGCCGCCGGTTCTCCGCCCATGCACGCAGGCAGGCGGTATCGCTGGCGCCCGCCGCGCCGATCGCCTGGCAACGGATCAGCTCGCCGCGCAGCGGATCGGCGTCGGGTTCGATGACCGTCGCATGGGCGGACTCGGGCGACGGCGACCCCTTCGAGGCATCGCGCATCTGGATCGCCGTCATGGTGATCGCGATCGCCACGAACACGATGGCGCCGATCCGTGCGAGGAGCTTGGAGTCCACCGAGATGCTCATTCGTGGAACATCCGGGCATTGCCGGGCTGATAGCCCACGCCCGGCGTCAGGAACCGGCGGAGCTGTTCCCGACCTTGCGCCTGCGCGGCGGCGCGCTGCGCCGATTCCAGCGCCTGCGCCCGGCCTTGCGCCGCCATCATCGCGGTCAGGTCGGCGAGTTGCTGCGACTGGAGCGCCAGAAGCTGGTTGCCGGCCTGGGTCGCCTGCAAGGCGCCGGTCGCCGATTGGCTGGCCGTCACCAGACCGTCCATCGTGCTCCGTGCGCCTTCGATATTGCCGACGACGCCGGCCTGCACCTTCAGCGAGTCCTGGAACGCGCCGACGCTGTCTTCCCAGCGTCCCTGGGCGCCGTCGATCAATGCCTGATCGGACGCATTGAGGTTGATGTTGCGGTAGCGGGCACTGAACGCCTGATCGATCTGCTGGACGTCATAGGCGATGCGCTGGGCCTGGCTCAGCAATTGCTGCGTCTGCCGGACCTGCTGCTGGAGCTGCTGGAGCGAAGAAAACGGCAGGCTGGCGAGGTTCTTCGCCTGATTGATCAGCGAGTTCGCCTCGTTCTGCAAACTCTGGATCTGGTTGTTGATCTGCTGGAGCGAGCGCGCGGCGGTCAGGACATTCTGCGCATAGTTGGTGGGATCATAGACGATGCCCCCCAGCCCGAATTGGGCGCTGGCGGGGGCTGCGGCCAGTCCAAGGCCGATCGCTGCGACGCCGGCGATCAGCGCGCGGCGCATATGGGAACGGATCATCCTATCTTCTCCTTCTCTGCGGGGGTGAGCAGCTCGACAGCCCAGTCGAGGCCGTGCGCGCGCAGCCAGGCGGCAGCGAAACCCTCACGGCCGTGGACGCTGACAAGGTCGGCGATGCGGGCTTGGTCGGTCTTGGAAGATGCGGCGGTGAAGGCCAGCGCGATGTCGCCGAGCCCAAGATCGAACAGCCGGTTGCCGCGCCGGGACTGGCAGTAATAGTCGCGCTGCGGGGTCGCCCGGCTGAGAATCTCGATCTGCCGGGCGTTCAATCCGAACCGCTCGTAGATGGCGGTGATCTGCGGCTCGACGGCCCGGTCATTGGGCAGGAAAACCCGCGTCGGGCAGCTCTCGATGATGGCCGGCGCGATGGCGCTGGTCTCGATGTCTGCGAGGCTCTGCGTCGCGAAAATGACGCTGGCGTTCTTCTTCCTCAGCGTTTTCAGCCATTCGCGAAGCTGCTGGGCGAAGGCGGGCGAATCCAGCACCAGCCAGCCCTCGTCGATGATGATGAGGGTCGGCGACCCGTCGAGCCGCCCTTCGATCCGGTGGAACAGGTAGGACAGGACCGCCGGCGCGGCGCCCGTCCCCGTCAGGCCTTCCGTCTCGAACGCCTGGACGCTGGAGTCGCCGAGACGTTCGGATTCCGCATCGAGCAACTGCCCGTAGGGACCGCCGACGCAATAGGGCGCGAGCGCTTGCTTCAGATCCTGCGCCTGGAGCAGAACAGCCAAGCCCGTCAGCGTGCGCTCAGTCGCCGGCGCCGAGGCCAGCGATCCGAGCGCCGACCACAGATGCTCCTTGGCCTGCGGGTCGATGGTGACGCCTTCGGCGGCGAGAATGGCGGCGAGCCACTCGGCCGTCCAGTTGCGCTCGGCCGGTTCATCGATCCGGGCGAGGGGCTGAAGGAACACCGAAGCCGCGGCGCCGTCGTAGAGGCTGCGGCCCAGATCCTGCCAGTCGCCGCCCATCGCCAGCGCCGCGGCCCGGATCGAACCGCCGAAGTCGAAGGCGAACACCTGCGCGCCGCTGTAGCGCCGGAACTGCATCGCCATCAGCGCGAGCAGCACCGATTTGCCGGCGCCGGTCGGACCCACGATCAAGGTGTGGCCGACATCGCCCACATGAAGGGAAAACCGGAACGGGGTCGAGCCTTCGGTCTTGCCGAACAGCAGTGGGGGCGCTGCTAGATGCTCGTCCCGTTCCGGCCCCGCCCACACCGCCGAGAGCGGGATCATGTGGGCGAGATTGAGGGTGGAAATCGGCGCCTGCCGGACATTGGCATAGACGTGACCGGGCAGGCTCCCCAGCCATGCCTCGATCGCGTTCATGCCCTCCGGGATCACCGTGAAATCGCGGCCCTGGATCACTTTTTCGACCAGCCGCAGCTTCTCGGCCGCGATGCCGGGATCGGTGTCCCAGACCGTCACCGTCGCGGTGACATAGGCTTGGCCGATCATGTCCGAGCCCAGCTCTTGCAGCGCCAGATCGGCGTCGGCCGCCTTGTTGGAAGCGTCGTTGTCCATCAGCGCGGACGCCTCGTTGGTCATCACCTCCTTCAGGATCGCCGCGACCGATTTGCGCTTGGCGAACCATTGCCGGCGGATGCGGCTGAGAAGCTTGGTGGCATCGGTCTTGTCGAGCATCACCGCCCGGGTCGACCAGCGATAGGGAAAGGCGAGCCGGTTCAGCTCGTCGAGCAGGCCGGGAAAGGTGACGGTCGGAAATCCGGTGATCGTCAGGGTGCGCAGATGATGATCGCCCAGACGCGGCTCGAGCCCGCCGGTGAGCGGCTCATCCACCAGCAGCGCGTCGAGATGCATGGGCGTCTCGGGCACGCGCACATTCTGGCGTCGGGTCGAGATCGTGCTGTGGAGATAGGTGAGGGTTTGAGCATCATCGAGCCAGCGCACTTCGGGCACAAAGCCTTCGACCAGGTGCAGCACCCGATCGCTGCGATCGATGAAACCCTTGAGCAGTTCCCAGGGATCGACGGCGCTGCCCGATCGCCCCTCATAGAGCCAGCCTTCCGCGCGGGCGGCATCTTCCGCCGGGGGCATCCACAGCAGGGTGAGGAAATAGGCGCTTTCGAAATGGGCGCCTTCCTCGCGGAACTGTTCGCGCCGCTCCAGATCGACCAGCGCCGAAACAGGGTCGGGGAAATCGGAGGCGGGATAGTCCTGCGCGGGACCGCGCTGCGCTTCGACGAACAGCGCCCAGCCCGATCCGAGCCGGCGCAGCGCATTGTTGAGGCGTCCGGTCGTCGCGACCAGTTCCGCGGGCGTGGCGCTGTCGAGATCCGGTCCCCGGAATTGGGCGGTGCGCTGAAACGAGCCGTCCTTGTTGAGGACGACGCCTTCGGCGACCAGGGCCGCCCACGGCAGATAGTCGGCCAGGCTGGCGGTGGTGTTGCGATATTCGCGCAAGGACATCATGGCCAATGCCTCACGCGCGCAGGAATGAGGGGTAGCGCAGGTGCCGGCGGGCAACGTCGACGAACTGTGCGTCGCGCCGCGCCGCCCACACCGCGAAGGCGTGACCGATCGCCCAGATGACCAGGCCGGCGAGCCAGAGGCGCAGACCGAGCCCGATCGCCCCGGCCAGGGTGCCGTTGGCGATGGCGATGGCGCGCGGCGCTCCGCCCAACAGGATCTGTTCGGTCAGCGCGCGGTGGACCGGCGCGAAATAGCCGGGGATCGGTTCGCGGCTGTCCATCAGACCAGCAGCCCGCCGCCGAAGGAAAAGAAGCTGATAAAGAAGCTCGACGCGGCGAATGCGATCGAGAGACCGAAGACGATCTGAATCAGCCGGCGCGATCCGCCCGACGTATCGCCGAACGCCAGGGTCAGGCCGGTGACGATGATGATAATGACCGCGATCACCTTGGCGACCGGCCCCTCGATGCTTTCGAGGATCGATTGAAGCGGCGCCTCCCACGGCATCGACGACCCGGCCGCTTGGGCCGGCATGGCGACGGCGAGCGCGATGAAGCTGGACGTGGCGAGCGCGAACAGGCGCCGCCGCGCCGAGAGGGCATGGTGGATCATGGCTGGTCTCCTGCGGGGGTGAGCGAATAGTCGCCGTCAGGGCCAAGCCCTTCGATGCGGGCGAGTTCGGCGAGCCGGCGGCCGTGGCCGTCCCGGACAAGCACGGCGACAAGGTCGATGGTCTCCGCGATGAGCGCCCGCGGGACGGTGACGACCGCCTCCTGGATGAGCTGCTCCATGCGGCGGATGGCGCCGAGCGCGGTGCCGGCATGGATCGTCCCGATCCCGCCGGGGTGGCCGGTGCCCCAGGCCTTCAGCAGGTCGAGCGCTTCGGCGCCGCGCACCTCGCCGATGGGGATGCGGTCGGGCCGCAGGCGCAGCGATGAGCGCACGAGATCCGACAGCGACGCGACGCCGTCTTTCGTTCGCATCGCGACCAGATTGGGTGAGGCGCACTGAAGCTCGCGCGTGTCCTCGATCAGGACGATGCGGTCGCCGGTCTTGGCGACCTCGGCGAGCAGGGCGTTGGTCAAGGTGGTCTTGCCGGTGCCGGTGCCGCCCGCGACCAGAATGTTGCGCCGCGCCGCGACCGCGCTGCGCAGCAATTCGGCCTCGGCCAGCGACATGATGCCGGCAGCCGCATAGTCCGTGAGCGTGAATACGGCGACGGCGGGTTTGCGGATCGCGAAGGCCGGCGCGGCGACGACCGGCGGCAACAGCCCTTCGAAGCGTTCGCCGGTTTCCGGCAGCTCGGCCGAGACCCGCGGGCTGGAGCCATGCACCTCGACGCCGACATGGTGCGCGACCAGACGGACGATCCGCTCGCCGTCAGCCGCCGACAGTCGGTCGCCGGTTTCCGAGATGCCTTCGCCGAGCCGATCGACCCACAGGCGGCCATCGGGATTGAGCATCACCTCAATGACGGTGGGGTCTTCGAGCCAGGCCGAGATCGACGGTCCGAGCGCCGTGCGCAGCATCTTCGCGCCGCGCAAACTCGCTTCGGATCGGATCGGATGAACGGCCACGTCGGTCCCCTCGAACGCACCGGCCAAACGGAGGCCAGTGATCGGGGGTGATTAAGAGACGCAGCAAAAGCTGATCTGCAACAAGCAATTAGCGTCGTCGTAGTGTGGCGCAGAAAGACAGGGACACGGCGGGTTTGGGGATCGCCGCCCGGCGTCCTATCCGCCGGTCATGGCGCCGATCCGGCGTCCGACTCGGTCTTGCCCGGCACGTCGAACGATAATTCGTTCGTCAGACGCGGCCCGAATTCCATCCGACGATTGAGGGCTTCAATGAAGCTCTCATAGCGCTCGCGCCCCATCGCCTGGGCTGCCGCAAGGACCGTGTCGGGAAGGGGCGCATTGTTCGTCAGCCAGAAGCGGATGAACAGCGCCAGCGCCTCGTTCGACACCTCGACATGATAGGCGAGACGGTCGGCCTGGCGGCTCAGCCGGTCGAGGCGCCGGCTCAATGCGGCCTCCAGGCGGTCCGACCCATCCGGCGACAGGAAGGACGCAAGCGCCGTCTCAACGACGACGGCCTGGGCGATCCGTTTGCGCCCGGCGAAATCGGCAAGCTGGGCCGAAAGGTCGGGCGGCAGCCGGAAGGTGTGCTTGATGCGCTTGGGGGCCATCACAGATCCACCCCGTCATTGGGATCGAGCGACGCTTGCCGGGCAAGGCCGGTCATCCGGTCCATGAGCTTGCGATTGCGCGCGGCATCATCGTCGCCGCCATCGTCATCGCCGAAATTGAACTCATGTTTCGGGATCGCGGGCGTGGGTGCGATATCCTCATGGGGCTGCAATTCCGGTTCGCGGCGGATTCCGCCATTGGCGGGATCGGCGGCGACGGCCTTGCCCGGCTTTGCCGATGTGGGCGACGCCCGTTTTGTCGCCGCGGACACAGGCGCGGCCGTGCTCCAATCATCCTTGGGCAACGTCTTGGGGTCGGGAGGGACCAACGCGGGCGGTGGCAGGAGACGTTCGGCGAAAGCCCGATCCTGATAGTAGCGCGCCTTCTTCGCCCGGATCGGCAAGACGCCGGCGACCATCACGATTTCATCGGCGGGCGGAAGCTGCATTACCTCGCCGGGCGTGAGGAGCTGGCGGGCGGTTTCCGAACGGGAGACCATGAGGTGGCCAAGCCAGGGGCTCAATCTGTGCCCGGCATAGTTCTTCATCGCCCGCATTTCGGTCGCGGTGCCGAGCGCGTCGGACACCCGTTTCGCCGTCCGCTCGTCATTTGTCGCGAAGCTGACGCGCACATGGCAGTTGTCGAGGATCGAGTTGTTCAGGCCGTAAGCCTTCTCGATCTGGTTGAGGCTTTGGGCGATCAGGAACGCCTTCAGCCCATAGCCAGCCATGAACGCCAGCGCCGATTCAAAGAAATCCAGCCGGCCCAGCGCGGGAAACTCGTCGAGCATCAACAGGACGCGGTGCCGATCGCCACGCGGGGTCAGCTCCTCGGTCAGGCGTCGGCCGACCTGGTTGAGCACGAGCCGGATCAGGGGTTTGGTCCGGCTGATGTCGGAGGGCGGCACGACGAGATAGAGCGTGACCGGCCGTTCCCCATCGATCAGCTCGGCGATCCGCCAGTCGCAGCGCCGCGTCACCTGCGCGACGACGGGGTCGCGATAGAGGCCCAGGAACGACATGGCGGTGGACAGCACGCCCGACCGTTCATTTTCCGACTTGTTGAGCAGTTCGCGTGCCGCACTGGCGACGACGGGATGGACGCCGGCCTCGCCCAGATGGGGCGTCGACATCATCGCCGCGAGCGTAGCTTCGATCGACCGCTTCGGATCGCTCAGGAAGGCGGCGACACCGGCCAGGGTCTTGTCGGCCTCGGCGTAGAGCACATGCAGGATGGCCCCCACCAGCAGCGCATGGCTGGTTTTCTCCCAGTGGTTCCGCTTTTCGAGCGACCCTTCGGGATCGACCAGCACATCGGCGACATTCTGAACGTCGCGCACTTCCCACTCGCCTTTGCGGACCTCCAGCAGCGGATTGTAGGCGGCCGACGCGGCGTTGGTCGGATCGAACAACAGCACCCGGCTGAACCCGGCGCGGAACCCGGCGGTGATCGTCCAGTTTTCCCCTTTGATGTCGTGGACGATCGCCGATCCCGGCCAGGTCAGGAGCGACGGTACGACCAAGCCGACGCCCTTGCCGCTGCGGGTCGGCGCAAAGCACAGCACATGCTCGGGGCCGTCGTGGCGCAGATAGCGCGGACCGAACTTGCCGAGCACCACGCCGTCGTCGCCCAGCAGTCCAGCGGCGCGAACATCGCGGGCCTGCGCCCACCGGGCCGAGCCATAGGTCTGCGCGTTCTTCACTTCCCGCGCGCGCCAGACCGACATGCCGATGGCGACGATGATCCCGACGAACCCGCCCGATGCCGCGATATAGCCGCCGGTCAGGAAGATATGGGGGGCATAGGCGTCGAACGAGAACCACCAGGCGAAGAAGGCCGGCGGCGCATAGATCGGCGTATCGCCAAGCATGAACCAGGGCGGGCCGAGCTGAGACTGATACCCCAGCGCCGCGGCGGTCCATTGGGTCGCGCCCCAGATGCCCAGCAGGACGACGGTGAAGACGGCGATGATCTGACCCCACAGAATCTTGGTGGCGGACATATCAGATGACCTTTCGGTTGGAGGGAGGTGCGATCACAGGCCCAGCCCCCGCTGTCGGCCGAAGGTCCAGTTGACGCCGCCGCCCGGCGTCATCGTGCCGGTGACGGCGCTTCCGAGATGCGGGTCCAAAGCGGGCCGCCACGGCACGAGCTGGAAGCCAAGCCCATCGTCGATCATCGCGAACCGGCCCGAGGCCAGCGTCACCCGCTCGCGATAGGCGCCGGTGACATAGTCGCCCGAGGCGGACGGGCGGTGCGGGAGACCCGTGCGGTCGGCGATCTGCTGAACCGCATCGTCCAGGTCGCGGCGCTTGAGCGTTTCGAGAAGATCGCGCGAGACTTTGAGCCGCTGGCCCTGTCGTCGCGCCTGGCCGTCCGCCACGAGATGATCGGCGCGCGCGGCCATCGCGCTGCGGATCTCGGCGCCGAACCCCGCGCCGGTGGCAACCGGATCGCGGGCGACGAGCTGGCGGTCGAGCCAGGTCGCACCGCGGGCGGTGATCTGCGCTTCCAAGGGCAAATCCGAGCGCGTGGCGAGTGAGTGCCTTGCTTGCCCCTTGGCATCGTCCCATGATCGCAGCTCGACGACAGCGCCGGGCGGCGCATCGCCGGTCATATCGAGATCATTGAAACGCAGATGATGGGTGCGCCCATCGGCGCCGTCAATCACGGCATAGGCGGTGCCCGATAGTTCATCGTGAAGCCCGCGCTCGACCAGGCGTCCGATAACCGGATCGCTCACCTCGTCGCCGTGCAAGGCGAACCCCGCCGGATCGGCGCTTCGCCCCGTCGCCGCCATCGCGCGGTGCATGGTCTTGATGATGTCGCCGCGGATCGAGATGTCGCGAAGGGTCGTCTCGAGGTCGGGCTTCAACGTCCAGCAGGCGGGCTCGATCTTCACCGCCAGGCCAAGGCGCTCCAGCTTCATCGCCCGCCCGACCATCAGTTGCCGCTGATCGGGATGCGCGCCGGACGGATCGGGCCGCAGGTCGATGATGCCCATGTTCTCGTCGGCCAATCGCTGGAGCTTTTGGTCCAGGCTGGTCCACCGCTCGGCATCGACCTCGCGGGTCAACGCGGCCTGGATGTCGTGTTCGGTGCGCGGACCCAGTTCGAGCGTCACGCGCCCCTCGGCGCGGGCGCGCATACCTTCGCGGATATAATCCCGGTCAACGACCAGATCCTTGCCGTCATCGGCGACCCCGCGCACGAGGATATGGATGTGCGGATTGTCCGTGTTCCAGTGATCGACCCCGACCCAGTCCAGGGTGGTGTCGAGGTCGCGCGCCATGTCGCTCATCAGTTCGCGGGTGAAGGTGCGCAGGTCGGCCATCTCGCCCGCGTCCTCGGGCGAGACGATGAACCGGAAATGGTGCCGGTCATCCTCGCACCGCTCCGCGAAGGCATCGCCGTCTGCCGCGTCCGATCGCGCATCGAACATCGAGGCGTCACGGCCGTCGCGCGTCACCCCGTCGCGTTCGAGATAGGCGACATGCCGTGCGAGGGGCGCGGCCCGAAACCGGGCGCCGGTGTGCCGCACGACACGGGCCTTGATGACGACCCGCCGGCCGGTCGCCGATCGGCGCGCTGACAGCGCCGCCCGCCGACCTCGGCCATGCTGCCCGGTGCCGCCGCGCCGAACGCCGGGGGCGCGGCGCGTGTAGCCGGCCTTCGCCGCCGCGCGCCGGACCTGGGCCACCAGGGTCTTGGCCTTGCGACCGCTCCCATTGCCGCCGTCTCGTCCCTTTCCTGGCCGAACCCGAAAATCGTCCTCGCCATCCCTCATCGAGATGCTCCGGGCGACGAAAGCGGCTGCGACGGCGCATGATATGTTGATTTCGTTGGCGTTTCTGGCCCAGGCGACGGCAGGTCATTGCGGGCGACGGCGCTAAAAGCGCAAGCAAACCAACCACATGCGCACCGGCCGACGGCGGTGCTTTTATCTCGCCATCGTTTTTGCCGTGATCTTTCTGCGACCTTCCTTCCCGCCGATACTGCGCCCGTCCGCTCTCCCGTATCCCGGCGCACGCCATCGGACGCCGGAGATAGCGCAGGCACCGATATGGCGTTCGTAACGCCATGAACTGCGCAGAGAAGGGATCCGCAGATCATCGCGGAAGCTGGCCGGAACGCGCGACAAAGAGACCTTCCGCCGGTGCTCCGACTGCCGGGATCACGGTGGTTTCTGGTGCTGCGGGCGCATCGGATTTGACCGTCGTTGGCTCCGCATCCGAAGGTTCGACGGTTACGGTGGCGATGACGGTGGATCGCACGGCGAACAGTGCCGACCGTGTCCAGGCCAGCGGATCAGGCGCTGCGGCGGCGACATGTTGAGAGGTCGCATCGCCGCCGACGATCGGCGCGAGCTTGGCGAGATAGGCGACAGTTTCCGAGCGGAGCGGACGGCCGCGCTTCAGGTGTTCGTCATAGCGACCCGGCCCCGCATTATAGGCCGCCAGGAACCCCGGCGAACCGTAGCGATCATGCATCTCGCGCAGATAGGCCGTCCCCGCCATGATGTTGTCACGCGGGTCGAACGCATCGTCGCCGAGGCCGTAGCGGGCACGTAAACTCGCCCAGGTCGCCGGCATGATCTGCATCAGGCCCATCGCCCCGGCCGAGGACACAGCGCGGCGATCACCCGCGCTTTCCACGCGCATGACCGCGTAGATCCAGTGTTCGGGAAGACCAAAACGCCGCGCCGCCTCGGTGACGAAGGTGGCGATGGAGGGTGCGGCCGACGGTGGCGCGACGGCCAGTTGGGCGCGCGCCATTCCGCCGATCGGCGGCAATCCGAATGCGATCGCCGCCGCCGTCATGACGGACAGGACACGCACGCTTTGGCGGTGACGCGCGCCCAGCATCAGTCCTGCTCCTTGCGCGGCTGCGGGCGGCTCCAGAGCAGATGATTGACCGCGCCGGTCTCGTCGGTGCGGAACAGGTTGGCGCGGATGGGCTGCACGAAAATCGGGCTGTCGAGCTGGATGGAGAGATAGGCGCCGGCCTTCTTGCCGGTCTCCTTCCAAGCCGCGCCGACCTCCGGTCCATCGTCCGCATTGAGGTGGATGCGATAGTCCGGCGCGTTCTCCGCCTCGCGCGTTTCGATCGGCACGAGATGGAGTTCCGCGTCGATGCCGAGCGTCTCGATACGTCCCTGATAGCCGTCCTGGGTGCGGACGAATTCCCCTAACAACAGTTGCATGATCGACTCTCCTTGCTGGATGGGCGCTGCGGATCACCCGGCAGCGGCGCGGGTTGGGCGCGGCGGATCGGTCCAGAGCGGCGTCGCCCGGCCGAGGATCGTGGCGGTGGGAAGCGGTCCGAAATACCGGCCGTCCAGGCTGTCGGGGACGTCCGGGTTCATCAGGAACAGCTCGTCTTCCCCAAGCGTCCGACAGCCCTGCCAGACAGGCAGTGGACGCCCGTGACTGTCGCGTTCACGGGCATCGCCGATCGCTTGACGGTCGATGCTGACCCGCCGGCCGATCCGGCAAACGCGCTGACCCGGCAGCCCCATGACGTGCTTCAGAAGCGGGATGTTTCTGGGCAGATAGCCGCGCGTCTCCAGGAACCGTGCAAGCCCTTCCGGCGGCGCGACGGCGACCAGGTCGCCCAACTTCGGCGCGTCGATCCTGCGCACCGCGTAGAGCCCGGTCGGCACGCTGGCGCTGACGTTCCAGATCAACCGTGGCGGCGGGTTGATGAAGAGGGCGATCATCGTCGCCGTCGCCGAGATCGAAGCGATCAGGGCATAGCCCCGCCGCGTCATGGCTTGATCTCCCGGCGCAGCAGCCAGGCGCGGTGGCGCTCGATCGTATAGTCGCGGGGACGATGCCCGGCCGCGATGCGGTTGTGGACATGGCGCCAATGGTCGGGCGCGGCATCGGCCGGATCGACACCGATCAGATCGACGGCGTCGATGGCGCGCAGCACCTGCGCGACTTTCGGCCAGCCTTCGATCTTCAGCAGGATTTCGCCGCCGGGGCGCACGAAGGGAAGCGTGGAATAGGCCTCGTCCGGTGTGACGACGCGGACGATGTCGATGCGCGAGATGATCGTGCCATAGTCGTTGGACGACCAGCGGACGAAGGCGAAGATGCTGCCCGGCGCAAAGCCGACGGTGCGGCGACGGCGATCGATGATCTTGTCCGCCGTCTGACGGCCAAAGCGAATCCAATGCTCGATCCGCTTCTCGATCCACGTCAGCTCGACATGGGTGAGCCCATCGCCGGACAATGCGGTCGGCGTGCGGATTCCATGCGCGCGGGTGGGCGCATTGTCGTTCATGGCGCATCTCCATTGGCGTCGGGAAATTCGCGCGCGAGCAGCTCGCGCAGCATGTCGGCGACCGTTGTGCCGCGGGTCAGGGCGGCGAGCTTTAGCCGCCGCCGCAGATCAGGCGTCACGTCGATCGTGAGCCTCGCCGTGAACGCGGCGCTCGCGCGCGGATCATCGGCGGGCGACGGATCGGGCGCCGCGACCCAGTGATCGGGACTGCCGGGCCGCGCCAGAAACCCACACCGGGTCATGGCGCGAGCCTTGCGACATCGACCGCCAGGGCCGCGATCTCGCGGTCGGCGGGTCCGTGTTCGTCGATCTCGAAGGCGAGCCGGCCGCGCTGCATCGCCTCGGCGAACAGAACACGCTGGCCGATCCTCGTGCCGATCAGGGGCGGATCATGATCGGCGAGCGCCGCGCCGGTTTCACGGGCGATGACGGTGCGCGCGGCGCAGCGGTTGAGAACGAACCGGGCGGCGAGCTGCGGACGGAAGCTGCGCGCCTCGGCGAGCAGCGACAGCATTTCCGCCGACGCCCAGCCGTCGAGCGGCGAAGGCTGAACCGGGATCAGCACGAGGTCGGCGGCGAGCAATGCCGAACGCATCAGCCCGGCGACACGCGGCGGCCCGTCGATGACGACATGCTCGGCATCGCGCGCCAGCTCGGGCGCTTCATGGTGGAGCGTATTGCGGGCCAGGCCCAGGACACCGAACAGCCGGACCGCGCCTTCGTGGCCGCGCTGTTGCGACCAATCCAGCGCGGAGCCCTGCGGATCGGCATCAACCAGGGTGACACGCGCACCCTGCCGAGCCCATTGCCCGGCGAGGTGCAAGGCGAGCGTGGTCTTGCCCGTCCCGCCTTTCTGGTTGAGCAGCGCCACGATCATCGGGCGCGCTCCAGCGTAGGGGCGAACGCCTTGGCAGGCTGGTGACAGGCCGATCGTTGCCGATCGCGACCCTTCGTAGGATGGCGTAGTATTGATGCCGACGTCGTCAGTCGGTGCGGGCGCCGGCTGCTGACGTTATCCACAGGCCGCGATGCAGATCGCCAGGTTAGTAAGAATCCGAAGGATTCTATGTTAGCTAAGTTAAGGGGCGGATTCGGCTTTTGTTTATCGTGACTTAGGACCGTTTTCGGTTCCTGATAGCACGACTCTCCGGTTCCTGATGGCACGACTCCGGCGGTTCCTGATAGCACGACTCCCATCACGGATTTTCCACAGGCGGGTAGCCGACGCGGCGCATGGCTGCGTCGAACGGATCGACCGGGATGGGTTGGAAGGTCAGCCGTTCGCGGCCGAGCGCGATTTCGAGCGCGAGCTGGTAGCCAGGAAGCGGTTGGCGCCGGACGATGGCGCGTAGCTCGAAGCTGAACCGCTTGAGCGGCGACAGCACCCCGGACTTGAGGTGGAGATGGGAGACATCGAAGCTCCAGCCGCCGCTCTGCCGTCCGCCATGCTTGCGGACGATGCGGTACAGCCACCGCTCCAGCCCGCCGGTCAGATCGAAATAGGCCCGGTCGATCGTCAGCACGAGCGCCTGGTCAAGCACGCCGCCATAGAACCAATCGGGGACGATCATCTCGATCCCGAGCGGACGGCCATCGCCGTCGAGCCGCTCCTTCCATTCGTTGATCCAGGAGAAGCGATGCCGCCGGCGCTGGGATGGTTGCCGGATCGAGGTGGCGATGGTGGTGGACTGAAGCCGGTCGAGCGCGGCTTTTAGCCGGTCATAGTCGCGAGACGACGTGCCGCGGCCGATGAAGGTCAGGATTTCGTGTGGCGTGGTCGCCATCAGCCGCGATGTCGCTCGGCCCGCGTCGCGCGCCTCTACGAGTTGGCTCGCCGCCCAGATCAGGACGTCCGCGTCCCAGATGGTCGCCATGCCATGCTCGGTCGTGGCCTCGACCACGATCCAGGTCTCGCCCATGCGGAAGTCGATCGGCGCGGCGCGCTTGCTCTTGGCGAGCGAGAAGAACGGCCAGGCCATCAAATCCTGGGCGTCGCGCGGCGCGAGGTCGCCGGGGATCGACCGGAACAGATCGAGCTGCGCACGCTCGGCGCTTATCGTGATGCGGGCGGGGCGTTGACCGGACACGGGCGGACGCTCAGCGCTGCACGGCGCCGGCGGGCAGGCGCTTGGCCGGATGGACGACGCCATTGCCTGGATCAGAGGTCGAGCGGCGCGCGCCCAGCTCGGCCCAGGCGTCGAGATCTGTGATCGCGTAGACGATCCGCCCGCCGAGTCTGCGATACACCGGCCCCGTCCCGTAGCAGCGATGCTTCTCCAGCGTGCGGGCGGACAGGCCGAGATGGATGGCGGCGTCGGGCGTCTTGAGAAAGCGTGGCGTGACGATGTGGGCGGGTTGAAGCATGATGATCCTCCAGCGAGGCGCCGGCCGTCATGGGCGGGCGCTGATGCGTTGGAGGCGAACCTGGCGAAGTGGCGGCGCCCCGAGGGAGTGGCTAAATGGACGGGTCTAGAAATGTCCCCGCTTCGGCGATCGTTCGACCCCGAGCAGGAGCGCGCGATAGCCGCCCGACATGATCGCACGCGCCTCGTCGAGCAGGCGCTGCGTGCGGCGGCGCTCGGCTGAGGCCGCCCATTCGCGTCCCGTGAGCGGTCGCATCCGGGGATAGACGATGACGCTCGCCATCTCGCGGCGGCCGGCGCGAGCCTGATAGGCATCGAGGAGATTGAGCAACAGCGTCAGACGCTGGCGCTGGAACCGCGTCGGCTGAAAGGCGGCCGGAAGCGGTCCTGGCCGTAGCCCGTCCATCCGTCGCACGAGGCGATGGGCGATCGCCGAGCGCAACAAGGCATGATCGTCATTCGGGATCATGATCGCGAGCGGTCGGCCGGGATCAGGATCGGGAAGCCAGAGGCGATGCACACCGTCGTCATCGGCAATCACCAGATGGCGACCGTCCGGCAGCGCGCGGTCCGCGACGATCTTTCCCAGCAACGCCGGATCGACCGGCCGGGCAGTATGGAAATCAGCCGGAGCGGCGACCAGAACGACTGTCGCGCTGGCGGCATCGGGCGCCCATAAGGCGGGCGCATCGATGGCGGAAAGATCGGGAACACACGCGAAATGACAACCCCCAGCGATGCCCCAGCCGGGCCATCTCGATATCCTCGTCGACGGGCTGGTCGATGAGACGGCGCATCAGATCATGATATTCGCGGCAGTAATCGGGATTGCGCCGCAGGAACTCCTGAGCGAAATCCGCATAGTCCAGATGAGCGAAATCTTCGGCTGTTTTTGGCGAACGCCAATCACTTACAGATTGCATCCATGCTCTCCCTCGCGACTTCTCCGAGTCGAAAGCGGCAAACGTGAAGCAGCCGGAAGTGGAGTGAAGCCACCGATGATGCGTAAGGTTGTCTGGCCGTTTTCGTGACGCGCAGAGCCTGCAACATCTCCACGCTAGGCTAGAGATCGGCGGGCCTTATTGCAGGCGCGGTTCCAGCAGGTGCCGGTAGCCCGATTCGGTCATCCACCGTGCGCGGGCGAGATGGCTGTCATGGACGGTTCTGGCGCGCACCGGATCGGCGTCGGCATCCAGCCCGAAGATCACTCTCGCAACCTCGCGCCAATCCGCGCCTTCCTTGGCCGCTTCGAGAAGACGCAGATAGGTCACGAAGTGGCGCTCGTCATAGCTGCTCACGCGCTCGGTCTGTGGCGGACAGTCCTGGAATGCCGGGATGGTCCCGCAATCATTCCGGTGTGGCGGCTTCTCCGTCATAGCCCGCGCCATAGCATAGATCGATCCATATTGGACCGAACTGGTCGGTCCCGACATGGGTCATCTTTGCCCCCATTTTCGGATGACTGAAGGTTCGGTACTTCCATAAGATGTTCGACAGTTCGCGTTAGAAATCACCCAGACGCCGCGCCCGCGTATTATAATACGTAGCACGATAATACGCGATTGCTTTCTAACCTGCGGATGGACATCCGCAAAGTCTTTGGCGCGAACGTGCGTCGATATCGTGTCGCCGCAGGCCTGAGCCAGGAAGCGGTCGCCGAGCGGATGGGTGTCGATCGGGCCTATGTGAGTTCCGTCGAACGCGGAGCGCAGAACGTCACCTTGCTGTCCCTTTGGGAGGTCGCGCAGGCCTTGCGGGTCCGCCCCGCCGCCCTGTTGGACGATACACCAGAACCATCCGCCGAGACCCCGGTCCCGTCATAGGCGTCTCGCCCGACGGGCGGATCAGCTTTGCGCTTGGGCTGTGATGGTCGGGGCGCGATCCGCCTGCGGAACGGCCCGCCGCGCGGCGGGGCCGACGCTGGCGAGACGGAGCCAAGCGGACACGCCGATCACAAAGGCGCCAATCCAGGCAAGCGTCGTGCGGATCGTGCCGGGATCGAGCGCGAGGCCCGCGACGCCGTGGACGGCATGATAGCCCGCCAGTCCTGCCGGAATGGCGAACAGCAACGCGAGGGCGACGCGAAGGGCGGGTGAGCGGATGGTGGCGAACAGGAACTGCCCGATCACCCAGGTCAGGATCGCCGCCCCGAAACCAATGCCAACGGAGGCGAGGACGCCATAGCCCGCGCTCTGCGCCCAGAATCCGGCGCTGAGGCCAGCGTAAAGCGGCAGAGCATAGACCGCGAGCGTGAACAGCATCGCCAGCATGTAGAGGCCGGCAATCATGCCCAACACTAGAAGAATGGCCACGGCCCCCTCCTTTTCAACTGAGGGTGTTGCTTATGCGTCCCTCATCCTGTCCACCCCATGAACTTAACCTACCTCCCTCAAAACCGGAAGCCAGCGCGTCCACCTGAACCGACTTTGCGAGCCGGGCATGGCCCGGCGAGCGCGGCCGCGCGTCCCTTGTGGGCGCGTGGCGGCCGCCAATCCGCATCGACGGATCGGCGTAAGTCCTGATGTCCGTAAAGCCTGAGTTCCGTATCTCCGCAAACCCGGCGATCCGGTCCTGCGGAGATACGGAAAGGCGGTGGGGCCGCCCGAAAGCCGCCCTTGCGGTCAGCCGGTCTTGAGCTTCTGCATTCCCTCGGCGAGCGTCCAGAGCGCGCGATTGAGGCCGACATTCTGGTCGATGCCGTTGATCGGACGGGTCCGGCTGCGGCGGATACGCCCCTCGGCGTTCTGCCTGCGCCCGTCGATCCCGCCGCGCATGATATTTTCCTGAATGACGTTGAACGTGGACCACAGGCTTTGCCCGACATCCTCGCGCCGGCGCGGGGCGATGATCTGGTCGGGGCGCACCGGGCTTTCCTCCTCGCCATAGCGGGCGACAAGGCTGGCCTCGGCAAAAACCTGTTGCTCCGGCGCAGTCAGCCGGGTGTCCTTCATCGCCTCGGTGGCGTCGATCAGGCGTGGGAAATCCTCCGCGACGGTAAACACGCCCTCGATGATCTGGTCTTGAATGCCGCCTTTGTGAGGAACGCGGACCTCCTCGAAACGGTCGCCCGCAATCATGCTGTTGGTGCAGACGAACCGCAGCATCCCAGCGAACATCTGATAGGCGCTGGTCCCGTCATGGCTGTTGACGATAATGACCTCGGCGGCCTCGGCCTTGCCGATGCCGCCATCCCGGCGCAGGCGCAGCATATGCTTGGCGTGGCCGTGGCGGCTGCCGTCGCGCGGAACGGACTGGACGGCAAAGAATGGATTCCAGCCTTCCCGACGCAACCCCTCCACGATGTCGATGGTCGGCACATAGACATAGCGGTCTGACCGGCTGTCGTGCGCCTCACGGGCGAAGATCGACGGCACATGACGATAGAGCGCCTCGTTATCGAGCGGTTCGCGGCCCGTAATCTGATGGGCGTTGCGGCCAAACCGGGTGGCGAGTTGATACATGGTCGGTTCCTTCCTTGGGTCTGAGTTTCAGCGAAGCGCCAAGCCGCGCTGCAAACTCTGCCCGTCGGCGAGACCGGGTGTGCAAACGGAGGGGCGGCTTCGCGGGGAACCGGCTGCAAGGAGCATCGCGACTGAAGCTGGGCGGAAGACGATCCGAAGTGCGCCGAGGGCTGGCCCTAAGCACCCTGCACGATAGGCGCCGGGCCGAACGGCCCGCCCGCAGTCTCTCGCGGTCCTGAGCATGACGAAACGCCCCGCTCCGAGGAGCGGGGCGTCGTCCGGATTGGTCAGCGCGACCAGATCAGATGGTGGTCGCCCGGCATGTCGGGGACTTCGACCAGGGAACCGTAGATCGGTGCGGGGAAGCTGGGGTCGTCCAGCTTGATGGAGACGTAGTCGCGGCGTTCGCGGCTGACCTTGCTCCAGCCGGCTCCGATCTCGATGCCATCTTCGACTGTGTAGATGCGGAAGTCGGGCGCCTTGTCGTTGTCTTTCTCCACCGGACGAACTTCGACGTCGCAGTTGAGGGTCAGCGTCTTGATCGTGCCAGTGAAGCCCTGGTCGTTCTCGTCGTTGATGAATTTTCCGATGATGGCCATGTCGTCGTTCCTTCTTGCTCGGACCGCACCATCGCGGCCTCGATGGCGATCGACCGGCCGGGGGGCGAACGACCGCGCACCCGTCAGGGCCGCAGCATCGCGGAGGACGGCGGCGGGCGGCTTTTTTGTTTCGCGATGCAAAGCCGGCTTGTCCGGCGGCGGAAAAAAGCCGCCCGCCGCTGTTGCGGGAAGGCGGGCGAACCTCGGCCAGATCCAGCCATTTGAGAGGCCGTGCTGGTGCAGTTGATTGAGAGGAACGGTGATTGGTGGTCGGTGGTGCGTTCACCTGACGATGTTAGGGACTGGCCTACCGCGATCAGGACGCTGGCGCTTTCGCCGCGCGTGACAATGACGGGGAAGCACTGGCCTGGCTCTCTCTCGCCCTGACCGTTGAAGACGGTATTGGGGTCGGCGCCGTGCGCGCTGTCATCCCGGCCGCCGCCCATCGTTCCCGCTGGACGATCCGGGATTTTCCGCCCCTTGCGCCCTGGCCGAGATGCTCGCTGCCGCCGCAACAGCCCTGGTCGCGCCGACCAATCCGGCCCGCATCGTGCGCCTGCGCGGCGGCGTTTTAGTGGGCGAAAGGACTGCGCTCTTGCATTATGTTCTATGTTTGTTCCATTTTGCCGCTTTCCGACTCGGACAAGGACAAAAGGAATGAGCGTGCTAATCCGCGGTGAGAACCGCGAACGATTGACTGTGATGGGAGACATTGAGGCCGAGTTGCGGGTGCCGGACGGCAGCGATGGCCGATGCTGGCTGAGCTTCTCGGACGGCACGCTGATCGAAGCGGCCTATGGCGACGATGATGATTGCCGTTTCGCCGTGAGCGAGGAAGGCGCCGGTATCACACAGATTCGACGCGAGGGCGGGGGCGATGTTCTGCGGCTCGACTGGCGGGTGGAATGGGTGACGGTCGCCGCAGCGGCCAATGCCGCCCGCGCTTCACGCGGCGAACCGATGCCGGTGTTGCCTGGCCTGTTACCTAGCTGATCATCCTTGTCCGATGAGCGTGATGCGACCGGAATGGCGATTGAACGCTGTAACTGCCGCCGTTCGAAAGGTCACGTCACGCTTGTATATCTCGGCGCGGAGGAACGCCTTCTCGGCCTCGATGTCGGCTTCGCTGACGTCGATCCACCAAGCCCGAGGCTGACCGTTGTCGTCACCGTTCCAACGATACCCACGCTGCTTCAGCACGTCCTTCGATTCGAATGGCGAGTTCTCTGCCCAGCACCGGAGGGTCGTTCCACGCGCCGAGGCGAGAAGGGCAGCGAGCGCGCGTCCGCCGGTGACTGGAAGCGTGCGGGAGAGAAGTTCGATCGCCGCATGGCAGTCGTTCACCGCGCGGTGCCGGTCGTAGTAAAAGCCGCTGCTCAGCGCGAGATAGGCGAGCTTGCTGCTTTCGAAGCCCTCGGCGGCCCACGGCACCTCGCTCATCGAGCAGGCCCACGGATTCTGCGTCAGCGCCGAGCAAAACCTCTCCAGGAATCGTCGGTCGAAGGGCGCGTTGTGGGCGATTACAAGATTATTGCTCGCGAACGCGGCCACGTCTGCCGGATCAATCGATTTGCCCACGACCATGCTGTCATCGATGCCGGTGAGCTTCGTCACCTCGGCTGGGATAGGTAGCGCCGGCTGCCTTAGCGCACTGAAAGCGTCGCCAATGCCAACGATAGCGTCGTCGGCGGAATAGAAGAATGGAACCATCGCCAGTTCGATGATTTCGTCCTTGTCGGGATCGAGGCCTGTCGTCTCGACGTCCACGAGCAGCGCGCGCCGCGTGCCGGCGGGCGCCTCCTGTAGGGGCTCGCTCGGCCGCAATCGGCGCAGCACCCTGAAATCTCCTTGCGCTTCGAGCGCAGCGACCATCTCGTCCGGAGTCGGGCTAGTCATTGCTGATCGCCGGGGCGGCGGCCGGCATCAGCGGCAGGACGGATGGCCGTCCAGCTTCGTGGAACCACAGGTCCACGATCTTCGCATCGTCGCTTGCCGGAAGGGGCTCGGCGCGTCGCACCTTGAAGGTGGTGGGCAGGTTGACCGAGTTGCCAAACACCAGCGCGTGCTGCTTCGGCAGTGAGGGCAGTCTGCGGAGCACGCTGTCGGAGATGAAGGGCGTCATCTGCCTGATCTGGGACAGGTCGTCCGGGTTTTGAATCCGGTGGACGACGAAGTTCGAGCATTGCGACAGGACAGTCTTCGATAGTTCGCTGGGGCGTTGCGACGCGACCAGCAGGAACAGACCGTACTTTCGCCCTTCCTTCGAGATCCGCTCGAATATCCGGCTCGCGTCGACCGCGTAGCGAGACGGCGTAGACGCGACGTAGCGGTGCGCCTCCTCGAGCAAGAGGTGGACGGGGAAGCGGTTGCGCGGCTCGGCCTGCCGCAGGAGGCGGAAGATCATGCGGGCGATCACCGCGCTGACCAGTTCGACTACCTCGTCCTCGACAGCATTCATGTCGATAATGACGATTTGCGCACCCTTGGTATGGCCGCCAGCGATCGGACTCAGGCCCAACAGGCTCGCGAAGAAGGTGGAGCGATCACCCGCCGCTGCGGCGTCGTGGCGCAGGAAGCGGTAGTCGCCACGCTCCTCCAGGGCCTTGAATCGCGTGACCATCTGCGCACAGTAATCGCGTATCTGGCGATTTCCGTGCGCCTCCTCGTACAACAACGCTAGGTCGATGGCGTCGCCGAGGGCGGAGAAGTCGAACGGCGTGCTATCATAGTCTGGGAGCTTCAGATTAGGGACAATGAAGCCGGCGTTATGATCATCGCCCGTCAAGTACCCATGTGCTTCGTCAGTGCCCGCCATGTTGCCGTAGCTGACCGAGATCCAGGCGCCGAGATGGCCCACATTGATTTCAGCAGTACTGAAACGCTGGAGGACGCCGCGAATCCTCGTCTCTTTCGCGCCCGGCTGTGTCTCATCGCCGAGAATCTGTGTGATGCAGGTGGCCAGCATATGATTGCGGATGATGTTCAGTTGACCGGCGTCCGCCGCTCCGAACAGTGTCGCCAGTCCGAGCGCCATGCGGAGGATGGGCACTTGGGTGCGCTCGCTGGCTTGAAGCAGCAGTTCCCATTCCGACAGATCCAAATACCAGTGCGGGAGTCGGAAGCGGCCCTCGGATGCCGAGCCGTCGAGGATCAGGCGTTTGACGCCTATGTCCGCAATCTCCGGCAGTCTTCCGAACGCTCGGCCGTACTCGCCGTTCACGTCAAGGACGACGAACGTGGCGCCGCGCGCGTGATGCTCGTCCGGTTTTTCGAACAGCGCCTGAAGTATCGACGCGACCGTGCACGACTTCCCGCTGCCCGTATTGCCGAGGACTGCGACGTGGCCCCCGAAAAAGTCGTCGATCCGAACCTTGACCTCGTAATCCTCGAAGACGACCGACTGGCCGATCCCAAGGTTGCGGTATCTCGTTGCGTCGGTGGGCACGCAGTCTGCGCCATCGTGCCCCAGCGCCGGGACCGCGTCAGTCTCGGTGTCGAAAATCCGGTCGAGTTCGCTATCCAAGGCGTAGAGCGCATCTGCATAGAGCGACGGGAAGATCGAGACGCCGAAACGGAACTTCTTGTCACCGTCGGTCGGCAGCATCCCGACGGGAACAACGTCGAGGTATTTCGCGGAGTTCGCTTTGTCGAGCTGCCCGTCGCCGGCACCACCGCCGGAAACGTCCCGCTCGCGAAGTCCGATTACCTCTGCGACGACGTACTCGGACTGGGCGGGTATCATAAGAAACGAGCCCAGTCGGGCAACATAATGGAGGTCGTCAAATCCGACGACGGTGAAGTTGTCGGTGCCGCCGAGCATCTCGATGACAAACCGGTCTGCGGCGACGGACGTGACCTTGCCGATTGCGCGGCGACGATCGTCAGAGCTCATCTTCGCCCCCGGTTTTCTTGCGGCCGAGGTTTTCAAGCACGAGCTTCACAGCGTCGTCTATGCGCTCAGCGGGCCGCTGTGGCAGGAAGTGCTCGACCACGGTGTTGAAGTAGTGTGCGCGGGTGTCGTCGGTCGGGCCGTCGCCACCGATGATCCAGATGCGGGGATCATTCAGCTTGCGGAGTTTTGCGATCTCGCCTTCCGAATTTGGATCGGCGAAAATGATCAGCCGGAAGGTGGGGATCGTAAGCGCCTGGTAGATGATGTTATTGAGGTGCTCGTCGCCGAAGGCGAAACCGGCAGTGATTAGAACGCTCTGCTCCCGCACGATCCTCGACTGAAATTCGCGGAACAGGTCTGCGTAGGGTGATCCGAGGCTCGAGTTCTGTTTGGCTGGAGTCGGGTAGATCATGACCTTGCTGGGCGCATCCTGCGGCCACAGCTCCCGCACCGGGAAGAGACCGTGGTCGTCCTCGGTCCAGCTGATCGAACCGTGAACCTTGCATAGGTAAACGAACCCATCGACGGCGGACCACTTCCGGTTCGATAGATCAAGCTGCTCAGCGAGAGCGTATCGGAAGGTCGCCGGATTGAAGCGGCGCTCGACCACGCCCGAAAAGCCGTTCGCATAGGGAAGGCCGAGGCGGTCCATCGCGCGCTCGTTAAAGAGGTCGTAATTAGTCGTGAACACCCATGGCCGCGGCAGAGACCGGTCGCGCATCACGAGTTTCCGGTAAAAGGATTCGTACAGTTCAAGCACTGCGCCGTCACCGTGCGCGAACGCGCCGTCGGTGCAGCGCACCCACAGGAAGTCCTGAACCTTTTTAATGATGGCCTCGACCTTCGCCCCACTCACTCCGTGCTCGGGCTTGTCGCTGCGCGAGAAGACGAAGCGAAGGCTGTGAAGCAATTCCATCAGGCGTTCTAGGTTGCGCGCGTATTCCGTGCCCGTGAGCTTAGCGCCTAACTTTGCCAGGTACTCCACGTCGTCCTTGTCGAGCGCCCAAGCGGGCGGAACGACGAGTTCCAGGTTGTCGTCGAGTTCGCCAGTCGGATGACTGCAGAACTCTTTCGCAAGCGGCGCCATCGTCGAGATGCCGCGCTCCTTGTCGTCCTCCATGAGCGACGAGCAACCGGCGCCCAGCAGGAATGCAACATTACGCGCGTTGAGCGCTTCGCTGATCGCCTTGCGGACCTGCTCTTGGCCTTGCCCCCACTCCAGCGGCGGCGCAGGGGCGTCGCCGGCTCGGACAAATTGAAACTGGCGGGTGGCCGCTGCCGTGACATCAGCCGGCACGAGAGACACCATCCTGCGAACGCCCGAACTCCATGATCCAAATTGACATTTTCGATGCCCCCCTATCGGCATCGTATTAGTCTATTGCCATACCAAATCCAGCACCGCGCCGATGGAGCCAACGCCGCGCTTATTCGGTTCTCCAGCAGTTCGGTGTGATCGCGCCGCTGTTGAAGTGATCGTGGGTGACGATCGCGGCGGCGACCAATGCCACCTGGGCCACGCGGCGGTTGACGCTCTGCCCATCCGATGTCGGCAGTCGCGAGATGATGAGAATCGACATTTGCGCGCTATTTGGGCAGCTCTTGTGTCAACAAGAGGGTAATCGCGCCCGATAATAGAGTGAAGGGATGAGAGCCGTGGCTAAATCACCCAGTAAGCCTGCCAAAAAGGCCGCCGCAAAACCTGTGGTCGCTGCCAAACCAAAACCGGCCCCGGCACCGAAGCCCGCTAAACAGGCTCCCGCTGCAAAGGCGGCCAGCAAAGCTTCCACGCCGAAGGCGACCAAGGCTGCACCGCCCAAGGTAAAGGCGCCGGTCGCAAAGAAGGCGTCATCTAGGTCGGTTCTCAATGAAACCTCCCAGAAAATATCCCAGCTTGCGTCGGATATTCTGGCGGACCGCATCGTGCCCACAGTCGAGCAGATCAAGGCCATTGCCGCTTCGGCGCTGGGCCAAGACGAAACCAAGGGCAAGAAGCCAAAAGGCAAAAAGAAATAGGTGAACCCGATCGGAAGCGTTTGACCGCGAGCCGGGCCTGGCCCGGCGAGCGCCGGTAACACCAAAAGGCCGCGCGTCCCCAGGACGCGCGGCGAATTTCGGGAAGGTCGAAGAGGCCGGGACCGCCTGCGCGATCCCGGCCCATCCGTTATTCGGCGGCGACGGCGTAATGCGTTTCGCCGTCCTTCACTTCGGTATTTGGCGCCTGCGTTTCGGACGGCTGTTCGACCAGATCGCTGTCCGCCACCTCGTGCGCCTCGGCCGCTTCGGGTTCAACCTCGGCCTCGAAACCCTCCGGCTCCGCAACGGCGCGGGTCCGCAAGACGGACGGTAGCCATCCGGTCGCCGCCATAAGCTGCTCGGCAGTGTCGGCCATGTCCGGCTTCTTCATCGGTGCGATCCGCTCGGCGGCTTCGGGGGATACCGCCTCACGCACAGCTTTTCCGACATGCGCCTTGGTGACACGCCCGAAATAGCTGCGAACGGTCGGCGTCCAATGGGCCGTCATGTCGAGGTCCACCGCCGTCGCCAGCGCCTCCGCTGCCTCCAACGGCCGGGTCCGACGCTCCCACGGCACTTTGACCGCATTGATGCTGAGAGACACGCAATGGGCCAGCAGCACCGAACGGCTGTCGCCATCCAGCGCGACGATGAACGCCCACAGATCGGCCACGTCACGGGGCAGTTGTTCCGCCCATTGGTCATGACGATAGGCCAGCGCCTCGCCCGCCTTGGTGTCGGCGATCCCTTCGGCATGTCCGCCAAGGGCTTCGCTGCTCACCCGGATTTCGAGGCAATAGGCGTCGCTATGATAGAAGAGTTGCGACACCAACGCATGGGTGAGGGCGATCATCGCCATGTCCGGCTGCTCGCCAAGCGCAAGGCGAAGGCCAAGCGTGCGGTGGGCGGTCAGATCACGGATCAAGCTGTCGGGGATCGGCTTGCCGTCATCGATTTCCTCGACGTCCGCGCCTTCCTCGTCCTCCAAATCCTCGGCCAACTCGTCCTCGTCATCGCCGCCGACAACATCGTCTTCGGTGTCCTCGGCATCCGGTTCGGCCAGCTTCTCGTCCTCGGGCCGCACGAACCCGCGTTCGATCCGTGCCTGACCGCTCGGCGCAAGCACCACGAACACGCCACCCCGCGCAATCACATCGGGATCATAGGCCGTTCGCTTGGCGGCGATGGCGTCGATCTCGTCGCTCAACGCCTCGACCTTGGCTCCCACGTCCTCGGGCATCTCGTCATAGGAAGAATAGCCCTCGGTCAGCTGGTCATGCTCTGCCGATGCCTCGGTCAACCGGGCCTCGTCCTCGTCCGACAGGGTGACGGCTTCGGAATAATAGCGCCGCATCCCGTGGGCGTGGGGAAAGTCGATAGACGCCTCGGCCCATTGCCAGCCCTCGGCCAACACCTCGGCGGCAACCTCTTTCAGCTTTTCGACGACGAGCATGTCGAGCAAGCCCGCATCCTCGAAAAACCCGCCCCGATCCTCAGTGAACAGATCGCGGATGATGATGCCGCCCGCTTCGCTATAGGCATCCGCTCCGACGAACATGGCGCGGGGATCGTGCGCGGGCACGTTGTTGGCGGTCAGGTCGCGCCGGATGAGCCACGGCTCCCTGTTATAGGACAGGTTCTCGAAAACCTGTTCCTGCCGGGCATGATCGCTGGTGATGGCGAACGCCATAAGCTGATCCAAGGTCACGCCATCCTCGCGATAGACCTGAATGAGCTTGGGGCTGACCGCGCCAAGGCGCAGCCGCTGTTTCACCACTTGCGCCGACACGCCGAACCGCGCGCCAATTTCCTCCGCGCCCCAACCCTTGTTTTCCGAAAGCTCGTGGAACCGCTCGAACTGGTCGGCAGGGTGCATGTTGGTGCGGGTGACGTTCTCGTCCAGACTGAGTTCCGCCGGGTCGTTCTCGGTGTCGAGATAGCAGCGGATCGGCTCGGTCTTCTTGATCTGCCTGCGCTTGGCGCGGAGCAACTGCGCCTGTCTGCGGCCCTCGCCAGCGGTGACGAGATAGAAGCCGGTCGGTGCGCCATCCTCATTGGTTTCGGGTTCGACCACCAGATTCTGGATCATCCGCTTGTGGTGGATGCTGGCGGCCAGCGCCTCGATAGCAGCATCCCCATGCGGCACCTTACGCGCGTTCTTCGGGGACTTTTTGAGCTTGTTAAGCGGAACGAAGATTTCGACGCCAGAGACAGGCTCGGCAGCGATGATTTCGGTAACGGCGTTCATGTCCTTACTCCTTCAAAACCACACGCACCCCGGAATGGGGTGGGCGGCGAAAGAGCGACCGGCGGGCCCGCCGACGGAGCCGGGCAGCACCCGAAGGGCCGAAACGAAGAGAAGGTAAGCGCGGCACGCGCGTTGCGGCCCGGCGCGGCGGGCCTATAGGGAAGCGACGCCCACCCCATCGCGGGAGTGCAACGACCAACCATGCGATCGGGCCGGCGAACGCCCTGGCCTGATCTCCGTATCTGCTGAGAACCGCAAATCCGCGGATGCGGATTTACAGAAACACGAGGCGTTGCGGGGTGCCCCCGCTTGAAGGGGTCCGGCGAGACCGGAACGGGCTCGCCGGCAGGGGAAGGCCTTCCCCATTTTTATCCACCCTTCATCGCCCCTGAACAGATTCTCATCTGGAGGACTTCAATAATTCTGGCTCTGCCCAACCTGACTCACCTAAGAGAAACCTAGAATAGGAGCGTCGAATTGGGCCAGATTGCTTATCACGCGACCTCTGGGATTATGGCGGAGGCGTTCTCGATCACGGACGCCGAGTGGAACGGGATGCGCGCGGCGCCTCGCGGCACCTGGTTAATGCCTCGCACCGACTGGCCGGCGGTTCCCAAGACGTCAATTCGCGGACTTCACTTCTTCGCACATCATCCGGGTTATTCGGGCATCTTGCCCAAGCCAGAGAGCTACGCTCATACCCGCCTCAAGATCGATATCGTTAAGGCGGCGCGTAATTTGGGATACCGCGCCGAGCTTGAGGTGGCTGGTTGCGATTCCGAAGGGGCCGAGTGGATCGCCGATGTTCTCGTGACCTTGGGCGACGGGAAAAGGATGGCGTTCGAAGTGCAGCTCTCCAGTCAGCATTTGCGTGACTTCCGTGCCCGTACCGAACGCTATCAGCGCTCCGATGTCCGATGCTGCTGGGTCATTTCCAACAAGCCGGTGGATACGCGGCTATCAAAGGCCATCCGCTACGAAAACGCGGACTTTTACCGTGCCCACGGCGAGATCCAGTCCGATGTGGAAGAACTCATAATTTTGGGCGTGGGCCTGGAAGGAAAGGACAGCTACCCCGATGAGCGCCCTCAGTTGCGCTTCAGTCGCGGTAAGCAAATTCGGCGTATGGAAATGGAAGAGGCAGTCGACGGAGTGCTTAGAGGGCTTCCGCGATGGGAGCGGCCGAACTGGCATTGGAATACGCCGGCTCGCTAGGCCCTGCCTTTTCTAAAAGCCGAGGATCGCACTGCGGTGCTGATGGTCTTTCAGCGAGACGACATAGTGGGCGAAGGCGGGGCATTCCTCAATTGAGCGGTCGAGGAAGCCGATCAGGGTGTCGAGCGCCTCGTGCTGACGGGCGTTGAGATTGGCTAGCGCTGTCTCGATCTCGTCCACCGGCGTATTGCTCGCATAGCTGAAGAGCTTGCCGAGCAGGCCGACGAGCGCGTCGGATACCTGCACCCAGGGCGTGGCGCGGGAGTCGACGAAAGTGAAATTGCAAAGCGGTGTCGCGCCGTCGCAAAGATCGAGGCCGGCAAGGTAGGCCTGGATCGTCGTCTCGATGTCGAGGATGTGCGTGGCGTTTTTGAACAGCGCGAGGCGGTGCAGATAGAAGTCCCCGAAGCCGTCGATCAGGATGTTAGGGCTCTCGTCTTCGAGATACGGCAAGCTGTCGAGACCGGCCGCGATCTCAAGGAGGCCCTTCAACATCTGATAGTTGAAGTCCGGCAACAATTCGGAGCGGGCTTCGAGCACATCCCGTAGTTCCGCGACAAACGCCGGGCGCTGGGGGCGACCGACGTCGGGATAGCTGTAGCGCCCGAGCAGTTCGGCCGTCCCGGCGACATCCTCACGGAGCACGGTATAGAGGTCGTTCTTGAGCAACGGCGCGATCATCATGAGTTGGACATTGCCGTCCTCGGTGACGATTGAATCGACGACGTCGACGAGCGACCAGTAGAGGGGGTCTAGAACCTGATAGTGCGCATGGACGCCCGACGCCGATAGCCAGTCGAGAAAGAGTCCGATCCGGGGGGCGTTGAGCAGCGATAGGAAATCGCCTTTGCCGAGTTGCTCCAGCTTTAGTTCCAGCGAGGATTTCTGGAGTCCGAACGCGCGACGGAGGTCCTCGAAATCGAGGCTCGGCACGGGTCCGGGATGAACGACGCCGCCCAGAACGAAGCACTGCGGGGCGCGCACATTCAGCCCATCGGGCGTGAGGTGCAGGCGGCGGATATTGTTCGTCTCGTCATAGTGGAACGTGAGGGCGCGATCGACTCCAGTCAGGCCGCTCAGCGCGATGGCTGGATCACGAATCTCGTTCACGTCGAACATCGCACGCCGCCTTCAAGAGTCTCGGTCGTAGGCGGCACGACGTCGATATAGTCCATGTCGATCGAGAACACCTGGTCGGCGACGGGCTGAAAGAAATACCACATCTCGTCGCCGGTCGTGTCGGCGAGGAAGATATGGACGGGGCAGTCATCCCGATCGACCAGCTCCGCCTCAAGCGCTTGGGCGACCAGCACCTGATTGGTCAGAGCGGTATCCGCATATTCGAGGACGAGCACGGTGACGTCGCCGTCTGCCCGGCACGCCGCCAGCTTCGGCAGCTTCTTGTTGAGCGCCGTCCGGATGCGGATGCGACGCTGGTCTTGGACATCGTCGCCGACAGAGCGAGCCAGGAAGAGCGCGCCGTCACGGTGGCCTTTTTCCGACCAATGCACCACGAGCGAGAGCGACAACGGTATGCCGTCGATCTCGGTCGTGCGCACGCCGCGATAGCCGTGCGGCTGGTGATCCCTGTCGAGGCGCGCGGGGCATTCGGCGTGCAGCTCGGCGCCAGCCGAGCGGACCCATTGCATGATGTGCTCGCGCAGAGCCGCGTGTGTCCGTCGAGGCTTGCCCTCAGTCGGGTGGATCGGAAAGACGAGCTGGTAGGTGCCGGGCGCCGGCATCGAGCCGTTGAGCACCGCCTCGATCTCGGCGGTGAGTTCCTGGAACCATTTGCCGGTCTGGATCGCCAGCGGGAACGGCTCGATGAGCGTGTGCTCGATCGCAAACCGGGCCGCGCCCAGCCGCAGGCGCATCTCGACAGGCGGACCCGAATGGTCGGTCTCTGGGTAGGTGACGTCGCTTCGCTCCGCGCCGAGATCCTCTTCGAAAAGCCGGATCAGGGCCTCGCAGAGTGCCTGTTCATTATCGGCCATGGCTACGGTTGGTCAGATATGGCCGAATAAGCTCCGACACGTTCAGCCGCATCATTCGTGACCCGGCGCCGCCTCAATCTGGGCGGCTGCAATTTCCAGCACCTTGGCATCGACCTTTGCTGTGATGTCGGCATGGAGATCCACATCCAGTCCAGGCGCGCTCAATGAGATGATCAGGGCATAGCGCGCTTTGTCGTTCATGCGGCGCTGGCCGACATGCGACTTCCACCATCCGCCGACTGGGTAAACGGCGATTGCATCATGACTGGCGAGATCGACGGCCGCGCCGCGCCAAAGGTCGCAATGCAGCGAACCGGCCTGAACGGCATTCGGGCCAAGCAGCCAATGGCTGGCTTCATTCGCCGGCTGTTCGTTGGGATCGCGCCGGGCGGTCATCCGGCGTCGAAAGGCGGCCGCGGTTTCGGTTCGCTTCTTCATCTCGAAGCGCAGGCCAAACGAGCGGTACGTATCCGGGCGTGTCGCGGCGCGACCGGACACATTCGGTTCGACGAAATAGGAAAGCGTCACCTTCAGGATGACGATCTCGTTCTCAAGACCTTGCAGGATCGCTCGCGGCCACGGCAGATCGTAAAAGTGCATTTCATTGAATACGGGCGGCTGGCCGTTGATGCTGGCGAAGGGCTGAATCTCCGCCTGGGCAATCATCGTGACATCGTTGGCTGCGGACTGGATCGCGCGATCGAGGTCGGGAACGCCATAGCCGACCTCGCGCAGAATCTTCTGCCGCTTGCCCTTCGAAATCGATTTCCAATGCGCTCCAGTACCGATCAGGCGTGAGCGGATCGGCTGGGGCCAGTCCGCAGCATTGACCGTCAATGCACGATAGGTTTCCGGCCAATAGCCGGGAATGCCAGCCTTCAATCGTCCTAGAAAATTGCCGGCGACACCGGCGGCCGCGCTCGTAGCGTTGAACGGGATGAGCGGCTCGCGCTCGACGTCGGAGCCGGCGGCGAGCAGAGAAACCGCCGGATGAACGCCGCAATATCCGGTGGCATCGACCAGCATATTGCCGGCTTCGAACAATACCTCCGGTTTGATGGGAGTCAGGTCATCCGGCAGATCGCACGATCCACGGCTGTACGGGCTGCGGTGATTGGCGGGGACGATCGGCCTCAGCCCCGGTGGGTCAACCGGGATCGCCTCCTTGGTGGTGTAGCCGCCGACCGTCAGCGCGTTCCAGCTCTGCGCCGGGTCTTCGAGCGATTTGAGAGTCTCGACCGCTTCGCGCTGCCCGGGTTGCGCATTGCCGATGGCGATGAGCAGAAGACGCTTGGGATGCCTGGCAGCGTTGATATTGTCAGTTCGCTCGCCGGGCATGGCGCCGGCGCAGAGTTGGTCGATCGCCCCGCTCCAGCTCGATGGCCGGGCCGGTGAGAAGTCGGGCGATGACGTCGCGACGCAGAAGCTGCGTATTGCATCGGGGCGATCGATTTCGACTTTCGCCACCGCCGCCTGGGTGACGACACCATAGTTGGCGGGCTCCGTGGCATCGAAGCCCCTTGGGGGAAGGAATTTGACCGACTCGACAGAGTGCGCGAGCGCAATGGCGCGCTGATCGTTCATTGCGGGTTCGAGGTCGCCATAAAGAACGAGGCCCGCCATCGCCGTACCATGACCGCCGTGCGGCTCATGGTCGTCTACTCCCCAACGGTCATCGAACGCCCATGCGCCAGCGAGACCTGGAGCGATGAGCGGGTGGCCGGCCGAAACCCCCGTATCGATCACGCAGATCGTCGGAGCATCGTTTGCAGGCGCGGTGACTCGTTGTGCCAGCTCCGCAACGAAGGCGGCCTGGCCGAGAGCGTGATCGCCTTGATCAAGAAACGGCTCGATCGTTCCACTCGCCTTTCGGATTTCGCTCACCGCGCCGGGCATTCGCCTGGCGAGATCGACCAGTCGGGCGGCCGTGGAATGGACAAAAATGACTACGGTGTCGGGAAAAATCAGCCGCTCCGGGTGGACATCAAGCTCGGCATTGCGCGCAGCGTCGGCGACGGCATTGGCACGAAGCTCGGGCTGCCGAATCCACAGCTCCCACCAGTTCGCTGTCGGTTCAGCGAGATCGACAGGCCCTTGGAAAAGAGCGCCGACGACCGCAGCGCGGATCGCTTCAATCGTCTCGAAACGATCGACGTCTGGCCGAGCCCGGTTGCCGAGATCATCTTCGCCATAGCGTTCGATCTTGTCGCGTAGAAATCCGCGGGCATCATCTGGGACGAATAGGACAGCGCTTTCGGTGCGATCGTCATTCCGTTGTGACCGCAGGACGACGATGTCCTGACCCGGAAATTCAATCGCGGGGATCTTGGCGGCCTTCACCCGATCTCCGTCGGGCGCCAGCGTTTCGATTTCGACGATCGTTCCGGCCTTAAGCCCAGCGATCGGCACACGATCGTCAGCGCCAGGCACGGGTAACGCGCCCAGCGCAGCCGTCAGCTGCTGGAGAAGGGCGTCTGCGTGCGCGTGGTAATCGTCCCGTTTCGGCTTGCGATCCTGTGGTCGGTTGGGAAACCGATACTGACCAGGGTCACGAAACAGATCGATGGCGACGTGCGGAAGCGCGCGACCGGCGAAGTCAGCATTGTCGGGCATTCACCCCCCAGTTGGGTCTGCATGATTGTTCTAGTTGAGCGATGCAGACCGTCGTCAATTCCCCCGATCCGAGCGAAACTTGTCACGGAAGGCTTGTCGATCCCGGAGCGCGGCGCGAAGATCATCGGCCGTCGCCTTGTCTTTCCCGGCGAGAATTGCGTCCTTCACGACCGCGTCGGCTGCTCGGACCAATTCACCCTGACTAAGGCCTTCGACAAGCGGGTTCAGGGTTCCCCAGCCACGCGCGCCGAGTTTGAATCTGCCCAAGCGCCTCTCCACGAGCGCCCGCGCGCCTGCTGCGTCGGGGGTGGAATATTCGACAACTTCGTCGAAGCGGCGGGCGAGCGCCTTGTCGAGGATCTCCGAATGGTTCGTCGCCGCGATCACGAGGCTGTCGGTGGAGTTGGGCTCCTCCATGAACGCAAGGACAGAGTTGAGGACGCGGCGGACCTCGCCGATGTCGTTGGGATCACCGCGCCGCGCGCCGATCGCGTCGAACTCGTCAAGAAGATAGACGGCCCGGGTCTGGGCGATCTGGTCGAACAGCAAGCGCAGTTTTCCCGCGGTTTCGCCGAAGAAGCGACTAAACAGCGCCTCGAGCCGCACTGTGAACAGCGGAAGGTGGAGTTCGCCGGCTAGCGCCGAGGCGGTCATTGTTTTCCCGGTTCCGGGTGGCCCCACTAGGAGCAAATGGGTTGCCGGCACTTGACCATGCTCGCGCAGCACCGCGCGGTCGCGCTGCTGCCGGACCACGCGGTCGAGACGCGCGCGAACGTCGTCGGCAAGCACCATGCTGTCGAGTTTCGTCTTAGGATAGGCGCTCTCGACAAGCCCCTGCAATTCCCCACGCGGACGGGCGAGAGGAATAGCGGCCTGGCCCTTGGGTGTGCCCGACGCGAGGCGTTCTCGGGTGGTCTGAACGAGGCGTTTGAGCGCGTCGGCATCGTCCTTGTTGCCCTGACGGGCTTGCTGCGCGGCTATCTGCAACGCAATCGACAGGAATTGCTCGTCATCTCCGTCCAGGCGGGATTGGAGCAGCGCGACGATCTGCTTGGTAGACATCAACACTCCTCCTTTCCAGTTCTAAACGCGTACAGAATGAGAACCTTCATGACAACGAGATGATGCGCTGAGGTCGTTTATCACCTGTATCGATCAGCCGGCCTTTTAACATAACACTCTGTCCGTCGTAGCTGGCTAGGCCGAAAGTGCGTCTGCTTCCAGGCAAACCACTAGGTCGTGGTGACATTTTAGGGATTCACGGGATTGAGGATTTCTGATTCAACGCTGGCTTTTGGAGGCTGGTGTGGAAGGCGAGGTTCTCAGGGACGATCAGTGGGAGCGGCTGCGGGATTTCGTACCTGGCAGTCGCAAGGGGCGACGGGGCCCGCGTAGCGACGGCCGGCGTTTTCTGGATGCGTTGCTTTGGTTGGCGCGTTCGGGTGGGCGCTGGCGCGATCTGCCGGAGAAGTTCGGCCCCTATCAAACCGCCAAGCGGCGCTATTACCGCTGGGTCGAGCAAGGCGTGATCGACCGGATATTCGAGGCCGTGTCGGATGATCCCGATATCGAGTGGCTGGCGATCGACGCGACCGTGATCCGCGCTCAGGCCCAAGCGGCCGGGGCACGGGTAAAAAGGGGGGCACTCAAGCCCAGGCTCTCGGGCGATCCAGAGGCGGGTTCGGCACCAAAATCCATGCCGTAGTCGATGCCCTCGGCTTGCCGATCCGCTTCATTCTCGGCCCCGGCCAGCAAAATGACATGGCACCCGCCTGCGATCTGATCCGCAGTATCCCCGCTGACAAGGTTCTGGCTGATCGCGCCTACGACGCGGACAGATTGCACGACCTGATCTACGAGCAAGGCGGCGAACCGGTCATCCCGCCCCGCCGCCATCGCAAATATCAGCACCGCTATGATCGCATCGCCTACAAGCAGCGGTGGGGCATCGAGGGGTTCTTCGCCAAGCTCAAGCAATGGCGTCGCATCGCCACACGCTACGACAAAATCGCCGCAAACTTCCTCGGCTTCGTCAAACTCGCCAGCATCATGCTATGGCTCAAATAACTAAAATGTCACCACAGCCTAGAGCGATGAAATGACCCGCCGATTCGTAATCTGAAAGCCGGGGGAGGCGCCGATCCAGAGCAGGAGGAGATCATACATCACTGATATTTTTGGATATTTTGGCGCGCCCGAAAGAATTTTAACCTCTGGCCGCTGCCTTCGGAGAGAGATGATCGCCGGTCACACTACGGTTCCGAAGGCTAAATTCCCGTCCTCGGCATTTAGCGCGAGGCGAGAATTGCTACGAACGCTTGCGCCAGACGAGCCTGGAGCAGGCATCAAACCGATTACGTAGCGATTACGTAGCACCAAAGGCTGGCCGCGTAATCGGCGTAATCGCCGGCCCCGGCGGGGCTAAGTTGCTGATTCTTCAAGGAAATATGGTGGACGCACTTGGGCTCGAACCAAGGACCCGCTGATTAAGAGTCAGCTGCTCTACCAACTGAGCTATGCGTCCATTCCGGCTTGTTTCGGCGCTCTTGGTGGGTGCGCCTCCGCAGTGGAGGGGCGCCTTTAGCGTCGCGCTTCGCGGCTTGTAAAGCCCCAATCACAAAAAAATCACCAGCGCTGCACGCGACGGCTCTGGCGGTCGATCGAGAGCAGGATTCCGAAGCAGATCATGAAGGTCATCACGGCCGTGCCGCCGAAGCTGATCAGCGGCAGCGGCACGCCCACCACCGGCGCCAGGCCCATCACCATCGCCATGTTGATCGCGCAGTAATAGAAGATGGTGGCGGAAAGGCCCGCCGCCGTCAGCCGCGCGAAGCGGCTCTGCGCGCGCATGCTCACGCCGATCCCCCAGCGGATCAGGATGCCGAAGCCGACGATCAGGAAGAAGCCGCCCATCAGGCCCCATTCCTCCATCATCGTCGCCAGCGCGAAGTCGGTATGCCCCTCGGGCAGATAGTCGAGATGGCTCTGGGTGCCTTGCAGGAAGCCCTTGCCGAACACGCCGCCCGATCCGATCGCCACCTTGGACTGGCTGATGTGATAGCCGGTGCCCAGCGGATCGCTCTCGGGATCGAGGAAGATCAGCACGCGGTTGCGCTGATAGTCGTGCAGGACGAAGTTCACCGCCAGCGGCGCCGCCACCGCCAGCGCCAGCGCGCCGCCGATGAACAGCCGCAGCGGGATGCCGGCCAGGAACATGATCGTCACCCCGCCCGCGGTGATCATCAGTGCCGTGCCGAGGTCGGGCTGGAGCATGACGAGGCCGGCCGGGATGCCGATCAGCACGCAGGCGGGCCAGATCGCCCCGAACTTCCGGATCTCGCCCGCCGGCAATATCTCGTAGAAACGGGCCATCGCCATCACGATCACCGGCTTCATCAGCTCGGAGGGCTGCAACCGGATGAAACCGAGGTCGAGCCATCGCTGGCTGCCGCCCGCCACCGCGCCGAGCAGTTCCACGCCGACCAGCATCACCACGATGACGATGTACATGGGGAAGGCGCCCAGTGCCCAGAAGCTCTCCGGCACGCGCGAGAGGCCGATTGCCATGGCGAGGAAGACGAAGAAGCGCAGGCCCTGGTTGAACGCCCAGGGCGTCATGCTGCCGCTCGCGGCCGAATAGAGCACGACCAGCCCGAACATGCCGATCGCCACCACCAGCCCGATGATTCGCCAGGGCAGCTGCGCCAGCGGCCCGGGAACGATGCCCGAGGGGCCGAGGCCCGAGGATTGGAGCGTGGCCATCAGTCTGCCTCCACGCTGCCGCGTTCGGCCGCGCTGCTGTCGATCGTGTTGCTGGTCGTGGCGTTGGCGGCTTCGGAAGCGACGGTGCTCGCCGCCTCGGCCGCGTCCTCGGGCGCTTCGGGCGGCGGCGCGCTCTGCGCCGCCTTGAAGGCCTTGGCCTGCTCGGCCATCCGGGTGCGATAGTCGCCGCCCCAGGTCGGTTCCTCGCGGTGCAGCGATTCCATCGCGCGCTTCCGGTCGAACAGGAAGGTCATGATGTCGCGGCCGATCATCGGCGTGTCGAGGTTGCGGATGGTGTGGCCGTTATGCTCGAGCACGATGCCGGCGGCATATTTCGGGTTCTCGGCCGGAGCGAAGCAGACGAGCAGCGCGTGGTCGCGCAGCTTGAAGGGCAGCGAGGCGTTCTTGAGCACGCCCGATGCACGCTCTGCCATGGTGATGCGGCGGACCTGCGCGGTGCCGGTCTTGCCGGCCAGCGTGATGCCGGGAACCTGGATCCGCGCTGCGCCGCCGGTGCCGCCCGAATTGATCACGCCGAACATCGCGTCGCGGATGATTGCCAGCTGCTCGGGCGTGGAGGCGAGGGGCGGGGCATCCTGGTGCGGGGCGTCGGCGAGCAGCCGCGGGACGAGCTGGCGCCCGGAAGCGAGCCGGCTCGCCATCACCGCCAGCTGCAGCGGATTGGCCAGCACATAGCCCTGGCCGATCGAGGCGTTGAGCGAATCGGCGACGGTCCATTGCTGCTTGTAGCGCTTCAGCTTCCAGGCGCTGTCGGGCACGGTGCCGAAGCGCTGGGTGGAGAAGGGCAGATCGAACTTCTGCCCCAGGCCGAGCGCGCGCGCCATCGGGGCCACCGCGTCATAGCCTACGCGGCGCACCATCTCGTAGAAATAGATGTCGCAGCTCTGCATGATGGCATGCTTGAGGTCGAGCGCGCCATGGCCCCCGCGCTTGTGGCAGTGGAACACGCCGTTGCCCACGCGCAGCGCACCCGAGCACACCACCCGGGCATTGGGATCGACGCCGGCATGCATCAGCGCCAGCCCGTTCATCGGCTTCACCGTGGAGCCCGGCGGATAGAGGCCCTGCAGCACCTTGTTCATCAAGGGCACATGGTCGTCCTCGCTCAGCATCTTCCACTCGTTGCGGCTGATGCCGTCGGAGAAGCTGTTGGGATCGTAGGCGGGCATCGAGACCATGGCGAGGATGTCGCCGTTGCTCACGTCGATCACCACCGCCGAGCCGGAATTGGTGCCCAGGCGCCGCGCGACATATTCCTGGAGCAGCGCGTCGATGGTGAGCTTCACCGTCTCGCCCGGCTGGTCGGGCCGGGTGGCGAGTTCCTTGACCAGGCGGCCATGCGCCGTCACCTCGACGCGCTTGGCACCCGGCGTGCCGCGCAGGCGATCCTCCAGCGTCTTCTCCAGCCCGTCCTTGCCCAGCTTGAAGCCGGGGGCGACGAGCAGCGGGTCCTTTTCCTTCTGATATTGCTCGGCCGAAGCGGTGCCGACATAGCCGACGAGATGCGCGACGCCGGCGGCCAGCGGATAGTTGCGCGAGAAGCCGCGGGTGGGCTGCACGCCGGGCATCTCCGGCACGCGCACGCTCACTGCGGCGAAGCGCTCCCAGTCGAGATTGTCGGAGACCTGCACCGGCTGGAAGCCCGCCGCCCGCTTCAGATCGGTGCGGATGCGCGACATTTCCTCTTCGGAGAGGCTCAGGATCTGCTGGAGCATGCCCAGCGTCTTCTCCTTGTCCTCCATCCGGTCGGGGATCATGTCGACGCGGAACGCAGTGCGATTGTTGGCGATCGGAATGCCGCTGCGGTCGACGATCCAGCCCCGCCGCGGCGGCGTGAGCGTCAGGCGGACGCGGTTGCTCTCGGCGGTCAGCCGGTAGCGCTCGTTCTCGAACACGGCCAGCCAGGTCATCCGCCCGGCCAGCACCAGCGCGGCCGCGCCCTGGATCCCGCCGAGCACCAGCGCGCGGCGGGAGAAACTGTAAGCCTGCGCTGCTTCGGTGATCCGGGCCATTATTGTCGCTTCTTATCCCGATCGAGCCACGCACAGAACCGGGCAACCACGGGGAACAGCGCCGCCGAGATGAGGATCTGGATGAGCAGCGCCGTATCGACATGGGCAGTGAAGGGAGCCGCCACCAGCCGCCCGCCGATCAGCACGAAGGCGATCGCGCCGCCGGCGATCAGCCAGTCCTGCCAGAAGTCTCGCCACACGAGCCGCGTATCGAGCACGTCCACCATCAGCACCGCGGCCGACCAGAGCAGCATCGCGCTGCCTAGGGGCTGGCCGCTCAGCATGTCGTCGAAAAAGCCCAGTGGGACGGGCATCCACACCTTCATCGAATCGCCGCGCATCAGCCGCCAGGCGAGCAGCATCATCAGCCCGAAGGGCGGCAGGAACGGCACCGTGGCCACCACCGGCAGCAAGGTCGTCATCGACCCCAGCACCACCGAGAGCGGCGCCAGCCAGATGCTGCGCGGCATCTTCTCGCTGCGGCCGAGGGGAATATAGTCGGTCACCGCTATTTCTTCCCGGCCTTTGGCTTTGCGCTGGGCGAGGGCTTGGGGGACGGTGTGGGCGTGGGGTCAGGCAGGAACGTCGCCTGGACGAGCGCGAAATCGAGCGCGTCGGGATTGGCCGAAGGCTGGGCCACCGCGATGTCGCGCGAAGTGCGGATCACGCGCGCGACGGGGATGTTCGGCGAGAAGATGCCGCCGGTGCCCGACGTGACGAAGGTGTCGCCCGGCTGGAAGATCATCGTCGCCACGCTCGCCGAGCGGATGTCGAGCAGCCCGTCGCCGCGCCCGGTGGCGATCGCGGGCAGGCCGTCGCGGGTACGGCGCACGGGGACGATGCTCTCCGGATCGACGATCAGGAGCACGCGCGCGGTATTGGGGCTGGTCTCCACCACCTGGCCGATCAGCCCGTCGGGCTGGCGCACCGGCTGGCCGGCCTTCACGCCCTGCCAGCCGCCCGCGTTGAGCGTGGCATAGCGCCGGGTGCTGCCCATCGAACTGGCCACCAGCCGCGCCACCACCACGGCATCGGTGGAGACGTCGTGCAGCTTGAGCATCTCGCGCAGGTGCCGGTTTTCCTGGTTGAGCGTGCGCGCGCGCTCGACGAGCAGTTCATTGTCGGCGATCTGCTTCTTGAGCCGCGCATTCTCGCCGCGCACATTCACATAGCTGGAGACGCCTTCGGGCACGCCGGCGACGCTGGTGCGCACCCAGGTGAAGGCGGAGGCGACGGGCGTGGTGATCTCCGAGAAGAAACCCCGCACCGCGCCGAAGGCCGGCGGATTGAATATCGAAAGCAGCAAGAGGCCCGCCGCGACCAGCATTCCGCCGACCAGCCCCACATAACCGAGGAAGAGCCCGTATTGCGCCCGCCGCGAAAACCCCGGGCGCCGGTTGCGTGGCGGCGCCATACCCCTTTGCTCCGATTAGACCGAGATGAGGACGCCGCGGAACACCGGATCTTCCAGCGCGCGCCCGGTGCCGAGCGCCACGCAGGTCAGCGGGTCCTCGGCGATCGTGACGGGCAGGCCGGTCTCGTCGCGCAGCACTTCGTCGATTCCCTGGAGCAGCGCGCCGCCGCCGGTGAGGACGATGCCCTGGTCGACGATGTCCGCGGCCAGTTCCGGCGCGGTGTTCTCGAGCGCGATGCGCACGCCCTCGACGATCGTGCCCACCGGTTCCGACAGCGCTTCCGCGATCTGGCCCTGGTTGATCTGGATTTCCTTGGGCACGCCGTTGACGAGGTCGCGGCCCTTGATGTGGATCGTCTGGCCGATGCCGTCCGCCGGCGGCTTGGCGACGCCGACTTCCTGCTTGATCCGCTCGGCCGTGGCTTCGCCGATCAGCAGGTTGTGGTTGCGGCGGACATAGCTGACGATCGACTCGTCCATCTTGTCGCCGCCGACGCGGACCGAGGTGGAATAGGCGAGACCGCGCAGCGAGAGCACCGCGACTTCGGTGGTGCCGCCGCCGATATCGACCACCATCGAGCCGATCGGCTCGGTCACCGGCATGTCGGCGCCGATCGCGGCCGCCATCGGCTCCTCGATCAGCCACACCTGCGAGGCGCCGGCGTTCGACGCGGCGTCGCGGATCGCGCGGCGCTCGACCGAGGTGGAGCCCGAGGGCACGCAGATCACGATCTGGGGCCAGCGCATGAAGCGCCGCTGGCCGTGCACCTTGCGGATGAAGTGCTTGATCATTTCCTCGGCGATGTCGATGTCGGCGATCACGCCGTCGCGCAGCGGGCGGATCGCCTCGATGCTGCCCGGGGTCTTGCCCATCATCAGCTTGGCGTCGTCGCCGACCGCCTTGACGCGCTTGACGCCGTTGAGCGTCTCGACCGCCACCACCGACGGTTCGTTGAGGACGACGCCGCGGCCGCGGAGGTACACCACCGTGTTCGCGGTGCCGAGGTCGATCGCCATGTCGTGGGACATGAAATTGAACAAGCGGGGAAATGCCATCTATGTTTCCGTCCTGCCGGGCGGGCGCCCGCCGCCGGCTAATCGCACAAAATATCTAGTCCGGGACCTTTCCGGGACGGACTGAAGAATCCGGCCTGGTTGCCATGCGGTTGGGGTCGCGGGATGCCGCCGCTTGGGCTAGAGCAACGACCATGTCAATACGCCGTCTGCCCGAACACCTTGTCAACCGAATTGCAGCGGGAGAAGTGGTCGAACGCCCCGCCAGCGCGCTGAAAGAACTGGTCGAAAACGCAATCGACGCCGGCGCCGCCCGGATTGCCGTCAAACTGGCCGGCGGCGGCACCGACCTGATCGAAGTCACCGACGATGGCTGCGGCATGTCGCCACCCGAAATGGCGCTCGCGCTGGAGCGCCACGCCACCTCCAAGCTGCCCGACGACGAGATCGACCAGGTCACCACCCTCGGCTTTCGCGGCGAGGCATTGCCTTCGATCGCCAGCGTGGCGCGGATGACGCTGGAAAGCCGGGTGCGCGGCGCCGAGGGCTGGAGCCGGGTGGTCGACAATGGCGTGCTCGTCTCCGAAGGCCCGGCCGCATTGCCGCCGGGCACCCGCGTGCGAGTCGAGGCGCTGTTCGGCCGGGTGCCGGCGCGCCGCAAGTTCCTTCGCTCGCCCCGCGCCGAATATGCCGCCAGCCTCGACGTGATGAAGCGCCTCGCCATGGCGCGGCCCGACATTGCCTTCTCGGTCGAGCATGACGGGCGCAAGGCGCTGCAGGTGCAGGGCGGCGAGACGGGGCCGGAGCGCGTCGCCGGGCTTACCGATCGCGCGCTCGCCGAGAACAGCGTTGCGGTGGATTTCGAGCGCGAGGGGATCACCCTTGGCGGCGTCGCCGGCCTGCCGACCTTCAATCGCGGCGTGGCCGATCACCAATATCTGTTCGTCAACGGCCGCCCGGTGAAGGACCGCCTGCTCATCGGCGCGCTCCGCGGCGCCTATGCCGAGATGCTGGCGCGCGACCGCCATCCGGTGGTCGCCCTGTTCCTCGACGTGCCGCCCGACCAGGTCGATGTGAACGTCCACCCGGCCAAGACCGAGGTCCGCTTCCGCGACCCGGCCTTGGTGCGCGGGATGATCGTCTCCGGTCTGCGCCGCGCGCTCGACGAGGCGGGCCATCGCAGCGCCCAGCGGCCGAGCGAGGCGGCCCTGGGGATGTGGACGAGCGAGGCCAGTGCTCCGGTGGCTCCTGCGCCGCGGCTCTGGGACGCCGAGCCCGGCTTCACGCCGGCGCCGCAATATGACCCGGCGCCGACCTATGGCTATGCGAGCGTCCAGGACCGTCGCCCGGGCTTCTCGGCCCCGCCGCCCCTCGCTCGCGCCGAGCCGGCGCTCGCGCCCGTCCCGCAAGGCATCCAGCATCCGCTCGGCGTGGCGCGCGGCCAGGTCGCCAAGACCTATATCGTCGCCGAGGCCGAGGACGGCCTAGTCCTGGTCGACCAGCATGCCGCGCACGAGCGGCTCGTCCTGGAGCGGATGCGGCGCGCCATGTCCGAAGGCGGCGTGGCGTCGCAGGGGCTGCTCGTTCCGGAAGTCGTGGAACTGGACGAGCCCGGCTGCGACCGGCTCGAGGCCCGCGCCGGCGAGCTTTCCGAGTTCGGCCTGGATCTCGAGCGCTTCGGCCCCCGGGCGATGCTGGTCCGCGCGGTGCCCGCCGCGCTCGGCAAGGGCGACGTCCACGCGCTGGTGACCGATCTCGCCGATGAGCTGGCCAGCTTCGACGAGGCGCTCAGCCTGAAGGAAAGGCTCGACCATGTCGCCGCGACCATGGCCTGCCACGGCTCGGTGCGGGCAGGGCGGGTGCTGTCGGTCGCCGAGATGAACGCGCTGCTCCGCGAGATGGAAGTCACGCCGCATTCCGGCCAGTGCAACCATGGCCGCCCGACCTGGGTGAAGCTGGCGCATGGCGATATCGAGAAGCTGTTCGGGCGGAAGTGAGGGGCGACCTGGATTGGAAATTTGATCAGGCACCGAACGTTGCATGCATTACCTGCAAATCAGTGATCGCGGGCGAGCCTGTTCTCGTGGTCATTCACTATGAGGACGATCATTCCCCGCATGTGGGAGGACTAGCGCCGCACCCTCCCGAAATGCCAGGCGCAATAGCTCCCCAGCACCAGCCATCCCGCGATCACCGGCCAGATGCCGTAGGTCCGCAGCGAATAGCTGAGCAGCGCCGAGATCCCGATCAGCAGGTTCGCCGAGCCCCAGTAGAAGTTCATCAGCGGGGTCGAGAGCCCCACGCCGCGCGGGCGGGAGAAGGGCGTGGGGAAGGGCTCCCCGCGCAGGCCCGCAGCGAGGTGGGGGATCGCGTTGCAGAGCAGCGCCCCGGCGAGGAACAGCACCAGATAAGCCATCGAGGCACGATCCTTCACCGATAAGGGAGCGGCTGGCAATGCGCCTCAGCGCCTGGTCGTCGCCGGCATCCGAAAAACCTGGCCGCCGCGCGCCCTGGCCCAGTCCGGCACCACCGGCGAGCCGTCGGCGGTGCCGCTGAAATCGACCACGCAGATGCTGCCGAAGCGGCGATGCGCGCCGCAGCCGACGCCGGCGAAGCGGAAATCCGACTGGAACAGCAGCGCGCGATGCCCCCTGCCGCGCACGCCGTCATCGACGATCAGGCTGCGGACGACCGCACCCGCGTCGCCGCTGCCATACCAGATGCCTTCGCCGACATAGATGTCGCCGCCACGCTGCCGCACGCGTTCGCCGGGCGTGCGCCCGTCGCGTGAGGCATGGCCGCTGCCGCCGGTGGCGCCCTGCTCGTCGGCATGGTCCTGCGCCGCCAGCGCCAGCAGTTCGGCGCGGCCGAGCGGCGGCAGTGGTTCCTGGCGTTCGAGGAAGTCGATCGCCTCGTCGACTGCGGCGATCCCCTCATTGGTTATCACGCCGTTGCTGTCGCCGGGCAGGAACAGCACTCGGCCGTCGAAGAATTCGCGATATTCCCGCAGCATCTCGGCATATTCGCGTGGATTCTCGCGCGCGCGGTTGATCTCGGCGAGCACGTCGCGCTCGAGACGCGAGACATTGGCGGCACGTTCGCCGGCAGAGGCGGCGCTGCTGGCCAGCAACAGGGCGCACGCGCCGAGCGCGGCAGTCCAACGGCTCTTGGCAATCACGATCGGGCTCCCCCCGGAGCCGGCCGGGCCCCGCGCCCGTCCGTTATGTCACGGATAGCGGCATCCGCTTAACCGCCTGAGAAGGCAAGCGGATATTCGGGAGTTAACCTTAGGGACGGCCATCGGGCCGCCGGCCTAGATCGGCGACGCACATCACGCGATAGCCCTTGTGCGGCCCACAGGCGATGCCGGCATAGCGCATTTCGGCGGCGAACAATGTCCTGCGATGCCCGCGACCGGGCACCGCATCGTCGACGATCAGCTGGCGCACCACCTCGACTGCGCTGGGCGGGCCATAGGTGATCACCTCGGCCACATAGTCGCCGCCGCCGCGGCGTTGCACGCGGGCGCGTGGATTGCCGCCATCGGCCGAGATATGCCCCGTGCGGCCGCTCGGTCCCTGTTCGCGGACATGGTCGCGCGCCGCGCGGGCGAGCAGCGCGGATGGTTCGATCGGCTCCAGCGGAGGCTGGCGCTCGAGGAAGCGGATCGCCTCGTCCACTGCGCGCGTGCCCTCGGCGGTGCGCAGTCCATCCGGATTGCCGGGATAGCGGACGATCCTGCCCCTGAAGAACTTGCGATAGTCGCGGAGCCGCTCGGCATAGTCGCGCGGCCGGGTGCGCGCGAAATTGATCTCGGTCAGCACCGCCGCCTCCAGGCCGGCCTGGGGCGGCATGGCGATCGCCAGGGCGAGGGGCAGGAAAGGTGGCATCGTGCCCCTATAGGCCAGATCCGGGTGAACGCGTTCCGAACAAAAGATTAACGCCCGCTGCAACCTTGCCTGGCGAGGCTCGTTCTATACGGTGAACAACAGGCAAGGTTCTGATCGATATGAACAAGGTTTTGCCCGTAGTGTTGGCGTTGATTCCGTTGGCTGCGATAATCGGAGCCTGTGTTTCTTGTCCGTGATGCAATAGTTTCATTCGAGAATGCGGATATATATTCAAGATCTGCCCGGAGGCCTTCTCGAATACTGATATTCCCTGACGGGTCGCACAGGAAAAGGGCCGCTCCGGCATTCCGGAGCGGCCCTTTCATTTTCCCGTTACGGGGGCGATCAGCCCTCGGCGGTCTCGCCTTCGTCGGCGGCCGGAGCCTCCTCGCGAACTTCGGCAGTCGCGCCCGGCTCGGCATTGGGATCATAATCCTCGACGAAGCCGGTGGTGTCGCGGCCTTCCTCGAACATCTGCGCCATCACGTCGACGCCCTGGGCCTGCATGTCGGCCTCTTCCGGCGAGCGGGCGACGTTGACCTTGACGGTCACCGACACCTCGGGGTGCAGCGCGACGCGCACCTCGTACACGCCGATCGCCTTGATCGGCTTGTCGAGGACGACCTGCGCCTTGGTCACCTTGTGGCCGTCGGCGACGAGCGCCTCGACCAGATCGCGCACCGCGACCGAGCCGTAGAGCTGGCCGGTGTTCGAAGCCTGACGGATCAGGGTGACGGACACGTCGTTGAACGTGCCGGCTTCCTTCTCGGCGTCGGTGCGACGCGCGGCGTTATCGGCCTCGATGCGCGCACGGTTGGCTTCGAAGACCTTCCGGTTCGCGGCGTTCGAGCGGAGCGCCTTCTTGTTCGGGAGCAGGTAGTTGCGGGCGAACCCGTCCTTGACCTTCACCACGTCGCCGATGGCGCCGAGCTTGTCGACGCGCTCAAGCAGAATGACTTCCATGGGTCGAGCCTCCCTTACTTAACGATGTAGGGCAGCAGGCCCAGGTGACGGGCGCGCTTGATGGCCTGGGCCAGTTCGCGCTGCTTCTTGGCGCTCACCGAAGTGATGCGCGACGGGACGATCTTGCCGCGCTCAGAGACGAAGCCCTGGAGCAGACGGACGTCCTTGTAATCGATCCGGGGAGCGTCCTTCGCGGAAAAGGGGCAGCTCTTGCGGCGGCGGAAAAACGGGCGTGCCATGGTCTATGTCTCCTTATTCGCCGCCGAAACCGGTGTTGCCGGCCTCGTCACGATCGCGACGGCCGCGGCCGCGCTCACGGTCGCCCTTGCGCATCATCACCGAGGGACCCTGCTCCAGCTCGTCGACCTTGACGGTCATGTAGCGGATCACGTCTTCGTTGATCTGCGTCTGGCGCTCCAACTCGGCGACCACGCCGGCCGGCGCGTCGATCTCGAGCATCACGTAATGCGCCTTGCGGTTCTTCGCGATGCGATAGGCGAGCGAACGAAGACCCCAGGTCTCGGTCTTCACGACCTTGCCGTTATTGTCCTCGACGATCTTGGTGGCGGCTTCCGCCAGAGCGTCCACCTGCGCCTGTGCCAGATCCTGGCGCGCAAGGAACACGTGCTCGTAAAGAGCCATGCGTCTTTCTCACTGTTGGCCGATCGCTGACGCCACCCCGTGCGGCGCCCCTCCGGCTGTCGTTTCAAATCAATGGCTCGAAAGGGCAGGGAATCGCTTCCATGCCCGAACGAAGGGGCGCCCTTAGCGGAGGTGGGGCGGGAACGCAAGCAGGCGCGCAGATTGGTGCTTGCAATGTAGGATTTCAAATGTTCTCCATTTGTTCCATCCGGAATGGAGACAGTTGATGGTACTCGCTTCTAGCTATGGTTTTTCCTCGAGCGCATCGGCGTCCGCGAACAAGACGGCGCTGCAGAATGCGATCAATGCGGCATATCATGTCGAGCTCCCGGAAGACGCCAATGTCGTCGATTTCGAAGGCCCGATCACGCTGCGTCCCGGCACGCGGCTGACCGGCGCCGGTGTCACGGCCTCCCAGATCCGCTGCACGACCGATCTCGCGTTCGTCTACTACGCGCCGACCGGCCTGAACCTGATGGATGGCCCGGAGCTGACCAATTTCAGGCTCGCCTGTGCCGGTTCGGGCATTCAGCTCAACGACCCGAACGGGAACTTCTCCGAGGCCAGCGGCAGTGCTGGCCAGAGCTATATCATGCGCCCGCGTTTCCGGCGCCTGTCGCTCCTGGGCCCGAGCGTCTCGGCGACGGGTTCGTTCGGCATCAACCTGAACAAGTGCTTCTCCGCAGTGGTCGACCAGTGCACCATCGAGCGGTTCGAGCGCGGCTATTGGGGGCGCGGCAGCGACTTCGAGACGATTACCAACCGCACGCGAATCCTCGATTGCGACACGCTGATCCATACCGAGAAGGTCGACACGTTCGGCAGCGGCATGCTGATCGACGGCGCGGACTTGCTGGCTCCGATCCGGACCTTCATCAAGTCGAGCAATCGCCATCTAATGGTGCGCGACAGCTATCTCGAGAAACAGAACGGCTACACGCTGGTCGGGCCGGTGCTCGACATCGAGCACAACTACATTACCAGCTTCGAGCGCAACCGGCTCGAAGTCCCGTTTTCCGGCAAGTCTCCGGAGAACGAGACCATTCAGATGTGCCCCCAGTTTCTGAAGGTGAGCGGCGACGGAAGGGGCGCGCTCTTCGAGTTTGTCGGCAACACTTCGCTCAGCCTCGGCTGGGGCACCGTCGACTGGTATGGCGGCGCCGGCTCCTTCTACGTGCACGATGAATTCGTGCGGCAGAAGATCGTGGTGCGGGACAATCGCCAGTCGTTGCCGGTGCCCTTCGTCACCGAGGATTCGCCGCCGTTGCGGAGCGAGTATCGTGACCTCTGGGTGCTGTCGCCTTCGACGAACGGCCTCTCCGCCGGCAATTATGGCACGGGCTGCAAGGTGGTCGATGGCGCCTTCGTCATTCCGGCGCTGAGCAGCTATGGTTCGCTGCTGCTCTTCCGGGACGACGAGCGTCCGGTGAGCGGCCCGGTGGTCATCCGCGTCCTGGCCAAGGCCAGCGTCGCTGGACAGCAGCTCTATGTGCAGCCGCAGAATTTCGGCGGCACCGCGTCCGCGAGCACGATCACGCTGACCAGCGACTATCAATGGCACGAGTTGCGGCCGGCTATCGGCACCCCGGCGGTGCCGATCTCGTTCACCGATCTCGCAATCTATCTGTGGAATGACGACACCACCCATGGTGGCGCCGCGCATGTGAAGCAGATCGTGGTCGAGCGCGCCTGATCCGAAGGGGAGGGTGCTCCGAAAGCGGCGCCCTCCTTTCCCCTAGTAACGGTCCCCATTGCCGGCGCCATTCCCTCGCGGCCGCGGCATCGGCCGGGTGTCGCTCGCCACGATCGGTGCCGGGCTGCGCGAGAGCCAGCCCCCGTCATCGTCGAGCCGCGGCTTGGGGAAGTCCGCCGGCGGGTGGATCGGGCCGCAGGGCTCCTCGTCCCATTGGAGGCAGCGCAGCCGGTCGTTGTAGATCACGCCGCGGATGTTGCCGGTGCTGCCGTCCTGCCGGGTGTAGCTGCTGTCGAGATACCATTCGCGGTTCTTGCGGGGCTTGCCCGAGCGCACCGGTTCGGAGACCCGCCCCATGTCGATGCCGCGGAAATGGCGCGAGAAGCTGTCGAGCTCGATCGCCGCGCGGAAACGGCTCTCGGGCGCGCCCGGGCCGTCGATCTTCTGGCTGAGCCAGTTGATCCGCCGGTCGCGCCGCGCCTCTTCCTCGCCCAGCTTGGTGATCCAGCCAGTGTCGCGCACGAACATGCCGACGGTGGAGAAGCTCACTTCCGATTGCTTGGGAATGCCGCGCACCGAGACGATCTGGCCCTGGAAGCCCTTGGAGCCGCAGGTCGTCGCCTGCCACATCGTGCCGTCCGCCTCGTAGAGTTCGCAGCCCATCGCGGTGCGCCGGCCGATGAGCGTGCCTTCGCGCAGCCCGTTCGGCCCCTCGAACCCGCCGACCGAATAATAGAAGCCGGTGACGTGCTCGCCGTCGAAGCTCAGCACCACCTTCACGCCGCCGCCCACGATCTGCTGGTAGCAGCGCTGGTCCTGATAGGGGCAGGGGGTCTGTTCGCGGCGGCGCAGATCGGCGGTGACCGAGGTCTTGCCGGTGTAGTTGCCGAAATAGGCGACCTGGCCCTCGAAATCGGGCGCAAGGCCGCCATCGTCGCGGTCGGCCGCCAACGCCGCCAGCGGCACGAGCATGGCGGCGGCAAGGGCCGTAACGGCTGCCCTGAACATCCTGCATTCCTCCCAGTCGACGCGCGTTAACCATAACACTAACGCAGCCGAAACGAGGAGTCGGATTCTTTCGCGCAAACGTAAAACGGCAGGGTGGGGCCCTGCCGTTTCGCGTGCCCGTCAGGCGTTCCGCTTCAGCGGATCGCGCCCGCGAACACCGCCGCGACGATGCCGGAAGTGATGCCGACCAGCACCGCGTCATTGCCCGACCGGACATAGCGATAGCCGCGCGGCGGGGCCTTCAGGCCGCGATAGTGGCGATAGTCGATCTGGCGATAGTCGCGGGCATAGCGGCTGTCGAAACGTTCGCCCTTGCGCCAGTTGCGATATCCCGGCTTGGTGACGACGACCTTCTTCTTGACGACCACCTTCTGCTGCACCGGCGGGCGGCCGTGCTGCGGGGCGGCGGCGAGCACCGGGGTGGCGACCAGCGACGCGGCGACGGCGGCGAGAACGAACTTCTTCATGACTGCACTCCTCATTGTCGGCGACGCCGGATTGCGCCGGCGTCGAGGGCAATCTGGGCTGGCCGTGTCGCAGGTATTTCCCGTTCGATGCGCGAAATGGTCGCAATGTTTCGCAAGTCGGCCGGGTCCGTTCAGCTTCCGCGCTGCGCGCGCGGGGTTGCGTCGGGCAGGGCGCGGTTCTAACGCGCGGCCCCATTGCAGCGCCGCCGACAGGAGAGAGACATGCGCGCCTTCATCTTCCCCGGCCAGGGCAGCCAGGCCGTCGGCATGGGCAAGGCCCTTGCCGAAGCGAGCGCCGCCGCCCGCGAAGTCTTCCAGGAAGTCGACGAGGCGCTGGGCCAGAAGCTGTTCCAGCTGATGACCGAGGGCCCCGAGGATCAGCTGACCCTCACCGCCAATGCCCAGCCGGCGATCATGGCCAATGCCATCGCGGTGCTGCGCGTGCTGGAGAAGGAAGGCGGCATCCGCCTTGCCGACAAGGCCGATTTCGTCGCGGGCCACTCGCTTGGCGAATATACCGCGCTCTGCGCCGCCGGAGCGCTGGATCTCGCTACCACCGCGAAGCTGCTCCGGACCCGCGGCGATGCGATGCAGGCCGCGGTGCCCGTGGGCATCGGCGCGATGGCCGCGATCCTTGGTGCCGACCGCGAAAAGGCCCAGGCGATTGCGGACGCCGCGGCCGAGGGCCAAGTCTGCACCGTCGCCAACGACAATGATCCGGCGCAGGTGGTGATCTCGGGGCATCGCGAGGCGATCGAGCGCGCGCTGCCGATCGCCAAGGAGATGGGGGCCAAGCGCGCGCTGCTCCTGCCGGTCTCGGCGCCTTTCCACTGCCCGCTGATGCAGCCGGCCGCCGATGCGATGGCCGAGGCGCTGGCGGCGGTCTCGATCCGCGCGCCGCTGGTGCCGGTATATGCCAACGTCACGGCAGCGCCGGTCGCCGATCCCGACACGATCCGCGCGCTGCTCGTCGAGCAGGTGACCGGCATGGTCCGCTGGCGCGAATCGGTGCTGGCGATGTTCGCGGCGGGCGTGGGCGACTATGTCGAGTTCGGCGGCAAGGTGCTGGGCGGCATGGTCAAGCGCATCGCCCCCGACGCCGCGCCGGTGAGCGTGGTGACGATGGAGGACATCGAAGCGCTGGCGAAGACGCTGTAGGAATAGGAAGAAGAGATCGGTTCACGCGGAGACGCGGAGGCGCGGAGAACGGGCTTGAAGGATATCGAGCAGATCAGCGGCGACGGGGTCGATGTGGCGCTGCGGCTGCATCGGGAGCTCGGGCCGGGCCTGCTCGAAAGCGTCTACGAGGCCATCCTCGCCAGCAAGCTGATGACGATGGGGTATTCGGTGGCGCGCCAACGGCCGATCGACATTGAATTCGACAACCTTCGATTTGAAGCTGCTTTCCGTATCGATCTGCCCGTGGACGAGCGCTTGCTGGTCGAGATCAAGTCGGTCGAGCGGCTGACCGCAGCGCATGGGAAGCAGCTTCTCAACTATTTGCGTCTGACCAAACAGCCCGTAGGGCTGTTGATCAACTTCGGCGTCGCGACGTTGAAGGAGGGGCTCAGGCGAATCGTGAACGACTATGCCCCCTCCGCGTCTCCGCGCCTCCGCGTGAACCAATAACTTCCTTCTTCTGGAGACCTCAATGTTCGACCTCACTGGCATGACCGCCCTCGTCACCGGCGCCTCGGGCGGTATCGGCTCGGCGATCGCCAGGGCGCTGGCCGCGCAAGGGGCCCGGCTCGCCGTGTCCGGCAGCAATGCCGACAAGCTCGAAGCCTTCCGCGCCAGCCTGGGCGGCGACCATGTCGCGCTCGCCTGCAATCTTTCGGACAAGGCGCAGGTCGATGCCCTCGTGCCGCAGGCGGTCGAGGCGCTCGGCCAGCTCGACATCCTCGTCAACAATGCCGGCGTCACGCGCGACAATCTGGCGATGCGGATGAAGGACGAGGAGTGGGAACAGGTCATCACCGTGAACCTCGAGGCCGCCTTCCGCCTGATCCGCGCCGCCGCCAAGCCGATGATGAAGGCCCGATTCGGCCGTGTCGTCTCGATCACCTCGGTCGTGGGCGCGACGGGGAATCCGGGCCAGGCAAACTATGCCGCGTCCAAGGCCGGCCTGGTCGGCATGTCCAAGGCGGTGGCCCAGGAGCTGGCCAGCCGCAACGTCACGGTCAATTGCGTCGCCCCGGGCTTCATCCGTTCGGCGATGACCGACGTGCTGCCCGATGCGCAGAAGGAAGCGCTGCTCGGCCGCATTCCCGCGGGCAAGCTGGGCGAGGGCGAGGATATCGGCGCCGCCGTCGTCTACCTCGCCAGCAGGGAAGCGAGCTACGTCACCGGCCAGACCTTGCATGTGAACGGCGGTATGGCGATGCTGTGAGCCTGGCGGGGGCTGGAGTTCGATGTCTATGCGTCTTTTCGGAATCGCGGCCCTCATGGCTGCCGCCTTCGCAGTCCCGGCCCAGGCCGCCGATCTCGCGACGATCGATTGCGTGATCGGCAAGCTCAAGCCGGCCCTCACCGAGCAGATCGGCAAGGACGTCACGCGCAACATGGGAGAGGGCGTCGCGGTGCGCCCCACCTATGATCCGGCGGTCGGCAGCGGCATCTCGATCGCGGCCAAGGAATGCGCGGACGCGCACAAATGGTCCGAGGCGGCGCTGTGGGCCGCGCGAGTCTACACGCTCGCTAGGCTTGGCCAGCCGATCGCCGAAAAGGCCGTCGTCGCCCAGGGATTCGATCCGAACGAGCTCGAGAACAAGTTCGACGCGCTGCCCGAGGAGACGCGCGACCGTCCGCTCACCACCGAGGAAATGCAGCAGCTGGTGATCGCCTCGGTCACCGACGAAGCGAAGCAGACGCGCGCCAATGCGGCGCTGCTCAACAAATATTTCCTCTTCCTCAGCACCGTCCGCTATGCGGCCTGGCAGTTTTCGCAGGCCTGACCGCATCGGCACCGGCGCGCACCCTCTTGCAACGACATCATGTGCGATCTAGGTGCGTTCCAACGATATTGAGCCCCTAGCTACAAAGGAAAACAGGGACCATGGCCACTCAGGAAGAGATCACCACCCGCGTGACTGCGCTCGTCGTCGATCACCTCGGTGTCGATGCCGGCGACGTTTCGCCGACGGCGAGCTTCATTGATGACCTGGGCGCCGACAGCCTCGACATCGTCGAGCTGGTGATGGCGTTCGAAGAGGAATTCGGCGTCGAGATCCCCGACGACGCGGCTGAGAAGATCAGCACCGTCGGCGACGCGGTCTCCTACATCTCCGAGCATCAGGCGGGCTGATCGTCCCCGGACGATCGCGCCCTTATGGGCCGAGCTTGAGAATCCAGCGGCTCCCCGTCCCGGGCTCGAAGAGAGTTGGGCGGGGAGCCGTTTTGTTTTGACCATGAAATCAGGTATTTCGCCGATTTTCATGCGCGAATTTCGAGAAGTTTTGACGGAGAAAGCGGATGCGCCGTGTAGTTGTCACCGGCCTTGGCCTCGTCACCCCGCTGGGCGCGGATGTCGAGACTGCCTGGAAGAACATCATCGCCGCCAAATCCGGCGCGGGCACGATCACGCGCTTCGACGCGACCGATTTCCAGAGCAACTATGCCTGTGAAGTGAAACCGGCGGGCCATGAATATGGCTTCGATCCGAGCCTGCGTGTCGATCACAAGGTGCAGCGCCAGGTCGATCCGTTCATCGTCTACGGCATCGATGCCGCCGGCCAGGCGATCGAGGATGCCGGCCTCACCGACATGGACGAGGCAACCCGTTTCCGCGCCGGCTGCTCGATCGGCTCTGGCATCGGCGGCCTGCCGGGCATCGAGAGCGAATCGCTCGTCCTGGCGGAGAAGGGCCCGAAGCGCGTCAGTCCGCACTTCGTCCATGGCCGCCTGATCAACCTGATCTCGGGCCAGGTCTCGATCAAATACGGCCTGATGGGCCCGAACCATGCGGTCGTCACCGCCTGCTCGACCGGGGCGCACTCGATCGGCGATGCCGCGCGCATGATCGCGATGGACGATGCCGACATCATGCTCGCCGGCGGCGCCGAGAGCACGATCTGTCCGATCGGCATCGCCGGCTTCGGCCAGGCGCGCGCGCTGTCGACCGGCTTCCGCGACGCGCCGTGGCGTGCCAGCCGCCCCTGGGACCAGGACCGCGACGGCTTCGTCATGGGCGAGGGCGCGGGCATCGTCGTGCTCGAGGAATATGAGCACGCCAAGGCGCGCGGCGCGAAGATCTATGCCGAAGTCGTCGGCTATGGCCTGTCGGGCGACGCCTATCACGTCACGGCGCCGCATCCCGAGGGCTCGGGCGCTTTCCGCTCGATGCAGATGGCGATGAAGAAGTCGGGCCTCGCGCTTTCCGACATCGACTATATCAACGCGCACGGCACTTCGACTCCGCTGGGCGACGAACTCGAGCTGGGGGCGGTTCGCCGCCTCTTCGGGGACGCGATCGGTGACCTGTCGATGAGCTCGACCAAGTCGGCGATCGGCCATCTGCTGGGCGGCGCGGGCGCGGTGGAGAGCATCTTCTGCATCCTGGCGCTGCGCGACCAGGTCGTGCCGCCGACGCTCAACCTCGACAATCCGAGCGAGAATTGCGCGGGCGTCGACCTTGTCCCGCACGTCGCCAAGCAGCGCAAGGTCCGCGCGGTGCTGAACAATTCGTTCGGTTTCGGCGGCACCAATGCCAGCCTGGTGATGAAGTCTGTCTGACGACGCGCCAAACTCGGCACCGGCCACGCAGCCTGCCAAGCCCCGCAAGAAGCGGCGGCTTGGCGGGTGCGCGTTGCTCGTCGGCATCCTGGTGCTGGTCGCGCTCGGCATGGGCGTGCTCCAGCTCTGGGGCGGGGCCGGGCCGGCGAAGCAGAATCTGACGGTGATGATCCCGGACGGGGCAAGCCTGTCGCGCGCCGCCACCGAACTGGAAAAGGCCGGCGCGATCGGCTCGGCGCGCCAGTTCCTCGTGCTCGCCAAGCTGCTGGGCAGCAAGGATGCGATCAAGGCGGGCGAATATCGCGTGCCGGCGCATCTCAGCCAGTCCGACATCCTCAAGATGATGCAGGGCGGCCGCACGCTCCAGCGTTTCGTCACGATCCCCGAGGGCACGCCGTCGATCCTGGTCTACGAGACGCTGATGAAGGCGCCGCAGCTGACCGGCGAGATCCAGGTGCCGGTCGAAGGCACCGTGCTGCCGGACAGCTATGCCTATAATCGCGGCGATACCCGCCAGTCGGTGCTCGATCGCATGCAGAAGGCGATGGCGAATTATCTGGCCAAGGCCTGGGAAGCGCGCAAGCCGGGCATCGCGGTGAACGATCCGCGCGACGCGCTGACGCTCGCCTCGATCGTCGAGAAGGAAACCGGCAAGCCCGAGGAACGCCGCACGGTAGCCGCGGTCTACTCGAACCGCCTGCGGCAGAACATGATGCTCCAGGCCGACCCGACCTTCATCTACCCGATCACCAAGGGCAAGCCGCTCGGTCGCCGTCCGCTCCTCTCCGAGGTGCACGCGAAGAACGCCTACAACACGTACGAGAAGACCGGCCTGCCGATCGGCCCGATCACCAATCCCGGCCGGGCGAGCATCGATGCCGTGCTCGATCCGGCGACATCCTCGGCGCTCTATTTCGTCGCCGACGGCACCGGCGGGCATGTGTTCGCCGACACGCTCGAGCAGCACAACGCCAATGTGCAGAAATGGTATGCCATCCGCCGCGCGCGCGGAGAGATGTAGGCTTCGCCCGCCCCTCTGCTTGTTTCCCGAATCGCGGCGTGTAACATTGTTTCGTCATCGCCACGAAACCGGGGAATCGCCGCATGCATCGCCTTGCTCTGACCAGCCTTTTGCTCGCCACCGCCGCGCCGGTCCAGGCGCAGGAAAAGGCCGAGCAGCCGGCCGCCAAGGGGCAGGGCTATCGCGAGCAGATGAAGGCGGAGGTCGAGGCGGCATGGGCACGCCCGCCGGTGGAAGAAGCCAGCGCGGTCAGCCACGGCGCCGTGACGGTGGCGGGGCAGAGCATCGCCTATACCGCCACCGCCGGGACGCTCACCATCCGCGATGACGAAGGCAAGCCGACCGCATCCTATTTCTACACCGCCTATACCCGGGACGGGGTGGGGAAGGGGCCGCGCCCGGTCACCTTCTTCTACAATGGCGGCCCGGGCTCGCCTACGATCTGGCTGCACATGGGCAGCTTCGCGCCGGTGCGCGTGACGACGGCCAATCCCGAATATATCCGTCCCGCACCCTATGGCTTCGGCCCCAATCCCCATTCGTTGATCGACAAGACCGACATGGTGTTCGTCGACGCGATCGGCGCCGGCTGGTCCCGGCCGCTGGGCGACAAGACGGGCAAGGATTTCTGGGGCGTCGATCAGGACGCCGATGGCTTTGCTCGCGCGATCCAGCGCTACACCAGCAAGTTCAACCGCTGGGCGTCGCCGAAATTCCTGTTCGGCGAAAGCTATGGTACGCTGCGCAACCCGGTGGTCGCCGCCAAGCTGGAGGCTGCCGGCCTCAGCCTGAACGGCATCGTCCAGTTCTCGACGATCATGAACTATGGCGTACGCCAGCCGGGCTACGACCAGAATTATCTCACCCTGTTCCCGACCATGGCGGCGACTGCCTGGTATCACGACCGGCTGCCGAACCGGCCGGCCGATCTGCGGGCCTTTCTCGACGAGGTACGGGCCTTCACCAGCGGTCCCTATGCCGCGGCGCTGGCCAAGGGATCGACGATCTCGCCCGAGGAAAAGGCGGCGGTCGCCGCGAAGATGAGCGCATATACCGGCATCGGCGAGGCCTATATCCTGCGCGCCGACCTGCGCCTCACCCTGCCGCGTTTCCAGACCGAGCTGCTGCGCGATCGCCGCCTGGCCGTGGGCCGGCTCGATTCGCGCTATTTGCTGAACGTAACCGATGCGAATGCGGACAGCCCCGAGGACGATCCCGCCTCGACTGCGGTGTCGGGCGCCTTTGTCGCGACGTTTCAGGACTATGCGACCCGGGTGCTCGGCTACAAGACCGACATGCCCTATCGCATGAGCGCGCGCGGCCCGGGTTTCGAATGGGACTGGAAGCATCGCGCCCCGGGCGACGGCACCCATCTGGCGCCCGACAGTGCCGTCGACCTTGCCTATACGATGCGCACCAATCCCTATCTCAAGGTGCTGTTCATCAACGGTTATTTCGATTTCGCCACGCCGTTCTACGGGGCGGAATTCGACGTCAACCACATGCTGCTGGACCAGCAGCTCCAGAAGAACATCCGCTTCACCTATTATCATGCCGGGCACATGGTGTATCTGAACCCGGACACGCTCCCCGAGATGCACCGCGATCTCGCGACCTGGTATGACGACGCGCTGCGTGCCGCGGCCTCGAGCAACCCGCCGGCCCGTCCGGAGGCGAAGGCCGGCAGGAACTGATCCCGCTTTCAGGCGAACCCTTCGCCTGGCTCCAGCCCCAGCTTCCCGTGATGGTGGATCGCGATCCCGTTCAGGAAGCTGTTGGCGATCATCCGGGCGCGTTCATGGACGTGCTCGGCTGCATCCCCGTCGCCAATCTCTGCCAGCGTCGCGGCGAACAGGTCGAGCCAGCGCGCGAACATCGGCTTGTCGAGCCCGGGAATCGCGAGGTGCAGCGGCATCGGCCGGCCGAGATATTCGCCGCTGCTGAACAGGATCGAGCGCCAGAAGCGCTTCATCTGATCGAGATGCGGCCCCCAATCCGCGATCCGCTCCGCGAAGATCGGGCCCAGCACCGGATCGGCCTGTACGCGCACATAGAATCGGTCGACCAATTCGGAGACGAAGGCATCGTCGATCCCCATCTCGGCAGCGGAGCGCCGCTTTTCTTCGCGGATCGCGGTGGCATGGGGGGAGGGCGTGCCGGTCTTTTCCATGGCACCCATCTGGGGTGGATGCGCCGGGATGGAAATGGGACATTCGGTCCGGGCACCGAGGAGCTGCGACTTCGCGTCGCCTTCCGATATAGTCGTCATCCCGGCTTTCGCCGGGATGACGACGGCTATCAGATGGTCGGCCGAACCGTCACCCCCGACGAAAGCCGGGGGTATAGTGATGGCGGATCAAAATCGTATTTTTGACCACGGTCAGGAAATTCGTCAAGTGCAATGCCCCCGCCGCCTTAAATGGCTTATCGGCGTCGTTCAATCACAGCATCGTAAAGGCTATTTGCCTTGGTATTATCGAAATCGCAATTAATTTGTCATCGGTTTCGAGAGAATAGTTCTCTTTGCGCGGGATTTATAGAATTATTATCCCAATCTACTTCGCGTTTTGATTGAGGAATGCACTCTCTTCTTGTTTCGTTGTCATAAAACAACGTGCCATGAATCCCCAGTGCATCTCGCTTCAGGATAGGACGATCCCAGATGGGTGCCAGCACCGAGGCTGCCGCTTGATCACCAAGTCGTTCGAATAGATCTTCTGCCAGCTCCATATCTCTTCCATCTGGAAAAATGGCGAGGAACTCGTCCTCCTTTGCCTGGAAAACGCTAAAGGTGGCGTTCACAGCACCATCTATGACCTGGATATTTTTCATACTGAGATATACCATACTCAATTATTTGTAACACCGTTGTATAAAGCAATGCCCATCCGATAGCGATTTGTATAAATAGATAATGATATTCTCGTAACATCGACGCAGATTATTTCCGGTTAACCGATGAGATTTCAAATTAAGATTCTTATTTGTAATTATTTCTTTGGAAATACGTTCCTGTGATCTCTTCCGGGGCGATCTTGAACATCCCAGTGGGGGCCTCCGTGTGCCAACGGCCCATGACCGGTAGGCACCCATATCATGTCATCGGCATCAACCCAGCCGCTCTTACCTTTCAATGGTCCTTCTTCAACCTTCCCCCAATCCTCGCCATTCTTGGGGTCGGAGAATCCCTGATCTTCGCCCGGCTTCCCTGGAGCCTTTGCCCCATTAGGATCTTTCGCATCTGCGGGCGGCTTGATGCAGAATACGCCCGTCCAACTACATATATTCCGGCGCCCGTTCTCAATCGACGGTTTGGTGATGGGAATCCTAGGCACTTCTGTAGGCATCGGCGGCGCCGGAGGAGCAAAAATTGGGGTCACCAGTCGGTCTTGCCATCGAACAGGCAGGCTCGAAGAGGGCATTAGAGGTTAATCGGGGCTGTGGCTGAAACTGGCCGTGGACTAAATGGTGCGCGCCGATATGGTGCTGAAGGCAATAGTTCGGCCCGGCATCAGCTATGCATGTCGGGAGGGCGTTTCAAAAGGGGGAGGCGATGCGTAACGTCAGGAACGTCCTAACAATGTCCGCAGCAATTTTGCTGGGCGTCGCGATGCTGGCTGCCACGGCCGCACCACCATCTCCGGCGAACGACACAACGAACTATACCTATGACGCGCTGGGCCGCTTGGTGAAGGTCGAGCAGGAGGGTGGCGTGAGCAACGGCGTTGCCAGCAACTATAGCTACGACAAGGCGGGCAATCGGACCAATGTGAACGTCACTGGGGCGCCATGAGAATTGCGGCGGCTCTTCAGTAGCACCGGCGATCTCGGCGGAGCATGCTCCACGTAGATGCTCTCGGAAGCATGTTCCAACGACCAGGTCAATATGAGCAGATTTCGCAGATCCTGCGAAGCGCTATCCAGATTGGTGGATCAAGTGATGTCCTTTAGGATTGAATCGGCCGTTCCGAAGATTGTTACGGCAGTTCGTGGCGCATTAATGTGCACGGTGATGTCGCTGATTTTCTTAAGTGGCCATGCGCATGCGCAACTTATGCCGCCTAGAATGTACACATTGAGTCCAACTGGTGTCGATCGCGCAACGGGTAGTTTCGTAACTTCTGTAAAGGATCTCTCTATCGGTGGGATGTCACTTGACAGATCGTATGTAACTGCGGACAGGCCCGGGAATTGGACGTCGAATAACTATTTTGGTTATGGCTGGACGCACAATTTCGATATATACGCCAGGCAGGATTACTTCAACGGTCAGGCAACGTCTCTCGTCGGCATTGGTCGATCGGTCTATAGATTCTCGGGTTGGCCTCCTAGTACCTACCCGGAGATCGATGAGGCCGGTACAACGCTGACATCCGTCGGTGGAGCGATGGTTTTCACGGATCGCGGGGGAGTGATCTATAGATTTCTCTCTGGAACAGGCCTCGTGAAAGTTTCATCGATTACCTACCCGGACGGAACGGTACTCAATTTTAACTATGTTTCCGGCTTGCCGAAGACGATCATCAGCAATCGTGGCTATGCGCTGGTTTTTGATTATTCCTCGACGCGCGTGACTTCGGCCTGTGGATACAGCCTCGCTGTGACTTATGTCACTACTTCTTCGACGTGCGCGGCGGCCAAGCTAAAGGTTAATTACGGATACACGTCGTCAAGGCTGACCAGCGTGACCGATGTGATGAATAACACCGCGAATTATAGCTACGATGCCAACGGCTATCTTTCGTGCCTTACCGATCCTGGTACGACGACTTGCAGAATTACCAACACCAACACGGGTAACGTGTATACTGGCCAGCCCAACGTAACCGCGCAAGTTACCGCCGACGGAGCAACTTGGGGATTTGAATGCGATTGCGGCGCGTATGAGCTCGCCGTTCCGGACGATCCATATCCTCAGGAAGGAAGCAAAGTGACGCAGCCTAACGGCGCCACGTCGGATATGACTTTCGTCCACGGGTCGCCGGTCTACTACAAAAACGAAAACGGCCAAGTATATACATCCAGATATGTAGGCCGGACCTTGTTCTCGATCACCTCTCCGGAAGGCAACATCGTCAACTACAGCTACAACGGGAATCTCGTGGGTAGCAAAACGTCGTTTGTCGCAAAACCTGGCAGTGGCCCCGCGAACGTCGACCAGGACACGAAGGTCTTCCCGGCTTCCTGCTCTAATCCGGCGATTTGCAATCTGCCGCTGTCGATCACCGACGCGAAGGGCAACCAGACCGACTATGCCTATGCGAGCTGGGGCGGTGTGACGAGCGAGTTGCGGCCGGCGCCCACCGTGGGTGCAGCGCGCCCGCTCAAGCTCAACACCTATGTTCAGAAATATGCCTATGTGAAGAATGCTGGCGGGGCATTGGTCGCGGCGGCATCGCCGGTCTGGGTGTCCGATACCGAGACGATATGCCAGACCTATGCGGGCAGCAGCGCTCTGACTTGTGATCCGGCGGCGCCGATCACGATCACGGCTTACGAATATGGCGCGAGCGGCACTGCGGACAATCTGCTGCTGCGCGGCAGGGTGGTTAGTTCGGGCGGGGTGAGTTTGCGCACCTGCTACGGATACGACTGGAAGGGACGCAAGATCTCCGAAGCCAGCCCGCGGGCCGGCCTCGCGAGCTGCTCGTAGACCGTAGGCGGGGGAAGCATCGATGAGGAAGATTGTTACCCGGCTGCTCGGTGTGGCCGCCCTGTTCATGCCTGTCGCCGCGATGGCGCAGGCCTTGCCGTCGGATTTCACGAGTGCCACGCGCTATGACTTGGCGGATCGCGTCACCGGCACGATTGCGCCGGACCCGGACGGTGTGGGGCCGCTGCGCTATCTGGCGGTGCGCAACAGCTACGATGCGGCTGGTCGCCTGGTGAAGGTGGAGAAGGGCCAGCTCGCGGACTGGATGCCGGAAGCCACGGAGCCGAAGGACTGGACTGGCTTCACTATCCACCAGACGGTGGAGACCGTCTATGACGTGATGAGCCGCAAAACGCACGAGCGGGTGCGCGAGGGGGTCAACGGCCCGATCCATCAGGTAACGCAATACAGCTATGACGCTTTGGGCCGGCTGGAGTGTACGGCGGTGCGGATGAACCTGGCGGCGTTCGGAAGCCTGCCGGCAAGCGCCTGTGCGTTGGGGGCGGAAGGGAGCCAGGGCCCGGACCGGATCACGAAGAACGTCTATGACGCGGCCGGCCAACTGGTGCAGGTGCGCAAGGCCGTGGCTTCGAGCCTGGAGCAGGCCTATGCGACCTACAGCTACACGGCGAACGGCAAGCAGGAATATGTCGTAGACGCGAACGGCAACAAGGCGCGGCTGGTCTATGACGGGCACGATCGCCAGGTGCAGTGGCAATTCCCCTCGGCGAGCGCGCCGGGCGGCTACAATCCCTCGACGCCTGCCAATGCGCTGGCGACGGCGGGCGCGGTCAACGCCAACGACCGCGAGGAATATGGCTATGACGCGAACGGCAACCGCACGTCGCTGAGGAAGCGCGACGGGCGGGTGTTCGGCTATACCTTCGACGCGCTCAACCGGATGAGCTCGAAGATCGTGCCGACGGCGTGCGTGGCGGGCTATGCCTGCACCAGCGTGAACCCCTCGGCGACGCGCAGCGTCTATTACAGCTACGATCTGCGCGGCCTGCAGACGGCGGCGCGGTTCGACAGCGCGAGCGGCGCGGATGCAGTGACCAACGGCTATGACGGGTTCGGGCGACTGACATCGAGCACCACCAGCATGGCCGGGGTGAGCCGCAGCCTGAGCTATCAATATGATGCCGACGGCAACCGGACGCGGATCACCCATCCGGACGGCAATGTCTTCACCTATGCCTATGACGGTCTCGACCGGCCGGTGGACACCTATGAGAGCGGGCTGTACCAGCGGCTGCATTTCGATTGGGACAGCCAGGGGCGCCGCTGGGGCGAATGGCGCGGTTCGGTCTTCTCGACCTATGGCTATGATCCGATCTCGCGGCCGGCGAGCATCACCCATGACCTGGCCGGCTCGGCCTATGATGTGACGACGTCTCTCGGCTATAATCCGGCAAGCCAGATCGTCAGCAGGACGCGGTCCAACGATGCCTATGCGTTCACGGGTTTCGTGAACGTCAATCGAGGCTATGCGCCGAACGGGCTCAACCAATATGCGAGCGTGGCCGGCACCGGCTTCGGCTATGATGCCAATGGCAACCTGATCTCGGATGGCACTACCAGCTACGCCTATGACGCCGAGAACCGGCTGGTCGCGAACTCGGCGGGCGTGAACCTGGTCTATGATCCGCTGGGGCGGCTCTACCAGGTCTATCGGGCCGGAGTGAGCGATACGCGCTTCCTCTATGACGGCGACCAGCTCACGGTCGAATATGACGGGTCGGGCAATCTGCTGCGGCGCTATGTGCACAGTGTTGGCGAAGACGATCCGATGCTCTGGTACGAGGGGGCATCGCTCGCCGACCTGCGCAGCATGCAGGTCGATCATCAGGGCTCGATCGTGTCGGTCGCCGATGCCAGCGGCAACAAGCTCGCGATCAACAGTTATGATGAATATGGCATCCCGGGGGCGGGCAACATGGGCAGGTTCCAATATACCGGCCAGGCCTGGATCCCCGAACTGGGCATGTATCACTACAAGGCCCGCATCTACTCGCCCACCCTCGGGCGGTTCCTGCAGACCGACCCCATCGGGTATCAGGATCAGGTCAATCTCTATGCTTATGTCGGGAATGATCCGGTCAACGGCAGAGACCCGACAGGCAATTTTGCCGAGGATTTCAGTTTGGTGGGGAGGGAATGTTCAGCTGGTAGCGTATGCGTTACCTATGGCGGCCTCAATGCAGCTATCGATCCGGGTGGCGCCGGAAAGAAGGGGGGCGGTGGTCGACCTGGCAATGGCGAAGCCGGTAGGACTAGCAGCGCGGCGGGAAGCGGCAATGCTGATAAGAAATATCGCCCCGGGCCGAACCCTGGAACCCGCCAATGGAAAGATCCCAACGGGAAAACACATTATGGGTCCTGGCCTCAAGATGGCAGAAAGGGAGGAGATGGGACTGGCGTGCATCCCAATAGCAAATATCCCGACGGAACACCCGTTTCCGGAAAGGGGGCGCCCACGCCTAGCCCAACTCCCAGCCCGGAAGTAGCATCACCATCCAATGCCCGTGCTATAAATGGGGTTTCTCCCACTGCAGGCACTGCCCTTGGTATCCTTGGGATTGGCGTTGTCGGCGCATGCATCTTACTTGAGCCGTGTGGCGCGGTTCTAGGTACTATCACGGCAGCAGGTGCAGTGGTGGTGGTTGCGCAGTAGGAGGTCATCACCATACTCTATGGGTGGAGAATGGGTTGCAAATCCCTTTGCGGGAATAGCCTCCGATGCCCGGCTCTCCGAAGCGTCTCAAAGAAGTGCGAGGGTAGCGATCATGATGAGTGAAGAAAATAAATTGAGAATATTTGATGAGGCGTTTCTTGCTGAAGAAAATGGCGAGATTTCGTCTGCTATAGAATTGTATCTCATAATCGCTAATGAGAAGTATGTCTCTGCGCAGGTAAATCTTGGGAACATATTTGATGATATAGGCAGGCATGAGGATGCCGCATACTGGTACAAGCGGGCCGTTAGGCAGGGAAATAGAGATGCTGCTCAGAATTTAGTCGTGCATTTCAGGGATCTTGGACAAAGAAGAAGGGAGAATTACTGGAAAAGAAGATATTCCGATATGGGCACTGCTTAAATAATAGAATCCATCTATGCGTTGCGATACGTGCCGTCCTTTCGCCATGCTGCATCCGCTTCTTTCCGGTCATTGCCTGTAAGGTGCGGTGTAAGGAGCGCGGCAATCCCGAATGGCGCGATAACGATCTTCAGGCGCGCACCTCACCCCGGAGTATGCGGCAACGCGGGTCCAGTCGGTAAACGCAATGATCGACGGCATGATTAGCCCGCAGGCAATTCAAGTGGCAATGGAGCGTGCGGCGCAATTGCCGCCGGATAACCGGGCCAGAAAGCCACTCGACCTCACATCAATTCATCACGGCGGTTTCAATCAGTTTCATGTGTCGATTGACCCCCGCGACACCATTGCAATTAGGTTCGAGCGGCGCAGGTTGAGCTGGCAAGTGACCGATCTCAAGCTGGTCCATGACTTAAATCGAGCATTCGCTCGACCTGACGACGCCGCCATGATTCCCAACCCGGAATAGAGAGCCAGTCTTTGCGAGAATGTCTGCAAGCAGCGCGAACATCTCATTGTCGTAAGGCCGCTTGGACCGCTGTTCGATAATGAGGCGCGCTGCGTCGAATATCCGAGCGCATCTCCAGCATGTGGTCATAAATGTAATTTTGACCCGCTATCACTATACCCCCCCGACGAAAGCCGGGTTTCCAGGCGATCAGCCCTTCAGCAAAGCCGCTTCGCGCGCCAGCGCCTCGACCTGCTCGTAGCTCGCGCCCTTCGGCGTGACCCAGGATCCGCCCACGCACAGGATCGGATCGAACGCCAGCCATTCCGGCGCGGTCGCGGCCGAGATCCCGCCGGTCGGGCAGAATTTGCACTGGTAGAAGGGCGCGGCGAGTGCCTTCAGCGCCTTCAGTCCGCCCGAAGTCTCGGCCGGGAAGAATTTGAAATGTTCCAGCCCCAGGTCGAGCCCGCGCATGATGTCGCCGGCATTGGCAACGCCAGGCAGATAGGGCACGCCGCTGCGGGTGATTGCGTCGCCCAGCCTGTCCGTCAGGCCCGGCGAGACGATGAACTCGGCATCCGCCTTCATCACCTGCTCGAACTGATCGGTATTCACGACCGTGCCCGCGCCGACGATCGCACCCTCGACCTGCTTCATCTCGGCGATCGCTTCCAGCGCCGCCCCGGTACGCAGCGTCACTTCGAGCACGCGCAGGCCACCCTTCACCAGTGCCTCCGCCAGCGGGCGGGCGGTAGCGGCGTCTTCGATCACGAGCACCGGGATCACCGGCGCGGTCTTCATGATGGCTTCGATATTCAAAGGGCATGCTCCTGCGCGAATGCCGCGGCGGCGCCGTACAGGCCCGGCTGCGGGTGCGTGATGAGCTTCACCGGAATGGAAGACATCAGCCCCTGGAACCGGCCCTTGGCGACGAACCGCTGGCCGAAGCCCGACTGCAACAGATGGTCCTTCAAGCGCAAGCCCAGACCGCCGGCGATCACGACGCCGCTGGGGCCATGGCACAGCGCCAGGTCCCCGGCGACCGCGCCCAGGCTCAGGCAGAAGCGATCGAGCGCCGCCACCGCCAGTTCGTCCTTGCCGTCCAGCGCCAGGCTCCAGATCGCCTTGTCGTCGAGCCGATGGACCGGCTTGCCCTCGAGCTCGGCCAGCGTTTCGTAGAGCGAGACGATCGCCGGCCCGGCCGCTACGCGTTCCTTGGAGACGCGGGTATAGGTCTTGCGCAGCCGCTTCACGAGCGCGTCCTCGATCGGATCGAGCGGCGCGAAGTCGCTATGCCCGCCCTCGGTGGCGATCACGTCATATCCGGCGCGGTGGCGGAAGACCTGCGCCACGCCCAGTCCGGTGCCCGGGCCGCACACGGTGATCGAACCCTTGCCGGGCAGCGGTTCGTCGGGCCCGCACAGATGGAGGAAATGCTCCTCGCCCATCTGCGCGACGGCATGGCCGATCGCTTCGAAATCATTGACCACCGTCCAGGTATCGGCGCCCAGCCGCTCGGGGATGAGGGCGGGGCGGATGACCCAGGGATTGTTGGTCAGCTTGATGATGTCGCCGCCCACCGGCGATGCCACCGCCAGCGCCGCCGCCTTGGGCAATTCGCGGCCCAGCGCCTCGCCATAGGCCTGCCAGGCGAGTTGCAGGCTGGGATGCTCGGCGACTTTCTGCGTGACCGGCTCGCTGATCGAGACCACGCGACCCTCTGCCACTTCGGCAATGGCAAAGCGGGCGTGCGTGCCCCCGATATCGACCGCGACGACTTCCATTCGGGCTCCTGATCCTCTCTCGCGCCGTGGCCTGTCAACGTTGCCAGACCCGGCTGCGCCCTTCTTCCCCCGTGCGGCGCAGAAGTAAAGGGTAACCGTTCTCACGATGCCCCGGTCATCCCGGCGGAAGCCGGGATGGCGGTTGAACCTACAGCCCGGCTTCCGCCAGCATTGCCGAGGCGCCCCTTTCGGCCTCGTCGCAATGGTGGCGCAGCATCGCGAACAATTCGCGGCCGGTGCCGATCGCCGGAGGGGGCGTGGGAACGTGCGCGCGCGCATCCCATTCGGCGGCATCGACCAGGGCGTTCAGCTCGCCCGTCTCGGCGCAGAGCCGCACCACATCGCCGTCGCGCAGCTTGGCGATCGGCCCGCCACCCAGTGCCTCGGGGCTGAGATGGATCGCGCACGGCACCTTGCCGCTGGCGCCCGACATGCGCCCGTCGGTTACCAGCGCGACCTTGAACCCGCGATTCTGGAGGACGCCCAGCGGCGGCGTGAGCTTGTGCAGTTCGGGCATGCCGTTGGCCTTGGGGCCCTGGAAGCGCACGACCACCACCACGTCGCGATCGAGCTCGCCGGCCTTGAATGCGGCCTGTACTTCGGCTTGGTCCTGGAACACGCGGCATGGCGCCTCGATCGTCCAGCGCTCGCGCTCGACGGCGGAGACCTTGATGCAGGCGCGGCCCAGATTGCCCTTGAGGATGCGGAAGCCGCCTTCGGGCGAGAAGGGCGCATCGGCGGTGCGCAGGATCGTGTCGTCGCCGCTCCGGGCGCCATGCTCGGTCCATACCAGCTGGTCGCCCGCCATTTCCGGCTTGCGGCCATAATCGGCCATACCGCCCTTGCCGACGGTCAGCGTGTCGCCGTGCATCAGCCCGGCGTCCAGCAACTCGCGGATCACGAAGCTCGGCCCGCCCGCATCCTCGAAGCCGTTCACGTCCGCCGAGCCATTGGGGTAGACGCGCGCCAGCAGCGGCACCACGCGCGAAAGCCGGTCGAAATCGTCCCAGTCGATCGTGATCCCGGCTGCCCGCGCGAACGCCGGCACATGGATCAGATGGTTGGTCGAGCCGCCGGTGGCGAGCAGCACGATTGCCGCGTTCACGATCGCCTTTTCGTCGACGACATGGCCGATCGGGCGATAGTCGTCGCCGTTCCAGCCGATCTCGGCGAGCCGGTGGACGGCGGCACGGGTCAGCTCCTGGCGCAGCTTGGTGCCGGGGTTGGCGAAGGCCGCGCCCGGCATGTGCAGGCCCATCGCCTCCATCATCATCTGGTTGGAATTCGCGGTGCCGTAGAAAGTGCAGGTGCCCTTGGAGTGATAGGCCGCGATCTCGGCGTCGAGCAGTTCGTCGCGGCCGATCTTCCCTTCTGCGTACAGCTCGCGGATCTTGGCCTTTTCCTTGTTGGCCAGGCCCGATCGCATCGGTCCGCCTGGCACCAGCACCATCGGCAGATGGCCGAAGCGCAGCGCCCCCATCACCAGGCCGGGCACGATCTTGTCGCAGATGCCGAGCAGCGCCGCGCCCTCGAAAGTGCGGTGGGAAAGGGCGACCGCGGTGCTCAGCGCGATCGTGTCGCGGCTGAACAGCGAGAGCTCCATGCCCTGATAGCCCTGGGTCACCCCGTCGCACATCGCCGGCACGCCGCCGGCCACCTGCGCGGTGGCCCCGGCCTCGTGCGCCCAGACCTTCATCTGCTCGGGATAGCGGTAATAGACCGCGTGCGCCGAGAGCATGTCGTTATAGGCGGTGACGATGCCGATGTTCATCGAATGCCCGGCCTTTAGCTGGTCGCGCTGCTCGTCGGTGCCCGCATAGGCATGGGCGAGGTTGGCGCAGCCGAGCTTGGGCCGGTCGTTGCCCGATTCGCGCTCGGCATCGACCAGCGCGAGATAGGCGCGGCGGCGCGCCTTGGAGCGTTCGATGACGCGATCGGTGACGGCGGCGATTTCGGAATGCAGGGTCATGACTTGGCCTCGGATTACGCTGCCCAGTGGATATCGACGGGCAGCTCGACATCGGCGAGCACCCGGCCGACCGGATAGCTCGAAGAGGCGCCCTGTTCGATCGCCGCTTCCAGCACCTCCTTCTTGGCCTCGCCGACGATCGCGATCATCAGCGCGCGGGCGGAGACAATGGCGGCGCGCGACAGCGTCACGCGGGCGACGGGGGCTTCCGGGGGCAGGGGATCGGGCATCACGCCCAGCGCGCGGCGTTCCTTCGGGCCGTTCAGCGCCTCGTCGAAATCGGGGCCGGGGAAGATCGAGGCGCAATGCCCGTCGCCGCCCACGCCGAGCAGGCACAGGTCGAGCGGCCAGTGCACGTCCTGGAGCAGCGCATCCGCCGAGCGGCCCGCCGCCTTGTAGTCCGGCGCCTTGTCGCTCACCAGCGGGATGACCCGCGCGCCCTTGGGGATGAAGATCTTGCCGATCGCGGTGACGTTCGACAGCGGATCGCCCAGCGGAACGATGCGATCGTCGCCCGGGATGATCGTCACGCGCTTCCAGTCGATCTTGGCCTTGGCCAGCTTCTCGTAGATCGGCAGCGGCGTCCTGCCGCCCGCCAGCGCGATCACCGCGGCACCGCGGGCGTCGATCGCGCTCTCGATGATGAAGCCGATATCGCCCGCGACGGCCTCGGCCATCTCGTCGGCATCGTCATAGTCCCACCATTCGATTTCGGTCGTCATGTTCGTTCCTTGTGTTCGGGTGGGTGTTCCTGGCGCAAGATCATCGTCGCACCGAACTGTTCGACGATTATCTCCCGCCAAATATCCCATCTTCGTCCTCCCTGCCTGCGCAGGGAGGACGGCTAAGTTCGTGGCGCCGCCCCAGTGTAGCTCACTCGTTCCACGTCACCCCGTCGCGCTCGGTCAGCGCGATCGCGGCGCTCGGGCCCCAGCTCCCCGAGGCATAGGGTCTGGGCTTCACGCCGCCCGCCTTCCAGCCTTCGCGGATCGCGTCGATCCATTCCCACTGCGCCTCCACTTCGTCGCGGCGGACGAACAGCGTGGGATCGCCCTCGATCAGGTCGAGGAACAGCCGCTCATAGGCGATGCGGCGGCGCGTGCCGGCGAACTCGTGCTCGAGGCTCAGGTTCAGCGGCACTTCCTTCAGGCGGATACCCTCGCGGTCGAGCCCCGGCTGCTTCGCCATCACGCGCAGCTGGATATATTCCTCGGGCTGCAGGCGGATCACCAGGATGTTGGGTTGGAGCGCGCCCCCGCGATCCGCGAAGATCGAGTGCGGCACGGGCTTGAACTGGATCACGATCTCGCTGCGCCGTTCCGCCAGGCGCTTGCCGGTGCGCAGGTAGAAGGGAACGCCGTGCCAGCGCCAATTGTCGACATGCGCCTTGATCGCGACGAAGGTCTCGGTGTCCGAGGGCTTCTCCAGGTCGGTGTCGTAGGAACGGACGATCTCGCCCTTCACCGCGCCGCCGCCATATTGGCCGGTCACGGTCAGGTTCGGCACGTCGACGCCCGCGACCGGGCGAAGCGAGCGCAGCACCTTCACCTTCTCGTCGCGGATCGAGGTGCCGTCGAAGCGGGCGGGGGGTTCCATCGCGATCAGCGCGAGGAGCTGGAGCATGTGGTTCTGCACCATGTCGCGCAGCGCGCCGACATCGTCATAATAGCCCGCGCGGCCTTCCAGGCCGACCGTCTCGGAGACGGTGATCTGGACGTGATCGATTCCCTGCGCATTCCACACCGGCTCGAACAGCGAATTGCCGAAGCGCAGCGCCAGGATGTTCTGCACCGTCTCCTTGCCGAGATAATGGTCGATCCGGAAGGTGCGGTCCTCCGGAAAGGCCTCGGCGACGATGTCGTTGACGATGCGGCTGGAGGCGAGGTCGACGCCCAGCGGCTTTTCCAGCCCGATGCGGACATTGGCACCGGTCAGCCCTGCGGATTCGAGCCCCTTGATCGTCGGGCCGAACAGCGAGGGCGCGGTCGACAGGAAGATGGCGAGCCCGTTCGAGATGTCGCCCAGCTTCTCGGCCAGCGCGGCGAAGCCTTCGGTCTTCGAGGCGTCGAGCCGCTGGTAGAAGAGGCGCTCGAGAAAGCTTCCGACAGCGCTGTCATCCTTCCTGTCGGCCGGCACGAAATGATCGAGCGCCTCGCGGGCGAATGCGCGGAAGCCGGCATCGTCATAGTCCGAACGTGCGGTGCCGGTGATGGTCAGCCCTTCGGGCAGCAATCCGTCGGCGTGAAGACCATAGAGGGAGGGGAGCAGCATCCGCTGGGAAAGGTCGCCGGTGGCACCGAACAAAAGCAATTTGCCCGCGGGCTGTCGCATGGATCGCCTCTCTGTCGTCGTTTCGAGCCCGCGAGACACCAAAGGGGCGCAAAGATCAAGGCCGGTGGCAATGGTTACCAGGGGAAACCGGTGACAGCCGGCGCGCGGAGCGGTGCAAACCATGTTCGCGCAACGTCGCGGCGGCGCGATGAAGCAGAAGGGAGAGAATGGTCCACGCGGAGGCGCGGAGACGCGGAGATTTGCGCTCGCGACTTGCGCCCGTGCCGTGTCAGCGGCAGCACTCGTGGAAGTGTCGTGGTGGGGGGCACCGCTGCGCGGCGCGAGACAGCCTCCGCGTCTCCGCGTGCACAAAACTTCCTCTTCATCGCGTGCGAACAAAAAAGGCCGGGCATCGCGCCCGGCCTCCCAATTGCTTCGCGCCGTCGCGCGCAGGCCTAGAGCACCAGCCCCGCGGTCTGCTCGAACCCCGCCATGATGTTGAGATTCTGTACCGCTGCGCCCGCTGCGCCCTTGCCCAGATTATCGAGCGTCGCCACCAGCCGGGCCTGGCCGGTTTCGGGATTGCCGAAGACCCGCAGCGAAAGCCGGTCGGTCCCCGCATCTTCCTCGATCCGCACCGTCGCCACATCGCCGGGCAACACGCGCACGATCGGCGAATCCTTGTACGCCTCGCGCAGCGCGTTCTCGATGGCGTCCAGCGACGGCCGGCGCGTGAACGCCTGGAGGGGCAGGGGGACTTCGACGAGCATGCCGCGATAGGTCCGCGCCACTGCCGGCTGGAAGATCGGCGGGTGCACGATTCGGGCGTGCTTGGTCATCTCGGGCACGTGCTTGTGCGCGAGGTTGAGGCCATAGTTGCGGAACGCGGTGTCGGTATGGTCCGGTGCGCCCGCATCCTCGAACTCGGCGATCATCGACTTGCCGCCGCCCGAATAGCCCGAGACTGCGTTGACGGTCAGCGGATGGTCGTGCGGGACCAGGCCGGCACGGATCAGCGGGCGGACCAGCGCGAGGAAGCCGGTGGGGTAGCAACCGGGATTGGAGACGCGTGCCGCCTCGGCGATCTGGGCCGCCTGGCCGGGCTCCAGTTCGGGAAAGCCATAGGACCAGCCATCGGCGACGCGGTGCGCGCTCGAGGCGTCGATCACGCGGACCTTGGCGGCCTTGATCATCTCCACCGCATCGCGCGCGGCATCGTCGGGCAGGCAGAGGATCACGAAGTCCGCCGAATTGAGCGCATCCTCGCGCTTCGCGGCGTCCTTGCGGTCCTTGTCGCTCAGGATGATCTGCTCGATCCCGTCGCGGCCGTCCAGCCGCTCGCGAATCTCCAGGCCCGTGGTGCCCACGGCGCCGTCGATGAAGACGCGAATCGTCATGCTGCCGGGCGCTCCAGCATCGCGGCGGGCACATAGCCGACCAGCTTGTGCCCGGGCGCGACGCCCCAGGCATGGTCGCCGGCGAATTCGAGCACTTCGAACGAATCCCCCGCCGAAAGCTGGGCGAGAGTCTCCGTATCGGGCTTGGGGCCGGCGTGGAGCGATATGGACGTGGTGATGATGCGGGGCATAGGCGCCGCATAATGGGGTGCGAAAACCCGATCCGCCAGACGTACGTCTGCCAGGTCACGACGAACGGCATCGACCCTGGGATCGATGGGAACCGAACGGCCCTTCAGCGAGAAACGCTTACGCGCTGGCCCTGCGGGCGACTGGCTCGATGTGCTGGCCAGTGAGGAAATGCCCGAATTCTGCAAGAAACTCTGCCCCTTCCGCGGTCTTTGCGACGAAGATGTTCCGCTTGTCGGTATCGTCGCGCTGACGGCGCAGATAGCCGAGCGTGCCTAGACGATTCAAGGCACGCGTGACAACGGGCTTCGAGACGTTCAAAGCCCGGGCCAATCCGCGCACGGTATGGGGGCCGGGATCGAGATAGACGAGCATCAGCAGCGCCATTTGCCGATTGGTCAGGTCCGGTTCGCCCGATCGCACATAGTCGACGAGCGTGTTCTTCCAGGAAGAAAGCGAGCTGTCGGTCATTGCGTTCACGGCATCTACTCTAGTTGTAACGCCCCCGGTACGCCGGGGCCGAAGCTCATAACGCGCGTGAACCGATCCGGTTTCAGTCCGGATGCGAAATGTTACAGCTTTGTTGGGCGCGTGCGGCGAGAAGGGGCCTGCCAACGGTTGATCGGAGCGGGCGGCTCCCCTATGTGCCGCCTTTCTTCAAGAGGTCCGCGCATTTCATGTTCACCTTCCTGCTCATCGTCCAGGCCTTCATCGCCGCGGGTCTCGTCGGCGTGATCCTCCTGCAGAAGTCGGAGGGCGGCGGCCTCACCTCGAGCGGCAGCCCCTCGGGCCTGATGTCGGCGCGCAGCGCGGCGGACTTCCTGACGCGCACCACCGCGATCCTCGCCACGGCGTTCATCGCCATGTCGATCCTGCTGGCCTTCCTGGCCGCGAATCGCCACGGCGCGACGATCGACGCCTCGCTCCAGCGTACCGCGCCGGCCGCGGCGCCGCAGGCGCTGCCGACCACGGCGCCTCGGGGCGGCGCGGCGCCCTTCGCTCCGGGCAACTCGACCGCGCCGGCGGCTCCGGCCGGGCAGGGCAACAGCGCGGTTCCGCTGGCCCAATAAGCTTCGCCGGCCCCGGCGCGTCCGGGGCCTGTCCACAAAAAATCTGCGCACCGGCGTGAGTCGCACGCTTGCCGGTGCGCGCCCATTCACGTTAGGCGTTTTCTCCCATGGCGCGGTATATCTTCATCACCGGCGGCGTGGTCTCCTCGCTAGGCAAGGGTCTCATGGCGGCGAGCCTCGCGGCGCTGCTGCAGGCGCGTGGCTATCGGGTCCGCATCCGCAAGTTCGATCCCTATCTCAACGTCGATCCCGGCACGATGTCGCCCCACCAGCATGGTGAGGTGTACGTGACCGATGACGGCGCCGAGACCGATCTCGACCTCGGCCATTACGAGCGTTTCACCGGCGTCGCCTCGCGCCAGTCGGACAACATCACCTCGGGCCGGATCTACAAGACGATCATCGAGCGGGAGCGCCGCGGCGACTATCTCGGCGCCACCGTCCAGGTGATCCCGCACGTCACCGACGCGATCAAGGCCTTCGCCCAGGAAGACACTGAGGATCTGGATTTCGTCCTGTGCGAGATCGGCGGCACGGTGGGCGACATCGAGTCGCTGCCCTTCGTCGAGGCGATTCGCCAGCTGCGCAACGATCTCGGCCGCAACCAGTCGGTCAGCGTCCACCTGACGCTGGTGCCATATATTGCCGCCGCCGGCGAGCTGAAGACCAAGCCGACCCAGCACAGCGTGCGCGAGCTGGCTTCGCTCGGCGTCCATGCCGACGTCATCGTCTGCCGCAGCGAGAAGCCGCTGCCGGCGAGCGACCGCGCCAAGATCGCGCTGTTCTGCAACGTGCCCGCCTCGTCGGTCATCCCTGCGCTCGACGCGAAGACGATCTACGGCGTGCCGCTCCAATATCATGCCGAGGGGCTCGACGTCGAAGTGCTCAAGGCCTTCGGCATCGACGTCGCCGGTTCGCCGGACCTTGGCCGCTGGGAGGAGATCGTCGACCGCGTGCTCAATCCCGAGGGCGAAGTCACGATCGGCGTGGTGGGCAAGTATATGGGCGTGCCCGACGCCTACAAGTCGCTCACCGAGGCGCTCACCCATGGCGGCATCGCCAACCGGGTGAAGGTCAACATCCGCTGGCTCGACGCCGAATTGTTCGAGCATGACAATGAGGAAGAGATCACCGCGGCGCTCGAGCCGCTGCACGGCATCCTCGTCCCCGGCGGCTTTGGCGAGCGCGGCAGCGAGGGCAAGATCGCCGGGGTCCGCTTCGCGCGCGAGCGCAACGTGCCGTTCTTCGGTATCTGCCTGGGCATGCAGATGGCCTGTATCGAAGGCGCCCGTGCCGGCGGCGTTGCCGACGCTTCCACCACCGAGTTCGGCCCGACCGAGCAGCCCGTGGTCGGCATGATCACCGAGTGGATGACCACGGAGGGCCTGCAGAAGCGCGAGGAGGGCGGCGATCTGGGCGGCACGATGCGCCTGGGCGCCTATCCCGCGAAGCTCGGCGGCAATTCGGTGGTCGCCTCGATCTACGGAGCGGAGGAGATCAGCGAGCGCCACCGCCACCGTTACGAAGTCAACACCGCCTATAAGCCCGTGCTCGAGCGCGGCGGGCTGGTCTTCTCCGGCATGTCGCCGGACGGCTCGCTCCCCGAGATCGTCGAGCGGCCGGACCATCCCTGGTTCGTCGGCGTGCAGTTCCACCCGGAACTCAAGTCCAAGCCCTTCGATCCGCATCCCCTGTTCGCCAGTTTCATCCAGGCCGCGGTGCGGCAGAGCCGGCTGGTCTGATCCCGATCGGACCGAAATGCGAAAGGCCGGGCCTGGTGCCCGGCCTTCCTGTTCGCGCAACGACGCCACGAAGACATGGGCAGCGGGGTTCGCTTCCCCTTCGCGTCCCGGCATAGTCCGCGCGAACCGACATTGCCCGTCGCCGACCCGCCAGGCTAACAGCGGAAGCAGGGGGCACGCCGCATGTCGGATTTCGAGTTCATCTTCGCGCTGTTCGGCTTGTTGCTCGGGCTTTCGCTTGCCGAGGTGCTGGGCGGCCTGGCCCGGGCGATCGAGGCGGGTCTTCGCCCCGGCTCGGCCATCCGCATCGGCTGGCTGACTCCGCTGCTCGGCGCCTTCGTGATGCTCGACCTGCTGTCCTTCTGGCAGGCGGCCTGGACGGTGCGCGACGTCGTCGGCGTATCGGGCAAGTCGCTGATGGCGATCACCCTTTTCGCCAGCGCCTATTATCTGGCGGCCCATCTCGTCTTCCCGCGCGCCATCGAGGGTCAGCCCGATTTCGACGCGCATTTCTTCCGCGTCCGTCGCATCGTCATCGGCGTGATGTTCGGCCTGCTGCTCTGCCAGCTCGCCTGGTATGCCAGCCTCCCCGCGCTCGCGCCGCACCTGCTGCGCCCGCTGTCGCTCGGCCTCACCGCGATCCTCGCGCTGCTGATGGCCGCCGCGATGTTCGTCCGCGGCGCGCGCTGGGCCCGGCTGGTGATGCTGGCCCTCGTCGCGCGCTACATCCTCGTCTACCTGCTCTAGCTTCGCGGCGCCGGGACCATGGCAGCTCGGATGCCCTGTTCCCCGAAACCGGCACTCCGTGTCGAAACCCCCTCCAAATCCGGATCCGCATCGACTAGCGAACGGCGCATGCGTATCCTGTTCGCCGTCCTCGCCCCGTTCCTCATCGCCGCCGCCGCGCCGCAAGAGCCTGCCACGGTCCGCGTCCGCATCGTCACTTCGGCCGGCAACATCACGCTTGCGCTCGATGCGAAGCGCGCGCCGAAGACCGTCGCCAACTTCATGGCCTATGTCGACGATGGCCGGCTCGACGGCACGCAATTCTATCGTTCGGCCCGGCGGAAGGGCGCGCCCGGCCAGGGCTTCGTCCAGGGCGGCATTGGCACCGATGCGCGCCGCATGCTGCCCTCCGTCCTGCTGGAGCCGACCAGCCAGACCGGCATTCGGCACCTCGATGCCACGGTCTCGATGGCGCACGGCCCCAATCCCGATGGCGCCAATTGCAACTTCTCGATCATGGTCGGGCCGAACCCCGGCCTCGATGCGCGCGGAGCCTATCGCGGCTTCGCGGCGTTCGGGAAGGTGATCTCCGGCATGGAGGTGGTGAAGCGCATCCTCGCACTCCCCACCGGCGGCGGCCGCGATGCGATGAAGGACCAGATGATCCTCCAGCCGGTCAGGATCCTTCGCGTCGAGCGGCTGGACGGTGCCGCCCGGCCGACGGGCTATGCCAAGCCCTGGTTGATCGGGCCCTCATCGCGGTAGTTTCCCGTTCCGGGGAAGTCCGGGCTCGCGCCTGGACACAAATCGGAAAAATATATTCCCCCAATTCGGTTCGATCGGCCCGGCCCTCTCCTATGACAAGGATTGGGATAGATCGAAACGCCCTCCGCTCGCAGGCTTCTCGCGTCTGGCCCGAAAATAGTTTCGGATGCCGGCCCCCCGGTCCGGCAGGGAGGGAATTGATGAATATTCAGGATATGCCGATACCGCGTAAGCTCGCGGCGGCCTTCGTCGCGCTCGTCTGCATCTTCGCCGGTATCGGCTGGTTGCTCTTCTCGAGCCTGCAGACGGTCGGAACCGCCTCCGAAGACAAGGAACGCGCATTCGACGTCACGGCCAGCTCCGACCAGATCATGATGCAGATCCTCGAGGGGCAGAGTGCGGTGCGTGCCTATGTCATTCTTCGGAATCCGGATTTCCTGGCCACCTATCAGGATTCCCGCAAGAAGATCGGCGCGGCTGCCGAGGCCTTCCGGAGCCAGACCAAGGTGCCCGAGCAGCGGGCGCGGCTCGACAAGCTGGTGAACGCCGTCCAGGAGCTCGACGGCAAGCTCGATCACATGATCACGCTTGCCCGGAATCCCGCGACCCAGGCGGAGGCGCAGCAGCTGGCCGGCGTCAAGCAACTCGGCGCGATCCGCGAGATCATGGGTGAGATCGACCGGGGTCAGCACGAACGCGTGGCCTCGACCAAGAAGGTGGAAGCCGATGCACGCGCCGGAGCGGTCGCCGCGCTCACCTTCGGCGGCGCATTCGGCATCGCCATTGCGGTGCTGCTCGGCTGGCTGCTCACCACGATGATCGCGCGGCCGATCAAGGGAATGACTTCGCTGATGGGCCGTCTGGCCGGGGGCGAGAACACGATCGAGGTGCCGGGCACCGAGCGCAAGGACGAAGTGGGCGGCATGGCCAAGGCGGTGCTGGTCTTCCGCGACGCCGCTGTCGCGAAGGAAAAGGCCGATGCGGCGAAGCTGGTCGCCGAGGCCGAGCAGCGGCATGTCGTCACCGAGCTCACCACGGGGCTGGACAATCTGGCGAAGGGCGATCTCACCACGGAGATCTCGAGCGACTTCGCGCCCGAATACGGCGCGCTCAAGACCAACTTCAACTCGGCGCTCGCTGCGCTGCGTACCCTGATCGGCTCGGTCGTCGAGGGGGCGGCGAGCATCCGCACCGGCTCGGGCGAAATCGCCCAGGCCTCGGAGGATCTGGCCCGCCGCACCGAGAGCAACGCGGCGTCGCTCGAGGAGACTTCGGCTGCGATCAGCCAGATGGACGACCGCCTCAAGGCGACGGCCAAGGCGGCGGGCAGCACGCTCTCGCGCGCCAATCAGGCGATCGCGACGGTCGGCGACGGCCGTTCGGTCGCCGACGATGCCGTCCAGGCGATGACGCGCGTGTCGGAAAGCGCCAAGGGCATCGATTCGGTGATCGAGGGACTCGACAAGATCGCCTTCCAGACGCGGGTGCTCGCGATGAACGCAGCAGTGGAAGCGGGCCGCGCGGGAGAGGCGGGCCGCGGTTTCGCGGTGGTTGCCGACCTCGTCTCGGCGCTCGCGATGCGCGCCGAGGAGGAAGCCGGCCGCGCCCGCGACCAGCTGACCGCGACCCAGGCGGACATCGTCGATGCCGTGGCGATGGTCCAGAAGGTGGACGGCGCGCTGGTCGCCATTTCGGGCGATGTCGACGAAGTGCACGATCTGCTCGCCAACATCGCGGCCGACAACGAGGCGCAGTCCTCGGCGGTCACCCAGATCGCCGTGGCGATCGGCACGATGGACCAGGCGACCCAGCAGAACGCCGCGATGGTGGAGGAGACTTCGGCCGCCTCGCGTAACCTGAGCTCGGAAGTCCAGCTTCTCTCGGAACAGGCTTCGGCGTTCAACATCGGCGCGGGCCAGGCGCCGCCACGTCGGCCGGCGCCCGCCGCGAGCGGCATTCGCGAAAAGGTCGCGCCCGGCTATGTGTCGCCGGTCAAGCCGCTGCCGGCTGCCGCCGTCTCCGCGCTCACTCGCGCCGACGACTGGGCTTCCTTCTGATAATTCATATAAGAAAATCGATTTTAAATTTGAAAAGAAACGTGCGGCGCGCTATATTGCAAGTGCGAGCATTGAAGAGGGGAGGGCGAAAGCTCTCCCTTCTTTTTTTGGTGATCGTATCGCTTGCGAACTCGGGCGATGCCCATCCGGCATCCATGCAGCGATCCCAAGTGCCGCCCACATGCCTCCCCCCTCCGGGAGAGGAATGCAGTTACCGAGGCGAACTTGCAGGCCCGGAGGACCGTTTCCCGCACCCAAGACAAAGGGCGCCCGAACCATGGTCCGGGCGCCCCCCGCTGCGACGTCCAAAGGGAGGAAGACGTCGCAAGCCATGGTCGGTCCGTCAGGCCGCGTCGGCCTCGCGGTGCGCGATCGGGCGCGGCTGGCCGCCGGCATTCACCGCGATCTTCTTGGGCTTCATCGCCTCGGGCACTTCGCGCACCAGCTCGATCACCAGCAGGCCGTCGGCAAGGTCGGCGCTCTCGACGCGGACGAAGTCGGCCAGTTCGAAGCGGCGCTCGAAGCTGCGGGTGGCGATGCCCAGGTGCAGATAGGCGCCCTGGTTGTTCTCGTTCTCCTCGCGCCGCTTACCGGCCACGAGCAGCAGGTTCTGCTGCGCGGTGATGTCGATCTCGTCGGCCTTGAAGCCGGCGACGGCGATCGTGATCCGGTAGCGGTCCTCGGCGACGCGCTCGAGGTTGAACGGGGGATAATTCTCGGAAGCCTGCGCGCGGGCGCTGGCCTCGAGCAGGTCGAACAGCCGGTCGAACCCGATGGTCGATCGGCGGAAGGGTGTGAAATCGAACTGACGCATATCAAGACCTCCATGCGAAGCGAATTGATCGATGTGCCTGGCGTCCGGTGACCCGCGACGCCGGGCCGGCGGCCCCTGCTGGGCACCGCCTGAAATTGAGATCGTGTTGGATCGCATGGCTTTCAAGATGCGCTGGAACGCGGGCCGCGATCGCCGGTCAACCCAGGCTAGGGATCGCTAAACATCTCCTTGTTCGCTAATATCCATCAAATGAGTGGAGATTAGGCGCGACACGGCCAAAGGGGATGATGATGAGCCTTGCTTCGCTTTCACTGCTGCTTCTGGCGAGTACCGCGCCGGCACCCGCCGGAGCGCTGCGCGACGATCCGGTTGCCGCGAGCGCCAAGGACGAGCAGCAGGCCAGGCCGGCGCAGGAAAGCGGCAGCGGCGAGATCGTCGTCACTGCGCGTCGCCGCGAGGAAAAGGCCCAGGACGTGCCGATCGCGATGTCGGTGATCGGCGGCTCGACGATCGAGCAGACCGGCGCCACCAACCTCAACCGGCTGCAGACCTCGCTGCCCGCCGTGCAATTCTATTCGAGCAACCCGCGCAACTCGGCGATCAACATCCGCGGTCTGGGCGCGCCCTTCGGCCTTACCAATGACGGCATCGAGCAGGGCGTCGGCTTCTATCTCGACCAGGTCTATATCGGCCGCATCGGCGCCTCGACCTTCGATTTCGTCGATATCGAGCGAGTGGAAGTGCTGCGCGGGCCGCAGGGCACGCTCTATGGCAAGAACACTACTGCCGGTGCGATCAACATCACTACCCGGGCGCCGAGCTTCACGCCGGAGACCAAGGTTGAGCTGAGCCTGGGCAATTACGACCTGATCTCGGCCAAGGCCTCGGTCTCGGGCCCGCTCAGTGACAAGCTCGCGATCCGCATCTCCAGCGCGGTCACCAGCCGCGAGGGGACGATCGAGAATGTCCGCACCGGCGAGGATCTCCACAAACAGCGCACGAGCAGTTTCCGGGGCCAGCTCCTCTGGAAGGTGAACGACGATCTCGACTTCACGCTGGCGGGCGACTGGAACCTCCAGAACCCGCTGTGCTGCGTGCAATATTATGCCCGGGTCGGCGCCACCCAGCGGCCGCTGTCCCGCCAATATGCGGCACTCGCGGCGGCGTTCGGCTATGCGCCGCCGAGCACCGATCCGTTCGACCGCAAGACCGATCTCGATGCCCAGATCAAGTCGCGCCAGGAAATCGGCGGCGCCTCGCTGGTCGCCAACTGGAATCTCGGCCCGGCGACGCTGACTTCGGTCACGGCATGGCGCTATTGGGACTGGCAGCCGAAGAACGACCGCGACTTCACCGGCCTGCCGATCACCACCATCTCCCAGAACCCGTCGCAGCAGCGGCAGGTCAGCCAGGAGCTGCGGCTCAGCTCGAACGGCGACGGCCGGCTGAATTATACGCTCGGCGCCTTCTTCTTCCACCAGACGATCAACACCCAGGGCTCGCAGGTCCAGGGTTCGGCGGCGAGCCGCTGGCTGCTCAACCCCGGCAATGTTCCGCCTGGAGCCACCGGATGCGCGACGGCGACGGCGGCGGCCTGCAATCCGCTGGTGCTGAACGGGCTGACCTCGACCAACACGATCAACTTCGACAACACCAGCTTCGCGCTGTTCGGCAAGCTCAACTGGCAGCCGGTGGACGGCCTCCATATCCAGCCGGGCCTGCGCCTGAACTATGACAAGAAGTCCGGCTTCTACGAGGCCGTCGTCAGCATTCACAACGCGCGCTACAATTATGTCGCGACGGCGGACAATGTCGCGGCATTGCTGGCGAATGGTACGGCGACAGCGGACCAGCTGAACACGCTGGCACCGCAGCGCTACAGCCCGCGCTTCAGCGACTGGAACGTCTCGGGCGACATCACCGTCTCGTATGACGTGTCGCGCGACGTCCATGCCTATGCGACCTATGCGCGCAGCTTCAAGTCGGGCGGCATCAACCTTTCGGGCCTGCCGCTCAATTCGACCAGTACCGGCGTCGATCTCTCCACCCAGACGGTGAAGCCGGAGAAGGTCGATCACTTCGAAATCGGCCTCAAGACCCAGTTCCTCGATCGTCGGGTGACCTTCAATACCGCCGCCTTCTGGACCGAGATCAAGGATTACCAGGCGACGGTGAACAATAACGCGATCAACGTGATCCGCGGCTATCTCGCCAATGCCGGCAAGGTGCGGGTGCGGGGGTTCGAATGGGACCTGGCGGCGCGCCCGAGCCAGCGGCTCAATCTCTATTTCAACGGTGCCTATACCGACGCCAAATATACCGACTTCAAGAACGCGCCGTGCCCGCCCGAGCTTTCCGGCGGCACCGCGACCGCGCCCGGCGGGGCCACCGATCCGGCGGGAACGCCCGGCGGCCGCAGCCCTGCCTTTTGCGACATTTCGGGCCAGGTGCTGCCGGGCATCTCGAAATGGTCGCTCAGCTGGGGCGGCGAAGTGCGCCAGCCCGTGGGCGACGGCAATGTCTATCTGGGCTATGATGGCAGCTGGCGCTCGCGATTCTCGTCCAACCCGTCGCCCTCCGCCTATACCTGGATCGACGCCTATTCGCTGTCCAACGTCCGCCTCGGCTGGCGGCGTTCGGACCTCAACATCTATGGCTGGGTCCGCAACGTCTTCGACAAGCGCTATTTCGAGCTGCTTTCGGTCCAGTCGGGCAGCACCGGCCTGGTCGTCGGCCAGCCCGGCGATCCGAGGACCTATGGCCTGACGATCAGCAAGAGCTTCTGAACCTTGCGAGACTGACCTCCTGCCATGGCCGGGGGAGGTTGGGGAAGGGAGGCGGCGCCCGCACCGCCTCCCTTCTTTTCTTGTCGATTTGCACCGGACAATTTGAGCGAAGCTTAACCAACATCAAGTATCCCGATCTCCTATATTGGGAAGATCATGCGTGTAGCCACGGGATCCTTGCCGAGTTTCAGCAATGCGGGCCTGCTCGCCACGCTGGTCTCTGCCTGCCAGATCTGCGGCGGGCTGATCTGGGTGAACTCTTCCGCCTTCGCGCCCTCGGGCTATACCAATGTCGCATTGATCGCGTCGCTCTGCATCTCGGTGCTGGTGCTCTCGCGGCTTACCATCCCCAATGGCGTCCGCGTGTCGCTGGTCCTCGGCGTGATCACGGTGCTGCTCGGCGTGGCGGTGCGTGGCGACATCACCGGGGTGAAGCAGGTGAGCGAGATCGTCTCCGCCGTCGCGAATGGGCGCCCCGGCGGCGTCGCGATGCCCGAGGAGCAGGTCGTCGGCGGGGCGAGGCGCAGTTCCGCTTCACCGGCGCGTATCGATCTGCGGCCCGGCGAAGGCGGGGACGGGGGCTGGGCCGCCCGGCTCAACGATGCGGCGCGCGTCCAGATCGATGGCGGCGCCCCTGCGGAAATCCATGGCAATGTCACGCTCGAGGGCGGCAATATCGGCAATCCGCGCATCGGCTGGGCAGTGACCTGGGCAGGCGTCACGCTCTCCTGCGGCCGCCTCAGCGCGGAAGCGAGCCGTACCGACGCTCTCACCAACCAGGTGGTGGGAACCTTCAAGCGCTCGATCTCGCGCACTGCGGCGCTGCAGCGACCTTCCTGCTACTGAACCGTTTCCGTGTTCGGATCGAGCGTGACGATCACGATCGCTCCGCCCACGGCATAGCCGCTGGCGAGCGGCGCGATCGAGACGCGCGCGCCGATCTCCTCGGCGCCGCCGCATAGCAGCCGCGCATCGAATGCCTCCGCCTCGGAACGGCCGCTCAGCACGCGCTCGATCGCATCGCGCGCAACGGTGCGGTCGCGCACCGCGAGCAGGTCGACGAAGCGAAGCCCCAGGATGCGTTCCCGCGCCAGCCCGACCATCCGGGCAAACTCGGCCTCGACCATCGTAACCGTGCCGCGCACCGTCAGGCGGATCACTTCGATCCGGCCATGCGCAGCGCGGGCCTTTTCCAGCGCTGTCTGCTCGGCCAGCCGGGCTTCCTCGTCGCCCTCATAGCTGACCCGTACCAGCAGCGCGACGCCCTCCACCCAGGGAAAGGCGCGGATGCGCAGTCGCGTGCCGCTCTCCTCGTCGAGCGCAAGATCGAACTGGGATTGCTCGCCGCTGCGCAGCACGTGCCGCAGGCTGGAAAGCATGGTGGCGTGCGTGGAAGCGGGCAGGGCATCGGTGATCGGCGAACCGATCAGCGCGGGGGGCGTGCGCCCCAGGATCAGCGCGGCGGCACTCGACGCATCGGTGACCTTCAACTCGGGATCGATCACAAGCAGCCCGCCGTCCATATGCTCGACGAGGAACTGATATTCGAGTTCGCGATGCGTGCCGTCCCGTTCGCCGATCGCATGCTCGGCATCCCAGCTCTCGGCTGCCAGCAGCACGTAGCGTGGACGTCCGTGATAGGTGATCGTGACGGGGCCGTGCATGGCGCGGTCCTGCCAATATGCGAAATTGCGCGTAAGTTCAGCTGATGAAACAGTCTGCACTGATGAGCGTTGCATAATTGAATGCTCTCGAACGTTTTCGGGACGACGGCAGTTTTTTACGTTGCGACCGCAGTAGATTCGAGAATTGCGTAATTTGCTCAATTTCAGTTTGACATGTAGAATACAACAAAGTTAACGTAAATCAAGACCGCCTAGGTCGAAAATGGTGTGAAAAATCAAGGGGATCGTCCCGATCCGGGCGGCTCTGGGTTCGTGCCTTCGCGGCCAAGGTTTACTGAAAATCCGGATATCGTGCCGGCAGGCGTGCGAGCGATTTGGAAGCTCTCCTGTGCGAAGAATCGCGCATGTGTTCGCGTTCGCCTTCCCTGGCCGAGAAGCCGCTCCGCGCCGGCCGCGGGCTGTGGCGCGAACGGCGCGGTGCGGCCGCGATCGAGATGGCCTTCTCGCTGCCGATCCTTCTGATGCTGATCTGCGGGATCGTCACCTATGGTGGCTGGTTCCTCTGCGCCAACAGCGTGCAGCAGGCAGCGAACGAGGCGGCGCGTGCGGCGGTCGGCGGGCTGGACCCCAATGAACGCGCCGCTCTGGCGCGCACCGCGCTGGATGCCAATCTGCGCAAGACCGGCACGCTCAAGCCCGAGCGCATGGACACGCTGATCGACGATGATGGGCGCACCCTGACGGTCCACCTCTCCTATGACGCGTCGAACGATCCGCTGCTTTCGATCAAGCTGGTGCCGCTGCCCAGCAAGGTGATCGAGCGCAGCTCGACCGTGACGCTCACCGCCCCATGAGGTGCGCCATGGCCATCCGGTCCTTCCTTCGCCGCTTCAGGGTCGATCGTGGCGGCAATGTCACCATGCTCTTCGCCGGCGGGTTCGTGATGCTGGCGGGATCGGCGGCGTTCGCGGTGGATACCGGCTCGCTCTATCTGGAGAAGAGGCGGCTGCAAGGTGTTGCGGATGCGGCGGCGCTGAGTGCGGCGAACAGCCAGTCGGCGGATGCCGCGGCGCGCCAGGCAATGGCGGCGAACCAGGCGAGCGACGCGAACATCGAGAAGCTGGAACGCGGCACCTATTCCGCCGACAGCACCGTGGCACCGGCCGCGCGTTTCGTCGCGTCCGGCGACGGCAACGCCGTCCGCCTCGTCATGGGCCGGGACGTGCCGCTGTTCTTCGGCAAGTTTCTTACCGGACGCCCCACGGCGCGCGTGTCGGTGACGGCAACGGCGGCGCGGGTGGACCTCGCTTCCTTTTCGATCGGCTCGCGTCTGGCATCGGTGAGCGGCGGATTGCCCGGCCAATTGCTTTCGGGACTCGCCGGGACCGAGCTGAACCTCAACGTGATGGACGCGCAGGGGCTGGTGACCGCGGATGTGGACCTCCTTTCCTTCATCGACGCGCTGCGCACCCAGACCAGTCTCCAGGGCCTGACCTTTGGCGAGACGCTTGCCACCAATGTCAGCCTGCCCAAGGCGCTCAATGCCCTGGCCGCGGCGACGGGCAACTCGAGCGCCCAATCGGCGCTGCGCGGAATTGCCGCGCGCGTGCCGCCGGTCACCGTGCAACTCTCCAAGATTATCGACCTCGGCCCGCTCTCCGGCGAGACCAAGACCGATCCCTCGCGCCCGATCGAGGCCGATAGCTATGCGCTCGTTCGCGAGATGCTCCAGATCGCCACCGGCAAGCGCCAGGTCGATCTGGATCTCGCGGCGGGCGTTCCGGGGCTCCTCTCCACCAAGGTATCGCTGGCGATCGGCGAGCGGCCGGCGCAGTCGCCCTGGCTTGCAGTGGCCAAGGACCGCAGCGTGAAGGTGCGCACGGCGCAGACTCGTCTGTATGTCGACACCAAGGTGGGTGGTGCGGGCCTGTTGGGCGCGGCTTCGATCCATCTGCCGCTCTTCGTCGAACTGGCCAAGGCCGAAGCATCGCTGCGGAGCATCTCATGCCCGACGCCGGCGACTGCCACGGTCGGCCTCGACGTCACCACCTCGGCGGGGCAGGTGGCGATCGGCGACGTGGATACCGCGTCGCTGGGCAATTTCGGCACGGCGATCACCCCCCGCCGGACGACGCTGGTGAAAGTGCTGCTGCTCGCCGAGGTGACCGGCCAGTCGAACGTCAATCTGGGTGGCGCGGGCGCGCAGCAGGTGACGTTCACCGCCCAGGAGATCGCCGCCGGCAAGACGCATACCGTGTCGACCAACGACATCGCCGCCGGCGTGGCGGCATCGCTGGTCCGCGACATGGATCTGCAGGTCAACACGCTGGGGATCGGGATCAATCTATCGCTGGTCACCGCGGCGGTGGGGACGGTGCTTCAGGGGGCGGCGGCGCCGCTCGATTCGCTGCTCGGCAGTCTCACCGGGCTTCTCGGAGTCAGTGTCGGGCAGGCCGATGTTCGCGTGAACGGGCTGCGTTGCGGCAAGCCGATCTTGGTTGGGTAGGGGATTAGAGTCGGGGTTGGGGAATGCGTGGCGATCGAAGAGGACTGAAGATTACGCAGGGCGTGGACCGGCGTGAGGCGATGCGCTGGCCGGTATCGATTGCGGTTGCGGTGAAGGAATCCCGTTTCTGCTTCCAGGACGTGCGCCTGGTCGAGATTTCGCGCCTGGGCTGTCGGCTCGAGACCGGTTTCCTCCTCGAACTGGGGATGGAAACGGTGTTGCGGCTGCCCGGTTTCAAACCGCTGCCCGCCAGGGTGGTCTGGAGCAACCGCGCCGCGGCCGGCCTGCAATTCCTGGCGCCGCTGCATCCTGGCGTGGTCACGCATATCATCAGCCTGCCCACGCCCGAGCAGCAGGCGAGCTATCGCCCGCTTTCGGAATAGCGCCGAAAAGGCGGGATTTCCAACGGGCCGAAAACGGCAAACGCCCGGACCGTTTCCGATCCGGGCGCCTGCGTGACGAATGCTCGTCAGCCCCCTTTGTCAGGCCCAGCCCGCACACTCGTACTTGCCTACGAGCGGGGCTTGGAGCCTCCCCGAACCACGGCCTTTCGCCTGCGCTTCGACAGGAGTTTTGCTAGGCGCACGCACCCGTTTTGTCACTGGCATTACAAGGGGTAGGCGCAGATTGGTCTCACCCTGTGTTGAATCGGCAACATAGCGGTTGGCAGTAGGAATTCGCCGCCATCTGCCCTAGATCGGCAGGAGACCTGTTTTCCCGGCGAGTTACAAGGCCCGCATGCTGTTGATTTCACGCTATGAGCGGATGATCGCCCGCCGCTATCTGCTGCCCGGGCGGAGCGAGGCGTTCATCGCCGTCGTCGCCGGGTTCAGCCTTGTCGCCGTCATGCTCGGCGTTGCCGCGCTGATCGTGGTGATGAGCGTGATGAACGGCTTCCGCGCCGAATTGTTCGACAAGATCACCGGGCTGAACGGCCATGCCGTGGTCCAGGGCTATGGCGGCCAGCTGCGCAATTGGCGCGCGGTGCTCGACGAAGCGAGAAAGACGCCCGGAGTCACCAGCGCGACGCCGCTGATCGAGCAGCCGCTCTTCGCCACCTATAATGGCCGGGCGGAGTTCATCCAGCTGCGCGGCATGCGGATGGAGGACATCCTCAGCAATCCCACGCTCAAGGGCAAGGAAGTCGTCGGGTCGCTCAAGAGCCTGAAGCCGGGGGGAGAGCAGGTCGCGATCGGCTCGCGCCTGGCGGAATCGCTGGGGGCCACGGTGGGCAGCGAGATATCGATTCTCAATCCCGCCGGAGCGGCGACGCCCTTCGGCACCATGCCGCGCATCGTGAAGTACAAGGTCGCCGCCATATTCGAGGTGGGCGTCTATGACTATGACAAGGTCTTCGCCGTCATGCCGATCGAGGACGCGCAGACCCTGTTGCTGCTCGGCGACGGCGTTTCGATGATCGAGCTGGAGACTGTCGACCCGGACCGGGTGGCGCAGATCCTTCAGCCGCTGAACGACAAGGTGAGCGGCGTCGGCCAGATCACCGACTGGCGGATGATGAACTCCGAGCTGTTCGAGGCGCTGGCGGTGGACCGCACCGTCTCGTTCACCATCCTCTCGATCATCCTGGTGGTCGCGGCGTTCAACATCGTCTCCTCGCTGATCATGCTGGTGCGCGCCAAGACGCGGGACATTGCGGTGTTGCGTACGATGGGTGCGACGCGCGGCGGACTGATGCGGATCTTCGTGACCGTGGGCACCACGATCGGCGCGCTTGGCGTGGCCGCGGGCGGCGTGCTGGGTTTCCTCTTCATCACGTTCCGGGAAGGGGTGGTGAAGTTCATCGGGCTGGTGACCGGCCAGAATATCTGGGATCCGCAGATGCGCTTCCTCACCGAGCTGCCGGCCAAGACCGATCCGTTCCAGACGATAGGCATTTGCGTGATGGCGCTGATCTTCTGTTTCCTGGCCACGCTCTATCCGGCCTGGAAGGCTGCGAGCACCGATCCGGTGCAGGTGCTGCGCTATGAGTGATGCTGAGGGACGCGTCGTGCCGGTCCTCCAGACGCACGGCCTCAAGCGCAGCTTCAGCCAGGGCGGCGAGACGATCGAAGTGCTGCGCGGCATCGACCTCGCGGTGCAGCCGGGCGAGATCGTTGCGCTGCTCGGCCCTTCGGGCTCGGGCAAGTCGACCCTGCTCCAGGCCGTCGGCCTGCTCGAGGGCGGCTTCCAGGGATCGATCCAGATCGTCGGCAAGGAGGCCGCCCAGCTCGACAGCCCGAGCCGCACCGCGGTGCGCCGCGACCATCTGGGTTTCGTCTACCAGTTCCATCACCTGCTGCCGGATTTCAATGCGCTTGAGAATGTCGTGCTGCCGCAGATGATCCACGGCGCGTTGCGCGCGGATGCGGACAGGCGCGCGGAGGAACTGCTCACCGCACTCGGCCTCGCACACCGGCTGACGCACCGGCCGAGCCAGCTTTCGGGCGGCGAGCAGCAGCGCGTCGCCGTTGCCCGGGCGCTCGCCAACAAGCCGGCGCTGGTGCTGGCGGACGAACCCACCGGCAATCTGGACGAGGCGACTTCGGACAAGGTGCTCGCCGAATTCCTCGGCCTGGTCCGCACCCAGGGTTCGGCCGCGCTGATCGCGACGCACAACGAGCGCCTTGCCGCCCGGATGGATCGCGTGGTGCGGCTGCACGAGGGGCATCTGGAGTGAAGCATCGCGAGCGCTGGATCCCGGTCACCCTGGGGCTCGGAACGCTCGCGCTGGCAACGGGCATCTGGTTTGCCTGGCCGGTCGCACGCCATGCCTTCGACTCCGGGCGCCAGTTCCGCCCGCTCTACATCCCCTCCCAATCGATGCGGCCTACGCTCGAGGTGGGGGATCGATTCTATCCGCGCGATCTCGGCCCGAAGGGACCGGCGCGTGGCGAGGTCATCGTCTATCGACTGGGTGAGGAGAAGCGTGTCGGGCGCGTCGTCGGGCTTGCCGGCGACAGCGTCGCGCTGGCGGGCGGCATCGTCTCGATCAACGGCAAGCCGGTGCCGCAGAAGCAGATCGGCATGGGAACCGCGGATGAGCCTGGCTCGCCCGCCCGGAAAATGCTCGAACAGTTCCCCGGGGAGGCGCAGCCGCATGCCATCCTGGATCAGCATGCCACGCCCCAGGACGATTTCGCCGCCGTCGTCGTCCCCGCCGGGCACCTCTTCGTGATGGGCGACAATCGCGACAACAGCTCGGACAGCAGGTTCCCGCGCGAGAGTTTCGGTGTGGGCATGCTGCCGGAGAGCGATGCGCTTGGGCGCGTCGATTTCATAGCCTGGTCGATGGCGCTGCCGGGGCGCTTCGATCGTCCGATCACCAGGATCGACAAATGACGGCCTGGCGCGAGGTCCCGACGCTTGCCGGCCGTCACGTCACGCTCCGCCCGATGGCGCGCGCGGATCGTGCCGACCTGCTCCTGGCCTTTGCCGGGCTCCGCCATCTGTTTCACACTACCGTGCCCGACGATGCCAGCATCGACGCCTGGATGGACCGGATCGAGAATGACGTGGCGGCGGGGCGGAGCCTGCCGTTCACCGTGCTCGATGCCGAGGGGCGAATCGCCGGTGCCACCCGTTTCCTGCGGATGAGCGAGGGGCATCGCCGCGTCGAGATCGGCGGCACGCTCTATGCGCCACGCGTCCAGCGGACGGGGCTCAACACCGAGGCCAAATACCTGCTGCTCCACCATGCCTTTCACGAGCTTCGGGTCAATTGCGTGCAGATCCGCACCGATTTCCTCAACCAGGCCTCGCGCCGCGCGATCGAGCGGCTGGGCGCGCGGATGGACGGCGTGTTGCGCGGCCATCTGATCCTGAAGGGCCATATGCGCGACAGCGTGGTCTATTCGATCCTGGCACATGAATGGCCCGGCGTCCGCCGCAATATCGAACTGCTGATGGCCCGCTACGAAGGAGAGGCCGCATGACTGCGATCACCGACATTCCCGTCCGCCAGCCCGGCGGCGCGGAGACCACGCTCGCCGATCACGCCGGCGAGGTTCTGCTCATCGTCAATACCGCGTCGAAATGCGGCTTCACGCCGCAATATGCCGGCCTCGAGGCGCTGCACCGCAAGTACAGGGATCGCGGCTTCTCGGTGCTGGCCTTTCCCTGCAACCAGTTCGGCGCGCAGGAGCCGGGGGATGCGGAGGAGATCGCGAATTTCTGTTCGCTCACCTATGACGTGACCTTTCCGGTCTATGCCAAGATCGACGTCAATGGCCCCGATGCGGCGCCGCTGTTCGATGCGCTGAAGGCTGCGGCGCCGGGCGTGCTCGGCTCGAAGGGGATCAAGTGGAACTTCACCAAGTTCCTCGTCGACCGGACGGGCACGAAGGTGGAGCGGTTCGCGCCGACTACCAGCCCCGACGCGATTGGCCCCGAGATCGAGAAGCTGCTGTAATCCGGCCCGGTGCCGGAAGCAGGCGCGTCTGCGGCGGCACCGGCCGGGCGGGGCGGCGCAGGCGATCGAAGAGGCCGGCCACTACATAGCGACCGGTGAGCCCCAGCAGCATCACGGCGCCGGCCCGGCGCGGACGGCTGCGGCGCTGGCCGCGCGCCTCGATCGGCGGTTCGTTGCGCGGGCGATGGCGGCGCGGGGCAGGGGGCAAGGTCATCCGTTCGGCCACTGCCGCGGCGCTGCCGCCCCGGTCGCGCCGCCGCCAGACCACTTTCTGCCCGGCGGGAACCTCTTCCCATTCCTCCGCCCCAACCGCGCGAAGCAGGTCGTCGCCGCAGCGGATGCACAGCGAGAATTCCGTTTCGCCGCTGCGATAATGCGTCGGCATCGCGGCATGGCCGAGCAGCCGGCAGCGCAGCGCGCCCATCAGCGGCGGACCGGGCGGGTGCGGCGCGAGCCGGCGCGGGGCGCGCGGCGATGCATGACCTGCCAGCTGGCGAGCTCGCGGAACCGGCCGTCGACATGCGTCACCGCGAGTCGCGGGTTCCAGATTTCGAACCGGTCGCCGGTGCCGACGATCAGCGCCATGCTTTCGATCCGGCCGAGATGGCGCATCACCGCCGGGAGCATCAGCCCCTGCTCGCTGCGTGGCGCGACCTCGACGATGCCGAACAGCCGGCGCATGCGCTCATGATGCCGTTGCGCATCGCGCCCGGCATCCTCGTCGGCAAGGCGCCAGCGCTCGGTACGCGTGCGAATCTCCTGGAGATGCGATCTGGCATAGCCGACGAGGCACTGATCGCGTTCGTGGGTTGAGAGAAACAAGGGCTCCTCCGGGGCGGGAAGACCCAGCGTCCGGGCCATGGTGTCGGCAAGCAGGACATTGCCTTCCGCATCGACTTCACAAAGCGCGCACCCGAGATACAGGGAACTCATTTTACCCCTCCAACGCAACGAGTTACTCGTGCTGTCCACAAACTTATCCACAGGGTTAACGCACATCAACCAAAATATGCGGACGAGTCGTTCGAATTGTGGGGCGGGCCGTTGGATTGCAGAGCCGGGAAGGGCGGGCGGGGGCCTCCGACGCCTCAGGGAGAGCCCGGCCGTTAAAATGACGTTCATCGCAGAACCGGCATCGGCGACGGGGATCGGCTTGAACGGCGCGTGTGGGGCAACTAGAGGTGCGCCGAAAGCCCCCGCCCTTTCCCCGTTTAGGAGAGTTTCGCATGAACTTCGCTTCCAAGCTCGCGCTGGCCGCCGTGCTGTCGCTGGGCGCCACTGCGCTGACGGTGGCCCCTGCTGCCGCGCAGAAGAAGAAGGACGACAAGAACGCCCCGGCTGCGAACCAGCTTCAGGTCAGCGATGAATTCCGCAAGCCCGCCGCTGCCGCCGAAGCCGCGGTGAAGGCCAAGGACTGGGCGACCGCCGAACCGCAGATCACCGCTGCCGAAGCTGCGGCGAAGAATGACGACGAGAAATTCTTCGCGGCCTCGATGCGCCTGCAGCTCGAGCTCGGGCGCGGCAACGAGGCGGGCCAGATCGCGCCGCTGCAGGTGCTGGTGGCCAGCCCGCGCAGCGCGCCGGACGCAGTGGGCCCCTACAATGCGCGTCTGAACTTCCTGCTCGGCAAGGCCGCCGCGTCGCAGAAGAAGCATGCCGACGTCATCAACTACATGACCAAGGCGCGCCAGCTGGGCGAGAAGAACGTCGACATTCCGCTGATGCTGGCGAATTCCTACGCCGCCACCGGCAAGAATGCCGAGGCCGCCGCCGAAGCGCGCAATGCGATCGAATTTGCCAAGTCGACGGGGCAGAAGGCGCCGGAGGCCTGGTATCAGTTCGCCATTCCGAAGGTGACCGCCACCGGCAATCGCGAGGCGACCTATGACTGGCTCGCTTATTATCTGAAGGACTATCCGGCGGTGAAGAACTGGCGCTGGGCGATCGAAGTGCTCGGCCAGGGCGCCAAGGGCTCGGATCGGGCCGCCAAGACCGAGCGCATCGACCTCTATCGTCTTCGCCGCATCACGAACTCGCTCGCCGATCGCGGCGACTATGCCGACTATGCCTATGCCGCCCAGTCCTCGGGCCTGCCCTGGGAAGCGATCTCGGTGATCGAAGAGGGGCGCAAGAACGGCAAGCTGCCGACGACCGACCCCGATGGCAACCGCACCTACACCGCGGCCCAGGCCGGCGTTAAGAGCAGCCCGTCGCTCGACGTCCTGGCCAAGCAGGGCGGTGCCGGCAATGCCGACGCGCTGCTCGCCGCCGGCGACAATGCGCGCGCGCTCGAGCTCTACGACGCTGCGCTGGCCAAGGGCGGCGCGGATGCCAATGAGATCAACCTGCACCGCGGCATCGCGCTGCAGCGTCTCGGCCGCAAGGAAGAGGCGAAGACGGCGTTCCAGGCGGTGAAGACCGGCCCGTACGTCAATGTCGCGCTGCTCTGGCAGGTCTCGCTCGAAACGCCGCCGCTCAGCTGAGCGCGGCTTCGCGCCGAACAGGGAAGGGGGCGGCAGCGATGCCGCCCCTTTTCGTATCAGGCGACCGGCACGCCGGGCAGCGCCTTGGAGGTTCGGATGGTGAGCGAGGTCTTCACATGCTCGACGTTCGGCGCCGGGGTGAGGCGCGTGGTCAGGATGTGCTGGAAGCTCTGCAGGTCGGGCGCGACGATCTTCAGGATGAAATCGATCTCGCCGTTGAGCATATGGCATTCGCGGACTTCGGGAATGTCGGCCATCATCTGTTCGAAGGCGCGCAGGTCTGCTTCCGCCTGGCTTTTCAGGCTCACCATGGCGAACACGGTGAGGTTGTAGCCCAGTGCGGCCGGATCGAGCGCGGCATGATAGCCGGTGATCGCTCCCTGCTGCTCCAGGGCCCGCACCCGCCTGAGGCAGGGAGGCGCCGTCAGCCCAACGCGTTCGGCAAGCTCGACATTGGTCATGCGGCCATTGTCCTGCAACAGGCCGAGGATCCGTACGTCGATATCGTCGAATCGCATTTATGTTCCTTCTATCTGTTGATTCGTTTCCGTGTGTTGCGTTTAGACATAATATTATTACGCCGCAACGCAATTGTCCCACAATGCGACGTGCCGAAATCGACAGTTCCGAACCGACGTTTCACGGGTTAAGGATTCCTTACGGCGCGTGTTGCTGCGCCGGGTAAAGGTGGGCACGCGTTGCGCTTCGACGATACATTGGAGACGGTGCTGGCCTCGGATCTGGGCACGCCTTATGGCGTCCAGTCCGCCTGGCGGCAGCTCGTCGACCTGATCGGTCGTCGCCGTGCCGTTGCGGGCAATCGTGCGATGGGCGTGCTCCGCACGATTCGCGAATCCGTGCCGCTGCCGGTGCGTGCCGCCAGCGCCCGCACCCTCGAGCATGCCGATCCGCCGCCGCCGCTCGTGCGCCTGTTCGCGCTCGACGAGCTGCAGGTGGCGCTGCCCGTGCTGCGCAGTGCGCGGATGAATTCGGCCGAGTGGATCCAGCTGCTGCCCGAACTCGCACCGGCCGCACGCGCGATATTGCGCAATCGGCGCGACCTCAGCCCGGCGGTGCGTCGCGCGCTGGAGAGTTTCGGCCCGATCGATTTCGTGCTGCCCGACGAGACGGTGAAGCAAGTCCCGGTCGAAACCGTGACCGCCGAGCCGGAAGTGATGGCCGAGGTGACGGCAATCGATTGGGCCGAGGTGGTCGACGCGCGCCCGGCCGAGCCGGTGCCGGCCGAGATTGAGGCGGTCGAGCATCTCGACGCAGCGAATGCGGACTCGCACGAATCCATGGCGGCAGCCGCGCCGGAGGCCGAGGGCAAGCCCCTGGTCTATTGGAGTTCCACCACTCCCCAGCGGTTGCCGGCGCACGAGGCGACCCTTGCCGCATTGCTGGGCCGGTTGCCCGTCGCCGCTCCAGTCGACGAAGCGAGGGAGGGCTTGCCGGCCGAAGACCTCGATCCGGTCGACTCCGGATTGGCGGAGCCGCAGGCCCATATCGGGTCCGTGCCGGTGCCCGAGCCCGAAGTCGCACCCGAAGCGGAGGCCCCTCCGCTGGTGGAGGACCTTTCCTTCGTCGCACTTGCCGGCCTGGCGCCGTCGATCACCGCTTCGGCGGCGCAAGTAGCCGAAGAGGCCGAAATTCCGATCCGCCCGGTCCAATCCGGGACAGACGAGTCAGCCGATTCCGCCGAAGCGATTGCGCTGCCGGAGGCAGGGGCGCAGGGTCCGGCCATGGAGTATAGCGATAGCCTGGCCGCAGAAGTGCGGCAGATTGCGGCAGAAGCCGCGGGCGACGACGACGGCACCTTCGAGATTGCCGACGTGGTGGCGCGGATCGACGCGTTCTGGCGCCATCGCGAGGAAACCGGCCCGCAGGACCCGCCCGCACCGCGCCCGGCCGACGACTTCCGTTTCGAGACCGATGCCAAGGGCATGATCCGCTGGGTCGACGGCGTCAGCCGTGCGCCGCTGATCGGCGTATCGCTCGATAGCCAGGCTGCTCCCGGCGTATCGGAGGCATCGCGCGTGGATGGTGTCGCCGCGGGGGCTTTCCGGCGCCGCGCCGGCTTCTCCAATGCCCGGCTTTCGGTGGAAGGCGAATCCGATGCTGCGGGGGACTGGCTGATCTCGGCCATCCCGGTCTTCGATCCCGGCAATGGCCGCTTCACCGGCTATCGCGGAACCGCGCGCCGGCCGCGAGTCGACGAACGCGCCGAGCCGGTGCGCACTGCGCCGGCGCCGGCGATGCCGGCCGATTCACTCCGCCAGCTCGTCCATGAACTGCGCACGCCGACCAATGCGATCGCGGGCTTTGCCGAGATGATCGAGGCGCAGATGCTCGGCCCCGTGGGCGATGCCTATCGCGACCGGGCCCAGGTGATCCGCTCCCAGGCGCGCGAACTGCTTGGCGCGATCGACGATCTCGATCTCGCCGCGCGGATCGACAGCGCGGCGCTTTCGCTCGTGCCCGGCCAGATCGCGTTGCGGCCGGTGCTCGCGACGATCGTCGACGACCTCGCGCCGCTTGCCGAACTGCGCGGCTCGGTGATCGCGCTGCCGATCGCCGATCTTTCGGTCACCGGTGATCGCCGCGCGGTCGAGCGATTGCTGGCGCGCCTCCTCGCAACGCTCGTTTCGGCCAGCGGGCACAGTGAACGGATCGGCGTACACATGGCGCTGGAGACTGCCGAGATGGTGTCGATCACCATCGATCGCCCCCAGGCCCTTGCCGACTATCCCGGCGATTCGGTGCTCGACATCGACGATGAGCGCGAGGACGCGACGCTGCTCGGCACCGGATTCGCGCTGCGGCTCGCCCGGAACCTCTCCCGCGAACTGGGCGGCACGCTCGTCATCGGCCGCGAAAGCTTGACTTTGCGGCTTCCGGCCGCCGTAAACGAGCAGGTGGGCCAGGCACATCTAAGCTGAAGTGGGGGGTGACGCTCCAGATCGCGGCGGTTACCGCGTGCCCGCGCCCGTTCCGGGTGCGCGCCTGCACTGGCCGGACGATTTCGGCACGCGCTTCACCATCTTCGTCGACACCGAGGAGGAGTTCGACTGGGGTGCGCCGCTCAGTTCCGATGCGGACGGGACCCGGCATATGGCCGCGCTGCCTGCGGTACATGCCCGCTTCGCCGCCGCGGGCGTGCCGCTCGCCTATCTGGTCGACTATCCGATCGCGACTTCGCCGCTCGCCATCGACGTGCTGCGCGAAGTCATGCAGGACGGGCGCTCGGCGATCGGTACCCAGCTCCATCCCTGGGTAAATCCCCCGCACCGGGAGGAAGTGAACGGATTCAACAGCTTCACGGGCAATCTCCCGATCGGCCTGCAGCGCGCCAAGCTGACAGCGCTCACCGATGCCGTGGAGCGCGCCTTCGGGCGCCGTCCGCTCGTCTATCGCGCCGGCCGCTACGGGATCGGGCCGGAGACGCCGGCGCTGCTTGCCGAGCTCGGCTATCGGATCGATAGCTCGATGCGATCGGCCTATGATTATTCCGCGGAGGGCGGGCCCGATTTCCTTGCGGTGCCCAATCATGCGTTCCGCTTGGGCGAGCTGATCGAGCTGCCCTTCACCACGGTTTTCACCGGCCGCCTGCGGCGGGGCGGGGCGGGGCTGCATCGCAGCCTGGGCCGTTTCCCGCACGGGATCGGCATCGCGTCCCGCCTGGGTATGCTTTCGCGCGTGTCGCTCACACCCGAGGATATGCCGCTGGACGAGGCCAGGGAGGCGATTCGCGTCGCGGTGGGCGAAGGGTTGCGGCTGCTCAACTTCGCCTTTCATTCGCCTTCGGTGGAGCCCGGCCACACGCCCTATGTGCGCACCGAGGCGGATCTGGCGGCATTCCTGCGCTGGTGGGACGAGGTGCTCGCCCTGCTCGACCGGCTGGGCGTGCGCGCCGCATCGGTCGATCAGATCGTCGCGGCGACTTGCGGCCCGGCCTGAGGTTCCGCTAGGGCCGGTTTGCTGGGGGCCTGTAGCTCAATTGGTTAGAGCTGGCCGCTCATAACGGCTAGGTTGCGGGTTCAAGTCCTGCCGGGCCCACCAGCGGCGGATCGCGGGCAATGGCGAAGCTATTGCCTTGTGTAGTTCGCAATCACGGCCTAGGGCCGCAATCCGCGTCGGGGAGTGGCGCAGCCCGGTAGCGCGCTTGCTTTGGGAGCAAGATGTCGCAGGTTCGAATCCTGTCTCCCCGACCATTTTCCGGTCCTCACCCCATATCGGCTTCGATGGCGGCGCGTGCGGGCGCCGCGTCGGCCGTGCCGTCGAGCGCGCGTCGCAAGGCTTCGCGGTCGAGCCGGCCTTCCCAGCGCGCCACCACGATCGTCGCCACGGCGTTGCCGATGAAATTGGTGAGGCTGCGGCACTCGCTCATGAAGCGGTCGACGCCGAGGATCAGTGCCATGCCCGCCACGGGGATCGAGGGAACCACCATCAGGGTCGCGGCCAGCGTCGCGAAGCCCGCGCCGGTGACGCCCGCCGCGCCCTTGGACGTGAGCATGGCGGTGCCGAGCAGGATGAGCTGCTCGCCGAGCGAGAGGTGCACGCCGGTTGCCTGGGCGATGAACAGCGCAGCGAGCGTCATGTAGATGTTGGTGCCGTCGAGGTTGAACGAATAGCCGGCCGGCACCACCACGCCGACCACTTCCTTGTCGCAACCGGCGCGTTCCAGCTTGTCGATCAGCGCGGGGAGGGCGGCTTCGGAGGAGGAGGCGCCAAGGACGAGCAGCAGCTCGGCCTTTATGTAGCGGAGCAGCTTGAAGATCGAGAAGCCGGCCAGCCAGCCTACGATCCCGAGTACGCCGAGCACGAACAATGCCGAGGTGAAATAGAAGGTGCCGACGAGCCAGGCGAGATCCCGCAGCGATTCCACGCCATATTTGCCGATGGTGAAGGCCATCGCGCCGAACGCGCCCACGGGCGCCGCGCGCATCAGGATGGCGACGATGCGGAACACCATTTCCGATGCCTGTTCGAGCAGATCGACCAGCGGGCGGACGCGCTCGCCGATGCTGGCAAGCGCAATGCCGCACAGGATGGCGACGAACAGCACCTGGAGGATCGACCCCGCCGTGAGCGCCGAGACCAGCGTGGTCGGGATGATCGCCATCACGAAGCCTGTGATGCTGGTCTCATGGGCCTGCTTCTCGAAGCCGGCGACCTTGGCTTCGCTCAGGCCGTGCGGATCGACATGCATGCCCGCCCCGGGCTGGACGACATGCGCGACGATCAGGCCCAGAATCAGCGCCAGGGTGGAGAAGAACAGGAAATAGGCGAAGGCCTTCACGACCACGCGGCCGAGCGAGCCCAATTCGCGGGCGCCGGCAATGCCCGTCACCAGGGTAAGGAAGATCACGGGCGCGATGATCATCTTGACGAGGTTGACGAAGGCGAGGCCCAGCCATTCGAGCGATGCGCCCCAGGCAGGCCAGATCGCGCCGACCAGCATGCCCGCCGCGATGCCGATCAGCACCTGCACATAGAGCATCTGCCACCAGCGCTGCGGCTTGCCGGCCTGGCTCGTTGCTACTGCGCCCATTCTTCCTCCCCTCGATCCGACCGGGCATAGCGGAGCGCGCGATTGCCCCCAACAGGAAAGGGCGCCCCCTTTCGGGAGCGCCCTTCCTATTCCTCGGTCCGGCCGGATGGCCGGCGCCGAACGGAGATCAGTGCGCGTTCGCCGTGGCGGCGTCGGCCTTGTTCTCTTCCACGTTCGCGGCGTTCTCGAGGGTCGCCTCGGCGGCGGCGTTGGTGGTGTTGTCGGCGGCAGCTTCGTACGCAGCGGCATTCGCCTCGTGCGAGTCGGCAACGTTCTCGGCGGTGGTGTTGGTGGTGCCGCCGTTGCAAGCCGCGAGCGACATCAGGCCGGCGGTCGCAGCAACAATGAGGATCTTCTTCATGTGGTGCTCCTAAAGGAACTCAAACGTTTCGCAACCGGCCCGATTGCCGTCGCGAACCGCTGGCATAGCGGTCGTTGCGTATGCGTCAATCGCAAATTCACCCGATGGCAAAATTTAGGACATTTTTTTGCCCAAATCTTGCCCATTGGTGGCCATCAATGAGCGAGGCCGCCATAGGGTTCCCTCACTCGCCGCCGCCCTTGGCGATCGGCCCGATATCCTCGGGCGCGTTCGCAGTCACCGCGAGCATCGCCGTCCAGGCTGCCACATTCTGGCGGAGCTGTTCCGGATCGATCTTGTCCAGCGTGTCGTCGGGCGTGTGGTGATAGTCGAAATAGCGCAGGCCCGACTGGCTGAGATCGATCACGCCCACGCCGGTGTTGATGATCGGTCCGACATCGGTGCCGCCATGCGCCGTGCCGCGGCCGCGCGAGATGCCGAGCGGGGCGAGGACGGTCGCCAGGCGATTGGCGATCGGCTTGGCGCCTTCGGGCAGGTTCACTTCGAACTTCCAGACGCGATCGGCGCCGAAATCCGATTCCTGGGCGAGCACATGGCGCTCGTTCGCATGCGCCTTGGCATAGGCTGCGCCGCCAAAGCCGCCGACTTCCTCCGCACCGAACCACACGACGCGGATCGTGCGCTTCGGCTGGCCCGCATCCATGATCCGCTTGGCGGCGGCGGTGGTTATCGCCACGCCCGCGGCGTCGTCGATCGCGCCGGTGCCGAGATCCCAGCTGTCGAGATGGCCGCCCACCACGATGATCCCCGCCGAAGGGTCGCTCCCCGGCACTTCGGCGATGACGTTGCCCGATTCCGCCTCGCCCTTGAACTCGGGGGTGACCAGCAGCCTGAGCCGCACAGGGCCGCGCCGGAGCAGCCGCTCCAGCTGGTCGGCATCGGGCAGCGAAAGTGCCGCGGCGGCGATCGGCTTCACGTCCTTGGCCCAGTTGGTCACGCCGGTGTGCGGATTGCGGTGGTGATCGGTGCCGATCGAGCGGATCAGCACGGCGACCGCGCCCTTGCTGGCGGCAAGGTTCGGCCCGGCCCGGCGGGCGCCGCCGAAATAGCCATATTGCGAGCCGTCCTGCGTGGGCGTCATCGTATTGCCGATATAGACGATCCGGCCCTTCACGGCCTCGGCCGGCGCGGCCTGGAGATCTGCGAGCGTGGGGAAGAAGGCGATGTCCGCCTCGACGCCCTTGGGCCCGGTCGAGCCCGAATTGCCGAGAGCGGCGAGAACGAGCTTCTGCGCCGAGGGACCGACCACTTCCGCGGTCTCCGCGCCGCGCACCCAGAGCGGCATCCGGAAGGTCTCGATGCGCACGTTCCGGAAGCCGAGCGCAGTGAGCTTCTTCACTGCCCAGGCCCGGGCGCGGGTTTCCGCTTCGGTCGCCGCGAGGCGCTGGCCGATCTCGGTGGTGAGGCCTTCGGTGATCTCCCAGGCGAAATCGTCCTTGAGAGCCGCATCGCGCAGGGCCGCCGGATCGTGCGCGGCGCCCTGGGCCAGGGCGGGAAGGGGCAGGGCGAGGGCGGCGACGGCCGCGAGCAGGATGCGCTTGGTCATGGCGGCGGACGCTAGCCGCAGCCGAAACGTTCGGCAATGCGGCGCGGGTTTCCGCTGCGTTTCCGCGGCCGCGCCAGGCCGTTCCGCGGAGGCGACGGCAGGGGAAGCCCAGCATTGCAGGCGCATGACCGCTGCGTTGCCATTTCCGCGTCCCGTCGCTACATCGCGCCCGAACTTCCTGCATATCCAGACCTGCGAACGGAGACCGCCACGTGGCCGCCCAATACGCCTTCGTCATGAAGGACATGACCAAGACCTTCCCCGGCGCTCCCAAGCCGGTGCTGAACAACATCAACCTGCAATTCTACCAGGGTGCCAAGATCGGCATCGTCGGCCCGAACGGCGCCGGCAAGTCGACGCTGATGAAGATCATGGCGGGCATCGACAAGGACTTCTCGGGCGAGGCCTGGCCGGGCGAGCACATCACTGTCGGCTATCTGCCGCAGGAGCCGCAGCTCGATCCGACCAAGAACGTGCTGGAGAACGTCAAGGACGGCGCGCGCGAGGTGGCCGACATGGTCGATCGCTTCAACGCGATCTCGGCCGAGATGGGCGATCCCAAGGACGACACCGATTTCGACGCGCTGATGGAGGAGATGGGCGACCTCCAGACCAAGATCGACGCGGTCGATGGCTGGACGCTCGACAACCAGCTCGAGATCGCGATGGAAGCGCTGCGCTGCCCGCCGTCGGATTGGGAAGTCGCCAACCTTTCGGGCGGTGAGAAGCGCCGCATCGCGCTCACCCGGCTGCTGATCCAGAAGCCGGACATCCTGCTGCTCGACGAACCGACCAACCATCTCGACGCCGAGAGCGTCGAGTGGCTGGAGAATCACCTCAAGGAATATGCCGGCGCGGTGCTGATGATCACCCACGACCGCTATTTCCTGGATAATGTCGTCGGCTGGATCCTCGAGATCGATCGCGGCAAGTATTTCCCGTACGAGGGCAATTACTCGACCTATCTGGAGAAGAAGGCCAAGCGCCTGGAGCAGGAGGACCGCGAGGAATCCGGCCGCCAGAAGGCGATCAAGGACGAGCTCGAATGGATCCGCCAGGGTCCGAAGGGCCGCCAGACCAAGTCGAAGGCGCGTATCGCCAAGTTCGACCAGCTCGTGGCGAGCCAGGAGAACCGCAAGCCGAGCGGCGCCCAGATCGTCATCCAGGTGCCCGAGCGCCTGGGCGGCAAGGTGATCGAAGTGGAGAACATCTCCAAGGCTTACGGCGACAAGCTGCTGTTCGAGAATCTCTCGTTCACGCTGCCGGCCGGCGGCATCGTCGGCGTGATCGGCCCGAACGGCGCCGGCAAGTCCACGCTGTTCAAGCTGATCACCGGCCAGGAGACTCCGGACGAAGGCACGATCGAGATGGGCACCACCGTCCGCCTCGGCTATGTCGACCAGAGCCGCGATCACCTGGACGACAAGAAGAACGTCTGGGAGGAAATCTCGGACGGGCTCGACTACATGAAGATCAACGGGCACGACCAGTCGACCCGCGCCTATGTGGGCGCTTTCAACTTCAAGGGCGCCGACCAGCAGAAGAATGTCGGCAAGCTCTCGGGCGGCGAGCGCAACCGCGTGAACATCGCCAAGATGCTGAAGCGCGGCGGCAACGTGCTGCTGCTCGACGAGCCGACCAACGACCTCGACGTGGAAACGCTGGGCGCGCTGGAAGAGGCGATCGAGAATTTCGCGGGCTGCGCCGTGGTGATCAGCCACGATCGCTTCTTCCTCGATCGTCTGGCCACCCACATCCTCGCCTTCGAGGGCAACAGCCATGTCGAATGGTTCGAGGGCAATTTCGAAGCCTATGAGGAAGACAAGCGCCGCCGCCTGGGCGACGCTGCCGACCGCCCGACCGCGCTGGCCTATAAGAAGCTGACGCGCTGATCGCATATGCGCGCCAGCCGGGCGCGGTGGCCGATGCCGCCGCGCCCGGCTGGCGTTCTGCCCGGCGATTTTCCCCGCCCGCCATGCCGCACTTCGATTCGGCTCTATAAATTTCGTAATTTACGAAGTTTTGGAGTTGAATGATGACGTTGAAGCAGAAGCTGCTCGCCGCGCTGACGATGCTGGGCATCGTCCTCGGCGCGCTGATCGCGGGTTTTTCCTGGTCCGCGACCGCCAGCCGGGCGGCGCTCCATACGGTGCTCGCCGATCGGGTGATCCCGCTCAAGGACCTGAAGCTGGTCGCCGACAATTATGCGGTGCGCATCACCGATGCCGCGCACAAGGCGCGCAACGGCAATATCAGCTTCGCCCAGGCGGCGGCCGATATCGGGAAGGGCAAGGCCGATGTCGATGCGGCATGGAAACGCTATGCCGCGACCGACGCCACCGCGGAAGAAGAGGCGCTGGCGAGTGAGGCCGAGGGGGTGATCGCCAGGGCGGATGAGGGAGTCGTCCGGCTGGAGGGCATCCTGCGCGCCGGCGACCGGGCTGCGCTCGACCGGTTCGTCACCAACGAGCTCTATGCGGATGTCGATCCCGTCTCCGAAAAGGTCGGCAAGCTGGTCGACATGCAGATCAGCGTCGCCGGCGACGTCACCACCAGGGCGCTGGGCCTGGCGAATGTCGCCACCACCGTGGTGATCCTGCTTGGCTTGGTCGCGCTCGCGGTGCTGGGGGGTGCCTTCTACATCGTCAGCCGCAAGGTCGTCGTGCCGATCAAGGGCCTTGCCGAGGTGATCCACGGCCTTGCGCGCCAGAACGGCACGGCCAAGGTTCCGCATCTCGACCAGCATGACGAGATCGGCGACATCGCCCGCTCGGTCGATGCATTTCTGGAGGCGGTGATCGCCAAGGAGCGCGATGCCGCCGCCGCGGCGGCGGAGACGCAGAGGATCGTCACCACCGCGCTGGAGCAGGGCCTGTCGGCGCTCGCCGATGGCGACCTGACCGGTGAGATCCATGCCGAATTCCCGGAAAGCTATGCGGCACTGAAGGCGAACTTCAACAGCGCGCTCGCGGCTCTGCGGGTCCTGATCGCCACGGTGAGCGAAGGCGCCACGGCGATCCAGACGGGCTCGCGAGAGATCGCACAGGCGTCGGAGGACCTGGCACGCCGTACCGAAGGCAATGCCGCGAGCATCGAGGAGACTTCGGCTGCGCTCGCCCAGATGGACGAGCGGCTGCGCGGCACCGCCGAGGCGGCGAACCAGACGGTGCGCAGTGCCGACGACGCGATCCGGGTGGTCGGCGACGGTCGTGCGCTTGCCGAGCAGGCCGTCACCGCGATGGGCCGGGTCAGCGAGAGCGCGCGCGGCATCGATGACGTTATCGAGGGCCTCGACAAGATCGCGTTCCAGACCCGCGTGCTCGCGATGAACGCGGCGGTGGAAGCGGGTCGCGCCGGCGAAGCCGGGCCTGGCTTTGCGGTGGTCGCCGATCTGGTCTCGGCGCTCGCGATGCGGGCCGAGGAAGAGGCGAAGCGGGCCCGCGAACAGCTGACGCTCACCCAGGACGAAGTGGGCACCGCCGTGGGAGCCGTACAGCGCATGGACAGCGCGCTGGAGGCGATCTCGGGCGGCGTCGGCGCGGTGCACCGGCTGCTCGACGCGATGGCGGCGGACAACCAGGCCCAGTCGACCGCGATCACCCAGATCGTGACCGCAGTGAACGAGATGGACCAGTCGACTCAGCAAAATGCCGCGATGGTGGAGGAAACTTCGGCTGCTTCGCGGAACCTTGCCGAGGAAGTGGGCAATCTCGCCGATCAGGCGGGCCGCTTCCGCACCGGTGGCGCGGCCGGCACGGCGCGCCGCGGCCGGGTCGTCGAACTCCGCGGGGTCGCTGCCTGAAGCGCCATCGGGGATCGCGCCCGACTCAGAAGCGGCGCGCGATCCCCAGATAGATTTCCAGATCCGGGCTGGCGGCATTGAGCCCGGCGACGGCGCCGACGTCGAGCTGGAGATCGCGCCGCGGCTGCCATGCGAGGGACAGGCTGGCCAGCGCCTGGGTGGCGTGCCCGGCGGGATCCTGGTCGCGCAGCGCCTGCAACTCGATCGCGCTGCTCAGCGAGGCGGTGAGGACGGTGCTCAGGCCGATCGCGCTGCCATAGGCGAGGTGGCGTCCGCGCCGGTCGCCGTCCACCGCCGCGTCGACTTCGGGAGTGAGCGACAGGCCGAGCCTGTCGGTGAGGCCGTAGCTGAGCGGCACGATCAGGCCGGCGCCCCAGTCACCGGCCCCGATCGTCGCGCCGCCCATGGGCAGGGTGGCATAGGGCATCACCGCCACGGCGAAGCCCGAGCCGTCGGGGTGGGAGAGGTTGCGGCGCACCGCCAGGGTGAGATCGCCGGTGCCGCTGGCATGCGTGACAGTGCCGCTCGCCCGGTCGCGCGTGCGCACCGCGCCCAGCGCGGTCCAGCCGAGTTGCACTTCCATGTCCTGGGTCATGCCATAGCGGACCAGCAGGTCGCCGAAGGTCCAGCTGTCGGTGCGCTGGGCGGAATCGCGTTCGAGCGACCAATCGATCGCGCCGCTCTCGATCACGAGATGTCCCCGGTCCACCGTGCAGGCGGGGGTATCGAGCCCCGGTCGGTCGGGGCAGAGCGGGCGCAGGTCCTGCGCCTGGGCGGTGCCGATCCCGGCGAGCGTCGCGGCGGCCAGAATGAACGCGTGCTTCATGACGGATACATAGACGGTCCCCGAACCGCGCGGTAGCGTTCGCGGCGAAGGGGGAGAGGCGATGCGCGCGTGGATCCGGGAGCATGGCATCCGGCTGAGCGCGCTGGCGCTGGTGGGGCTGCTCTTCGCCTTGCCGGTGGCGGTGCTGATGTGGATGACCGCGGTGTCCGGCACATCGTGGCGGGGGGCGCTGCCACCGCCGACGCCGGAGGAACGCGACCTGGAGGGGCGATTGCACGGTCATGTCGTCGCGATCGCCGGCAAGCCGCACAATGTCGGTCATCCAGAGGCCTATGCCGCCGCCGCGGCCTATATCGAGCGGACGCTTGCCGGGCAGGGTCATGCCGTTCTGCGTCAACCCTTCGATGATGGGCACGCGGTCAATCTCGAAGCGGTGATCGAGCCGGCTTCCCCCGGGGCGCCGACACTGGTGGTCGGGGCACATTACGACAGTGCATTCACGGCGCCGGGCGCCAACGACAATGGCAGCGGCACCGCGGCGCTGCTCGAACTGGGGCGGCTGCTCGGCGATCTGCGCGGCCGGGCGAATGTCCGCATCCGGCTGGCCTTCTTCGCCAACGAGGAACCGCCCTTCTTCAAGACCGACCGGATGGGCAGCCTGGTCTATGCGCTGGCGCTTGCGGAGAAGGGGCAGAAGCCCGATGCGATGTTCTCGCTGGAAACCATGGGCTTCTATCGCGACGAACGCGGCAGCCAGCACTACCCGTTTCCGCTCGCGCAGCTCTATCCGGACACGGGCAACTTCGTCGCCTTTGTCGGGCCCGTTTCGGCGCGGCCGCTGGTGCGACGGGCGACGGGGGCGTTCCGCGCCGTTCCGCTATCCGCACTATCACACGCCGGAGGATACTCCCGACAAGATCGATTACGGGCGGCTCGCCCGGGTCACCGCGGGGCTGGCGCGGATGCTGCGCGACTGGCGCTGACGCTTGCTTCGCCGGATGCGACATGGTGCATTGCATTGGTGATGCGGATGGAAAAGGGGCCCCGGTGACGAGATCGATCCTTCTGGCGGCCGCGTTGTTCGCGGCGGCACCGGCCGCGGCGCAGGCGCCGGCCTTCCAGTCCCAGGTCGAAGCGTTCGACGATTTCGCGACGGCGAGCACGGTCATGCCGCCCGCCGAGCGCGTGAAGGCATTCCGGGCGAAGTTCGATGCGCTGCTCCCGGGATTCTACGAACCGCGCTTCGGCGCCACCGAGGCGCAGTATGACGCGCGCGTCCAGAAGGCGCTGGAGGGCTATCCGGCGACGCGCGACAAGCTGCTGGCCGCGGCGCGCGACTTCACCGGGGCCTATGCGACGGCCAATGCGCGTTTTCGCAGCGTCTTTCCCGATTATGCGCCCACCATGCCGATCTACCTGATCCACTCGCTGGGCGAGATGGACGGCGGCACGCGCGAACTCCGTGGAAGGACGGTGGCGATCTTCGGGGCGGACATGATCGCCAGGATCCATGACGGCGGCACGATCGGGCCCTTCCTCGACCATGAGCTGTTCCATTTCCACCACGCAAGATATTTCCCGGATTGCCCGGCGCTATGGTGCTCGCTCTGGCAGGAAGGGCTGGCCGTCTATGTCGCGGCGCGGATGAACCCGGGAGCGGACGACCGGGCATTGCTGCTCACCTTCCCGCGCCCGATCCGCCCCGAGGTGGAGCCGAAGCTCGCCCAGGCGATGTGCCTGGTGCGCACCAAGCTGGGGTCGACCGACCAGCAGGACTATGCGACCTTCTTCTTCGGCAGGGGCGGAAAGGCGCAGGGCGGCTGGCCGCCGCGCTTTGGCTATTATCTGGGTTATGTGCTGGCCAGGCAGCTGGGCGACACGATGACGCTCGATGCGCTGGCCAGGCTGCCGCCGGAGCAGGTGAAGGCGAAGCTCGAGGCCGCGCTGGCGGCCTATCGCTGCTGACCGCGCCGGGTTGCCGGCACGGTCAGCATTCGATCTCAGGCCTTTCTGGTCGCCGCGTCCGCGCTCCACGCGCCGCCGCCGGCGGCCGCGAGGTAGAGGAAGACGAAGCAATAGAGCATGATCGCCTCGCCCCCGTTCGCGGCGGGGAAGAAGCCGTTCGGGAAATGCGCGATGAAATAGCCGACCGCGCACATGCCCGACGCAATGAACGCCACCGGACGCGTGAACAGGCCGATCACCAGCAATGCGCCGCCGACCAGCTCGATCGTGCCCGCGGCATAGAGCATCGGGTTGAGCGGATAGGGAAAGGGCGGCAGGCCGAAGAACTTCGATACGCCGTGCTGCAGGAAACCGAGCCCGGCGACGATGCGCAGGACGCTCAGCAGCCGGGCCGACCAGCTTGCGGGAATGGGCATGGACATTTCTCCTCGCCGGACACGCCCCTGCGCGCCGTTTCGAGGCTGAAATGTTTCATCTCATGCCCATCCGGTCAACCGACGCCCCGGAAACCGATCGTTTCCAGGCGCGCGCTGCCCCGGCTCTCAGGCGGTGAAGCGCTTGGTGAAGCCCTTGGCGTGCTTGTCGCCTGCTGTCTGAAAGGCCTCGACATGATCGACCACCGCCATGGGCGGGCCTTCCCGCAAGGCTTCGGTGAGCGAGGTCAGCGCCTCGTCATCGCCCTCGGCAAGCAATTCCACCCGTCCGTCATTCAGGTTGCGAACCCAACCCCGCACGCCCAGTTGCTTGGCAAGGCGCACCGCCCAGTCGCGATAGCCGACGCGCTGCACGCGCCCCGACACATAGATACGCTGTGCCGTCATATGTCCCCACGCCCATTTTTTACCCGGCCGCATCCCTTCGGCCTGGATGCAACTCTATCAATTTGAAGATGCGAGGGAATCGGGCGAAGGCGCGGCTCGTCGCGCGCTAGGGGTAAGTGATCGCAATCACTTCATATTCGCGCTCCCCGCCGGGCAGCATCACCCGGCGGAGGTCACCGATCCCGGCGCCGCGCAACGCGCGCGCGATCGGGGCGTTCCAGCCGACCAGGCCCTTGCCGGCATCGGCCTCGTCGTCGCCGACCAGGGTGAGGATGCGGTGATTGTCGTCCTCGTCGGCAATGGTGACGGTAGCGCCGAAATAGGCGCGGCTCTTGTCCGCCTGTTGCGCCGGATCGACGACCTTGGCCGCCTTCATCCGCCTCGACAGCCAGCCCAGCCGCCGGTCGATCTCGCGCAGGCGCTTGCGGCCATAGATATAGTCGCCATTCTCCGAGCGATCGCCATTGCCGGCGGCCCAGGAGATGGTCTCGACCAGGGCGGGGCGCTCGGTGGCGAAGAGCGCGTCATATTCGGCCCGGAGCGCGGCATAGCCTGCCGGGGTGATATAGTTGGGGCGGTCCATTCCTAACCCGTAGCCCAAACCGTCATCCCCGCGAAGGCGGAGATCCGGCGTAACGGAACCATGCCCTTGGCGACCTGGATCCCCGCCTTGGCGGGATGGCGCGAGGCGGCGCAAGCGCCTCAGCCCGGCTTGTTCTTCCCCAGATACCAGCTCGTGTTCGCCGGCCCCTTCGAGCGCGAGCGCTCGGGGTTGAGCAGATCATAGACCACTGCGTTCTCGATCACCCGCTGCACGTAGTTCTTGGTCTCGAAGATCGGGATCTTCTCGATCCACTGGACGATGTCGCCGCCCGGCAGGCGCGGGTCGCCATTGGCGGCGATCCATTTGTTCACATTGCCGGGGCCGGCATTATAAGCCGCGATCGCCAGCGGATAACTGCCGTAGAGATTGTACATCCGCTGGAAATAGGTCGAGCCGAGCTGGATGTTGTAATCGGTATCGGAGTTCAGCGAGCCCGGATTGTAGCTCATGCCGAGCTTGGTCGAGACTTCGCGTGCGGTACCCGGCATCAGCTGCATCAGCCCGCGCGCGCCGGCATGGCTCACCGCATCGCGATCGAACTGGCTCTCCTGGCGGGCGATGGCGTGGACGATCGTCCAGTAATCCTGCTGCGATGCCGGCACCGCCACCGTCGGATAGCCCGCGGCGGTATAGTCGGACAGGCCGTTCTGCAGCGCGCTCTTGCCGACCAGCACGCCCAGGTCCGGGCGGCCGATCGCCCGGCTCAGCTCGGCGGCGAGGATGTGATCGGTATCGCTGGTCGCGTCATTGGCGATCTGGCGGATGAACAGGCCCTGGTCCTGGCGATTGCCCATCGTGCCGAGCAGCTGCGCGGCGCGGACCGTTTCCTTCTTGAAGAAGGCATCGCGGACCGCCGGGTCGGCGACCTTCGCGTTGAAATCGGGCGGGCGCTTCAGCGGCTGGCCCAGCCGTTCGGTGGCGAGCTGGCCGTAATAGACGTCGGGGAAACCCGCTGCCTTGCCATAGAAACGCGTCGCTGCCGTCTGGTCGCCCGAAGCCTCGGCGGCGCGACCGGCCCAATAAAAGCCCTTGGACTGGGTGGTCGGCGTCTTGGAACCATGGCCGTAGCGATCGAACATCCCGATCGCGTCGCGCGCCCGGCCGAGATTGTTGAGCGCCACCGAACCGGCCAGCCAGGTGAGGCTGGTATAGTCGTCGCGCTCGCCCAGAGGCTGTTCGCTGATGTCGGTGCCCGGCGGGAAGGCGTCATCGACCTGGCTGGCGATCTGATATGCCAGGCTGAACTGGCCGTCCGACTGGGCGCCCCGCGCGCCGGTGAGCAGCGCCTCGTACCATTTCTCGGCATCGCCGGGATAGGAGGCCAGCTGGCGCGGCTGGGCGAGATAGGATCGCATCGCCGGGCTCTGGCCGGTGTCGCGCAGCCACAGCGCGCGATCGGCGATGAAGCCCGGATTGGCACGGCCGATGGCGAGGGCGGCGGCGCCCCTGGCATCGGCGTCCGGCGCCTTGGTACGAAAGGCGATGCGGGCATCGAACACCGGGCGCATGCCGGGGGAGACATAGGCGAGCTGGCGTTGCGCGGCAGTGAGCGCGCCTGCCCAGAGCAGCATGTCCATCCGCGCATCGTGATCCGCCGGCGTGAACGCGGAAGAGAAGCCGGCGAGCAGAGCCGTCTCGTCACGCGGGCGCAGGACGCCGTGGCGCCAGGCGCGGCGAGCCTGCTCCTCCGCTTCGGCGCGGCGGCCCGAGGCGGCGAGCGCCTCCGCATAGCGGGTGCGCCCGGCGGCGGTCAGCGGCGGGAAACGCTCGAAATACCGGATGACCAGGCCGGGCGCCCAGGTGCCGCTTTCCAGCACGGTCTCGGCGGCGGCGCGGCGGCTCTTCTCGCCGGGCCAGCCGGGATGGAGCAGCAGGAAATTGGCATAGTCGGAAAAGGGATAATTGTCCGACTGCTGGAGTCGCTTCCATTCCACCAGCGCATCGGCGAGCTGGTTGGCCTGGATATAGGGGGGCGGCACGCGGGGGACGCCGGCTTCCAGCGCCACCTTGTACCACTGGATCTGTTCCTGCGTGAGCTGCGAAGAGACGGCGAGCCCCGAAACGCCGGCAAACAGCAACGCACTTTTGAGTAGCGGAGCAAGCATACTGGACATGATACGCGTGTCGCCCCTATCTGCCAGCCCCGAATTGGGGAATTAAGGAAGATTCTGGGACCATGTTTTCGGGCTCCATTCCCGCGCTGGTGACGCCGTTCCGTGGCGGCAGCTTCGCGGAGGAAGATTATCGCGCGCTAGTTGAATGGCAGATTGCCGAAGGCTCTGCCGCGCTGGTGCCCTGCGGCACCACCGGCGAGGCGGCGACGATGCCGAAAGAGGAGCATTTCGAAGTCGTCCGCGTCTGCGCCGACCAGGCGAAGGGCCGCGTGCCCGTGCTCGCAGGTGCGGGCTCGAACGACACGCTGGTCGCGATCGAGAATGTGAAGGCCGCGCAGGATGCGGGCGCCGATGCGGCGCTGATGGTCCCGCCCTATTACAATCGGCCCAGCCAGGAAGGCATCTTCCGCCATTTCGAGGCCGTGGCCGAAGCGACCGACCTGCCGATCGTGCTCTACAATGTGCCGGGCCGCACGGTGACCGACATCCAGCCCGCGACGATGGCGCGGATCGTCAAGGCGTTTCCGGGCAAGTTCCTCGGCGTCAAGGACGCGACGGGTGCGCTCGCCCGCGTGACCGAGCAGCGCGCCGGCTGCGGGCATGACTTCATCCAGCTTTCCGGCAACGACGAGACTGCGCTCGCCTTCAACGCGATGGGCGGCACCGGCTGCATCTCGGTAACGGCGAACGTCGCGCCACGGCTCTGTGCGGAATTCCAGGCGGCCTGGGCGGCGGGGGATACCGCGCGGGCGCTCGCATTGCACGACCGGCTCTATCCCCTTCACGTCGCGATGTTCACCGATGCCTCGCCGGGTCCGGTGAAATATGCGTTGACGCGGGTTCGTCCGGGTTTTCCCGAAGAGCTGCGCCTGCCGATGACTCCGGCGGGCGAGGCGAGCCGCAAGGCAGTCGATGCGGCACTGGCGCGTGCCGGGCTGATCTAGGCTCCCCGCCTTTCCCGGGAGGTCAGGTCCGCTGCTCTCCGCCGGCATAATAGGTCGGCACATGGCCGCGGATCCAGGCATTCTCGCGGAACCATTTGGTGACGATGTATTTCGTCCCCTCGAGCACGCGCATGCCCTCGTGCAGCGTGTCGTAGTTCGGCGTGCCGTCCTCCATCATGTTGTTCCAGATCAGCATCAGCCCCTTTCTGGGCTTGAACCGCACGCCGGCGCGCGGGAACCAGGTCGCCCCGCCTTCGTCGACTTCGTTGAGATAGATCATCGCGGTCCAGGTGCGCTGGCCGCCATATTCGACCATCTTGTCCCAATATTCCGCGCCTTCGTGGAAATAGTCGCAATGCGCGCGGAACTGCTGGCCGGGCGTGTAGCGCTGGCCCTGCATCGTCTCGGCATTCGCCGGCGGCAGGCCGAGCACATTGGCGATGCGGTCGTCGATCGGCCAGATTTCCTCGGACCAGCGGTCCAGATCGGTCGAGCTGCTGGTGCGGAACTCGGGATCCTCGTGCATCGCGAGCAGCGTGGAAGGGCGTGCGGCCGCCTCGATCAGGGCGACGAGCATGTCGCATTCGGCTTCGCTCAGGAAATCGGGATAGGTGAACATCTGCGCATTTTCCACCTTGGCGCGCCTGATGTGCGGGTTGTTCTCCAGCTTCGCCACCACCTCGCGGCCGATGCGCGCGCGATTGGGGGAGGGCGTACCCGATACTCTGCCGATATTCTTGCTCACGACGGCCAATTTGCGCCTGCGGGGCTCGCGGTCAATAGGCCCGGGCGCCGGTGGGCGTCCAGGGGCGTTCGCGGAACCATTTGGTGATGATGTACTTGGTGCCGCCGAGCACCGGCCGCGCCTCGTGCAGCGTCGCGTCGTTCGGGCTGCCGTCGGCGGCCAGGTTGTTCCAGGCGATCAGCAGGCCGCGAGTGGGGGTGAGGCGGATGCCGGCGCGGGGGAACCACGTCTCGCCGCCCTCCTCGACGTCATTGAGGTAGATCATCGCGGTCCAGATGCGCTGGCCGCCCTGTGCCTTCATCTCGGGCCAATAGTCCACATCGTCGCGGAACCAGTCGCAATGGGCGCGGAACTGCTGGCCCATGGCGTAGCGCTGCCCCTGGATGGGCTCGCCGTGATCGAGGGGAATGCCCAGCAGATCGGCGAGGCGCGCGTCGAGCCGGCGGATCTCCGGATCCTGCCGTTCGAGATCGCAGGTATAGCTCGTGCGCAGGCCGGGCTCCTGATATTGCGCGAGCACCACCGAGGGCTTCGCATCGGCGTCGATCATCCGGATCAGCGCCTTGCACTCGGTGCGGCTGAGGAAATTGGGCAGGTGATAGAGCTGGAGCGCATCGAGCCCGGCGTGGCGGACCAGCGGATTCGCCTCGAGCCGGGCGGTGGCGCGGCGGCCGGTTTCGGCGCGGTCGGGATCGGGGGCCATGGGGCTCGTCATCGCCGCCAGCATGCGGGGGCTGGAGCCAAAAGCAAGAGGCCCGGCCCTGATGGGCCGAGCCTCCCGTTTCTGGCAAGATGCGGGCTTGCTTACCAGAAGATGTCGTAGATGGTGTCGACCACCTCGCCGGTCTCGACGTCCACCAGCAGCGCGTCGTTATAGTAGCGCACCCAGCGATACGGGCCGTAGACTTCCGGCAGGCGATAATAATACGGATCGTTGATCCAGTATTGCGACGAGAACAGGATCGAGTTCAGCGTGTAGCCGATGGTGAAGCGGCGATAGCCATAGCCCCAGCCCGACGGCGCATAATAGCGCGGCAGGCGGTAGATGCCGCGGTTGCTGTTGCGATAGTCGCGCCAATCGTAGCGGCGGTCGTTGCGCCAGCCATTGTTCCAGCGGCCGCGATCGTTGCCGTGCCAGCCGCCACGGTTCCAGCCGCCGCGGGGATTGTTGTCCCAGCGGTTGCGGTCGTTCCAGCCGCGATCATTGTTGCGGTTCCAGTCGTTGCCGCGGCGATCGTTGTTCCAGTTGCGGTCGCGGTTCCCATTGGGATTGCCGCGGTCCCACTGGCCGCCGCGATTGCCGTCGCGGTTCCAGTCGCGACGGTCGTTGCCGCCGCGATTGCCGTCCCAGCGCTGCTGCGGACGATCCTGGGGCGGGGAAACCTGGCCGCCGCCGGGCTGCTGCGGACGGTCGCCGCCACGATTCCAGCCGCCACGGTTCCAGCCGTTGGGAGGCGTATTGCCGCCGCCGTTCCATTCGGGGCGCGGCTGCGTGGGTTGCGCGGGCTGCTGCGGCTGGCCCGGGGACTGGCGCCAGCCGCCACGGTCGCCGCCGCGATCCCCGCGATCCCCGCGGTCGCCGCGATCCTGGGCCGGCTGCGCGGCGCCCGCATTGCCGCCGGAACGGTCGCCGCCGCCCCAGCGATGCCCGCGTTCCTGCGCCAGTGCCGGCGGGACCAGGGCTGTTGCGGCGATGATCGCCGCGAGCAAGGTCTTCTTCATCTGAATGTCTCCGCTGGGACCGGCAACGCGCCGGGCTTTCGGGGGTATCCCCTCCTTAGGCCCCGGCAACTGACGCGACTCTGAATTCGCCTGTCAGCATATTGAAAGCATTTGAAACAATTCAGGGTCCGGCCTGGGGGGCGCCCGGCGCGTCATGCCCGGCCTCGGGCACGGCGACGTCGCCACGGGCGATGCGGGCGGCGTTCTGGATCGCCTCCGCCAGTCGCGGATAGATGCCGCAGCGGCAGATATTGGGGATGGCGTCCTTGATGTCCTGTTCGCTGGGGTTCCTGTTGCCGCGCAGCAGCACCGCGGCCGCCATCACCACCCCCGGAATGCAATAGCCGCATTGCGGCACGTTCGCCGCGATCAGCGCCTGCTGCACCGGATGGCTGCGATCCCTGGACAGGCCCTCGATCGTGGTGACGAACGTGCCCTCGAGCGCGCCGATCGTCTCCTGGCATGCCAGGCGCGCCGTGCCGTCGACATCGACCGTGCAGGCGCCGCAATCGCCGGTGCCGCAGCCATATTTGGTGCCGGTGAGGTTCGAGGCGTCGCGCAGCGCCCAGAGCAGGGGCGTTCGCGGATCCATCTTGTAGGCGACCGGCTGGTTGTTGACGGTGAAGCGAGTCATGCCGGGGGTGTAGCGGGAAACGCGCCGTTTCCGAAACCGCCATTGCGCCGGGATGCCCCGGGGCCGACATCAACGGCATGACACTTCCCGCACTCTTCATTCCGCACGGCGGCGGCCCCTGCTTCTTCATGGACCCGGATGGCGGCCCGCCCGATCCGATGTGGCGGCCGATGCAGGCCTATCTCGCCGGGCTGATCGGCTCGCTGCCCGAGCGGCCCGGGGCGATCCTGCTGGTCTCGGGGCATTGGGAAGAGGAGGTCGTCACCGTCCATGCCGGCAATGGGCAGCCGCTGCTGTTCGACTATCATGGCTTCCCGGAACATACCTATCGCCTGCGCTGGGATGCGCCGGGCTCCCCGCAAGTGGCGGAGCGCGTGAAGGCGCTGCTCGAAGGCGCCGGCTTTCCCGTCGGAGAGGAGCGCGAACGCGGCTGGGATCACGGCGTCTTCATCCCGATGATGGTGGCGGTACCCGGAGCGGATATCCCGCTCGTCCAGCTGTCGCTGCGCAAGGATCTCGACCCGGCCGACCACATCGCGCTGGGCAGGGCGCTTGCCCCGCTGCGCGATGCGGGCGTGCTGATCGTCGGTTCGGGGATGAGCTTCCACAATCTGCGCGCCCGCGGGCCGCAGGTGACGCCCTATGCCGATATGTGGGACGATGCGCTGACCGAGGCAGTGACGGACCCCGATCCGGCAAGGCGCGCCGCACGGGTGGCGGCCTGGGACAGGCTGCCCCACGCCCGTTTCGCTCATCCGCGCGAGGAGCATCTCCTGCCGCTGATGGTCGCGCTGGGTGCGGGCGGGGAAGGGCCGGCGGTGCGCGACTATCGCGATCACGTGCTGGGATGGACGGTAAGCGGCTATCGGTTCGGATAAGCGTCAGGTCCGTTCCCGATACGCTATCGTCCCCCCGGCAAAGGGCCGGGGGAGGACGTTCGGGGTCGCGGAGGTGCCGGCCCCTATTCCCGCCAGCTCTTGTCCGTCCGGTCCACCAGCCGCACCATCGCCGCGAAATCGGCCGCGCCGGGCCCGCCGGGAACCTGGGCCATGTGGAGGTCGCGCTGATGGACGGCGACGACTTCGTCCGGGACCGTGATCGGCGCGCCCATGCTGGCGGTGGCGATCTGGATCTCGCAGGCGCGCTGGAGCGACCAGTGCTTGATGAACGCCTCCGGCACCGTCCTGCCCATCACCAGGATGCCGTGATTGCGGAGCAGCATCACGCGCATGTCGCCCAGGTGCGCGAGCAGCCGCTCGCCTTCCTCGTCACGCACCGTCACACCCTCGAAATCGTGATAGGCGATCTGGCCGGCGAAGTTGCAGGCATAGAAATTGGTGGGGCGCAAACCTCCTTCGACGCTGGCGACCGCCATGCCCGCCGTGGTGTGGGTATGCGCGATGCAGTGCGCATCGGGCAGGTGGCGGTGGAACAGCGCGTGCTGGACGAAGCCGGCGCGGTTCACCGGATAGGGCGAGTCGTCGAGCTTGTTGCCGTCGATGTCGATCTTGACGAGGTTCGACGCCTTCACTTCGCTGAAGTGCAGCCCGAACGGGTTGATGAGGAAGGCGCCTTCCTCGCCCGGCACCTTGAGCGTGATGTGGTTGTAGATCATCTCGGACCAGCCGAGCATGTCGAACACCCGGTAGCAGGCGGCGAGCTGCTGGCGAGCCTCCCACTCGGCTTCGGTCATGGTGGAATTGCGCAGCGCGGTGGCCATCATACCTCTCCCAAGGCTTTTCGTGGATCGGGTATGCCACGTCCTTGACGGCGTCTGCAACCGTTGTCGCTGGCAGTTGGCGCTTCGGGGCGGGTTCTAGAAATACGCCAAATACGCCGTGCCGAACCACAGATATGCGGCGAGACCCGTTACCAATACGGGTGTTGTCCCCATAATAAACCACATGCGCTGCATATGGCGGGGGAAGCCGCGCATTATGCCGCTGCCCCTTTCGAGGGCAGCCTTTTCCCTGTCGCTGAGCTCTCGAGCATCCGTCAGATGCGGGAAGTCGCCACGCGCGATCGGAGCGGCAAGCCGGATATTTCCCTTCTCCCGTAATATCTTGAGGGAGTCGGTAGCGGCCTGGATGGATGATCTGGTGAGCCTCGCGGCATCATAGCCGATATAGGCAAGTATCGCGTGAACCAGGGTTCCGAGCGCCAGCAAGGCGAGGAGCTTGGTATCCGGGCGCATTCTCGAAGCCGCGCTGAGCATGCCGCCGAGGACAAGCACGGAAAAGCCGATCAGGAAGGAATTCATGCTGAGGAAGGAGGACAACCGGGTATTCATCAGCCCGTCCTCATGTTTGATATAGTCGCGGAAGACGTTGTAGATTTCCAGATCGCTCAGCGGCTTGGCATGCGGAGCGGGGTCGGGGGCAAGCGCGGCAGGCGGGGCGACGCCGTCGCCGTCGCTCCTTTCGGCGTAGGTGTTCGCAATCTCGTGCATTGAGGTCTCCGTGTGCGGCGATGGCGCAGGCCGGTCACGCGGCTGGGAGAGGCTGCTTGAGGTGCCAAGCGCCGACAATCGAAATCGCGGTCGTTTCGGAGCATTCGCGATGCTCTCGGGCCGCTTCGATCGGGTGCGGCAGGCGATTCACCTGAACCCGTACGGGACCACCGAACGCCGATCCGGATCGATCGCGATCGCCGATGCCGCGGGCGGGAAGGCGCGCTGGTCGCAATCCCCGCGCGGGCAGATGCGGCAACTGGTACCGATCGGCGTGGCCGCGCCGCCGGGCCTGAGATCGTCGGCATAGACGAAGTCCGCAGCATGCAACTCCTCGCAACCCAGGGCCACGGCATAGCGGCGCGGGGGGCGGGCATAGCTGCCCGAGGGCTTCACCAGGCCCTTGGCCATCGAGACGTAGCGCGTGCCGTCGGGCATCTCGGCATGCTGGACGAGGATGCGGTCCGGGATCGCCACCGCTTCGTGCACCATCCAGAGCGGGCAGGCGCCGCCAAGTGCCGCGAACTGGAGGCGCGTGGCGGAATGGCGCTTGGTGACGTTGCCGGCCATGTCGACCCGGCAGAAAAAGAAGGGCAGCCCCTGTGCGCCCGGGCGCTGGAGCGTCGAGAGCCGGTGGCAGGCCTGCTCGAAGCTCGCGCCAAAGCGCTGGCGCAGACGATCGATGTCGTGGCGGACCTCGCGCGCGGTGTCCCTGAATGCGCCGTACGGCATCAGCAGCGCGCCGGCGGCATAATTGGCCAGCCCGATGCTCAGCAGCTCGCGCGAAGCCGGGGAGGCGAGGCCGGAATCCTCCACAACCTGCCGCATCTCGTTCTCGAACTCGTAGCGGACCAGCCGGTGGGCGAGAAGGAAGGCCCGGCTTTCCGGCGGGAGCGCGCTGTTGACCGCAAGGCGGCGTGCGCGGGGATCGAAACGGCTCAGTTCGCTGCCGTCGCCATCCTGCGCCACGACCTGCACGCCATGCCAGCGCAGGCGATCCTCGAGGCCCCGGTTCGGCCGGTGGGGATCGAGATCGGCGGCGAGCGTTTCCGCCGACCGGTCGATCGCATCGATGTAGTTGCCCTCGGCCTGGAACCAGTCGCGGACCTCCTCCCAGGGGAGCGGGGCGGCGTCGGTCGAGCCGCTGTCATAGCGGTCGTCGAGCACGCGGAGCTGCTCCTGGCTGCGCCGCCAGGCTTCGTGCAGCGCGACCATGCGTTTCGCGAGCAAGGGTTGCTGCTCGATGCCGCGGCGCACATCGGCCTCGCCCATGCGCTCTGCCGGGACGCCGGCATCGGTGGCGGCATCGATCGTGCGGAGCAAAGAAGCGCTCTCATCGACGTCGCCGAACGCCTCGAGCGGAAATTCGCGGCTGAGGGCGACGAGGACGATGTCGGTGATCGGGCGGTCGTTATTCTCGATCTGCGAGAGATAGGAGACGGAGATGCCGAGCCGCCCCGCCATCGCCGCCTGGCTCAGCTCCGTGCGCCGACGCAGCTCGCGCAGGCGGAACCCTTCGAACAGGCGCCGGCGGGGAGGGGTCATGTCCGCTTCCCGGCTGGGAGAGGAGGCGAGGGAGCGGGACGAAGCGATCTGCGCATATCCGCACTATATCTGCAAACCAGCTGCTCGCAACTTCGCAACATTGCATTTGCGGTCGCCGCATGTCCGGATGCAGAAGCCGCCGCTATCCAATGGGGAACCGCATGTCGTCGACGATCGAGGAACTGGAACGCCGCCGCACCGCCGCCCGCCTGGGCGGGGGGCAGAAGCGGATCGACGCGCAGCACGCCAAGGGCAAGCTCACCGCGCGCGAGCGGATCGAAGTGCTGCTCGACCAGGGCTCGTTCGAAGAGCTCGACATGTATGTCGAGCATAATTGCGTCGACTTCGGCATGCAGGACCAGATCGTCCCCGGTGACGGCGTCGTCACCGGATCGGGCACGATCAACGGCCGCCTCGTCTTCGTGTTCAGCCAGGACTTCACCGTGTTCGGCGGCTCGCTCAGCGAACGACACGCGCAGAAGATCTGCAAGATCATGGACATGGCGATGAAGGTCGGCGCCCCCGTGATCGGGCTGAACGACAGCGGCGGCGCGCGCATCCAGGAAGGTGTCGCATCGCTCGGCGGCTATGCCGAAGTGTTCCAGCGCAACGTGCTGGCATCGGGCGTGGTGCCGCAGCTCTCGCTGATCATGGGCCCGTGCGCCGGCGGCGCGGTCTATTCCCCCGCGATGACCGACTTCATCTTCATGGTGAAGGATTCGTCGTACATGTTCGTCACCGGCCCGGATGTAGTGAAGACCGTTACCAACGAGATCGTCACGCAGGAGGAACTGGGTGGTGCGGTGACGCATACCACGAAGTCGGGGGTCGCCGATGTGGCCTTCGACAACGACATCGAGGCGCTGCTCGCGGCCCGCGACTTCGTGGACTTCCTTCCCGCCTCGAACCGCGAGGAAGTGCCCGAGCGGCCGTGCGACGATCCCTGGGATCGCGCGGAACCGAGCCTCGATACCCTGATCCCGCCGAGCGCGAACCAGCCGTACGACATGCACGAGCTGATCCGGAAGACGCTCGACGAGGGCGAATTCTTCGAGTTGCAGCCGAGCCATGCCGGCAACATCCTGATCGGCTTCGGCCGGATCGAGGGGCGCACGGTGGGCGTGGTGGCGAACCAGCCGATGGTGCTGGCCGGATGCCTCGACATCAACTCGTCCAAGAAGGGCGCGCGCTTCGTGCGCTTCTGCGACGCGTTCGAGATCCCGATCGTTACCTTTGTCGACGTGCCGGGCTTCCTGCCGGGGGTCGGCCAGGAGCATTCGGGCATCATCAAGCACGGCGCCAAGCTGCTCTTCGCCTATGCCGAGGCGACGGTGCCCAAGATCACCGTGATCACCCGCAAGGCCTATGGTGGCGCCTATGACGTGATGGCGTCGAAGCACCTGCGCGGCGACTTGAACTATGCCTGGCCGACCGCCGAGATCGCGGTGATGGGCGCCAAGGGCGCGGTGGAGATCATCTTCCGGGGCAAGACGCCCGAGGAGATCGCCGAGCGCACCGCCGAATATGAGGCACGTTTCGCCAACCCGTTCGTTGCGGCTTCGAAGGGTTTCGTGGACGAGGTGATCATGCCGCATTCCACGCGCCGCCGCGTGGCACTGGGGCTCAGGAAGCTGCGCAACAAGCAGCTCGAGAACCCGTGGAAGAAGCATGACAATATTCCGCTATGAAGCCCGTCGCACCCACTGATCCCATCGCGGAGCAGGTGCAGGGGCGCGCGGCGCTTTGGCTCGATCGCTCTGATCTCGAATGGCTTTCGCAGTTCTGTGGTTGCGCCGATGATGCGACGGAAGATGTGCGGGAACGCTGCGCACGCATTCGCTTCCGAGCAAGCGCGGCCTTGCACAAGGCGGGCATGAAACGCCCAATCGAGGATGAATCATGAAACTCGGCCGCCTCAACCATGTCGGCGTCGCGACGCCTTCGATCGACGCGTCGATCGCCTTTTACCGCGATGTGATGGGCGCGGAGGTGATCCGCGAACCTTTCGACCTGCCTGCGCAGGGCGTGAAGGTCTGCTTCGTCGACACGCCGAACAGCCAGATCGAACTGATCGAGCCGCTGGGCGAGAACTCGCCGATCCACGGCTTCCTGGCGAAGAACCCGGCGGGCGGGCAGCATCACCTTTGCTATGAAGTGCCCGATATCCACGAAGCCAAAGCCTGGTTCGAGGCCAAGGGCGTAAAGGTGCTCGGCGAGCCGCGCATCGGCGCGCATGGCACGCCGATCTTCTTCGTCCACCCCAAGGACATGGGCGGGGTGCTGACCGAGATCATGGAGACGCCGAAAGGGGAAGGGCATTGAGCACCCCTTTCTTCGTCATCCCCGCGAAGGTGGGGATCCAGAGCCAAACGGGACGTAGCTTTGTTACCCTGGGTCCCCGCCTTCGCGGGGATGACGATGAGTTTTTGCGATGACGGATAAACCCAATCTGCCCGGCTGGCAGGCCCTCGCGGCCAAGGAGGTCAAGGGCAAGGACCTGACCTGGCACACGCCCGAGGGCATCGCGGTGAAGCCGCTCTACACGGCGGAAGACACCGCACATCTCGATCCCGGCCTGCCGGGCTTCGCGCCGTTCACCCGCGGCGTACGGGCCTCGATGTATGCCGGCCGGCCCTGGACGATCCGCCAATATGCCGGCTTCTCGACCGCCGAGGAATCCAACGCCTTCTACCGCCGCAACCTCGCGGCCGGGCAGAAGGGGCTGAGCGTCGCCTTCGACCTCGCCACGCATCGCGGCTATGACAGCGACCATCCGCGCGTCACCGGCGATGTCGGCAAGGCCGGCGTGGCGATCGACAGCGTCGAGGACATGAAGATCCTGTTCGACGGCATCCCGCTCGATCAGATGAGCGTCAGCATGACGATGAACGGCGCGGTGATCCCCGTGCTCGCCTTCTTCATCGTCGCGGGCGAGGAACAGGGCGTCGACAAGAGCCTGCTCGACGGGACCATCCAGAACGACATCCTCAAGGAGTTCATGGTCCGCAACACCTATATCTACCCGCCCGAACCGAGCATGCGGATCATTTCGGACATTTTCGCATATACGTCCGCCAATATGCCGAAATTCAACAGTATTTCGATTTCCGGCTACCATATGCAGGAAGCCGGGGCGACGCAGGTGCAGGAGCTTGCCTTCACCATCGCCGACGGCATGGAATATGTGAAATACGGCGTCGCCAGCGGCCTGGATATCGACAAGTTCGCAGGGCGTTTGAGCTTCTTCTTCGCAATCGGCATGAACTTCTTCATGGAGATCGCGAAGCTGCGGGCAGCGCGCGTGCTCTGGCACCGGGTGATGACCCGGCTCGAGGCGAAGGACGAGCGTAGCAAGATGCTGCGCACGCACTGCCAGACCAGCGGCGTGTCGCTGACCGAGCAGGATCCCTATAACAACGTCATCCGCACCACGATCGAGGCGATGGCGGCGATGCTCGGCGGCACGCAGAGCCTGCACACCAACGCGCTCGACGAAGCGATCGCGCTGCCCACCGACTTCTCGGCCCGGATCGCGCGCAACACCCAGATCGTCATCCAGGAAGAGACCGGGATGACCAAGGTCGTCGATCCGCTGGGCGGCAGCTATTATATCGAGAGCCTTACCCAGGAGCTGGTCGACAAGGCCTGGGAGATCATCGAGCGGGTCGAGGCCGAGGGCGGCATGGCCAAGGCCGTGGCCGCGGGCTGGCCCAAGGCGATGATCGAGGAGGCGGCGGCGGCAACGGCAGCGCGGATCGACCGCGGCGAGCAGGTGATCGTCGGCGTCAACAAGTACCGCAAGGCCGAGGAAGAGCCGATCGACATCCTCGATGTCGACAACCACGCCGTGCGCGAGGCGCAGATCGCGCGGATCAAGCGCGTGAAGGCGGAACGCGACGAGGCGGCCTGCCAGAAGACGCTGTTCGCGCTTCAGCAAGGCGCCCGGACCAGCGGGAACCTGCTCGAGCTTGCCGTCGATGCGGCGCGCGCCCGCGCCACGCTGGGCGAGATCAGCGCGGCGATGGAAGCGGGTTTCGGCCGCTACGCCACCCAGCCGACGCCGGTGCAGGGCGTCTATGGCGGCGCCTATGCCGACGACGCGGTCTGGGCGCGGCTCAAGGACGGCGTGGACGCCACCGGGCGCCGGCTGGGCCGCAAGCCGCGCATGCTGGTCGCCAAGATGGGGCAGGACGGGCATGATCGCGGCGCTAATCTCGTCTCGTCGGCGTTCGGCGACCTGGGCTTCGAAGTGGTTCCAGGCCCGTTGTTCCAGACCCCGCGGGAAGCCGCCGCGCTGGCAATCGCGAGCGATGTCGACGTGGTCGGCGCCTCCAGCCTCGCCGCCGGGCACAAGACGCTGATCCCCGAGTTGATCCGCGAACTCCAGGATGCGGGCAGGGCGGATATCAAGGTGGTCGCCGGCGGGGTGATTCCGGCGCAGGATTACGAGTTCCTCCGCGAGGCGGGGGTGCAGGCGATCTTCGGGCCGGGCACCAACCTTGTCAAAGCCGCCGAAGAGGTGCTGAGGCTTCTCGGCCACAACATGCCGCCCGTGGAGGAAGCCGCAGAGTGATCCGCAGCGCTGCCCTGGTCCTGCTGGCGTTGTTCTGCCTGGTGCGCCCGGCCGCGGCGCAGGGCGCGATGAGTCAAGACCCGATGGTCGAGGCGTCACGGGCTAAGGACAGGGCGGATCGCCGGGAGATCGATCGACGCGCGGCGGCGGGTGAAACCCCAGCCCGGATCATTGCGGCCAAGGCGGCGGCGGGGGACTATCTCGGGCGCTGCCCGGACACGGCTTATGTGGTGAACGAGGATTGCCGTTTTTCCGAAGCGCTTGCGTTGTGGCGCGCGAAGGGTATGGCCAGCGCGCGGGTCGGTCGAGCGCTGGTGCAATGCGGGCAATATTCGCAGGTCGTATTCAATTTCTGCTCGGGTGCGCTGACCATTGCGGTCCAGCATGATCTGGATGCCGAAATCGCTACGATCCGCGCTAAACTGACTGCGGAGGACCGCGAAGAGCAGCGCGCCTGCGACAAGAATGAAGGGCCTTGCGCAATCGCTGGCCATCATGTGGAGGCGCTCGACGCGTTCCATACGACGTGGCTGGCCTATGTGGATGCGCGCTGCTTGTATGAAACGCAGTACTCTATGGGCGGATCGGGCTATGGCGGGTTCAACGCCGGATGCTGGCTGCAACTTGCCGCGGCGCACATGGAACAACTGGAGAAGCCGCTTGAAAGCTGAAGTGCGTACCGACTGGACCCGTGAAGAGATCGCCGCGCTGTTCGATCTGCCGTTCACCGAACTGGTATTCCGCGCCGCCGAGGTGCATCGCGCCAATCACGCCGCCAACGAAGTCCAGCTCTCGACGCTGCTCAGCATCAAGACCGGCGGCTGCCCGGAGGATTGCGGCTATTGCAGCCAGTCGGTCTCTGCCGAGACCGGGCTGAAGGCGACCAAGCTGATGGACGTGCGCCAGGTGCTCCAGGCGGCGGCGCAGGCCAAGGACCATGGTTCGTCGCGCTTCTGCATGGGGGCCGCCTGGCGCAACCCCAAGGATCGCGACATGCCCGCCATCGTGGAGATGGTGCAGGGCGTCCGCGCCATGGGCATGGAGACCTGCATGACGCTGGGGATGCTCAGCGAAAAGCAGGCGCGGATGCTCGCCGATGCCGGGCTCGATTACTACAACCACAATATCGATACGTCGCCCGAGCGCTATGCCGAGGTGATCACCACGCGCAGCTTCGAGGACCGGCTCGACACGCTCGAGCATGTCCGCGAGGCTGGGATCAACGTGTGCTGCGGCGGCATCGTCGGCATGGGCGAGACCCGGCCGGACCGCGTCGGCTTCATCCATGCGCTGGCCACGCTGCCGGTGCACCCGGGAAGCGTGCCGGTCAATGCGCTGGTGCCGATCAAGGGCACGGTGCTCGGCAACATGCTCGCCGACACGCCGCTGGCGCAGATCGACGATATCGAGTTCGTGCGAACCGTCGCGGTGGCGCGGATCACCATGCCGGAGAGCATGGTGCGGTTGAGCGCGGGCCGCGAGAGCATGAGCGACGCTACCCAGGCGCTGTGCTTCCTGGCCGGCGCCAATTCGATCTTCACCGGCGACAAGCTGCTCACCGCGGGCAATGCCGGCGACGACAAGGACGCTGCGCTGTTCGCGCGGCTGGGCGTGAAGCCGATGCAGGCGGAGGTGAAGGTGGAGCTGGAGGCGGCGGAGTGAACCCATGGCTCGGCCTGCTGGCCGGTTTGTTCATAATCGCGGCGTCGGCGCTCGGATTCTGGCTGGGCGTACGCATGATGCGGAGCGCCGGCTGGAATCTCGAGGCGCGAGGGTCTGGGCGAGACCGCGCCTTGCGCGCCATTCTTGCTTTGACCGCGGTCTGGACCGGCGCGTGGGTTGCCGGATTTCGCTTTGGCGATCCGCTCGAATGGTTCACGCCGATCCTCGGCTCCGGCATCGTTCTGGTGGTGATCTTTTTCGGATTTAAGAGGGCCTGATGTTCAAGAAGATCCTGGTCGCCAATCGCGGCGAGATCGCGTGCCGCGTGATGCGCACTGCCAAGAAGATGGGGATCGCCACGGTGGCGGTCTATTCGGATGCCGATGCGCGCGCGCCGCACGTGCTGATGGCGGACGAGGCGGTGCGGCTCGGGCCGGCGCCGGCGGCGGAGAGCTATCTGAAGGCCGAGCTGATCCTGCTCGCCGCGCGGGAGACCGGGGCGGACTGCATCCATCCCGGCTATGGGTTCCTCTCCGAGCGCGAGAGCTTCGCCAGGGCCTGTGCCGAGGCCGGGATCGCCTTTGTCGGGCCCCCGCCCAAAGCCATTGCGGCAATGGGAGACAAGATCGAGTCCAAGAAGCTCGCCAAGGCGGCGGGCGTGAACGTCGTGCCGGGCTTTGTCGGGGTGATCGAGGATACCGAGCATGCCGTGCGCATCTCGAACGAGATCGGCTATCCGGTGATGATGAAGGCCTCGGCCGGCGGCGGCGGCAAGGGCATGCGGCTGGCCTGGAGCGAGACCGATGTGCGCGAGGGCTTCGAGGCGACGAAGCGCGAAGGCCTGGCGAGCTTCGGCGACGATCGGGTGTTCATCGAGAAATTCATCGAGAGCCCGCGCCATATCGAGATCCAGGTGCTGGGCGACCAGCATGGCAACATCGTCTATCTGGGCGAGCGCGAATGCTCGATCCAGCGCCGCCACCAGAAAGTGGTCGAGGAGGCGCCGTCGCCCTTCGTCTCGCCGGAGATGCGCAGGGCGATGGGGGAGCAGGCCGTCGCGCTGGCGCGGGCCGTGGGCTATTTCAGCGCCGGCACGGTCGAGCTGATCGTCTCGGGCGCCGACAAGAGCGGCGCGGGATTCTATTTCCTCGAGATGAACACGCGGCTCCAGGTGGAGCATCCCGTGACCGAGGCGGTGACCGGCATCGACCTGGTCGAACAGATGATCCGCGTCGCGGCCGGCGAGAAGCTGGCCTTCGCCCAAGACGATGTGAAGCTCACCGGCTGGGCGATCGAGAACCGCGTCTATGCCGAGGATCCCTATCGCGGCTTCCTGCCCTCCACGGGCCGGCTGGTGCGCTATCGTCCGCCGGCGAGCGAGGAGACGCCCTATGGCGGCCCGGGCACCCATGGCGACCATGGCTATGTCCGGGTCGATGACGGCGTGACCGAGGGCAGCGAGATCTCGATGTTCTACGATCCGATGATTGCCAAGCTGATCACCTGGGGCGAGACGCGCGACGAGGCGGCGGACCTGCAGGTGGCGGCGCTCGACCGGTTCCGGATCGACGGGATCGGCCACAATATCGATTTCCTCTCGGCGCTGATGCAGCATCCGCGCTTCCGCTCGGGCGCGATCACCACCGGGTTCATCGCGGAGGAGTATCCCGAGGGCTTCCATGGTGCGCCCGCGTCGGACGCGCTGAAGCGCAGGCTGGCGGTGATCGCCGCGGCGATCGATTTGCAACGCGCCGAGCGGGCCGCCTGCATCTCCGGCCAGCTCGCGGCGCACCAGCCGATCCCGGGCGAACGGGTGGTGACGCTCGGCGGCGAACGGTTCGCGATCTCGGCCGATGCCGGCCGGCTTTTCCTCGACGGCGTGGAAGTGGCGTTCGACAGCGACTGGCGGCTCGGCGACATCCAGCTCGATGCCGAGATCGATGGCGCGGCGCTCAGCGTCGCGGTGGATCGCAAGGGCGCGGCGTGGCGGCTGACGGCGCATGGCGCATCGCACCTGGTCGAAGTCCATCCGCCGCATGTCGCGCAATATCGGCACCATATGATCGAGAAGGTCCCGCCCGACATGAGCCGGTTCCTGCTCGCGCCGATGCCGGGTCTGCTCACGCGGCTCCATGTCGCGCCCGGCGACAAGGTGGAGGCCGGCCAGCCGCTTGCCGTGGTGGAAGCGATGAAGATGGAGAACATCCTGCGCGCCGAGCGGGCGGGGGTGGTGAAGGCGGCGAATTTCGGGCCCGGCGACAGCCTGGCCGTGGACGCGGCGATCCTCGAGTTCGAATGACGAGCCAACCGGGTCGGGCGACGCCGCGGAACCAAACGCAGCGCCGCCCTTGTCCGGGTTGGGCACAAAGACTCCTCCGGGATGGCGGGGTCTTAGCCGCCCGAAGGGTTGCAGCAGCCTTTGCTAAGGCCCGGACGGCGACGAAATGCGGGCGGGACCGGGGGCGCGGCAATTTGGCTGCGACGAACATGCCGCTTCGCGCGACCGGCTCGTTCGGGCAGGGGCCTGCGGCGCGGCGCTATTCCGGTCCCGACATTGCCGTCCGCACCGCGCGGACGATCGCTTCGGCCATGATCGCGGACGTCTCGGCGCCTTCGCCTGCCGTGGCGCGGGACGGATAGCCGAAATAGGCCTGGGGCCCGCCGGCCTCGCTGAAGGTGCTGGCGCCGGCGGCGAAGGCAGTGACGAGGCTGGCCGGATTGTCGGCGAGCGCGGCGCGGGCGGGCTCGTCCACCAGATCGGGCCGATCGGCGAGGACCAGGCTGGTCTCGAACTGGCCGGCATGGCAGGCGCCCGACACGAACTCCTCGGTCAGTTCCGCCGCCAGGGCGCGCCGGGTGAAATCGGGATAGGCCAGAGGAAGTCCCAGCGCCACGACTTCCGCGGCCAATCCCCGCAGCATCGCGACATTGGCCGGATCGAAATGGCTGTTCGCCAGCGCCAGGCAAGCGAAACCCTGTGCCTTGAGGCTGGCGGCAATATCCAGGATCGCCGCCCGCGCGGTGGCTTCGCCGATCGAGATGGTGCCGGGGAATTCGGCGGCATAATGGGCGGGGGCATAAGCGAGGGCGGGCAGCACGAAGCCGTGCATGCCCTGGCCTTCGAGCAGCGCGGCCGCGCGCTGCGCCATGCCTTCGGAGATGATCACGTCGGTGCACAGCGGCAGATGCGGCCCATGTGCCTCCACGGCGCCGAGCGGCAGGATCGCCACCACCGGCACGCCGCTCGCCAGTGCCGCCCGCACGCGCGTCCAGGGCTGGTCGCCGAGCATCATCGCCAGATCTCCCGCAGCTTCTTGCGGTCCATCTTGTCGCGGTCGTTCCGGGGAAGGGGATCGGGCGAGAAGAAGACGCGGTGCGGCACCTTGTAATGGGCAAGGCGCGCCCGCGCAAAGCCCAGCAGATCCGCCTGCAGCGCCTCGCTCGCCGGCGCATCTTCCCGCGGCACGATGACTACCACCGGTTTCTCCAGGCCATTGGCATCGGCACGGCCGAACACACAGCATTCGAGCACGGCGGGGTGCTCGCTCAGGCATCCCTCCACTTCGAGCGGGCTGACATAGATGCCGCCGCTCTTGATCATGTCGTCGCCACGGCCCTCATAATACCAATAGCCCTCGGGATCGCGCCGGAAGAGATCGCCGCTGACGATCGCGCCGCCGCCCAGGTGGCGCTTCGACTTGGCATAGTCGCCATGATAGTAGAGCGCTGCGGAATCCCCGCGGATGCGCAGCACTCCGATCTCGCCGCCGGCGATCGGCATGCCGGCATCGTCGAGCAGATCGGCCGCATAGCCGGGCACCAGCTTGCCGAGGCTGCCGGGGCGGATGTCGCCGGGGCGGTTGCTGATATAGATGTGGAAGCTCTCGGCGCTGCCGATCCCGTCGATGATCGGTACGCCGAAACGGGCGTTCCAGCGCTCGTGGAGCTCGCGCGGCAACGCCTCGCCGGCGCTCCACATCATCCGGATGCTCGACAGGTCCGGCGCGCGCGCCTCCGCCTCCAGCATCTTGTTGATGAGCGTGGGCACGTTGGTGAGCACCGTCGGGCGATGGCGCTCGATCAGCGCGAAGAGATTGTCCGGCGTCGGCTGCTCGCGGAACAGGATCGCGGTGGCGCCTACTGCGAAGGGGAACATCAGGTTGGTGCCGGTGGCATAGCCGAAATAGAGCCGCGGGCCCGACAGGGTGATGTCGTTCTCCGTCATGCCGATGAAGCGCCTGGCATAGACTTCGGTGTTGTAGGCGAAGTGGAAATGGCAATGGACGGCACCCTTGCTCTGCCCGGTGGTGCCGCTGGTGAAGAGCCATACCGCCGGATCGTCCTTGCGCGTCGGCCAGGGCGGCGGCGCGGCGGGGGTGGAGGCGGCGATCCAGGCGTCGAAGCCGGGAAGGCCGGGCGCCTCGCCGACCAGGATCACCGCGTTCGGATCCCGGCAGTGGCGGGCCTGCGCGCGCGCTGCCTGGAATGCCTCCAGGCTCGTCTCGTCGATGAAGGCGAATTGCGGCTTCACATAGCCGAGATAATAGGAATAGTCGGCGGCCGGCAGCATGGGGTTGATCTGGGTGACGACCGCGCCCGCCTTGAGCGCGCCGAACCAGGCATAGACGAATTCGGGGCAGTCGCGCATGCACAACAGCACGCGCTGCTCCGGCAGCAGGCCCGATGCGAGGAGCCGCTCGGCGACCTGCGTCACCCTGGCGGCCACTTCGTCATAAGTGATCGCCTGGCCCTCGAACAGCAGGGCGGTCTTCGATCCGCGCCCGGCGGCTATGTTCGCGAACACGAAATAGTCGGCCATGTTGAAGCTGTCGGGAAAGACCGGTGTCTCGTCCGTCGTCACGCCTGTCGTCATTCTCTCCGCGTCCATCCTGTGGCCATCGTCATCGATGTGCCGGAACTGCCCGGATCATTGGGAAGCCGGCGGCTCTCGTCAATCGCGCTGACCTGGCATAGGATCGCGCCGTCACTTCCCGGCCGGCGCAGCCTGCCTTTCTGGCCGGCAACGGCGGGGACACGTCTCGTTCATTCCGCGGCGTCCACAGGCGCCGCCAGTATCAACGGGAGTTTGAAATGATTTTCTCGCATCGGGCCGGTCGGGCCGCGATTGGCCTCCTTGCCCTGGCTTCGGCGGGCGCAACCGCCGCGGTGGCCGCACCCGCGCCGCAACGGGCCGGCACGGCCGCCCTGGCCGCCCATCATTGGGATCTGGTGGCATGGAGCGGGCGGAAGCTTCCGGAGGGCAGGCCGCTCCGGCTGGACTTCGACGCCGGCCGCCACAGCTTCTCCGCGGACACGGGATGCAATCGCGCCGGCGGTGCCTATCGGGTGAAGGGCCGGACGATCCGGTTCGGCGACGGCAAGGGCGGATTCGCAAGCACCCTGATGGCATGTCCCGAGCCCGGGATGGCGACCGAGCGCGCCTATGTCGCCATCCTCGGGGCCGTCCGCTCCTATCGGATCGACGGCGACCGCCTCGTCCTGCGGACCGCGAGGGGCGCCACGCTGACCTATCGCGCCGCGCACAAGCCGGCCGCCAACGCGCCGCGCAAGTTCCTCTACGTCTCGGCCGAGACCAAGCCGTGCATGGGCGTTGCGCCGATGACCTGCCTCCAGGTGCGCACCAAGGAAAGCGATCCCTGGCAGCTCCATTATGGCGGCATCGTCGGCTTCGAACCGCAGCCGGGGATCGAGTATCGCATCCGGATCATCGAGGAGAAGATCGCCAATCCGCCGGCGGATGCGTCCTCGATCCGCTGGACTCTCGATCAGGTGGTCGAGCAGCGGGTAATCAAGCGCCGATAGGGCATGGCCCGCACCCTTGCCTCGCCGGCGAGGGTGCGGTCATCGCGGCAGCGGCACGCCCGGGTCGGGCGCATGCCAGCCGCCGCCGATCGCCTGGACCAGCGAGACGGCGGCGACCTGCCGGTTGACGACGGCGAGGATATCCGTGTTGCGTGCCGCCAGCGCGGTGTTCTGCGCGACGATCACGCTCGAATAGGCGACGGTGCCCGCGCCATATTGGTTGCGCGCGATACGCTCGGCCGCATTGGCGGCGGTGGCGGCGGCCGCACGCTCGGTCGCGACGGTATCGAGTACGCGCACGGCGGCGAGCTGGTCCTCCACCTGCTGAAAGGCAGTGAGCACGGCCTGGCGATAGCTCGCCACCGTCTGGGCATATTGCGCGCGCGCCTGATCCACCTTGGCCGTACGCGCGCCGAAATCGAGCAGCGTCAGCGCGCCGGTGAGCCCCAGCGACCAGGCACTGCTCGCCACCCCGAACAACGCGCCCAGCGCCGAGGATTGCTGCCCGATCTGGCCGGTGAGCCCGATCGTCGGGAAGAAGGCGGCGCGCTGGACGCCGATATTGGCATTGGCCGCCGCCACGCCGCGCTCGGCCGAGGCGATGTCGGGCCGGCGTTCGAGCAGTTCGGCGGGTAGGATGGCGGGAACTTCGGGCACCGCGCGGTTCCAGGTCGCGGCCGGCGCGATCGAGAAGCTCGATGGATTTTCCCCCACCAGCACCGCGATCGCATGTTCGAGCAGCGCGCGCTGGCGCACCAGGTCGGCGGCATCGCCGCGTGCGTTGCGCAGGGCGGTCTCCGCCTGCAGCACGTCCGCGCGCGCCGATACGCCGGCATTGTAGAGGTTGGTCGTGATGGTCAGCGCGCGCTCATAGTCCACCACCGTGGCGTCGAGCGCGGCCTTCTGCGCCTCGATGCCGCGCAGCTGGACATAGTCGAGCGCCAGTTCGGCCTGGGCCGAGAGCGTGGCATTGGCGAGATCGGCTGCGCTCGCCTGCGCCTGTGCCCGCGCCTGCGACACGGTATTGCCGATCTTGCCCCAGAGGTCCGGCTCCCAGCTGGCCTGGAGGCCGAGCTGGATCGAGCCCGCGGGCTTGATGCTGCTGTTCGCCGCCAGGCCCCCGCTATCGTTCGCATTAGTTTGCAGGCTGACTGTGGGGAGCGCGGCGGCGCGCTGCTCGCGCACCAGCGCCCGGGCCGCGTCATAGGTGGCCTTGGCCGCCGCGAGATTCTGGTTGGAGACGATCACCCGCCGCTCGAGATCGTCGAGCACGGGATCGCCGAACATCGTCCACCATTCGCCCTTGGCCATGGCATCCGAAGGGGTGGCGGGGCGCCAGCCCGGCGCTTCCTTGAAGCTGGCGGGAACGGTGGCGATGCCCGGCCGCGCATAGGGGGGCGCCAGGTTGCACCCGGAGAGCAGCGCCGCGGCGAGCGCGGGCATGGCGAGCAGGGGGCGGGTTCGAGTCATGCGGGCTCCAGTCCGGGTTCGTCCGGGCCATGGCGCGCGAGCAGGCGTTCGTGCGGGCTGCGGCGGCGGAACCGGTCGAGGGCGAGGAACACCACCGGCGTGGTGAACAGGGTGAGGAATTGCGCGGCGACCAGCCCGCCGACGATCGCGACGCCCAGCGGCTGGCGCAGCTCGGCCCCTTCGCCGAAGCCGATCGCCAGCGGCAGCGCGCCGAGCGCCGCCGCGAGCGTGGTCATCACGATCGGACGGAAGCGCTGCAGCGCCGCCTCGCGGATCGCGTCGACAGGGGCGAGGCCGCGGCCGCGCTCGGCGTCCAGCGCGAAGTCGATGATCAGGATCGCGTTCTTCTTGACGATGCCGATCAGCAGGATGATCGCGATAAGCCCGATCACGTCGAGCTGCATCCCCGCCAGCATCAGCGCCACGACGGCGCCGACGCCTGCCGAGGGAATGGTCGAGAGGATGGTGATCGGGTGGATCGCGCTCTCGTAGAGGATGCCGAGCACCAGATAGATGGCGACGAGCGCGGCGAGGATCAGTAGCGGCATCGATCCCATGGACTGCTGGAGCAGCTGGGCATTGCCCGCGAAGCCGCCATGCACGGTGGCGGGCAGCCCGGCGCTGCGCTGGATGGCGATGAGTCGCTCCGCCGCCTGGCCGAGCGTGACGCCGTTGGGCAGGTTGAACGACACCGTGGCCGAAGGCTCGCCGCCCTGATGGTTCACCACCGCCGGCGTCGAATTGTTCTGCCAGCGCGCAATGGTGGAGATCGGCACGATGGTTGCGGGGGTGGTGTTCACTGCGTTGCCGGTCGAGGCGTCGCGGCCGGCGCCGGTGGTGGATACCGGTGCGGAGCCGGTCGCCGCCGCGCTGCTGCCTCCGGCAGGCACATAGGTGCCGTTCAGCGCCTCGGGCGAGGTGCTGAACTCGGGCGCGACGCCCAGCACGACATGATATTGGTTGAGCCCCGAATAGAGCGTCACTGCCTGGCGCTGGCCAAAGGCGTCGTACAGGGCGTTGTCGATCGCCTGGTTGGTGATCCCCAGCCGCGCCGCGGCGACGCGGTCGACCGTGAGATAGGTCTCCGACCCGCCGTCCTGCTGGTCGATATCGACATCGGTGAAGGTCTGGGGCTCGCGTTTCATCAGGTCGACGAGCTTGGTGCCCGCCGCGCGCAGCGTGACGGGGTCGTTGGCCTGCAGCGTGTACTGATAGCTGCTGTTCGCGCTGCGCCCGCCGGTCTGCAGGTCCTGCACGGGATTGAGGAAGGCCGTCACGCCGGTGATGCGGCCGAGCTGGGGGCGCAGCCGGTTGATCACGGTGCGGGCCGGATCGCGCTTGCCCTGCTTCAGCATGATGAACAGGAACGCGCCGCCCGTGCGCGATCCGCCGGTAAAGGCCACGACATCGGCCACCGCCGGATCGCGTTTCACCATGCCCACGATCTGGACGAGACGGGACTGTACCGCGGAAAAGGACATGCTCTGGTCGACATGCACGCCGCCCATCAGCGAGCCGGTATCCTGTTCGGGGAACAGGCCCTTGGGCGCCTGGACGATCAGCGCCACGTTGAGCGCCACCGTCGCGGCAAGCAGCGCCAGCGTGATGCCGCGATGCGCCAGGGCGCGGTCCAGCCCGTGGGAGTAGCGCGTGCGCACATGCTCGAAGCCGCGCTCGAACCATTGCGCGAAGCGCGGCGTGCGCTCCTCGCCGCGCAGCAGCAGCGCGGCGAGCATCGGGGTGGCGGTGAGCGAGATCACCAGGCTGATCGCGACCGCCACCGACATGGTCACCGCGAACTCGCGGAACAGCCGCCCGACCACCCCGCCCATGAACAGCAGCGGGATGAACACCGCGATCAGGCTCGCCGAGATCGAGAGCACGGTGAAGCCGACTTCGCGGGCGCCGGTGAGCGCCGCCTGCACCGGCTTCATCCCGCGCTCGATATGGCGGGCAATGTTCTCCACGACGACGATGGCGTCGTCGACGACGAAGCCGGTCGCCACGGTGAGCGCCATCAGCGAGAGGTTGTTGAGCGAGAAGCCCAGCATGTAGATCACCGCCACCGTGCCGAGCAGTGAAGTGAGCACCGCCATGGCGGGCACCAGCGTGGCGCGCAGCGAGCGCAGGAACAGGCTCACCACTCCCACCACCAGCAGCGTGGCGATCAGCAAGGTGATCTCCACTTCGCGCAGCGAGGCGCGGATCGTGGTGGTACGATCGCTGGCCAGGTGCAGCTTCACATCGGCGGGGATCGACGCCTGGAGCCGGGGGAGGGCCGCCTTCACGGCGTTCACCGTCGCGACGATGTTGGCGCCCGGCTGGCGGGTGATCACCACCATCACCGCGCGCTGGCCGTTGAACAGGCCCATGGTGCGCACATCCTCGGGCCCGTCATGGACATTGGCGATGTCCTCGAGCCGCACCAGCGTTCCGTTGCGGCTGGCGACGGGCAGGTCGCGGAAATCCTCGGCGCGCACGCCTGGGGTGTCGGCATAGATCTGCCAGGCCAGCCCGGCTCCCTCGATCAGGCCGCGCGGGCGGTTGGCGGCGCTGGCCGACAGGGCGGCGCGCACATCCTCCAGCGGGATGCCGTAGCGCGCCACCGCGAGCGGATTGACGTCGACCCGCACCGAAGGGAGCGCCGCGCCGCCCAGCTCGACATCGCCCACGCCCTCCACCTGGAGCAGCCGCTGCTGCACGATCGCCGAGACCGTGTCGAAGATCTCGGCCGGGCTGCGCCGGTCCGAAGTGAGCGCCAGGATCATGATCGGCGCGTCGGCGGGATTGACCTTGCGATAGGTGGGGTTGGTGCGCAGCGTCGAGGGCAGGTCGGCACGCGCCGCGTTGATCGCCGCCTGCACGTCGCGCGCGGCGCCGTCGATGTCGCGGCCCAGGTCGAACTGCAGCGTGATCCGCGTCGATCCGGTGGAGGAGGCGGACGTCATCTGCGTCACTCCCGCGATCGTGCCCAGCCGCTTCTCCAGCGGAGCGGCGACGCTGGAGGCCATGTTCGACGGGCTGGCGCCGCTCAGCGTGGCGGTGACGCTGATCGTCGGCAGGTCGATCTGCGGCAGGGGAGATACCGGGATCGAGAGCGTCGCCGCCACGCCGGCCAGCATCAGCCCCAGCGTCAGCAGCAGCGTGCCGACCGGCCGGCGGATGAAGGGGGCGGAGAGGTTCATGCCGCCGCCGGAGCCTCCGCAGGCGGCGGGCGCCGCCCGAAACGGGCTCCCAGTCGCTCGAATGCCAGGAAGATCACCGGCGTGGTGAACAGGGTGAGCAGCTGGCTGACGATCAGGCCGCCGGCGATGGCGAGGCCGAGCGGCTGGCGCAGCTCGGAGCCCATGCCGGATCCGAAGATCATCGGCAGCGCGGCGAACAGCGCAGCGAAGGTGGTCATCAGGATCGGGCGGAAGCGCAGCCGGGCCGCCTGGCGGATCGCGGCATCGGCCTCCATCCCTTCCTCGCGCTGGGCCCGGATCGCGAAGTCGATCATCATGATCGCGTTCTTCTTGACGATGCCGATCAGCAGCACGATGCCGATGATCCCGATCACGCCCAGCCCTTCGCCCGACAGGATCAGCGCGAGCAGCGCGCCGACTGCGGCGGCGGGCAGGGTGGAGAGGATGGTCAGCGGGTGGATGAAGCTCTCATAGAGCACGCCCAGCACGATATAGACGATCACCACCGCCGCCAGGATCAGCCAGAACTCGTTGCCGAGCGAGCTGCGGAACGCCTCCGCAGCGCCCTGGAAATGGGTATCGAGCGACGTGGGCACGCCGATCCTGGCCTCCACCCGCGCGACGGCGTCCACCGCGGCGCCCAGCGAGACGCCCGGCGCCGGATCGAAGCCGATCGTCGCGGCCGGGAACTGGCCGACACGGGTGATGAGCAGCGGCGCGGTGCCCTTGTCGAAGCGCGCCACGGTGCCGAGCGGGACCGAGCTGCCGCTCGATGTGGGGACATAGAGGCTGTTCAGCGCATCCGGCGAGGTGAGCATGCCCGGCTGGCTCTCCAGGATCACGCGATACTGGCTGGCGGCGGTGAAGATCGTCGAGACGATCCGCTGGCCGAACGCGTCGTAGAGTGCGCTGTCGATCGTCGAGGCGCTGATCCCCAGCCGCCCGGCGCTCTCGCGGTCGATGATGACCGTCACCGCGCGGCCCTGGTCGAGCACGTCGGACGTGACGTTGGCGAGCGCCGGCTCGCGGCGCAGCGCGGCGGTCAGCCGTTGCGCCCATTGGTTCACTTGCGCCTGGTTCGCACCCTGGAGCGCGAAGCGGTAGCGCGTCGGCCCGCCCTCCGAATCGATGGTGAGGTCCTGGACCGGACGGAAATAGACCTGCACGCCGGGAATGCCGCGGGCGCGCTCCGCCAGCCGCTCGAGCAGCGCGGCTTGGCTGCCGCGCTCGGACTGAGGCTTGAGGTTGATCAGCATCCGCCCCTGGTTGAGCGACGGATTGACGCCATCCACGCCGACATTGCCGCTCAGGCTGTCCACGTCCGGATCGCGCAGCACCGCGTCGGCCACCTGGGTCTGGATCGCCTGCATCCGTGCGAACGATGCTTCCTGCGGCCCGATCACCACGGCCTGGAGCTGGCCGGTATCCTGTTCGGGGAACAGCCCCTTCGGAATGGCGAAGGCGAGCAGGGCAGTGAGCGCCAGCGTGCCGGCGAAGAGCAGCAGCACCAGCCGCTGGCGCTCGAGCACCCAGGCGAGGCCGCGGGCATAGCCGTGCGCCACCCGGTCGAACGTCGCGAGCGACCAGCGGACCGGCGCGATCAGCCGCTCTTCCGATTCGCGCCGCAGCCAGCGGCCCGAGAGCATCGGCACCAGGGTGAGCGCGACGCCGGCCGAGATCACGATCGTCACCGACAATGTCACCGCGAATTCGCGGAAGAGCCGGCCGACCACGTCCCCCATGAACAGCAGCGGCACCAGCGCGGCGATCAGGCTGACGGTGAGCGAAACGATGGTGAAGCCGATCTCGCCCGATCCCTTGAGCGCGGCCTGGAGCGGCGTGTCGCCTTCCTCGATATGGCGCTGGATATTCTCGATGACGACGATCGCGTCGTCGACGACGAAGCCCGCGGCGATCGTCATCGCCATCAGCGTGAGATTGTTGATCGAATAGCCGAGCTGATACATCGCGGCAAAGGCGCCGACGAGCGATAGCGGCACGGCGAGGCTGGCGACGAAGGTGGCGCGCGGGCTGCCCAGGAACAGGAACATCGCCAGCGTCACCAGCACGACCGCGAAGGCCAGCTCCATCTGCACGTCCGCCACCGAGGCGCGGATGCCGGCGGTGCGATCGGTGAGCAGCGTCACATGGACGTCGGGCGGAAGCTGCGCCTCGAGCCCGGGCAAGGTCGCCTTGATCGCGTCCACCGTGGCGATCACGTTGGCGCCCGGCTGGCGCTGGACGTCGACGATCACTGCCGGCGTGCGGTTCATCCAGGCGGCGAGGCGCACATTCTCGGTGGAATCGACCACGTTGGCGACGTCGCTCAGCTTGACCGGCGCATTGTTCCGCCAGGAGACGATCAGGTCGCGATATTCCTGTGCGGTGCCGAGCTGGTCGTTGCCGTCGATCGACCAGGAGCGCGTGGGGCCGTCGAAGCTGCCCTTGGCGGCGTTGGCGTTGGCGGCGGCGATTGCCGTGCGCAGCGTCTCGCTCGAGAGCCCGTACGATGCCAGCGCCTGGACATTGGCCTGGATGCGCACCGCGGGCCGCTGGCCGCCCGAGAGCGTGACCAGGCCGACCCCGCTCATCTGGGCGATCTTGGCGGCAAGGCGCTGGTCGGCCAGGTCCTCGATCTGGGCCAGGGTGCGGGTGCGCGAGGTGAGGCCGAGCGTCACGATCGGCGCGTCGGCGGGATTGACCTTGGCGTAGATGGGCGGGGCGGGCAGGTCCGACGGGAGCAGTGTGCCCGCCGCGTTGATCGCCGCCTGCACTTCCTGCTCCGCCACGTCGAGCGACAGGTCGAGCTTGAACTGGAGCGTGATGACCGAGGCGCCGGCGGAGGATTGCGACGACATCCGCGCCAGCCCCGCCATCTGGCCGAACTGGCGCTCGAGCGGGCTGGTGACGGTGAGCGCCATCACGTCCGGGCTGGCGCCGGGATAGAGGGTGCGCACCTCGATCGTCGGGTAATCGACTTCGGGCAGCGCCGACAGCGGCAGCACCCGATAGGCGACCAGCCCGGCGAGCAGCACCGCCACCGCCAGCAGCGTGGTCGCCACCGGCCGCAGGATGAAGACGTGCCAGGGGCCCGCCCGCTCGACTGGGCCGGGCTGTTCGTCCGCGCTCACTGGTCCGCGCCGTGCCGGTGCCTGTGCCCGCCACCGGGCTGGCCGGTGCCCCCGCTGCCGCCGCCAGCACCCTGCTTGCCCGGCAGCGAGACGCGGGCGCCGTCATCCAGGGTATCGGCGCCGTCGGTTACCACCGCCGCGCCTTGGGGGAGCCCGCTCGCCACGATGATGCTGGTGCCGTCGCTCGGTCCCAGCTTCACCAGGGTGAGCTTCACGGTGCGATCGGGCTGGATCACGAAGACGAAATCGCCATTCGCGCCGTGCCGCACCGAGTTGACGGGCACGGCGAGCCCCTGGTGCACGGTGCCGATCTCGGCCGAGACATTGACGAACTGGCTGGGGAAGAGCGCGCCGCCGCCATTGCCGAAGCGCGCCTTCGCCTTCACCGTGCCGCTGGTCGGGTCGATCTGGTTGTCGAGCGTCAGGAAGCGGCCCTGGGCGAGCGTGGTGGCCCCCGTGGAATCGGTGGCGCTGACGGGCATGTCGCCGCCGCTGGCCAGCCGCGCCTGCAGCGTCGCGATCTGGTTCTGCGGCAGGGAGAAGGTCACGTCGATCGGGTCGATCTGGGTGATCACTGCGAGCCCGGTGGTGTCCGAGGGCGTCACGTAATTGCCGATATCGACCTGGCGCAGGCCGATCCGTCCGCTCACCGGCGCGCGGATCGAGGTATAGGCCAGGTTGAGCGCGGCCGTGCCGATCGCCGCGCGGTCGGCGCCGATCGTGCCGTCGAGCTGCTTGAGCGTCGCCGCCTGGGTCTCGACCTGCTGGCGTGCGATCGAATCCTGGGCAAGCAGCCCCTGGTAGCGCTTCAGATCGGTCGCCGCCATGTCGCGCTGGGCGAGGTCGCGGGCAAGGTTGGCGCGCGCCTGGGCCAGGGCGAGCTTGTAGGGGCGGGGGTCGATCTGGGCGATCAGCTGCCCCTTCGTCACCATCTGCCCTTCGGTGAAGTGCAGGCTGAACAGCGTGCCGGCGATCTGGGTGCGCACCGTGGCGGTGGTCAGCGGCTGGACGGTGCCGATCGCCGCCAGCCGGATCGGCATGTCGATCCGCCCGACATGCGCGACGCCGACCGTGATCGGCTGGCCCGCGCCGCGGTGCCGCCCGCCCGAGCCGCCTTCGCGGGAGGCGTTCCATCGCCAGGCAGCGAAAATGACCAGGAGAAGGACAAGGACGATGCCGATGGCGCGCCAGCGGGGCGAGGTCAGCTTGAAGCCTGTCACCAGCGCACCTTTCGTGCTGTCAGGTTGTTCCGGGGATATTAGACGCGCAATGCAACTGCGGGTCTAGGTGCAAATATGTATCAAAATTGGGAAGGTTCGGAAGCTGTTCGGATGTTGATTTTCCGGCAATTTCCTCCGGATCGGAACTATTCCGTCGGCGATTATGTCGCAATTTTTCTCGCGGCACGGGGCGTGCATGCCATTTGCCGACACATGGGGCGCCCGGAGAAAGTGAACGTGCCGGCCGGGCGGTGCGCAGGACGTAAATTACGCTATTCGCCATGACCCGCGCTCGCGTGGAAATTCGCGCGTTCGCGAGCGCCAAGGCGAGCAGCGTCGACGGAAGGACCCCCATTCGGCGCGACGATCGTCCGGGCGCTAACTATCCTGATAATACGGATTTTGCCGAGGTCGCGAATCGACGATAGTTTAATCCGCCTTGTAATAATCTGCCGCTTGCCGAGAGAAATTCTCGTGGAACCTCAATAGCGAGGTAAGGTAAATGGCGATCGATACTGGCAAGATTTTCGTTCCCGCCCGCCGGACTGCCCGTCTGTGCGTCGTGGCAAGCGCGCTGGTGGCTGCTCCGCCGGCATTTTCCTCCACGCAGGGTACGCTGGGCGCCACTTCGACGGGTTCGGTCAGCATCACCGCAAGCGTCGCGAACCGCGCGCAGATCACCGGCCTGACGGACATATCCTTCTCGGCCGTCGATCCGGCCACCGCCGCGACCAGCGCGCAGAGCGACTGCGTGTGGAGCAACACGGCAACCAAGGGATACAGCATCACCGCGACCGGCAGCGGCACCAGCGGGGCGTTCACGCTCGCCAACGGCTCGCTGACCGTGCCCTATTCGGTGCAATGGGCAGCGAGCACCGGGCAGACCAGCGGCAGCGCGTTGACCGCGGGAACCGCGCTCGGGGGGCTGACCACGACCGCCGCCAACCCGACCTGCAGCACCGGCGCAGCGACGACTTCGAGCCTCATCGTCTCGATCTCCGCGCCGAACCTGCAGGGGATGGAGGCGGGAGTCAGCTATACGGGCACGCTGACCCTGCTGGTAACGCCGCAATAGCCCCCGGGCGATCAGGAAGGGTTCGGCCATGCAGGGTCGCTCCCATTCCCGATCCACGGCGGCGGGGGTGCTCGCAACGCTCCTCCTGGCGGCGATGCCGGTGCCGGCCTTCGCCCAGAACGTGCAGATAACCCAGCTGAGCGACGTGTCGTTCGGCGCGATCACGAATGTCGGCGTCGATCAGGTCCGGAGCCAGTCGGTGTGCGCCTATAGCGGGCTGCTGGGCGGCCGCTATTCGCTGACGGCGACCGGTTCCGGCGCCGGCGGCGCGTTCACGCTCTCCAACGGGGCGAGCGTGCTTCCCTATGAAGTCCAGTGGAACACCTCCGCCGGGCAGAGCTCGGGCACCAATCTCGTATCGGGCGCGGCACTGACCGGGCAGACGGTGCTGTTGAGCTGCCCGCTTCTTCAGGTCACCAATTCGAGCCTCATCATCATCCTGCGCGGTGCCGCGCTGACCACGGCCACCGCCGGGAATTATAGCGGCACGCTCACGATCATGCTCGCGGCGAACTGATGCGGATGCGCCGCGCGATCGGCGTTGCGCTGCTCTCGCTGCTGGCCGCGGCGGGCATCGGTGCCATTCCCTCGGCGGCGGCGCAGGGCAACCGGCAGGCCGGCGGCGTCGAGGGGCGCGGGCCCTCGCCGGCAGGCCCGGCCAGGCCCGTGATGGTGACGGCCGCGATGCCGAGCGACTTCGCCGACCTCGCCCAGGCGCAGAGGCTCGTCGCCGATGTCTTCTTCGGCGGCGTCCGGATCGGGCAGTTCGACATCGAGGCGAAGCCCGGAGAGGTTCGCTTCGCCCGCCCCGCAAGCGTCGTCGCGGCGATACCGAATGTCGCCGATGCCGGGGCCGTCACGCATGCCCTGACCGGCGCGCTGGATGCGAACGCCCGGTTCCTGTGCGCGGACACGTCCAGCCCTTGCGAGACTCCGCACCCCGAAGCGGCCGCGATCGTTTTCGATCCGCGGCGTTTCCGCATCGACCTCTATCTGAACCCGAATCTGCTGGCGATCCGTGCGGCGACCGTCGATCGCTTCCTCCAGCCCTATAGCAAGGGCCTCTCGTTCGTCGACGTTGTGGGCGGCGCCATTGCAGGCGGCGACGGGCAGGCGGTCAATTACAACATCTATAACCGCGCGATCATCGGCGCTGGAAATACCCGCCTGATTTCAGAGGCTTCGGTTTCGTCGGGGCGGGGCCTCGACGTCGATACGCTCGCGGTTCAGCGCGACAGCCCCGGCACGCGGTACAGCGGGGGGCTGTTCTACGCGCCCGGCGCCGATCTGGTCGGGCGCAGGCGCATTCTCGGCGTCGGCATCGCTTCCCAGTTCGACACGCGTGCCGATCGGATGCAGCTGTTCGGCAGCCCGCTCGTCGTCTTCCTCGGCCAGCGATCGCGCGTGGATATCTATGTCGAGGGCCGCCTGGTGAGTTCCCAGAGCTTCGAGGCCGGCAACCAGACGCTCGACACTGCCGCACTTCCGGACGGCTCCTATCCGGTCGAGCTCCGCGTTCAGGAGGCGAGCGGGGCGACGCGCACCGAGCGGCGCTTCTTCACCAAGAGCACTGCCATCGCCCCGGTCGGGCATCTTGCCTTCTTCGCCAATGCGGGCCTGCTGGCCGTGGATCGCAAGGACAAGTGGCTGTCGGTCTCGCACGTGCCCCTGCTGACGGCGGGACTGGCGGGGCGCGCCGGCCCCACCATTGCCTGGGACGCGACCGTGATGCTGACCGATCGCAAGGCGCTGAGCGAAGTCGGCGTGACCTATCTCGCGCCCAATTTCCAGACTCGCCTCGCGGTACTGGGCTCGAGCGCGGGCGACTATGGCATTGTCGGGCAGGCCGGTTCGACGACGGGCGGCGCGTTCGGCTATAATTTCGACCTGCGCTATGTTCACAGCCGCGATCGGGCGCCGTTGATCCCGCTCGCCGACTATGTCTATGACAATTTCTCGTCGCCTAACCCTGTTATCCAAGGTTTTCAGGGAGCTAGCGCCAGCTTTGCCCAAGCGATCGGAAATATCTCCTACTATGTCGGCGGCGGGCAGATCGGCGTCAGCGCCTATCTGCGGCATGACGAAGGACGCCCCACATCCTATGCAATCGGCCCATCGGTGCGATGGACGGTATTGCGGCGGCGGCAGTTCCAGCTGACCTTCAACGGCACATATGCCGCGACGAACCATGGAAAATCCGTGGCATTTGGCCTTCAGTTTCAGGTGTTTCGTCCAAGATCCTCATTCAGTGTGCAAACTGGTTTCCAAACCGGCCTCGGCGAGCGGCAGCGGCGGCTCGACGATGTCGAGGAAGTGTCGGCCTCGATCCATCGCAGCGGCGTTCTGGGCGGCGAATTCGATGCAGCGGGCACCGTCCAGCATAGCGGCGACGGCACAGTGCTCCAGGCTTCCGCCAGCGAGCGCAATGCCACGGGCTTCGCCTCGGCGAGCGTGGTCCATCGGATCGGGGGCACGGGCAGCGCCAGCCAATATGCCCTGACCGCACAGACTTCGCTCGCCGCGGGCGGAGGGATCTTCCACATCGGCGCGCGCGACCAGAATGACAGCGTGATCAGCGTGCGGGTGCGCGGCACTGCCCGCAACGCGCGCTTCGTGGTGCTGGTCGATGACGCGCCCCGCGGCGAACTCGCCGCCGGCGAGCATCTGAACCTGGCGGTCACGCCCTATCGGCGGTACAAGGTCAGGATCCGTCCGGCCGGCAGCGAACTGGTCAGTTTCGACGCGCAGACCCGATCGGTCGACGTCTATCCGGGCACCGTCGCGGTGCTGGACTGGAAGGCGAACGCGGTGCTGGCGATGTTCGGGCGGCTGACCTGGCCCGATGGCAGCCCGGTCGCCAATGCCGATATCGTCACGGACGGAGCCATCGCCGCAAGCGACATGCGGGGCTATTTCCAGTTGCAGGCGCCGGGCGATGCGCAAATCGTCGTGCACGCAACCGACGGCCGGACATGCCGGGCGAAGCTCAGCGCGAAACCATCGCAGAACGAATATTCCGCAATCGGAGACGTCCAATGCAGACCCTGACGCGTTTTCTCACCAGCACGCGCATCCTTGCGGCCGCAGCGTCCATCGGGCTCCTCGCCCTGCCTGCCAGGGCGGGGATCGTGCTCAGCCAGGCCGTGGTCGATATCCTGCCCTCGGGTGCGATCGCGCAGGACATCGACATATGGAACGACGGGACCGAAGTCTCCTATGTGACGGTCGAGCCCGCCGAGATCGTGTCTCCCGGCCACCCGGGCGAAACCAGGACGCCGATCACCGATCCTGGCGCAGGCGGGTTGCTCGTCACCCCGCAACGGCTGATCCTCCAGCCAGGCGAGCACAAGCTCATCCGCATCGCGGCGATCGTGCCGCGCGGGGCGACGGACCGGATCTACCGCGTCGCCGTCAAGCCGGTCGCGGGGCCCGTCAGTGCGCCGGTCACCGCGCTGAAGCTGCTGATAGGCTATGACGTGCTCGTCATCTATCGTCCCGCGCAGCCGACGGTGAAAGTGGTCGGGGAGCGTAACGGCAACGTGCTGACCCTCCGCAATGCCGGCAACAGCAATGTCGAGATCTATGAAGGAAAGCAGTGCGATCCCGCGCGTCCGGCAGTGTGCGTGACGCTGCCTGCGAAGCGGCTCTATGCCGGGCAGGTCTGGCAGCAGACGCTGACCATGGCCGGGCCGGTCGACTATCGGATCGCACAGGGGCCGCAGAGCATGCAGCAGCGGTTCTGAACGGGAACCCGGGGCGTGCAGGATGGCAGGCGCGGCATATTTCAGCCGCTGGTGACCCCTACGAGAATCGAACTCGTGTTTTCGCCGTGAGAGGGCGACGTCCTGACCGCTAGACGAAGGGGCCGTTAGCGCTGCGGAAGCGGGCAATTACGGGGCAGCTGCATGCCCGTCAAGCGCCTTCCGGGGGCAGGGGCAATTTTATTTCGCGATCGGTGGCCTCACCCCGCGACCGGCAGGCGCAGCGCGCCGTCCGGCTCGTAATGCACTTCGCCGTACGCCGTCACCGCGACCAGCGGCAGCGGGGCATAGAGGTGCGGGAACAGCTGGCCGCCACGCGAGGGCTCCCAGCGCACCGCATCGCCCATGGCCTCCAGATCGACGGCGGCAAGCCACAGGCCGGCCTGGCCGGAGAAATGCTTGCCCAGCGTCTCCTCCACCTGCGCAGCGGTGGAGAGGTGGATATAGCCGTCCGCCAGGTCGATGGGCGCGCCCTCGAACACGCCTTCATGCTCCAGGACGTGCATCTGATCCGCGGTAAGGATCTTGTAGGCGATATTGTCGGCCATGGCGTTTCCTGAGCCTTGCTGCGCCCCGGCAAGGGCCGGGACCCGGTCTCGACGCAGCGAGTGAGGCGCGTCAACCTCTCGAGCGACATTGCAACCGGACCCCGGCCTTCGCCGGGGCGCAGTCATGCCAATACGGTCCTACTGCCCGTCCTCGGGCCCTTGTGCGAGATCCTCGCCGGTGGTGCCGTCGGGGGTCGGGTCGCCGGCGATGGGGCCATCGCCCAGCTCCGCCTCGGCATCGCCTTCGCTTTCCTCGATCCGCGCGGCGGAGACGACATGCTCGTTGTCCGCGACGTTGAACAGGCGCACGCCGGCCGAGCCGCGGCCGATCACGCGCAGGTCGCCCAGCGACATGCGGATCATCTTGGCCTGGTCGGTGACCAGCATCAGCTGATGCCCCTTGCTTGCCGGGAAGCTTGCCACCACCGGGCCGTTGCGGCCGATATTGTCGATATTGGTAATGCCCTGGCCGCCGCGGCCGGTGCGCCGATACTCATAGGCCGAGCTCAGCTTGCCATAGCCATTGGCGCAGACGGTGAGGATGAACTGCTCGCGGTTCTTGAGTTCCTCGAAGCGATCGGCTGCCAGGTCGGGCTCGCCTTCCTTCTCGGCCTTCCACGGCGCGAAGCGGAGATAGGCCTCGCGCTCCTCGCTGGTGGTGCCGACGCGGTGGAGGATCGACAGCGAGATGACTTCGTCGCCCGTCGCCAGCTTCATGCCGCGCACGCCGGTGGAGTTGCGGCTCTGGAACTCGCGAACGTCGTCGGCAGCGAAGCGGATGGCCTTGCCCTGGCGGGTGGCGAGCAGCACGTCGTCGCCCTCGTCGAGCAGCGCCACGCCGATCAGCCGGTCATCGGCGTCCTCGCCTTCGAACTTCATCGCGATCTTGCCGTTCGAGGGCACGTTGTTGAACGCGTCCATCGAATTGCGGCGCGCCGAGCCCTTGGCGGTGGCGAACATCACATGGAGCTTGCCCCACTCGCTCTCGTCCTCGGGCAGCGGCAGCACGGTGGAGATCGTCTCGCCCGCCGCCAGCGGCAGGATGTTGATCATCGGCCGCCCGCGCGTGGCCGGGCCGCCCTCGGGCAGCTTCCAGACCTTCATGCGATAGACCTTGCCCAGGGTCGAGAAGAACAGCACCGGCGTGTGCGTCGAGGTGACGAACAGCTCGGTAACGGCATCCTCGTCCTTGGTGGCCATGCCGGCGCGGCCCTTGCCGCCGCGATTCTGGGCGCGGAACGTGTCGAGGCTGGTGCGCTTGATGTAACCCTGCACGGTCACGGTGACGACCATGTCCTCGCGCTCGATCAGATCCTCGTCCTCGATGCCGTCGGCGGCCGGAGCGATCTCGGTGCGGCGCGGCGTGGCGTAGAGGGCGCGGACCGTGGTCAGCTCCTCCACCATCACTTCGTAGAGCTTGGCGCGGTTGCCCAGGATCTCGAGCAGCTCGGCGATCGAATCGGCCAGTTCCTTCAGCTCGTCGCCGATCTCGTCGCGGCCGAGCGCGGTGAGGCGATGGAGGCGCAGGTCGAGGATCGCCCGGACCTGGGCGTCGCTCAGGCGATAGACGTCGCCGGTGATCTCGGTTTCCACCGCCTCGACCAGCTTGATGTACTGGGCGATCTCCGCGATCGGCCATTCGCGCGCGAGCAGCTTGTCGCGGGCATCGGCCGGGCTCGACGAACCGCGGATGATGCGGACGACTTCGTCGAGATTGGTGACCGCGATCACCAGGCCGAGCAAGATGTGGGCGCGCTCGCGGGCCTTGGCCAGCTCGAACTTCGAGCGGCGGGTGATGACCTCCTCGCGGAACTTGACGAAGGCCTGGATGATGTCCTGCAGGTTGAGCAGTTCCGGGCGGCCGCCGCGGATCGCCAGCATGTTGGCCGGGAAGCTCGACTGGGCGGGCGTATTCCGCCAGACCTGATTGAGCACGACCTCGGGCGTAGCGTCGCGCTTCAGGTCGATGACGATGCGAACGCCCTCGCGCGACGATTCGTCGCGGATGTCGCTGACGCCTTCGATGCGCTTGTCCTTGGCGGCTTCGGCGATCTTCTCGACCAGCGCGTTCTTGCCCTGCTGGTAGGGGATTTCGGTGAGCACGATCGAACGGCGGTCGCCGCGCTGCTCGAACTCGTGGCGCGAGCGCACGATGATCGAGCCGCGGCCCGTCTGATAGGCATTGCGGCAGCCCGAGCGGCCGAGGATCAGCGCGCCGGTCGGGAAGTCCGGGCCGGGTACGATCTCCATCAGCTCCTCGAGCGTGAGCAACTCGCGCTGGCCGAGCATGCTCTTGATGTGCTCGAGGCAGGCATCGACCACTTCGCCCAGATTGTGCGGCGGGATGTTGGTCGCCATGCCGACCGCGATGCCGCCGGCGCCGTTGACCAGCAGGTTGGGGAAGCGGGCGGGGAGGACCGCGGGCTCGCTCTCCGAACCGTCATAGTTCGGGACGAAGTCGACCGTGTCCTTCTCGATATCGTCGAGCAGCGCCGAGGCGACCTTGGCGAGGCGCGCTTCGGTATAGCGCATCGCGGCGGGCGGATCGGGGTCCATCGAGCCGAAATTGCCCTGGCCGTCGATCAGCGGCACCCGCATCGCCCAATCCTGGGCCATGCGCGCCATCGCGTCGTAGATCGAGCTGTCGCCGTGCGGGTGGTATTTACCCATCACGTCGCCGACCAGACGGGCCGACTTGCGATAGGCGCGGCCGGCGACATAGCCGCCTTCCTGCGCGGCGTAGAGGATGCGGCGGTGGACCGGCTTCAGACCGTCGCGAACGTCCGGGAGCGCGCGCGCCACGATCACGCTCATCGCGTAATCGAGGTAGCTCGTCTTCATCTCGTCGACGATCGAGATCGGCGTAATGTCGGAGGGGTCGTCGGCGAGGATGGTCTCGTCGGTCAAAGGATCACGCTTTCGGGTTCTTGAGTGTGTCGTACGGCTCTAACGATGCCGATGCATCCTGCCAACCCCGCGCCCGCGCGCGCCCGCGTGAGGAGCGGAAACCCGTGGATAAGTCGCGCCCGAGGCGAGGGGGTTGACTCTAAGTCTACCTAGGTAGATTTATTGTCCCATGGTTCGGAACCGCTCACTTTCGCCGGCAGCTCGCAACCTTCTCGCCATCCTGCTGGAGGCGGGGGAGAATTGGTCGCACGGCTATGCGCTGGGCCGGGCGGCCGGAATAAAATCGGGCACGCTCTATCCGCTGCTGATCCGGCTGGAGGGGCAGGGGCATCTCGAAGCGCAGTGGCAGCCGCCGAGCGAGCCAGGGCGGCCGGCGCGGCACGCTTACCGGCTCAGCGCGGATGGCCGGGCCCTTGCGCGCGAGCTGCTGCGCGGCGTGGCACCGGCGCTGGCGGGGAAGCCGGCATGATCCGCCTGCTGGCGATGGCGCTCGTCGACCTTGCCGCGGCGCTGCTGCCCGCGCGGCTTGGTCATTGGGGCGAGGCGATGCGACGCGAGACCGGAGAGATTGCGGCGCCGGCGGAAGCCCTCCGCTTCGCGTTCGGTTGTCTGCGGGGCGCGATCGGCGAGGCGATGCGGGTTCATGGAGGAGACGGGGCGATGTGGCATGGAAGAGGGTGGGTGGGGTTTTGCGCGATCGGCGCGACCGGATTGGGGATCGCGTACATGGCGATCGGCGGCGCGCCGTTCGGCTATCCGCTGCGTAACCTCGCGGCGCTGCTGATCGGCTTCCTTGCTGTCGGGATCGTCACGCACCTGCCGCGCACGCGGCTGCTCGCGGCGGGACCGGTCCTGCTTGCGCTCGGGCTGTTCTTGCTCGCGGCCAGCCTGCTCGGCGTCTCGAACGAGGGTGCGACGCGCTGGATCTCGATCTACGGGCTCAGCATCCAGCCGAGCCTCGTCCTGGTGCCGGTGCTGGCGATCGGCTTCGCCGCCGTGCGGGACCGGCTTTCGATGCTGGGCGTAATCGCTGCGGCGGGCGCGCTGGCGCTGCAGCCCGACCGGGCGATGGCGGGCGCGCTCGCCGCCGGACTCGCCGCGCTGGCACTGGTCCGCCCTGAGCGGAAGGTTTGGCTGGCACTGCTGGCTGCCAGTGCCGGCTCGGTCGCCACGCTGCTCCAGCCAGACGTGCAGCCGGCCATGCCCTTTGTCGACCAGATCCTGTTCACTGCCTTCGCCGTCCACCCGCTCGCCGGGCTGATGGTGGTGGCGGGATCGCTGCTGTTGCTGGTGCCGGCGCGTGCCAGGTGGGGTCGCGATCCGGGCTACGCAGTGTTCGGGGCGCTGTGGCTGGCGATCGTGCTGGCGGCGGCGCTGGGCAATTATCCGACGCCGCTGGTCGGCTATGGCGGGAGCGCGATCGTCGGCTATCTGCTGAGCATGCTGGGCCTGCCCAAGGCGATCGGCGCTACGGACGGGGTGGCGGACCTGCCGCGGCGGGAAGCGGAGCACGGGGTGCTGCGAACGAGCATCGCTTGAGAAGCTGGCCGGCGGCGGAGCGGGAGGAGGGCGCCCCGTCGCCGGCACTTGGGGGATGGGGCTGTGCCGGCCCAGTCCCCTAAGGCATCGCTTGGCTCAGTGCTTCGTCGTGCCGGTGTGCGGCAGGCGGATCACATATTGGCCATCGGCCTCGATGCCGGTGCTGTCGTCTTCCACCTCGCTGGTCACCAGCTTGCCGAGGTTCGCGAGCGCGCCGAGCATGCCGAAGTCGGCGCTGAACGGGCGGCCGCGCGGATCGCGGCGCGGCGCGGGCCGGGCGTTCCGCGGGTCGCGGCGGCGCGGTGGCGGCGCCATCCGCGCCATTCGGTCGGCGACCGAGGCGGCGTCGCTCGCCCGGCCGAATTCGCGCCACACGACCTGGAATCCTACCGGCACTTCGCTCCACTCGCCGCCTTCGGGGCGGACCAGGTCGCGGCCGCAATGGTGGCAGACCGCGAAGTCGAGCCCCTGGTTGTGATGATGGATGGTGCCGGCGGCATGGCCCATCACGCTGCAACGGATACGCATCTCACTGCACTCCCTTGGATCTGCTGCCGCGCATCCGCAGGCGAAATTCGGCCAGGGCGCGGAAATGCTCGTCGCCGCTTTCGAGGGCGAGCGCCGGGTTCCATATCTCGAAACTGTCGCCGGCGCCGACGAACAGGGCGAGGTCGCCGATGCGGCCCAGATGGCGCATCGCAGCCGGGATGCGCAGCCCCTTGGCGTCGCGTCGCATCCGTTCGGAAAGGCCGAAGATGTCGCGCATCCGGCGATAATGGTCGCGGGCTTCCGCGCCTTGTTCCTCCTCGGCCAGGCGACGGCGCTCGGCACGCTCGGCGAGCGTGGCAAGGTGCGCGCGGTCATAGCCGACCAGGCAGCTGTCCGCCTGGTGCTTGGCGACGATGATCTCGGGGCTGGCTTCGGGAGGCAGCGCGGCTGCGAGAAAGGCCGGGACGGCGACGCTGCCGTCCGCATCGACCTCGCAGAGCTCGCTACCATGGTAAAGGGCATTCATGGGCATCGACTCGTCAGAAAGGGGTGATTCTGTTCTGGTAAGTCACTGAAACCACATATGGTTTCCTTGCTTGCCTTATGTTTGCCATAATAGCGCCTAATTCTGATCCGCCGATGAACCGTTCCGTTTCGTCGGCGAAATGTTTATTGCCGTTAACCATGATGTGAACGATCGGTAATGAAGCCGCCATTCAGGAGAGCACCCGTCCGAGTCCGCGCGTAGGGAAGAATCCTGAGCCCAAGGACTTGAAAATTGTGGACAACGCTCTCCACGGGTGGCGCTGCCGAGAGCGGCTCCCTACACTTGGGCCATGCATTCCGGCTTCGTTCCGCTTCGGGTCTTCTCGTCCTTCACCATGCTGGAGGGCGCGATCGAGCCGAAGGCGATCGCCAAGCGTGCGAAGGAACTGGGTTTTCCGGCGGTCGCGGTGGCGGATCGCAACGGCCTCTACGCCTCGATGAGCTTCGGCGATGCCTGCATCAAGTCGGGTATCCAGCCGATCATCGGCAGTTTGCTGGCGGTCAAGCGGCCCGACATGCCGGACGGTGTCGCGGCGCCGATCGACTGGCTCGCGCTCTATGCGCAGGACGAGGCCGGCTATCTGAACCTGTGCGACCTCGTCTCGATGGCGCATCTCGATCGCCCGGTCGAGGAGGATGCGCACATACCCTTCGACGCGCTGGAAGGGCGGACCGAGGGGCTGCTCTGCCTCACTGCCGGTCGCGAGGGGGCGCTGGCGCGGCTCTATGCCGAGCAGCAGTACATTGCGGCGGATTCCTATGCGCGCCGGCTCGAGGCGCTGTTCCCCGAGCGGCTCTATGTCGAGATCGTCCGCCGGCTCGACGAAGTGGAGGGCCGGGCCGAGCCCAAGCTGCTCGACCTCGCCTATGACCGGAACCTGCCGCTGGTCGCGACCAACCCGAGCTGCTTCGCCGAACCGACCTTCCATGAAGCGCATGACGCGATGCTGTGCATCGCCAACAGCTCCTATGTGGCTTCCGACGATCGCCCGCGCTCCTCGCCCGATGCGTGGATGAAGCCCGCGAACGAGATGAAGAGCCTGTTCGCGGACCTGCCCGAGGCCGTCGCCAACACGCTCGTCGTCGCCCAGCGCTGCGCCTATGCCGCGCCGAAGCGCAAGCCGATCCTGCCCAGCCTGGCCGGCGACCGCGAAGGCGAGGCGGCGATGCTGCGCGAGCGTTCGTGGCAGGGGCTGGCGAAGCGGCTGGAAAGGGCCGGCATCACCGATCCGGCCGAGCGCGAAGTCTATGACAAGCGGCTGCAGTTCGAGCTCGACGTCATCATCCAGATGGGCTTCCCGGGCTATTTCCTGATCGTCGCCGACTTCATCCAATGGGCGAAGGCGCACGACATCCCCGTGGGGCCGGGTCGCGGCTCGGGCGCGGGCTCGGCGGTCGCCTGGGCGCTGACCATCACCGATCTCGATCCGCTGAAGCTCGGCCTGCTCTTCGAGCGCTTCCTCAACCCGGAACGCGTCTCGATGCCCGACTTCGACATCGACTTCTGCGAAACCCGGCGTGGCGAGGTGATCCGCTACGTGCAGCAGAAATACGGCGCCGATCACGTCGCGCAGATCATCACCTTCGGTACGATGAAGGCGCGCGCGGTGGTCAAGAACGTCGGCCGCGTGCTGCAGATGAGCTATGGCCAGATCGACCGCCTGGCCAAGCAGATCCCGAACCACCCGACCGATCCCTGGACGCTGGAGCGCACGCTGAACGGCGTCGGCGAGTTCCTTGCCGAGTATAACGCGCACAAGGACATCAAATATCTGGTCGACCTCTCGATGCGGCTCGAGGGGCTGCCGAGCCACTCGTCGACGCACGCCGCCGGCGTGGTGATCGGCGACCGGCCGCTGTCGCAGCTCGTGCCGCTCTATCGCGACCCCCGCTCGGACATGCCGGTCACCCAGTTCGACATGAAATATGTCGAAGGCGCGGGTCTGGTGAAGTTCGACTTTCTCGGCCTCAAGACGCTGTCGGTGCTGAAAAAGGCAGTCGAGCTGCTCTCCGACCGCGGCATCGACGTCGATCTGGACGCGCTCGCCTGGGACGACACCGAAGTATATGACCTGCTCCAGCGCGGCGACACGGTGGGCGTGTTCCAGCTGGAATCGGAGGGCATGCGGCGCACGCTGACGGCGGTGCGCCCGACGAATTTCGGCGACATCATCGCGCTCGTCTCGCTCTATCGTCCCGGCCCGATGGACAACATCCCGAGCTTCGGCCACCGCAAGGGCGGGCGCGAGGAGATCGTCTATCCGCACGACCTGCTCGAGCCGATCCTGAACGAGACCTATGGGATCTTCGTCTATCAGGAGCAGGTGATGCAGGCCGCCCAGATCCTGGCTGGCTACAGCCTGGGCGGCGCGGACATGCTCCGCCGCGCGATGGGCAAGAAGATCAAGGCGGAGATGGATGCCCAGCGCGAGACCTTCGTGAAGGGCTGTGCCGAGCATAACGGGATCAAGCCGGCCAAGGCCAACGAGCTGTTCGACCTGATCGACAAGTTCGCCGGCTATGGCTTCAACAAGTCGCACGCCGCTGCCTATGCGCTGCTCGCCTATCAGACGGCCTGGCTCAAGGCGCACCATCCGCACGAATTCTTCGCCGCCTCGATGGCGTACGACATCCACCAGACCGACAAGCTGGCGATCTTCGCCGACGACATGAAGCGGCTGGGCGTCGCCTGCCTGGGGCCGGAGATCAATTGCAGCCAGGCGGACTTCTTCGTCGAGAAGACCGAGGACGGCCTCGCGGTGCGCTATGCGCTGGGCGCGCTGAAGGGCGTGGGCGAGCGCGCGATGGAGCTGCTGGTCGAGGAGCGCGAGGAGCGCGGCGCGTTCAAGTCGCTCGACGATTTCGCCAAGCGCGTCGACCCCCGGCTGCTCAACAAGCGCCAGGTCGAGACGCTGGCGGGGGCGGGGGCATTCGATGCGCTCGACGACAATCGCGCCGGGGTGTTCGCCGCGGCGGAGACGATCCTGGCAGTCGCGCAGCGCACCTGGTCGAACAAGACCAGCGGGCAGGGCGGCCTGTTCGGCGAATCCGAGCCGAGCGGCGGCGCGATCCAGCTGCCGCAGAGCGCGCACTGGTCGCTGGCCGATCGGATCGGGGCCGAGCGCGACGCCTTCGGCTATTATTTCTCCGCGCACCCGCTCGACCGTTTCCAGCATCTCGCCAAGAGCTTTGGCGCGCGCGAGATCGCGACCCTGGGCGAATTGGACATCCCCGCCGGCGCGCGTGTCGGCGCGACGATCGCGGCGCTGGTCGAGGATTGCCGGCCGCGTACCTCCGCACGCGGCAACCGCTATCTGATGGCGACGATCTCGGACAAATCGGCGCAGACGCTGGCGACCTGCTTCGAAGACAGCGCCGCCAAGGACCTGGAGGATTGCGCCCGCGCCGGCGGTTGCGCGGTGCTGACCGTCGAGCTCGACAAGCGCCCGGGCGAGGATACGCCGCGCGTCTCGATCAAGCGCGTCCAGCCCTTCGAGGGGCTGGCCAACACGGCGCGGCTGGTGCTCGACGTCGCGATCGACGATGTCCGCGCCGTGCCGGTGCTCGCCGGCATCATCGGCGACCAGCGCGGCGGACGCGGCGAGGTGCTGGTGCGCGTGGGCATTCCCGGCGGCGAGGCCGAACTGGTGCTGGGCCGCGACTTCCGGCTGGACGGCGAGCTTGCCCAGAAGATCGAGAATGTGCCGGGCGTTCGCTGGGCGACGCTCAAGAGCGCGGCCGCGAAGCTGGCCGAGGCGGCTTAGTCCGCCCTGCTCCCCTCCCTTCCAGGGAGGGGAATGCGCATGCGGTGTCCGACATCCTTCCTTACATTCCCCGCTCTCGACACCCGCGCGCTTCGCGGGTTACGCTCTCGAAAAATCGGTATGGAGAGCCGGATGCTTGGAGGAATGCAGGATTTCGAGCTGCGCGTCACGACGCTGCTCGATCACGCCGCGCGCGAGCATTGGGGGCGCGAGATCGTCACCCGCTGGGCGGATGGCAGCGAGACGCGCACCACCTGGGCCGGCATCGCCCGCGATGCCCGCAAGCTGGCCCAGGCGCTGGAGCGGCTCGGCGTGCGGAAGGGCGACCGGGTCGCCACGCTGGCGATGAACCATGGCCGCCACCTCGTCACCTGGTACGGCGCCGCCGGCATGGGCGGGTTGGTCCACACGATCAATCCGCGCCTGTTCGAGGATCAGCTGGTCTTCATCGGCAACCATGCCGAGGACAAGGTGCTGTTCTACGATCGCGCCTTCGCGCCGCTGGTCGAGCGATTGAAGCCGCACTGGAAGACGATCGAGCATTATTATTGCTTCGACAGCGACGGGCCGGACGGGTTCGAGGCGCTGCTGGCCGCCGAGGACGGCAATTACAGCTGGGTGACGGGCAGCGAGCGCGAGCCCTGCATGATCTGCTACACCAGCGGCACCACCGGCAATCCCAAGGGCGTGACCTATACCCACCGATCGAGCGTGATCCACGCCCTTGCCGAAATGCAGCCCGACGTGTTCGACCTTTCGGCCCGGGCGGTGGCGATGCCGATCGTGCCGATGTTCCATGCGGTCGGCTGGGGCCTGCCCTGGGCGGGCGCCGCGGCGGGGATCAAGTTCGTCTTCTCGGCGGTCAACGATCCGCTGGTCCTGTGCGAACTGATGAACCGCGAGAAGGTGACGCACACCGCCGGCGTGCCCACCGTCTGGTTCGCGATGTTCCAGCACATGGACGCCACCGGCGAGGAGCCGGCGTTCCTCAGGATCGTCACCATCGGCGGGTCGGCCGCGCCGCGCGCGATGATCGAGCGGCTGATGAAGATGGGTATCCGCGTGAACCATGCCTGGGGCATGACCGAGACGAGCCCGATCGGCACGATGGGCGCGCCCTCGTGGAACTGGGACGAACTCAGCTTCGAGCAGCAGGTCGATCAGGTCTGCAAGCAGGGCAAGGTTCCCTATGGTGTCGAACTGCGCGTGGTGGACGACGAGGGCCGGGTGCAGCCGCGCGACGGCAAGAGCTCGGGCCGGCTGCAGGTGCGCGGGCCGTGGATCGTCGAACGCTATTTCAAGGCGGACGAGTCCGCAGTCGATGCCGACAACTGGTTCGACACGGGCGACGTGTCGGTCCTCTATCCGGACGGCACGATGCAGATCACCGATCGCGCCAAGGACGTGATCAAGTCGGGCGGCGAGTGGATCAGTTCGGTCGATCTGGAAAATGCCGCGGTCGGCTGCGCGGGCGTGGCCGAAGCGGCGGCGATCGGCGTGCATCACCCCAAATGGGAGGAGCGGCCGATCCTGCTCGTGGTCCGCAAGCCGGGCAGCGGAGTGACGGCGGAAGCGGTGCAGGCGCATCTCGCGCAGCACGTCGCCAAATGGTGGCTGCCCGACGAGGTGCTCTTCGTCGAGAGCCTGCCGCACACCGCCACGGGCAAGCTGCTCAAGACCGCGATCCGGGAACAATATAAGGATTTCAAGCTGGCCGCGGCCTGAGAATGCCGCCCCTCCCCCCGGAAAGGGGAAGGGGCCTGTCTTCTCACATTCCGGCGAACGCTGCCGTGACTTCTCCGGCCTTGGCATCCTTGAAGCGGGCGCAGTTGCGGATACCCTCCACTGCGCGATCCAGTCCAAGCCTGCTGCCGCCTTCGGCCCGCAGCTTGGCGTCGACCGTGTCGGCCGCCGCGAGCGAGCATTGCGCCTTGAACATCTCCGCCGAACGGCCCGAGAAGATGCCGCCGCCGCCGGTCAGCTTCGAGAATTCGTCGAAATGGGCGAGCATATATTCGAGCGCCGCGTCGCGGGTGTCGGCGTCCTTCAGGAATAGCGATGCCCCGAACAGCCGCTGGCGCGGTTTGTAGCGGGGATCGTTGAACTCGGTGAAATACCATTTCGCGACATCGGCATTGCCCGAAGAGGCGATGGCGCGAAACGCTGCCTCGCGCAGGTCCGGTGCCTTGCCCGCCAGTGCCATTTCGGCGAGCGTCCTGGCGAAGGGCACGCCGCGATCCTGGACGGTAATGGCCAGCGCCAGCGGCAGGAAGGCATCGTCGAGCGCATGGGCGTCGCCGGCGAGCCGCGCGTCGGCGGCGGCGGCCAGCCTGGCGCGCAACACGGGGTCATGACCATTGTCCGCCACGAAGCCGACCAGCTGCTCGCGCAGCTCGACGGTGTCGGCGTTGTCGTTCGCATGCGCGCCGGGCTTCGGATCGAAGCCGATCTTCGCCAGCATCGGGCCGTAGATGTCGACGAACAGCTTGCGATAGGCGGGCAGCGCCGCGGCGCCGATCAGCCCGCGATCGCGCAGGCCGGCGAGCCGGGTGCCGTTGTCGAGCTGCATCTTGGTCTTGGGATGGCGGGCCATCGCGCGGGCGAGCGCGACGAGCTGCGCGGTGTTCGCCTTGCCGGCATAGAAGCTCGCCCACAGGCTGTCGTCCACCGCCAGCGCCTCGCCGGTCGGCAGGGTGGGGGCAGCGGCAATCAGCGAATCCCAGTCGGCGGGATCGAGGTCGAAGCGATAATAGCCCCAGCCGCCCGCATTGGGGACGAGCGTGCCCGTGCCGTTGGCGACGACCGGTGCGCTAGGCTTGTCCAGCAGCGTACAGTTCCTGGCATCGCCCTGGCGGATGCAGAGCGGGATGATCCACTGTTCGGCGGGCGCATTGGTGCCGAAATAGGCGAAGCGCTGCTGGCTGGCGGTGAGCACGCCATTGGCGCGGTGGAAGGTCACCACCGGCACGCCCTGCTGGTCGACGAAGCTCCGCAGCGATTCGAGCACGCGCGGATCGTGCGCGGCGTCGGCCAGCGAAGCGAAGAACTGGTCGGTGGTCGCGTTGCCATATTTGTGGCGCGACATGTGCAGGCGCACGCCGTCGCGGAACTTCTCGTCGCCCATATAGCCGGCGATCATGCCGACGACCTGGCCGCCCTTGCCATAGGTGATCTGATCGAACGCCGCGTCGATATCCGCATCGTTGCTGATCTTCTGGTGGATCGGGCGGCCGGCGACCAGGGCGTCGAGGTCCATCGCCTCGAAACCCTCAGAGATGGCGTCGACGCCGATGTCGAGGTCCGGGCGCCATTCGTTGCCGATGCGATAGCCCATCCAGTTGGCGAAGCTTTCGTTCAGCCAGATATCATCCCACCAGGCCGGCGTGACCAGATCGCCGAACCATTGGTGCGAAAGCTCGTGCGCCACGACCATGCCGAAGGTCTGCTTGCTCGACGTGGCATCGTCCTCGTCGACGAACAGGATGCCGTCGCCATAGATGTCGGCCCCTGCATTCTCCATCGCGCCCGGCATCACCGGCGAGCCGATCTGGTCGAGCTTGGGGAAGGGGAAGGCCTGACCGAAATATTTCTCGAGCAGCGCGACGATCGGGCCCGAATTGTCGAGCGCGAACTGCATCCGGCCCTTGTAGGGCTGGGTGCCGACGATGCGCAGCGGCAGCGGCGTCTTGCGCTCGGGCGTGGGCGCCACCTTGGCGCCGAGGGTCGAGAAGGGGCCGACGACGAAGGCGACCAGATAGGTCGGCAGCGGCTTGGTGGCGATGAAGCGGTGCCTGACCAGTTCGCCGACCTTGGCCGGCTTGCCCGTTTCCGGTGCGTTGCTCAGCGCGACGAAGCCCGGCTTGGTGGTCAGCGACACGGTGAAGGGAGTCTTGAAGCCCGGCTCGTCGAAGCCCGGAAAGGCCGCGCGCGCATCGATCGACTCGAACTGGGTCCAGCTGTACCAGCTGCCGGCCACCTCGACGCGATAGGGCCCCGAAGCGCCAGTGCCGAAGGCCGCGTCATAGTCGAACTTCAGCGTCAGCTTCCCCGGCTGCACCGTCTTGCCGAAGTCGATCTGGGCGAGGCCATGGGGGCTCTTCTGGGTGAAGCCGAGCGGGATCTCCTTGCCCGCGACCACCGCCACCGCCTTGGTGACGTTGAGGTTGCGGCCGTGCATCCATACCGTCTGGGCAGCCCGGTTGAGCTGCACGTCGATCTCGGCGTGGCCGCTGAAGCGCGGCTTTTCGGGAACGATCGTCAGGTCGAGCCGATAGGCGAGGGGAGTCACCGTGTCCGGCAGCTTGCCGGTAGGCTGGACGTCCTGGGCATTTGCGACGGCGGGAAGCGTGAGGGCGAAAGCGAAGGCAAGCGCGCGCATGAAGGGTCCTTATGATCTGGCACTTGGCCTAGGCCCGCTGCCTGGCAGGTGCAATCGGCCACATGTTTCTGTTCGACTACTGTATGTTTCCATATTGTGTCTGTATCGTGGACGGCTATGGTGCGCGCAGGTCTCAGACCACCGGGCGGCGTTTGGATCCCTCTTTCCGCTGCCCGGTCCTAACTTAGGGGCCACCTGCCTTCGCGCGGTGGCCACCATTTTCCTCGCCGGCAGGCTGCACTAGGCCATTGCGCAGCGGCGCGGCTCCGATATGGTAGCGCTATCATAGTGCATCGACATGGCGCATGGACATGATGGCGCATCGACATGGCGCATGGACGCAAGAGGGAGAGGGGATATGGGCCTGATCGTGCGCCTGGCGGCGCTGGTCCTGTTGCTGGGCGCCGCGGCGGCGCCGGGCGAGCGCTGGGTGACGGCCTGGGCCACGTCGCAGATGATCCCGGGCAACAATGCGCTGCCGACGGAGGATCTGAAGGACGCCACGCTGCGCCAGGTGGTGCGCATCCAGATCGCCGGCACCCGGCTGCGCGTGCGCTTCACCAACGCCTATGGCACCCAGCCGCTGCGCCTCGGCGCGGCGACGATTGCGCGGGCGGCCGACCCCGCCTCGCCGCGGATCGATGCCGCGAGCCTGGTGGCGCTGCGCTTCGGCGGGGCGAGGAGCGTCACCATTCCGGCGGGTGCGGATTACTGGTCCGATCCGGTCGCGCTGCCGGTGCAGGCGGGCGCGGACCTGGCGATCACGCTCTATCTGCCCGATGCCCCGGCACAGCAGACCGGCCATCCGGGCTCGCGCGCGACCAGCTATTATCTCCATGGCGACCATGTGCGCGATCCGGACCTGCCGGGCGCCGGCAAGGTCGATCGCTGGGTGCAGATCGGCGCGATCGAGACGGTGTCGGCCAAGGCGTCGGCGGTGGTGATCCTCGGCGATTCGATCACCGATGGCTATGGCGTGCCTGCCAACAGCAACCAGCGCTGGACCGACGCGCTCCAGCTGCGCCTGCGCGCCACGCCGGCGCTTGCCGACATGGCGGTGCTCAACGCCGGCATCGGCGGCAACCGGCTGCTCAACGACGGGCTCGGCCCCAATGCGCTCGCCCGGTTCGACCGCGAGGTGCTGAGCTATCCGGGGGTCACCCATCTCGTGATCCTGGAGGGCGTCAACGATCTCGGCACGCTCACCCGCGACGCCCCGGCCACGCCCGATGCGCACGCTGCGCTCGTGGAGGGGATGATCGGTGCCTATCGCCAGATGGTCGCCCGCGCCCGCGCGCGCGGGATCAAGGCGATCGGCGCGACGATCCTGCCCTATGGCGGCTCGGCCTATTACCATCCGGATGCGCAGAACGAGGCCGATCGCGCCGCGGTGAACGCCTGGATTCGCGCACCCGGCAATTTCGACGGCGTGATCGACCTCGACGCCGCGCTCCGCGATCCCGCCGCGCCGACCCGGCTGCGCAGGGAATATGACAATGATGGGCTCCATCCCTCGATGGACGGCTATCGCGCGATGGCCGATGCGGTGCCGCTGTCGCTGTTCTCCGACAAGGTGAAGGATGCGGGCAGGGTGGCCGCCGCGCCGGCGGGGCCCGCGCCGATGATCGCCTTCACCTTCGACGATCTCCCCGCCCACGCGTCCCTGCCCGAAGGACAGAGCCGGGCCGGCATCGCCGAGCAGGTCATCGCCGCGCTGAAGGCCGGCGGGGCGCCGGCGATGGGCTTCGTCAACGGCGTGCAGCTCGAGCGCGAACCGGCCTCGGCGCCGGTGCTCGGCAAATGGCGCGCGGCGGGACTGACGCTGGGCAACCATGGCTGGAGCCATGCCAATCTCGACCAGCTGAGCGATGCGCAATTCCTGGCGGAGCTGGAGAAGAACGAACCGATCCTCGCGGCCAGGATGGGCGCTGCCGACTGGCGCTGGTTCCGCTATCCCTTCCTCTCCGAGGCCGCGACCGACCCCGCACGCCGCGCACGCATCCGCAAGCTGCTGGCGGAGCGGGGCTACAAGGTCGCCACGGTGACGATGGATTTCTCCGACTGGGCCTATAACGACGCCTATGCGCGCTGCGTGGCCAGGGGTGACGGCGATGCGATCCTGAAGATGGAGCACGCCTGGCTGGGCACCGCCGCGGTCCAGGCCGATCGCGCCCGCGCGATGAGCCAGGCGCTCTACGGCCGCGACATCCCCTATGTGCTGCTCCTGCACCTGGGCGCGTTCGACGCACGCATGATGCCGCAACTGATCGCCCTCTATCGCGAAAAGGGCTATCGGTTCGTCTCGATCGACGAAGCGGAGCGCGACCCCCATTATGCATCCGAGGTGAACCCGGCGCTCGTACCACAGCCCCAGGGACTGAACGGCGCGGTGGCGGCCAGGGGGCTGAAGGAACCGCAGGCGCCGGCGCTGCTGCCGCTGGAGACGATGTGCCGCTAGGAAGGCGCTAGAACAGCTCTCCCTGCGCCCCCCTGGGCGGCCGGAACAGGTCCGTCCGCAGCCGCAGCACTTCCCGGTCCAGCCCATGGCGTTTCGCCGCCATCCGGAACCGCGTCCGCAGCAGTTCCGCCCAGGGCCCCTGGCCCCGGAAGCGCGTGTGGAAATCGGGGTCGTTGTCCCTGCCGCCGCGGATCGACTGGATCGTCGCCATCACCTTGCCGGCGCGATCGGGGAAATGCGCATCGAGCCAGGCGCGGAACAGCGGCGCGACTTCGTGCGGCAGCCGGACCGGCAGGAAGAAGGCGGTGCGCGCGCCGGCTTCGGCGGCGCGCTCCAGGATGCGCTCGATCTCGTGATCGGTCACCTGTGGGATCACCGGCGCCAGCGAGACGAACACCGGCACCCCCGCATCGGCCAGCTGCCGCATCGCGGCCAGCCGCTTCTCGGGATGCGGGGCGCGGGGCTCCACCGTCATCGCGATCCTCGGGTCGAGCGAAGTAACCGAGATCATCACCGCCGCCAGGCCCTTTCTGGCCATCGGCGCGAGCAGGTCGAGGTCGCGTGTTACCCGGTTGGACTTGGTGGTGATCGTCAGCGGATGATCCTGTTCGGCCAGCACTTCGATGCAGCCGCGCGTGATCCGCCACTCGGCCTCGATCGGCTGATAGGGATCGGTGTTGGTCCCGAAGGCGATCGGCCGGCAGACATAGCCGCGCTTGCCCAGTTCCGCGCGCAGCAGCGCGGGCGCATCGGGCTTGGCGAACAACCTGCTCTCGAAATCGAGCCCCGGCGACAGGTCGAGATAGGCATGGGTCGGCCGGGCGAAGCAATAGATGCAGCCATGCTCGCAGCCGCGATAGGGGTTGATCGAGCGATCGAAGGCAATGTCGGGCGATTGGTTGCGGGTGATGATCGTCCGTGCCCGCTCCACCGTCACGGTGGTCCGCAGCGGCGGCGGGGCGTCGTCCAGCGCCGCGCGCGCATCCAGCCAGTCGCCGTCCGCTTCGCGCGCGGGCAGGTTGAAGCGGCTGCTTTCCTGGTTGAGGGTGGCGCCGCGCACCGGACGATTCTTCGCCATTGCCAAAGCCTAGGCGCAGGATTAGAACATATCAAGAACATTGGAGGCGAACATGGCACGAATCAGTTATCTCGAACTGCCCGCGAAGGATGTGGCCGGCACCCGCGATTTCTACGCCAGGGCGTTTGACTGGCAATTCACCGACTTTGCCCCGCATTACGCAGCGACCACCACCGGCGACACCGATCTGGGCATCAACGGCTCCGGCGACCAGCCGATCCCGCTGCTGCTGCCGATCGTCGAGGTGAAGGACCTCGAGGCGGCATTCGAGAGCGTGACGGGCGCGGGCGGCGAGATCACCGTGCCGATCTTCGCGTTTCCGGGCGGTCGCCGCTTCCATTTCCGCGATCCGGCGGGGAATGAACTCGGCGTGTTCGTCAACGAGCCGGAATGATTGCCGCGCCGCGGCGCCGTGATAGGATGGGGCCCTGGGGAAGTTCCTCCCGGCGGCGGCCGTGGATTTCCCGCCTGGGAACCGAAGGAAGAGGGGGAGTGATGGGCAAGGCTTTGATCGCGGTCGCATTGGCGGCCGGCCTGTGGGCGATGCCGGCGGCGGCGCAGAAGGGCGATCCGGCGCGGATGGTCGACATCGCGCATCCCGAGGAAGTGGTGAAGCTGCTCCAGAGCGAAGGCTACAAGGCCGAGCTGAAGAAGCATGAGGACAGCGGCGAGCCCTATATCAGCAGTGCGGCCAACGGATCCCCTTTCACCATCGAATTCTATGATTGCGGCACCGCCAAGGGCTGCACGTCGATGCAGTTCTTCTCCTGGTACAAGAAGAAGCCCTGGTATGATGCCGGGCTGGCCAATCGCTGGAACGCCAAGAAGCGTTTCCTGCGCATCGTGATCGACAAGGACGGCGACCTTTCCACCTGGATGGACGCCACCACCATCGGCAAGGTGAGCTATGCGAATTTCGCCGACACGATCGACTGGTGGTCGTCGATGACCGGCGACCTGTTCACCTTCCTCGACGAGGAGGAGAAGGCGGCCGGGGGGAAGAAATAGGGTTCCGTTCCCTCCCTTCCGGGAGGAGCGGGGTCGCATCGGGATGCAACGCTTCGGTTCCGCGGCGGCTACCCATCCAATTGTGCCGAGACTGGAGCCCGGCCTTCGTCGGGGAATGGCGTGTGCCTATCGCTCCCCCAGCCGCGGCAGCAGCTCGACGAAGTTGCAGGGCTTGTGGCGGATGTCGAGCTGGGTTGCCAGGATGCCGTCCCAGGCATCGGTGACTGCGCCGGTCGAGCCGGGCAGGGCGAAGACATAGGTGCCGCGCGCCACGCAAGCCGTGGCGCGCGACTGGATCGTGGACGTGCCGATCGACTGGTAGCTGAGCCAGCGGAACAGCTCGCCGAAACCCGGTATCTCCTTGTCCTGGACGCGGGCGAGCGCCTCGGGCGTCACGTCGCGGCCGGTCACGCCGGTGCCGCCGGTGGTGAGGATCACCTCGACCTGCGGATCGTCGATCCAGGCGTGGAGCCGGGCGACGATCGCATCCGCATCGTCGGTCACGATCATGCGGTCTGCCAGCACATGCCCGGCGGCAGTCAGCCGCTCGACCAGCCGGTCGCCCGAGCGATCGTCGGCCATGGTCCGCGTGTCGGAGACCGTGAGCACCGCGATCCGCACCGGGCGGAACGCGATGGCTTCATCGATTGGCATTGCCGTCCTGATGAAAGGCGAGCTTGCGCATGTTGAGCTTGACTGCGGCCGGACCCTGCATGCCGGGGAATTTCGGCCACATGCCCTGCGCCAGCGCCTCGCGGCTGCTCGATTTCCGGCCTTCCTGGTTCTCGTACATCCAATAGTTGCGCAGCACGGTCATCACATAGCCGCGCGTCTCCCAATAGGGGATGCTCTCGATGTAGAGCAGCGGATCGCCGCCATCCTTGATCATCGCGTTCCAGTTGGCGACGGGAGTGGGGCCGGCATTGTAGGAGGCGATCACCTTGGGCAGCAGCCCGCCGGTAAAGGGCTGGTCGCGCAACTGCTCGAGATAGGACTGGCCGATCTCCATGTTGACCGAAGGCTTGGTCAGGTCGCTGGCGGCATAAGTCCTGCCGTTGCGCCGGCCGATATCGATCGCCGCGCCGGTCTTCACCTGCATCAGGCCCATCGCGCCGGCCGCGCTGCGGATCTCCGAGTTGAAGCGCGATTCCTGGAGCGTGTGGGCGAACACCAGCGCCTTGTCGACGCGCCAGCCGCCGGCCGGGGTCCAGTTCGGCGCCGGATAGCGCGCGGCGGTGAGCGGCTGGGTGCCCTGCGGGCAATTGTGGGTGAGCCAGAGCTGGGTGGAGGGCAGGCTCAGGCGGCCGGCCAGGCGGGTGAGGGCGAGATGTTCGGAAGGGTTGCCGATCTTGGCCTGGTAGCGCAGCACCTCGTCGGCCAGGCCGTCCTCGTCGATCTCGACCAGCGCGGCGGCGACGCGCACGTTCGGGCGGCGCTCCAGCGCGCGCCAGTCCTCGGCGACGAACTTCTCGCCCTTGCCGGGCTTGTCCTCGATGCCGAGCGCCGATTTGGCGAGCAGGCCATAGAAGGTCTCGCCATATTGCGTGGCGGCGCGCAGCTTCGTCGCCACCCTGTCCGGGCGGCCGCACGCCATTTCGGCGCGCGAGCCCCAATAAAGGCCGGCGGAGCGCAGCTCGGTATCGGCGGCGCGGGTGGCGACGCGTTCGAAGGCGGCGGTGGCGCCGCTGCAGTCCTGTTCGCGCCAGGCGGCGAGCCCGGCGACCCAATCGGCCTGGGGCGCCCAGTCGCCCGCGCCGTCCTGTGCCTTGGCGGCGACGCGGCGGGCATTGCCGTCGTCTCCGGCGACGTAATAGATCCAGGCGACCTTCTGCTGCCACTCCGTCCTGGCCTCGGGCGTCAGGTCTGCCTCGAACCTGGCGACCACGCCTTCGGCCTCGGCGCCCTGATCGGCCTTCACATAGGGCTGGATGGCGAGCGCGATCTCGGTGGCGGCGGTGTCGCTCTTGATCGAGCGGGCGCGCTGGCGGACGGGCGCGCCGTCATACCAGATCAGCCGCGCCGCCGCCGGGATGGCGGGGGTGGCCGCGGCGCCGCGCGTCCTGGCCATGCGGCTGAGCTGGTCGGCCTGGGGCAGTTCGGGTGCATCGCCGATCAGCTGGAGCAGCGGGGCGAGTTCGACCTTGGGCGAGTTCTTCGCAGTGTAGAGCTCGGCGCGCGCGATCGCATGGAGCGGGCCCGGCTTCATCGAATCGAGCTGGAGCTGCGCATCCTGCCAGCGCTGGGCGTGGATCGCGGCGAATACCTTGCGATATCCGGCCTTCTGGTCCGAATCGAGCTGATCGGGAATGCCGTCGCCTTCGCGCGGGGCGGGGGCAGCGACGCCGTCGTCGGCGGTGTTGGCACCGTCCGCGCCCGGAAGGTCGGCGGCATGGGCGAGCGCCGGCGACGCAAGCAACGCGGCGGCAAACAGGATACGCATGGTCACAGGCTCCCCCGGGTCAACAGCAACAGGTGCTTCCAGGCTTCGCTTTTGGCGGCGGGGCGCTCCAGCAGGAAACGCGGGTGCAGGCTCGCCACTGCCTGTGTTTTTCCGCCGAAATGGTTAACATCGACTAAACCATTGGCCGATGCGCCGTCGTTCGCCTCGACCACGACACGGCTCGCCGCCTGGCCCAGGATCAGCAGCCTGGCGGGCTGGAGCAGCTTCAGGTGATGCTTGGCGATCTCGATCAGCCTGCCCTCCTGGTCGGGCGGGATGCGCCCGGCCAGCGGACGGGCGACGGCGAGCGACAGGAAATAGACCGAATCGCGGGCGATTCCCGCGGCAGTCAGCATGCGCGAGAACAGCTTTCCGGCCGCGCCATCTGCCAGGAGCGCGTCCTGATCGTCGCTTTCGGGCATGTCGGTGAGCACCACCAGCGCGGCATCCGCGGGGCCGCCGGGGCCGATCCGCGGAGTCAGCCAGGCGGCTTCGGGAACGGTCTCGCCGGTGCGCCAGGCCGTGAAGGCGGCAAGCGTATCGGGCAGGGTTTCGGGCTGGGGCGACGTTACGGCAGCCTGTGCCGGCTGCACCGGGGCGGGCCGCGCGAGCCAGTCGCGAGCCTCCTCTTCCTGAAGGGTTTCGACCCCCGCGTCGCGCCACCATTCGAGCGCGCTCGCCAGGGTACGCCCCCAATCCGCTGTGTACTCGCCTCCCACGCTGCCTAAGAGTCATGCCTTGACGGGCGGGTCAATCTGCCTTCATCGACCAAGGGACAGGACGTTGCCAGCATGCGACGACAAGCGATGCGGCAGGTGCCAGGCCAAGATTATGAAGGATGCGATGATGAGCGAACGGGAGTCGATGCCCTATGACGTCGTGATCGTCGGCGCAGGCCCCGCGGGCCTTTCGGCGGCGATCCGGCTGAAGCAGCTGGCCGGGGAGGCGGGCAGCGAGCTTTCGGTGTGCATCCTCGAAAAGGGCTCGGAGGTGGGCGCCCATATCCTCTCCGGCGCGGTGATCGACCCCAGGGCGCTGGACGAGTTGCTGCCGAGCTGGCGCGACGATGGCTGCCCGCTGGCGGCCACGCCGGTGACCGAGAATCACCACTGGGTGCTCAGCGAGAAGGGCAAGTCGGGCTTTCCCGAGTTCATCACGCCGCCGTTCCTGCACAACAAGGGCACCTATACCGGCTCGCTCGGCAATCTCTGCCGCTGGCTGGCCGACAAGGCGCAGGAAATGGGCGTCGAGATCTTCCCGGGCTTTGCCGCGGCCGAGATCCTCTATCACGACAATGGCAGCGTGAAGGGCGTCGCCACCGGCGACATGGGCGTGGCGCGCGACGGCGAGCACAAGCCCGACTATCAGCCGGGCCTCGAGCTGCACGCCAAATACACGTTCTTTGCCGAGGGCTGTCGCGGCCACCTGACCAAGCAGCTGATCCGCAACTTCGCGCTCGATGCGGACAGCCAGCCGCAGATCTACGGCATCGGCATCAAGGAGCTTTGGGACATCGATCCCGCCCATCACGTGCCGGGCCGCGTGATCCACACCCAGGGCTGGCCGCTGACCGACGGCGCCAATGGCGGCGGCTTCCTCTATCACCAGGCGGACGGGCAGGTCGCGCTCGGCTTCGTCACCTGGCTCAGCTACAAGAACCCCTATCTCTCGCCCTTCCAGGAGATGCAGCGCTGGAAGACCCATCCGGAGATCGCGGCGATCCTGAAGGGCGGCAAGCGCGTCTCCTATGGCGCGCGTGCCATTTCGGACGGCGGCTTCCAGTCGGTGCCCAAGCTGGTCGCGCCCGGCGCTGCCCTGATCGGCGACGCGGCGGGCTTCCTCAACGTGCCGCGCATCAAGGGCACGCACACGTCGATGAAGAGCGGCATGATGGCGGCGGAAGCGGCCTTCGCCGCGGTCGGCGCCGGGCGCGAGGCGGACGAACTGGCCGCCTATCCCGAGGCCTATAAGAAGAGCTGGGTCTACAAGGAACTGCGCGGCGTGCGCAACGTGGCGCCGCTGGTCAAGAAGTTCGGCGACACCTGGGGCACGCTGCTCGCCGGCGCGGCGATGTGGATGGAGCTGCTCGGCCTGCGCTGGCCCTTCACCATGAAGCACAAGCCCGACAATGAGGGCCTGTGGCACGCATCGGTGGCGCCGAAGATCGACTATCCCAAGCCCGATGGCGTGCTCACCTTCGATCGCCTCACCTCGGTGTTCATCTCGAATACCAATCACGAGGAGGACCAGCCCGTCCATCTGACGCTGAAGGATCCGGAAATCCCGATCGGCTACAATCTTCCGGTGTACGCCGAGCCGGCCCAGCGCTACTGTCCGGCGGGTGTGTACGAAGTGGTCGGCGAAGGCGACGATCTGCGCTTCCAGATCAACGCGCAGAATTGCGTCCACTGCAAGACGTGCGACATCAAGGATCCCACGCAGAACATCAACTGGGTGGTCCCCGAAGGCGGGGGCGGACCCAATTATCCGAACATGTAGCCTCGCGCTCGCGCTGCTGGCGGCGCTGCCCGCCACGGCGCAGCGGGCCGCGCCGCCGAACGAGCTGCGCGACTATGCCCGTGCCCGCGCCGCCGATGCGGCGGGCGAGCCGGTGCTCGCCGCCGCCGGCTATGCCCGCACGCTCGCCGCCGTGCCCGACGATCCGGTGCTGGCGATGCGCGCCTATCGCCAGGGGCTGGCGGCCGGCGACTTCGCCCTCGCCACCCGCGCCGCCGCCGTGCTGGTCAAGGCCGGCACCGCGCCGCCCGATACCGACCTGCTCGCCTTCGCCGTCGCGCTGCACGGCAAGGACCGGCTCGGCGCCGAAAAGGCATTGGAGCGGCTCGCGCGCGCGCAGCTCGACTTCATGGTGCCCGTGCTCGGCGCCTGGCTCGCGGTCGATCGCGGCCAGGACCCGTTGCCGCTGCTCGACACCGCGCGGGGAAATCCGCTCGCATCCCGTTTTGCCGGCCGCAATCGCGCGCTGCTGCTGATCGCCTCGGGCAAGGCCGATCAGGGCCTGTTCGCGCTCGCCGCCGCGCGCGGTACCGAAGACGCGTCGGACCGGCGGATCGATGCCGGTATCGCGCTGCTCCGCACCGGCAAGGGCGACCAGGCGCAGTTCGTCCTCGGCGATCTTGCCGGCGCTTCCCCGGCCTGGCGCAAGCGCGAGGCGAAGGCCGGCAGGCCCGGTGCCGCTTTCGGTGCGGCGCACGTCTTCCTCAGCCTCGCCAGCGACCTGGGCAGCGAGGATATCGCCCCGCTCTCGATCCTGCTCGCCCGTGCGGCGCTGCTGCTCGATCCGCAGGAGGAGCGGGCGCGGCTGCGGCTTGCCGACGCCCTGTCGCGCAGCGACGCGACCGACCTGGCGCTGGCGACGCTGGCCGCGATCGCTGCCGACAGCCCGTTCGCGCGCGGCGCCGCTGCCGGCCGGATCGCCGCGCTCCGCCGCGCCGGCCGCCTGCCCGAGGCGCTCGCGGATGCCCGGGCGCTGGCCGCGCCGGCAGGGGCAAGCGCGCAGGAGATCCGCGACTATGGCGAGCTGCTGTTCCAGGTCGAGCGCTATGCCGATGCGGCCGACGCCTTCGCCCGGGCGATTGCGCGGACGGGCGGCGATGGCGGTTGGGAGCTTCACTATCTGCACGGCGCCGCGCTCGATCGCGCCGGCCGCTGGGACGCGGCACTGCCCGAGCTCCAGCGCGCCGTCCAGCTTGCGCCCGAAGAGCCCGAAGCGCTGACCTGGCTCGGCAATGCCCAGGTCGAGCGCGGCGTCGACCTGCCCGCGGCCCAGGCGCTGCTCGAGCGTGCCAGCAAGCTGAAGCCCGACGATCCCGAAATCACCGACTCGCTCGGCCGCGCCTATTATGCCGACGGCCAGCTGGCCAAGGCAGTGCCGCTGCTCGAAGCGGCGGTGCGCGCCGATCCGGGCGGCGCCCGCGCCAACGAGCATCTGGGCGACGCCTATTGGAAGCTCGGCCGCCGGGTGGAGGCGCGCTACGCCTGGCGCGCTGCCCAAGTGACCGCCGACGAGGGCGATGTTGCCCGGCTCAAGGCCAAGCTCGCCGACGGGCTGACGCAATGATCGTCGAGACCGCGAAGGCCAAGCTCAACCTGGCGCTGCACGTGCGCGCCCGGCGGGCGGATGGCTATCACGAGCTGGAGACGCTGTTCGCCTTTGTCGAGCATGGTGACATCGTCAGCGTAACGCGCGCCGAGGCCGACAGCTTCATGCTCGCCGGCCCCTTCGCCGGGGTGCTCGCCGGGGAGGGCGGCAATCTGGTTACCCGCGCGGCCGCGGAATTCGCCCGCGAATTCGGCCATGGCGCGCACGCGATCACGCTCGACAAGCGCCTGCCCGTCGCCTCGGGCATCGGCGGCGGCTCGGCCGATGCGGCGGCGACGCTGCGGGCGCTGGGGCGGCTGCACGGCATCTCGGTGGCGGACATGTTCCCCATCGCCGCCGCGCTGGGCTCGGACGTCCCGGCCTGCCTTCATGGCGTCACTGCGATCGGGCGGGGCAGGGGCGAGCGGCTGGAGCCGGTTCCCGGCCTGCCGGGCACGCCGGTGCTGCTGGTCAATCCGGGCGTCGCCGTCTCCACTGCCGAGGTGTTTCGCCGCTGGGACGGCATCGATCGCGGGCCGCTTCCGGCCGATCCGCGCGCGGGCCGCAACGATCTCGAGCCGCCGGCCCGGGCGATTGCGCCGGTGATCGACGATGTGCTGGACGCATTGGCGGGTGCGCCGGGGGCGGGGCTGGTGCGCATGTCCGGCTCCGGCGCGACCTGCTTCGCGCTGTTCGACGGCGAGGCGAGCCGCGATGCGGCGGCGGCGGCGCTGTCCGGCCGGGGCTGGTGGATGCTGTCGACTCGGTTGACCTGATTTCCCGGGGCTTGCCTGGCGCCCCTCGCCATTAACCATGCTCGCACACCCGGTCTTTCCCCTTTTCGGCCTATGTCATGGCCAGCGGATCGACTGCCGGGAGCAGAACGTCTGTCGGTGGCGCGGGCGAAAGCCCGCCCCATCCTGGCACCCATCCCCTTGACAGCGCCGCCCCATTCGGGCCGATCCGCGCCATGATCCATCTCACCCGCAACGGCCATGTCGCCACCATCGCGCTCGCCCGGCCCGAGGCGAAGAACGCGCTCCCCACCGCGGCCTGGCAGGCGCTGGCCGCCGCGGCGCGCGATGTCGGCGATGCCCGCGCCGTGATCCTCAGGTCCGACGTGCCCGGCATCTTCTCCGCCGGCGCCGATATCCGCGAGTTCGAGCAGCTCCAGGCCGATCCGGCGCTGCGCACCCGTTTCCGCCAGGCCATGCGCGAGGGGATCGAGGCGATCGCCGCGCTGCCCATGCCGGTGATCGCTGCGGTCGATGGCGGCTGCTTCGGCGCAGCGGTGGCGCTGATCCTCGCCGCCGATATCCGCATCGCCGGCGCCCAGGCCGAATTCGCGATCACGCCCGCCCGGCTGGGGATCGGCTATCCGCGCGAGGACGTCGCCCGGCTGGAGGCGCAGGTGGGGAGGGGCATGGCTGCGCTGCTGCTCTTCACCGGCGACAAGCTGCGGCCCGACGAGGTCCACAAGATCGGGCTGGTCGAGCTCAAGACCCGCAAGGCGATCGAGACCGCCACCGCCATGGCGAACGCGATCGCGGGCAACGCCCCCCAGGCGGTCAGGCTGCTCAAGCGCACCCTGGGCGGCGAACAGACCGACCGCGACTTCGAGGACGCGTTCGGCGGCCCCGAATTCGCCGAGGGCCTTGCCGCCTTCCGCGCGCGCCGGAGCCCCGGCTGGTGAGCGCCGCCGAGATCCTGGAAGGCAGTGCCCGGGGCGTGCTCCTGTTGTGCGACCACGCCTCCAGCGCCGTGCCGGCGGACATCGATCTCGGCATCGATCCCGCGCTGCTCGACAATCACATCGCCATCGATATCGGCGCCGCCGCCGTCACGCGCGCGCTGGCGGCCCGGCTCGGCTGCCCGGCGATCCTTGCCACGGTCTCGCGGCTGGTGATCGACCTGCACCGCGAACCCGATCATATCGGCCTGATCCCGCACCGGAGCGACGGCCATCCGATCCCCGGCAACGAAACGGTCGACCGGGCCGGGCGCATCGCCCGTTTCCATGCGCCCTATCACCGCGTGCTTCGCGACCATGTCCGCGCCCAGCGGCCCAGGTTGATCCTCTCGATCCACAGCTTCACGCCTTGCCTGGAACATGGCGGCACCGATCGGCCCTGGCAGGTGGGCGTGCTCTACAACCGCGATGTCCGCGCCGCGCACCCGACGGTCGCCTTCTTCCGGGAGCACGGCTTCGTCACCGGTGACAACGAGCCCTATTCGGGCCGGCTGCTGAACGCGACGCTAAACCGCCATGCCGAGGGGCAGGGCATCCCCTCGGTCGCGATCGAGATCCGCAACGACCTGATCCGCGATGATGCCGGGGTGGCGGAGTGGGCGGCGGTGCTGGCGGCGCTGGCGGGGCATTTGCTCCGATAGCCGTCATCCCCGCGAAAGCCGGGACGACGGCAGATGGGAGGCCGGGCACAGGCGCGCTTCTTCCTCCGCCACAAAAAGTTTGCGCAATAGTCTTGCGTAAAACCGCCTTCTCGCGACATAGGCTTGCGCATCATGACCCAGCGATTCGACAAGTCCAAGCTCCCCAGCCGCTATGTTTCCGTCGGCGTGGAGAGTGCCCCGCACCGCAGCTACTATTACGCCATGGGCCTCACCGAGGAGGAGATCGCCCGGCCGTTCGTCGGCATCGCCTCGGCGGGCAATGACAGCGCGCCGTGCAACACCACGCTCGATCAGCAGGCGGACTGGTGCCGCCAGGGTGTGAACGCGGGCGGCGGCATGCCCCGTCGCTTCAACACCATCACCGTGACCGACGGCATCGCCATGGGGCACCAGGGGATGAAGTCCTCGCTGGTGAGCCGCGAAGTCATCGCCGACTCGGTCGAGCTGTCGGTCCGCGGCCATTGCTACGACGCGCTCGTCACCTTCGCGGGGTGCGACAAGTCGCTTCCCGGCATGATGATGGCGATGCTCCGCCTCAACGTGCCGTCGATCTTCGTCTATGGCGGCTCGATCCTGCCGGGCCGCTGGCATGACCGCGACCTGACGGTGATCGACGTGTTCGAAGTCGTCGGCCGCTATGCCGCCGGCAAATGCCCGCTCTCGGAAGTCACCGAGATCGAGAAGGCGGCCTGTCCGGGGCATGGCGCCTGTGGCGGCCAATATACCGCCAACACCATGGCCTGCGTTGCCGAGGCGATCGGCTTGTCCTTGCCAAACAGCAATATGGCTCCGGCTCCTTACAAATCGCGTGAGGAGATCGCGGTCGCGGCGGGCCGCCAGGTGATGGAGCTGATCGCCCGCAACATCCGCCCGCGCGACATCTGCACGCGGGAGGCGTTCGAGAACGCCGCCCGCATCGTCGCCGCGACGGGCGGGTCCACCAACGGCGCGCTGCACTTGCCGGCGATGGCCAATGAGGCGGGCATCGCGTTCGACCTGTTCGACGTTGCCGAGATCTTCAAGACCACGCCCTATGTCGCCGACCTGAAGCCCGGCGGCCGCTATGTCGCCCGCGACATGCACGAGGCGGGTGGCATCTACATGCTGATGAAGACGCTGGCGGCGGAGGGCTTCCTCCACCTCGACTGCCTGACGGTGACGGGGAAGACGCTGGGCGAGAATATCGACGAGGTCACCTGGAACCCCGACCAGAAGGTCATCTACGACGCCAGGACGCCGATCACGCCCACCGGCGGCGTGGTCGGGCTGCGCGGCTCGCTGGCGCCGGAGGGCGCGATCGTGAAGGTCGCGGGGATGAAGCGGCTCCAGTTCACCGGCACGGCCAAAGTGTTCGAGCGCGAGGAGGATGCCTTTGCCGCGGTCGAGGCCAATGCGATCGAGGAGGGGACGGTCGTCGTCATCCGCTATGAAGGGCCCAAGGGCGGTCCCGGCATGCGCGAGATGCTGTCGACCACCGCGGCCCTCTATGGCCAGGGGCTGGGCGAGAAGGTGGCGCTGATCACCGACGGCCGTTTCTCGGGCGGCACGCGCGGTTTCTGCATCGGCCATGTCGGGCCCGAGGCGGCCGATGGCGGCCCGATCGCCCTGGTCGAGGATGGCGACGAGATCAGCATCGATGCCGAGGCCGGCACCGTGGACCTCAACGTGCCCGAGGACGTGCTCGCCGAACGCCGCGCCAGATGGCGGCCGCGCGCGAACGATTACCAGTCCGGCGCGCTCTGGCGCTTTTCCCGGAATGTCGGCCCTGCCTATAAGGGAGCGGTAACGCACCCGGGAGCCAGCGCCGAAACCCATGTCTTCGCGGATATCTAGACCAGGTCCTTCTCTCTCCCCCGGGGCCGGGGGCGGCGCGCAACGGGCATTTCCGCTGGCTGCGCTCGTCCTCCTCGCCGCCTGCGACACCCAGGTCCGCGACAAGGCGGCGGAGGCCCGCAACCAGGTCCAGGCGGAGAAGCGGGAGAAGGCGGAGGGCCGCATCGAATGCGCGCCGCCCGGTGCCGAGGCCTTTTCCTTCGCCTGCACGATCGATCGGGTCCAGTCGCAGGACGGGCTGTTCCTTACCCTGCGCCATCCCGATGGCGGGTTCCGCCGCCTGCTCGTCACTACCGACGGGCGCGGGGTGGTCGCCGCCGATGGTGCCGAGAAGGCCGTGGTGACGCCGCTTGCCCCGGACCTGATCGAAGTCGCGATCGGCGGCGCGCGCTATCGCTTGCCCGCTACGGTGCGCGGGGCGAGGGCAGGGCAATGATCCCGCCCGGCGCGCCGATCGTCACCGCTGCCCGGATGCGCGCCGCCGAGGAGGCGCTGTTCCGGCGCGAACCCCAGCTGGACGTGATGGAGCGTGCCGGCGCCGCCGTGACGGGCGCTGTGGCGCGCTTCGCCCGGAGCAGCCCGATCCTCGTCCTGGCCGGGCCCGGCAACAATGGCGGCGATGCCTATGCCGCCGCGCGCCTGCTGAAGGCAGCCGGCCATGACGTCGCGGTCGCCGCCTGTGGCGAGCCCGGCACGCCTGCTGCGCGGGCGATGCTGGAGCGCTGGGGCGGGGACGTGGGCGCGCTCTACCAGGCCCGGCCGCGCCCGGTGCTGGTCGACGGGTTGTTCGGCACCGGCCTCACCCGCCCGCTCGAGCGCGGCATCGCGCCGGTCCTGGCCGAGCTGGTCGCCGCCGCCCGTTTCTCCCTCGCGATCGACTTGCCCTCGGGCCTGGCCACCGACAGCGGCGCCGATCTGGGCGCGCCACGCGGGATCGGCGCGACGCTGGCGCTGGGGGCGCTCAAGCCCGCGCATCTCCTCGATGCCGGGCTGGAACGCTGCGGACAGGTCCTGCTCGCCGATATCGGCATCCCGGTGGAGAGCGACTGGCGCACCGTTGCCCGGCCGAAGCTGACGGCTCCGGGGCCGCGTGCCCATAAGTACAGCCGCGGCCTGGTCGTAGTGGTCGAGGGCGACATGCCCGGCGCCGCCCGGCTCGCCGCCCATGCCGCCATGGCGGGCGGCGCCGGCTACACGATCCTCGCCTGCCGCGACGAGGGCAGCGGCGGTCCCGACGCGCTGGTGCGCCACAGGATCGCGAATGGCGACGATCTGGCCGATTTCCTCACCGAGAAGCGTATCGGGGGAATCCTGATCGGCCCCGGACTGGGCCGCGATCGCCGCGCCGAAGGGCTGCTAAAGGCCGCGCTGAACGCCGATCTTCCCTTGATCCTCGATGGCGACGCGCTGACCTTGCTGGGAAAATCCGCTGCCGCCTGGCTGCAGCGCCGCACCGCCGCGACCTGGCTCACGCCCCATGCGGGCGAGTTCGGCCGGATGTTCGAAGGTAATGGCGACAAGATCGTGCAAACTATTGCAGCAGCGTCAGAATCTCGAACGACCATAATCCACAAGGGCGCCGATACGGTGATCGCCACGCCCCGTGGCGAGGCCCGCGTGCTCGCCCGGGCTTCGTCCTGGCTCTCCACCGCAGGCACCGGCGACGTGCTTGCCGGCACGCTTGCCGCGCAAGTTGCTGCGGGCAATAAGGATGCTGCCGAAACAGCGGTTTGGCTCCATGCTCGTGCGGCGGCTCTTGCGGGGCCGGCTTTCATCGCCGATGCGCTGCCGATGCATCTTTCCCAGGCGATCTCCGAATGTCTCTGAGCGAAGTCCTCCGCGTCGCGGGGCGCGGCGAGGGCGTCACCGCCGATGGCCGTTACGTGCCCCTTGCCGCGCCCGGCGACCGGATCGGCGCCGATGGCGCTATCCTCCCCGGTCCGCACCATCGCGAGCCGCCCTGCCGCCATTTCCCGGAATGCGGCGGCTGCCAGCTCCAGCATCTCGACGATGCGGCGTGGAGCGGTTTCATCGTCGACCGGATCGCCGGCGCGCTCGCCCAGCACAAGCTCGAGACCGAGATCCGCACGCCCCAGCTGTCGCCGCCGCGCACTCGCCGCCGCGCCACGCTCCATGCCGAGCGCCGCGGCCGCCAGGTCCATATCGGCTTCACCGCGCAGGGCAGCCACGCGCTGATCGACCTGCAGGAATGCCATGTCCTCGCCCCCGAACTGTTCGCGCTGCTTGCGCCGCTCCGGGGCCTGCTCGCCGCGATGCTGCCGGCATCGCGGCGGATCAACATCCATCTCGCCAGGGCCGACCAGGGCGTGGACCTGCTGCTCGACGGGCTGGAGGCCGAGGGGCTGGCCGCCGCCGAGGCGATCACTGCCTTCGCCCAGCGCCACCAGCTCGCCCGCTTCGCGATGGACGAGGGGCTGGGCCCCACCGCGCGCTGGGAGCCGGACCCCGTCACCATCACGCTCGGCGGCGTCGCCGTGCCATTCCCGCCGGCCAATTTCCTCCAGGCGACGGCCGAGGGCGAGACGGCGCTGGTCTCCGCGGCCCGCGAGATCGTCGGCAATGCCGGCACTGTCGCGGATCTGTTCGCCGGGCTTGGCACCTTCACCTTCGCCTTTCCCGAGGCCAAGGTCTATGCGGCCGAAGCGGCGCGCGACTCGATCCTGTCGCTCAAGGCCGCGGCGGCGCAGGCCCGCCGGCTGGTCTTCGCCGACCATCGCGACCTGTTCCGCCGCCCGGTGACCGGCGCCGATCTCGACAAGTTCGAAGCCCTGGTCCTCGATCCTCCGCGCGCCGGCGCACGGGAGCAGGTGGCCGAGATTGCCAAGGCGCGAACCCCTCTTATCGCCTATGTTTCCTGTAATCCCAGTACGTTCGCGCGTGATGCGCAGATATTATGCGAGAGTGGGTACGCTCTGGACTGGATTCAGCCGGTCGGCCAGTTCCGTTGGTCGACCCATGTCGAGCTGGCAGCGCGGTTCAGCCGGCAGGGGTAATCCGCCCATGCGCGGGAGGGACTTCAGGGATAGTCGGCCCTGAGGAAGAACAGCCCGTCCGACGGTGCGTTGAGGCCCAGCGCCGCGCGGTCGCGGGCTTCCAGCGCCGCGCGCATGTCGTCGGGGCTCCAGCGCCCCTGGCCGACCAGCACCAGGCACCCCACCATCGAGCGCACCTGATGGTGGAGGAAGGAGCGGGCCGAGGCGAACACGCTGATCCGCTCGCCATCCTGCACCACGTCGAGTCGGTCGAGCGTGCGCAAGGGGCTGTCGGCCTGGCAATGGACCGAGCGGAAGGTAGTGAAGTCGTGTCGACCCACCAGCCGGGCCGCGCCCTGTGCCATCAGCCCCGCATCGAGCGGCGGGATCACCCGCCAGGCAAGGCCCTTCTCCCAGGTGAGCGGCGCCCGCCTTGTCGAGATTCTATACTCATAATGGCGTGCAACGCACGAGAAACGCGCGTGCCAGTCATCCGCGACTTCGGCGCAATCGAGAATCGCCACCGGATTGGGCCGCACGCGGGCATTGAGCGCTTCCATCAGCCGGAAGGCCGCAATCGGCTTGTCGATATCGATGTGCGCCCGCATGGCGAGCGCATGGACGCCCGCATCGGTGCGCCCCGCCGCCTGCACCGAGGCGCGCTCGCCGGTGACGGCAAAGGCGGCCTCCTCGATCGCCTGTTGCACGCTCGGACCATGGTCCTGTCGCTGCCAGCCCATGAAGGGCCGCCCGTCGAACTCCACCGTAAGCGCGAACCGCGTCAAAGCCGGGTACCCGGAGGAACGGGAAAGCCGCGCAGCAGCTCGGTTACCGTCATGACGCCACGGCCCGCGCGTTGCACGGTATCCGGCCGGATGGCGCCGTCTCCGCAGCCGATCGCGAGTTGGGCGTCCAGGACGAGGCCCGGCGTAGTGCGGTAGTGGATATCGCCAGGATTTTCGGAGCTGCTCTGGATATGGGCAGTCAGCACCTTGATGCGTTCGCCGGCATGTTCGAACCATGCCCCCGGTGCGGGGTTGAACGCCCGGACATGGCGATCGACCTGCCGGGCGCCGACGCTCCAATCGATCCGCGCTTCGGATTTGTCGACCTTGGCGGCATAGGTCACGCCTTCCGCCGCCTGGGGTTGCGGTGGATAGCGCGCGATGTCGTCGAGCACCCGCACCATCAGCTTGGCGCCCAGCAGCGAAAGCCGGTGAGAGATCGTGCCGCTGCTATCCTGGGCGCCGATGGGAATCCGCTCCTCCAGCCGTACCGGACCGGTATCGAGCCCCGCTTCCATCTGCATGATGCCGACGCCGGTCTCGTCATCCCCGGCCAGGATCGCCCGCTGGATCGGCGCGGCGCCACGCCATCTCGGCAGCAGCGAGCCATGGATGTTGAGGCAGCCATGCCTTGGCGCATCGAGCAGTGCCTGAGGCAGGATCAGGCCATAGGCGGCGACCACCGCCACATCCGCCTCCAGCGCGGCGAAGGCCGCGATCGCCTCCGGTTCCTTCCGGAAGGAGAGCGGCGTGCGCACGTCGATCCCCAGTTCCTCGGCCCGGGCATGCACCGGCGAAGGCGTCAGCGCCTTGCCCCGCCGCCCGCCGGCGCGCGGCGGCTGGCTGTAGGCCGCCACGACGTCGTGCCCGGCCTCGACCAGCGCATCGAGCGCCGGCACCGCGAAATCCGGGGTTCCCATGAATATCACTCGCATAGGCGGGTCTCTAGCCGCCCAGCACCTTCCCGTCATCCCTACCTTGGCGGGGACGAGGGCGGAAGTGCCGCGGGACAACGGCATGGTTTCCTTTCTGTTCCTGCATGGCTACATCTCCATCCATGGCATCTCCCGAGATCGAAGCGCTCACCCAGGCCCTGTCGCGACTTCCCGGCCTCGGCCCCCGTTCGGCGCGCCGCGCGGTGCTTCACTTGCTCAAGAAGCGCGAGACGGCGCTCGATCCGCTGCTCTCGGCGCTGGGCGCGGTGAGCCGCAACCTGGCCACCTGCGGGATCTGCGGCAATGTCGACACGTCGGACCCTTGCCAGATCTGCGCCGATCCGCGCCGCGACACGCGCGCGCTTTGCGTGGTCGAGGAAGTGGCGGACCTGTGGGCGCTCGATCGCTCGCGGCTGTTCCCGGGTCGTTTCCATGTGCTTGGCGGGCGCCTCTCGGCCCTGGAGGGAGTCCGGCCCGAGGATCTGCGCATCGACAGGCTGGTCGCCCGGATCGCCGCAGGGGGGATCGACGAGGTGGTGCTCGCGATGAACGCCACGCTCGAGGGCCAGACCACCGCCCATTACATCGCCGAACGGATCGAGACCTATCCGGTGCGCGTCACCCAGCTCGCCCATGGCCTGCCGGTGGGCGGCGAGCTCGACTATCTCGACGAAGGCACGCTGGCCCAGGCGTTGCGAGCGCGACGGCCGGTAGCCTGAAATCCGTTCGCGCGAACCAAATCTTGCGACATGCGCCCCGTCGGCCTAAATTGGGCCAATGGCCATTCTACCCATTGTCGAAGTACCCGATCCGCGCCTGCGCCTCATCTCCGAACCCGTTGCGGAGGTGACCGACGAGTTGCGCGACCTGATCGCGGACATGTTCGACACCATGTACGACGCGCCCGGCATCGGCCTTGCCGCCATCCAGGTGGGCGTGCCCAGGCGCGTGATCGTCATGGACCTGCAGGAGCGCGAGGACGAGGAAGGCAAGCCGATCCGCGAGCCGCGCGTCTTCATCAACCCCGAGATTCTCGATCCGGCCGAGGAACAGTCCGTCTATACCGAGGGATGCCTGTCGATCCCCGAGCAGTTCGCCGATGTCGAGCGCCCCGCGCGCTGCCGGGTGAAGTGGCTGGACGAGAAGGGCGCCGCGCATGACGAGGTGTTCGAGGGCCTGCTCGCCACCTGCATCCAGCACGAGATGGACCATCTTCAGGGCATCGTCTTCATCGACCATCTGTCGCGCCTGAAGCGCGACATGATCCTCAAGAAGCTTGCCAAGGCACGCAAGGCCGCCGCCTGAGGCCGGTCGGGGGCGGCGGTGCACGCCCTCGAAATTCCCGCTGTCCTATGCGTAGCGTTCGGTATATGTTCCGCGCGCGGGCGCTCGCATGCGCGCCTGTCGTGACTTTAGTGACCTTTCGGGAGGCGAGGCTTGGATCTGTTGGCGGTTCTGATTGCAGTTGCCGCGCTCGTGACGGGGCTCGGCCTCGGCATGTTCCTGGGCGGGCGTCCGGCGGCGCAGATGCGCGCGGAGCGCGATGCCCGCGAGGCGGAGTTCAAGGCTGCCGCCGCCGATCTCGGCCGCGCCCAGATCGAGCTGGCCAGCCTCAAGGCCGAGACCAGCGGCATGGAGAGCCGCTTCGCCGAGCTGGCGCACCGCATCCTCGGCGAATCGCAGAAGAGCTTCCTCGAGCGCGCCGATCAGCGCTTCGCCCAGGCGGGGGAGAGCAACGAAGCGAAGATGAAGGCGCTGCTCGCCCCGGTGCAGGAGACGCTCACGCGCTACCAGCAGGGCCTGAGCGAAGTCGAGAAGGAACGGGTAGGCAGCTATCAGGCGCTGCGCGAGGCGGTGCAGCAGCTCCATGCCGGCCACACCCAGGTGCGCGACGAGACCGCCAAGCTGGTCAATGCGCTGCGCGCCAGCCCCAAGGCGCGCGGCCGCTGGGGCGAGCAGAGCCTGCGCAACGTGCTCGAACAGGCCGGCCTGTCGCAGCACGCCGATTTCCAGACCGAGGTTTCGGTGAACACCGAGGACGGGCGGCTGCGCCCCGACGTGATCGTGCGCCTGCCCGGCGGCAAGAAGCTGATCATCGACGCGAAATGCTCGCTGAACGCGTTTCTCGACGCCAGCGAGGCGCATGAGGAGGGCAGCCGCGCCGCCCACCTCGCCGCGCATGCCGCCGCGATCCGCCGGCATGCCGAACAGCTCGGCTCGAAAAACTATTGGGCGCAGTTCGGCGACGCGGCCGACTATGTGATCCTCTACATTCCCGGCGAGCATTTCCTGACCGCGGCGCTGGAACAGGACGATGCGCTGTGGGAATGGGCGTTCGAGCGCCGCGTGCTGCTCGCCACGCCCACCAACCTCGTCGCGATCGCCCGCACCGTCGCCAGCGTCTGGCGTCAGGAGAAGCTGGCCGAGGAAGCCGCCGAGATCGCCCGGCTCGGCAAGGAGCTGCACTCGCGGCTTGCCACCATGGGCGGCCATGTCGCCCGGATGGGCCGCAACCTCGAACAGGCGACGGGTGCCTATAATGCGATGGTCGGCAGCCTGGAGAGCCAGGTGATGACTCAGGCCAAGCGTTTCGAGGCGCTGGAAGTGTCGAGCGGCACCAAGGAGATCGAGCCGCTGCCGATGGTCGAGAGCGCGCCGCGCCCGCTCACCAAGCTGGTGGCGGGCCCGGACGCGGCGGAAGCGGCCGAATAGCCCGGGCGATCGCTCAGGGCCGGGTGCGGGCCAGGGTCATGGTGCGGCCGCGGGCGCCGGTGAGCACCAGCTTGCCGGCGCGGTTGCCCGACACGCTCAGGCGCTCGCCGAGCAGGCCGAGAATGGCCTGTTCCTGCAGGTTCCGGCCGCGATCGATACAGGCCATCTTCGTGCTGGCCACGCCGCCGGTGCTGAGCCGGCCGCGCGCGAAATCATAGCTGCCGGTGAAGCGGTTGCAGCTCGCATTGCCCGAGATGCGGCCCTGGTCGAACACGACCGTTGGGCTGGTGCCGCGCAGCACCGGCCGGCCGTTCAACGCTTCGATCCGCCAGTTGCCGTCGATCACGCTGGCGCTGACCCGCGGCTCGCCGCCGCAGCCCTTGAAGGCGCGGCCGTCCACCGTGACCGTCACCGTGTCGGGATAGACGCGGTCGCTCATCCCGTCGCTGCACTGGCGGTGGTTGGTGTTCACGTCGATCCGGCGGGTCTGCCAGATCTCGCCGGCAAAGCCGTGGATCACCCTGGGCGTGGGGACGCTGACCGTGGGCCGGCCCGGCGCCTCGAAGCGCATGGTCCGCGCGCCGATGGTCAGGCTCCAGAAGGGCTCGGTGCCCGAAGCGCGATACTCGCCCTGGGCCTGGGCGGCGGCGGGCAGGGCGGTCAGCGCGATCAGGCTGGCGGCGGCGATCGTCGAAATGCGCATGGTCTCACTCCTCTTCGCCGCGGGAAATGCGCGGACCGGGCTGAACGCTCCATGGCCGTAACGATTATCGGAGGTTCAGCTTCGTTGCTGGCCGAGCACCTCATAGGCCATTACCGCGGTGGCCACGGCGGCGTTCAGGCTGTCCGCCTTGCCGAGCATGGGGATCTTGACCAGCAGGTCGCAGGCCTCGGCCATGAAGCCGGGCATGCCCTGTGCCTCGTTGCCGGTGAGCAGGAAGGTCGGCGCCTCGTAGCGGGGCGCGCGATAGTCGTGCTCGGTGTCGAGGCTGAGGCCCACCAGCTGGCCGGGGGCCTTGCGCAGCCAGACCAGGAAATCGCCCCAGCTCGCCCGGGCCACCGGCACGGTGAACAGCGCGCCCATGCTCGCGCGCACGGCCTCCACCGAGAAGGGGTCGACACAGTCGTCGATCAGGATCAGCCCGCCCGCGCCCACCGCATCGGCGGTGCGCAGGATCGTGCCCATATTGCCCGGATCGCGCAGCCGCTCGGCGACCAGCCAGATGCCCGACCGGCTCCGGTCGAGATCGGCCAGCGTCACGGCGAAGTCGGGATAGACGCCCACCACCGCGCCGGGATTGTCCTTGCCCGAGAGCTTGGAGAGGATGTCGGCATTGGTCTCGATCGCCCAGCCGCCCGCGGCCTCGGTGGCGGCGATCAGCGTTCGGACCAGTGCGTGGCCGGCCATGTCCTTCGAAAAGAACAGATATTGTGGAACGCGCCCGGCCTCGTGCGCTTCGGTGAGGATGCGCAGGCCTTCGGCGAGGAACAGGCCTTCCTCGCGGCGGTGCTTCTTGTCGCGCAGGTTGCGGACGCGCTTGATGAGGGGATTGGAAAAGGCGGTTATCTCGCGAGGCATCGGCGATGCCCTAATGCCAATTTCCGCCCGAGGCTATTCCTCGTTGAACCGCGCCTCGACCAGCGCGACCAGCGCCTGGACCGCGCCGTCGGCGCCATCCCCCTCGGCGCTGATGGAGATGGTATCGCCCTTGGCGGCGCCCAGCATCATCAGGTCGAGGATCGACGTGCCGGAAGCGGTGTTGCCGTCCTTCTCGACGGTGAGTTCGACCGGCTGGGCGGTGGCGAGCGTCACGAAGGCCATGCTGGCGCGCGCGTGCAGGCCGCGCTTGTTCTCGATCGTGACCATACGGATGCAGCGGTTCAAGCGGCGGCCTCTCCCAGCACTTCGGATGCGATCGTGATATATTTCCGGCCTGCGTCGCGCGCCGCGGCCACCGCTTCGGTGACCTTCATGGTCTTGCGCGCGCTGCCCAGACGGATCAGCATCGGCAGGTTGATCCCGGCGATCACTTCGACCCGGCCCGCTTCCATCAGCGAAATGGCGAGGTTCGACGGGGTACCGCCGAACAGGTCGCTCAGCACGATCACGCCCCGGCCCGAATCGACGCTCTTGATCGCCGCGGCGATATCCGCGCGGCGACCTTCCATATCGTCCTCGGGCCCGATGCAGATCGAGGCGACCTGCTCCTGCTTGCCCACTACATGCTCCATCGCGACTACGAACTCCTCCGCGAGTCGTCCGTGCGTCACGAGCACCAAACCGATCATCTCAAACTCCGCCCCCTGCCGTGGTCACCGGGGCCCCCTCCAGCGAGTCCTGCGGCGCGGTCTTCGTATCACGATGCGTCACCGTGGGCGAAAAACCCGCGCCGCGCAACCGCGCGGCCATCCGTTCGGCGACATGCACCGAACGGTGACGGCCTCCGGTGCATCCGAACGCTATCGTAACATACGCCTTTCCCTCGGCCTGGTAGCGCGGGAGCAGCAGGAGCAGCAGCGACTCGATCTGCGCCATCGCCGCCGGATAGGCCGGGTCGGCCGCGATATAGGCGGCGACCTTGGGATCCTTGCCGGTGCCGGGGCGCAACGCCGGATCCCAGTGCGGATTACGCAGGAAGCGCATGTCGAACACCAGGTCGGCATCGCGCGGGAGCCCGCGGGCGAAGCCGAACGAGACGACCGAGAGGATCGTGTCGCTCAGGCCGGCGCCCGAGAAAGTGGTCCGGATCTGCTGGGCGAGTTCGTTGGCGCTGAGATCCGTCGTGTCGATCAGCCGGTTCGCCCAACTCCGGAGCGGGGTGAGCAGTTCGCGCTCGTGCGCGATGCCGTCCTGTGCAGGGCGATCCTGGGCCATGGGATGGCGGCGGCGCGTCTCCGAGTAGCGCCGCTCCAGCTCGGCGCCCGAGCATTCGAGGAACAGCGTGCCGACGTCATGGCCGTGCTCCTCGCGCAGCTTCTTGATGCGGCGGACGATGTTCTCCGGATCGAAACCGCGCGTCTGGGTGCCGATGCCGATGGCGAGCGGCCGATCGTCGTCGGCGTCGCCCGGCGCAGTATCGAGCAGGCGGTTGAGCAGCAGCAGGGGCAGGTTGTCGACGGTCTCCCAGCCGAGATCCTCGAGCGTGCGCAATACCGTCGACTTGCCGGCGCCGGACATGCCGGTGACGAGCAGGATCTGCTTCGGGCGCTTGCTCGTCACGCGAACGCCTTCAGCGCATATTCGATCTTGATCGGTGCGGCCGGCTCGCTGGGGGCAAGCGCGATCACGGGCACGTCCACGCCGGCGATGCGCTGGCTGCGCCGATCCTCGGGCAGGCGCGGCGCCGTGTCGAGCACCACCGCGATCAGCGCCACCGGCACTTCGGCGAGGCAGGGCAGCTCCACCGAGCCGATGCCGCGAATCTCGACGCGGCCGGCAGTGCCCGTCGGTGCCGTGCCGAGCAGCTCGGCGCCGCGGCGCACGCAGACGGTGCGGGTATCGGCCACCAGGGTGGCACCGCGATCCAGCAGGCGGAGCAGCAGGTCGGTGCGCTGGGCCTCGTCGCGTGCCTCGATCAGCACGCCGCGGCCGCCGATCGCCACGCAGGCGCCCAGAATCGCTTCCGAGGACAGCTCCGCCATCAATTGCGTCCCGTCAGTGGCAGTCGCACCACGAATCGCGCCCCGCTCAATCGATCCTCCCGCGATTCGACTGAAATGCTCCCCTGATGGCCCTCGACGATCGTGCGGGCGATGGCAAGCCCCAGGCCGGAATGCTGGCCGAATGCCTCGTCCTGCGGGCGCACCGAATGAAAGCGGCGGAAGATGTTCTCGCGTGCCTCTTCGGGTACGCCGGACCCCTCGTCCTCCACCCGGATGGTGAGATAATCCTCGTCGCTCGAAGCCGAGATCGCGATCAGGCTCCTGGGCGGCGAGAAGGAGATGGCGTTCTCGATCAGGTTCTCGAACACGCGTTCCAGCCGCGCGCCTTCGCCGAGCACCGTGAGCTCGACGCCCGGCCCGCGATCGAAGGCGATGCGGATGCCGTTCGGGATGCCGCGCGCTTCGCGCTGGTCGAGCAGCGCCTGGATCATCGCGCCGATATCGACCGGCTCGAAGGTGGCGCGGCTGAGCTGGGCGTCGAGCCGGGAAGCCTCCGAGATGTCCGTGATCAGCCGGTCCAGGCGGAACACGTCGTCGCGCACGATTTCGAGCAGCTGGTCGCGATGCTCCTTCTTCTTCACCGCCGCCATGCCGTCCACCGCGGAGCGCAGCGAGGCGAGGGGGTTCTTCAGCTCGTGGGTGACGTCCGCCGCAAAGGCCTCGGTCGCGTCGATCCGTGCGCGCAGCGCCTGGGTCATGTCGGACAGTGCGCGGGCGAGCAGGCCGATCTCGTCGCTGCGATCGGGCAGGCGGGGCACCACCACTTCGCGCGCGCGCCCCAGCCGCACCCGGATCGCGGCGCGCGCGAGCAGGCGCAGCGGCCGCACGATCGTGCGCGCCAGGAACAGCGACAGCAGGATCGAGAAGACCGAGACGAACAGCAGGACCATGCCCAGGCGGAAGCGCTCGGCCCGCACCGTCTGGGTAATGTCGCGCGCGTTCACCGTGGTCATCACCACGCCCAGCTCGGTGATCGGCGCGGCGGCGGTGATCACCGGGGTGCGATCGGGCGCGCGCCAGACCGTCGCGGGGGTGCCATGCGCGGAGAGGGCCGTGCGCACGTCCGGCCAGTCGAGCCCCTGATCCGCCGGGCGCTCGCGATAGAGCGGCGCGCGGTCGGCCCCCGCCACCGTGTCGATCACGGCATCGAGGAAGCGCGCCGCTTCCAGCCCCCAGGGATCCTTGTCCGGATCGCGCAGCACCACGTTGCGCAGGCCCAGCGCCTTGCTGTCCGAGAGCAGTTTCCCCTTCTCGTCGAACAGGCGGATGCGCGTGCCCGTGTCGCGCGCCAGGCTGAGCACCAGCAGGTCGCGGCGTTTCGCGTCCTTGGCGGAAGCGAGGGCCTGGGCGATCAGCCGCACCTCTCGGCCTGCCTGCTCCACCCGGCTGTCGACGATCCGGCTGCGATAGGAATCGAGATAGGAGAAGCCGCCGCCCAGCAGCGCCAGCGCGAAGATGTTCACCGCGAGGATGCGCGGCGTCAGGCTGACCCGGTTGGACCATTTGAGCGCGAGGTCGCGCTCGTCCCTATTCGTCCGAGAACCGGTAGCCCGCGCCATATAATGTCTCGATGGCGTCGAACTGCGAATCGACCTGCCGGAACTTGCGGCGCACGCGCTTGATGTGGCTGTCGATGGTGCGGTCATCGACATAGATGTCGTCCTGATAGGCGGCATCCATCAGCTGGTTGCGGGTCTTCACGATGCCCGGGCGCTGCGCCAGCGTCTCCAGGATCAGGAACTCGGTAACGGTCAGCGTCACGTTGATGCCGTTCCAGGTCACGCGGTGGCGCGCCGGGTCCATGGTGAGCCGGCCGCGCTCCAGCGCCTCGGCGGTCACTTCCTCGCCGCCCTCGGCGCTCGGCTGCGTGGCCTCGGTACGGCGCAGGATCGCGCGGATCCGCGCGATCAGCAGGCGCTGGCTGAACGGCTTGGCAATATAGTCGTCCGCGCCCATCGCCAGGCCCAGCGCCTCGTCCAGCTCGTCATCCTTGCTCGTGAGGAAGATCACCGGGATCGTGCTCTTCTCGCGCAGCCGGCGGAGCAGCTCGAGCCCGTCCATCTTCGGCATCTTGATGTCGAGCACCGCCAGGTCGGGCGGATTGTCGATCAATGCCTTCAGCGCACTCTCGCCGTCCGAATAGACGCGCGTGAGGAAACCCTCGGTCTGCAACGCGATCGAGACGGAGGTGAGGATGTTGCGGTCGTCGTCGACCAACGCGATCGTTGCGGTCATGCTTGTGTGGCACTCGGGTCCATTGAATCCGTGGCGTAACCGAAAGTTCTTTGCCGCTCAATCGGCTGACAACGTTTACTCGGGTTGACCCCCGTCCGGCTGAGGTTCAAGGCCGCGCAATATTATTGCACCGGAGGGCAACAATCCGGGCAAGCACTTGGAGACGGAGGCCAATTTGACCGAGCGCACCCCGCGCCATGGTCTCGATGCGATGGGCATCGGGACGGACGCCGATATCATCTGGAACCTGGAGACCGCGCAGCTCGTCGAGCACGCCGTGCGCCGCGGCGAGGGCAAGCTGGCCAAGGACGGCCCGCTGGTCGTCACCACGGGCAAGCACACCGGCCGTTCGGCCAAGGACAAGTTCATCGTCCGCGACGCCGCCACCGAGGACAGTGTCTGGTGGGGCAAGGTCAACAAGGAGATGAGCCCGGCGCATTTCGCTGCGCTCAAGGCCGATTTCCTTGCCGCGCTGGCGGATCGCGACACGCTGTTCGTGCAGGATCTCCACGGCGGCTCGCAGGCCGAGCACCGCGTCAACGTGCGCGTGATCAACGAGCTGGCCTGGCACAATCTGTTCATCCGCACGATGCTGGTCCGTCCGCCGGCCGGAGACCTTGCCGGCTTCGTGCCCGAGTATACGATCGTCGACCTGCCCAGCTTCCGCGCCGATCCGGAGCGCCATGGCTGTCGCAGCGAGACGGTGATCGCGGTGAGCTTCACCGAGAAGCTGATCCTGATCGGCGGCACCGCCTATGCCGGCGAGATGAAGAAGAGCGTCTTCGGGCTCCTCAACTATCTGCTGCCCCAGGACGGCATCATGCCGATGCATTGTTCGGCGAACATCGGCGCGGACGGCGATACCGCGGTGTTCTTCGGCCTGTCCGGCACCGGCAAGACCACGCTTTCGGCCGATGCCTCGCGCACGCTGATCGGCGACGACGAGCATGGCTGGTCGGACACCGCCGTGTTCAATTTCGAGGGCGGCTGCTACGCCAAGATGATCAACCTCTCGGCCGAGGCCGAGCCGGAGATCTTCGCGACGACCAGGCGCTTCGGCACGGTGCTCGAGAATGTGGTGATGGACGAGGAGAGCCGCGCCCTCGATCTCGCGGACAACAGCCTCGCCGAGAACAGCCGCGGTGCCTATCCGATCGACTTCATTCCCAACACCTCCGAGCGGAATCTCGGCCCGGTGCCGCGCAACATCATCTTCCTGACCGCGGATGCCTTCGGCGTGATGCCGCCGATCGCCAAGCTGACGCCCGATCAGGCGATGTATCACTTCCTCTCGGGCTACACCGCCAAGGTGGCGGGCACCGAGATCGGCGTGACCGAGCCCGAGGCGACCTTCTCCACCTGCTTCGGCGCCGCCTTCATGCCGCGCCATCCGGCGGTCTATGGCAATCTGCTCAAGGAGCGGATCGCGACGGGCGGCGTGGATTGCTGGCTGGTCAACACCGGCTGGAGCGGCGGCCGCGCCACCGATCCGGGCATCAAGCGCATGCCGATCCGCGTGACGCGGGCATTGCTCAACGCCGCGCTCGACGGCAGCCTGGCCCAGGCCGAGTTCCGCAGGGATCCCAATTTCGGCTTCATGGTGCCGGTCGCGGTGCCGGGGGTGGACGGCGCGATCCTCGATCCGCGTGCCGCCTGGGCGAACAAGGCGGATTATGATGCGACCGCCGGCAGGCTGGTCGACCAGTTCGTCGAGAATTTCGCCCAGTTCGCCGACCATGTCGATGCGGGCGTGCGCGAGGCGGCGCCCAAGGTTACCGCCTGAGCGCGATCCATTCCGGCGGCTGTGGGCGGGCGCTTCAACCTGTGCTAAATTGCTCCCGTTCCGATCACTCGTAACGGGAGCAACAGCATGAGCATTCTCGACGGCATTCTCGGCCAGGTTTCGCAGAACGTGGACGTGGCCAATCTCGCCTCCAAGGTCGGGCTTTCGCCCGAGCATGTCGAGCAGGCGGTGCAGGCGCTCGCCAAGTTCCACCCGATGGACACCGATACCGCCGAGGGTGCCGCCTCGGAGACCGGCCTGCCGGTGGAGAAGCTCCAGGAGATCATCGGCCATATCGGTGGCGAGGGTTCGCTCGGCCGCTTCTCGCAGCTGATGCAGGAAGGCGGCGAGGGCGTGCTCGGCCAGCTCGGCGGCCTGGCCTCCGGCCTGTTCGGCACCAAGAGCTGATATCCGCGCAGGCTCGCCCGGCGGGTGGCCGGGCGAGCCTCGCGTTTCAGCGTATCGCCGGCAGGATATGGTCCGGCACGTATTTCTCCTGGGGCACGTACGTCACCTTGTCCCCGTAATTGCCGCCGAAGATCGCCACCACGAGGTCGAGCTTCGGCACGACCATCACCACCTGGCCGCCATTGCCAGCCGCGAAGAAGGCCGGCAGCTTTCCGCGCTGCCAGGGAAAGTCGATCCCCCACCAGAGATAGCCATAGTGCAGCCCGCGCAGCTCGCCGCTCGGCGCGGTGGAGCGTCGCGCCCAGTCGGCGCTCAGGATGCGCTTGCCCTGCCAGGTGCCGCCGTCGAGCATCAGCTGGCCCAGCTTCATGAAATCGCGCGGCCGGAACTGCGCGCCGCCGCCCATATAGGGCTCGCCGGTCGGCTGCAGGTTGAGGGCATAGGGCCCGAACTGCATCGGCCGGGCGATCAGCCGGTCGAAACTCTGCTCCAGCGGCTCGCCGGTAACCCGTGCCAGCACGCCGCCGGCAAGGTTGGGATTGGTGCTGCAATAGACGCGGCTCGCCCCCGGTGGCGCGACCATCGGCAGATCGAGCGCATAGCGATACCAGTCGGGCTGGGCCTCCTGATCCTGCATCACGTCCTCGTTGCCCGGCGCCTTGGGGTCGCGATCGTCGCAGTGGAAGCCCGATGCCATGCCGAGCAGGTCGCCCAGCGTCATCGCCCGCTTGCGCGGATCGAGATCGGCGGGGAGCGTCTTCTCCATCGTCGCATAGACCGGCGTTTCCGGCCCGATCCGCGTGCCCTGCTGCATTGCCGCGCCGACCAGCACGGAGGTGAGGCTCTTCGCCGCCGAGCGCGTGTCGTGCAGGGCGTCGCCGTCCGTGCCGTGGAGATACTCCTCCAGCACCAGCTTCCCGTGCCGGGCGATCAGCACGGCATGGATATCCTGAGCGTGAACCGAGTCGATCGGCTGGTCGATCAGCATCTGGACGAAACGCTCGATCGCCGTGCGGTCGATCCCCTCCGCCGCCAGCGTGGACACCGGCCAGCCGTCCTGCTTCGGCAGCGGCGGGCGATAGGCATAGGGCGCCGTGAGTCCGGGGCGGGGATAGAAATCGCTCAGCGCCCCCGCCGGCTCGAAATCATAGCTGTTGCCGCGCCCGGGAATGGCGATCGAGAGCAGTCGGTTGCCGGCATCGAAGTTGCCGGTGGCGATCTCCACTTCCTCGGTTGCGCCGCCGGGCTTGCCGAGCAGCCGCACATGGCCGTCCTTCAGCTCGATATGCCTGAGGTCAACATTGCGCCCGATGTTGCGGTCCGGATTGCGCAGGAACACGCCGAGCCGCCCGTCCGCCTCGCGGTCGATCTTCAGGTAGAGCGTGAAGCTCTCGTCGAGCGGCCGCACCTCGCCGCGCCATAGCGACGGGCCGGCGGCGGCGAGCACCACCGGAGTCGCATAGCGCATCCCGCCGGTGACGCTCCGGGGCTGGATCCAATGGCCGCGGATGCGGTTGCCTTCGATTCGCCCGCGAAAGCCGCCCAGTTCGCCCGCCAGCGCGAAGCGCAGCGTGTCGCCCGCCTGCGTCACCGCCGCCTTGCGTCCGGCGATCTCGGCGCGCCAGCCCGACGCTTCCCGGACCAGGGTGAGCGTGCCGCGCACATCCGGGCCGAAGCGCTTCTTCGCCGCCCAGAGCCCGGTGATATCCTGTTTCGCATCCTGCGCGGCGAGAGGAGCGGGGAGGGTCATTGCCGAGGCCAACAGGACGGAGAGAAGGACGGAACGCATCGAAACCCTTTCATCGGTTGCGTCAGCCGCTTTGCGCCGCCGGCACGCCACCGTCTTGTATCCGCGCAACTTCCCGCCGCCAGCGCGCCGGCGTTGCGCGAAAGGCTTCGCGAAAGGCGTGGCTCAGATGCGCCTGGTCGACGAAGCCGGCGGCACAGGCCACTTCGGCCAGCGAGGCGGTGCCGCCCCCCAGCATCGCTGCCGCCCGTTCCAGCCGCCGCCCGCGCAGCAATTCGCCCGGCGTGCAATGGAGATAGCGGCGAAAGACGCGGGCGAGGTGCACCGGGTGGACCCCCGCCTCGCGGGCAAGGTCGGCGACGCATAGTTCCGGGTCGTCCGCGGTGAAGCTCATCTCGAACACCCGGCGCAACCAGGAAGGCGGCCTGGCGGCACGTCGCGCCTCGTCGGACGCGAGCGGCTGCACGCTGGCGACCAGCTGGTGCGCGCGCCCGTCAAAGGCGAGGGGAGTGGGGGCCGCCCGGTCGAACTGCGCCGCGACGGCATGCGCCGTCCAGATCGCATAGGGATCGAGCACCCGCACCGCCGGACCTTCGCCGCGTTCATATCCGCCCGAGATGGCGAGGAAGCTGCCCTGGCCTTCGTGGAACCGGTCGCGGTGCGTCGTGCCGGGCGGGTTGAACACCAGCAGCGGCGTGCGCGATACCGGCGGCGCATCCCTGGCCGAGGACTTGTATCCGCCGGAGAGGACGAGCACGAAATGCGCCTCGTCATGCGTGTGCGTCTCGACCTCGTGCTCGGGCGCCGTGGCGGCAAGGCGGTGATAGGTGAAGCCGCCGATCGCGCGATAGGCGGGACCGTCGCCCCAGAATTCATGCCGCGCCCGCCGCAACGCCACCGTTCCCGACCTCTTGTGGTTCGCCGGCTGTACTAGTTGTGCAATACTCTTCGATCAACTGCCAGCGCGATTCCTGCGCCGGCGGCATAGGCGAGGAAGTCGAGCCATTCGAAGCTCCCGCCGAGCACCACCGCGACGATCCGGATGGTGCGTATTCCGAGCAGGTCGAGGATGTGGATCGCCTGGCCGAGTTCGATCAGCGCGCCGATCCCGAACGCCGTGGCCGCGGCGGGCAGGGGCCGGATAGGCAGCACCGCGCGCAGCCCGCAATGGACCAGGATCACCGCCAGCACGTCGCCCAGATACGGCCGGATGAAGCGATCGCGGGCGTAGAGCGCGATCGCCACCTCGATCGCGAGCAGCAGCGCCGCGACGGCCGCGTGGCCTGGGCGCCAGACCATCAGCTGCCGCGATACATGCGGATCAGCGCGGCACGGGCGCGAACGATGGCGCGCATCAGCCCTTCCGCTCGGCGATGTGCCGATCGATCACATGCCCCAGCACGGTCATCGGCACATTGCCGCCCAGCACCACCGCATCGTTGAACGCGCGGAAGTCGTAGCGCTCGCCCAGCGCCGCCCTGGCATGGTCGCGCAGGCGATTGATCTCGCTATGCCCCACCTTGTAGCCGCATGCCTGGCCCGGCCAGGAGCAATAGCGATCGACCTCGCCCGAGACTTCCTCCACCGAGGAGCCGTTGGCGGTGACGAACCAGTCGATCGCCTGTTGCCGCGTCCAGCGCTTGGCGTGGAGGCCGGTATCGACGACCAGCCGGCAGGCCCGGAAGCCGAGCGACTGGAGGTAGCCGAGCTTCTCCGCCGGATTCTCGGCATAGACGCCCAGCTCGTCGGCCAGCTGCTCGGCATAGAGCGCCCAGCCTTCCGAATAGGCGTTGAAGGCCAGGATCGAGCGGATCAGCGGCATCCTGTTGGCATATTCGCCTTGCCAGACATGGCCCGGGATGGCCTCGTGATAGGCGAGATCGGGCAGGCTGAAGCGCGTGTGCAGGCTGGTGGTGCGCAGGTTGATCCAGAATTTGCCCGGGATCGTCCCGTCGATCGAGCCCGCACCGCCATAGGCGCCGGGCGCGCCGGGCTCCTCCTCGGGCGGCAGCCGCTTCACCTCGACATTGCCCTTCACCAGCGTGTGGAAGGCCTGGGGCATGCGGCTGCGGATATCCGCGACGCGCTCGTTGAGGAATTTGAGGATCTCGGCGCGACCCGGATCGCCCTCGGGGAAGGCGAAGCGCGGATCCCTGGCCAGCGCCTCCATCCGTGCGCCGACCGAACCCTGCGAATAGCCCTGCTTCTTCAGGATGGCGTCCATCTCGGACTGGATCTTCGCCAATTGCTCGATGCCCATCCGGTGGACTTCGTCCGGCGTCATCGTCGTCGTGGTGCCCGCGCTCAGTGCCCAGGCATAATAGGCGTCCCCGTCCTTGAACTTCCACACGCCGGCATCGCCGGTCGCGCGGGCGCGGTGCTTCTGCAGCTCGGCGATCTGCCGGTCGAGCGCGGGCGCGAGCTTGTCCCTGGCGAGCAGCCAGGCCCGCTCGCCGAAATCGCCATCCATGCCAGCGGTGCGATTGGCGACCGAGGTGACTACGCCCCAGCCGGCGGGATCGCCGCTACGGGCCAGCCTGATCTGCTTCAGGCACTTGTCGAGCAGGAAGTCGGGCGCGATCACGCCTCTGGCCGCCGCGCGCTTCAGCCGTTCGGTTTCGCCGTCCACCTGCTCGGCATAGCTTTCCAGCCGGTCGAGATAGGCCTCGCCGTCTTCGGGCGTCGCAATCTGGTGATCGCTGTCGAGCATGCGCGGCAAGTCGAGGAACGCGCCGACATTCTGCACCACCACATAGGGGGTGTTGCGCCAGCTGCCCGTGGCCACGTCACCATAGCCGAAGGCGAAGCCCTTGAGTGCGTTGGAGAAGCTCGCCTGGATCACGTCGACATGGGTCCGCATCGCCGGGCTCAGCGCGTTCATGTCGAGCTTGGCCAGGTCGGCCAGCCCCTTTCTCAGGTTCGCCGCGATCTTCGCCTGGCCCTTGACCGAGCGGTCCGTCAACTGGTGCTTCAGGTTCGCCCGCTTGTCCTTGTCGACGCCCAGCGTGGTTGCCGTCTCGGGATAATCGCGCAGCATCTGCTCGGCGATCCTGTCGATCAGCGCCTGGGCCGGCGCGTCATTGTCGGCCAGCAGGGCACGGGCCCCGGCGGGCGCGCCGGCGAACGCGAGCGTCGAGCCTGCGCCAAGCAGCAACTGGCGGCGAGTGGTGTTCATTCGGAATTCCTCGAAACGAAAATCTTCAGGCCGGCTCGACGTCGAGCGAACCGCTCCGCGCGCCGGTGATGCGGACATGCGCGCCGGCCGGGGTATCCGGGCCGTTGGCGAGCCATTCGCCGTCACCCACCTTCACCCGGCCCTGGCCGGCGACGATGGGCTCGACCACGGTGACCACCTGGCCGATCAGCCGGGCGACGCGGTCGTTGAGCAGCGGATCCTCGCTCGGCACCGGATTGGTGCGATACCAGCGCCGCCCGACCGCCACGGCCGCTGCCGAGGCTCCCGCGAACAGGAACACCTCGAACACCAGGTCGAACGCCGGTACGAGCAGGGTGACGATGCCGGTCACCGCAGCTCCCGCAGCGATGAAGACCAGGAAGACGCCCGGCACGAGCAGCTCGGCGATGGCGAGCAGCGCGGCGAGGATCAGCCAGGCCAGACCCGGCACGGCGAGCAGTTGGTCGAAGTTCATCTCAACTCTCCTGGGGTCCGAACGGCCGCGGGCGCGACGGTGCCGGCGGCGCGGGCGGACGCGGCGCGCCGCCATTGCCGCTGCCGCCCAGCGCGTCGCGCGCCAGCTCGCCGATGCCGCCCAGCGTGCCGATCAGCTGCGTCGCTTCGACCGGGAACAGGATGGTCTTGGCATTGGGCGAAGTGGCGAACTTGCCCACGGCTTCCACATATTTCTGCGCGATGAAGTAGTTGAGCGACTGGCTCGAGCCCGCCTCGATCGCGTCCGAGACGAGCTGGGTCGCCTTGGCCTCGGCCTCGGCCGAGCGCTCGCGCGCCTCGGCGTCGCGGAAGGCCGCTTCGCGCCGGCCCTCGGCCTCGAGGATCTTGGACTGTTTCTGGCCCTCGGCGCGCAGGATTTCCGAGGCGCGGGTGCCCTCGGCCTCCAGGATGTTGGCGCGCTTCTCGCGCTCGGCCTTCATCTGGCGGCCCATCGCGTTGACGATGTCGGCGGGCGGGCGGATGTCCTTGATCTCGACGCGCGTGATCTTGACGCCCCAGGGCGTCGTCGCATGATCCACCACCGAGAGCAGCCGCGCGTTGATCTCGTCGCGCTTCGACAGCGTCTCGTCCAGGTCCATCGAGCCCATCACGGTGCGCAGGTTGGTCGTGGTGAGCTGGAGGAGGGCGATATAGAGGTCCGACACCTCATAGGCCGCCTTGGCCGCGTCGAGGACCTGGAAGAACACCACGCCGTCGGTGGAGATCATCGCATTGTCCTTGGTGATGATCTCCTGGCCGGGAATGTCGATCACCTGCTCCATCATGTTCACGCGCCGGCCGACCCGGTAGAAAAAGGCCGGATAGAAGTTGAAGCCCGGCGTCGCGACCGTGGTGAAGCGGCCGAAATGCTCGATCGTGTACTGATAGCCCTGGCGGACGATCGTGACGCTGGAGAAGAGATAGAGCACGACCACCGCCGCCACCGCGCCCAGAAAGACATTGAGTACGAGCATTCCGACTCCCCCAAAAGAACCTGGCCCGAAAGAACGCGGCCCAGAAGAATGTGGCCCTCGCCAATCCGCTCCTTGCTAGCATAGAGAAGGGGTATGATCACAGCCCGTCTCGCACCGCGCACCGCCCTGTTCCTTCCGGCATCGAACCCGCGCGCGATCGAGAAGGCACGGGAGCTTCCCGCCGACCTCGTGATCCTCGATCTGGAAGACGCGGTGAAGGACGCGGACAAGGCACAGGCCCGCCTCGCCGCGGTGGCGGCGGTGGCCGAAGGGTTCGGCTCGCGGCTCGCCGCGATCCGCCTGAACGGAATCGGATCGGGCGAGTATCCGGAAGATGTCGCCGCCGTGGCGTCGTCCGCCGCCGATTTCGCAGTACTGCCCAAGGCCGAGGGGGCCGCCGAGGTCGCCCAGGTGGCGCGTGCGCTCGGCAAGCCGCTGCTGGCGATGATCGAGACTCCGCTCGGTGTGCTCGCCGCCGCCGCGATCGCCGCGGTACCGGGCGTGGCCGGCCTGATCGCCGGTACCAACGACCTTGCCGCCACGCTCCGCCTGCCGCCGTCGAGCGGCCGCGCGCAGATGTCGGTCGCGTTGCAGACGATCGTCCTCGCTGCCCGCGCCGGCAGGGTCTGGGCGCTGGACGGCGTGTTCAATCGGCTCGACGATGCCGAGGGCCTGGCGGCGGAGTGCCGCGAGGGGAGGGCGCTGGGCTTCGACGGCAAGTCGCTGATCCATCCCGGCCAGCTTGCCATCGCCGCCCGCGCCTTCGGTCCGAGCGAGGCCGAGATCGCCGATGCCCGCGCGCTGATCGCGGCGGCGACGGGAGGGGCCGAGCGGTATGAGGGGCGGATGATCGAGGCGATGCATGTCGACCAGGCACGGGCCCTGCTCGAGCGCGCCGCCGATCGGACCACTACGGAACATTTCGGAGCCTGAAGCCGGCCGGGTTGGGCGGAGAGCCTCTATGATGACCTTATGCCCGGCCTGCCCATATTGCATCGTGACCTGCTCGCGGCGCTCGACGAGATCGAGTCGCTCCTCGCCCAGCCCGAGCTCGATCAGCTGCGGCTGTCGCGCGTCCGCCTCTATATCTCCAGGGTCAACGGCGAGCGCCGCAACACGGTCGACGCGCTTTGCCTGGCACGCGAGCGCCAGGCCGGCGGCGTCATCGCCCAGCAATTCGCGGCGCTGCGCCAGTCGAACATCGACACGAGCATCGAATATACGATGCATGTCGGCGCCTGGGGCCTGCGCGAGATCGCGGAGGACTGGCCGGCCTATTGCCGCGCCTCCACGGCGCTTGTCCGCAGCCTCCGCCAGCAGATCGCGATCGAGCAGGCCCTGTTGTGCATGACGCCGCATGATGCCGACCCCCTAGCGCTTTCCGACCCTCGCGGTTACATGGGCCGCCAACTTCCGAATCAGGACATTGGCGCACCCCATGGACATCCCCCTCGGCCTCACCTTCGATGACGTTCTCCTCTATCCGGGAGAATCCGAAGTCCTGCCGAGCATGGCCGATACCCGCACACGGGTGACCCGCGGCCTTTCGCTCAACATTCCGATCCTCTCCTCGGCGATGGATACCGTCACCGAAGCCGATATGGCGATCGTGATGGCCCAGCTGGGCGGGATCGGCGTGCTCCATCGCAATCTCGACATCGAGGAGCAGGTGGAGGCGGTTCGCGCGGTGAAGCGTTTCGAGAGCGGCATGGTCGTCAATCCGATCACCATCGCCCCCAACGGCACGCTGGCCGAGGCCCGCGCGCTGATGGCGCAGCACAAGATCAGCGGCGTGCCGGTGGTCGAGGCGAGCGGCAGGCTCGCCGGCATCCTCACCAATCGGGACGTCCGCTTCGCCGAGCGTCCCGACCAGCTCGTTTCCGAACTGATGACGCATGAGAACCTCGTCACCGTTCGTGCCGGGGTTGCCCAGGAAGAGGCGCGCCGCCTGCTCCATTCCCGCCGGATCGAGAAGCTGCTGGTGGTGGACGACGCCTATCGCTGCGTCGGCCTGATCACGGTGAAGGACATCGAGAAGGCGGTGAACTATCCCGCCGCCACCAAGGATGCTGCCGGCCGCCTGTGCGTCGCCGCGGCCTCGACCGTGGGCGACAAGGGCTTCGCACGCACCGAGGCGCTGGTCGATGCCGAGGTCGACCTGATCGTGATCGACACCGCGCACGGCCACAACAAGGACGTATCGCGCGCCGTCGAGCGCGTGAAGAAGCTGTCCAACCGGGTCCAGGTGATCGCGGGCAACATCGCCACCGCCGAAGCGGCCAAGGCGTTGATCCACGCCGGCGCGGACGGCGTGAAGGTCGGCATCGGGCCGGGCTCGATCTGCACGACCCGCGTGGTCGCCGGTGTCGGCGTGCCGCAGCTCACGGCGGTGATGGATGCCGCCAACGAAGCTGCGAAGCACGACGTGCCGGTGGTCGCCGATGGCGGCATCCGCACCTCGGGCGACGTCGCCAAGGCGATTGCCGCCGGCGCCTCGAGCGCGATGATCGGCTCGCTGCTGGCGGGCACCGAGGAAGCGCCCGGCGAAACGTTCCTGTATCAGGGCCGTGCCTACAAATCCTATCGCGGCATGGGCTCGGTCGGCGCGATGGCGCGGGGCTCGGCCGATCGCTATTTCCAGCAGGACGTGAAGGACCAGCTCAAGCTCGTTCCCGAAGGCATCGAGGGCCAGGTGCCGTACAAGGGCCCGGCGCGCGACGTGATCCACCAGCTGGTCGGCGGCGTGAAGGCCTCGATGGGCTATGTCGGCGCGGGCACGATCCCCGAATTCCAGCGGAAGGCGCGCTTCGTGCGGATCACCAATGCGGGCCTGCGCGAGAGCCATGTCCATGACGTGACGATCACGCGGGAAGCGCCGAACTACCCGACCCGCTGAGCGACGGTTCCCGATCTAAGACGGGTGGGTAGGTCGGCTCGGCCGAAGTGATTGCGTGCGCTTGGTAATTCGCTATCCATCGGGATAGTGCCAAGTTTCGATCGCGCCCGACTGCTGCCGGGCTACGCCCCTTTTCGCCCGCTCAGTGCAGCGCCCGAGATTCCCGCCAACCCCGTTTCGGAGCATCGTCCATCCCCATCGGCCGGCTTCTCCACGATGCAGTTGTGGGGTGCGCTCGGGCTGAGCGTGGCGATCTGTGCCGTGCTGCTGTGGAAGGCGGAACTCCGGGTGGACCTGCTGCGGCCAGGCAATGCGCCCTATCTCGTCGGGCTCGCGCTCACCTTCGCGGTTCGACCCGCGCTTGCCAGAACCGGCTTCCGCTGGGCGAAACCGGCATCCGATAGCGCGGACTATTTCGGCCTGTTCACGGCGATGGCGCTGACCGGTGCGGTGAGCTCCTATCCCCTGGCCGCGTTGTCGCAGGGCTTTGCCGATGCCCCGCTCCAGCGGATCGACGAGGCGCTGCACTTCCACTGGCTTGCCTGGTACGAGACGGTGGCCGCCCGCCCCAGCCTCCAGCGGCTCGGCGTGGCTGCCTATCAGTGCATCTATTTGATTCCGGCCGTGCTCCTCGCGGCCTTCGCGATTCGAGGCGAGCGGCGCGAGGCGCACCGCTTCCTTGCCGGCTTCTGGCTGGCCGCGCTGATCACGCTGAGCCTCTACCTGCTGATGCCCGCCGTCGGCCCTTTGACATATCTCTGGAAGGGTCCGATCCCCTATATGCCGACCAGCGCGATATGGCAGGAGCAGCTGATCCCGGCGTTGCGCGCCCACCAGGTCGGGCTGGTCAACCTTGACGAGCTGCGCGGCCTGGTCTCGGCGCCGAGCTTCCATACCGCCTCCGGCGTTCTCTACATCGCCGCTGCCTGGCGCTGCGGCCGCCTGCGCTGGCCGCTGATCCTTCTCACCCTCGCGATGCTGCTGGCGACTCCGATCGAGGGGACGCACTATCTGTCGGATATGATCATCGGGGCCGCGGTGGCGCTGGCGGCGCTGGCGGCGGCGGCGAGGCTGGTGGAGCGGTTCGGAGCGGCGCACTGAACGGGCATGGCGTCAGCGCCTGCGATAGGCGTACATGCTTGTCTCGTAGGGAAAGGCGATCTCGCCCCCGCCGGCCAGTTCGGGCGTTCGGGCGATGAACGCCCGGATGTCGCGCTCGACCTCGTCGCGTTGTTCCGCGGGAAGCCCGGCGATGAAACTCACCGAAAGCGTGCGCCTGAGCACCACCTGCTCGGCGGTGCCGATATGGGCGTTGCGGACATGGCGCTCGTCGACCGGTTCGAAACCGGGCGCGGGGAAGACGCTGCGCCATGCGCCGGTGCGATAGCGCGGGGTGTCGCCTTCATGGCGGTTGGTGATTTCGGAAAGCGCCGCGACCCAGGGCACCGCCTCGTCGCGGCCGTTCCAGATCAGGCCGAGCATCCCTCCCGGCACCAGCACCCGGTGCATTTCCGCCAGTGCCGCGGGCGTGGCAAACCAGTGGAAGGCCTGCGCGCAGACCATGGCATCGACCGAGGCATCGGGAAGCGGGATCGCCTCGGCGGTTCCGGCCAGCGCCTCCACGTCGGGATGGGCGCGGACCAACTGCTCCCGCATCTCGGCGATCGGCTCGACGGCGACGATGTCTCCGCCGGCTTCCCGCAGCACCGGGATGAACTTTCCGGTGCCGGCACCAACCTCGAGCACCCGGCGGCCCGGGCCGATGTGCAGAACCTCGCGCAGCCAGGCGAGCGCTTCGGGCGGATAGCCCGGCCGGCCGGCGGCATAGTCCCTTGCACCCCGGTGATATCCCCTTGACTGTTCGTGGACCCGCATCGCGCCAGCTCCCTGTCCCGCATCGTCACCGTCAACGCGCCGGCCGGCCCGCCGGGCCCGTGCCGATCAGGAAAGCCAGCGCATTCGGCACCGCCCTTCGCAAGCGGCCCGGTTGTCCGCCGCGCAGGTTCGCGCGCGGCGATAGGAGGGGGAGGCAGGAGCGGGCTGCCCGCTCAGTCCCCATAGCCGATCCGCACCGCGCCTGCAGCCTCGGCCGCCACCCGTCGCGCCGTATCGGTATCGCTTGCCAGGGCGAGCGCCACGCCCATTCGCCGATAGGGTCGCGAATTCGGCTTGCCGAAGATGCGCACGTCCACCTCGCCGCCCGGCACGGCCAGCGCCTCGGCCAGCCCCGCATAGGAAAGCGCCTCCGAAGCCCGGTCCGCCAGGATCACGGCGCTTGCCGAAGGTCCGCGCAGCGCGATCGACGGGATCGGCAGGCCCATCACCGCCCGTGCGTGCAGGTCGAACTCGCTTAGGTTCTGCGAGATCAAGGTCACCATGCCGGTGTCATGGGGGCGGGGCGACAGTTCGGAGAAGATCACCTCTTCGCCCTTCACGAAGAACTCCACGCCGAAGATGCCATAGCCGCCCAGATCGTCGACGACCTTGCGGGCCATGTCCTGCGCATCTGCGATGGCGGAGGCCGACATGGCGGCGGGTTGCCAGCTCTCCTGATAGTCGCCGCGCTCCTGGCGGTGGCCGATCGGCGGGCAGAAGAGCACGCCGGCGCGCGTGCGGATCGTCAGCAGCGTGATCTCATAGTCGAAGTCGACGAACTCCTCGACGATCACGCGCTTGCGGTCGCCGCGCATATTGGCCACGGCATAGTCCCAGGCCGCTTCCAGCGCACCCGCCTCGCGCACCGTGCTCTGGCCCTTGCCCGAAGAGGACATGACCGGCTTGATCACGCAGGGCAGTCCGGTGTGCCCGGCCCCGGCCAGCACTTCTTCCAGGCTTTCGGCGTACCGGTATCGGGACGTGCGCAGGCCCAGCTCCACGGCGGCGACCTCGCGGATGCCGTCGCGGTTCATCGTCATCATTGTCGCGCGAGCGGAGGGGACGATGGCGAAGCCCTCCGCCTCCAGCTCGGCGAGCACTTCGGTGCGGATCGCCTCCACTTCGGGCACGACATAGTCCGGCCGGTGCTTCTCCACCGCCGCGCGCAGCAGCGCGCCGTCGAGCATCGGGAACACTTCGAAATCGTCCGCCACCTGCATCGCGGGTGCACCCGCATAGGCATCGCACGCGATCACCTGGGCGCCCAGCCGCTTGGCGGAGATCGCGAATTCGCGGCCAAGCTCGCCCGAGCCGAGGAGCAGGATCTTCGCCGTGAATGCCATATGCTTGCCCTTACGATCGGAGGATGCCCGCGTCCCTGGCCGGATAGGGGCGGATTGTCGAGATTTCGCTGTCAAAACAGGAAATGTTCTGCTTGTGCGGGAAAGATGCGTGGCACGATTTTTCCCATTTCCGTTCGCTCGTGCACCCGTTCGGCGAGTTTGATGGCGTGAACCCCGCGGCACGGCTCCAGGCTGCCATCGACCTGCTCGACAAGATCATCGCCGCCGCCCGCGATCAGGGTGGATCGGCCGATACGATCATCGCCCGCTGGTTCGGCGAACGCCGCTATGCCGGCTCCAAGGATCGTCGGGCCATCCGCGCGCTGGTCTATGACGCGATCCGCATGCTCGGCGAGCGCCCGGAGAGCGGCCGCGCCGCCATGCTGGCGCTGGTCCGGCGCCAGCCCGAGCTGGCTGCACTGTTCGACGGATCGCCCTATGGTCCCACGTCGATCGCGCCCGATGAACCCGTCGCCGCGGCGGGCGTGCTGCCGGCCTGGCTGGCCGAGGCTTTCGCCCTGTCCGGCCTGGATGCCGATGAGCAGGCGGCGCTGCTCGAGCGCGCGCCGCTCGATATCCGCGTCAACACGCTCAAGGCCGACCCGGCGGCGATCCAGGCCGAGATCCCCGGCGCCGTGCCGCTGCCGTGCTTGTCCGCCGGCCTGCGGGTGCCGTCGGATGCGGCTGTCGAGCAGCTGCCCGCCTATAAGGAGGGCCGGCTCGAAGTGCAGGACGCCGGCAGCCAGTTCGTCAGCCTGGCGGCGGGGGTGGAGCGCGGGCAGCACGTCATCGACCTGTGTGCCGGCGGCGGCGGCAAGACCCTCGCACTGGCCGCAGCGATGGCGAACCATGGTTCGATCCTCGCCTGCGATATCGATCGCCCGCGGCTTTCGCGGCTGATGCCCCGTGCCGAGCGGGCGGGGGTGTCTATTGCCGAGACACGCCTCCTCAACCCGAACCAGGAGGCAGCGATGCTCGCCGACCAGGCCGGCCGTGCGGATGCGGTGCTGATCGATGCGCCTTGCTCCGGCACCGGCACTTGGCGTCGCAATCCCGAGGCGCGCTGGCGGCTTACGCCGCAGCGCCTGGACCGTTATGTCGCGACTCAGGCCGCGCTGCTCGATATCGGCGCCGATCTTGTGCGCCCCGGCGGCGTGCTCGTGCACGTCGTCTGCTCGCTGCTCGATGCGGAAGGTGCGGGTCAGGCCCAGGCGTTCCTCGACCGGCATCCGGGCTGGAGCGCCCAGCCGCTGTCGCTCGGCGCCGGCACGCCGCATGGCCCGGGACTGCGCTTCACCCCGCTTGCGGACTCGACCGATGGCTTTTTTGTCGCGAGGATGCGCCGGCCATGATAGCGACGGGGCAGATTTCGGAGAATGTGATGCGTTTCACTGCGATTGGGGCGGCCGGTGCGTTGCTGCTGCTGTCGGTTTCCACCTCGCTGATGGCGCAGCGTGCAGACAACCAGATCGATCCGCGTTCGATGGAACTCGTCAGGCAGGGCCGCGCGGCGCTGGCAGCCGGCAATGTCGACGGCGCGGGCGATGCGCTGGAGAGCGCCTTGGCGGTGGATCCACGCAATCGCGAAGCCTATCTCGTCCTCGCCGAGATCGCCCGCAAGAACAGCCTGCCGGGCAAGGCGATCCGGCTCTATCGCGAGGCGCTGAGCCTCGAGCCGAACGATACCGCGGCGCTGCGCGGCCAGGGCGAGGCGATGGTCGCCAAGGGTGCGATGGAGCGCGCCAAGGAGAATCTGGCCAAGATCGAGAAGCTTTGCGCCAAGGCATGTGCCGACGCGACTCAGCTCTCGGCGGCGATCGCCAAGGGGCCGCCGGTCACCACCGCCCAGGCCGAGCCCGTGCCGGCGCCGAGCGCCACGCCGACGGCCAAGCCCTGATCCCGCTTGCCCAGGCCCCGATCCGGCCTGCAATATAGGATTTCGCCTGTCGGGTTGCCCCGGCGGGCCGTGCCGGTGCCGCCCGCTCCTTGAGGGGTTCAACCCAGGATACGGGCCAGCGCGACGAATTCAGCGACGGTCACCGTCTCGGCGCGGCGGCTTGAATCGATGCCCAGCGACTCCATCGCCGCCAGCGCGCCGGGCACGCCCTTCAGGCTCTGGCGCAGCATCTTGCGGCGCTGGCCGAAGGCGGCGGCGGTGAGCGTCTCCAGCGTCTTCAGCCGCACGCCCTCCGGCGACGCGCCGGGGACGATGTGGACGACGGCCGACATCACCTTGGGCGGCGGGGTGAAGGCCGAGCGGTGGACGTTCATCGCGATCTTCGGAGTGGAGCGCCACTGGGCGAGTACCGCCAGCCGGCCATAATGTTCGGTGCCGGGGCCGGCGACGATCCGCTCGGCGACTTCCTTCTGGAACATCAGCGTCAGGCTGGCCCACCAGGGCGCCCATTCGGCCGAGAGCCAGCCCACAAGCAGCGCCGTGCCGACATTATAGGGCAGGTTGGCGACGACATGGGGCTTGCCCTGGAACAGCGCAGGCGCGTCCACTTCCAGCGCATCGCCTTCGATGACGCGGAGCTTGCCCGGAAAATAGGTGTCGAGTTCCTCCAGCGCGGGAATGCAACGCCGGTCCCGTTCCACCGCGGTGACGCTGGCCCCGCCCTGGAGCAGCGCGCGCGTGAGGCCGCCGGGGCCGGGGCCGACCTCGAACACTTCGGCGCCTTCGAGCCTGCCCGGCACCTTGGCGATGCGGGCAAGGAGCTGGTGGTCGAACAGGAAATTCTGGCCCAGCGCCTTGCTCGCGCTGAGACCATATTTGCCGATGACTTCCCGGAGAGGCGGAAGCTCGGTCACGCCGCGGCTTCGGCCCGGCGCTGCGTGGCGCTGGCAGCCATCTTGATTGCGGCGATCATCGCCCCGGGATTGGCAGCGTCGGTGCCGGCGATGCCGAAGGCGGTACCATGGTCGGGCGAGGTGCGGACGATGGGCAGGCCGAGGGTGATGTTCACGCCTTCGTCGAAGTGCAGCGTCTTGATCGGGATCAGCGCCTGGTCGTGCGTCGGGCAGAGCGCGGCATCATAGCCGGCCCGGGCACGCGCATGGAACATCGCATCGGCGGCGAAGGGTCCGATCGCGTCGATGCCTTCCTCGCGCAGCCGGGCGATGGCGGGCTGGAGCACGTCGATCTCCTCGCGCCCGATCTCCCCGCTTTCGCCGGCATGGGGGTTGAGGCCGGCAAAGGCGAGCCGGGGGCGCTCGATGCCGAAATTGCGCAGCAGCCCGCGTGCGGTGACGCGCGCCTTGGTGAGCACCAGGTCGATGGTGAGCAGTTCGGGCACCCGGGCCAGCGGCTCGTGTACCGTGATCGGCACCACTCGCAGCGTGGGGCCGGCAAGCATCATCACGGCGTTCTCGGGCGCGATGCCGCAACGTTCGGCGACGAATTCGGTCTGGCCGGGATGCGTGAAGCCGATCTTGTAGAGCTGGACCTTCGATACCGGGCCGGTCACCACGCCGCCGGCCGCGCCGGCATTGGCGAGGCCCACCGCCAGTTCGAGCGACTGGAGCGCCGCCTTCGCGCTGGCCTCGTCGGGGCTGCCCGGGGTGACTTCGCAGGTGTCGCTTACCGCAAGCACCGGAAGCGCGTCCCCGAAGACGCCCGCTGCTTCGTCCGGATTGTTGATGCGGGCGACCGGACCGTCCCACACGCGTTCGACGGCGGCGGGACAGCCGATGGCAAAGAAGGGCGCGAGCGAGTGGAGCTCCCGCGCCTTCCATGCCTTGGCTGTGATCTCGGGGCCGATTCCGGCCGAATCGCCCATCGATATGGCGAGCGGCCGGGTCACTTCAGCGATATTCGATGAGCGCGTCGCGCCGCAGATCGCGGAGCATGCGCTGCGCACGCAGATTGGTCCGCTTGTCGGATTCGCCGTCCTGGATCTGCTCGATCGAGGGAAGGCCCGGGGGCGGCGGATCGTCGCGGCCGCACACCACGAGGACGCGGACGCCATCCTCGATCGTGCCGAAGGGCTGGGTTACCTGGCCCACCTGCAGCGGCAGGATGATCTGCTGGAGCGCGGGCGGCAGGTCGCCGATCACCACGCCGTCCTTCTCCACCACTTCGGCGTTCTGCGCGGCAGCGACGTTGGACGCATCGCCGCAGCCCTTGATCGCCTGGGTCGCCGCGGCGAACTGGCCGGCACGCGCCGTGGCCTGCGCCTCGTTCGTGCCCTTGGGGAAGTTGATGGTGATCTGGCGCAGCGAGAGCTTGGCACCGCGCGGGTCGGCCATGCCTACCTTGCGCTTGTCGGCGAGATAGACGACCGAGAAACCCGTGGTGAGCGGGATCGGGCCGGCGACCTGGCCGGGCTGCATTTCTTCGACGGCCTTGGCCATCTCGTCCGGCAGGATGCCCGGGGCGAGGCGGACCCAGCCGAGATCGCCGCCCTGGCCCTTGGTCGAGCTCTCCGAATAGGTCTTGGCGAGATAGTCGAACGGCGCGCCTTCCTTCATCTGCTGGATGATGCGCTGCATGCCCGCATAGACTTCCTGCTTACGGTCGTCGGTCGCGTTCATGTAGATTTCGTAGACGTGATATTCCTCGCTGCCCTGCGCGGCCTTGAGGCGGTCGAGAATGGCCTTGGCCTCCTCGTCGCTCACGTTGATGTCCACCTTGCGGCGCAGCAGGCGGCTCCAGGCGACTTCGCCCTCGACCTGCTTGCGCATCGTGCGCTCCGAAGCGCCGGCCTGGCGCAGGAATGCGCGCATCTGCTCCGGCGTCTTCTGGAGACGGCGGGCAACCGAAGCGAAGCTCTGGTCGATCTCCTTGGAGTCGACGGTGATCTCATTGGCCTTGGCTTCCTGGATCTGCAGCGTCTCGTCGATCAGCTGGCGCAGGATCATCATGCGATACTGATCGCGCTCTTCCGGCTTCAGGTTGAGCTTGTTGAGCGCGATGATCAGGTTGAGCCGCTGATCGACGTCGGTGCCGGTCAGCACCGTGTCGTTCACGATCGCCGTGGGTTTGCGGACGTTCGGATCGGCCTTGCCGAACAGCTTGAGATCGCGGGGAAGATCGAGCTGGGCGGCGAGCGCCGCTTCCTGATCTTCCTGTGTCGGCGGCGCCGGTGCCGGCGCGTGCGGGGCGGTCTGCGCCATGGCGGCGGATGCCAGGCTGGAGATCGCGAGCGCCAGAACGGACGAGCGACCTGCGCGGATCGCCTTGGTAACACCAATGTTCACGTGAATCCGTACCCTCAAATCTGCCGGAAGCGTGGCGCTTACTGGCCAATTGTGCCTGAACTTAGGCTTACCGGCGGTTCCCCTCTGTCGCCGAGCCTAGCGCCCGAGATTCTTGAACGCCAGCGTGAACAGATAGGAATTGCCGCGCGACGCATCGCCGGTGGTGGCATAGTCGCGCTTCCAGGTGAAGCCCAGCCTGAGGCAATCATCCTCATAGGTGATGCCGACGCGGTGGCGCACCGGCTCGAACCCGTCGGCGAGCGAAGTCGGGTCTTCCTTGCGATCCGTGAGATCGACCAGCGTCGAGCCCGAGATCGACCAGAAGCGCGCGATCTGGACGCGGGCGCCGAGCCGCAGTTCCTCGCGGTCCTGCAGGTCCTCCAGCGACGCGTTGATGTTGCGGTTGAGGCGCAGATAGCCGAGCTGGACATAAGTCGCCCGCGAGCCGAGCGTCATGTCGACTTCGTTGCGGCGGAAGGCGAGGTTGTCCTTGTCGAGCCGGTAGCGGTGCGTGAAGCTGACGAAGTCGCGGAAGCGGATCACCGTGCGGCCGACGATGTCGGACACCCGGTCGGTCAGTCCCGTCCCGTCGGGGAACAGCGTGGGGCGCGACGAGATGCGGTAGCTCTGGCCGATATTCGCGTCGATCGAGAAGCCTGGCAGGTAGAGCGCGTAGTCCATGCCCCAGGTGAAGCGGGTCGAATCCTCGAACCGGTCATAGCCGGGGAAACGGTTGAGCGCGAAGAGGTTCGAATCCTCCAGGTCCACCGCGCGGGCGTCTTCGTTGGGGACTTCCAGATTGGCGATCTTGGGCGAGGCGACGACCTGGAAGCGGGGCGTGATCCGCTGGGTGCCGCCGAACAGGCTGCCGATCAGCGGCCATTTCACGTCCACCGCCGCGGCGGCGATGCCGCGGGTGTGGAAGCCATCCTCGCCGCGATAGCTGACCACGCTGGTCAGGTTCGTGTGCGACGCGTTGTAGAGATCGCCCCGGGCATAGGCGGTAAGGGTCACTTCCTGGCCCCAGTTGGTCAGGCGGCGCAGGTCCCAGCGGGCGCTGGCGAAGGCGCGTTGCGAATCCTGCCCGTCCGACCGGCCGATCGCCAGGGTGTTGAGCTGGAATTCGAAACGTCCGCCCACCAGCCCGTCGTCCATGCGGCGGCGATAGTCGATCTCGGGCAGGGCATAGGGCTGCAGGCCCTGGCGGTCGCCGACCCGAAGCGTCTGCACCACCCAGGCGTTGATCGAGAAATAGCTATCCGCATCAATGCGTTCCACGCGAATATTGTTACGCAACCTATCGTCGCGCGAAATATCGTAGCGACGCAGGAAGGTGCGGTCGGTGGTCAGGCGCAGCGAGGCGCTGGCGCTCCAGGCCGGATCGAGCTGGAAATTGCCGACCGCGTCGAGATAGCCACGGAAATCGTTCTTCGAGGTGGCCGGAGTGACGGGAACCGTCAGATCGTCCGCCCGGCGGCTATAGGTGCCATAGGCGCTGAGGCGGAAGGCGCCGAGCGAATTCAGCTCGCGATAATCGGCCTGCAGCACCGGCAGCACGTTGGTGTAGATACGCGGCGTGATCGTCAGGTCGCGATTGGGCGCGAAGCTGAGATAATAGGGCAGCGCGAACTGGAAGCCGTTGGTGCGGTTGTAGCGCAGGTCGGGCGACAGGATGCCGCTGGCGCTCTGGCCGCCCACCGGGTGCGAGAAGACCGGCAGCGGGATCGTCGCGAAGCCGAACACCGAGACACGGGCGCCTGTGTAGCGCAGCCGCTTCTTGTCGGGTTCATAGACCACGCGGTCGGCAGTGACCTTCCAGGTCGGCTCCTTGGGGCATCCTTCCGAATCGCTCACCGCGCAGGGCGTGTAGGCGGCATTGTGAACGGTGAAGCTGCCGTCCTCGTGGCGCTCGCCGCGCTGGGCGGCGACGCGGCCGCCCGCGTCGAGCACCACCAGCATGTTCTGGACGACGCCGTCCTTCAGGGTATCGGTCAGCTCGATCCTGTCGCCATAGGCGCTGTCGCCCTGCGGATTGACCAGGACGACATTGCCCTCGGCCACCACCTGGCCGGACTTGCGGTTCCACACCACCTTGTCGGCGCGCAGCCGCTCGCTGCGGCGATAGAGGCGCACGTCGCCGGTGGCGGTCACCACGTCCTGCTCATTGTCGTATTCGAGCTGGTCGGCAGTGAACTGGATCTGGTCCTCGCCCTCGGGAAGCGCCGTCGGCGAAGGGGGCGGCGGCTCGACCGCGGGAGTCTGCAGGTCGGGGGCCGCAGCCGGGGCCGGCGCCGGGGTGGGGGCGCCCCGAGTCGGCTCGGTCTGCGTCTGCGCGCGCGCCTCGGCCGCCAGGCACAGGCCAAGCGCGGCCGACAGCAGCAAGGCCTTGCGCGTCACTTCGATTCCCACCTTTGCTTCAACTCCCGTGCACGCGGCTTCCACCGCCCTATCGCAGCGGTTGCGCCACCGCAACGTCACGTGCGTTGGCCCGAACGCACGGAAGCGCTAACAGGAGCCATGCAGGTCGACTTCTACCATCTGACGCAGCTTCCCCTGGAACGCGCGCTGCCCCGCATCGCCGAACGGGTGATCGAGAGCGGCGGGCGGCTGCTGATCGTGGCGGCCGAGGCGAGCCAGCGCGCCCGGCTCGACCAGCTGCTCTGGACCTATGCGCCCGAAAGCTTCCTGCCCCATGGCCAGGCCGGCGGGCCCGACGACGACCGCCAGCCGGTGCTGATCGCGGCCGAGGCCGGTGCCCCGGCCAATGGCGCGCGCAACGTCGCGCTGGCCGACGGCATGTGGCGCGAGGAGGCGCTGGGTTTCGACCGGGCCTTCCACTTCTTCGACGAGGAGCGGATCGCCGAGGCGCGCATCGCCTGGAAGGCGCTGGCCGACCGCGAGGGCGTGGAGCGCAACTATTGGAAGCAGAACGCAGAGGGGCGCTGGGAAAAGGCGGCCTGAGTTCCGGACATTCCGGACACCTGGAACCGCCCGCGGGCAATCGCGCAATCTTCACGGTTCAAGGGGCTCCGGAAGGAACAATGACGGAACATCGCGCCGCAGGACCGGCCCGGCTCGGCAGGAGCGCTTGCATCGCGCGCCGCCGGGGACTAGGGAGCCGCGACTTTTCCACAACTTCAAAAGCAGGAGCCGCACGGCCATGGCCGCGAACCGGACCTTTTCGATCATCAAGCCCGATGCCACCCGCCGCAACCTCACCGGTGCGGTCACGAAGATGCTGGAGGAGGCCGGCCTGCGCGTCGTCGCTTCCAAGCGCATCCAGATGAGCCGCGAGCAGGCCGAGGGCTTCTACGGCGTCCATCGCGAGCGCCCCTTCTTCAACGACCTGGTCGAGTTCATGATCTCGGGCCCGGTCGTCGTGCAGGTGCTCGAGGGCGAGAACGCCGTGCAGCGCAACCGCGACATCATGGGCGCCACCAACCCGGCCAATGCCGATGCCGGCACCATTCGCAAGGAACTGGCCGAATCGATCGAGGCGAACTCGGTGCACGGTTCGGACTCGGACGAGAATGCCGCGATCGAGATCGATTTCTTCTTCAAGCCGGAAGAGATCGTCGGCTGATCGCCGGGTTTCTACACCGATCTGGATGCGAAAGGCCGGGGTGGAAGCCCCGGCCTTTTTCGTTTCGGGACGCGTATGGACTGGCGTGACGGAAGCGGCCGATGCTCCCCCTAGCGCATGGCGAGGTGGCCGCAGCCGCGCATCTGGCTGGTGCCCGGCACCACCCCCTCGGCCGTCACCGATACGCTGTGCAGGAAGCTGGCGCCCGCATCGTCCTTGCAGGGCTCGCGCTTGATCTCGACGATCACCGGCCGGAGCGCGCCGCCCGCCCGCATCTCGCCGCTCAGGACGATCAGCGTGCTCGGCGCGTCCGCCGGCTGGCCGCGATAGAACAGCTTGAAATCGCCGCGCTGCGAACCGCTGGCCCAGACAAGGCTGGCGTCATGGGCGCCCCCGCCCGTGGAGGTGATGTCGATGCTCCAGCCTTCGCCGCCGCCGTTGAAGGCCGGAACCGGGCTCAGCCCGCCGCCGCGGACCTCCGGTGCCGGTCCGGATGTCGAAGTCGATTGGGTGCAGCCGGCCAGGGCCAGCATCGTCATGGCGATCATCGCGCGCATTTTCGCAAATCCTCCCTTGGTTGTTTCCCGAAGCTGCAAACGCGAAACGGCGACCGTGGTTGCCGCAGGGCCATCGATTGCAACCCCGGCCCTCGCTATCATGATCGCGCGACGAGCAGGCAGGAAGGGGTGCGACCGGGATGAGGAAGCTTGGAATGGCGGCGGCGCTGATATCGGCCGTCCTGTCTTCGAATGCCGGGGCCGCGGTGCTGCACCCCAAGGTGGTGATCCTGGGATATTTCGAGACGAGCAAGGCCTATGGCGAGAAGGGCTATTGGGGCGATGCCGACAAGCCGGGCGAGCTGCATCACTGGATCGAGGGCCTGAACCTCAAGCGGCGGCTGCCGGTGAAGGGCGCGTTCAACCCCGTTTGGGCCAATGCCGACGGATCGATCATCGCAATGAAGATCGGGCCCAACAGCCTGCACCCCGCCGTGAACCTGATGGCGCTGGGCCTGGATGCGAATTTCGACCTTTCGCGCTCCTACTGGCTGATCAACGGCATTGCGGGCACTTCGCCGGAGACGGGAACCATCGGCGACTTGATCTGGACGGATTTCGTCGTCAACGGCGACGTCGCCCATGAGATCGATGCCCGCGAGATCCCCGCCGACTGGCCGGAAGGATATTTCCCCGCCGGCAGGACCAGGCCCTATCCCGAGCCGCGGGTGGCGGCCGGCTCGCCGGAGGACGTTCGCGGCTGGACCGGCCCGTTCCGCACGAACCGCGCGCGGACGGTCACCATGCTCAACGCGTCGCTTGCCCGCTGGGCGTATCGGCTGACCGTTCGTGTCGCGCTTCCGGACAATGCCGGGATGCGGGCCGTTCGGGAGGAATATGACCAGGCCCGGGCCCGGTCGGCGCCGGAAGTCGCGATCGGATCGACGCTTTCGTCCGAGACCTTCTGGCTGGGCGGCCGGCTGGACGCATGGGCGCGCCGCTGGGTCGCCTACATGACCGACGGCCGCGGAACGTTCCGCACCACCGAGACCAACGATGCCGGGGCGATGGTGGCGCTGTCGGCGCTGGGCCGGGCAGGGCGGGTCGACCCCGACCGGGTGTTGCTGCTCCGCGCGGCGAGCAATTTCGACATGCCGCCCAGGGGCGTGCCCGCGTCGGAGCAGCTCGTGCGGGAGGGGCCGCAATCCTTTGCCGGCTATCTGCCGGCGCTGGACGGCCTGTATCGCGTCGGCGCGCCGGTGGTGCACGAGATCGTCCGCGGCTGGCCGACCTATTCCAAGACGCCTCCGAAATGAGCGCGCGAGGGCGGTGAGGCCGTCGGGGATCAGCTGCGCGGCAGGGTGATCGTCGCCACCAGGCCGCCGCCCTCGCGATTGGCGAGGCTGATCTCGCCGCTCGCGTCGCGGACGATGGCGCGGGCCAGCGCGAGGCCGAGGCCGGCACCGCCGGTCTCGCGGTTGCGCGATTCCTCGAGGCGGGTGAAGGGATCGAAGACCTTCTCCAGCTTCTCCGGCGGGATGCCCGGGCCGCGGTCGCAGACTTCGATCGCGACGCGCTGATCGCCCGGGCGCAGATGGACCTCGGCGCCACCGCCATATTTGACGGCGTTCTCGATCAGGTTGCGCACCGCGCGGCGCATCAGCGCGGGGCGCAGGTGCATGCGCAGCCGCGGAGCTTCCTCGAAGGTCACGTCCCGGCCGAGATCGCGGAAATCCTCGACCACTGCGTCGATCAGCGCGGACAGGTCGACATCGGTCGGCGGCTCGCTCGGGCGCCCGAGCCTGGCGAGGCTGAGGATGTCGTCGAGCGTGCGGTTCATCTCGTCGATCGTGTCGGCCATGCGGGCGCGGTCGTCCTCGTCTTCCACCGATTCGATGCGGACGCGCAGCGCGGCGAGCGGCGTGCGCAGGTCATGCCCGATCGCCCCGAGCATGCGGTCCTTCTCGTCGAGCATGCCCGTCACGCGGGTGCTGAGCGCGTTATAGGCGGCGATCACCGCCCGCACGTCGCTGGGGCCGCTCTCCTCGACCGGGCGGGCGCCGTCGCCGGGATGGAAATCGCGCGCGGCAGTGGCGAGCTTGCGCAGCGGACGGGCGATGCGGTGGCCGGCCCAGAGCACGGGCAGGAGCACGACGATATAGAGGATGAGCGTCTGCGCCAGCAGCTGCCAGATCAGGGCACGCTCCGAGCGTGGCCAGGCCGAACTGAGCGAGAGCCAGCCCCTGCCGGGAAGCTCGACCGCGACCATCAGCTCGGCGCCCATGCGGCGAAGGCGTTCGGCGCGGGCGGGGTCCATGCGCTTCAGGAGCGGGCGGCTGCCGTCGATCGGGCGGACCACGGCGATGACCTGGCCGACGGCGACGCCGCCATCGGTAAGCCCGCGGCGAAAGTCGCGCTCGATGTCGCTGCGGCGGGTGAGCTCGGCGGGGATCGGGTTGGCCGGGCCGAAATCGACGCGCCCGCGCAGCTGGCGACGTCCCTCGTGCCCGTCATGCCCGCCGCGGCGATCGGCCATGCCTGGCGCGTCCGGGCGCGGGTTCACCGGCGCGCCGAGCCGCTCGGCGGCGTCGATCAGCCGGGTGACGGTGGGGACGATCACCTGGGCGAAGCGCGCGTTCTGGCGCTCGCGGACGAGGAAGCCGAAATTGATCGCCTGGGCGACGAACAGCGCCACCGCGACGAGCAGCGCGATCTGGCCGGGAAGCGAGCGGGGAAAGAGGCGGATGCGCCCGATCAAAGCCGGGTCACTTCGGCCGCCAGCGTATAGCCGCCGCCCCAGACGGTCTTGATGATCGCCGGGTTGCGGGGGTCGGGTTCGATCTTCTTGCGCAGCCGGCTGACCTGGTTGTCGATCGCGCGGTCGAAGGCGGCGGCCTCGCGGCCCTGGGTCAGGTCGAGCAGCTGGTCGCGGGTCAGCACCGCGCGCGGGCGGGTGACCAGCGCGTGGAGCAGGCTGTATTCGCCGGTGGAAAGCGGAACCGAGACGCCCTCGCGGTCGACCAGGGCGCGTTCGCCGGTCTTGAGCACCCAGCCGGCAAAGGCGAAGCTGCCCGCGTCGGGCGCGTGCTGGCGGATGCCGCCGGCCTGGAGCCGGCGCAGGACCACCTTGATGCGAGCCGCGAGCTCGCGCGGGGAAAAGGGCTTCACGACATAATCGTCCGCACCCATTTCGAGGCCGACGATCCGGTCGGTCTCCTCGCCCCGGGCCGTGAGCAGGATCACCGGCGTGTCGCTGCTCTCGCGGATGTGGCGGCAGAGCGACAGGCCGTCCTCGCCGGGCATCATGATGTCGAGCACCACCAGATCGATGGCATAGGCGGCCATGCGGGCGCGGGCGCCCTCGGCATCGCCGGCCTGCGTGATCCGGAACCCCTGTTTGGTGAGATACTGGGCGAGCGGCTCGCGGATCGAGCGTTCGTCCTCGACGAGCAGGAGGTGCGGCGTGTCCGGCATGTCGGGTTCGTAAGTCATGGGCATGCCGCAAGACAAGGGGTGCCCGGGCGGGTGAGGAGGCGAACCCGCCCGGGCCAGATCGGGCGGGCTCAGTTGCTCTCCGAGCCGCCCGGCGGGGGACCGCGACGTTCCATCCGAGCGCGCATCGCCGCGAACTCGGCCTGATCGATCTTGCCGTCGTGATTGGTGTCGAGCCGGTCGAAGCGGCGCTCGGCCTGGGCCTGCATGTCGGCAAGCGTCATGTCGCCGGCCATGCCGCGGCCACCACCGCCGCCGGGGCGCGCGGCGGCGCGCTCTTCCGCGCTGACCTTGCCGTCATGGTTGGCGTCGAGCCGCGCGAAGCGGGCGGCGACATCGGCCTGGAACTCTTCCTTGGTGATCACGCCGTCGTGATTGGTGTCGAGCCGGTCGAACATGCCGCCGCCGGGCGGGGGGGGCGGGGCGTCCTGCGCGAAGGCGGGGGCGGCCAGCAGCGTCGCGCCGAAGGCGGCGGCGAGGGCGAACTTCTTCATCGGGGATCGAACTCCTGTGCATCCGGGGGGTGTGGCCCCGACAGGATCCGGTTCTGGACAGCAGCTGTCGCACGGGTTTGTCATGCGCCCGGGAAACTGTCGCAAATTGTCTCAGCCGAAGATGGCGACTCCCTGCATCGCCTCGGCGACGGGCTCGCCCGCCGCGTTCCAGATCGCCATGCGCTGGGTGGAATAGCCGTGATGCGCGGTGTCGGCGGCGGCGTGGAGCAACCACCAGCCATCGGTGGTGCGGGGCTCGGCGGTCTGGAAATTGATCTGCCAGTTCAGTGAACTGAGCGGCGTGCGGCGTTCCTCGATCAGCTTGAAGGCCGCGGGCGGCAGCGCATCGCCGATCGCCATCAGCTCGACAAAGGGGTGGAGGCCGTCGAACGCGCGCAGCCGGGCCCAGCGCAGCCATTCGGCCGGGCGGGTGCCCTCGCGATGGTCCTGGAAGTTGAAGTTGCCGGTGAAGAAATCCTCGGGCCCCGTATAGAGTTCGGCGTCCGCCGCCGGCGGCGACACGGGCGCGCGTGCCGCCGTGTCATGGGCGAGTGCCGAGGCAAGCGGTGCCATGAACACGAAGGTGGCGCGCAGGCCCAGCCCCGCTTCCGAGACGACGTCGGACTGGAGGAAGGCGGCGTTGCGGCCGCGCCGCAGCCGGGTGGCGGTAACGCGGACTTCCCCGGCGAGCGGGCCGATAAAGGCGATCTGGGCCGAGCGGAGCGGCGGCAGGTCGGCCTCGGCTTCGAGCGCCGCCTGGAGCGCGAGCGCGGCGGAGAGGCCGCCATAGGCGGTGCGCCCCTGCATCCAGTCGGCGGGCACGGCCGTGGTGAAGCCGCCGTCGGTGCGCACGGCGCCGGCCAATATGTCCGCGAGCGGCGTCATGCCGCGGCGTACCGGTCGCGCAGCTCGCGCTTGAGGACCTTGCCGATCGCATTGCGCGGCAGTTCGTCGAGCTTGACCAGGTCGGCCAGGCGCTGGGTCTTGCCGACCCGGGCGTTGAACCAGGCGAGGACCTCCGCCGGGTCGCCGGGGCCGGTGAAGAAGCCGACCGGCGTCTCGCCCCATTGCTCGGAAGGGATGCCGACCACTGCGCAATCCGCCACGCCGGGGTGTGCGCCCAGCTCCGCCTCGAGGTCCGAGGGATAGATGTTGAACCCGCCCGAGATGATCAGGTCCTTCTTGCGGTCCATCAGGATCAGGAAGCCGTCCTCGTCGAAGCGGCCGACATCGCCGTGGCGGATGTAGCGATTGCCCTCGGCGTCGTGCCAGGTGGCGTCGCGCGTCGCCTCGGCGCGGCCGTGATAGCCGCTCATCATCGCGCCCGAGCGGCCGACCACTTCGCCCATCTCGCCCTGGGGCACTTCGTTGCCCGCCTCGTCGATCAGCCGGATGTCCTGCCCCGGCAGCGGGGTGCCGACGGTGTGGAGCTTGGTGGGGTGCATGTTGCAGAGCAGCGCAGTGGTGCCGCCGCCCTCGGTCATGCCGTAATATTCGACGAGCAGGCCCGGCCAGCGGGCGAGCACATCGGCCTTGAGCGCGGCCGAGAAGGGCGCGCTGGTGCAGGTCTTGAGGACGAAGGCGGAGAGGTCGAAGCTGTCGAAATCGGGCAGCGCCATGATCCGCTGATACTGGACGGGCACGAGCATCGCATGGGTGGCGCGGTGCTTCGCCGCCTGAGAGACGAAGCTGTGCGCGTCGAACTTGCCGAGCAGCACCGCCGTGCCGCCCCAGGCGATCGTCGGGATGAAGCTGACCAGCGTGGTGTTCGAATAGAGCGGGGTGGCGATCATCGTCACCGCATTGGCGAAGCCGCCGGGCGCGCGGGCGATGTGGATCCAGCGCATCGCCTGGGGCTGGACGATGCCCTTGGGCACGCCGGTGGTGCCGGAGCTGTAGATGATGTTGAACGGATCGTCCGGCCCGACCTCGACCGGTACGGGCCTGCTGCCCTCGGGCGCCAGGAAGGCGTGGAAGGCGATGCCGGCATCGCCGTCGTCCAGCGCCACGCGCTGCGCCGCGACCGTCGCGTCGCCCAGCGCCCTTGCCCCGGTGGCATCGAGGAACAGGATCTTCGCGCCGCAATCGGCGATCATCGCGGCGAGTTGCGCCGGCGTGGCCGAAGGCTGGAGCGGCGTGGGGACGCAGCCGGCCCGCAGCGCGCCGAAAAAGGTGCAGGCATATTCGATCGAGGGCGCCCCCAGGATCGCGACCGCTTCGTTCCTGGCCAGCCCCTCGCGCTGGAGCGCCGCGGCGACGCGGTCGAGCATCGCATCGAGCGCGGCATAGCCGATCGACCGGTCCTCGCAGATCATCGCCGGCTTGTCCGGCCGCTCCTCCGCATGGCCGCGGATCAGATCGGACAATGTGGCGAATTCGCCGGTGAGCATCGCTTCGGTACGCATAGCTTCTCCCCCGTTCCCGGCACGCCTAGAAGAGCGCCGGGACGAAGGCCATACGCATTCTTCGAAAAAATGCCTATTCGCTCGGTTGCGGTTCCGCGGCGGGGGCGGGGCGCATGTGCACGAACAGCGCGATGATCAGCGCGGCGCAGGCCATCAGCGTACCGGCGACGAGGAAGGCGGCGCCGTCGAAGCCGCGATGGGAGCCGGCTGCCAGCGCCTGGGTGGCGATCAGCGGGCCGAGGATCGCCGCGACGTTGTTCATGCTCGAGATGCCGCCTTGCAGCGCCCCCTGGTGCGAGGCGCCGACCATGCCCGACAAGGTGCCGTTGAGCGCCGGATAGGCGAAGGCCCCGAAGGCGCCGACCAGGAAGAAGGCATAGACCTGCCAGCCCTGCTGGATGAAGGCATAGGAGAAGAGCGTGAACGACGCGGCGCAGAGCGCGATCAGCGCCGCCCCGCGCTCGCCGAACCGCTTGATCACTCGCCCGGTGAGCAGCGCCTGCACCAGCACGGTGAGGAACCCGACATAGGCGAGCGACCAGCCGATCGCCGTCGCATCCCAGCCGAAGCGGATCGCGGCCCAGAACGACCAGGTGGAGGGATAGACGGTGCCGGCGAGCTGCCAGAAGAACCAGGCGAGCAGCAGCGGCCCGGCATTGCCGGCATGGAAGAGCGGGCGGAAGGCCCCGATGATGTGCGCGTCGGACCAGCGGAAGGGCCGGCGATTCTCCTTCGCCAGCGTTTCCGGCAGGAAGAAGAACATCACCACCGCGTTCAGTGCGGCGCAGATCGCGGCGATCAGGAAGGGCGCGCGCAGGCCGAGCACCGAGCTGATCCCGCCCAGCGCCGGGCCGAGGATGAAGCCGACGCCGAACGCCGCGCCGACCAGCCCGAACACCGCGCTGCGCTTCTCGGGCGGCGTCACGTCGGCGATCACTGCGCTCGCCGGGCCGAAAGTGGCGCCCGCGATGCCGGCGATGACTCGGCCGACGAACAGCCAGGCGAGGCTGGGCGCGGCGGCCATCAGCGCATAGTCGATCGCGAAGGCGACCATCGACAGGATCAGCACCGGGCGGCGGCCATAGCGATCACCCAGATTGCCGAGCACCGGGCCGGCGAAGAAGCCGGCGATGGCGAAGGCGGCGAGCATCCAGCCGGCGATGCGGGTGGCGGCGTCGAGCTCGACATGCCCCAGCTCGGTGACGAGTGCGGGCAGCACCGGCATGACGATGCCGAAGCCGATCACGTCGATGAGCACGGCGATCAGCACGATCGGCACCGCGCGATGTTCGAACTTCATGATTATCCCCTTTTCCGGCCCCTTAGCAGAGGCGGGCATTCCCGCCACGCGCAATATCTTCGGAACATAATGGGAACAATGCCGCCGTGGCAAGTGGCGGTCATGAAGGATGGCCGGGGATGGCGGAGGGGCGGCGCGCGCGACGATGGAATGGCTTGACGCCCGCGTAGCCGTACCGCAAATTCGAAACGACAAGAACATCCGGAGTAGAGTGATGGCCACGGCCCCCGATATCGACGCCCCGGCGAATCCCCTGGATGCGTTCCGCGCCGAGGCCCGCGCATGGATCGCGGCCAATTTCCCGCCAGCCCTGAAGGGCAAGGACAATGCGATGTCCGCGATCGAGGGCCCGCACGAGAATTCGCCCGAGGAAGCCGCCTGGCAGCAGGCGATGGGCGACAAGGGCTGGGGCGTGCCGACCTGGCCCAGGGAATATGGCGGCGGCGGCCTGAGCCGGGCCGAGGCGCGGATCCTCCAGGAAGAGATGCAGCGCGCGGGCGCCTGGAACCCGATCGGCGGCATGGGCGTGATGATGTTCGGCCCGACCCTGCTCGAATATGGCTCGGAGGAGCAGAAGCGCGCGCATATCCCGGCGATCGCCAAGGGGCTGGTGCGCTGGTGCCAGGGCTATTCGGAGCCGGGCGCGGGATCGGACCTCGCCTCGCTCCAGACCTTTGCCGAGGACCATGGCGACCATTATGTCGTCAACGGCCAGAAGACCTGGACCAGCGGCGGGCAATGGGCGGACAAATGCTTCATGCTGGTCCGCACGGACAAGACGAAGAAGCATGAGGGCATCACCTTCCTGCTGGTCGACATGGACACGCCGGGCGTGGAAGTGAAGCCGATCCGGCTGATCTCGGGCAGCTCGCCCTTTTGCGAGACGTTCTTCACCGATGTGAAGGTGCCCAAGGCCAACCGGGTGGGCCAGGAAGGCGAGGGCTGGACGATCGGCAAGCGGCTGCTCCAGCACGAGCGCTCCAGCCTGTCGGGCGGCGGATCGGCGGCAGGGCGGATGTTCGCCGGCGCCTCGCTGGGGCAGATCGCCAAGAAACATGTCGGCGTGGATGCCGAGGGGCGGATCGCGGACGCCGATCTGCGCGGCCGGATCGCCCGGCACGAGATGGACCTGCGCAGCTTCATGCTGACGCTGCGGCGCACCGCGCTGGAGGCCAAGTCCAACCAGGGGCCGAGCGCCGCCACTTCGATCATGAAGAATGTCGGCGCGCGGATCATGCAGGAGCGCTCGGAGCTGCTGATCGAGATCCGCGGGCTGGCCGGCCTCGGCTGGGACGGCGACGGGTTCGAGGAAGACGCGATCAAGGACGTGCGCAGCTGGCTCTTCGGCAAGGCGGTGTCGATCTATGGCGGCTCGACCGAGATCCAGAACAACGTGATCGCCAAGCGCATCCTGGGGATGCTGGACCATCAATAGTTGCTCCCTCTCTCCTTCGGGGGAGAGGGCCGGGGAGAGGGGGAGAGCGCGGGTGGCATGCCCCTCTCCCCGACCCTCTCCCCGCAAGCGGAGAGAGGGAGTTTCATGGCAATCCTGACCGAAGAACAGACGATGCTGCGCGACATGGCGCGCGAATGGGCGGACAACGAGGCCCCCGTCACTGCGTTTCGCAAGATGCGCGATGCCGCCCCGGCCGCCGGCTATGACGCGGAAATGTGGCGGGCCCAGGCCGAGATGGGCTGGGCCGGCATCCTGGTGCCCGAGGCGCAGGGCGGGGCGGGGATGGGCTATGTCTCGCTGGGCCTGGTGCTCGAGCAGCTCGGCCGCAACTTGGTCGCGACGCCGCTCGCCGCCACTGCGGCGGCGACCAGCGCGATCCTGATGGGCGGATCGGAAGCGCAGAAGGCGGAATGGCTGCCGAGGATCGCGGCGGGCGCGCTGGTTGCCACGCTGGCGATCGACGAGGGCCCGCGTTTCGATCCATCGAAGATCGCGACGAAAGTGGAGGGCGGCAAGCTCAGCGGCGTGAAGGCCTTCGTGCCCGAGGGCGACAGCGCGCAGCTGTTCGTGGTGGCGGCGACGGACGGGCTGTATCTCGTCTCGGGCGATGCCGGCGTGACGCGGTCGCCGCGTCACCTGACCGACGCGCGCAGCCATGCGCAGGTGACGTTCGACCGCGCGCCGGCCGAGGCGCTGGGCGGCGGCGCGGAGCTGATCGCGCAGGTGGCGGACCGAGCGGCGGCGGCGAGTGCGGCGGAGATGCTCGGCATGGCCGAGAGCGCCTTTGCCCAGACCAACGACTATCTGAAGACGCGGGTCCAGTTCGGGCAGGTGCTGGCGAGCTTCCAGGCGCTGCAGCATCGCATGGCGAAGATGTTCACCGAGCTGGAGCTGTGCCGCTCGGCGGTGGAGGGCGCGCTGGAGGCGATCGACAGCGGGCGCGCGAACGTGGCGCAGGAAGCGAGCCTGGCCAAGGCGGTGGCGAACGAGACGCTGCACCTGGTCAGCCGCGAGATGATCCAGCTGCACGGCGGCATCGGCATGACCGACGAGCATGACGCGGGCTTCTACCTGAAGCGCGCGCGGGTGCTGGAGGCGCAATGGGGCAACGCCGCCTGGCATCGCGACCGGTTCGCTCGGCTGAACGGATATTGAGGCGCGCCGGCGACATTTTCGATCGCCGCTATTCTCATGGGTCCCGCGCCGTCATTCCCGCGGAAGTGGGGATTCAGAGGCATGAAGGGCATCGCGCTGCCACTCCGGATCCCCGCCTTCGCGGGATGACGGCTTGGAGCTGACGAACCGCGTAGAAATGACGGGCCGGCATTCGAAGATCGATTCGGCCAAGCGGTGGAGACATAAGCCAGCAATATATGACATTTGCGCAACACTGCTGAGTTAGTCCCCTTTTGCAACCTTTGTTCTGCTTGACGTCCCTCCGGGACCTGTCAGTATTCGAGGATAGGGTATGGAGCCGGCAAAGTGCTCTGGCCCGTGGTGGGAGAGATGATGATGATGCGGTTACGCCTTTTGTCGTGCGTTGCTGTTCCTGCGCTCAGCTTTGCTCTGGCGGCCCCTGCCTTCGCGCAGGACAGCCAGACGCCGGCCGACGCGACTGCCCAGAACCAGGCCGAGCAGAACACGGGAACACGCGATCCCAACGAGATCGTCGTCACCGCCCAGGGCCGCGCCCAGGTGCTCGCCGACGTGCCGCTCGCCGTCTCGGCAGTGACCGCCACCCAGCTTGAGCGCACCGGCGCCAACGACATTCGCGCGCTCAACCAGGTCGCCCCCTCGCTGCTCGTCTCCTCGACCGGCAGCGATGCCAACACTTCCGCCCGCATCCGCGGCGTCGGCACGGTGGGCGACAATCCCGGCCTGGAAAGCTCGGTCGCGACCTTCATCGACGGCGTCTACCGCTCGCGCACCGGCCTGGGCTTGAACGATCTGGGCGAGATCGAGCGCATCGAAGTGCTGCGCGGGCCGCAGGGCACGCTGGGCGGGCGCAACGCCTCGGCCGGCATGCTCAGCGTCACCACCAAGGGGCCGGAGTTCACCTTTGGCGGCATGGCCGAGGCGACCTACGGCAATTACGACGCGTGGCGCCTGCAGGGCGCGGTGACGGGGCCGCTCTCCGAGCAGGTCGCGTTCCGCCTCGACGGGCTCTATTCGAAGCGCGACGGCTTCTATCACGACGTGAATACCGGGCGGGACATCAACAATCGCGACCGCTATCTCGTCCGCGGCCAGCTGCTGTTCCAGCCGAGCTCCGATCTCTCCGTCCGGCTGATCGGCGACTATAGCTATCGCAAGGAGGATTGCTGCGCCGCCGTCTATGCGACCGCCGACGTGTCGCAGGCCAATGCCTATGTCTCGCCGACCAATCCCGGGCTGATCGCACCGGGCACGCCGGTGGCGACGGTGCTGACCGGGATCACGGGCACGACCTTCGCGCAGTATTTCCCGGGCTACAACAACGCCTATTCGCGCCGCATCGCGACCAGCGCCAACCGCTCCTATACCGGCAAGACCAAGGACTGGGGCTTTTCGGGCGAGGTCAACTGGAACCTGGGCGGCGTCGAGCTGACGTCGATCACCGCCTATCGCAACTATGACAACACCCAGGCGGCCGATGCCGATTACGGCCTGGCCGACATCCTCTATTTCGGCCCGAAGAGCGGCCGCCAGTTCAAGACCTTCACGCAGGAGCTGCGCTTCCACGGCGAGGCGTTCGGCGGCAAGCTCGACTGGCTGGTGGGCGGCTATTACGCACACGAGGACCTGGACACGAAGAGCGAGCTGAAGTTCGGCAACGATTATGGCCGGTTCGCCGCCTGCCGCATCGTCTATGGCTCGTTCAGCGCCTTCTACAATCCGAACAATGTCGGCTGCCTGACGCCCACCGGCGTCGCGGTGCTGAGCAACACGCTCGGGCCGCTCGGCGCGGCGGGCGCGGCGATGGTCGGCGGGCTGCAGCGGCTCGACACCGTGCGCAATGTCGGTGACGACACGGCGAACTTCGACCAGACCAGCTCGAACTTCGCCTTCTTCACGCACAATATCTTTCACGTCACCAGCAACGTGGATCTGACGGTGGGCCTGCGCTACACCAACGAGACCAAGAAGCTGAACGCGAACTTCAACAATACCAACACGATATGCCCGGTGCAGCAGGCGAATCTGCTGCCCTTCATGGGCGTGCCCGCCCTGGCGCCGCTCGCGGGCGGCATCATCACGCTGAGCTGCCAGGGCGGCTCGTCCTCGGCGCTCAACGGGCTGACGCTGAACGACCAGCGCAAGGAGAACAAGTTCACCGGCACCGCGATCCTTTCGTGGAAGCCGGTCGACAACATCCTGCTCTATGCAAGCTATTCGCGCGGCTACAAGGCCGGCGGCTTCAACCTCGATCGCTCGGCCTTCAAGAACCCGAACCCGGCCCAGCCGCTGCCGATCTTCCCGATCAGCCTGGCCAATGCCGGCTATTATGCCGATGTGCTCCAGTTCGAGGAGGAGACGGTCACCGCCTATGAAGCGGGCATGAAGCTCTCGACCAGGGGCTTCAACCTGAACGTCGCCGGCTTCCGCCAGGAATTCAGCAACTTCCAGCTGAACACGTTCAACGGCACGGTGTACCTGGTCCAGAACATCAATGGCTGCAAGGTCGACCTGGGCGGCGGCGATCGCGACCTGAGCGCCACGACCGGCGCCTGCCCGTCGAACCAGATCAAGCCGGGCGTGGTCTCGACCGGTTTCGAAGTCGAAATGGGCATGTCGCCGGTGCGCGACCTGAACTTCAACTTCGGCGTGACCTATGCCAAGACCAAATATGCCAACAACCTGGTCGGCTCGGGGAGCGGCGCGCCGCTCGATCCGGCGCTGCGCCTGCTGCCGGGCCAGCTCCTCTCGAACGCACCCGAATGGGTGGTGACGAGCTCGGCGGGCTGGACGCCGTCGCTGGGCGGATCGCTGCGCGGCCTGCTCTATGTCGATGCCCGCCTGGCGGATCGCTACAACACCGGCTCGGACCTGTTCCCGCAGAAGGAGCAGCAGAGCTTCGTGGTGGTCAATGGCCGTATCGGCATCAGCGGCAACGACCAGCTCTGGGCGCTGGAGTTCTGGGTCCAGAACGCGACCAAGGCCAATTACATGCAGGTTGGCTTCAGCTCGCCCTTCCAGGCGGTGAGCACCACGCCGACGCCGGGCTATCCGGGCGGGTCGCAGATCTTCTCGGCCTATCTCGCCGAGCCGCGGACCTATGGCATCACGCTGCGTTCGCGCTTCTGACGCCTGAGGGAGGGATCGGGACGGGCCCGCGGAGCGATCCGCGGGCCCGTTTCGCTGTTTCAGACGCGGTTCAGCCGGCAGGCCGGAGAACGGCATCGATTCTGGAGAAATGGCCCATGCGCTCGTTCCTGCTGCCCATCCTTGCCTTCCTCGCGTCGGCGGCGCCGGCATCGGCCTTTGCCCAGGCGGCGCCGGCGGGCGAATGCGCCGTCAGCGTCCGGTTCGGCAGCTATGCGATGGGAATCGACAGGCCCGCCTTCGAACGGGTGCGGGCGCTGCTCGCGCGCGATCGCGGCGTGCGCGCGGTGGACGAGCAGCATTGGGGGCGGGAAGGGGAGACGACGCTCTGCGTGCGGACGCGCCGGGCGGGCGACGCGCGGCGGCTGTTCGGGCGCGTGAAGGCGGCGCTGCCCGCCAAGCCGCGCGGACCGATCACGGTGGAGACGCGCGGCGGGCTGCGCTTCGAGGCGCCGCGACAGCGAAACGGCTAGATTGTGCACAATCACGTGCGTTGACTCGCATGATCATGCACGATATTGCCGATTCATGCTTGTTGATCTCCCCAATGCGCGGCGCGATGCAATTGCCGCGCGCCTTGCCGATGGGCAGCCGGTTTCGGCTGGCGCCCTGGCCGCCGAGTTCGAGGTTTCGGAAGATGCGATCCGGCGTGATCTGCGTGCCCTGGCTGCCGAGGGAAAGTGCCGGCGCGTCTATGGCGGCGCGCTGCCCATTTCACCGATCTCGGCCCCGATGGCGGCGCGGATCGAGGGCGACCAGGGGCATAAGCGTGCGCTGGCCCGCGCTGCCGCGACGACGATCCGGCCGGGCGAGTTCCTGTTTCTCGACAGCGGCAGCACCAACCTTGCCCTGGTCGAATTCCTGTCCGAAGACAATGACCTGACCATCGCGACCAATTCGATCGACATCGCCGCGGCGGTGCTGCGGCGGCAGGACCTGAAGCTGATCGTCCTGGGTGGCGAGGCCGATCCGATCATCGGCGGCTGCGTCGATGCCGTGGCGCTGCAGGCGCTGGTGCAGATGCGGTTCGACCGCGCATTCATCGGCGCCTGTTCGGTGTCGGAGGAGGGGGTGGGAGCAGCGCAACTCGCCGATGCGACCTTCAAGCGTAGCGTCATTGCCCGGGCCGAGCGCACGGTGGTGCTGATCGCCAACGACAAGCTCGACCGCGCCGCGCCGCACCAGGTCGCAGCGCTTGGCCAGATCGACATGCTGGTAGTCGAGGCGAGCGCCTCCGCCGCGCAACGCGCTTCGCTCGATGCGGCGGGGTGCCGCGCCATCCTCGTCGCCGATCCCGCCTGAACCTGCCGGAGCATCCCATGATTTCCGCCGATCGCCCGGCCACGCGGCTGGCCACTCGTCTATCCTTCCTGGTCGCCGGGTTCGGGATCTCCTGCTGGGCGCCGCTGGTGCCCTTTGCCAAGCAGCGCCTTCACATCGATGCTGCGATGCTTGGCATGCTGCTGCTCTGCATCGGCATCGGCTCCATCGCAGCGATGCTGGCAACCGGGCCGCTCAGCGCGCGCTATGGCGGCAAGCCGGTGATCGTGACGAGCGGCATTGCGCTTGCGCTGATCCTGCCGCTGCTGACGATCGCCGCTACGCCCGTTGCGCTTGGCGGCGCGCTGCTGCTCTTCGGTGCCGCGCTCGGCTCGCTCGACGTGGCAATGAACGTGCATGCGGTGGAAGTGGAACGCGCGGCGAAACAGCCGCTGATGTCCGGATTTCATGCGTTGTTCAGTATCGGGGGCTTTGCCGGTGCCGGGCTGATGACGATCTTCCTGTCGCTCAAGATGAGCGCGCTCGCCGGCAGCCTGGTGTGCGCGGGGATCATGCTGGCGGCGATGCTGGTCGCCTGGCCGCGATTGCTGCCGGCAATGACAGGCGAGGACGGGCCGCTGTTCGTGCGGCCGCACGGCGTAGTGGTGCTGCTGGCGGTGCTCGCCATGGCAACCTTTCTTGCCGAAGGTGCGATGCTCGATTGGAGCGCGCTGCTGATCACCCAGATGGGGCTGGTCGGCGCGACGCAAGGCGGCCTGGGCTATATCCTGTTCGCGATTGCGATGACGAGCGGGCGATTGCTGGGGGACAGGCTCACGGCACGCCTGGGCGATTATCGCACCTTGCTCGGCGGCGGCGTGATTGCAGTTGCAGGATTCCTGGTGCTGCTTAGCGTGCCGGTCGCACCGATCGCGTTGGCGGGGTTCCTGCTGATCGGGCTGGGCGCGTCGAACATCGTGCCGGTGCTGTTCCGCATCGCGGGGGCGCAGACCCATATGCCGCCGGCATTGGCGATCGGAGCGATCACCACGCTTGGCTATGCCGGAATCCTTGCCGGGCCCGCGGCGATCGGCGTGGTGGCGGAGGCGGTCGGGCTGCGGGCCGCTTTCTGGATGCTGGCGGTGCTGTTGCTGCTGGTCCCCTTTACCGCCCGGCGGACGGCGCGGGCGGCCAATTCGGGCTGAAGCGATGTCGGTGCCTCGCAAAGGAGCTATTGCGACTAGCTTGCAATAGCATCTCCTCGCTGCTAGCGGCTCCCGCGAACAGGCCGGCCCGTGGCGGCACGGCGAAACTCCTGGGGGTCTCCTACATGGCCGTGCGCGCGCGCCCTTCGCTGCTTTCCTTGCCGTTGCTGACGCTCGCCGCGACCCTGCCGCAGGTCGCCCATGCCCAGCAGGCGGAACCGCGAAAGGATGCGGACGCTTCCGAGGAGATCATCGTCACCGCGGCGCGCACGGTGCTCCCGCCCAACGCGCTGCCGCTCACCATCGACGTGATCGACAAGCAGCGGCTCGACCAGCAGATCGCGATCTCGGGATCGGTGACCGATGCGGTGGCGAACCTCACCCCGTCCTTCTCGCCGACGCGCCAGAAGCTGTCCGGTGCGGGCGAGACGCTGCGCGGGCGCTCGCCGCTCTATGCGATCAACGGCATCCCGCAATCGACGCCGATGCGCGACGGCAGCCGCGACGGCTTCACCATCGACGGCTTCTTCGTCGACCGGGTCGAGCTGATCTATGGCTCCAACGCGCTGCAGGGGATCGGCGGCACCGGCGGCATCGTCAACCAGGTGACGGTGGGCGCGCCGAAGACCGAGGGGATCAGCGGGCGCGTGCTGCTGCAGGGGACCGCGGACAACGACTTCCGAAGCGACGGCATCGGCGGCAAGGCCGCGGGGCTGGTGCAATGGAAGTCCGGCCGCTTCGACGCGAGCTTCGGCGCCGCCTATGAGAAGCGGGGCGTCTTCTACGACGGCGACGGGCGCCGCGTCGGGCTGAACCTCACCCAGGGCGAGACGCAGGATTCGACCACGGTCTCGCTGTTCTCGCGCATCGGCTACCAGCTGGGCGATACCGGCCGGATCGACTTGATCGCCAGCCGTTTCGAGCTGAAGGGCGGTGGCAACTATGTCGCGGTGCCGGGCAACCGCGCCACCGGCCTGCCGACCAGCGCGATCCGCGGCGATGCCCCGGGCAAGCCGGCGGCGAGCCGCACCGAGAGCGTGGCGCTGACCTATACCGATACGGCGCTGGGCGGCGGCAATTTCGTCGGCCAGATCTTCTTCAACCGCACGCACGACCGGTTCGGCGGCGAGATCGCGCCGATCGCGACCTTCCAGGACCCAAGGCTCGACCCGGCCGAGAAGCTGTTCGACCAGTCCGAGAACCGCTCGCGCAAGCTGGGCGCCAAGCTGAGCTATGAGCGCGCGGTGCCCGGCTTCGAGGCGCTGACCGCGACCTTGGGCTTCGACGCGCTGATCGACAAGACGGAGCAGCGGCTGATCGCCACCGGCCGCGTGTGGGTGCCGCCCAGCGACTTCCGCAGCCTGGCGCCCTTCGCCCAGGCGAACCTCAAGCTGTTCGGCGGCAAGCTCCGCCTGGCCGGCGGCGCGCGCTACGAGAATGTCGCGATCAGGATCGACGATTACCACACGCTCGCCTCGACCACCTATGTCGCGCCCAACAAGGCGACCTATGGCGGCGTCGCGGTGGCCGGCGGCAAGCCGAAGTTCGAGGACCTGCTGTTCAACGGCGGCGTGATCGTGGAGCCGGTCGCCGGCATCCGCGCCTATGCGAGCTATGCCGAGGGCTTCACCGTGCCCGACGTCGGCCGCATCACCCGGGCGATCAAGGTGCCCGGCGTCGACCTGGACCATTATCTCGACATCTCGCCGATCGTCTCGAACAACCGCGAGATCGGCGTGGAAGTGAAGCGCGGGCCGCTCGACGGCTCGGTCACCTATTTCTGGTCGTCGAGCGACAAGGGGCAGCTGCTGATCGCGCGCGCGAGCGGGATATTCGACGTGCAGCGCCAGCGCGTGGAGATCCAGGGGCTCGAGGTCAATCTGGGCGTGAAGCTGCCGGTGCCGGGGCTGAAGGCGAGCATCGGCTATGCGCATCTGAACGGCCGCTACGACGCGGACGCGGTGCCCGACGGCAAGGTCGACACCGACCTCGACGGCACCAACATCTCGCCCGATCGCATCAACCTGGCCGCGGACTATGCCAGCGGGCCGTTCAGCGCGCGCGTGCAGACGCAATTCTACCTGTCGCGCCGCTTCGACGGCAAGGCGCGGGCGATCGACGATGCCAATCCGCTGCACCCGCAGAAGCTGTTCATGAACGATTTCGGCGGCTATGTGCTGACCGACGCCTATGTCCGCTACCAGACCAGGCTGGGCGGGCTGAGCCTAAGCGTCACCAATCTGTTCGACAAGATGTACATCGACTATAGCTCCGACACGCGCCTGCCCAACGACAACACGGTGTTCTATGCCGGGCGCGGGCGCACCTTCACGCTGGGCTGGGACTATCGCTTCTGATGCGGCGCGGCGCGATGCACTGGCTGGACCTGGTCCATCGCTGGACGGGCGGAGTGCTCGGCCTGGTGCTGGCGATCATGGGGCTGACCGGCGCGATCCTGGTCCATGAGGAGAGCTGGCTGGCGCTCACCCTGCCGCATGCGGTGGACGTGCGCGTGGCGGACGAAGGCGCGATCGCGGAGACCACGGCGAGGCTGATGGCGGCCGAACCAGCCGTGCAGAGCATCGTCTATGCCGACGATCGCTTCGGGCTGCACCAGCTGCGCCTGGCCAAGGGCGCGGGCGCCTATGCCGACCAGGCCGGCAATGTGGTGACGCGCTGGGACAGCCAATGGAGCCGCCCGGAACTGTGGCTGTTCGACCTGCACCACCATCTCTTCACCGGCGATGTCGGCGAGACGGTGATCGGCATTGCCGGGCTCGCGGCGATATTGTTCGTGATCACCGGCACGATCCTGTGGTGGCGGACGCGCAGGACCTTCAGGTTCCGGCTCTGGCCCAAGCGGCTGAGCCGGCCGATGATCGTGATGCAGCACCGTGACCTGGGGATCGTGGTGGCACCGCTGCTGCTGCTGTCGGCGGTGACTGGCACGATGATGATCTTCAAGCCCTTCGCCGCGATACTCACTGCGCCCTTCTCCTCGCCTGCGGCCGATGCGGCGGCGATGAAGCCGCCTCGCACGAAGAGCGGTCCGCTGGCGGCGCATCCCGACTGGCGGGCGATCGTGGCGGCGGCGCATGCGCGCTTCCCCGATGCGCAGATCCGCATCCTCTCGCTGCCGCGCAAGGCCGGTGACCCGATCCTGGTGCGGATGCGGCGGGCGGGCGAGTGGCTGCCCAATGGCCGCTCGAACATCTGGTTCGATGCCGCCGACGGGCACGTGCTGGGATCGATCGACGCGCTGGCGCTGCCCAGGGGCGCGCAGATCTTCAACGGCGCCTATCCGGTGCACGCCGCCAAGGTGGGCGGGTTGTTCTACCGGCTGCTGCTCACCGTATCGGGGCTGGCGATGCTGCTGCTCGGCAGCCTGGCGGTGTGGAGCTTCTGGTTCAAGCGGCCCGGGATGAAGGGGCGGCGGCCCTAGCGGCAGTCTTCTTCAACGACCCTTGCGAGGTCGGTGATCGTATTCGGGGACTTTTGGAGCAGCGCCTCGAAAAAACCCTGCTTGTCGGGGATGATGGCGTGATCTGCCTCGGCCAGGGCCGAAAGGGCGAGATCGGACATTTCCGCGTTCCTGCCCTGATCGGTGCTGACCCCGATCAGCGAAGCGCGCATCGCCGCCACGCCGACGAGGATTGCACCGTGCTTCTCCATATCGGTAGCACAATAATAGGATAGAACGGATCTCATCAGTTCGCGGAAGGAAAGATCCTGAACGGATTTGGGGAAGGAGTCCGCTGCGAGCAGATCGGTGATCTCCGCCTTGATGGCCATGGCGGCCTTCGCCGCTTCCGGAAAGGGCGAGTCATCGGTCAGTTCGAACCGAGCGAGCTGCCAGCCAAGATTCAGCCCGAATCGCAGTTTCTCGCGCGCGATATAGGCCAAGGGTACGCTGTTCGATTTGGTCGCCACCTTGCGTGGCCAGATCTTCGCATAGCCGAGCAAGACCATGGCCAGCAGGGCAGGGCCAATGATCTTCAAGTCGATGGCGTGCGATTTGATCTCCGGAACCTTGGCGATGCCGAAATCGGCGCCGGCCAGATAGGGGGACAGAAATAGGAGCACGGAAATCGCAAATATCGTGTGTCGTGCACCGTCGGGGAGCCCCAAATTCTCATAGGTGCTTATCTTCGGCATGATGGCTCCCCCGCTGCGCTACTTCCCAGTGCTTGCCATGACTGGGCTGGTTCGCGTGCTTATGCCATCAGCACCCGATCGTCGAACAGGCCGAATGCGATCGTCGAGGCATAGAAGGCCACTGCGCGCTCGCGCGGCATGGTGCTGGCCCATTTGCGCATGTCGAACGCGGCGTTCTGGAGCGCCATCAGCGTCTGCGAGGCGACCAGCGGGTCGATCGCGCGGATCGAACCCTGGGCGATGCCGTCCGACAGCATGCCGGCGAAGCGGCGCGCGATGCGGTTCGAGCGGTCGATCATCGTCGAGCGGACCTGGGGCGGCAGGCCCGAGAGCGCGGTGGTGCGCAGCAGCGGGCCACGCTCGCTGAACTGATAGTCGAGCAGCGTGGCGATCGTGCTCTCCAGCTGCTCCCAATGCGTGCCGCCCGCATTCTCGGCCAGGCGCTGGGCGTCGGCGATGATGTCGAAGCTGCGCTTGTAGCAGGCGATGACCAGCTCGTCCTTGGCGTCGAGATGGTGGTAGAAGCTGCCCTTGGTGACGTTGAGCTCGCTAGCGATCTTCTGGACCGAGGCGCCGCGATAGCCGAGCTCGTTGATCAGCCGCGTGGCGGCGAGCAGGAAGGCCTCGCGGCCCGGCTCGGGCTCGTCATGCTCGATGTCGAGCATTGCGGGCGTCCAGGCTTCGCCCGGGGCGGCGATGCCGGTGCGGAACACGTCCATCAGGCGCGCCTCGACACGCGGATATTCGTCCACCTCGTAGCGCGGCAGCCAGGCGGTGAGCCAGAAGGTGTTCTCGAGCAGCACGTGCGCACGGGCGCCGTGGAGGTCGGTCTCGGCCCGGCTGGCGGCGGGGCCCCAGAGCGCGCGCGTCTTGCGGAACACGTCGCGCCAGCGGTCGAGCAGCTCGCGCTTGATCGGGTCTTCCATGGCGCGCAGGTCGGACAGGATGGCGAAGTCGCGCTCGGCGCCGCGGCGGATGCGCGCGAGCCGTTCCATGTTGATGTTGAGGTAGCGCGCCACCCGGGCCTCGGGCGTGGGCTCGCGCGCGGCATCTTCGAGCATCGCCTCCAGCCGGTCGAGCGTCTGCTCGAAGGCGGCGGCGGCAAGGTCTTCCTTGCGCTTGAAATAATAGGTTACGGACGTGGTGTTGAGGCCGACGCGGCGGGCCACGTCGGCGAAGGTCATGCCCTTGGCGCTCTGCTCGTTGATCGCGTCCGCGGCCGCGGCGAGGATCGCATCCCGCTTGGCCTGGAAGCGTTTCGTCGCGCTTGCGATTTCGACTTTCCCCGGTGCATTCATTGCAACCAGTCTAACGGATTTGGTGTGAAGCCAAAGCGTTTTTTCGAATCGCCGTTGTGCCGATTTTCGCGCCGGCCCGACTTTACCGAATATCCGGTATGCTCTACTCCGGTCCTGAAACTGAAATCGGAGAGGATGCGCCATGGATTTCACGCTGAGCGAGCGCGAGACCTATTTCCGCGACCGGGTGAAGGCGTTCATCGACGCGCGCATCCGGCCCCGCGACGGCGAGTATCGCGCCCAGCAGAAGGAGGGCGATCGCTGGAAGGTGCTGCCGGTGATCGAGGAAGTGAAGGCCGAGGCCAAGGCTGCGGGCCTGTGGAACTTCTTCATGCCGCCGCATTCGGGCCAGGCCCATGTCGACGACAGCTTCGAGTTTCGCGGCACGCAGCTGACCAACCTGGAATATGCGCTTTGTGCCGAGGAGATGGGGCGGCTCGGCTGGGCGTCCGAGTGCTTCAACTGCTCGGCCCCGGACACCGGCAATATGGAAGTCCTCCACCGCTACGGCACGCGGGCGCAGAAGGATCGGTGGCTTGCGCCGCTGATGGAGGGCGATATCCGCTCGGCCTTTCTGATGACCGAGCCGGCGGTGGCGAGCTCGGATGCGACCAACATCCAGACCAGCATGGTGCGCGACGGCGATCACTATGTGATCAACGGGCGGAAATGGTGGAGCTCGGGCGTGGGCGACCCGCGGTGCGCCGTCTCGATCGTGATGGGCAAGACCGATACCGGCGCCGCCAAGCACGCCCAGCAGAGCATGATCCTGGTGCCGATGGATGCCCCGGGCGTGAAGATCGAACGGATGCTTTCGGTTTTCGGGTATGATCATGCGCCGCATGGGCATGGCGAAGTGGTGCTCGAGAATGTCCGCGTGCCGGCCGAGAACGTGCTGCTCGGCGAAGGGCGCGGCTTCGAGATCGCACAGGGACGGCTCGGGCCGGGGCGGATCCACCATTGCATGCGGACGATCGGCGTGGCGGAAGAGGCGATCGAGGCGATGGCCAGGCGGCTCGTCAGCCGCGTGGCCTTTGGCAAGCGCATCTCGGACCATTCGATCTGGGAGCAGCGCATCGCCCGCGCCCGCATCGACATCGAGATGACGCGGCTGCTCTGCCTGAAGGCGGCGGATATGATGGACAAGGCGGGCAACAAGGCAGCCCAGCTCGAGATCGCGATGATCAAGGTGCAGGCGCCGCAAATGGCGCTGCAGATCATCGACGACGCGATCCAGGCGCATGGCGGGGCCGGCGTCTCGGGCGATTTCGCGCTGGCGCACGACTGGGCGGGCATCCGCACGCTGCGCCTGGCGGACGGGCCGGACGAAGTGCATTGCCGGGCGATCGCGCGCAACGAGTTCGGGAAGTATGCGGACTTCAAGGCGGACCGGGCTTCGTCGGGTGAGATTGGGGTGAGCCGATAATTCGTCGTCATCCCCGCGCAGGCGGGGATCTTGAGTCGCTGGCGAGACGGAAGAGAAACCCTGGATCCTCGCCTGCGCGGGGATGATGGTTGAGGGGAGTAGGATGAAGGCTGCAGTCCTCTACGAAGCGGGCAAGCCGCTCGAGATCACCGATGTCAACGTGTCCAAGCCGGGCCCGCGCGAAGTGCTGATCCGCACCGCGGCGGTGGGCGTGTGCCGATCGGACCTGCACTTCGTCGACGGCGCCTTCCCGCATCCGGTGCCGACGGTGCCGGGGCATGAGGCGGCGGGGGTGATCGAGGCGGTCGGCAGCGACGTCGCGCACCTGAAGGTGGGCGATCACGTCATCACCTTCTTCACTGCGTTCTGCGGCAGCTGCGAGATGTGCGTGACCGGGCGACCCTCGCTCTGCGTGGATCCCTCCACCCGGCGCCCGGCCGATGCGGAGCCGCGGCTGTCGCTCGGCGACGGGACCGCGCTGGCGCCGTTCCTCAACCTTTCCGCCTTTGCCGAGCAGATGCTGGTGCACGAAAATGCCTGTGTGGCGATCTCGAAGGAGATGCCGCTGGACCGCGCCGCCTTGCTCGGCTGCGCGGTGATCACCGGCGCGGGCTCGGTGTTCAACGACAGCCGGGTGCGCCCCGGCGAGAGCGTCGCCGTGATCGGTGCGGGCGGCATCGGGCTGGCGGCGATCAACGCAGCGAAGATTGCCGGCGCCGGCATGATCCTGGCGATCGACCCGGTGGCGGAGAAGCGCGAACTGGCGCTGAAGCTGGGCGCGACGCATGCGCTGGACGCGATGGCCGACGGGCTGGCCAAGGACGTGCTCAAGCGGACCGGCGGCGGCGTCCATTATGCGATCGAGGCGGTCGGCCGGCCGAACACCGCCGAGCTGGCCTGGAACATCCTGCGCCGCGGCGGCACCGCGACGATCCTGGGGATGATCGCGCCGGGGCAGAGCGTGAGCCTGTCCGGGCCGACCTTCCTGACCGGCAAGAAGATCCAGGGTTCGCTGCTGGGCAGCACGCGCTTCCCGATCGACATGCCGCGGCTGGTGCAGATGTATCTCGACGGGCTGCTCGACTTGGACACCATGGTCGCCGAGCGGATCGGGCTGGGCGAGGTGAACGAAGCGCTCGACAAGCTGCGCAAGGGCGACAGCGTGCGCTCGGTGATCGAATTCGCATGAGCGACCTGGACGAAGCCCGGCTGGCGGATTGGCTGGCCGCGAATGTCGCCGGGTTCGCCGGGCCGATCGCGGTGACCAAGTTCCCGGGTGGGCAGAGCAACCCGACCTATCGGATCGATGCCGGCGCGAGCGCCTATGTGCTGCGGCGCAAGCCGTTCGGGCCGATCCTCCCCTCCGCGCATGCGGTGGAGCGCGAATATGCGCTGATCGCGGCGCTGCACCCGACCGGATTCCCGGTCGCCCGGCCCTATGGGCTCTGCGAGGATCCCGGGGTGCTCGGCGCCCCCTTCTACATCATGGAGATGGTGGAGGGGCGGACCTTGTGGGACGGCGCGCTGCCCGGCATGGCGCCGGCGGAGCGGACCGCCCATTACGAAGCGATCGTCGACACGCTCGCGGCGCTGCACGCGGTGGAGTATGAGGCGGTAGGCCTGGGCGGCTATGGCAAGCCGGGCAATTATTTCGCGCGGCAGGTCGAGCGCTGGTCGAAACAATATCGGATGAGCCAGACCGACGACCTGCCGGAGGTGGAGCGGCTGATCGAATGGTTGCCGCGCACCGTGCCGGAGCAGACGCGCACCAGCATCGTCCATGGCGACTTCCGCATCGACAACATGATCTTCGCGCCCGAGGGGCCAAGGATATCGGCGGTGCTCGACTGGGAATTGTCGACGCTGGGCGATCCGCTGGCGGACTTCTCCTATTTCCTGATGAGCTGGGTTACCGAACCGGAGGGCCGATCCGGGGTAAAGGGGCTGACCGGCCCCGGGACGGGCATCCCGACGATCGAGCAGGTGGTCGCGCGCTACTGCGCCGCAACGGGGCGCGACGGAGTGCCCGACCTCAACTGGTATTTCGCCTATAACCTCTTCCGGCTGACCGGCATCGTGCAGGGAATCAAGAAGCGGATGATCGACGGCAACGCCTCCAGCGCCCAGGCGGCGGCGACGGTGGAGCGGCTTCCCGGCCTGGTGGCGGCTGCATGGCATTTCGCACGGGAGGCGGGGGCTTAGCACCGTCGTCGCACCAAGACGCCGTCATCCCCGTCTTCGCAGGGACGACGAAACACCGGGGAATGGATATGCGCGGATTGTTCGATCTGACCGGCAAGGTGGCGATCGTCACCGGATCCTCGCGCGGGATCGGCAGGGCATCGGCGGAGGCGCTGGCCGGGCACGGCGCGAAGGTGGTGATCTCCAGCCGCAGGCAGGATGCGTGCGACGAGGTGGCGGCCGCGCTCAACGCAACGCACGGCGAGGGAACCGCGCTGGCGGTGGCGGCGAGCATCTCCGACAAGGCGGCGCTCCGGCATCTCGTCGACGAGACCCGGCGGGTATTCGGCCGGATCGACGTGCTGGTCTGCAACGCGGCGTCCAACCCCTATTACGGGCCGCTCGAGGGGATCGCGGACGAGCAGTTCCGCAAGATCCTCGACAACAACATCCTCTCGAACCACTGGCTGATCCAGCTCGTGGCGCCGGAGATGCGGGCGCGGCGCGAGGGATCGATCGTCATCGTCTCGTCGATCGGCGGCCTGCGCGGATCGCCGGTGATCGGGGCGTACAACGTCTCCAAGGCGGCGGACCTGCAGCTGGCGCGCAACTATGCAGTGGAGTTCGGGCCGGACAATGTGCGGGTGAACTGCATCGCGCCGGGCCTGATCCGGACCGATTTCGCCCGGGCGCTGTGGGAAGATCCCGAGCGGGCCAGCGCGACCAACGCGACCACGCCGCTGCGCCGCATCGGCGAGCCGGAGGAGATTGCCGGTGCGGTGGTGTATCTGGCAAGCCGGGCCAGCGCGTTCATGACCGGGCAGGTGATGGTGATCGACGGGGGCGTGACGATCTGATGCGCGCGACGTCTGATGGTGGAGAGTTGAAGATGCAGTTCGAAGGCAAGGTTGCGATCGTCACCGGCGCCGGCTCGGGGATCGGGCGGGCGACGGCGCGGGCATTTGCCGAGGCGGGCGCCCGGGTGGTCGCGGCGGATCTGAGCGCCTCGGTCGACGAGACGGTGGCCGGCCGCGAGGGGATGATCGCGGTGCGCATGGATGCAGGCGACGAGGCCGATGTCGAGCACCTGGTTGCCACTGCGATCGACGGGTTCGGCGGGCTCGACATCTTCTATGCCAATGCCGGCATCTCGGGCGGTGCCACGGGCATCTTCGACACGTCGGTGGAGCTGTGGAGCGAAGTGCTGCGCGTGAACCTGATCGGCCCGGCGCTGGCGATCAAGCATGCGGGCCCGCGGATCGTGGAGCGCGGCGGCGGGGCCATCATCTGCACGGCCAGCGTGGCCGGGCTGCGATCGGGCGCCGGCGGCCCGGCCTATTCGGCGAGCAAGGCCGGCGTGATCAACCTGGTCCAGACCGCTGCGCAGCAATTCGCGGGATCGGGCGTGCGGGTGAACGCGATCTGCCCGGGGCTGATCGAGACGGGGATGACGCAGCGCGCGTTCGATTATGCGCGCGAGAACGGCAAGGAAGACAAGCTCGGGCGCCTGAACCCGCTGCGCCGCGCCGGCGTGCCGGAAGAGATCGCCCGCGTGGCGCTGTTCCTGGCGAGCGACGCGGCAAGCTATGTCAACGGCCAGGCCTGGGTAGTGGATGGCGGGCTTTCGTCGAGCCACCCGGTGACGCGGCAGGAATTCGGCAAGCCGGCCTTCTGATTGACTTGGGGCGGGCCGCTTCGCAATCTCCCGAGCAACAGAGGGAGAGCGGGCATGAACATGAAATGGCTGTTGGCGGCATTCTCACTGATATCGGTCGGGCCGGCCTTCGCGCAGCAGGCGGTCGAGGCCACGAGTGCGCAGGAGATCGTGGTGACCGGCTCGCGGCGCGAGGCGGACGATTATTCGGATACCATGCCGATCATCACCCTGCGCCGCACGGCCGACTTCGCGGTGCAGGAAGTGCGGGTTGCCGGCGACACGCGCGAGGCGGGCAAGCGCCGCGACGAGATCTATGCGATGATCCGGGGCGCGATCGACCTGGCCGGCAGATATGACGTGGAACTGGCGACGGGCGAATATGTCGTCGAGCCGCTGACCGTGGCCAACTACCGGAACCTCCCCTTGTCGAACGACGGGCGGCCGGACACCGACAAGACGGTGTTCCTGGTCAAGACGCGCCTCGCGCCCGGTGTCGACGCCAAGACCGCGCTCGACCGGATTACGCGCTTTCTCAAGGCAGTGCCGAGCGTCGGCCGGGCGGAGATGACCGAAAAGGGGGATCTCACCCTCTCGGTGGTCAATCCCGACCAGTATCGCCCGCAGATCATCGGGCTGATCGCAGCGGATGCCGAGGCGACGGCGGCGAAGTTCGGCACGGGCTATGGCGTGGAAGTGCGTGGCCTGGACCGGCCGGTCGAATGGGCGCGGGCCAGCCTGACCGAGGTGTTCCTGTATCTGCCCAGCGCCTATGTGGTGCGGCCGAAGAACTAGAGCGCGACGCTGCCGCTGAACACCGGCACGCAGCGGCCGGCGACGCTGGCGCGGATGCCCCCGGGCGCACGCCAGGCGCGGACGGCAAGGTTGCTCGGGCGGCCCATCTCCACGCCCTGGCGGATTTCGAAACGGGCTGTCTCCGCGTCGCCGAGCGACAGCAGCAGGGCGCCGAGCGTGGCGTTGGCGCTGCCGGTCGCGGGGTCCTCCCAGGTGCCGCTGAGCGGGGAGAACATGCGGGCACGGACGCGATTGCCCTCGCGGGCATAGAGGAAGATCGAGAGGCGCGCGGCGCTGTCGCGCTCCGCATCGGCGAGACGCTGATAGGCAGCGATGTCGGGCCGGGCGAGGCCGAGCGCCTCTTCGGTCACTTCGACGAAGACGAAATCCACGCCCAGGCTGGCGCGCGTGGGAACATGCGTGGTGGTGACCAGGTCCGCTGTGTCGAGGCCGAGACAGGCAGCGACATCCGCCACCGGAAGCGTGCCGAGCAGCTGGAGCGGCTGGGGCGCATCGATTTCGGCACCGAGCGCACGGCCCGCATCGTCGCGCGCGATGCGGACTTTGACCAGCCCGGCGATCTCCTCGAAGCGGAGCGTGTCGCCGGCGTCGGGGCGCAGGCCCGCAAGGACGAAACCGGTGCCGACATTGGGGTGGCCGGCAAAGGGCATCTCGGCGGTGCGATGGAAGATGCGGACGCGGGCGGAGTGGGCCGGATCGGCAGGGGGCAGGACGAAGGTCGTCTCGCTATAGTTCATTTCGGCGGCCAGGGCCTGCATCTCGGCATCGGTCATGCCCCGAGCATCGGTGAACACGGCGAGCGGATTGCCGCCGAAGCGCGTATCGGTGAACACGTCGAGCGTGACATAGGCGAAGTGGCGCGGGGCGGTTTCCATGCTCCGCGATCTAATGCTTCCTGGCTCAGGCGCAATTGGGATCGGCGACGGAATTGCCGGTGGCGCGGAACAGGCCGTCCTTGCCCTGGGCCACTTCGATCGGTTTCACGCTGAAATAGCTGCCGCCGTTCAGCGCGCGATCGAGGATGCAGAGCTTCATCGCCTTGTCGCGGCGATCGAGGATGCTGACGCGGAAGGTCCAGCTCTTGTCGGCGGCGTCGAGCACCGCGGCATTGCCGTCACGCACCACGCTGGTGAAGCCATAATCGGCGAAGGTGCGCAGCCCGTCCTTGCGGCGCGGGGCGGTGGAATTGGGGAAGGAAGTGAGGTCGAGCCGAGCGGCGATCGCCACGGGATCGGCCGCATCGGCGGTCACCAGCGCCAGGTCCTGCGCGACCAGTGCCGCCAGCAGCATGCCGATTGCCATTTCCAAAACTCCCCACCATGGCGCCTCCGCTCCCAACGCCTGGGCGGAAGGAGGCGTTCCGGAGGCGGGCGATCCATATGTTCTTGATACGTTCGCGTCGGGGCGTTATCCAGGCCGGACGGGAGAAGGGGCATGGCATTGGAGGCAGGCGGCGTGGCGTGTGGCGAAGACCTGTCCGCGCGCGAGTTCGGCGACGCCGACCTGGCGGGAATGCGGTTCGAGAACTGCGTGCTGCGCGATGTCCGGCTGACTGGGACCTGCCTGCAGGACGCGCGGTTCCGCGATTGCCGGATCATCCGGTGCCGCTTCGCCAATGTCGATCTGCGCGATGCCGATTTCGAGAATTGCAGCTTCGCCGACGATGCCGGGCATGTCGGGGTTCAGTTCGCCTTCTCGCAGCTCGACCAGGCGCGGTTCGAGCGTTGCGACCTGTCCTTCGCCCGGATCGAGCGATCGAGCCTCCATGCCGGCCAGCTCCGGGGCTGCAACCTGCGGGGTGCGGTCTTCCAGAAAGTGGATTTCGGCCATGCGCTGGGGCGCCGGCTGGTGAAATGGGCAGGCACGATCGCCGATTGCAATCTGGAACTCGCCGATCTGAGCGAGCTGCGCATGCCCGATTGCACGCTGACCGGCTCGCGGCTCCGCGAAGCGCTGCTGTTCGATGCCGAGCTGGAGGGCGCGGACTTGCGTGGCTGCGATTTCACCAATGCCCAGCTCGCCGGCGCGAAGCTTGCGCGGGCCGATCTGCGCGGGGGAGACCTGGCCGGGATGGTGCTGCGGGAGCTCGGCAGCGTCGAAGGAATGATGGTCTCCGCCGACCAGCAATTCGCCCTGCTCACGGCGCTGGGCGTCGACGTGCACCCCTAGGGGGGCTCAGTCCTTGACGCGGACGAGCCCCTCCTGCGCCACGCTGGCGACGAGGCGGCCGTCGCGGGCATAGATGCGCCCGCGGTTGAAGCCGCGCGCATGGCCGGCCCAGGGGCTGTCGGTAGTGTAGAGCAGCCATTCGTCGAAGCGGAACGGCTCGTGCAGCCAGACGGCATGATCGAGGCTGGCGGTCTGCACCCCGCCGTTCATCCAGCTGACGCCGTGTGGCAGCATGCAGGTGCCGAGCAGCGTCATGTCGGTGGCGTAGGTCAGCATCGCGCGGTGGAGCGCGGGATCGTCGGGCAGGGGCGCCACGACGCGGAACCAGCTGTGCTGGACGGGCGCGCTCTTCACCGGCTTGAACCAGTTGCGCGGGTTGACCGGGCGAATCTCGATCGGCCGTGCGCGCAGGAAGAAGCGGCGGAACTTCTCCGGAACCTCGTCGCGGATCGCCTCGCGCAGGTCGCGCTCGGAGACGAGGCTGTCCGGATCGGGTACGTCGGGCATGTCGAACTGATGGTGCAGGCCGTCGGCGGGCAGCTGGAAGCTCGCGGTCATGTTGAGGATCGGCTGGCCGCCCTGCATCGCGATGATCCGCCGATTGGCGAAGCTGCGCCCGTCGAAATCGCGCACGACGCGGTAGATGATCGGGTGGTTCTCGTCGCCCGGGCGCATGAAATAGGCGTGGAGCGAATGGGCGAGCTTGTCGTCCTCGACCGAGCGCTGCGCGGCCTGGAGCGCCTGGGCGACCACCTGGCCGCCGAACACCCGGCCGACGCCGCCGGGCTGGCGGGGCCCGCGATACAGATCGGTGTCGATGCGCTCGACGTCGAGCAGCCGGGTAAGCTGGTCGACCAGCGCCTGAGGTTCGGTGGCGCGTTCGGAGATGTCGTCAGCCATTCTTCCCTCCGTCATCCCCGCAAGGGCGGGAGCGCAGAGTCACGCAGGGCGTCGCTCTGTCGCCCTGGATCCCCGCCTTTGCGGGGATGACGGGGAGGGAGGGGGCGTGGGGGGCCATCAATACCCCGCGCTTTCCGCCAGCGCATTGGCGTGGAAATTACTGTCGCCGAACATCTCGGCGAGGATGCGGGCGCGCTTCATGAAGAAGCCGATGTCGAATTCGTCGGTCATGCCGATGCCCCCGTGCATCTGGACACCCTCCTGCACGGCGAGCGTGGTGGCAAGCCCCGTCATCGCCTTGGCGACCGCGACGGCCTCTGCGGCGGCGGCGGCGTATTCCGGGCCGGCATCGAGCAACTGCTGCGCCTTGAGCACGGCGGCGCGGGCGACTTCCATTTCGCTGTAGAGATGCGCGGCGCGATGCTGGAGCGCCTGGAAGCTGCCGATGGCGACGCCGAACTGCTTGCGCTCGCGCAGGTACGACACGGTCATGTCCATGGCACCGCCGCCGACGCCGATCATCTCGGCCGAGGCACCGGTGCGGCCGGCGGCGAGCAGGCGGGCAAGCGGGCCGTCGCCCTGGTCGACTTCGCCGATCACCGCATCGGCATCGACTTCGACGCCATCGAACTGAAGGCGGGCGGCGATGCTGGAGTCCGCCAGGCGCTGGGGCGTGGCGGTGAGGCCCTGGGCATCGCCGGCAACGGCGAACAAAGTGGTGCCGTTGCCGGTGCGGGCGGCGACGAGCAGCAGGTCGGCGACATGGCCGTTCGTTACGAACTGCTTGGCGCCGGTGAGGCGGAAGCCATTGCCTGCGCGCTCGGCCTGCATTGCGATCCTGCCGTCATGCTTGGCGCCTTCGTCGATCGCCAGCGCGGCGACGGTCTCGCCGGCGAGGATGCCCGGATACCAGGCCCGAGCGGCGGCGCTGCCCTTCAGCGCCTCGACCGCCGCCACTGCGGTAGCAAGGAAGGGAGAGGGCGAGAGGTTGCGGCCGATCTCCTCGAGCACCACGCCCGCCTCGACATGGCCGAGGCCGAGGCCGCCATCCGCTTCGGGGATCAGGATGCCGGTGAAGCCCATCTCGGCGAACTGCTTCCATAGCGTGCGCGAGAAGCCGGCGGTGTCATCGGCATCGCGCAGCGCGCGCATATGGGCGATCGGGGCCTCCGAGGCGATGAAATCCTTCGCAGTGTCGCGGAGCATCGTCTGGTCGTCGTTGAGGTAGAGGGGCATTTGAGTTCCTTTCTCCCTCTCTCCGCTTGCGGGGAGAGGGGCGGGGAGAGGGGGAAGGCGGCGTTCATGCCCCTATCCCCGGCTCTCTCCCCTGAAGGGGGGAGGGAGCTAGGACGGCAGGTCCAGGATCCGCTTGGCGATGATGTTGAGCTGGATCTCGCTGGTGCCGCCTTCGATCGAATTGGCCTTGGTGCGCAGCCAGGTCCGGGCGGCGGCGCCCTGGTGGCTGGCGTCGCTTTCCCATTCCAGCGCATCCGATCCGCCGGCGGCCATCTGCAACTCGTGCCGGGCCTTGTTCAGCTCGGTGCCGTAATATTTCATCATCGAAGGCTGGGCTGGATGCGCCTTGCCGGCCTTCAGCTCGTCGATGAACTTCTCCGACATCGCGGTGAACGCCTTGGAGCGCACCTGGAACAGCGCGATCTGGGCGCGCAGGATCGGGTCCGCGCCCTTGCGCGCAGCCTCGACCAGCGGGTCCTTGCCCGTACCGCCCAGGCCGAAGCCCGAGATCATCTCGCGCTCATGGCCGAGGAGATATTTGGCGACGTCCCAGCCCTTGTTCAGTTCGCCAAGCAGATTGGCCTTGGGCACTTCGACATTGTCGAAGAAGGTCTCGCAAAAGGGCGAATTGCCGCTGATCAGCAGGATCGGCTTGGTGCTGACGCCGGGCGAGGCCATGTCGAACAGCAGGAAGCTGATGCCGGCCTGCTTGACGCGCTTGTCGGTGCGGACGAGGCAGAAGATCCAGTCGGCCTTGTCGGCATAGCTGGTCCACACCTTCTGGCCATTGACCAGGAAGCGATCTCCCTTGTCCTCCGCCGAAGTTTGCAGGCCGGCGAGGTCCGAGCCGGCATTGGGTTCGCTATAGCCCTGGCACCAGCGGATTTCGCCGCGCGCGATCTTCGGGAGATGTTCGAGCTTCTGCGCCTCGGTGCCGTATTTCAGTAGCGCCGGGCCGAGCATCGAGATGCCGAAGGAGTTGAGCGGATTGCGCGCCTTGATCCGTTTCAGCTCCTCGCGAAGGATCTTGGTCTCGGCCGCGCTCAGGCCGCCGCCGCCATATTCGCTGGGCCAGTCGGGCACGGTCCAGCCGCGTGCCGCCATGCGATCGAGCCAGACCTTCTGGTCGGGATGCGCATATTCGGGATTGCGGCCGCCCCAGGTGGTCTCCCTGTCCGACTTGGGCGGGGTGCGCATCTCGGCCGGGCAATTGGCTTCGAGCCAGGCGCGGGTTTCGGCGCGGAATTGGTCGAGGTCTTCGCTCATTTTCTTCTCCAAAGCCCTCTCCCGCCTGCGGGAGAGGGTTGGGTGAGGGTGAATGGGTGCCTCAGGCGGCTCGCTCGCCGCTCTCTCGCGCCCTCACCCCGGCCCTCTCCCGCAAGCGGGAGAGGGAGATTTTGCTCACTTGTTGAACTTCTCGCCCTTCTCCGCCTTCTCGCGGAGCAGCGGGGCGACTTCGAAGCCGTATTTCTCAAGGCCCTCGACGATCTTCTTGAGGCCCTCGGTATCGGCCCAGAACATCGGGCCGCCGCGATACGGGGGCCAGCCATAGCCATAGACCCAGACCACATCGATGTCGCTTGCGCGCTGGGCCATCTTCTCGGCGAGGATCAGCGCGCCTTCGTTGACCATGGTGTAGAGCGTGCGGACGACGATCTCCTCCTCGGTGATCTCGTGCTGCGGCACGCCCAGCTTCTCGCGCCATTCGGCGATCAGCTCGGCGACGCGCGGTGAGTTCGAGGGGCTCCGCTTCTCGTCATAATCGTAGAAGCCGGCATTCTTCTTCTGGCCCCAGCGGCCCTCGGCGGCGAGCGCGTCGCGGATGTTCTCGATCCGGTTCGGGTCGCGGTGCCAGCCAATGTCGACACCGGCGAGATCGGCCATCTGGAACGGGCCCATCGGCATGCCGAAGGCGACATGGACCTTGTCGATCTGCTCGGGCGTGGCGCCTTCGAGCAGCATCTTGTTCGCCTCGACCTGGCGCGGCATCAGCATGCGGTTGCCGATGAAGCCGTAGCAGACACCGGCGATGACGGCGACCTTCCTGATCTTCTTCGACACGGCCATGGCGGTGGCGAGCACGTCGTCGGCGGTCTTGGCGCCGCGGACGATCTCGAGCAGCTTCATCACATTGGCCGGCGAGAAGAAGTGCAGGCCGAGCACGTCCTGCGGGCGGCTGGTCGCGGCGGCGATCTCGTCGATGTTCAGATAGCTGGTGTTCGAGGCGAGGATGGCGCCCGGCTTGGCTACTTGATCGAGCTTGCCGAAGATCTCCTTCTTGACGTCCATATTCTCATAGACGGCCTCGATGATCAGGTCGCATTCGCCGAGCGCGCCGAAATCGAGCGTCGGGTTGAGCAGGCCCATCGCGCCTTCCACCTGCTCGGCGGTCATCCGGCCCTTGGCGGCGGTCGCCTCGTAATTCTTGCGCATCACGCCGGTGCCGCGGTCGAGCGCATCCTGCGCCATCTCGACGATGGTGACCGGAATGCCCGCCGACAGGAAGTTCATCGAAATGCCGCCGCCCATCGTGCCGGCGCCGATCACGCCGACGCGCTTGATGTCGCGCAGCGCGATGTCCTCGGCGATGCCGTCGATCTTCGCCGCCTTGCGCTCGGCGAAGAAGATGTGGCGCAACGCCGCCGACTGGGTGCCCATGATCAGCTTCATGAAGCCCATGCGCTCGGCCTGGACGCCCTCGGCATAGGGCTTGCCCGCGGTCTGCTCGATCAGGTCCATGATCGTGTTCGGTGCGTCCATGCCGCGGAAGCGCTTGGCGTTCTTGGCGCGGAAGCCCTCGAATACTGCCGGATCGACGGTGACCGGGCGCTCGGACGAGCGCGACACGGGCTTGCCGATCACTTCCTGGGCGAAGGCGACGGCATCGGCGAGGAGATTGCCCTCGGTCGCGAGGCGATCGACCAGACCGGCGGCCTTGGCCTGCTCGGCCGAGATCGGATCGCCCTTGGTCGCCATTTCGAGCGCGGTTTCGACGCCCGCGACGCGCGGCATGCGCTGGGTGCCGCCGGCGCCGGGCAGGATGCCGAGCTTGACTTCGGGCAGGCCGAACTTCGCCGAGGGGACGGCGATGCGATAGTGCGAGGCAAGGGCGACTTCGCAGCCGCCGCCGAGCGCGGTGCCATGGACGGCGGCGATCACCGGCTTGTCGAGCGCTTCGATCTCGTCGACCAGCACGGGGAGCGAGGGCTCCTGCATCGGCTTGCCGAACTCGGTGATGTCGGCGCCGGCGAAGAAGGTCTTGCCGGCGCAGGTGATGACGACGGCCTTGATGCCGTCATCGCCCTTGGCTTCCTGGATGCCCGCCTGGATGCCCTGGCGGACCGCGGCGCCCAGCGCGTTCACCGGCGGATTGTCCGAAGTGATGATCAGGACGTCGCCCTGGCGAGTGGTGGTGATGGGGGAGGTCATTGCTTGCTTCTCCGATTTATCTCTTGTCCGTCATCCCCGCGAAGGCGGGGATCCGGGGTCACAAACTTTGTCGGCCTTGGCTCTGGATCCCCGCCTTCGCGGGGATGACGAGGAAAGGGCGGGCAGGGCACTTCAATCCGCCAGTGCCGAATAGATCAGCGTCTTCAGCTCGCGCCGGATCGGGTAGAGCATGGACGGGGAAAGCTGCGTCATGAAGACCATCGAGAGCCGCTCGACGGGATCGATGAAGAAGGCGGTCGAGAACATCCCGCCCCAATAATATTCGCCGGGCGAGCCGGGCATCATCGCCTTGGCCGGATCCATGGTGATCGCGAAACCCAGGCCGAAGCCGGTGCCGGCATTGGTGGTCTCGCTGAACAGCGACTTGGACATGGCGTGCAGGTCCGAGCCGCCGGGCAGATGGTTGACCGTCATCAGCTCGATCGTCTTGCGGCTGACCAGCCGGACGCCGCCCAGCTCGCCCCTGTTCAGGAAGAAGGTGCAGAAGCGGTGATAGTCGAGCGCCGTGGAGACGAGCCCGCCGCCGCCCGAGACCAGGCGCGGCTCCCTCGACCAGGCGCTTTCGGCCCCGCGATCGTACATCACCCGGCCCTTGCCCTGGACCATCGCCCAGCAATCGGCGAGGCGATCGGTCTTGTCCGCCGGGACGGTGAAGCCGGTGTCGTGCATGCCGAGCGGCACGAAGATGCGTTGCGCGAAGAAGTCGCCCAGCTTCATGCCCGAGACGCGCTCGACCACGGCGCCGAGCACGTCGGTGGAGACCGAATAATTCCATTCGGCGCCCGGCGAGAATTCGAGCGGAATGCCGCCCAGCGCCGCGACGAATTCGTCGAGCGTCAGGTTGCCGTGCCAGTTCTCGATCTTGCCCTCGCGATAGGCTGCGTCGACATTGGTGCGGTTCTGGAAGCTGTAGGTGAGGCCCGAAGTGTGGCGGAGCAGGTCCACCATGCGCATCGGCTCGTCGGTGGGCAGGGTCTGGAACGGCACGCCGCCACCGCCCGCCTTGAACACGCCCAGCCCCTTCAGCTCGGGCAGGACGTGGTGGACGGGCGTGTCGAGCGCGACCAGCCCTTCCTCGACCAGCATCATGAAGGCGAGGCTGGTCACCGGCTTGGTCATCGAGGCGATGCGGAAGATCGTGGTTTCGTCCACCGGCGCGCCGCCCTCGCGGGCCGCGCCCTGATGCGAGAAATGCACGATCTCGCCGCCGCGCGCGATCAGCAGCTGCGCGTGCGGGAGCTTGCCCGAGTCGAGATAGCGAGTCTTCAGGTACGGATCGATCCGGGCCAGCCGGGCCGCGTCGAAACCCTGGTTTTCGGGCTTGGCAATCGTCATGCGGCTGGCATACCTCTCATTCGAAACCAGTGACTCGCATCTTGGCGCGGATGCGGTTCCCCTATTGCCTTGAGCGCGCGATGAATCAACACTAACGTTGTTTACGGTACGGCATCCGGTGCCAAACCCAACATTCTAGAAACATAACGCACATAGATTGGAGAGAATCGCCTTGGCCCCCGAACCGATCGTCCCGCTCGACCCCAATTGGCCGGCGATGTCGCTGGCGCAGGTGAAGGCCGCGCTTACCGCGCCGGGCGCGCGCTTCGAGATGGACGAGGTGGACATTCGCGGCGTGCCGACGCGGATCTGGAAGAACGCACCGCCCACGCTCGGCGTGCTCCAGCAGCTGGTGCGGCTCTATGGCGACCGCGTCTTCACCATCTATGAGGACGAGCGGGTCACCTATGACGCGAACTACCGCGCGGTCTGCCACCTCGCGCAATGGTTGACCGAGATGGGGGTGGGGAAGGGAGACCGCGTCGCGCTGGCGATGCGCAACCTGCCCGAATGGCCGACGATCTTCTTCGCGGCGACCAGCCTGGGCGCGATCATCGTGCCGCTCAATGCATGGTGGACGGGCGGCGAGCTCGAATATGGGCTGAAGGACTCGGGCGCGAAGATCCTCTTCGTCGATGCCGAGCGGCATGCGCGGCTGAAGGATTGCTACGCGCAGCTGCCCGCGCTGGAGCGCGTGGTGGTGAGCCGCTGCGACGAGGAGCTGGGGGGCAACGCCAGCCGCCTGGAGGTGCTGATCGGCACGCGGAAGGACTGGGCCGGCCTGCCCGACATTCCCTTCCCGCAGGTGGCGGTCTCGCCCGAGGACGATGCGACGATCTTCTATACCAGCGGCACGACGGGAAACCCCAAGGGCGCGCTCGGCACGCACCGCAACATCTGCACCAACATCCTGTCGAGCGGATACAGCGCGGCGCGCGCGATGCTGCGCCGGGGCGAGGTGCCGCCGGCGGTGATCCCGCACAAGGTGGGCCTGCTGGTGATCCCGCTGTTCCACGTCACGGCGTGCAGCGCCGCCCTGATGACCGGCATCGCGACGGGGCAGACCATATTGTTCATGCGCCGCTGGGACGCCGAGCAGGCGATGGGGCTGATCGAGCGCGAGAAGGTGACCTTCACCGGTGGCGTGCCGACGATCGCCTGGCAGCTGCTCGAGCATCCGGCGCGCGAAAAATACGATCTCTCCAGCCTGGAGGCGATCTCCTATGGCGGCGCGCCCTCGGCCCCGGAGCTGGTGAAGCGCATCTATGAGGAATTCGGGGCGCTGCCCGGCAATGGCTGGGGCATGACCGAGACGATGGCGACGGTAACCCAGCATAGCGGCGAGGACTATCTCACTCGGCCGACCAGCGCGGGCCAGCCGGTGGCGACCGCAGACCTCAAGATCATGACCGTCGAGGGCGATCGCGAGCTTCCCGTCGGGGAAGTGGGCGAGCTCTGGGCCAGGGGGCCGATGATCGTGAAGGGCTATTGGGGCAAGCCCGAGGCGACCGCCGAGACCTTTGTCGACGGCTGGGTGCGCACCGGCGACCTGGCCAGGCTCGACGAGGAAGGTTTCCTCTATATCGTCGACCGGGCCAAGGACATCGTGATCCGCGGCGGCGAGAACATCTATTCGAGCGAAGTGGAGGACGTGCTCTATGCCTTTCCCGGGGTGATGGACGCGGCGCTGATCGGCGTGCCGCACAAGATCCTGGGCGAGGAGCCGGTGGCGGTGGTCCATATGGCGCCGGGCGCCAGCGCGAGCGAGGCGGAGCTCCAGGGCTTCGTCCGCGAGCGGCTGGCCGCGTTCAAGGTGCCGGTGCAGGTGCGCTTCGCGGCCGATACGCTGCCCCGCAACGCCAATGGCAAGATCCTGAAGAAGGACCTGCGGGCGTTGTTCGTCGGAGAGACTGCCGCCTGAGGCGTAATGGCGCTGGCGGAAGGAGCGGCGCGCGCTAGGATCGGCATCCGAAGGGAGACACCCGATGCATTCCGATCGCCGCGCGTTCCTGGGGCTCGCCGCCGCCGCCATGGCCATGCCGCCGCTGGCCCGGGCGGCAAGGTGGCAGTCGGCCCCGGCCTTTCCTCCGGCCGATGCGCGCAGCGTCTGGCTGGTCGGCGATTCCGCGCCTCCGGACCCGGTCGCCATGTCGGCGCGACTGGCGGCGCTGGCCGGCAGCGGATCGGTGCGCGACGGCTATCTCAACGGCGGCGCGGTCGAGGCGCTGGAAGGGGCCTTTGCGGCCTATCTCGGCAAGGAGGCCTGCGCCTTCTTCCCGACGGGCACGCTCGCCAACAATGTCGCGCTGCGGGTGCTGTGCGGCGAGGCGCCGCATGCGCTCTGCCAGTATGACAGCCATCTCTATCGCGACGAGAGCAACATGGCGCAGCGGCTGGCGGGCATCAACCTGGTGCCCCTGGGCGCAGGGCGCGTGGCGCCGACGCAGGAGGAACTGGTCGCGGCGTTCGATGCCGCCGAGAAGGGCCCCTATGCGCTCAAGGTCGGCGCGATCTCGCTGGAGAGTCCCGTGCGGCGGCTCGACGGGCAGCTGATCCCGCCGAAGCGCATCGCCGAGATCGCGGCGCTGGCGGCGGCGCATGGCACGCGCATGCACCTCGACGCGGCGCGGCTGCTGCTTGCGCCGCCTTCGCTCGACCGCAAGGCGTATGTGGCGCCGTTCGAGACGGTCTATGTCTCGCTCTACAAATATCTGGGTGCGCCGTTTGGCGCGGTGCTGGCCGGGCCGGCGGCGACGATCGCCAAGGCGCGCGAATGGCGGCACCTCTATGGCGGGCTGATCTATCAGGGCTGGGCACCGGCCCTGCTTGCGCTCGACGGGCTGCAACGCTTTCCCGAGAGCATCGCCACGGCGCATGGCGCCGCCGAAACGCTGTTCGCGGCGCTGGAGCATGGCGGCAAGGTGAAGCGCGTGCCGAATCCGGATGCCTCGAACATCTACCGGCTGGAGATGCCGCAGGCACTTGCCGAAGCGGCGTTCGAGCGCGGCCGTGCCGCCGGCGTGCGGATCGGGCGATGGGAGAAGGGGTCGATCCCCTTCTTCGTCAACGAGACGCTGCTGCGCCGCCCGGTGGAGGAATATGTGCGGGTGTTCCTGGGGTAGATGCCGCCTCGCTGCCCCCGTTGCTATCCCGGCTGGGCCACCGTCATCCCCGCCTTCGCGGGCGCGACGACCGAAGTGACTGCGCTTCTCCACCCGGCGAGGCGTGCCTCGCGCCTGTCCGGCTCCAGCCTCGGCTCGAAGGTCAGCCCCGCGCCGCGCATCCGGGCCGCTTCCTCGAGGTCCGCGAACATCCCGCAGCCCACGCCCGCCAGCATCGCGGCGCCCAGCGCGGTGGTCTCGGCGAAATCGGGGCGGTCCACCGGGATGGCGAGGATGTCGGCCAGATCCTGGGCGATCCAGTCGTTGGTGACCATGCCGCCGTCGATCCGCAGGCGCGACCAGTCGGCGCCGTCGGCAGCGAAGGCGGCCTTCAGGTCGTGGCTCTGGTGCGCCATCGCCTCCAGCGCAGCGCGGACGATATGGGCACGGGTAGCGGCAAAGCTGAGACCCGAGATCGCGGCGCGGGCTTCCGGTTCCCACCAGGGCGCGCCAAGGCCGCTAAGGGCGGGGACGAGGTATACGCCGCCATTGTCCTTGACCGAGCGGGCCAGCGCCTCGGTCTCCTGCGCGGTTTCGATCAGCTTCACCGAATCGCGCAGCCATTGGACCAGGCTGCCCGCGACGAACACCGAACCCTCGATCGCATAGGTGCGCCGCCCGCCCAGCTGCCAGAGCACGGTGGCGAGCAGGCGGTTCCTGGAGGAGGGCGGGGTGCCGCCGGCGTTGGTGAGCACGAAGGCGCCGGTGCCATAGGTCGCCTTGGTGTCGCCGCGCTCGAGACAGGCCTGGCCGATCGTCGCGGCCTGCTGATCGCCGGCCAGGCCGCAGATCGGGATTTCACCGCCGAACAATCTGGTGGTGCCGAACCTGCCGGCGCAATCGACGATCTCCGGCAGCGCGTCGCGCGGCGCGGAGAACATGTCGAGCAGCCCGTCGCTCCATCCGCCGGAGCCCAGCCCCATCAGGAGGGTGCGCGAAGCGTTGGTGGCATCGGTGACGTGCAGGCCGCCGGTGAGCTTCCACACCAGCCAGCTCTCGATCGTGCCGATGGCGAGGCGATCGCCGACGCCCTTCAATTGCGGCCAGTTGCGCATCGCCCAGGCGATCTTGGTGCCGGAGAAATAGGGATCGAGCAGCAGCCCGGTGCGCGCCTGGACGCCGGCTTCCTCGCCCGCTTCGCGCCAGGCCCGGCACATCGCGGCCGAGCGGCGGTCCTGCCAGACGATCGCCGGCGCCAGCGGCTCGCCGGTGGTCTTGTCCCAGAAGACGATGGTCTCGCGCTGGTTGGTGATGCCGATCGCGGCGATCGCCTGGGCGCCGCCGGCCTGCTGGACCATGGCCATCGCGCATTCGAGGGAGCGGCGCCAGATCTCGCCCGCATCATGCTCGACCAGGCCCGGGCCGGGATAATGCTGGGCAAGGTCGGCGCTGTGGCTGCCCAGACACTTGCCCGACGGCGCGAACAGCATCGCGCGCGTGGAGGTGGTACCCTCGTCGATGACCAGTATGTGTTCGCCCATCCCGATCAGACTAGCCGGGATTACATCCGTTGCAATCCGCGCTAGGGTCGGCCGCGAAAGGGAAGGGCAGAAGTGAGCGATCGACCCGGCAGCATCGGCGGCGAACCCCTGGATGACGGCGCGTCGTCCGGATCGGCAAGGGTGCCCCTGCTGGGGCCATCGAGCCAGGAAAGCATGGGCGACGGCCAGAAGCGGGACCGGCTGATGGCGGCGCTGGCGCTCATGGCGGGCATCGGCCTGTTGCTGGCGCTGCCCTTCGCGCTGCAGGCGGGCGCGGTGTTCTTCCTGCCGCTCACCACCGCGCTGGTGATCGCGATCGCGCTGGTGCCCCTGCTCGAATGGCTGGAGCGCCACCGCGTGCCCGCGCCGATCGCGGCGTTCATCTGCGTGCTGCTGTTCCTCATCGCGGCGAATGTCGCGCTGGCCTCGATCGTGGTGCCAGCCTGGCAGTGGATCCGCGATCTTCCCGCCAAGATCCCGCAGATCCAGGAGAATCTGAAGCCGCTGATCGAGTTCTACGCCAACCTCGACAGTTTCGTGAACAAGACGGTGATGAACTTCGCCTCGGCGCCGATGAAGCAGCCCGAAGTGATGGCCGCCACGCCGCCGCGCTCGCTGATCGACCTGTTCGCCACCTCGGCTCCCTCGGCGCTGGTGGAGATGTTCTTCGCCATCCTCGTCATCTATTTCTTCCTGTCGGGCTGGACCCGGCTGCGGCGCAACGCAATCACCAGCCGCGCGAGCTTCGGCGGCGCGATGGCGACGGCGCGCGTGATCCAGGACGTGGTGGACGATACTTCGGCCTATCTGGGCACGATCACGCTGATCAACCTGACGCTGGGGCTGATCGTGGCGGGCGTGCTCTGGGCGATCGGCATGCCGACGCCGCTGATGTGGGGCGGCATCGTCGCGCTGCTCAACTATATCCCCTATTTCGGCCCGGTCTTCGCCGCGCTGCTGCTGGCCATGGGCGGGCTGATGACCTTTCCGGACCTGGGCTGGGCATTCGTGCCGCCGATCGTGATGATCGCCTGCCACCTGATCGAGGCGAATGTGGTGACGCCGCTGATCGTGGGGCACCGGCTGACGATCAGCCCGATCATGATCCTGATCTCGCTGAGCTTCTGGGGCTGGGTGTGGGGCACCACCGGGGCGCTGCTCGCGGTGCCGCTGCTGATCATCATCCAGACGGTGGTGAACGCGGCGGGCAAGCCGGACATCGCCGGTTTTCTCTTCGAGCACGGGACCTTGGTGAACGATCCTGTGGATAATCGTCCGCTCCGGCGAAAAAGTCGCGACCAATCCGGTTGACACCCCCGAATCTCGCGTCTAGTGCCCGCCTCCTCGCTTCGAGAGAGCGGGTGTAGCTCAGTTGGTTAGAGCGCCGGCCTGTCACGCCGGAGGTCGCGGGTTCGAGCCCCGTCACTCGCGCCATTCCCCATTGCCGGACCGGAAAGGCGCCGCTCGTGCGGAGCCCGGGGGACCGATGCCGTGGCGGCTATGGTCCATTCTCGTGCGCGGATGCGGGTGTAGCTCAGTTGGTTAGAGCGCCGGCCTGTCACGCCGGAGGTCGCGGGTTCGAGCCCCGTCACTCGCGCCATGCGCCTTCAGGCGCGGCGCCAGCGCCCCGTCTCCATCCAGCGCAGCACCCCGCCGAGCGGCAGGATCCAGACGATGCCCGTCACCACGTAGATCGGCAGCTGGGCGAGAACGTGCAGCTGCCCGATCCAGTGCGAGAAGCTCGCCACCAGGACGATCCACGCCAGGATCCAGGCGACGATGCCCAGTGCGCCCGCCGGCTTGCGCCAGCTCGGCGCTACGCCCCCGCGTGCCATGTCATGCCTTTCTCGGTGATCACGGCCTGGAGCGGCACGTCCCAGATGTCGGAGGGGACGGCCGGCACTTCCTGCATCGCCCAGGCGACGCCGACGCGCCAGGCATCGGGATAGCGAGCAAAGGCGCGGTCGTAATGCGCGGCGCCCTGGCCGAGGCGGTTGAGGCGCGCGTCGAAACCGACAAGGGGCGTCAGGATCACGTCGGGCGCCACTTCCGGGCTGTCGGCGCGTGGCTGGCGCAGGCCGAACGGGCCGTCGGCCAGCGGCTCGCCCATCCGCCATGCCAGGAACCGGATCGGCGCGGCGCGATCGACGACGAAGGGGAGGGCGAGCGCGCAACCCTTCTCCGCGGCGGCGGCGGCGAGCTGGGTGGGGTCGGCTTCGCTGCCGATGGCGACATAGGTGGCGACGGTGGCCCCGGCGGCCAGGCGATCGACGAACGCCTCGGGCGCGAGGATCGCTTCGCTGGCTTCGATGGCGAAGGCGTCGCGCTCGGCGCGGAGCTGTGCCCGCAGGGCTAGCTTGTCGATCATGCCACGCTTCTAGGGGAGCGGTGGCGGGACCGCCATGGCCGTTTGCCAGAATATCCACTGACGCCCGTTACGTCAGGTGGGGACCATATGCCGCGGACCAGGATCCGCACAGGGACAGCCCCCATGGATGATGAATAGCCTCAGGGATAATTGCTATGGCTCGTACCGGGCAGTGCCCGCCATGGACGGATGTAGGGGCTTGAAGGCGCTCCCGCAACTACCCTCCTTGCGCCAGCGCCGCGAAAGCCGGGGGCGAAGGAGGCACGAGGCCTATGCCTCGCTTGCATCCTCTTCGAGCGCCGCGGCAACGGCTTCCAGCCGATCGGCGATGCGCTCCAGCAGGACCGGCGAGACGCCCTCCGGCGGATTGCGTTCGGTCTCGTCGAGCAGGTCGGCGAGGATCAGCGCGAGATAGACGAGCGTGCGCTCGGCGTTCAGGCCGCCCGACGCGCGCAGGGCGGTGTCGGCATGGCGTTGCAGGATCGCTTCGAGGTGGCGAATATGCCCTTCGTCGCCTTCGCGGGTGGCGACCGAATAGCTGCGGCCAGCGACGGAGATGTCGATATCCGCCATCAGTCCTGCTCCGCCCCGGCTTCGCGCGCGATCAGCGCGTCGAGCGAACTCACCGCATCCTCGATGCGGGCGCGCAGCTTGGCGTGGCGCTGGGTGATCCGTTCGCAGGCATAGGCCCGCGCTGCGGCGGCTTTCTCGATGCGGACGAGGGCCTGTTCGATACGATCGGCGGGCGTACTTGCCATGCCGCAAGCGTTACGCACCCCATCCGAACCTAGCAACCCCTGAATGGCAACGCCTGCCGGGCGGGTTCGACGAGGCGGACCGGAGCCGCGCCGGCCCGAGTCCGCCCGCCCTTCGGGATGTCGAGGCGGTTGACGTGGCGGTCCAAGGTGACCAAAGGCGTGCGCGCCAGCATCAGGGGACTCCAAGTGACCGCAAGCTTCGCCGATTGCGCCAATGCCATCCGGGCATTGTCGATGGACGCCGTCGAGGCGGCCAATTCGGGGCATCCCGGCATGCCGATGGGCATGGCCGACGTGGCCACGGTGCTGTTCCAGGAGTATCTGAAGTTCGATCCGGCCGACCCGAAATGGGCGGACCGCGATCGTTTCGTGCTTTCGGCCGGGCACGGCTCGATGCTGCTCTATTCGACGCTCTATCTCACCGGCTATGCGCAGCCGACGCTGCAGGACATTCGCGACTTCCGCCAGATCGGCAGCCCCTGCGCCGGCCATCCCGAGAATTTCGAGCTGCCGGGCGTGGAATGCACTACCGGCCCGCTCGGCCAGGGCTTTGCGATGGCGGTCGGCATGGCCGCTGCCGAGCGGCATTTGAACGCCATCTATGGCGACGGCCTGGTCGATCACCGCACCTGGGTGATCGCCGGCGACGGCTGCCTGATGGAAGGCATCAACCATGAGGCGGTCGGTCTTGCCGGGCATCTGAAGCTCGGCAAGCTGATCGTGCTGTGGGACGACAACAAGATCACGATCGACGGCGCGGTCTCGCTCTCGTCGAGCGAGGACATTCCCGCGCGCTACCGTGCCTCGGGCTGGCAGGTCGTCGAATGCGACGGCCATGACCGGGCGGACATTGCCCGCGCGATCGACGAAGCGCTTGCCAGCGCGCTGCCCTCGCTCGTCCAGTGTCGCACGGTGATCGGCAAGGGCGCGCCCAACAAGCAGGGCTCGTCCAAGGTGCACGGATCGCCGCTGGGCGCGGACGAAGTCGCCGCTGCCCGGCAGGCGCTGGGCTGGAACCACCCGGCCTTCGAGATTCCGGGCGATATCCGCGAGACTTGGCTGGCGGCGGGCAAGCGCGGCGCCGTGCCGCACGCCGCGTGGAAGCAGCGCCTCGCGGAACATGAGGATCGCGCCGAGTTCGAGCGCCGGATGCGCGGCGAACTGCCGGCCTGGTTCTCGATGGCCGACCATATCCAGGGCCTGTTGGCCGCGCCGCAGAAGGTCGCGACCCGCAAGGCGAGCGAAATGGCGCTCGAGGCGATCAACGCGCAGATCCCGGACACCGTCGGCGGCTCGGCCGACCTGACCGGTTCGAACAACACGCTGACCAAGGGCCTGGGCACGTTCGGCGCGGACAATTACGCCAGCCGCTACGTCTATTACGGCATCCGCGAGTTCGGCATGTCGGCGGCGATGAACGGCATGGCGCTGCACGGCGGCGTGATCCCCTATGGCGGTACCTTCCTGGTCTTTGCCGACTATGCCCGCGCGGCGATCCGCCTTTCGGCCCTCCAGCAGGCGCGCGTCGTCTATGTGATGACGCACGATTCGATCGGCCTGGGCGAGGACGGCCCGACGCACCAGCCGGTGGAGCACCTGACCAGCCTGCGCCTGATCCCCAATCTCGACGTCTATCGCCCGTGCGACGTGGTCGAGACCGCCGAATGCTGGGAACTCGCGCTCCAGCGCCAGGACGGCCCGGGCCTGCTCGCGCTCAGCCGCCAGAACCTGCCGCAGCTGCGCACCGAGGCCGCCGAGAACCGCTCGGCGCGCGGTGGCTATGCCATTCGCGAGGCCGAGGCGCCGCGCCAGGTGGTGCTGATCGCCAGCGGCTCCGAAGTCGAGATCGCCGTCGCCGTGCGCGACGGGCTGGAAGCCCAGGGCATAGGCGCCGATGTCGTCTCGATGCCGTGCTGGGAGCGCTTCGACGCGCAGGATGCGCAGTACAAGCGCGACCTGTTGCCGGCGCATGCGCTCAAGGTCTCGATCGAGGCCGGCGCGACGCTGGGCTGGGAGCGATATACCGGCTTGGACGGGCTGAATTTCGGCGTGGATGGATTCGGCGCCTCGGGCCCTTATCTGAAGCTCTACGAGCATTTCGGGCTCACCGCGGGAGCCATCGTGCCGCGGATCGTCGACAAGTTGAACGGAGAACAGGCATGACGAAGGTTGCGATCAACGGGTTCGGGCGCATCGGTCGACTGGTGGCGCGCGCGATCCTCGAGCGTCCCGACAGCGGGCTCGAGCTGGTCACGATCAACGACCTGGCCGATGCCAAGTCGAATGCGTGGCTGTTCTCGCGCGACAGCGTGCACGGCAAGTATCCGGGCACCGTCACCGCCGAGGGCGACGATCTGGTCATCGACGGCAAGCACATCAAGGTGACCAAGGAGCGCGACCCCGCCAACCTGCCGCACGCCGAGAATGGCGTGGAGCTGGTGCTGGAGTGCACGGGCTTCTTCACCGACCGCGCCTCGGCCCAGAAGCATATCGATGCCGGCGCCAGGAAGGTGCTGATCTCGGCTCCGGGCAAGAATGTCGACCTCACCGTCGTGTTCGGCGTGAACCACGACAAGCTCGAGGCCGGCCATGCGATCGTCTCGAACGCGTCGTGCACCACCAACTGCCTGGCGCCGGTCGCCAAGGTGCTGAACGACACGATCGGCATCGAGCGCGGCCTGATGACCACGGTCCACGCCTATACCAACGACCAGAAGATCCTCGACCAGATCCACCCGGACCTGCGCCGCGCCCGTGCCGCCGCGATGAGCATCATCCCGACCACCACCGGCGCCGCCCGCGCCGTGGCCGAGGTGCTGCCCGAGCTCAAGGGCAAGCTCGACGGCTCGGCGATCCGCGTTCCGGTTCCGGACGGCTCGCTGGTGGACCTGACCTTCACGCCGAAGCGCGACACCACCGTCGAGGAAGTGAACGCGGTGCTGAAGGCGGCGTCGGAGAGCGGCCCGCTCAAGGGCATCCTGTGGTATACGGACGAGCCGCTTGTCTCGATCGACATCGTCCACACTTCGGCCTCGTCGACCGTCGACAGCCTCGAGACCGCAGTGATCGACGGCAAGCTGGTGCGCGTCGTCAGCTGGTACGACAATGAATGGGGCTTCTCGAACCGCATGGTGGACACCGCCAGCGCGATGGCGAAGCTGACGGCCTGAGCCGTCATCCCGGCGAAAGTCGGGATCTCGTGAGGCACTCTGCTCGCTCCATCTCCTGAGGTCCCGGCTTTCGCCGGGATGACGGAGTTGGGGCGAGCGCTCGATTTGTGAGGACGATATGACCCGCCCCTTCAAGACGCTCGACGACATCTCCGAAGTCATGGGCGGCGACATCGCCGGCAAGCGCGTGCTGGTCCGCGAGGACCTGAACGTGCCGATGGCCGATGGCCAGGTGACCGACGATACCCGGCTGCGCGCCGCGGTGCAGACCGTCGCCGAGCTGGCGGACAAGGGCGCCAAGGTCGTGGTCCTCGCGCATTTCGGGCGCCCCAAGGGCCAGCGCAACCCGGAGATGAGCCTGTCGCTCGTCACCCGGCCGTTCAGCCATGTCCTCGGCCGCGAAGTGCGCTTCATCGACACCGACGGCGCGGCGGAGGCGATCGACGCGATGGGCGAGGGCGACATCGCCCTGCTGGAAAATACCCGCTTCGACGCCGGCGAAGAGAAGAACGCGCCCGAGACCGTCGAGGCGCTCGCCGCGCTGGGCGACCTCTATGTCAACGACGCCTTCTCGGCGGCGCACCGCGCCCATGCCTCGACCGAGGGGCTGGCGCACAAGCTGCCCGCATTCGCCGGCCGCCAGATGGAAGCCGAGCTCGACGCGCTCGACAAGGCGCTGGGCAATCCCGAGCATCCGGTGGCGGCGGTGGTCGGTGGCGCCAAGGTCTCGACCAAGCTCGACGTGCTCAAGCACCTGGTCGACAAGGTCGATCACCTGATCATCGGCGGCGGCATGGCCAACACCTTCCTCGCCGCGCGCGGCGTCGATGTGGGCAAGAGCCTGTGCGAGCACGACCTGACCGGCACCGCCGAGGAGATCCTCGACGCGGCCGATCGCGCGAACTGCACCGTGCATCTGCCCTATGACGTGGTGGTGGCGAAGGAATTCGCGGCCAACCCGCCGAGCCTGCGCACCGTCAACGTCCATGAAGTCGCGGCCGACGAGATGATCCTCGACATCGGCCCGGCGGCGACCGAGGCGCTGGCGGACGTGCTCAAGACCTGCCGCACCCTGGTGTGGAACGGCCCGCTCGGCGCCTTCGAGACGCCGCCGTTCGACGCGGCGACCATCAGCCTCGCCAAGACCGCGGCGGCGCTCACCAAGGAAGGCCAGCTCGTCTCGGTCGCCGGCGGCGGCGACACGGTGGCAGCGCTCAACCAGGCCGGCGTGGCGAGCGACTTCACCTTCGTGTCCACGGCGGGCGGCGCTTTCCTCGAATGGATGGAAGGCAAGGAGCTGCCGGGCGTCGCCGCGCTGCATCGGACGCGCGACTGAACGGGAAAGGGCGCCTGCCGGTGCCCCTATTCCTTGTATTTTACGGCGCTTCCGAAGGGATAGCACCAGAACGGCTATTGTGCCCGGCAAGTGCCGAGCCTGGTGACGATGCGCTGAGCGGCGCTATTTCGCCTTCTCGTTGAGCAGCGGCACCAGCAAGGTGTTGAGGCTCTCCAGCGTGAAGGCGCCGGCCTTGGCATAGCGGACCACGCCGTTGCGATCGATCACGATATTGGTGGGCACCGCGCCTCCGAGCACGTCATAGGGGCCCTTGATCGAGCGGACCGGCTCGATGTGCATCACGTCGAACAGCTTCTTGAGCTGATAGGGCTTGAGCGAATCCTCGGTCGTGACCGCATAGACGCGGAGGCCGGCGTCCTTGCGCAGCTCGTAATAGCGATCGAGCGTCGGCAGTTCCGTGCGGCAGGGGACGCACCATGTCGCCCAGAAATTGAGCACGACCACATTGCCGCGCAGCTCGTCGAACGAGATCTTGCCGCCATTGATCAGCCGCAAGGTGAATGGCGGTGCCGGCTGACCCTCCTTGACTGTCGCGAACATCGGCTGCGGGGCCGGTGCGGCACCGAGCAGTGCCAGCGGCAGCACGGCGAGCGCCAGCCGCCTGGAAAGCGAAGAGATCCCCATGTTTCGTCCCCTGTTGCCCGGCTTCATGCTGTCGCGGGCAGGAGGAGGCGTCAAGCATGGCCCAGGGGCCCGTTCGTAGCCTTGCTGGAAAAGCCCGTGCGTGGCAGCGTTGTCAGGCTTTTCGCTTGCGAAACCGGGCGATAGGGGCTCGTTCAGCACTACACGAACAAGGGAAAATCCATGTCGATCACGCCCGCTGTCAAAGCCATCCTCGCCAATTACGAGTCCGACAATCCCGGCGTGAAGGCCAATCTCGCCCGCATCCTGATGCAGGGGAAGCTGGGCGGCACCGGCAAGCTGATCATCCTGCCGGTGGACCAGGGCTTCGAGCATGGTCCGGCGCGCAGCTTCGCGGTGAACCCCGCGGCCTATGATCCGCACTACCATTATCAGCTGGCGATCGACGCGGGCCTCAGCGCCTATGCCGCGCCGCTCGGCATGATCGAGGCCGGTGCGGACAGCTTCGCCGGCCAGATCCCGACCATCCTCAAGGTCAACAGCTCGAACAGCTGGGCGACCGCGATCGACCAGGCCGTCACCGGCGGCGTCGACGATGCGCTGCGGCTCGGCTGCTCGGCGATCGGCTTCACCATCTATCCGGGCGCCGACGACGTTTTCGGCATGATGGAGGAGATCAAGGAGCTGCGGGCGGAGGCTGCCTCGGTCGGTATCGCCACGGTGATCTGGTCCTACCCGCGCGGCGGCAAGCTCTCGAAGGACGGCGAGCTGGCGCTCGATGTCGGCGCCTATGCCGCGCACATGGCGGCGCTGCTCGGCGCGCACATCATCAAGGTGAAGCTGCCGAGCGCGCATATCGAGCAGAAGGAAGCGCAGAAGGTCTATGAGGGCACCGATTGGTCGGCGCAGTCGGACCGCGTGAAGCATGTGGCGCAGAGCTGCTTCGCCGGCCGCCGCATCGTCGTCTTCTCGGGCGGCGCGGCCAAGGGCGCCGACGCGGTCTACCAGGACGCGCGCGACATTCGCGACGGCGGCGGCAACGGCTCGATCATCGGCCGCAACACCTTCCAGCGCCCCCGCGACGAGGCGCTGGCGATGCTCGACAAGCTGGTGCGCATCTACAAGAACGAGGAATGATCGATCGCCGACCCGCGCCGGCACGGGGAAGGCCGGTCGCGCTGCGCTCGGGCGGCCGCTGATCGCGGGGTTCGAACCCATGTCGAGACGCGGCCCGTGGGCGGCGTGCGGATAGCGGGCTAGCGGCGGGCGCAATCGGGACGAGGGAGCGAGGCATGACCCAGGATTGGACCGCAGTGGATGGCTATATCGCCGGCAAGCTGATCGGCGCGGACCCGGTGCTCGACGCCGCGCTTTCCGCCAATGCCGGGGGCGGGTTGCCGGCGATCGACGTATCGGCGGCGCAGGGGCGGATGCTCGAATTGTTCGCACGGATGACCGGTGCGCGCCGCATCCTCGAAGTGGGGACGCTGGGCGGCTATTCGACGATCTGCCTTGCCCGCGCCCTGCCCGAGGACGGGCAGCTGGTGACGCTCGAGCTCGATCCGCATCATGCCGAAGTGGCGCGGGCCAATCTGGCCCGGGCCGGGCTCGGCGATCGCTGCGAGGTGCGGGTCGGGCCGGCGGTGGAAACGCTCGCGACGATGATTGCGGCGGGCGAGGGGCCGTTCGACCTCGTGTTCATCGATGCCGACAAGCCGGGCAACGTCGCCTATCTGGACGCCGCGCTGAAGCTCGCCCGGCCGGGCAGCGTGATCGTGGTCGACAATGTGGTCCGGGGCGGCGGGGTGCTCGACGCGGACAGCACCGATCGCAGCGTGATCGGCACCCGGGCGCTGTTCGACGCGGTCGCATCCGAGCCCCGCCTCGACGCCACCGCGATCCAGACGGTGGGCGACAAGGGCTGGGACGGCTTCCTGCTGGCAGTGGTGAAGCGCTGAAAGCTGGGCTAAGGCTCCAGCGATGATCGACCTGGATGAAGACGGCCTGCCGCCGCTCGACCCGAATTTCGCCGCGCAGTTCCAACGGGACGTGCGCCGCCCGCCCTGCCAGCTCTACCTGATCTCGCCGCTCGAGGTGGGGGGCTCCTTTCCGGAGCGATTGAAGCGCGCGCTCGGTGCCGGCGCCGTGGCGGCGTTCCAGTTTCGAGTGAAGGGCGTCGACCAGCACGAGGCCGCCCGCCTTGCCGAGCCTCTCCGGAAGATCTGCGCCGATGCCGATGTCGCCTTCATCGTCAACGACAGCGTGAGCCTGGCCAAGCGGCTGGGCGCCGACGGCGTGCATCTGGGCCAGGAGGACGGCGATCCGCGCGAGGCGCGCTCGGTGCTCGGCCCGCAGGTGCAGATCGGGGTGACGTGTCACGACAGCCGCCACCTGGCGATGGAAGCGGGTGAGGCGGGGGCGGATTATGTCGCGTTCGGCGCCTTTTACCCCACCGCCACCAAGGAGACCCGGCATCGGCCCGAGCCGGTGATCCTCAGCTGGTGGTCGGCGCTGTTCGAGCTGCCCTGCGTTGCGATCGGCGGCATCACGCCGGAGAACGCCGCGCCGCTGGTCAAGGCGGGTGCGGACTTCCTCGCGGTGTCCAATGCCGTGTGGGGCGGGGACGAGGAAGCCGCGGTGAAGGCGTTCGCCGAGATGCTGGCCTGACCCCATTCGTCGCCCCGGGGGAAGAGCCGGGAAGGCGGAAACACTCGGAGTTCCAGCCGTTGTTCTTGCGGAACGTCATCTGCAGGAGCTTGATTCGGTGCGGAAATTTCTCGGACTAGCAACTTGTCTCGCCTGTGCCTCCATCGGTCCCGCCGCGGCGGGGCAGGCGGGAACTTCCGGCAGGCCGCCGCTCGATCATTCGGTCCTGCATGCCCAGGTGATCCTCGATCATCTCGGCTTCTCGCCCGGCATTCTCGACGGGCGCGAGGGCCAGTCGCTCACGGCCGCGCTGAAGGGGTTCCAGGCCGCGCGCGGGCTGCCGGCCACCGGCAAGCTCGACCCGGCGACGCTGCGCGCGCTTGCGCCCTATGCCTCGCTGCGCCCGGTCCGTCGGCTGACGCTCGATGCCGACACGCTCCGGGGGCCGTATGTCAATCCGATTCCCAAGGACCCCGAGGAACAGGCGAAGCTGCCCTCGCTCGCCTATACGCGCCCGCTCGAGAAGCTGGCCGAGATGTTCCACACCACGCCCGAGGTGCTGGTGGAGCTCAATCCGGGCGGCGCCAGGATCGCACCGGGTGCGGAGTTCGTCTTCCCCAACGCGCTCCCGGCCTCGCGCGACTATCCGGCGGACATCAAGCCGGAATGGCGGCGGACGCTCGCCATGCTCAACGTCGAGGCCAAGGTGCCCGAGGCCGATCACATCGTGGTCGACAAGAGCGAGAAGGTGCTCAAGGTCTACGACAGGCGGGAACGCCTGGTCGCCCAGTTCAGCGCGACCATGGGCAGCGCGCACGATCCGCTGCCGATCGGCACCTGGAAGATCAACGGGGCGGACACCAATCCGAAATTCCATTACAACCCCAAGCTGTTCTGGGACGCGAAGAAGGGCAGTGACCCGGCGATGCTGCCGCCGGGACCGAACGGCCCGGTGGGGGTGGTGTGGCTGGACCTTTCCAAGGAGCATTACGGCATCCATGGCACGCCCGAACCGCAGCTGATCGGCCGCACCGAGAGCCATGGCTGCATCCGCTTGACCAACTGGGATGCGGCGCGGCTCGCACTGATGGTCAGGCCGGGCACCCGGGCGGTGTTCCGGGAATAGGAACCATGCGGCTCTGGGCGAAGCGGGCCGGCTGGGGCCTGGGCGCATTGCTGGCGCTGCTGGCGATGGGGTTCCTGTCGCTGGTGCGGGTCACGGTGCAGCCCGCCGCGCCGATCGCCCTGCCGGAGCTTGCCGGCCCCCAGAACGCGGCCCCTGCCGGCTCGGGCGATTCCACCGAGCTGATCATTCCGGTGGAAGGCGTGACCGCGAGCCAGCTCCGCGACAGCTGGGGCCAGAGCCGCGGCAACGGATCGCGCGCGCATCATGCGATCGACATCATGGCCCCCCGGGGTACGCCGGTACTCGCCGCGGCATCGGGCACGGTCGAGAAGGTCTTCGACAGCGTGAACGGCGGGCACACCCTCTATGTCCGCACCCGGGACGGTGCGACGATCCATTACTACGCGCATCTCGACAGCTGGCTGGTGGAGGAGAGGCAGCCGGTGCGCCAGGGCGAGCGCATCGCGGCGGTGGGCGATAGCGGCAGTGCGTCGGGCGGCGCGCCCCATCTCCACTTCGAGATCAAGCGCATGCGGCCGGGCGAGGGCTGGTGGCAGGGACAGAATGTCAATCCCTATCCGCTGCTGCGGAATGCCGGGCCGTGATCCGTCCTCTCGTCGGAAGCCGGGATCTCGTGCGGCAGATCGGACAGCATGCGGCACGAGACCCCGGCTTCCTCCGGCGCGGCCGGAGAAGGGCGGGGGTGGCTTGCCCAAGTCCTCGCGCGCGGCTAAAGGCGCCGGCTCAGCTCTTTCTCAGTTCCAGTAGGTCTCGACCATGAAGATCAGCGGCGTGGACATCCGTCCCGGCAACATCATCGAATATGAAGGCGGCATCTGGCGTGCCGTGAAGATCCAGCATACGCAGCCCGGCAAGGGCGGTGCGTACATGCAGGTCGAGCTCAAGAACCTGCGCGACGGCCGCAAGAACAACGTCCGCTTCCGCTCGGCGGAAACGGTGGAGCGGGTGCGCCTCGACACCAAGGATTTCCAGTTCCTGTACCCCGAGGGCGACAGCCTGGTGTTCATGGACAAGGAAACCTACGACCAGACCACGCTGCCGCGCGACCTGCTCGGCGATGCCGCCGCCTTCCTGCAGGACGGCATGGACGTGATCATGGAACTCTATGACGAAGAGGCGATCAGCGTGCAGCTGCCCGACACGATCGAAGCGACGATCGTTGAGGCGGATGCGGTGGTGAAGGGTCAGACGGCGTCGTCGTCGTACAAGCCGGCGGTGCTGGACAATGGCGTGCGCATCATGGTGCCGCCGCACATCGCCTCGGGCACGCGCATCGTCGTCGACGTGTACGAGCAGACCTACGTCCGCCGCGCGGACTGAAGCCCTCTCCCCTTTGGGAGAAGGTTGGGTGAGGGCGGTATCGGACTGCCCTCGACCCGCATCCTCCCGTCGCTGACGCGATGGGCCCCGCCCTCTCCCGATGGGAGAGGGGTTTTGGAGCATTGACTTGGTTTCCCATTCCGGCCTCATCACCGTCATGGAGCGCGCCTGCCGCAAGGCGGGGCCCCGCCTGCGTCGCGACTTCAACGAAGTCCAGCACCTCCAGGTCAGCCGCAAGGGCCCGGCGGACTTCGTCAGCCTCGCCGACAAGCGCGCCGAAGACACGCTGATCGAGGAACTCCAGAAGGCGCGGCCGGACTGGGGCTTCCTGGTCGAGGAACGGGGCGAGATCGCCGGGGATCCGGACAAGCCGCGCTGGATCATCGATCCGCTCGACGGAACCAGCAACTTCCTGCACGGCATCCCGCATTTCTGCATTTCGATCGCGGTCGAGGATCCGCACGGCGCCCAGGGCAAGCCCGAGGTGACGCACGGCTATATCTACCAGCCGCTCACCGACGAGAGCTTCTGGTCGGAGAAGGGCCGTGGCGCCTGGCTCCAGGATCAGCGTCTGCGCGTTTCGGCGCGTCGTCATCTTGACGAAGCGCTGATCGCGACGGGCATTCCGTTCCTCGGCCATGGCGACTTTGCCGAATGGAGCCGCATCTTCGGCGCGGTGGCGCCCGAAGTGGCCGGTATCCGCCGGCTGGGCTCGGCGGCGCTCGACCTTGCCTGGGTCGCGGCGGGCCGGTTCGACGGTTTCTGGGAATCGAACCTCAAGCCCTGGGACGTGGCGGCGGGCATGCTGCTGATCCGCGAAGCGGGCGGCTTCGTGACCGATTATCGCGGGCAGGACCTGTCGCGCGAGCGCAACCAGTATCTCGCGGCCAACGACGTGCTGCATTCCAAGCTGCACAAGCTGGTGGCGAACTCGCTGCGCTGAGCGGCGGGTCGATATTTTCTCCGTCACCCCGCGAAGGCGGGGATGACGGAGGCAGTTTCAAGGGCTTGCCTGGATTTCCGGTCTAGGGCCGGAGCGTAGTGGCCAGAAAGGCCACCATCCTGGGCCAGGCATCGGCGCGCGCCTTGGCGTTTGCCTCCGGCGTGCCGCCGCCGCGCGGGTCTGCACGCGGTTCCGCCGATCCGCCGCCCAGGTCGTGCCCGGCATCCGGATAGATCAGCGCCTGGGTCTCCAGTCCCTTCGCCTTGCGCGCCGCGACGATGTTGCGCGCCATCCGGCCCGAATTCCACAGGCGGTCCGCATCGCCGGTGATCAGCATCAGGGCGCCGCGATATTCCTCGACCGGAATGCGGGCGGCGGCTTCGCGATCGGGGTGATCGGCGCGGCCATTCTCGTGGATGGCGCGCAGATCGGCGGCGGGCCCGGCCTGCAACCCCGCAACGAACCCGCGATAGGGCATGAAGGCGAGCGGCTTCCCGCCGAAGGAGAAGGAAGAGCGCGTGCCTTCCGCTTCCAGCATTTCCAGGCCCCAGCCTTCCCACACCAGGTCGGACGGCGTGTAGGCGACCACCGCGTCGATCCAGGGATAATGGCTGGCCGCGATCAAGGCGAACTCCGACCCCTTCGAGCCGGCGAACAGGCCGAATCGCTCGACATCAACGCCGGGGAACTTGGCCAGCGCCGCGCGGAGATCGGCAAGCTGGTCCACGCGGATGTCGATGAAGCTGCCCGGCAGGTCCGGGAACGCCGGTGCCGGGGCGAACTTGCCCCAGTTGGGCGAATAGTAAGGCAGGCTCACCGCGGCATAGCCGAGCCTTGCGAGGGTGGGGCCGAAGCGGCGGCCGGCTTCGTCGCCACCCTCGGCGCCGGGCAGGATCACCACCACCGGGCGGCGTGCCTCGCCGGCGATCCGATAGAGCCGCGCATGCGGGAAGCCCGCGATCTCGCGCTCGTCGAGCGCCGCCGCCTGTTTCGTCGCCGTGGCCGGTTGGGCGATGGCCGGGCAGGCCGCCATGGCCAGTCCGATTCCGAGCAGCAGATTCCGTGCGATCATGTGAAGAAACCCCCGTTCACAATATTTCACAATAGCTAGTGTATTGTGCATATAAGTCACCGACTGGCAACCGGCGATTGTGCCGCCGCGGTGCGGTTTGCGCGATGCCGGAGCCGCCCGGAGCGCCGTTTCGGAAGGCTTCGGGGACAAGGCATCCACAACCGGTTCTTCTTGCGAGTCATTCTCACCCGTCGAGGCGTTGCGTCCCGGGGAAGTGAGTCCTAGAAGCCCCCTCAGATTCCGCATCCGCGAGAAGAGAAGGCCCTTGGTCGACCTGTCACAATATCTGCCGATCCTGTTGTTCCTCGGGGTCGCTCTCGCGCTTTCCAGCGCCTTCGTGTTCCTGCCCATGCTGGTCAGCCGGCTGACGGGTTCGCACAAGCCGACCGAGGCCAAGCTCAGCGAGTATGAGTGCGGCTTCCCGGCCTTCGAGGATTCGCGCAGCCAGTTCGACGTGCGCTTCTACCTCGTCGCCATCCTGTTCATCATCTTCGATCTCGAAGCGGCGTTCCTGTACCCCTGGGCCGTCTCGGTCTTCTCGCTGGGCTGGACCGCCTGGATCTCGATGATGATCTTCATCGCCGAGCTCACGCTCGGCCTCGTCTACGCCTGGAAGAAGGGAGCGCTCGAATGGGAGTAGAACTCGCCCCGTCGTCGTCGCCTTTGCCGGGCAGCGGCCTGATCGGCGCGCCGCCGCCGGGAACGCTCCCGGACGTCGGCTTCCTCAATGACATCAACGCCGAGATCGGCGACAAGGGCTTCCTGGTCACCTCGACCGAGGAACTGTTCCAATGGGCCCGCACCGGCTCGCTGTGGTGGATGACCTTCGGTCTCGCCTGCTGCGCGGTCGAGATGATCCACGTCAACATGCCGCGCTACGACATGGAGCGCTTCGGCGCCGCGCCGCGTGCGTCGCCGCGCCAGTCGGACGTGATGATCGTGGCCGGCACGCTGTGCAACAAGATGGCCCCGGCACTCCGCCGCGTCTACGACCAGATGTCGGAGCCGAAATACGTCATCTCGATGGGCAGCTGCGCCAATGGCGGCGGCTATTACCATTATAGCTACAGCGTCGTGCGCGGCTGCGACCGGATCGTGCCGGTGGACATCTATGTCCCGGGCTGCCCGCCGACCGCCGAGGCGCTGCTCTATGGCGTGATGCAGCTCCAGCGCAAGATCCGCCGCGTCGGGACGATCGAGCGATGAGCGCGGTGAAGACCGCTGCGCCGCGCTTCGCTTCGAACGAAGGCGTGATCGACGCGGCCGGGGCGGCGCTCGGCGGCATCCTGCTGTTCGCCGAGGACAGCGTGGGCGAAGTGAACCTGGTCCTCGACCGCGCCCGCCTGGTCGAGGGGCTCACGCTGCTGCGCGACACGCCGGGGCTGGAATATCAGCAGCTCATGGAGATCGCCGGCGTCGACTATCCGGACCGCGAGGAGCGGTTCGAAGTGGTCTATTGCCTGCTCAGCCTGACGCGGAACCACCGCATCAAGGTGAAGACCAGCACCGACGAGGAGAAGCCGGTCCCGTCCGTGACGGGGATCTGGCCGGTGGCGGGCTGGCTCGAGCGCGAAGTGTACGACATGTACGGCGTGCTCTTTTCGGGCAACACCGATCTGCGCCGCATCCTGACCGACTATGGTTTCGTCGGCCATCCGCAGCGCAAGGACTTCCCGCTGACCGGCTATGTCGAACTGCGCTACTCGGAAGAAGCGAAGCGCGTGGTCTATGAGCCGGTGACGCTGGCCCAGGATTTCCGCAATTTCGACTTCATGAGCCCCTGGGAGGGCGCGAAATACGTGCTGCCGGGCGACGAGAAGGCGGCTGCCCCTGTTGCGCCGGCTCCCGCGCCTGCGCCCGCCCCGGCGCCCAAGCCGCAGCCCGAGGCCAAGGGCGCGCCGACACCGCTGACCGCGGACGAGACGGGCAAGCCCGCGCCCGCCGCCAAGCCGGCCAAGGCGAAGGTGACCAAGCCCAAGACCAGCGACGGCACCGCCGATACCGGCGCCGGCAAGGCCGGTCCCGAGGCCGGCCCGGCGCCCGCCGATCCGGACCTGGTCAAGAAACCCCGCAAGCCGCGCGCGAAGAAGGCGCCGGAGGGTGAAGCGTAATGGCTGACTATCTCGACGAGATCGAAGGCGTCATCGACGGCGGCAAGCCGGAGAAGGGCGACACCGAGATCGCGAACTACACGATCAACTTCGGACCGCAGCACCCGGCGGCGCACGGCGTGCTGCGCCTGGTGACCGAGCTGGACGGCGAGATCATCGAGCGCATCGATCCGCATGTGGGCCTGCTCCATCGCGGCACCGAGAAGCTGATCGAGTACAAGACCTACACCCAGGCGCTGCCCTATTTCGACCGGCTCGACTATTGCTCGCCGCTGGGCATGGAATACAGCTTCGTGCTGGCGGTGGAGAAGCTGCTCGACCTCGAGGTTCCGCTGCGCGGCCAGTATCTGCGCGTGTTCTTCGCCGAGCTGACCCGCATCTGCAATCACATGCTGAACCTCGGCTCGCATGTGATGGACGTCGGCGCGATGACGCCGAACCTGTGGATGTTCGAGATCCGCGAAGACTGCCTGAACTTCCTGGAGCGCGCATCGGGCGCGCGCATGCACTCGAACTGGTTCCGCGTCGGCGGCGTCCGCCAGGACGTGCCGCTCAAGCTGCTGACCGACATCGCGGAATGGCTCGACACGCGCCTGCCGCGCCTGTTCGGCGACGCGATCAGCCTGGTCGCCGAGAACCGCATCTTCAAGCAGCGCAATGTCGACATCGCGGTGGTGAGCCGCGAGGACGCGGTGGCCTGGGGCTTCTCCGGCCCGATGATCCGCGGCGCGGGCATCCCCTGGGACATCCGCAAGTCGCAGCCCTATGACGTGTACGACCGGGTCGAGTTCGACATCCCCGTCGGCACGCGCGGCGACTGCTATGACCGGTTCATGGTTCGCGTCGAGGAAGTCTACCAGTCCGCGCGCATCATGAAGCAGTGCCTCCAGCAGATGCCGGAGGGCCCGGTGCTCACCCTCGACCGCAAGATCGCGCCGCCGCGCCGCGGCGAGATGAAGCAGTCGATGGAAGCGCTGATCCACCACTTCAAGCTGTTCAGCGAAGGCTATCACGTGCCCGCGGGCGACGTGTATGTCGCGACGGAGAGCCCGAAGGGCGAGTTCGGCGTCTATCTGGTCTCGGACGGCAGCAACAAACCGTATCGCTGCAAGATCCGCCCGACCGCGTTCAGCCATCTCCAGGCGATGGACTTCATGTCGAAGGGCCACATGCTCGCCGACATCACCGCCATCCTGGGCGCGCTCGACATCGTGTTCGGGGAGTGCGACCGGTGATGGGCGGCGCGATCGGCCTCTTTCTGATGCTGGCCTTTTTCGCGGCGCAGGGCGGGGCGATTTTCGCCACGGCGTTCCTCTGCCTGCGTCGGCTCGGCGCGGACCAGCGGCTGAACCGCCTGCCGGCTATCATGGTCTCCTATGCGGCGTGGATCATGTTCACCCTCATCGGTTACTTCATGCTGGGTGGTGAAGGCGGCCTGATGGACGGCTTTGGCCTTGTCCTGATGCTTTGCGGCACTGCGCTGATCAGCGCGCTGGTCTATGCCGCCGTCTGGAGCTTCGTGCCTTCGCGTGAACGGGAGGGCTGTCATGGCTGACCGCATCGCGATCGCGCACGAGATGATCGCGCACTACAATGCGCAGGATGCCGATGCCTATGTGGCGCTGATGACCGACGGGGCCTGCGAGGCGGGCTATCGCGGCGCGGTGCTGCGCGAGGGCAGGGAAGGCGTGCGCTCGGGGTTGAAGGCGATGTTCGCCGAGTTCCCGCAGAACCGCGCCGATATCCTGGGCAGCTATGCGCTGGGCGACACCGTGGTGCTCCACGAGAAGGTCGCCCGCTCGCCCGAGGCCGAGCCCTTCGAAGTTATGTCCATCTATTCTTTCGCCGACGACCTAGTCGATCGCGTGGAGTTCATTCGTTAATGGCCGACGCACCCGAACTTCCCAATGAAGCGGAAACCCGCGCGCGCTGGGGCAATTTTGCCTGGACGCCGGAGAATGCCGTCAAGGCACAGGAAATCATGGGCCGCTATCCGGCGGGCCGGCAGCTCTCGTGCAGCATCCCCTATCTCGACCTGGCCCAGCGCCAGGTGGGCGCGGAGACCAACACCCAGGGCTGGCTGCCGATCCCGGTGATCGAGTTCGTCGCGCGCGAGCTCGGCGTGCCCTATATCCGCATCTTCGAGGTCGCGACCTTCTACACCATGTTCAACCTGGTGCCGGTCGGCCGCTATCACGTGCAGGTCTGCGGCACGACGCCGTGCATGCTGCGCGGCTCGGACGACGTGATGGCCGCCTGCAAGGCGCGCGGCATGAAGAAGGGCCACACCACCGAGGACGGGCTGTTCACGCTCACCGAGGTCGAGTGCATGGGCAATTGCTCCTCGGCGCCGATGGTCCAGATCAACGACGACAATTACGAGGATCTCGACTACGATCGCACGCTGGCGATCCTCGATGCGCTGGCGCGGGGCGAGAGCCCCAAGACGGGCACGCAGGAGCCCGGCCGCCACACCGTGGAGCCGCTCGGCGAGCCGACCAACCTGGCGGCGATGGAGACCGGGAACCACGATTATCGGGGGGAATGGTGATGAAGCCCGAGACCAAGAACCTCGTCTTCGTCATCCTCGCGATCATCGGCGGCATCGTCGTGCTCGGCTGGGCGCTGAAGATCGCCTTCAAGCTGGTCGGCATCGCAATCGTGCTCGGGCTCGCAGTGCTCGCGTACATTTTCATTCAGAACATGGTGGGGAAGGGCCGATAAATGCTCGCGGATAAGGACCGCATCTTCACCAATGTCTACGGCTTCCAGCCGTGGAACCTGCCGGCTGCCCAGAAGCGCGGCGATTGGGACAAGACCAAGGATCTGATGGCGATCGGACAGGACGCCATCATCGACAGGATCAAGGCGTCGGGCCTGCGCGGCCGCGGCGGCGCCGGCTTCCCGACCGGCATGAAGTGGAGCTTCATGCCCAAGGAACCGCGCCCGGATCGCCCGAACTTCCTGGTGATCAACGCCGACGAGTCCGAGCCCGGCTCGTGCAAGGACCGCGAGATCATCCGCCACGATCCGCACAAGCTGATCGAAGGCGCGCTGATCGCCGGCTTCGCGATGCGCGCGCGTGCGGCGTACATCTACATCCGCGGCGAATATATCCGCGAGGCCGAGACGCTCTTCGCGGCCGTGAAGGAAGCGTATGACGCCGGCCTGCTCGGCAAGAATGCGTGCAAGTCGGGCTATGACTTCGACGTGTTCGTCCATCGCGGCGCCGGCGCCTATATCTGCGGCGAAGAGACCGCGATGCTCGAGAGCCTCGAGGGCAAGAAGGGCCAGCCGCGCCTGAAGCCGCCCTTCCCGGCGGGCGCGGGCCTTTATGGCTGCCCGACCACGGTGAACAACGTCGAATCGATCGCGGTCGTGCCGACGATCCTGCGGCGCGGCCCGGAATGGTTCGCCAGCTTCGGCAACGAGAACAACAAGGGCACCAAGCTCTTCCAGATCTCGGGCCATGTGAACAAGCCGTGCGTGGTCGAGGAGGCCATGTCGATCCCGTTCCACGAGCTGATCGAGAAGCATTGCGGCGGCATCCGCGGCGGCTGGGACAACCTCCTCGCCGTCATCCCGGGCGGCTCCTCGGTGCCGCTGGTGCCGGCGGCGCAGATCAGGGATTGCCCGATGGACTTTGACGGCCTGCGCGCGCTCGGCTCGGGCCTGGGCACCGCGGCCGTGATCGTGATGGACAAGTCGACCGACATCGTCCGCGCGATCAGCCGGCTCAGCTACTTCTACAAGCATGAGAGCTGCGGCCAGTGCACGCCGTGCCGCGAAGGCACGGGCTGGATGTGGCGCGTGATGGAGCGGCTGCGCACCGGCGACGCCGACATCAGCGAGATCGACACGCTCCAGCAGGTCACCAAGCAGGTGGAGGGCCACACGATCTGCGCGCTCGGCGATGCCGCGGCGTGGCCGATCCAGGGCCTTATCCGCCATTTCCGTCCGGAGCTGGAGCGCCGGATCAACGAACGCCAGGCAGGTGCCGGCATGCAGGAGGCAGCGGAATGACCAAGGCCATGATGATGCTTGCGGCTTCGGCCGCGCTCGTCTGCGGTGCCGGCACTGCCGCCGCGCAGTCGCGCGGTTCGCAGGAAGACATCGCGCCGGGCGGTTTCGGCAACGATGTGGTCGCCGCGCGTCGCAGCACGCCGGCCGGCGAAGGGCCGGCGGTGTTCGGCAAATGCGCGGTCGATGCCGATCGCGCCGGTGCCACCGCGCTGCTCGACGCGAAGATCGGCAGCGGGGAATCGAAGAACGCCGCGAAGAAGCTGGCCGACAAGAAGACCAATTGCGGCGCGATGATCGGCCGCGATCGCAGCGAGGAGATCGTTCGCGGCGCGATCGCCCGGCAGCTCTATACCGAGACCTATGCGGCTGCCCCGGCGCCGCTGACCAGCGAGCCGGCGCCCTTCCAGGGCAGCGGCGATCCGAGCCTCGTCCAGTACGACCTCGCCAGCTGCGCCGTGACGCGCGATCCGGTTGCTGCCGATGCGCTGGTCCGTGCGGCCGAGGGCTCGGCCGAGGAGCGGACGGCATTCCCGGCAGTGGTAGCCGCGGTCGGCCGCTGCACGCCGAACGGCGCCAAGATCGGCTTCAGCAAGGCGCAGCTCCGCGCCGGCGTCGCCGAGGGCCTGTGGGCCTATCGCAAGGGCATGGCCGCACGATGAGGCAGTGCCTCGCCCTGGCTGCAGCCCTTTGCGTCTTTGCGGGCGCGAGTGCGCACGCCCAGACGCCCTGGGGCGCCGACATGGGCCAGATGTCGGCCCAGGGCGATGTGCGCCTCCATCGGCCTGAAGAGGATGCCGCCTGGGCCGTCAGCACTGCCGGTGAGGCGCGGCTGCACGCGCTGGCCGCCTGTGCGGTGGCGAAGGAACCGCGCGACGCGGGCAAGATGGTCGCGCTCGGCTTTCCGGGCGAACGTCCTTCCGCAGAGGTGCTGGGCCTGTTCGCCGAAGCGAATTGCGGGGCGCGGGCGGAAGAGATCAGCGCCGGCGGGCGCTTCGTGCGCTGGGCGCTGATCGAGCAGCTCTATCTCGCCAGCCTGGCCGTGCCGGCGCCGGCCAATGCCGTGATGGACGGCGCGGCCAGCAGCAGCGCGCTCGGCGCCTGCGTGGCGGGGCGCGATCCGGTGGCCAGCGACGCGTTCGTGCGCAGCGCGCGGCGCTCGCCTGCCGAGGCGGCGGCCTTCAAGCGGATCGTGCCGGCGATCAACGCTTGCGCGGGCAAGAAGAAGTTGAACCTGAGCGGTGCCGAGATCCACGGCGTGCTCGCCGAGGGACTCTACAAGATGCGCGGTTCGGCCGCGCGGGGAACGAACTAGAATGCCGAAGCTAACCGTCGACGGAATCGAAGTGGAGGTGCCCGCGGGCGCCACCGTGCTCCAGGCCTGCGAGGCCGCGGGCAAGGAGATCCCGCGCTTCTGCTATCATGAGCGGCTGTCGATCGCCGGCAATTGCCGCATGTGCCTGGTCGAAGTGAAGCCCGGGCCGCCCAAGCCCCAGGCTTCGTGCGCGCTGCCCGCCGCCGACAACCAGGAGATCCGCACGGATTCGCCGATGGTGAAGGCCGCGCGCGAGGGCGTGATGGAATTCCTGCTGATCAACCACCCGCTCGATTGCCCGATCTGCGATCAGGGCGGCGAGTGCGACCTGCAGGACCAGTCCGTCGCCTATGGCCGCGGCCACTCGCGCTACACCGAGAACAAGCGCGCGGTGACCGAGAAGTATATGGGTCCGATCATCAAGACGATCATGACCCGCTGCATCCAGTGCACCCGCTGCGTCCGCTTCGGCGAGGAAGTGGCCGGCGTGGAGGATATCGGCGCGATCTATCGCGGCGAGAACATGCAGATCACCACCTATCTGGAAAAGGCCTTCAAGAGCGAGCTTTCGGGCAACGCCGTCGACCTTTGCCCGGTGGGCGCGCTGACCCACAAGCCCGTTGCCTTCGAATATCGTTCGTGGGAGCTCAAGAAGAACCTGTCGATCGATGTGATGGACGCGGTCGGCACCAATATCCGCCTCGACAGTCGCGGCCGCCAGGTGATGCGCGTGCTTCCGCGCATCAACGAGGACGTGAACGAGGAGTGGGCGCACGACAAGACCCGCTATCATGTCGACGCGCTGGTTCGCCGCCGCCTCGACAAGCCCTATGTCCGCAAGGACGGCAAGCTGGTCGAAGCGAGCTGGGACGAAGCGTTCGACGCGATTGCCGCTGCCGCCAGCAAGGCCGGCGCGAGCGTCGCCGCGATCGCCGGCGACCTGGTCGATTGCGAGACCATGTATGCCGCCAAGGCGCTGGTGAAGGCACTGGGCTCGGATCTGCTCGAAGGCCGCCAGACCGGCCTCGCCTATGACGTGTCGAACCTCGGCTCGGTGGCGTTCAACACGACGATCGCCGGCGTCGAGGACGCGGACGCGATCCTGCTGGTCGGCTCGAACCTCCGCTTCGAGGCGCCGCTGATCAACACCCGCGTGCGCAAGGCGATCAAGAGGGGCGCCAAGGTCTTCGCGATCGGGCCGGAGACCGACCTGACCTACAAGGTCGAGTGGCTGGGCAACGACCTGTCGATCCTGGGCAAGCTGCCGGATCGTGCGGCAGAGGCGATCGACGCGGCGAAGAAGCCGGTGCTGATCGTCGGCCCGGGCGCGCTCAAGGAAGGGCAGGGCGCCACGCTGGCGATGGCCCAGGCTTTCCAGCGGCCCGCCACCGAAACCGAAGGCGCCTGGAACGGCTTCAATGTCGTCCACACCGCTGCCGCGCGCATGGGCGGGCTGATGCTCGGCTATGCGCAGAGGGGCGGCATTGCCGACATCGTCGCCGCTGCGCCGAAGCTCACTTTCTTCCTCGGCGCCGACGAAGTCGATTTCGACGCGTTCAAGGACAGCTTCAAGGTCTATATCGGCCATCATGGCGACAATGGCGCGCATCATGCGGACGTGATCCTGCCCGGCGCCACCTATGCCGAGAAACCGGGCACCTATGTGAACCTGGAAGGCCGGGTGCAGCGCGCCGACCGGGCGGTGTTCGCTCCGGGCGACGCCCGCGAGGACTGGACGATCCTGCGCGCGCTGTCCGATCGCCTCGGCCACACGCTGCCGTTCGACAATTTCGAGCAGCTGCGTGCGGAAATGGCGGGCGACGTGCCGGCGCTGGGCCGCGAAGGCCTGGCCGGCTATGATTTCGCGCCGCCCAAGCTGGCCGCCAAGGCCAAGGGCGAACTCGGCTATCCGATCGCCGATTTCTACCTCACCAACGCCATCTGCCGTGCGTCGCCGACGATGCAGCGCTGCTCGGCCGAGCTGATCCACGGCGAAGACTTCGCAGAGGCCGCAGAATGACTCCGTTTTTCCAATGGCTCGGCCTGCCCTTCGAATGGGCGTGGTTCGTCGCGACGATCGTCGGCATCCTGGTCATCGCGCTGCCGCTGATGCTCGCCGTGGCGATGATCATCTATGTCGACCGCAAGATCTGGGCGGCGATGGCGCTGCGCCGCGGCCCGAACGTGGTCGGCCCGCTCGGCCTGCTCCAGTCGTTCGCCGACGGCCTGAAGGTCTTCCTGCAGGAAACCATCATCCCGTCGGGCGCCAACAAGACGTTGTTCCTGCTCGCGCCGATCATCACCTTCACGGTGGCGCTGATCGTGTGGGCGGTGGTGCCGTTCCAGGCGGGCGTGGTGTTGTCGAACATCAATGTCGGCCTGCTCTACGTGCTCGCGGCCTCGTCGCTCGGCGTCTACGGCATCATCCTGGCGGGCTGGGCCTCGAACTCGAAATACCCGTTCTACTCGGCGATCCGCGCCGCGGCGCAGATGGTGAGCTATGAAGTCTCGATCGGCTTCGTGCTGATCTCGGTCGTGCTGTGGGCCGGCACCTTCAATGTCGGCGGCATCGTCGAGGCGCAGAAGGGGGCGGCGATCTTCGGCTGGGTCAACGGCTATTTCGCCAATCCGCTGCTCTTCCCGATGGCGGTGGTGTTCTTCATCTCCTCGCTGGCCGAGACGCAGCGCGCGCCGTTCGACCTGACCGAGGCCGAGAGCGAGCTGGTCGCGGGCTATCAGACCGAATATTCGTCGATGGCCTTCGCGCTCTACTGGCTGGGCGAATATGCCAACGTCATCCTGATGTGCGCGCTGAACGCGACGCTGTTCTGGGGCGGTTATCTCCCGCCGCTGGACATTCCGGTGCTCTATTACGTGCCGGGCATCATCTGGCTGCTCGCCAAGATGTGCTTCTTCTTCTTCTGCTTCAGCTGGGTGAAGGCCACGGTGCCCAGGTATCGCTACGACCAGCTGATGCGCTTGGGCTGGAAGATCTTCCTGCCGCTGTCGCTGCTGTTCGTGTTCCTGGTGTCGGGCTGGCTGATGATCCAGCGGGTAGGGCTGCCGGCATGATGCTCGCGCTCTTCACTGCATTCCTCACGCAATCGGCGCCGGCTGTAGAATCTGCTTCGCCGGACGAATTGCGGCGCGGATTGCTTTTCTCAATTCTCTGTGTGGAAGAACGCCCCGTTGGCACACCCGCTTCGGGAGCGATAGATTTTGTGCCGGGGGAGAACGTCCCGGACATCGTTTTCAATCGTTACGCGCCGGAAGGTGGGAAGCCATTTTTCCACAAGGGCCGGATTGAAAGCGCCTCGATTGGACAGGAAGGCGACCGTCGAGTTTTGAGCATAGTTTTGAGCGGACAGTCCGAGGAGGGCGAGGCCGGCGCATTACTTACGTTTGAAACTCCTGAGCCCAAGCCTCACGAGATAAAACTGAAGCTGGAGCCGGCGGCGGGAAAGCCAGTCGCTTTCGAATGTATTTCTGTCCCGCCCATGCCACCCGCAGGAAAGAAGCAATGAACGTCGCCCATTTCATCCGCACCTGGACTCTCTGGGAGTTCGTCAAGGCGCACGCCCTGACCTTGAAGTATTTCTTCAAGCCCAAGGCGACGATCAACTATCCGTACGAGAAGAACCCGATCTCGCCCCGCTTCCGCGGCGAGCATGCGCTGCGCCGCTATCCTAATGGCGAAGAGCGCTGCATCGCGTGCAAGCTGTGCGAGGCGGTGTGCCCGGCGCTGGCGATCACGATCGAGGCCGAGCCGCGGGAGGACGGCAGCCGCCGCACCACCCGCTACGACATCGACATGACCAAGTGCATCTATTGCGGCCTGTGCCAGGAAGCCTGCCCGGTCGATGCCATCGTCGAGGGCCCGAACTTCGAGTTCGCCACCGAGACCCGTGAGGAGCTGATCTACCAGAAGGAGAAGCTGCTCGAGAATGGCGACCGCTGGGAGCGCGCGATCGCCGCGAACCTTGCCGCCGATGCACCGTACCGTTAAGCGCACGCCAATCTACAGGGGCCATCCGATTCCGTGATCCAGCTTCTCGCCTTTTACCTGTTCGCATTCGTTGTGTGCGCCTCCGGCGCCATGACGATCCTGTCGCGCAACCCGGTCCATTCCGTCCTGTGGCTCATCCTGGCGTTCTTCAACGCCGCCGGCCTGATGGTGCTCGCCAATGCCGAGTTCATCGCGATGCTGCTCGTCATCGTCTATGTCGGCGCGGTCGCCGTGCTGTTCCTCTTCGTGGTGATGATGCTCAACATCGACTTCGCGGAGCTGCGCGCCGGGGTGATGCGCTATGCCGCGGTCGGCGTGGCGCTTGCCGTCGCGCTGGTCGCCGAGATCCTGATCGCGGTGGGCGCCTATAGCGCCGGTGCGCTCCAGCTCGGCCGCCGCGTCGCGCCGGTCGATGTCAAGGTGCCCAACATCGAGGCGATCGGCCAGCTCCTCTATTCCCGCTACCTGTTCGTGTTCGAAGGCGCCGGCCTGGTGCTGCTCGTCGCGATGATCGGCGCGATCGTGCTGACGCTGCGTCCGCGCACCGACGTCAAGCCGCAGAAGATCAGCCGTCAGGTCCAACGCCGCGCCAAGGACGCGACCCGCAACGTGAACCATCCCGTGGGGCAGGGGGTCGAGCTGTGATCACCCTTACGCACTATCTCGTCGTCAGCGCGATCCTGTTCACGCTGGGCGTGCTCGGCATCTTCATGAACCGCAAGAACCTCATCGTCATCCTGATGGCGATCGAGCTGATCCTGCTGTCCGTGAACCTCAACCTCGTGGCGTTCTCGAACGCGCTGGGGGACCTGGTGGGCCAGGTCTTCGCGATGTTCGTGCTCACCGTCGCTGCCGGTGAGGCCGCGATCGGTCTCGCCATTCTCGTTATCTACTTCCGCGGCCGCGGCACGATCTCGGTCGAAGACGTCAATCGGATGAAGGGCTGATGTCGGCGATCCATTTCATCGTATTCCTGCCGCTGCTCGCGGCAGTCGTGGCCGGGCTTGCCAACAAGTCCTTCGGCAGCACGTTCCCCAAGGTGATCACCACGGGGTCGCTGTTCATTGCCTGCGCGCTCTCCTGGCCGATCTTCCTCCATTTCCTGACCGGCAATTTCGGTCCGGACACGATGGTGTACGACGCCAATGCGATCCCGGGCGGGGGCTGGGTCGCGCCGGTGTTCACCTGGATGCTGAGCGGTTCGATGCAGGTCGACTGGGCGCTGCGCGTCGACAGCCTGACCGCGGTGATGCTCGTGGTGGTGACCAGCGTCTCGGCGCTCGTCCACCTCTATAGCTGGGGCTATATGTCGGAGGAGCCGGATCAGCCGCGCTTCTTCGCCTACCTGTCGCTCTTCACCTTCGCGATGCTGATGCTCGTGACGGCCAACAACCTGGTCCAGATGTTCTTCGGCTGGGAAGGCGTGGGCCTGGCATCCTACCTCCTGATCGGCTTCTGGTTCCGCAAGCCGAGCGCGAACGCCGCCGCGATCAAGGCCTTCGTGGTCAATCGCGTGGGCGATCTCGGCTTCATGCTCGGCATCTTCGGCACCTTCCTGGTGTTCGGCACGATCGACATACCGACGATCCTCGCCGCCGCGCCGAACATGCACGGCTCGACCATCGGCTTCCTGGGTCACCGCTTCGACACGATGACCGTGCTCTGCCTGCTGCTGTTCGTCGGCGCGATGGGCAAGTCGGCGCAGCTCGGCCTGCACACCTGGCTTCCGGACGCGATGGAAGGCCCGACCCCGGTGTCGGCGCTGATCCACGCCGCGACCATGGTGACCGCCGGCGTATTCATGGTCTGCCGCATGTCGCCGATGTTCGAGCAGAGCGCGGTCGCGCTGGGCGTGGTGACCTTTGTCGGCGCCGCGACCTGCTTCTTCGCCGCCACCGTCGGCACGACGCAGACCGACATCAAGCGCGTCATCGCCTATTCGACCTGCTCGCAGCTCGGCTACATGTTCTTCGCCGCCGGCGTCGGCGCGTACGGCGCGGCGATGTTCCACCTGTTCACGCACGCCTTCTTCAAGGCGCTGCTGTTCCTGGGTGCCGGCTCGGTGATCCACGCGATGCACCATGAGCAGGACATGCGCTTCTATGGCGGCCTCAGAAAGCATATCCCGGTCACCTTCTGGACGATGCTGTTCGGCACGCTCGCCATCACCGGCGTCGGCATCCCCGGCATCTTCGGCAACACCGCGTTCGGCTTCGCCGGCTTCCACTCGAAGGACGCGATCATCGAGGCGAGCTATGCCGCGGGGCAGACCAGCGCCTTCTGGGTCGGCGTGTTCGTCGCGCTGCTCACCAGCTTCTACAGCTGGCGCCTGGTGTTCCTGACCTTCTACGGCAAGCCGCGCTGGGCGGGCTCGGAGCATATCCAGCACGCGGTCCACGATCATCACGGCCATGGCCATGACGATCATCACGACAGCGAAGCCGAAGCGAGCGACCATGCGCCGACCGCGGACGAGATCCTGCACGGCCACCATCCCGAGGGCACGGCGGGCTATCACCCGCACGAGAGCCCCTGGGTGATGCTGGTGCCGCTGGTGCTGCTGACGCTGGGCGCGATCTTCGCCGGCTTCGTCTTCCACGGCGCGTTCATCGAGCCGAGTGCGGGCGAAAGCTATTGGCGCGGCGCCATCGCCTTCAACGAGCATCTGATGCACGCGATGCACGAGGTGCCGGTATGGGTGAAGCTCAGCGCGACCTTCGCGATGCTGAGCGGCCTGGCCATTGCCTATGGCGCGTACATCGTGTCGCCGAGCTTCCCGGCGAAGTTCGCCGAGGCGTTCCGCCCGCTGTACCTCTTCTCGCTCAACAAATGGTATTTCGACGAGCTCTACAACTTCCTGTTCGTGCGCCCCGCCTTCGCGATCGGCCGCCTGTTTTGGAAGAAGGGTGACGAAGCCACGATCGACCGGTTCGGCCCGAACGGTGCCGCCAAGGTCGTCCAGCTCGGCAGCTTCGGCGCTGCCCGGCTGCAATCCGGATATGTCTACGCCTATGCCTTCATCATGCTGATCGGCCTCACTGCCGCGCTGACCTGGGTGATCGCGCGATGAGCGGCTTCCCGATCCTCACCGTCATGCTGGCGGTGCCCGCGTTCGCCGCGGTCGCCTGTCTGTTCGTCAACGCGCAATCGGCCCGCTGGCTGGCGCTTGCCGCCACCTTTGTCGACCTCGCGCTCGGCATCCTGCTCTGGGCCAATTTCCAGACCGGCGACGGCGCTGCGCAGTGGCAGTTCGTCGAGCATGTCCGCCTGTTCGGCATCGGCGGCGCCGAGTTCGCCTGGGCGCTGGGCATCGACGGCTTCGCGCTGCTGCTGATCGTCCTCTCGGTCTTCCTGATGCCGATCTGCATCGGGGCGAGCTGGCGCTCGATCGAGAAGCGCGTGCCCGAATATATGGCCGCCTTCCTCGCCACCGAAGTGCTGATGATCGGCACCTTCGCGGCGCAGGACCTGATGCTGTTCTACGTCTTCTTCGAAGGCGGCCTGATCCCGATGTTCCTGATCATCGGCATCTGGGGCGGCGCCAATCGCATCTACGCGTCGTACAAGTTCTTCCTGTACACGCTGCTCGGCTCGCTGCTGATGCTGATCGCGATCCTCTACATGATCCTGACCACGGGCACGACGTCGATCCCGGCGCTGATGGCGCATGATTTCCCGCCGCATGTGCAGACATGGCTATGGCTGGCCTTCTTCGCCTCGTTCGCAGTGAAGATGCCGATGTGGCCGGTCCATACCTGGCTTCCCGATGCGCACGTGCAGGCGCCGACCGCCGGTTCGGTGATCCTGGCGGGCGTGCTGCTGAAGCTTGGCGGCTATGGCTTCCTGCGCTTCTCGCTGCCGATGTTCCCGGAGGCTTCGGCCCAGTTCATCTGGCTGGTCTTCGCCCTGTCGGCCGTCGCGGTGATCTACACGTCGCTGGTGGCGCTCGTGCAGAGCGACATGAAGAAGCTGATCGCCTATTCGTCGGTCGCGCACATGGCGATCGTCACCTTCGGCCTGTTCGCGTTCAACGCGCAGGGCGTCGAGGGCGCGATGATGGTGATGCTCGGCCACGGCGTGGTCTCGGGCGCGCTGTTCCTCTGCGTCGGCGTGATCTATGACCGGCTGCACACCCGCGAGATCGACCGCTATGGCGGCCTTGCGATCAACATGCCGCGCTATGCCGTGCTGTTCCTGCTGTTCACCATGGCCTCGGTCGGCCTGCCGGGCACCAGCAACTTCATCGGCGAGTTCCTGAGCCTTGCCGGCCTCTACCAGGTCTCGACGCTCTATGCGCTGCTGGGCACCACCGGCATCATCCTGGGTGCGGCGTACATGCTGTACCTGTACCGCCGGGTGGCATTCGGCGACCTGACCAAGGACGATGTGAAGGCGATGCCGGACCTCGACCTGCGCGAGTTCGTCATGCTCGGCGCGCTGGCCGCGGTGACGCTCTGGATGGGCGTCTATCCGGAGAGCTTCATGAAGCCGATGCGCGGCGACGTGCAGAAGCTGGTCGCGCGTCTCGAGCGCGCCGCGCCCGCCGGAGACTCGGCGCCGACCGTCGGCAAGCCCGCGCCTGCCGCCGCTGAACATGGCGAACACGCCGCTGCCCCTGCTGCGCACGCGCCCAAGGGCGCTCCGGCAGAAGCCTCCGCGCACGGGGAGGCGCACTAATGAACTATTCGTTGCAATTGATGATGGCGCTGCCCGAGCTGGTGCTCGCTATCGGCGCCGTCCTCCTCCTGCTCGTTGCCGCATGGGGCGGCGCCCAGTCGACCAAGCTGGTCAGCTGGACCGCGATCGCGGTGCTGGTCGGCGCGGGCATCGCGCTGGCCGGCCCGGCTTCGGCCGGGGGCGAGGCCTTTGGCGGCCTCTATCGTCCGGACATGTTCGCCGCCTTCGCCAAGGCGCTGATCTTCCTGGCCGCCGGCGTCTCGATCCTGATCGCGCCGCGCTTCTTCCAGCAGACTTCGGGCGACGATCTGCGCCCGGAATATCCGGTGCTGATCCTGCTCTCCGCGGTGGGCATGGGCATGATGGTCTCGGCGGGCGACCTGATGAGCCTCTATGTCGGGCTCGAGCTGCAGAGCCTCTCGGCCTATATCCTGGCGAGCTTCATGCGCCGCGACACGCGTTCGGCGGAAGCGGGCCTGAAATATTTCGTCCTCGGCGCGCTGGCTTCGGGCATCCTGCTCTACGGCATCTCGCTGGTCTATGGCTTCTCGGGCACGACGCTGTTCTCGGGGATCGCCGATGCCTATGCGTCGGGCGATCAGAAGATCGGGCTGCTGTTCGGCCTGGTGTTCGTCTTCTCGGGCCTTGCCTTCAAGATGTCGGCCGTGCCGTTCCACATGTGGACGCCGGACGTCTATGAAGGCGCGCCGACCCCGGTGACGGCCTTCTTCGCCTCGGCGCCCAAGGTCGCGGCGATCGCACTCGCCACGCGCGTGGCGATCGATGCGATGGGCCCGGCGATCGCCGACTGGCGCCAGATCGTGATCTTCGCTTCGCTGGCCTCGATCCTCTTCGGCTCGGTCGCGGCGATCCGCCAGGAGAACATCAAGCGGCTGCTCGCCTATTCGTCGATCGCGAATGTCGGCTTCGCGCTGGTCGGCCTTGCCGCCGGCGGCGAGGCGGGCGTGTCGAGCGTGCTCTATTATGTCGCGATCTATGTGGTGATGACGCTGGGCAGCTTCCTGGTGGTGCTGCAGATGCGCGACCATGAGGGTCGTCCGGTCGAGACGATCTCGAGCCTGGCCGGCATGTCGCGCACGCGGCCCGGGCTGGCCGTGGCGCTGGCGATCTTCATGTTCAGCCTTGCCGGCATCCCGCCGCTGCTCGGCTTCTTTTCGAAGCTGCAGGTGTTCTTGGCGGCAGTGCATGCGGGCCTCTATGTCTTCGCTGCGGTGGCCGCTGCCGCCTCGACGATCGGCGCCTATTATTATCTCCGCATCGTCAAGGTGATGTATTTCGACGAGCCGGCGCCGGCCTTTGGCGGCCGCACCGATCCGGTCGAAGGCGCGCTGCTGGCGGTTGCCGCAGTGGTGATTTCGCCGCTGGGCTGGCCGCTGCTCGGCTATCTCGAGGTCTGGACCGGCGCGGCCGCAAAGGCGCTGTTCTGACCGGGATTGTCCGGACCGTCGCCGAGACGGGATCGACCAATGCCGACATGGCCGAGCTCGCCCGGAACGGGGCGAGCGAGGGCCTGTGGCTGCGGGCCGAGCGGCAGAGCGCGGGCAAGGGCCGCCAGGGCCGTGCCTGGCGGTCGCCGCCCGGCAATCTCTATGTCTCGACGTTGGTGCGCACCCGGCCGGGCGAGCCTTCGCCCGCCACGCTGGCGCTGGTCGCCGCCGTCGCTCTGGACGAGACGGCGCGCGTGTTCGGGCTCGTGCCGATGCTCAAATGGCCCAACGACCTGCTGGTCGACGGCGCCAAGCTTTCCGGCATCCTGCTCGAGCGGGTGGGGGATGCGGTGATCCTCGGCTTCGGCGTGAACCTTGCGCATCATCCGGAGGATCTGGACCGCGCGACGACCAGCTTCGCCGCCCATGGCCCGGCGCCCGACCCGCAGCTTTTCGCGGAGACGCTGGCCGAGAGCTTCGCCCGCTGGGTATCGCGCTGGCGCGAGGGGATCGCCCCGGTCCGCGAGCGCTGGCTTGCCCGCGCCCATCCGCTCGGCACCGCGCTGACTGCCCGTCTTGCCGACGGCACCAGCCTGGACGGGCTGTTCGGCGGGCTGGATGGCGAAGGGGCGCTCATCCTGCGCTTGGCCGACGGCACCAGCCATGTCATCCATGCCGCGGACGTGTTCCTGCTCTGAGAGGCCCTGCCATGCTGCTCGCGATCGATGCCGGCAACACCAATGTCGTCTTCGCCCTGCTCGAAGGCGGCGAGGTTCGTGCCCGCTGGCGGATCGCCACCGATCCGCGGCGCACGGCGGACGAATATGCGGTGTGGCTCAGCCAGTTGCTCGGCCTGGAGGGCTATGAACGCTCCGACGTGACCGGCGTGATCATCGGCACGGTGGTGCCCCGCGCGCTGCACAACCTCCAGGTGCTGAGCAGCAAATATTTCAAGACCGACGCGGTGATCGCGGGGCAGGGCAAGGCCGAATGGGGATTCCCGCTCGACGTGGAGGAGCCCCAGGGCCTGGGCGCGGACCGCGCGCTCAACATGATCGCCGGCCATGCTCGCCATCCCGGCGACCTGATCATCATCGATTTCGGCACGGCCACCACGTTCGAGCTGGTCGATTATCGCGGCGCCTATAAGGGCGGGATCATCGCGCCGGGCATCAACCTGTCGCTGGATGCGCTGGTCACCGCGGCGGCCAAGCTGCCGCGCATCGCGATCACCGCGCCGCAGAGCGCCAGCGTGATCGGCCGCAACACGGTGGACCAGATGCATATCGGCATCTATTGGGGCTATGTCGCGATGATCGAAGGGCTGGTCGCGCGGATGAAGGCCGAGATCGGCCGCCCCGTGAAAGTGATCGCCACCGGCGGCCTTGCGGTCCTGTTCGAGAAGCACACCGATGTGTTCGATGCGCTCGAGGCGGATCTCACCATCCAGGGGCTGGCGATGCTGTGGGAACGCGCCAGTAGATAGCCGCCGCCCCGGCACGGGCCGGGGTCTCGCACCGTCGGCAGCGCCTCCGCCGCCCGAGATACCGGCTTCCGCCCGGGCGACGAACAGAGCATAGGACTAACGTGACTCCAGAAAACGAACTTCTCTTCCTCGCGCTGGGCGGCTCCGGCGAGATCGGCATGAACGTCAATCTCTATGGCTGCCAGGGCAAATGGCTGATGGTCGATTGCGGCATCACCTTCGGCAGCCCCGATTATCCGGGCATCGACGTGATTCTGCCGGACCTGCAGTTCATCGAGGAGCGGATAGACGATCTGCTCGGCATCGTCCTCACCCATGGGCATGAGGATCATATCGGTGCGCTGCCCTATCTCGCCGCCGATCTGGGCGTGCCGCTCTATGCCACGCCGTTCACCGCGGGCCTGATCCGCGGCAAGCTGGAGGAAGAGGGCATCGAGGAGAAGGTCGAGCTCAACATCGTCGACGAGGAGGGGCCGTTCAACCTCGGGCCGTTCCGCATCACCTATACGCCGCTCGCCCATTCGATCCCCGAGGGCAATGCCGTCCTCATCGAGACGCCCTATGGCCGCGTCTTCCACACCGGCGACTGGAAGCTGGACGACGCGCCGGCTCTGGGCGGCGCCTCGACTGCGGCGGAATTGACTGCGATCGGCGACAAGGGCGTGCTCGCGCTGGTCTGCGACAGCACCAACGTCTTCAATCCCGAGGCCTCGGGCTCGGAAGGCGCCGTCCGCGAAGGACTCGATCAGGTCATTGGCGCCGCCAAGGGCCGGGTGCTGGTCACCACTTTCGCTTCCAATGCCGCTCGCCTGCAGACCCTGGGCGAAGTCGCCCGCGACACCGGGCGCGAGCTGTGCGTCGCCGGGCGCTCGCTCGACCGCATCCTGCGCGTCGCCAAGCAGACCGGCTATCTGCGCGATTTCCCCGATACGGTCGATTTCGAGACCGCGATGGACCTGCCGGCGAACGAGGTGCTGATCGTCGCCACCGGCGGGCAGGGCGAGCCGCGCGCTGCGCTCAACCGCATCGCCGAGGGCAGCCATGTCCTCAAGGTGCACGAAGGCGACACGGTGGTGTTCTCCTCGCGCCAGATCCCGGGCAACGAGATCGCGATCGGGCGGATCATGAACACGCTCGCTGCCAAGGGTGTCGAACTGATCACCGATCGCCAGGCATTCATCCACGTCTCCGGCCACCCGGGCCGCCCCGAACTCGCCGAGATGTACAAGTGGATCCGGCCCGAGATCGTCGTGCCGGTGCACGGCGAAGTCCGCCACATGTACGAGCAGGCCCGGTTCGCGCTCGAGCAGGGCGTGCCCAAGGCGATCCGCCAGGTGAATGGCGACATCGTCCGCCTGGCGCCGGACGGCCCCGAGAAGATCGGCGAGGCGCCGGTGGGCCGGCTCGTGCTCGACGGCGATATCATCCTGCCGGCGGACGGCACCACGATCAACGAGCGCCGCCGGATCGCGCTCTATGGCCAGATCAGCGTCGCGGTGGCGATCCGCAACGGCAAGCTCTCCGGCGAGCCCCAGATCCGCCTCCAGGGCATCCCGGTGGAGGAGGACCGCGAGGATTTCATCGACGAAGCGGTGGATGCCGCGCGCGAGGCGGTGAAGAAGGACGGCAAGGGCGATATCGAGAAGCTGCGCGAGTCGTTGCGCCTGGGCGTGCGCCGTGCCGCAGTGCGCTTCACGGGGAAGAAGCCCGTCGTCGATGTGCTGATCATCGAGCAATAGGCCCGGCCGCCAACACCGTATCTGTTCCCCGGTAGGGGCCGGGTCCCGGTATCGGGCTGGCGGGTGAGGCGGGTGCGCCTGTCGAAGGACATTGCGGCTGGGCCCCGGCCTTCGCCGGGGAGCGGGCATGCGGATGGCGCTTCCGTTCTGCCCGGCTGCGCCCTATCACCATCCCATGCCCTGGAAATCCGCGCTCGCCATCTATTTCCTCTTCTGGGCCTTCTCGGTGTTCCTCGTCCTGCCGTTCGGGGTGAAGACGAGCGAGGAGGCCGGCGTGGCGCTGGTGCCCGGCCAGGCGCCGAGCGCCCCGCACGAGTTCAGGGCCAAGCGCATCGCATTCCGCACGACGATCGTGGCGACGATCCTCTTCGCGATCTTCTACCTGAACTACCGCAACGGTTGGGTCACCACCGATATGCTCGACTGGTGGGCCCATCTACAGCCGGGGAACGGGGCCTAGGGGCACGCCCGATCGGCAAACCCCGTCATCCCCATGCAGGCAGGGATGACGAACGCTGGTCTCGCAGACTTGCCGGAATCCCCAACCCGAGGTGCCGCACCGCGGATCAGGTCCGCAGCCGCTCGATCGCCTGGGCCAGCGCGACATAGAGCTTGCCCATGTCCGACGAGAGCAGGGTCACGCCCATCGGCGATCCGTCGCGCAGCGCCAGGATCTGCCGGAGCATTGCTTCGAAATCATGGATGTAGCGATTGACGTTGTCGCGGAAATCCTCGTCTTCCTCGTAGAGCCGGTGGATGTCGCGCGTTTCGGAGGGGTCGAGCAGGCGCACCGCGCGGCGCGTGAAGACGCCGCGATCGCCCTTCAGATAGGCCGACCAGGCGCTGTCGGTCACATCGGCCGAGAAGGCCTTGGTGATGTCGATCGAAGCCGAGTTGAGCGCTTCGATGAGCAGCGAGACGCGGCGCGCGAAGTTGTCGCTGTCCGAATCCTCGCGCTCCTTGCGGCCCTCGGCGATCCGCGCCTCGACCTGGGCAGTGGTATCGGCCAGGGCCACCATCTGCTGGGTGAGCCGCTCGGAGGCGCGCGTGGCCGCGACCACGGCCGCCTCGGTCGTCTCGGCCAGATCGGCGAGCTGGCGGCGGATCGAAACGTCGATCGCGCGGCGCAGCGCATCGCCTGCGGCTTCCTCGATCGCCCGCTCGGCATGAGGCACGATGCCCGACAGCGTCTCGCGGGCATGGCTGGCGGCGGCGCTGGAAGTCTCGCGGACGCTCACCAGCGCCTCGACCAGTTGCGGCGCCGCGCTCTCGGCGAAACGGCGCGTGGTGGCGATGGTCTCGTCGACCATCGCGCCCAGCTGTTCGGCCTGTTCGCCCCCCGTGGCCAGGGTCTCGAGCAGGGAAGCCTGGGTCTTGGCGAGCGTGTCGCGCTGCTGGCCGACGACATCGGCAATGGCTTCGATCGCATCGTGCGTGCTCTCGGCGGCGGTGACCAGGGCCAGCAGCTCGGGCTTGGAAGCGGCGACCACCTGGCGGCTCGCGTTGATCCGGGCATCGAGCCGGGCGAGCGCTTCTGGCAGGGTCTCGTCGATCTCGCGGGCCGAGGCGTCGAGCGCGGTCAACAGGTCCTCGGACGTGCCGATCACTCTGCGCGCGGTCTGGTCGCCGGTGTCGAGCGCCACCGTCATCGCCGAGACCGAGCCATGCAGCGCGCTCATCGATGCGGCCAGGTTCCCCGTTCGCTCGGTGCCCGCGGCATGCAAGCCTTCCATGGCGCGATCGAGCCGATCGACGCCGGAGGCCAGCCCTTCGAACAGCATGTCGCCGCGACCCTGCTCCTCGGCGAGACGGTTGCCGATGCGGCCGATCGCTTCCTCGATCGCGGCCATGCGCGCGCCCATCGCCTCGGCGCTGTCACGGCCCGCGCGGTCGAGTGCGGCCTGGTTGGCGGACAGCATGGCGAGGATGGCCTCGCCCTGGGTGGCGATGCCCTTGCGCGCCTCGTCGACGGCATTGGCGGCGCGATCGAGCACGGCATCGACCTGGGTCGACATCTCGCCGGTGACCCTTTCGAGCCGCGCGCTGGCGGTCTGGCTGGTCGCTTCCATCCGGGCGATGTGCGCGGCGAGCCGGTCGGCCGCGCCGCCAGCGATCTGGTCGGCTTCCCGCCCGCGTTCGGCGAGCGCGGAGAGCTGGGTGTCGAGGGCGGCCGCCCGCTCGCCGGCGAGCAGGCCGGCGGCATCGACTCGGTCGGACAGGCCGCGCATCTCCTCATGCGCCTTGGGCAGCGACGCGAGGACCACGGCGACGCGATGCTCGGCATCGGCGGCCGATTCGCCGAGATGGCGCGTGCTGGCGTCGATCGAGCGGGCATGCTGCGCGGCGCTGCCGGCGGCGCTTTCAAGCTTCTCGGAGGCGCGTTCGCCCATGGCGATCAGGATGTTGGTCTGCTCGGCAAGTGCCGCGCGATTCTCCTCGATCTTGCGCGAGAGCGTGGCGACGACACGCTCGAGGCTGGCGGCCTCCGCGCGCATTGCGCGCGCGCTGGCGCCGAAGCGCTGGGCCTCGGCGCGGCTCGTGCGCAGGGCAAGGAGGCAGAGGATGCCGACCAGGGCGGGAGGAACGCACAGCGCGGCGATCAGCTGGACGAGCCCGGCGGGCGCCATCGGCGCGGCGAAGGTGTCGCGCAGCAGCCAGCCCATCGCGCCGAACCAGCCCAGCACCGCGAGAATCGCGAGAGCGGGCAGAATCCAGCCGGCCCGGCGGGGCGCCTCCTCCTCTTCCTCGATCACGTCATCGGCGGCGAGCGCCGGCGCGATCCGCGCGGGCGCCACGGTTTCGGACAGGACCAGCTCCTCCGCGTCTTCGTTCGCGGGCAGCGGTTCGGCAGGTTTTCCCCCAATCATGACGCGCATTTACCACATTTCGGCGTCGTACCAACAGCGGCATGGAAACGCGCTATTAACGGTATCCGGCTAGGGACGGATCATGGCGTACGATCCGGGTGCAATCGATGCGACGCTGGCGGCGGCGGTGGGCGACGAGCCCGCGCTGATCGCCGAGCTGCGCGAAGCCTTTCACGACGGGGTGCAGAGGTGCCTCGAGACCATGAAGACCGCCGAGAGTCCCGATGGCTGGGCGGCGGCGGCGCTGCGCCTCAAGGGCCTTTCGGCCAGTTTCGGCGCGGTCCGGCTGATGGCGCTCGCCACCGAAGCGGCCAATGGACAGGCGCATGACGGCGCGATACTCCGGCGTCTCCATCGGGCGGTCGACCGACTCTGAATTCCACGGCGCGGCTGCGCCCTGAGTTCGCGTCATGCGGCCCCGCAACGCTTTTGGTTTGATGCTGGGGAAACGCATGCGCAAGCTGGCCATCGGTCTCGCCTTCGTTCTCGCCACGATTTCCGGCGGCGTCGCGCAGGGACAGCAGGTGCCCGAAGGCGGCCAGGATGGCGGCATCCTTGTCGAAGGCCGCAAGCAGGGCCCCCGGAAGGAGGCACGGCGCTTCGTCGAGCGGATCGTCACTACCACCAAGGACCAGCTCTCGCGCTTCAACGATCCGGTATGCCCGGTGGTGCTGGGGCTGACGCCGCCCTATGCCAAGGCGATCGTCAAGCGGTTCCGCGAGGTCTCCGCAGAGGTCGGTGCCCAGGTCGATCGGGACGAGAAATGCTATCCGAACGTCTTCGTGATCGTCGCGGCGGATGCGGGCGCCATCATTGCCCAGCTGCGCGAGAAATATCACGGCTTCTTCCGCGACCTCGCCTATGACGACAAGCGCACCGCCCTTGACGAGGGGCCGGTGCGCGCCTGGCGGGTGTCCGAGGAGCTCGACCAGAGCGGCAGGCCCGGGGCGCAAGGCCCGGATGGCCTGCGCAGCTTCCGCGGCATAGACCCCGGTTCGCGCATCTCGCTCTCGACGCAGCAGGCCACCTATGCCGCGGTGGTGGTCATCGACGTCAATGCGATCGACGAGAAGTCGGTGGGACAGATCGCCGACTATGTCGCCATGCGCGTGCTTGCCGGCGCGCGCCCTCCCAAGGAGGGCGGACGGCTCGATACGATCCTGACCTTGTTCGACGGGGATGCCATCGTCCCGGAGGGGCTGACTCAGGTCGATCGCAGCTTCCTTACGGGCATCTATCAGATGCAGGCCAATGCCCGGCTCGGCAGCCAGGCCGGCACGATCGCCGATCGGATCGTGCGGGACGCCCGGGAAACCGGAACGGCGAAGAAACCCCGTTAGCATCGGGCCCCGAAGCTGCCGGATGGACAGGCCCGGCTGCGCGCGATACGCCCATACCGCGAGAGATCGGTTCAGCCGGCGCATTCGACACGGAGAGGCCTGGGAAGGATCGACTCTATGCGCACGCCGTTTTGCCTGGCCTCGCTTCTGCTGCTTTCCATGGCCGGCGCGCCCCTGGCCCCGGCACAGGATGCCAAACCGGTGCAGGACGGCGGTATCGTCGTAACCGGCAAGGGTCCCGAGCCGATCGGGAAGGCCCGGCGCTATCTCCGCCAGGTCCTCGAGAGCGACAGCGGCCAGCTCGCGCGCTTCGTCGATCCGGTCTGCCCGCTCGTCCTCGGCCTGCCCGAGCGCTTCCGGGCGCCGATCGACGAGCGTTTCCGCATCGTCGCCGGGGCCAGTTCGGTTCGCCTCGCCAGGGGGAAATGCCGGCCGAACCTGATGATCGTGTTCGCCGACAATGCCGACGCGTTGATCGAAACGATGCGCAAGCGCCGCAATGCCGCCTTCGCCGATCTGGACGAGGGCGCGCTGCGCGATGCGTTCAAGGCGGGGCCGATCCATGCCTGGCGCCTGGTCGTGACGCGGGACGACATGGGCAATGTCGCCACCGGGGACGACGATCCCGATTTCCCGACCATCTTTGAGAGCGAGACCCAGACAGTCACGATCAATTCGGTGATCGTGATGGACAAGCGGGCCGCTCAAGGCAAATCGGTACGCCAGATCGCCGATTACGCCGTGATGCGCACGCTGGTGGGCGCGCGGCCGCCCGACAAGGGATCGATCGCAGCCGCTTCGATCCTGTCGCTGTTCGACCCCGCGGTGGCGCCGCCGCCGGCGGAGATCACCGATATGGACCTGGGCCTGCTCTCGGGGCTCTATCGGCTGCGGGATCCCTATGCGCAGGGCGGGGACCAGGCCTATCGGATCTCGCGCACGATGGTGACGGGCCGGCCGCGCTAGCGGGCTTCACCGGCGGGGCAGGGGAATGCTATATCGATGGCACGCCCGATTTGACGGGAGCGAGGTGGGAGTGAGTTAGCGTGCGCATGGCCCTGATCGGTTTCGCCCTGGCGATCGCTGCCCCCGGCACGGCGCAGGCGCAGGACAAGCCCGCCGACGATCCCAGCATCGTGGTTCGCGGGCAGAAGGGCGTTCCGCCGCGCGAAGCCCGCAAGTTCGTCCGCCAGGTGGTGACCAGCACCGAGGGGCAGCTCGCGCGCTTCGTCGACCCGGTCTGCCCGTTCGTGCTCGGCCTGCCGCGGCAATATGCCATGGTGGTCGAGGATCGCATTCGCGACGATGCCCGGCAGGCCGGGATCAGGACCGGAGCGGAGGGCAAGTGCCAGCCCAACCTGGTGATAATGGTCGCCGACAATGCCGATGCCGTCGTCAGGAAGCTCCGCCAGAAGTTCAGCGGCCTGTTCCTGGGCGTGAGCGCCAAGGAAATGAGCCGGGCGATGCGCGAGGGGCCGGTGCATGTGTGGAGCGCGGTGCAGGTGCGCAACGAGAACGGCCAGGCGCCCCGCCAGACCGAGTCGGACGGCCCGCCGACGCTGCGGGTCTATGGCGCCTCGCTCGTCGACCTCCAGACCCAGCAGGCGGTGCTCCAGTCGATCATGGTCCTCGATGCCGATGCCCTGCTCGGCAAGACGCTGACCCAGATCTCGGACTATGTCGCGATGCGCACGCTGGCCGGGGCCCGCCCGCCCCGCGAAGGGGTGGAGGCGAACACGATCCTCACGCTGTTCGATCCCCAGGGCGCACCGCCGCCTGCGATGACGGGCATCGACCGCGGTTTCCTCGCCGGGCTCTACAAGGTGCGCCCGAACGGTACGTCGGTGACTCAGATGAGCACCATTTCGCGCCAGATCGTGAAGGATTCGAAGCCGCGCACGGAAAGGGAATGACCCGGGTGCTCGGCGCTCAGCGCTTGCGGCTGAGCTCGCGCATCGCCTCGTCGAGGCCGGCCAGGGTGAGGGGGTACATGCGGTCGCCCAGCAGCTCGCGCAGGATCTTCACCGACTGGGTATAGCCCCATTGCTCGCGCGGGATCGGATTGAGCCATATCGCGGCGGGATAGGTGTTCAGCGCCCGCTGCATCCAGACGGCGCCCGCCTCCTCGTTGAAATGCTCGACCGAGCCGCCCGGATGGGTGATCTCGTACGCGCTCATCGAGGCATCGCCGACAAAGACCAGCTTATAGTCGTGCCCATATTTGTGGAGGATGTCCCAGGTGGGCGTGCGCTCCTGGAAGCGGCGGCGATTGTCCTTCCACACGCCTTCGTACAGGCAATTGTGGAAATAGAAGAACTCCAGGTTCTTGAACTCGCTGGTGGCGGCGGAGAACAGCTCCTCGCACAGCTTGATGAACGGATCCATCGATCCGCCGACGTCGAGGAAGAGCAGCAGCTTCACGGCATTGTGCCGCTCGGGGCGCATGTGCACGTCGAGCCAGCCCTGTTTCGCGGTGCCTTCGATCGTCGCGTCGATGTCGAGCTCGTCGGCCGCCCCCTCGCGGGCGAAGCGGCGCAGGCGGCGCAGCGCCACCTTGATGTTGCGGGTGCCCAGTTCGCGGGTGCTGTCGAGATTGCGGAACTCGCGGCCCTCCCACACCTTGAGCGCGCGCTTGTGCTTGCTTTCGCCGCCGATGCGCACGCCTTCGGGATTGTAGCCGCCATTGCCGTACGGGGATGTGCCGCCGGTGCCGATCCACTTGTTGCCGCCCTCGTGCCGGCCCTGCTGCTCCTCGAGCCGCTGCTTCAGCGTCTCCATGATCTCTTCCCAGGAGCCGAGCGACTGGATCTTCGCCATTTCCTCGGGGGACAGGAACTTCTCCGCGATCGCGCGCAGCCATTCCTCGGGGATCGCGGCGGGGGCGACGCCATAGCTGGCGGCGATGCCCTTGAAGACCTTGGCGAAGACCTGGTCGAACCGGTCGAGCAGCCCCTCGTCCTTCACGAAGGTGGCGCGGGCGAGATAGTAGAAGGCCTCGGGCGTACGCTCGATCACGTCGCGGTCGAGCGCTTCCAGAAGCACGAGATGCTCCTTCAGGCTGGCCGGTATGCCCGCGGCACGCAGCTCGTCGAGGAAGGAAAGGAACATCCGCTTTCCTTAGGGTTGGCTCCGCCGCTCGTACAGGTTCCAGTTGGTGCCCGAAAGGCTGCGCATGCGATGCTGGGCGATCAGCGCGAAATGGCCGCCGCAGCGATCGGCGTCCGCCGGGAACGCCTCGCCCAGGAAGCGGTCGACCAGCAGGAAGCGCGCCTGGGGATCGCAGCGGCCCAATATCACCTTGAGCTTGTACTTCCGGCGCGCGGCGGCGACGTCGGTGGCCGCCTGGCCGGTGTCGCGATCGAGCAGCATCGTCGTGCCTTCGGGCGCGCGCGCCATCATCTCGCGCACCGGGCCGCCCGGATCGCCGCGCTGGTCCACGGCCAGCACATAATCGCACCACAGGCTTCCGCCGAGCATCGCGGCCAGGCCGATCCCTGCCGCGATCCGCCGCCAGTCGCCCTTCTCCAGTCCGAAGCCGGTCATCTCGCCCAGCATCAGCAGCAGCGGCAGCAGGGCAGGCATATAGTAGCGGGCATGGCCGACATTGCCGGCGTGCAGCACGGCTAGCAGGAAAGGGAAGGCGAAGATCGCCAGCCGGTACAGCGCCATGCGCGATGCGCCCCAGCGCGGCGCCAGGACGAGCAGCACCAGCACCAGCACGATCGGCCAGATGTCCTTCCAGGGCAGGCCGATCGTATAGCCGATCGCCGTGGTGGTGCCGTTCAGGTACATCATGAAGTCGAACGGATCGTAGCGCCCGAAACGGAAGCCGGTGCCGGCGAAGTGACCAGCGGCGAGCACGAAGCCGAGCACGCCCGCCAGCACCAGCACCGGCAGCCAGAAGGTCCGGAAGATCTCGAGCGCCGCCGCCCGGAAGCCGTTGCGCTTCCACAGCACGAAGGAGGGCCAGCCGACCAGGGCGACGGCCGCGAAGATCATGGTGAGCTGCGACAAGGCACCGAGGAAGAAGCAGAGCGCGAACGTGGTCGGGCGGCGATAGCCAAGGTCGCCCGCCAGCCAGCGATCGATGAACAGGATCGCGATCAGCATCGCGAGCGACATGCCGGCATAGCCGCGCGCTTCCGATCCCATCGTCACCAGCATCGGCGAAAAGGCGAAGAGCAGGGCGGTCGCCACCATGGTGATCCGTCCGCGCGGCTCGGCGATCCTGGCGGCCACGAGGATCGCCGCGCTGCTGCTCAGGATCGAGAGCAGGCGGACGAGCGGCGGCCAGGCGCCGAAGCCCACCATCTGCATCCAGAGCGAGTTGAGATGGTGGTTGTTGTCGTGATTGATTCCGATGAAGACGCCGATCGGCGTCAGCGCATCGCGCGCCTGCGACGCGGACCAGGCCTCGTCGAACCACAGGTCGCCCAGCGAACAGACGAAGCGCAGCGCCAGGCCCGCAACCGCGATCGCGCAGATCGCCCACCACCAGCGCCGATTCGCGCGCAGATCCCCCCCGGTCATGCTCTGCTAGATGCCTCGCCGCTCAGCTTCGGGCAAGCTCAACGCGATGCATAGGCGTCGATCAGCGAGCCGACATAATCCGGCTGCCTGGCGGTCAGCTCGGCCGAGGGGCGGGCCTTGCGCACCGTGGCGGGCGCATCGCGGTCGGGCGTGCCATAGATGAAGCCGTGCGCCGGGTAGATCGAACTGCCCAGCCCGCCCCGATCGCGGTACCAGACCTTGACCATGCTCCAATCGCCGCGCTCCGACACGTCGAACAGCGTCACGTCCTGCTCGGCATGGCCGCGTTCGCCCTCGAAGCGGGACCAGTTGGCATGGGTGATCATCAGCACGCGCTTCTCGACGATCCGGCTCACCACCGCGACATGGCCGAGCGGCAGGCGCGCGCTCTTCGAAAAGGCCAGGACGGCGCCCACCCTGGGCACGCGGCCGCGCTGGTAGCGGCCCTCGGCCTGGCCCCACCAGGTCCAGGCGTCGCCATAGATCTGGATGCCGGAAGCGGCACGCGCGAAGGGCACGCATTCGCCGACATAGTCGAGAAGGGATTGCGCACCGGCAGGCACCGCAGCGGACAGCGCGGCGGCGAGCAGCACGGGAAACGCGATACGCGGACACATACTCGGGACCCATACAAGGTCCCCCCCAAGCGGTCCGTAACCCGGAGTGGTTTAGGAAGGGTTAACTATGATCGGCGCCGAATGGAGCGTGATGCGGATAGTCTTCCGTCAGGCCCCGCCGAACAGCTTGCGGAGGACCTTGATTGGCTCGGCTACTCGGGCCTGGGCGCGGGTGCCGGAGGCTGGCGCGGGAAGGTTTCCAGCATCGGATCGATCCTTGCCCAGGCGGGTGCCTCGTCGGTCCAGATCGCGACGGTCGGCGCCAGGCCCTGGGCATCGTCGAGAAAGCCCAGGCGCAGCGTGCGGAATTGCGGGCGGGCCGAGGACTGGCCCATCACCGGCGTGCCGCAGGCGCCGCAGAAGCTCTGCGTGAGCGTGTTGCCGCTGTCGGCGACATAGCTGGTGCTCGAAAGCATGCCGGTGAGCACGATATCGTCGGTCGCGAACATCGCATTGGTGGTGGCCGAGCCGGCGGCGACGCGCTGGCACCGGCGGCACCAGCATTGGCGCACCGCCACCGGCTCGCCGCCGATCGTGGCGGTGACGGCGCCACAGGCGCAGCTTCCGGTATAGGGCATCAGGCCTTGCCCTGCTGGCGCCGCGCCATGAAGGCGAGCCGCTCGAACAGCATCACGTCCTGCTCGTTCTTGAGCAGCGCGCCGTGGAGGGGCGGGATCGCCTTGGTCGGGTCCTTGTTCTGCAGCACGTCGAGCGGCATTTCCTCGTGGAGGAGCAGCTTGAGCCAGTCGAGCAGCTCGCTGGTGCTGGGCTTCTTCTTCAGGCCCGGGACCTCGCGGATCTCGTAGAAGATATCCATGGCCTTCGAGACCAGGATCTTCTGGATGCCGGGGAAATGGACGTCGACGATGGCCTGCATCGTCTCGCGGTCCGGGAACTTGATATAGTGGAAGAAGCAGCGGCGCAGGAACGCGTCCGGCAGGTCCTTTTCGTTGTTCGAGGTGATCACCACGATCGGGCGCTCGGCGGCGCGGACGGTTTCCTGCGTCTCGTAGACGTGGAACTCCATCCGGTCGAGCTCCTGGAGCAGGTCGTTCGGGAACTCGATATCGGCCTTGTCGATCTCGTCGATCAGCAGCACGGGCAGTTTGGGCGCGGTGAACGCCTCCCACAGCTTGCCCTTGCGGATATAGTTGGCGATCTCGTGGACGCGCGGATCGCCGAGCTGGCCGTCGCGCAGGCGGGCGACCGCGTCATATTCGTACAGGCCCTGTTGCGCCTTGGTGGTCGACTTGACGTTCCACTCGATCAGCGGGGCATTCACTGCCTTGGCGATCTCATAGGCGAGCACGGTCTTGCCCGTGCCCGGCTCGCCCTTGACGAGCAGGGGACGCCGCAGCGTGACGGCGGCATTGACCGCGACCTTCAGGTCCTCGGTCGCGACATAGCTTTGGGTGCCTTCGAAGCGCATCGCCATGGCTTAGAGGGGCGAAGCCGTCTCGCGCAAGATCGGTGTGGGGAAGTTACTGCTTGTCGCGCGCCGAGGCGCGGGCCTCGAGCAGGTCCCACAGGCCGCGATGCTGGGCGAAGAGCTGCTGCGCGCCGAACAACATGGCCCGCTCGAGCATGCCTTCGCGCACCAATGTGTCGACCACGGTCACCGTCTCCTCGGCAAGCGGCAACTGCGAGGGGGGAGGGGTGAGGCCCAGGCGCTCGCCGGCGGCATCCAGTGCCTCGCGGATCACCGCCCAGTCCATCGCCAGCGCGATCGCCGCGCCGGTGGCGCAGCCCGCGCGATCCGACTGGGCGAGCATGTCGATCGCATGGCGCTGGGCTGCGGTGGCGGCCTCGGTCTCGGCATGGCCCGGCGTGCTGGGCATCGGGCCCGCCGAGGCGACGATGCGGACGAGATAGGCGCGTTCGATGACGAAGGCGTCGGCGGCGACTTCCAGCCAGTCGCGTTCGATGCCGAGGCGGGCATGGCCCAGCGCATGGTCGATCACGCCGGGATGGCGGCCATGGAGCAGGCAGATATGATGCATCGCGTCCGACAGGTCGCGCAGCGGCTCCTCGTTGCGGGCGAGGCGCTGCAGATAAGGGTGGTGGGCGCTGCCGTCCGAGGCGATGAGCGCCCCCATCGAGCCCCACGCCCCGCCCAATCGCGCAACTTGTACGGAATCAAACGGCATAAGCCCCCGCATCTCCTGACGGCTTCATGCCGACGGGTTAGGTCTTGCAACTCCGGGGTATACCGAAGCACGTAAAGACGCGGTGAATCCGGAATTTACTGTGGATAAACCACATGTTCCCGCGCCATCCCGCGCAGGAAACGGAAACGCCCCAGAAACAAGTTCCGAGGCGATCCGATAGTATCCGCAAATAGCCCGATAGTTACGGCCATGCACCGATCCGCCTTCCCGGCGGCGCGATACGCTGGGTGGCGGCGGGTCAGATCACCAGCCCGAAGACCGCGGACACGCCATTGCCGTCCGCCGGGCTGCCGAGGACCTGATAATAGAGATAATTGCCGTTGTAGACGATCTGGTTGCCGGCAATGCCCGAGGCGATGTTCTGATAGCCCTCGCTCCAGGAAATCGTGACGGCATAATGCCCCGGCTCGAGATCGGCCCAGCTCTCATTGACCGGGCTCCCCGAAGTGGCGGTGCCATTCCATTCGAAGCTCGGCCCCGGCGTGGCATAGGTCCAGACGCGTACATGAACTTCCCCGGGATTGAAGGGGGCAACCTGCACGGACAAAGTAGACATACCGAACCTCGCGCTGATGGAAGATGGCGCGAGGCTATAGCTCCGGTGCCGGCGGGTCGAGATCAGGACAGGCAATCCATCCGGATTGGTGACATCTATTTCCTACCCGAAACGAAAACGGGGAAGGCGATGCCTTCCCCATTCCGAACTTCTGCACGGCGTTCAGCGATGGATCACTGATCGAGGAACGAGCGCATCTTCCGCGAACGGCTCGGGTGCTTGAGCTTGCGCAGCGCCTTCGCTTCGATCTGGCGGATTCGCTCGCGGGTGACCGAGAACTGCTGGCCGACTTCCTCGAGCGTGTGATCGGTGTTCATGCCGATGCCGAAGCGCATGCGCAACACGCGCTCCTCGCGCGGGGTGAGCGAGGCGAGGACGCGGGTTACCGTTTCCTTCAGGTTCGCCTGGATCGCGGCATCCACCGGGATCACGGCGTTCTTGTCCTCGATGAAATCGCCCAGATGGCTGTCTTCCTCGTCGCCGATCGGCGTTTCGAGGGAGATCGGCTCCTTGGCGATCTTCATCACCTTGCGCACCTTCTCGAGCGGCATGCTCAGGCGCTCGGCCATTTCCTCGGGCGTGGGCTCGCGGCCCTGCTCGTGGAGGAACTGGCGGCTGGTGCGGACCAGCTTGTTGATCGTCTCGATCATGTGGACCGGGATGCGGATCGTGCGCGCCTGGTCGGCGATCGAGCGGGTGATCGCCTGGCGGATCCACCAGGTCGCATAGGTGCTGAACTTGTAGCCGCGGCGATACTCGAACTTGTCGACCGCCTTCATCAGGCCGATATTGCCCTCCTGGATCAGGTCCAGGAACTGCAGGCCGCGGTTCGTATACTTCTTGGCGATCGAGATCACGAGGCGGAGATTGGCCTCGACCATCTCCTTCTTGGCGATGCGCGCCTCGCGCTCGCCCTTCTGCACCATGTTGACGATGCGGCGGAATTCGCCGAGCGCCATGCCGGTCGACTGGGCGATCTCGGCGATCTCGATGCGGATGCGGTCGACCGCGCCGCCCTCGTTCGCGGCAAAGGCCGCCCATTTCTTGTCGAGGCCCTGGACCGACTGCAGCCACTGCTCGTCGAGCTCATGGTCGACATAGCGGTCGAGGAAATCCTTGCGGCTCACCTTGTGGCGCTCGGCAAGGCGCAGCATCTGACCGCCCAGCGCGGTGAGGCGCCGGTTGAAGCTGTAGAGCTGGTCGACCAGATACTCGATCTTCTGCTGATGGAACTGGACCGACTCGACCTCGGCCGTCAGCTCCTCGCGCAGCTTCTGGTACTTCTTCTCGTCCGAGGCGACGAGCTCGCCGCCGGCAGCCATCGCATCGAGGCGCTGGAGCTGCATCTTGGAGAATTTCTTGTAGATCGACGTGATGTTGGCGAACTTCTCGAGCGCCTGCGGCTTGAGCGTCTCCTCCATCTGGGCGAGGCTGAGGGTATTGTCCTCCTCCTCGTCGTCCGAAGGCCGCGGCGCGCGGCGCTCGGTCATCGAATCCTCGTCTTCCTCCTCGGCGACTTCCTCGACCTCTTCCTCTTCCTTGTAGGAGGGGCCGGCGGCGGCTTCGCTGATCTCGCCATTGTCGTCCTCGGCGCCCTCGACCTGCTCGGCCGACGGCCCCTTGGAGAGCATCGCGTCGAGATCGAGGATCTCGCGCAGCTGCATCGTGCCTTCGTTGAGCGCGTTGGACCAGCCGATGATCGCGTTGAAGGTGATCGGCGACTCGCACAGGCCCAGGATCATCGTGTCCCGACCGGCCTCGATGCGCTTCGCGATCGCGATCTCGCCCTCGCGGGACAGGAGCTCCACGGCGCCCATCTCGCGCAGGTACATGCGTACCGGATCGTCGGTGCGATCGACGGTTTCCTTCTTCTTGGTCTCGAAGGCCGGCGCCGAATCGTCGTTGCCGTCGTTCGAATCGGCATCGTCGGCGCTGTCGTCCTCGGGCTCGGCGTCCTCGCCGGCTTCCTCGTTCTCGACCACGTTGACGCCCATGTCGTTGAGCGCCGCCATCACGTCCTCGATCTGCTCCGAGGACATCTGGTCCTGCGGCAGCATCTCGTTGAGCTGGTCGACGGTGATGTAGCCGCGCTTCTTCGCCCGCGCGACTAGCTTCTTGATCGAGCCTTCGTTGAGATCGATCAGCGGCGCGTCACCCGCCTCGCCGGTGTCGGTGACGTCCGCCATGTTCGCCTTGGCCATTCAAATCCTCGAAACTTGGATGGCGGCAATTATACGCCGCCCTAATCCTCGAAATTCTCGTCGTCCGCAAGCATCAGATTCGCGAGGCGCGTTTCCAGCTCCTGGCGCTGCCGGAGCAGAGCCGTTTGCCGGGCGAACGCCGCATCGTCGAAACGCTCGAGCATCGCGGCCGTTGCCTCTGCCAGCGCCGCGTCCACCGCGGGGCGCGCCACCATCACCGCGATCGCCTCGTTCAGGTCTTCGCGCGCTTTCCTTTCCTCGGCTTCGGGCCGGGTGAAGGAGAAAGGCAGGGTATCGGCCCGGAGCAGCTCGCTCGCCATCTGATCGAAACCGGACCGCGCCAATATGGTGAGTACCTTGGCACGATCAAGCTGCCGGTCTTCGAGCGCGACGTCGACCACCGCCTCGAACAGCTTGCCGAGCGCGCCCGATGCGCCGCGCAGGGAGCCGAGCACCTCCATGTGGCGCGCGATTTCGGCGGGGTGGCGGATCAGCCCGGCGAGCACCGCCTTGGCGAGGATGGGGTCGAGCCCGCCGGCCTGCACCGAGCGGGTCCGCTGGGTGAGCGGCGGCTCGGGCGGGATCCAGTTGCCGCGCTTGTCCCGCCTCCCGCGCGCCGCCGGCGCACCGGGGCCACGGGGGGCTCGCGCCTCGAACCCGCGTTGCCCGCGCCCGAAATGCGCATCGGTGCGCTCGCGAAACTCGGCGAGATATTCGTGCTTCACATTCGGATCGCCGATCCCCCCGGCAAGTTCGCCAAGACGGCGCTTCAGGCCGGCGCGCTGCTCGGGCGTGTCGAGCGGTTCGGCGGCAACCTCGCTGTCCCAGAGCAGATCGACCAGCGGCCGCGCCTTGCCGAGCAGCGCCTCGAAGGCGGCGGGTCCCTGGGCACGGACGAGATCGTCGGGATCGAGCCCATCGGGCAGCGTGACGAAGGCGAGGCTGCGCCCCGGCTCGAGCATCGGCATGGCGCGATGCGCAGCGCGGAGGGCCGCCTTCTGGCCGGCCGAATCGCCGTCGAAGCAGAGGAGGGGGACATCGGCTATCCGCCACAGCCGTTCGAGCTGATGCTCGGTCATCGCGGTGCCGAGCGGCGCCACCGCCTCGCCGAAACCGGCCTGGGCGAGGGCGATCACGTCCATATAGCCCTCGACCGCAATGATCCGCCCGGACTTGCGTGCCGCGGCCTGGGCACGATCCAGATTGTAGAGCGTGCGCCCCTTGTCGAAGAGCGGCGTCTCGGGGGAGTTGAGATATTTCGGCTCGCCCTCGCCGATGATGCGCCCGCCAAAGGCGATGGCCCGGCCTCGCACGTCGCGGATCGGGATCATCAGTCGGCCGCGGAACCGATCGTACGGGTCCTTCTTTTCCACCGAGATCAGCAGGCCGGCCTCGACCAGCATGGGATCGCCATAGCCTTTGAGCGCTTCCTTGAGCTTGCCGCGCGAATCGGGCGCGAAGCCGATGCCGAAGGCCCTGGCGGTTTCGTCGTTGATCCCGCGCTTCCTGAGCACCGCGCGCGCCTCGGCGCCTTCGATGCCGTGGAGGCGCTCGACGAAGAACCTGGCGGCGTCCTCCATTGCCTCGTGCAGCCCCTTGGCGCGCTCGGCCTTCTCGGCGCTGCGGCGATCCTGCTCGGGCATTTCCATGCCGGCCGCCTGGACCAGCTCCTTCACCGCATCGATGAAGGGCAGGCCGCGCTGATCGGTCATCCAGCGGATCGCATCGCCGTGCGCGCCGCAGCCGAAGCAATGGTAGAAGCCCTTGTCGTCGTTGACGTAGAAGGACGGCGTCTTCTCGTTATGGAACGGGCAGCAGGCACGAAACTCCCGTCCCGCCTTCTGGAGCTTCACCGTCTTGGCGATGAGGCCGGAGAGCAGGGTGCGGGCGCGGAGCTCGTCCAGAAAGGCGGGAGTAAGGCTCACCTCAGGAGAGCGCCGCCTTCACCAGGCTGCTCGCCTTGCTCATGTCCAGCGTCGTCGCATGGCGCGCCTTCAGCTCCGCCATCACGCGGCCCATGTCCTTCATGCCCGAAGCGCCCAGTTCGGCCTTGATCGCCTCGATCGCCGCTATCGTCTCCGCGTCGCTCATCTGCGCCGGCAGGAAGCGCTCGATCACCGCGACTTCGGCCTTCTCCGTGTCGACCAAGTCCTGGCGGCCGCCCCCTTCGAACATCTCGATCGATTCGCGGCGCTGCTTCACCATCTTCTGGAGCACTTCGATCACCATCGCGTCGTCGTCCATCTGGACGGATCTGGTGCGCTCTTCGATGTCGCGGTTCTTGATCGCGCTCAGGATCAGGTTGGTCGCCTGACGGGTCCCCTTGTCGCCGGCCTTCATGGCGGTGATCTGGGCTGCCTTGATGTCGTCTCGGATCATTTCGTCTCTCGTGAATCGGGAATTACCCGCAATAGACCCGCGAACCGGTTGACGCGAGGGGGGTAGGGGTCTAGCGGGCGGCACTTAGCGACATTGCTGCACCTCAAATGGAGAGCCACCCCTAAATGGCCGACGCCACGCCTACGCCCATGCCTGCCGGAGCTACCGGCGTTCTGGTTTTGGCGTCGGGGGACGTGATCTGGGGGCGGGGCTTCGGCGCCGAGGGGCAGGCGGTCGGCGAAGTGTGCTTCCACACCGCGATGACCGGCTATCAGGAGATCATGACCGACCCGTCGTTCGCGGGCCAGATCATCAACTTCACCTTTCCCCACATCGGCAATGTCGGCGCGAACCCCGACGATGTCGAGGCGGACGATCCCCATGCGCTGGGCATGATCGTGCGCGAGGACGTGACCGAGCCGAGCAATTTTCGCGCGACCGAGCATCTCGATGCCTGGATGAAGAAGCATGCGCGGATCGGCCTGTCGGGCATCGACACCCGCGCGCTCACCCGCCGCATCCGCCTGGCCGGCGCGCCCAACGGCGTGATCGCGCATTCGGCCGAGGGCAAGTTCGACATTCCGCTGCTGCTCGAAATGGCACGCGCCTGGCCGGGCCTGGAGGGCATGGACCTCGCCATCACGGTCACCGCCGAGACGCATTTCGGCTGGGAAGGCGGCGTCTGGCGGCTGGGCTTCGGCTATGGCGAGGGCGGCCAGGAAGATGCGCGGCCGCATGTCGTCGCGCTCGACTATGGTTCGAAGCGCAACATCTTCCGCAACCTGGTCCATGCCGGCGCCAGGGTGACCGTGCTGCCGGCGGCGGCGACCTACGAACAGATCATGGCGTTCAACCCGGATGGCTTCTTCCTGTCGAACGGCCCGGGCGACCCCGCCGCGACCGGCGAATATGCCGTGCCGGTGATCCGCCAGCTGCTCGAGACCGGCAAGCCGCTGTTCGGCATCTGCCTGGGCCACCAGCTGCTGGGGCTGGCGGTGGGCGCCGAGACGACCAAGATGTTCCAGGGGCACCGCGGCGCCAATCACCCGGTCAAGCGGCTGGAAGACGGCGCGGTGGAGATCACCAGCATGAACCACGGCTTCGCGGTGGAGCGCGAGACGCTCCCCGAGAATGCGCGCGAGACGCATGTGTCGCTGTTCGATGGCTCCAACGCGGGCATCGCGCTGACCGACCGCCCGGCGTTTAGCGTGCAGTATCACCCCGAGGCGAGCCCGGGGCCGCAGGACAGCTTCTATCTGTTCGAGCGGTTCGTGGGGATGATGAAGTGAGCGCAGCCCCACCCGACATGTCGGTTGGTGGTGATCACGATCGTTGGATTCTCCTGGAGCGGGACTCGGTTGAGGATTTTCCTCTCATGGTCCGCGTTCGCGAGAACTCCAACATCCGTCAGTTCGTCGAAGCCAATGCGTTGACCGCGATCTGCTTCTGGGCGGAGCGCGATGAACTCGTCGATGATTTCGGCTTCCCTCGCGATTTGAGCGCGTTGCAGGCGAAGGAAGATGCCGCGATCGCGCAATTGACTGCAGCGGGCGTCGCCGCCTTTCATACCGCCAGCGTGACCGGAGAAGGGCAGCGCGTAGTCTATTTTGGGCACGCATCCGACATTGCCCTGCCATTCGACATGGGAGCCCTTTCCATGCCCGGCTTTGAAGTCAGATTGCTGTCGGTCGAGAACCGGGAGGCCTATCTCGGGCTGGTCACGCCAACCCAACTCGATTTGAAATTGAACGGTGATCAAGGCGTTATTGCCAACCTTGAAAAGCACGGCGACCTCGGTGCGGCACCCCGGAAGACCGATTTCTGGTTCTACGGCGAACGCGAGCGCCTTCAGGGGCTTGCCAGCGAACTCGAAGGGTTGGGCTATATGCTCGATCACTGGATCGAAGAACCCATCGGAATCGTGCTTACCAAGGTGACCGCCGTCGATTTCGGTGCCTTTCGCGAGATAAGCCCGGAACTGCTGGCCGCTGCCAATAGGCACGGCGTCGAGTATGACGGATGGGAAACCTTCGTCCTGAAGCAGGGTTCGCCGGAACCGGAGCTCACCTCCGCTGCAAAACCCAGATCATTCCTGAGCAAATTATTCGGGGCCAAGAAGAACTAAGATGCCCAAACGCACCGACATCTCCTCCATCCTCGTCATTGGCGCCGGTCCGATCGTGATCGGCCAGGCCTGCGAGTTCGACTATTCGGGCACGCAGGCGATCAAGGCGCTCAAGGAAGAGGGCTATCGCATCGTCCTGGTCAATTCGAACCCGGCGACGATCATGACCGATCCCGAGCTGGCCGACGCCACCTATGTCGAGCCGATCACCCCGGCGATCGTCGCCCGGATCATCGAGAAGGAGCGCCCCGACGCGGTGCTGCCGACGATGGGCGGCCAGACTGCGCTCAATACCGCGCTGGCGCTTGCGAACGACGGCACGCTGGAGAAGTTCGGCTGCATCATGATCGGCGCCGATGCCGAGGCGATCGACAAGGCCGAGGACCGGCTGAAGTTCAAGGACGCGATGACCAAGATCGGGCTCGAAAGCGCCCGCTCGGCGATCGCGCATAGCGAGGCCGAGGCGCTGGCCGCGCTCGAGCATGTCGGCCTGCCGGCGATCATCCGCCCCAGCTTCACCATGGGCGGTTCGGGCGGCGGCATCGCCTATAACCGCGAGGAATTCACCGCCATCGTGCGGACCGGCCTCGACCTGTCGCCGACGACCGAGGTGCTGATCGAGGAGTCGCTCCTCGGCTGGAAGGAATATGAGATGGAGGTTGTCCGCGATCGCAAGGACAACGCCATCATCGTGTGCAGCATCGAAAATGTCGATGCGATGGGCACCCACACCGGCGATTCGATCACCGTCGCCCCGGCGCTGACGCTGACCGACAAGGAATACCAGATCATGCGCAATGCATCGATCGCGGTGCTCCGCGAAATCGGCGTGGAAACCGGTGGTTCGAACGTGCAGTTCGCAGTGAATCCGAAGGATGGCCGCCTGATCGTCATCGAGATGAACCCGCGCGTGTCGCGCTCGTCGGCGCTGGCATCGAAGGCGACCGGCTTCCCGATCGCCAAGGTCGCGGCCAAGCTGGCGGTGGGCTATACGCTCGACGAGATCGACAACGACATCACCGGCGCCACACCGGCGAGCTTCGAGCCGACGATCGACTATGTCGTCACCAAGATCCCGCGCTTCGCCTTCGAGAAGTTCAAGGGCGCCGAAGCCACGCTCGGCACCGCGATGAAGTCGGTCGGCGAAGTGATGGCGATCGGCCGCAACATCCACGAATCGATGCAGAAGGCGCTGCGTGGCCTGGAGACCGGCCTGAGCGGCTTCAACAATGTCGAGAAGCTCGCCGGTGCCCGCCGCGACGAGATCGAGGCGGCGCTGGCGATCCGCTCGCCCGACCGGCTGCTGATCGCCGCCCAGGCGCTGCGGGAGGGCTTCACCGTCACCGAAGTCTGCGCGGTCGCCCAGTACGACCCCTGGTTCATGGAGCGCCTGGCGGAGATCATCGCGGCCGAGGCCGAGGTGATGGACAAGGGGCTTCCCCAGGATGCCGCCGGCATGCGCCGCCTCAAGGCGATGGGCTTCAGCGACAAGCGCCTCGCCTTCCTCGCGCTCAAATCGGCGAACCTGCGCGAAGGCGCCGATGCCATGGCCAAATCGTCCGGGCTGATCGGCGAAGTCGTCAAGGCGATGACCGGCGGCGTGACCGAGAACGACGTGCGCGCGCATCGCCACAAGCTGGGCGTCCGCCCGGTGTTCAAGCGCATCGACACCTGCGCGGCCGAGTTCGAGGCGAAGACGCCCTATATGTACTCGACCTACGAGGCGCCGAGCTTCGGCGAGCCCGAGAACGAGGCGGCACCGAGCGACCGCAAGAAGGTCGTCATCCTGGGCGGCGGCCCGAACCGCATCGGCCAGGGCATCGAGTTCGACTATTGCTGCTGCCATGCCTGCTTCGCGCTGGCGGATGCGGGCTATGAGACGATCATGGTCAACTGCAATCCCGAAACGGTGAGCACCGACTATGACACGTCGGACCGCCTCTATTTCGAGCCGCTGACTGCCGAGGACGTGCTGGAGATCCTCCACGTCGAGCAGTCGAAGGGCGAGCTGGTCGGCGTGATCGTCCAGTTCGGTGGCCAGACCCCGCTCAACCTCGCCAAGGCGCTGGAAGATGCCGGCATCCCGATCCTCGGCACCAGCCCCGATGCCATCGACCTGGCCGAGGACCGCGAGCGCTTCGCCGATCTGGTCGAGAAGCTGGGCCTCAGGCAGCCGGCCAACGGCCTGGCCCGCACCCGGGACGAAGCAGTGAAGATCGCCGAGCGGATCGGCTATCCGGTGCTGATGCGCCCCAGCTACGTGCTGGGCGGCCGCGCGATGGAGATCGTCGACTCCACCCAGCAGCTCGACGATTACATCCAGACCGCGGTGCAGGTATCGGGCGACTCGCCGGTGCTGATCGACCAGTATCTTCGCGATGCCGTGGAAGTGGACGTGGACGCGATCGCCGACGGCAGCGATGTGGTCGTGGCCGGCGTGCTCCAGCATATCGAGGAAGCCGGCGTCCATTCGGGCGACAGCGCCTGTTCGATCCCGCCCTACAGCCTGCCGGCGGAGATCGTCGCCGAGATCGAGCGCCAGACCGATGCGCTGGCCCGCGCGCTCGGGGTCAAGGGCCTGATGAACATCCAGTTCGCGGTGAAGGACGGCGAGGTCTATCTGATCGAGGTGAACCCGCGCGCCAGCCGCACGGTGCCCTTTGTCGCAAAGGCGATCGGCATCCCCGTCGCCAAGATCGCCAGCCGGGTGATGGCAGGCGAGATGCTGGCCGACCTGCCGAAGATCGACCGGGACATCGATTACATCGCGGTCAAGGAAGCCGTCTTCCCGTTCAACAAGTTCCCCGGCGTCGATCCGGTGCTTTCGCCCGAGATGAAGTCGACCGGCGAAGTCATGGGCATCGACATGGATTTCGCGACCAGCTTCGCAAAGGCGCAGCTGGGCGCGGGAACGGTGCTGCCCGGCACGGGCCGGCTGTTCGTCAGCGTCAAGGATACCGACAAGCCGGTGGTGCTGCCGGGGGTGCGCCTGCTCGCCGAACTGGGCTTTACCATTGTCGCCACCGGCGGCACCGCCGACTATCTGACGAACGAGGGCATCAGGGTCGAGCGCGTCAACAAGGTGGCGCAGGGCCGTCCGCACATCGTCGACCGCATCCTGGACGGCGATATCGCACTGATCTTCAATACGACGGAAGGCTGGCAGTCGCTGAAGGATTCGTCGGACATCCGGCGTTCGGCGCTCAATCTCAAGATCCCGTACTTCACCACGGCGCAGGCGAGCGTAGCGGCGGCACGGGCGATCGAGGCGCTGTCCAGGCACAGCCTCGACGTGCGGCCGCTCCAGGATTTCTACGCCTCGCGCGGTTGATCCGATCCCTCCGGCTCCCCGCGTTTCGACGGGGAGCCGGACCGATTATTCCAGCTTCGGCTCGAAGATAACTTTCCTAGCCTTGCAGTGCGGCATTGGCAGGCTTATTATTCGCGTTCGCACAATTGATCTTCCCCCATCAGTATCCATGTGCGGGCGTTCCCCCGGGGGCGCTTGTGGGACGGGGCGTTTTGAAGGACTTGGTGGATGGCGACGGTCGACAAGATGCCGATGCTTCAGGAAGGCTATGACAAGCTTACCGCGGAGCTGAAGCGCCTGAAAATCGAACGCCCGCTGATCGTGGATGCGATCGAGGAGGCGCGCGCGCACGGCGACCTGTCGGAAAATGCCGAATATCACGCCGCCAAGGAGCAGCAGGGCCAGAACGAAGCCACGATCGCGGATATCGAGGGCAAGCTCAGCCGTGCCCAGATCATCGATCCTCGCGAGCTTTCGGGCGACAAGGTCGTGTTCGGCGCGACGGTGACGCTGCTCGACGAGGACGACAAGCCGATCAAGTACCAGATCGTCGGCGAGACCGAGGCCGATGTCAGCAAGGGCCGCATCTCGTACAACTCGCCGATCGGCCGCGCGCTGATCGGGCGCAAGGTGGACGAGGAGGTCGAGGTCTCGGTTCCCGCCGGCGACCGCTATTATCTGGTGTCGCAGATCGAATTCATCTGACGATGGATTTGCGCCGGATTACGGCCACGTCCTGGATCGTGCTGGTCACGGTCCTGGTCAGTCTGTTCGTGCTGTTCACGCATCGCGAGATCGAAGCTGCCGTGCTCGGCGGCTTCATTCCCGCGCGCCTGACCGGGACGGTCGATACGCAAGGGCTCACCATGGTCCCGGCGTTGCTGACTCCGCTCAGCGCGACGCTGCTCCATGCCGGTCTGTTCCATCTCGGCATGAATATCCTGATGCTCGCCTATACGGGCCGGGAGACGGAGAAGGCGATCGGGCCCTGGGGCGTGCTGATCCTCTATCTGGTGGGCGCCTATGCTGCGGCGGGCGCGCAGTGGCTGGCCGATCCGCAGTCGGTACGCCCGATGATCGGCGCGAGCGGCGCGGCTTCCGCGATCGTCGGTGCCTATTCGCTGCTCTATGGCCGCTCGCGCGCCAAGCCGATCGGGCCCATTCCGGCGCGCGCGGTGCACGTCGCATGGCTCGCCGCCGCCTGGGTGGCGATCAACCTGATGACCGGGCTGGCATTCCAGGCCGCGAATGTGGGAATTGCCGCCGCCGCGCATATCGGCGGCTTCGCGGCCGGACTGATATTGGCCCGGCCGCTTTTCCAGTGGAACTGGCGCAAGGCCTGAATTCCACCGGGCCCGCGGCTCAGCCCTTGAGATCGGGCTCGAGCAGGCGGTGCAGGTGCACCACCACATAGCGCATCTCGGCATCGTCCACCGTGCGCTGGGCGGCGCTGCGCCAGGCATTCTCGGCGCTGGCATAGTCGGGATAGATGCCGACGACATCCAGCTTGGACGGATCGACGAAATCGAGCGTCTGCGGATCGGTCACGCGACCGCCGAAGACGAGATGCAGCTTGCTCATTGGGCCTCCGAAAGCATTTTCTGGTTTATAGAGGCCTCTAGGAAGGGGGGGCGCCGGCCTCAAGCCTTTTGCGCTGCACCCTTCGCGGCATCGACGAGATTGCCGAACAAGGAGGTGACGCGTTCCTTGGCGTCGTCGCGGCTGGGCAGCAGCGCGTCGAACTCCGCCTTGCCGGCTTCCTTCACTGCCTGGACGGTGCCGGTGACCTTGCCGGCGATCTGGCGGCCGGTGCCTTCGAGCAGTTCGCGCTCCTTCCGGCTGCGCGGAACCAGCATGCCGATCAGCACGCCCAGCGCGACGCCGCCGGCGACCAGCACATAGGGGTTCTCGGCCAGGCTTTCGCCCTGCTCGTTCGCGGGATTGGTGCTCATCAGGAGGATCCTTTCTTGCCTTTGTGCTTCAAACCCGTGGCCGGGTCGCGAGTTTCATGCCGCCTGGAGAGGATGTCGCCGATCCAGCCGCGCGCCATGACGAGGCCGATGGTAGCGGCGATGCCGGCGGCGGCGAGGGGGCGGCTGCGCACCGCCTCCGCACCCTTGCGCGCGACGGTGGCGACGCCTTGCGCGGCGGTCTCCACTGCGTCCTGCGCCAGATTGGCGGGGCGCAGCCGTTCCTGCACCTGGCCGAGCGTGCCGAACAGCCGGGCCCGGGCCGCCGCGATCCGCGCCCTTGCGGCGTCGACGTCGTGCGGATTCTCGCTCACGGCCTTTCCTTGAAGATGCGCTTCACATGGGTCCAGGCGAGCCAGCCCATCAGCCCGGCGATCGCAAGGAACGCCAGGACGACGATCAGCGTCGCCAGTCCCGGGCCGACCAGCGGGGAGAGAGTGAGGACCAGCCCGACCACCAGCGCCACTGCCGCGGCCTGGGCGAGGGCGAGCGCAACCGCGCCCATCCACAGCATCTCGCGCGCGTCACGCAGTTTCGCGCGCAGCAACGTGCGATAATAGCCAAGCTCGGCATCGGCATAGGCCCTGCCGTCCTCGGCGAGCTGCTGGAGCAGCTCGCCGATGCCCTTCTCGTCAGGCTGTGGCGCGTCCACCCCCCGCTTCGCCGCTTACGACTTGTCGCTGTCGCCGGCGTCGGACGCGGCGTCCACGCCCGACTTGATCAGGCGCGCGAGCACGAAGCCCAGGCCCGCCGCGACACCCACCGCCACCGCCGGGCTCTTGCGCACGAAGGCCGTGACGTCGGCGACCAGATCGTCCACTTCCTTGCCGCGCAGGCTTTCCGCGAAGTTCGAAATGCCGTCCGCGGCGGAGCGGGCATATTTGCCGTAATTCTCGCCGAGCCGGGCATCGACGTCGTTGGCCGCCGACTTCATCATGCTCGCGACTTCGTCGAGCGCACCCGTCGCCTTTTCCTTGCCCTCGCCGGCCAGCGCGCGGGCGCGCTCGGCGGCCTGGCTGCCGAGCTTGCTCGCTTCCTCGCGCAGCTTGTTGGTCGCGGAGCCACCCTCGGCCGCAGCCGGAGCATTCAGCGTATCACCCGTCGTTTCGTCAGCCATGCCAAAAAACCTCCATGCCCATTGCGAAACAACCACGGCCACGTTTGCGAGTTCCATCCGTTGCCGTTAGAGGCCGCGTCGCGCCCTCACTGCCATACCTAGGGAGACCGTTCCGTGACCGCAATCATCGACATCCACGCCCGCCAGATTCTCGACAGCCGGGGCAACCCCACCGTGGAGGTCGACGTGATGCTCGAGGACGGCAGCTTCGGCCGCGCCGCAGTGCCCTCGGGTGCCTCGACCGGCGCGCACGAGGCGGTGGAGAAGCGCGACGGCGACAAGTCGCGCTGGCTCGGCAAGGGCGTCGACGCCGCGGTCGAGGCAGTGAACAGCGAGATCTTCGAGGAAGTCGTCGGCATGGAGGCAGAGGACCAGGCCGATCTCGACGCCGCGATGATCGAGCTCGACGGCACCGAGAACAAGGGCCGCCTGGGCGCCAACGCCATCCTCGGCGTCAGCCTGGCCGCCGCCAAGGCCGCCGCCGACGCGCGGGGGCTGCCGCTCTATCGCTATGTCGGTGGCGTCAACGCCCATGTCCTGCCGGTGCCGATGATGAACATCATCAATGGCGGCGAGCATGCCGACAATCCGATCGACTTCCAGGAATTCATGATCGTTCCCGTCGGTGCCGAGAACATCGTCGAGGCGGTGCGCTGCGGCTCGGAGATCTTCCACACGCTGAAGAAGAAGCTGCACGAGAAGGGCCTGGCCACCGGCGTGGGCGACGAGGGCGGCTTCGCCCCGAACATCGCCAGCACCACCGAGGCGCTGGACTTCATCATGTCGTCGATCGAGGCCGCGGGCTACACGCCCGGCGACGACGTGATGCTCGCGCTCGATTGCGCCGCCACCGAATATTACAAGGACGGCGCCTACCGGATGGTGGGCGAGGGCAAGACCCTGTCGTCGGCCGAGAACGCGGCGTTCCTGGCCGACCTGGCGGCGAAATATCCGATCTTCTCGATCGAGGACGGCATGGCCGAGGACGATTGGGAAGGCTGGAAGGCGCTGACCGACCTGCTCGGCGGCAAGGTCCAGCTGGTCGGCGACGACCTGTTCGTCACCAACCCGAAGCGCCTGCTGCGCGGCATCGAGGGCGGCTATGCCAATTCGCTGCTGGTGAAGGTCAACCAGATCGGCACGCTGACCGAGACGCTGGAAGCCGTCAGCCTGGCCCAGCGCTCCTCCTATACCGCGGTGATGTCGCACCGCTCGGGCGAGACCGAAGACGCGACGATCGCCGACCTGGCGGTCGCCACCAACTGCGGCCAGATCAAGACCGGCTCGCTGGCCCGTTCGGACCGGCTTGCGAAGTACAACCAGCTGATCCGCATCGAGGAAGAGCTGGGCGACGCTGCGGTCTATGCCGGGCGTTCGGTGCTGAAGAAGTAAGGCTGCCCTCCCTCCCATTCGCGGAAGCGGTGCGCTCGCCTCCCGATCGTCGTCCTCGCCTTGGCGAAGATGACGGTCGGGGGAGGGCGGTGAAGAATAAGGGCGGCTATCTCGTGCGCCTTGGCATCCATCGCCACGGCAGGCCGGCTGGCGCCGATTGCCGCAGCGCGAGCGAATCCGCGCGATTATCGTGAGGAAGTGTTTCTGCCCGGTCCCAGCGGTTGCGGCCCGGCGCCTGCTTGTCCATCCGCGGGGGGACACTGGCCGACAGGAGCCGGTGCGCCGCACGGAGATGAGCCATGAGCATTGTTCTCGCGATCGGGCTGGCGCTTGCAGCCCCGGGATCCGTCCATTCCACCCTGGAGCATCGCACCAGCTTCGACCATGCCGGCGAGCGGATCGACACGCATTATCGCGCGCGCGTCGTCCTCGTTCGGCGGCAGGTCGGCGCAGCCACCAAGGCCGGCATGCCGTCCACGCTCCGCTGTACCTGGCGCGCGCATCTGCGCGTCGAGCGCGAGGCACGATCCGGCGAGAAACTGCGTTCGAATCGCAGCATCGAGCATAGGGCGATCCTGGAAGGCAGCCGCCCCGGCTGGTGCGGTGCGAGCGAGAATGCGGTAACGGAGGAAATCGCCCGACGCGCCGACGATATCCGCATGCGCCTGTTGACCATCGCGGACGAGGACAGGGCGATGCTGAAGGCCGAGATCGAACCGAAGGGAGTGAATCGCGGGACATGAGGGTGAGACGGGCAAGGGCATTGCCGGCGGCGGCGCTCGCAATCTTCTCGGGCGCGGCGGCGCATGCGCAGGACATCTCCGGTGGCGTGGAGCTGGCAACCGACGAGAGCCGCCGTGGCCTGAGCTGGAGCGGCGGGCGAGCAGTGGCCTCTGCCGATGCGCTGGTCGCGATCGGAGCGGCGGACGCGTCCGTCCGGATCGTCAGCACGCGCAACGCGCCGAGGCACGCCGATGCCGATGCCGTGGCGGACCTGGAACTGGGGGCGGCGACCGATGCCGGGCCGTTCCGGCTGCGCGGGCATGTGACCGCGCATCTGTTCACCGGCGCGCGCGAGCGCATGGACTATGTCGAGCTGGGCGCCCGGGGCAGCTATACGCTGGGGCCGCTCCGGCTCGGTGCCGGTGCGGTCTATGCGCCGAGCCAGCGCGCCATCGGCGGGGACAATCTCTATCTGTTCGCGTCGGCCGATGCGGGCATCCCGGCCACGCCGCTGTCCGTATCCGCGACGCTGGGGCGCAGCACGGGAAGCACGGACGATCCGGTGCGCGCCGCCCGGCTCAGGCCCCTGGGCGATTATACCGACTGGCGGCTGGGGCTGGAGTACAGCCAATTCCCCTTCACGATCGGACTCGATTATGTCGGCACCGACTTCGCCCGGCGGACGAGCGCCTCGCCGTTCGCAGACCTGGGCCATGACGGAGATCGCGTGGTCGCGCGCGTTCGCCTGGCATTCTGACGCTCTCGCCCGGCGCAAGCTGCCTGCAAGGGGGCAGGGGACGACTCGCGCCTCCGCACCAATACGGGCCTTGCGTGCGGCGCGTGGTTAAGCGAAAAACACCAGATGCGCTCGCGTAACGCTTCTCCGTTCCAGACCTTGCTTCGCCGGGCCGGGCTGCCCGCACTGACGCTGATCGCCATCGGCTTCTTCGGCTACAACGCCGTGCTCGGGCCGACCGGCATCATGCAGACCAAGCAGACCAAGGTGGAGTATGAGCAGAAGAAGGCGGAATATGCCGGGCTCGACAAGCAGCGGGCCGCGCTCAAGAATCGCGTCGACCTGCTCGACAAGAAGCGTGGGGTCGACCCCGACCTGGCCGATGAACTGGCGCGCAAGCAGCTGAACGTCGTCCGCCCGGACGAGGTCGTGATCCCCCTCCAGAAGCATGCGCCGGCACCCGCCGGGCGCTGATCTCTGGACGCTGCATTGCAGCGTACGCAATCTGCACCCCTGGTTGCGCAGACTGCAATTGCCGTGGCGTCAACTGAACGGCACGCGCATTCCCGCGTTAGTTGCGCGGCGGGCGAAAACGCGCTTATAGGCACCCGCCTTCCCCCTCCCCGGACGAGGATTTCCTGATCGTGGCCAAAGCACCGGCTCGCAAATCGACTGAACCCGCAAAGACCAATCGCGAGCGGCCCGAAGAGCCGCAGCGCTACCAGGCTTCGAAGGAGGAACTGCTCGAGTTCTACAAGCAGATGCTCCTGATCCGCCGCTTCGAGGAGAAGGCGGGCCAGCTCTACGGCCTCGGCTTCATCGGTGGTTTCTGCCACCTCTATATCGGCCAGGAAGCGGTTGCGGTCGGCCTGCAGTCGGCGCTCGACGGCGACAAGGATTCGGTGATCACGGGCTATCGCGATCACGGCCACATGCTCGCCTATGGCATCGATCCCAAGGTGATCATGGCCGAGCTCACGGGCCGCGCCGCCGGCATCTCGAAGGGCAAGGGCGGCTCGATGCACATGTTCTCGACCGAGAAGAAATTCTACGGCGGGCACGGCATCGTCGGCGCGCAGGTTGCGCTCGGCACCGGCCTGGCGTTCGCGCACAAGTATAACGAGGATGGCGGCGTCGCCATGGCCTATTTCGGCGACGGCGCCGCGAACCAGGGCCAGGTCTATGAATCGTTCAACATGGCCGAGCTGTGGAAGCTTCCGATCATCTACGTGATCGAGAACAACCAGTACGCCATGGGCACGAGCGTGAACCGCTCGTCGGCGGAAGACCAGCTCTACAAGCGCGGCGAGAGCTTCCGCATCCCCGGCATCCAGGTGGACGGCATGGACGTGCTCGCCTGCCGCGGTGCCGCCGAGGAGGCGCTGGCCTGGGTCCGCGCGGGCAAGGGCCCGATCATCCTCGAGATGAAGACCTATCGCTATCGTGGCCACTCGATGTCCGATCCGGCCAAGTATCGCAGCCGCGAGGAGGTCCAGTCGGTCCGCGACAAGTCGGACCCGATCGAGCAGGTGAAGCACGAGCTGGAGGACATGAAGGTCACCGAGGCGGAGCTGAAGGCGATCGAGGCGGAGATTCGCAAGATCGTGAACGAGGCGGCGGACTTCTCCGAGCAGACGCCCGAGCCCGATCCTTCCGAACTGTATACCGACGTGCTGGTGGAGTCCTACTGAGATGGCGATCGAACTGAAGATGCCGGCGCTGTCGCCCACCATGGAGGAGGGCACGCTCGCCAAGTGGCTCGTCAAGGAAGGCGACGCGGTCAAGTCGGGCGATATCCTCGCCGAGATCGAGACCGACAAGGCGACGATGGAGTTCGAGGCCGTCGACGAGGGCACGATCGCCAAGATCCTGGTCGCCGAGGGCACCGACAATGTGAAGGTCGGCACCGTGATCGCTACGATCGCGGGCGAGGGCGAGGATGCCGCCGCACCGGCGCCCGCCGCCGCACCGGCGCCCGCCGCCGCACCGGCCCCGGCGCCCGCTCCCGCGGAGCCTGCCGCCGGCGAGGATGGCGGCCCCAAAAAGGCCGATAGCGGCACCAAGCAGCTCGCCAGCGAAAAGGCGGCCACCGTCAAGGATCCCGCGATCCCGGAAGGCACCGAGATGGTCAAGACGACCGTCCGCGAGGCGCTGCGCGATGCGATGGCCGAGGAAATGCGCAAGGATCCGCGCGTCTTCGTGATGGGCGAGGAAGTCGCCGAATATCAGGGCGCCTACAAGGTGACCCAGGGCCTGCTCGAGGAGTTCGGCGCCAAGCGCGTGATCGACACGCCGATCACCGAATATGGTTTTGCCGGCCTCGGCTCGGGCGCGGCGATGGGCGGCCTCAAGCCGATCGTCGAGTTCATGACCTTCAACTTCGCGATGCAGGCGATCGACCACATCGTGAACTCCGCGGCCAAGACCAACTACATGTCCGGCGGCCAGATGCGCTGTCCGATCGTGTTCCGCGGCCCCAACGGCGCCGCTTCGCGCGTCGCCGCGCAGCACTCGCAGAATTATGGCCCCTGGTATGCCAGCGTTCCCGGCCTGATCGTGATCGCGCCCTATGACGCACAGGATGCGAAGGGGCTGCTCAAGGCGGCGATCCGCTCGGAAGACCCGGTCGTGTTCCTCGAGAACGAGCTGATGTACGGCCGCACCTTCGAAGTGCCGAAGCTCGACGATTACGTGCTGCCGATCGGCAAGGCGCGCATCGTCCGCGCCGGCAAGGACGTGACGATCGTGAGCTATTCGATCGGCGTCGGCGTCGCGCTGGAAGCCGCCGAGAAGCTGGCGGCAGAGGGCGTGGACGCGGAAGTCATCGACCTGCGCACGCTGCGCCCGCTCGACACCGCGACGGTGCTCGAGAGCCTGAAGAAGACCAACCGCATGGTGGTGGTCGAGGAAGGCTGGCCGGTCTGCTCGATCTCGTCCGAGATCGTCGCCGTGGCGATGGAGCAGGGCTTCGACGATCTGGACGCGCCGGTGCTGCGCGTGACCAACGAGGACGTGCCGCTGCCCTATGCCGCGAACCTCGAGAAGCTGGCGCTGATCACTGCGGACAAGGTGGTCGCGGCAGTGAAGAAGGTCACCTACAGGGGTTGATACCGGGGCCGCGCCCCGCCGGATTGCATCGGATACGGAAGAGGCCGGGGGAGACCCCGGCCTTTTTCATGCGATCAGCACGCTGCCTTGGGAGCGTTCTCGACATTGTAGATCTGGCTGAGGTCGCGCCGGTCGCGAACCATCATCGATGCGATCTCGGAAATGGTGCCGGCGGGGGTGAGCGAAGTCCTGATCAGCGGCTTGTAGTTGTAATAGACCTCGACATACATCGTCGCGCCGCCATCGGGTGCCATCACCTGCCGGTTCTGGGGCCCCATGCCATCCATGTTGGACGTCGTGGTGGTCGGATCCTTCAGATTGCCATATTGCGGCGAGAAGCCGGTGACCGCGCCTTTGCAGCGCTGCCAGACGATCTTGTACTTCCCGCTGGTATTGGGATTGGCCATCGGCTCGAGGTCCGAGATGATCACCCGGCCGTTGGTGAACAGGTCGAGTTCCCCCGATTGCAGCTGCGCACCGGTCAGCAGGTCGTTGATGTCGATCTCGCTGATCGTCTTGGCCTGAAGCTGGCTGCCGGTGCCGATGCGCGAGGCGTTGTCGGCCAGATGGAGGGCGATCTGGCTGATGCGCATCTTGGTGATGATGTAGTTGGTCATCTCCGCGCCGGCCAGGCTCAGGGTCAGCACGATCGGCAGGATGAAGGCGAACTCCAGCAGCGCCAGCCCGCTGGTGTCGTCACCCAGGCGGCGCAGGCGCGCGAGGTGGGGAAGGGCGCGGATCATGAGCAATACCGGACCGTCGGCGTGCCATAGCTGCCCTGGTCGCCAAAGGGCTGGTTCTTGAGTACCGTCGATGCCGTCACTGTCGTGGTCCTCGATCCGCCGATGAAATTGTAGATCGGGAAGAAGCGCGGATAGGAAACCTTCACCGTGTAGAGCACGGCGTCCTTCGCGCCGCCCTGGCCGGCATTGCCGCCGTCCTTGTCCCAGATGCCGTTCTGGTTGGCGTCCTCATAGGGTTCGCCATTGTTGCAGGTGCCGTTGCGGTCGGTGTCGGTCCATGCTTCCGCCCGCGCCGCCGAGGCATCGGAGAAGGTCCGGTAGTTGCGGCGGGTGATCGCCACTACGGCGTTGTTCGCCAGCGCCTTGGCCTGGGCGACCACGGCGCCGTCGAGCCGGGACTGGACCTCGGGGTCCCCGGAGTCCTCCAGCGTGGAATCGCGCGCGGTCTTCTGCACGATGCCCTGCAGCACCGCGCGCATGTAGAGCGTGTGCGCGATGTCGAACCCGCCGAGCAGGAACAGGCCCATCACCGGCGCCACGATCGCGAATTCGACTACGGTCACGCCGCGCGCGTCGCGCGCCAGGGGCCGGGCCCGCAGGAGGAAGGAACGGAAGCGCATCATTTGGTAAGCCTGAGCTGCGAGATCTGGTCGGCGATCGATTTGAACGTCTGCTGCAGAGCCGCCGAATTGCGGGCGGTGAAATAGCGCCCGTCGCTCGCACAGGTCTGCAGGCGGCTCTCGGTCGTCGCGTTGGAGCCGCTGCCGAACGAGATCACCCATAGCGTGATGTTCTTGTTCTTGACTGCGGTGCACAGCGCGGTGAAGCGGGCATTCACCTGATCGTCGAACGACTGGCGTTCGCTGCCGCAGCTGGACGCGCTGCCGACGTCGGAAGTGGTCCGCCTGTCGAAATAGCCGACGCCATAGGCCGTATAGTCGCAGGGTGCCGACACGGCGTCGCCATCGGTCATGAAGATCATGTGCCGTTCGATCTCGCCGCCCTGCGGAGTATAGGCGTTCTCCGTTCCGAAGATGCCCGTCGGCGACATGAAGCGCGCGCCCCACAGGATGCCGATGTCGTGATAGGTGTTGCCGGTGGGATAGAGGCTGTCGACATAATTGTCGAAACTATCGGCGCTCGGCCATTGCTGCAGCTTCTTCGCCTCGGCGGGGCAGTAATAGGGGATCGAGTTGTAGTAATTGTCGGTGGTGGTCGTCTCGGCGGTGTTGAGCTGCGACCAGCTGCTGGTCATGCTCCGGGCGTAGATGAGATCGGGAAGCGCCGGCCCCCACAGCGTCTTGCTGTCGCCCTGGCTCGGCATCAGATCGATGTTCAGGTCATAGGCGGTGTTGGGGATCGGATAATAGCTCGACTGGCTGACGGTCGGCCGCCGCTCCTCGATGCAGCCGTCCCAGCCGATCGATCGGTTCGAGCCGTCATCGTTGAGCGGCAGGACGAAGCTGTTGTTCCACTGCGTGCCGTTCTTGAGGCCGCTGATCGAGGTATTGATCTGCCCGTATTTCCATTGGGGCACATAGTTGCGCACCTGTTCGAGACAGGCTCTGCTGCCGCTCTGCCCGGTCGCGCTCGACTGATATTGCGCGGTCGCGGTGTTCGCCTGCGCCACACAGGCGCTGCCGCTCTTGCTGTGATAGCGATTGTTTCGCCATGCGCTCCAGTCCATCCCGACCTTGACGCGCGACTGATAGTCCCAGCTGTTCGCCAGGAAGCTGGTCGGCAGCAGCTTGCCCACGTTCACATTGGTCGAATAGGGCACGAAGCCGAAGCGGAGCTGGACCTGGCTGCCGGTGCCGCCGCTGGGCGAGCCGGTGGTGCAGTTTGCATCCGTGTCGAGCCGCGCCACGATCTCGTAGAAGCACTTCACCGCGGTCTTGAGCGAGTTGATCTTGGTATCGGAATCGGTGCTGACTGCCTTGCTGCCCATCGATCCGGTGACGTCGAGCACGAACATCACGTCGGTATTGGGCAGGCGCATTTCGGCGTCGCAGGTTACCGACAGCGTCTCGCTGGTCTTGCCGAAGATGCGCATCAGCGTCATCGGCAGGTCGGCCGATGCCGTGCCGCTCACCTTGCCGGCATTCTCGGAGAAGGCACGCGAACGCGCGGTCACGCCATAGGCGGACGCATTGTAGTTCGCATCGAAGAACTTCTCGGCCTGGGTGCGGGCGTAATAATTGTTGAAGTTCCACACGCCGCCGCCCATCGCCTTGCGTCCGGCGAGCGCACCCGCGTCGCAAGCATGTTGCAGGCGCGTCTTGACGATGTACATGCGGCTGATGTCCACGCCGCCGCCCACCATGCCCGCCAGCGGGATCAGTGCCATGGTCATGATGGCAAGCGTGTTGGCGCGCACGTCGCGCGCAAGCCTGCCCATGAAGGCGCGCGCGGTCGCCAAATTCAGCCGTCCTTCGTGCATGGAAGGGCCCCCCGTCCCCGATCAACGAGGCACCTTGGATCAATTGTCGCTAATTACGTATAAATCCGGATGGTTAACGCTACCCTTATGCAGCGGAGGGCCGGCATGACGGGGATCGTGGAGGATCCGGAACGCGATCTGATCCTCACCTATGCCCCGGTCGCGCGCCGGGCAGGGTTGCTGGCGCTGCTCGTGCTCGACGACGCGCTCGCCCGGCTGTTGCGCACCACGCGCGAGCCCGCGCTCGGCCAGATGCGGCTCGCCTGGTGGCGCGAGGCGCTGGAGAAGCTCGACTACGCGCCGGCGCCTGCCGAGCCGGTGCTCAAGGCGCTCCAGGCCGAGGTGCTGCGTCACGGCATCACCGGTGCGTCGCTGGTGCCGATCGTCCATGGCTGGGAAGTGCTGATCGAGGAGGAGACTCTCGATGCCGACGCCATGCGTCGCTTCGGCGAGGGGCGAGGGCAGTTGTTCGTCGCCGCGGGCATGGTGCTCGGCAGCAGGGGCGATCCCCTGTCGGCGGCGGGGCAGGGCTGGGCACTGGCCGACCTCGCGCACAACCTGCAGGCCGGGGAGGAACGCGCCACCGCGCGCGACATCGCCCGCCCGCTGCTGGACGCCGCCGGCCGGGCACATTGGAGCCGCCCGGCCCGCGCGCTCGGTGCGCTCGCGCACAGGGCCCGGCTGGATCTAGCCGATACGCCGAAGCCGGCGGGCGCGCCGGCCCGGGTGGGCCGGCTGCTCTGGCACCGCCTCACTGGACGCTGACCGCGGCATCGGGCTAGCCTCGAATCCTCTAGGGGGAGAGAGGTGATGTGGCGCTATTTGGTGGGTGCGGGCGGTGCGTTGTTGCTGGTCGTTGCTGGTTTATTCCTGTTCCGGGGCAGTGCGAGCACCGAAACCAGGCTTCCTCCGGCACCCAAAGAGGCAGTTGCATCCGGAACGGAGCAGGATCTCCCGGCCGAGCCGCCCAGCGCCACGGCCAGGACGCGCGAGCAGAAGCGCTTCGACCGTATCGACAAGGACAAGAACGGCACGATCGCCAAGGACGAATATTTCGCCCTGCGCCGCAAGCTCTTCGCCAAGCTCGATACCGATCGCGACGGCAAGCTGAGCTTCGAGGAATGGTCGGTGAAGGCGGTGGAGCGCTTCCAGGGCGCCGACAAGGACAAGTCTGGCACGCTCACCCGCGCCGAGTTCGCCACTACCGCGGTGAAGCGCAATGCCAAGCCGCGCTGCGCCTGCGCCCCGGCGAGGGCGCAGGCGCCGGAAACGCCGCGTCAGGAAGCGGGCGACAACGAGGATTGAGCCATCCAGCCCTGCATCGCCTCGCGGGCGCGGCCGGTATACATCTGTTTGCGGTCCGCCTTCTTGGTCTTGCCCGGGATCGGCGGGAACAGCCCGAAATTGACATTCATCGGCTGGTAGGTTTCGGCTTCCGCCTCTCCGGTGATATGCGAGAGCAGGGCGCCCAGCGCCATTTCGCGCGGTGGCGGCGCCAGCGCTTCGCCCGCCAGCTCCGCGGCCGCGAAGCGCCCCGCCAGCAGCCCGATCGCCGAGCTCTCGACATAGCCTTCGCAGCCGGTGATCTGTCCAGCGAAGCGGATATGCGGGGCGTTCTTCAGGCGCAGTTCGCCATCGAGCAGTTCGGGCGACTTGATGAAAGTATTGCGATGCAGCCCGCCAAGGCGCGCGAACTCGGCCTTCTCAAGCCCAGGAATAGTCCTGAAAAGAGCAACTTGCTCGGCATATTTAAGCTTGGTCTGGAAGCCGACCATGTTCCATAGCGTGCCGGAGGCGTTGTCCTGCCGCAGCTGGACCACCGCATAGGGCCAGCGCCCGGTTCTGGGATCGTCGAGCCCTACGCCCTTCATCGGCCCGAAGCGCAGGGTATCGACTCCCCGCTCGGCCATCACCTCGACCGGCATGCAGCCTTCGAAATAGGGGACATTCTCCCATTCGCGGAACTCGGTCTTCTCGCCCGCGAGCAAGGCCGCATGGAAGGCGAGATACTGCTCCTTGGTCATCGGGCAGTTGATATAGTCCTTGCCCGTGCCGCCGGGTCCCACCTTGTTCCAGCGCGACTGGAACCAGGCGGTTTCCATGTCGATGCTCTCGCGATGCACGATCGGGGCGATCGCGTCGAAGAATGCGAGCTGGTCCTTGCCGGTCGCGGTGCCGATGCTCTCGGCCAGACCCGGTGCGGTGAGGGGGCCGGTGGCGACGATCGTCGGCCCGGCCTCGGGCAGCGCGTCCACACGCTCGCGGACGATCTCGATGTTCGGATGGGCCGCCAGCGCCGCGGTCACCCCCGCGGAGAAGCCGTCGCGATCCACCGCCAGGGCCGAGCCGGCGGGCACCTTGTGCCGGTCGCCCTCGGCCATGATCAGCGAGCCCAGGTCGCGCATCTCCTGGTGGAGCAGGCCGACGGCGTTGTTCTGCGCATCGTCCGAACGGAAGCTGTTCGAGCAGACCAGCTCCGCGAGCCCGTCGGTCTGATGCGCCGGGGTCATGGTGCCGCTGCCGCGCATTTCGGAGAGGCGGACCCGGAAACCCTTGTTCGCGAGCTGCCAGGCGGCTTCCGAGCCGGCCAGGCCGCCGCCGATGATGTGGATGTCGTGCATCGGCTTCCGATAGAGCCATGCTTGGCAGAGCGCCAGTCACGCGGCATCAAGGGGGCATGGACCGTTCCCGCATCGAACCGCTCTTCGCCGCCGCCCTTGTCGCCGGCGCAAGCTATTATGCCAATTACTGGCTGGAGGCCGGCGGGATCGCCGCCATCGTCTGGAAGGGGGCCGGTGTCGGCCTGCTCGCGTTCTGGGCACGCGGCAAGGCAGTGAACCAGGACGGGCGGATGATCGGTGCGGTGCTGGCGCTCGGCGCGCTGGGCGATGTGCTGCTCGAACTGCACGGGCTCACCACCGGCGCGGTGGCCTTCATGGCCGGCCATTTGCTGGCGAGCTATCTGTACCTGCGCCACCCCCGCATTCCTGCGGCCAATTGGATCGCCCCGCCGGTCGCCGCCGCGGTGGCGGTGTTCGCCTGGTACGTGTTCGGAACGCTGCCCAATCCCGAACTGCTCGCGGTCTATGTGTTCGGCCTTGCGCTGATGACCGCTTCGGCGATGCTCAGCCGGCTGGGCACGCTGGTCGCGGCGGGAGCGCTGCTGTTCTTCGTCTCCGACTGGCTGATCTTCCTGCGCATGGGCCCGCTGGCGGGGTCGCCGATCCCGCAGCTGCTGGTCTGGCCGACCTATTTCGTCGGCCAGGCGTTGATCGCCTGGGGCGCGGTCCATGCGCTCCGGGGAGAGAAGGCGGCTGCATGAGGATCTTCACCATCGGCTATGAGGCGACGACGATGGACGCGTTCATCGCCGCGCTGCGCAAGGCCGGGGTGGAGCGGGTGATCGACGTGCGCGCGGTGCCGCTCTCGCGGCGGCCGGGCTTTTCCAAGAACATCCTAGCCGCGAGCTTGAAGGCTGCGGGGATCGATTATGTGCTGCTCAAGAATCTGGGCACGCCCAAGCTCGGCCGCGATGCCGCCAAGAAGGGCGATGTGAAGACGCTGCGCCAGGTCTATGCCGGGCAGCTCCATCTGCCCGAGGCGCAGGCAGAGGCGGCGATGATGCGGGCGTTGGCCGCGGAAAGGCCGAGCGCGCTGCTCTGCTTCGAGCGCAATCCCGAACATTGTCACCGCACGCTGCTGCTGGCGGCGGAAGGCGAGGGCGCGGAGATCGTCGATCTCTATCCCTGAGCAGAAAGGAACAGGCAGGTGCTCGATCATGTCGGCTTCGCGGTTTCGGACGCCGAGGCCTCGAGGCAATTCTACGCGGCCGCCCTGGCTCCGCTGGGCATCACGCTGCTGATGACCGTGCCGGCGCAGGAGAATGGCTCGGGCGGCACCGCCCATGGCTTCGGGAGAGGCGACGATCCCTTTTTCTGGATCGGCGACAATGAGCGCGTGGGCGAGGGGACGCACATCGCCTTTCGCGCCGGCACGCGCGCCGAGGTGGATGCCTTCCATGCGGCGGCGCTGGCGGCGGGCGGGCGCGATCCCGACGGGCTCAACATCGAGGCGGTCTGCCACGCGCCGGGCTGAGAAGGGCTTGGCCGGGCTGAGAAAGGCCAGGGCGGCCGGAGGTTGCAGTCCGGCCGCCCCGTAGTTTGGGGAGCCGGCGGCACAGAGGGGCAAGGCGCCGGCTGAGGTCGCTCCTGGAAGGCCGGTCTTGCAGGGGTGTTTCAGTATGTTTCGTCATGGAGCGGGGCGGTTTCGCGCGTCTCCGCGATCGGCAGCGCGAAGCTGAAGATCGCCCCGCCGCCCGGGCCGTTCTCGGCCCAGAGCCGCCCGCCATGCGCCTCGACGATCGTACGGCAGATCGGCAGGCCGAGCCCGGTGCCGCTCTCCTTCGTGGTGCGGAAGGGCTCGAACAGATTGTCGAGCATCGCTTCGCTGAGGCCGGCGCCGCTATCGGCGATCTGGACGACGACTTCCTCCGGCCCGACGCGGGTGGTCACGCTCACTTCGCGCCGGGCGCGACCCGTCGTCGCCTCCACGCCGTTGCGGATCAGATTGCTCAGCACCTGTTCGATCTGGAGGGCGTCGCCGATCAGATTGGCGGGCGCGGGGTCGAAATCGCAGTCGATCCGCGCGCCCTGCGCTATCTTGAGCTGCCGCACCGCCGCACTGGCCGAATAGATCACCGCGTTCAGGTCGAAGCTTGCCTGGACGATCTCGCCGCTCACCGTGAAGGAGCGGATCTTGCGGATGATGTCGCCGGCTCGCAGCGCCTGCACCCGCGCATGATCGAGCGCATCGAGGATGTCGTGGTCCGGCTCGCCGCGCGAACGCGTGAGATAGCGGCAAGCCTCGATATAGTTGGTGATCGCCGCGAGCGGCTGGTTGAGCTCGTGCGCCAGCGTCGAGGCCATTGCCCCCATGGCGTTCAGCCGGGCGAGGCGGAGCAGCTTCTCGTGCACTTCGCGCAACTGGGCATCGGCTTCCATGTCGTGCGTGATGTCGATCACCAGGCCGAGCAGCCGCGGCTGGCCGTCATGCGGGTCGTAGCGGCCCTGCAGCGTCACCCAGCGCGCCTCCCCATCGGGCATTGCCAGCCGCAGCGTCATGTCGAGCGGGCCCTTGACCCGCCTGGCGCTGCCGATCGCCCGGCGCAGTTCGGCGACCTGTTCCGGGCCGAGCCGATCGGCGACATCGGCCATGCGATACTCGCCCTCGTGCCATTCCAGGCCGAACAGGCGCGCGCTCTGCGGGGAGTGCCGCGAGCCGCCGCGCACCAGGTCGATCTCCCACACCCCCACGCCGGCGGCTTCCTGGGCAAGCCGGAGCAGCTTCTCGCTCTCCTCCAGCGCGCGCTGCGCGGCGATGCGCGGCGAGATATCCTGGAGCACGACGGCGATATAGTCTTCGGTGCCGTCGCCGGAGCGGACGAGGTTGGCGGTGCAATGCACGGGGCGCAGCGCGCCTTCATGCGTCACCACCATGCGATCGTCGGAATAATAGGCAACCTCGCCGCGCGCGAGCGCCTGGATCCCGTCCATCGTCGCGGGCCACTCCTCGGCAGTGCTGGTCTTGCGGCAGCTTTCGCCGATCAGCGCTTCGCGAGGATGGCCGGTGAGCTCGCAGATCCGATCATTGACTTCGAGGAACACGCCTTGAAGCGAGAGCCGGCCCACGCCGACCCCGGCCTGCTCGAACACGGCGCGATAGCGGCGCTCGGCCTCTTCCAGCTTGCGGCGCGCCTCCATCTCGGCGGTGACGATCTCGCTCGCCAGCACGATGCCGGCAATGCGATCGTCCTCGTCATACCAGGGGCGGTGGCTCCAGCGCACATAATCGACGCTGCCATCGGGATGCCGCAGCGGATCGCCGTAGCCCGAGAGCTGCTCGCCGTCGAGCACGCGCGCGAGCATCGCGCGGCGCTCGGGGGAGCAATCGGGAAAGACCTCGAAGTGGCTGCGCCCCTCGAGCGCCGTGCCCTCGGGCAGGCGATGATCGGCGACATAGCGCTGCGAGGTGGCGACATAGCGCATGTCCCGGTCGAGGATCGCCACCGCGGTGGCGGCGTCGCGCGCCATGTTGGTGAGGTTGCGCCGCGAAACCTCGATCCGCCTGGCGGCGATGCGGAGCTTGTCCTCGGCGTGGCGCTCGTCCGCATGGGCGGCGAGCAGGACGATGGTCGCGCAGGTGACCGCCACGAACATCTGCGCCAGCAGCACGCGATTCCCGGGCGCAGCGAGCGCGAACGGCCCGGTGGCGATCTCGGTGCTCAACAGCACGATCACCGCGCAGATGGCCATGGCGGTAGTCGCGCCCCGCAGGTGCCAGCCCAGGGCGGCAAGCACGAGCGGCGGGAAGATCGCCCAGGCCACGGGATCCTCGCGCGGAAGCAGGAAGACGGCCGTCGTCACGATTCCGCAGAGGAGCATGGTGACGACGAAGCCGGCCCATCGAAGGGCCGACCAGCGTTCGCGCAGCGGCGTCGCCCAGACGAGCACGAACGGCGCCGCCAGGATCATGCCGAGCCCCTGTTGTGCGAACTTCTCGACGAAGATGGTCGGCCGCCCTGCCGCGATGGTGCCGAGTGCGACGATCCCTGCCGCCAGCAGCGATCCGGCCAACGCCGCGACGAATACCCACAGGATCGAGCGCGGATCGAGCAATTCGGTGGGCCGGACGCCGCGACGCCGGATGATCGATGCCGTCAGCAGCGCGCCGAATGCCAGGCCCATCGCCGCGGCGAGCTTGGCCACCAGCGGATATTGGGGCTCGAATATCTCATATGTGGCGAGCACGGCGATCGCGAGCAGCGGCCAGAGCCGGGTGCTGCTCAGGATCAGTCCGCTGACCGAAACTCCGATGGCGATGCCGATCGGAGGATTCCTGCCGGTGAAGCGATGCCACAGGGCCCAGCTAATGCAACCGATCAAGGCGCCCGCAAACAGCATTAGCGCCGGACGTACCGACGCAGCCCAGTTCTCTGGCAGACGCTCCCTCACCGTTGCCAACTAAAACTCCGCGTAAAGCGCAGTCCATCCAAGATGCTGACAGCGATGTAAATCCGCTAAATTACGGATGTGTTCCGCAACAATTGATCAAGCGGCGGCCTTGCGGCGTTCCGCCATTTCCTCGTTGAGCATTTCAGCCAACAGGAAGGCAAGTTCCAGGCTCTGTCCCGCATTGAGACGTGGATCGCAATGGGTGTGGTAGCGATCGGCGAGGCCCTGTTCGGTGATGTCGATCGCACCGCCGGTGCATTCGGTGACGTTCTGCCCCGTCATCTCCGCATGGATGCCGCCGGCGAAGGTGCCTTCGGCGCGATGCACCGCGAAGAAGCCGCGCACTTCGGCGAGGATTCGCTCGAACGGGCGGGTCTTGTAGCCATTGGCCGCCTTGATCACGTTGCCGTGCATCGGATCGCAGCTCCACACCACCGGATGTCCCTCGCGCTTCACCGCGCGAACCAGCTTGGGCAGGCCGGCCTCGATCTTGTCATGGCCATATCGCGTGATCAGCGTCATCCGCCCCGGCGTGCGGCTGGGGTTGAGTGCGTCGAGCAGGCGCAGCAATGCGTCGGGCTCGAGGCTGGGGCCGCACTTCATCCCGATCGGATTGCCGATGCCGCGCAGGAACTCGACATGCGCCGAGCCTTCGAAGCGGGTGCGGTCGCCGATCCAGAGGAAGTGCGCGCTGGTGTCGTACCAGTCGCCGGTGAGGCTGTCCTGGCGCGTGAGCGCTTCCTCATAGGGCAGGAGCAGCGCTTCGTGGCTGGTATAGAAATTGGTCGCCTTGAGCTGCGGCACGCTGTCCGCATCGATGCCGCAGGCGGCCATGAAGTCGAGCGCTTCCCCGATCCGGTCGGCCAGATCGGCATATTTCTTGGCCCAGGGGCTGCGGCCCATGAAGTCGTGGGTCCATTTGTGGACCTGGTGCAGATTGGCATAGCCGCCCTGCGCAAAGGCGCGCAGCAGGTTGAGCGTCGCCGCGGACTGCGAATACCCCTGCAGCATCCGCTGCGGATCGGGCGTGCGACCCTCGGGCGTGAAGGCGATGTCGTTGACGTTATCGCCGCGATAGCTGGGCAGTTCCACCCCGCCGATCGTCTCGGTATCGGCGGAACGCGGCTTGGCGAACTGGCCGGCCATGCGCCCGAGCTTCACCGTCGGCAGCTTCGAGGCGAAGGTCAGCACCACCGCCATCTGGAGGATGACGCGGAACGTGTCGCGGATGTTGTTCGGGTGGAACTCGGCAAAGCTCTCGGCGCAGTCGCCGCCCTGGAGAAGGAATGCCTCGCCGCGCGAAACCTTGGCCAGTTCGCTGGTCAGCTCGCGCGCTTCGCCGGCGAAGACCAGGGGCGGGAAGGAAGTGAGCTGCGTCGTCGCTGCATCGAGTGCGCCCTGATCGGGGTAATTGGGCAGCTGGCGGGCCTCCGCCGCCTTCCAGCTCGACGGGCTCCAGCTCGCATGCATGTCGTTCTCCGCATCGCGCACGGTGACGTTCCAGTCGGCGGCGCCGGCGATGCCGTGCGCGGCGATCAGGTTCATCACCTTGGCGTTCGCGCGCTTGCCGTCCTTCTCCCAGCCCTGGACCGTGGAGCCCGGAATATCGAACCACGCGCCGAACGCGGCGCGGGTAAGAGAGCGTTCCTCGCGGAAGCGGCGAATCTTGGTGCCTGCAAGTGTCGTCATAGCCCGAACGGCTTACCCCGGCGGGGTAAAATCGTGCAAGCGAAAAATTTCCCCGCCAGGGTAAATCGCTCAACCGCGGCGGAACGCCCAGTTCACGCCGCCCGGGCCGGTCAACCGCAGGCCGCCGCCTGCATTGCTGTAGCCATATGTCTCGCTACGCGGCGAGATCGTCCCCGAGCCGCCCTTGCCGCACCCGCTCCAGCTCTCGTTGCCGCCCTGGATCGCAAAGGTCATCTTGCCGCCCGCCGTCTGGATGCGGCCCAGCTTCTCCTGATTGATCGTCTTGGTGCAGCTCTTGCCTTCCGGCTGGATCTTGGTGATCCGCCAGGTGAAGGTGCCGTCCCGGCGGATGACGAGGGTCATCTGGCGCCGCACGGTCACCGGCATGGACTCGGTCACGATCGTGGTGTTGGTCGCCGATCCGGGGCCGAAGGTGCCGCCCAGATTGGTGCCATAGCCGGTCGCCATGCTCGGCTGGAACTTGATCTTGGAACCGATCACCAGTTCCGTGGCAGTCGAGGACTGCGACCAGCTTCCCGCCAGCCCCGGAATGTCGCCGTTGGAAGCCTTGGCGGCCGCCTGGTCTCCCGCGACCAGCTTCACCGCGATGCGCACCGCACTGGCCGGCGCCGAGATCTCGGCGCCGTCGCGGGCAATGCCCAGATAATCGCCCGGAGAGGCTTCGTCGTCGCCATCCGCATCCTGCCATGCGATGAGCTGCCATGGCCCGCGATCGGGCAGCTTGAGTTCATAGGCCCAGCTCGAGCCGCCGGCCTGCCGCAGTGGCGCCTCGATCTTGGTCTTGCAGCTCTGATAGGGCGAGGAGCAGGCGACGACCTTGCCACCTTCCATCCGCGCGCCCGCCGGCGCCTGGACGTCGCCGGTGATGGAGGCGCCCTGCTGCGCCGGCGCGGCCCCCGCTTCGGAGGCATTGGCGGCGGCCTTGTCCGAGGCGCCGGCGAAACAGGCGGTCGCAGCGAGCAGCAAGGCGGGCGCGAAGACGATGGGGCGAGCGGCAACGGGCATGGCGGTCCTCCTGAACCCGGGGAAGGGACGGAGGCCGTGCTCGCGTGCGGAGCGCGGCGAGCATAGCGTTCCGCGACGAATGCCCGCCCTGACGCAACGAAGCCGTCAGCCCGGCAATGTCTCGGCCAGCTTGTCGTACTGAAGGCCGATCCCGTGGAAGCGGGACCCATTGTCTTCATAGCCGTCCAGATAGATGCCGTGCTCGGTGTGGAGCAGGCGGGTGCCGTCGCCATCGGGCAGCAACTCGATCGAGCAGAGGTTCACCGAGATCGGCTTGCCGTTCAGCTTCATGCGATAGGCATAGACGATGCGGCCATCCGGCACGATGTCGTGATAGGAACAGTCGAAGCGCGTGACCGTGCCGCTCTTCCAGCGGCCTTCCAGGTGCTCGGTGCCGCCCACCCGGAAATCGAAGTGGCGATCGACCATTTCCCAGGCCTCGTTCGGCCCCGAGAACCAGCGCGCCTTGCCCTCTTCGGTGGCGAAGGCGGCGAACACCCTGGCGGGGGCCTGCCTGAAACGGCGCTCGATGACGAACTTGTCGTGGACGGCTTCAGCCATGGTCGTTCTCCTTGTCCTGCGCGTCGAGGAAATGGGCGAGGCGGTCGTAGCGCGCCTCGGTCGTGCGGCGGCGCTCGACGATCCATTGCTCCACCGCGGCGAGGGCAAGCGGCTCCAGCGTGCAGGTGCGTACCCGGCCCTGCTTCGCGGTGCGCACCAGGCCGGCGCCCTCGAGCAGGCGGATGTGCTGCAGGAAGCTCGGCATCGCCATGGTGAAGCCGGCGGCGAGCGCGCTCACGCTGGCCGGACCGTCGCCAAGCCGCTCGACGACCACGCGGCGGGTGGGGTCGGCCAGGGCAGCGAATGCGGCGTCGATTTGATTAGGCATTTGCCTAACTAATCGCCGCACGGCGCCCGATGCAAGCGAAACTCGGAGGGGCAGGGAGGTTTCAATATCCCGCGGCGAGGTCGACTTCGTTCCTGAGCGGGCGCCCTTCCGCAAATGCCCGGGCATTCTCGACGAACAGCGCGGCGGCGCGCAGGAACATCCGCGTCTGGCTGCGGCCGGAGAGGTGCATCGAATGGATGACGTTCGCCGTGCTCCACAAGGGATGTTCGGGCGGTAGCGGCTCGGGCGTCACCGTATCGAGAAAGGCGCCGCCGATACGCCGCCTGGCGCAGGCCTCGATCAGCGCATCCTGGTCGATCAGCTCGCCGCGGCCGACATTCACGATCCAGGCCGAGGGTTTCATCGCGGCCAGTTCCTCGGCGCCGATCATCGCCCGGCTCTGGGGGGTGGCGGGCGCGGCGAGGAACACCCAGTCGGTTTCGGGCAACAGCGCGCGCCAGGCATCCGGGCCCACCGTACCTGCAGCGCCGGAACGGGTGACGCCGGTCACCTCGACGCCGAAGGCTGCGAGGCGTTCGCCGATCAGCCGCCCGATCGTGCCATAGCCGATCACCAGCGCCTTGCTCTCGAACAGTTCGAGCTTGCCGGGCGCATCGGTCGGCCATTCGTGGCGATCCGCGGCGCGGACCACCTGGTCGAAGCGCTTGGCCGCGACCAGCGCCCCCATCACGGCATATTCGGCGACGGTATGCGCATTGACGCCGCTGCCGTTGGTCACGCGCGTGCCGCGCGTCCGCAACAGGTTCGTATCGAGCGCATCGAGCCCGGCATAGATGGTCGACAGCCATTGCAGCCTGCTCGCAGCCGCCACGGCGCGCGCCCATTCGCGCGGATCGTTGTTGTCGAGCCAGCCGATGTCCGCATCCGCGACGAGCGCGACCGCTTCGTCGGTGCTCATGAACCAATGGACGTCGAGCCCCGGCGGGAGCTGCGGCTCCACCAGCGGGCGGGCGAGGGCGGGGAGTACGGCCTTCATGGATCAAAGGCTAGCGCGTGGCCGGCCCGGGTTCAAAGGCCTTAGTTGCGCCCGCCTATTCGCCGAGCACCGGTTTCCAGTCCCAGCCCAGCGCGTCGCCGTCCATCACTTCCACGCCGGCGGCGGCGAGTTCGTCGCGGATCGTGTCGGAACGCTGGAAATCCTTCACCAGCCGCGCTTCCTTGCGCTCGACCAGCCGGTCCTCGATCTCCTGCACGGTGATCGTGGCGCTCACGGGCCGCATGCGGAGCGCCTCGCGAGTCAGGTCGAGCAGCCGCAGGCCCAGCACCGCGTCGAATGCCGCCAGGCCGGCCAGGCGATCCGCGGGCGACAGCTTCTTCTCGGCGAGGAGGTCGTCGAGCGCCGGCAGCGCCCTGGGCGTGTTGAGATCGTCCGATACCGCCTCGTCGAGCCGAGCGAGCCAGGCCTCCGGCGCAATGCCTTCGCCTTCGGCCCGGGCCTTGAGGGCAGTCACGGTCATCACGAGCCGCTTCAGCCGGGTCAGCGCCGCCGCCAGGTTCTCGGCCGAGAATTCCAGCTCGCTGCGATACTGGGCGGAAAGGCACATCAAGCGATAGGCGAGAGGATGCACGCCGGCGTCGATCAACGACTGGAGCGTTGTGAAGCCGCCCTTGGACTTGCTCATCTTCCCCTGGCGATCCACCAGGAAGTTGTTGTGCATCCAGAAATGCGCACCCGAATCGCCGCACCCGCAAAAGGCCTGGTTCTGCGCGATCTCGTTGGGGTGGTGGATTTCGCGGTGATCGATGCCGCCGGTATGGATGTCGAACGGCGCTCCCAGATACTTGATGCTCATCACCGAGCATTCGAGGTGCCAGCCCGGCGCCCCCTTGCCCCAGGGGCTGTCCCATTCCATCTGGCGCTGCTCGCCCGGCGGCGACTTGCGCCAGATGGCGAAATCCTGCGGGTGACGCTTGCCGGCCACCGGATCGATCCGCCCCTCGGCGGCGTCGTCCTGATTGCCGGCCAGGCGGCCATAATCGGGCACGGTGGTCACGTCGAAATACAGGCCCGAATCGAGCGCGTAGCAATGCTCGGGCGCGATCTTCTCGGCGAAGTCGATCATCTCGGCGATGTGGTCGGTCGCGACCGACCAGCGCGAGGGCTGGCGGATGTTGAGGTCGGCGATGTTCTGCTTGAACGCCGCCGTATAGTGCGCCGCGATGTCCCAGATGCTCTTCGCCTGGGCACGGGCCGCCGCCTCCATCTTGTCGTCGCCGACATCGGCATCGGACGTCAGATGGCCGACATCGGTGATATTGATCACATGCGTGAGGGCATATCCCTTCCAGGTCAGCACGCGGCTCAGCGTATCGGTGAACACATAGGCGCGCAGATTGCCGAGATGGGCGTAGTTGTAGACCGTCGGCCCGCAGGAATAGACGCGCACGCCGCGCTCGGGATCGAGCGGCTGGAAAGCTTCCAGCCCGCGGGTCAGCGAATTGTAGAGCGTGAGTTGAGCGCCGGTCATAGCGGCGGCATAGCGGCTCGTCGCCATGCTGCAAGCCCAAGGCGCCTCGCCCGCGACGGCGGCGGCAACAGCCCGCGCGATCCGCCCGACAGGGAAAGTCGCGGAGCGCCGGCCCGCGAAAGCACGCGCGCCGGCAGCGGGTTCAGGCGGCGAGTGCCGTCACGCCCCGCTGACGGATCAGCCCGCTGCCAGTGCTCCCGCCCACCATCAGCGGCAGGGCAGTGGCGCAGAAGGCACATTCCGCCGTGAGCCGGCCGATCACCCAATGCGACCTGCCACAGCCCGGACAGTAATTCTCCTGCTCCGGACGGTACGCGACGCGATAGCCGGTTAGGGCGTGTCGGATGCCGAAATCATACATGCCTCGTCTCCCGATAATCGGGGGACCAACGGCAATGAATCGCGATTTGTTCCGCATCCGGGCCGGTATGGTGTCGATGGCCCGTGCGATTCGATCGATGAGTTGCGGGAAAGACACACATGCGGCGGGAATGCCGGCGCCGGGACGCGGGCAATGAGGTGGTGATGCCGCAAGAAGAAGTGGAGGCCCGAGCCGGAATCGAACCGGCGTGCAAGGATTTGCAGTCCTCTGCGTCACCACTCCGCCATCGGGCCTCGGAGCGAGCGGCGGCAATGCGCAGGCTGCTGCCGACATGTCAACATTGCAGTGCAAAAATAGCTGCGCGCATTGCTTGGCGAAGGGTTGCGAAGGGGATACAAGCCGCCCTACATAATCAGTGTATTGCACAGCTAACACGGTTGTGCCAGATAGCCGGGGTAATGATGGCTCTTACGGTAGATTCCGCGCCTGCCGAGGCGAACCGCTTCGATGTGATGCGCCATGCGATGGTCGCCAGCCAGCTGCGCACCAACGCGGTCAACGACGCTCGCGTGGTCGAGGCGATGGCGCGCCTGCCGCGCGAGGACTTCCTTCCCGAGGCGCATCGCGCGATCGCCTATCGCGACACGCTGCTGCCGCTCGCCGGGGGGCGCAGCCACAACCTGCCGCTCGCCACGGGGCGGTTGCTCACCGCCGCCGAAATCCGCCCGACCGACAAGGTGCTGCTGATCGGCGCCGCGGGCGGCTATGCGGCAGCCCTGCTCGCCGGTCTCGCCGGTTCGGTGGTGGCGGTGGAGGAGGAGCCCGGCCTCTCGGCGCTCGCGCGCACCGCGCTCGCCGCCTATGCCAATGTCGAGCTGGTCGAGGGGCCGCTCGCCGCCGGCCATGCCGCGCAAGGCCCCTATGACCTGCTCGTCGTCGACGGCGCGATCGAGGCGCTTCCCGCCGCACTGCTCGATCAGCTCGCGCCCGACGGGCGGGTGGTGACCGGCCTCCTGGATCGCGGCGTGACGCGCCTTGCGGCGGGCCGTCGCACCGAAGGGGGCTTCGGCCTCGTCGATTTCGCCGATATCGAATGTGCAGTTCTTCCTGGTTTCGAGCGCCTACGAACCTTTCAATTCTGATCTGAAAGAGGCTCATGCGAATTTCCTCTCTGTTTCTGGGCGCCAGCCTTGTCGCGATCGCCGTGCCTGCCGCCGCGCAGACCACGACGACGCGTGCCGGCACCGACACTCCCGTGCAGGGGGTGGGCACCGGCGCACCGGGCCAGACCGCGCAGCCGACCACCACGCTGCGCGACGCGCTGGTGCTTGCCTACAACACCAATCCGGGCCTTCAGTCGGAGCGCGCCAACCAGCGCGCCAATGACGAGAACGTGCCGATCGCCAGGGCCGCCGGCCGTCCCGGCGTGAACGGCACGGGTTCGCTGAGCGACAGCATCTATAATAGCGACGCGCTTGCCGGCCCGCTTGCCGGCCCGACTCGGACCGCCCGCCTGGGCCTCAATCTTTCGGTGCCGATCTATTCGGGCGGCGGAGTGCGCAATTCGGTTCGTGCGGCGGAGACTCGCGTCGATGCTGGCCATGCCAGCCTGCGTGGTATCGAAGCGCAGCTCTTCACCGATGCGGTGACCGCCTATGTCGACGTGCTGCGCTTCGAGGCGATCGTCCGCCTCAACCAGCAGAACGTCCATGTTCTCGAGGTCAACCTCCAGGCGACCCGCGATCGGTTCGAAGTGGGCGATCTCACGCGCACCGACGTCGCGCAGTCCGAAGCGCGTCTCGCGCTCGCCCAGAGCCAGCTGCGCACTGCCGAGGCCGGGCTGATCGGCTCGCGCGAGAATTACATCCGCGTCGTCGGCGCCCCCCCGGGCGTGCTCGCCCAACCGCCGGCGCTGCCGAATCTGCCGGGCGACGTGCAGGATGCGGAACAGGCCGCGATCAGCAACAATCCCAATCTCGAGGCGGCGCAGAAGCAGCGCGACGCGACTGCGTTCGACGTGAAGGCAGCCAGGGCCAGTCGTTCGCCGCAGGTCTCGCTGACCGCCGGCTCCAGCTACTATAATTACCTGGGCTCGCTCAGCGAAGAAGCGCGTACGCTGGGCGGCCAGAACCCCAACGGCATCTCGAACACCATCGGCGCGCAGTTGACGCTGCCGGTCTTCCAGGGCGGGCTTCCGGCGGCGCAGGTTCGCCAGGCCCAGGCGCGCCGGGCCTCGGCGCTGGAGACGGTGACGCTCACCGAGCGCGGCGTGATCGCCCAGGTGCGCTCCGCCTATGCCAACTACCAGTCGGCGTTGCGCGTGATCGAATCGTCGCGGGTCGCCGTGGATGCCAACAAGCTGAGCCTGGAAGGCGTCCGCGCCGAGAACAGCGTCGGCACCCGTACGATCCTCGACATCTTGAACGCCGAGCAGGAACTGCTGACCAGCCAGGTCAATTACGTCACCGCCGAGCGCGACGCCTATGTCGCCGGCTTCACGCTGCTGGCGGCGATGGGCCGGGCCGAGGCACGCGATCTTAACCTTGACGGCGGGCCGCTCTACGATCCGGACGTCAACTACAAGCGCGTGAAGAATCGCTGGTCGGATCGCAACGACGATCCCGAACCGCAGCCGGTGGGCACCCGCACCAACCAGACTCCCGCGCAGACGCCGGCCGTCACCACCACCTCGCTCGATCCCGTGCTTCAGCGCGACGATGCGACGCGGCCTGTTGACATTAACCGTAAAAATCCCTGATGACGCGCCTCCGGGGCTTTCAGGAGTAGCCGGTTGATGGGGGACATCAGTAGCGAGCCGTCGATGGAGGAGATTCTTTCCTCCATCAAGCGCATCATCGCCGAGGAAGGCGATGCTGCCATCGCGACGCGTGCGCGCCGCGGCGGACGTGCGGCGACGGTGGCGGAGAAATCCGCCGCCATCGACGAAGTGCTCGAGCTGAGCCAGCCGGTCGACGAAGACAGAGTGGAGACGCCGACCCCGATGTCGATGGGTTCCCCGACGCCGCCCGAAGCCGCCCCGAAGGGAGCTGCCGAGCAGCCCGCCGACCCGATCCTGTCCGATCGTGCCGCCGAAGCGACTCGCGGCCCGCTCGAAGCGCTGTCGCGGATGGTGGTCAAGCCGGAGGTGACCGGCACCGACACGCTCGAGGGCATGGTGCGCGAGATGCTGAAGCCGATGCTGCGCGACTGGCTCGACGCCAATCTGCCGCGGCTGGTGGAGGAAATGGTCGCACGCGAGATTTCGCGAATCACCGGGCGGCAATAAGCCCGTCTTCCATTTCGGCGCATGGCACCCGCCCCGGCGAACGCCGGGGTGCCGAAAATGGCCGCCCGTCGCGCGTGCGGACGATTGTAACGCCTGCAACCTTCCGGCTATCGTAGCCGGCATGAAGCACATCCTGCTCGCGGGCGTCGCGCTCGCTTCCACCGCTGCGCCCGCGCTGGCGCGTGACCTCACCATCCAGGACGTCGCCACCCTGTCGCGCGTCGGTGCCCCCGCAGTTTCGCCCGACGGCCATTGGCTGGTCTGGCAGCAGCGCGAGACCGATCTCGCCGCCAACCGGGGCCGCTACGACCTTTGGCGCCTCGACCTCACCGTGAAGGGCGCCAAGCCCGAGAAGCTCGTTGCCGAAGCCGATGTCAACGAAACCAGCCCGCAATTCTCCGCTGACGGCAAGACCGTCTGGTTCCAGTCGGACAAGGGCGGCGAGGACGCCGTCTGGGGCATCGCGATCACCGGCGGCACCGCGACTCGGCTCACGCATATCCCGGGCGGGTTCAACGGCTTCAAGGTTTCGCCCGACGGCAGCAAGCTGCTTGTCTGGGCCGATCGCAAGCCCGGTGCGCCCAGCCTGGAGCCCGCGATGGTCAAGAAGGACCCGAATGCCGGCTCTGGCCGCACCTATGACCAGCTCTTCGTGCGCCATTGGGATACGTGGAGCAACGGCGAGCGCTCGCAGCTCTTCGTGCTGCCGTTCGGCCCGGACGGCGCGACGGGCAACGGAGTCGCCATCGAAGGCGGCCTGATCGGCGACAGCCCCTCCAAGCCCTTTGGCGGCGGTGAGGAAGTCGCCTGGAGCGCCGACGGCAAGACCGTCTATTTCGCCCTGCGCGAGGCGGGCCGGATCGAGGCCAAGTCGACCAATCTCGACATCTTCGCCGCGCCGGCGGACGGCAGCTCGGCGCCGGTGAACCTCACCAAGGCGAACGAGGGCATGGACAATCTTCCCACCGTCTCGCCCGACGGCAAGTGGCTCGCCTATTTCTCGATGGCGCGCGCCACGTACGAGGCCGATCGCCAGGTCCTCCAGCTGCGCAACCTCGCCACCGGCGAGACCAAGGCGCTGACCCAGGCCTGGGACCGCTCGGTCGGCTCGATCGCCTGGGCGCCGGATTCCAGGACGATCTACGTCACTGCCGAGGATACGCAGGAGAACCCGATCTGGTCGGTCGACCCGCAGACCGGCAAGGTCGCCCGGCTCACCCAGCTCGGTAACGTCACCGCGGTGGTGCCGACCAAGGGCGGCATCGTCTATTCGATGAACAGCCTCACCGCGCCGGACGATTTCTACCAGCTCAAGGGCAAGGCCAGCACCCGCCTGACCTCGGTCAACGCCGAGAAGCTGGCCGGCATCGACCTGCCCAAGGTCGAGCGCTTCAGCTTCGCCGGTGCCAACAACGACACCGTCTGGGGCTATTCGGTGCGTCCGGCCGGCCTGGCCGCGGGCGGGAAGGCACCGATCGCCTTCATCGTCCATGGCGGGCCGCAGGGCAGCAGCAACAACAGCTGGTCCTATCGCTGGAACCCGGCGGTGTTCGCCGGTGCCGGCTATGCGGTGGTCGCAGTCGATTTCCACGGCTCCACCGGCTATGGCCAGGCCTTCACCGATGCGATCCGCAACAATTGGGGCGGCTGGCCGCTCGAGGACCTGCAAAAGGGCCTCAAGGCCGCGACGGACAAGTTCTCGTACCTCGATGCCGACAATGCCTGCGCGCTCGGCGCCTCATATGGCGGCTATATGATGAACTGGATCGAGGGGCAGTGGCCCGATCGGTTCAAGTGCATCGTCCAGCATGACGGCGTGTTCGACGCCCGCGCCATGGCCTATGAGACCGAGGAGCTGTGGTTCGACGAGTGGGAACATGGCGGCAAGGCCTATTTCGAGGATCCCGCCGCGTTCGAGAAGTGGAACCCGGTGAACCATGTCGATAAATGGAAGACCCCGCAGCTGGTGATCACCAGCGAGAAGGACTTCCGCATTCCCTATACCCAGGGCCTGGCCGCCTTCACTGCGCTCCAGCGCCGCGACATCCCCTCCAAGCTGCTGGTCTTCCCGGACGAGAACCATTGGGTGCTCAAGCCGAAGAACTCGATGCAATGGTATGGCACGGTGCTCGGCTGGCTGAACCGATATACGGGCAAGCAGCAGGACGCGGGGACCGCCGCGGCGAAGTGACCCATCCGCAATTCGTCATCCCCGTGCGAGCGGGGATGACGATGGGTTGTGTGTATAGCCTACACATCGCTAAGGGCAGGGCATGTCCGAACTGCCCAAGACCTTCGACCCCGCCGAACTCGAATCCCGCTGGTACCGGCATTGGGAAGCCAATGGCCTGTTCCGCCCCGCGCGCGACGGCGCCGATCCCTGGACGCTGGTCAACCCGCCGCCCAATGTGACGGGCAGCCTCCATATCGGCCACGCCCTCGACAATACGCTGCAGGACATCCTCGTCCGCCATGCGCGGCTGAAGGGCAAGGACGCGCGCTGGGTGGTCGGCACCGATCATGCCGGCATCGCGACCCAGATGGTCGTCGAGCGCCAGATGAACCTCAGGCAGCAGAAGCGCACCGACTTCACGCGCGAGGAGTTCGTCGCCAAGGTCTGGGAGTGGAAGGAGGAGAGCGGCGGCGAGATCACCCAGCAGCTCCGCCGCCTCGGCTGCTCGATGGACTGGTCCGACGAGCGCTTCACCATGGACGAGGGCTTTTCCAAGGCCGTTCTCAAGGTGTTCGTCGAGCTGCACAGGCAGGGCCTGCTCTATCGCGACAAGCGCCTGGTGAACTGGGATCCGGGCCTGGGCACCGCGATCAGCGACCTCGAAGTCGAGACCAGGGACGTCAAGGGCAGCTTCTGGCACCTGAAATATCCGCTCGCCGACGGATCCGGCCATATCGAGGTCGCCACCACGCGCCCCGAGACGATGCTGGCCGACATGGCGGTCGCCGTGAACGCCGAGGACAAGCGCTACGCCGATCTGGTCGGCAAGATGGTCAGGCTGCCGATCACCGGCCGCCTGATCCCGATCGTCACCGACGAGCATGCCGATCCCGAGCTGGGCTCGGGCGCGGTGAAGATCACGCCGGGGCATGACTTCAACGACTTCGAGGTCGGCAGGCGGGCCGGGATCGAGGCGCGCGACATGCTCAACATGCTCGATGCAAAGGCGCGCATTACCCAGACATCGGACGGGCTGATCCCCGCCGAACTGCTCGGGCTCGACCGGTTCGACGCGCGCAAGCAGGTGATCGCGCGGCTGAAGGAAGAAGGCTTCCTGATCCCGCATGTCGACAAGGAAGGCGTCGAGCACGACGCCGAGCCGCGCACGATCGCGACGCCGTTCGGCGACCGCTCCGGCGACGTGATCGAGCCCTGGCTGACCGACCAATGGTATGTCGACGCCGCGACGCTGGCCAGGCCGGCGATCGAGGCGGTGCGCTCCGGCGCGACCAGGATCGTGCCGAAGAGCTGGGAAAAGACCTATTTCAACTGGATGGAGAACATCCAGCCCTGGTGCGTCTCGCGCCAGCTCTGGTGGGGACACCGGATCCCGGCATGGTTCGCCGAGGACGGCAGCATCTATGTCGCAGAAAGCGAGGCCGAAGCCCAGGCGCTGGCCGGGGAGGGCGTGAAGCTCACCCAGGACAATGACGTCCTCGACACCTGGTTCTCCTCCGCGCTCTGGCCCTTCGCGACGATGGGCTGGCCGGAGAACCCCGATCCCACGCTCGGCGGGCGCTATCCGAACGACGTGCTGATCTCGGGCTTCGACATCCTGTTCTTCTGGGATGCGCGGATGATGATGCAGGGCTTGCATTTCATGAAAGCAGTGCCCTTCAAGACCTTGTATCTCCACGGTCTCGTCCGCGCGGCCGATGGGCAGAAAATGTCCAAGTCGAAGGGCAATGTCGTCAATCCGCTCGGGCTGATCGACAGCTATGGCGCCGATGCGCTGCGCTTCTTCATGGCGGCGATGGAGAGCCAGGGCCGCGACATCAAGATGGATGAGCGCCGGATCGAAGGCTATCGCAACTTCGCGACCAAGCTATGGAACGCGGCGCGCTTCGCCCAGTCGAACGGCATCGGCGCGTCGACCACGCTCGAGCCGCCCGCGGCCGAGCTCGCGGTCAATCGCTGGATCGTCGCCGAGACGGTGGCGACGGTGCAGGCGATCGACCTGGCGCTGGCCGACCTGCGCTTCGACGAGGCGGCGAATGCCATCTACCAGTTCGTCTGGAGCCGGTTCTGCGACTGGTATCTCGAGCTGATCAAGCCGGTGCTGCAGGGCGAGGGCGCAGAAGGTGTCGAAGAGACGCGCGCGGTGGCGGGCTGGGTGCTCGACCAGATCCTGGTCATGCTCCATCCGTTCATGCCCTTCATCACCGAGGAACTCTGGTCGAAGATGGGCCCGCGCGATCACGAGCTGATCGTGGCGAAATGGCCGATGGCGGATGCCCGCGCGCTCGATCCCTCGGCCGCGCAGGAGATCGACTGGCTGATCCGCCTGGTGAGCGAGATCCGTGCGGCGCGGACCGAGCTGAACGTGCCCCCGGGCGCACGCCTGCCGATCTTCGTGCGCGATGCCGCGGCCGAGACGAGCGCTCGCCTCGGCCGGCAGGAAGCCGCGCTCGCTCGCCTTGCGCGCGTCGATCAGGCTTCGGGTGAAGTGCCCGCCGGCGGCTCGCTGCAGATCGTCGTCGACGAAGCGACCTTCGTGGTGCCGCTCGGCGACGTGGTCGACCTCGAGGCCGAGAAGACTCGCCTCGCCAAGGCGATCGCGGCGGCCGGGAAGGAGCGCGACGGCCTGGCGGGCCGGCTGAACAACCCGAGCTTCGTCGAGAAGGCCAAGCCCGAGGCTGTGGAAAAGGCGCGCGCCGACCATGCCGAGAAGGCCGCCGAGGCCGAGCGGCTGAGCGCCGCGCTGGCGCGACTGGGTTGACCCAGATCCGCCGTCCCCGCCCGGGCGGGGACGGCGTGTCCGGGGGTTGGCGCGTCCATTCGTCGCAACTCCCGAATCGGGACGCCATTAACCAAGCTTCTCAATATCTTCCGGGCGCCCCGTGCCCTTAACCAAGCTCCGAGTCGTCAATCCCTCGGAGTCGCCATGAACCGCTTCCTGCTCTCCGCCGGCGCCGCCGCGGCGGCGCTGTTCGCCGCCGTGCCCGCGTCCGCCCAGTCCATCGCCGGGCTCGATGCGCTGCGCACCTGGAACCTGGTAGTGCTCGGGGACCTGACTTCCTCCTCGGAAGTCGAGGGGCGGACCTTCGTCGGCGGCAACCTCAACGGCAATTCCTCCAACTATCAGATCGCCAATCCCGCCCCGAGCCCGCTCGGCGTGCCCGGCCTCACCGTGGTGGGCGACGTCAACGGCTCGACCAAGAACCTCAACAACGGTTCGGGCGCGGTGATCGGCGGCAACGTCAACAGCGGCTTCAACCTCAACGGCCCGGCGCAGACGGTGAAGGTCGGCGGCACGATCGCCAACACCAACGTCAACCAGAACACGGTGCAGTCGGGCCTGTCGGCAAGCGATCCGGCCTTCTCGGTCAATCTGAAGCAGCAGGGCAGCCTGCTCACCAGCAGCCTTACCGACCTGTCGCGCACGCTGGGCGGGCTCGATGCCAACAGCAACCTGGTGATCGCCGGCAATCGCGGCACCTTCAACGCAGTGCCGAATGCCAGCGGCGTGGCGGTGTTCAACATCAGCGCCGCCGATCTCGACAGGATCGGCGAGATCCAGTTCAACCTGAACGGGGCGGACACTGCGATCGTCAACGTCAGCGGCGCGAACGTGACGCTCAACGACAATTTCCTGGGCGGCACCCAGGGGCTGGGCCAGCACGTCATCTGGAACTTCCCCGACGCGAAGACGCTGAACGCCACCACCGCCTGGGGCGGATCGGTGCTCGCGCCGAATGCGGCAGCGACCACGGGCAATTACATCCAGGGCTCGGCGGTGTTCGGCAGTCTTGTCCAGAACGGCGAGTTCCATCTCGGCACCTATACCGGCACCTATACGCCGCCGGGCACCACCAATCCGGGCGGCGGCGACCCCAGCCCGATCCCGGAAGAGGCGGTCGGCCTGTTCGCGCTGGGCATGGTCGCGCTCTGGGCCATGCGCCGCCGGAGCGCCCGCACGGCTTGACCTGACCGCCGCCCGGTGCTGGTGAGGGGAGGCGGGAGGTCCTTTCCGCCGACTCCAACCAGAGCGAGCGCCATGGCCGGTCCCCCCCAACGCCACGACCTGACCCAGGGCCCGATCAGCCGGACGCTGCTGCTGTTCGCGCTGCCCACGCTCGGCTCGAACATCCTCCAGTCGCTCAACGGCTCGATCAACTCGATCTGGGTCGGCCGGTTCCTGGGGGAACAGGCGCTGGCGGCAACGGCCAACGCCAACATCATCATGTTCCTGATGTTCTCGGCAGTATTCGGCTTCGGCATGGCAGCGACCATCCTGATCGGCCAGTCGATGGGCCGGCGCGACGTCGAGGCGGCGCGGCGCGCCTTCGGCTCGGCGATCGGGCTGGTGATGGGCGGCGCCGTGGTGATCGCCATCCTGGGCTGGCTGTTCGCCCCGCAGATCCTCCGCCTGCTCGCCACCCCCGGCGAGGCGCAGGACATGGCGCGCGACTATCTGCGCGTCATCTTCCTCGGCCTGCCGTTCAGCATGCTCGGCGTGCTCATCCAGATGAGCCTGCGCGGCACCGGCGATTCGATCACGCCGCTGTGGTTCATGGTGCTGAGCGTCACGATCGACGCGGGGCTGAACCCGCTGCTGATCCAGGGCATCGGCCCGTTCCCCCGCATGGGCATCGCCGGCTCGGCCACCGCGACGCTGATCGCCGGGCTGGTCTCGTCCTTCGGCCTGCTCCTCTATGTCTATTGGCGCGACTTGCCGGTGCGGCTGCGCGGTCATGAGCTGCATTATCTGATCCCGGAACGGGCGCTGGTCCGCACCATCGTCGCCAAGGGGTTGCCGATGGGCGCGCAGATGCTCGTCATGTCCACTGCCGGCCTCACCATGATCGGGCTGGTCAACCGCCTGGGCGTCGACACCGCGGCGGCCTATGCCGTCTCGCAGCAGCTCTGGACCTATATCCAGATGCCGGCGATGGCGATCGGCGTCGCCGTGTCGAGCATGGCCGCACAGAATATCGGCGCGGGCCGGTGGGATCGGGTGAACGCCATCACCCGCTCCGGGCTGGTCTACAACACTGCGATCACCCTGGTCGTGATCGTCGCGATCCTGCTGTTCGACCGCCCGGTGATGGCGCTGTTCGTCGGCGGCGACAGTCCGGCGATCCCGATCGCCCGCCACATCCAGCTGCTTGCCAGCTGGACCTTCGTGATGTTCGGCGCGACCATGGTGCTGTTCTCCACCGTGCGGGCCAATGGCGCCACCGTGCCGCCCCTGGTCATCCTGGCGATCACGCTCTTCCCGATCCGCTTCGGCTTCGCGGTGCTCGGCCAGCGCTGGTTCGGCAGCGACGCGCTGTGGCTGGCCTTTCCGATCGGATCCGCCTGCTCGCTGACGCTCGCGGCGCTCTATTATCGCTATGGCCGCTGGCGCAGCGAAGTGCTCGAAGTGCCGCCCGAGCCCGCCACGGTGGAGGAGGAGGCGCTCGCCGCCACCGAGCCCGCGGGACGCTTGCAACCCAATTGCTGAGGGCGCATCAGCGCGGCCATGAGTCAGTATCCCGCGCTCCGCCTCCGCCGCACCCGCGCTTCCGAATGGAGCCGCCGGCTGCATGCGGAAACCCTGCTCACCCCGGCGAACCTGATCTGGCCGCTCTTCGTCACCGAAGGCGAGGCGGAAGAGCCGATCGCATCGCTGCCCGGCGTCTCGCGCTGGGGCCTGAGGGACATCGTGGCGCGCGCGCGCGAGGCCCGCGACCTCGGCATTCCCTGCCTGGCGCTCTTCCCCAATACGCCGCGGGAACTGCGCACCGATGACGGGCGCGAGGCGCTCAACCCGGACAATCTGATGTGCCGGGCGATCCGCGCGATCAAGGATGCGGTGCCCGAGATCGGCGTGCTCACCGACGTGGCGCTCGATCCCTATACCGCGCACGGCCATGACGGCATCGTCGACGCCCAGGGCTATGTCCTGAACGACGAGACCAGCGCGGTCCTGGTCGACCAGGCGCTGCTCCAGGCCGAGGCGGGGGCGGACATCGTCGCCCCGTCGGACATGATGGACGGCCGGGTCGGCGCGATCCGCGGCGCGCTCGAGGCCAATGGCCATGTCAACGTCCAGATCATGGCCTATGCCGCCAAATATGCCTCGGCCTTTTACGGCCCGTTCCGCGACGCGGTCGGCAGCCGCGGGCTGCTCAAGGGCGACAAGAAGACCTATCAGATGGACCCGGCCAATGCCGAGGAAGCGCTGCGCGAAGTCGCGCTCGACCTGGCCGAGGGCGCGGACAGCGTGATGGTGAAGCCCGGGCTGCCCTATCTCGACATCATCCTGCGGGTGAAGGACGCGTTCCAGGTGCCGGTCTTCGCCTATCAGGTCTCCGGCGAATATGCGATGATCGAAGCCGCCGCTGCCGCCGGGGCTGGGGAGCGCGACGCGCTGGTGCTCGAGACGCTGATGGCCTTTCGCCGCGCCGGCTGCTCGGGCATGCTCACCTATCACGCGCCGCTGGCGGCAAGGCTGCTCGCCGGATGATCGCCACCGAACGCCTTCTCCTCCGCCCCTGGCGCGAGGCGGACAAGCCCGTCTTCCATACCCTCGCCAACACGCCGGCGATGATGGCGCATTTCGGCGGCCCCGTGCCCCAGGCGAAGCACGATGCCATCATCGACAGGATGATGGCCCAGCAGGCGCGCCACGGCCATTGCATGTGGGTGGTCGAGCTCCTTGGGACCGGCGAGATGGCCGGTGTCTGCGGCGTGCGCATCGGCGGCCATCCCGACACGCCGGTGCCCGAGGAGCTGGAGATCGGCTGGCGCATCGGCGAGAAATTCTGGGGGCAGGGCATTGCGCGCGAGGCAGCGGAGGCAAGCATCGCCTGGAGCTGGGCCAATACCGACCGTCCGCGCATCGCCGCCTGGACGGTGATCGGCAACAGGCGCAGCTGGGGGCTGATGGAGCGGCTCGGCATGCACCGCCGCGCCGATCTCGATTTCCGGCACCCCGATTATGCGCCCGGCGATCCCTTCGGCGCGATGATCGTCTACGCGATCGACCGTCCGGCATGATCGAGACCGCCCGCCTTCACCTGCGCCCCTGGGCGCCCGAGGATCGCCCGGCGTTCGAGGCGCTGGTCAACACGCCCGCGATGATGGCCCGGCTCGGCGGCCTGAAGGGGCCAGCGGACATCGATGCCATGTTCGCGCGCCGGCTCGACGATCAGGCCCGCTACGGCTTCTGCTATTGGGCCACGGTGCTGCGCGACACCGGCGAACTGGTCGGCAGTTGCGGCATCCGCATCGCCAGCAACTACGGCTCCGAAGCGCCCGTCGCCGGAATGCCGGAAATCGGCTGGCGCGTCGCCGAGGCGCATTGGGGCAAGGGCTATGCCCGCGAGGCCGCCGAGGCGAGCATCGCCTGGGGCTGGGCCAATCTCGACGCGTCTGCGATCGGCGCCTGGACTACCATCGGGAACACCGCCAGCTGGGGACTCATGGAGCGTCTCGGCATGCAGCGCCGTGCGGATCTCGATTTCCGCCTCCGCGGCTATTCCGCGGAGGACCCGGTGGGCGCGATGATCGTCTATATGCTGGAGCGCCCCCGATGATCGAAACCGAACGCCTGATCCTGCGTCGTTGGCGGGACAGCGATCGCCCGGCCTGGCATGCCATGGGCCGGGATCCCGCGGTGATGGAGTTTCTCGGCCCGCCCCTGTCTCCGGAAGCGGCGGACGCGGCCATGGCGCGGCAGAACGCCCTGCTCGACGCGCACGGCCATTGCTTCTGGGCGGTCGAGCGCAAGGAGGATGGTGCCTTCCTGGGCTTTTGCGGCCTCAAGCCCGGTCCGGAGGGCACGCCGCTCTTCGGCGAAGTCGAGATCGGTTGGCGCTTCGCTCCGGCCCATTGGGGCAGGGGCTATGCCCGCGAGGGCGCGCAGGCCAGCCTCGACTGGGCCTGGGCCAATCTCGACGTGCCGACGGTCGCGGCGATGACAGTGCTCGGCAACACCCGCAGCTGGGGATTGATGGAGCGTCTGGGCATGGTGCGGGCGCCCGCCGACGACTTCATCCATCCGCAGGCGCCCGATTGGCTGAACCCGCACATCACCTATCGGATCGCGCGACCCGCCGGGTAGGACACCGGGCATATCGGCGCTCGGGCACCGGCGACCCTTTACTAGCGGGATTTCCTCTGCTTGCGTCCGCTGCATGATCGTGTCGCACATCCTGCAGCTTGCCTCGTCCGAGCGGAGCGGAGACTCCGGACGGGGAAATCGGGGCCCCCATGCCCCGAACTTCCTGAATTTCCGCCCGCGGTTCATCCATCGGCAAGCCGAATCGCTGCACAGCGGCGCGGAGGCCTGAGGCGATGGAGAATGCAATCGACGACGTGACGCCGCAGGCCGGCACGCGCACCACGCGCTGGCTGTTCGTCGCCGCGATCCTGGCTGGCTCCTTCCTGCTCTTCCTCGTTCAGCCCATGGTCGCGCGCATGGCGCTGCCCCAGCTGGGCGGCGCGCCCGCAGTGTGGAACAGCGCGATGCTGGTCTATCAGGCGCTGCTGCTCGGCGGCTATTCCTATGCGCACTGGCTCGGCCGGGTGCCGCCACGGGCCCAGGCGACGATCCATCTCGCCGTGCTTCTGGTAGCGGCGCTCTGGCTGCCGATCGGCGTGATCGCCATGGAACTGCCCGGCGAAGCGGAGCCGGCGCTCTGGGTGCCCTGGCTGCTCGTCGCCTCGATCGGCCCGCTGTTCTTCGCCATCTCGGCCCAGGCGCCGCTTCTCCAGCGCTGGTACAGTATCGCCAGCCATGGGCGGGATCCCTATGCCCTTTACGCCGCCTCCAATATCGGCAGCTTCGGCGGGCTGATCGCCTATCCGCTGATCGTCGAGCCCAATCTGGCGCTCAAGGGACAGAGCTGGCTGTGGACCGGCGGTTACGTGCTGGTCCTGCTCCTCGTTGCCGGCTGCGCCGCGCGCCTGCCGCGCCGGGCGGAAGACGAGCCGCATGTCGCGCACCATACGCCCGCGCCGCCCTGGCGCCGGGTGTTCCACTGGATCGCGCTGGCGCTGGTCCCCTCGGGCCTGATGCTGGCGACCACCACCTTCCTCACCACCGACATCGTGGCAGTGCCGATGCTGTGGGTGCTGCCGCTCGGCCTCTATCTGCTGAGCTTCTCGGTCGCCTTTCGCGACAATGCGGTGCTGCCCGAGATTCTCACCAAGTTCGCGCCGGTGATCATCCTGATGTTCGGCGCAACGCTGATCGCCGGCCATCAGCAGCTCGCCTATCTCAACGCCGTCATCGGGCTGTTGCTGCTTTTCACCGTCTCGGTGACGCTGCATGCCCGCATGTATGCCTTGCGGCCGGCGCCGGACCGGCTCACCGGCTTCTATCTCGCCATGTCGGTGGGCGGCGTGCTCGGCGGCGTGTTCGCCGGCCTGATCGCGCCGATCCTGTTCGACTGGACCTATGAATATCCGCTGCTCGTGCTGGCGGCGGGCGCGCTCTGCCCGCAGATGTTCCTCCTGTCGGCGATCGGGGATTTCTGGCGGCACGGGACGCGGGGCAAGACGATCACGCTGGTCGCGCTCGTCGTGCTGCTGGTCTGGCTCGGCGCGGTCAATCCCGGCAACCTCCTCGGCATCATGCACGAGCAGATCGCCTTCGTGCTCGTCGCGCTGCTCGGCCTGTTCGCAGTGGGGCGCCGCCCGGCCTATCTGGCGGCGCTGGCGGGCGGGCTGATCCTGTTCGGCGGCTATCGCTCGATCCAGCTCTCGCTCACCGATGCGCGCACGCGCAGCTATTTCGGCGTCTACACCGTCACCGACTATGACAATGAGCGCCAGCTCGCGCACGGCACCACGCTGCACGGCATCCAGCTGAAGGGCGCGCTCTCGACGCGGCCGACGACCTATTACGTGCCCGGATCGGGCGTGGGGCAGGCGATGCAGGCGCTGCCCGACCTCTATGGTGCGGCCGCACGCGTCGGCGTGGTCGGCCTCGGCACCGGTACGCTCGCCTGCTATGCCAAGCCCGGCCAGAGCTGGCGCTTCTTCGAGATCGATCCGGCGATCGTCCATCTCGCCCGCGATTCGGGCAAGTTCACCTTCCTGCGGCAATGCGCGCCCCAGACGCGCATCTCGATCGGCGATGCGCGCGTGCGCCTGACCGAGACGCAGAGCGCCAGCCTGGACCTGCTCGCGCTCGACGCCTTCTCGTCGGATACGGTGCCGATGCATCTGCTCACGCGCCAGGCCTTCGCCACCTATGGCCGGGTGCTGGCGCCGAACGGGCTGCTGCTCGTCCACATCTCCAACCGGTTCATGGCGCTGGCGCCCGTGGTGTCCGCCGCGGCGCACGATGGCGGCTGGAAGGCGGTGCGGCTGTCCTATGAGCCGGAGCCGCATTTCGTCGCCACCCCGCAGCCGGGCGGCGGCACGAAGGTGGAGCAGATCGAGCCCGAGGCCGAATCGGCTTCGGAATGGATCGCGCTCAGCCATGACCAGGCGATGCTCGACCGGCTGGTGGCCCGCGGCGGCGGCTGGCGGCGGCTTCAGTCCTGGCCCGGTTTCGAACCCTGGACCGATGACTATGCTTCGGTGATGCCCGTGCTCCGGGTGCTGCACCCGGAGCTGGCGGGGAACTGACTAGCGGCCGGTGCCGCCCAGCGCGGCTTCGAGCGAATCGATCCTTGCCTGTTGCGAGGAAGCGGCCCGGTCGGCATCGGCCAGGGCGGCATCGAGCGCGGGATAGGGCGGCAGGCCGTCGACGCCGCGCTGGGTCGCCAGCGCGTCCAGGTCCGACAGGGCAGTCACGGCCGGGCGGCGCAGCTCGGCGAGCTGACCCATCGCTACCTGCGCCTGCAGCCAGGCCTCGGAGCCCTGGGGCAGGCCGCGCGAGACGGCGATCCTGGCCTCGGCATCCTGGGCACCGGCGGTGAAGGCCTTGGTGCCTGCATCCAGCGCCCCGCGGATCTCGGCGATTCGCTTGTCGAGCGCGGCATCGGGCGTCGCGACCGGCACCGGCCGCTCGGGCTCGGCAAGGCTCGTCGATTCGATGGGGCGAGGCAGCAGCGAGGGATATCGGCCCGTCGCCTGGGTGCAGCCGGCGAGCCCGGCGAAGCTGAGCAGCAGAATAAATCGCATGTCAGCGCCTTATGCTTGTGGAAAACTGCACGCAACGGCTTGCGCGATCCGAAAACCGCTTCTAAAGGCACCCCTCCACAGCGCGCCCGTAGCTCAGCTGGATAGAGCATCAGACTACGAATCTGAGGGTCGGACGTTCGAATCGTTCCGGGCGCGCCATTAAAAACCCCGCTAGGCCAACGGCTTAGCGGGGTTTTTATGTTCCGGGGTTCGAGCGTACTTGGCGCTCCGGCCGCGCCCTGCGATGCAGGCATCATGCGGACCATCCATATCGATTGCACGGGGGTGACGTCGCCGGGGGCGTTCTGGCAACGCTATCTCGACGCTGCCGCCCCCGAGCAGGCGGACCTGTTCGGATGCAATCTGGACGCCTTCTGGGACGCCATGGAAGCGGGAGGGCCGGGATGGCCCGGCGGGGCAAGGCTGGTCTTCACCCATTCGGAGGCGCTGCGGCCGCTGAAGTGCCGGGACGGCATGTCTTTCCTGGATGCGCTGCGCCGAATCGCGACCGAGTCGACCGCGACGCGGATCGAGTTCACCTGACCGAATCAGGCCGTGGGTGGGTTGCCCGGCAGGATCACGGTCACGCGCAGGCCGCCGATCGGCGAGCGGCTCGCCTCGATCCGCCCGTGATGCGCCTCCACGATCGCTCGCGCGGTCGCCAGGCCCAGGCCCGAGGCCGCCGATTCGTCGGCACGATCCGAACTGCGGTAGAAAGGCTCGAACAGGCGCTGGGCGAGCATTACGTCCACGCCGGGCGCATTGTCGTCGATGATCAGTCGCCAGGCGTCGCGCGAACTCTCCAGGCCCAGCACGATGCGGCCGTTGCGCGGCGTGTAGCGCAGCGAATTGTCGATCAGCGCGCCGAACAGCTGCTCGATTCGCGCGCCGTCCCATTTCACGATCACCGTATATTCGGGGAGCGTGCTCGTCTCCAGCCGCACGCCCTGCGCCTCGGCGCGCTTGCGATCGGCATAGATGGCATTGTGGATCAGCGCGCGCGGATCGACCGAGGCGAAGGTGACGGGCAGGCGGCCGAGATCGGCGAGCGCGACCGCGTTCAGGTCCTCCGCCATGTGGATCAGCCGCCGGGTATCCTCCTCGATCGCGCCGATCAGCGCGGGCGGAAGCGGCGGCTGCACGTCGCACAGCTTGATGAAATGCTCGCCCATATTCTCGGTCGGGCCCTTGAGCTCGCCCGAAATCGAGACCAGCCAGGTGCGGCGCGCGGTTTCCAGGCGGCTGAACTGGCTGGCGATGCGGCGCAGGTTGCGCATCGTCGCCACCACTTCGGCCGGCCCTTCCTCGTCGAAATAAAGGTCGAGGTCGCCGTTCACCACGTCGCGGCTCATCCGGTAGAGCTGGAGCTGCGGCCGCGACCAGCGCCGCGCGAAGACATAGGCCATCACCAGCAGCAGCACGAACAGCACCACCACGATGGCGGCCACGCCGATATACTGGGTGGCGAGCACACGCCGGTCCTGGTCGGAAAGTTCGGGCGGGCGGACCACCCGCGCCGTCGCCACCGTGCGGCCGTCGACCTGGACGGGGCGCTCGGCGCGCGCGGCCAGGGAAGTGGTGGGGCCGGCGATCGCGTGGCCCTGCGGATCCACGAGCAGGATGCGGCCGGCAAGCGGCCCGGGCAGGTTCGCGACCTGATCGAGCGGGCGCCCGGCGCGGGCCGCTTCGGCAACCGTCTGGACAAAGGCGTCGAGCCGCTCGCGATCGCGCTGGGCCAGCTCGGCCTGCTGGCTCTCGTGCATCACGAACACCATCAGGCCGCCCGGCACGATCGCCGCGAGCAGCGCCTGCGCCGCCAAAGAGGAAAAGATGCCTCGAAACAAACGCACGCGCTCAGAACCTCCCCACAGGCCAGCTCGCCGGCCCTAGCCCCCGACTATTACAGACGCAATTCCCCGCTCAATCCGGAACATCGAAGCTGTCCAGTATCTTGGCGCCCGCCATGAATACAGCAATCGGGCACAACGCGAAGAGCATCCAGCCACCCCAGCCCGGAAACTTCCCCAGATAATGGACCCCGCGTTCGGTCGCGCCACAGGCAAGGCCATAGATGACCAGAAAGGCCTCGAACTTGGTCTTGATCGTGAACAGGCGACGGATGCGATGGAGCATGGCAAAGGTTAAGCAAGCGCCGGGCCAAGCGCCAAAACACGTAGTTTCGCGTTAAATTAGATAGTTAACTGTCAATTATTCCGACAGTTCGGCCGTCCGTGACGCTAGAGGAGCTCCGGGATCTCCAATGCCTCCAGCAGCGCCCGGCGCGCGGCCTCGACCCGGGCGATCAGCGCCGGATCGGCAATCGAGTCGAAGGGGATGGCCTCGGGCCAATGCACCTCGATCACCCTGGCGATGCGATCGAGCTTGCCTTCGTCCACCAGGAAGCGCGGATCGACCGTCGCGGGATCGCACACCACGCGCAGGCGCAGACAGGCGGGCCCGCCGCCATTGGCCATGGACTGGCGAACATCGACCACTTCGAGCCGCCGGATCGGGCCATTGCCTGCGACATGTTCCTGCAGCCAGCGCCATACCGACGGCGTGTCGCGTGCCTCGCCGGGCAGCACCAGCGCCATTTCGCCCGAGGGCAGGGTGACCAGCTGGGCATTGAACAGATAGGATTTGATCGCATCCGCGAGGCTCACCTGGGCAGCGGGCACTTCGACGATCTCGAGCTGAGGCAGCATCGTGCGCAGATCGGCGTAGAAGCGATCCTTCCCGGCAAAGGCCAGCTCGTGCGCGAACAGCACGGGGCCGTTCGCCACCGCGACCACGTCGTTGTGAAACGCGCCCGCCGCAATCGCTTCCTCGGATTGCTGGACGAACAGGACGCGCTCGAGCCGATGCTTCCGCGCCACCGCCGCGCTCGCGTCGGGGTGCTGGCGCGCGGGGAAGGGGCCGCCCGAGATGCCGTAGACGAACACTTCCACGCCCGGCGCTTCATGGCTGGCGGCAAGCCGCATGTGATTGGCCGCGCCCTCGTCGCCGAACGGCGCCGGCACGGGAGCGTGCACCGTGAAGGCGGGATCGGCGAAGGCGAGGCGGAGCTGTGCCAGCGTCTCGGGCCATTCATGGCTGCGATGGGGCATCGTCACCAGATTGGCGACGCTGAGATGGCATGTTCCGTCCGCGGCGTCGGGCGCGGGCGAGACGGTCGCGGCATTGGCCGCCCACATCGGCGAGGCAGACAGCGCCTGGGCCTGGCTATGCGGCGGAGCATCCTCGAAACGCGTGCCCAGGCTGGCGAGCCAGCGATGGTCGGGCCGGGCATGGGGGAGGAAAATGCCCTGGGCGAGCCCGAGCGCGAGATTGGCGCGCATCTTGGCGACCCCCTGCAGCGCCGCGGCGCGCGGGAAGGACGTCTCGCCCCGATTTCGCGTTGCGGCGAGGTTGCCATGGCTGAGGCCGGCATAATTGTGGCTCGGGCCGATGATCCCATCGAAGTTGATCTCGATCAGCATCAACGCCCCACATGCATGACTTCGCCGCCCTTGCCGACGCCGAGCAGCTCGGCGGTACGCGAGTCGATCGCCACGCCGCCTTCGCGCTCGGCCACGCGGCCCTGGGTCACCCGGAACTCCTGGAGCCTGCCCGTGGCGACCAGCGCCGCCTCGCCACCGGCTTCGATCGCCACCACCGTCGCGGTCCTTGCGTCACGCACCGTCTTCACCTGATCGGTGCGCGCGGTCATCGTCGGGCCGCCGTCGAAGATGTCGACATAGCGTTCCCAGGCAAAGCCTTCGCTCTCCAGCATGCGCATCGCGGCGCGGCCGGAGGGGTGGGGCAGGCCGATCACGCCGCGCGCGCTCTCCTGCAGCATCGCCGTATAGATCGGGTGCTTGGGCATCAGGTCGGCGATGAACTGGTTGCCATGAACGGCGTTGAAGCTGTCCGCTTCCTGGAAGTTCATCCCGAAGAAACGCCCCGCGACGCCGTCCCAGAAGGGCGACCCGCCGGCTTCGTCGATCACGCCGCGCAACTCGGCCAGGATCCGCTCGGCGAAGCGATGGCGGTGGCGCGCGATGAAGAGGTAGCGGCTGCGCGCCAGCAGCATGCCGAGACCGCCGGCGCGCTCGCCCGGGTGCAGGAACAGGCCGCCGACCTCGCTGGCCCCTTCCAGGTCGTTGACCAGGCTGAGCGTCTCGGCGCGGAAGGTGCGGCCCAGTTCCTCGCTGTGCTTGGTCTCGGTGGCGAGGCGATAGGAATAGAAGGGCCAGCGCTGCCCGACCGCGGTGAAGATCTGGCAGGTGCCGCGCACTTCGCCGGTATCCATGTTCTCGAGCACGAGCACGAACACGTCGTCGCCGCTCTCGTCGTCGCCGCGCTCGAAGGCGGCGTGGCTGCGCGCGAGCTTGGCGCGGAGCACTTCCTTCTCGGGCTGGAGATTGGTGAAGCCGCCGCCGGTCAGCTTCGCCATCTCGTAGAGCGCCTGCAGATCCTCGTCGCGGGCGGCACGGATCACGAAACTCATATTTTCCCCTTCTCGGCGATACGCAACATGGTGACGGCGGAGAGGGCGGCGCGCTCGGCCAGGCTCTCCGGGATCAGGAATTCTTCGGCGCTGTGGATGAGGCCGCCGCGCGCGCCCATGGTGTCGACCACCGGCACGCCCGCCGCGGCGATGTTGTTGCCGTCGCATACGCCGCCGGAGAATTTCCATGCGACGGGGATGCCCAGATCGGCACCCGACGCCTTCACCAGTTCGAACAGCCCCTCCGCGCCTGCGTCCAGCGGCTTGGGCGGGCGATTGAAGCTGCCATGGACATGGATGCGCACGTCATGCTTGACCGAGACGATCGCCACCGCCTGGTCGATCGCGATCCGCGCCCGGGTTATCGCTTCGCTGTCCCTGGGGCGGAAATTGACGCGCAGGATCGCGAGTTCCGGTACGACATTATTGGGTCCGCCGCCGTCGATCTTCGCGGGGTTGACGGCCAGGCCGGGAGCCTTGGCGTCATTCAGCCGCATCGCCAGGTCGGCCGCGGCGACGAGCGCGTTGCGCCCCTCGTCCGGATTGCGCCCGGCATGGGCCGACTTGCCATGGACGAGAATCGAGAAATTGCCCGTGCCGCCGCGCGCGCCGGCCAGCGTGCCGTCGGGCAAGGCAGGCTCATAGGTGAGCGCCGCGATCTTTCCCTTCGCAGCGCCGGCGATCAGCCCGGCGGAGGAGAAGGAGCCGGTCTCCTCGTCGGAATTGATCAACACCTCGTACCCAAGCCGCACCGCGAGCGGGCTGTCCTCCACGGCCTCCAGCGCGGCGAGCATCAGCGCGAGCCCACCCTTCATGTCGGCGGCGCCCGGCGCATTGAGGTTGCCGTCCGGCAGCCAGCGGTTCGCCTGGAAGGGATGATCGGCGCCGTAGACGGTGTCCATATGGCCGGTGAGCAGGATCTGCACCGGCGCCTCCGGCCGCACGGCGAGATGGAGGTGGCGGCCATGCGCCAGCGCCTCCACGCGCCCGTCGGCGGTCACGCTCTCGGCAGGCTCCGGATCCAGCAGCGCCAGGTGGCCGGGCAGAACGGAGAAGGCATCGGCCAGCGCATCGGCCATGCGGCCCAGTCCCGCCAGGTTGCGGGTGCCGCTGTTGATCGCAGTCCAGGCCTCGGTGCGCGCCAGCATGGGCGACGCCGCGGCCCTCTCCACTGCCGCGCATTCTGTCTTGGAAAGCTCGGTCATCCCGAGCACCTAGCGCGTAAAACCATCTTCGTCATCCCGCCGAACGCTGGGATCTCATGCAATCAGGGCATGATCTTCGGAGTTGGGGCCGGCGCCTTTGCCGAAAGGACGACCGCCACGTCAGAAATCGACGACCAGGGCCGCGCGGCTGGTCGTGTCGGTGGTCTTGCGCCCGAGCGGCGGCGTGCTCTCATATTGGAGCGAGTAGCTGAACTGCGCCGACAGCGGCCCGATCAGGCGCGTCAGCAGCGCCGATTTGGACGACACCGTGCTGTTCGCATCCTGCATATAGGCCGAAGCGACTTGCGTCACCGAGATGCCCTTGGTGATCTTCCAGCCGAAATCGATGCTGCCGCGCGCCGCGGCGTTCTTCTCGGCGGTGTCGTTGATGAAGCGCGTGTAGCGGAAGGCCGGGCCGACCTCGAGGTCGAGCTTCACCGCCGGCGACTTGATCGCGCTGTAGCCGATGCCGCTCGACAGCGAGATGCGATCGGTGAAGCCCGAGAAGCGATCGCTCTCATATTGCGCGGCGCCATAGAGATAGGCGCGGTCGTCGAACTTCCAGTTGGGCTCGTAGGCAGCGAGATAGCGTTCCCGCGTCGTGATGCCCAGGCTTTCCTGGTAATCGGCCTGCACCCGCAGCTTGTGGCGCCATTGCAGCGCCTCGCGCTTGAGCTCCAGCGCCGCGGTGATGCCGATATTCTCGGTATTGCCGGTGGTCACATAGCCACCCAGTTCGGCGTGTCCCTTCACCAGCGCGAAGAAATCGGCGCTGCGAATCTTGGCCTGGGCCTTCTTCGTCCGCTCGTTGCGCCAGTCCGCGGCGATCTTCACCACCTGGTCGGCCGTCGCGGGCGAGGCGGTGCGGGCATATTTGACGATGACGGCGACATCGCTTTCGCTGCCGGATTCCATCGCGGCGTCGAGCATTGCCCGGATCGTCGCCGGGATGGCTGTGGGATCGGCCGCGGCGGCAGGATCATCGTCCGGTGCATTGGCAAGCAGCAGCGGCAGGGCAAGGAGCAGGGCGCGCATGAACGGGTCCGTATCGCCGTTATGGGAGCGAAACTAGGGCAGGATCAGACGAGATGTTGTCCAAAGACGGTCAACAGTTCCTTATAGAGCGCGCGCTTGAACGGCACGATGATGTCGGGAAGGTCCTGCGGGGCGGCCCAGCGCCACGCACGGAATTCGGGTTCGGCGGTCTCGATGTTGACGTCGGCGTCCTCGCCCAGGAAGCGGAACAGGAACCAGCGCTGGCGCTGTCCGCGCCACTTGCCCTTCCACACCCTGCCGACCAGATCCTCGGGCAGGTCGTAATAGAGTTCCTCGGGCCCCTCGGCGATCAGTTCGGCCAGATCGCGCCGCACCCCGGTCTCCTCCCACAGCTCGCGCCAGGCCGCCTCGATCGGCGCTTCGCCGGGATCGATCCCGCCCTGCGGCATCTGCCAGGCCTCGAGCACCGAATCGAGCCGCTGGCCGACGAACACCCGGCCGGCACGGTTGAGGAGCATCACGCCCGCGCAGGGGCGATAGGGAAGGGAAGCGATGTCGGTCATGCCTTCCCACCTACAAATATCGTCACCCCGGCGAAAGCCGGGATCTCGGGCAAGGGCGCGGGGCGGGAGCCGCAAGAGATCCCGGCTTTCGCCGGGATGACGGGATACCTAGCTTGGGCAAGTGATCCACCTCGTCCACCATCCCGACTATGTCGCGCCCGCTCCGGCCCGCAGCCAGTATCAGTGGAACAAGAACGGCCTGGTCCGCGACCTGCTGCGCGCGGAAGGGCCCGTCTTCGTATGGCACGAGCCCGAGCCGATGCCGCGCGCCTGGCTCGAAGCGGTGCACGATCCGGACTATGTCGAGGAAGTGCTGCGCGCCGCCGTCCCGCCCGAGAAGGAGCGCCGCATCGGCTTCCCGGTCACTCCCGAAGTCGCCCGCCGGTCCCAGGTCGTGCCCGGCGGCACCTATCTGGCGGCCCGGCTTGCGCTGGAACATGGTTTCGCGGCCAACACCGCGGGCGGCAGCCACCACGCGCTGGCCAATACCGGTGCGGGCTTCTGCGTGTTCAACGACCTCGCCATCGCCGCCGTCCGGCTGGTGGAGGAGGGCTATCGCGTCCTGATCGTGGACTGCGACGTGCACCAGGGCGACGGCACCGCCGCGCTGACCGCGGGACGGCCGGAGATCGCCACCTACTCGATCCATGCGGAGAAGAACTTCCCGGCCCGCAAGGCGCGCTCGACGCTCGACGTGCCGCTGCCCGACGGGGTGGGCGATGCGGAATATCTGGAAACGCTGGAGCGCACGCTCCTGCCGCTGCTCCGTGGATTCGCTCCCGATCTCGTCCTCTACCAGGCCGGAGTCGACCCGCTCGCCGGCGACCGGCTCGGCCGCCTGTCGCTGAGCTACCGGGGGCTGGTCGCTCGCGACCGCTGGATCGCCGGCGTCATGACGTCACGCGGTACCCCCTTCGCCAGCGCGCTGGGCGGCGGCTATGGCGAGGATGCGCTCGAGGTCTCGCGGCGCCATGTCGCCTCCGTCCTCGCCCTGGGAAGCATGGCCGCAAAGGAGCCTTTGCAGGGCTGAGGGCATTTTCTACTTTGGGTTGGGAGAAATTGGGGCGTACACGTCCTTGTAACGATAGAGAACCGCAGGATACCGGCCATGGCGACTGCCGCGCACACGCTCACGCCCCAGGAGGCGTCGGCGCATCCCGCACCCGAAGCGATCGTGGTTCGCTTCGCCGGTGATTCCGGCGACGGCATGCAGCTCACCGGCGGCCAGTTCACGCTCTCAACCGCGCTGGCCGGCAACGATCTCGCCACCTTCCCCGATTTCCCCGCCGAGATCCGCGCGCCGCAGGGCACGTTGTTCGGCGTCTCCGCCTTCCAGATCAATTTCGGCTCGGCGCAGATCGATACCGCGGGCGACCAGCCCGACGTGCTCGTCGCGATGAACCCGGCGGCGCTCAAGACCAACGTCGATGCGCTCAAGCCCGGCGGGCTGATCATCGCCGACGAGGGCGAGTTCGGCCAGCGCAACCTCGACAAGGCGAAATACGCCGCCAATCCGCTCGAGGATGGCAGCCTGGCCAAGTGGCAGCTGCTCAAGCTCAACATCTCGCAGCTGACGCTCGACGCGGTGAAGCCCTTCGGCCTCGGCAACAAGGAAGCGCTGCGCTGCAAGAACATGTGGACGCTGGGCCTGGCGCTCTGGATGTTCGACCGCGATCGCCAGCCCCTGATCGACTGGCTCAAGGCCAAGTTCGCCAAGGCGCCCGAACTGGCCGAAGCGAACATCGCCGCCCTCAACGCCGGCCATGCCTATGGCGAGACGGCGGAACTGGGCGCCATGGGCATCAGCCAGCGCCAGGTCGCCGCCGCGCCCGCCGAGCCGGGGCTCTACCGCACCGTCACCGGCGCCGAGTCGATCTCGCTCGGCCTGGTCGCGGGCGCGCAGCTGGCGAGCCTGCCGATGTTCTTCGGCGGCTATCCGATCACCCCGGCCAGCGCGATCCTGCACACGCTGTCGCGCTACAAGGAATATGACGTCACTACCTTCCAGGCGGAGGACGAGATCGCCGCGGTCGCCTCGGCGCTCGGCAGCGCCTATGCCGGCAGCCTCGGCGTCACCTGCTCCTCCGGGCCCGGCATCGCGCTGAAGACCGAGGCGATCGGCCTGGCGATCATGACCGAGCTGCCGCTGGTGATCATCAACGCCCAGCGCGGAGGCCCCTCCACGGGACTTCCCACGAAAACCGAGCAATCGGATCTATATCAAGCGGTTTATGGCAGGAATGGCGATGCGCCGGTGCCGGTGATCGCCGCGCGCTCGGCCGCCGACTGCTTCGACGTCGCGATCGAGGCGGTGCGCATCGCCACGCAATACATGACCCCGGTGATGCTGCTCACCGACGGCTATCTCCAGAATGCCGCCGAGCCCTGGAAGGTGCCGGACATGTCGGCCTATGCGCCGTTCCCGGTGACCTTCCATACGGAGGTCCCGCCCGAGGGCGAGAAGTTCCAGCCCTATGGCCGCGACGCGAAGCTCAAGCGCCCCTGGGTGAAGCCGGGCACGCCGGGCCTGCTCCACCGCATCGGCGGCATCGAGAAGGCGCAGGGCAGCGGCAATATCGACTATTCCCCCGCCAACCATCAGGCGATGACCAACACGCGCCGCGACAAGGTGATGGGCATCGAGGTGCCCGATCAGGCGATCGAGCAGGGGCAGGCGGGCGGCAAGCTCGTCGTGGTCGGCTGGGGCTCCACCTATGGCCCGATCGCGCAAGCCGTGCGGCGTGCGCGGAGCAGGGGGCATGACGTCAGCCATGTCCATATCCGCCACATCTGGCCGCTTCCGAAGAATCTCGGTGATCTCTTAAAGAGTTACGAGCATGTTCTCGTACCGGAAATGAACACCGGCCAGCTCAAGACGCTGCTGCGTGACCAGTATCTCGTCGATGCCAGGTCGCTCACCAAGGTCTCCGGCCAGCCCTTCCGCATCGCCGAGATCGAAGCCGCCATCGCCCAGCATATCGGCGCCGACTTCGACCAGGAGGTCCCGTCCGACGACAGCCAGCTTCCGAGCCCGGAGGCAGTCAACCCGTGATCCTGTTTGAGTTCAAATTCGTCGCCCCGGCCCCGAGCCGGGGTCCCGCTTCTTCCCTTGTCACGCAGAACAGCGGGACCCCGGGTCAGCCCCGGGGCGACGTTGGAGAATTGGCATGAACGAGATCACCACCATCCGCCCGAGCACCCCCAAGGACTGGGAGACCGACCAGGAGGTTCGCTGGTGCCCCGGCTGCGGCGATTATGCGATCCTCAAGGCCGTGCAGCGCACCATGCCCGAACTGGGCGTCGCGCCGGAGAACACCGTGTTCGTCAGCGGCATCGGCTGCTCGTCGCGCTTCCCCTATTACATGGAGACCTATGGCTTCCACACCATCCACGGCCGCGCGCCGGCGGTGGCGACGGGGGTGAAGCTCGCCAATCCGGAGCTCGACGTATGGATCATCACCGGCGACGGCGATGCACTGTCGATCGGCGGCAACCACACGATGCACCTGCTCCGGCGCAACCTGGACTGCCAGTTCCTGCTGTTCAACAACGAGATCTACGGCCTCACCAAGGGCCAATATTCGCCGACCAGCCGCGAAGGCACCCGCTCGCCGTCCACGCCCTTCGGCTCGGTCGACCATCCCGCCAAGCCTTGCGCCTTCGCGCTGGGGGCGGGCGCCCGCTTCGTCGCGCGCGGGATCGACGTGCACAAGAACCTGCCGAGCGTCCTCAAGGCCGCCCATGCCCATCGCGGCGCGGCGTTCGTCGAGATCTTCCAGAACTGCATCGTCTATAACGACGAGGTCTTCGAACCCTTCACCGCCAAGCCCAATGCGGCGCTGGGCCAGCTGTGGGTCGAGCATGGCCAGCCGATGCTGTTCGCCGGCGGTGCCAAGGGCATCGCGCTCGACCGGGAACGGCTCACGCTCAAGGTCGTCGACGTGGCCGATGGCGATTGGCAGGGAGCGGAAGTGATCGTCCACAACGTCACCAACCGCGCCATCGCGCACATGCTGGTCGAGATGCCCTTCGGCCCGTTCCCGATGGCGCTGGGCGTGCTCTACGACGATCCCGCGCCGACGTTCGAAAGCGCGGTCGCCGCCCAGAACCGGGCCGCGAGCGAGGGCAAGTCCGCCGATCTCCAGAAGCTCGTTTCCAAGGGCCAGACCTGGATGGTCGACAAGGAGCCGCACAAGCTCTGAGAACCGCATGAACGCGGACTGTTATCGCTATCGGCTTGCATTGAGCGCGGGCAAGCCTATCGCACCGTTCATGTTGACCCGTGCCAGCGCCGGCCTCATCCCCCATGCAGTCACGCCGCTCCGGCGCGTCGGGCGGCGATGACTCCCGGCAACGGCACCTCCGGCACGTTCCGCGCACCCGAGGAGCGGGCCCGGCGCCACGATCTCGATGCCTTGCGGGCGGTATTCCTGCTGTTCGGCATTCCCTATCACGCCGCGCTCACCGTCCGTCCCGGGCCGTGGATCGCCAATATGCACGAGCGGTCGCGCGACTTCATCCAGCTCGCCGACTATCTCCACCTGTTCCGCATGCCGGGCTTCTACATGATCGCCGGCTATTTCGCCGCGATGCTGCTCCAGCGCCGACCGGTGGCGAGCTATCTCCCGTCACGCCTCCACCGGCTCGTCCCGCCCTTCCTCGCGGGGACGCTGCTGCTGGTACCCGCGATGCATTTCCTGCTCCTGCTGGAAACCGGCCATCCGCAGCCCCTGGTGCGCTGGTGGGAGATCATGACCTGGGCCGAGCGCAATCCGTTCGAACATCTCTGGTTCGTGCAGGTGCTGCTGTACTACACCGCCGGGCTTGCCGGCCTGGTCTGGCTGTTCCCCGGGCTCGCCCATGCCGGGATCGAGGGGGAGCGGCCGGGGCTCGTCCGCTGGTTCGTGCCGCTCACGCTCGCCACCGGCATCGTCCTCGGCCTGTGCGGCCTCGGCGCGCTTCAGCTCGAGCGCTACCGCTATCTGGACAATTTCGCGATCAATTTCCTCTCGGCCCGCTATGCGCTCGACTATCTGCCCTGGTTCGCCCTTGGCGCGATACTCCAGCGCATCCCGGCGCTCGACCGGCGCTTCGCCCGCTTCTCCTGGATGCTGTTCCTCGTCGGCCTGGCCGCAAGCATCGCCCTGGTCTTCGCCGCGCGGTCGATCCCGCTGGTCTGGCGTCCCGTGTTCACCGGCGTCGCCGCGATCTGTCTTACCCAGGCCTCGCTCGGCGCGCTCGCCTATTTCATCGATGGCGAGCGCCGCTGGGTGAAGGCGCTCGTCTCGGCTTCCTTCGTCATCTATCTGTTCCACGAGCCGCTGATCGTGCTGGCAACGCCCTGGATCGACCTGGCCCCGCTTCCGATCTGGCCCAAATTCATCCTGCTCTGCCTGACGGCCTTTCTCGGCTCCTACGGGATCTGGAAGCTGATCAGGCTGAGCCCGGCACTGCGCTACCTGTTCAATGGCGAGCGCGTGAAACGCCGCATCGAGTACGGACCCTAGCGCCGAGCTTGGGCTTGCCCGACTCAGTGACGCGTGCATTGTGCACTCTGCAATGCACGCGCCGCTGAGCCAGTCCACATCGAACGCCCCCGCGCCGCAAGGGGGAGGCTGGCTCTCGCGGGCACTCGCTCCCTTCTTCCGCCGCCAACTCGACAGGATCGATGCCGGCATCGCCCGGGGCAGCCTGTCGCTCAGCCTGCCCGGCGGAGCCGCGCGACTGCTCGGTGGCCGGGAGGAAGGGCCCGCCGCAACCGTGGACCTGCGCAGCTGGCGTGCGTTGCTCCGGCTCGCGATGGGCGGCTCGATCGGCTGGTACCGGGCCTGGACCCTTGGCGAATGGGCGAGCCCGGATCCGGTGGCGCTCTTTGCGCTGTTCGGTTGCAATCGCGCCGAACTCGCCCGCCAGGCCCGGGCCACCGGCCCATCGCTCCGCATCAAGCGCCTGATCCATGCGATGCGGCGCAACGATCGTCACGGCTCGCGGCGGAACATCCATTTCCATTACGATCTGGGCAACGACTTCTATCGGCTCTGGCTCGATCCCGGCATGACCTATTCGAGCGCGCTGTTCACCGCGCCTGGCCAATCGCTCGGGGAAGCCCAGCAAGCGAAGCTTGCCGCGATCCTCGCCCGGACGGCCACGCGGCCGGGCGAGGAGATTCTCGAGATCGGTTGCGGCTGGGGCAGCTTCGCCGAACTGGCGGTGCGGGAGGGGCGCAGGGTCCACGGCATCACCCTCTCGACCGAGCAGAAGGCCTGGGCGGAAGCCCGTGTCCCGCATGGCGCGCGCTTCACCCTCACCGACTATCGCGACGTCGGCGGAAGCTATGACGCGGTCGCCAGCATCGAGATGGCCGAAGCGGTGGGGCGGGAATATTGGCCGGCCTATCTGGACGCGATCGCCGGGGCGCTGAAGCCGGGCGGCCGCGCGGCGCTGCAGATCATCACGTTCGACGACGCCTTCTTCGAAGACTATGCCGCGAACGTCGATTTCATCCAGGCCTATGTCTTCCCCGGCGGGATGCTGCTCTCGGAAGCCCGCCTGCGTGCGCTTGCCGAGGCGCGGAGCCTGTCCTGGCGCGATCGCACCAGCTTCGGCGCCGACTATGCCGAGACGCTGCGGCGCTGGCGCGAAACGTTCGACGCGGTGGTGGAGGCGGGTGAGCTGCCGAAGAAATTCGACAACAGGTTCATCGACTTGTGGCGCTATTATCTCATGTATTGCGAAGGCGGGTTCAGAGGCGGCGGGATCGACGTCGTCCAGCTCACCTTGGTGAAGGAGGAGAGGATATGAGGAACTGGCTTCTGGCGGGCGCGCTGGCGCTTGGAACATTCGCGGGGCAGGGAGCGATGGCCCAGGCAATCGCGTCGCCCGGCGTGCAGATGCAGCCCGGTGACAATTCGGGCCTCCGCAAGGTGGGTGCCGAAGTGCTGTTCTGGAGCCAGGCCCAGCGCGACCAGAATTTTCCGCACATGGAGAAGCTCTTCCCCGGCCATGTCGTCCAGGCGGGCGGCAAGGTCCATCCGCTGCCCGCCGGCAAGCCGCTGGCCTTTCCCGATGCCGATCTCGACGCCTTCATCGCCCAGCAGAACATCGCCGGGCTGATCGTGCTCAAGGACGGCAAGATCGTGCTCGAACGCTATGCCCGCGGCTATTCGCAACAGGGGCGCTGGACCAGCTTCTCGGTCGCCAAATCCTTCACTTCGTCGCTCGTCGGCGCCGCGATCGGGGACGGCTTCATAAAGTCGGTCGACGAGCCGGTGACCCGATATATCCCCGAGCTGGCCGGCAGCGGCTATGACGGCGTGACGATCGCCCAGCTCCTCACCATGACCTCGGGGGTCAAGTGGAACGAGGACTACACGGATCCCAAGTCCGATGTCGCGCGCATGTTCCTAGAGCCGGTGCCGGCGGGGGAGGACCCCACTGTCTTCTACATGAAGAAACTCCCGCGCGAATTCGCGCCCGGGACAAAGTGGGTCTACAAGACCGGCGAGACCAATCTGATCGGCGTGCTGGTGATGCGCGCCACCGGGAAGCCGCTCGCCACCTATCTCAGCGAGAAGATCTGGAAGCCGTACGGCATGGAGCAGGACGCGTTCTGGATGGTCGATCCGTCCGGCCACGAAGTCAGCGGCTGCTGCCTTTCGGTGTCGTTGCGCGACTATGCCCGGATGGGCCAGTTCGTGCTCGAAGGCGGGAAGGGCGCCGTGCCTGCCGACTGGTACCGCCGGTCGACCGCGTCCCATGCCGATATCGGCGTGCCGGGCCGGGGCTATGGCTATCAATGGTGGACCTATCCGGAGGGCCGCTTCGGCGCCCAGGGGATTTTCGGCCAGACGATCCGCATCGATCCGAAGTCGAAGGTGGTGATCGCGGTCTCGGCCGCCGCACCCAAGGCCAGCGACGACGCCTATGGCCAGGCACGCACGGCATTCCTCAACCGGCTGTTCGAGGTGGCGGCGAAGTAGGCGTTGCGGGCGACGCCGAACGGAGCCCGTCGAAGTCCTAGCCCGCCACCCGCTCGAAATGTCCGGTCTCGAATCCGGAGGCCGCCAGCGCCGCGATCCGCTCCGCCACGACCTCGGGCGCCTTCACCGTCGCCGGGTCCTCGCCCGGGAAGGCGCGCGCGCGCATCTTGGTGCGGGTGGCGCCCGGGTCGACGATCCCGACGCGCACCTTGCTGATATGCGCGACTTCCTCGCCATAGGTGAGCAGCAGGTTCTCGAATGCCGCCTTCGACGCGCCATAGACGCCCCAATAGGCCCGCGCCGTGCGGCCCACGCCGGAGGTCACGCCGATCACCCGCGCGCCGCGCGATGCCTTCAGCATCGGATCGAACGCGGCAAGCATCGCCGCCTGGGCGGTGACGTTGAGCGTCAGCACCTTGGCGAATTCCTTGAAGTCGATCGCCGGCACCGCGCTCAGCGTGCCGAGCGTCGCCGCGTTGAGCACGAGCACGTCCAGGGCCGCCCAGCGCCCGGAGATCGCCTCGGCGAGGCGGGAGATCCCGTCATTCTCCGCCAGGTCCAGCGGCGCGATCGTCGCCGATCCGCCCGCCGCGAAGATCGCCTCCTCGACTTCCTCGAGCCCGCCCGCGGTCCGCGCGGTGAGGACCACATGCGCGCCTTGCCTGGCCAGTTCCAGTGCCGTCGCCGCACCGATGCCGCGGCTTGCGCCGGTGACGAGCGCAATGCGCCCCGAAAGTGCCCCTTCGCTCATCGCCGGATCAGCCCACCCGCTCGTGGAGCAGCGCGAACTGGTCGTCCGGCGGACCGTTCTCGTCCTGGTCGGTCAGCGTGGTCGGATATTCGCCGGTGAAACAGGCGTCGCAATATTTCGGATGGATGTCCGCCCGGTGCGCCTCGCCCAGTGCCTTGTACAGGCCGTCGATCGAGATGAAGGCCAGGCTGTCGGCATGGATGAAGTCGGTCATCCCGCCCACGTCCAGCTTGGCCGCCAGCAGCTTGGCGCGTTCGGGGGTGTCGACGCCGTAGAAGCACGAGTGCCGCGTCGGCGGCGAAGCGATGCGCATGTGCACCTCGGCCGCGCCGGCCTCGCGCATCATCTGCACGATCTTCAGCGACGTGGTGCCGCGCACGATCGAATCGTCGATCAGCACCACGCGCTTGCCCTTGATCAGCTCGCGATTGGCGTTGTGCTTCAGCTTCACGCCCAGGTGGCGGACCTTGTCGCCCGGCTGGATGAAGGTGCGGCCCACATAGTGCGAGCGGATGATGCCGAGCTCGAACGAAATGCCGCTCTGCTGGGCATAGCCGATCGCCGCCGGCACGCCCGAATCGGGCACCGGCACGACCAGGTCGGCCTCGACCGGCATCTCGATCGCCAGCTGCGCGCCGATCGCCTTGCGCACCGAATAGACCGAGCGATCGTTGCTGATCGAATCCGGGCGCGAGAAATAGACATATTCGAAGATGCAGGGCCGCGGCCCCACCGGCGCGAACGGCTTGTGCGAGCTGATCTCGCCGCCCTTCACGATCACCAGCTCGCCAGGCTCGACGTCGCGGACATAGTCGGCGCCGACCACATCGAGCGCCACCGTCTCCGATGCGAACACGATCGTGTCGTCGAGCTTGCCCATCACCAGCGGGCGGATGCCCAGCGGATCGCGGCAGGCGATCATGCCCTCTGGCGTCATCACGATCAGCGAATAGGCGCCCTCGACCTGCTTCAGCGCATCGATGAACCGGTCGATCAGCGTGCGAAACTGCGAAGTGGCGACGAGGTGGATGATCACCTCGGTGTCCGACGTCGACTGGAAGATCGCGCCGCGGCGGATCAGGTCGCGGCGCAGGCGCATCGCGTTCGAGATATTGCCGTTATGGGCGATCGCAAAGCCGCCGCTCGCCAGCTCGGCATAGAGCGGCTGCACGTTGCGCAGCGCCGTCTCGCCCGTGGTCGAGTAGCGCACATGGCCGCAGGCGACATTGCCATGCAGCGCGCGGATCACTTCGTCGCGATCGAAATTGCCCGCCACATGCCCCATCGCGCGATGCGTGTGGAACTGGTGGCCGTCGAAGCTGGTGATGCCCGCCGCCTCCTGGCCGCGGTGCTGCAGCGCGTGCAGGCCGAGCGCAACCGCGGCGGCGGCGCCGTCCATGCCGGATACGCCGAAAATGCCGCACTCTTCGCGCAGCTTGTCGTCATCGAACGGGTTCGTGGTAAGCATCAGCCCTCGAGGGGGTTGGGAACTGTCGAGCGGGCATATAGGCGCTTCGGCGCGGTTTGTCGCCGGTCTGTCACAAAGAAATGAACTTGCTGGGTTTTTCGTTGGTTTTTCAGGGCAGAAGGAGACGATCCATGCCTGGGCACGACCACGGACCGCAGATCAGGAACGGCGAACTCTACGAGAAACTCCGCGACGAAGGCGCCTCGAAGGAAAAGGCGGCGCGAATCGCCAACGCCCAGGCGGCGGGCACGCTCCACCATCCCGGTGGCACGCTGGAGAGCCGCTCGAAGAAGCAACTCTACGACGAGGCGAAGGAGATCGGCATCGAAGGCCGCTCGGGGATGGACAAGGGCGCGCTGGCGAAGGCGATCCGGGAGCATGGATGACCGCCATCCACCCCTTGAACGCCATCCTCGCGAAGACGGGGAGCCGGAGCCACGCGCGACGTCGCGTCGCTACCCCGGATCGCCGCCTTGGCGGGGATGACGATGGGGGCCTGGCACGCTAGATATCTGGCGTGGACACCAATCGCGAAACGGGCACCTTGCTCGACCCGAAATATGACGCGGCCGGCCTGATCACCGCCGTCTGCACCGCGCCCGACGGCACGGTGCTCATGGTCGCGCACATGAATGCCGAGGCGCTCCAGGCGACGCTCGACAGCGGCGAGGCGACCTTCTGGTCGCGCAGCCGGGGCAGGCTCTGGAAGAAGGGCGAGACCTCGGGCCATGTCCTCAAGGTGGTCGAGGCCCGCATCGATTGCGATCAGGATTGCGTCTGGCTCAAGGTCGAACCGCGCGGCCCCGCCTGCCATACCGGCGCGCCCAGCTGCTTCTACCGCGCAATCGAGGGCGGAAAGCTCGTCCGCAAATGAAGCGCGCCGGGCTGTTCCTCGCGCTGCTCGTGGCGGCCTGCTCCGGCGGCGCCAAGCAGGCCGACAAGCCCCAGCCTCCCCAGGACCTGGAGAAGGCCGCTATCGAGCGCGGCCTGATCCGCAACCCCGCCGATACCGATATCGCCGGCCTCTATGCCCGCGACACCGATCGCATCTGCATCGTCCCCGACGAGCAGCTCGGCTACCGGATCGGCGCCTTCGTCGACTATGGCGACCGGATCACCTGCAGCGGCTCCGGCCGGGCGAGCCGGGTAGGGGAGTCGCTCCATATCGAGCTGGGCGAGGACGGCAGCTGCTCGTTCGACGCGAAATATGATGGCGACAAGATCGCCTTTCCGGGCGCGCTGCCTGACGGCTGCAACCGCTATTGCGCCAGGCGCGCCTCCTATGCCGGCCTCGAAGTCGTCCGGCTGAGCGAATCGGCCGCCGAGGCATCGGCGATGCGCGACGCCAATGGGCGCAGGCTCTGCGGGGGCGGCTAGAGGGAGACGCATATTCCCCACCGCGATTTCCCCTGAAACACGCGCGTCATGTCGATGCGCGAACATGGATCCTGCCGCGCCCCTTGTGGGCGGCGCATCCGCGCATGCCGAACGGCGAGGCGAGAGGATGGGGTCGCGACCTCCGCGGCCTTTCGGCGCCCAAAGAGTTGACGTTCACGTAAAGGGAAGGTAGTTTCCATGCCCATGAACGCACCAGCCTTTCCGCTCGAGGCCCTGGCGCCGATCGAATCGCGTCCGGATCGCGACGCCTTCACCATTTCGGACCTGTGCGCCGAATTCTCGGTCACGCCGCGGGCGCTGCGTTTCTATGAGGATGAGGGCCTGATCGCGCCCGAGCGCCGCGGCACCGCCCGGATCTATTCGCACCGCGATCGCGCGCGGCTCGCCTGGATCCTGCGCGGCAAGCGCGTCGGCTTCAGCCTGGCCGAGATCCGCGAGATGATCGATCTCTACGATGTCGGCGACGGCCGCCGTACCCAGGTGCAGGTCACGCTCGAACGCTGCCTCGAGCGGATCGGCCTGCTCGAGAACCAGAAGCGCGACATCGACGCGCACATCGCCGAGCTCCAGCAATTCGTCGAGCTGCTCAAAAGCAGCGACTAGCCCCCGAGGAACCTGAAATGCCCCAATATACTCCGCCGGTGCGCGACACGCGCTTCATTCTCGAGCAGGTGATCGGCCTCGATCGCTACGCCAATCTTCCGGGCTTCGAGAATGCGACGCCGGACACGGTCGACGCGGTGCTCGAGCAGGGCGGCCAGTTCGTCGCCGAAGTGCTGTTCCCGCTCAACCATTCGGGCGACCAGCAGGGCTGCACCCGCCATGACGACGGCAGCGTCACCACGCCGGACGGCTATAAGCAGGCCTATGCCCAGTTCGTCGAGAGCGGCTGGGGCACGCTCAGCTTTCCCGAGGCGGTCGGCGGGCAGGGGATGCCGCACGTCATCTCCACGGCCTTTCAGGAGTTCATGATCTCCTCGAACATGGCGTTCGCCATGTATCCGGGCCTCACCCATGGCGCCGTCGCGGCGCTGCTGGTCAAGGGTTCGCCCGAGCAGCAGGAGAAATACGTCCCCAAGATGGTCGCGGGCGAGTGGGGCGGCACGATGAACCTCACCGAGCCGCAGTGCGGCACCGATCTCGGCCTGATCAAGACCAAGGCCGAGCCCCAGGCGGACGGCTCGTTCAGCATCACCGGCACCAAGATCTTCATCTCCTCGGGCGAGCACGACCTGACCGAGAACATCATCCACCTCGTCCTTGCCAAGACCCCGGGCGCGCCGGAGAGCAGCAAGGGCATCTCGCTGTTCGTGGTGCCCAAGTTCCTGGTCAACGACGACGGCTCGCTCGGCGCGCGCAACGCCGTTTCGTGCGGCTCGATCGAGCACAAGATGGGCATCCACGCCAATTCGACCTGCGTGATGAACTATGACGGAGCCACGGGCTGGCTGGTCGGCGAGGAGATGAAGGGCCTCGCCGCCATGTTCATCATGATGAACGCGGCGCGCCTGGGCGTGGGCCTCCAGGGCCTGGGCGTGGGCGAGGTCGCCCTTCAGAACGCCGTCCAATATGCGCATGACCGCCGCCAGGGCCGCGCGCTCACCGGCCCGCAGGAGCCGAACGAAAAGGCCGACACGCTGTTCGTCCACCCGGACGTGCGCCGCATGCTGATGGAGGCCAAGGCGCAGACCGAGGCGCTGCGGGCGCTCTGCCTGTGGGGGGCGCTCCAGGTCGATCTGGAACATGCCGCCGGCACCGAGGAGGAGCGCCAGCTCGCCGCCGATCTGGTCGGCCTGCTCACGCCGGTGATCAAGGGCGTCGGCACCGATATCGGCTACAAGGTCGCGACCGACAGCCAGCAGGTCTATGGCGGCCATGGCTACATCGCCGAATGGGGCATGGAGCAATATGTCCGCGATGCCCGCATCTCGATGATCTATGAGGGCACCAACGGCGTGCAGGCGATGGACCTGGTCGGCCGCAAGCTCGCCATGAACGGCGGGCGCGCGGTCCAGGCCTTTTTCAAGCTGGTCGCCGAGGAAGCCGCCGCCGCCAAGGGCGACGCCCGGTTCGCCGTGCTGGCGGAGGGCCTGGAAAAGGCCTTGGGCCATCTCCAGGGCGCGACGATGTGGCTCGCCCAGAACGGCTTCAAGAACCCCAATGACGTCGGCGCGGGCGCTTATCCCTATATGCAGCTTACCGGCACCGTCGCGCTCGGGCTGATGTGGCTGCGCATGGCCCGGGCAGCCGCCGCCGCGCTGGCCGCCGGCGGCGGCGACACCCGCTTCTACGAGGCCAAGCTGGTTACCGCGCGCTTCTATGCCGAGCGCTTCCTTCCGGACGCGAGCGGCCTGCGTCGCAAGATCGAGGCGGGCAGCGAAACGGTGATGGCGCTCGATCCGGAGCTGTTCCGCGCCGCATGACCGCGTTTCGCCAGGGTCCCCGGCTTTGGCCGGGGGCCGGATGGCCGGGGAAAGGGGCGTAACGCCCCATTCTCGAAGCTGTCTGTATTTTACATTTATCTATACCAAAGCGTGTACATACCCTGTTTAATCAAAGACATAGACACTAGGCGCATGTCCACTTCGTTCAAGGCGCTCGAGTGATTTGCAAAGCGCCACTGCACTTTGCAAATCACTCGAGCGCAAGCGCCGAAGGCGCCGAGCACAGTAGATACAAACGGATACCTAACCGGCCTGACGAAGGCGCGCGCGGCGGTGCCGCAGCACCGGTGCCGGTTCTCGCCGTACCGCTGCGGCCGGTCGTGCTGGTGGTGCGCAGTGGCCAGCGCGAGCAACTGACGGCGGCTTGTCCGCTCGCGCTGTCGCTTGGGCTGCGCCCCGGCATGGCAGCGGCGCATGCCCGGGCGCTGGTCGGGGGGTATAGTGATGGCGGCCTAGAATAGCATTTATGACCACAGCCGGTGACCGATCACGCCATGGTAGATTCGAGGCTCGTTTGTCCTTTGACGAGGCAACCATCACCTTCCGTTGGAAGCTTCTGGTAACGGTAGCGGGAACGATGGACGACGGATCATTTCCGACAAGAGCTACATATGATGGGGAGGTTCATTTCGTCTGTGGACTAAATGGCATGGGGCGATATGGTTGCTGGAGCGATGTTTCCGCCCGGCATCAGAGTGCATACCGGGAGGTCGTTTCGAAGGGGGAAGCGATGCGTCATGCCAAGCATGTTTTGACAATGTCCACGGCGATTCTGCTTGGGGTTGGGGCGCTGGCCGCGACAGCATCGGCGCCATCTCCGGCTAACGAAACGACGAACTACACCTACGACGCGCTGGGCCGGTTGGTGAAGGTTGAGCAAGAAGGCGGCGTGAACAACGGAATCGTCAGCAATTATAGCTACGACAAGGCCGGTAACCGCGCCAATGTCAACGTCACGGGAGCGCATTGACTGCGATAATCTCGTAGAATTCTTCAATTCAACGAGAAATGGTGGCGTTTATCAGCGTATATTCATGCATTCAGGGGTAGTAATGCTATTAGAATTCATAAATCGCGACCTGTGCTCAAGGAAATGCGGTTCGAAGTTTTTTGCAAGCATTGCTATATTTGGATTTATGCCTGGCGGTGTGGCGCTTGCACAAGAAAATCCCTATCAATATCTAACCGCCATCAAGCCCGCCATCAGCACGCTGGACGAGAACGGGGTAGATATGGTGTCCGGCAAGGCACATATCGAGATTCCGTTGCTAAGTTTCAGCAAAGATCTGACTGCGCTCGAGCTGAAGCTAGATATCACCCAACCCGGTGACGTAGCGCTTTCGTTCAGTGACATTCAAAGATTTGGCTTGCCGCATAATTTTGATTTTGCGGAGAATGCCTTCTATTCAGAGAGTATCGGTGCGGTGAACGCAGTCAGTACTCCCGTAGGCGGCGGAATGACTCGCGGTGGCTACAGTTGGTTAATGACCAATTCGGATGGCTCAACCTATCTCCCGAGCATCGGCCCGACGAATATTATCTATTTGAGCAACACTGCTCGCGGCGAGGGATATTACACCGCGGACGGTACCAGAGTGCATCCGCTGAATTCGCCTGGGCTCCGATATCCGGATCGGATCCAATTTCCGAACGGCGAAGTCTGGCGTTTTTATATCCAGACGGCCTTCGATTCCGCTGCGCAGACGCTCCGCATGCGCCCGCGATCGTTTAGTTCCAGCCGCGGCGTGACGATCGAGATCCAATATCGGTCCGATGATGTGACGCAGCCGGCCTGGGGCGGGGTGGCTCGCGTGCTGTCCTTCAACAAGGCTCAGGTCTATTGCGATGAGAGCGCGATGGCCTTGTGCTCGAACACCACTACCGCGCTCGACTATGTTGATTTCGTCTCCAGTAACAGCGAGCGGAGCGTGATGTTTCGCCGCAAGGGACAGACACAGGGTCGGAAGATCACATTCGCTCCCGGCAGCCCCATATCGGCCGATATTCAGAAAGTCGAAGATGCTGGTGTGCCAGGATCGGAAGTCAGCTATACCTATGCCGCTGCGGGAAATGATAATGACGGCTACAATATTCGTCACGTTTCATCCGTCACGAAGGGCGGAGGTACTTGGGATTATACTTATTGGAGAACCATGGAGGAGGGACGCATCACTGCATATAGCATGATGTATGTCTATGGCCCTCTTGGAACCAGCTATAGCGCTTCAGGAAATTTGGCATTCGGCGCAGTCGAGTGGATCACCGACACGCTCGGCCGTACCTATGGGCAAGGCCTGGATAGCTATATCCGGCAGGATTTCCGTATACTGTCAGACAGCCAGCCGGATGGAACGGTGCGCGAATATCAGCGCGACTGGCGGAACAACATTACCAAATTGCGCTTCGTTCCGCAGACAGGGTCGAGCGATCCGGCTTATGAGATCAACGCTACCTATCCGGGCGAATGCGCGAACCCCAGGACCTGCAACAAGCCATTGACCGTTACCGATGCACGCGGCGCGGTCACTACCTACACCTATGATCAGAACCATGGCGGCATCCTAGCGAAGACGATGCCAGCGGTGAACGGAATCTCGCCGGTGACCCGCTATGCCTATGCTCAACGCTATCCGTGGCTGAAGAACGCAAGCGGAGGGTTCAGTCAGGCTACAGAGCCGGTCTGGCTGCTGACCGAGGAGCGGGTTTGCAGGACTACGGCGACGGTTGCCAATGGCTGCGCGGGTGGCCCGGCCGACGAGGTGATCACCAGCTATGACTATGGCAGCGATGGAACGGCTAACAACCTGATGTTGCGTGGCACCGCGGTTACCGCCGACGGGCAGACACTGCGAACCTGCTACGTCCATAACTATCGCGGCGACATCATTAGCCAGACCAGTCCGCGTGGTACCGGAGGTTCGTGCCTGTGAACGCGCTGCCGTCCGGAGCTCCTATGCGATTTGCACTCAAGGCGGCGCTTTGCTGCCTCCTGTTTCTGCCCGACATCGGGCAAACCCAGGATAGTCCCGCCTTCACCTTCGATACGCGGTATGATTCTGCGGGGCGCAAGACGGGAGAGATGCAGCCCGATCCGGATGGAGCAGGGCCACTTCACAATTATGGCATCCGCTACACGTATGATTCCGCCGATCGGCTGACGAGCGTCGAGCAAGGAGAGTTGAACGCTTGGCCAAGCGCCAGCGTTGCGCCTGCGGACTGGCCTAACTTCAGTGTGAGCAAGCGGGTCGACTATCTCTACGATGGCCTCGGACGAAAGATCAGGGAAACCGTGAGTAGCGGGTCGATCTATTCAGTCACGCAATATAGTTATGACATACTCGGCCGACTGGACTGCACGGCCGTCCGCATGAATTCGAGTCAGTTTGGCGGATCGTTGCCGGATGCCTGCACACTAGGAGCGCAAGGCAGCCAGGGCCAGGATCGCATCACCAAGAATATTTACGACTTGGGCGGCCAACTGCTGCAGGTACGCAAGGCCGTGGGGACGAGCCTTGAACAGGCCTATGTCACCTACAGTTACACGCAGACGGGCAAGCAGGAATATGTCATTGACGCGAACGGCAACAGGGCGCGGCTGGTCTATGACGGGCATGGCCGGCAGGTGCAGTGGCAATTCCCCTCGGCGAGCGCGCCGGGCGGCTACAATCCTTCGACCCCGGCCAATGCGCTGGCGACTGCGGGCGCGGTCAACACCAATGACCGGGAGGAATATGGCTATGACGCGAACGGCAACCGCACCTCGCTGAGGAAGCGCGACGGACGGGTGTTCGGCTACACGTTCGACGCGCTCAACCGGATGACGGCGAAGATCGTGCCGACCGCATGCGTGGCGGGCTATGCCTGCACCAACGTCCCCGCCTCGATGGTGCGCAGCGTCTATTACAGCTACGATCTGCGCGGCTTGCAGACAGCGGCGCGGTTCGACAGCGCGAGCGGTGCCGATGCGGTGACCAACGCTTATGATGGCTTCGGGCGGCTGGCCAGCAGCACGACGAGCATGGGCGGGGTGAGCCGGACGCTGAGCTATGTGCGGGACGCCGATGGCAACCGGACGCGGGTGACGCATCCGGACGGCACCTGGTTCGCGTCGGCCTATGACGGTCTCAACCGGCTGGTGCACACCAATGTGAACAGCCTGGTCGGGATCATGGACACGACGTTCCGTCCGGAGGGTAATCGGGGCAATCTGTGGCACGGGGCGGGGTACACGAACTATTCCTATGACGGGATCGGGCGGCTGGCGGGGGAGTATCAGATCTTCGGGGCGAGCGCGGGCACGCATAATCTCTACACCGGCTATGGCTATAATCCGGCCGGCCAGATCGTCAGGAGGGATCGCGACAATGGCGCGCCCTATGCCTATGGCGGCTTCGTGCCGGGCAATCGCGCCTATGTGGCGGACGGGCTCAATCGCTACACGTCGGTCAACGCCAACGGCTATGGCTATGATGCGAACGGCAACCTGACGTCGGACGGCGGGATCGCGTATAGCTATGACGCGGAGAACCGGCTGGTCGTCACCTCGTCGGGGGCCAATCTGGTGTATGATCCGCTGGGGCGGCTCCAGCGGGTTTATAGCGGCAGCAGCGACACGCGGTTCCTGTACGATGGTGACGAGCTAGTGGCGGAATATGACGGCGCGGGCACGATGCTGCGCCGCTATGTCCACGGCGCGGGCGATGACGACCCGGTCGTGCGGTATGACGGCGCCGGGGTGTCTGCGCCGCTCTATCTCTATTCGGACTACCAGGGCTCGATCATCGCGACCGCGGATGCGAGCGGCACGGTGGTGCAGGTCAACAGCTATGACGAATATGGGGTGCCGGGCGCGGCCAATGGCGGGCGGTTCCAATATACCGGCCAGGCCTGGATCCCCGAGCTGGGCATGTATTACTACAAGGCCCGCATCTACGCGCCCATGCTCGGACGCTTCCTCCAGACAGATCCCATCGGCTACAAGGATCAGGTCAACCTCTATGCATATGTCGGGAACGATCCCACAAATCACACAGACCCGACAGGAACCTGTGCTGGCCCGCTTATAATTCCATGCGCGATCGCGGTGGCCGAGGCAGCTCCAGTGGTGTGGTCAGGGGCGACGGCTGCTGTTACCTTGGGTGGTGCGGCGATCTTGTACATTATTGGTCCGCCCGAAAAGCCTTCCACTAAAGCACGGCGCCAAGCATCTGCCGCCCGTACTGCATCTGCGTCTCCGCCGCCCGATGACAATGATCCACGTAACAAGCCTGCTGAGAGGGAATCAAACCCCAAACACCATAAGAATTCTTCGAGCCCTGAGCCGGAAAATGTCCGTGAATTGTATAGCAAGTCAGCTCCAGACAAGAGTGGCGTGCGCTGGACTAGGGATTCTGATGGTGTATTCCATAGATTTTCTCGCCCGAGTAATGGAAAGACGCACTGGAATGGATCGACTGCTGGAGATAATCCCATTCAGCTAAGAAATATCCCGAACGAAATACTTAAGAGAAAATGGGATTGATAATGCATATATTAGTAGGAAACCCGGAGACGCTGGCGATAGAATCGTACGTTGACGAATTTGTCGCGCAGAAGAGTCAAATGGGCATAGGATATTTTCTGATCCACGTAGGAGGCAAGCAATATGGCGTCAAAAAGCCGCGAGCTTGCGTAATGGGCAATTCATATAACGAGATCGTATCGAGAATTAGCCAAGAGGGTGAGCATAGGCTTAGTTTTTCATCGAAGATTGATTCGAAAGAACTATCGATTTATATCGCAAACTCTATTTATAATCGAGGGTTTGAGGGTGGTGTAATTCCTGCTCAGTGGAGTAAGGAGATTGATGATAGCTTGTACGCCAATGCGCTAATGTGGGCGCCAGATGGGGACTCTGCATTTGATGATGGGAGTCACATCGTGCAGGTTGACGATGAGCAACGCGTGCGAATAACGGCTTTTGTAAATGCAGAAACGCAGGGCGAGTTTGAGAATAGCATTAGCGATGTAATATTGGGACAAGAGACGTTTTACGAAACGCTTGGTGCCTGGGCGCGAGAGTTTGATGGCCAATGGAAAGTTTTTCTCAATAGCTTATCATAAGTGATTCCTTCAAAGGTTTGGCTGTGGTCGGTCGCTATTGTCGGATCTGAGAGGCCGGCTGTACTCAATGTACATGGACATATGTGGTATTGGTATTTACATAATATATATTATCGATTTCACGGGTTGTAAGCGCAAGTTTGAAAAGAGACGATTGTCCAAGAAGGAACTCCTGACGTGAACAGGCGCGCCACAAAGGGCGCGTCGGCAGCGGTCAGGCGATAGGAGGACGGAGCGGCGTATCCACTTCGCGCGCACTCAGCGACGCTGGCAATGAGGTAGATGATGCGCCGGGCGCAATCGAAACCGGGCGCCCTCAACGCTCGTATCGGCGCGGCCAGATCATGGCCGTGACAGATCGAATGGCGATGCGGATAATCCTTGCCGCCATGGGCCGGCACTTCATCTGCGTCGCCAGGAGCATGGGTCATCGCCAGCTCGATGCCGGTCACGCTGGCCTCCGGTGCATGCACGACCGAGGTGATGCCGGTGATCGCCAGCATCAGCGCGGCAATGAAAGGCAGCAACAACCCAATCGCCCCACCGCATAGCACGGCATCGGCTCAGAACCCGATGGTCGCGATGATCGACGCCCGCGTCTTCTTCTCGGTCTCGAACGGCGCCCGCTTCAGCTGGCGCCCGACCTGGAGCTGCAGGTCGAGATGCCGGCCGATCCCGTAGTTCACGTTGAAGCCGATGCTGGCCAGTTCGTCGCGATGCGGGAGATCGGGATAGGGCGTGGGCTGCCACAGGCTGGCATAGTCCACGAACACGCCGAACTGGAGATAATCGTCCATCTTCTTGTCGAGCAGATGGAAGACCGGCGTGCGCAGCTCGGTGCTGAGCAGCAGGCCTTCGCTGCCGAGCGCGGTGTTTGGATCATAGCCGCGCACGCTTCCGATGCCGCCGCCACCGAGCTGCTCGCTGTTGGGCAGGTTGCCCGTCGCCCCCTGGAACATGCCGCGCACGATCCAAGTGACACCCTTGGGCAGGAAAGTGGTGCGCGTCACCGAGATGCGGCCATAGCCATAGGTCGCGTCCGAATAGGGCACGAGCAGGTTGAGCGCTGCATCCTTGTTGTGCGCAGTCACTCCGCCCGGCGAGAAGGTCCAGCTTGCGTCGACCACGGTGCGGCCGCCGCCATCAATGAAGGTGCCGTTATAGGTGACGGGAATCTGGAATATCTCCACCGCGGAATCGAGGATGCGGAAACCCAGAAAGTCCAGGTTGTTGTCGGTGCGCTTGTAATCCACCCCGATCTGGAGGTTATGCTTCACGCGCGTCGAGCCCGGCAAATCATGCGCCCAGCGGCCGCTGATCTGCCCCGAATGCCCCTTGCTCTTGAAGATCGGGCCGAGATCGGGATCCTGGATCGCATAGGCGCCAAAGAACAGCAGCCGATCGTCCGGGCCGAGCGGCACGGTGTCGCTCACCGAATGCGAGGTATAGCGGCCCTTGAAGCTGCGGGTGAACTGGTAGGACAGTATCTGCCCCGTGCCGAGCACATTCCCCCAGTTGAAACCAACGTACCATTCGTCGCGCCCCAGCAGCGCCGTGCCCTGATTGTCGTAACCGCCATAGACGCGAAGCGGAAAGGTCTCCTTCGCCTCGAGATTGATGTCGGTCACCCCTGTCTCCGCGCCCGGACTGGCGATGGCATTGATCGTGACGAAGGGATTCTGGTTATAGTCGTCAAGAGCCTTGCGCAGCCGCGGCAGCGTGAGCTGTTCACCGCTGTGCAAGTCGCCCATCCCGCGAATCAGCCGGCCGGAGAAATGCTTGTTGCCGGTCACGCGTATCTCGCCGACGCGGTAGGGCGTGACTACGAACTGCACTACGCCCGACTGCACATTCTGCGGCGGCACGCTGACTTCCAGGAAAGGCTGTTCCGCGGCGCGATACGCGTCACGCGCCAGCTGGGCGATCGCGTTCAGTCCTGCGCGGGTGAGCGGGCGACCAAGATAGGATCGCACGCGGGCAGCGAATTCGGGGGTCTGAAGCAGCGGCAGATCCGGTGCGGCCAGGCCGCCGGGCATGTCGGCGACAGGCTGAACCGCCGCGGTGCCGTTGACGAATACAACGCCCTTGAGCTCGGGCACCAGCACCGTCTGATCGTCCACCGGCGGCGGGGCCTGATCGGGGACCCTCACCTCGGCCGGCGCCGGCGCCGGCGGCAGCTTCGGGACTACGCGCTTGAAATCCTGGGCGGCAGCGGGAGTCGCGGCGGCGAGCGCGGCCAACGACAGGCATGCAAGGCGGCGCATCAGGGCTTGGTCTCCTCAAGATCGAGCGGCGCTGGGGTTTGCTCGGGCGGGAAGAGGATCGTGAAGGTCTTGCCCGCTTCACCCTGCATCAGGATCGCCTCGGGCGAGTTGATCGTCGGCATGCCGGTGCGGATCAGCAGGCCGCCCGGAATGGGAGTGACGCTCGCCTCGCGCAGCACGCCCGGCAGGCCGGCAAGCCCGTTGGTCCGCGCGAAATACGGCGTGTAGGCCGAGGGATAGGGGATGTAGAAGCGCGGCACGCCGAACAGTTGGGCCAGCCCGTTGAGCTCGCAATCGGCGGCATAGGGGACCGCGCAGGCAGTGCCCGACCGGGTAATCTCGCCCGGGCCGACCGCAACCGAAGGCAGATTGTAGTTCGAGAGCAAAGTGCCCTGGCTCGCCGAATAGTCCCCGGGATCGAGGGATACGCTCACCTGATGAGTCCCGGGCCTTGCACTGGCATAGTTGCCATGGGTCTCGGTGATGATCGCCCCTTCTCCCGGTACGAAGCCGCCGATGGTGAAGTCCCATGCGCCGAGCGTGGCACTGGTGTTACCGTCAAAGGGCTTGGTGGGGTTGCCGGTGACGGTGACCACAAGGTCGGCCCGGTTGATCAGGCCCGCGCCGGTCGCCCCGGCCGGCAGGATATAGTTGGACAGCAACGTGCCCTGGTTCGCGGCGAAATCGGAAACGACCAGACTGGTAGTGACGGTACGCGCCCCGGCGTTGGCGGAACTGTAGATCCCGGCATTGCGGGTGACCATTGCGCCTTCCCCGGCGACGAAGCCGGTAAGCGCGAAATTGCCGGCAGTCAGCGTGGCGAGCGTCGTGCCGTCATAGGTCTTGGTCGGCGTGTTGACGATCGCAGCTGTCAGCAAGGCGCGGTCGATCTGCCCGGCGCCGCTCGCGCTGACGGGCAGTACATAGTTTCCGAGCAGCGTGCCCGCATTCGCCGCGAAGTCCTGGCTCGCCAGGATCGCCGTCACGGTGCGCGCGCCCGCGTTGGGCGTGTCGTAATTGCCCGTCGCCTGAGCGATCGTTGCTCCCTCGCCCGCGATGAACCCGGTCAACTGGTAATTGGCGGCGGTTAGCGCGGCGGCGGTGGTGCCGTTGTAGATACGTGTCGGGTTGCCGATGATCGCAGCGGTGAGCATTGCGCGATTGATCGTTCCGGGCCCCATGGCGCTGGTCGGCAGGATGTAGTTGGCGAGATCGGTACCCGCATTGGCGGTGATGTCCCCCGAGCCGAGCAGCGCGGTCACCAGCCAGGATCCGGCATTGGACGAGGCATAGCTGCCCGTGCCCTGGCTCACTACCGCCCCCTCGCCGCTCGCAAAGCCGCCTAGCTGGTAGTTGCCGGAATTGAGCGTGGCGAGCGTGGTCCCGTCATAGGCCTTGGTCGGCATGCCGATCACGATCGCGGTGAGCGCTGCCTGGCTGATCAGCCCCGGGCCGGTGGCGCTGGTGGGCAGGATGTAATTGGCCAGGTTGGTGCCGGCATTGGCGGTGAAGTCGCCGCTGGTGAGCGTGGCATTCACGGCACGCGAGCCGGCATTGGCGGAGGCATAGGTGCCGATGGTCCGGGTCACGGTCGCCCCCTCGCCTGCGACGAAACCGGTGAGCTGGTAGTTGCTGCTCAGCAGCGTGGCGATATCCGTCCCGTCATAGACCTTGTTGGGTGTGCCGATGATCCCCGCCAGGATCTGGGCCTGGATGATCGTTCCCGTGCCGCTGGCGCTGAGTGGCAGGACATAGTTGGAGAGCAGTGTCCCGCTGTTCGCAGTGAAGTCCCCCGCGGACAGACCCGCCATCACCGTCCAGGTGCCCGCGTCGGCGCCGCCATAGGTGCCCGCCGTCTGGGTGACGGTCGCGCCTTCGCTGCCGATGAAGCCCGTGAGCTGGTAGTTGGCGGAAGTCAGCGTGGCGGTGGTGCTGCCGTCATAGACCTTGGTCGGGTTGCCGACGATCGCGGCGGTGAGCATTGCGCGATCGATCGTGCCGATACCGGAAGCACTGACCGGCAGGATATAATTGGTCAGCAACGTGCCGGGATTGGCGACGAAATCGGCGCTGCCAAGGCTGGCCAGGATCGTGCGGACGCCTGCATCGGCGATGTTGTACCGCGCCGTGGTTTCGGTGACGGTAGCACCCTGACCAGACACGAACCCCAGCAGCTGATAGTTCGCGCTGGTGATCTGCATGCCGATCGTACCGTCATAGACCTTGGTCGGATTGCCGATGATCAGCGCAGTCAAGGTCGCGCGCGTGATCAGGCCGGCGCCGCTGGCGCCGACCGGCAAAGTGTAGTTGCTGAGCAACGTACCCGAGTTTGCGACGAAATCTCCGGCGCCCAGTCCAACCGTGACCTGACGGAAGCCCGCATCGCTCGACGCATAGGTGCCACTCGTCTGGGTCACCGTCGCCCCCTCGCCTGCGACGAAACCGGTGAGCTGGTAGTTCGCCGAAGTCAGCGTGGCGAGATTGGTGCCGTCATAGACCTTTTCCGGAACACCAGTCACCGCGGCGGTGAGCGCGCGCTGGTTGATCAGCCCGGCGCCGCTGGCGCTGGTGGGCAGGGTATAGTTGCTGAGCAGCGTCCCGCCCGAGGCAGTGAAATCGCTAGCCAGAAGATTCGTCGTCACGTTCCGGGATCCGGCATTGGCCGAGCTGTAGGCGCCGCTGGTGCGGGTCACCACCGCGCCCTCGCCGCTGACGAAACCCGTCAGGCCGAAATTGGTGCTGGTCAGCGTGGCTATCGCATTGCCGTCATAGATTTTGGTCGGCGTGTTGATGATCGCAGCGGTCAGCATCGCCTGGGTGATCGTGCCGGCGCCGGTGGCCATGGTCGGCAACACATAGTTGGCGAGATCGGTGCCGGCATTGGCGGTGAAGTCGCCCGCTGCGAGCAGCACATCCACCGTTCGCGATCCCGCATTGACCGAGTCATAACTGCCGGCTGTCCGGGTGACAGTCGCCCCCTCCCCCGTGACAAAGCCGGTCAGCTGATAGTTGGTGCCGGCGAGGATGGCGTCGTCCGTGCCGTCATAGACCCGGCTGGGGTTGCCGATGACCAGCGCGGTGAGCACCGCACGGCTGATCAGCCCCGGCCCGGTCGCAACCCCGGGCAGTACATAGTTGGAAAGCAGCGTGCCCGGATTGGCGGCGAAGTCTCCGGCGGCGAGCGACACGGTGACCAGCTGGTTGCCGGCGTTGGCAGCGGCATAGGTGCCGCCGGTCCGGGTGATCGTTGCGCCTTCGCCGGTGACGAAGCCGGTAAGCTGATAGTTGGACGAGAGCAGCGTGGCGATCGTGTTGCCGTCATAGGTCTTGGTCGGCGTGCCGATCACTGCCGCGGTGAGAGCCCGCTGGTCGATCTGGCCCGCACCGCTCGCGCTGGTCGGCAGCACATAGTTGGAAAGCAGCGTGCCCGCATTGGCGGTGAAGTCGCCCGCAGCGAGGGTCGTCGTCACCGTGTGCCCGCCCGCGTTGGCACCGTCATAGCTGCCCGCCGTTTGCGTGACCGTCGCCCCTTCCGACAGGAAGAAGCCGGTCAGCTGATAGTTGGCGCCGGCAAGTGCCGCGGCAGTGTTACCGTCATAGATCTTGGTCGGGCTGCCGATGATCGCGATCGTCAGCGCTGCGGGATTGATCATGCCCGCGCCGCTCGCGCTGGTCGGCAGGTCATAATTGTTCAGGTCGGTGCCGGTGCCCGCGACGATGAAGCCGTTGATATTGGCGGTAACCGTGGCGGCGGTAAGAACATCGGGGGAGTTGTAGCTGCCCACCGTCTGGCTCACGGTTCCGCTTTCACCTGCGACGAACCCGGTCAGTTGATAGTTGGACGAAAGCAGTGCGGCCCCCGTCGTGCCGTCATAGGTTCGCGTCGGCGTGCCGATGATCGCCGCGGTCAGCGGCGCGCGGGTGATCGTGCCGATCCCCAGGTTCGTGATCGACGGCGCGATCGAGTAGTTGCCCGAGTCCGCGCCGGTGAGCTGCAGATTGCCGATCGATACAAGGATGGCAGTGTTGACGTTCTTGTCGCCATAGCTGCCACTCGCTACCGCCGCCGCGGTATCGATCGTCACGGTATCGCCCGGCACTATGCCGCTCAGCGTATACGCGACCGCCGTACCCGGCAGCGCGATGGTGCCGTCATAGACCTTGGTCACGCCGGTGAGGGTAAGCAGTGCCTGGGTGATGTTCGCCGAAAGACCGGCGGGCTGCTGCAGCGTGTAGTTGCCGAACGAATTGTCATCGAGCGTGTAGCCCGATGCCGTCACGATGATGCCGGTGCCGACATTTTTGGTAGCGAACTGGCCGGTCGCCGTGCTGCTGTTTAGCACCACGGTGTCACCCGGCACGACGTTGTTGAGCGTCGCGCCCGCGTTGTTGAGCGTGGCGACGGTGTTGCCGTCATAGATCTTGTTACTGGCGATCACCCCTGAGACAGTGAGCATCCGGGGATCGATCGTGCCGTTGCCGGTGGCGCTGGTCGGCAGGATATAGTTGGAGAGCGCGGTAGCGCCTGCGACGTCGAAATTGCCGGCCGTCAGGGTCGCCGTGACCGACCGGGTGCCGGCATTGACCGAGCCGTAGGTGCCCAGGGTCTGGTTGATCGTCGCACCTTCGCCGGCGACGAAGCCGGTGATCTGGTAGTTGCCCGTGGCCAGCGTAGCGACGTCGTTGCCGTCATAGGTCTTGGTGGGATTGTTGACGATCGTGGCAATGAGCTGCTTCGGATCGATAATGCCGATCGGCTGGCTGGCGACGGTCGGGTCAACGAAATAATTGCCGGCGCTGGCACCGCCGAGCATCAGGCCGGTCACCGTGACCGGAATGCCGTTGTTCACCGTGGTGCCCGAAAGCGAGCCAGCGACATTCTTGTCGGCATAGGCGCCGCCGATGCCCGCCAGATTAGCTGATACCGTGTCGCCCGCGATCACGCCGTCGAACAGATAGCCGGAGGCATCGGTGGGCAGAGTGACATCGCCGGTATAGTCGCGGCGCACCGCGATCAGGAAGACCTGTCTGGGATCGATCGTCGCGCTGAGACCGACCGGCTGGAACAGTTGATAGTTTCCGGCGTCCGCGCCCGAAATGCTGTATCCGGTGGCGCTGACAGGCTTGTTGGTGCCGGCATTGGCGTTGTTGAAATTGCCGGTGCTCGTCAGGTTGAGAGTCACCAGGTCGCCCGCATAGACGGTGGCGAGCGCGGTATTGGTGTTGTCGATCTGCGCCGTGGTGGTGCGATCATAGGTCTTGCGCTGCGCCACAGCGCCGACGACATCGAGCCGCGCCGGGGTGATGATGCCGATATTCTGGTTCGTGGCCGTTGTCGCGATCGTATAGTTCGCTGCGTCCGCACCGCCGATCGCGACGCCCGACACGGTGACGCCCTTGCCGGTGCCTACATTCTTGTCGGCATAATTGCCGGTGATCCCCGCGGCGTTGACGAACACTGTGTCGCCGGCGACGACGCCGCTCAGCGTATAGGCGCTGTTTGCGGTCGGCAGGCCGGTAGTCGCATCATAGACCTTGATGACCGACGCGAGCGAGATCGTCGCCTCGGTGATATTCGCGGCCAGCCCGGTCGGCTGCAGCAGCGTGTAGTTCAGCGCATCGATACCGGTGATGCCGTAGCCGGTTGCGGTAACGGCGATGTTGGTGCCGACATTCTTGGTCGCGAAGGTGCCGCTGGCACCGCCCGAAACCAGCGTGACGACATCGCTGCCGAGAAGACCCGACAGGCCGCCGCCCGCGCTGTTCAGCGTCGCGACGGTTGCACCGTCATAGACTTTGTCGTTGGCTAGAATGCCGATCACCTGCAGCTGGGCCCGGGTGATCGTGCCGGTGCCCGCCGCGCTGACCGGCAGCAAATAGTTGGAGAGCAGCGTGCCGCTGTTCGCGGTGAAATCGCCCGCGCCAAGCGTGGCGGTGACACCGCGGGTGCCGACATTCTTCTCGCCATAGGCACCCACGGTCTGATTGACGGTCGCGCCCTCGCCCGCGACGAAGCCGTCCAACTCGTAGTTGGAGGCACCCAGTGTCGCCACAGTGGTCGCGTCATACACCTTGGTCGGGTTGCCCACGATCACGGCGGTCAGGATCGCCTGGTTGATCGTGCCCGCACCGGAGATCGTGCCGGGCAGGATGTAGTTGCTGAGCAGCGTACCGGCATTGGCGACGAAATCGGAAACCACCAGCGTTGCGGTCACCGTGCGCCCACCGGCATCGGCGCTGTCATAGGCAGCACCGGCGGACTGGGCGATCGATCCACCTTCGCCTGCGATGAAGCCGGTCAGCGAATAATTACCGGCACCCAGCGACACGCTCCTCGTGCCATCATAGGTCTTGGTCGGGTTGCCGGTGATCGTACCGATCAGCGTCACAGGATTGATGTCGGCGGTCAGCCCGGTCGGCTGGCTGAGCGAATAATTGCCGGCCTGGGCGCCGGCGATGGTGAAGCCACCAATATTCACCCGCAGATCAGCACCGACATTGGACTGGAGGAAGCTGCCGGTCGATGCGGCGCCATCGAGCATCACCGTGTCGCCGCCCAGCACGCCGACGAGCACGGGCGATCCGCCCAGCGTAGCGGTCGTGTTGCCGTCATAGAGTTTGTCGTTGGCGATCAGCCCTGCGATCGTCAGCCCGCGCCGAGTGATGTTGGCGGTGATTCCGCTCGGCTGGAAGAGCTGGTAATTGGCGGCATCTGCACCTGAAATCGTGTAACCTGCCACCGTCACAGCGATCCCGTTGCCGACATTCGCTGTGGCGAAGGTCCCGGTCGAGCCCACCGAGCTCAACACGACATCGTCACCCGAGATGACACCGAACAGGCTCGCGGCCCCCGTCAGCTGGGCAGCGGTCGTCCGATCATAGACCTTGTTCAGCGCTGAAACGTTTAGGACGTTGAGCGGTGCCGGCGTGATCGTGCCGGGTCCGGTCGCCACCGTGGGCAGCGTGTAGTTGGTGAGCAAGGTGTTCGCGCCGGCGATGAAATTGGCCTGGCTCGGGAAATTGACGGTGAGCGTGCGGTTGCCGGCATCGTCGCTGTCGAAATTGCCGATATTGCCGGGCGTCACCGTGACGCTCTCGCCCGCCACCACGCCGGTGATGGTGAACACGTCATTGGTGAGACCGATGCGCGTCTGACCGTTATAGACACGGGTGGGATTGCCCGTGATCGCGATGCTCAGCGGCGCCTTCAGGATCGTGCCGATGCCGGTCGCCACCGTGGGCAGCGTGTAGTTGTTGAGGTTGGTGCCAGGGGAGGGATTGAAGTCGCCCGGGGCAAGCTGCACCGTCACGGCCTGGGGGCCGGCATCGATGCCGCCATATTGGCCCACCGTCTGGGTGATGATGGCCCCCTCACCCGCGATGAACCCGCCCAGCGTATAGTCGCCGGGCACAAGCGTCGCGATGTTGTTGCCGTCATAGATCTTGGTGGGATTGCCGGTGATGTCGACATAGATCACGCCCGGCCCAAGGTTGCGCCGGACGATCGTCCCCAGGCCGGTGGCCGTCGCGGGAATATAGTAGTTCGACATCAGCGTGCCCGCGAAGGGATCGAAATTGCCGCCGTTCAGCACCGAAGTGACTGTCCACACACCGGCATCCGAAGAGGCATAGGTGCCGTTCGGCTGGTTGACCGCTGCGCCCTCGCCGGTGATGAAGCCGTCCACCTGATAATTGGACGGGCCCAGCGAAGCGCTGTTGTTGCCGTCATAGGTCTTGGTCGGGTTACCGATGATCGTGATATGCAGCGGCGCCGGCGTGATTTCGCCCTGGATCGTGCCAAGCGTCGGCAGGATATAGTTGGAAAGCAACGTGTTCGGCCCGGCCTGGTAATCGGACGGATTCAGCGCGACATCGACGTTCCAGATGCCGACATTCTTCGAGGCATAATTCACCCCCGATGCCTGGGTGATGAAGATCGACTCTCCAGCAACAAGGTTGCCGAGCCCGACTTGCGAGGAATCGACCACGGCGTTGGTCGTGCCATCATAGACCTTGGTCAGCATGGCGTTGCCGCTGATCGTCAGCGGCCGCGGCGTGATATTGGCGGCCAGGTTCGAGGCGAAGTTGAGGTTGTAGTTGCCGCCATCGACGCCGCCCAGCCCGATGCCCGAGATGGTGACGCCGATCGCATTGCCTACGTCCTTTTGCGCAAAGGCGATCTGCGCACCGGTGCCGGCAACCGGGATTACGTCGTCTCCGACGACGATACCGCTGATGACCAGGCCATCGGCGTTGACTGAGGCGAAGCGCGTGCCGTCATACACCTTGTCGTTGGCGACCAGGCCAGTGACCAGGATATCGCGCGGGGTGATGTTGGCGGCAAGGCCAGTCGGCTGGCTGATGACGTAATTGCCCGCACTCGCCCCGCTCAGCACGAAGCCGGTGCCCGTGACTGCAATCGCATTGCCGACATTCTTCGTCGCGAACACGCCGGTGGCACCGGCCGCATCGAGTGTCACCGTATCGCCGGGCACCACGCCGAAAATTGTCGCGCGGGCAGTATTGAGCAGAGCGGTCGTGTTGCCGTCATAGATCTTGTCGTTGGCGGTCACACCGCTGATCAGGATCTTGGCCGCATTGATCAGTCCCGCTCCGGTTGCGGTGGTGGGCAGGATATAGTTGGTGAGCAGCGTGCCGCTGCCCGCAGAGAAATTCGGTGCCTGCAATGTGGCGTTGACCGTGCGGGAACCGGCACCGGCACTGTCATAGGCCGCGCTCGCCGCGCCGGTGATCGTGATGCTTTCACCCGAGACCACGCCGGTCAGTTGGAAATTCGCCGATGTGAGCGCGACGGCCGTGGTCGCGTTATAGGTCTTGGTCGGTGTGCCGATGATCCCGGCGGTCAGTGCCGCGCGGTCGATGGTGCCCACCGCCGCGGTGACCATGGGCGTGGTGACGCTATAGCCATAGACCGGGACGCCGCCGCGGTTCGCCAGGAAGTTGCTGGCAGTCACTTCGATCCCGTTGCCGGCATTCTTCGAGGCGTAGACCCCGTCGAGCGTGAAATCGTCGCCATTGACCAACCCGGTCAGGTTCACGTTGCTCGCGCCCAGCACGATGTCGGGCGTGCCGTCATAGGTCTTGGTGACTGCGCCGAGCGTGAAACTGACGCTGGGCGCCTCACGATATTTGCGGCTGTTGCCAGTCGTCGGCGCGCCGGTGGCGTTGAGATAGTCGTAGAGATAGTAATCCGGCGTCAGGCCGCCGTCGCTCGAATTGGCGGCATCGTCGCTCACGATGGACCAGGTGCCGCCGCTCGAGCTAACAGCGCCTGCCCCAGCCAGATTGGTGAAGCTGGCGCCCACAATGTCGACATTGCCAGTGCCGCTCAGCGATCCCCCGGCGTTGATCGTCACTGCGCCAGCGATCTGCGCAAGCACTGCTCGACCCGAAACGGCCGCGCCCACGCTTAGCGCGCCCCGCGCGTTGAGCGTGATGTCTCCCGGTCCGGTGATCGCGGCATTGATCGCGATATTTCGATAGGCATCGATGGTGAGGTTGCCTGTCGGCTGGGTCCAGACGATCGGCGAAGCGACGGTGATATCGCCCACCCCGCCGGTCCCGCCGGCGGTGGTTTGCACCATGACCGTAGAGCCGCCCGCATTGAGCGAGGTCACGATCCCGGTCGCTGCGGCGGCATCGATCACCAGGTCATCCGGATCGATCAGCCAGGTGCCGCCGGCGCCCGGCAGGATCGTGGCCGCGCCGAGATCGAAGCGATGCCCCGACGTCTCGATCAGCCCGCCCCCGCCCGGGCCGCCGGTGCTGATCCGCGCGCCATCCGCGATCGCAGTGCTGTAGGCCAGCCCCTCGCCGGTGCCATAGCCGGACGTGCCGACCAGCACCTGTCCTCCACGCGTGCCCACCGCGGACAGGTTGGCGGTTCCCGCCAGGATTATTTCATGGCCGTTGACGCCGATCCGCCCGCCGCTGCCATCGGCGTTCACTGCCTTGAGCGTGCCGGATACTTCCACCTTGCCCTGCGGCGCGGTGAGCCAGAGTTGACCATCGATCGTCGCGGATCCGGTGGCCTGGATCAGTCCGTCGCGATTGCCGGCGAGCGCGAAGATGTTGCCGTTCACCGCGCGCAGCGCGACCGAAGCGGCTTCGATCCGGCCGGTTTGGGTCACGTCGCCACGCCCGCCGGCGATGGAGACATAGATGCCGTCCGACTTGCCATCGGTGGCGGCGAGCAGCACCTCGTCGGCGGCCGCCAGCGTTACATGGCCCTGCCCGGCCACGATGGAGCCGCTATTCTCCACCGCGCGAGCGATCATCACCACGCTACCAGTCCTTGAGACGATCGATCCGGCATTGACGATCGCGCCGTCGGAACTGCCCTTCGCCGTCAGCGCGCCGCCGGCCATGAACACATCGCCGTCGATCGCCCGGGTCGAGGCGATGAAGCTGCCGCCGGTGATTACCTGCCCGCCTGGGCCGACGACCACGCCATGCGGGTTCATCAGATAGACCGATCCCGTCGCGGTCAGCATGCCGTCGATCCGCGACAACGTGCCGCCATTCACCCGGTTGAGCGTGGCGCCGCTGCCGTTGAGGATCGAGACCTGATGATCGGCAGCGATCGAGAAATCATGCCAGTCGATCACCCCGCGATCCGAGCTCTGAGTGATCGTCATCGTCGACGGACCGGGTTGGATCGTGCCGCTCCCCGCAGTGAACACGCCGCCGCTCGGCAGGGGCGGAGCGCTTTGTGCGAAAGCCGGTACCGCGGTCGCCAGGAGTATCGCCGCGCCAAGCAGCGCGGCCGCCTGCCTTCGCCCGCTTCGTGCCTGATCTCGAAGAGCAAGTGTACTGCTGCCCAACAGAGCTACACGGCACGAAACAACGCGGGTCATCAGCAACCTCCGCTTCGTATCGGTTTTGTTCACATATGCTGTAGGGAAGAACGCCCCTATTCAAGCAAACCTAGAGAGATGCTTGAAGTTCCTGCGGAACCGAGATTTTTATCGCGTCCGCAATGTTCATCATATTCAGGACAAAGGAAGAGTCGCCCCTGAGCCGGGAGGCTTCGCGCGGATCGTCTCACGCACGTCGAGCATCGGCCGCCGGGAAACGGTGACGCCTTCTAGAGCACATAATGTGCTCCAGGCCACGGCCGTCCGGTTCGAATTTTGACGGACCAGCATGCGACTGTTTGGTCGGCCGAGGGCCGAACCGCATCCACTAAGGCGTTGAACAGGGTCGGCATCGTACACACTTTTGCATATTCGGACGTACTCCCCAGAAATCATGCTATTGGTAAGTTAGCTCGTCAGATGGAGACGAGTGATGCGGCGAAGCCGATTCACCGAGGATCAAATCATAGCCGTGCTGCGCGAGCATTAAGCTCGCCTGAAGGCCGCCCACCTGTGCCGCAAGCATGGGATCAGCGATGCGACGTTCTACAACTGGAAGTCGAAGTATCGCGGGATGAGGGTGCCGGAGGCGGCGCGGCTACGCACGCTGAAGGATGAGAACCGTCGGCTGAAGAAACTTCTGGCGGAGTCGATGCTGGACGTGTCGGCACTGAAGGATTTGCTGGGAGAAAACTGACCCGGTCTGTGGATCGCTACGCTGCGATGGAGAGGCTGATGGCCGGTCACGGCTTCTCCGAGCCTCGTGCCAGCAGGCTGATCGGGGTCAACCGGTCGGCATGGCGATATGAGCCGCTTCGCGGGAAGGCTGTTGGCGCGGTGATCGGGGCGCGCCGGGCGCTCCCTTCTCCGCTTCAACCCGGACTACCCTTCGCGCGGCCGCTCATCTCCGCCTCCGCTTGCCGCTGGCAGGCTTGCCCGGCCCGGCTTTGCCAGGTCGCGCCCACGCCTTCAGCCGATGCCGGGCGAGATAGGCGGCAAGCGACTGGCTTGTGCGCATAACCATGGCGTTCGCCTTGCGCGCCAGCCGCCCATGCAACAGCGCTGAGAGCGCGCCGCGATATTCGAGCCGGTGGATCAGCAACGTTCCGGCACCTCTGGGTTCGAGCGTATAGGACTCGATCGTCAGGAAGATCCGCCGGACGCCGCTGCGCCATTCGAAGCAGCGCTCGGGATCGAGCCGGGTAATCGTCGCCGGCGCCAGTAGAATGCGGACGCGCGCGAGCGAGGACGAATACGTATAGGCGATCTCGCCCAAGCCGGGTTCGCCCTTCAACCGGACAAAGGGATGCCAGGCGGCATAGTTGTCGAAGTCCATCAGCAGTTGCCAGACCGACGCCGGCGATGCTCCGAGCGAGATCTCGCGTTCCGCTTCCACCATCATTCCTGCTCCCGATAGGCAAGCAGGCGCAGCGCGTTGAACACGACCAGCAAGGTCGACCCTTCATGTGCGGCGACCGCGGGGCCGATACCGAGGCCGAGGATCGTCGCCGGCACCAGCAGCGCCACCACACCCAGGCTCACGAACAGGTTCTGTCGGATGATCCGGCGGGTCCCCCGGCTCAAGCCCACCGCGAAGGGCAGATGCGCGAGATCGTCGGCCATCAGCGCCACGTCGGCAGTCTCGAGCGCAACGTCCGAGCCCGCGGCACCCATCGCGATGCCGACTGTTGCGTTGGCCATGGCGGGGGCATCATTGACCCCGTCGCCGACCATCGCGACGCTGCCCTGGTTCCGCAGCTTGCGGATCGCGCCGACCTTGTCGTCGGGCATCAGGTCGCCCCAGGCTTCATCGATGCCGACTTCGTCGGCGATGGTCTCCGCAACCCTTTGGTTGTCACCCGAGATCATGATCATCCGAGTCATGCCGAGCGCGCGCAGCCGGGCGAGCGCGTCCTTCGCAGCCTTGCGCGGGGTATCCATCAGGCCGATCGCGCCGAGATCGCGCTCGCCCTGGCGCACCACCATCGTCGTGCGGCCTTCGGCCCGCAATTTCTCGATCGCCTTCGCCATGGCGCCCGACAGCGGCGCGATCCCGTCCGCGCCGAACATCTCGGCCTTGCCGATCGTCACGCGCTCGCCATCGATTGTGGCGGTGACGCCGCGCCCGGTCAGGCTTGCGAGGTCGCTCGCGACCGGCAACGCTCGTTCGCCGAGGCGCTCCGCGCCGTCGCGCGCGATCGCCCGGGCGAGCGGATGGTCGCTGAGCTTCTCGACCGCCACCGCGATCGCGAGCAGGGCTTGCCCATCGACGCCGTCGGCCGGCACGACATCGGTGATCCGGGGACGCCCCTCGGTAAGCGTGCCGGTCTTGTCGAAAGCAATCGCAGTCAGTGAGCCGAGATTCTCGAGCGGCCCGCCGCCCTTGATCAGCACGCCGCCACGCGCAGCCCGCGCCACGCCCGACAGGACTGCGCTCGGCGTCGCGATCGCCAGAGCGCAGGGGCTGGCGGCGACCAGCACCGCCATGGCGCGGTAGAAGCTGTCGCGAAACGGCTCGTCGATCACCACCCAGGCGAACAGCAGCAGCACGGCCAACCCAAGAACGGCGGACACGAAGATCCGCTCGAACCGATCGGTGAAGCGCTGGGTCGGCGACTTCTGGGTTTCGGCCTCGCTGACCAGCTTGACCACCTTGGCGAGCGCGCTGTCGGTCGACTTGCGAGTGACTTCGATCTCGATCAGCCCGCCGCCGTTGATCGTGCCGGCGAACACGCGATAGGCTGCCTCGAGCCTGTCCGGATTGGCGCGCGCCTGTGCCTCGTCCATCACCGGCCTTTTGTCGACCGGCATGCTCTCGCCGGTTACCGGCGCCTGGTTGACGCTGGTCGTGCCCTTGAGGACGAAACCGTCAGCGGCGATCCGCTCGTCGGGTCTCACCGTGACGACGTCGCCGACAAGGAGCGCCTCGACCGGCAGTCCCTGGAGCTTGCCGTCGCGTGAAACCAGCGCGGTCTCGGGCGCAAGCTCGGCCAGCGCTTCGATCGCCCGTTTGGCGCGGCCCATGGCATAATGCTCAAGGGCATGGCCAAGGCTGAACAGGAAGAGGAGCAGCGCGCCTTCCGCCCAGGCGCCGAGCGCCGCGGCGCCCGCGGCGGCGACCAGCATCAGCGTGTCGATCTCGAAGCGCTTGCGCTTCAGATTGCCGATCGCCTCGCGCAACGTAAAGAAGCCGCCGCAGTAATAGGCGCCGAAGAACAGCGCGACGGGCAGCCAGGCCGGTGCGGCAATCAGCTTCTCGATCGCAAAGCCGATGCCGAGCAGGGCACCACAGGCGAGCGCGAAGACCAGCTCGGTATTGGGGCCGAAAATGCCGCCATGTGCATGGCCGTGGTCATGCGCCTCGCCTTCGGCGTGCACATGATCCTGGCCGCCCCGATGATCGTGCTTCTTTGAAGGGGCCGGCCTTGCCGGCTCCCGGTGCCCGACGCCGAGCCGATTCAGATATTCCTGCAGCGCCTCGGCCGAGGTCCGATTGCGGTCGAACTCGATCCGCACCAGCCCGGCCGAACTGGCTTCGGCCTCGAGCACGCCGCCGACCCGCTCGAGCTGTTCGGTGACGCTGCGTGCGCGGCGTTCATGGCCGATACCATCCACCTCCCAGAGGAGATGCCCGAACTGTCCGGTGATCCTCGCGCCCGCCCCCTTCACCAGATCGCTGATCCGCGCGAGCGAGAAGGTGTTGGGATCGTAGTGGACGCAGAGCTGCGCCTCGCGGCCATCCTGCGGTGGGACGACATGCGCCTCGGCGATGCCGTCCCGGCCTTCAAGGCTGGCGATCAGTCGGGCGACGCAGGCATCCGCCGCATCGGGAACTTCGGGCAGCACGACCGGAATATCGAGACGTAGCGTAGCGCGCATCAGAGCATTTCCCTTGCAAGAATGGGAGTGGTCGGGAGCGGGGACTGGAATGCGAAACGAGCCGTCATCCCAGCGCCTCCTCGATCAGGAGCAGGACGAGGAAGCCGATGAAGAACATGGCGGAGATGAGCGGCGTGTCCCGCCGCGCATGCGCCTCCACAAGGAGTTCCTCGGTGACGAGATAGAGCAGCGCCATCAGGCCGAAGCTCAGGAAGCCGGCAATCACCACAGGCGGGAGCGTGGCGAGGGGAACCGCGGCGAGCGCGCCGAGAGGCAGCATCAGCGCGAGCAGGGCGACGATCGCGATCGCCCGCGGCTTCGAGCGCGTCTCTTCCGCCAGTTCGGTGGTCACCGACAGACCGAGAAACAGGACTTCGAGCGTCAACGCGATCGTCAGCAACAGACCGGCCTTGGCGCCGGCGAGGAACGCCAGCCCGAGGACCAGGCCATCGACGAGAATATCGAGGCCCACCGTCGCGACGAGCGCCAGCTTGCCGGCGAAGCGCTCTTCGATCCGCTTGAGGCCGAGCATGACCATGACGCCGAGACCGCCCCCGACAAGCGTCGCCATCGGCGATGCCCGATGCAGCACCGGAGGCAGGATCTCGGTGGCGGCAGCCGCGAATACCACGCCGGCCGCAAGATGCTGCATCGCGCTGACCAGCGCCTCGCCCGGCCGCCGGAGAATGGCCATGATCGATCCGAGCAGGACCGCGGCGACCGGAATCAGCGTATAGGCCAAGGCGCCCATCAGAGGATTTCCCTGGCGCTATGGAAATAGCGGCGCGTCATTTGGCACCGGCCTTGGCGGGTTTGTCCATCGAGGCGCCTCGCGCCGCGAGCCATGCCCGCATCTGAACCATCTCCGCTTCCCGGGTGGCGATGACCTTCTCGGCAAGGGCGCGTACCTGAGGATCCCGGCCGTATTCGAGTTCCGTACGGGCCATGGCGACCGCGCGCTGGTGGTGCGGGATCATCGCGCGCAGGAAATCATTGTCCGCGTCGCCGGCGGAAATCATGTTCATGGTATCGTGCACGCCGCCGCCGGCTTTATCGGGTGCCCGGGCAAACGGGCTCTCTGCGGCATGCCCCTTCGGATCGTGTGTCTCGTGAGAGTTGTGCGTCTCGCCCTGCGGCGAGCAGGCGGCGACCAGCAATGCGAGGGCAACGATCGTTCCTGTGTTCTTCATCTCGGTCTCGCTTCCGGGAGGAAAGGCCAGGTCGCCGCGCGGTTCGGAGCCGCGCCGCGACCCGGGCCGGTCAGTCGGCGGTCGCCGGCATGCCGAGCAGCACTTCGACGGGCTCGAGCGTGATCAGCCCGATCCCGCCAATATCGGCGATGCTGGAGACGAACCCGCGCAACCGGTCCTCGCGATCGACAATCTCGATCACGAGCGACCGATCCTCCTCGAGCACATGCGGCCGGTGCAGGTGCGCCGAGCGCCCGAAGCCGATCAGCGCCTGCAGCACGGTCGCTCCAGCCAGCCGGGCGTCACGCGCCCGGCTGGCCACTTCCTCGAAGGCCTTGCGATCCCCGTGAAAGGCCGCCTCGTCGGTGTAGATGCGGAGCAATTTGACGTCTGACATCTCGTCTCTCCTCAGGCTTGGGGCTGCGGCGCGGCGTCGCCGCCCTGCCCCTGCTCGCTCTCACGCTTCGCCCTGCGGCCTTCGGTCATGCCGAGGACGACCCTGGCAATGGCCGGAAGGACCAGCAGCGTGAGGATGGTTGCGGCGATCAGGCCGCCGATGACGGTGGTGGCGAGCGGCTTCTGGACCTCGGCGCCGGTGCCATGGGCGAGCGCCATCGGTACGAAGCCGATAGCGGGGACGAACCCGGTCATCACGACCGCGCGCATCTTCTCGGCCATGCCTTCGCGGATGGCTTGCGCCAGCGCGAGTCCCGCCTCGAGCCGCTCGCGGATCGCCGTCATCACGACGAGCCCGTTGAGCACCGCCACGCCGGCCAGGCAGATAAAGCCAACGGCAGCCGAGACCGAGAAGGCGATACCCGTCATGGCGAGCGTGAACACACCGCCGGCAAGCCCCAGCGGGACCGCCAGGAACACCGCCGCTGCGCGCCCAAGGCCACCCAGCGCCATGTAGAGCAGCCCGAAGATGATCGCGAAGCAGATCGGCACCACGATCGACAAGCGCTGTGCGGCCGCCTGGAGATTCTGGAACTGGCCGCCCCACTCCAGATAATAGCCGGCCGGGAGCTCGACCTGTCCGACCTTGGCCATTGCCTCGTCGACGAACGAGCCGGCATCGCGGTCGCGCAGGTTCATCTGGATCACGACGCGGCGCTTGCCATTTTCCCGCGTGATCTGGTTGAGCCCGTCAGCGAAGCGGATCTGGGCGACCTGACTGAGCGGGATCGACCGCCGCGCCCGACCGTCCTGCTGCGGCAGCAGGACAGGAAGCGCCAGCACCTCGTCGAGATTGGCGCGTGTCGTCGCCGGCACGCGCACCGCCACTTCGAAGCGGCGATCGCCCTCGAAGAGCAGGCCGGACTCGCGCCCGCCCATCGCCGCGGAGACGGTGTCCGCGACTTCCTTCAAGGTCAGGCCGTAGCGCGCGATCGCGGCGCGATCGAAGCGTATGTCGAGGGTCGGCGCGCCGCCCGTCTGGTCTGCCTTGACGCTCGCCGCGCCCCGAATGCCCTGGAGCACGCGGACGATCTCGTTGGCCGAGGCCGACATCTTGTCGAGATCGTCGCCATAGAGCTTGATCGCGACATCGCCGCGAACGCCGGCGATCAGCTCGTTGAAGCGCAGCTGGATCGGCTGGCTCAGCTCATAGAGATTGCCGAGCTGGCTGCCCGCCGCCTTCTCGATCCGGGCGAGCACCTGCTCCTTGGTGGTCACGCCGGCGGGCCATTGCTCCTGCGGCTTCAGGATGACGAACGCGTCCGAGACGTTGGGCGGCATCGGGTCGGTGGCGACCTCTGCCGTGCCGGTCTTGGAGAACATCAGTTCTACCTCGGGCAGCTTGCGCACGGCTTCCTCGACCTTGCGCTGCATCGCCAGCGACTGGTCGAGGCTGACCGAGGGTACGCGGGTAGAAGCGAGCGCCACGTTCTTCTCGTCGAGCTGCGGGATGAACTCCGAGCCCAGCAGGCCGAAGGCGGGCACCGCGGCGAGGAAGAAGGCCAGGCCGCCGATGATGAACGGCCATGGCCGTGCGATCGCCTTGTCGAGCAGCGGCAGATACCGCTCCTTCGACTTGCGGATCAGCCAGACTTCCTTCTCGGCGACGCGCCCACGAATCAGCAGTGCGACCAGGGCCGGCACCAGGGTGATCGCGAGGATGAAGGCTGCGACCAGCGCGAGCATGATGGTGATCGCCATCGGCGAGAAGGTCTTGCCCTCGACGCCGGTGAACATCAGCAGCGGCGCGAAGGCGAGCAGGATGATCGCCTGGCCGAACACGGTCGGGCGGATCATCTCCTGGCTCGCCCGCATCGTCTCTTCCAGCCGCTCGCGCAAGGAAAGCAGCCGGCCTTCATGCTCCTGGCGGTGCGCGAGGCGCGCCAGGCAGTTTTCGATGATGATCACGGCACCGTCGACGATCAGGCCGAAGTCGAGCGCGCCGAGGCTCATCAGGTTTCCGGGCACCCGGAACGCGTTCATGCCCATTGCCATCATGAGGAACGAGAAGGGAATGACGAGCACCGCGATGATCGCTGCACGCCAGTTGCCGAGCAGCAGGAACAGTGCCGCCGCGACGAGGATCGCGCCTTCGGTCAAGTTGCGTTCGACCGTCGACACGGTGGCGTTGACCAGCTTGGCGCGGTCGAGCACCACCTGCACCTTGACGCCGGGCGGCAGGGTCTTCGCGACCTGATCGAGCTTGTCGCCGACCGCCTTGGCGACGATGCGGCTGTTCTCGCCGATCAGCATCAGCGCGGTGCCGACCACCGCTTCCTCGCCGTTCATGCTGGCGGCACCGGTACGCAGATCGCCGCCGACCTTCACATTGGCGATCTGGCCGACCGTGATCGGCACGCCGCCGCGCGTCGCCGCCACTGCGTTGCGGATCTCCTCGACCGAGCGGATGCGGGCATCGGCACGGACGAGATAGGCTTCCCCGCCGCGGTTGAAGAAATTGGCGCCGACCGCGAGATTGGCGTTCTCCAGCGCCTCGCCCAGCTCGCTGTACGAGATGCCGTAATTGGAGAGCTTGACCGGATCCGGCTCGACCACGAAGGTCTTGGCATAGCCGCCGATCGAGTCGACGCCGGCGACCCCGGCTACCGTGCGAAGCTGCGGCCGGATGATCCAATCCTGCACCGTGCGCAGATAGCCGGCCTTGGCTACCGCATCGGTCAGCCGCTCACCCTCGGGCGTGAGATAGCTGCCGTCGGACTGCCAGCCGGCGTGTCCGTCGGCCTTGGGCGCGCCCTTGCCGCCCGGATTGGCATAGCCGACCGTGTACATGACGACCTCGCCAAGGCCCGTGGTCACGGGTCCGATCTGCGGCTGGACACCTTGGGGCAGGCTTTCCTTTGCCTGGGTGAGCCGCTCGCCGACCTGCTGGCGGGCGAAATAGAGATCGGTCGAATCCGAGAAGATCGCGGTCACCTGGCTGAAGCCGTTCCGCGACAGTGATCGCGTAGTTTCAAGGCCGGGAATGCCGGCAAGCGCCGTCTCGATCGGATAGGTGACGAGCTTCTCCATCTCGACGGGCGAAAGCCCGCGGTCGACGGTGTTGATCTGGACCTGCTTGTTGGTGATGTCGGGCACCGCATCGATCGGCAGCTTGGTAAGCTGCCAGACTCCGACGCCCGCGATTGCCAGGAATATGAAGAGGATCGCCCACCGTGCTCGCACGGAAAGCGCCATGATATTTGCGATCATCGCTTATTCCTCCTCGCCCACGCCCTTGCCGAGTTCGGCCTTGAGCAGGAATGCGTTGCGGGTGGCGATGGCCTGACCGGCCTGGAGGCCCGAGACGATCTCGACCCGGCCGGCGCTGCGCTGGCCGAGCCGAACGCCGACGGCGCGGAAGCCCCGGGCAGTGCGGATGAAGACGACATCGCGACCTTCGAGCGACTGGACCGCATCCTCCGGCACGACGATCGATTTGGTGAAGTCGCCCCTGGCGGGCAGCAGGCGTACCCGTACCGCAAGGCCCGGCTGCAGCCCGGCGGGCACGTCGAGCACCGCAGTCGCCGAGCGCGACTCCCCGGTCAGCGTCGGGGTGACCGCGCGAACCCTCGCCTCGACGGTACGGCCATCGGGCAGCTCGACGATCGCGCGGTCGCCGGGCGTCACGCGGGTGGCGTCGGCGGGCGCGATCGCGGCCTCGATCTGGATCTTGCTCGGATCGGCGACGCGGTAGAGTTCGGTCTCGGGCTGGACGAACGCGCCCAGCGACACCGCCTCGGCGGTGATCTTGCCCGAGATCGGGCTGGCAACGATCACGCCGCGGCCGTCGCGGGTGACATTCGCCGCACCGGCCGCCACCTGGGCGCGGCGCGCCTCGGCCGCCGCGGTCGCCGCTTCGGCCTGGGCCTGTTCGAGCTCCACCCTGGCCGAGACACGCTCCTTGTAGAGATATTGCTCGCGAGCGAGCGCCTTTTGCGCCTGCACGACCTTGGCATTGGCGACCGAGCGATCAGCAGCGATCTGCGCCGCGTCGCGGCTTTCGACGATCGCCAGCGCCTCGCCGGCGCGGACGGGATCGCCAAGCCGCTTGAACACGCGAGTGACCGCGCCGGCTGCGCGTGCGGTGACGATCGCCTCGCCCGAGGGCGCATGAGCGACAGTCGCCTGCGACACGATCTCGGCACCCAGGCCGCCACGCTTGATCGCCTCCGTCGCGATACCGGCCTGGCGGACCGCATCCTCGGTCATCGCGACGCTGTCGGGCAGTGCTTCGGCGGCCGCATCCCGCTTCGGCGCCTCGGCACCGATCGGCGCGGCGGGCCCCGATTTCCATTGGGCCATGCCATAGCCGCCCAGTGCCGCGACCAGCGCGATGCCGGCCGCGCCGCCCAGAAGGCGCTTGTTCTCATTCGTCATCGATTGTCTCCGGAAACTGCGGGCGCCGGCGCGATCAGGCGCGCCAATCGGGCCTCGGCATCATGATATTGGGCAAGGGCATTGACCGCGGCGTTACGGGTCTCGGCGAGAGTGCGCTCGGCCTCGAGCAGCACAAGCTGATCGAACTTGCCCCGCCCATATCCGAGCCGCGCGATGCGAGCGGCTTCGGTCGCGGCGGCCAGCGCAGGGCCTGATGCCCGGACACTCGCCTCGGCATTGTCGCGATCGCGTCGGGCATTGGCGATGTCCTGCTCGGCGTCGAGCTTGGCCGCCCACTGGCGCGCATCCGCCTGGTCCCGTTCGGCGCGTGCCTGGGAAATCAAGGCCCGCCCATTGTTGAAGAAGGGCAAGGGCACCGACACGCCCAACACCGCCGCCGTGTCGCCGGTGGCGGACAGGCGCCGCGCGCCCGCGCTCACCGTCAGGTCAGGCACGCGCTGGCTGCGTGCCAGCCGGACATTTGCATCCGCGATGCGCAGGTCCGCTCGGGCCGCCGCAAAGGCCAATGTTCCCTCGGCGCGCGGTTCACTCGCCGGGCCATAGCCTCCGGTCCGCTCGAACCAGGCTTGGTCGAGCGGCGTATTCACCGCCCGCCCGGTCAGCAGCGCGAGATTGCTCCGCGCCACCTGATAGGCGCGCTCGGCGCGCTCCAGGTCGGTCTGCGCGTTGATCCGGTTGACGGAAGTGCGCTGCTCGTCGATCGGCGAGCTCTCGCCGACCATCACCCGATCCTTGGCTACGCGCAGCGCCTCATCCGCGATCTTCAACTGGTCCCGGGCGATACCGAGCCGGCGTTCGGCCGCCACGGCCTCGATATAGGCCCGGGCGACCTTCAGCCGGACATCGGCCAGCGTGATCGCGGCGTCGAGCTGTGCCCGGCCGATCCGCGCATCGGCGACGCCGACCCGCGCACCGCGCTTGCCGCCCAGCTCGACCGGCATCGAGAAGGTGACCGTGGTCTCGGCCTGGCCGAACCCGCGATAGGGGCCAGTGCCGACGACGTTCTCGGACTGGGCCGAGACCGAAGGATTGGGCCGCAGGCCGGCAACGGTGCGCGCGGATTCGGACGCCCGCACGCCGGCGGCGGCAGCCTCGTTGGAGGGAGAGGACAGGCCGGCCTCGGCCAGCGCCTCGTCGAGCGTTAGGGCGTCCTGCGCGCCCGCGGGCGGCGGTGACGTCTGCGCCTGCGCGATACCCGCACAGGACGCCGCGGCAAGCAACGCCGCGACAAATCGATGCATGTAGGAAACTCCTGACTGTCAGACATGCCCGCGCGAACAGAGTCCGGCGGGAGCGTGACGGTCAGGCTTGTGGCGGTCTCAGCGCCGGGTCGGCGGTCGCTGCCGGCAGGAAATAGGCAGGCGCCGGCGTCAGCCGCGCCTTGGCGACCGCGCGTGCAAACGGCGCGTCCTTCACGATCTTGGGCACGACCTGATGGCCGTGGCAGCCGCCATGATGATGGGGATAGCCCTTGTCGCCATCGGCGGGGACCTGATCGGCATCGCCGTCGGCATGCCCCATATCGACAGCGGTCTGGGTGTCGACGCAACCTAGCGGAACCTCGGTCGCATGCGCCAGCGACGTCGCGAACAGCGACATCGCGACCATGCAGATGGTCAGCAGGGTCCAGAGGGAGCGCATCGGGCCTGCCTTAGCAGCTGTCCGGCGAAGTTCCAAGCCGCGGCACATACGAAGCCGGCGGCGGCGTGACGAGGCCAATCCGGCCGGGTGCTGATCGGTACCCGGAAAGTCGAGCGCAAGAACAACAAACTGATCGCGAGTACGACCGGCATATCGGGCCCGGGCAGAGCGATCAATGCCGCCAGTGCGCCCGCGGCGAGCAGGCCGACGTTCGACGCGACATCGTTGCGCGAGCATTCGAAGATGCTGCTCAATGCAGCGAACGGCGTTTCCCTCGAGGCTGTGGTCGCGACAACCGAGGTGAAGATCCACGCCTCAGCCACCGACAGCTTTTAGGATCGCCAATCGGCGGCCGAATGTCGATAATTGGGGCGCATTTCCGTCTGACAGGAGGCCCGCAGCATGGTCAGGCGATTTACTATCAACCGGCGCCCAGCCGAGGACGTTCTGGATAACTCCACTAGCTTTCTAGCGTGCTGCGATCGCCTGGATTTCCACCCGCAGATTGGGCTCTGCGAGACCTGCGACGATGACCATTGTCGTCGCGGCGGCATGCCCGGCAAATCGACGTTCGCGCTCTTCCCGATAGAAAGGGACCAGATCGGGGCTGGTGATGAAACCGTCCACCTTCACCAGATCGGTCATGTCCATGCCAGCGTCCGCCAGCACCGCCTCGAGATTGTCCCAGGCCAACGCTATCTGCCGTTCCGGATCGGCGGGAACGACACCGTCCCGTGTCACCCCGACCTGTCCGGAAACATGGAGCCAGCGCGCGCCGGCCGGCACGGAAGCACCATGGCTGTAGCAGGAAAATGGCGGCGCGATCGTCGCCGGATTGTGCAGCGTGATCGTCACTGTGCGGTTCCGATCACGCCGTCGATCTCCGCTTGGGTGAAGCCGTATTTCGCTACCCGCGCACGATGATCGGCCGAGCCCAGATACTGGCGAAGCTGCTTGTTCACCGCATCAAGGAGGCCCCGATTATCCTTGGAGAAGGAGAACGCGCCGACCGGTGCATCGCTCGAGGTGCCGGCATCGACATCGATCGATTCCAGCGCGGGGTTGGCACCCGCGATGGCGCGGCTGCCGATCGCGGTACCAGGGAAGGCATCGATTTCCTCCGCCATCAGCGCCGCGACACCCTCTGGCTGACTCTTGAGGATCACGATCTGGCTGTCGGTGACACCCACCGCCTTCGCCGCGGCATATTGGATCTGCTCCCGAATGAGGCCAAGCCGGGCGTCATTACGCGCCGCGACCGCTTCGTAGCTGGTCAGTGCCTTCGGATTGCCCGATCGGACAACGAACCCATCGCCGATCGTCCAGATGGGATCGCTGAACGCCACTTCCCGCGCACGTTCTTCCGTAACGTAGATGGGGACGTTCATGTCCCAGCGCCCCTCCTGGACACCCGGCAGCAATTCTCCAAACGAGGTGAGGTGATACTCGATCGACGTCACGCCGATCGCGCGCAGGACCGCTTCCGCGACCTCTATATCCGCGCCGGTTGGCCGCTTGTCATCGCCGGTCCAGTAGAAGGGCGGCTCTTCGATATAGGCAATTCTGACGTTCATGGTCTTCTCGCTAACGGGCTTTGGGTATCCAGGCGCTGCCGTGCGATCGATGCGCGATGGACAGCACAGTCATTGGGGGAAGATAGAGCGCGTGCAGAAGCCATAACAGACACAGTATCGGCCTCTTCGGGCATAACAGATTCTTGGCTGCCGGGATGCGGGGCGCTACCAAGCGACATCGTCAACCACTTCCCTTCCCGATAGTCCCCTATGTACCGATACGAGCAGCTGGCCGAGTTGATCATCCGCATGATCGACAATGGCGCCCTCCCGCAGGGATCTCGCGTTCCCTCGGTGCGCGCATTGAGCGCACTATATAGCGTCAGCATCTCGACTGCCTTGCAGGCCTGCCGAAACCTCGAGGATCGCGGAGCAATCGTCGCGCGGCCGCGATCGGGCTTCTATGTCGCACCGAAGCAGCGCAACGCACTTGACCTACCATCTGCTTCTCGTCCCCGCGCGAAATCGTCTACCGTATCGATCAGCGGTGCCGTCGCGGGGTTGCTCGAACATTCCTCGAACCCCGCATTCCTGCCATTCGGCTGCGCCGTGCCCGATGGCGCACTGCTGGAATCTAAGAAACTCGATCTCGCGCTCGCACGTGCAGCTCGCCAGCGTGGCACGCGGTACAATGTCTACGGCACCCCGCAGGGCGACCCGGCGCTCCGCGGCGAGATCGCCAAACGCGCCATCCGCGTCGGGCACATGCTCGCGCCGGATGATGTAGTGATCACGAGCGGCTGCACGGAGGCATTGACGCTGGCGCTGACCGCCGTCGCCAAACCCGGCGATACGATCGCGGTCGAATCCCCCACCTATATGGGATTGCTGCACACTCTGGAGATGCTCGGGTTGAAGGCGCTCGAGCTGCCAACCGATCCCGTCCGCGGCATCGATGTTCTCGCGGTTGGCCGCTTTCTCGAAACGGAGCGGGTGGCTGCGTTTGCCATTGCCTCAAGCTTCAACAATCCGCTCGGCTCGATGATGGCCGAAGCCGACAAGCGGGCGCTGCTCGATCTCCTGCAACGGCATGACATCCCGCTCATCGAGGACGATGTCTATGGCGATCTCTATTTCGGCCTGGAGCGGCCTAAGCCATTCATCGCGCTCGATGGGGGTGCCAATACGATCTATTGCAGCTCGTTCTCGAAGAGCCTGGCGCCCGGCTACCGGATTGGCTGGATCGCGGCGGGCGGCCGCTCCCACCAGGTGATGGAGCGCAAGCTTGCCTTCAGCCTGTGCGGCGCTGTCCTGCCACAGGTCGCGCTCGCCGAATTTCTCGCGAGCGGCGGCCATGACGCCCATCTGCGCCGTGTCCGCCAGCTGCTGCAGGGAACGCTCGCGAGCATGGCAGATGGGATCGAGGCAAGTTTTCCGCCGGAAACGAAGATGAGTCGTCCTTCCGGTGGTTTTGTTCTGTGGCTCGAATTGCCGAAGCCTTTCGATTCACGCGCGCTCTTCGACCGGGCGCTCGAACAAGGCATCTGTTTCGCGCCCGGCGACGTGTTCTCGGCCAGCCGGCGGTTCAGGAATTGCCTCCGCCTGAGCGCCGGACATGGCTGGGACGAGCGGATCGCGGATGGAGTGCGCCGTCTGGGCTTGCTCGCCCACGGATTGCTCTCGGCCGGATAGCTCGATCCACACGAACTCGGAGCTTTGCTCTCGCGCCGCTGAGCCCACAATCCAGGCTCGCGCGAACGGGCACGACATGGCTCGGAACAGGCTCTAAGAGCGCAACGTGCCCAGGCTGCGCCCCAACAGCCGATGGCCCTCTTTCAAAGCAGCCATGATCCTGTGGTTCACCCGTCGCAGTTGGGCCTTGCGGCACTAATGGGTTGGACCGCACCGTTCCAGAGCAACGCGGTCGAAACCACATAGAGGGCCAGGAAACCGAGGTTGAAGGCCGCGCCGCCCAGCCAAGTCGCAACTGGTTCGGGCGCTACGAACGCAAGTCCGGTCCCGATGCCGACCAGCGATACCGGATTCGCGATCAGCGCAAACCAACGCGGCCAGGCCGTCATGCCCAACATGATCGCAGCGCCAAGCCCGAGAAGCGCCAGTCCGAGCGTGGCTACCGGCGGCAACCAGGCGACGCGCAGCACCGTGTCGAACTGCGCACCCAGGCCGAGCATCGCGGGATGCGCCTCTGGCGGCATCGCAAGCATGGTCTTGTAGACCACTATCCCGACATCTGCGACCAGCGCTCCCGCCGCCAACCGCTGTTCGGAGGAAGGCAGCATGCGATCAAGGCCACTGAACGGTATCTGGTCCGTATAGGTGCCGAGCAGCAGTTGTACTGATCAGTAACCAGTTGCCCGTTCATTTCGGTCGTGCGATGCTGCTTGAGTCAGATCGAGAGGGGGCAAGGATGCGTACAGGTATTCTGATCGGACTGGCTTTGGCCGCCATGATTGCTTCATCGGCGCGGGCCTCGGAGACCGTCACCTACACCTATGATGCCAAAGGCCGGCTGGTGAAGGTCGAGCGCTCGGGCACGGTGAACAACGGCGTCAAGGCCGAATACACCCATGACAAGGCCAACAACCGCAAGAACGTGAAGGTCACCGGCTCGCCGAACCCGGCGCCCTGATCTCGCGCGGCGCCCTCTGCGCCCGGATTGATGCTCACAAGATCAAAAGAGGGGGATTCATGCTGAATCACATCGGGCCCGTGCGCCCGCGCGGCCGCCGTACCGTCACCAGGCTGCTCGCCTGTTCGATCCTCACCACCACGGCGATCGGCGGCGCCGTACTCGGCCCCGTCGCCAGGGCGCAGACCGCAGCCACCGTGCCGGTGCGCGAGTCGATCGATGCGAACGGCGTAGACCTGTTCCTGGGAACGATGAATGCCGATGGGCCGGCACTGTCGGCCGGCCAGTCGGGCGCGCAGGGACTGGCCTACAAGCTGATCTTCCGCGGCGGCGGCTCGGGCGACAACCTGATGGCTTCGCTGAGCGTCAGCGGCAGCAGCGTCGTTATCTATATCGGCGGCAAGGCCGATCGCTTCACCGTCTCGGGCAGCACCTATACGGGCACCGAGGGGAACGGGACCAGACTGTCGCTGAGCGGCAATGTCTATACCTACATCATGGCGGACGGCAGCGTCGCCCATTTCACCAAGAACTATGTCGGCGCCTATCCCTATGGCACCACGACCGGCCTCATTACCGACCTCACCCGCCCGGGGGGCGAGGTGCTGACCTACAGCTATGACGGCACCACCTATTGCGCGGCGAACAAGCCCAGCGGCGGGGGCTATATCTGCACCCAGACCAAGACGGCCTACCGGATCGGCAGCGTCACCAACAATTCCAAATATCGGCTGAACTACCTCTATGGGAACTGGGATAGCCTTGACTGGGACCCGGATCAGGTTCCGAACAACACCTATTGGACAGGCTGGGGCGATATCACCGCCGTCTCGATGACGAATACGGCGGTGCCCGGGGCAAGTGTACGAACGCAGAGTTTCGGCTCCAGCGGCGGCGTCTACAACGTCACGGACGAGATCGGCAGGACGACAGGCTATCGCTCCAGCGCTGGTGGCCTATTGGGCATCACCCGGCCCGGCAGCAGCGCCGAGGATGTTACGGTGACCTATTCCGGTGGCCGGGTTTCGGCGGTGACCACGGCGGCCGGAACGACGAGCTATTCGTCCTATGATTCGAGCGGGGTGCGCTATGTGACGGTCACCCCGCCCAACGCGGGCGCGACCAACTACACATTCGACATCGCATCGCAGCGGATGACGTCGAGGATCGATCCGCTCAGCCGGACGACCAGCTGGCAGTATGATGCGAGCGGCCGCGTGACGCGCATTACGCAGCCTGATGGGAACTACACCCAGCTCACCTATGACAGCCGCGGCAACGTGACCGAGAAGCGTGCCGTGGCGAAATCGGGGTCCGGGCTCGCGGACGTCGTGACGCCCGCCGATTACGACGCGTCCTGCATCTCTGCCGCCAAGTGCAACCAGCCCAACTGGACGAAGGATGCGAAGGGCAACCAGACCGATTACACCTACAACACCAGCACCGGCAACCTGCTGACCGTCGCCGCACCTGCTGCGACCAGCGGCGGCACGCGCCCGACCACCACGTACAGCTACACGACCGTCAATGGCGCGCAGCAGGTGAGCAGCATCTCCGCCTGCCAGACCAGTGCGTCCTGCGCGGGCACGGCCGACGAAGTGAAGATCAGCATTTCCTATGACATCAACGGCCTGCCGAATGTCGTCAGCAAGGGCGCCGGCGATGGCTCGCTGACGGCAACCACGACCATCGCCTATGACGATGTCGGCAATGCGCGGACGGTGGACGGGCCGCTCCCGGGCACTGCGGACACCACGCGCTATCGCTATGATGCGGCACGCCAGTTGGTCGGCGTCGTCAGTGCGGACCCGGATGGCGCCGGGCCGCTCAAGCCTCGCGCGCAGCGCACCACCTATGATCCGAAGGGTCGGGTGACGTTGACCGAGACCGGCAACGTCAACAGCCAGAGCGACGGCGATTGGGCCGGCTTCACGAGCCTGCAGCAAGCCGCGACCGACTATGACGGCGTCGATCGCCCGGTGAAGCAGACGGCCAGCGCCGGCGGCACCATCTATCAGGTGACGCAGCGCAGCTATGACGCGGCGGGCACCTATGACTGTTCCGCGGTGCGGATGAACAGCGCGACCTGGGGCTCGCTGCCCGGCGCCTGCACGGCGACCACCACCGGCGCGGCGGGACCGGACCGGATCACGCGCAATCTCTACAACAGCGCCCGCGAAGTCACCACGGTCCAGACCGCCTATGGCACCGCCGACCAGGCGAACGAGGCAACAAGCGCCTATACGAACAACGGCAAGCTGGCGAGCGTGACCGATGGCGAGGGCAACAAGACCAGCTATGAATATGACGGCTTCGACCGGCTGTCGAAGACCTCCTACCCGGTGACGACCGCCGGCTCGGGCACCAGTTCGGGCAGCGATTACGAGCAGCTCGGCTATGACGCGGCGAGCAACGTCACTTCGCGCCGCCTGCGCGACGGGCAGACGATCACCTATGGCTATGACAATCTCAATCGCGTCACCAGCAAAGTCACGCCGGGCAGCGCGCCCAATTGGGATGTGGCCTATAGCTATGACCTGCTGGGCCGGGTGACCAATGCCACGGGCGATGGGTGGGCAGTCAACGCATTCACCTATGACGCGCTCGGACGCGTAGTCACCGAGCAGAATTATAATGCTCCGACCTATCATGCCTATGACCTGGCGGGCCGGCAGACGCGGCTCACCTGGTACGACGGCTTCCATGCCGATTACGACTATTATGTCACCGGCGAGGTGACCGCGATCCGCGAGAATGGCGCAACTTCGGGCGCGGGCGTGCTCGCGACCTATGCCTATGACGATCTCGGCCGGCGGACCAGCGTGACACGCGGCAACGGGACGACGACGAGCTATGGCTATGACGCGGTGTCGCGGCTTACGTCGCTGACCCAGGATCTGGCGGGTAGTGCCTATGACTTCACGCACGGCTTCAGCTACAATCCGGCGGGGCAGATCGCCTCGCTGACTCGCTCGAACGATGCCTATGCCTGGAACGGGCATTACAATGTCGATCGCGGCTATGGGATCAATGGCCTCAACCAGGCGACGAGCGCGGGCTCGACCAGCATCGGCTATGATGGGCGCGGCAACCTGACCAGTTCGGGCAGCTCGGGCTATGGCTATACGGTGGAGAACCAGCTGGTGTCCGGGCCGGGTGTCACGATGAACTACGAGCCCGGCGGCGGGCAGTTGCTGCAATCGTACAACACCGGCACGGGAGTGGACACGCGCTTCCTCTGGTCTGGCAGCCAGATGATAGGGGAAATCAACGCGGGGTCGGCCTGGACACTTATCAAGCGCTACGTGCCGGGCCCGGGCGTGGATGAAACGGTGACATGGTACGAAGGCTCGGGCACGAGCGACCGGCGCTGGCTGCATACCGACGAGCGCGGCTCGGTCGTCGCGGCGACCAACGGCTCGGGCAACGTCATCGGCGTGAACAGCTATGACGAGTACGGCATCCCGGCTGCCGGCAATATCGGGCGGTTCCAGTATACCGGCCAGGCCTGGCTGCCCGAACTGGGCATGTATTATTACAAGGCCCGCATCTACTCGCCGACCCTGGGGCGGTTCATGCAGACAGACTCGGTTGGCTATACCGCCGGCTTGAATCTTTATGCATATACCGGGGGAGACCCAATCAATCTCATTGACCCGACCGGCCATGATGTAACCTGCAATGACGGATACATAATTTCTTCCGAAAACAAGATGGATGAACCTTGCGTCGACCATGGAGGAGTTGACTCGAATTCCTTCACGAATGGACCTGGAACGCACAGTTATGGGATTTTTAGCGGAAGTATTTTGTTCGGGATCAGCGGCGGTGATTTTGGTATATCTTCTGCTCTGTCTGGCGGTGGCTGGGGCGCTCAAACAACACAAGCAACAAATCCGAACATATCGCAAGAGGACCGAGGCTGCCCGTCCTCAGGGCTCCCTTCGACAGGTGCCAGTGGCGTGTGGGGTGGAGCATCAATCGAGGCCGGCATCGGTGCGGTTGGCGCGGGAGGACAAGCGTCTGTATCTAGACTGAGATTTGATAACGGCACGGTTGTCAATTACATGACTACCGGCGGGTTCGCTGGAACCCTCAACCAAGGTAAGGGTCTCACCTTGGGCGCGGCTGCGGGTATAGGCGGCGGGTTGACGTTCTCCAACGCGGGTAGCCCTAGTGACCTGACCGGAGAGGCCATGACTTACAACGTCAATGTTGCCATTTTCAGTGGAAGCCTGTCACTTGGTAATGGCGGCATATTTAGTCTCAACTTAGGAATTGCCAAGGGGTTGGGACTTGATGTGAGTGGATACAAAACGAACACTAAGATTTTGTCTACCGGCTGCTATCCACGCTAGCACAGTTTTTTCTGGGATGAGCGTCATGAAAGAGATTTGGTTCAAGAAAATACTGTGGGGCTATATTCCATCCAATTGGAAGGGATGGGCCTCTATTTTTGCTTTGTTGCTCCTATTCGGTATCATGTATGCTGTGGTATCACTATTGATACACTTGTCTCACCGGAATGATCTAGACTTTTTACCATTTTTTTCCGCTTTTCCGGTGGTAATCGTGGGCTGGATAATCGCCGCGCGTCACAGTTGAATATCGGCTGGAGCTACGGATAGCAAAGGAGCATTGCCTCACCAGGCCATACACATCTGATCCCAGTCCGGGTTGGCGAGGCGGTGCTCGCAATCAACAGCTATGACGAATATGGCGTCCCGCCAGCGGAAATCAGAATCACTTCCAATATGCCAGCCGCTCCGGAAACCGCGATTTACATCATGCTTGAGCCGGGCCGCCACCCGGATCGCGCCCGCCCGATCGCGCCCGATCGGGCGGTGCCTGCGCCCTAGCTCACCGTCAGCCCCGTCAGAGCTTCCATGAGCTGCGTATTGTCAAACACAACCAGCGGGCGCCCGGTCTGGTCGTTCACCTGCTCGAACCGCCGCTGCAGGGCCATGATTTCCAGGGCGAGAAACATCAGTACCGAGTGGAGCGGGTTCCCCGGCGTCGTGCCCCGCGCCGGCACGATGCCGATCAGCGAGGGCGGCACCCGGTGCGCGGCAAGCACGTCGTCGCGCGTCGCCGTCTTGATCCCCAGGAATTCGTCCTTCGCACCCACTTCGGCGATCGGCAGGATCTTGAGGCTGCCCTCCTTCCCGCCTGGCGCATGCACGAACAGATTCTTGAGGCGCTTTTGTCACCGGCGAAACCACCGCCGTACCTTGGAGTGGCTCTTTCGGTTATGGAGGGTCGCTGGGCGGACAGGTCGGAGTGGCGAAGGACCTTCAGTCATTTGCTGGAGAGTATAGCGTAATCGGCTTGGGCGTTGGTCCCGTCGCCGTTAACTACTCCTTCACCAGAGGAAACATTCTATCACCCATATCGGTTTCCGCTGGCCCGGCGATAAACATGATACCATGGCCACCGCTGCCGGTAAGTGGACATTACTCTCAAGGTAAGACAGAATTACTCCCATTACCATTTACGAACATGAGTGAATGCTAATGATTATACATAGAGGTGCGCTACTAGCATTTATTTTGCTATCCATTGCAATCACGATTGCATCGTGGATGACTAATTTCTTGCCTTTAATATACATGACGCCTTTGCTTATACTATGCGGAATGACATTTATATTGCGTTGCCCGGCGTGTAACCATTCACCTTTTGTCTGGAAGCTTGGGCCGTTTCAGGTGGGCGTTCCTTGGGTGCGCAGAAAATGCCCCAACTGTGGTGAAGGAATCACATAGAGTTTGGATGCCATGACGAATACGGCATCCCGGCTGCCGGCAGTATCGGGCGGTTCCAATATACCGGCTAGGCCTGGATGCCCGAGCTGGGCATGTATTATTGCAAGGCCCGCATCTATTCGCCCACCCTGGGACGCTTCATGCAGGCAGACTCGGTTGGCTATGATGTAACCTGCAATGATGGATACATCATTTCTTCCGAAAGCAAGATGGATGAACCTTGCATCGACCATGGAGGTATCGACTCGAATTCCTTCACGAATGGACCTGGAACGCACAGTTATGGGATCTTTAGCGGAAGTATTTTGTTCAGGATCAGCGGCGGTGATTTTGGTATATCTTCCGTTTCTTCTCCACCATTAGGTCGCCAGCCATGGACAAGGTAATTTTAATCGATGCGACGTGGCGCATAACGAAAATATTGTTTTTCTTCGTTCAAATTATGTCTATTGTGGTTTTTTCGTCGATTATTTTGTATGGTAAAGGAATTTCTGTATATCAAGTCGTCGGCGCATACGTTATATTCTTGATATTAAGCGCAGTACTATTTTTTATCATGGTGGCCATTATTAGGATGGTGCGAGATAAATATAAAAACTAGGTGGTGGGCATTTGCTGAGCTTTAAAAAGGTGCCCCGCCAGGTGCCTGGCTAATGCCTCCGGCTGGGCCACCACCAGGCACTACGTGCCGCCCGGGCGCGGCGGTAGCATTATAACAATGCTGAACGCGACGCGGCATCCGCTGGACATGTAGGAAATCGCGATTCACATCGTGATCGAACCGGGCCGCAGTGCGCCGGCAATTTCATTCGGCTTGGCGTTCGGAATACGCGCTCGAAGCGCGTCGAACGCCTCGCTCGACAGCGTCACATTGGGGGCAACCTACTCACGCTCGACCGTGCCCAGGCCTCGCCTTCGGAGGCCGGCTTCTGATGCCCGATGGCGCCACAGCCGGGATTGAGGCAAATAGTGCAACATGCCGGGGGAAAGAGCGCCGCACAGTTCCGGGAATCGATGCGACCCCGCTGTCCCGCCGCGGCCAGGCCTGCTGGGGCCATGAAGATGCACCCCGCCGATCCGGATGCGGACCTCCTGGCCGGCGCGGTCGTCGGCGAACGCGAGGCGTTCCGGCTGCTCGTGGAGCGCCACTATGACCGCATCCATGGCCTGGCCTGGCAGTTGACCGGCTCGCGTGCCGATGCCGAAGACGTCGCCCAGGATGTGTGCTGCACGCTGGTCGAGCGGATCGGCAGCTTTCGCGGCGAGGCGAAATTCTCCACCTGGCTGTGCGGCATCGTATTCAATGCCTGCCGCGACGTGCACCGTCGCCGCCGGTCGTTCGGGGGCGTCGCCCAGCGGCTTGCGGTGCTGGCCGGGCTGGCGCGGGGGCCGGACGGGCGCGACCTGCACGACGCGCTCTGGGTGAAGAGCGCGATCGCCCGCCTGCCCCCGGCCTATCGCGATACTGCGATTCTCGTCGCCGGACAGCAGCTGACGCATGCCGAGGCCGGCGCGATCCTCGGCGTGGCGGAGGCGACGGTCTCGTGGCGCATGCACGAAGTACGGCGGATGGTCGCCGGGAAGCCGGGCGCGGACGACTGATCCGTCCGCGCGGAAAAAATTCCGATCCTCGCCCAAGGATCTCCCGGAACCGCGCGTCCAAGGGGGATGCGGACGATCTCGCCCGCTGTAACCAAGGGAGAAAGACATGCCCCGTTTGTCCCAGGCGCTCGCCACCGGACTCATGCTGGCACTGGTCGCAGCCTGCACCGATTCCGACAGGCGCGTCGCCGCGATTCCCGATCCGGCCGCTGCCGCGCCGGCACCCGAGGCGAAGACCGCGCAGGAAGCGCAGGACATCGTCTTGACCGGCTCGCGCGTGGCAGGCCGCCGCGACTCCGCGACGCCCGTCACGGCCCTCTCGTCCGCTTCGCCCGCCTTCGCACCCGCAGCCCGCAGCCGCGGCTATGTCGCGCGGGCCGAGCCGATGCCGGCGCCCCCCTATTATCGCGACACCGGGCGCGACAAGTTCACCGCGACGCAGCAGAACGCCTTCAAGATCGTCCGCGAAGAGCCCGTCTCCACCTTCTCGCTCGACGTCGATACCGCCTCCTATTCGTTCGTACGCGCGTCGCTGAACCAGAATGTCCTGCCGCAGCCGGCAGCGGTGCGGACCGAGGAGATGGTCAATTATTTCCCCTATGACTATGCGCCCGCGCGCACCGCGGACCAGCCGTTCAGCACCAATGTCGCCGTGTTCCCGAGCCCCTGGTCGCCGGGGCGCAAGCTCGTCAGGATCGGCGTGAAGGGATATGAGATCCAGCGCGCGTCCCGTCCGCGCGCCAATCTCGTCTTCCTGATCGACACATCGGGCTCGATGAACGCGCCCAACAAGCTTCCCCTGGTCAAGCAGTCGCTGGCGATGCTGCTCGACCAGCTGGACGGCAAGGACAGCGTGGCGATCGTCACCTATGCCGGCAGCGCGGGCACTGCGCTCGAGCCCACTCCGGCGAGCAGCAAGGACAAGATACTGGCCGTGATCGACCGGCTGGGTGCGGGCGGCAGCACGGCGGGCGCCGAAGGCATCCGCCAGGCCTATGCGCTCGCCGAGCAGAACTTCGATCCCAAGGGCGTCAACCGCGTGATCCTGGCGACCGATGGCGACTTCAACGTCGGCATCACCAACGACAACGAGCTGAAGGGCTATGTCGAGCGCGAGCGCGGCAAGGGCGTGTTCCTCTCGGTGCTGGGCTTCGGCATGGGCAATTACAATGATGCGCTGATGCAGACGCTCGCCCAGAACGGCAATGGCGCGGCCGCCTATATCGACACGATCGGCGAGGCGCGGAAGACGCTCGTCGACGAAGCGACCTCGACGCTGTTCCCCATCGCGAAGGATGTGAAGATCCAGGTCGAGTTCAATCCCCGCGCCGTCTCCGAATATCGGCTGATCGGCTATGAGACGCGGATGCTGAACCGCGACGACTTCGACAATGACAAGGTCGATGCCGGCGATGTCGGATCCGGCCAGACCGTGACGGCCATCTACGAAGTGACTCCGGTCGGCGGCCCGCGCGCCATCGGCGACCTGCGCTACGCGGAGCAGGCGCCTGTCGCGGCAGGCGCCCGGAGCGACGAACTGGGCTTCGTCAAGATCCGCTACAAGCTGCCCAAGTCCGACACGAGCCGCCTCCTCACCACGCCGATCGATCGCGGCACCACCTTCGCCCGGTTCGAGGACGCGCCCCGGGACGCGCGCTTCGCGGCCGCGGTGGCGGGCTTCGCCGAGCTGTTGCGCGGCGGGCGCTACAATGGCCAGCTCGGCTTCGATGAAGTCCTGGGCATGGCAAGCGCGGCGCGCGGAGAAGATGGTTTCGGCTATCGCTCGGAGTTCATCCAGCTCGTCCGCGCGGCCAAGACCGCCCATGCGATGGCGGCACTCCAATGATGACTCGATGGGTGCCGCCGCCAGGCGGCGGCACCTTCACGAGGCTACGGCCGTGCGCGATCATGCCTTCGACCTGGCCGATATTGCCGCTATAGATCGCCCAATGCCCGTACCCAGCCTCCGCTCCCCTTCCGGCTTCGGCACTTGCCGCCCCGCCGGCATGGAGGCCTGAATGGATCGCGACGACGATATCGCCCGGCTGCTGCCCGAGCCGCCACCGCCACGCCCTGGCGGGCGCAGTGCGGCGATCGCGCGTGCCATGCGCAGGTTCGACGGCGATGAGCAACCGATTGCAACCACCCCGCCCGGCCAGCCGGCGGCACCTGTCCGCCGGTGGCGCCAGCGGACGCAGATCGGCGCCTTCGCATCCATCCTGCTCGTCGCGGTGATTGCGATTCCCCTCGCCCTGCAAAGACAGGCCGAGACGCCGCCAGCCCCCGGTCGGCCCGTGCCGGCAATCGAACGGACAGTGGCGACCGGGCCGGCGCGGCCCCAGGCCCCGGCACCCGAGCGCCCCGTCCCGATCCGGCGGGCCTCTCCGCATTTGCCTCCCACGCCCCCTTCCGCAGCCGCAAGGCCGGAGCCGGAGCCCCAGGCAGAGGCGCAAGCGGAACCCCGGCAAGCCGCTCCCACGACAGGCTATGCTCCCTTTGCGAGCCAGGACCTGGCGGCATCCTCGCAGCAGGATGCGGCGCCCTCCCCGGCGGCGCCACGCGCCAGGATGGCCGCGGCCCGGCCTGCACCGCTGCCGAGCGCGCCGATCGTCGTCACCGGCGGAAGGCTCGCCGCACCCTCCGCGGCCACGGGCACGCCCGTTACCGTGGCCGGTGAAGCCGAATCCGGTGCCGGCGAGATCATCGTAACCACCGCACGCAAATCCCGCGCCCGCAGAGCCGCCCGGCGCGGCGATTGGAACGCCTGCACGGTCCAGGATCCGGAACGGAGCCTGCGCGCCTGCAAGCGGCTGGTCGATCCCGGCGCGAAGGGAGACGCCGGCGTCGCGGCCGCGCGGCTGGCGGACGGGCTGACGCGGGCATGGCAAGGCGATTGGCAGGGCGCGATCGGTGCGCTGGACCAAGCCGTTGCGGTGCGGCCCGAACTCGCCTTCGCCTATCTCAACCGGGGCCTGGCCCATGGCCAGGAAGGCGACCTCGCGCGCGCGGAGGCGGATCTCGATCTCGCCGTGCGCTATGCACCGCATGCGGCGCGCGGCTATTACAATCGGGGTCTCGTCCGCCGCATGCGCGGCAACGAACGCGGCGCGGACGCCGATATGGCGCGCGCCCGGGAACTCGATACGCGGTATGAAGCGCTGGGGGATTGAACCGGCCCGGCGGCCGGGGCACGGAATTGCCGCCCCCGGAGCCGTGCCGGCCGGCCCTCAGCCTCTCGTCGGGTCGATCAGGAACTTCTCGCCCGTCGCCTTGCGCTCATAGCTCCGGAGAACCTCCGGATCGAGCGCCTCGGCCAGGCCGATGACCCGTGTGTAATGGCTCGCGAAGGTCGTCGTCAGCTCGTCCGCCACGCGCCTGCGCATCCGGTCCGCCGCTTCCGCGCCCGCCTTGCGCAGGAACGGGAAGAGCAGCCAGCCGGAAACGCTCCACTGGAAGCCGAAGGCCAGCCGGTTGAGCGTGGTCGGCGACAGGTCGAGCGCGCCATAGATGTAGAGCTGCTTGAAGACCTCCGATCCATAGCGATTATACGCGCTCATGCGCCGGACGGCCGCACGCTCCATGGCCTGGACGATCTCGCTGCCGAGCGTGCCGCCGCCGATCGCGTCGAAGGCGATGGTGGCGCCGGTTTCCGCCACCGCATCGGTGAGCCGGGCCGCGAAATCGGCATCCTTGCTGTTGAGGACATAGGTCGCCCCGATCGCGCGCAATATGTCGGCCTGCTCGTCGGATCGGACGATGTTGACGAGCGGAATGCCGTCGGCGAGGCAGATCTTCTGGAGCATCTGGCCGAGATTCGAGGCGGCGGCGGTATGGACGATCGCCGCATGCCCTTCGCGCCGTGCCGTCTCGACGAAACCCAGGGCCGTGAGCGGGTTCACGAACATCGAGGCGCCGTCGGCGGAAGTCGCGCCTTCCGGCAGCGGAATCACGTCCCGCGCCTTGATCCGGCGATAGTCGGCATACATCGCGCCACCCACCATCCCGACGCGCTTGCCTTCGAGTGCCGCGGCGTCCTTGCCGGCGGCGACGACGATACCGGCGCCTTCATTGCCGACCGGCATCGACTGCCCCACCCTTCCCCGCACGCTTCCAAGCCGCGCGCCAGGCACGGTGAAGGCGAGTCCGGGGCGATCGCCGCCGGTTTCCCGCAACGTCGCCAGATCGGCGGGGCCGAGCAACAGCCCCAGGTCGCTGGGGTTGATCGGTGTCGCTTCGATGCGGACGACGATCTCGTCATCGGCCGGCTCGCCGATCTCGACATCGAGCAGCGACAGGGAGAGCGTGCCGTCCTCGGCGATTTTCGAATGCAGCTCGCGCCCGGCAAATGTCATGTCTCTCTCCGCCTGGATTGGTGAAGCGACAGAGATGGTGCGGAGCCCGGCGACTGCAAGAAGGACTGCAGGAAGGATGGAAAGCCGCTCGATGGGGGGTGAATGCCCTTTCCCCTCCGGTCGCCCCCAAACGGTACGGATCGGCCGCGACTAAGGGTTTCTACGGAATGGGACATGCCCCCCGATCGCTTACTTCCGAATAGGTTGGAGCCGGAGAGGTTATGACCGACAGCAAATATTTCGCGCAGCGCGCCGATGAGGAGCGTGATGCAGCGATGAAAGCCAAGGGAATGGCCAGCTTCCGCGCGCATATGGGCATGGCGCAGGAATATGAGCGCCGCGCGCGTGGCTTCAAACCCCGCCACGCCGACAAGGTCGTGCTCGACTGAACGTTCGCGGCGGCTGCATCGCGCGGCTTCCACCTTCCCGAATCGGGCCCGCGCCCCTTCGCGCCACCACCCTGGCCTTCGCCGATCCGCGCCCGTGCCCGATCAGCGAAGATCCGCCCCGGCGCGTGCCGGGGCGGAGGTTTTCGCGCATCAGAACTCGGCGCTGACGCCAAGAGTGAAGGTGCGGCCGCTGGTGGTGTAGACCACCCGGCGCGCGATCGGGCCGCCGGCAAACTGCTCGATCGGCTCGTTGGTGAGGTTGATCCCCTCGGCAATCAGGCGGACGCCCTTCATCAGGTTCACATGCGCCTGGAAATCGATGTTGTGCGTGGCGGCGATATAGTCGCCGACATTCCCCACCGTGCCCAGGCCGGTATAGTATTTGCTCCGATAGGCGTCGGACACGCGCACGCCCCAGTCCTTGTCCTCATAGTAGAGCGTCGCGTTCGCCGCCCATTTCGACAGGCTGAACAGCGGCAGGCGGACGAAGGTGTTGCCCACCTTGCCCTGCTGGTGCCCGTCGAACCAGGTGCCGTTGACGACCATGCCGAGATGCTTGAGCGGCCCCGGCAGGAAGGTGAAGTCGTGCTGGAACGCCACTTCGATGCCCTTGATGTCCGCGCCGGGGCCGTTGATGGGCTGGCTCACGTCATAGGGGGTGCTGGCATTCTGGTCCTGGATCAGCAGCGACAGCGGCAGGCCGGTCTGACCATAGGGGATGGTGACCGTGGACGGCGAGATGAAGCTGTCCATGTTCTTGTAGAAGAAGCCGACCGAGGCGAAGCCGGTACGGTCCATATACCATTCGATCGAGCCCTCGACCGAGGTGGCCTTGTAGGGCTTGAGGAACGGGTTGCCGAGGCTGAGGCTGCCGCCGTTCGGGCGCGTGGTGATCGAGCCGGCCGCAGCCAGATCCCCCAGGCCCGGACGGTTGACGTTGCGGCTGGCGCTGACGCGCACCACCAGGTTCCTGGTCACGTCGAGCGCGACATTGGCGGCGGGCAGCCAGCCATTGCTGTTGGTCTCGATCGAGACCGGCACGAAGCCGGAGCCGGTGGCAAGATGCCCCGACGAGGTCAGATCGGTCGAGAAGTAGCGAAGGCCCGCATTGGCGCGCAGGCGCATGTCGCCGACATGGGTATCCAGGTCGAACTGGGCGAACCCGTTCCAGGTCTTCTCGTCGACCCGATAGTCGCTGCCCGCCTGCAGATTGGCGGCGGTCAGGTCGCGCTTGTCGCCGACATAGGCATAGATCGCGTCGACATTGCCGACGATGTACTGCAGCAGCGTGTCGGGCCCGACGAGCTGTTTCATGCCGTTCGGCACGGGGATGTTCGCCGGCACGTTGTGGAACACCTTGTTGGCCCAGGTATAGCCCGTATTGGTGAACTTCTTGTAGGCGCCGCCGGCCTTGAAGGTCAGGCCGCCGCCCAGGTCGTAGGCGGCATCCAGCTTGCCGTTGAGATAGCGGTTGGTGATCGCATTCTCCTGCACGTCCAGGCGCTGGACGGTCCAGAGATCGGGGTTCTTCAGGTCGATGCCATAGGTGTTGACCGGGATGCGCGGCCGGGTGTCGTAGCTGAACGGCGTCTGCTTCGCCTCCATGAACACCTTGTCGAACACCGGCTGGGCGAAGTCCGACTGTTCATAGCCGCCCAGCGCATGGATGGTCAGCCGATCGCCGATCTTCCAGCTCAGATTGGCGACGCCCTGATAGAAATCGGTGTGGTTTTTGACGATGTGATGCTCGGAGCGCAGGTCGATGCCCGTATAGCTCGCGGCGCGCAGCGTATTGGTGTCGTCGATCACCGCGCTGCGGATCACCTGCGTGCCGCCGACGCTGGCGCCGGTCAGCGGGTTGCTGCCCGCAGTGGCCAGCGCATAATCGTCGCGATAGTCCCACAGGCGGCCATAGAGGAAGTCGACGTCGAGCTTGAAATCGTCGCCCGGGTGATACTGGACCGACGAGGTGATCCCGAGCCGGCGGCGATCGGTATACCAGGTCGAGGGCGACTGGGCGGTCGGCTGATACACGCCGGCGAGCAGCTTGGCACGGGTCGCCGCGTCGATCTCGGGGCCGATATTGGTGGCGCCATATTTGGTCAGGCCCCAGCCCCAGTTGCGATAGCCATATTCGTTGCTCTTGATCTGGCTATAGGCGACCGAGACCAGCGCACCGAAATCGCCGGAGCGAGTCGAGGCCAGGCCGACGACGCGCGGGGTGACTCCGCTGGTGTTGGTGTTCGTCTGGCCCTTGGCGGAGACGACGAACTTCGAACCGGCATAGTCGAACGGCTTGGCGCTGTAGAGTTGCACGGTGCCGGCGATACCGCCCTCGTCCTGCTCCGCCGCGAACGACTTCTGCACCGCGACGCGGTTGAACAGTTCGGACGCGAACAGGCTGTAGTCGAACGAGCGCGAACGGCTGACCGCGCCGCGATTGTCCATGCCCGAGGCGGTGTTACCCATCACTTCCATGCCGTTCAGCTGGGTGCGGGTGAAATCCGCGCCCAGGCCGCGAAGCGCGATCTGCCGGCCCTCGCCGGTGTCGCGGGTGATGGTGATGCCGGGGATGCGCTGCAGCGCCTCGGCGAGATTCAGGTCGGGAAAGGCGGCGATATCGGAGGCGACGATATTGTCCTCGGCGCCGACGGCCTTGCGCTTCAGCTGCTGCGCCGCGGTGAGGCTCTCGCGATAGCCGGAAACGACGATCTCGGACTCTTCCTGGACGCGCGGCGCCTCGGGCTCGGCCTGCGCAGCGGCTTGCGCGACCGGCTTGGCGGCACCGGCATGAACGGCGCGGCGCGGCGCGGCCACCGCCCGCGCCGGCGTAAGCACCACAACGCCGCCGCGCATCGAGGCGATCAGGTTGGTGCCGCGCAGCAGCTGATCAAGCGCCGCGCGCACGGTGAGCGCACCCCGCACCCCGCCGGTGCGGCGGCCGGCGACCACGTTCGGCGCGACCACCACCTGCACGCCGGTGGCCTGCGAGAACTGCGAAATGGCGGTGCGCAGGTCCGACGCGCCGATGTCGAAGCGCATCTGCACGTGCATCGAGACTTCGGCGCTGCGTGCCTGGGCCATGGCCGGCATGGCGAGCATGATTGCCACTGCCATGAGTGAAATTCCCCTAGTGCGATCCATTATGTTCCTCCGCTCGGGCGCGATGTGCGCCTCCGGGGAGGAAGACGGGGGCCGATCAGCTTCCGGACAAAAGAATTTTATTGCAGCGCAATGTCATCGATCTGACGACGGCGTGACACCTTCACGGGCGGGAACCAGGTGCAGTTCATCCCCCTTGCGAACGACCTGAAAATCATAGGCAGCGCCCATGGCGTCAAGTAATTGCCGTGGATTATCAAGGCGAAACCGCCCGGCAACCGCGATCGATGCGAGCGACCTGGGCGGCGGGACGATGCGCGAGCCACCGCGGCGATTGAGCGCATCGACCAGCTCGCCGAGCCGCATATTGTCGATGTCCAGCCAGCCCTGGCGCCAATCCTGTTGCGTCGCATCGAAGCGCGTCGGCGCGCGCGCCTGACCGCCGGCGAAGCGGCTGCGCCAGCCGGCTTCGACGATCACCGCATGTCTGTCGGCGCCGTCACCACCGAAGCGCACCTTGCCGCGATAGACCGCGATGCGAACGCCGCCGCTTGCGATATCGATGTCGAACGCAGTGCCGAGTACCCGCGTCGCCGATCCCTCGGCATGCACGGTGAAGGGCTGATCGGGCCGATGGGCGATGTCGAAATAGGCTTCGCCGCGCTGCATCGTCACGGTGCGGCGATCCGCGCCGAGCGTCACGTCGAGGCTGGTCGCGCCGTTGAGGTGGAGTTTCGAGCCGTCGGCGAGCGCGACATCGAGCTGCTGGCCCCGCGCCGTCTCGTAATGGATCGGCGCCGGCGCGGCGGCGCGGTACCAGCCGGCCTGCCAGCCGCCGATGCCGAACGCGGCGACCAACGCCAGCGCGCCGCCGGTGCCGATCGCGCGGCGGCGATTGGCGCGCATGGCCTGGACGTCCCCGTCCGAGAGCCGCGGGAGCTGGCCCATCGCATCGGCGAGCGCCGGATCGTCGAGCATCGCCTGGATATCGCCCGCCGCGGCGGGCGGCGCTTCGCCGAGCACCGCCTCGTCCTCGCGCATCGCCCAGTGGGCGGCATCCCGCAGAACCGCGCGCCGGCTCACCGGGCAGCCCCTGCCGGCAAGCCGCGCCGTTCGAGCGCCGCGCGCAGATCGGCGACCGCGCGGGTGCAATGCTTCTCCACCGCGGCGAGGCTCATCTCGAGGTCGGCGGCGATGATGGCGCAGGCCACGCCGTCGAGCCGGCGGCGCAGGAACACCTCGCGGCGCAGCGGCGGCATCACCTTGAGTGCCGCGACCAGGATTTCCACGCGCTGGCGATAATCCAGGACTTCCTCGGCCCGCGGCAGGGGGCAGGCGATGTCCTCGGCCAGTTCGGCGGCCTCCGGCATCGCGCGACGGCGCCGGAAATGATCGAAGACCAGGTTGCGCGCCACCGCGAAGCAGAAGGCGCCGACATCGGCGACGCCGCGCGTGCGGCGATAGTCATAGAGGCGGACATAGGTTTCCTGGACGATATCCTCGCCCTCGTCCCGATCGCGCAGCCGGCCCTCGACGAAGCGCTGGAGCGCGGCGCGCAGCGCTACTTCCTCGGCCGCCGCATGGCGGCGCGCGACGATGGCGGTCAGTTCGTTCATCGCGCCGCCTCCCCGCCAGGCCCTGCCCGCCCCGTCATGCCGCTCCTCCCCAGGGGAATCACCCTGCCCCTGCGAGGGCTAGACCCACTCCATGAAGCGCGCATGACAGCCGGGACCGCTCCGGCTGCTTAAAACTGCAACCTGGCGCGCCTAAGCCGCTGCGAATCGAGCCGGAGGGAATGAAGCGATGCGGTGGACGGTCATGCTGGCACTGGCGGCACTGGGCGCGGCGCCCGCGCCACGGGCGGAGAAGCCGGCCTTCAGCATCGGCGCGATCGCGGACGCGCAATATGCCGACGCTCCCGATAACGGCCAGCGCATGTACCACACGGCGCCCCGCAAGCTCGCGGCCGCGGTGGCGGATTTCAATCGCCAGCGGCTCGCCTTCGTCGTCCATCTCGGCGATTTCATCGACAAGGACTGGGCCAGCTATGACGCGATGCTGCCGATCGCGCGGCGGCTGCGGCATCCGGTGCATTTCGTGCTGGGCAATCACGAGTTCGCGATCGACGATGCCCATAAGCCCCAGGTGCCGGCCAAGCTCGGCATGCCCCGGCGCTATTACAGCTTCGAGCGGCAAGGCTGGCTGTTCCTGGTGACCGACGGCAACGACCTGAGCAGCTACGCCTGGCCGGCCGGCAGTCCGGAGCACAAGAGGAGCATGGCCGCGCATGCCGCGCTCTATCCCGACAAGCCACTATGGGACGGCGGCATCGGCGGCGAGCAGCTGGCCTGGATCGACAGCGAACTGACGCGGGCGGACAGGCGCAAGCTCAAGGTCATGCTGTTCAGCCACTTCCCCGTCTGGCCGGAAAATCCCCATAATCTGTGGAACGCGCCAGCGGTGACGGCCCTGCTCGAGCGCCACCCCTCCGCCAAGATCTGGCTCGACGGGCATAACCATGACGGCAATTATGGCGAGCGGGCCGGCATCCATTATGTGAACATGAAGGCGATGCTCGACACGCGCGAGACGAGCTACGCCCGGCTCGACTTCTTCGCCGATCGCGTCGAACTGCGCGGCACCGGGCGACAAGGCGATCTGGTGCTCAGGCTTCGCCCGGATTGAGCTTGCGGCATCCGGCGCGCATCGCCGGGCGGACGGGGCTTTCCTTCATATGGATGGCTTCCTAGGGTCGCCGCCGCATCCTCCGGAGTCCCAGCCTTGACCGCACCCGCCACCGCCATCGACCGCCTCGTCGCCATCATGGCGCGGCTGCGCGACCCCGCAAGCGGTTGCGAATGGGATACCGTACAGACCTTTGCGACGATCGCGCCCTATACGATCGAGGAAGCCTATGAGGTTGCCGACGCGATCGAGCGCGGCGACATGGCCGACCTCAAGGACGAGCTCGGCGACCTGCTGCTCCAGGTGATCTTCCACAGCCGCATGGCCGAGGAAGCCGGCGATTTCGCGCTGGCCGACGTCGCCGATGCGATCAGCGACAAGATGGAGCGCCGCCACCCGCACATTTTCCTGGGCGCCGCCGAGGGCGGCCATCACCTCTGGGAGCAGATCAAGGCGTCGGAGCGCGGTGCGAAGGGGCATGCGAGCGCGCTCGACGGCGTGGCGATCGGCCTTCCCGCCCTGCTTCGCGCCGACAAGCTCCAGAAACGCGCCGCCCGCACCGGGTTCGACTGGCCCGATCCCAGCGGCGCCCGCGCCAAGATCGACGAGGAACTGGCCGAGGTCGAAGCCGCCGCAACGCCAGCCCAGGTCGAGGAGGAAGTCGGCGACCTGCTGTTCGCGGTGGTGAACTGGGCGCGAAAGCTGGGTGTGGACCCCGAGGCCGCGCTACGCAGTGCGAATGGAAAATTCGAAAAGCGTTTCAAGGCAATGGAAGCAGAAGCTGGCAATGCCTTCGAGGGTCTCGACCTCGATGCCAAGGAAGAACTCTGGGTAAGGGCCAAGCGCGAGGAAGCCTGATGCGCGACTATATCCTGCTCATGCACAATGACGTGGACGAGGCGCCGACGCCCGAGATGTGGCAATCCTATCTCGAGCGGCTGCGGACCGGCGGCCGCTTCGATGGCGGGAGCGCGATCGCGGGTGGCGAAAGCCTCCGCAAGGCCGGTACGCCGGCACCGCCTTCCGAACATCTCGGCGGCTATCTTCGCATCCGGGCAGAGGATCTCGAAGCGGCCAGGGCCTTCCTTGCCGGCAATCCAGTCTATGAATGTGGCGGCACTATCGAGGTGCGGGAACTGCCGCGGGACCGTTGATCGCTCAACCCCGCGTCAGGAACCGCTCATAGTCCCGCGGCGCCATCCGCACCTCGTAGACTGCCCGTTCCCCGTCCATTCCCTGTTCCAGAACTTCGCCATGCTGATGGAGCCAGGCGGCGGCGGCGCCGTCGGCGGGATCGAGATGGACGGTGTAGCGGCGATGGCCCTGGGTGAGGCGCGCGGCGACGGCATGGACCAGCGCGTCCACGCCCTCCCCGCTCACGGCCGAAACCGGCATCACGTCCTCGCGCTTCGCCGCCTCGGCGAGCAGGTCGTCACGGGCTTCCCCCTCGAGCAGGTCGATCTTGTTCCACGCCTCGAAGCGCGGCGTGGTCTCGGCAACGCCGATATCCGCCAGCACCTGCTCGACATCGTCCTTCTGCGCTTCGCTGTCCGGATGCGCGATGTCGCGGACATGGATCAGCAGGTCGGCGGAGACGACCTCTTCCAGCGTCGCCTTGAACGCCGCGACGAGCTGGGTCGGCAGTTCGGAGACGAAACCGACCGTGTCCGAGAGGATCGCCTTGTCGATGCCCGGCAGCGAGATCTGGCGGAGCGTGGGATCGAGCGTGGCGAAGAGCAAATTCTCCGCCATGACGTCACTTCCAGTCAACCGATTGAAAAGCGTCGACTTTCCGGCGTTGGTATATCCCACCAGCGCAATGATCGGCCAGGGTGCGCGCTGGCGGCGATCGCGGTGGAGCGTGCGGGTACGGCTGACCGAATCCAGCTCGCGACGCAGGCGCGCCATGCGGTCGCGGATCAGCCGGCGATCGGCCTCGATCTGCGTTTCGCCCGGGCCGCCGAGAAAGCCGAAGCCGCCGCGCTGCCGCTCGAGGTGCGTCCAGCTCCGCACCAGGCGGCCGGCCTGGTAATCCAGATGCGCCAGCTCGACCTGAAGCCGGCCCTCGGCGGTGCGCGCGCGCTCGCCGAAGATCTCCAGGATGAGGCCGGTGCGGTCGATCACCTTGCAGCCCAGCCCCGTCTCGAGGTTGCGCTGCTGCACCGGCGTGAGGCTGGCATCGAACACGGCCAGCGTCAGTTCCCTGTCGCGCACCGTCTCGGCGAGTGCCTCGACCTGGCCCGAGCCGATCAGGGTGCCCGGCTTGGGCGCGCGGATGCGCAGGGGCACGCGCTCGACCACGTCGACCCCGATCGCCGCGGCCAGGCCGGCGGTCTCTTCCAGGCGCGCCTCTGCATCGCGCGAGCTGCCGCCGAGGTCCGGATAGACCACGACCGCGCGCGCCCCCCGGGTGAATTCGTCGGGGTCGCGCTCGAAACCGGTAGTCATGCTGGGCGCGCCTCAGTCGTCGCTATTCTGTTCCTCGGCGAGGTTCAGCGGGTGCGCCGGCTGGATCGTCGAGACGGCATGCTTGTAGACCAGCTGGGCCATGCCCTCGCGCTGGAGCAGCATGCAGAACAGGTCAAAGGCTGCGATCTGGCCCTGGAGCATCACGCCATTGACCAGGAACATCGTGACATTTTCCTGCTGGCGGCGAACCGCGTTCAGGAAAATCTCCTGCAATACCGGGTTCTTGGACTGGAATTCTCCCACCGCTTCGAGAAGCGGGGCAAGGTCCACCGGGCCCGATGGCATGATCGTGGAGATCGCGTGCTTGTAGATGAGCTGCGACTGGCCGTCGCGGCGGAGCAGCACCGAAAAATTGTCGAACCAGGTGACGATGCCCTGGAGCTTGACGCCCTTGACGAGGAACATCGTGACCGGCGTCTTCGACCGGCGCAGCGAGTTGAGGAAGAGATCCTGAAGCGAGGTCTGCTTTTCGGCCATCGGTCGTGACTCTCATTCTTGGCGGGAGTTTCCCGCATGGCGCCGTTCTCTGGCGTCGGAGCGCACACCCGTTCGGCGCACAGCGGCGCCCTTTTATGCCCTGGGGGCCGGATCGTCCAGCGAAGTTGCGGCCATTCCCCGCCGAAGTCGACAGAGGCCGCCCCCGGTGCGGCGGCACGATATCCCGCATTGCAAGCGGCCCGCTTCCTCCCTAGATGTCCGGCGCGAGGCAACGTCCTCCCCCTCCCTTGCGAGGGCAGAAGTCCGGGACGGCCCGGCCCTTGTCCGAAAGGAGGGCCCGTGGCCTGGATTCTGTTGTTCTTCGCCGGCCTGCTCGAGATCGTCTGGGCGTTCGCCATGAAGCAGTCGCACGGTTTCACCCGGCTATGGCCCAGCGTGACGACGATCGGCGCGATGCTCGGAAGCTTCGGGCTGCTCGCGCTCGCGATGCGCAGCCTGCCGCTGGGTACGGCCTATATGGTCTGGACCGGCATCGGTGCGATCGGCGCATTCGCGCTGGGCGTGCTGGTGCTCGGCGAGAGCGCGGGCGCGCTGCGGCTCGCGGCCGCGGCGATGATTCTGGGCGGGCTGGTGCTGATGAAGCTCGCCTCCTCCTAGGGGCCCTCATGCCGTCGCCCCGGCCTCGAGCGGGGGTGACGGCGCCGCAGCAGGCCCGTTCGAGTCTCGGCCCTGGCCTTCATTCCTCCCGGCTGTCCGTGATCCCCAGCAGTTTCAGCTTGCGGTGGAGTGCCGAGCGCTCCATGCCGATGAAGCTGGCGGTGCGCGAGATGTTGCCGGAGAAACGGCGGATCTGGACGCGGAGATATTCGCGCTCGAAGCTCTCGCGTGCTTCTTTGAGAGGGGCACCCATGATCGCATTGGTGCCCATGGCGCCACCATTGTCGGCCGGGCGGCCCAGCACTTCCGGGGGCAGCAGATCGAGGTCGATCCGGCCGATCCGGTCGCCCGGCGCCAGAATCACCGTACGCTCCACCACGTTGCGCAGCTGGCGGACATTGCCGGGCCATTCGTAACTCTGCAGCGCCACCATCGCATCGGGCGCGATCTCCGGCGTCGGCACGCGGCGTTCATTGGCATAATGCGCGACGAAATGCTCGACCAGGACGGGAATGTCCTCGCGCCGTTCGGTAAGCGGGGGGATCGACACCGGCACCACATTCAGGCGGTAATAGAGGTCCTCGCGGAAGCGGCCCTCCGCTATCTCGTGCATCAGGTCGCGCGCCGTGGCCGAGACGACGCGGACATCGACCTTGACCACGCGCGTGCCGCCGACGCGCGTGAAGCTCTGGTCGGTCAGCACGCGCAGGATGCGGGCCTGGGTGGCCACCGGCATGTCGGCGATCTCGTCGAGGAACAACGTGCCGCCATGCGCCTGTTCGAGCAGGCCGGTGCGGACCAGGTCCCCGCCCTCCTCCACGCCGAACAGTTCCTCCTCGACTCGCTCGGGCTGCATGCGCGCGGCGCTGACGATGACGAACGGGGCGGAGGCGCGCTGGCTCCAGCCGTGGAGCAGCCGGGCAGCGACTTCCTTGCCGGTGCCGGCGCTGCCCGTGATCAGCACGCGGCTACCGGTGGAGGCCACGCGCTTCAGCGTGGCGCGGACGGTGTTGATCGCGCCCGACTGGCCGGTCAGATCTTCCTCGCGGCCGATCGAGGCGCGCAGCGAGGCGACTTCGCGCTTGAGCCGCTCGGTCTCGGTGGCCCGCTCGACGAGAAACAGCAGGCGCTCGGCCTCGAACGGCTTCTCGATGAAATCGGAAGCCCCGCGGCGGATCGCGGCCACCGCGGTGTCGAGATTGCCGTGCCCGGAGATCACCAGCACCGGGATCGAGGGATCGCGGCGCTTGATCTCGTCGAGGATCTCGAGCCCGTCGAGCCGCGAGCCGTGCAGCCATACGTCGAGCAGCACCAGGCTGGGGCGGCGTTCCGCGATCGCCTCCAGCGCCGCATCGCTGTCCGCCGCTCCGCGCGTCGAATAGCCTTCGTCCTCTAGGACGCCGGCCACCAGTTCACGGATGTCGCGCTCATCGTCGACGACCAGGATATCGAGGCTCATGATTTGGCACTTCCACTACGCGTAAGCACGGCGGGGCGCGGCTCCTCGCCGCCCTCGCCCTCGGGGGTGCTCGCCATCTCGGCGAGCTGATCGGTGTCGAAGCAGATCGTCACCAGCGTGCCGCCGCCCGGGCGGTCGGAAAAGGCGATGGTGCCGAAATGCTCCTCGACGATCTTCTTCACGATCGCGAGGCCAAGGCCGGTGCCGCGGCTGCGCGTCGTCATATAGGGCTCGACGATCCGATCGCGCTCGACCGGCAGGCCGATGCCGTTGTCGGCCAGCGTGAGTGCGATCCTGCCCCCCGCCTCCGGGTCGATCGTCATGACGATCTCGCCGCGAGGCAGCGCCTCCCCCTCCCCGCGCGCTTCGATCGCCTCGACGGCGTTCTTGACGATGTTGGTGAAGGCCTGGCCGATCTGGCGGCGATCGCAGATCAGGCCCGGTGCCGGATCGGGCGCGTTCATCTCGAAGCGGATCGTGGGATGCGCGACTTCGTGGAGGAACATCGCCTGGCGCGCGATGTCGAGCAGGGACTCCTGGCGGAACACCGGCTTGGGCATGCGCGCGAACGAGGAGAATTCGTCGACCATGCGGCGCAGGTCGCCCACCTGGCGCACGATCGTGTCGGTCAGCTGGGCGAAGGTGCCGTCCTCGGGCTCGATCTTCTTGCCGTAGCGGCGCTTGAGGCGCTCGGCGGCGAGCTGGATCGGCGTGAGCGGGTTCTTGATCTCGTGCGCGATGCGGCGGGCGACGTCGGACCAGGCGGCGCGGCGCTGGTCGTTCAATTGCTGGGTGATGTCGTCGAAGGTGAGCACCCGGCCGGCCTCGTCGCTGGTGACCTTCACCGCGAGCGTGCGCGCATCGCCGCCGGTGCCGAGCTGGATCACCGCCTCGCGGTCGCCGCTGTCGAGCAGCGTGTCAAGCTCGGGCGCCAGCTCGCGGAGCGGGTGGCCGACAAGCTCCTGCTCGCCCGGGCGGAGCAGCTCGATGGCCGATTCGTTGATGAGGCGCAGCTTGCGCTGGGCGTCGATCGAGATGACGCCGGCCGAAACGCCCGACATCACCGCCTCGATCAGCATGCGGCGGCTCTCGAGCTGGGCATTGGCGGTTCGCAGCTCGCCGGTCTGGTGCTCGAGCCGTTCGGTCATGCCGTTGAAGGCGTTGCCGAGCGTACTGATCTCGTCGCCGGTCTGCGGAATGTCGACGCGCGCGGCAAGGTCGCCGCCGGCGACGCGCCGCGCGGCGATGACGAGCTGCTCGACCGGCTGGACCAGGCGATCGGCGACGGCGAGCGCGATCCAGGTCGCGATGCTGACGATCAGCAGCGCCACGCCGAACAGGACCGCGTTGAACTGGAGCTGGAGCGAGCGGGAACGCGCCTGGAGCGCGTTGAATTCGGCGACGATCCGGTCGGCGCCCGAATTCTGGCGATTCATGAAGCCCACGTTCACGCTGTTGGCGACGTAGAGGAAGATGTTGCGCGACCGATCCAGCGGCGTCACCACCCACTGCTTCTCGGCATCGAAATTCGTGTAGCTCTGCTCGTCGCGCAGGAGGTTCAGCACCTGGCCGGAAACGCGCGCGGCGAAGATCTTCGCCGGGGGAGCCTCCCAGGTGTACATCGCCTCGACCTGCTTCCCATCGACGACGCGGAACACCACGGCCTGGTCGAAGGAGCGATAATAGAGCTGCTCCAGCAGCTTGCGCTGGAAGGCCGAGGAATTCGCCGGGATCTTCGGGAAGAGCTCGGTCAGGTCGTCGACCATGGTCCGCGCCTCGGTCGCCCAGCGCTGGGCGACCAGACCCCTGCCTTCCTTGGCAAGATCGGTCGTCGCGTCGAATGCGCCCCGCGCCCGCTCCGAGCCCCAGAGCTGCACACCCGACTGGAACATCACCGAAGCCGCGATCACGGTGAGCACGATCGGAATGCTCGCCATCAGGGTGAACACCGCGACGAGGCGGACATGGAGCCGTCCGCCGCCGGCCAGCGCCGACCTGGTGGCGCGGTGGATGGCGATCCGCCGGCCGATCAGCACGATCAGCGCGACATAGGGCAGCAGGTTCGCCAGCAGCAGCGATGCCGCGACGCCGGGGTTGAACACCTGGTGCGCGAAATTGCGGACGAACAGGAACGTCGCCACCGGCGTGGCGATGGCCAGCGCCACCACCACCATCTCCAGCATCCGGATAGACGCCAGCCGCCGCGGCTGCGACGTTGCCTGGATCAGGGGCTCGGCGGTGAGGGCATCCATTCCCGGCAAGCTAGAGCGAGATTGTGGCAAAAAGAACACATAATATCGCTCAGCCTGTCGCTATTCGGCACCATCCGGGCGATTGGGGCCAAGATCGATGCCCAGCGTATCGAGGCGCTTGCGCAAGGTGTTGCGATTGATCCCCAGGGCGCGGGCGGCACGCAGCTGATTGCCGCCATGGCGGGCCAGCATCGCCTCGATCAGGGGGCGCTCCACTTCGCCGATGATCCGGTCGTAGAGCGTGCCGTCGTCGAGCGTGCGCGGCTCTTCGATCGCGATGCGTTCGAGCCGGGCGCGCACCGCCGCCTCGATGCCCTCGTCGCGAGTCGACTGGACGGGCAGCGAGCCAGTCTCGCCCAGTGCCCGGCGCAGCGCCTCCCCGTCGATCACTTCGTCGCGGCTGAGCGCGGCGATACGGCGCATCAGATTCTCGAGCTGGCGAACATTGCCCGGCCAGTCATAGCCTTCGAGCACCCGCACCGCATCGGCCGCGAGGCTCTTGCGCGGCAGGCCGTCCTCGGCGGCGCGGTCGAGGAAATGGCGGGCGAGCAGCGGCACGTCGTCGCGGCGCTCCCGGAGCGAGGGCAGCGCGACGGGGACGACGTTGAGGCGGTAGAACAGGTCCTCCCGGAACTGCCCGGCCTGGACCAGCGCGGCCAGATCCTTGTTGGTGGCAGCTACGATGCGCACGTCCGCCTTGATCGCGCGGGCGCCGCCGACGGTGGTGAACTCGCCCTGCTGGAGCACGCGGAGCAGCCGCGTCTGCGCGTCCATCGGCATGTCGCCGATCTCGTCGAGGAACAAGGTCCCCCCCGCCGCCTGCTCGAACTTGCCGGCCACCCGCGCCTGGGCGCCGGTGAAGGCGCCGCGCTCATGGCCGAACAGCTCGGCCTCGATCAGCTCGCGCGGGATCGCGGCCATGTTGAGCGCCACGAACGGCGCGCGGCGGCGAGGCCCGAGATCGTGGATCGCCTTGGCGACCAGCTCCTTGCCGGTGCCCGATTCGCCCGAGATCAGCACGGTGAGGTCGTTGGCGACCACGCGGGCGATGACGCGATAGACTTCCTGCATCGCCGGCGAGCGGCCGATCAGCGAGGAGCCGCCGCTCAGCTCCTCCTCGGGCAGCGCGGCGGGGGCGTGGCGGCCGCGGGCGATGGCGCTGCGCACCGCCTGGCCGAGCACGTCGAGGTCGAACGGCTTGGGGAGATAGTCGAAGGCGCCGACTTCGGTGGCGCGCACCGCCGTCGCCAGGGTGTTCCGTGCCGAGAAGACGATCACCGGCAGCGCGGGATGCTCGGCGGTGAGCCTGGCCACCTCGTCGAGGCCGTTGCCGTCGGGCAGCACCACGTCGGTGACCAGCACATCGGGCAAGGCCGCGCCGATCACGCGGCGCAGCTCCGCCAGGCTGGCCGCCGTCGTGACGGCATGGCCTTCGCGGCGCAACGCCGCCGCCACCACCGTGCGGATCGCGCTGTCGTCGTCGACGACCAGGACCGAGCCGGTCATGCCCGGGCCCTTGGCAGGAGGATGCGGAAGACGGTCATTTCGGGCGTGCGCTCGCGGGCATATTGGACGATGCCGCCCTGATCGCGGACCAGCTTCTCGACCAGCGGCAGGCCGAGCCCCTTCCCCTCCGGCTTGCCGGAGACGAAGGGCTCGAACAGATGCTCGGCAATGTCCTCGGGCGCGCCGGGGCCGTTGTCCATGACGAGGATCTCGATCGGGAGCGGCTGGCGCGGGCGGCCGCTGCCGGTGCTCACCGACATGCCGTGGCGATAGGCGGTGGAGAGGATGATCCGCGGCTGGGCGAGCCCGGCCAGCGCTTCTGCGGCATTCTTGAGCAGGTTCATCATCACCTGCTGGAAGGCATCGGGATCGATCAGCACCGGCGGCAGCGAGGGATCGAAGCGCTCCTCGATCACCATCCCCCGCGCGAACCCGGCCAGCGCGACGCGGCGGGCATGGTCGAGCAGCGGATAGACGTTGGTCGGCACCAGCTTGAGCGGCCGCGTGTCGGTGAAGTCCTGCATCCGGTCGATCAGCGCGGCGATGCGGTCGACCTCGGTCGTGATCAGGCCGGTGAGCTCGCGATCCTCGCCCGAGCTGGCGAGGAGCTGGGCGGCGCCGCGGATGCCCGAGAGCGGGTTCTTGATCTCATGCGCCAGCATCGCCGCCGCCCCCACCGCGGCGCGGGCTCCGGCGGTGCGGTCCGCCCCCTGCGCCACCCGCCGCGAATGGGGGGCGTGGTGCAGCGTGACGATCCGCCAGCCGGGATGATCGGCGACATGGCTCTCGACGAAGTCCACCCGGACGCGCAGGCCGCGCACCGCCTCGATCTCGGTGTCGAAGGCAGCGAAGCCGTGCCCGTCGCGGCGCTCGACATAGCCGTCGGGCGGGCTGAGCACCGCATCATAGGGCTGGCCGATCATCGTCGTCTCGGCATGGTTGAGCAGCGCCTCGCACGCCGCATTGGCATGGGCGATGCGGCCGTCGGGATCGATGACGAGGACGGCGACCGGCAAGGCGGCGAACGTCTCGGCGAAATTCGGCCCGAGAGCCGGTACCGGACGCCGCCTCAGGCCGCCGCGCGCGAACGCCACGGCGCGTAGAATTCGTCGAGCATCGCCAGCACTGTCCTGGCGTCGGCTATCTGGTTGACCTTGTTGCGGAACTCCGCCGATCCCGTGAGGCCCTTGGTGTACCAGCCCAGATGCTTGCGCATCATGTTGACGCCGGTCATCTCCCCATAATGTTCGAGACTCTCGACGTAATGCTCTATGATAACGCGATATTGTTCGTCGATTCCCGGATCGGCGCGCTCACCCTTGCCGGTCAGCGCGTCCATCACCTGGCGCAGGATCCACGGCTTGCCATAGGCGCCGCGCCCGATCATCAGCCCGTCCGCACCGGACTGGCGGAGCGCCTCTCGGGCATCCTCGACCGAGCAGATGTCGCCATTGACGATCACCGGGATCGACACCGCGTCCTTCACCGTGCGGACGAAGCTCCAGTCGGCCGAGCCGCGATACATCTGGTTGCGCGTGCGGCCATGGACGGTGACCATCTTCACGCCCAGATCCTCGGCAATGCGCGCCAGCTCGGGCGCATTGAGGCTGTCATGGCACCAGCCCATGCGCATCTTGAGCGTGACCGGCACGTTCACGGCCTTGACGCAGGCATCGACGATCGCGGCGGCGTGCTTCAGGTCGCGCATCAGCGCCGAGCCGGCATCGCCGTTGGTCACCTTGCGGACCGGGCAGCCCATGTTGATGTCGATGATCGCGGCGCCGCGATCTTCGTTGAGCTTGGCGGCCTCGGCCATTTCGGGGGGCGAGCAGCCGACGAGCTGCATCGACACCGGCTCCTCGATCGGATCCCAGGCGGCCTTCTGGATCGACTGGCGCGTATCGCGGATGGCGGCCGCGCTGGCGATCATCTCGGTGACGTTCAGCCCCGAGCCGTAGCGACGCACCGCGCGGCGGAACGGCAGGTCGGTCACGCCCGTCATCGGCGCGAGCAGCACCGGCGCTTCGACCGTTACCGGGCCGATCTGGATGGGGGCAAGTTCACTCATGATGCTGCCTGAAAAATAGGCAGAGGCGCCTACAGGTACAAGCGGCGATTGGCAAGTGGGCGCTTCGGACGCCGAAATCGGCTGCATATGGGCGAGATGGCCATGGCAGGCGCCTGCCGGCGGCGCGTCGAGGCTGTCGGGGCCCGTATTGGAAGAGGCTGGCGCTCTCCCTTCGCCTTCGTCATCCCGGCGAAAACGGGCAACGCCCTTCAACCCTGGCCTCACTTGCTCTAGGTCCGCGCCATGAAGACCGTCGCCATTCTCGTCGCCGCCGGGAGCGGCACCCGCGCGGGGGGCAGCGTGCCCAAGCAGTTCGCGCCGCTCGCCGGCAAGCCGATGCTCAAGCACGGCTTCGACGCCTTGACGTCGCATCCGGAAGTGGACGCCGTATATGTGGTGATCGGTGCGGGCCAGGAAGAGGCCCTGCGCGCGGCACTGGGCGACGTGCCCTTCGCCATCGGCGGCGCGACCCGGCGCGAGAGCGTGGCGAGCGGGCTCGCGGCACTGGGGGAGGCCGATCGCGTGCTGATCCACGACGCCGCCCGCCCCTTCCTGCCACGCGCGGTGATCGACCGGCTGCTGGCGGCGCTGGAGGCGCATGACGGCGCGATTCCGGGGTTGCCGGTGGCGGACACGCTCGTCGCCGCGTCCGGAGCGTCCGTTCCGCGCGACGGGCTGGTGCGCGTGCAGACGCCCCAGGCCTTCCGCTATGCCGGCATAGCGCGGGCCCATGCCGCCTGGCCCGGCGACCAGGAGGCGACCGACGATGCGCAGATGCTGCGCGCGCTGGGAATGGACGTTGCAATCGTGGAAGGCAGCCCGATGCTCGAGAAGATCACCCATCCCGCCGATTTCGCCGCGGCCGAGGCACGGCACGGCGCCGCGATGCGCGTGCGGACCGCCACAGGATATGATGTGCACCGCTTCGCCGAGGGCGAGGAACTCTGGCTGGGCGGAGTGCGGGTGCCGCATGCGCGCGGGCTTTCCGGGCACAGCGACGCCGATGTCGCGCTGCACGCGATCACCGACGCGCTGCTCGGCACGATCGGCGCGGGCGATATCGGCATGCACTTCCCGCCCAGCGACCCGCAATGGCGCGGGCAACGCTCGTCGAAGTTCCTCGAACATGCCGCCGCGCTGGTGGCCGCCAAGGGCGGGGTGATCGACTTCATCGACCTGACGATCATCTGCGAGGCACCCAAGATCGGGCCGCACCGGGAAGCGATCCGGGCGAGCATCGCGGGAATATTGGGACTGGAACCCTCCGAAGTGAGCGTGAAGGCGACCACCACCGAGCGGCTGGGCTTCACCGGGCGCGGCGAAGGCATGGCCGCGCAGGCGATCGCCACGGTGCGCGTGCCCGGGTAGCGGCTCTCTCATTCCGCTTCCTCTCCACACTGCCCATCCCCGAGGGGGGAGGGAGAAGAAGATGCCCCCGCCCATCTCCACACCCCCGCGAACGAACTGACTCGCGTCGGCAACAATAGGGTGGCAAAGGCCCGCCCCTATGGACACGATTCTCCCGCCGGAGCTGGTCGCCGCCGCGCGCAAGGTGCTCGATGCCAATCGCGCCGCCGGCCGCCGCGTCGCCGTTGCCGAGAGCTGCACCGGCGGCCTCGTCTCGGCCGCGCTCACCGAGATCCCCGGTTCGTCCGACGTCTTCGACGCCGGCTTCGTCACCTACTCCAACGAAGCCAAGCACGACGTGCTGAAGGTGGGCAGCGACGTGCTGGAGACGTTCGGCTCGGTCTCGATCGCCGTCGCGTGGAGCATGGCGCGGGGCGCGCTGGAGCGCACCCATGCCGATGTCGCGGTGGCGATCACCGGCATTGCCGGCCCCGATGGCGGCAGCGAGAAGAAGCCGGTGGGCACGGTGGTGTTCGCCCAGGCCATGCGCGGCGCCGACCCCGATCACATCGTGGCGGACGCCCGCCATTTCGAGAATAACGGCCGCGCCGGCGTGCGGCTTCAGGCGGCGCTGTGCGCGCTCGAGCTGCTGATGCCCGGCGCCTCTGCGCCCGAGGCCGACGAAGCCGACGTCGAATCGCCGTAGAGGCGCGCCGCGCGCTCCTCGAACGCATTGATCATCTTGCGGAGCGCCCGGTCGAACATCTGGCCGGCAAGCATCTCGAACACCCGGTTCTTGAAGGCAAAGTCGACCGAAAAGTCGACCAGGCAGCCGCCCTGCCCGTCCGGCCGGAAGCCCCAGTCGTTGCTCAGGTGCTTGAGCGGGCCATCGACATATTCGATGTGCAGCCCGCCGGGGCGCTGCTTCTCGACCTTGGACGTGAAGGTCTCGCGCAACCCCTTGAAGCCGACGATCATGTCGGCGACCATCTGGGTATCGCTGTTCGAGCGCACGCGGATCGCGCTGACCCAGGGCAGGAACTCGGGATAGCGCGCGACGTCCGCCACCAGGTCGAACATCTGCTCCGGCGTGTAGGGAAGCGGACGGGTTTCGGAATGCTTGGGCATTGCTTCCCTTAGATCCTCCCCGAGGCGAGCTCGGGGAGAAATTTCATTTGCCGCCCTTCGCCAGCTTCGCCTCGCGCGCGGCCTTCATCTCGGCGAAATCCTCGCCGGCATGGTAGCTGGAGCGGGTGAGCGGCGACGAGGCGACCTGGAGGAAGCCCTTGGCCCGGCCGATCGCGCCATAGGCCTGGAAGGCCTGGGGCGTGACGAACTCCTCGACCTTGGCATGGCGCGGCGTCGGCTGGAGATACTGGCCCATGGTGAGGAAATCGATGTCGGCCGAGCGCATGTCGTCCATCACCTGGTGCACTTCCAGGCGCTGCTCGCCCAGGCCGAGCATGATGCCCGACTTGGTGAAGATCGTCGGATCGAGCCGCTTCACCGTCTCCAGCAGGCGCAGCGACGCGTAATAGCGCGCGCCGGGGCGGATGTTCGGATAGAGCCTCGGCACCGTCTCGAGATTATGGTTGTAGACGTCCGGCCGGGCGGCGACGATCGCCTCGACCGCGGCTTCGTGCTTGTTGCGGAAATCGGGCGTGAGGATCTCGATCGTCGTGGTCGGGTTGGCCTTGCGGATCTCCTGGATCACCTTGACGAACTGCGACGCGCCGCCGTCGGGCAGGTCGTCGCGGTCGACCGAGGTGATGACGATATGCTCCAGGCCCATCTGCGCCGCGGCTTCGGCCACATGCTGCGGCTCCAGCGGGTCCACCTTGCGCGGCATGCCGGTCTTGACGTTGCAGAAGCGGCAGGCGCGCGTGCAGACGTCGCCCAGGATCATCACCGTGGCATGTTTCTTGGTCCAGCACTCGCCGATGTTCGGGCAGGCCGCTTCCTCGCACACGGTGACGAGGTTCTTGGCGCGCATCAGCGCCCGCGTCTTGGCGAAGCCTTCCGAGGTGGGCGCTTTCACCCGGATCCAGTCCGGCTTGCGCTGGCGTTCCGGGCGGGGCTGCGGCGAGAGATCGTTCATGCTCGCCAGATAGAGCGGGTGGGCCGACGATTCCAGCCCCGGTTGCACTTTCGTCAATCGAAGGCCCGAGCAACAGTTCGATACAAATCTTGGCAGCCGCTCACGCGGGCGTTAGGGCATCGGCCATGACCGATTTCACCGACCTGCTCGATGGCTATCAGCGTTTCCGGACCAGCGAATATCGCCGCCATCGCGACCGGTGGTCGGGCCTGAGCGAGGGTCAGAGCCCGCGCGTGATGGTGATCGCCTGCTCGGACAGCCGAGTCGATCCCGCCCAGATCTTCGACACCGTGCCGGGCGAGATCTTCGTGGTGCGCAACGTCGCCAACCTGGTGCCGCCCTTCGAGGACGATGCCAGCCGTCACGGCGTCTCCGCCGCGCTGGAATTCGCGGTGAATCAGCTCGAAGTGCCCGAGATACTGGTGCTGGGGCACGGCGCGTGCGGCGGCGTGGCGGCGGCCCTGTCGCAACGCTTCAAGGGCGCGCCGAACGGCCAGGGCGGCTTCATCGCCCATTGGGTCGACATGCTCGACCCCGCGCGCGAGCGGATCGTCGCCGAGCACGGCACCGGCCCGGAGGCGGTGCGCGCGCTGGAACTGGAGACGGTACGGGTCTCGCTGGTGAACTTGATGACCTTCCCGTTCGTCGCCGAGCGAGTGAAGGCGGGCACGCTCACGCTCCACGGCGCCTATTTCGCCATCGCCGACGGCGTGCTGCATGTGATGGACGCGGACGGGGCGTTCGCGCCGGCCTGAGCCGATCCGGTGCGTCAGGCGGATCGGCTCAGGCCGGCGCGACCGGCCAGCCGATCAGATTGGCCCGCATCGGCTGATGGTCCGGATGGATGCGGTGCGGGCCGAAGCAGAGCAGGCGGAGAATGTCCGATGGGCGATTGGCCCAGCTCGCCCAGCTGAGCGGCGAATCGCCCCGGGCATCGGGCTGGTCCACGCGCGCGCCCGCGGCCAGCAGCAGCTCGATCGATCCCCGTGTTCCAAAGGCGGCGGCGCGATGCAGCGGCGCTTCGCCATAGGTTCGGCAATCGCGCATGAAGCAACCCGTCTCGGCGCCATCGATCGTCACGCGATTGGGATCGGCGCCCCGAGCGAGCAGCACCCGGACGACCTGTTCATGCTCCAGGCTCTCGAACCGGTTGAGCGCGGCATGAAGCGGCACTTCGCCGGAATCTTCCAGCGGCCGATTGGGATCGGCGCCCTGTTCGAGCAGGAACTCGCAGAGCCGCCAGTGACCGTGAAAGGCCGCGCCGTTCAAGCCGAGCCCCTCACCCAGTTCGACGAGCGCGGCGCCGTTGCCGAGCAGGAACCGGATCGCGCTGACGTCTCCGTAATAGGCGCACCATGTCAGAAGGCCGCCACCCGCGACCGTCGCATCGACCGGATGGCCGCGCTCGATCCAGTCGAAGACGAGATCAGTGCGCCCGGCGGCTATGCGTTCGAGCATCGGCTATCTCCGTTCGAATTGCGATCCCGGCGTCGGCCTCGGGCGCGCGCGCAGCTTATATCTTGCCCAGCGCCTTCCGGGCGATCTTCTCCACTTCGGGATCGAGCTTGGGCGGCTCCATCGGCACATGCGCCTCCAGCACGTCGGCGATGGCGGTGAGCGCGGCGATGCGCGCCGCCTTCTTGTCGTTGCCGTCGATCACGATCCAGCGCGCATGCTCGGTGCTCGTGCGCGCAAACATCTCGTGCATCGCCTCGAGATACTGGGGACGCTTGGCGCGGTTGCGAAAGTCTTCGAGCCCGGTCTTCCAGCGCTTCCAGGGATGTTCCAGCCGGTCCTTCAGCCGCTTGTCCTGGGTCTTCTGCGTCACATGGATGAAGACCTTGACCAGCGTGGTGCCCGCGGCGACCTGCTGCGCCTCGAAATCGTTGATCTCGTCATAGCCGCGCTCCCATTCGGCGCGGTTGGCGAAACCCTCGACCCGCTCGACCAGGACGCGGCCGTACCAGCTTCGGTCGAAGATCGCGATATTGTGCTGGGCGGGCAGCCGCCGCCAGAAGCGCCAGAGGAAGTGGTGGGCGAGCTCCTCCTGGGTGGGGGCGGAGATCGGCCAGACCTCGTAGTAGCGCGGATCCCATTCGGCGGTGAGGCGCTGGATGATGCCGCCCTTCCCCGCCGCGTCCCAGCCCTCGAACGCGATGATCGCCCGGCGCCGATGGACGATGTGCGCATAATGGATATGGCTCAGCCGCTTCTGGATCCTGGCAAGCGCCTTGTCGTAGTCGCCGTCGAAATCCTTGCCGGCTTCGTAATCGCCCAGATCTATCTTCATGCCGCCTCCATGCGCGCCGAACGCACGATCCGCCTTGTCGCTCCCGCTGGCAAGCAGGAACGCGCGGCGCTATCCTGGCCGGCGGGAGAAGGGGGAGGCACGATGTTCAAGCCGATCGCACATAATCTTCAGCGGCTGACGCGGTTTTCGGGGCGGGACACGCGCGAGACCTTCTGGCCCTATGCCGTTACGCTGCTCGTGCTGGCGCTGGCCGCCTCCGCCCTGGTCGCAATGCCGCCCATGCTGGAGACGATGGCGAAGATGCAGCGCTTCGCGGTCGAGCATCCCGACCAGGCCACCGTCCGGCAGGGGCCCGGCTCCTATTCGATCCAGATCCAGGGTTCCCATCCCGAGCTGATGCCCGACCTGCACGGCATGTTGCCGGGAATGGCAATCATCCTGCTCGTCTTCGTGGCGCTGGTGGCTGCCGCGGTGGTACGGCGGCTGCACGATCGCGGGACCAGCGGCGCCTGGGCGCTGCCGCCCCTCGTCTTCCTCGCGATCGGCATGGCGCTGACGCCACGGCTGCTCGACGCCAGGCACGGCGGGCCGGACCTGTCCCTCCTGCCCTTGCTGTTCGTCAACAACCTCCTCTACCTCGCCGCGCTTGGCTGGCTGGCGATCCTGCTGATGCGGGACGGGACCATAGGCCCCAATCGCCATGGCGAGGACCCGACGCCTGCGGAAGTACGCCAGCGGCGGCGATCGCCGCCGCGCCCGCGCGACTGAGCGGCCCGCCGGATCAGTTGGGCGCGTCGGCCGCCGTCTCCGCCTGCATCGCCTTGATCTCCGCAGGCGACATGGGCGGGCCATAGGCATCCTCGCCGCATTTGTCGTGCAGCGCCTGGGAAGCGGCGACCATGCGTTCGCTCAGGGCGATCTGGCGGTCCATCGACCCCTGCATGTCCTTCGGCACGCCGCGCATCCCGGCACCCGCCGCGCGCGATACCAGCGAGCTCACCATGCCGCCCCCCGGTATCATCGACAGCAGGCCGGCCGCGCGCATCGTCTCCTGGCGCGCCCGCAGCTTCTTCTGCATGTCGTTTGCCTGTTTCGACATCGCCACGCCCTCGCGCTGGATGTCGATCTCGATCTGGGAGACCTCGGCGCGGAGCGCGGCGCAGGCAGGATCCTTCGCGGGCGCGGCCACGGGCGCGGCTGCCGGCGGCGGCGGAGTGGCGGGCACGTCCTGTGCCGCCGCCGGGCCCATGGGGCTCAGCAGCAGCGTTGCGGCGGCGAGGATCGCAGCGCGGGGATTTTGGGCCATGGTCAATCGTCCGCCGGAGGATGGAGATCGGTGATCTTGCCCGCGGCATCGACCGCGAAGCGCCAGATCATCGCCTGGTTCTGGAAGGTGATCGCATAGCGGCGGACATGCTCGTCCTTGCCCGGCACGTCCTCGATCAGGCTCACCTGCTGGACCGGCCCGAGCGCGGCGAGCAGCGCCTGGCCGAAATCCTCGAGGAAGGGCACCGGCCCCTGCAGCGCGCCGGCGGCATAGCGGCCGCGATCGAGCTTGCCGGCCGCCGCCTCGGCCAGCGCCGCACGCATCAGCGCGGTGAGCGCGGGCGCGCCGTCGGGCAACACCACGGGCGGGGGCGCCGGCGGGAGGTAGAAATCGGCGACGCGGCGCGCCAGCAGCGGATAATAGCGCTGCTGGTTGGTCAGCACGATCACCGTCAGCCCTTCTCCCTCCGCATGGAGGATGTCGGCCAGCGCCGGGCCGCCGCTATGCCCCACCACCTTGACGCCATGCCAGGTGCCGGCGGTCCACCCCACGCCGAAGCCTGCCGGCTTGCCGGTCTTGAGCAGGGGTGGCGTCTGGAGCAGCACCCGGCTCTCGGGCTTGAGCAGTTCGCCCCGATCGAGTGCGGCGAACAGCGCCGCCAGGTCGCGCGCCGAGCTGAACAGACCGCCCGCCGCATAGCCGGTCTCGCCATAGAGGAAGCCGCTGATCCGCTGCTCGCCATCCTTCCAGGCATGGACGGTCGCGCGCCGCGCCAGGGGCAGCGCCGAGCGGAACGGCCCCCATTGGCGCTCGTCGTTGAAGCCGGTGTCCATCAAACCGAGCGGCGCGCAGATCTCGTCGCGGAAGATCGCGGCGATGCCCTTGCCCGCCGCCTTCTCCATCGCCGCGCGAAGCACGACGAAATCGGTGAAGCCATAGCGGGTCTCGGTGCCGGGCGCATAGGCGAGCGGCACCTTCTGCGCGGCGGCGACGGTTGCCGCCACATTGTCCGCATGCTCGCCCAACTGCTCGGGCAGGCCGGAGCTGTGGCTGGCGAGCTGGAGGATCGTGATCCCGCGCCAGGCGGCGGGCGCATCGGGGAAGAAGCGGTCCAGCGTGTCGTCAAGGCGCAGCTTGCCGGCCTCGACCAGCCGCATCAATGCGATGCCGGTGAAGATCTTGGTCGCGGACGCGGTCTGGAAGCGCGTCTCGGGCGTGACGGGCGCATCCCATTCGAGATTGGCGAGCCCGTAGCTGCGCATCGTCTCGACCTTGCCCTTGCGCACCACCGCGACCGCGACGCCCGGGATATGTCCCACTTCCATCTGGCGACGGATATAGTCGTCGATCCCGTCGGCCCGGACGGGCACCGCCGCGACCATGGCCAAGGCGGCCGCCATTCCCAACATGCGCATGAAAAACCCTCCCGACACGAGCGGGGCGGGACTATCCGGCGCCGCGGCATCTCGGGAACGGCGCTGCGACCAAAGCCGACATTCTCACTTCGAAGGCGCCATCCGCGCCGCATCAACCCGGTCTTCGAGCGGCCTGCCCGCCTCGGCGTCGGCGGCGCTGCGCAGCGTGGTCTCGGCGATGGCGGCCAGCGCTTCCTCGGTCAGGAACGCCTGGTGGCCGGTGATCAGCACGTTGGGGAAAGTGAGCAGCCGCTGGAACATGTCGTCCGAGACGATCTCGTTCGACAGGTCCTCGAAGAACAGGTCGGCCTCCTGCTCGTACACGTCGAGCGCCACCGCGCCGACCTTGCGGCACTTCAGTCCCTCGATCAGCGCGGCGGTGTCGATCAGGGCGCCGCGGCTGGTGTTGACGATCATCAGGCCCGGCCGGGCGGCCTCGATCGCCGCCCCGTCGATCAGGTGGCGCGTCTCGGGCGTGAGGGGGCAATGGAGCGTGACGATCTCCGCCGCGCGCAGCAGCCGGTCGCGTGGCAGGTAGCGCACCCCGATCGCCTCCAGCGCCGGATCGGGATGCAGGTCGCTCGCCAGTACTTCGCAGCCGAAGCCGGCGCGCAGGCTGCGGGCGACCAGCGCGCCGATCTTGCCGGTGCCGATCACGCCGACGGTGCGGCCATGGAGGTTGCGGCCGATCAGCCCGTCCAGCGCGAAGTTGTTCTCGCGCACTCGGGCCCAGGCGCGGGGGATCTTGCGGTCGACCGCGAGCATCATGCCGATGGTGAACTCGGCAACCGCATGCGGCGAATAGGCGGGCACGCGGACGACGTCGATGCCCAGCCGCCGGGCAGCGGCGAGATCGACATTGTTGAAGCCGGCGCAGCGCAGGGCCACCAGCCTGGTGCCGCCGGCGGCGAGAGTCTCCAGCACTTCGGCGTCGACGGTGTCGTTGACGAAGACGCACACCGCCTGGTGCCCGGCCGCCAGCGCGGCGGTGGCAGGCTCCAGCCGGGGTTCGAGGAAAAGCAGGTCGTGCCCATAGGGGGCGTTCGCCTCGACGAGGAAGCGGCGGTCATAGGGCTTGGTGTTGAAGACGGCGATGCGCATGCACTTCTCCTGCCGCCAGGACAGACGAAATCCGTCAAGGCTTCAAGTATGCATGCGCGCAGCCGCTCCCCGGCAAGGGCCGGGGATCAGTGGGTCGCCTGGGGAAACGTCGGGGGCTCTCGGATCAGCAGGCCACCACGTTCACCGCAAGGCCGCCCTGGGCGGTTTCCTTGTACTTGGAGCGCATGTCCTCGCCGGTCTGGCGCATCGTCTCGATCACGGCATCCAGGCTGACGACGTGGCTGCCGTCCCCGTGCATCGCCAGATAGGCGGCGTTGATCGCCTTGATCGCGCCCATGGTGTTGCGCTCGATGCAGGGGATCTGGACCAGGCCGCCAATGGGATCGCAGGTGAGGCCGAGATTATGCTCCATGCCGATCTCGGCGGCATTCTCGATCTGGGCGTTGGTGGCGCCGAGCGCAGCGGCCAGTCCCGCCGCGGCCATCGAGCAGGCGACGCCCACCTCGCCCTGGCAACCCATTTCGGCGGCGGAGATCGAGGCGCGCTTCTTGTAGAGGAAGCCGATCGCCGCGGTGGTGAGCAGGAAGGTGCGCGATCCCGCCGGCGTGGGATTGGCGCAGAAGGTTTCGTAATAGCGCAACACCGCCGGGATCACGCCCGCCGCCCCGTTGGTCGGCGCGGTGACGACGCGGCCGCCCGCGGCATTCTCCTCGTTCACCGCGAGCGCCCAGAGGCTCACCCAGTCGAACACCAGCGAGGGGTCGCTGCGCGGCCCGCGCGCGAGCAGGCGGTTGTGGAGGTCGCGGGCGCGGCGCTTGACCTTGAGGCCGCCGGGCAATTCCCCTTCCCCGCGGCAGCCCCGATCGATGCAGGCGGACATGGCGGCACGCAGGCTGTCGAGGAACGCATCGGTCTCGGCATCGTCGCGCCAGGCGGCTTCGTTCGCGCGGACGATGTCGGCGATCGAGGCGCCCTGGGCTTCGGCGACCGCAAGCAGTTCGGCCGCCGAAGTGAAGGCGAACGGAAGCTTCACATTGCTTTGCGGCGGTTCGCATCCGCCCTCGACGATCGCGCCGCCGCCGATCGAGTAGTAGAAGGTCTCCCAGGGCTCTCCCTCGGGATAGTGCGCGACGAAGCGCATGCCGTTCGGATGGGCGGGCAGGAACTTGTCGTCGCGGAAGATCAGGTGGCGCCCCTCGACAAAGGGCACCACGACATGGCCGCCCAGCGCGAGCTGCTGCTCGGCCCGGATCGTGGCGACCAGCGTGTTTACCGCATCGGGGTCGACGCTCTCGGGCTGGTAGCCGGCGAGGCCGAGGATCGTCGCGATATCGGTGGCGTGCCCCCGCCCGGTGAGCGCGAGCGACCCGAACAATTCGCAGGAGACCGAGGTTGGCGTGCCCCTGTCCAGCGCCTGCTCGGCAAAGGACGCGGCAGCGCGCATCGGGCCCACGGTATGCGAGCTCGACGGACCGATCCCGATGGTGAACAGGTCGGCGAGCCCGATGGTCGCCTCCGCCCGGGCACGGGCCCGCGCGGTGTTATCGTCAGACATTCTCGCTCCTGCATCCCGGCTCTACCGGCCGGATGGCTCAATCTGGTTGTAGTTTAATGTCTGTAGGTTGTATTTTTCTATCTTCAACCGCCCCAGCACCTTTCCCTTGGCTGGGAGCGGGCTCAGTTCGGACGGCGCCAGACTGCGAACGTGGTGTTTTCAGTGGAGGTCATGGCCTTGATCATCTCGGCATGATCAAAGGACGGCAGCGCGGAGAGATGGTCGATCACTGTCCCCTCCCCCGTAGCGCCTTGCGGAAAGGCACAGGCGAGTTGATCGTCGCGGCCGAATAGCAGCCACCAGACGTCCGCACCCCACGGCCCGCTATCGTCTGTTTCGATTGCGATTCCGGAAAGATCGTTCCCGCTCACGGATTTGACCTGACCAGCGTCGTCACGAACGCTGATCAGGTCGCTTTCCACCATCACAGCCCATCTGCTCTCCGGCTCAAGCTGCCGAGGCCTTTTCCGAAACCATCCAAACATGCCCATTCCCCCGAGAGGAACGAAACTATCTATCCGAGGTGCCGTCGGCAATCGGAGCAGGGATGCTTCAACCCGCCGAAGGATCGACGATGCCGTCGGTGCCCTTCCTGGCGAGGTCCGCCGCCACCTGGGGCGCCAGGCGGATGTTGAGCTCCTTGAGCTGCTTCTCGCTGACGAACGAAGGCGCCTGCATCATCAGGTCCTCGGCCTTCTGCGTCATCGGGAAGACGATGACCTCGCGGATGTTCGGCTCGTCGGCGAGCAGCATCACGATGCGGTCGACGCCCGGGGCCGAGCCGCCGTGCGGCGGAGCGCCGAACTTGAAGGCGTTGATCATGCCCGCGAAGTTGGTGTCGACGTCTTCCTGGGTGTAGCCGGCGATCTCGAACGCCTTGTACATGATCTCCGGACGGTGGTTCCGGATCGCGCCCGACGACAGCTCGATGCCGTTGCAGACGATGTCGTACTGATAGGCGAGGATGTCGAGCGGATCCCTGGTCTCCAGCGCTTCCAGCTCGCCCTGCGGCATCGAGAAGGGGTTGTGGCTGAAGTCGACCTTCTTGGCGTCCTCGTCATATTCGAACATCGGGAAGTCGACGATCCAGCAGAATTCGAAGCGCTTCTTGTCGATCAGCTCGAGCTGCTCGGCGGCACGAGTGCGCGCCAGGCCGGCAAGCTTGGCGGCCTGGGCTTCCTTGCCGGCGGCGAAGAAGATCCCGTCATTGGGGCCGAGGCCCATGGCATCCGCAATCGCCTTCATGCCGTCCTGGCCATGGTTGTTGGCGATCGGGCCGCCGAACACGCCGTCCTTCTGGGTGGCATAGCCAAGGCCCGGAAAGCCTTCCGACTGGGCCCAGCTGTTCATGTCGTCGAAGAACTTGCGGCTCTTCTCGTGCGTGTTCGGCGCCGGCACGGCGCGGACCACGTCGCCGCCCTCGACGATCGAGGCGAAGCGGCCGAAGCCCGAGCCCCTGAAGAAGTCCGAGACGTCGGTGATCAGCAGCGGGTTGCGCAGGTCCGGCTTGTCGTTGCCGTATTTCAGCATCGACTCCCGATACGGGATGCGCTTGAACGGCAGCGCCGAGACCGAGCGGCCCATGCCCTCCCAGTCGGCGAATTCCTCGAACACGCCGTGCAGCACCGGCTCGATCGCCGCGAACACATCGTCCTGGGTGACGTAGCTCATCTCGAAGTCGAGCTGGTAGAACTCGCCCGGCGAGCGATCGGCGCGAGCGTCCTCGTCGCGGAAGCAGGGCGCGATCTGGAAATATTTGTCGAAGCCGGCGACCATCAGCAGCTGCTTGAACATCTGCGGCGCCTGCGGGAGCGCGTAGAACTTGCCGGGGTGGACACGGCTCGGGACGAGATAGTCGCGGGCGCCCTCGGGCGAGGACGCCGTGAGAATCGGCGTCTGGAACTCGGTGAAGCCCTGTTCGATCATCCGGCGGCGCAGCGACGCGATCACGCTCGAGCGCAGCATGATGTTCTTGTGGACCTTCTCGCGGCGCAGATCGAGGAAACGGTTCCGCAGGCGGATTTCCTCGGGATACTCGTTGTCGCCGAACACGGGGAGCGGCAGTTCCTGCGCCTGGCTCTGGATCTTCGCCTCGGTGACGCGCAGCTCGACTTCGCCGGTCGGCAGGTTGGGGTTCACCGCCTCGGCCGCGCGGGAGACCACCTTGCCGGTCATCGTCACCACCGATTCGCTACGCAGCGACTCGATCACCTGAAAGGCCGGCCCGTCGACCTCGGTGACGATCTGGGTGATGCCGTAATGATCGCGCAAGTCGATGAAGACCAGGTCGCCATGGTCGCGCTTGCGGTGAACCCAGCCCGACAGGCGGACTTCCTGACCGACATCGGCGGCGCGGAGCTGGGCGCAGGTGTGCGTGCGGTAAGCGTGCATGATTTCCGGGTCCTGAAAAGAAGGTCGCCGCCACACCGGATCAGAACTCGGTTGTCAAGGTGGCCCGCCCGTGATGTTCTCTCGAAAGGGGCGCGCGAAGGGCAATGAGGGGCAACTACGCAAGGGGGCGTGACGACCATGGTCGATATCGTTGAAGGTGCCGCTGCGGGTGCATCGATGGCGGAGGGTGGCTCGGGCAATGCTCCACCTACACCCCCGCCGCCGCCCCCACCACCACCACCACCTCCTCCTCCGCCGCCACCTGCACCACCCCCTCCTCCCCCTCCTCCGCCTGAAGAGGCGGAGCCCGCATGGAGAGACAACGACTCCGACTGGGAACTCCCGGCATTCCAAAGGGAACCGGAGCACTAGCGGATGGCCAGCAGCCCCGATCCGGGCGCCGCGCTGGTGGCGGCGAACGCCGCTGCCAGCACCAGCCTGCGGGAAACCGCCAAATGGCTGGTGAGCGGCGTTACCGCCACGGCGGTGGCAGTCTTTGCCGGGAGTTCTCTCACCAGGTTGGGCAGCCTCGACTTCACGAGCCAGCCAGTGCGTTTCTCGATCGCGATCGCCGGTGCGCTCCTGGGATTTGCCGGCCTGGGCCTGATACTTGCCCGGGCGATTTCCGTCCTCACCGTCGAGAGCTTCAGTTTTCGGCATCTGGTGTCGTCCGACGAACCGAGGCTCGTGGCGATACGCACCAGGATCGAGAAAGGGCAGACTGGCGGCATGCCCGGCAACGCTGCGACCTTCAAAGAGCTTCTCGAGCGGACCGATGCCGCGAGAAGGGCGCCGGACAAGGCCAGCAGGACCCTGATGGCAAATTTCGACATGTTCCGGCCCAAGGTCATGGCCCAGGCCGGTTTCTTCAACGTGAAGGCGAAATTCGACCAGCTGGTCTGGGCATTGCGGTGCGGCAGCCCGATGGCGATCGTCGGATTCGGCCTCTTCGCATGGGCCGCAAACCCGCCCGAGCCCAAGCCGGCGACCGCCGGACCGGGCCCGCTCGTGGTCATCGGCCCGCAGGAAGTGGCTGCGACTCAAACGGCGCGGGCCTGCCCGCCGGCCAGGCTGCGCCATTGCCCCACGCCTACGCCCGAACCGAGCCCGCTCATCGACAAATAGCGCCATGCGCACAGAATCTTTGTTCTTGCCGGATGATCGGTTATGGGCCTTGGATGCATATCCATGGTCTGATTGAAGACAGCGCGACTCTCGCCAACCTCTGCGCCCGCCTCGCCAACAAGCCCTATATCTGCGTGGACACCGAGTTCATGCGGGAAAACAGCTATTGGCCGGAGCTGTGCCTGATCCAGATAGCCGACGACGAAGAGGCCGCGGCGATCGATCCCATGGCGCCGGGAATCGACCTGAGCCCTCTGCTCGACCTGATGGTCGACAACGAGGAAGTGCTGAAGGTCTTCCACGCGGGCGGCCAGGACATCGAGATCGTCTACAACCTCACCGGCAAGACCCCGCACCCGCTGTTCGATACCCAGGTGGCCGCGATGGCGCTCGGCCTGGGCGAGCAGATCGGCTATTCGAACCTGGTCGACACCTATCTCGGCTTCCAGATCGACAAGGGCGCCCGTTTCACCGACTGGAGCCGCCGCCCGCTCGACAAGCGCCAGATCGACTATGCGATCGCCGACGTCACCCATCTCTCCAAGATCTTCCCCCGCATGCTGGAGAAGCTCAAGAAGACCGGGCGTGGCGCCTGGCTCGATCAGGAGATGGAACGGCTCGCCGATCCCGAGAACTACCACAATGATCCCGACGAGGCCTGGCAGCGCGTGCGCGTCTCCAGCCGCAAGCCCGAAGTGCTGGGGCGGCTCAAGGCGCTCGGCCGCTGGCGCGAGCTCGAGGCACAGGGCAAGGATCTGCCGCGCGGCCGCATCGTCAAGGACGAGACGCTGGCCGACCTCGCCGGCAACCCGCCGCGCAAGCAGAGCGACCTGGGCAAGGTGCGCGGCCTCTCGGCCGCCTGGGCCGGCAACGACATCGGCGGACGGCTGATGGCCGCGCTCGAGGGCGCGACGCCGATGTCGTCGGACGAGCTGCCCCCGCGCGACGATCGCAAGCCCTCGCTCGGCAAGGACGGCGCGCTGGTCGCGGACCTGCTCAAGCTGCTGCTCAAGATCCGCGCCAAGGAGATCAACGTCGCCCCGCGCCTGCTCGCCCGTTCCGACGATCTCGAGTCGCTGGCCGCGGGCGTGCGCGACGGACTCGCGATCCTCGACGGCTGGCGCTACGAGCAGTTCGGCCGCGACGCGCTCGCGCTGGTCGAGGGGCAGCTGGGATTCACCGTGAAGAACGGCAAGCTCAAGATGACCCGAACCGAGGACCCCGGGGAATGATCCGTCTCGCCCTTCCGCTCGCCGCCACCCTGATCGCACTGGGCGCCTGCGCGCCGAAGGCGCCGCCCAGGGCAGTGCCCGGCGTGGAATGCAATGCCGGGCGGCTGGGCGGGCTGACCGGCAAGCCGCGCAGCCCCGAAGCGGAGGCCGAGGCGCTGCGGCTCTCGGGCGCGAGGACCGTGCGCTGGCTCGAACCCGATGCGGCCGCGACGATGGACTTCCGGCCCGACCGGCTGAACCTGCATCTCGGCGCCGATGGGAAGATCGACTCCACCCATTGCGGCTGAAACGCCTCTCCCCTTCGTTTCGCGGCCGGGATATAAGCGGCGGCGCCGGGGGGCGATCGAGGAGAGACTTGATGCGCGCAATCGGCATGATCGCGACGGCCCTGCTGGTCGCAGGCTGCATGGACGGCCATCCCGGCCCGATGCCGGGACCACGAGTCTGCAATGCGGGCGCGGTCCAGGGTTTTGTCGGCGCGCAGATATCGCCGCGGCTCCAGTCGCGGCTGCGCGCCCGCAGCGGGGCATCGTCGGTCCGCGTGGTGCGCCCGGGCGAAGCGGTGACGATGGACTATCGACGCGACCGGCTGACCGTGGACGTCAATCAGCGCGGCCGGGTCACCGGGATGCGCTGCGTATAGGGCCCGGCGGAGCGTCCGGAATCGCCATCCCCGCAACGACGAGGGTAGCAAAGCGCGCCGGACGACGCGCTCACACTTCCAGGATCGGTTCCCTGCCGAACGCGGCGGCGAGCGCCTTGTGGCGCTTCTCCACTGCCTCGCCATAGAGTGCCTCGTCCTCGGGATCGAGGCAGAGGGCGAGCGTCTCCTCGTCCATGTGCAGCTCCGAGCGCTTGATCGGCGCGGCGACGCCGCCCGACAGGCGCTGGCCGAGGCGGATGGCGAGGCCCCAGAGCTTGGCGCGCCACAAAGTGTCGTCATCGGCGAGCTGCGGCAGCGGCGCCGGCGTGTCGAGCCCGCCGCCCAGCGCGGTATAGAGCGCCTGCCCCAGTGCCGCGCGGCCCATCGAATCGATCGCCACCCAATTGCCGTGCAGCGCCGCATCCAGGCCGCGCTCGGCACGGAACTCCGGATTGGCGTGCCAGCCCACATCGACAAGCTGGCAGGCGGCGTGGCGCAGGCGGGCCAGCTCGTGCGGCTCGCCGGCGAAGAGCGGCGCGATCCACCGGTCGAGCAGGTCGCCATGTTCCGGGAAACGGCCGAGCCGCTCGCCTTCGTCGCGGGTCGCCGCGATCAGCGGATCCTCCTGGCGCTGCTCGGCCGAGAGGCGCTGGAACAGCAGCCCCTCGCGCAGGCCATAGGCCGAGACGATCGTGCCCCTGCTGCCGAGCTGCCGGAGCACCACGCCGAGCAGCAATGCCGCGTCCTCCAGCGAGCCGATGCGGGCGCTGGAGATGTTCGGGATCGCCTTCAGATCGGCGCGCGGCATCGCCGCGATCGAGCTGGCCAGCTCGCCGATCCGCGCGACCGCCATCGGATATTGATGCGCGATCGGCAGCGGGTAATGCTTGAGGTGCATGTCGAGCCGGGCAAGGCTGCGCCAGGAACCGCCGACCAGGTAGAAGGGCAGTCCCTTCCCCCGCCCCTTCCATCCGGCATCGCCGAGCAGCCTAGCGACGCGGCGATCGAGCGCGGTCTTGCCCTCCGCGCGGATCGCGCCGAGGCGGAGCACGCCCAGCGGAAAGGACACGCGATCGGTCACCGTGCCGGCGACGACGCGCACCAGCTCCAGCGAGCCGCCGCCGAGGTCGCCGACGATGCCGTCCGCCTCCGGAATGCCCGAGAGCACGCCCAGGCCCGAGGCCATCGCCTCCTCCTCGCCCGACAGGGTCTCGACTTCCAGGCCCAGGCCGCGCGCCGCCTCGATCAGTTCGCGTCCGTTGGAGGCGTCGCGCACCGCGGCCGTCGCCACGGTGCGCAGTTCGCCCACCTGCATCTCGCGCGCCAGCGTGGCGAAGCGGGCGAGCGCGCCGCGCGCGGTGGCGAGGCTGGCGGCATCGATCGCCCCGGTCTCGGCCAGGCCGCGGCCCAGGCCAGCCATCACCTTTTCGTTGAACAGGGTCGCCGGCAACCGCGCCGAACCCTGATACACCACCAGGCGCACCGAATTGGAGCCGATATCGATGATCGCGGTGCGGCCTTCGATCCCCTCCGGCTTCGCGCGCGCCCTGCGGAACGGCAGCGTGTTCATGCCTTGGCCTTGGCCTTTGGCGGATTGCGGCGCCGCTTGAGCTGGAGCTTGGGCACCGGCTTGCGCGATTCGAGCGCCGCGCCGCGCCCGGAAAGCGACGGGTTGGTCATGAAATAGCGGTGCAGGTTGAAGCTGCCGTCCTCGCCCGGCACGATCCGGGTATAGTGCCCGTCGGGCTGGAGCACCCAGCTCTGCTCGTTGTCGAGCAGGTTCGCCACCATCACCTGGTCCAGCACCTGATCATGCACCGTCTTGTTGAGGATCGGCAACATGAACTCGACACGGCGATCGAAGTTGCGCTGCATCCAGTCGGCCGAGGAGATGAACAGCCTGGCGCCGTCGTTCGGAAGGGCCTTGCCGTTGCCAAAGGCCCAGATGCGGCTGTGCTCGAGAAAGCGGCCGACGATCGACTTGACCTTGATGTTCTCGCTCATCCCCGGGACGCCGGGGCGCAGGCAGCAGATGCCGCGGATGATCAGCTCGATCTCGACGCCGGCGTTGCTCGCTTCGTAGAGCTTCTCGATCACCGCGGGATCGACCAGCGAGTTCATCTTGGCCCAGATCGCGCCGGGCCGGCCGGCGCGGGCATGGGCAATCTCGTCGTCGATCATCTCGACCAGCCGGTTGCGCAGGTCGCGCGGGGAGATGCCGAGCAGCTCCAGCCCATGCGGCTCCACATAGCCGGTGACATAGTTGAAGATCTGCGCCGCATCGCGCCCCACCCGCGGATCGGCAGTGAAGAAGCTGATGTCGGTATAGATGCGCGCGGTGACCGGATGATAGTTGCCGGTGCCGAAGTGGCAATAGGTGCGATAGCCATTGCCTTCGCGCCGCACGACCATCGAGACCTTGGCATGGGTCTTCCAGTCGATGAAGCCATAGACGACCTGGACACCGGCACGCTCCAGGGCAGTCGCCCAATAGAGGTTCTGCTCCTCGTCGAAGCGCGCCTTGAGCTCGACCACCGCAGTGACCGACTTGCCGGCCTCGGCCGCGGCGATCAGCGCGTTGATGACGGCAGGCTGCTTGCCGGCGCGATAGAGCGTCTGCTTGATCGCCACCACGTCCGGATCGGCGGCCGCCTGGCCCAGGAACGAGAGCACGACGTCGAAGCTCTCATAGGGATGGTGGACGACGATGTCCTTGGCCTTGATCGCCGCGAAGCAATCGCCGCCATATTCGCGGATGCGCTCGGGGAAGCGCGCCGAATAGGGCGTGAACTTCAGGTCGGGCCGATCCTCGTCGACCAGCATGGCGAGGTCGCCGATACCCAGGAAGCCGCCGGTTTCGGTGAGCAGCGCCTCGCTGCCGCCCAGCTCCTCCTTGAGCACCGCCTCCAGCTCGGGGGAGATGCTCTCCTCCATCTCCAGGCGGATGACCCGGCCCCGCCGCCGGCGCTTGATCGCCGAGCGGAAGGTCATGACCAGGTCCTCGGCCTCTTCCTCGATCTCGATGTCGCTGTCGCGCAGCACCCGGAAGGCCGCGGCGCCGAGCGCGGTATAGCCGGGGAAGAGCAGGTGCGAGAAATGCTTGAGCACCGCCTCTACCGCGACATAGCGCGCCGGATTGCCGGGCAGCCGCACGAAACGCCTGATCGCAGTGGGCAGCAGCACCAGCTCGCGCACCGGCTCGCGGTCCGACTTGCGGACCAGGTCGAAGATCACGCTCGATCCCTGGTTGGGGATGAACGGGAACGGGTGCGCGGGGTCCAGCGCCTGGGGGGTGAGGATCGGGAAGATCTGGTCGCGGAAATGCCCTTCCAGCCAGGCCTCGGTCTCGCCCTCGATCGCATCGGCGTCGAGGACGTGGATGCCGGTCTCGGCCAGGTCGGCGCGGATCGCGGTCCACACCGCCTGCTGGTTGTCGGCCAGCATCTCGGCCTCGGCGGAGATCGCGGCGAGCTGCTGGCCCGGCGTGAGCCCGTCGGCCGAGCGCGCCTCCACCTTCTGAAGCTGCTGGCCCATCAGGCCCGCCACGCGGACCATGAAGAACTCGTCGAAGTTCGAACCCGAGATCGACAGGAAGCGCAGCCGCTCGAGCAGGGGATGGGCGGGGTTGGTCGCCTCTTCCATCACGCGGCGGTTGAAGGCGAGCCAGCTGAGCTCGCGGTTGAAGTAACGCGTGGAATTCTCCGGCAATTCGGTCATCTGGTTCCCTTCGACGGCCTGCCTGTTCGCTGCCTTGGCCATCGCCGTTAATCACCGTCCGTTTCGGTTATGAGACCAGCCGCGGCCAATGTGGCGCGAACCGCCGGGATCGACAAGCGCCGCCCCGCCTCGAGCTCCAATGCATCGGCAACGCGCAGGATCGCGATATGGCTACGCTCGATCCGCCGGGCGATCCAGGCGATGACGTCCGGCCGGGCATGGAGCAGGTGGCGCTCGAAGGCGCGCTCCAGCAGCTGGGGGATCAGCATATCGTCGGGCGGGCCGATCTCCAGCAGCGGCGAGGCGGCGAGGCGCGACTTGAGGTCGGGCAGCTTCACCGCCCAGGCGGGCGGCGCGGCCTGGGCCACGATCAGCAGCGGGCGGTGCTCGGCCTGGGCCTGGTTCCAGGCATGGAAGACCTCGGCCTCCTTGCCGAGATCGGCGTCGTCGAAGATGCGCGCGCCGGTCTTCGCCGCGAAGATGCGCGCGAGCAGGCTGCGGCCGGACTTGCGCGGGCCGGTGAGCAGCGCCGACATGACGGGCCAGGTGCCCCAATGTTCGAGCTGGTGGACGGCGCGGGCGTTGGAGTCGCTGACCAGGAATTCCGTCTCGCGCGCTTCGGGCAGTCCCAGCGGCAGGCGAAGCTGCGTCATCCGCCGTTCGGCGCTTCCGTCGCCTGCGGCGTGGGGGCCGGCTGGGCACCCCCGCCGCCACCGCCTGCGCGCCGGATGCGGAGCACGCCCGGCCCTTCCTGCACGCTCCAGCCCCGCGCCTCCAGCTGCGCGTGCAGCGAGGCGATCTGGCCGTCATAGGAAACCCGCATCACCGAGATGCCGCCCAGCGCCAGGCTCGAGGTGACCGCGGAGCGCACGCCCGGGATGCCGCGCAGCGCCGCTTCGCCGGCATTGACCGAGCCGACATTGGGCGTGTCGAACTGGACACTGACGGCGGTGCCGGCAGCCGCGCTGGGCTCGGGCGTGGGCGTCGCCGCCTCGGTCGCCTCGTCGCTCGGCTTTTCCTCGGCCTTCGCGCCCGGCGGACGGGTAGCGAGCAGCCGGTCGGTGCCGAGCTGGCCGAGCGCGAGCGCCTGCTGATAGGCCTTGTCGAGTCGCTGGACGCCCGCATCCATCAGCGTATCGAGCGAATCGCCATTGTCGACGCGCAGCGCGAAATCGGCGATCTTCTGGCGATCGGGGCCGTGCGTGGCCGAGAAGATGCCGATGATCGGCCCGCCCGGATATTCGCGGCGCAGCTGCACCTCGGCGATCAGCACGTCGGCCGCGCCATATTGGTCCAGCACCGAGCGCCACCAGTTGCGCCCGCGGCGCAGCACCTGGCCCGCATTGAGCAGCATGGAATCGGGGCCGTTGCCCTGTACGCGGACATAGTCGACCGTGCTGCCGCCGCTCTTGAAGCGGTTCCAGGCGCGCGCCCAGGCAGTCTCGCGCTCGAACACCAGGCCCGTGCCGCCCGAATATTCCAGCGGCACGATCAGCATGGGCGGCGACTGGTTCACCGCCACCGAAACGCCCAGGATGCCGCCCGCCTTGTTGCGATCGAACAGCACGCTGAGGCGCGCGATGTAGCGCGTCGGGCCGATCTGCTCCTTTTCCACGACGATGCCGGTGACGAGCGAATCGAGCGCCGAATCGGACATGGTGGAAGCCTTGCCGGTCAGCTTGCGCGACAGCATCTCCCAGCCCTTGCGCTGGGCGAGCCGCCAGCCGCCATAGCGGGCGGCATCGGCGTCCTTGCCCTTCACGTCGACATCGACGCCCGACACCTCGAAGCTGCCCGAGGCGTCGATCGGCACGGCGCTGCCGCCGCCGCTCTTCCCGTCGCCCTCGGCCAACACGGCGCCCAGCCCCGCAAGCGCGAGCGCGGAGGCGATGCCGATGGTGAGGGATTTGCGGGCAAGGGTCATGCAGCGGCCCTTTTGGCGAAGCGAGCGGGGAAATCCAAGCGCAGATGTAACATGTGGCGTTGCTGTCCCCTTCGCGAACAGGACGGATATTGAGATGACGGAGTGGGAAGATGGCGCTAAGCGCCCCGCATGAGCGACCAGAAGAACTATACCTATGCCCAGGCGGGCGTCTCGATCGCGGCCGGCAACGCGCTGGTCCGCGCGATCGGCCCGCTCGCCAAGTCCACGCGCCGCGCCGGCGCCGACGCCGATCTGGGCGGGTTCGGCGGCGTGTTCGACCTGAAGGCGGCGGGGTTCACCGATCCGCTGCTCGTCGCCGCCAACGACGGCGTGGGCACCAAGCTCAAGCTCGCGATCGATCACGACGCGCATGACGGCGTCGGCGTCGACCTGGTCGCGATGTGCGCCAACGACCTGATCGTCCAGGGCGCCGAGCCGCTGTTCTTCCTCGACTATTATGCCAGCGGCAAGCTGGTGCCGGAGACGGCCGAGCGCGTGATCGCCTCGATCGCCGAGGGCTGCCGCCAGGCCGGCTGCGCGCTGATCGGCGGCGAGACTGCCGAGATGCCGGGCATGTATGCCGAGGGCGATTACGACCTGGCCGGCTTCTGCGTCGGCGCGGTCGAGCGCGACCGGCTGCTCGACGGCAGCGCGATCCGGCCGGGCGACGTGCTGCTCGGCCTGGGCTCCACGGGCGTACATTCCAACGGCTTCTCGCTGGTCCGCCGCCTCGCCGCGGACAAGGGCTGGAAGATGGACCGCCCCGCCTTGTTCGATCAGGACGTGATCCTGCTCGACGCGCTGATGGCCCCGACGCGCATCTATGTGCAAAGCCTGCTTCCGCAACTTCGCAAGGGCAATGTCCGCGGCCTGGCGCACATCACCGGCGGCGGCCTGCTCGAGAATGTCCCGCGCGTGCTGCCCCAGGGTTGCCATGCGAAGATCGATGCCGGCTCCTGGCCCCTGCCCCGGCTGATGGCATTCCTGCAGGCCCAGGGGAATATCGAGCCCGAGGAGATGGCGCGCACCTTCAACTGCGGCATCGGCATGGTCGCGGTGGTGGCACCCGAATTGGCGGAATCGGTGAAGGACGCGCTCTACGCGGCGGGCGAGGAAGTGTTCGCGATCGGCACCGTCGAAGCGGGCGAGCGCGGCTGCACCGTGTTCGGCCCCACCGAAGTCTGGAGCGCGCGTTCGGATTGGTCCGCCACGCATAATGCGTAGGAAGCTCGGTATCCTGATTTCCGGGCGCGGCTCCAACATGGCCGCGCTCGTCGAGGCGGCGCGGGCGCCCGACTGCCCCTATGAAGTCGCGCTCGTCGCCAGCGACAAGCCGGAGGCCGAGGGCCTGGCCTGGGCCGCCGAACAGGGTATCGCCACCTTCGCGCAGAGCCCCAGGGGCATGGCCAAGGCCGAATATGAGGCGAGGATCGACGCGGCCCTGCGCGAGGCCGGCGTCGAGGCGATCGCGCTGGCCGGCTATATGCGCCTGCTCTCGGACGATTTCGTCGCCCGCTGGCGCCGCAGGATCCTCAACGTCCACCCCTCGCTGCTGCCCAAGTACAAGGGGCTCGACACCCATGCCCGCGCGATCGAAGCGGGTGACAGCCATGGCGGCGTCTCGGTCCATATCGTCACCGAGGAGCTGGACGGCGGCGAAGTGCTCGGCCAGGCCGAAGTGGCGATCCTGCCCGGCGATACGGCGGAAAGCCTTGCCGAACGGGTATTGAAGGAGGAACATCGGCTCTATCCACGGATAGTCGCCGAGTTCCTATGCCCCAAGAACCTGCAAGGCTGAGCCCCGATCCCGACACCGCCCTTGCCCGGGTCCGCGCGATCGCGCTGGAGCTTCCCGAAGCAGAGGAGCGCCCGAGCCACGGCCAGCCGACCTTCTTCGTGGCCGGTAAGCAATTCGCCCAGTTCCGTCACGATCATCATGGCGACGGCCGCACCATCGTCGCGGTGAAGACCGCCGATGACGAGGAAGGGCCCAACCTGATCGACATCGCGCCCGAAACCTATTCCAGGGTCGCCTATTTCGGCGTCGGCTGGGTGGGCATCTCGCTCGCCGGGCCGGATATCGACTGGGATTTCGTCGGCGACCGGATCGCGCGCAGCTGGGAACTTGCCGCCCCGCGCCGCCTGTTGGAAGCCGGCGGTCGCTGAGATCCGCGATCTTCCTCGCGGCTCCCGGATATTTTCCCGTTCACCCGAGTTTGTCCTCAATTCCCCGCCTTGCCTTGGCGGGAAATGGCGAACGGAGAAAATATGGGACAGAAGATCTCGCCCGCCGAGCCCGCGGAGGATCCGGGAGTCGCGACCGCCGAACAGGGCGTGGTATTGCTCGACGGCCCCGACGGGGTCGCCATCGCGATGACGCCACGCGCCGCGGAGGAGACCGGCCGCCGGCTCGTGGCGGCTGCCCACGAAGCGGCCAGCCAGGGCAGCGCCGAGGCGCATCCGAGCTGAGGCCCTTGCACATGTTCCGCAAGCCCCGCGATAAGGGGCGCCGATGATCAAGGTCGCCAGCTACAATATGCGCAAGTCGATCGGCACCGACCGCCGGCGGCGCCCCGAGCGCACGCTGCAGGTGCTGTGCGAGATCGATGCCGACATCGTCGCGCTTCAGGAAGCCGATCGCCGCTTCGGCGAGCGTTCGGCGGTGCTCACGCAGCATCTGCTCGCCGAGCATAGCGACTACAAGCCCGTCCCCCTCGGCACCAAGGCGCGCTCGATGGGCTGGCACGGCAACGCGCTGCTCGTGCGCAAGGATGCGCAGATCCTCGATTGCGAAGCGATCCACCTGCCGGCACTGGAGCCGCGCGGCGCAGTGATGGCGGATCTGCGCCTGGCCGGCGGGCCGGTGGTGCGGGTGGTCGGCATGCATCTCGACCTGTCCGGCCTGTGGCGGCGGCGCCAGGCGCATGCGATCATCACGCATCTCCAGGCGAGCACGCACCAATATCCGACGATCCTGATGGGCGACCTCAACGAGTGGAGCGCCCAGTCCGGATGCCTGCGCGACTTTGCCGGCCACTTCGCCTTCGCCGCCACCGGCAAGACCTTCCATGCCCGGCGCCCGGTGGCCCGGCTCGACCGGATCATGGCGAGCCCGGACCTGACCATCACCGATGCCGGGGTGCACGACAGCCTCCAGGCGCGTACTGCCTCCGATCACCTGCCCATCTGGGCGACACTGCAAAAGGCCTGATGACCGAAACCCGCGACAAGGAACTGCGCCTCGCGCTCGTCTGCTACGGCGGCATCAGCCTGGCCGTATACATGCACGGCATCACCAAGGAAGTCTGGCGCCTCGCCCGCGCCAGCTGTGCCGAGCGCGACGGGGCGGACGGACGGCCCGACGTGTATCGCGAGCTGATCGAGGAGATTCGCGAGACGTCGGGCGTCAACCTGCGCGTGCTCGTCGATATCCTCGCAGGCGCCAGCGCAGGAGGCATCAACACGGTGTTCCTGGCCCAGGCGATCGCCACCGGCCAGTCGCTCGATCCGCTGACCGACCTGTGGATGGACAATGCGGACGTCGAGGCGCTGCTCGAGCCGCGCCAGCGCCCGTCGCACCGCTTCGCCAAGATATGGGCGGTGCCGATCGCCTGGCTGGTCGCGAACCGTTCCAAGACGGTGGACGAGACGGTGGAGGCCGAGGCGCGCGACGAAGTGCGCCTGAAGCTCGAACATTTCGTCCGTTCGCGCTGGTTCGAGCCGCCCTTTGGCGGCAAGCGGCTGGCCAACACCATCCTCGATGCCTTCGCCGCCATGGCCAAGGGGCCCCGCGACAAGCGCCTGCTGCCCGATGGACAGCCGCTGGACCTGTTCGTCACCGTCACCGATTTTCGCGGCCATCCCGAAGCGCTGCGGCTCAATTCGCCCAGCTCGGTGATCGAGAACGAGCACCGGCTGGTCTTCTCCTTCACCGATCACGGCCTGCCCGGCGAGCGCTTCGCCGATGCCGCCAGCCTCACTTTCGCGGCGCGGGCCACCTCCAGCTTCCCGGGCGCCTTCCCGCCGATGACGGTGGGCGAGATGGACGATCTCCTCGCCGAGCGGAAACAGGCCTGGCCGCAGCGCGATGCCTTTCTGGAGCGCGTCCTGCCGCGCCAATGGGCGGACAGCCGCGGCGAGAAGGCGATCCTGATCGACGGATCGGTGCTCGCCAACGCGCCCTTCCGCCCGGCCATGGAAGCGCTCAAGGAGCGGCCGGCCCGGCGCCAGGTCGACCGGCGCTTCATCTTCGTCGATCCTTTCCCCAATTTCCGCTTCGACTTCTACGGCGCCGAGGCGGACAAGAAGCCCGGCTTCTTCGCCACGATCATCGGCGCGCTCTCCGAGCTGCCGCGCGAGCAGCCGATCCGCGACAATCTCGACGAGATCGCCCGGCGCTCCCACCGGATCGAGCGGATGCTCGCCATCGTCGCCGAAATCCGCGCCGAAGTGGAGACCCAGGTCGAGGCGCTGTTCGGCTATACGCTGTGGCTCGACTATCCCACGCCCAAGCGGCTCGCGACCTGGCGCCGCCGCGCGCAGGTCGCCGCGGCGGCCAAGGCTGGCTATGGCCACACCGCCTATGGCCTGCTGAAGGTGGAGGGTGCGATCGATCGCACGGCGCGGCTGCTCTACACGGTGGGCGAACGGCACGGGCCCGAGCGGCTGCACGAGATCCGCGAGGCGCTGGCCGCCACGGTCCAGTCGCGCGGGGCGGACCGGTTCGGCGCGACGCTTTCCTATGGCGCCTCCCCCGAGACGCTGGAATTCCTGCGCGCCCACGATCTGGGCTTCCGCATCCGCCGCCTGCGCCTGCTCGCCCGCCGGCTCACCGAAGTCGACTTGCCGACGAGCCATGGCGTGCTCCGCCCGATGCGCGAGGCGATCTATGATTCGCTCGCGGCCTATCTCGAACTCAAGCGCGCCGACACCTATGCGGACCTGCGCGACGAGGTCCGGATGATGACCGACGATGCCGGGCCGATCCTCGACCGGCTGGCCGAGCGGATGCAGCTGAAGAAGCTCGACGGCGAGACCGACGCACGGCTGGCGGAAGGGCTGAGCACGCTCGCGAAGGACCTGCGCCGTCCGCTCCTCCTCGCGCATCTGGGCTTTCCCTTCTACGACATCGCCACGCTGCCCCTGTTGCAGGGCGAGGGCGTGGACGAGTTCGATCCGATCCGGGTCGACCGCATCGCCCCGGACGACGCGACGGCGATCCGGGCCGGCGGCGCCGAGGCGACGCTGAAGGGGATCCAGTTCAACAGTTTCGGCGCGTTCTTCAGCCGGGCCTATCGCGAGAACGACTATCTCTGGGGCAGACTGCACGGCGCCGACCGGCTGATCGACATCGTGCTCTCGACGCTCGATCCCGCGACGCGCCCGCCCGAGGACCGTGCCGCGGCGATCAAGCGCCGGGCCTTCCACGCCATCCTCGACGAAGAGGAGAAGCGCCTGACGAAGATCCCCGGGCTGTTCGCGGAATTGCGGGCGGAGATCGGGTGACCGTCGCGTCCGCTATGGCCAAATTGGCCCGCGCGTCATAGAACCGTCCCCGCCTCACGCAGGAAGGGAGAGGGATGCGGTTTCTGAAGGTGCTGTTCTGGCTGTTGCTGGGCGGCCTCGTCGCTGGCTTCGTGATCTACAATGGCGACGAACGCGTGAACGTGCATCTGTGGAGCGGCCTCATTGCCGATTTCAGCCTGCCGCTGCTGCTGATCCTCGTCTTCCTCGCCGGGCTGCTGCCCGTGCTGCTCGCCTATCATGCGCTGCGCTGGCGGATGCGCCAGCGGATCACCGGGCTGGAGCGCGCCCTGAACGATCTGCGTGCGATCAACGCGATGCCCGAGCCGGCGCCCGTACCCATGCCCGTGCCGATCCCGCCCCAGACGGCGCTGCCGCTGGGAGATCCGCTATGAGCCCGGTCTATGTCGCGATCGATACGCCGGACCTGGAACGCGCCAAGGCCATCGCCACGCGAGTGAAGGCGCATGTCGGCGGGATCAAGCTCGGCCTCGAATTCTTCATGGCGAACGGCCGTGCCGGCGTGCACGAGATGCACGAGATCGGCCTGCCGATCTTCCTCGACCTCAAGTTCCACGACATTCCCAATACCGTCGCCAAGGCGATCCAGGCGCTGCGCCCGCTCGAGCCCGCGATCCTGACCGTCCACGCCGCGGGCGGCCGCGCCATGCTGGAGGATGCCAAGGCAGCCGCACCCGCGGGCACCAAGGTGGTGGCGGTGACGATGCTCACCAGCCTGGACGACAGCGACCTGGTCTCGGTCGGCCTCAAGCCGGATTCGCACGAGCAGGTGATGCGCCTGACCGAACTCGCCAGGTCGGCGGGCGTCGACGGCATCGTCTGCTCGGGCAACGAAGTCGCCGCCGCCAAGGCGCTTTGGCGCGACGGCTTCTTCGTCATTCCCGGCGTCCGCCCGGCGAACGGCACGGCAGGCGACCAGAAACGCGTGGTCACGCCGCGCGCCGCGCTCGATGCCGGTGCCTCGATCCTGGTGGTCGGCCGCCCCATTACCCAGGCCCAGGATCCCGACCTGGCCGCACGCGAGATCGAGGCGACGCTATAGCAGGAGGCAGTGATGATACGGATCGCGGGTTTCGGACTCTTCGCCCTTTTCCTCGCATTCTTCGGTCTTCACGCTGCCTCTCCGCCGCAATCGGCCAGCTTCGACTGCGCCAGGGCCAGCCACCCGCTAGAAAGGACGATCTGCGCCAGCCCGAAGCTGCGCGCGCTCGATGGCGAAGTGGCGGCGCTCTACAAGGCGAAGCTCGCCCTCCTGTTCGACAAGCAGGGCTTTCGCGGGCAGCAGCGCGACTGGCAGCAGATCCTGCGCACCCGCTGCGCCAAGACCTGCGATCCCGCTTCGGTGGAGCGCGACTATGCCGTCCAGCGCGATTCCCTGCGCAGCTTCAACGAGGAGCTGTGGGAAGCCAGCTACAAGACCGCCGACGTCGCCCAGCTGACGATCAACCATATCGACGCGAACCAGTTCGATTTCGCGCTGAACCGCGATCTCGAGGGCAAGGCGCTCTGCAAGCTGCCGGCCAGCGATGGCGAGGCCGGCGCGATCGCCACGCTCGCCTCGCCCGCCAAGGCGAGCTGGTCCGCCGGCGCGTGCAGGATCGACTTCATCCTGACGCGCGACGCCGGCGGCCATGTCACCCGGATCGACACGGCCGCGTCAGCGGGCTGCAAGCGCTATTGCACGGGCAATTACGGCCTGAGCGACACCTTCCTGCCCGCCAATAGCTGGGTCGCCAGCAATCAGTGAGCGCCGTCGTTGAGCAGGGCGAATACCTGGGCATAGTCCCCGCGCGCCTCGGCGAAGCGGAGGAATTTCACGCGCTCGGTCAGGTTCTCGGCCGCACCCGCCTCCAGCTGGGCCAGGGTCTCGGCGATATAGTCGGCGAGCGGCATCGAATTGGGGTTCTCGGCATGGCCGGGCATCAGGTCGGTCGCCACCGCCGGCGGGGCGATCTCGATCACTTCGACATTGGTACCCTTCAGCTGGTGGCGCAGCGACTGGGTCCAGCTGTGGATCGCCGCCTTGGTCGCCGAATAGGTGGGCGTGGCCGCGAGCGGGACGAAGGCCAGGCCCGAGCTGACGGTCAGCACTGCCGCCTTGGGACGGGCCAGCAGGTGCGGGAGCAGCGCGGCATTGAGGCGCAGCGGCCCGAGCAGATTGGTGGCGATCGTCGCCTCGCCGATGGCCAGGTCGGATCCCGGGGCGACAAGCTTCTCGGCCTGCATGATCCCGGCATTGTGGAGCACCACGTCGAGCGCCGGATGCGCCGCGACGATTTCGCGGGCGAAGCGGGCGACGTCGTCGGCATCGGCCACGTCCAGCGTTGCGGTGGCGATGCCCGGATTGGCGGCGGCAACTTCCTCGAGCGCGCTCGCGCGACGGCCCGAGACGATCACCTTGTTGCCCCGCGCATGCAGCGCCTCGGCGAGCGCGCGGCCGATGCCCGAGCCGCCGCCGGTGATCAGGATGGTGTTGCCGGTCATGTCCATGTTCGGATCCCTTCCGTGAATGCCTGGACGCTGGATATCGCATCATGGTACCCATTGGGGAGTAGGCACCCAAGATATTCATACATACCTTTTGGAAACCATGGCCGATTACGACCCCCATCGCTACCCCGATCTCGACCCGCGGGTGGAAGCGTTCGTCACCGAGATCATCGGCCGCGTCGCCGACAAATGGACGATGATCGTGCTCGAGGCGCTCGCCGAACATGGCGAGCTGCGCTTCTCCAGGCTGCGCGCCGAATGCGGCGGGATCAGCCAGAAGATGCTCACCCAGACGGTGCGCCAGATGGAACGCGACGGGCTGCTGGTCCGCACCGTTCATCCGGTGATCCCGCCACGGGTGGAGTACAGGCTCACCGACCTTGGCGGCAGCCTTGCAGAGGCTTTCTGCGGCGTGTGGGTCTGGGCGGCACGCAATCTGGGACGGATCGAGGCGTCCCGCGCCGCCTTCGATGCGCGGGCGGCGGCATAGGCGCTTGCCAAAGCCGCCCCGGCATCCGACAGAGCCCGCCATGCCCGACAAGCTGACGATCCGCCTTGCCACCCGCGACGACCTGCCGGCGCTCCACCCCGTGATCGAACGCGCCTATCGCGGAGACGCCGCGCGCGGGGGCTGGACGCATGAGGCCGACCTGATCACCGAGGGCAGCCGCACCGAACTGGCGACGCTGGAGGCGATCCTGGCCGATCCCGCCCAGCGGCTGCTGGTGGCGCTGGGCGAGAACGGCCCGATCGGCTGCGTCCAGGTGACCGACAAGGGCGATCGCCTCGCCTATCTCGGCCTGCTCTGCGTCGATCCGCTGCTTCAGGCCGGCGGGCTCGGCAAGCGGCTGGTCGCGGCGGCGGAGGACTGCGCACGGGAGGCCTTCGGCACCGTGCGGATGGAGATGACGGTGATCGACACCCGCACCGAACTGATCGCCTATTATGTGCGCCGCGGCTATGCGAACTCGGGCGAGAAGCGCGATTTCGTGATCCCGCTCGATCCGCCGCTGTTCATGGACGTGCTGGTCAAGGACCTCTGAAATCCTTCAGGAAACTGGCGATCTCGCGACGATTGCCGAGCCAGGCGAATTCGCCGGAATAGCCTTCCAGCATCGCTTCCACGCGCGGCAGGGTCTTGAGGCGGAACAGCAGGACATAACCGAGAAAGCCTAGGTCGAAGCGCTCGGGGCAGCCTTCTGCCATGTCCGGGCGCACCTTGCCGAAGCCGCCGATGATCCTGCGGATCACACGCCAGAGACAGCGCAGCGGCGACAGGTCGAGCAGCACCACCTTGTCGGCGGCGGCAAGGCGGACCGGGAGCGTGCCGGCATAGGTGCCGTCGATGATCCAGCGCGGGCCGGCGGCGAGCGCCCCTACCTGTTCCTGCCATGTCTCCTCGTCCGGCTCGACCCAGCCCGGCCGCCAGTAGAGCTGGTCGAGATGATGGACGGGCAGTCCGGTCCGCCCGCCGAGCTGGCGCGCGAGCGTCGATTTGCCGCTGCCGGGCGATCCGATGACGAGAATGCGTTCGGCCATAGAATTTCTTAGCGGCCCTGGCTGGTGACGTCGCGGCCTTATCCCCCTAAGGCTGCCGCATGCCCGTTACCGCCAAGATCTGCGGCCTGTCCACGCCCGAGACGCTCGACGCCGCCATTGCCGGCGGAGCGAGCCATGTCGGCTTCGTGTTCTTCCCGCCCTCGCCGCGCAATGTGGGCTTGGACCAGGCGCGGGCGCTGATCCGGCGCGTGCCGGGACATGTCGGCACGGTCGGCGTGTTCGTCGATCCCGACGAGGCGCTGCTGTCGGCGGCGCTCGCCACCGGGATCCAGGCGGTGCAACTCCACAAGACCGCCGCCGAGCGCGCCGCCGCTATTCGCACGCGGGTGCCGGTCTGGGCCGCAGTGGCGGTGAAGACCCGCGCCGATATCGACCAGGCGGCAGCCTATCGCGGCGCGGCCGACCGCATCCTCTATGACGCCAAGACTCCCGACGGCGCTGCGCTGCCGGGCGGCATGGGTCTGCGCTTCGACTGGAAGCTGCTCGAGAACATTCCCCAGCCGCTGCCCTGGGCGCTTTCCGGCGGGCTCGACGCCGGCAATGTCCGCGAGGCGGCGAGCGTCACCGGCGCCAGGCTGGTCGATGTCTCCTCCGGCGTCGAGCGCGCTCCGGGAGTCAAGGATGTTGCCAAGATCGCCGCATTCCTCCAAGCGGTGGCGCAATGTTGAGGCCGTTCGCACCTGTCCGCATCGGATTTCGATGGCGCTGATCGCTAGCTCCCGAGCCAGCCTCCGCCATCCGAACCCATGAGAGACGCAATGACCGACACCACCACGCTGCCCAACAGCCTGCGCAATCTTCCCGACGAGCACGGGCATTTCGGCCAGTTCGGCGGCCGCTTCGTCGCCGAGACGCTGATGCCGCTGATCCTCGACCTGGAGCGCGAATATCGCGCGGCCAAGGCCGACCCGGCCTTCCAGGCCGAATTCGACGACCTGATGGAGCATTATGTCGGGCGCCCGAGCCCGCTCTATTTCGCCGAGCGGCTGACCGAGCATTATCGCGCGAGCGCCGCACCCGGCCCAAATGGAGAAAGGCGGGGCGCGAAGATCTATTTCAAGCGCGAGGAACTGAACCATACCGGCGCGCACAAGATCAACAACTGCATCGGCCAGATCCTGCTCGCCCGCCGCATGGGCAAGACGCGGATCATTGCCGAGACCGGCGCGGGCCAGCACGGCGTCGCCACCGCCACCGTCGCGGCGCGGTTCGGCCTGCCCTGCGTGATCTTCATGGGCGCGAAGGACGTCGAGCGGCAGAAGCCCAACGTCTTCCGCATGAAGCTGCTCGGTGCCGAGGTGCATCCGGTGACGAGCGGCGCCGAGACGCTCAAGGACGCGATGAACGAGGCCCTTCGGGACTGGGTCGCGAACGTCCACGACACATTCTACATCATCGGCACGGCGGCGGGCCCGCACCCCTATCCGGAGCTGGTCCGCGACTTCCAGAGCGTGATCGGCACCGAGGCGCGCGAACAGATCCAGAAGGCCGAGGGGCGCCTGCCCGACCTGCTGATCGCCGCGGTGGGCGGCGGATCGAACGCGATCGGGCTGTTCCATCCGTTCCTCGACGATGCCGGCGTGGCGATGATCGGCGTCGAAGCCGCCGGGCACGGCATCGAGACCGGCCAGCATGCCGCCAGCCTGACCGGCGGCGCGCCCGGCATCCTGCACGGCAACCGCACCTACCTGCTCCAGGACGAGGACGGCCAGATCACCGAGGCGCATTCGATCTCGGCGGGGCTCGACTATCCGGGCATCGGCCCCGAGCATAGCTGGCTGCACGAGAGCGGCCGGGTCGAGTATCTGCCCGTTACCGACCAGCAGGCGCTCGACGCCTTCCAGCTCTGCTGCGAGCTGGAGGGGATCATCCCGGCGCTGGAAAGCTCGCACGCGCTGGCAGCTCTAGAATCCAAGGCACGGGAAATGCGCGAGGATCAGATCATCGTGGTCAACGTCTCGGGCCGGGGCGACAAGGACATCTTCACCGTGGCCGATGCGCTGGGAGTGCAGCTGTGAAGCGCCTCGGACTTGTGATGCTGGCTCTTGGTGGTGGGCTCGGATTGACATGGCTGCTGCTCCGGCAAGGCGGCGTAGCGGGGCATTGGGCCGGATCCTGGGTCGATGCCTGCAGCGCGGCGCCTGATGCCCGGGCAAAGGCAGGCGACTGTATCGACTGCGTCATCCATGGTTGCGATGCGAGCGCGGCCCTCTGGTTCGGCAGCCTCCCGGTTTTCACTTCTGCCGGCCTGCTGCTGTTCGGCGGGCTGATGTTCGCAATGGGGAAGCTTCGCCGTGGCTAGCCGTCTCTCCGCCGCCTTCCCCGCCGATCGCGCCGCGCTCGTCACCTTCGTCACTGCAGGCGACGGCCCCACCGGCGAAGTCCTCGATGCGCTCGTCGCGGGCGGCGCGGACGTGATCGAACTGGGCATGCCGTTCACCGATCCGATGGCCGACGGCCCTGCGATCCAGGCGGCGAACCTGCGCGCGCTCGCCAGGGGCACTCGCACCGCCGACGTGCTGGCGATCGTCAAGGGCTTCCGCGTGCGCCATCCGGACGTGCCGCTGGTGCTGATGGGCTATGCCAACACCATGACCCGCCCCACCCCCACGGCCTTTGCCGAAGCGGCGGCCCGGGCCGGCGCGGACGGCGTGATCATCGTCGACATCCCGCCCGAGGAAGCCGGCGAGGTCGCGCCCTTCGCGGCGAACGGGATCGACGTGATCCGCCTCGCCACCCCCACCACCGATGCCGGGCGCCTGCCGGCGGTGCTCGCGGGCGCGAGCGGGTTCCTCTACTATGTCTCGGTCGCCGGGATCACCGGGCTGCAACAGGCGGCCCAGGCCTCGATCGAAGACGCCGTGGCGCGGCTCAAGGCCGCGACCGACCTGCCGGTGGCGGTCGGCTTCGGGGTCCGTACGCCCGAGCAGGCCCAGGCGATCGCCCGGGTGGCCGATGGCGTCGTTGTCGGTTCGGCGATCGTGGAACTGGTCGGAAAACATGGGGTAGATGCGCCGGAGCACGTCCGCGCCTATATCCACTCCCTCAAGGCGGCCGTGGAAGCCGCAAGGAAAGAAGTCGCATGAGCTGGATCGATCGCGTCCGCAACGTTCTCGCCTTCACCCCGAAGAAGGAAACCCCCGACAATCTCTGGCACAAGTGCAAGGGATGCGGGCAGATGACCTTCATGAAGGAGCTGGAGGCCAACCAGCATGTCTGCCCGCATTGCGATCATCATGATCGCATCGGCCCGGCCGAGCGCTTCCAGTATCTGTTCGACGAGGGCAGCTATACCGTGCTGCCCAGCCCCAGGGTGGCCGAGGATCCGCTCAAGTTCCGCGACCAGAAGCCCTATCCGGCGCGCCTCAAGGCCGCGCGGACCAGCACCGGCGAACAGGACGCCTTCCTCAATGCCTCGGGCACGATCCTCGGCCGCAAGGCAGTGATCGGCGTGCAGGATTTCGCCTTCATGGGCGGCTCGATGGGCCAGGCCGTGGGCGAGGCGTTCATCCAGGGCGTCGAGGCCGCGATCGCGGCGCGCGCGCCCTATATCGCCTTCACTGCCTCGGGCGGCGCGCGCATGCAGGAAGGCATCCTCTCGCTGATGCAGATGCCGCGCACCACCGTGGCGATCGAGATGCTCCACGATGCGGGCCTGCCCTATATCGTCGTGCTGACCGACCCGACCTCGGGCGGCGTGATGGCCGCCTATGCGATGCTGGGCGACGTCCAGATCGCCGAGCCACGCGCCATGCTCGCCTTCACCGGCCGCCGCGTGATCGAGAACACCATCCGCGAGAAGCTGCCCGACGACTTCCAGACTTCGGAATATTATCGCGAGCACGGCCTGATCGACATGGTCACCCATCGCAAGGAACTGCGCGAGACGCTCGGCCAGCTGATCGGGCTGCTGTGCGAGGGGAAGAAGGCGGCGTGAAAGAAGTGGTCATTATGGCTTTGTTGTTACTAGCGAGCTGCGATGACCGTGCTGATGAATGGACAGGTTGGGCCTATCCCAATGCTGAGGATCGCACATTCTCGGTAAGTCTTTCCGGGTTCAAAACATTTGAGGAATGTCAAAGAGCTACGATCAACCAGCTTCGTAGCTTTCGCCACCCCGACAGAGGAAGTTTTGCCTGCGGACACCGGTGTAAGTGGAACCCGACAGTTCAGGCAAATGTCTGTAAAGAACTACGGAAATAGCCTGCAAAGCAACCGATAAGCCCTGAGCAATAAGCTGCACCAATGGCCGACCACGCGACTTCCTCCGATCCGCAAGTCCAGCGCCAGCTCGACCGGCTGGGCGCGCTGTCGCCGGGTGCCGACATTCTCGGCCTGGAACGCATCGCTCGCCTGCTGGAACGCGTCGGCAGCCCACAGCGCGCGCTGCCGCCGGTGCTCCACGTCGCCGGCACCAACGGCAAGGGCTCGACCTGCGCCTTTCTGCGCGCCGCGATCGAAGCCGCGGGGATGCGCGCGCACGTCTATTCGAGCCCGCATCTCGTCCGCTTCAACGAGCGGATCCGACTTGCCGGCGAACTGATCCCCGACGCCCTGCTCGCCCCGCTGCTCGAGGAAGTGCTCGATGCCGGCGGCGATATCGGCGCCAGCTTCTTCGAAGTGACCACCGCCGCCGCCTTCCTCGCCTTTGCGCGCGTGCCGGCGGACGCGCTGATCCTCGAAGTCGGCCTGGGCGGTCGGCTCGACGCCACCAACGTCGTCGCGCGCCCGGCGGTGACCGGCATCGCCCAGCTCGGCATCGACCATCAGGCGTTCCTGGGCGATACGCTGGAGAAGATCGCCGCGGAGAAGGCGGGCATCGCCAAGCCGGGCGTGCCGCTGGTGACGATGCGCTACGCCCCGCATATCGCCGAGATCGTCGCGGCCGCCGGCGCGCCGGTGTTCGCGCAGGGCGCTGCGTGGGACTTCGAGGTGCGCGGCGACCGGCTCCGCTATAGCGATGCCCGGGGAGCGGTGGAGACGCCCCTCCCGGCCCTTGCCGGGCCGCACCAGCCCGCCAATCTCGCGCTCGCCATCGCGATGCTGCGGCACCAGCAGGCCCTGGCCGTGCCTGACGAAGCGCTTGGCGCAGCCCCTCGCAACGCCCGCTGGCCCGCGCGCATGCAGAGGCTGGGCGACGGCCCCTTGCTGCATCTCCTGCCCCCCGGCAGCGAATTGTGGCTCGACGGCGGGCACAACGAGGCCGCGGCCGCCGCCGTGAGCGCCACGCTGGCACAGGTCGCGCGCGGCCGGCCGGTGCGGCTCGTCCTCGGCATGCTCGCCAACAAGGACGCGCAGGGCCTGCTCGCGCCGTTCGCGCCTCTCGCTTCGGGATTGCACGCAGTGCCGGTGCCCGGGCACGAGCACCATGCCCCCGCGCGCCTCGCCGAAGTCGCCCAGGCGCTCGGCATCCCGCATGCGGCGGTCGCGCCCGACGTCCCGCATGCCCTTGGCGCCATCGCCCGCGAAGGCGGCGCGCCGGTGGTGCTGGTGATGGGGTCGCTGTACCTCGCCGGCACCGTGCTCGACGCGAACGGCGAACTGCCCGCCTAGGCCAAGAGCCTCATATCCTTCCATCGACACCCCGGCCTTGCGCCGGGGTCCCGCTGCCTTGCCGACGCCTGAGAACGGGGCGGCGGCCCGGTCATGGGCGTCCTGTCCCCAACCCCGGATGTCCCATCGGTACATCGCGAACCGTGCTTCGCCCGCGACAGGCCGCCATCGCATTTCTGTTAATGCGATTGACTATCAATAGCGAATGCGCAAGGTTTCCGATCACAGCGATCGGAGTCCCCATGACTGTCAGTGCCACGCTCACCGCCCTGCCCGAACTCCAGCCCGAAGATCCGGGCGCGCGGCTGCTCCTGTTCGGCGTTCGCCAGATGGGCGCGCACGGCATCCATGATGCTTGCACCGCGCACGCCTTCGTCACGGCGTTCGGCAAGGGCTTCCGGCGCCCGCTGGTGCTGCTGCGCGCGCTGATGCAAGAGATGTCGGCGATGTCGGCCGGGCCGATCCAGATCGCGCCATGGTGCTGCGCGCGGATGACCGGGGCGGAGTCCGCGCTGCTCCAGGTGCTCGGCCGGGTACGCACCCAGCCCCAGGTCTCGGCGGTGCTGCTCGCCGACATGCTCGGCGTGCGCGACGCGACGGGCGTGTTGATCACTGCCCATGCCCTTGCCAACAGCTTCGCCGATATGGGGCTGGCGCTCGATCAGTGAAACGCGTCGGGCGGCAGCCTGAGGTCGGTCAGCACCCAGTTCGCGCCGTGCAGCCGGAACTCCAGCGCCGCCCCGTCCTTGCGGGTCAGCAGGAACCGGCCGAAGGCGACGCGGCGATAGCGCATTTCATTCGCCTTGAGCTTGATCGTGTCCGGGCGCGGGGTCTCGGCCAGTGGCGCCGCCGCGAAGATGAAACGCATCCCTTCGGGCGAGACCGCCGCATCGACCACCGTATCGGCGATCCCGGCACGAACCAGCGCCCCCAGCATGCCGCCGCCCTCGCCGCCCGTCCGCGCCGAAAGCTGGGCCTTCACGCTTTCCCGCACCATCGGGAAATCGATATGGCGCGCCAGCGCGTCGATGTCGCGCGCCTCGGCTGCGCGTTTCATCTGCCACAGCGTATAATAGGGCGATCCCCACACCCAGCCGCCGGCGGCGAACAGGATCAGTGCCAGCAGCACGATCAGCCAGCGCTTCTTCATGCCGTCACGCCCTTCGAACGCAGCCCGGCCAGCGTATCCGTCGCCCAGCGATACATGTCCGCCTCCGCCGCGCGCTGCTGGCGATCCATGCGCTTCATGCGTTTCTCCACTTCCTCGAGCACCACAAGAGCCCTGCGATCCCAGCCCTGCGCGATCAGCAGCGCGGCATAGCGGCAGCGCGCCTCCTCGCCCGGCATGCGGGTGACGACATCGGCATAGCGTTCCAGCGCTTCCTCCGCGCGGCCGAGATGCTCGAGCAGCTTGGCACGCAACAGGATCCGGCGATCCCGATCGCTCTGGCCGAGCGGCTCGGGCGCCGCATCGAGCAGCGCCAGCGCCTCCGCGCCCTGGCCGGTCTCGTAAAGCGCCTCGGCCAGCTTGCCCTGGGTCCGCACATCGGGCTCGCCCGCGGTCATCCGGATCGATTCGCGGTAGAGCGGAACCGCCTCGCCGTTACGGCCGAGCCCGGCCAGCGCGTCGGCGACGCGCAGCCGGTTGGCGGCCGTGTCGGCGAGATCGAGCGCATCGCGGGCGGCGCGCAGTTCGCGCTCGGGATCGAGGGCGGACACCGCCTTGGCGCGCGCCGTGCGCACATGGCGGTTCTGGCCCAGGCCAGGCAGGATCTCGACGAAGAAATAGGCGATGGCGCTGACCACGGGCAGGAAGATCAGCGCAGTCACCCACATCGGGTTGCCGCCGCGCCGCATCAGATGGACGATGCACGCCACCTGCAAGCCGATGATCAGCAGATAGGGCATCAGGCGCCCGCGCTTTCCGGCGCGCCCTCGGGCGTGGAGACGATCGGCTCGCCCTTGGGCAGCGGCGCTGGGCGCCACCATTCGATCAGCACCAGCACCACCGCGATCATGCCGAGCCCGGCAGTCACGTAGAAGATGTTGGCATAGCCGTGCTTCTCGATCGCCTCGCCCACCGCGGCACGGCCGAGCGCGCCGACGAGGAAGGTCATCGAGGAGAGCAGCGCATATTGCACCGCGCTATACTCGCGCGAAGTGATCGAGGAGATATAGGCGATGAAGGCGGTGCCCGCGAGCCCGCCCGCGATGTTCTCCCCCGAAATCGCCAGCATCAGCCGGATCATCCGCGGCTCGATGCCGACATGGTCCAGCAGGAACAGATGCGCGAACCCGTCGATCCACGGGCCGCCCAGTGCGAGATCGGCATAGAGCAGGTTCGACGCCGCCGCGACGATGCCGCCCACCAACAGGGTCGGCAGCCGGCCGATCGAGGCGAGCATCAGCCCGCCGATCGCCACGCCCAGGATCGTCATGATCACGCCGAACACCTTGGAAGCGAAGGCGACCTGGTCGTTCGTATAGTGGAGGAAATCGAGATAGAAGGGGAAGGCGAACGGCGCCCAGATCGAATCGGCGATCCGATAGACCAGGATCAGCGCGAGGACGAGGATCGCCCCCCAGCGCAGCCGCTGGACGATCTCGGCGAGCGGCAGGATCAGCGCGCGATAGCTGTGGTTGGCGGCGGCTCGCAGCGCGCTCGGCGCGGGATCCGGGCCTTCGACCTGCCGCGGCAGCCGGTTGGTCCAGCCCGCGACCAGTGCCGGCAGGATGACGGTGGCAACGATGATCCACGGCCCCCAGACCTGGGTGAACACCCCGGCCGACGGCGCCGGCACGCCGGGCACCGGCGGACGCAGCGCCGCGATCATGAAGCTGCCGAGCATGTAGATCGCCCAGGCCCAGCAGACCGCCACGATCCCCAGCGCGACGGCGCGCTGGCCCGCCGCGGGCACCGAATGGCCAGCCAGCGGCGAAGCCTCGTCGGCGGCGTTGCGCTCGGCCTCGGGAGTGAACAGCGTCATCGCCAGCGCGCCGATCATCACCACGCCGAAGCCGATATAGACGGTCGGCCAGCTCAGCCGCGCCGCCAGGATCAGCGCCAGGGCGCCCCCGGTGAGCGCCGCGAGCCGGTTGCCGAGCTGGTAGATCGCCGAGAGCAGGTCGACCGTCGCCGATTCGTCGGCGATCTCGATGCGCCATGCGTCGATCACCACGTCCTGGGTCGCGGAGAGGAAGGCCGCGATCACCGCCAGGCCGGCAAAGCTGCCGATCGCGGTCAGCGGATCGGTGAGCGCCAGCCCGCAGAGCAGCACCGCCAGCCCGGCCTGGCAGAGCACCAGCCAGGAGCGGCGCCGGCCCAGTTGCCCGATCAGCGGCAGACGCGCCCGATCGACCAGCGGCGACCACAGGAACTTGAAGGCATAGGCCAGGCCGATCCAAGAGAGCACGCCGATCGTGGCGAGGCTCACCTTGAGCTCGCCCAGCCAGGCGTTGAGCGTGCCGATCAGCAGCACGAAGGGCAGGCCCGACGCGAATCCCAGCACCAGCATCGCCGCCGTCTTGCGGTTGCGCGTCGCCGCGCGCAGCAGCGCCCAGCCTTTCAATTTGTCGCTCACCTTGCACCCTCGCTGTGTTGGGTGGAAACTAGCCGAAAATAACGGGAAGGCCAGAGGAGAGCATGGCATGAACGCGCCGACCGAAGGGCAATCGGCATTGGCGGGAGCCCTGGCCAGGGGTGGATCGCGCGGCGAGGGCGAGATCGCGCATGTCGCGGCCTCGGTCTACACCAGCGCCGAGCGTTTCGCCGCCGAGCAGGCCGGCATCTTCGCAAGCGTGCCCCTGGTGATCGCGCCCTCCGCGTTGCTCCCCGAACCCAATATGGCGATCCCGCATGACGGCTTCGGCAAGCCGCTGCTGGTCGCGCGCGACAAGGCGGGCCAGGCGCATGTCTTCCTCAACGTCTGCCGGCATCGCGGCACCCGCCTCGTCGAGGGCTGCGATCCGGTGAGGGGCGGGCGCCTGGTCTGCCCCTATCATGCCTGGACCTATGCGCTCGACGGGCGGCTGATCGGCCTTCCCCGCCCCGACACCTTTCCCGGCCTCGACAAGGGCGAGTACGGCCTCAAGCGCCTGCCCACGCACGAAGCCGGCGGGCTCATCTGGTTTTCCTTCGCCGAGGAAGCGGACTTCGCCGAGGCGGAGACGCTGGCGCGCGATTTCGAAGCGTTCGACCTGGCCGGCCAGCACCTGTTCCGCCGCCGCACCCATAGGGTGCAGGCGAACTGGAAGCTGATCATGGACGCCTTTCTCGAAGGCTATCACATCCAGCGGCTCCATGCCGACACGATCGCGCCCTTCTTCAAGGACGGCGTCTCCACTGCCGATACCATCGGCCCGCACCAGCGCTCGGCAGTGGGGCGCGAAGCCGCGCTCGCGGCGCTTTCCTCCAGCGACTGGGCAACGCTGCGCGCGGCGATCACCTATACCTATCAGATGTTTCCGGGCACGGTGCTGGTGGTGAGCCCCGACTATATCAACCTGATGGTGCTGATGCCCCAGTCCGAGGGGTGCGTGCTGGTCGAGGATTTCATGCTGATCCCGGAGCCGCCCGCCAGCGAAAGAGCGCTCGCCCATTGGGAGCGCAGCTGGGAACTGCTCGACGGCGGAGTCTTCGCCTCGGAGGATTTCCGCGCCTGCGAGCTGGGCCAGCAGGGCCTCGCCTCGGGCGCGATCGAGCGGGTGACGCTCGGTACCCTCGAGCTCGGCATCCGCCATTTCCACGATGCGGTGAATGCCCGGATCCGGTAGAATCCGGAGAGGAATTCCTCAGGATTTCGCGTGCCCGGCCTCCGGCCTACCTATGAGGTAGTTCGAGAGGATCGCCCGATGCCGCTTCGATTGCCGCCCAAGGAACTGCTCGACCTCAGCGACGAACCCCGCCTGCCGCGCGGCTCCGGGCTGCTGATCGCGCTCGGCATCGGCGCGGTAAGCTGGACCATCGTCGTCGCCGCAGCGCTTATCCTGCTGCGCTACTAGGCAGGGCTCAGGAACAGGCTGAAGCTGCCCGGCAGCCGCCTGGGTGCCCTGGTTCCCTCCAGCACTGCCTCGATCGCGGTGATCGCCGCGAGCAGGTCGCGCTGCGGATAGGGTTTGGCGAGGCATCCCGCCGCGAGCGCCCGCGCTTCCTGGGGAAAGCTTCCCGTCACGAACAGCACCGGCAGCCCGCGCCCCTGCGCCGCCCGCGCGACCTCCACGCCGCTGCCATCGGCCAGGCTCACGTCCGCCAGCACCAGGTCCAGCCCGGCGTCCGCCGCGATCACGCGCAGCGCCTCGGCGACCGTATCCACCGTCGCCGCCACCGCGAAGCCTTCGCCCGTCAGGAAATGTTCCGTGTCGAAGGCGACCAGCGGCTCGTCCTCCACCACCAGCAACCGCTCGATCCGCCGCTTCTTCCGCCCGAACATCATCTCGCCTGAAAACCCGCCAAGCCACTGAACCCGAGGCGCCAACGCGCCAATCCCTTTCGAGGACGCAATAATTTTTGAAGCGACCGCCACAATCGCTATATCGCCCAAGTGTCATCATCCAATACCAAAGAAGCGCAGCGCATCGCCAAGCTGCTGGCCCGTGCCGGAATCGCGTCGCGTCGCGATATCGAGCGCATGATCGTGGACGGGCGAATCGCGCTCGACGGGAAAGTGCTCGATACGCCCGCGACGCTGCTCACTTCCCTGCGCGGCGTTACCGTCGACGGCAAGCCGGTTGCCGCGCCCGCCCCCGCCCGGCTGTTCCGCTATCACAAGCCCGCGGGCCTGCTCACCACCGAGCGCGATCCCAAGGGCCGCCCGACCATCTATGATCACCTGCCCGAGGGGCTGCCGCGCGTGATGCCCGTCGGCCGGCTCGACCTGAGTACCGAGGGCCTGTTGCTGCTGACCACCGACGGCGAGCTGAAGCGCGCGCTCGAACTGCCCGCCACCGGCGTGGAGCGCAGCTACCGGGCCCGCGCCTATGGCAATGTCACGCAGGCGCAGCTCGAATCGCTGATGCTCGGCGTCGAGATCGAAGGCGTCCGCTATGGCCCGATCAACGCCAATATCGAGCGGCGCACCGGTGCGAACGTGTGGATCGAGATGACCCTGACCGAAGGCAAGAACCGCGAAGTGCGCCGCGTGCTCGAATATCTGGGGCTCGAAGTGAACCGGCTCATCCGCACCCGCTACGGCCCCTTCTGGCTGGGCGACATGCCCGCGGGCGATGTCGACGAGATTCGCCAGCACGACCTGATCACTTTCCGCACCGTGCTGTCCCGGCCAGGCGGCGGCAAGGCAGCCTCGAACCTGCAGTTCGCGGTCCGCTCGCGCGCGGTCGAGCCGGCGCCCAGGCCCAGCCCGGTCCCCGCGCCGGGCGGCCGGGAGCCCGAGGGCCGCCGCAAGATCGAGAAGCCCGAGGCGAAGAAGCCGGTCTTCACTGCCCGCGTCACGCCCCGGGCGAAGGACGAGATCGCGATCGAGCGGCCCCGCCCGTCCGGCAAGCCCGGTCCTCGCAAGCCGCGCGAGGACGGCGTCGCCAAGCCTGCCCGCGCCGCTCGCGCACGCGCGCACCGCGAGACGCAGGAGCCGCGCCCCGGCGATTTCGTCGACCGGCCCAAGGGTCCGCGCGGACCCGGCAAGGGCACCGGCCGTCCCGGGCCCGCCGGCGGCCGCGCGCGGCCCGGCGGCGGCAAGCCCGCCCGCCCGCCAAGGACCCGCAAATGAGGATCGTCGCCGGGGAATGGCGCGGCCGCCCGCTCGTCGCGCCCAGGGGGGACACCACCCGCCCCACTGCGGACCGCACGCGCGAGGCGCTTTTCTCGATGCTCGCCAGCCGCCTCGGCAGCTTCGAGGAGCTGGCGGTGGCCGATCTGTTCGCCGGCTCCGGCGCGCTGGGGCTGGAAGCCCTGTCGCGCGGCGCGGCCTCCTGCCTGTTCGTCGAACAGGATCGGGCGGCGCTCGATGCGCTGCGTGCCAATATCGCCAAACTGGGTACGAAAGCCGCGGAAGTACGCGCCGGTTCGGTCCTGTCGCTCGGTCCTGCCCGCGCGCCGCTCGACCTGATCCTGATGGATCCGCCCTATGGCACCGGCGCGGGCAGCGTCGCGCTCGACAAGCTCGGGCGGCTCGGCTGGGCGGGTCCGGCCACCTGGATCAGCATCGAGACGGCACGCGACGAAGTGCCCGACGTGGCCGGCTTCGTCGCGGACGTCAGCCGGGTGCACGGCAAGGCGCGGCTCACGCTGCTGCGCGCCGCGCCTGCCGTCTGAGCGCTAGAACCAGGGCGCCAGCGTATAGCCGATGTCCTGCCGTACGCCGCCACGCTCGATCTTGAGCGATACCTGCTTGCCCGGTGCTCCATCGGCCGCGCGCAGGATCGCGCCGATATCGTCGCCAACGATGATGTCGCCCCGGCGGATGCCCGCCTTCGCCGCCGGGCTGCCGGCACCGATATCGTCCACGACGATGCGGCCATCCTCCCGTTCGAGCCCAAGCGCACCGAGCGGATAGCCCTGGCGGAGCCGCTGCGCACCGTTCGGAGTGGCATAGAGCAGCCCCGCCGAGACATCGGTGGTCAGATGGAGCTGCGAGAGGATGCTCAGGCCGAGCAGCCCGTCATTGCGACCCTCGCTGAGCGTGCCCGGCTTGTCTACGGTCACCAGCAGGTCCTGGAACACGAAGGGCCCGACCTTGATCCGCTCCGCGCGATAGATACGGGTCCGGATATGGCCGCCGTCGCCAAGGCCGCTGGCCGTACTCACCGCATAGGGCCTGTCGCTTGCCCATAGGCCGCTCTTCGCGGCGGCACGGCCGTTCATCGTCATGCCCGGCGCCCCGGTATCGACGACGAAATCGCCCTCGAAGCCATCGATCGAAGCATCCACTTCGATACGCGGCACGTCGTTTTCCTTGCTCAGGCGCGAGGGCAGCCTGGTCAATCCGTCGAAGTTCGGCCGCCCGTCGAGATAGGCGCGCCATTCGCCCTTCATGAAATCGAAGTCGCTGTCGTAGCTGATGAACAATCCCACGCCGAAACTGCCCACTGCATCGGGCGAGGCGCGCTTGCCGACGCCGGTGAACAGCATGTTGCGGAAACGGATGCCGTTGGCCAGCATCACTTCCCTGGCGGAATACCAGCTATAGTCGGCCACCTTGCCGCCATAGCCGACCATGTGCCCCGAATGCTCGACCCGCTCCAGCCGCTGGGCCTTGGCGAAGGCGTCCTCGATGAAGCTCAGCGTGGCGCCGGTATCGACGATGAACAGGAACGGCCCGTTGCCGTTGATCTTGGCCGCCATCCAAACCCGGCCTTCGGTCAGCATGATGCGATTGACCACCGGCGCGCGATCCGGCGCCGCCAATGCCCGGCCCGCCATTCCCGCCATGGCCGCCAGCGTCACGCCGCCACCGATAAGTCTACGTCTGCCGATCATCTTTGGAATCCCCCGGTTCGGGAGGCGCAGTATTGATCGAAGATGACGGGGCGAAGTCGGTTACTTGTCTCTTACGAGAATCAGGCCGATCAGGCTAAGCAATCCCGCCCCGGCGAGATAGTAGCCGACCCAGGTGAGCCCGCCCTGCTTCACCAGCGTCTCGGCGATCAGCGGCGTGAGCCCGCCGCCCAGGATGCCGCCCAGGTTGAACGTAACGGAGACGCCGGTGTAGCGCACCCGCGCCGGGAACAGGCTGGGCAGCCAGCCGCCGAGCGGCCCATAGACGAAGCCCATCACGAACAGCGCGAAGGCCAACCAGGCCGCGACGCTCGCCAGCGAGCCCGGCACCACCAGCAGCGCCATCGCCATGCCGACCGGGATGGTGAAGATGCAGCCGAACATGAGCACCGCGTTGGCGGTGCGCTTGTCCGCGTTGATCCCCGCCGTGACGATGCCCGCGGCCATGAACAGGATCGCGAGCAGTTCCACCGCCAGGAAGGTCTCGCGATCATAGCCCAGCGTCTTGGTGCCATGGCCGATGATGAACACGGTCGAGATGTAGAACAGCGCGAAGCAGGCGACCGTTCCGACGGTGCCGGCGAAGGTGGCAAGGGCGCTGGTGCGGAACAGCTCGCCGATCGGCACGGCGGGCGGGGCCTCCTTCTCGGTCGCGGCGACGAACTCGGGCGTCTCGGTGATCTTCAGACGCACCCACAGGCCGAGGAACACCAGCACCGCGCTGGCGAGGAATGGCAGGCGCCAGCCCCATTCGCGGAACTGCGCGTCGTCCATCACCGCACCCAGGATCAGGAAGAAGCCATTGGCGAAGATGAACCCCACCGGCGCACCCATCGGCGGGAAGCTGCCATAGCGATTGGCCCAGCCCGGCGGCGCATTCTCCACCGCGAGCAGGCTCGCCCCGCCCCATTCGCCACCCAGCCCCAGCCCCTGGCCGAAACGGAGCAGGCAGAGCAGCAGTGGCGCCATCCAGCCGAGCATCGCATAGCCGGGCAGGAAGCCGATCAGCACGGTCGAGACGCCCATCAGCATCAACGAGGCGACCAGCGTGGACTTGCGGCCCATCCGGTCGCCGAAATGGCCGAACACCAGCCCGCCCAGCGGCCGCGCGAAGAAGGCCACGGAGAAGCTGGCATAGCTGGCGAGCTGGCGAATCCAGGGCTCGCTGGCGGGAAAGAACAGGTCCGGGAAGACGATCGCCGCCGCCGTGGCGTAGATATAGAAATCGTAGAACTCGACCGAGGTGCCGACCAGGCTGGCGAACAGGATGCGGCGGTGCGATGCGGCGGCTTTGGTCATGCCCTCTCCCCTTTTGCCTCCTCCTTGGATCGATCCGGCGCAAAGGGAAAGCCCGTTCATCGGCAGGACAGTTTCGCCCGCGTACCGGTGCGCCACCTCAGCGACCGGACCAGGGAGACGGGCGATGCGCGAATCGGCGGGAAGACGGCTGGCTTATGCCGTGTTGTTCGCTGTGCTCGCGGGCTTCGTCGTGGCATTCTGGAACCCGATCGACCATCTGAAGGCCGATCTTCGCGCCGATGGCCAGGGCTTCAAGTTCAGCATCGAGCTGGCGACGCACCTGTTCGAACTGGGCCTGAAGCGGCTCTGAGGACATCGCCATTCCGGCTTTCGCCGGGTCGGCGGTGAGGATAGGCTCCCGGGACGAACGGGAGGTCGGCATGCGCAGCATCAGATTGGCGGTCCTCGCCCCGCTGCTCCTGGCTTCCACGGCGCCCGCGCCGCACTATGCCGTCGTCCATGGCTGGCCGGTCCTGCCACCGGGCCGCCTGTTCGGCCCGTGCTCGGGCGTGGCGGTGAACGGCAAGGGCGAGGTATTCGTCCTCCACCGCGGCAATCGCGGCACCGATGCCAAGGGGCTCGCGACGCTGAAGGAACCGGTGGTCGCAGTGTTCGATGCCGCCACCGGCAGGCTGCTGCGCGAATGGGGCGCCGGACTGTTCGTGGTCCCGCACGGCATCAGCATCGGCCCGAATGGCCATGTCTGGATCACCGATACCGGATCGAACCAGGTCTTCGAGCTCACCCCCGACGGCGCGCTGCTGCGCACCCTCGGCGAGCGCGGCGTCGCCGGTGCGGATGCGACGCATTTCGATCGTCCCACCGATGTCGCGCCGCTCGCCGACGGCAGCTTCTATGTCGCCGACGGCTACGGCAATTCGCGCGTGATGAAGTTCGCTGCCGACGGACGGCTGCTCTTCCAATGGGGCACGCACGGTACCGGCCCGGGCCAGTTCGACATCCCGCACGCGCTCGCGATCGACGCCGGGCATCGCGTCTATGTCGCCGACCGGGCCAACGACCGCGTCCAGCTGTTCGACGGGAAGGGCCGCTATCTCGCCGAATGGAAATCCCCCTCGATCGGCCGCCCATTCGGTCTGGCGCTGTTGCCCGGTCGCCGCATCGCCATCCTCGACGGGGGCACGAGTTCGGGCAAGGTGCCGGATCATGACGGCGTGACCATCGCCGGCCTGGACGGTCGCGAAATCGCGCATTTCGGCGGCATCGGCAACCAGGACGGCCAGTTCCGGATCGCGCACGACATCGCCGCGGACCGCGCCGGCAATCTCTACGTCGTCGATATCGCCGGCCAGCGCGTGCAGAAGTTCGTGCGGCGATAGCAGCCCTGGTGACGCCGACGGCCGTCGTCGTTCACCGCTTGCACGGGACGTTCACCGATTCGAGGTTGGCCTGCCGACGGAACCTGGCTTGATCGGTCGCGCGTTCATCGGAGAGTTCAATGCATCTTGCCCGTTTCGTCATCGCCTTCTCATGCCTTCTTGCAAGCACCGCCTCGTCCGCCCGGAGCGCCACTACGGAGAGCGCGGGCCTTTCCCCCGTGACATCCCCGCAGGATCGGCCGGCAATTGATCTAGATGCGGACTTCGCTTCGATCGCGCCGACGGGCCCCGGATGCGCGGCGGGTGTCGTGATCGCCGGAGCGGCGCCGCTTATGCAAAGCCATGGCATGGCCGATCTGGAACATCCGGTGCCGATCACGGCGGACAGCGTCTTCGAGACCGGTTCGCTGGCCAAGCAGTTCACCGCCGCCGCGATGCTACTGCTCGTCCAGGACGGGAAGCTGACGCTCGACGACGATATCAGGCGCTACCTGCCGGAAATGCCGGACTATGGGACCCCGATCACGATCCGGCACCTGCTCAACCACACCAGCGGGCTGCGCGAGCAATGGAGCCTGCTGGCCCTGGCCGGCAGGGGCCCCGGAACTCAGGTGCATGGCCAGGGCACGATCCTCGACCTCGCCTCGCGCCAGAAGGGGCTGAATTTCGCGCCCGGCGCGGAGTTCCTCTATACCAATACCAATTACGTCTTGGCCGCGATCATCGTCGAACGTGTCAGCGGCAAGAGCCTCCAGCGCTTCACCAGCGAACGCCTGTTCCAGCCGCTCGGCATGACCCGCAGCCGGTGGCGGGAGGATTTCCGCACGGTGGTTCCGGGACGGGCAACGGCCTATGCCGCGACCGATGGCGGCTTCGTCGCCAACATGCCCTTCACCAATGTCTACGGAAATGGCGGGCTTCTCACCACGATCGGAGATTTGCTGCGCTGGAACGCGTTCCTCGATGATCCATCCCGGCTCCCCGGTGGCCCGGCCCTGGCGGCTGCCCTGCAATCGCCGGGGAGCCTGCGGGGTGGCGTCGCGCTCGAATACGCCCTGGGTCTTGAAATCACGCGCGCGCATGGACTGCGCCTCGTCTCCCATAGTGGCTCGACCGGCGGCTATAAGGCATGGCTGGGCCGCTATCCCGAAAGGCGCGTCTCGGTCGCGCTGCTCTGCAACAATGGCGACATCGATCCGGTCGGCCTGGGCGAGAAGATAGCGGCACGCGCGCTCCAGGCCGCCGGCCATCGCGGCGCGGACGTCGCAGCGCCCGCACCGTCCGCGCTCGTCCCGGCAGCCGCGACCCTTCGTCGCGACCTGGCGTCGTATCAGGGCCTTTTCCGCAGTCACGTCACCGGCGAGCTGGTCGAAACCAGGCTCGTCGATGGGGAACTCATGCTGCGACAGGGTGCGTCCCAGGCGCTGATACCCGGCGAGGGCGATCATTTTCGACGCGCCGACGGCGATCGCGTGCACATCGTCAGGAGCAACGGGAAGCCGACCGCGCTCACGATCGAGCGCGGCCCGATGCGCCAGCGTTTCATCGCGGTCGCGCCAGCCAGAAACGGCGATGCCGCGCTCGCTGCCTATGTCGGTACCTATTATAGCCCTGAACTGGACACGCGCATCTCGGTCGTGCGGCGGGGGCATGCCCTGGTCATGCGCCTGCCATTCGGGATCGAATGGCCGCTGACGCCGAGTTTCGCCGACGGCTTCACCACGCGGCTGCGCGGCACGACCAGTTTCGTCTTCACGCGCGCGTCTGACGGCAAGGTCGATGGCGTTGCCGCCTGGGCGAACGGGGCCCGCAACCTGCGGTTCGCGCGGCAGCCCCGCTGAAGTCGCGGTGGATCAGAACCGGCTGAGCTGCCGCTCAGAGCCCGAACGTCTTCACCGCGGTCAGCATCAGCCAATAGAGGCCGCCCGAGAGCAGCATCGCCGCCGGCAGGGTGAGCAGCCAGGCCAGCGCCAGGTTGCGCACCGTGCGAGCCTGCAGGCCCGCGCCGCTCGCCACCGAAGCACCGGCGACGCCCGAGGAAAGGATATGCGTGGTCGACACCGGCAGGCCGAAGCGATCGGCCGCCAGGATCGTGCCCGCGGCCACCAGCTCGGCCGAGGCTCCCATGGCATAGGTCATGTGCTGCTTGCCGATCTTCTCGCCGACGGTGACGACGATCCGCTTCCACCCGATCATCGTCCCCAGTCCGAGCGCCAGCGCGACGACGATCTTCACCCAGAGCGGGATGAAGCGCGTGCCGGCCTCCAGGCTCTTCTGATAGTCGGCCAGCGCCTTCAGTTCGGCAGGCTGGAAACCGTCCGGTTTCTTGGTGACGAGCTTGGTCGAGTCGAGCACCAGATACATGTCGTTGCGGACATTGCCGGTGGCTTCCGCCGGCACCTTGCTCAGCGAGCCGAAGCCCTGGACGCGGGCGGTGAGATCCTTCGAAAGGCCCTCGAGCGCGGCGAACACCTGCGGGTTCTCCGCCTTGCGCTGCTGAAGCGCGGTGGTGAGCACGGCACGCGCCTGGACCGGTGCCATGTCCGGCAATCCGCGGCTATGCGCATCGAACGCCGCCGAAGCGGTATTGGCGGTCTGGACGAAGGCCGGAGTCGCGCTCGCCGGCAGCGTGCGGTTGAGCGCATAGGCGGTCGGCGCGCAGCCGATCAGGATCAGCATGATCAGGCCCATGCCCTTCTGGCCGTCGTTCGAGCCATGGCTGAACGAGACCGCGGTGCAGGTGAAGATCAGCGCGCTGCGAATGCCCAGCGGCGGGGCAGTGTGCGGCATCGGCGAGGTGTAGAGCTTCGGGTTGCGCAGCACCGCGCGCATCACCAGCAGCAGCAGCACCGCCGCGAAGAAGCCGATCAGCGGCGCCATCCACAGGCCGGTGAGCACTTTCTGCGCCTGGCTCCAGTCGACGCCGGCGGTGCCGCCGCGCGAACCGGCCTGGATCAGCTGGTTGGCGAAGCCCACGCCCAGCACCGAGCCGATCAGCGTGTGCGACGACGAGTTGGGCAGGCCGACATACCAGGTACCCAGATTCCACAGCACCGCCGCGAGCAGCAGCGCGAAGATCATCGCGAAGCCGGATGCCGAGCCGACATTGAGGATCAGGTCCACCGGCAGCAGCGTGATGATCGAATAGGCGACGGCGCCGCTGGACAGCATCACGCCCAGGAAGTTCCAGAAGCCCGACCAGACCACCGCGAAATGGGCCGGCATCGAATTGGTGTAGATCACCGTCGCCACGGCATTGGCGGTATCGTGGAAGCCGTTCACGAACTCGAAGCCGAGCGCGATCAGCAGCGCCAGCGCGAGGAACAGGAACACGCCGGTGGCAAGCTCCTCCCCCACCCCGTGCGTGTCGGTCAGCACGCTCCAGCCGGCAAAGGCCAGCCCGCCGACCATAATCGCCGCGAAGAGCAGCTTGGCGAGGGGATGGGTCTTGTAGTCGAATCGGGGCCCCTGCTGCGGTTGATCAACCGGCGGGGCTTGGTCCAGAGCGAGTGATGCCATGATATGCGCGCCTCTGGCCGGAGGGTGTGACAGCCATATGACAAACGCATGACATGGCGAAGGATCACGCCGAAACGAACCGCTTCAGAAACGGACCTGCATATAGGCCTTGGGGCCCGGCTTGATGCCGCGATTGCCGCCGGGCAGGCTCATGAACCCGCGCCCGCGCAACCGCCGCAGCCAGGCAAATCCCATCTCGACATGGTCGGACGCCTCGAAGCTCAGCCGCGCGCCGGCATAGTGCCGCGCATCGCGCACCACGCCGCGATCGGCATCGAAGCGCGGCGCCTGGGCGTAGGCGCTCATGCCCAGCCAGGCATGCCCGATCACTTCCTTCTGCAGCGAGAAGCCATAGGTGGAGCGCGTCTCGTCGGCCCGCCAGCTTTCGTTGCTGCCACGCACGGTCGCGGAGGTGCGCAGCCACAGGCCCGATGCCCGCTCCTCGGTCTTCACGCGAATTTCCGGCTGCAGCACCAGATAGGCGGCCTGGGCCGCGGCAACGGCCTGACCCTGTGCCGGCATGGCAGCGAGGATCGCCCCCACCGCCAGTCCGATCGCGCCGCTTCGAACAACAACCCCCATGCCGAGCCCCCAGACAGGCAGTATGCCGCCGAATCCTCCCGGCGACGCTGGGATATTATTGCTGAAATGTTTCCAATACCAGCCTATATTGTTTCCACCGTCAGCCCTGCTCCCGCAGCAGTTCCTCAAGCACCTGAATCGCCCCGGCGAAGCGCAGCTGGGTCCGCTTCTGCTCGGCGATCTGCGTATCGAGCGCCTTCAGCCGCTCCTCGCCCGCGGCATGTTCCCGCCTGAGCAGATCGAGCCGCGCCTCAAGCATCGTCCTGTCCATTCGCGCCTCCCCGATCGTTGGGACGCGACGATCCCAGGATCACGCGCCACTGGCAATCCGCCATTGCCTCGCCCGCCCGCGTTCCCTACCTGTTCGCGGATGACCCTGCCTGTCGAGACCGATGCCAACGCCCCCTATCTCCAGGGCCTGAACCCGCCCCAGCGCGAGGCGGTGCTGACGGCCGAGGGGCCGGTGCTCGTGCTGGCCGGCGCGGGCACGGGCAAGACCGCGGCGCTCACCGCCCGCCTCGCCCATCTGCTCTGGACCCGCCGCGCCTATCCCAGCGAGATCCTGGCGGTCACCTTCACCAACAAGGCCGCGCGCGAGATGAAGGAGCGCGTCGGCCGCCTCGTCGGCGCGGCGGTGGAGGGCATGCCCTGGCTCGGCACCTTCCACGCGATCGGCGCCAAGATGCTGCGCCGCCATGCCGAGCTGGTCGGCCTGCAGTCCAACTTCACCATCCTCGACACCGACGACCAGCTCCGCCTGATCAAGCAGCTGATCCTCGCGGCAGACCTCGACGAGAAGCGCTGGCCCGCCCGCCAGCTCGCCGGACTGATCGACGAGTGGAAGAACAAGGGCCTGACGCCCGCCGAGATCGGCGCGGGCGAATCCGAGCGCTACGCCAATGGCCGCGGCGCCGCGCTCTACCATCTCTATCAGGAGCGGCTGAAGGCGCTCAACGCCTGCGACTTCGGCGACCTGCTTCTCCACATGCTGGTGATCCTCAAGACCCACCGCGACGTGCTGGAGCGCTATCAGCAGCGCTTCCGCTACATCCTGGTCGACGAATATCAGGACACCAACGCCGTCCAGTATCTCTGGCTTCGCCTCCTCGCCCAGGAGCGCAAGAACATCTGCTGCGTCGGCGACGACGACCAGTCGATCTATTCGTGGCGCGGCGCCCTGGTCGAGAACATCCTCAAGTTCGAAAAGGACTTCCCCGGCGCCAGGGTGATCAAGCTCGAGCAGAATTACCGCTCGACGCCGCACATCCTCGCCGCCGCGTCGGGCGTGATCGCCAACAATAGCGGCCGCCTCGGCAAGACGCTGTGGACCGACAAGGACCAGGGCGAGAAGGTCAAGGTGCTCGGCGTGTGGGACGGGCCCGAGGAAGCGCGCCGCGTCGGCGAGGAGATCGAGGGGCAGCAGCGTGCCTGGAGCAGGGAGGATGGGGGAAAGTCGCTCGACGACATGGCGATCCTCGTCCGCGCCCAGCACCAGACGCGCGAATTCGAGGACCGGTTCATCGCGATCGGCTTGCCCTATCGCATCATCGGCGGCTTCCGCTTCTACGAGCGCCAGGAGATCCGCGACGCCCTCGCCTATCTCCGCGTCGTCGCGCAACCGGCGGACGATCTCGCCTTCGAGCGCATCGTCAACGTTCCCAAGCGCGGCCTGGGCGACAAGGCGCTGGCGAAGGTCCACCAATATGCCCGCGCCGAGGGAATCCCGCTCGTCACCGCCGCCGCGCGCATCCTCGATACCGACGAGCTGACGCCCCAGGCCCGCCGCGCGCTCGGCAACCTGGTCGGCGACATGGCGCGCTGGCGGAGCATGGGCAACGACCTCCAGCACCCGGACCTCGCCCGCATCATCCTCGACGAGAGCGGCTATACCGCGATGTGGCAGGCCGACCGCACCGCCGAGGCCGCCGGTCGACTCGAGAACCTGAACGAGCTCGTCCGCGCGATGGAGGAGTACGAGACGCTCGGCGCCTTTCTCGAGCATGTCTCCCTCGTCATGGACAATGAGGGGCAGCGCGACGAGCCCAAGGTCACGATCATGACGATCCACGCCGCCAAGGGGCTGGAGTTCGACACCGTGTTCCTGGCCGGCTGGGAGGAAGGCATCTTCCCCTCGCAGCGCGCCCTCGACGAAGGGGGGCTCGCCTCGCTGGAGGAGGAGCGCCGCCTGGCCTATGTCGCGATCACGCGCGCGCGGCGCCAGGCAACCATCCTCCACGCCGCCAATCGCCGCATCTACGGCCAGTGGAACGCGAGCATCCCGAGCCGCTTCGTCGCCGAGCTGCCCGAGGCGCATATCGAGAGCGAAAGCACGATGACCGGCGGCGCCTCGCTATGGCAGGCGAACTGGAGCGAGCGCAGCGACCCCTTCGCGGACGTATCGCGCGGGACCGGGCGAGGGCCGGGCTGGCAGCGCGCGGCGGGGGTGGACATGAAGAACCCGGGCGGCGGCTTCACGTCGCGGACGTTCAGCCGCGAGCCTGCCCGCGTGGTGGAGAGCCGCGCTTCGGCGGTGAGCTTCGGCGCCAAACCGCGCGACGACCTGTCGCTGGGCATGCGCGTGTTCCATCAGAAGTTCGGCTACGGCACGATCGCCGAGATCGAGGGGAACAAGCTCGAGATCGACTTCGAACAGGCCGGGCGGAAGCGGGTTATGGATAGTTTCGTTACGGCGGGGTGAGAGGGAAGAACAGGGCGGCCAATGACCGCCCCGCCCCTCTATTCAGGGCTCGGCATAGAGCACCGCGCCATGGATGTCCCAGCTCAGAAATCCCCATTTGTTCGAAGGCGTGTGCGAATAGAATATCATCCGCGCCGCGCTATCGACCAGGAAATTGCCCGAGGCGAAGCCGTATTTCTCCGGGTCGGCCGCGCCGAAGGTGTTGGTGACGGCCGCCGGCGCGCGAACGATCGGATTATATACGGTAGGCGCAGTCAACCGGCTCCGGGACGCGAGGAGATGTCCCGCGATATCCGACTGCCCCTCGAGCAAGCCGGTCAAGAAGCTGACACCCTCGTTGATGACGCCGTAGCTGGCCTGGCGCATGTCCGTGACGAACTCATAGGTGCCGCCGGGCCCGGGCGCCGCGGGCGTGGTCAGATTGGCACCCACCCAGGGACTGATCGAGGCCAGCGCCAGGATCCGCTGCCCGCGGGGTGTGGAGAAGCTGCCGTCATAGAGCTCTCCCGCGCTGGGCGCCGAGGTGAATTCCCCGATCACGAAGGTCGATCCGGCAGGCCCGGAAAGCTGGACTCCCTCCTGCCAGGTCGAGATCGCGGCTGCTGCCGTCTTCTGGGCGCTCACCCAGGTACGCGTCGCCGTGGTGGCCGTCACGCCGGAGAGCGTAACGCCGGTCGCACTGTCCACTGCATAGGCCCGCGCGCTTGCCCCCGTGCCGCTGACGACACTGACCGCCAGTCCCACCGCACGGCCGGTACCGGCGATTGTCCGGAGGCGCTCGCCATTGGCTTCCCAGTAGATATACTCGTCTCCACCGGTCGTCTTCTGGACCACCAGCACGCGCCGGCAGCTCTTGAGGCGCCCGACATGCGCGGGCCGCTCGGAGATCCACACCGACGGCCACTGCCCGCCGCCAGCGTAGCGCCGGATGTTCGAAGTAACCAGCCCGCTGGGCGATGAAGCCGGCGCGCCGCGCTGAAGCGGATTGACCATGCATGCGGCCGAAATGCTGGGAGCGCCGTCCTTATATTCGGTGGTAAAGCTGAACGACGTGTTCGGCACCAGCGCCGTGATCCGAAACGACGATTGGAGCAGGGCGGTATCCGCAGGTGCGTTGAACCAAATGAGGTCACCTACCGCAAGTTGGTCGGTGAAGTTCGTATAGGCCGTCACGTTACGCGAGCCGGTGGTGTAACTCGTCACGCTGATCTGGTTCATCGTGCCGGTCATCTGGTCGTTGAGCATCGTAACCATGGAATTGGCGTCCTGGATGCAGAATTGCGGATCCGGCCATTCGTTGGCGGGGATGATGAATGGGGGTGGGGTCGTCATGCCATGCTCCTTCCAGCTCTGCCGCGGCACATTTGCCTCGATAGGAACATTTCAAGAACATTCAAAATCCTACATTGCAACAGCCACAGGCCGGCAAGACCATCCCTAGCGCCAACGTGTCTTACCCTATCATCACACCCTTGACGCAGGCATGACTACAAATGTAGCGTCACGGCAAAAGGGAGATACCATGCAGCAGAACGCCCCCGCCCTCCGCCTCGACCGCCGCCGCCTCCTCGCGCTGATGCCCGCCGCCGCCGGCGCCACGCTCCTCCTCCCCGGCCTGGCGCGCGCGGTCGTCGCCGCGGATCCGGTCCAGGCGCTGGTCGATGATTTCGTGGCGAGCGGCAAGGCGCCCGGCGTCTCGGTCGCCGTGATCCGCGACGGCAGCACCCGCTTCTACAATGCCGGCGTGATCTCGCGCACCACCAACGCCCCCGCCACCGAGCACGCCGTCCACGAGATCGGCTCGATCTCCAAGACCTTCACCAGCCTGCTCCTCGCCCATGCGATCGAGGAAGGCCGCGCCCGGATCGACGACGATGTCCGCCGGCACCTGCCGCCGGGATATGACAATCTCGTCCGCGACGGCCGCCCGATCCGCCTCGCCGACCTGGTCACCACCACTTCGGCGCTGCAGGACAATCTGCCCGACTGGAGCGGCTTCTTCGGCAAGGTGCCGCCCGAACAACTGCTCGTCGAGGTGTCGAAGCTGCTCAAAAGCTATGACCCGGCAAATTTCCTCACCGATCTCAAGGCGGTAACCCTACTCGAAGTGCCCGGCCGCACGCCGCGCCACAGCAACACCGCCTCGCAGCTCCAGGGCGTGCTGGCCGAGCGCATCTATGGCGCCCCCTATGACGCGCTGCTCACGCGCTTCGTCGAGAAGCCGCTCGGCATGCGCGCCGGCGGCGGCGCCGTCCCGCCCGGCCTGCTCGTCACCGGCTACAGCAGCAAGGGCGTGGAGGCGCCGACGCTCGACATGCCGGCGATCCGCGCCGCGGGTGGGCTGCGCTATTCGGCGGTGGACATGGCGCGCTACGTCGCCGCCCACATCTCTGCAGGCGATCCCGCCATCGCCCGCACCCACCGGCCGCTGTTCGGCACGCCCGAGACGAGGGCGGTCGGCTTCCACTGGGTGATCGCCAAGACCGCCGACAGCCAGACCTATCTGCGCCATTCGGGCGGCACCTTCGGCCATTCGAGCTATTGCGACTTCTATCCGGCCCGGCGCTATGGCGCGGTCGTCCTCGCCAACAGCGCCGCAGCGCAGGACACGAGCCAGGCGCTCGCCGACGCCATCCACACCGCGCTGTTCGGCCCGCCGCTCGGCCTGAAGGCGCTGGAGGCGGCGCTGGAGCGGAGCAACTATGCCGACGTGCCCGGCACGATCGCCGCGACCAGGGCGCGCTTCCCCGACCTGCACCTGACCGAGGATCGCATGAACAGCTGGGGCTACCGCCTGCTCGGCACATCGCCCCGGGCCGCACGGGGCATCTTCGCCTGGAACGCAGCGCAATTTCCGGACAGCTGGAACACGCATGACAGCCTGGCCGAGGCGATCGCGGCCACCGGCGACAAGGCCGGCGCGATCGCGGAATATCGGCGCTCGCTCGCGCTCAATCCGGCCAACGACAATGCGACGCAGATGATCGCGAAGCTGGAAAAAGCGCCCTAGGGTGGAGCGAACCGGAATTCAGGCCACTGCCATCAGCGTCTCGCCCCGATATTTATCGAGGCCGGGATCGAACAGCGCGCTCGGCACGAATGCCTGCTCCAGCACCGCCACGTCCTTCAGCCCGTCGAGCTTGAACGTGCCGATCTTCTCCTCGCGCGGCGGCAGGCCTTCCTTGGAGACGACAACGGCATCGACATGGAGCGCATCGTGGCGCGTGTAGAGGATATGCGGGGCGAGGATCATCGCGGTGCGATTATAGGTCGCGGCCAGGCATTTCTGGCGCACGATCCCTTCCAGGACCATCGGCGTGATGGGCGCGGGAGCGGCAGGCGGGTCGGCTTCGTGACTCAAGAACATGCGCCCTTATGGCAATTCCTGCTGCGGCGCAGCAAGACCCCAGCTTCGGATATGGCATTCTCGTTGCCATCGGATCGTCGCATCGCCCCTGTCCTCTCCTGCACCCGCGCCGCGGGACCGCGCGCGGCTTGCAAACCATCCAGAGCCCGACAGGTTGCATCATGCGGCACGGCCCGCCATCCCTGCGCCGGAACGATCCGCCTCGCTCCCTTGCGGTTCCACCGCATCGGCGCCGTCCGTTCAGCACGGCTTCACGCGCATGTCCGGAACGTTTCAGCGTCCCTGGCCGTATGGGCCTTCGGGAAGGAGAAGACACAATGAAGCATCTGGTAACCCTCGCCGCGGTCGCTGCGGCCAGCCTGGCGGTCGCGACCCCGGCCATGGCGCAGCGCGGCCCCGTCTACGGGCAGGACGAGGAGGCCCGCTTCGACGCCGCGCAGCAGCGCTTCGAGCGGGAATATGATCAGTTCCAGCAGGCGCTCGAGCGGTATCGCGCCTACAAGTCCCGCCCGGTCGTCGCCCCGCCGCCCCCGCCGCCGCGCGGCGGCTACTACGATCCGCGCGACGAGGAATATTATGATGCGGCCCGCGACTATCGCGCGCCGCCCCCGGGCTATCAGGAGCGCGTGCTGACGCAGGACGATCGCATCTATCGCGGACAGGACGGCAAATATTACTGCAAGCGCTCGGACGGCACGACCGGCCTGATCGTGGGCGCCGCGGCGGGCGGTCTGTTCGGCAACGTCATTGCCGGCGGGCGCTCGAAGACGGTGGGCACGCTGCTCGGCGCGATCGCCGGCGGCGCGCTCGGCAGCTCGGTGGACCGCGACCAGGTCCGCTGCCGCTGACCCGATCGGAGGCCCCGTCGCCGCGGCGGCGGGGCCTCCGTAGCTTTCCCGATGGGGACAGCTCCTGAGCCGCGACTTCACGCCCGTGCAGGCATGATGGGCCGATATGGGGGATATGAGGAGTCGCGCCATGCCCGTGGACCGCGTGCTGCGGCAGCACGGCCATATCCTGGCCAATGCCGATGCACTCGAGGCGCTCGTCTCCGGCCCGCGGCCCGCAAGCATCGAGGGGCTGGGCTTTCGGCGCTGGCTGTTCACGCGCGACCTGCTGATGCATTTCGCCAGGATGGAGGGCCAGGTCTATGGCCCCCTCATGGACGAGGTGGGCGGCGAAGTGGCGCACATGGCCAGCCATGCGAGCGCGGAGACTGCCGCCCTGGTCGCCGATTTCCGCGAGCACGTCACGCGCTGGCACGGTTTCCCGAGCGAGGCGCAGTGGGGCATCTATGCCCGCTCGACTCGCTGGCTGACGGCGCGCATCCGCGAGCGGCTCGAAAGCGAGGCGACCGATATCCTGCCGCTGCTCTCCCGGCTGCCCGTCGACGATCAGGGCGCTTGCCCCGGCAAGCCGGACCATCGCTATGTCGCGGATGCGTGGGAAATTCGCGAGCTGATCTTCGGGGCGAAACCGCGCGTCGAACCGCCCCGAGTCGGATCAGTGCCAGAAGATCAGGATCAGAAGGATGATCGGAATCGGGATGCCGAGCAGCCACAACAAGATGCCCTTGCCCATATAAAGCCTCCAAGTATCTGGTTTCGATTGCGAAAATAACCAACCGCACACGATGCGGGTTCCACTGGAACCCGGCGGCGGGTTGAGGCACTGAGCAGGTGGATGACCGATGGCCTTCCCTTGCCGCGCCGCACGCTCGCCATCGCCGCCGTCTCCTTCGGTACGGCGCTGGTGGTGATCGACGGCGCGATCGCCACCGTGGCGTTGCCCACCATCGCCAGGGACCTGCACGTCGACAGCTCCGCGGCGGTCTCGGTCGTCACCGTCTACCAGCTGACGCTGGTGATGCTGCTGCTGCCCTTTGCCGGGCTGGGCGAGCGGATCGGGCTCAAGCGGATGTACCAGGCCGGGCAGCTGGTCTTCACCGTGGCGACGGTGCTGTGCTTCTTCGCCGAGAGCCTGCCGTTCCTGCTCATCGTCCGCGCGGCGCAGGCGGCGGGCGCGGCTGCGGCGCTCAGCGTCTCCTCGGCGCTGATTCGCCGGATCTATCCCGCTAAACATCTGGGCCGCGGCCTCGGCATCAACTCGGTGGTGGTGTCGAGCTCGGCCGCGCTCGCGCCCACCATCGGCGGCTTGGTGCTGGCGGTGGGGCCCTGGCCCTGGGTGTTCGCCTCGGCAGTGCCCTTCGCCGTCGCCAGCCTGTTGTTCGGCCGCGCCCTGCCCGACACGCCCGCGCGTGACGAGCCGTTCGACGTGCTGGGAGCGTTGCTGTGCGCCGGCATGTTCGGGCTGGTGATCGGCGGCCTGGAGAGCGCCGTGCATGGCGACAGCCCCGTCGTCTCGGCGGCGGTGGTGGTCGCCGGCGCGGTGATCGGCCTGTTCTTCGTCCGCCGCGAGATGCGCGAGCCCAAGCCGATCCTGCCGGTCGACCTGCTCACCCGGCCGGTGCTCGCCCTCTCCGTGGTGGGTGCCTATACTGCCTTCATCGCCACGATGACGCTGCTCCTGTCGCTGCCCTTCCGGCTGCAGCATGGCTATGGCTTCGCCCCGTCCGAGGTGGGCGCGGTGATCGCGCCCTGGCCGCTCACCACGATGATCGTCGCGCCGCTCGCCGGCTCGCTGTCGGATCGTTACCCCGCCGGGGCGCTGGGCGGGATCGGCATGGTCATCGCAGTGGCGGGACTGCTCTTCCTCGCCTTCCTGCCCGTGGATCCCAGCTGGTTCGACATTGCCTGGCGCATGTCGCTCACCGGGGCCGGATTCGGCATGTTCCTCTCGCCCAACGCCCGGCTGATCATCGGCTCGGCCCCGATCGATCGCGCGGCAGCGGCCGGCGGGCTCATCTCCACGACCCGGATGGTCGGGCAGACGACCGGCGCCACGCTGGTGGCCGCGCTGCTTGCGATCGGCATCGGCGGCGGCACGGTGCCGCCCCTGGTGGCGGCCGGCCTCGCCGCCATTGCCGGCCTGTGCAGCCTGGCGCGCCTGCGCCCCGCCATCCGCAACCCGCGCTTCGCCGAGACCGAGGACGTCCAGCCCGCCAAGCTGCGCTGAGGCGGCAAGCGGCGCGCCCGGCCCCGGCGTCGACGCGGAATTCCCGGCTGATATCTCTACTTGGCCCTTCGCACGCAATCGCGCGTTGCGGTGGCCCCGCGGAAGCGCCTAGAGGCCCTTGCATGGCCGCCGAAGCAACGCATCCGTTCGCCGTTCCCAATTTTCGCCTCTATTTCCTCGCCCGGCTCTCGACGACGCTCGGGCAGATGGCGATGGTGATCGTGATCGGCTGGCAGGTATACGATATCGCCCGCCGGACGATGACGGTGAAGGAAGCCGCCTTCCAGCTCGGGCTGATCGGCGTCGCCCAGTTCCTGCCGCTGCTGTTCCTTTCGCTCTTCGCCGGCTGGGTGGCGGATCGGCTCGACCGGCGCTGGATCGCCCGCGCCGCGGTGGCGCTCGAGGCGTTCTGCGCGATCAGCCTGGGCGTGCTGACCTATACCGGCACGATCGGCCTGCCCGCGCTGTTCGGCATCGCCGCGCTGCTCGGCGTGGCGCGCGCCTTTGCCAGCCCCGCGCTGAGCGCGCTCTCGCCCAATCTGGTGCCCAAGGCGATCCTGCCCACCGCGATCGCGCTGAGCTCGCTGTCCTGGCAGATCGGCACGGTGATCGGCCCGGCCATGGGCGGCTATCTCTATGCGGTTGCCGACTGGCTCTCCTACGCAGTGGCGGGCGGCCTGTTCCTCGTCTCCTTCGTCCTGCTCATGCTGATCGGCGACGTGCCGCGCAGCGCGCGCAAGTTCAGCGGCAGCCCCTGGGCGCAGATGATCGACGGGCTCCACTATGTCCGTCGCAACCGGCTGGTGCTCGGCGCGATCTCGCTCGACCTGTTCGCGGTGCTCCTCGGCGGCGCGACCGCGATGCTGCCCGTCTATGCCCGCGACATCCTCCAGGTGGGCTCGGAAGGGCTCGGCCATCTGCGAGCCGCGCCCGCGGTGGGCGCCGTCGCCACGGCGGTGTTCTTCTCCTGGCGGCCGCTGAAGAGCGACGTCGGCGTGAAGATGCTGCTGGCGGTCGCCCTGTTCGGCGTGGCGACAGTGATCTTCGGCCTTTCCGCCCCGCTGCTCGTGCCCGTGCTCGGCCCGGCCGCAGTGGGGCACGACACGGCGCCCGCGGTGATGGTGGCGCTGTTCGCGCTGTTCGTGCTCGGCGCGGCCGACATGGTCTCGGTCTATGTCCGCCAGTCGCTGATCCAGCTCTACACGCCGGACGAGATGCGCGGCCGCGTCGGCGCGGTCTCCACGCTGTTCATCTCGGGCTCGAACGAGCTGGGCGAGGCCGAATCGGGTTTCCTCGCCGCGCTGATCGGGCCGGTCGCCGCAGTGGTGGGCGGCGGCGTGGGCGCGATCCTTGTCACACTGGCATGGGCCAAGCTATTCCCGGAGCTCAGGCGGGCTCGCACCTTCGATCCTCCGGCCAATCTCGAGATTCCTCCCAAGGAGATGATGACATGAAGGCCAACACGATCCTCGAGACGATCGGCAACACGCCCCATATCCGCGCGGGCAAGCTGTTTCCGGACGCCGAAGTCTGGATCAAGTCCGAACGGACCAATCCCGGCGGCTCGATCAAGGACCGCATCGCGCTGGCGATGATCGAAGCGGCGGAGCGGGACGGCAGCCTGCAGCCGGGCGGCACGATCGTCGAGCCGACCAGCGGCAATACCGGCGTGGGCCTCGCGATGGTCGCCGCGGTGAAGGGCTACAAGCTCGTCCTGGTGATGCCGGAGAGCATGAGCATCGAGCGCCGCCGCCTGATGCTCGCTTATGGCGCCACCTTCGACCTGACGCCGCGCGAGAAGGGCATGAAGGGCGCGATCGAGCGCGCGATGGAGATCGTCGAGACGACGCCCGGCGCCTGGATGCCGCAGCAGTTCGAGAACCCGGCGAACATCGACGTGCACGTGCGCACCACCGCGCAGGAGATCCTGAACGACTTCGCCGATTCGCCGATCGACGTGGTCATCACCGGCGTGGGCACCGGCGGCCACATCACCGGCGTCGCCGAGACGCTCAAGAAGCGCTGGCCGAACCTCAAGGTCTATGCGGTCGAGCCCGAGCTCTCGCCGGTAATCTCGGGCGGCCAGCCGGGCCCGCACCCGATCCAGGGTATCGGCGCCGGCTTCGTGCCGCGCAACCTGCACACCGACGCGATCGACGGCGTGATCAAGGTCGATGCGGGCGTCGCCAAGGACATGGCCCGCCGCGCCGCCCGCGAGGAAGGCATGCTCGTCGGCATCTCCTCGGGCGCGACGCTGGCCGCGATTCTGCAGAAATTGCCCGATCTCCCGGAGGGGACCCGCGTCCTGGGGTTCAATTATGATACAGGCGAGCGCTATCTGAGCGTCCCGGACTTTCTTCCCGAGAGCTGAGGCACTGGAATTAACGCCGGATTAACGCTAGATTTCCCGAGTCGGGGAAAACGTCGTTTCCGGGGGGAACTTCGTGCGCAATGCAATGATCCTGGTGAGCGTCATGCTCGCCATCTATCTGGGGTGGCCGCTTGCTTTCGGGGGGAAGCAGCGCGGGCTGGAAACACCGGCCGAGGCGCGCAGCTTGGCGGCCACCCCAGTTTCCGTATCGAAACCCGTGCGAACGGCCGCACTGGTCGCCAAGCCGTCCGCGCCCGCTCGTCCGGAGAGCTGCTACAAGCGCTATCAGCGCGAAGTGAAGCTCTGCACGGGCGCCACCGCGGCGGCGTGCAAGCTGGGCGCCGCCGATCATTGGGACATGTGCGAGGCAACCGGCTTCTGGCCGAACTGAGCGCGCGTCGGACGCACTGATCCGGGCATTGCGGCGTTCCGGCGCCGCAATGGTTCCAACTTCGCGACTTCTGCGTTATGGGCGGCGACCCCATGGCGACCGTCCCTTCCTTTCCCACCGCCGGAGCATTCTCCGTCCGCGTGCCGCCAGTGCTGATGGCATTGCTCGGCCTCCTCATGCTTGCGGTGGTCGCGCTGCCCTTGTGGCTGGTCACGCATACCCCGCGCGCGGTGGTGCACAAGCCCGCGCCGGTGAAGGTATCGCACCGGGTGGTGCCGAAGACCGAGCTGCCGGAAGTGGAGCCGGTCGAGCTTCAGGTCGTGACGCCGGACGACGCGCGCACCTGGAATGCGTCCATTCCCTTCTCGACCCTGCCCAATCCGGCGGCCCGGCCGTTCAATATCTACGGTGCCGAGGATAGCCGGGCCCGCGCCGTCGATTGCCTCGCTGCGGCAGTCTATTACGAGGCCGGCGACGATGCGGTGGGCGAGCGGGCGGTCGCGCAGGTGATCATCAACCGCGCACGCCACCCGGCCTTTCCCAAGACGATCTGCGGCGTCGTGTTCCAGGGCTCGGAGCGCTCGACCGGCTGCCAGTTCACGTTCACCTGCGATGGCGCGATGCTGCGCTATACGCCCACCGCCACCGCCTGGGAGCGCGCGCGCTATATCGCCCGCGCCGCATTGACCGGCTCGGTCTACAAGCCGGTGGGCCATGCGACGCATTATCACACCGACTGGGTTGTTCCCTATTGGAGCGCCAGCCTCGAGAAGATCACCGAGGTCAACACGCACCTCTTCTTCCGCTGGACCGGCTGGTGGGGCACGCCGCCGGCGTTCAACCGCATCTATGCGGGCATCGAGCCCAATATCGCGCTGATGGCCCGGCTGTCGCCCGGCGCCTTCCAGAGCGATCCCTCGCTCGAAACGCTGCTGCCCGGCGCGGTCGGGACCGACGGCGCCTTTGTCGATCCCGCATCGATCCCCCAGAGCGCCGTTCCCGCCCCGATGGCGGCCGAGGGCGGCGACTCGAACAACTTCATGCTCACCTTGCCCAAGGGGATCAACCCGGACGCGTTCGCGGCGCTGGCCATCCGTACGTGCGGCGAGCGGCCCTATTGCAAGTTCATGGCCTGGGCGGATGCGAAGCAGACTCCGGCCAGGTTGCCGCTCTCCAGCGCCCAGGTTTCGACCATGTCGTTCAGCTATCTGCGCGACGAGACGCAAGGCTTTGCCAAGGCGTTGTGGAATTGCGGCCAGTTCCGCCGCCCGAGCCCGGTCCAGTGCATGCGCGCCCAGATCCCGGCCGAGGCAGCGCCCGCCACCGTCGTGCCGCCGATCCCCGGAGCCACTCCCATTGCCGCTCCTGCCCCGCTCGCCGGCATCCGCCGCAAGGCCGAGGTGGCGGCACCGCCCGCCGGCACGCCTGCACAGGACAAGGCCATGGTGAGCCTCACCCTGCCCGCCCCCAAGCCCTCGCCGACGCCGCGCCCGACGCCCGAACCGCGCTAATCGCCTCGGGCCGTGAGCGCCCGGGCCAGCGCGAGCGCGGAATCGAACGGAACGTCGCTCACATCGGGGCGATGCCAACCGCTTGCGCCGGCCGTATCCACCGTCACCGTCGCCACGCCCAGCCGGCGTTGCAGCCAGCTGCGGCGCACCGTGAGCGTCTGGATCGATTCGATGGGCACGATCCAGTCGCGCTGCGAGAGCACGCCGCGCATCACCTGCAGGCTGGTGTCGCGCAGCGCATAGCGATGCCCGGCGCGCTGGAAGATCGCCAGGATCACCGGCGCGGGCGCCAGCAGCAGCCCCCACCATAGCGGCGACAGGAAGAAGCCGGCAATGCCCGGGACCAGCACGATCGGCATGCCGTGGTGGATCGCGAAGCGCAGGATATGGGCCGGCGCCACCGGACGCAGCCCCGGGCGCTGGAAAGGCGGGAGCGGCGTGGCGGCGATCACCTGTGCGGCCTCTTCCGCCGTGGCGAACGGCGCCATTTCCTGGCGGCCCGCCCGGTCGGCGCTGCCGCCGAGCGTCTGCACCTCGACGCTGTTCCAGCCCAGCCGCCCGCTGATCGCTCCGCGGCGGACCAGGCCCAGCTGGATGCGGCGATCGGCGATGACCACTTCCGAGCGCGTGAGCAGCCCCCGGATACGGCGGAAACGGCCCGATTCATGCGTGAGCGTGAAGCCATAGTCCTTGAGCAGCGTGCGCGCCACGCCGGCGATCAGGCACAGCAGCAGGGCCATTGCCAGCACCAGGAACAGCGCGAGAATGCTGAATCGGGCGAAAGCGAAGCGCTCGGCCTCGCCGAACAGCTTCTCCCAGTCGAGCTTCAGCACCCGGTCCAGCGAATGGATCGCGCCAAAGATCGCCGCGATCCAGATCATCGAGAAGCCGAACACGCCGCACAGCAGCACCCGGCCGAGCGACATGGCGAAGACGATGCGGCGTCCGGGCTGCACCGGCGCCTCGGCGCCCACCCGTATTTCGGCGACCGGCCGATGGCCGCGCAACAGGGCGCGGAGGCGCTCCGCCTCGGCCATGGAGACGCTGTCGAGCCTCGCCTCCTCGGCTTCGCCACCGCCCGTCTCGAGCTTGACCACCGCCAGTCCGAAGACGCGGGCAAAGGGGCTGCGCTCGATCGACACGTCCTGGATCCGGCCGCGCGGTATCGACCGGCGGCGGCGCTGGAGGACGCCGTGCTGGATCAGCACCTCCTCCGCGCCGATCCGGTAGGTGAAGCTCCACCAGCCCAGCCAGGTGGAAAGGATCACCGCCGCCGCAATGGCCGCAAAGGCCCCCAATGCCAGCGCCGGGTGGAACTCGCGCCCCGCAAAGCCGAGAATCAGCGGCGGGAGTATCACCGTGGAAGGCGCACGCTTCACGAAGCGCATGATCACGGTGAGGATGTGGAGCCGTCGGGGCGCGGCGCCGGGATCAATCATGTTGCGCGCCGCCGATGCGCTCGCGGATCGCGTCGCGGATTTCCTCTGCGGTGGAGCGGGCGATGCCGGGCAGGATCACCACATTGGTATCCGTGCCCGCCGTGTGAAGGACGAGCGTGGCGACCCCGAACAGCCGCTCCAGCACGTCCTGTGCCACGTCGATATGCTGGACGCGCAGCGTCGGAACGATCGTGTGCACCCGCGTCCACAAGCCATGCTCGACATGAAGCTCGCCGCCGGTGAAGGCATAGCCCCAGCGCCGCCAGCGCCGCCTCGGCGCGAAGCCGGCGATCCACAGGGCTACCAGCAGCGCGGGCGCGAGGATCGCTCCGGGCATCGGCAGTTCCGGCACGAAGAATTCCCCCGCGACCGCCGCCGCGAGCAGGATGAGCGCGGTGCGGACGGCGCGCAGGCGAATCACGTGAAGCTGCCCGCGCTCGAGCGGCATGAGCGGAACGATGGCCAGGGTCATGAAAGGAGTATCACCGAGTGTCTTATTTCACTCAAGCACTAGCAGTGCCGGAGCGGGGCGAAGTTTCCGGAATTCGCGCAAGGGGCCAGGCGCCCCTTCCTCCCGGCACGCCAATTGCGCCCCGTCTCGGGATGTGCAGCCATTCCGGAATCGAATTCCGAGTGCATCCAACGCATAATCGGATGAAATCAAAGTATAGATCGACGAATCTTCACGCATATGCGCAACAATTTGCGATGACTTCCATGGTTTTACAACGGCAATTACAGAAAATTCCGGAATAATTTCCGCACAGGGGGAAAAAGCCGAAACGGATATGCTCTCGATCCGATGGATTGACAGGTCGAACGCCTCACTTGGCTTTCATGAACGAAGCGATTATCTTGCGTCGTCGGGAGACCGAGGGGGAATAATCGCGTGTCCGAACCGCCACCAACACGCAAGCTCACGATCATCGCCAAGGATCCGGGACTGCGCCTGGGGCCAGGGGGGCCGATGGCGTTCGTGGAAGTCAGCGTGCCCGCGGAAATCCTGGCCAAGGGGCCGACCGGCTATCGAATCAAGGTCGTCGACTATAACGCGACCGAGCGGCGCACCTATCTGGACCAGCAGGAATATCAGGCCGGCGACGGAATGCTGGTCGATCCGTTCGCGCCCCTCCCGGGTGAGACGCGAGAGGATCCGGCCTATCAGAAGCGGCTGCTTGCAGACCCGAACTTCCACGCGCAGAACACCTATGCGATCGCGATGCGCACGCTGGGTGCCTTCGAGCGCGCCTTGGGGCGGCGGGTGAGCTGGAGTTCCGGCGGCCACCAGTTGCACATCGCGCCGCACGCCTTCGCCCAGGCCAACGCCTTCTATTCCGAGCCCGACCGGGCATTGATGTTCGGCTATTTCTTCCGGCAGGACGGCCAGCCGGTTTTCACCTGCCTGAGCCACGACATCGTCGCGCACGAGACGGCACACGCGCTGCTGGACGGCCTGCGGTCCCGCTTCAGCGAGCCTTCCGGCCCCGACCAGGCAGCGTTCCACGAGGGCTTTGCCGATATCGTCGCGCTGCTGTCGATCTTCTCCCTCAAGCCTGTCGTCGCCGCCGCGATCGGGGAAGACAGCCGTTTCGTCGACGCGGACCGCACCATCCGGCTCGTCGCGGTCGGCAAGCTCACCGCCGACGCGATCCGCAACTCGATCCTGCTCGGCGTGGCCCGCGAGGTCGGCGAGGCGCTCGAAACCGGCCAGCGCGGCGCGCTTCGCCGCTCGGTCGAGCTCACTCCCGAAGCGGCCCACCTGCTCCACGGCGAAGTGGAGGAACATGCGCGCGGCGAGATCCTCGTCGCGGCGATGATGAACGCCTTTGTCGAGCTCTGGAGCGAGCGGATCGCGGAGCTCGGGCGCTTCGCGGGTGACAGCTACAATCTGGACGCAGTCGTCGAAGAGGGCGCGAAGCTCGCCGGGCACCTGCTCAACATGGCGATCCGCGCGCTCGACTACTGCCCGCCGACCGATCTCGATTTCGGCCAGTATCTCAGTGCGCTGCTCACTGCCGACCGCGAACTCGTCCCCGAGGACGAATGGGGATATCGCGCGGTGATCCGCACCATGTTCGAGCGATACGGCATCCGCCCGCAGGGCGCCACCTGCGACGCCGAAGGATGCTGGCAACGCTACCCCGCCGACGGCAGGCTGACCTATGCCCGATCGAACTACCAGGCGATGACCCGAAGCCGCGACGAGCTGTTCCGCTTCCTCTGGGAGAATCGCGAGACGCTCGGGCTCAGTCCCCGCGCCTATTCCGAAGTGATTTCGATCGACCCGGCAAGCCGAATCGGCCCCGACGGCATCGCCCTGCACGAGACGGTCTGCCAATATGTGCAGCGCGCCGATCTGTTCGGTGCCGAATTCAAGGCCGTGCTCGGCACCGAGCGGCCGGAGGGCATGCGGAGCAGCGACCGCTACACCGCCTATGGCGGCGGCGTGGTGATCCTCGATCAATATGGCCGAGTGAAATATCATATCGCCAATCGGCTGGAGGACGCCGAACGCCAGCTGGCACGCGCGCAATATATGGTCGATACCGGGCAGATCGGTGCGCCGGCAGCGCCCGACCGGCTCCGCTTCGCGGCCCTTCACCAGCAACGCATGGGGGCCTGAACATGCCAGCCGCTCCGGAAACCGCGACGATCTATGCCTATCAGGTCGGCTTTGGCGACTGCATCCTTGTGCGCTTCACCTATGCCGGCGGCGCACTGCGCCACATGCTGATCGACTTCGGCACGACCGGCTTGCCCGAGCATGCCGAGAAGACGCAGATGCTCCAGGTCGCCCAGGACATCCAGGGAAAGGTGCGCGAGGGCGATCCCGACCGGCGCCTCGACGTGCTCGTCGCCACGCATCGCCATGCCGACCATATCAGCGGTTTCGCGACCAGGGACGGCGCGGGATCGGGCGACGTGATCCGCGCGCTCGACCCGCGCTTCATCGTGCAGCCCTGGACCGAGGCCCCGGAAGCACCCCTTGATTGGGAAGGGCCCGACGCCAGCGTCACCGGACAGGCATTGCGGCAGCGCCGTGCGTCGCTCCAGGCCATGGAGGATGCTGCCGGCACGCTGGTGGCCTTTGCCGACGCCCAGGCCGGGCACCTTCCCAAGGCGCTGGCCGAGCAGCTCCGCTTCATCGGGCAGGACAATCTCTCGAACCGATCGGCGATCGACAATCTGCGGACGATGCCCGGCGAGAAACGCTATGCCTATCATGGCTGCGACCTGGGCCTCGCCTCGGCGCTTCCGGGCATGGACGTGCACGTCCTCGGCCCGCCCACGCTGCGGCAGACCGACACGATCCGCAAGCAGCGCTCGAGCGATCCCGACGAGTTCTGGCAACTTGCCCCGAAGCGCCTCAATGACGCGCTGGCGATCGGCGACGAAGGCAAGCTCCTCTTCCCGAACGCCAGGCATCGGCTGCGCTCGAAGCCCCTGCTCGAGCATCGCTGGCTCCAGGATCGGATCGATGCCGCCAATACCGAGATGCTGGTCGGGCTGGTGCGCGCACTCGATGCGCAGATGAACAACACCAGCGTCATCCTGCTGCTCAAGGCCGGCTCGAAGACCCTGCTATTCCCGGGCGATGCGCAGATCGAGAACTGGGCCTATGCGCTGCAATCGGACATGGCATCGCTGCTCGACGACGTCGATCTCTACAAGGTCGGCCATCATGGCAGCCGGAACGCCACGCCGCGCAGCATGTGGCGCCGCTTCACCAAGAAATCGGACCGGAGCGGCCCAGGCCGCCTGACCTCGGTGCTGTCGACCAAGCACGGCAAGCATGGCAGCGAGGACCGCAAGACCGAAGTGCCCCGCCGAACGCTGGTCACCGAGCTCGACGCGCAGTCGAATCTCTACTCGACCGAAGCGCTGGAGCCCGATGCGCTCTATCAGGAGGTCGTGCTGGACCTGCGCTGACCGGCGGCTATTCGCGCGCCTGCGATCGCGGTGCGGTTCCGCGCGCTTCGATGCCCTTGCGCGGTTCGAGGATCAGGGTGCGATCCTCGACGCGCCAGGACTTGAGGCGCGACAGGAAGTTCATGCCCAGCACATCGAGATCGCCGAAGCTGTCGCCCACCACCAGGGGCAGGTCACGCGTCGATAGCGGCCCGATCGCGACATTGTCGGCCCGCGCCGGCTGCGCCTGAACCGTGCCATTGGCGGTTTCGATCAGCATCGGCGGCGCCAGGGCAGGCTTGACCTCGGCCGCCTCGGCGGTGTCGCGCGAAATGGCGGTGATCGTCGCGCCGCTGTCGACCAGCATGCGCCGCTCTACTCCGTTGATCTGCACGCGCGCCCAGAAATGCCCGTCCGGGCTCATCTTGATCCGCACCGTCTCGCCCTGAACCACCTGCTGCTCATAGCCGAGCTTCTCCGAGGCGCGCGCCAGCAGCCCGCCCAGTTCCTGGCGATGATACATCACGATCACCGCAGTCACGCCGATGATCGCCCAGAGCACGAGGGTCTGCAACAGGCCGCGCAAGGTGACGCGGTGGGACGACAAGGCCTTGAGCGCCAGCATCAGCGCGCCGAGCAACAGCAGCAGCTGGATGATGCGGTCGTCACTCATATCGCAACCTCCATGCCGTCAAAGCCGGGCTCGACTCCGGCGGGCAGCGTTGCCGCGAGCGTCGCATAGTCCATCGAATTGTCCATATGGGCGAGCACTGCGCGCCGCGGCGCCAGTTCCCGCACCCAGCCCAGCACGGCATCGAGGTGCGCGTGCGTCGGGTGCGGCGCCCGGCGGAGGCAATCGACCACCCAGACATCCAGATCCTGATACAAGCTACGCATATCTTGCGTCATCTCATTGAAATCTATGGCGTATGCCATGGATTTACCATCACTCTCGAAGCGCAGCCCCGCAGAGCTTATCCCTCCGTGCGGCTGATCCACGACGCGGATATGGATATCGCCGATCGTAATTGCATCGGGCAGCGGCGCGATCGCCACGGTCGGCCGGTAGAGCTTGCTGCCCCGGAAGGCATAGGCGAAGCGCTTCTCCAGCTGCTCCAGCGCAAAGGGCCGGGCAAGGCCGCGCACAGGCTCCCCTTGCCGCGCATGCATGATCTGCCGGAGGTCGTCGATGCCGTGGCAATGATCGGCATGATCATGCGTCCATATCACCGCATCGAGATCGGCGATCCCCGCGGCCAGCGCCTGCTCGCGAAAGTCCGGGCTGGTGTCGATCAGCACCCGGGTCGTCCGGGTCCACACCAGCGCCGAGGCGCGGGTACGCCGGTTCCTCGGCTCGGCGGGATCGCAAGCGCCCCAGTCGTTCCCGATCCGCGGCACGCCGGACGAGGTGCCGGAGCCGAGGATGCGCAGCTTCATGCCCGCGTCTTGGCGAACAGCTTGTGGAAGTTCGCGCGGGTAGCCTCCGCCAGCGCATCGGGATCCTCGCCGCGCAGATTGGCGAGGAAACGGCAGGTGTCGGCGACGAAGGCCGGCTCCCCCGTCTTCCCTCGATGCGGCACCGGGGCAAGGAAGGGAGCATCGGTCTCGATCAGCAGGCGATCGCGGGGCAGCCGCGCCGCGGTCGCCTGCAGGTCATGCGCGTTCTTGAAGGTCACGATGCCCGAGATCGAGATATAGAGGCCGAGATCGAGCGCGATATCGGCGAACGCCCCGCTCGCGGTGAAACAGTGGATCACGCCGGGAAAGGCGCCCTTCGCCATCTCGTCGCGCAGGATCTCGGCGGTGTCCGCCTCGGCATCGCGGGTGTGCACGATCAGCGGCAGCTGGGTCTCGCGGCACGCCGCGATGTGCGCGCGGAAGCTCGCCCGCTGGCGATCCCGGTCGCTATGGTCGTAATAATAGTCGAGCCCGGTCTCGCCGATGCCGACGACGCGCGGGTGGCGCGCCTTGTCGACCAGCCTGGCGGCATCGATGTCGGGATGCTCGTCGGCCTCGTGCGGATGGATGCCGACCGAGGCCCAGACGTCAGGCTCGCGCTCGGCGACGCCGATCACTTCGTCCCATTCGCGCTCGCGGGTCGAGATGTTGAGCATCGCGACCACGCCGGCCGCCCGGGCGCGCGCCAGCACTTCGGGCTGCTGCTCGCCCAGGCCCTTGTAGATCAGGTGGCAATGGCTGTCGGCAAGGTTCACGCGTCTTCCTTCAGCTCCAGCCGCGGGAAGATGGGGGTCGGCGGCGCGATGCGGAAGTCCCGATCCCCGTCCGGCCCCAGCTGCGCGAGCAGCTTCGCCGCCGAGCCCGGCACCACCGGCGCAATCGTGACGGCAAGACGCCGGATCGCGCGCAGCAGCGTGCCGAGCACGGCGTGCATCCGCTCAGGATCGGTCTTGCGCAGCCCCCAGGGCGCCTGTGCGTCGATATATTGGTTGCAGGCGAACACGCCGGTCATCCACAGTTCGACCCCCTGGCTGAGCGCGAGATCCTCGAAGGCGCGCGTGAAGCCGGCACAGGCGGTATCGACCTCGGCGAGAAGCACCGCATCGGCCTCCTCGGCGCGCCCGGCCTCGACGCGCCCGTCGCAATTCTTGGCGATGAAGGCGAGCGTCCGCTGGGCGAGGTTGCCGAAGCTGTTGGACAGATCGGCATTGGCACGCGTGACGATCGCTTCGTCGCTGAACGTGCCGTCATTGCCGAAGCTCACGTCGCGCAGCAGGAAATAGCGCAGCGCGTCGACGCCGTAATATTCGGCCAGCGCCATCGGATCGACGACATTGCCGACCGACTTGGACATCTTTTCCCCGCGATTGAGCAGGAAACCATGCCCGAACACCTGCTTCGGCAGCGCGATCTTCGCCGACATCAGGAAGGCCGGCCAATAGACGGTGTGGAAGCGGACGATATCCTTGCCGATCAGGTGGATGTCCGCCGGCCAGTAGCGCGCCAGCCGCGCGCTGTCGTCGGGATAGCCCGCGCCGGTCAGATAGTTGGTCAGCGCATCGACCCAGACATACATGACATGCCCGGGCGAGCCCGGCACCGGCACGCCCCAATCGAAGCTGGTACGCGAGACCGACAGGTCCGCCAGCCCGCCCTCGACGAAGCGCAGGATCTCGTTGCGGCGCGATTCCGGGCGGATGAAGTCCGGATTGGCCGCGTAGAGGTCGAGCAGCGGCTGCTGGTACTTGGACAGGCGGAAGAACCAGGTCTCCTCCGCCGTCCACTCCACCGGCGTGCCCTGGGGCGAGAGCTTCACGCCCCCTTCCCCCTCGACCAGTTCCTTCTCCTCGTAGAACGCCTCGTCGCGCACCGAATACCAGCCCTCGTAGCGATCGAGATACAGGTCGCCGGCATCGGCCATCGCCTGCCAGATCGCCTGGCTGGCCTTGTAGTGATCGGCCTCCGAAGTGCGGATGAAACGATCGGACGAGATATCAAGCTTCTCAGCCATCTCGCTGAAATATCCGGACATCTCGTCCGCAAGCTCGCGCGCGGTCATGTCGCGTTCGCGCGCCGTCTTGACCATCTTGAGGCCATGCTCGTCGGTGCCGGTCTGGAAGAAGACGTCGCGGCCCTGCGCGCGCTGGAACCGGGCGATCGCGTCGGCGGCGATCATCTCATAGGCATGTCCGATATGCGGACGGCCATTGGGATAGTGGATCGCGGTGGTGATGTAGAAAGGCTCGGCCATCCGGGCGCTTTAGGCGATCACTTTCGCCGCGTCACCCCGCCTCGCGCCCTTGCGGGGAAGCATGGGCGGCGTGCAGGTTCAGCCGAACAGCTTCGCGGTCGGCACCGGCGAGTCGCCGATCGCTACGCCGGTCTTGCGTTCGTGCACCTTGCGCACCGCCGCGGCGATCTCCTTGTCGATCGCTTCCTTCTGTCGGGCCGGCAGCTTCTTGTAATCCTCTTCGGAAAGGTCGTGCTTCTTGAGCACCGCGTCGCGAGCGCGCTGCTCGGGCGTCTCGCTCGCGGCCTTCTTGAACGCTTCCAGGATCGCGTCGAATTTGGTGTCGCCGGCGCCGTTGGTGGCGGCCGGCTGTGCGGCCGCAGTGCTGCCGATGCCAGAAATGCCGGTGATCGCGCCCATGGAAATCCCCTCTTGCTCCAGAGGCGAGATAGCCCGCTTTGCCTAAGGCAGCGTTAAATACGCCTCAGCCGCGCAAGGATGCCGCCCATTTCGAACACGGTGGCGGAGGCGTCGAGCGACAGGCCGGCCGCGGCGCCGCTCAGCTCGCGCGCGGCGGCATAGGCATCGAGCGCCGTGCGCAGGGCATCCCCGGAAAGGGATTTCGCCCGCTCGGCAATGAAGCTCGGCGCGCGTTCGAGAAACGCTTCGTACCGCGGCTGCGCGGCCTTGGCGCCGAGCAGCTTGGCGAGGCGCGCGCGGATCAGATTGGACGGATCCCCGGTATCGGCCAGCGCCGCCATCTCGCTCTCGATCGATGCGATGTCGAGCCCCGCAAAGCCCAGCGCCCGGCCCGGCGAGCCTTCGCCCGCCTTGACCAGCGCCGCGATCTCGCCCGTCGTGGCATCGGGCAGCTGGTCGCGCAGGATCGCCGCCACGTCCCCATCGTCCAGCGCCTCGAAGCGCAACAGCCGGCAGCGCGAGCGGATCGTCGGCAGCAGCCGGCCCGGCGCATGGCTCACCAACAGGAAGATCGTCCCCGCCGGCGGCTCCTCCAGGTTCTTGAGCAGCGCATTGGCGCCGCCGCGCTCGAGATCGTCGATCGCGTCGATCACGATAACCCGACGCGACGAGAAGCTCGGCTTGGTCGCGAACAGTGCCTGGAGCGAGCGGACCTGCGCGATCGTGATCGAACGGGCCAGCGCTTCGTCGGGCTTGTCCGGATCCTTGGGCAGGCGGACGAGCTCGCGATAGTCCGGATGCGCGCCCGCCTCGATCAGGTGGGCGGTCTGGCTCTCGGGCGGCACCGCCCAGCCAGGGGCGAGCCGGTCGCGCCCCGCGGCCTCCGCAAGCATGCGCAGCGCCGCCGCCCGCGCGAACATGCCCTTGCCCACCCCCTCCGGCCCGGCGATCAGCCAGGCATGATGAAGGTTGCCGTTCCGCATCGCGGCGGCCAGCGCCTCATGGGCGGATTCATTGCCGATCAGGGCCATCGAGACCGTTCAGACCTTGTCGTCCCCGCAAGCCCGGGGACGGCGGCAAGGGAGGCGGGACCCGCTTCCGCGATCACATCCCGAACAGCGACCAGAAGCCGCGCCAGGCGCGGCCGAAAAAGCCCGCCTCGCCCACATCCTTCTCCGCCACCAGCGGCACGGTCTGCGACGGCAGGCCGGGTGAATCGACCACCAGGTCGGCGATGTGATCGCCCGCCTTGAAGCCGGCCTGGACCGGGCCGTTATAGACGATGCGCGCCTGCATCTCGGGCGCGGTGCCGGCGGGCACGGTGGCGGTCAGGTCGCGCGGGGCGACCACGCCGACGCTGCCCGACGTGCCGCCCTGCACCTGCACCTCGCCCACCTTGCGGCCCTTCTTGACCAGCGGGCGGGCCTGCCAGGCACGGAAGCCCCAGTTCATGAACTTCACCGATTCATCGGCGCGGCCGTTATAAGTGGTGAGCCCCGCCACCACCATCACCAGGCGGCGGCCATTCTGCTCGGCCGAACCGGTGAAGCCGTAACCGGCCTCGTCGGTATGGCCGGTCTTGAGGCCATCGGCGCCCTGCACCCTGCCGAGCAGCGGGTCGCGGTTCGCCTGGGTGATGTCGGCGCCGGCGCCCAGCGTCTTGCCCCAGGTGAAGCTGGTGAGCGAGTAGAACTGCTTGTAGAGGTCCGGATGATCCTGGATCGTCGCCTTGGCGAGATGCGCCAGGTCGCGTGCGGTGACATAGGTCACGCCATTGTCGGGCCAGCCGTTCGAAGTGCCGAAATGGCTGTTGGTGAGGCCCAGGCGCTTGCCCGCCTCGTTCATCCGCTGGACAAAGGCTTCCTCGGTGCCGGAAATGCCTTCCGCGAGCACGACGCAGGCATCGTTGCCCGACAGCGTGACGATGCCCTTGAGCAAATCGGAGACGGTCGGCTTCTGGCCGACGCTCAGGAACATGGTCGAACCCTGGCTATGCCATTTCTTCCAGGTCTCGGGCGTCACTTCGATCTGCTTGTCGAGCTTCAGTTCGCCCTTCTTGATCAGGTCGAAGGCGACATAGACCGTCATCATCTTCGCCATCGAGGCCGGCGGGATCCGCCGGTCCGCATCCTTGGCATAGAGCACCGCGCCGGAGGACATATCCTCCATATACGCAATCGGCGCCGGCGTATCGAACGGCGGCGGGCCTGCGGCATTCGTGGACTGGGCGGCGGCAAGCGCCAGGAACGATGCGGCAAGCAACTTCTTCATGTGATTCGTCCGGCCTTTCAGTTGGCTTGGACGCGCGCATCTCCATAGCCCGCGCCCGCGGCACGCCGCCGCGCCGCTTCGGCCTCGCCCGCCGTGGCGAAGGGACCGAGCTGGACGCGATGGAGCCCGCCACCCGGCTTTACGAAGCCGCCTAGGCTTTGGGCAAGCGCTTGTGCACGACTGGCGTTAGAAAGTGCGGCGACTTGCACGATATATCTGCCGCCTGCGGCCGGGCGGGCGGCGGGCGGGGCCGTGCGCACGGGCGCCGGCCGTGGCGCAACGCTGACGCGCGGCGGGCCATAGGCCGCCGCGGCGGCACTCGGAGTGCGCGAAGCCGCATCCGCTTGGCCAGGGGCGCCGGGAAGCCGCTTGCGCAGCGCCGTAAGCAACACCGGGGGCGCGTCGGCGCGGTCCGCGGCGGGCCGGCCGGCCTGGAGCGCGGCCTTGTCCATCGCCGGCGGGTTCACCAGGCGGATCCGCACGCCGATCGAATCGCCGTTCGCGCCGAGCAGCCGCGCGGCTCCTGCCGACAGATCGATGGGACGATCGGCGCCCGGATCGGTGCCGGTGACCAGCACCAGGATCGTCCTTCCGGTTTCGAGCGAAGTGACTTCGACATAGGAGTTGGCCGGCAGCGAGCGATGCACCGCCACCACCGACTGGTCCATCGCGCCGCCGCCGCTCACCGGGCGGACACCGGCATAGCCGATCTCGTCGTAGCGCGGCGTCTCGCCCGGAGCGGGCTGGGACGATCCGCTGGGCCCGGCCGCACCGGCGGCGGGATCGGTGAAACCGTCGGGCATCACCGTCGCGACCTGCGGCGGTGCCTGGCGGGGCCGGGGCGCCTCCTGCCGCGGCGCGGGAGTGGCCGGTGCCCTGCGGGTCGGGGTGCTGCCGGGAGCGGCATAGGAAGCGCCGGGCGCGCCCGATTGCGCCGCGGCGGGTGCGGGATCGGCCCATTGCGGCTGCGGCTCGGGCTGCACCACCATCGGCTCGGGCGCCGGCTGGGATTGCGGCTGCACGCGCGCCGGGCGCGTCCGGATCGTGCCGTCGGCGGCACGCCACGTCTCGGCGGACGCATCGTCCGGCTGGGACTGCGGCCCGCCATAGGCCTGCGCCCCGACGGAGCCCTGCCGTTGCAGGGGTTGGGCATGGCTCGGGACTCCCCCGCAAAGGGCCAGGAGCGAGAGCGCGAAGATGCTAGCGTTCGACCTCATCGGCGAGCAGGCCTACCGACAAAGCGTAAAAATTCGAGCAATTATAGTCGAGGATCACGCGATAATTGCCGGTGAGCAGATAGCCGGTCTTGCCGGGCCCGTCCGGCTCGAGCAGCGTCGCCTGGACATTGTCGCCCGGCCAGGCGCGGGTCTGCGGCACCAGGCCCAGCGCCCGCCACTCCGCCATCGTCTTCCAGCGGCTGTGTCGTTCGAACACGCGCGGGCAGCGCGGGGACCTGGTCTTGCTGGCCAGCGCGGCGCGGTTCAGATTGGCGGGCACGCTCACCGCAAAGCCCCAGGGCTGGCCCTTGCGCCAGCCGGCATTGACGAAATAATTGGCGATCGAGGCCAGCGTGTCGGGCTCGCTCGTCCAGATATCGGCCATGCCGTCCCCGTCGCCGTCCCTGGCGAGGCGGAGATAGACCGAAGGCAGGAACTGCGGCCCGCCGAACGCCCCCGCCCAGCTGCCGACCAGCTTCTCGCGCGGCACGCCGCGATCGATCATCTTGAGCGTAGCGATGAACTCTCCCGCGAACAGTTCGCGGCGGCGGCCCTCATAGGCCAGGCTGGCGAGCGCGCGCGGCAGGTCGAACCCGCCCATCACGCGACCATAGTTGGTTTCGTGCCCCCAGATCGCGACCATGATCGATTCGGGCACGCCGGTCTCGGCTTCGATCCGCCGCAGCCGCGGGCGCTGGCGCTGATAGGCGGCCCGCCCCTGGCTGATCCGCGCGGCATCGACATGCGCCCGGCGATAGGGCTCGAAATTGGAGATGGGCGCGTTGGGCGCGGTCTCCGGTTGCTGCCGGTCGAGCTGCACCACGCGCGCATTGTAGGTGAGCGTCGGGATCACCGAATCGATCGTCCGCCGGCTGACTCCCTCTGCCGCCGCCTGGCGCGAGAGCTCGCCCAGATAGGTCTGGAACCCGCTCTCGTCCTGCGCGATCGCGGGAGCGCCCACCGGCGCCGCCGCGATCACGGCCACGCCAAGCGCCAACAGGCTACGCATTACGCCACTCGATCCCCGCATGCGCTTTTTGTGCCACAGGGCGGCGGGATGCAGAACCCCCCGCCATCCGCTTTCGTCAACAAATTGTGGCGGATCGTCGCGGATCGCATTAGCGCAGGCATCGACGCGGAGAGGTGGCCGAGTGGTTTAAGGCAGCGGTCTTGAAAACCGCCGTGCGCGCAAGCGTACCGTGGGTTCGAATCCCACCCTCTCCGCCAGACAACCGGGGGGCATGGGCATGTACAGGGGCTGGCTCGCAACGATCGCCACCATCGCGTTGCTCGCGCCGGGCGCCGCCCTAGCCGGCCCCTGCGAGGACAAGGCCGCCTGGGCCGCCGCCGCCCAGCCCGAAATCGAGAAGGCCTTCGCGCTGATGAAGGCGCAGGACAAGCCCGGCTTCGCGGCCCTGCTCCCGATCCTGCAGAAGCGCTACGCCCTCCTCCCCGCCACCATGCCGGCGCCCGAGCGCTGCGGCGCGGAAGTGCGGGTCTATGACGAGCACCAGTATCTCGCCTATGCCGATGCCGCCAGGGCCGGCCGCGCGATCGACGGCTTCCCGGCCGGCTCCAACTTCGTGCTGACCAACCTCCATTATGCCGACCTCGCCTATGCCGTCGGCTGGATCCAGTACGAGATGGAGGATTATGCCGCCGCCAAGGCCAGCTACGCCAAGGGGCTGGCGATCGCGCCGAACCAGCACGACCTGACCAAGGAATATGTCGCAACGCTGCTCAGCCTCTCCGCCTATGGCGAAATGGCGCCGTTCATCGACAAGTTCCTTGCCGGCGACCGCGACATGGATGGCCCGGGCCGCGCCAATCTGATCGCGGCGAAGGGCATCGGCTTCGTCGCGCTGGGCGACATGCCGGGCGCCGCCAATGCCGCGAACCAGGCCAAGGCGCTCGATCCGAACAACGAATATGCCAGCCTGGTGCTCAATCTCGTCGCGCAGAAGCAGAAGGCCAACTGAGCGCCCCGCCCCCGGGGCCGAGACGCGCCGGGCGTCAGTTCCCCGGCATCACCTGCCAGATGGCGGAGGCAACCCCGCCACCGCCCACGCTGAGCGGCGCGCTGCCTTCCTCGCCATCGATGCGCAGCACCAGCATCGTGCTGAACGCGGAACGGCGGAAGCGCGGTTTGCGGTAGTCGGAAAGTATGTCGTACACTGCCCAGCTGCCGCCACGCGCGCTGGTCGCATCGGCGCCGGTATCGAACGCCGCGAGATGCCGAAGCGGTCGGGCGCGCAATTCGGCGATCGAGAAATCGGTGGTGAGCCGAATCGGCTCCTGCGGCAGAGACGTGGTGGGCAGCGCGCGAATCCCGCCCCCCTCCAGTCCGCGATAGGCGATCGGCATGAAGGTCGTGGGCCGCGGCCGGACCAGCTTCCGGCCGGGGACCGTGCGCGCAACGCCATCCGCAGCGAGCAACGCCTTGAGATTGGGGACGATCGGCAGGTCCTTCTCGCCCGCCATAGCCGTCATGGGTGCGGCACATGCGGCCGCGCAAAGCAGCAGACCCTTTATCATCACCAGTTTCCCCAGCAGGTGAATTCGGGCGAGGATGTCCTATCTTGCGGGTGAACGCAATCGCGCCGCGCCGCCTTTCGGCGCACAATGCCGTCGCTACGTCGTAAGTGTCTCGAAAGCTTCGGGAGTCAGCGCGGCCTGAAATTCGAGGCCTGCCTCGAAATCATTGGACCATACGACGCGCGCCGCGACGTGCCCGATCCCCGGCAGCGCGAGCCAGATCATCGAACTGGCCTTGATCAGCGAATAGGTCTGGATGCGGGCGCCATGCAGCGACACGTCGACCACCTTGCACAACGCGCGATCGAGGCCGCCCCGGCCGATCTTCGCGTCGAGCGACACGGGCGCGCGCATCGAACGCCGCCGGCCAAGTTCCTCGGCCGGTTCGAATTCCGCTGCGAATGCTCGTGCTGCGCTTGCCATGACGAGCAAGCTAGCCCTGGCTGGCTAACGGCGCGTTAACGTCGTAACGCGCCGAAAGCCCAGGGAATTACTTCTTGCCGAGGTTGAGGCCGCCAAAGCGCTTGTTGAAGCGCGCGACCTGGCCACCCTGATCGAGAAGACGCTGCGAACCGCCGGTCCAGGCCGGGTGTGCCAGCGGATCGATGTCGAGAGTCATCGTGTCGCCTTCCTTGCCCCAGGTGGAGCGGGTCTCGTACACGGTGCCGTCGGTCATCTGCACCTTGATCATGTGATAGTCGGGGTGAGTGTCTTTCTTCACGTCGAATTCCTTGGAAAGCCGCCGGTTTCCGACCGGCAGCGGAGGCGCGCGCCTAGCAGAGACGCGGACGCCGCGCAACCTGGGGCTGCGCGGCGCCGGAAACCGGATGCCGGGCCCTGCCCCGGCACCCTTGGCTCATGCCGAAGGCGGATCCGCGATCATCGCGGTGAACTCGCATTCGGTGGCGACTTCGCCGTCGAGCATCGCCCGGCCGGCGAACTTGCAGACGCGCGAACGCTTCTGGACGAACTCGACCTCGAGGCGGAGCAGGCAACCGGGCTCGACCGGCTTGCGGAACTTCACCCCGTCGATCGACATGAAATAGACGAGCTTGCCCGAACCGGCGAGGCCGAGGCTCTCCACCGCGAGCACGCCCGCCGCCTGCGCCAGCGCCTCCACCTGGAGGACGCCGGGCATGATCGGCCTTCCCGGGAAATGCCCCTGGAAGAATTCCTCGTTCATGCTGACCGCCTTGATCGCGACGATTCGCTGGTCGGGGACCAGTTCCTCGACGCGATCGACGAGCAGCATCGGGTAGCGATGCGGCAGCGCCGCCATCACCCGCTGAATGTTCAGCGGGCCCCCGGACTTCTCCGGAGCGGCGGCGGCTGCCGAAACGTCCTCGCTCACCGCGGCTCGGCGGGCTTGTTGCCGGCCGGCTTGGCACCCGCGGGCGCGGCCGGCGCCGGCGCGGCACCCGCACCGCGCTGCTGCTGCTGTGCCGCTGCCTGATAGGCGCGCATCTGCTCGATCTGGGCCAGCTGCTGCTGCATCGCCAGCGTCTCGCGCGCCGGCTGCCAATCGGCCGGCGGCTGGATGCTCACCGTCGGCACCGACTTGTCGAGCTCGGCGGTGATCGCGTCGCTGATATCGGCCGAATCGGGAGCGTACATGAAGACTTCCGGCGAAAGCACGACGCTGATCTTGCGCGCGGTGACGACGCGCAGCTGCGCGGGCTCATACTGGCGCAGGATCGATTCGATCGCGAACAGCTCGGCGCGGGCGGCCGGATTGCTCAGCTTCTGGACGTCGGTATTCGCCGCGTTCTGGATCGCCGCGATCTTGTCGAGCACCGGGTTCTTGGCGGCCTGGGCAGCCTTGAGCTCGGCGTCGTCGACCTTCTTGTCCTTGTTGGTGTCGAGCTGCGCGAGGAGCGGCTCGGCTTCCTTCTGCGCAGCCTGACGGCGGGCATTGATCTGGTCGAACGCCGCCTTGTAGGTGGTCTGGATCTGCTGCTGGGCAGCGGTGAACGCCTTGCTGGCGTCGATGACGCGAACCGGGCTGGCGGTGGCGATGCCGTTGACCTGTGCGTGCGCGGGAGCCGCGACGACAAGCGCGGCGGGCGCCGCGAGCAGCGCGGCGAAAATGCGCTTCTTGGTAATCATCAGAATTGAGTCCCTACGTTGAAGGTTACAAGCTTGGTGTCGTCGCCCTTGGCGTGGAGCAACGTCTTGGCCACATCGATACGCAGCGGGCCGAAGGGCGAATTCCAGTTCACGCCGAAGCCGATCGACAGGCGCGGCGACGCGGTGTCGCCGACATAGCGTTCGAAGAAGGGCGCGATCGGCGAATTGGCGATGGCGTTGATCGAGGTACCGACGCACGGCGCAGTCGCGCTCGCCGAATAGCCGACCTTACAGGTGGTATAGGCGCCCGAATTGGTCGGGTCGGACGCGCTGACGATGTAGAGCTGGTTGCCGGACGGATCCTTGATGAAATTGTCCTTGGGCAGCAGCGTCGGCGAACCGTCCTTGTTGTACAGCAGGTTGCCGTTGGTGTCCTTCGCCTGGGCGAACTCGATCGTCTTGCCCGGGCGAGTGATGTTGAACAGGCTGCCCGCCATGATGAAGATCGACGGCCGCAGGCCCATCTCGCGCGCGCCGGCGCCCAGCGGAATCTCCAGCTCGGCCTTGGTGAGGTAATAGGCCTTGCCGCCGATCGCATCGTCGACGATCTGGTCGCGATCGGTCACCAGCAGCTGCGTGCCCGCGGTCGGGTCGCCCGTATAGTTGATGCGCTGGACGCGCGGGCCGACGCCGCGGATGTCGAAGCCGCGGAACTGCGGCTCGCCCAGATAGAAGCGGTCGGTGATGCGCACCGGATCGATGCCCGGGCCGCTCGCCTTTTCAAGGCTGTGGATGAGGCCGCCCTCGGCCGAGACCGAAGCGATGAAGCCGCCACCGACATTCCAGTATTTGTCGGCATTCGCACGCGCGCGCAGATAGCGCACGTCGCCGGCCAGGCCGGCGAAGTCGCCGCTCACCGACAGGCGCTGGCCGCGCGTCGGACGAATGCGGCTGTTCAGGCTGTCATAGGTCAGCGTCAGGCCGACCAGCGACGTGATGCGATTGCCCACCGCCTCGCAATAATAGCGGCCGGCCTTGAGCGGATCGCAGACGCCGTTGGTGTAGAAGCTCGCCTTGTCGAGCGTCACATTGTCCTGGGCGAGATAATAGCGGCCCGACAGCGTCCAATATTCGGTCAGCGGCACGCCGGCGACGATCTGGAAGCCGGTCGAAACCTGGCTGTAGGTCGTCGAGCGGTCCGAACCGATATAGTTGAACGCGTTATAGTCGCGGCGGAAGATCGTGCCGCCCAGCGCGATGTTCTTGTCGAACAGATAGGGCTCGGTGAATCCCAGCTCCACCGACTTGGAATAGGTCGAATAGTCGACCGAGGCGGACACCGTCTGGCCCATGCCGCGGAAGTTGCGCTGACGGATCGAGGCCTGGAGGATGAACTGCTCGAGGCTCGAAAAGCCCGCCGACAGCGTCAGCTCGCCATTGGCGCGCTCTTCCACATTGGCCTTGAGCACGATGCGATCCGGCGCCGAGCCCTCGACCCGCTCGACCTCGAACTTGTCCTGGAAATAGCCGAGCGAGTTGATGCGGTCCTGCGAACGCTTGACCAGGAAGGTGTTGAAGGCGTCGCCCTCGGCCACGCGGAACTCGCGGCGGATCACCTTGTCCTGGGTCTGGCGGTTGCCGGTGATGTCGATGCGCTCGATATAGGTGCGATTGGCTTCCGCGATGTGGAAGTTCATCGCCATGGTCAGCGTGTCCTTGTCACGCTGGAACTCGGGGCGCACATCGGCAAAGGCATAGCCCGCGATGCCGGCGGTCTCGCTCAGCTGCTCGACCGTGTCTTCCACGGCCTTGGCGTTGTACCAGTCGCCTTCCTTGATGCTCAGCGCGGCGGCGAGCTTCTTGTCGTCGAAGTCGCGGATCGCGCTGTCGACGCTCACCGGGCCGAACTTGTAGCGCGGGCCTTCCTCCACCACATAAGTGATGATGAAGTCCTTCTTGTCCGGCGTCAGCTCGGCTACGGCCGAGATCACGCGGAAATCGGCATAGCCGTTGGTCAGGTAGAACTGGCGCAGCTTCTGCTGGTCATAGGCCAGGCGATCCTGGTCGTAGCTCGTGTTCGAGCTCATCAGGTGGGTGAGGCTCGCCACCTTGGTCGCCATCTCGCCGCGCAGCTTGCTGTCGGAGAACACGGTGTTGCCGATGATGTTGATCTGGCGGACCTTGGACTTCGGCCCTTCATGGACCTCGAAGATCACGTCGACGCGATTCTGGTCGAGGCTGACCATCTTCGGCTCGACCACGGCGGCGAACCGGCCCTGGCGGCGATACAGTTCGATGATGCGCGCCACGTCGGCGCGCACGGCCGTGCGGGTGAAGATCTGGCGCGGCGCCAGCTTCACTTCCTTCTTGATCTTGTCTTCCTTGAGCCGCTTGTTGCCCTCGTAGATCACGCGGTTGATCACCGGGTTCTCGCGGATGCGGATCACCAGGTCGCCGGTCTCGACGCCTTCGATCGTCACATCGGCGAGCAGCTCGGAAGCGAGCAGGTCCTTGATCGCCTGGTCGATCGTCTCGTTGGTATAGGCGTCGCCCACGCGCAGACGCGTGTAGCTCATCACCGTCTCGGACTCGATCCGCTGCGAGCCCTGGACGCGGATCGACTTGATCGTGCGCGTCACCGGGGCGGGGACAGCGGGAGCCGGAGCGGCCTGTGCTGCCGGGGGCGCGGCGGCCGGAGCCGTCTGGGGCGCAGTCTGTGCGGCCGCCATGCCCGAGAGCATGGTGCCCGCGAGGAGGGTCGCCGTGGCGCGCGCGCCGATTTTCGTTGCCTTGATCGCAGTCACCATCCCACCCCAGTCGGAATCAAAATACCCGGCCGTCAGCCACGCGGCTTGCACCGCCCTGCACGAACCACATCAGCCGATCAACCCGGCCAGACTTCTCCACACGCCGAACGCGCCGAGATCGTTGAACGTAACGAACAGCATGAGCGCGAGAATTGCGACCAAACCGCCACGATAGGCCCATTCCATCACCTGCGGCTCCACCGGGCGGCGGCGAACGGCTTCCACTGCGTAGAACAGAAGATGGCCGCCATCCAGCACCGGGACTGGCAACAGGTTGATGAATCCCAGATTAATCGAAATCAGCGCGATCAGATACACCAGTTCGAGCGGTCCCATCGCGAGACTCTGGCCCGAGACCTGGGCGATCTTCAGCGGCCCGCCCAGTTCGCTCACGGGGATGCGGCCGAGAATGATGCGCTTCAGCCCTTCCACCGTGGTGCGCACGATGTCGATGGTCTGCGTCAGCCCCACCACCGGCGCTTCCCAGAGCGCGACCGGCTGCATCACCGGCCTGACGCCGTAGAAGCCGAGCACGCCGCGCGTGGAGATGTTGCCGAAGCGATCCTTTTCCTTGAGCGTGCCGATCGTGGCGGCGACGCTCCGCTCCTGCCCGTCCCGCACGAAGGCGATGGTCACGGTCTCGCCGGCGCGCAGCGCGGTGAAGAGCTGGAGATCGCGGAAATCGTCGATCCGCCGCCCGTCGAGCGTGGCGATCCGGTCGCCCGCCTGCAGCCCCGCATGCGCCGCGGCCCCGGCCGGATCGATCCGGCCGACCACGGGCGGCGTGACATTCTGTCCGAACGCGACCGCGAAGGCACCCAGGATCGCGATCGCGACGAGGAAGTTCATGATCGGCCCGGCGGCGACGATGATCGCGCGCTGCCAGAGCGGCTTGGCCTGGAAGGTCTGCGCGCGCTGCTGCGCCGGCAGCGAGAGCCATTCGGGCGAAGGCTGGCTGGCCGGGTTCATGTCGCCCGCGAAACGGACATAGCCGCCCAGGGGCAGCCAGCCGAACTTCCAGCGCGTCCCGCGCCGGTCGGTGAAGCCGGCCACCTCGCGGCCGAAGCCGATCGAGAACTCCTCGGCCTTCACGCCGAACCAGCGCCCCGCGAGGTAATGGCCCAGCTCGTGCAGGAACACGAGCGGCCCCAGCACCAGCATGAATGCGAATATGGTGACCAGGATGCCGGGATTTTGAATCAAGCGACGCCGTCCTTCACACGCTCGCCCGCGATCCGCCTAGCCTCGGCGTCGATTGCCCAAACGGCTTCGAGGCTTTCCGGAGCGACCGGGTCATAGCGATCAAGCGTATCGGCAGAGATTGCGGCAATTTCAAGAAAGTTGAGACGGCCCGCAAGGAAGGCGGCCACCGCCACTTCATTGGCGGCATTCAGGATCGCCGGGCGGGCGCCCCCGGCCTCCAGCGCCTCGCGCGCCAGCCGCAATGCCGGGAAGCGCACGGCATCGGGCGCCGCGAAGTCCAGCCTTGCCATCGCCACAAAGTCGAGCGGCGGCATCGGCGTCGCCATCCGGTCGGGCCAGGCGAGCGTGTGCGCGATCGGCACGCGCATGTCCGACGGGCCCATCTGCGCGAGCACCGAACCGTCGACATATTCCACCATCGAGTGGATAACCGACTGGCGGTGCACAAGAATCTCCAGCGCCTCATTCGCCACGGGAAACAGCCGCGCAGCCTCGATCAGCTCGAGTCCCTTGTTCATCATCGTCGCCGAATCGACCGAGATCTTGGCACCCATCGACCAGTTGGGATGCGCGCAGGCCTGGGCCGGAGTCACGCCGCGCATCGCCGCGACGTCCCAATCGCGGAACGGGCCGCCGCTCGCGGTCAGGATGATCCGCCTGACTCGCTCCGGCCGGGCGAAATCGAAGCATTGGTAGATGGCATTATGCTCCGAATCGGCGGGCAGGATCGTGGCGCCGTGGCGTCGTGCCGCCGCAGTCACCAGATCGCCGGCCGAGACCAGGGGCTCCTTGTTGGCGAGCACCACCGTGCCGCCGCCCTCGATCGCCGCCATCGCGGAACCCAGGCCCGCGAGCCCGACGATCGCCGCCATCGTCCAGTCGACGCCCATGCGAGCCGCCTCGCAGACCGCCCGCGGGCCGCCTGCCGCAGCGATCCCCGTCCCCGCCAGCCGCGCGCGGAGCGCCGGCAGGCAGCTTTCGTCGGCAACCACCGCATGGCGCGCGCCGGTGCGGATCGCGGCGGCGGCAAGCTTTTCGACATCGCAATTGGCGGTAAGCGCGATCACTTCGAATCGCTCGGGTTCGCGCTCGATCAGGTCGAGCGTCGAGCCGCCCACCGATCCGGTGGCGCCCAGGATCGTGACGCTGCGCCTCATCGGACCAGCCAAAGCACCAGCAAGGCCGCCACCGGCGCAGTCGCGACCAGCCCGTCCAGCCGATCGAGCATGCCCCCATGGCCGGGCAGCAGGTTACCCGAATCCTTCACGCCGGCCACGCGCTTCAAATGGCTCTCGAACAGGTCGCCGAGCTGCGCGAGCACCGCGAGCACCGGCGTCGCCCAGGCAAGCGCGGCCGGCAGGCCGCAAAGCCAGACCAGCACGAAGGCGAACAGAGTCGCGCCCGCGATCCCGCCCAGGAACCCGGCCCAGGTCTTGTTCGGGCTGATCGCCGGGGCGAGCCTGGGCCCGCCGATCGCGCGGCCGGCAAAATAGGCGGCGCTGTCGCACGCCCAGACCAGCGCCATCGCCCAGAAGGTGAGCAGCAGGCCATGCCCGGGCTGCTCGCGGAGCAGCACCAGCGCGAGGATCGGCAGGCCGACATAGAAGGCGCCGAATGCCAGTTGCGCGCGCTTCGTGACGATCATCAGGAAGAAGAAGGCGCCGATGATCAGCCCCAGCGCCAGGAAACCCGGCCCGGCCGCAAGTTCCGGCGCCATCGCGGCGAGCGGGACGGAGACCGCATATTGGGCGAGCCGCTTGCCCCGGAAATTCGCGCCCGCGAGCAGCGCCCATTCGCCCATCATCAGCACGCCGGCGACGCTGACCACCAGCCAGAAGCCCAGCCCCCCCGCATAGAGCGCGGCAAAGGCCAGGCCGATCAGCACGAAGGCGACGCCCAGCCGGGTGGCGAGCTCGGAACCGGTCTTGCTCACAAGCCCCCGAAGCGCCGCTGACGCCGGCCATATTGCGCGAGCGCCCCGGCCAGCGCGTCCTCGTCGAAATCCGGCCAGAGCGTGTCGACGAACAGGAACTCGGCATAGGCCGCCTGCCAGAGCAGGAAATTCGACAGGCGCTGCTCGCCCGAAGTGCGGATCAGCAGGTCGAGCGGCGGCAGGTCGCCGGTGTCGAGCGCCGCCTCGAACGCCTTCTCGTCGATGTCCGCGGGATCGATCTCGCCCGTCTTCGCCTTCTCGGCAAGCGTCCGCGCCGCTTCGGCCAGCTCGGCCTGGGCGCCATAGTTGAGCGCGATCACCAGCGTCGGCCCCGGATTGCCCGCGGTGCGCGCGATCGCCCCGTCGATCAGCGCGACCAGATCGGGCGACAGCCTTCGCCACGCACCGATCACGCGGAGCTTCACGCCTTCGGACACCAGCTCGTCCAGCTCGCTCGCCAGGAAGTGGCGGAGCAGGCCCATCAGGTCGCGGACCTCCTCTTCCGGCCGCCGCCAATTCTCCGAGGAGAAGGCATAGAGCGTCAGCACCTCGATGCCGAGCTTGCGCGCGGCGCGGCTGATGCGCCGCACCGCCTCGACGCCCTGCTTGTGCCCGGCGATGCGCGGCAGCAGGCGCTTCTTCGCCCAGCGCCCGTTGCCGTCCATGATGATGGCGACATGGCGCGGCGGCGCGGCGCCTTCCGACGCGGGAACAGGCTTGGCGGCCATCGTGCGAACCACCACCGTCACTCTCGCGAAAGCGGGGATCCATCTTCTGCCGGCGCCGCGTCGCACAACAGCCGTTGTGTGACAGGCCCGCCGGAGAGATGGCCCCCCGCTTTCGCGGAGGTGACGGGAAAAGACGAGGAAAAGGCGGAAGCCAGGCTCACTTGCCCAGGATTTCCTTTTCCTTGGCGCTCGCCGCCGCGTCGATGTCGGCGATGGTGCTGTCGGTCAGCTTCTGCACTTCGGTCTCGTGGCGCTTGCGGTCGTCCTCGCCGAACAGCCCCTTCTTCTCGTCGGCCTTGAGGCTGTCATTGCCGTCGCGGCGCACGTTGCGCACCGCGATGCGGGCCTTTTCGGCATATTGGCTGGCGAGCTTGGCGAGCTCCTTGCGGCGCTCCTCGGTCAGGTCCGGGATCGGCAGGCGCAGCGTCTGGCCGTCGACGATCGGATTGAGGCCGAGGCCCGCCGAGCGGATCGCCTTGTCCACCGGGCCGACATTGGTCTTGTCCCATACCTGCACCGAGAGCAGGCGCGGCTCGGGCGCCGAGACGGTGGCCACCTGGTTGATCGGCATGTGCGCGCCATATACCTCGACCGTCACCGGATCGAGCAGCGTCGCGCTCGCGCGGCCGGTGCGCAGCCCCGCCAGGTCATGCTTCAGCGACTCCACCGCGCCGTGCATGCGGCGCTCGAGGTCGGCCTTGTCGTATGCGGCCATTATCGGCTCCTCTTATCTATGCGAATTGGGGTTCGTTCTGAACGATGGTCGATGTGCCTTCACCGCGCAGCACGCGGGTGAGGTTGCCGGCATCGCGGATGTTGAACACGACGATCGGAATGTCGTTGTCGCGGCACAGCGCGACGGCGGACGCATCCATCACCTTCAGATTGTCCGCAAGGACACGGTCGTAGCTCAACGTATCGTAGCGCTTCGCCGTCTTCACCTTCTTGGGATCGGCATCATAGACGCCGTCCACCGAAGTGCCCTTGAACAGCGCATCGCACTGCATCTCGGCCGCGCGCAGCGCCGCCGTGGTGTCGGTGGTGAAGAACGGCAGGCCGGTGCCTGCCGCGAACAGGACCACGCGGCCCTTCTCCATGTGCCGCTCGGCGCGGCGGCGGATATAGGGCTCGCAGACCGACGCCATCGGGATCGCCGACTGGACGCGCGTGTCCACGCCGATCTTCTCGAGCGCGTTCTGCATTGCCAGCGCGTTCATCACCGTGGCGAGCATGCCCATATAGTCGGCCGAGGCGCGATCGAAGCCCTGCGCCGCGCCGGCGAGCCCGCGAAAGATGTTGCCGCCACCGACGACCATGCAGATCTCGAGGCCGCTCTCCTTGGCATCCTTCACTTCGAGCGCAACGCGCTCGCAGGTGTCCGGGTCGATGCCGAACTGTCCCTGCCCCATCAGGACCTCGCCCGAGAGTTTGAGGAGGATGCGTTTGAATCGGGGAGCGGTCATCGGAGCCTTTGGTTACGACGGATACTGGGAGCGGCGCGGACCCTAGAGGAGGCCGCCGACTGTAACAAGCGCTCAGATGCCGGTTATCCGCCGCTTTGACGACTCTGCCGCCATGCGAGCGCCAGCCCCCAGAGCAGCATCGCCGCGACCAGGCTCAGCGCCGCGATCAGCGCGACGACGATCGCTCCGGTCGGCTCGCCATTGGGTGCCCGGATGCCATGGGACATCGCCTCCAGCCGCCCGAACACGCTGCGCCAGCCAAAGCCGAGCGCATAGGCCCAGCCCGCCGCCAGCAGCCCCGCCGCGCTTCCCGGCCGGGCGGTCAGCGACGCGAAGCCGCCGAGCAGCATCAGCGCGTTGCAGATATAGTCCACCAGCAGCGCCTGGAGCGGCTGGCCCCAGATGAGATGATACCAGGTCTCCAGCGTGAAATGCGTCGCGGCGGCGAACAGGGTGATGACCGCCAGCGCGGTTTCCGAACGATGCCGCATTCCGAACCTCCCCGCCCCCGATCTAGGCAAATTCGCACGCCGGGCGCCGCGAGTCGACGGGGGCTCAACGCGCGGCCGAGTTGCGCGCGGCCGTGCAGGCGATCGTGCCGCCGCGCCCGTCCGCGACGCGGCGGATCCGGATGACCGGGACGGCCTCCGCACCCGGGACGAGAAACGCCACCTGGCATATTCCCTCGCGCGCCAGCGCGCGCATCGCTATCTGCATCTCCCGCTTCCCGGCGCCGTCCGGAAGGCGTGCGGTCAGATAGGGACCGATATCGTCCGGCCCCCGCGGACCCGGTTCCGGCCGGACCAACCCGGCGGCCGAGGCTTGCCGCCTGCCGTCGGCGATCCAGCCGCCCGTCGCCGGATCGAACATGGGAAGCTTCGCCAGCTCCGCCGCTTCCCGTCCCGGCGTAAGCTCGGCCGAGAAATTGGTGATCTCGAACTCGGTATCGGGCACTGCGACCTTGCCCGTCGCCAGGAACCACCAGCCATAGCCGAGCAGGATCAGGACGATCGCCCCCACCAGCACGATCCGCGTCTTGATCCCGAACCCCCGCATGCGCGCCAAGCTGCACGAGGCGCGCGCCAAACGCAAACGGGCGCGGCACCCCTGGGATGCCGCGCCCGCGCATTCAGGTCCGGGAAGACCTTACTTGGTGAGACCCGCAGTCGCGGCCACTTCGGCGGCGAAGTCGCTCTCTTCCTTCTCGATGCCTTCGCCGAGCTGGAAGCGGACATAGTCCTTGAGCACGATCGACGAACCGGCATCCTTGCCGGCCTTGGCGATCACGTCCGCGATCGGGGTCTTGCCGTCCATGACGAACAGCTGGCTGAGCAGCGCGTTCTCCTTGGCGAACTTCTTCACCGCGCCTTCGACCATCTTGTCGATGATGTCGGCCGGCTTGCCGCTCTCGGCCGCCTTCTCCTTGGCGATCGCGCGCTCGCGCTCCAGCGTCTCCTGGTCGAGGCCGGTCTCGTCGAGCGCCAGCGGGAAGGCCGCCGCGATGTGCATCGCGACCTGCTTGCCCAGCGGCTCGAGCACGTCGACGCCGGCATCGCTCTCGAGCGCGACGAGCACGCCGATCTTGCCCAGCCCCGGTGCCGCGGCGTTATGGACGTACGGGATCACCGCGCCCTGCGACACCTGCACCAGCTTGGCGCGGCGCAGGACCTGGTTCTCGCCGATCGTCGAGATGTTGTTGGTCAGCACTTCCTCGACGCTGCCGGCCGGCAGCGGCGCCGCCTTGATCACCTCGATATCGTCGCCCAGCTCGAGCGCCACCGACGTCACGTCCCGCACGAAGGTCTGGAAGATCTCGTTCTTGGCGACGAAATCGGTCTGCGAATTGACCTCGACGGCCACGCCCTTGGTGCCGGCGACGGCGACGCCGACCAGGCCCTCGGCCGCGGTGCGGCTCGACTTCTTGGCAGCGGCGGCCAGGCCCTTCGAGCGCAGCCAGTCGCTGGCGGCCTCGAGGTCGCCATTGGTCTCGGTCAGCGCCTTCTTGCAGTCCATCATGCCGGCGCCGCTCTTCTCGCGGAGCTCCTTCACGGCAGCAGCGGTGATCTCGGCCATGTCTCTTTCCTCTTGGTTGCGGCGGGCGCTTGCCCCGCCGGTATGTCAAACCCCCGTTCATCCCGAGCGGGTCGAAGGGCCGTCTCGCTTGCCGCTCCGGAAAGAAGGGCGGGGCTTCGACAACCCCGGACCGGCTCCGGGGACGAACGGGGGATAAGGCGTCGTTCCGAACTGACCGGGCGCCTAGTGCGCGCCTATGTCAGTTCGGAGACAAGCACTTGCAAGTCAGGCGTCGATCTGGCGCTCGCCTTCGACGGCCTGCTCCGAAGCCTCGGTCAGGGCCGGCTCGACCGGCGCTTCTTCCTGGGCGCCCAGGTCGACGCCGAAGCTCGCCTGGCGGTCCTGGTTGCCGCGGGTCGCCGCGATGGCAATCGCCTCGCAGTACAGGCGGATGGCGCGCGAGGCGTCGTCGTTCGCCGGAACCGGGAACGCGATGCCGTCGGGCGAGACGTTCGAATCGAGGACCGCCACGACCGGGATGCCGAGCGTGTTGGCTTCCTTGATCGCCAGCTCTTCCTTGTTCGCGTCGATCACGAACATCACGTCGGGCAGGCCGCCCATGTCGCGGATGCCGCCGAGCGAGAGCTCGAGCTTGTCGCGCTCGCGGGTGAGCTGCAGCACTTCCTTCTTGGTCAGGCCGTGCGTGTCGCCCGAAAGCTGCTCCTCGAGCGTCTTGAGGCGCTTGATCGACTGCGAGATGGTCTTCCAGTTGGTGAGCATGCCGCCCAGCCAGCGATGGTTGACGAAGTGCTGGTTCGCGCGGCGCGCGGCCTCGGCGATCGGCTCCTGCGCCTGGCGCTTGGTGCCGACGAAGAGGACCTTGCCGCCGGCGGCGACGGTGGAGTTCACGAACTCGAGCGCGCGCGCGAAGAGCGGCACGGTCTGCGAGAGGTCGATGATGTGGACGCCGTTGCGCTCGCCGAAGATGTAGGGCTTCATCTTCGGGTTCCAGCGATGGGTCTGGTGACCGAAGTGCGCGCCCGATTCGAGTAGCTGCTGCAGGGTGACGACAGGTGCCGCCATAGGGATAACTCCTTCCGGTTGTGCCTCTGGGAAGCGAGTGATCGCGAAACGCGACACCGGCTTATGATGCTTCCCATGCGGGTTGAGAGCGGCGCCCCTACTCGAAAGCGAGGAGCGGCGCAAGCGTCGAGATGGACGGCGCGCCTGGTGCGATTCCGGCCCGCGCGGAACATGCGGGGAACAACCGCTTGACAACGGAACGTTAGCGGAACATAAAGGGTTCACAACGCGGACAGGGAACGTCAGCGGGCGCCAAGGGGTTGGAATCGCAAGGTTCTCGCCAGGTAGGGCGCGTTTTGGGAGCCAAGTGATGACTGCACTGCTTACCGTTCTGCTGTTCGCCGCTGCCTTCGCCGTTGCAGGCTGGACGATCTTCTCGTCGGTCGCCGCCGCGCTTCCGCGTATCCGTGAACTGACGGGCCGGAATATCGCCCGGCCGCTGCCCGGGCCGGCGCAGGCCCGCGTTACCCTTCGCTACCCGGCTCCGGCGCGCCGCCCCGCGGCGTTCCCGCTGCGCGCAGCTGCCTGATCCGGCGATAGCTGCGCACGCTGAACGGGATCGACACGAGGTACAGGATCGCGATCGCAGCCAGCGTCGGCCAGGGCGCGGCCACCAGCGCCGCGACCAGCACCACCAGCACGGCGATCGCTTCGAAGCGGATGCGCTGCTTCAGCCGGACGTGCGGCGCGAAGGTAGCGACGCTCGAGATCATCAGCACCGCGACGAACGCGCTCCACGGCGCGACCACGATCGGCGAGCGCAGGTGCGGCTCGTCGGTGAACAGCCACAGATAGAGCGGCAGCAACGCGAGGACGGCGGCGGCGGGCGCGGGTACGCCGGTGAGGAAGCCGGCGGACTTGTGCGGCTGGTCCTCGGCATCGATCTGGGCGTTGAACCGGGCGAGGCGGAGCGCGCAGAACAGCGCATGGATCAGCGCGATCATCCAGCCGAACCGGCCGAGTGCCTGCAGCGACCACAGGTACAGGATCAGCGCCGGCGCCACGCCGAACGAGATCGCATCCGACAGGCTGTCCAGTTCGGCGCCGAACCGGCTTTCGCCGCGCACCATCCGGGCGATCTTGCCGTCCACGCCGTCGAGCAGCCCGGCGATGAGCACCATCAGGACCGCCAATTCCCATTTCCCGTCGATCGCGAACCGTATCGCGGTCAGGCCTGAGCACAATGCGAGCGCGGTGATGGCGTTGGGCGCGATGGCGCGCAGCGGTATCCCGCGCACCGGGCGCATCCGCCGCATGCGCCGCATTCGGCGCGGCCGCAGCACGCGCGCTTCGCGCCGGTCGCTCACTGCGAGATGCCGCTGACGGCGGCGGCTCCCTTCCTGGCGATGATCGTCTCGCCCGCGATCGTCCGCTGGCCAAGCGTGACCTGCGCGACATAGTCGGCGGGCAGGAACACGTCGACACGGCTGCCGAAGCGGATCAGGCCGACGCGCTGGCCGGCGACCACCATGTCCCCCGGCTTGGTGAAGCTCACGATCCGCCGCGCGACCAGGCCGGCGATCTGGGTGAAGCCGATGCGCAGGCCGTGCTTGTCCTCGACGATGAAGTGCTGTCGCTCATTCTCCTCGCTCGCCTTGTCCAGATCGGCGTTGAGGAAACGGCCCGAGATATAGATCACGTGCCGGATCGTGCCGGTGATCGGCGTGCGGTTCACATGGACGTCGAACACGCTCATGAAGATCGAGACGCGCACCATCGGCGCGTCGCCCAGCGCCTGGGGGCCGCGCAGTTCGGGGGGCAGCTCCACCGGCTGGATCATCGTCACCAGTCCATCGGCGGGCGCCACCAGCATCCCCTCTCCCTGCGGCGTCACGCGGATGGGATCGCGGAAGAACGCCGCGACGCCGAAGGCCAGGAACACCAGCGGCCAGGTGATGAAGTCGAAGATGAACAGGCTCGCCAGGGCAATCGCGGCAGCGATAGCCACATATTTGCGCCCCTCGGGGTGAATGTCCGGGAAACGCCACTTCACCGTCGAGGTCCCCAGCGGGGGCTTGTCCATGGATGCCATTGGAAGCCTCTAGCCCCGTGTCGCGGCCAACACAACGCGGGCCAGCGCCTCTTTCCCGCCACGGCCTTGGGGCGTAGGGAATGCGGCATCGTCATCGGGGGGACTGCGATGCTGACGGGCGGCGCGATTCGGGGCTTTGCCGAAACCGGGGGCGACAGCGCCGCCTTGCTCCATCCGCCCCGTCCCGAACCGTTCGCGAGCATCCTGCCCTGGCGGATCCTGTCCGCCGCCATGCGCAATCCGATCGCGGCCTGGCCGCGCGCGCTGTTCGAAGGGACGAGCTGGCGCCCGCCCTTTCCCGGCGCGCCCGTGTTCCTCACCGATCCCGCCGCGATCCGCGCCGCGATGGTCGAACATGCCGAGGATTTCCGCCACGGCGATCTGTGGCGCCGGGTGATGCACCCCGCCTGGGGTGAGGGGCTGGTCGCCGCGGAGGGCGCCGAGTGGCGCTGGCAGCGCCGTGCCGCGGCACCCGCATTCCGCGCCGCGCAGATGGCCGCGCTCGCCCCGCGCATGCGCACCGCCGCCGAAGCCGCCCTCGCACGCTGGCGCTCCGCCGCCCAGCCGCTCGACATCGCTGCCGAAACCGGCCGGATCGCCTTCGACATAATCCTCGATACCGTCCTTTCGGGCGGCGAGGATTTCGAGCGAACCGAGACGGAGGCGCGCGTCGGCGCCTTTCTCAACCAGCTCGAATATCGGCGGCTCAGCTATCTCCTTCTCCCGGACCGGGCCCATCGCGGCAAGGTGAACAAGCCCGCGCCCGAAGCCGCGTTGCTCCGCGCCGATGTCGATCGGATGATCGCCCGCCGCCGCGCCGCCGCGCCGCGCGGCGACCTGGTCGACCTGCTGCTCGATGCGACCGATCCGGAGACCGGTCGCCCGATGGACGACGGGCTGCTGCGCGACAATCTGCTCGGCTTCATCCTCGCCGGCCACGAGACCAGCGCCGTCACATTGGGCTGGGCGCTCTGGCTCGCCGCCGCGCACGCGCCCACGGCCAGGCGCCTGCGCGCCGAAGTCGAGACGGTCACCGGCGGCGGCCCCGTCGAACCCTGCCATCTCGAAGGCCTCGCCTTCACGCGCCAGGTGATCCAGGAAACCCTTCGCCTCTATCCCCCCGGCTATCAGCTCACTCGCGTCTGCACGCGCGATACCCAGGTCGACGGCCGCCGGATCCGCGCCGGAACGCGCATCCTGATTCCCGTCTATGCGCTCCACCGCCACCGCGGCCATTGGCGCGATCCCGACGCCTTCGATCCCGATCGCTTCGGCCCTGGCATGCCCGTGCCCGACCGGCATCTCTACATGCCCTTCGGCGCTGGCCCGCGCGTCTGCCTGGGCGCCGCCTTTGCGATGACCGAGCTGGTGGTCGCGCTCGCCACGCTCGTCCGCGCCGCGCGTTTCACGCCATTGTCGGCGCCCTTCCCGATCGCCGGCACCAGTATCCGGCCGGACGGCGGCCTGCCGATGCGCGTCGAATTCGCCTGAGCGCCGCGGAATTTACCCACAGCCCAGCCGCCCGGATGCGGCGAAATGCAACCGTGCCGCTTGCATGTTCGTTCGAATTGCCCAAATGCCGCGACTGTCCCCGAATTGTAATAAGGTCGCTCATGCCCGCTTCCACCGCCGCCAAGGCCCGTACCCGTAGCCGCCGTGCGCCCGGCACGCCGTCGCCCTGGGGCATGTTCTTCCGCGGCTTCCTGAAGCGCCCGGTGATGGTCGGCGCCGTCGCACCCTCGTCGCGCTTCACGATCAACAAGATGCTGGCCCCGGTCGACTGGGGGAACACCAAGCTCTTCGTCGAATATGGCCCCGGCGTCGGCACCTTCACCCGGCCGATCCTCGAGCGGCTCGCGCCGGACGCCAAGCTGATCGTGATCGACACCAACCCGGATTTCATCCGCTACCTGAAGCAGAGCATCACGGATCCGCGCCTGATCGCGGTGCAGGGCTCGGCGGCCGACGTGAAGCAGATCATCGCCGACCACGGCTTCGAACATGCCGACTATATCGCCTCGGGCCTGCCCTTCTCCACCCTGCCGCCGGGCGTGGGCGACGCGATCGCCAAGGCCACCCGCGAAGTGATCCGCAAGGGCGGCGCCTTCCTGGTCTATCAGTACAACCCGCGGGTGAAGAACTTCCTCACCCCGCACTGGTCGCACATCGACCATGCGATGGAGTGGATCAACATCCCGCCCGCGCAGCTCTGGTGGGCCTGGAACGACTGACACCGGGAGCGGGGCGCTTGATCCCCCCGCTCCATGCTCCTAGACGCTCGCCAAACCCCTCATAAGGAACAGCGAGCAATGGCGAAGATCAAGGTTGCAACGCCCGTCGTGGAGATCGACGGCGACGAAATGACGCGGATCATCTGGCAGTGGATCCGCGAGCGCCTGATCCTCCCCTATCTCGATGTCGAGCTGAAATATTACGACCTCTCGATCGAGAATCGCGACGCGACCGACGACCAGGTCACCATCGATTCCGCCAAGGCGATCCAGCAGTACGGCGTCGGCGTGAAGTGCGCCACGATCACCCCGGACGAGGCCCGCGTCGAGGAATTCAGCCTCAAGAAGATGTGGAAGTCGCCGAACGGCACGATCCGCAATATCCTGGGTGGCGTCGTGTTCCGCGAGCCGATCGTGATCAGAAACGTCCCCAGGCTCGTCCCGGGCTGGACCGACCCGATCGTCGTCGGCCGCCACGCCTTTGGCGACCAGTATCGCGCGACCGATTTCCGCGTCCCCGGCGCCGGCAAGCTCACCATGAAGTGGGTCGGCACCAACGGCGACGAGCTCGAATATGAGGTGTTCGACTTCCCCGCCGCCGGCGTCGCCATGGGCATGTACAATCTCGACGAGTCGATCCGCGACTTCGCCAAGGCGAGCATGAACTATGCGCTCGACCGCGGCTGGCCGCTGTACCTGTCGACCAAGAACACGATCCTCAAGGCCTATGACGGCCGCTTCAAGGACCTGTTCCAGGAGACCTTCGACGCCGAGTTCGCGCAGAAGTTCAAGGATGCCGGCATCGTCTACGAGCACCGCCTGATCGACGACATGGTCGCCTCGGCGCTCAAGTGGTCGGGCAAGTTCGTCTGGGCCTGCAAGAATTATGACGGCGACGTCCAGTCGGACACGGTGGCCCAGGGCTTCGGCTCGCTCGGCCTGATGACCTCGGTGCTGATGTCGCCGGACGGCAAGACGATCGAGGCCGAGGCGGCGCACGGCACCGTCACCCGCCATTATCGCATGCACCAGCAGGGCAAGGCGACTTCGACCAACCCGATCGCCTCGATCTTCGCCTGGACCCAGGGCCTGTCGTTCCGCGGCAAGTTCGACAACACGCCGGACGTCACCAAGTTCGCCGAGACGCTCGAGCAGGTCTGCATCGAGACCGTCGAGAGCGGCAAGATGACCAAGGACCTCGCCATCCTGATCGGCCCGGACCAGCCCTGGATGACCACCGAGCAGTTCTTCGAGGCGATCCGCGAGAACCTCGAAGCCAAGATGGCCGCCTGGGGCTGAGGCCCCGGCCATTCCTGAACGATCGCGTCCCGGTCAGGCCCCGCCTGGCCGGGACGTCTCGTTCTAGAGGTAGCGCATCCACCACGCCCCGCTTGCGCGCTTGACGGCGGCGAAGCGACGACAGGCGAACCAGCAGGGCAGCGCGACCAGCGCCGCCATCAGCCACAGGCTGCCGACATCCGGCAGGCTGACCAGCCCCTCCACGCCTGTGGCCGCGCCCCAGATCCGGTTGGCCGCGTGCAGCAGATAGAGGTGGAGCAGATAGAAGAACAAGGGCGCCGAACCATATACCGCAAGCAGCGCGACCGGGCGCGCCGGCAGTTTCTCGATCGCCATCAATATCCAGGCACCCAGCCCCAGCGTCAGCAGCAGGAAATCGGCGGAGGGGGGATATTTGGTCAGATTGACGAATGACATCATCGTATCGAGTGCGCTGGGCGTCGCTCGCCATGGCGCCGGCTCGCCATAGCCGTTGATCGCGCGCAGCAGCGCGAAGCCGCCCAGCATCGCCGCTCCCGCCACCAGGAGCCTGCGCTGCCGCCATCCGGCTTCCACCGCCCGCTCGAACCAGGGCCCTGCCGCATAGCCAAGCGCGATCACGCCGATCCAGGGCAGCACGGGGTAGGACGTGCGCGCCTGGGCACCCCAGGGCAGATCGATCAGGCCGCGCTCATGGAGTACCGCCCATAGCGCATGCGCCGCCGTCCCCGGCGCGAAGGCGATCGAATCGAGCAGATTATGCCCCAGCACGATCGCCGCCCCCACCCCCGCGATCGCCAGCCGCGGCAGGCGGACGAGCGCGGCGAGTGCGAGCATCGACAGGCCGATCGCCCAGATCACCTGCAGGAATATCCTGTCCGGCGTCGGGTCGAAGGTCCAGGCGAAATTCACCGCGGTCCATTCGAGCGCGATCAGGAACAACCCGCGCTTGGCGAGGAAGGCCGCCGCGGCGGGCGCGCCGCCACGCGGGTTCGCATAGAGCCAGGCCGCAATGCCGGTGAGCGCAACGAAGACCGGCGCGCAGAGATGCGCCGCCAGCCGCGTGAAGAACAGCGCCGGCGGCGTCGTCGCCAGATCCATTGGGTCGCCGATCTGGGCGTGCAGATAGAAGAATTCACGGGTGTGATCGACAAGCATCAACAGGATCACCAGGCCGCGCAGGGCATCGATCGAGGCGATGCGCGGTGCGCGGGCAGCCCCCGGCATTGCCTCGGCATCGGAACGGGGCACCGGCACGGCGGCGATGGGCAGGGTTGACAATATCGGCTCCTTTCGCGACGAGAAATGTTACATCATATCCTGAAAGGCAAGCCTTGCTGAATCGATCGCCCGCGATGGCCCTGCTGTCGCCGCTGTTGCTCTGCGCCCTTCCCGCTTCGGCCGATCCCACCGACGAGGAGAGTGCCGAGGAGCAGGAAATCGTCGTGCTCGGCACGCGCGGCGCGCGCGGCGACCGCACGCTCTCTTCAGGTCCCGTCACCGAGAAGATGTCCCAGTCGAGCCGCTCGGTGGAACGCGACCTGCTCACTGCCGCCGGCGTCCATCGCCTCGGCGATGCGCTCGAACTGATCAGCGGTGTCAGCAGCCAGAACAATCGTGGCGGCATGCTCGACAATTTCGCGATCCGCGGCTTTCTCGGCACGCCCGATGGCGGCGCCGAATATTATGTCGACGGCTTCCTTGCCAATCGCGGCATGGCCCCACCCCGCGATCCGGCCACCGCGGAACGTATCGAGTTGCTCAAGGGCCCCGCAGGCGCGTTGTTCGGAGACGTGGACCCCGGCGGCCGGGTCAATATCGTCACGAAGACGCCCGGCTTCGCGCCGGCAGCCAGCGCCACCCTCACCTTCGGCGCGTTCGGCACCCGCCGGATCGAGCTCGATGCCACGGTGCCGGTCTCTACCAAGCTCGCCGGACGCATGGTGGTCGCCGGCGAGGACAGCGACGGCTGGCGCGATTTCGTCACGCTGAAGCGCCGCGTGGTGTCGCCGTCCCTGACCTGGCGCCCGATCGAGGGAGTGCGGCTCACCTATATCGGCGAGATCACTCGGTTCGATGCGCCATTCGATCGCGGCGTGCCGGCAATCGCAGGCGACGCCAATGCCGCACCGCGCCACGCCTATTACGGCGAGCCGTCGGATGGCATGACGCGTTTCCGCAACAACCGCCATCAGGTGACTGCCCTGGCAAAGCTGGGGGGCGAATGGGTGTTGAACGGCGGCCTTGCCTGGCGCACCGGATCGCTCAGGGGCTTCTCCTCCGATCAATCGCGGCTGGTGAACGGACGCACGCTGTGGCGCCAGCGCCGCTCGCGCGACTTCGTCGTCGACGATCTTTCCGCCCGTATCGAACTCGCCGGGCAGATCGGCACCCACCGGCTGAGCCTAGGCGCGAAGGGCTATCTGCTCGACTATGCCGAACGCTGGATGCGCCGCAATCCGAGCGCGGCCATGCCCTATGCGATCGATGTCTTCGCACCCGTCCATGGCGGCGTGCAGCCGGAATTGCTGCCGTTCACCGACAATCGCGAGAGACGCTGGTCCGGCACGCTCTATCTCCAGGACATGTGGGAACTCGGCAGCCGCCTGACCCTTGGCGGCGGCATCCGTTTCGATGCCTATCGCCAGCAGATCCGCAACAACCGCACCGGCGCGACCGGGCGCACGACGGGCGAGCCGGTCCATTTCCGCCTGGGCGCGCGCTACCGCGTGAACCAGGCCATCGCACTGCACGCCAATTGGGGCGAGAGCTTCCTCCTCAACTCCGGCACCGATCGCTTCGGCCGGGGCTTCGCGCCCGAGCGCGGCAAGGGCCATGAGCTGGGAATTACCGGCGCCTGGACGGGGATCGATGTCGCGCTCACCTGGTTCAACATCCGCAAGCAGGGCATCCTGACCAACGATCCGATCGATTCGAACTATCTGGCTCCGATCGGCAGCCTGAAGAGCCGGGGAATCGAGATGGACGCCGCGATCAAGCTCGCGGGGCGCTGGCAGGTCGTCGCCAACTATGCCTGGACCCGGGCGCGAACCGACGACAGCAGCTTCGCAACCGATCGCGTGCTCAACGTGCCCGAGCATGCCGGCACGCTGTTCGTGCTCGGCCGCTTCCGCGACGCCGCCGGACGCGGCCCGTCGTTCAGTGCCGGGCTCAGCTATGTCGGCGACCGGGCCGGCGGGATCGATGGCAGCGGCCTGGTCCTGCCCGCCTATGTGAAGGCCAAGGCCGCGGCGGAATACGCCCTGTCCTCCGCGATCAACCTGCGCGCCGAAATCGATAACCTGTTCGATGCCCGCTACGCGCACAGCTCCTACAGTCCGGTATGGATCTTTCCGGGCCAGCCCCGAACAGCGCGCGTCTCGATGCGACTGGAGCTCTGATCCGATATCGGGCGGAAAAATCGGGGACGCGGGGTTGCAATGCGGGGGTTCCCATGCTGCGCTTCCGTACATGGCCAGAATCCAATTTCGATCCTGTATTCCGACGTTCCCGCACCGCTTCGAATTCGCCGACCGCGCCGCCGCCGCATGCTGAACCTCGGCAATCACGGCCTCAGCGACGCGCTGGTGATCCTCGGCGCCGCCGGGCTGGTGATCCCGGCCTTCGCCCGCGTCCGGATCAGCCCGGTGATCGGGTTCATCCTGGTCGGCGCGCTGGTCGGCCCGTTCGGCCTGGGCAGCCTGGTGCCGACCAATCCCTGGCTCTATCACATCACCATTTCGGACGCGCATGCGATCGAGCCGTTCGCCGAGTTCGGGATCATCCTGCTGCTGTTCTCGATCGGCCTGGAATTGTCGTTCAAGCGGCTATGGTCGATGCGCACCCTGGTCTTCGGCGTCGGCGCAACCGAGCTGCTCGGCGCCGGGCTGATCCTCGCCGCCGTCCTCTATCTCACCGGCCTCAGCACCGGCGGTGCGATCGGGCTCGGCCTGGCATTGGCACTGTCCTCCACCGCGATCGTGCTGCCCATCGCCGGCACCACCAGCGCGGTCGGTCGCTCCGCCTTTGCGATGCTGTTGTTCGAGGATCTCGCGCTCGTCCCGATCATCTTCCTGCTCGGCGCGCTCGCTCCCGCCGCGGGCGGCGAGGCCGGCTGGATCAAGCTCGGCGTGACGCTCGGCTTCGGCCTGGCCACGGTCGCCGTCCTGTTCGTCGGCGGGCGCATGCTGCTGCCGCGCATGTTCGCCCAGGCGGCGCGCACCAAGAGCCCGGAGCTGTTCCTCGCCGCCAGCCTGCTCGTGGTGATCGTCGCCAGCCTGGCCACCAGTGCCGCCGGCCTCTCGCCGATCGTCGGCGCGCTGATCGCCGGCCTGCTGATCGCCGAGACCGAATATCACGGCGAAGTCGAAGCGATCACCGCGCCGTTCAAGGGCCTGGCGCTCGGCGTGTTCCTGATCACCGTGGGCATGCGGCTCGACCTCGACTTCATCGTCCACAACTGGGCGCCACTGCTCGGCGCCTCGCTGCTGGTGATGCTGGTCAAGGCCGCGGTGACGACCGGCCTGCTCCGCCTCTCGGGCGCGCGCGCCGGCACCGCGGCGGAGGCCGGCGTGCTGATGGCCAGCCCTTCCGAGACGACGCTGATCGTGCTCGGCGTGGCCGGCGCGGCGGGGCTGATCAGCCCGAGCACCGCCGCCTTCTGGACCACGGTCACCGCGATCGGCCTCACCGCCACGCCGCTGCTCGCCAAGGCGGGCAGCGCGGTCGCCCAGTTCATCGAGCGCTCGAAGATGGAGGAAGCCTCCGATCCCGCGCTCGAGCAGGTGCAGAACGGCACCGTCATCATCGGCTTCGGCCGGGTCGGCCGCACGGTGGCGGACATGCTGCGCCGCCATAACCTGCCCTATATCGGCGTCGATGCCGATATCGACAATGTCAACGCGGCCCGGCGCGGCGGCTATAACGTGCTGTTCGGCGACGTCACCCGCTCCGAACTGGTCGACAAGCTCAATCTCGGCCATGCCAAGGCACTGGTGCTCACCATGGACGATCCGGTGCTCACCGTGCGCCTCGCCAAGCGGGTGCGCGGCTGGGTGCCCAACCTGCCGATCATCGCCCGCGCCCGCGATTCCGGCCACGCCGCCGAGCTCTATCGCGCCGGTGCGAGCGAAGCGGTGCCCGAGGCGCTGGAGAGCTCGCTCCAGCTTTCCGAAGTGGTGCTCGTCGATCTCGGCCTTGCCGTGGGACCGGTGATCGCCTCGATCCACGAGAAACGGGACGAGATGCGCAAGAAGATCAAGGAAGTCGCCGGCATGGATCGCGAGCCGCGCTTCCGCCGGGTGCGCATCGACAGGGGCGGCGGCGAGGAAGCGGACACGCCGGCCTGAGCCGAATTGCGCTTGCCGCCCGCGCCGGCGCAGCGCATTTCAGGGACCTGTTCCCGCTCGGAGAGTCTCGACGATGTTCCTCAGCCTGCTGCTTCTGGCCCATGCCGCTGCCGGCCAGACCGCCGATCCCGCCGCGCCCGCGCGCGCCGGCCAGTATCAGTGCGTCCTGCCCAACCGGGAGAAGAAGACGTGCCTCGGCACCACCAGCTACAAGATCGCCGGCAGCAGCTATGAAGCGACCACCCGCCTGTTCCTTGCCCCCACGCCGCTGATCACGATGGAACTGCACACCCGCGGCACGGTGACGGACGGCAAGTTCTGCGAGACGGTGAAACTCGCCGATTTCCAGGCGGGAACGGTGCTGGTGAACGGCGCGCCGGCCGACGCGGCAACCGCGACCGCGGTGAAGAGCCAGCTCGCCGCCGTCGTCGCCGCGCTCGACGGCAAGGCCAGCTGCTCCGCAATCAAGCCCGCCGAGGACGGCCTGCTGCTCAACGAGCTCAGCATCGATGGCGCCGTCCGCGCCGATCTCAGCCAGAAGTTCGTCTGGGTGAGCGAGAAGGACGGCTACGGCCTGGGAATGTGACGATGATCGCGCCTCTCCTCCTGCTCGCCGCCGTCGCACCGATGCCCGGCTCCGACGCCCTCGCCCCGGCCCGCGCCGGAAAGATCCGCTGCATCGGCCCGGACACGCACGCCCGCACCTGCGCCACCATGGTCCGCTACACGGTGCACGAGGACGACCGCTTCGAAGCGGTGGTCACTGGCGTCGTCTCCACCGAGCCGACCATCCTGATCGAATATCAAACCTCGGGCCGGGTCGAGGACGGCGCCGTCTGCTCGACCGTCCGGCCGGTCGACTTCGCGTCCGGCAGGCTCAGCAAGGACGGCGCACCGCTCGCGCCGGCGGTGGAGACTTCGGTCCGCGAGCGACTGATGCTCGCGCTCCAGCCCCTTGCCGGCAAGAAGCGCTGCTATCGCGACAAGGTCGATGGCGACGGGATCGTATCCGACATCACGATCGACGGGCTTGTCCGCGCCGATATGAACCAGCGTGCCCTGTGGGTCTCGCCCGAGGATGGCTGGGCGCCGGGCATGTGACCGGCACCCCGCGGCGGTTCAGGCCGCCGCGGTCGCCTCGGCCAGTGCGGCCTTGACTGCGTCGAGCGCGGCCGCGCCCTTGTCGCCGTCCGGGCCGCCGCCCTGGGCCATGTCGGGCCGGCCGCCGCCGCCCTGCCCGCCCAGCACCGCCACGGCAACCTTGACCAGGTCGACCGCGCCAACCTGCGAAGCGAGATCGTCGGTGACGCCGACTGCGACCGTGGCCTTGCCTTCGGTAACCGCCACCAGCGCGACCACGGCCGATCCCAGGCGCTTCTTCTGGTCGTCCACCAATCCGCGCAATGCCTTGGGCTCCAGCCCCTGGATCACCTGCCCCCAGAACGGCACGCCTGCGACCGTCTCGACACTGGTGCCGGCGCCGGCCGGCTGCACACCGTCGCCGCTGCTCGCGCCACCGCCCAGCGCCAGCGCCTTCTTCGCCTCGGCCAGCTCGCGCTCGAGCTTGCGCCGCTCCTCGACCAGCGCCGCCACGCGCGCCGGCACTTCGTCGGGGCTGGCCTTGAGCGTCGCCGCAGTCTCGCGCAGCCGTTCGTCGCGCGCATTCAGCCATAGCCGCGCGCCCTCGCCGGTCAGCGCCTCGATGCGGCGCACGCCCGAGGAGACCGCGCTCTCCGAGACGATCTTGAAGATCGCGATGTCGCCGGTGGCATTGACGTGGGTGCCGCCGCACAGTTCGACCGAATAGGACGCATCATCGCCCAGCCCCATCGAGAGCACACGGACTTCGTCACCATATTTCTCGCCGAACAGCGCCATCGCGCCGGCGGCGATCGCGTCGTCCGGCGTCATCAGCCGGGTCTCGACCGCGCCGTTATGGCGGATCTGCGCGTTCACATCGGCCTCGATGTCCGCGAGCTCGTCGGTGGTCAGTGCCGAGGGATGCGAGAAGTCGAAACGCAGCCGGTCCGGCGCGACCAGGCTGCCCTTCTGCGTCACATGCCCGCCGAGCCGCTTGCGCAGCGCCGCGTGCAGCAGGTGCGTCGCCGAATGGTTGGCGCGCACGCGGTCGCGGCGATCGGCGTCGACCGTCAGGTGCACGGCATCGCCCACCGCGATCTCGCCCTTCTCGATCTTGGCATGATGCGCATGCAGGCGCCCGAGCGGCTTGGACGTGTCGTCCACCGCCGCGCTCGCCTTGTCGTTCCAGATCACGCCGGCATCGCCCATCTGGCCGCCGCTCTCGGCATAGAAGGGCGTCTGGTTGGTGAGGATGGTCACCATGTCGCCGGCGCCGGCCTTCTCCACCTTCGCGCCGTCCTTGACGATCGCCAGTACCTGGCCTTCGCCCTGGGTGCCGGCATAGCCGGTGAATTCGGTGCCGCCCAGCTCGTCGGCCAGGTCGTACCACAGCTCTTCCGAAGCCTTCTCGCCCGAACCCTTCCACGCGGCACGCGCGGCATCCTTCTGGCGCTTCATGGCCGCATCGAAGCCGGCACGATCGACCGTCATGCCCTGGCCGCGCAGCGCGTCCTCGGTCAGGTCATAGGGGAAGCCGAACGTGTCGTAGAGCTTGAACGCGGTCTCGCCGGGCAGCACGCCGCCTTCGTTCATGCCGGTCGTCGCCTCATCGAGCAGACGCAGGCCGTTGGCGAGCGTCTGGCGGAAGCGCGTCTCTTCCTGGAGCAAGGTCGCCTCGATCAGCGGCTGGGCGCGGACCAGCTCGGGATAGGCGGCGCCCATCTCGGCAACCAGCGCCGGCACCATGCGGTACATCAGCGGATCCTTGGCGCCGAGCAGGTGCGCGTGGCGCATCGCGCGGCGCATGATGCGGCGGAGCACATAGCCGCGGCCTTCATTGGCCGGCAGCACGCCGTCCGCCACCAGGAAGCCCGAGGAGCGCAGGTGATCGGCGATCACCCGGTGGCTCGCCTGGTTCTCGCCGCTGGTCGAAGCGCCGGTCAGCGCGCCCGATTCGGCAATCAGTGCCTTGAACGTGTCGGTATCGTAATTGTCGTGGACGCCCTGCAGCACCGCGGCGACGCGCTCCAGGCCCATGCCCGTGTCGATCGAGGGGCGCGGCAGGTCGCCGATGATCTCGTCATTCTCCTGCACGAACTGCATGAAGACGAGGTTCCAGATCTCGACGAAGCGGTCGCCATCCTCTTCCGGCGATCCCGGAGGACCGCCCCAGATGTGCTCGCCATGATCGTAGAATATCTCCGAGCAGGGCCCGCACGGGCCGTCCGAGCCCATCGCCCAGAAATTGTCCTTGGTCGGGATGCGGATGATCCGCGCCTCGGGCAGCCCGGCGATCTTGCGCCACAGCTCGAAGGCCTGGTCGTCCGTGTGATAGACGGTCGCGGTCAGCCGTTCCGCCGGAATGCCCCACACCTTGGTGAGCAGCGTCCAGGCATGGGTGATCGCCTGTTCCTTGAAATAGTCGCCGAAGGAGAAATTCCCCAGCATTTCAAAGAAAGTATGGTGGCGCGCGGTATAGCCGACATTGTCCAGGTCGTTGTGCTTGCCGCCGGCGCGGACGCATTTCTGCGAGCTGGTCGCAGTCGAATAGGGGCGGCTCTCCAGCCCCGTGAACACGTTCTTGAACGGCACCATGCCCGCGTTCACGAACATCAGGGTCGGATCGTTGTGCGGCACCAGCGGAGCGCTGGGAACGCGGGCATGACCCTGGCCCTCGAAATAGTCGAGGAAGGAACGGCGGATATCGTTGGTGGACGTCATAGGCGCGACTTAGTTGCGACGCGATGTTTCCTCAAGCGAAACACTTCGATCAGGGTGAAAGGTCCCGCAACTGTGGCGCGGACGCCATTATCCTCCAACCGTCAGCCTGAACTTGGCGGCGATCCTCCCCCTTGAGGCGAGCCTCCTCTTCGCCATCCCCGCGAAAGGCCGGGGTGAAGACGAAGGAAGTTGGAATCCCTCGGCCCGCCCGGCCATTTCACCCCATCGGCGCGTCGATCGACCGGGGCGGCTCGCTGAACCATTTCGGCCCGCCATCGGTCATGTGGAAGCAATCTTCGAGCCGCACGCCGAAGCTGCCGGGAATGTAGATGCCCGGTTCGTTGGAGAAGCACATGCCCGGTGCCAGCTTCGTCGCCTCGCCGCGCACCAGGTTGACCGGCTCGTGCCCGTCGAGCCCGATCCCATGCCCGGTGCGATGCGAGAGGCCGGGCAGCTTGTAGTCCGGACCCCAGCCGAGCGAGGCATAATAGCGGCGCACCGCATCGTCGACGCTGCCGGCGGTCGCACCCAGCTTCGCCGCGGCAAAGGCGGTTCGCTGGCCCTGCGCCACCTGGTCCCACACCTTGCGCTGCTCCGCCGTCGCCGCGCCATGCACCCAGGTGCGCGACACGTCGCTCTGATAGCCTTGCACGGTGCAGCCGCAATCCATCAGCACGATCCGGCCCTCGGCCACCGGCGAAGGCACCTTGGTGCCATGCGGATAGGCGGCGCCCTCCCCCACCAGCACCATGCTGAACTCGGGGCTGCCGCCCAGCTTGCGCGTCGCCGCGTCCATCAACGCGGAGACGTCGCGCTGGCTCATCCCCTTCTCGACGCGCGGATGGACCCAGCGATAGGCGGCGATCGTCACATCGGTGGCGAGCTGCATCAGCGCGATCTCGGCCGGCGTCTTGATCATCCGGCAGCCGCGCACCACCGGGTTCGCCGAGACCACCTTCAGCCCGGCCCGCTGCAGGCCGTCGACCGCGAAATAGCGCACCGTCTCCTCGATGCCGACCGGCAGCCGCGCGAGCTTGCGGTCCTTGAGGAAGCCGGCGACCGTCTTCAACGGATCCTCGTCCTCGTTCCACACGCGGACCTCGGCGGGAATCGCCAGTCCCTCGCGGGTGCGCGCTTCCTCGAAGAAGGGCGTCACGATGCACGGCGCGCCCTCGGCCGGCAGCACCACCGCGGTCAGCCGCTCGCTGCGGCCCCAGCGCAGGCCGGTGAAATAGGCCAGCGACGATCCGCCCTCGATCAGCACCGCGCCGATGCCGTTCGCCCGCATCAGCGCCTGCGCCCGGGCGAGCCGCGCGGCGCGCTCCGCATTGTCGATCGGCACGGCGCCCCCGGTGATGTCCTGCAGCGTCGAAAGGTCCGGCTCGGCGGCGCGCAGCACGCCGGGAAGGGCGAGCAGCGGCGCGGCGGCGGCGGCACGGACAAGGGCACGGCGATCGAGGCGCATCGTCATTCTCCGGAAAGAGCGATGCATGCGATAGGGCCCCTTCGCGCGCCGCCGCAATACCCGCTGTGCATAGGGCAGCGCATATCGGCTGGCCGCGCGGGGCTTGACCCGGGGCGCGCAATCCCCTTTGCCTGCGGCCAAAGGATTTTTAGGGGGGCCTCCGTTGGGCAAGCGACTTACCTGGTTCATTTTGGCGGCGCTGCTGCTGGGCGGCCTGCTGGGCTATGCCCTCAACATCTCGCTGTCGGGCACGCCGGAAGGGGCGAAGGCGATCGAGAACTGGGCTTACGGCCTCGACATCCCGACCCAGATGTTCCTCCACCTGATCAAGATGATCATCGCTCCGCTGGTGGTCTCCACGCTGGTGGTGGGCATCGCCCATATGGGCGGCGGCGGCGCGATCGGGCGCGTGGGCCTGAAGGCGTTCTTCTGGTTCGTCTGCGCGAGCCTGGTCTCGCTCACGCTCGGCCTGATCTTCGTCAACCTGCTCCAGCCCGGCGTCGGCCTCAACCTGACGATTCCCGCGGCCACGGCATCGAGCGGCGTCGATCGCTCGAGCTTCGATCTCGCCAAGTTCTTCATCCACATCGTGCCGACCAGCGGCATCGATGCGATGGCGAGCAACGACATCCTCCAGCTCGTCATCTTCTCGCTGTTCTTCGGCGTCGGCCTCGCCGCCATCGGCGAGAAGGGCGCACCGCTCGTCCGCGGGCTCGAGGCGCTGGTGCAGGTGATGCTCACCGTCACCGGCTATGTGATGCTCTTCGCCCCGGTCGCGGTGTTCTGTGCAGTGGCGAAGGCGCTGGCGACCAAGGGCATCGGCGTGGTCGGCGACCTCGCCTTCTTCATGGGCAGCTTCTATCTGGGCCTGTTCGCGCTCTGGGCGACGCTCCTCGGCGCCTGCTTCCTGATCGTCGGCCCGCGCACGCGCACGCTGCTGCGCTACCTGCGCGATCCGATCCTGCTCGGCTTCTCGACCGCCTCGTCCGAGGCGGCCTATCCGCGCACGCTCGACGCGCTCGACCGGTTCGGCGTGCCGCCGCGCATCGCCAGCTTCGTGCTGCCGCTCGGCTATTCGTTCAATCTCGACGGCTCGATGATGTACATGACGTTCGCGTCCATCTTCATCGCCCAGGCCTATGGTATCCATCTCGACTGGATGACGATGATCCAGATGCTGCTGATCCTGATGGTCACCAGCAAGGGCATTGCCGGCGTGCCGCGCGCCAGCCTGGTGGTGATCACCGGCACGCTCAGCCATTTCAACATCCCCGAGGCGGGCGTGCTGCTGATCCTCGCGGTCGACCATTTCCTCGACATGGGCCGCACCGCGACCAATGTGATCGGCAATGCCGTGGCCAGCGTGGTGGTGGCGCGCTGGGAGGGCAAGCTCGACGCGCCGCAACCGATCGAGCCGCTCGTCCCGCCGGTCCAGGGGCCGGCGACCGAGACGGAGAGCTTCCAGGACTATGGCCGCCACTGAGCGCCGGTCCGCGGCGGCACCATCGCCGTTGGACTTTCCCGCGCGAAGATGAAAGTCTCCCCCCGGGGAGACTTTCATGCGCGCCTTGACACGGTTCGGACGGGATTTGCGGCGGCTTGCCGCGATGCTGATGCTCGCCGTGGCGCTGGCCGGCTGCACGCATGTCCAGCTCGCCGCTCCCTATGATGCGGCGACCGATACCGAGCTCGGATCGGTGCTGCAGGACACGACCAGCTTCGTCGCGAAGATGGTGACCAATGCCGGCCAGCCCGCCGGCGCCTATGCCCAGAACACCGACTTCTACGATAATATGGAAGGCCGGTTGGCGCTGCTCGTCGCCCGGGCGCAGGCGAACCGGGTGCTGGACACTTGCCCCTCCACCCAGGCGATGGCCCGGGCGCTGGCGGCCGCGGACCTGCCGCCCGCGGTCGGCGGGAAGATCGGCACCCCGCCCCAGGGCGATTGCGACGTGGTGCTGATGCAGCTGCTCCAGCAGCAATTCCACGATCTGCGCGCCTTCCATCAGGCGGAAGGTGCGCTGGGCATTCCCGCCGCCGCCGTCGGCCCGCTGCTCGACGGCGGGCTGGGCGCCACCCTGCGCGCGGCGATGGCCGTGCAGCGCGCCAAGCAAGTGAACCGATAGGAGAAGGCGATGCAGGTGGACGTGAACGGACTCGTCGACCGGATGACCGTCGCGGGGCGCGGGCTGGCGGGCGGCATCTGGGCAGAGATGGAGAGCTATGCCATCCCCGAGCTCAAGAAGATCGCCATCCAGGTCGAGGCGATCGCCGAGAACCACGCGCAATACACATTGCGGGGCGCCGAGATCCTGTTCGACATGCAGATCCGCGCCGCCGTTTCGGTGATCGTCGCGATGACCAGCATGACGCTGGTGCTGGTGCAGAATGCGATCAACGCGATCGTCGACGCGGTGAAGGACTTCATCAACGCCGCAACCGGCTTCGCCCTGGTCTGACCGCCACCGGCCGGGCGCTGCCGGGCCGGGCCGGGCGGAGAGGTTCAGGCATAGGCATAGGGGCCGCCGGCGGCCAGGGCCGCCTTATAGGCCGGGCGGGCATGGACTTTCTCGATCCACGCCGCGATGTGCGGGCGGCCTTCCGTCGCATTGGCCCGGCTCACCGCGGCTTCGAGCGGAAAGCTCATCATCACGTCGGCGGCGGTGAATTCGGGGCCGGCGAACCAGGGCCGCGCCGCCAGCTCGCCCTCGACATAGTCGAGATGGACGTCGACCATCGGCTGGAACTTCTTCTGCGCCACCTTGCCGAGCAGCGGCACGCGGCTGAGCACCAGCTTGGTGAAGAGCGGCGGCATCAGCGACCCCTCGGCATAATGCAGGAAATGGCGATAGCGCAGCGCGTCCTCGCGATGCCCGGGCATGCCGAGCCGGCCATCGGCCAGCTCGACCAGATACTCCACGATCGCCCCCGTCTCGGCGACGATGTTGCCCGCATGCTCGATCACCGGCGACTTGCCGAGCGGATGGACGCGGCGAAGCTCGAGGGGCGCCAGCATCGTCGCCTTGTCGCGCCGATAGCGGCGGACCTCATAGGGCAGCCCCAGTTCCTCCAGCAGCCAGAGCACGCGCTGCGAGCGGGAATTCTCGAGATGATGGACGATGATCGTCATGCGGCGTCTCCGGCTGGGCGGCGCGGGCGTTGCCGGGCCGATATCGACTTGACGATGGTCCGCCCGCCCTCCGGAGGCAAGGGGCGCCTTGCCCGGTCGAGCGCGGCCGCGATGAGCGCGATCACCGCCGGCGCGTCGAGCAGCGCCACCTCCCTGAGGCAGACATAGCGCCCCAGGCGCCCCTCGCCCTGGAGGAGCCCCTCGGGATCGGGCAATCCGACACCGGGGAGGAAATAGAGCAATAGGTTGCGCGGGTAGACCGCAAGGCTGAACACTGCGTCCGAGGTCTTCCCGCCAGCACCATAGCCGATCGCCAGCGCGTTGTAATTGTCGTAGACCAGCTCGGTCGCGCCCGGCAGCCGTTCGCGCAACACCGCCCGCGCGGCGCGAACACGGTTCGCGATCTCCGGGGTGAAACGCGCGATGAAGCCTTCGAGCTGCGCTTCGGTCGCCGCCACATCGCCGGGATCGGCGGGCATGGTCGTCACGGCACCGCTCCGATCGCTTCGAAACGGACGGCGCGATCCGCCGGGTCGGCATCGACCAGCCGCACGCGCAGCGGCGTCCCCGGCGCGGCGCCGGGTGCGTCGATCCGCGTGACTATGGGCAGGTCGGCGAGTTGCATCCGCGCGCCGCGCACATCCACGTCGGTAACGATCGCCGCGAATTCCTCGCCCTCGCGCCCGGCGAGCATCACCGCTTCGGCCAGGTCGACGACCGCGCGATCGATCTGCCCGCTCACCGCATCGGCACGCCCCATCACCTTGGGCAGCCGCTCGAAGGCCTGGCCGACCACCGGCGGCACGGGCTGGCCCGCCATGACCGCCAGCGCCGCGCGGATGACATAGCGATCGGCCAGCCGCCGAAGCGGCGCGGTGGCATGGACATAGGGCGCCGCGACGGCGGCGTGCCATGGCGACGTTCCCGCGCGCCACGGGGCATAGCTGGCGCCCTGCCCCGCCCGGCGGATCGCGAGCATCAGCGCCGCCTGGTGCGGATCGGCCGGATCCAGGCCGGTACGGAACGCGACGAGCGATTGCGCCTCGGGCCAGGCGATGCCGAGCGCGCGCGCAGTGTTCCGCAGGCGCGATATGGCCGGCGCATCGGGCTCGGCCATCACCCGGAACAGGCCGGTATGATGCGCCTGCAGCAACTCGGCGATGGCCAGATTGGTCGCGAGCGACAAGGCCGCATTGCGGGCCTCCGACGCATGGCGCGCGCGAAAGGCGAGCGCATAGCCGCCATCGGGGCGGCGCACGACTTCCTGCTCGGGCGGATCGACCCTGGCAGCGCCGCGGCGGGCCTCGGCAAGGGCGATACGGCGGGCAAGTTCGGCGAATTGCGGGGGTAGATCCGCATCGCCCGCTGTCTCATAGGCGAGTTTGGCGCGGCTCCTGACCAGCGCCCGTTCCGCCGCTTCCAGCCGGGCCTCGCCATCGGGCGCCACCCGCACCGTGAAGAGCACCGCCGGGCGCGGGCCGTCGGGCAACAGGCTGGCCGCTCCTTCGCTCAGCACCGGCGGATAGAGCCCGGCCTTTCCATCGGGCAGGTACAGCGTCGCGCCGCGCCGCCACGCCTCGCGGTCGATCGGGTCGTCATCGTCGACGAACCAGGCGACATCGGCGATCGCATAGCGCAACAGCAGGTCGCCGCCGCTGGCCTCGATCGCAAAGGCCTGGTCAAGGTCGGTCGAGCTTGCCGGGTCGAGCGTGACCAGGGGAAGCCCGGTCCGATCGACATGCCCTGCCGGCGTGCGCGACGCCGCGGCCTCGGCGGCGGCGATCACGTCCGGAGGAAAGGCGTGCGGAACGTGGAACTGGTCGCGGATGGCGGCAAGGCCGCCAGCCAGCACGCGATCGGGATCGAATACCGCCTTCATCGCCGGCGACTATAGCGCCCGCGACGGATCGGGAAACCGGCATCGCGGGATATCCGCGCCCCTCCGCAGGCGCGGGGAATGGCGAAGGTCGCGCATGCAGGGAATCGCGCGCTCCGCCCGAACGCGAAAGACCCGGCGCGGGGCAACGCGCCGGGTCTTCCCATGGGTCTCAGCCCGTGACCGCCGCCGCACGCATCACGCGCGGGCGCGGCCTGTATGGATCAAAGGTCGTCGTCGCCGTCATCGGCGTCGGGCCCGGTCATCAGGCCTTCGGCAACCTTTTCGGTACGCGCCCGGATCGCGGCCTCGAGGCGCTCGCGCAATTCGCCATTCTCCTTGAGGAAGTTCTTGGCGTTCTCGCGCCCCTGGCCGATGCGAACGCTGTCGTACGAGAACCAGGCGCCCGACTTCTCGACCAGCCCCGCCTTGACGCCGAGATCGAGGATCTCGCCGATCTTGGAGATGCCTTCGCCGTACATGATGTCGAACTCGACCTGCTTGAACGGGGGCGCCACCTTGTTCTTCACCACCTTCACGCGCGTGGTGTTGCCGATGATGTCCTCGCGGTCCTTGATCTGGCCGGTGCGGCGGATGTCGAGGCGGACCGAGGCATAGAATTTCAGCGCATTGCCGCCCGTCGTGGTCTCCGGATTGCCGTACATCACGCCGATTTTCATGCGCAGCTGGTTGATGAAGATCACCATGCAGCGCGAGCGGCTGATCGAGCCGGTCAGCTTGCGCAGCGACTGCGACATCAGCCGCGCCTGAAGCCCGACATGGCTGTCGCCCATCTCGCCCTCGATCTCGGCGCGCGGCACCAGCGCGGCGACCGAATCGACCACCAGCACGTCGATCGCGTTCGAGCGGACCAGCGTATCGGTGATTTCGAGCGCCTGCTCGCCGGTATCGGGCTGCGAGACGATCAGTTCGTCGATATTGACGCCCAGCTTCTTGGCATAGACCGGATCCAGCGCATGCTCCGCATCGACGAACGCCGCGACGCCGCCATTCTTCTGCGCTTCGGCGATCACGTGCAGCGCCAGCGTGGTCTTGCCCGAGCTTTCCGGCCCATAGACTTCGATCACGCGGCCGCGGGGCAATCCGCCCACGCCGAGCGCAATGTCGAGCCCGAGCGACCCGGTCGAGATCGCCTCGACCTGCATCGCCTCCTTGGAGCCGAGCTTCATCGCCGACCCCTTGCCGAATGCGCGGTCGATCTGTGCGAGGGCGGCGTCGAGCGCCTTCTGCTTGTCCGAAGAAATCGCCATGTTGCCGTCAATCACCTTGAGCGAAGCTGCCATTGGAAGTCCCCGTCGCTAGAAGGTTTGGCTTGCGCCTTCAACCTGTGTTGGAGGCCGTGTATCGCGTTTGTTCTCCAAGAACAAGAGCGGAACGGGATTTTTTGTTCCATAATCGTTCCACCTCCCCGCAAGGCCGCGATTGCCCTTCCGTCTCGTGCCCGCTAGCCGGGCGGAATGACCCGCATCGTCGGCCATGTCCGTGCGCTCAACCGCTTTCCAGTCAAGTCGATGGCCGGGGAACGACTCGACGTGGCGGAACTCGACTGGCAGGGAATCGAGGGCGACCGGCAATATGCGTTCGTCCGTGCGGCCAACGGCACGCGCTTTCCCTGGCTCACCGCGCGCGAGGTGCCGGCAATGCTCCTCCACCGGGCTCGCTTCGACGACCCGGCACGGCCCAAGACCAGCGCGGTGACGGTCGAGATGCCCGACGGCACGACGGTCCCGCTCCGCGATCCGCTGCTCAAGGCGCAGCTGGAAGCCGCCGCGGGCGAACCCGCCGCATTGATCCAGGTAGCGCGGGGCATCTATGATTCGATGCCGGTCTCGATCCAGACCAGCGCCGGCCATGCCGCGCTGGAGGCGGCGCATGGCGGCGCGCTCGACATCATGCGCTTCCGGATCAACGTGATCGTGGAGAGCGATGTGCCCGCCGCCGAATGGCGGGGCCGGCGATTGGCGTTCGGCGACGAGGAACACGGCGCGGTGCTGCAATGCGCCGATCCGATCGCGCGCTGCGTGATCGTGACGATCGATCCGGAGACCGGTGCGAAGGCGCCACGCGTGCTGCGCACCGTCGCACAGGACTTCGGCAACAGATACGGCATCTATGCCGGGCCGGCGCGGCCGGGGCTGATCCGGCTCGGGGACCCCGTGCGCCTGATCGACTAGGTCCGCGCTACGGTGCGGCAAAGAAAGAAGGGGAAAGCCTGCGCTCAGTCCGCCGCGACGAGGCTGTCGAGCACCTTTTCGACGCTGTCCATCGTGAACGGCTTGGAGAGCACGGGACGGTCGCGATAGGCTTCCGCGATCATGTCCCCCGCCCCACCGGTGGCGAGCACGAAGGGGATGCCCCGCGCAGCCAGCGCATCGGCGATCGGCCAGCTGGTTTCGCCGCCGCGCAGGTTCACGTCCATGATGGCCGCGTCGATGCCGCCGGCCTCGACCAGCTCGAGGGCCGAGGCGACGCTGTCCGCCGTGCCGGCGACGAGGCGATCGAGCGCATCGAGAAAGTCCTCGAGCATCATCGCAATGAGCGGCTCGTCTTCAACGATCAGGATTTTCTGGGGCCCCGGCATGGCCGCTCCCATCGCAGGAAAATCACGATACGCCAAGTATTTATTTGGGCGAAAGCACATCGCGCGCGGCTTCGGCAAGTTGCTGAACCGAAAAGGGCTTCGGCAGGAAGGCGACTTGCTCCAGATCAATCGACTTGCGCAGCTGTTCTTCGGCATAGCCCGACATGAACAGGATCGGCAGATCGGGATATTTGGCGCGGATCCGGCGCGCCATCGTCGGGCCGTCCATCACCGGCATGACCACATCGGAGATGAGCAGGTCGGGCCGGTCGATCGTCTCGATCAGCTCCAGCGCCGCCTCGCCATTGTCCGCGGTGACCACGGTATAGCCCTGGCGGGCGAGCGCGCGCTCGGCGATGGCGCGGACCATGTCCTCGTCCTCGACCACCAGGATCGTGCCGGTGCCCCAGGTATCGGCGGGCTTCTCCTTGGGCCCGGGCAGCTTGGCGACGACCGGCGCCTCGGTCGCGGCGTGGACCGGCAGGTAGATGGTGAACTCCGCCCCGCCGCCGGGCACGTTCTCGGCGAAGATGAATCCGCCCGATTGCTTGATGATGCCATAGACGGTGGAAAGGCCCAGGCCGGTGCCCTTGCCCACTTCCTTGGTGGTGAAGAACGGCTCCCAGATCTTGGCGAGGATCTCGCTCGGGATGCCGGTGCCGGTATCGGCGATGCGCAGCGCGGTATAGTCGCCGACCGGCAGCACGTCGTCGTCCATCCGGCGCACATCGGCGGCCGGCACCGCCATCGTCTCGATGGTGAGCGTGCCGCCGCCATTGGGATTCTGCGAAAGCATCGCGTCGCGCGCATTGACCGCGAGATTGACCACCACCTGCTCGAGCTGGCCCGGGTCGGCGCGTACCGGGCCCAGGTTGCGGCCATGCTTGACTTCGAGCCGCACGGTCTCGCCGAGCAGCCGCTTCAACAGGTTCGAGACTTCGGAGATGACGTCGGGCAGCTGGAGCAATTGCGGGCGCAGCGTCTGCTGGCGCGAGAAGGCGAGCAGTTGGCGGGTCAGCGAGGCGGCACGGTTCGAATTGGCGCGTATCTGCTGAATGTCGTCATAGTCGCTATCGCCAGGCGAATGGCGCATCAGCATCAAATCGCAATGCCCGATGATCGCGGTCAGGATATTGTTGAAATCATGCGCGACGCCGCCCGCGAGCTGCCCCACCGCCTGCATCTTGGTAGCCTGTGCGACCTGGCGCTTGAGCTTTGATTCCTCGCCCGAATCCTTGAGGCTGATCAGCACGGCGGCTTCGCCCAGCCCGCGCGCGCCGGCGATTCCGATCGAGACCGGCTCCTCGGGCGCATCGGCCATGCGCACGGTCATCTCGGCCGATTGCGGCGCCCCGCCGGCAAAGCGGCGAACGGCGTCGGCGAGCGCGGCCTTGTCCTCGCGCACCACCAGGTCGCCCGGATAGAGCGGCGGCGCCGCGGCATTGACGCGCGTGGCCCGAACGAACGCATCGTTCATGCTGGCGAAGCGGCCGTCGCGATCGACCAGGGCAAGTCCGAGCGGCAGCAGCGCGATCAGCGAGCGGACATGCGCGCCGGCGCTGGCGCCGATCGCCGGCGTCGGCAGATTGCCCTGCTCCTCGTCGAGCAGCGCCACGAGCAGCGGCGCCTCCTCGCCGTCGAGGAAGGGGATCTGCAGCACGCGGAGCGGATTGCCCTCAAGCCCCTCGCGCTCGAAACGGACCAGCCCCATGGAATCGGTGATCAGGAAGCGGGCGAAGTCGCGCCCCTCGGCGGCGGCGTCCGGGCTGCCCATGGCGCGCAGGCGGAACACGCGGTTGGCACTGCGCACCCGGCCCTCTGGCGACACCATCGCGGCCATGATGCCGGCCGAGCCCAGCCGGTCGCCGGTATGGCCGTCGATCAGCGCCTGGACCTGGCTGGCGAGGTCGAGCGCCTGCACGCCAATGAAGCGCCAGACGAGCGATTCCTCGCCCACCCGCTGGACGCGGGCCGATACGGGAGCGCCGAACACCTGAATGCCGTCTTCGCGCGCCTCGCCGTCGCGCCAGGCAGTTCGCGCCGCAGTGCCGAGCGCGGCGACGGCGGCGTCGCTGATCGGGAGATTAGGCGGTGTCGGCCAGCCGGCGAACAATGCCTCGAAGCGGCTGTTGGCGCAGACCAGGCGTCCGGCACGGTCGGTGACCGCCAGCGCGTCGTCGCTGGCCGCAGCGAGCGCCTGGGCGACCGACCAGTCGACCGGGGCCTCGCCGGCGATATCCGCATGGAAGAGCTTGCGCGCGCCCCAGAGCCCGCCTGCGGCAAGCAGCCCCGCCGCGACGAAGCCGACCGCGACCGCGCGGTCGTTCAAGGTGAGCAGGATCACCGCGCCCGCGAGGAACCCGGCCAGGATCGCCGCCGCGAAGGGCAGCCAGCGGCGGGACGTCGAAATGGGGCTATGGGCGGGCAACGTGGCCATGCGCCACCGATGTTCGGTCGCAGGGCGTGGGTCAAGCGAATCTCCCTCTCCCCGAACGGGGGAGAGGGAGAAATCGGATCACCAGATCCGGACGCGCTTGTCGGGCGTCAGGAACAGCTTGGTTGCCGGATCGGGGTTGTAGGCCCCGTACCAGGGATCGAGGTTGCGCACGACCCAGGCACGCTGCTGCGAAGGCGAGTGCGGATCGGTAAGCAGGCGCTGGCGCAGATTCGCCTCGCGATAGTTGCGGCGCCACACCTGCGCCCAGCCCTGGTAGAAGCGCTGGTCGCCGGTGGTGCCGTCGAGCACCGGCGCCGCCTGGCCGTTCAGCGAAGCCTTGTACGCGTCATAGGCGACGGTAAGGCCGGCCAGGTCGGCCACATTCTCGCCGAGCGTCAGCGCGCCCTTCACATGCATGCCGGGCAGCGGCTCATACTGGTCGTACTGGGCGACCAGCGCGTCGGTGCGCGCCTTGAACGCCTTGACGTCCGCTGGAGTCCACCAGTCGGTCAGGCGGCCTTCCTTGTCGTACTTGGCGCCCTGGTCGTCGAAATGGTGGCTCAGCTCATGGCCGATCACCGCGCCGATGCCGCCATAATTGACTGCCGGATCGGCGTTGGGATCGAAGAAGGGCGGCTGCAGGATCGCGGCGGGGAAGACGATCTCGACCATGCCGAAATTGGCATAGGCGTTGATCGTCATCGGCGTCATGCCCCATTCCCAGCGGCGGATCGGCTGGCCGAGCTTGGAGACATTGTCGTCATACTGCCAGTTGTTGGCGCGCACATTGTTGCCGAATGCGTCGCCAGGCGTGATCGTCAGCGCCGAATAGTCCTGCCAATGATCCGGATAGCCGATCTTCGGCTTGAAGGCGGCGAGCTTCTCATGCGCCTTCACCTTGGTCTCCGGCGCCATCCATTCGAGCTTGTCGATCCGGCGGTCCATCGCCGCGATCACGTTCTTCACCAGCTGGTCGGCAGCCGCCTTGGTCTCGGGCGGGAAATATTTGGCGACATAGACTTGGCTGACGTCGTCGGAGAGCGCGCCGGTGGTGAAGTCCACCGCGCGCTTCCAGCGCTCCTCCTGCTCCGGCGTGCCCGACAGGGTGGTGCCGTAAAAGGCGAACTGCTCCTTGTCGAAAGCGCTCGGCAGCACATCGGCGAAATTGTCGAGCGTGCGGACCAGCAGCTGGTCCTTCAGCACCGCCAGCGGCGCCTGCTGGATCAGGCGGGCGATGCCCGTAACCGCGCTGGGCTGGCCGACGATCACATTTTCCACCGGCGTCTTGCCGGCGGCGAAAAAGGCCTTGAAGTCGAAGCCCGGCGCCGACTTCTGCAGCTGGGCGACCGTCATCTTGTTATAGGTCTTGGTCGCGTCGCGGCTCTCGACGCGAGTCCACTGCACCCCGGCGATCTTCGTCTCGAAATCGACGATCGCCTGGGCGCGTGCCGCGGCGTTGGGCTCGCCGGCGAGCGTCAGCACGTTGGCAAGATGCTTGAGATAGGCCGCCTTGGTCTCGACGAACTTGGCGTCCTTCGAGAGGTAATAGTCGCGGTCGGGCATGCCCAGCCCGGCCTGGTAGAGGCTCAGCGCATAGACTTCCGGCTCCTTGTCGTCCTGGCCGACATAGGTGGCGAAGGGCACGCCCACGCCGCTGCGGCGCGCGGCGGCGGCGAGCGCGGGATAGCCGGCCTTGGAGGTCAGCGCCTTGATCTGGTCGAGCCACGGCTTGGCCGGCGCCAGGCCCTTGCCGTCGATCGCCGCGGTGTCGAGATAAGTGGCATAGGCAGTGCCGATCTTCGAGTTCGGATCGGCCTTCGCCGCATCGAGGATCTCGTGCGTCTGCTTCTTGGCGTTGTCGTCCAGGATGTTGAACGAACCATAGTTCGACTTGTCGGCCGGGATCGGCGTGTTCTTCGCCCAGGCGCCATTGGCATAGTTGTAGAAATCGTCGCCCGGCTTGATCGCGGGGTCCATGCCGGCGGTGTCGAAGCCATAGCTGCCGTAGACCGGCTTGGGCTTTTCGGGCTGCGGCGCCGGATCGGGCTCGGTGACGGGCGCGGCCTCGACCGGCACGGCCGGCAGCGGGGCATTGTGCGCGCAGCCGGCAAGCAGCACGGGCGCGGCGAGGAAACTGGTGGTGAGGAGCGACAGGCGCATGGGAACCCCCGATGGTTGATCGGGCTGTCTTAGACCGTCGATGGGCTCCGTCAATCGGGCGAACGTAACATTATTACGCCGTGATGACGGGTCCTCCGCCGCGCGCGGCCCGGGCATCGGCGCGCCGCTTCCATTTGCGGGCGATCCACAGACGCCACGCCAGCGCGGTGCCGAAATAGCCGACCAGGGCAAGCGCGCCGGTGATGGTGACCAGGCCGGTGAGCGTCGCCGGGCCGGCCTGGTGGACCAGCCAGTCGCTCCAGCTCCGCTCGATCACCTGCGCCTTCTCGATCGCCGCGCCGGGGCCGATCATCCAGCTGCCCAGCCAATAGGCCGCCACCCAGAGCGGCGGCGTCGTGAAGGGATTGGTGATGAAGGTGGTCGCGGCGGCCGCCGGGATATTGGCGCGCAGCGGGAGCGCGAGCACGGCCGAGGCGGGAATCTGCCCCATCGGCACCAACACGCCGGTCACCACGCCCAGCGCCACGCCGCGCGGCACCGAGCGGCGCGTGAATCGCCAAAGCGAGCTGTGCATCACCCGGTTCGCGACCGGGCGGAGCCAGCGATTGCTCTCGACCGATTCGCGGCTGGGCGTCGCCTTGTCGAGCCAGCGGCGGAAACGCGACTTGCCCGAAGCGGGCGCGGGATCAACCACGGTCGCGGAGCAGTCGCCCCTGCTCCCGCTTCCAGTCCCGCTCCTTGATCGAGTCGCGCTTGTCATGCGTCTTCTTGCCCTTCGCCAGCGCCAGCTCGACCTTCGCGCGGCCTCGCCCGTTGAAATAGATGGACAGCGGCACGAGGGTCATCCCTTCGCGCGCCACCGCGCCATGGAGCTTGTTTATCTCCCGCTCATGAAGGAGCAATTTACGGGGGCGCTTGGGCTCGTGGTTGAACCGATTGCCGTGGCTGAACTCGGGGATGTTCGAATTGACCAGCCAGACGCCGCCGTCGTTCACTTCGGCATAGGCCTCGGCGATCGAGCCCTCGCCGAAGCGCAGCGACTTCACCTCGGTGCCGGTGAGCGCGATGCCGGCCTCATAGGTCTGCTCGATGAAATAATCGAACCGCGCGCGCCGGTTCTCGGCGACGGTCTTCACTTTCTCTTGGGCGGGACGCGGACGGGCCATAAGGCGATGCGATGTAGGCGCGGATTGGCGGAAGCGCCAGCCCGGCGGTTTCGCGGGCCCCGAACGAGCCTGAACGAGGGCGTGCGGGAAATGCGACGAACCGAACCCGCAATGCCGCTATTCGCTCGCCACCGCAGAAAAAACCATGTAACTACAAAATATTGGCGCCCGACACCCCGAGCAAGGCGCGAACCGACAGCAACTGGAAAGCTGCCGCTTGAAGCCGGAGCTTCCCCATGTCATCGCAGAACGACCGAGAATATCTCGAATACCGCCAGCGCCTGAGCGCGGAGAAGGCGCGCACCACCGTCGATCCCGGCGTCGCCCGCGTCCATGATGCGTTCGCAAGGGCCTATGCCCGGCGCCTGCACCAGCAAGTGTCGACCCTGACGGAATAACCCGCCCGGAGCGAAACGGCGGAGGAATGGACAGGCCCCCGCCCCTGTTCCATAGCTGTTCCGATGTCCGCAGTCCTCAACATCCAGCGCTCGATCACCGGCCAGCCCTGGCACTGGCGCGGGCTCGCCGCCGATTCGCGCGGCGGGCTGGTGCCGGACGACCTGGTGACGCAATTGCTGATCGCCCGCGGCGTGGCGCGCGAGGAACTCGACATGCACAAGGCGCCCAGCATCCGCGCCTTCATGCCCGACCCCTCGATCTTCCGGGACATGGACAAGGCCGCCGCGCGGCTCGCCGATGCTGTCGAGCAGCGCGAACAGGTTGCGATCTTCGGCGATTACGACGTGGATGGCGCTACTTCCGCGGCATTGCTCATATTGCTTCTGCGGGATTTGGGCCTCGAGGCGCGCCCCTATATTCCCGACCGGCTGATGGAGGGCTATGGCCCCTCGGGCGAGGCGCTGGTGCGGCTCAAGCACGAAGGCGCCAGCCTGATCGTCACCGTCGACTGCGGCGCCCAGGCCTTCGAGGCGCTGGAGATGGCGAAGGCCGCCGGCGCCGAGGTGATCGTCGTCGACCATCACAAATGCACCACCGAGCTTCCGCAGGCGCTCGCGCTGGTGAACCCCAACCGGCTCGACGAGACCGAGGGCGCGGCGCATGGCCACCTCGCGGCGGTCGGCGTCGCCTGGCTGCTCGGCGCGGCCCTGATCCGTACGCTGCGCGGGCGCGGCTATTTCGCGAGCCGGGCCGAACCCAAATTGCTCGACCTGCTCGATATCGTCGCGCTCGGCACCGTCGCCGACGTGGCGGCGCTGAAGGGGCTCAACCGCGCCTTCGTCGCCCAGGGCCTCAAGGTGATGGCGCAGCGGCGCAACATCGGGCTGAATGCGCTGATCGAGGCCTCGCGCCTCACCCGCGCGCCGACCGCGACCGACCTGGGCTTCGCGCTCGGCCCCCGGATCAATGCCGGCGGGCGCGTCGGCCGCTCGGACCTGGGCGTGCGCCTCCTCACCACCCGCGATCCCGAGGAAGCACGGACGATCGCGGAGGAACTGAACCAGCTCAACGAGGAGCGCCGCGCGATCGAGGCCGGCGTGCAGGCCGAGGCGGAAGAGCTCAGCCTGCGCAAGGCGAACCACGCGGTCGCGGTGATTGCGAGCAAGGGCTGGCATGCCGGCGTGATCGGCATTGTCGCGGGGCGGCTCAAGGAGAAGCTCGGCCGGCCGGCGATCGTGATCGCGCTCGACGAGGATGGTATCGGCAAGGGTTCGGGCCGCTCGATCCCCGGCGTCGATCTGGGCGCCGCGGTGCTCGCCGCCAAGGATGCGGGGCTGCTCAGGGCGGGGGGCGGCCACGCCATGGCCTGCGGCGTGACGATCGATGCCGAGCGGCTCGATAGCTTTGCCGAGTTCCTCAAGGAGCGGCTTTCCGAACGCGTCACCCAGGCGATGGGCGAGCGCGCGCTGCTGCTCGACGCGGTGGTGGCCCCGGGCGGCGTCTGCCCCGAGCTCGTCAACGCGATGGAGGCCGGCGGCCCCTATGGCATGGGCTGGCCGGCGCCGCGCGTGGCGGCGGGGCCGGTGACGGTGATCAAGGCCGATGTGGTCGGCACGGGCGGGCATGTGCGGCTGATCGTGGCGGGGCCGGACGGGCGCAGCATCAAGGCCGTCGCCTTCCGACAGGCCGATACCGAGCTGGGCCAGGCGCTGCTCTCCGCCCCGCGCCACCGCAAGCTCTGGCTCGCCGGCCGTGCCAGGATCGACGATTGGGGCTCCCGCCCCGCGGCCGAGCTGCACGTCGAAGACGCGGCCTGGGCGGACTAGCCCCTGCTGCCGTCGGCGAACGCCAATCGATGTGGAAGACCACGCCGCGAGCGGCGGATGGTGACCCCTACGGGAATCGAACCCGTGTTTCAGCCGTGAAAGGGCCGCGTCCTAACCGCTAGACGAAGGGGCCATGCCGAAGCGTGGAGGCGGTCCGTTAGGGAAGGTTGCGCGGCGGGTCAAGCGCATTTGCTCACCCCGGCTTGCATACGTCCACCCAACGCCGCGAAACCAGCGCCGCCAGGCGTTCGGGCGCGATTTCCACCGATGCGGTGCGCGAGCCCGCCGCCGGAAACACCGTCGCGAATCCCCGGATCGAGACATCGCAATAGACCGGCAGCGGAGTTGCCAGCCCGAAGGGGCAGACCCCGCCCACCGGATGACCGGTCAGCGCCTCCGCCTCTTCGGCGCCGAGCATCGAGGCGCGGCCGGCGAACTCGGCCTTGATCCTGGGATTGTCGAGCCGCGCATCGCCACGCGCGACGACGAGCACGACAGCATCGCCCACCCGCAGCGCCAGCGTCTTGGCGATGCGCCCGGGCTCGACCCCGAGCGTCGCCGCCGCCTCCGCCACCGTGGCGGTGCTCGCCGCCTGCTCGATCAGGACAAGATCCGGCGCATGTTCGGCAAGCCAGGCGCGCACGGTTTCGACGGTCATTCCTCGATCTTCCGCCGGAAGGTTTCGGGGAGCAGCAACAGGCCGATGACAAGCGTCGCGGCCGCAGCCACCACCGGATACCAGAGGCCGTAATAGATGTCCCCCGTCGCCGCCACCATCGCGAAGGCGGTGGCGGGCAGGAAGCCGCCGAACCAGCCATTGCCGAGATGATAGGGCAGGCTCATCGACGTATAGCGGATGCGGCTGGGGAAGAGCTCGACCAGCATCGCCGCGATCGGGCCATAGACCATGGTCACCAGCAGCACGAGCGCGAACAGGATCGCCACCACCAGCGGCTTGTCGATCCGAGCATCGTCCGCCTTGGCAGGGTAGCGGGCAGCGGCGAGCGCGGCCTGGAGGTCCTTCTGGAAGGCAGCGATCGCTGCCTTGCGGGCACCCGTGCCCATGCCGGCAAGTGCGGTCGGCGCAGTGACCTTGCTCCCGCCGATCGCCACCTCGACCTGATCCTCCGGCACTGGCGACATCGTCACATCGTCCGACAGGCGGAGGACTTCATGCTCATAGGGAACGCCAGCCTTGGCGAGATAGGATTTGGCGACATCGCAACCACTCGCATCGAACTTGTTCTTGCCGATCGGATCGAACTGGAAGGAGCAATGCGCATTGAGCGTGGAGACGACCACCGGCGCCCGCGCCTGCGCCTCGGCCAGCGCGGGGTTCGCCGCCTGGGTCAGCGCATGGAACAGCGGGAAATAGCTGATCGAGGCGAGCAGGCATCCGGCCAGGATGATCGGCTTGCGCCCGATCTTGTCCGAGAGCCAGCCGAAGAACACGAAGAAGGGCGTGCCCAGCGCCAGCGCGATGGCGATCAGGACGTTCGCGGTCATCCCGTCGACCTTCAGCGTCTTCTCGAGGAAGAACAGCGCGTAGAATTGCCCCGTGTACCACACAACCGCCTGCCCCACGACCGCACCGAACAGCGCGATGAGGACGATGCGCAGGTTGCCCCAGCGCAGGAACGCCTCGGTGAGCGGCGCCTTGGACGTGTTGCCGCTCGCCTTCATCCGGGCATAGACCGGGCTCTCGTTGAGCTGGAGCCGCACCCAGAGCGATACGCCGAGCAGCAGGATCGAGGCGAGGAACGGCACGCGCCAGCCCCAGTTCGCGAACGCCGCCTCGCCCAGCCATGACCGCGTGCCGATCACGACAAGCAGCGAGGCGAACAGGCCGAGCGTCGCGGTGGTCTGGATCCAGCTGGTGTAGAGCCCGCGCTTATGGTTGGGCGCATGCTCGGCGACATAGGTGGCGGCGCCGCCATATTGGCCGCCCAGCGCCAGCCCCTGGAGCACCCGCAACGCCACCAGCAGGATCGGCGCGGCCACGCCGGCAGTGGCGAAATTGGGGAGCAGGCCCACGGCGAAGGTCGATCCGCCCATGATCCCCATCGTCACCAGGAACGTATTCTTGCGCCCCACCAGGTCGCCGATCCGCCCGAAGACGAGCGCACCGAACGGACGCACCGCGAACCCCGCCGCGAACGCCGCGAGCGCGAAGATGAATGCGGTGGTGTCGTTCACTCCGGCGAAGAACTGCGCCGAGATCGTCGTGGCGAGCAGGCCGTAGAGATAGAAATCATACCATTCGAACACGGTGCCCAGCGACGATGCCGCGATCACCATCTTCTCGTTGCGGGTGGCCGTATGATGTTCGCCCAAGGGCGCCGACGGGGTGTCGGACCGTGCATCCTCGCTCAAGCTGTCATCCCCTCATATTGTTAGCGCTAACCAACCACAGTCCGTCCGCGGTTGGAACCCCCGTCGCTGCGCGTGCTCTCCGGCTCGCCTCTTCCCCAGGTTCGGCCATGCGCCGTCGCATTGCAAACAAAGCCAGGCTTGGGATCGCAAAAGCTGTACTTCACAGTGCGGCCCGGGGGGCGTACAGGGCGCCCATGTTCGAGCGCATCTTCCTGTCCCATCCGCGCGCCGTCGGCGAAAGCTATGGCGAGCATGCCGCCACCGCCGCGCGATTCGGCTTCACCATGATCGTCGGGGGCGCAGCCTGTGTGGTCCATGCCGTCGTCCCGGCGCTGTTCGCCCGCACCGCCAGCGATGCGGTGAAGCGGCTTTACGGGCAGATGCTCGCCCGCCAGCCCGGCATGGCGGCACGCAAGCCGGCCTATGAACAGCCCGAGTGGCAGATCGAATACGAAATCTGACGTGATCGAGCATGTCGCAATCATCGGCGCCGGTTTCTCCGGCACCTTGCAGGCGGTCAACCTGCTTCGCCACGAGGGGCCCCGCGCCACGCTGATCGAGCGCGCGCCGGTGGCGGGCCTGGGCCTCGCCTATGGCGCCGCGCATCCCAGCCATGTGCTCAACGTGCGCGCCGCGAACATGAGCGCCTTCCCTGACGATCCCTCGCACTTCGTCCGCTGGCTCCAGGCGCGCGGCGTGGAGGATGCGCCGAGCGCCTTCATCCCCCGCGTCACCTATGGCGAGTATCTCCGCGAGCTGCTCGACGCCGCGCTGCTCGAGCATCCCGACCGGCTGAAGCTGGTTCGCGACGAAGTCGAGGACCTGGAATTCGGCGATGGCGTGAAGGTCCGGCTGAAGACCGGCACGATCGAGGCCGACGCCGCGGTGCTCGCGGTCGGCAACCTGCCCCCGCACGATCCGCCCGGCCTCGATCCCGAGAAGCTCTCCGCGGAGCGTTACAAGGGCGACCCCTGGGACGCCAGCGTGCCCGAAGGGCTCGGCCCCGACGATACCGTGCTGGTGATCGGCACCGGCCTGACGATGATCGACGTCGTGCTGCTGCTCGACGCGCGCGGGTTCAAAGGCAAGATCGTCGCGCTGTCCCGCCGCGGCCTGCTGCCGCGCGCCCATGCGCCGGGCAGCGACTGGAAGAAGCTGGCCGAGCGCCCCGCCACCACTGCCTCCGGGTTGCTGCACGCCGTGCGTGCGCGCGGCGCGGAAATCGGCTGGCGCAACGCGGTCGACGAACTCCGCCCCTTCACTCAGGCGATGTGGGGCAATGCCAGCGAGGCCGAGCGCGGCCGATTCCTGCGCCATCTCCGCCCCTGGTGGGACGTGCATCGCCACCGCCTCGCCCCGGAGGTCCATGCCCGGCTGATGGCCGTTGTCGAGCGCGGCCAGCTCGAAGTGATCGCAGGCAAGACGCTCGGCTTCGAGGAGAAGCCCGGGGGCATCGAGGTCAAACTCCGCCGCCGCGGCGCCGAGACGGCGGAGGCGATGCTCGTCCAGCGCATCGTCAACTGCACCGGCCCCCTTGGCGACCTCAACCGCACCGAGGAACCCTTGCTGCAGCAGCTCGCGGCACGCGGCGTCATCCGCCCCGACGCCGCGCATCTGGGCATCGATGTCGACAATCAGGGCCAGACGATCAACGCCAGGGGCCGGCCCAACGCCAATCTCTACGCGCTGGGTCCGATGACGCGCGGGGCCTTCTGGGAAATCGTCGCGGTGCCGGACATCCGCACCCAGACCTGGAGCGTCGCCCGGCGCCTCTCCAATGCGCACTGGGTGGGTGGCGAAGGACTCTGACCGCAACTAGTATCAATTGACACTAACTGCACTTCGGACTAGCCCGCGCGTTACCTTCTTGGAGCGTGCACCCATGACCGATCCTGCCAATCCGCTCGGCCTCAACGGCTTCGAATTCGTCGAATTCACCTCGCCCGATCCCGAGGCGATGGGGAAGCAGTTCGAAATGCTCGGCTTCGTGCCGACGCACCGGCACCCGACCAAGAACGTCACGCGCTACAAGCAGGGCCGCATCAACCTGATGCTCAACCGCGACGAGGCCGGCCGCGTCGCGGCCTTCCGCGGCGAGCACGGCCCCTCGGCCAGCGCCATGGCCTTTCGCGTCGCCGATCCGGCCAAGGCGATGGCCTGGGCGCTCGAGCACGGCGCCAAGCGCACCGACGAGGACGACACCGTCATCCTCGGCATCGGCGGATCCTATCTCTATTTCATCCAGGACGGCATCGACCTCTACGAGAACTGGGCCGAGTTCCCCGGCTGGCGGGAGGCCGAGGCGAAGAACAATGTCGGGCTCGACCTGCTCGATCACCTAACCCACAATGTCCGCCGCGGCCAGATGCGGGTGTGGAGCGAGTTCTACCGCACGCTCTTCGGCTTCGAGGAGCAGAAGTATTTCGACATCAAGGGCCAGGCGACCGGCCTGTTCAGCCAGGCGATGATCGCACCCGACAAGGCGATCCGCATCCCGCTGAACGAGAGCCAGGACGACAAGAGCCAGATCGAGGAGTTCATCCGCGAGTATAAGGGCGAGGGCATCCAGCACCTCGCGCTGACCACGCCGGACATCTACGACACGGTCGAGCGCCTGCGCGCCCGCGGCGTCAAGCTGCAGGACACGATCGAGACTTATTACGAGCTGGTCGACAAGCGCGTACCCGGCCACGGCGAGGACCTGGAGCGCCTGCGCAGGAACCGCATCCTGATCGACGGCAATATCGGCGACGAAGGCATCCTGCTCCAGATCTTCACCGAGAACATGTTCGGCCCGATCTTCTTCGAGATCATCCAGCGCAAGGGCAATGAAGGCTTCGGCAACGGCAACTTCCAGGCGCTGTTCGAGAGCATCGAGCTGGATCAGATCCGCCGCGGCGTGATCAAGGTCGACGCCTGACGGGTATCGGTTTGGAGAGGAAGCCGGGGGAGCGACGCCAGTCGCGTAGCGCGCCGCTCACCCCGGCCAAAACCCTCAGGCAAGGGCCGGCTCGCCCCTTGCCTCGCGTGCGCCTTCGCGGAACCGCGTCTCGTCGAGCAGTCCTTCCCGCTTCGCCACGATCACCGGCACCAGCATCTGCCCCGCCACGTTGGTCGCGGTCCGGCCCATGTCGAGGATCGGGTCGATCGCGAGCAGCAGCCCCACGCCGTCCAGCGGCAGCCCCAGCGTGGAAAGGGTGAGCGTCAGCATCACGGTCGCGCCGGTTAGGCCGGCGGTGGCGGCCGATCCCAGCACCGAGACGAAGGCGATCAGCGCATAATGCTCGATCCCCAGCGGGATGCCATAGAATTGCGCGACGAAGATCGCCGAGATCGCCGGATAGATCGCCGCGCAGCCGTCCATCTTGGTCGTGGCGCCCAGCGGCACCGCGAAGGCGGCATAGGCGCGCGGGACGCCGAGTGCGCGCTCGGTCACGTCCTCGGTCACCGGCAGCGTGCCGACCGAGGAACGCGAAACGAAGCCGAGCTGGATCGCCGGCCAGGCCGAGGCGAAGAAGCGCAAGGGGCTGAGACCATGCGCCGCCAGCAGCGCCGGATAGACGACGAGCAGCACCAGGGCGAGCCCAAGATAGACTGCCCCCGCATAGGTGCCGAGCGCCGCCAGCGACTCCCAGCCATAACGCACCACCGCGTCGCCGATCAGCGCCGCAGTGCCGATCGGAGTCAGCCGGATCACCCAGCGCAGCAGCAGCCGGAAGACCGCCAGCGCCGAGGCGTTGAAATCGAGGAAGCGATGCCCCGCCTCCCCCGCCCGCACTGCCGCCGCACCGATCGCGACCGCGAGCACGATGATCTGGAGCACATTGAACGAGAGCCCGGTAACGGCCCCACCCTCCGCCAGCCGGGTCGATGCCGCCAGCCCCAGGAAATTCACCGGCACCAGCCCCTTCAGGAAATCGAGCCAGCTCCCGGTGCTCGAAGGCGCCGCCGCCGCGGTGGCGGCCACGGCGCTGTGATGCCCCGGCTGGAGCACAAGGCCGAGCGCGATGCCGATCGCCACTGCGATCGCCGCGGTAATCGCGAACCACAGCAGCGTCCGCACCACCAGCCGCGCCGCATTGTTTAGGTCGCGCAGCGCCGCGATCGAGGCGACGATCGCCGTGAACACCAGCGGCGGCACCAGCACCTTGAGCAGCTGCACGAAGATCTGCCCGATCGTCTGCAACGCTTGGGCGAGGCCGCTGGCGGTCTCGCCGTCGCTGCCGATTGCCCGCGCGGCCAGCCCCAGCACCAGCCCTGCCGCCATACCGATGGCGACCTGCACGCCGAAGCTTGGCAGCTGGAACCGCCGGGGTGCGGCTGCGCTGATGATGGCCATTGGTTACGACTCCGGAATCAAACCCACTAAAGAAGTAGGAATTACTCCGCCGCCGCCCAACAAAGTTTAGGTTCGCACCCTGATAGGCAATCGCGCATCATATAGTATCATTTGACACTATTATGGGCAGCGCTACAGGGAGGCGAGCATAGAGAGGATGCGATGACCGACTATTTCCCCGGCTTCGGCAACCATGTCTCCACCGAGGCGGTGCCCGGCGCGCTGCCGGTGGGGCGCAACAGCCCGCAAAGGCCCGCCTTCGGACTGTATGCCGAGCAGCTCTCCGGCACGGCGTTCACCGCGCCCCGGCACGAGAACCGCCGCTCCTGGCTCTATCGTCTGCGCCCCACCGCGGAGCATGCGCCCTTCACCCATTATCGGGGAGCGAGGAACTTCGCGCCCGGCACGGTTGGCGATCCCCTGCCCCCCAATCGCCTGCGCTGGAACCCGGTCGAGGCTCCGCCGCCGGGCACCGATCTGATCGACGGCATGACCACCATGCTCGCCAACCGCGATCCTGCGGACCTGGAGGGCGTGGCGGTGCATGTCTATGCCGCCAACAAGGACATGGAGACCCGCGTCTTCTTCGACGCGGATGGCGAGCTGCTCTTCATTCCCCAGGCCGGCCGCCTCACCCTGCTCACCGAGCTGGGCCGCATCGACATCGCCCCCGGCCAGGTCGCACTCGTGCCGCGCGGCGTGCGCTTCCGCGCGCTGCTCCCGGACGGCGAGGCGCGCGGCTATGTCGCCGAGAATCACGGCGCATTGTTCCGCCTGCCCGACCTGGGCCCGATCGGCGCCAACGGCCTTGCCAACCCGCGCGACTTCGAGACGCCCGCCGCCTGGTTCGAGGATCGCGACGAGGATTTCGAGATCGTCCAGAAGCATCTCGGCGCGCTCTGGACCACCACCCTTCCCCATTCGCCGCTCGACGTGGTCGCCTGGCACGGCAATCTCGCACCCTGGCGCTACGACCTCGCCCGGTTCAACACGATGAACACGGTGAGCTTCGACCATCCGGATCCGTCGATCTTCACGGTGCTCACCTCGCCCAGCGACGTGCCGGGCCGCGCCAATGCCGATTTCGTGATCTTCCCGCCACGCTGGATGGTCGCCGAGGACACGTTCCGCCCGCCCTGGTTCCACCGCAACGTGATGAGCGAGGCGATGGGCCTGATCACCGGCGCCTATGACGCCAAGGCAGAGGGCTTCGCTCCCGGCGGCCTGTCGCTCCACAATCTCATGGCCGGGCACGGCCCCGACGTGACCAGCTGGCAGGGCGCAAGCAACGCGGACCTGAAACCGCACAAGATCGACGGGACCATGGCCTTCATGGTCGAGACATGCTGGCCCTATCGCCCCACCCAATATGCGCTGGACCGTGCGCAGCCGGATTACGACGCGGCCTGGGCAGGTTTCCCGAAGGCGCAGCTGCCGAAGTGAGCGAGCGCCTCACCGAAACGCCTCCCGACGTGACCCTCGGCCCGCTCGACCTCATCCCCGACGGCAAGGCGCGCAATTTCGTGCTCGAGATGCGCGCCGGCCGCTTCCACGGCTTCGTCGTGCGCCGGGGCGAGACGGTCCATGGGTATCTCGACCTGTGCGCGCACCTGGCACTGCCGCTCAGCAACAGGCTCGACGCGTATCTCACGCCCGATGGCAGCCATATCCAGTGCAGCTGGCACGGCGCGCTCTACCGGATCGAGGACGGCGCCTGTGTCGGCGGCCCCTGTGTGGGGGCAAAGCTGCGCCGCTGGCCCGTGATGGTTCGCGACGGGATGATCGTCACCGCCTGATCGCACCAGGCGGAAAATACTAATGCCGAGTTTTCCAGTACTTATTCACTATATCGAACATATCATGTTATTGTTCGGGAAATTCTCCAAGAAATCATGCAATAATGTCTTCGATATTTCCATATCGAGTCGAAATGCGTTTGTAGTCCATGGAGAATCGTAAAATGGCTGATTTACGCAAATTCATCAATCCGATGCTGCGCCCGCACGAGAAGATTGGTTTGTTCGTCTCGGGAGCCCGCCTCGGCAGTGGAAACACCCATGAGATCGAGCAGCTTCGCGCCAAGCTCAGCGGAGAGATATTCTTCTCCAAGATAGATATCGACATCGTCATGCCGGACACCAGCCCGTCAGGCGTCTGCAAGATGACGCTGAACGGCAAGTTGGAGGATTGCCCCTATGTCACGACGCCGGACAACAGGCTGAAGATCACGCGGAAGGACAAGACGGAGATCCTGATCCATATCGGCGACCGTGCCTACACGTTCGTCAACGTTACCGGCCGGCCGACCGTAGGGATCTGGCCCGACCGCATCCGTGGCCTCGACGAACCTGCCGAGCCCGCGGAAATCACCGAAGGCGCGGACTGACCCCCGCCCCCCGGGGTTCGGGATCGCCTCCGGGGGGCCTCCCCTCTCTCCCCTTGCCGCCTTGCCCGAAATCGGGGAAAAGCGCGCAGAAAAAGGTCAGCACTGCTGACGCGCATATTCCGGAGAGAGGCCCATGGATCCCACGCTCGATTTCAGCCTTGGCGAGACCGCCGACATGATCCGCGAGACGACGCAGCGCTTCGCGAAGGAGCGCATCGAGCCGCTCGCCGCGAAGATCGATGCCGAGGACTGGTTTCCCAAGGCCGAGCTCTGGCCGGCAATGGGCGAACTCGGCTTGCACGGCATCACCGTCGAGGAGGAATGGGGCGGCCTGGGCCTGGGCTATCTCGAGCATGTCGTCGCGCAGGAGGAAGTCGCCCGCGCATCGGCCTCGATCGGGCTCAGCTACGGCGCCCACTCGAACCTGTGCGTCAACCAGATCCGCCGCTGGGCCAATCCCGAGCAGAAGGCCAAATACCTTCCCAGGCTGATCTCGGGCGAGCATGTCGGATCGCTCGCCATGTCCGAGGCGGGCGCCGGCTCGGACGTCGTCTCGATGAAGCTGCGCGCCGAGAAGACCGATCGCGGCTATGTCCTCAACGGCACCAAGTTCTGGATCACCAACGCCGCCTATGCCGACACGCTGGTCGTCTATGCCAAGACGGGCGAAGGCTCGCGCGGCATCACCACCTTCCTGATCGAGAAGGACATGCCCGGCTTCTCGATCGGCCAGAAGATCGACAAGATGGGCATGCGCGGATCGCCCACCGCCGAGCTGGTGTTCGACGATTGCGAAGTCCCCGAAGAGCAGGTGATGGGCCCGCTCAACGGCGGCGTCGGCGTGCTGATGTCGGGCCTGGACTATGAGCGCACGGTGCTCGCCGGCATCCAGCTCGGCATCATGCAGGCCTGTCTCGACGTCGTGCTGCCCTATATCCGCGAGCGCCGGCAGTTCGGCCAGCCGATCGGCCATTTCCAGCTGATGCAGGCCAAGGTGGCGGACATGTATGTCGCGCTGAACTCGGCCCGCGCCTATGTCTATGCCGTGGCGAAGAGCTGCGACGCCGGCAAGACGACGCGCTTCGACGCGGCCGGCGCGATCCTGCTCGCCTCCGAGAATGCCGTGAAGGTGTCGCTCGAGGCGATCCAGGCGCTCGGCGGCGCCGGCTATACCAAGGACTGGCCGGTCGAGCGCTTCGCCCGCGACGCCAAGCTGCTCGACATCGGTGCCGGCACCAACGAGATCCGCCGCATGCTGATCGGGCGCGAGCTGATCGGCAACTAGGGTTGCTTCTCCCATCGGCGGGGAGGATGGGGAAACCCCTCGTCCTTCCCGCCCATGGAACTGGAGCTACTCGAACAGCGCCAGCGGGATCGCCTCGCCCATCCTGGTTTCGCCCGCACCATTGGGGTGGAGATTGTCCCCGCCCTGCAGCGCGGGCGCCAGGCGCTTCGGATTGGCGGGATCGGCGACTGCCTTCTCCAGGTCGACCACGCCGTCGAAGGTGCCCGAGCCGCGCATCCAGTCGTTGATCGCCACGCGCAGCGCCTCGCCGTCGGGCGTGTGATAGCTGGCGCCTTCATAAGGCAGGATCGTCGCCGCGATCACCTTGATCCCATGCGCATGCGCCCGCGCGACGATCTGGCGATAGGCCGCCTTCAGGTCCTCCGGCGTCACCACCGGATTCTGCACGCCGCCCCGGTTCTTGCCCGAGTTCCCGATGTCGTTGACGCCTTCGAGCAGCACGACATGGGAAACGCCGGGCAATGCGAGCACATCGCGATCGAAGCGGGCAAGCGCGGTCGGGCCCAGCCCTCCCTGCAGGATGCGATTGCCGCCGATCGCCTGAGTCACCACCACATGCGGCATCCCCGCCGCAGCGATGCGCCGGCCGAGCACGTCGCCCCAGCGGCATGCCGGCACCGCATCGTTCGCGCAGCCGACATTGTCGGTGATCGAATCGCCATAGGCGACGACCACCGGGCGCTGCTTCGCGCCGAGCACGTCGACCTCGGCAAGCAGCGGCCGCGGGTCCGACCGCCGGGCCGCCTCGAATGCCTCGCCGCTACGGTCGCCGGGCGCCGAGATGTCCGTCGGCGCGCCGCGCGCCATATGGACTGTCTCGATCTCGACCTTCTCCGGCAGGTATAGCGAGACCTCGAGCTGCTCGAACGCCTCGACCGGCATCGCGATCGCGTCGCTCACCAGCGGCGCCCCGGCGGGCAGCCTGGCGTCGCCGCGCCCGTCGAACGTCACGCGCACCGGCGCCCTCCCGGCGAGGCGCACCGTCGCCGCGCCGATCCGCATCGCCTGGCCATAGTCGTTCGCCAGCCGGATGCGGACCTTGCTCCCGCCCGCGCCGACGCGCACCTTCATGCGCAGCGTCGCATTCTCCACCGCCACGCGATCGTCGGGATCCGCCGCCCGCCACATGCTGGCGGTCCAGGCGGGCGTCCAGCCGTCCTGGACCGGGCGGGCATCGGCGGAAATGGCGGCAAACAGCAGCGGCGCAATCACCGCTCCCAAGGGCATCCAGCGCATGGCATCTCCCATTTGGCTATCTGCCGCCAGACTATCCGATCAGTCCGATATCACCATATCTTCACGCGCTTCTCGGGTGCCAAATACAGCTTCTCGCCCGGCTGCACGTTGAACGCGGGATACCATGCGTCGAGATTGCGCACGGTGAACGCGCGCCAGCGGCCCGGAGCATGTCCGTCGGTCGCCACTTCGGCGCGCAACGCCTCCTGACGCTGCTTCTCGCGCCAGCTCTGGGCATAAGCGAGGAAGAAGCGCTGGTCGCCGGTCAGCCCGTTGATAACCGGCGCTTCCTTGCCCTTGAGCGAGGCGTGATACGCTTCATAGGCGGCGGTCAGGCCCGCGACGTCGGCGATGTTCTCGGCCAGCACCTGCTTGCCGTTGAGGAACAGGCCGGGAAGCACTTCATAGGCGCTGTACTGCGCCGCCAGCGCCGCGCTCGCTTCCTGGAAATGCTTCAGGTCCTCGGGCGTCCACCAGTTGCGCAGCTTGCCGGCACTGTCGAAGCTCGAGCCGGTATTGTCGAAGCTGTGGCTGATCTCATGGCCGATCGTCGCGCCGATCGAGCCGTAATTGGCCGCCGCGTCCGATTTCGGATCGTAGAAGGGCGCCTGAAGAATTGCGGCCGGGAAGTTGAGCGCATTCTGCAGCGGCAGGTTCACCGCGTTCACCGTCTGCGGCGTCATCCACCATTCGCCCTTGTCGGCCGGCTTGCCGATCTTGGCGAGCTGGTGCCGGGTCTCGGCCTTGTCGGCGCGCTGCAGGTTGCCGACCGGGTCGTCCGCCTTCACGTCAAGCGAGGCATAGTCGCGCCAGGCCTCCGGATAGCCGACGCCCACGCGCATCGTCTCGATCTTCTTGCGCGCCTCGGCCTTGGTCGCCTCGTCCATCCAGCTGAGACCGGCGACGCGCTTGTCGAACGCGGCCTTGATGTTCGCCACCATATTCTGGATGTCGGCCTTGGACGAAGCCGGGAAATAGTCCTTCACATAGAGCTGGCCGACCGCGTCGCCGAGGTTGTTGTTGACGCTGGCGATGGCGCGTTTGTCGCGCGGGCGCATCGCCTGCTGGCCGCGCAACTGCTTCGAGAAGAAGTCGAAGCTCGCCTGGTCGAACTTCGCCGGCAGCACCGCGGTCACCTGGTTGATCTGGTGGAAGGCCAGCCAGTCCTGCCAGGCCTCGATCGGCTCGCTCTCGACCAGCTTGGCGAGCTTCACCGTGCTGTCCGGATGCCAGACGATGAATTCCTGCTGGCCGCCCAGCCCGGCGGCGTTCCAGAAGCCGTCCCAGTCGATCCCCGGTGCCTTGGCCGCGAAATCGGCCTTCTTCCACCAGTTGTCGGCCTTCTGCACGTCCTGGCTGGCGACGAGATCGGTGTGCGCGGCGGCGATCTTGGTCTCGAGGTCGAAGACCCGCGCGGCACGCGCCGCCGGATCGCTCATACCCGCCATGGTGAAGATCTTGAGCAGATACGCCTTGTAGCCCTCTCGCGCCTTGGCCATCGCCTCGGTCTTCGAGAGATAATAGTCGCGATCCTCCATCCCCAGGCCGCCCTGCAGCACATAGGGCACCGTCCGGTCGGGCTTGTCGAGCGCCTGGCTCACCCACAGGCCGAACAGATTCTCGGTGTGGAAATTGGTCGCGTTGAGTGGATCGACATCGGCGCGGACATTGCCGCCCAGCATCCCGGAGAGCGCCTTCTTGTCCTTGAGCGCGGCGATCGCGTCCAGCACGGGCTTGAGCGGCGCCAACCCGCGCGCCTCGATCCCCGCGGTGTCGGTATAGGCCTTGTACCAGTCGGCGATCCGCCGCTGGTCGGTGCCGGCAGCGGCATCGGCCTTCAGCGCCGCGTCGATGATCGCCTTGTTGTTCGCCTCGGCCTTGTTGAACACGTCGAGGAACATGCCGGTGATGACGCGATCGGCCGGGATCTCGGTCTTCGCGCGCCAGCCGCCATTGGCATATTCCTCGAAGTCGTCGCCCGGCTTCACCTGCTTGTCGAGCCCGACCAGGTCGACGCCGACGCCGGTGCCGGCCGCGGCCGTGGTCCCCGCGCCCGTGCCAGATGGGGTGCAGGCGGTGGTCGCGAGCAAGGCCGCGACGAGGAGCGTGTAAGTCTTCAAGCCGACTCTCCTGTATTACTGTATGGCTGGGGTGCTACTCCTGCTCGCTGCTTTGCGCCAGCACCTTCCCATGCCCGCCCGGCCAGTGTAGGGAAGGGAAAACTAGGACAGGAAGGATGCCCTATCTATGAGCGCCCCGGTGCTCGATTCGAGGGTTGCGGCGGATAGCGCGGATTTCCGCGCCCGCGCCGCGCACAATCGCACTTTGGCGGAGCGGCTTCGCGCCGATGTCGCCCGGGCGGCACTGGGCGGCAGCGAAGCCGCTCGCGAACGCCATGCCGGTCGCGGCAAGCTGCTCCCGCGCGAGCGCGTCGAGCATTTGCTCGACCCCGGCTCCCCCTTTCTCGAGATCGGCCAGCTCGCCGCCTGCGACATGTACGAGGGCGAGGTGCCCGGTGCCGGGCTGATCGCGGGGATCGGCCGAGTCTCCGGGCGCACCGTGATGATCGTCTGCAACGATGCGACGGTGAAGGGTGGCACCTATTATCCGATGACGGTGAAGAAGCATCTCCGCGCCCAGGAGATCGCCGAGCAGAACCGCCTGCCCTGCATCTACCTCGTCGATTCGGGCGGCGCCAACCTGCCTCACCAGGCCGAGGTCTTCCCCGATCGCGACCATTTCGGCCGCATCTTCTTCAACCAGGCCAACATGTCGGCCAAGGGCATTCCGCAGATCGCCTGCGTGATGGGCAGCTGCACCGCCGGCGGCGCCTATGTTCCCGCGATGAGCGACGAGACGGTGATCGTCCGCGCGCAGGGCACGATCTTCCTCGCCGGACCGCCGCTGGTGAAGGCTGCCACGGGCGAAGTCATTTCGGCCGAGGATCTGGGCGGCGGCGATCTCCATGCGCGCAAGTCGGGCGTGGTCGACCATCTCGCCGAGAATGACGAGCACGCGCTGACCATCGTCCGCGACATCGTCAGCCACCTGCCCGCCGATCGCACGCCCGACATTGCCCTGCTCGATCCCCGTGCACCCAGATATGACGCGGAAGAGCTGTACGGCATCGTCCCCGACGACGTCCGCGCGCCCTATGACGTGCACGAGGTGATCGCCCGCATTACCGACGGCAGCGAATTCCACGAGTTCAAGCCGCTCTACGGCACTTCGCTGGTCTGCGGCTTCGCGCATATCTGGGGCATGCCGGTGGGCATCATCGCCAATAACGGCGTGCTGTTTTCGGAAAGCGCGCAGAAGGGCGCGCATTTCATCGAGCTGGCCTGCCAGCGCCGCATCCCGCTGCTCTTCCTCCAGAATATCTCCGGCTTCATGGTCGGCGGTAAGTATGAGGCGGAAGGCATTGCGAAACATGGCGCGAAGCTGGTGACGGCGGTCGCCACCGCAACCGTGCCCAAGATCACGCTGCTGATCGGCGGCAGCTTCGGCGCCGGCAATTACGGCATGTGCGGCCGGGCCTATTCGCCCCGCTTCCTGTTCACCTGGCCCAACAGCCGCATCTCGGTGATGGGCGGCGAGCAGGCCGCCTCGGTGCTCGCCACCGTCCATCGCGACGCCGAGAAATGGACGCCTGAAGAGGCGGAGGCGTTCAAGGCCCCGATCCGCCAGCGCTACGAGGACGAGGGCAATCCCTGGCACGCCACTGCGCGCCTGTGGGACGACGGCATCATCGATCCGGCGCAGACCCGCGACGTGCTGGGCATCGCGCTCGCCGCGACGCTCAACGCGCCGATCCCGGAACGCCCGGCGTTCGGCGTGTTCCGGATGTGAGTTGTGCAATACTGAAATCGCTAACGGGGGGAGGCGAATTTGCAGCGAGACTATGCGCCCATCATGAACCTGGCACTCGAACTCGAGAATACCGATCCTGCCGATCACGCGCTGCGCGACGAGACTGAAGGCCGTTATCGGGCGGCGATCGACGGTTTCGTCGACCAGCTGGTCGCGGAACGCAGATCCGCCGATGCGGCAACGCGCGCGGTCAACGACGATCTGGACGAGATTTCCGCGCTCTCCGCTGCCGAGCTCCATTCGACCTACGACAAGATACGCTATGATCTGCTGAACCGGATCGAGGACGTGGCAGGCCCATCGCCCTGGCAGCGCGCTGCCCGGAAGCGCCTGGTGGGCCTTGGCGGCGTGGTGCTCGTCGTGCTTCTCGTCGCCGGCTATTTCGGCCTGCGCCAGTATAACCTGACTCCGGTGACGGCTCCGCTCGAAACTCGCGCCGGCCTGGAACAGCGGGCCAATGCCCTCGCCAAGGTGCTCCACTACGAGTCCTGGGCAAGCGGACGACGCGGCATGATCAAGAATATCCTGCTCTGGCCGTTCGAACCGCTCGCGGAAGAAGTCGCCGGTGCCCGCGAACTTTCCAGCGTTGCGCTCACCGGCGCAGCCAAGCTGATGGAGCGCGGCGAGGCGTGCGGCCTGCAGCTCGGCAGCGGGGATCAGGCACTGACGCCGCAGGAATATGGCGTGCTGAACAAGGTTTCCGATCATCTGCGCAACAAGGCATCGCAATGGCGTGACCCGCCTGTTTTGACCGTGCTCGATCCGATCCGGTCCGGCTATCCCTGCCCGGCATCCGCGGGGCAGACCGGGCGTTGACATGAAACCTCCTCCTCTCCGCGATACGCGCGGGAGGAGCCTTGAAGGATCCGCTATGAAGCAGCTTCTCCTCGCCGCCCTCCTTACCCCGCTCCCGGCGCTGGCCCAGACCACGCCCGCGCCCAAGCTGCCCCCGGCCAACCCGCTACCCTATGAGGATGCCGAGGCCGCGGCGGTGATGACGCCGATCAACGCGATGTTCGCCGGCCTCGCCGCGCATGACGGCGCTGCGATCCTCGCCCAGACGCGAGCCGAGGGCGGCGCCACCGTCGCGATCGAGAAGCCCGACGGCAGCCGCGCGATCCGCCATCTGAGCTGGACCGAATTCGCCGCCGGCATCAAGCCGGGCCCGGAGAAGCTCGAGGAGCGCATCTCGATGCCGGCGATCGAAGTCGATGGCGACATCGCCATGGTCTGGGCGCCCTATGTCTTCCTGATCGACGGCAAGGCGCACCATTGCGGGATCAACCATTTCGACCTGGTCCGCGAGAACGCGTCGTGGAAGGTGCTCAACGTCACCTGGTCGCAGCGCACCACCGGCTGCACCGCGCAATGAGCCGCGACACGCTCTTCCTGCTCGAGCATGAATTCGCCGATCCTGCCCTTGGCGGCAAGCGCGTCTTCTATTGCCGGGACTGCATGGTCGTCGAAGGGCTGCTGGCAACCTTCCCCGAGCGCGCCGCCAATATCGACGTGGTCCGCGTCCCCTGGCCGCGGCCGCGTGCCGCGGTGGTGGAGGCGATCGGGGAGGAAAACCAGAATCTGCCGGCCCTGCTGTGGGAGGGCGGCTTCGCCAACGAGATCGAGGCGCTGCTCGCCGCCCTGGCCCAGCGGCACGGCTTCCCGGAGCGGCATCCGTGATTTCCGCTTTCAACCTAGGATTTCGCATGTACCCGTCGGCCCCCATGCAGCGCAATCTTCGCCTCGCCGCCGCCCAGCCTTCACGGCCGGCGCATCGGAGGGGAAGTCGGGGCCCCCGCAGCGTAAACTTCGTAAACTTCCGCGAGGCCGCCCGATGATCCAGTCCCTGCTCATCGCCAATCGCGGCGAGATCGCCTGCCGCATCATTCGCACCGCCCGCGACATGGGCATCCGCACCGTCGCGGTCTATTCGGACGCCGACGCGAAGGCGTTGCACGTCCGGGAAGCCGACGAGGCAGTGCATATCGGCCCCTCTCCGGCCCGCGATAGCTATCTGGTCGGCGAGAAGATCATCGCCGCCGCCAGGCAGACCGGCGCCGAGGCGATCCATCCCGGCTATGGCTTTCTCTCGGAAAATGCCGATTTCGCCGAGGCGGTGATCGCCGCCGGCCTGACCTGGGTCGGCCCCCGGCCGGACAGCATCCGCGCCATGGGACTGAAGGACGCGGCCAAGGAACGGATGATCGCGGCCGGCGTGCCCGTCACCCCGGGCTATCTCGGCGAAAGCCAGGACCCCGCGCATCTCCGGGCCGAGGCGGACAAGATCGGCTATCCCGTACTGATCAAGGCCGTAGCCGGCGGCGGCGGCAAGGGCATGCGCCGCGTCGATGCGGCCGGCGACTTCGCCGACGCCCTCGCCTCCTGCCAGCGCGAGGCTGCCGCCTCCTTCGGCGACGACCGGGTGCTGATCGAGAAGTACATCCTCTCGCCGCGCCACATCGAAGTGCAGGTGTTCGGCGACACGCACGGCAATGTCGTCCACCTGTTCGAGCGCGACTGCTCGCTCCAGCGCCGCCACCAGAAGGTGATCGAGGAAGCCCCCGCGCCGGGCATGGACCCGGATACGCGCGCGGCGATCTGCGCCGCCGCCGTCCGCGCGGCCAGGGCGGTCGACTATGTCGGCGCCGGCACGATCGAGTTCATCGCCGACGCCTCGGAAGGCCTGCGCGCCGACCGCATCTGGTTCATGGAGATGAACACCCGTCTCCAGGTCGAACATCCGGTGACCGAGGAAATCACCGGTCAGGACCTGGTCGAGTGGCAGTTGCGCGTAGCCTCGGGCGAGAAGCTGCCGCTCCGGCAGGACGAGCTCTCCATCCAGGGCTGGGCGATGGAAGCGCGGCTCTATGCGGAGGATCCGGCCAAGGGCTTCCTGCCAAGCATCGGAGCGCTCGAGATATTCCGCCCGCACAGGGGCGTGCGGCTCGAGACCGGCGTCTATGAGGGCGCCGAGATCAGCCCCTTCTACGACCCGATGATCGCCAAGATCGTCGTGCACGAGGAGAGCCGCGACGCGGCTTGCGAGGCGCTCGCCCGCGCCTGCGCCGCCACCGACATCTATCCGGTCAAGACCAATGCGCCTTTCCTGTGGCGCGCGCTCGACGACGCGGATTTCCGTGCCGGCCGCATAGATACCGGCTTCATCGCGGCCCGGGGCGCCGCACTGCTGCCGCCCGCCGAGCCGACGGAGGACATGGTCAGGCAGGCCGCGGCCGCGATCCTGGTCCAGGAATATTATGGCGAGCCGACCATGCTGGCCTTCTGGGACGGCGACCTGCTTTCCGCGCCGCAGCCAAATCCGCTGCGGGGCGCGCTCGGCTTCCGCCTCAATGCTCCGGCAAACCGCAAGGTGGCGGTGAATGTAGAGGGCAAGCTCCACCATGCCGAGTTGCCCGTCGACTGGCGCAGCGCCGAAGTCGTCGGCGAGCCGGTCTCCGGCGGCGTGGCGATCAACGACGACGGATTGTCGTTCCTGGCGTCGCTCCCCCGCGCTGCGGTGTCGGCGGCCGGCGCCGCTTCCGACGGTGCGATCCTGGCGCCAATGCCCGGCCGGGTGACCGCCGTGGAGGTAGCGGCGGGCGACGCGGTCACCAAGGGCCAGCGGCTCGTCACGCTCGAGGCGATGAAGATGGAACATGGCCTCACCGCGCCGTTCGACGGCATTGTCGGCGAATTGCCGGTGGCGCAGGGCAGCCAGGTGAGCGAAGGCACGCTGCTGGTAAAGGTCGAGAAGACGGAAGGCTGACGATGGCGGGCAGGTATTTCGACGAGTGGCAGATCGGCGACGTCGTCGTCCACGAACTGCGCCGGACGGTGACGGAGACGGACAACCTCCTCTTCTCCACGATGACGCACAACACCCAGCCGCTTCACCTCGATGCCGAGGCGGCGCGGGCCAGCGAGTTCGGCCAGATTCTCGTCAACGGCACCTTCACCTTCAGCCTGATGGTGGGGATCACCGTGGGCGATACCACTGCGGGTACGCTGGTCGCGAACCTTGGCTATGACGCGCTGCGCATGCCGAAGCCCGTCTTCATCGGCGACACGTTGCGGGCGGAAAGCGAAGTGACCGAAGTCCGCCCCAGCAAGTCGCGCCCCGGCCAGGGCATCGTCACCTGGCAGCATCGCATGCGCAACCAGCGCGACGAGATCGTCTGCGAGTGCCTGCGCTCCGCCTTGCTCAAGAGCCGGCCGGCGACGTGAAGGATCATGCCGACATCGTCGTGATCGGCGGCGGTGCGGCGGGTATCGGTGCGCTTCGCACGCTCGCCGATGCCGGCAAGGACGTGCTGTTGCTCGAGGCGCAGGACCGGCTCGGCGGTCGCGCCCATACGGTGCACGTCGCCGGCTTGCCGATCGACCTGGGCGCGGGCTGGCTTCATTCCGCCCCCCGGAACCCCTGGGTCGCGATCGCGGAGGCGCGCGGCTTCGCGGTCTATCGCGCACCTCCGCTCTGGGACGAGCAATGGCGCGAACTTGGCCTCTCGAGAGCCGAGCAGGCCGAATTGTGGGAAGTGTTCGACGCATGCATGGCGGCGATGCGCACGCCCCCGCCGAGCGATCGCGCCTCGGACCTGTTGCCGCCGGACGGCGCATGGAACGCGGCGCTCGATGCGCTCTCCGGCTTCATCAACGGCGCGCCGATGCGCGAGATGTCGGTCACCGACTGGCATGCCTATGACGAAGCCTCGATCGACATGGATTGGCGCATCGAGCAAGGCTATGGGGCGCTGGTCGCTTCGCATGCCGCGGGGCTGCCGGTGGCGCTGGCGACGCCGGCGAGCGGGATCGACAGCTCGGCCAAGCGGCTCCGCATTGCCACGCCCCGGGGCACGATCATCGCCGATGCCGCGATCGTCACTGTCTCCACCAACGTGCTCGCAAGCGGCGCGCTGCGCGTGCCGGGCCATGATGCGATCTTCCACGCCGCATCCCAGCTGCCGCTCGGCCTTGCCGACAAGCTGTTCTTCACGCTGGAGGGCGGCGAGGAGATTGACGACAATGCCCATCTGGTCGGCAATCCCCGCAGCGCATGCACCGGCAGCTACACGCTTCGGCCCTTTGGCCGCCCGATCGTCGAGTGCATGCTCGGCGGCGAAGGGGCGCGAGCAATGGAAAGGGAAGGGCTGAACGGCGCCGCGGAATTCGCGATCGGCGAGCTGTGCCACCTGCTCGGCAGCGGCTGGCGCGGGAAGCTGCGCTTCGTCGCCGGTTCGGCCTGGGGGCGCGAGACGCACGTCCTCGGCAGCTACAGCCATGCCCTGCCCGGCCGGCACGGCGCGCGCGCGTTGCTGCGCACCCCGGTGGACCCGCGCATCCGCTTCGCCAGCGAGGCCTGTTCCGACGGCGAATTCTCCACCGTCCACGGCGCCTATAACAGCGGCGTCGCGGCGGCGCGGGCGTTGCTGGCCTAGGCGGCGGCCTTGTTCGCGGGCTCGGGGTTGGAGAATTCCATCTCCTGGTCGATCCCCCCGAACTTGAGCGCCATCACGTCGCGGGCGTAATTCTGGTTGAGCCGCCACGGCTTGCGCGTGCCCTGGCGCGGCAGTCTGTCCGCCGCGCGCTGGACATAGCCGGAAGTGAAGTCGAGGAACGGCACTTCCTCGACCGGCGCGGCCAGGCGGGGCGTCACTTGCCGCACGCGGCGCTTGCGCATCGCGTTGAGCAGGCGGGTGACGTAATTGGCGGTCAGGTCGCTCTTCAGCGTCCAGCTGGCATTGGTATAGCCAAAGGAGATCGCGAAATTGGGCACGTCGGAGAACATCATGCCCTTGTAGGTCATCGCCCTGGCAGGCTCGAAGGCCTTGCCGTCCACGCTGATCGGCATGCCGCTGAACAGCTGGATCTCGAGACCGGTCGCAGTGACGATCAGGTCTGCCCCCAGCGTCTTCCCCGAGCCGAGCGCCAACCCGGTCTCGGTGAACCGCTCGATCGTGTCGGTCACCACTTCGGCCTTGCCCTCGCGCAGCGCGGCGAACAGGTCGGCATCGGGCACCAGGCAGACGCGCTGGTCCCACGGATTGTAGCGGGGGGTGAAATGGGTGGCGACGTCATAGTCCGGCCCCAGCTCGTCGCGCGCCATCTGGACGATCCGCTCGCGAGTCTTTTCCGGGTTCTTGCGGGCAAGGCGGAAGAAGAATTGCTGGAGCAGCACATTCTTCCAGCGCGTGAGGCCATAGGCGGTCATCGACGGCATCCAGCCGCGCATCCAGTTGGCAAGCCTGTCCTGCGAAGGCCGCGAGACGATATAGGTCGGCGAGCGCTGGAGCATGACGACATGGCTTGCCTGCTTCGCCAGTTCCGGCACCAGCGTCACTGCCGTCGCGCCGCTGCCGATCACCACGACCCGCTTGTCCTTGTAGTCGATGTCGTCGGTCCAGAATTGCGGATGGACGATGCGGCCCTTGAAGTCGGCCGTCCCGGCGAAGTCGGGGGTGTGGCCGCGCGCGTAATTATAATAGCCGGTGCACAGGAACAGGAATGCGCAGGTGAAGGTCACCGCTTCCCCGCCCCGCTCGGCAGTGACGGTCCACAGCGCTTCCTCCGTCGACCAGCTCGCGCCCGTCACCCGCGTCGAATAGCGGATATGCTCGTCGATCCCATAGTCGCGCGCCGCTTCCTCCAGATAGTTGAGGATCGACGGACCGTCGGCGATCGCCTTGCTCGCCGTCCAGGGGCGGAAGGAGAAGCCGAGCGTGAACATGTCCGAGTCCGAACGGATGCCCGGATAGCGGAACAGGTCCCAGGTGCCGCCCAACCGCTCGCGGCCTTCGAGCACCACATAGCTGCGGTCCGGGCTGTTCGCCTGGAGATGATATGCCGCGCCCACGCCGGAGATGCCGGCTCCCACGATCACTACGTCGAAATGCTCGGCCACGCGCCTCTCCCGCCGATCTGTTTACACCACTGTAAGCAGGGAAATCGACAGGCTCAATAATCCCGGGAATATTTCAGGCTGACGCTCGATCCGCCGAAGGAGCCCGCCTGGGAAAGCAGGCTCAGCGTGCGGCTGAGCGATATTTCGAGCTGCGTGGCGGTGAAGCCCCGCGCATCGGTGATGATCTCCACATAGATGTCGTTGGTCAGATATTTGCCGGCCGCCAGCGCCGTGCCGCGGCCGGTCGCGTCGTCGGCGCCCAGGATGCGCAGCCGGTCGATGCCCGTGGCCGATTTGAGCTGACCGAGCGGATTGAGCCCGCCACCGGTGCCGCTCAGCGACTGGAGCGCGGCGGCAAGCTGGATCGCTTCGGTGGCGGAGAGGTTGGTCACGTTGGTGCCGAAGAACAGGCGCGAGAGCACTTCCTCCTGCGGCAGCGCCGGCGTCGAGCTGAACGCGATCTGCGGCTGCTGCGCGGTGCCCGAGACGGTGAGGATCGCAGTGATTCCCTCCGCGCTGGTATTCGCCTGGATGTCCACCGACGGATTGGTGAGCGCCGAGCCCTGGAAGCGGATCGTGCCGCGCGAGATGTCGAAGCGGCGGCTGGCGAAACTATAGGTGCCGCGCACGATCTCCATCGTGCCGCGGATGTCGGGCGCCAGCGTGGTGCCGCGCACCGTCACCTGGGTGCGCCATTCCGATTCCAGGCCCATGCCGGTGACGAACAGCCGGTTATCGGCATCGATGCGCAGGTTGAGATCGAAATCGCCGAACGAACGGCGGATCACGGGCGCCGGCCCCTGATCCTCGCCGGTCGCGCTCTTGCGGCGCACACCGGTGAGTTCGGGCACTTCGGCGGCGCCCTGGCGGATGATCTGGTAATGCGCCTCCGGGATCGTCAGCCGTCCCTCGATCCGGGAGACTTCCGGATTCTTGGTGATGCTGATCTTGCCCGTCGCGGTCGCGCCCAGCGCGTCGCTGCGGGCCAGGCGGGCATTGTTGAGGTCCGCGGTGATCGCGATCGGATAGCCGTTCGCCGAGGACAGGCTTACCCTGCCCTGCGCCGACACCGTGCCGTCCCCTGCCTTGGCGGTGAGCGAATTGAGGATGAACGCGTCGTTCGAGAAGGTGCCGTCCACTTGCATAGCGGTGAGCCGGGTGCCGAAATTCTCGTTCTCGTAATGGAGATTGGTCGCACGAACCACGCCGGTCAGCCTGGGCTCCTCGACCTTGCCGGAGAAATCCGCCGCGATGCCGATCGGCCCGTCGAGCTGCTGGCCGGAGAGCCCGGCCAGCGAGAAGGGCACCGCCGCCGGCCCATTGTAGCGGATGCCGCCCGAAAGCGGTGCGGCGAGCATGCGTTCGGTCCAGGGGCCCGCCTCCGGACCGAGCGGGCTCAGCGTCGCCACTACGCGGCCGATCGTGGCGTTGCCGCGGCGGATCAGCGCACGCGCATCGCCGCCATCGGGCAGCAGCTTGCCGACGAAGCTCACGCGCACCGGCGTCGAGACGCTGGCCAGGCCGGCGCGCGTGAAATCGGCGATCTCGAGCCGGGCATCGGCACTGGGGAAGGCCTCGAAGGAAGTCTGGGCGAAATCGAGGCTGCCCGTCGCGGTGCCGCCGATGCCGAGATCGGGCACGAAGGCATTGACCACTGCCAGGTCGAGGCTGTCGAGCCGCGCCTGCAGCACCATGCCCTTGCCATAGCTGCCCGCCACCCGCGCGCTGCCCTTGTCGAAATCGACCTTGGTCGGCAGCAGGTGGTAGACGCCCTCGCGGATCGCAACATGCGCCGGCTGGGCGGTGCGGAACTGCACGCCGCTGCCCTGCCCCTGCACCGCCACCAGCCACGCATCGGGCGCGAGCCGGGCATTGGCGGCGATCTGGAAGGGCACGCCGGTGGAACCATTGGCGAAGGCCTGCGCCGTCCCGTTGCCGCCGGCATAGGCGATCTTGGCCCGGGCAGTCTTGAGCACGAAATTGCCCTGGCGCAGGTTCGCGACCTGCACGTCGCCATGGATCTCGGGCGTGTCGGCCAGGACGACGCTGCCGTCGATCAGCGCACGGCCGATGGTGAGCCCGGCGGCACCCGGTATCTTCGCATTGGCGGCGGTCGCCTTCACATCGGCGCGCTGCAGCTTCCCTTGCGCCGAGAGCGTCGCCCGCCCCGTCACGCCCGATCCGTTGAACGCCAGCTCGCCGGCGAACGGTCCGTCCGCCGTCTGCTCGACCTTGCCGGTAACGTCCATGCCGGCGAAACGGCCCGAATTGACATCGATCGCGAGGCGGTTGCCGGTCCGCACCAGGACATCGGCATCGAACGGCCCGTAATCGGTATTGCCGTTCGCCACCACCGCCCAGGCATCGCCACGCCCGCGGACGCGCGCCTCGAGGTCGACCAGCCCGATGCCCAATCCGGGCCTGGGTGCCTTGAGCAACATGATCGGCGCGTTCAGCGTGCCCGTCACCCGCGCGGTGAGCGGGCCGTATCGATCGGAAACCGCATCGGCGTCGATCAGGATAGGGCCGGCCGGATCATAGCGCCCCGCTCCGCGCAGGACACGGAATTGCGGCGCCTTCATCTTCACGTCGCTGATGCTGACCACCCCCTTGGGATCGAGCACCAGGCGCGCCGAAGCGACGGCATTGCCCCCCAGGAACGCGCGCGCACCGTCGCTGAAGATCTTCCGCGACTGGCCGGCAATGTGTCCGCGAATGCCCCAGCCGCCGCCGGGTGCGGCGAACAGCTCGGCGTCGGTCCTGAGGTCGACGACGCCGACGCCGTCGATCCGATAGTCGTTCACTCGGCCCTTGAGCGCACCGGTATAGCGTCCGCGGCCGATATCGGCGGCGACGATCGCCGTTGCGTCGATCTTGTCCGAGCGGATGCGGAGATTGTCGGAAAGCAGCTGCTGGCCCGAAATCGCAAGGTCGCCGTCGACGACAAGGTTGGTGACCAGTCCCCCGGCCGCCGCGTTGAGACCGGAAACCCGTGCCGCCCGGGCTCTGACGGGCACCAGGATGCGCTTCGCATCCACCCGTGCCCGACCCTCGGCATAGAGGTTCTCGGCAACCGTCTCGCCGAAGCCGAGCGCGCCCGCGGCGAGCTTGTAATCCACCACCGGCCGATCGAACGCCCCGTCCAGTGCCAGCGAGGCGCGCACCGAGCGACCGACCAGATCGGGCGCGATCGCCCCGGCCTTGAGCAGGATCGCATCGACCTTCAGGTCGTGGAACCGATTATGGCCGAAATCGACCTTGCCCGCCGCCTCCACCGACAGCGCGGCGGAGCGCAGCTTGACCGATCCGTCCGCGGCGCGGTCCGCCCATTTCGCGTCGAGGTCGAAATCGAGCTGCGGCGCGGCCAGCCGCGCGACCGGCCCCTTCATCCACAGCCCGGGGTGCAGCGGCCCGCGCAGCTGGAAGCGGCCATTGGTCGCGATCAGGTCGAGATCGGCGAGCGCGGCACCGTCCAGCGTGCCCCGGGCCTTGCCCTGCCAGCGGGCCCAATCCCCCTTGCCCGCCACCGCGAAGCCGAGCGGCGCCTCCAGCCCGGCCAGTCCGGCGACCAGCCCCTTGGCCGGCGCGTCGAGCTTCACGTCGATGTCCAGCCGGTTCTTCCCGGGCGTCGCGTCGAGCCTGAGGGCCAGCCGGTCGCCCCCGGGCACGCCGCGCGCGGCGACCGTGCCGCCATCGAGCAGGATCTGCACGCGTCCGTCCGCGAGATGCGCGTTGCCGGCCAGCCGGCCGAGATAGCGGGCGCGACCGTCCACTTCCCTGGCGATGTCGATCCGGGCGACGTCGAGTCTGCCCACATCGATGTTGAGATCGGGCAGCAGCGGCGCATTGGGATCGCCCGAGGGCTTAAGCGCCGGCAGGCGCAGCAGCTTCACTTCGGGGCTGGCGAAGCTGCGCACGTCCACGCGATTGCCCAGATAGGCAAGGGGCCGCCAATCCATCCGGATCTCGCGCGAGGCGGCGAATACGCCCCTGGTGTCGCGCACCTGCACATTCCGCAGGACCATCGCGCCGTAGAGCGATCCGTCGATCCGGCCGATGCGGAAATTGAGGCCCGATTCCAGCGTGATCCCGGCGATCTGGTCGGCGACGAATCGGCGGCCCGCCTGAGTGTCGAGCCCCAGCACCAGCGCGCCGATCGCCAGCACGAGGCCGGCCAGCGCGATCCCCGTCCATTTCGCCACCCGCTGCCACAAGGGCCGGCCGACAGCCGCGGCCTCGCCATCGGGCTCGGGCGCAGGCGTATCTTCCGCCATCAGAACGCCTGCCCGATCGAGATGTAGAGCGAGACCTTGGATTCGCCCGGCTTGCGGTTGATCGGCGTCGCCACGTCGACGCGGATCGGGCCGAAATTGGTGTAGAGCCGGCCGCCGATGCCCGCACCGAAGCGGATGTTCTTGCCCGTGGGGTAGATGCCTTCATAGACTTGGCCGGCATCGATGAAGGGCACGATGCCGTAATTGCCGAAGCGATAGCGCGCCTCGATCGCGAATTCGTTGAAGCTGCGCCCGCCCACCGGCTTGCCGTCGGGGGAACGGGGCCCGAGCTCCTGATAGCCGAAGCCGCGCACCGATCCGCCGCCGCCCGAATAATAGCGCCGCGACGGCGGCAGGTCGTCGCGCGCGATGCCCATGATCGATCCGACGCGCGCGCGCCCCGCGATCACGATGCTGTCGGATACCGGCTGATAATAGGTGCCCTCGAGCATGAAGCGCGCATAGGGCCGCGCCGCGCCGCGCACCGACGTTTCCGGGCTGGCATTGGCCTTGATCCGGAAGCCGCGTGTGGGATTCAGCAGATTGTCCGAGCTGTCATAGCCCAGGAACAGCGGCGCCGCCGCGATCAGCCAGGTGCCGCGATCGCGCCGGTTGCTGTTGTAGTTCCAGCGATCCTCGTTCGCGCCGACCAGTTCGGCACCGTAGAAATAGGTCCACCGCTTCTGCCAGATCGGCGTCGAATCGCGCGAGAAGCGGAACGAGAGCGTGCCGGTATAGCTCTCATACGCGTCATAGTCCTGGTGGTTGAGCGCCGCGGCGATCTGGAAGGTCTTGTCGCGCTGCCCGGCGTTCGAGCGCCGGAAAGTGGTGGTAAGTCCCTGTTCCTGCGTGCCGAGCACGCCCGCGACGATCAGCGCCCCTTCGGGCGGGAACAGGTTGCGGTGCGTCCAGCTGCCGGTGAGCCGGATGCCCTGGCCGGTGGAATAGCCCAGTTCGGCCGCCAATGTGCGCGGGCGGCCGGGATTCTGGCGGACGAGCAAATCGACCACTTCGGTGTCGTCCGGCCCCGCCTGGCCCGTACGCACGGGCTCGACCGAGACGGTCGAGAACAGGCTGGTGGCGATCATCGCCTCGCGCAGATCGTCGACGGCGCGGATGTCGTAGAGCGCGCCCGGCTTGTAGCGGCGCAGCACCCGGATGTGATCCGCGTCGAATGCCGGCTGGCGCACGCGGCGCCGGCGCTCCTGTCGCCGCTCGCTGCGGCTCGCCCGCTCGCCCCGTCGCGCGCCGGAATCGCCCCCAACCTCGGTACGGATATCGCCGAACACCGCGCGCGGCCCCAGTTCGATCGGCAGCGTATAGTCGCCGACATGGGTTTCCCCATCGAGCAGAATGTCGCGCTGGCCGACCTTGACGAAGGGATAGCCCTGTTGCGGCAGCCGCAGCGCTACATTCGCTTCGGCACCCTGGACGCGCTCGGCCTCGATCGGATCTCCGGGATTGAGATTGAGTTCGTCGAGCAGGAGCCCCGGCGGCACGGTGGGGTCGCTCGCCACCTTCACATCGCCCAGGCGATAGAGCGGCCCGGCCGTTGCGCTGATCGTCGCGCGGACCGTGCCCGGGGTCTGCGGGTTCTGGTCGACGGTCGAGATCGCGGTGGCGTCGTAATAGCCGCGCGACTGCAGCAGGCGGATCGCGAGGCGCTCGTCTTCCCGCGCGCGCGCTGCGACCATCGCGGTGTTCGCCGCCCGCCCACCGCCATTCTTCAGTGCGGAGAGATCCTCGAACAGCCCCGCGAGGCCGACAGCGGAAAGCCCTTCCTCATGCGTGGTGTAGCGGATCGTCAGCGACTTCTTGTCGGCAACCTTGTCTTCCACCGGCGGCTCGACCTTGAACTCGGAAAGCGGCGGTAGCGGGCGGGCGAATTCGGGATCCTCGGCGGGTGCGGCCGCGAAACTCTCCTCGGCGTGTTCCCGCACCTGCTGCGCGGCCTGTCCCTGGGTGGCCGGGGCCGGCCCGGGCGTGGGCGAGCCGGTGGGCGACGGCATCGCCTCCAGCGGGGCGTTGATGTCGCCCTCGATCTTCGGCATCGCCGCTTCGAACTGGGCATCGGGAACGATCGGACTCTCGTCGACGGGCGGCATGCGCACCGTGCCGTCCTGTGCAGGCGCCGGCGCCGCGGAAGGCGCAGGCGCGGGGCCGGACGGCGGCGCGCCCTGCCCCGGCTTGGGGTCTGAAATCTGGGCATGCGCAAACCCCGGCACGCATGCCGTGCCGGCGAGCGCCGCCAGCCAAATCCGCTTCACCCCTCTACGCAACTGGCTCCCTTTCGAGCCGCATTCCTAGACCGGCCCTCTCGCGAGCGTAACGACCCAAATGCGCTTTGGGTCCGCACTTTTACGAAAGCCCAGGAATTTCAGCGTGCTATCGCCTTCGCTTCGGCACGAAACCTGTGGAGAAGTGGTTCGGTATAGCCATTTGGCTGCCCCAGCCCCTCGAAGATCAGCGCCCGCGCCGCCTGGAAGGCAAGGCTCGTCGCTTCGTTGCCCGCCATCGGCCGGTAGCGCGGATCCGCGGCATTCTGCGCATCGACCTTCGCCGCCATCCGCCGAAGCGCAGCGTCGATGTCGTCGGCACGCGCCACGCCGTGGAGCAGCCAATTGGCCATGTGCTGCGAGGAGATGCGCAAGGTGGCGCGATCCTCCATCAGGCCTATGTCATGAATGTCCGGCACCTTGGAACAGCCGACGCCCTGGTCGATCCAGCGCACGACATAGCCGAGAATGCCCTGGGCATTGTTGTCGAGCTCGCGCGCGACTTCCTCGCTCGACCAGTTGCGCCCCGGTGCCAGCGGCACCGTGAGCAGCGGCGCCAGGCCGGGGATCGCCTCGCCGGCAATCTCGCGCTGGCGGGCAAAGACGTCGACCTGATGATAATGGAGCGCGTGCAGCGTCGCGGCGGTCGGGCTCGGCACCCAGGCGGTGTTCGCGCCGCTCATCGGATGCGCGATCTTCTGGGCGAGCATATCGGCCATCCGGTCGGGCGCCGCCCACATGCCCTTGCCGATCTGCGCCTTGCCCGAGAGGCCGCAGGCCAGGCCGATGCGGACGTTGCGGTCCTCATAGGCACCGATCCACTCGGCCCCCTTCATCTCGCCCTTGGGCACCATCGGCCCGGCGCGCATGCCGGTATGGATCTCGTCGCCGGTGCGATCGAGGAAGCCGGTGTTGATGAACACGATCCGATCGCGCACGGCATGGATGCAGGCGGCGAGATTGGCCGAGGTCCGCCGCTCCTCATCCATCACGCCCACCTTGATCGTGTGGCGCGGCAGCACGAGCAGATCCTCGACCGCATCGAACAGCCGGTCGGTGAAGCCGCATTCCTCGGGCCCGTGCATCTTGGGCTTCACGATATAGACCGAGCCGGTCCGGCTGTTGCGGTACCGGCCCAGCCCGCGCAGGTCGTAGAGCGCGATGGTGCTCGTCAGGATCGCGTCGAGCACGCCCTCGGGCGCCTCGCCGCCACTTGGCAGGCGCACCGCCGGCGTGGTCATCAGATGCCCGACATTGCGGACGAACAGCAGCGCGCGGCCCGGCAGCGCGCCGCGATCCGGGGCGAGCCGCCGGGTGAGCGCCGTTCCGCCCTTGTCGAAACGTTCCTCCAGGTCGCCCCGCATCAGCCCCAGCCAATTGGCATAGGCCGCGACCTTGTCCTCGGCATCGACCGCCGCGATCGAGTCTTCCAGGTCGACGATCGTTGTCAGCGCCGCCTCGAGCACCACATCGGCGATCCCCGCCGGATCGTCGCGCCCGATCGGATGCGCACGATCCACGACCACTTCGATGTGCAGCCCGTGGTGCCGGAACAGCCAGGGCCCGACCTGTTGGGCCGGATCGGCGAGCACGGGCGCTTCCGCCAGCGTGGTCCAGCTCCCGCTCGCCAGCGGCACTGCCGCATCGAGGAATGCCTTGGCACGGGCAATCACCTGCGCCCCGCGCTCCGGATCATAGCCGCCCGGCCTGGCCGCTCCGGGCAACGCATCGGTGCCGTAGAGCGCGTCGTACAGGCTGCCCCAGCGCGCATTGGCGGCGTTGAGCACGAAGCGCGCGTTGAGCGCGGGCACCACCAGCTGCGGCCCGGCCATGCGGGCGATCTCGGCGTCGACGTTGCGCGTGCCGATCTCGAACGGCGCAGGCGGATCGACCAGATAGCCGATCTCGCGCAGGAACGCCGCCTCCCCCGCGCGCGCCGGCGCGGCGTCGATCGCCGCCTGCAGCGCGTCCCGCTTTGCCAGCAGCGCGCGATTCTCGGGCGCGAACCGTGCGAATATCTCCGCCACGCCCGCCCACCAGCCGGCCGCCTCGATGTCGAGCCCCGGCAGCACACGCTCCTCGACGAAGCGCGCAAGCGGCTCGGCGACGGACAGGCCGGAACGAATGACGGTCATGAAAAATCCTCCTGCGGCACGGTTCTGCGTTCGCCTGGGGAGGGCATCTCCGCTTAGGCGATAGCCGGGCCCGGGATCAAGGCCTGTCCTCGAGCGCTTCCACCGCGGCTTCGATCCGGTCCAGCATCTGCCTGAGTTGCAACCGCTCCTCACGCGTGAAATCGGCGAAGACCCGCCGCTCCAGCTCGATCGCCTTGGGCGCGACTTCCTCGTACAATTCCCAGCCCGCCTTGCTGAGCGTCAGCAGGTGCGAGCGCTGGTCGCCCGGATTGCTCGCCCGGCTGATCAGCCCTCGCTCGGACAGCGCGATCGCGGCACGGCTGACCGTCACCTTGTCCATGCGCGTGCGGCCGCACAGCGCCTGCTGGCTCATCGCCCCGCCCTCGGCGAGAATGGTAACCAGGCGCCATTCCGGAATCTTAAGGCCGAACAGCGCGCGATAGGCGCTCGCCACCGCATCCGACACCGCGTTCGAGGCGATCGACAGGCGATAGGGGAGAAAATCGTCGAGTTTCAGGGCCGTCATTCCATTACCCTGCGCAGCAATTCCGGCGCACGCAACTGACAACGTTGGACAGTTGCAATTTCTGCAATGATATCGTTATCATTTCGCACTTGCGATATTTCCCGCTGCGATGCACAAAGATCGGGCCTTTCAGGCATCCTCTCCTAAGACTTTCACGGCCGTCCTTCGGGGCGGCCTTTTTTTTGCGCGCGATCCGGGCGCTGGCAAGTATCGGCTTTCCCCGCCGGGTGCCAGGGGCCAAGGGCCTTCTAATTTGGTCGGCTCAGCGTCCAGGAAGCAGTGAAGTCGGGATCGATCACGCGATCGTCCGCATCCTTCAGCTCGTAGATGCCGGGACCGGCGGGCTCGAACGCGTCAAGCTGGGGCGGCAGCCTGACGATCTCGCCGCGCCGCCTTCCCTCGAGCCGCAGGGTGATCCCTTCGGCAGGGTCGACTTCCATCACCGTGCCGAAGAATTGCTCCCGCCGCTCACCCGCGGCTTCACGGTGCGTGAGCCCGACAAGCACGGTCGCGCCTTCGAGGCGTGCGGCAATGGCGTGATCCCAGTCATCGTCTTCCCCACTCACCTTCTCCCAGTGCTTGTCAGCCACCGCTCACCCCTTCATCTGGCGCGCGATCGCGGCGCGGGTCTTCCTGCCATAGGGCGGCTTGAGCCCGGCCAGCCCCGCCACGTCGAGCCCGGGCTGGCTGTACACCGCCTTTGCATGGCTGAACGTCCGGAAGCCGATCTCGCCATGATAGGCGCCCATGCCCGACGGGCCGATGCCGCCGAACGGCAGCTCTTCCTGGCTGACATGGAAGATCACGTCGTTCACCGTCACGCCACCGGAGATCGTCCGGTCGAGCAACTGGCGCCGCTCGGTCCGGTCGCTTCCGAAATAATAGAGCGCGAGCGGCCGGTCGCGCCGGTTCACTTCGCCGATCGCGTCCTCGATGCGGGCATAGCTGCGCACCGGCAGCACCGGCCCGAAGATCTCCTCCTGCATCACGATCATGTCGTCGGTCGGGTTGCGGATGATGTGCAGCGGCAGCTTGCGGGCATTGGCGCCGGCGAAATCCTCGTGCGCCGGGTTCACCGGGATCACCTCGGCTCCCTTGGCCCGGGCATCGTCGATCCAGCCGGTGAGGCGCTGATAATGCCGGTCGTTGATCACTGCGGTATAGTCCGGGTTCGACAGCAAGGTGGGATACATGCGCGAGGCTGCCGCGACGAGGCCCTCCACCACCGCGGCTTCCTTCTCCTCGGGCACCAGCATGTAATCGGGCGCGAGGCAGATCTGCCCCGCATTGAGCATCTTGCCCAGCGCCACGCGCTCGGCCGCCTGCGCGATGTCCGCCGAGCGCCCCACCACGACGGGCGACTTGCCGCCCAGCTCCAGCGTCACCGGCGTGAGGTTGTCCGCGGCGGCATGCAGGATGTGCCGCGCGATGCCGGTCGCGCCGGTGAACAGCAGATGGTCGAACGGCATTTCGGCGAACGCCTTGCCCGCCTCCGGCCCGCCCGCGACGAAGGCCAGCTCCGCGGGATCGAAATAGCGCCCCGCCAGCTCCGCCATCAACGCCGAGACCATCGGCGTATATTCGCTGGTCTTCACCATCGCGCGATTGCCCGCCGCGAAGACGCCGGCGAGCGGGCTCATCACCAGCTGCACCGGAAAGTTCCACGGCGCGATGATCCCCACCACCCCCTTGGGCTGATATTCGATGCGCCCACGCCCGCCCAGCAGCCCCAGCGGGAACAGCACCGGCCTGCGCGCGGGCTTCGACCAGTGGGCCACCCGCTTCAATGCATGCTTCAATGGCCCTACCGACGCGGCGATGTCGGTGATCATCGACTGGTCCCGGCTGCGATGGCCGAAATCCTCGCTCAGGGCATCGCACAACTGCCCGGCATTGTCCGAGATCATCGCGACTGCGCGCCTCAGTCGGTCGCGGCGCGCGTCGAGCGATACCGGCAGCTCGGCCATGAAGGCTGTGCGCTGGGCGTCGAGCAGGTCGCGCATGCTCATCGCGCGATCTCGTACACCAGGACCAGCCGCGCCGTGGTCGTGATCGCCTGCGGAGCGATCTCCACCGCCACCGGCGCGTCCATGGTGACGTTCCTCCGCGAGCCGGTTGCGGCAATTCTCTGCAACTGCTCGCCTATGACATAGCCGCCATTCGGATCGCTCACCCGCACCAGCCGGCCAAGCTTCGCGCCCGACGCAGCCGCGATCGCCAGCGCCTGCTCCTGTCCATTCGCCACCGCGGCCGCCATCGCGCGCTGCTGCGCCGCGCGCGGATCGGCGGTACGGAACCTCGAAAGGCGCACCTCGCTGGCGCCCGCTCTGCTCGCCAGCCCCGAAAGCGTGCCCGCGAGCGCGACGGGGCTGACGTCGACCGATGCCTCCATCGTCGCGACATAGCCCAGGACCGCGCATGCGCCGGTGGAAAGGCGCGGCGTGTCCTCGTCCTCGCTCGCGCCGCGGCAGTCGCGCCCGCGCACCTCATGGATCTCGACATCTCCGGTCTCGAAGCGGAACTTGGCCTCGGCCAGCCCGCCCATGTCGCGAGCCACCGCTTCCTTGCGCGCAACCAGGGCGCGCAGCGCATCATCCGATCCCTTGCCCTCGCCGCGCAGCTTGAACGAGATATGGGCGATGGTCGGCGCCTCCTCCACCGTGCCGACGCCAAGCACCTGGATCGTCGCGTCGTCCGACTTGTCCTGCGCCATCGCCCCATTCGCCGCGAACACGCCCAGAAGCACGCCCAGCATCATGTTCCGCATCGCCCTCTCCTCGCCTGTTCGGGCGCGAGCCTAACCCGGCATCGGCCCGATCGCCAAGCCGAGCCACACCGCGAAGGCAGCCGCCGCGAGCATCACCCCGAAGGGCAGCCGGTCCGTAGCGGTCACGCGCCGCCCGCCCAGCATCAGCCCCAGCACGCCCGCCAGCCCGATCAGGCAGGCGGCGAGCAGCACCAGCGGCAGCGCCTGCCAGCCCAGCCACAGCCCGATGCCGCCGAACAATTTGGGGTCGCCCCCGCCCAGCCCCTGCCGCCCGCGCAGCCGCTTGTAGCTCCAGGCGACCAGCCAGAGCACGCCGAAGCCGGCCACGCCGCCGATCAGGCGCGCATCGAGCGGCGGGTCGAGGCCGGCAAGCCCCGTCGCCAGCCCGGCCGCCGCCAGCAGCCCGGTCAACGCATTGGGCAGCCACAGCGCCGCCACGTCGAGCGCCGCCAGCGTCAGCAGCAGCCAGCCGAACGCCGCGCCCGCCGCACCCGCCGGATCCGGCGAAGCGATCGCCGCCGCCACGCCGATCGCGCCGCCGAGCAGCTCGGTCAGCACATGGCCCATCCGGATCGGGGCGCCGCAGCCCCGGCACCGGCCGCGCTGGAGGACATAGCTCATCACCGGCACCAGCTCGCCCGCGCGCAGCCCCCTGCCGCAGCTGTCGCATTCGGATCTGCCGCGGCTGATCGCCCGCCCCTCGGGCCAGCGGATCGCCAGCGTCGCGATGAAGCTGCCGAAGACGAGCCCCAGCACGCCGAGCAGCACTGCCCAGCCCCAGACCGGATCAATCGTCATGCGTCAGCATCCGGGAATCTCGATGAGGTCCATGGTCCCTCCGTCATGCCGGCGCGCGCGGCTTTTGCAAACCGTCGCGCGCGATACTAGATGCGCCCCAACCAACGAGAGGATCCACTATGTCCGCCGACGACATCGTCATCGCTTCCTATGCCCGCACGCCGATGGGAAGCTTCCAGGGCGTGCTGAGCGAGGCAAGCGCCACCGATCTGGGCGCCGCCGCCGTCGGCGCCGCAGTGGAGCGCGCGGGTCTCAAGGGCGATGCGATCGAGCGGATCTACATGGGCTGCGTGCTGCCGGCGGGCCTGGGCCAGGCGCCGGCGCGCCAGGCGGCGCTCAAGGCGGGGCTGCCCAACCATGTCGAGGCGACCACGGTGAACAAGATGTGCGGCTCGGGCATGCAGGCGGCGATCATGGCGGCCGAAGCGCTCGCCGCCGGTTCGGTCGACCTGCTGGTCGCGGGCGGCATGGAGAGCATGACCAACGCGCCCTATCTCTCGCTGCGCCACCGCGCGGGCGCGCGCATCGGCCATGACCGGCTGATGGATCACATGTATCTCGACGGGCTCGAGGATGCCTATGAGCCCGGCAGGCTGATGGGCAGCTTTGCCGAGGAAGTGGCGCAGGAATATCAGTTCACCCGCGCCGCCCAGGACGATTTCGCCATCGCCTCGCTCGAGCGTGCCAAGGCCGCCCAGGCGAGCGGCGCCTTCGACCGCGAGATCGTGCCGGTCGAGGTGAAGACGCGCAAGGGCGCCGTTTCCGTCACGCTCGACGAACAGCCCGCCAAGGGCGATCCCGCCAAGATCCCCACGCTCAAGCCCGCTTTCGCCAAGGACGGCACGATCACCGCCGCCAACGCCTCCTCGATCTCGGACGGCGCGGCAGCGCTGGTGATGACGCGACTGAGCGTGGCGGAAAGGCTCGGCCTGACTCCGGTCGCCCGCATCGTCTCGCATGCCGCCCATGCCCATGCCCCGGCGCGCTTCACCACCGCACCGGTCTTCGCGATGAAGAAGGCGCTCGCCAAGGCCGGCTGGGAGATCGGCGACGTCGACCTGTTCGAAGTGAACGAAGCCTTCGCCGCAGTCGCGATGATCGCGATGAAGGAACTCGGGCTCGACCACGCCGCGCTCAACGTCAATGGCGGCGCCTGTGCGCTCGGCCATCCGATCGGCGCCAGCGGCGCGCGCGTGCTCGCCACCCTTCTCTCGGCGCTCGAGGCACGCGGCGCGCGCCGCGGCCTGGCTTCGCTGTGCATCGGCGGCGGCGAGGCGACTGCGATGGCGGTCGAGCTGCTGGACTGAGCGAAGCTCCGTCCGCGCTCCAATCCGGCATCCGCTTCCCCTCTTGGGATGAGGCCTTGTTCAGCGAGCCCCGCCCTCCCCGCCCGTGCGGGGAGGACGGAAACGAATATGAATCCCCAACCTAGCGCCGCGCGAGCGCCTTGGAACGCGCGCGAGTCACGTCGACCCAGCATTGCGCAACCACCACGGGGGCCATCGTCCCGCCCTGATAGCGTTTCCCCTTGGCGATGCATCCGCGATCGCGCTCGGCCAGCCATTGGCGCTGCTCGGCCAGCAGCTTCTGACGCGCCACCGGCCCCAGCCGGGCACGCAGCGCCGTGTAGCGTGCGCTCATCTGCGCATCGGCGACGCGCAGGTCATGCGCCGCGCAATGCTGCATGTCGAAAGTCGTGTCGCATCTGGCCGGCGCCGGATCCTTGAAGGCTGGGTTCTGCATGAAGGCGCCCGCGGTCTGCGCCGAGGCGCTCGTCGCGAACAGGAAGCCCGCGAGAAGGAAAGGGCTGATTCGAAAGGTCATCCACGCATCTCCTTGTCCGTCGAACGCCCCGCTCCCCGCGCAGTTCAAGCCTGTCCGGGGGTGACGGCCATCGGATGCCCCTTGTCCCAAGGGAAGGACCGCCGGATCAGTTCACGGTCTCGCCCGGATCGGTGCCCCAGATATGGCTCTGCTCGATATAGCCGCCGCGCCCGGCGACGTCGAACCAGCACCAGTTGCTCGCGCAGCGGCTCACCCGCCCGACCACGCCCGGCGCCGCGCGCCAGCTCACCCGCGCATTGAAACGGGGGGCGTCGCGCATCTCGCTCACCGTGCCGATCACCATCGCAGTGCGCACGTCGTCGAGCAGATTGGCGAGCATCCAGCCCTGGGTGCCGTCGGGATCCTCGACCTTGCGCCACTCGCCATAGATGTCGACCACCTTCAGCGGCAGGCCGCGGCGCTGATAGAGCCAGTTCGAGGGATAGTTGCGCCCCGGGCCGGTGCGCATGCGCGCCTTCTCGGCCTTGATCGAAACGAAATAGGGCGTCTTGCGCTGCGCCGATGCGGGAACGGCCAACCCCAGCGCGACGACGCCGAGCACGGCCCATTTCCCAAAACGCATGCAACCCTCGTGAAATTGTGTCCGTGCTCGTTCTACGCCGAGCAGCGCCTCGTCATCAACCGTTGACTGGCGCCCCGCCACCGGCCAAGCCGCCCTTTATGGCACATGGCCCGCGCCCTTCCCGTCCCCGGGTGATCGTCACCCGCGCGCTGCCCGACGGCATCGAGGCGCGCATGGCCGAGCTGTTCGATGTCGTCACCAACGCCGGCGACACCCCGATGTCGCCCGAGGCGCTTGGCGCGGCGATGGCGGATTGCGACGTGCTCGTGCCGACCGTCACCGATCGGATCGATGCCGCCCTGCTCGCGGCCGCGCCCGGCCGGCTTCGCCTGATCGCCAATTACGGTGCCGGCATCGGCCATATCGACCTCGCGGCCGCCCGTGCGCGCGGCATCACCGTCACCAACACCCCTGGCGTGCTCACCGAAGATACCGCCGACATGGCGATGGCGCTGATCCTCGCCGTGCCGCGCCGCCTGGTCGAGGGCGACAAGCTAGTCCGCGCGGGCGGCTGGACCGGCTGGGCGCCCACCTCGATGCGCGGCCACCGGATCGGCGGCAAGACGCTCGGCATCCTGGGCATGGGCCGGATCGGCCAGGCGGTGGCGATGCGGGCGCGCGCCTTCGGCCTCCAGATCCATTATCACAACCGCCATCGCCTGCCGCAGGTGCTCGAGGCGCAGTTGGGCGCCACCTGGCATCCGGAGCTCGATTCCATGCTCGCGGCGGCGGACATCCTCACCATCCACACGCCCCATACCGCCGCCACCGGCGGATTGATCGACGCGCGCCGGCTCGACCTGCTCGGCCCGATGGGCTGGCTGATCAACACGGCCCGCGGCGAGATCGTCGACAATGAAGCAATGATCGCCGCGCTCGCCCAGGGCCGCATCGCCGGGGCCGGGCTCGACGTCTATGTCAACGAGCCCGCCGTCGATCCGCGCCTCGTCCAGCTGGGCAATGTCGTGCTGCTCCCCCATCTCGGCTCCGCCACGTTCGAAGGGCGGGAGGACATGGGCATCAAGGTGATCGCCAACATTCGCGTCTGGTCCGACGGCCATCGGCCGCCCGACCAAGTTCTCGACGGCTGGCTATAGGCTCGTCTTGCCGATACTTTGCGTATTCTGGCACGATACCTCCGATCCGGAGCATCTTCCACACGGTTAACCACGGCCGGCAAGGTGGCGGTAAGCGCGATACTGCGTAACTCCACCCGCGCGATGCCGTCCATCGGGGTAGCCGCGCCGGGGGATCATCAGATGCAACCGAGAGAATCGCGGCGGGAAGTCGTCATTCCCGCCCAGATGCGCAGCAAGAGGGGATGGTGCGACGTGACCATCCGCAACATCTCGCCGCACGGAATGATGCTGCTGGCGCCGTTCCCGCCCAGGCCGGGAACCTATGTCGAGGTCCGCAAGGCCTCGCTGGCGCTGGTCGGCCGGGTCGTGTGGGTGAAGGGCAAGACGCTTGGCATCCAGCTGCTCGAGCGGCTGAACTTCAATGCATTGCTGCGCGCCGCCAATGAAAGCTGGGCTGCCGGCCAGGGTGGCGCGCCGCAGGTCGGCCGCGGCCAGGACGAGCCAGCCGCCGCCGCTCCGCCCGCCCGCGAAACACGCTATCCCCTGCTCGGCTGGCTGCTCGCCGGCGCCGCGATCGTCTTCGCCGGCACCTGCGCCGCGATCATCCTCACCCACATCTGACCGACGCTTCCCGACGCCCTCCGAGATGCGGCCCGAGCCGCGCCGGAAACCCCTCAGTCGCCCGTCAGGATCCGGTCCACCAGCTGCTTCACCGTCGGCACGAAGCCGTTCGAATAGAACGGATCGCGCTTGAAATTGTAGGCGGCATGCCCCGCGAACATCAGATTCTCGTCGGTCGGGCCGCCATGGGCGATGTCCTGAAGCGTCTTCTGGATGCAGAAGCTGCGCGGATCCGCCAGCCGGCCGGTCGAGTTGGTCTCGGTATCAGCCCAGGACGAGAAGGCGCACTGGCTCAGACAGCCCATGCAGTCCGCCTGGTCCTTGCGGATGATGCCCTTTTCCTCGTCGTTGACGAACACCAGCGTATTGTCCGGCGTCTTGAGCGCCGAGGTGAAGCCATGGCCGAACCATTGGCGGGCCCGCAGCAGGTCGTTGCGCGTCACCCAGAAATTCTTGCCCTTCACGCCCACGTCGAGCTGGAAGGTGTGGTCGCCCGCCTCTTCGGTCGAATAGGGGATCTGGCGCTCGGAGCGCGCCTCGAGGTTGCGCAGGAACGGATTGCGCACCGCCGACGAATAGAAGCCGGTCGGCGAGAAGCGGTGGAGGAGCACCTCGCCTTCCTCGATCTCCATCAGCTTGGCCTTCCAGCCATCGGGGATCGGGCTTTCCTGCGTGAGCAGCGGGCGCGTGCCGAACTGGAAGGCGATGCGGCCGAGCTCGGGATTGTCGATCCAGTCGTTCCAGTCGCGCAGATACCAGACGCCGCCGGCCATCACGATCGGCACTTCGTCCGAGATGCCGCCCTCGCGCATCACGTCGCGCAGTTCCTTCACCCGCGGATAGGGGTCCTGCGGCTTCAGCGGATCCTCGGCGTTGGACAGGCCGTTATGGCCGCCGGCGAGCCAGGGATCCTCATAGACCACCGCCGCCAGCCATTCGCTCGCCTTGGAATAGGCGCGCTTCCACAGCGCGCGAAAGGCGCGGCCGGAGCTGACGATCGGCAGATAGTTGACGTTGTACGACGCCGCGATCTCGCTGAGCTTGTACGGCATGCCCGCGCCGCAGGTGACGCCGGCGACCATGCCGCGGGTGCGTTCCAGCACGCCGTGCAGCACCCGCTGCGCGCCGCCCATCTCCCACAGCACGTTGATGTTGATCGCGCCCTTGCCGTCGCCGATCTCGAAAGCCTTCTTGACCTGCTGGACCGCGCCCTCGATCGCGTACTGGATCAGTTCCTCGTGCCGCTCGCGGCGCGTGAGCGCGCGATAGATCTGGGGGATGATCTTGCCTTCGGCATCATAGCTGTCGGCGTTGACCGCGGAGACCGTGCCGATGCCCCCCGCAGCAGCCCAGGCGCCCGCGCTGGCATGGTTGGTGGCAGCCACCCCCTTGCCCCCCTCGACGATCGGCCAGACCTCGCGGCCGTTGTACAGGATGGGCGACAGACCCTTGAACACAGAACCTCCAGATTAAAAATTCGCGCGACGCTAGACGGATCGGACGCAACAAGCGAGCAACAATCGTTATTGCAGTGCGTCAGGCCGTCCCATCGCCGCGCCATAGAGCCGTGCGTAGGCGGCAATCATTTCCCCCTCGTCGAACAACGCACGGGCGCGCGCGCGGTTCTCCTCGCCAACCATGGCGCGTTCCTCGGGATGCCGGGCGAACATGTCGATCCGGTCGCGCAGCACCACTTCGGTGCGCTCGGGCGGCAGGAAATGCTGGTTGCGCTCGCCGACCATCCTGGGAATGTCGCCCACCGGGGGCGCCACGACCGGCAGGCCGGCCGCCATCGCCTCGAGCACTGAGATCGGCGCCTGCTCGCTCTTCGACGAGAGCGCAAACACGTCGAACAATCCCATGTAGCGGTGCGGCTCGCGCAGGAATCCGGGCAGGATCACTTCGTCCTCGATCGCCATGGCCTCGGCGGCATCGAGGATGTTCTGCCGCTCCGGTCCCTCGCCCACGATCACCAGCTTGAAACGGGTGTTGAGCCCGGCCACCGCGCGGACCAGCATCGGCAGGTCCTTCACCGGCCTGAGGCCCGCGACGCAGCCCACCACCAGCGTCCCCGGCTTCTTCTTCCTGAGCTCGGGGATCAGATCGATGTCGGGCTTGCCGGCATAGAGCTTGGTCGGGATGCCGTTGGCGACGCGGAACAGGCGCTCGCGCGGCTGGCGCCACTGGTTCAGCGCGATCCGCTCGAGCACTTCGGAAGGCACGACCAGCGCATTGGCGGCGGGCAACGCGATCCGGCGATACATGTTGCGCACCGGGTTGAGCTTCTCGGCCTCGTCCTGGTTGAAGCCGTCCTCGTGATGGATCACCGGCGGCAGGCCCTTGCCGAACACGCGCGCGGCCATCACGCCGTCGATCGCGCCCCAATTATAGGTGAGCACCAGGTCGAAGCGGCGCATGTGGCGCGCGATCGCCTCGTAGCGCTTCACCGAAGGCCGGCCCGAGAGCGGCGGCGGGTCCTGGGCGATCTCGTACTTGATCCCCTTGGCGATCATCGCCCGCGCCTCGAGCTGATCGGGCATGGCCGAGACGATCGTGTGCCGCGCCCTGTCGCCGAACGCATTCATCAGCCGCACGGCGCGCGTTTCCTTGCCGCCGAGGTTGAAAGTCGAGTGGAGGTGGAGGATGTGGATGGGCATCGTTGGGAAGGCTCGATAGCCAATCCGTCATCCCGGCGAAAGCCAGGATCTCAGGCGGCAGGGCCCCTTGGCTCTCGTCGCACCGACCCGGGGCTGGATCCGTGATCAGGGTCCGGTTCCCCGCGGGGAATGGACCGGAAGCCCGAGCGGCGTCGCCCGCGGCACCTTGGATGCCGAAAGGAGTTCAGCATGACGGTTGGCTACTGCGCGCTCGCCACCCTGGCCAGCAGCCGCTCGATCCCCGCCACTGCCTCGGGCTCCTCCAGCGTCGGCGCATGGCCGACCTGCGGCACGGTCACCAGCTCGGCGCCCTTGACCCGCCCGATCATCTTCGCGGCGGTCTCCTCGCTCAATATGTCGGAGCGTTCGCCGCGCACGATGAGCAGCGGCAGGCCCTGCATCGCGTCGATCGTCGGCCACATGTCCGGCCCCGCCTCGTTGCCCGGCACCCGGAACGGCTCGGCGATCTTCATGTCGTAATCGAGCACGATGCGGCCCGAGCTGTTCACCCGGTAGAGGCGCTTGGCCATGCGCAGCCAGTCCTCGATCTCATAGTTCGGATAGACATCGGCATTGCCCTCCGCGAGACCGCGCGCGGCGTGCATCCAGGTCGGATACCAGACCGCCTTGCCGACATAGGTGCGGATGCGCGCCAGGCCGGCGGGGTTGATCTCCGGCCCCACGTCGTTGAGCACCACGCCGGCCAGCTTGTCGCGCTCGGTCGCGGCGAGCAGCATCGTCACCAGTCCGCCCAGCGACGTGCCGATCGCGACGAACTTCCCGATCTCCCGTTCCTCGAGCAGCGCCTCGACATCCTGGAAATAGGTGAGCGGCACATAGCTCATCGGGTCCTTGGCATAGCCGCTCTCGCCGCGCCCGCGGAACTCGATGCAGAGCACCCGCCACTGGGCCGCCAGTCGCTCGGCCAGCCCCTCATAGTCGCGCGCGTTGCGCGTCAGGCCGGGGAAGCAGAGTAAGGGCGGCCGGTCCGCCGGCCCTGCATATTCGCGATAGTGGAGACGGATGCCGTCCCGCGACCACCAGAAACCGTCGGAATAGTTGCGCCGATCACCCATCCTTCCCCATATCGCCGCATGGACTTCACTCCGCAACAGGCGATCCTCGAACTGGGCGACGCCTTCTACGATCCGGTCGCCGCGGCGCCGTTCCCGCAGACGATCCTGCGCTTCCGCAACGATCGGGCTGCCGCGGAAGTGGGGCTGGACGGAATGTCCGACGCGGAATGGATCGCGCATTTCGGCCGGTTCGAACCACTGCGGGACTCGCTCGCGACGCCGCTCGCGCTGCGCTATCACGGCCACCAGTTCCGCGTGTACAATCCCGAGATCGGCGACGGCCGCGGCTTCCTGTTCGCGCAAATGCGCGATCGGGGCGGCCGGCTGATGGATCTCGGCACCAAGGGATCGGGGCAGACACCCCATAGCCGCTTCGGCGACGGGCGCCTCACCCTGAAGGGCGGCGTGCGCGAGATCCTCGCCACCGAGATGCTGGAGGCGCTGGGCGTCGAGACTTCGCGCAGCTTCTCTCTCATCGAGACCGGCGAGGCGCTCCACCGCGGCGACGAGCCGTCCCCCACGCGCTCGTCGGTGCTCGTCCGCCTCAGCCACGGCCATATCCGCATCGGCACCTTCCAGCGCCTCGCCCATCTTCAAGACCGGGACGCGCTCCGCCAGCTGACCGCCTATGTGCTGCGCCACTATCATGGCGAGGAATATGGCGAGGACGGCCCCGCCCGGCTGCTCGCCCATGTCACCCGGCGGACCGCGCGGATGGCGGCGCGCTACATGGCAGCCGGCTTCGTCCACGGCGTGCTCAACAGCGACAATATCAACGTCACCGGGGAAAGCTTCGATTATGGCCCGTGGCGTTTCGCGCCGTTCTGGGACCCGGGCTTCACCGCCGCCTATTTCGACCATGCCGGGCTCTATGCCTTCGGCCGCCAGCCCGAAGCGATCTACTGGGACGCGATGCAGCTCGCCATCTCGCTCCGCCCCATCGCCGAGGAGGAACCGCTGATCGAGGCGATGGACCTCTTCCCCGAGGCCTATAGGCGCGAAGTGACCGACGCGCTGCTCTGGCGCCTCGGCGTCCTGCCGCGCGGCACCGAGGCGGATCGCGTGCTGACGGCCACGCTCGAGAAGGCGCTCGCCGAGACGCTGACGCCGCTGGACGAATTCTTCTTCGACGCCTTCGGGGGCGAGCTCCCCACGCAATATGGCGAGGCGTTCGACGATCTGCGCGGCCAGCTCGAACACTATCGTCCCCGCAAGGGGCGCGACCATGACCATTGGTCCGGCGCTCCCTGCTCGATGCTGATCGACGAGGTGGAGGCGATCTGGGCGTCGATCGCCGACTCGGACGATTGGGGGCCGCTCCACGCAAAGGTCGCCGCCATCCGGCGCATGGCTCAGGCACTGGCCTAGCCGCCAAAATTCGTGCAAGAGCGCTTGATCCTTCCTGAAAGTGCATCCCCCGACATCGAATGCCCGGCACGGAAATCATCTCGACCGAACCCGCCACCGGCGCCGTTCTCTGGCGCCAGGCCCGCGGAGACGCCGACAGGGAAGTCGCCTCCGCGCGCCAGAGCTGGGCCGCATGGGCCGCACATCCGCTCGCCTATCGCATCGAGGCGCTGCGCCGCTTCGCCAATGTCGTGCGGCAGAAGGCGGACGCCTTCACCGATCTGCTCGCCCGCGAGACCGGCAAGCCGCTATGGGAGGCGCGCAGCGAGATCGAGACGGTGATCTCCAAGGTCGACATCTCGATCACGGCCTTTTCCGAGCGCACCGGCCAACGCCGCATCGACGCGCCGATGAACACCCGCCTGGCGCTGCGCCACAAGCCGCATGGCGTGCTGGCGGTGCTGGGCCCGTATAACTTTCCCGTCCACCTGCCGAACGGCCACATCGTCCCCGCGCTGCTCGCCGGCAACGCCGTGGTGTTCAAGCCCTCGGAGAAGACCCCCGCCTCGGGCGCCTTCCTGGTCGATTGCTACCGCGCCGCCGGCATTCCCGAGGGCTGCATCCGCCTGCTGATCGGCGGCCCGGACGAAGGCAAGGCGCTGGCCGGCCATCCGGACATCGACGGGCTGCTGTTCACCGGTTCGGCCAATACCGGGATCGCCCTCAACCGCCAGTTCGCCACCAAGCCCGAGAAGATCCTCGCGCTGGAGATGGGCGGCAATAATCCGATCGTGGTGTGGGATACGCCCGATCTCTATTCGGCCGCCGTCCTCGTCGTGCAGTCGGCCTTCACCACGGCTGGCCAGCGCTGCACCGCCGCCCGCCGCCTGATCGTCGACGAGAAGCTCCACGAGCCGCTGATGGCCGAGCTGAACAAGCTGATCGGCCGGCTGATCATCGGCGAACCGCATGCCGACCCCGCTCCCTTCATGGGCCCGGTGATCGACAATGACGCGGCCGACATGCTCACCGAGAGCTTCCTGGCGCTGCTCACCATGGGCGGCCGTCCGATCCGCCACATGGAGCGCCCGATCGAGGGCCGCCCGTTCCTTACGCCCGGCGTGATCGACATGACCGGCGCGAACGAGAAGGTGGACGTCGAGCTGTTCGGCCCGATCCTCCAGGTCTTCCGGGTGAACAGCTTCGAGGAAGCGATCGCCGAGGCGAACGACACGCGCTACGGCCTGTCGGCCAGCCTGGTCGCGCAGAATCCCAAGCTCTACGACCAGTTCTGGGCGAACATCCGCGCCGGCATCGTCAACTGGAACCGGCCGACCAACGGCGCTTCCTCCGCCGCGCCCTTCGGCGGCGTCGGCTGGTCGGGCAATCACCGGCCCAGCGCCTATTACGCAGCCGATTATTGCGCCTATCCGGTGGTCTCGTCGGAAAGCGACTCCGCCCGTGCCTCGATGGGCGTGGGCCTGCGCGACGCCTGAGCAATACTTTGTTACAGCAGCGTTATTGAAGCGGACATGACCGCCGCCTAGATTGTGCTCTGCGGACCGGGCCCCTCTGGCGAGGGCTTCTACAAGCCCTCGTGATGTCGGACCGCATCGAGCGCGCTCGGTGCAGGTTTCGGACGGCCAGTCCCCCTTCCCCACCGAGACCGGACCGAGTGGCGCTCGATCGAATGCCTTGCTTCGATTGGAGTTTTCACACGTGAACCCTCTCTACCAGATCCCCCGCACCGGCGCCGCCGCCGCGCGCTTCGACGGGGGGCTGCGCCAGCACATGCTGGGCATCTACCGCAACATGGGGATCGGTCTGGCGATCACCGGCCTCGTCGCGCTTGCCGTGGCGAACACGCCGGCGCTGGTCGCGCTGATCTTCGGCACCCCGCTCAAATGGGTCGCCATGTTCGCGCCGCTCGCCTTCATCTTCTTCTTCCAGTTCCGCATCGAGCGGATGAGCGTCGCCGGCGCGCGCACGGCCTTCTTCGCCTTTGCCGGCGTGATGGGCGTGTCGATGGCGAGCATCTTCCTGGTCTTCACCGGCCAGAGCATCGCCATGGCCTTCTTCGCTGCCGCCGCGATGTTCCTGGCGCTCAGCCTGTTCGGCTATTCGACCAAGCGCGACCTGACCGGCATGGGCACCTTCCTGTTCGTCGGCCTGATCGCGGTGGTGCTGGCGAGCATCGTCAACGTCTTCCTCGGCTCGTCGATGCTGCAGATGCTGCTTTCGGTCGTCGGCGTCGTGGTGTTCGCCGGACTCACCGCCTGGGACACGCAGCGCCTGAAGAGCGAATATGCCCATTACGGCCGCAGCGAAGCGGCCGACAAGCTCGCGATCATGGGCGCGCTGTCGCTCTATCTGAACCTGATCAACATGTTCCAGCTGCTGCTCGGCCTGATGGGCCAGCGAGAGGAGTAACCATGGCCAGCTTCACCTGCCCCGTCGACGGCACCGTGCTGGTGCCGGTCGAGCGCTCGGGGATCGAGATCGACCATTGCCCCAGCTGCCGCGGCGTGTGGCTGGACCGCGGCGAGCTCGACAAGATCATCGAGCGCAGCGCTGCCCCGGCCGCGGCCCCGCCGCCCCAATATCGCGAGGAGCGGCCCCGCCATGACGAGCGCGGCCACGGCTATGGCCATGGCGGCAGCCACTATCCGCAGAAGCGCCGCAAATCGTTCCTCGAGGACCTGTTCGACTGATCCGTTCCCGCCCGCGTGCAGGCGCATTACACGCGGGCAGACGGCGGCGCGGCCCTTCCCCCTCTCTCACCTGCGAGGGTCGCGCCCCGTCACTCACTTCCTCCCCGCGCCGTTGCGGCTATGGTGTGACCGCTAACAGGGGAGGAAGACCATGTTCACCCGCAGGTCCGTGCTCGGATCGGGTGCCGCCGCGCTGGCCGGCACCGCGCTGCCCCTCCCCGTCGCCGCTGCCTCGCCCGGCGATTTCGTCACGCGCCGGGGCACGGGCCTGTTCCTCGGCGGCAAGCCCCATCGCTTCGTCGGCGCGAATATGTGGTACGCCGCCTGGCTGGGCGCCGATGCCCCCTGGGGCAATCGCGATCGCCTGCGCCGCGAACTCGATGCCCTTGCCGCGATGGGCGTCCGCAACCTGCGCATCGCCGCTTCGGCCGAGGATTCGCCGCTCCGGAATTCGGTGAAGCCCGCCTTCCGCACCCGGGGCAGCGCCTGGAACCCGGCACTGGTCGAAGGCCTGGCCTTCGCGCTCTCGGAACTCGTCCGGCGCGACATGAGGGCGGTGCTCTACCTCACCAATTTCTGGGAATGGTCGGGCGGGATGATGACCTATCTCAGCTGGGCGAATGGCGGCAAGTATCTCGACATGAACGATCCCGCGCACCCGTGGCCGGCATTCCCGGACATGGCCGCGCAATTCTATGCCAATGCCGAAGCGGTGGGCCTGTATCGCGACTATGTCCGCGCCACGGTGGAGCGCCATGCCGGCGATCCGGCGATCATGGCCTGGCAACTCGCCAACGAGCCGCGCCCCGGCGGCAGCGCCAAGGCGGCCGAACCGCTGCTTTCGGCCTATTATGGCTGGATCCAGGGGACAGCCAGGCTGATCAAGTCGCTTGCGCCGCGGCATCTCGTCTCGACGGGCAGCGAGGGCTTGATGGGCTCGATCGAGCGCGCCGATATCTACAGGGCCGCCCATGGCTTCCCCGAGATCGACTATCTGACGGCGCATATCTGGCCGCTCAACTGGGGCTGGGTCGATGCCGGGAACCTGGCCGGCACCAACGAGGCGAGCCTCGCCAGGGTACGCGAATATATCGCCCGCCACATCGCGCTGGCCACCGAGCTGGGCAAGCCGCTGGTGATCGAGGAGTTCGGCTATCCGCGCGACGGCGGCGGCTATGACCCGGAGTCGGCGACGCGGTTCCGGGATCTGTATTACAAGCTGATCTACGATGCGGTCGAAGCCAGCGCGAGGGCTGGCGGGCCGATCACGGGCTCGAACTTCTGGGCCTGGAACGGCGAAGGCCGGCCCGCACGCGGCGATCACCGCTTCCGCCCCGGCGACACCGCCTGGCTCGGCGATCCGCCGCACGAACCGCAGGGCTGGTACGGCGTGTTCGACGGCGACGCGACTACGCGGGCCGCGATCCAGGCGCATGCCCATGCGCTCGCGGCAACGCATGGCGACTAGATCGCGCAAGATCGGCGCGTCAAAGCCATTTCGGACCCGATAAATTCCCGAAAAACGAAAGTTGAATATAGTATATCTCACAGTCGCATGCCGCCAATGACCGGCACTTCCTGTATGAACCCTCGCATATTGCGAGTTTCATGAAATATATGGAGATTTCACATGGAGCTAGTTCTCGAGAAATCAGCCGACATCAAGGAAGTATCGCAAGGATTCTCGGATGTTGTCGATTGGAGGAAATATGATGGTCAGCGCGTGAAGGGATCCAGCGGACCTAATATTTACCTTATGCTGAACGGAATTCTCCGGATAATTCCGAATCCCCAAACCTACGTCCAGCTCTTCCGCAATTGGGACGGCATCTCGGTGAACGATTATCTGGTGGACAATGCCCCCTCCGGCGAACCGTTGACCAACGGGTCCGTCCTCATCAACGACGGCGGCCGGATCTATCTAGTCACCCTGTCCCACAAGATGTGGGTGCCGGATATGCCCACCTACAACAGGTTCAACTTCGGCATGGCGATCGCCGTGCCGCCGATCGTCGCGCAATATATCCCGACGGGGCCGAACGTCGGCTGATTCCGGGGGCCGGGATAGTTTCGCTAGCCCGGCCCCAATCAAGCCTCGGTTGTCGCGAACGTCTGCGGGGGCCATTTGCCGCAAATGGCAACGCTCCTCGATCCTACCGCGCGCGGGCGCGTGATCCTTGTCGGCGCCGGCCCGGGTGATCCGGGCCTGCTCACCGTGCGCGCCGTCGAAGCGCTGGGCCAGGCCGATGTGCTCGTCCATGACGGGCTGGTCGATCCCCGCGTGCTCGATCTGGCGCCCCAGGCGCACCGCATCTCGGTCGCCAAGTCGCGCTCGAAGCACACCCTGCCACAGGATGCGATCAACGCCCTGATCGTCGCGCATGTGAAGACCGGCGCGATCGTCGTCCGCCTGAAGGGGGGTGACCCGTTCATCTTCGGCCGCGGCGGCGAGGAAGTCGAAGCCGTGCGCGCCGCCGGCCTGCCCGTCGAAGTCATCCCGGGCATCTCCGCGGCGCTGGGCGCGGCCGCCGAGGTCCACCTGCCCCTCACCCATCGCGACTGGTCGAGCGCGGTCAGCTTCGTCGCCGGCCAGTGCAAGGGCCTGAGCGCGCAGGACTGGTCCGGGCTGGCGGGCAAGGGCCGCACGCTGGTGATCTATATGGGCGTCGCCACCTGCCCGGACATCTCCGAGAAGCTGATGAATGACGGCGTCTCGCCCGACATGCCCGTTGCCGTGCTCGAGCGCGGGACGCTGGAGGGCAGTCGCGCCATGCGCACGCTGCTCGCCGATCTCGGCCCGATGGTCGCGCGCGAGAAGGTGCGGAGTCCCGCGATCATCATCGTCGGCGAGGTCGTGATGCTCGCCGACGCCGAGGACAAGCTCGCCAACTGGGCGAATGCGGCGGAGGCGCTGGCATGAAGCTGCTCACCGGAAACGACCTCCCCACCGGAGACGTCACCTGGTGGACCGGCACCGGCTGGTCGCGCCATGTGGAGGATGCCGTCGATGTCGGCGACCAGGGCGAGGCGATCGCGCATGCCGAGGAAGGCGCGCGACGCGTCAACGGCCCCTATGTGATCGACGCCACCGCGACGCCCGAGGGTCCGCGCCCCGCGCACATCAAGGACCGCATCCGCGCGCTCGGCCCCACTGTCCGCCCGGACCTGACCCTCAAGCCGGCGGATCCGAATGCCGGAAGCTGGGTAATATGAGCGCGATTTTCAGCTCCTCCCCGGAACGGGGAGGAGAACCGCTCGCGCCGCGAGTGGTGGAGGGGGCCCTGCCCCAGGCGAGACATGCGTGGCGGACCCCCTCCACCATGCTTCGCATGGTCCCCCTTCCCGTTCCGGGGAGGAACTAACATGTACAAATACGACGAATACGATCATTCCATCGTCGCATCCCGCGTCGAGGAGTTCCGCGACCAGGTGCAGCGCCGCCTCGCCGGCCAGATCACCGAGGACCAGTTCAAGCCGTTGCGGCTGATGAACGGCCTCTATCTCCAGCTCCACGCCTATATGCTGCGCGTCGCGGTGCCCTATGGCACGCTCGACAGCCGCCAGATGCACATGCTGGCGCACATCGCCCGCAAATATGATCGCGGCTATGGTCATTTCACCACGCGCCAGAACCTGCAGTACAACTGGATCAAGCTCGAGGACGCGCCGGATATCCTCGCCGATCTCGCCACGGTCGAGATGCATGCCATCCAGACGAGCGGCAATTGCATCCGCAATATTTCGTCGGACCAGTTCGCCGGCGCCGCCGCGGACGAGTTGACCGATCCGCGCCCCTGGGCGGAGCTGTTGCGCCAGTGGAGCAGTTTCCACCCGGAATTCAGCTATTTGCCGCGCAAGTTCAAGATCGCGGTGATCGCTGCCGAGGAAGACCGCGCGGCGATGCGCCTGCACGATATCGGCCTGCGGATCGTCGAGCGCGACGGCCGGCTGGGCGCCGAGGTCTATGTCGGCGGCGGCATGGGGCGCACCCCGATGATCGCGCCGCTGATCAAGGATTTCGTGCCCTTCGACGATTTCGTCAGCTATCTCGAGGCGTGCCTGCGCGTCTACAATCGCTATGGCCGGCGGGACAACATGTACAAGGCGCGGATCAAGATCCTGATCCATGAACTGGGCGCGGAGCAATACGCCGCCGAGGTCGAGGAGGAGTTCCGGGCCGTGAAGGCGCTGGGCATCGATCCGCCCCAGGCCGAGTTCGACCGCATCGCCGCCCATTTCGCCCCGCCCGCCTATGATGCGCGCGCGGCGGACGAGCTCGACCGCAGCGACCCCGATTTCGCGGTCTGGCTCGACCAGAACGTCTCGGCGCACAAGCAGCCCGGCTATGCGGTGGTGACGATCAGCCTGAAGCCGATCGGCGGCATCCCGGGCGACGCCAGCGCCGACCAGATCGACCTCATGGCCGATCTCGCCGAGCGGTTCAGCTTCGACGAACTGCGCGTCACCCATGCCCAGAACATCGTGCTGCCGCATGTCCGCAAGGCCGATCTCCACACGATCTGGCAGCAGCTGCGCGACGCCGGGCTGGCCGAGGCCAATCTCGACCTGATCAGCGACATCATCGCCTGCCCGGGCCTGGACTATTGCTCGCTGGCCAATGCCCGCTCGATCCCGCTTGCGCAGAAGATCGCCACCCGCTTCTCGGATATCGGCCGCCAGCGCGAACTGGGCGAGCTGAAGCTCAAGATCAGCGGCTGCATCAACGCCTGCGGCCATCATCACGCCGGCCATATCGGCATCCTCGGCGTCGACCGTAAGGGCGTGGAGAACTACCAGCTGCTGCTGGGCGGCTCGGGCGCGGAGGACGTCTCGCTCGGCACGATCACCGGTCCCGGCTTCAGCGAGGACGGCATCGTCGACGCGATCGAAAGGGCCACCGACGTCTATCTGCGCGAGCGGGACGAAGGCGAGCGCTTCCTCGACACCTATCGTCGCCTCGGCATGGCCCCGTTCAAGGAGGCGATCTATGGGTGACCTGCTGCGTTACCGTACCGACGAGGCGCATGAGGAACCCGCGGTCACGCTCGACGGCTTCCTCGGCCAGTCCAACGCCACCGCCGTCCGCATCGAGGCGGGCGAGGATGCGCGCGCGCTCCTGCCCCATCTCGATCGCCTCGCCCTGGTTGAAGTGAGCTTTCCCAAGTTCCGCGACGGCCGCGGCTATTCCACCGGCCGCATCCTGCGCGAGGCGGGCTATACGGGCGAGCTGCGCGCGCAGGGCGACGTGCTGGTCGATCAGATTCCGCTGATGCGCCGCTGCGGCTTCGACAGCTTCGCGCCCGAGGCGCCGGTCGACGAAGCCGTGCTCGCCGCCAGCCTCGCCCGGTACGAATATCACTACCAGGCCGCCGCAGACGCCGCGATGCCGGTGTGGAAACACCGGCATGGCTGAGGCGGCACGCAAGCTGGAACGGGAGATCGATCGCCTCGATATCGCCCCGCGCTGGACCGCGGCGGACGCGATCCGCCTCAACAACCTGTTCCGCGGCACCGACACGCCGGAGATGCTGCGCGAGGTGCTGGGCAACCACATGCTCGGCGACGCCGCGCTCGTCTCCTCCTTCGGCGCCGAGAGCGCGGCGCTGCTGCATCTGGTGGCCCAGGCCGACCCGAATACCCCGGTGATCTTCCTCGATACCGGCAAGCATTTCCCCGAGACGCTGGCGTATCGCGACCAGCTCGCGGCCCATCTCGGCCTGAACGATCTCCGGATCGTCGCCCCCGATGCGGAAGCGATCGAGAAGCGCGACTCCACCGGCCTGCGCTGGTCCTATGATCCGGACGGCTGCTGCGAGATCCGCAAGGTGATACCGCTGGAAAGGGCCCTGGCGGGTTTCGACACCAGCATCACTGGCCGCAAGGCGTTCCAGGCATCGACCCGCAATGCCCTGCCCCGCTTCGAGCTCGACGGCGACCGGCTGAAGTTCAACCCGCTGGCCACCTGGACCAAGACGGATATCGAAGCCTGGTTCGAACGGCACGACCTGCCCCGCCACCCGCTGGAGGCGCAAGGTTATCTCTCGATCGGCTGCGCTCCGTGCACCAGCGTGGTCAAGGCGGGCGAGGATCCGCGCTCGGGTCGTTGGCGCGGTTGGGACAAGACCGAATGCGGCATCCACACGCCGGTAGAGGATGGCGATCCCAACCAGCCGAGCTTCTGATTCCCTCTCTTCCCGGGAACGAGAATTCCATCACCGCTCGCGCATGATCCGCTCGACGCGGGCGGTGAGGTCGTCGACCGCGAAGGGCTTGGTCAGCACTTCCATGCCATGCTCGATATGGCCGTGGTTGAGCACGGCATTCTCGGCATAGCCGGTGATGAACAGCACCTTGAGGCCGGGTCGCCCCGCCCGCGCCGCGTCCGCCACCTGTCGCCCGTTGAGCCCGCCCGGCAAGCCGACATCGGTGATCAGCAGGTCGATCCGTTCGGCACTCTCCAGCAGCTTGAGGCCCGCCGGACCGTCCGCCGCTTCCAGGCAGGAATAACCGAGCTCGCCCAGCGCATCCACGATCAGCATCCGCACCGTCGGCTCGTCGTCGACCACGAGCACGATCTCGCCTTCATGGCTGGCAGGCGCCGCGACGCTGCCCGGCGCCGGCCCCGGCTCGTCTTCGTCGCCCGGATAGCGCGGCAGGTAGACGCACACCATCGTCCCCTGGCCCAGCTCGGAATAGATCCGGACCTGGCCATGGCTCTGCCGCGCGAAGCCATAGACCATCGACAGGCCCAGCCCCGTCCCCTCGCCCAGCGGCTTGGTGGTGAAGAAGGGATCGAATACCCGGTCGAGTATCTCCTTCGCGATGCCCGTGCCGGTGTCGCTCACGCAGACTGCGACATATTGGCCCGGCTCCAGCCCCCGCTCGCGCGCGGTGCGGTGGTCGAGCCACTTATTGCCCGTCTCGATGGTGATCTTGCCGCCGCCCGGCATCGCGTCACGCGCGTTGATGCAGAGGTTCAGGATCGCGTTCTCGAGCTGGTTGGCGTCCACCAGGGTGGGCCAGAGCCCTCCTGCCGCAACCGTCTCCACTTCGATCGCCGGTCCCACGGTGCGGCGCACCAGCTCGACCAGGTCGGAGAGCAGCCGGTTGATCACCACTGCCTTGGGCGAAAGCGTCTGGCGCCGCGAAAATGCGAGCAGCCGATGCGTCAACGCCGCGGCACGCCGGGTCGCCCCCTGGCCCGCCGCAAGATATTTCTCCACCTCGCGGCCGCGCCCCTGCGACAGCCGCGTCCCGATCATCTCGAACGCCCCCGATATGCCGGCGAGCAGATTGTTGAAATCGTGCGCGATCCCGCCGGTGAGCTGGCCCACCGCCTCCATCTTCTGCGCCTGGCGCAGCGCCTCCTCGGCGTGACGGAGCCGCTCCTGCTCGCGCAGCCGTTCGCTCACATCGTAGACGAAGGAAAAGGCGCCGATCTTGCGCCCCTCGGCATCGCGCAGCGAGCTGAAGCGCTGCTCGTAGAAATGGAGCGCACCGTCGGGCGCTTCATATTCGACGATGTTCGAATAGCCGTCCTCGGCCAGCGCGCGGTCCCATACCCCGCGCACCTTGTCCTGGTGCGCATGGCCCTCGAGCAGATCGACCTGCCGCGCGCCGATCTGCGGCTGCACCCCGAAGATCCTCTCGAACTCGACCATCGCCGCGTTGTTCACCGCAACCCAGCGCCCTTCCATGTCGACCACCTGGACAAAGGCTTCGCTGCCGTTGACGATATCGGCAAGTACCGCGCGTTCGGCCAGCGCCTCGGCCACGCGCGCTTCCAGCGTGCGGTTGAGCGCAAGCAGGTCCCTCTCCGCCCGGCGCCGCCCGGTCACGTCCTGGAACAGCACCGCAACCTGCCTGCGGCTGGGCGGTTCGATCCGGAAGGCCGATAGCGAAAGGTAGCGCCCGGTCGCCTCCAGCTCGCGCTCGAAGCGGATCGGATTGCCCGTGCGCAGCACGTCGCCATAGCGCGCGATCCAGTCGTCCGCCTCGTCCGACACCATTTCCCGCAGCCGCTGCCCCACCACATCGGGTATGCCCGCGTGCAACGCATAGGCGGCGTTGGCCTCGACATGGACATAGTCGCTCATCGGCCCGTGCGGTCCGTCGAGGAACTCGATGATGCAGAATCCCTCGCCCATGGTGTCGAACAGCGTGCGGTAGCGCAGGTCGCTCTCGTCGCGCAGCTTGAGCTCGCGCCGGAGGTTGAGCTGGTGCATCACCTGATGCCCGAGCACTTCGAGCGTGCGGCGCTGGAGGTCGTCGAGGCCACGGGGCTTGGCATCGAGCACGCACAAGGTTCCGATCGGCAGCCCCTCGGCGGTGCGCAACTGGGCACCCGCATAGAAGCGGATGTGCGAATCGCCAGCCACCAGCGGCGTTTGGGCGAAGCGCGGATCCTGCGAGGCGTCGGGGACGAGCATCAGCTCGTCCTGGAGCAGCGCGCTCTCGCAGAACGACATGTCGCGATCCATGCCGAGCAGGTCCACGCCATGCGCCGCCTTGAAGAACAGCCGGTCGTTGCCGACGAAGCTCACCAGCGCGATCGGCGCCTCGCAAATGTCGGCCGCCAGCCGCACGACCTCATCGAACGCCGGCTCGCGCGGCGTATCGAGGATCTCATATGCCTCCAGCGCTTGCAGCCGCAGCCGCTCGCGATCTTGCCGCTCCTCCGTCATCAGGCCGGATCGCCGCCCTCCTCTCCGCGCTGCCCGTCGGCTTCGCGTTGCTAGGACGCATCTTGCCCGATTTTGTTTCGTCGCGCGAACGAAAGCGTCAATAGCCGCCGGGTGCCAGGTCGCTGAACTTGGTGAACTGGCGATCGAAGCGCAGGTCGACCGTGCCGGTGGCGCCGTGGCGCTGCTTGGCGATGATCACGCTCGCCTTGTTCGCCACCTGGAGCTGATGGTCGTGCCAGGCCTGGTATTTGGCGATCTCGTCGGGCGTCGAGTTGCCGTCGGGGGCCTTGGGCGCCTTGAAGTCGTGATAATATTCGTCGCGGTACACGAACAGCACGATATCGGCGTCCTGCTCGATCGAGCCCGATTCGCGCAGGTCCGAAAGCTGCGGCCGCTTGTCCTCGCGGCTTTCCACCGCACGGCTGAGCTGGGAAAGCGCGAGCACCGGCACGTGCAGTTCCTTGGCCAGCGTCTTCAGCCCGCGGCTGATCTCCGAGATTTCCTGCACGCGCCCGTCGCCCGATGCCTTGGCCGAGCCGGTGAGCAGCTGGAGATAGTCGACCACCACGAAGCCGATCTTGTGCTGGCGCTTCAGCCGCCGCGCCCGGGTGCGCAGCGCGGCGATGGTGAGGCCGGGCGTGTCGTCGATATAGAGCGGCAGCCGCTCCAGATCGCCTGCCGCACGCGCGAACTTCATGAACTCGGGGCCCGAGATATTGCCCGTGCGCAGCTTCTCCGAACTGACTTCCGACTGTTCGGACAAGATACGCAGCGCCAGCTGATCGGCCGACATTTCGAGGCTGAAGAATGCGACCGGCGCACCGATCGACTTCTCCTCGGGGATGCCGGCCTCCATGTCGTCGAGATAGCGCTTGGCCGCATTGAACGCCATGTTGGTGGCGAGCGAGGTCTTGCCCATGCCCGGGCGCCCGGCGAGGATCAGCAGGTCCGATCGGTTGAGGCCGCCGGTCATCGCGTTGAAGTCGGTCAGGCCCGAAGTGATGCCCGAAACGCTGCCGCCCGAGTTCATCGCCCGCTCGGTATGGCGCACTGCCACCGTCGCGGCGCGGGTGAAGCTCTTGGCGCCGGTATCCTCGCCGCCCTTTTCCGCGACTTCATAGAGCTTGAGCTCGGCCTGCTCGATCTGCTTGGCCGGATTGATCTCCTGGCTGGTGTCGAGCGCATTGTCGACGAGCGCGCGGCCGACGCCCACCAACGCGCGCAGCATGGCGAGATCGTAGACCTGGTCCGCGAACGCACGCGCACCGATCAGGCTGGCCGGATTGCCGGTCAGCTGCGCCAGATAGGCGGGGCCGCCCAGTTCCTTCATCGCCGCGTCGGCCGCGAACAGCGGCTTGAGCGTCACCGGCGTGGCCAGCCGGTTGTCGCCCACCAGCGTCGCGATCGCATCGTAGATCCGGCCGTGCAGCGGCTCGAAGAAATGCTCGGGCCGCAGCTTCTGGAGAACATCCTCCGCGACTCGGTTGTCGATCATCATCGCGCCGAGCAGCGCCGCCTCCGCCTCCACGTTCGCAGGCAGGCTCAGGCCCTCGGGAGAATCGGGAATCGGAAGGGGGATAGGCTGCGCCATGACTCTCCTGTGACGCGCTCGTCCGGCGGCATCAACGTTGCGTGCTTGTGGATAACGGGCATGACCGGATAGGAGCCGGTCATGGCCGATCCGCGCATCATAGACGTGACGCTCGACGAACGCACTATCCTTTGGCGCTCGGCGGACATCGAGCAGGAACGCCGGATCGCGATCTTCGACCTGCTCGAGGAGAACAGCTTCGCGCCGCAGCGCCCGCAGGCGGACGGCTATGCCGGCCCCTACAAGCTCCACCTCGCCGTGCAGGAGGGGCGCCTGGCGCTGGAGATCAAGCGCAAGGACGGCGCCCTGCAGGAGGCGCTGATTCTCGGCCTCGCTGCCTTTCGGCGCCCGATCCGCGATTACTTCGCCATCTGCGACAGCTATTATGCCGCGATTCGCAACGCCACGCCCGCTCAGATCGAGACCGTCGACATGGCGCGGCGCGGCATCCACAACGACGCGGCGTCGCTGCTCAAGGAACGGCTGGAAGGCAAGATCGAGGTGGATTTCGACACTGCCCGCCGCCTGTTCACGCTGATCTGCGTGCTTCACATCAAGGGCTAGACAGGTGCACCTCCGCGTTCTCGCGCGCCGGCTGCGCTTCGTCGTGCCGGGGCTGATCCTTCTGGGCCTGCTCGGCTGGAGCGCATGGCTGTTCGCCTCGCGCTGGCGCCCCTCGCCCGGCGATTTCCCCGTGCAAGGGGTCGACGTGTCCGAAGAAGCCGGGCCGATCGAATGGTGGACCGCCAAGAAGGCCGGTATCGACTTCGCCTATATCCGTGCCACCACCGGCGCCGATGCACGCGACCTGCGCTTCCCGGAAAACTGGCGCTGGACGTTCGAGGCCGGTATCCGCCGCGGGGCGCTTCACGTCTATTCGCTGTGCCGACTCGCCGCCGACCAGGCAGGCAATTTCATGACGACGGTGCCGCGTTCGGACGATCAGCTGCCGCCCGCGGTGGAAGTCGATTTCCAGCCCGATTGCCCGGCCCGGCCCGAGCGCCAGGTCGTGCTCGGCGAGCTGGGGCGCTTCCTCCACGATGTAGAGACGCATATCGGCAAGCCTGCGATCCTGATGGTCTCGAGCCGCTTCGAGAGCCAATATCGCCTCGGCGATGCCTTTCCGCGCCTGCTCTGGGCCCGCCAGGCCTTCTTCCCCCCCTCGTATTTCGTGCGGCCATGGTCGATATGGCAGGCATCGCGCCACCGCCGCATCGAAGGCATCGGCGCACCGGTCAATTGGGACGTGATGGCGAAATGAGCGAAGTGAACCCCAGGGCGCTGATCGAGGCCGCGCGCGCGGCGTCGAAACATGCCTATGCCCCCTATTCCAATTTCGCGGTCGGCGCCGCGGTGCTGCTCTCGGACGGGACCATGGTTACCGGCGCCAATTTCGAGAATGCGAGCTACGGCCTGTCGCTCTGCGCCGAGACGGTGGCGCTGGCCAAGACGAGCAGCGAGGGGCGCCTGGCGGAGGTCGTCGCGATCGGCGTGATCGGCGGCCGGATGGGCCATGCGGACACCGCGCCGGTGAGCCCGTGCGGTCGCTGCCGCCAGATCATCAACGAAGCCGCGCAGCTCGGCGGCCACGACCTGCCGGTATTCTGCGGTGGTGCCGCGGGCGACGAGATCGCCGCGTACACGCTCTCGCAGCTGCTCCCCGCCGCGTTCGGGCCGCGCGACCTCGGCATGGTCTGAGCCGGGCCGGCGCGACGGGGACTTGCCCTGTCGCGCGCTTCCGGCAAAACCGGCGCCATGATCCTTTCAGACCGCTGGATTCGCGAACAGGCCCTCTCCACCGGGATGATCGAGCCCTTTGTCGAGGCGCAGCGCCGCGAGGGCTGCATCAGCTACGGCCTCAGCTCCTATGGCTATGACGCGCGCGTCGCCGACGAGTTCAAGATCTTCACCAATGTCGATTCGGCGGTGGTCGATCCCAAGGATTTCGCGGCGAACAGCTTCGTCGATCGCAAGACCGACGTCTGCATCATCCCGCCCAACAGCTTCGCGCTGGCCCGCACCGTCGAATATTTCCGCATCCCGCGCGATACCCTGGTCATCTGCCTCGGCAAGTCGACCTATGCACGCTGCGGGATCATCGTGAACGTGACGCCGCTCGAGCCCGAATGGGAGGGGCACGTCACGCTCGAATTCTCGAACACCACGCCGCTCCCCGCCAAGATCTATGCGAACGAGGGCGCGTGCCAGTTCCTGTTCCTCAAGGGCGATCAGCCCTGCGAGACCAGCTATGCCGATCGCGCGGGCAAATATATGGGCCAGCGCGGCGTCACGCTGCCGCGGCTCTAGGGCTTTCCCGAAAATGAAATCGGCGCCGCGATGGGGCGGCGCCGCTTGTTGGCCGCCGGCCGCGCATCACGCAGCCAGGCGGCGGGAAATGGGCTCAGCGCGCGCTCAGCTGGAGCGTGCGGATATATTGAAGCCCCTTGTTGGCGATCGCATGCGAAGTCGACACGCGGTCCGCCGAGAGGTCCATCTCGAAGTCGCGCTGCTCGAGCACGCGCAGATAGAGCGCCCGCGCTTCGGACGTGCGTCCGGTCTGCGCATAGACCGCGGCTAGATTGAGCAGCAGTTCGGGCTGGTCGGGATCGAGGCGAAGCCGGCTGTTGAGCTGCTGCTCGGCCTTCGAGAAATTGCCGTCGAAGATCGCGGCACTGGCGACAGGATCCCCGTTGCCACGCTGGGCCTGCGCCGGAAGCGCGGCGAGCGCGAACGGGGCGGCGGCAAGGACAATGAGCGCGATGCGCATAACTCCTACTCCTTCTATTACGCCACAAAGACAGTTTTGTGACTCTTTGAAGTCAGTAGTGTTACACTTCCGCGTCAGGCATACAAGCCACTTGTCGCATGCGTCCGGGCTCCGGAGCAAAAAAGAAAGGCGGCCCCGAAGGACCGCCTTCCCTTGTCTCAAATCCGGCCCCGCTGGGACGGCGGATCAGAAATCGTTGCGATACTGCTCGTTGCCGACAAAGCCGAGCTTGTTCACGTTCGCGCGCTTGATGATCGCGAGAACCCGGTCGACGACTTCGTAACGCGTCTGCGGGTCGGGCTGGAAGTGCAGCTCCGGCTCCGGCGACATCTGCAGCGTCTGATCCAGATACTGGCGCAGCGTCACGTCGTCGATCGGCGCGCTGTTCCAGTAAACCTGGCCCTGCGCATCGATATAGACCTTGTTCTTCTCCGGCTCGACGATGTTCTGCGGCTTGCTGTTCGACTGCGGAAGGTCGACCTTCACCGCGTGCGTCTGAATCGGGATCGTCATGATGATCATGATCAGGAGCACCAACATGACGTCGATCAGCGGCGTCGTGTTGATTTCCATCATCGGGCCGTCGTCACCGCCGCCGCCCACGCTCATACCCATAGTCTAAACTCCTTTGAGCAGGCCGTCAGAGACGGACCGTGGCCGAGCCGGCGGGCGGTTCGGAAATGAAGCCGACCTTGACGAAACCCGCCATCTGCATGGCGAAGATCGTGCCGCCGATGCAGCGGTAGGGCGTGTTCACGTCGCCGCGGATGTGCACTTCGGGAAGCTCGAGGCCGGCAGCGTTGATGCCGCCCTGCCTGTCGATTTCCTTCCGCAGCTTCTCGACCGCCTTGTCGACCAGTTCCCTGCTCGTCACCGGGGTCATGCCCCAGAACACTTCGCACCTGCCGCCATTGGCCGTGACCGAGAGCGAGACGTTCTCGGGCTTGGTGGTCGTCGGCTCGAACTGAACCTTGGGGAGCTCCAGCTTCACCGTCTGGATCACGACCGGAACCGTGATCAGGAAGATGATGAGGAGCACCAGCATCACGTCGACGAGCGGCGTGGTATTGATGTCCGACATGGGAGCGTCTTCACCGCCCCCGCCTACGCTCATCGCCATTGCGCGCTATCCTATCCTTCTAATCCAAGCTCCGGCCGAAGCCGGAGCCGGACCGCGCATCCCGGGGAATGCGCGGCCCGCATATTCCAGATCGCTTAGGCGCGCGGCGCGGTGCTGGTCGTCGCGGCCGGAGCGGCCTTGGCGGGAGCAGCCTTGGCGGCGGCCGGACGGACGCGGCCGTCCGAAGCGAGATAGCCGAGCAGATCGTTCGAGAACGCGTTCAGGCTCTCCGAGATCTTCTTGTTGCGGGCCTGCAGCCAGTTGAAGGCGAGCACGGCCGGCACGGCGACGGCGAGACCGACGGCGGTCATGATCAGCGCTTCACCGACCGGACCGGCGACCGCGTCGATCGACGCCTGGCCAGCGGCACCGATCTTCACGAGCGCGCGGATGATGCCGATAACGGTACCGAACAGACCGATGAACGGCGCGGTCGAACCCACGGTGGCGAGGAACGACAGGCCGCTCTTCAGCTGCGAGTTGATCAGGTCCTCCGAGCGGGCGAGCGAGCCGTGCAGCCAGTCATGCGCCTCGACCGGATCGGTCAGCTTCGAGTGCTGCTCCTGAGCGGCCAGGCCGTCGTCGACCAGCTGGCGATAGGCCGAGTTCTTCTCGAGCTTCGCCGCGCCTTCGCGCAGGCTGTTGGCGTTCCAGAAGCCGGCGCGGACGCGCTTGGCCTGGTTGAGGATCTTCTGCTGCTCGAACAGCTTGGTGAACAGGATGTAGAGCGAGAAGAACAGCATCAGCACCAGGATGCCGAACACCGTCTGCGAGATCAGGCCGCCCTCACGGAGCGCCGGAATCAGGCCGTACGGATTTTCCTTGGGCGCCGCGGCGGCGAGAATGGTCGTGAGCATTGTCGGTTCTTTCCTCTAACTAAATAGCGCTTTTTATCCAATCGCCCGGCGCGCCCCGCGGGGAGCGCGCCGGTGAAACACACGGGCTAGCTCGGGATCTTCCAGGTGAAGCTGCCGTTATAGGGTGCAGGGATCTTGTTCCCGCTCTCGTCCTCGGCCGGATTGAACCGGGCGCGGCGCTTGAGCAGCGAGCAAGCCGTGCTGTCGAGAACGGACACGCCGCTCGAACCCGTCACGGTGCAGTTGGTCACCTTGCCCGTCGCGTCCACGTCGAGGCGGAAGCGGACGGTGCCGGCCTGCTCGGCGCGCAGCGCCGCGGCAGGATAGTCGTCGTCCGTCACCCAGCCCTGCGGCGAGCCACGCGGCGTGAGCTTCTTGGCGATCCGCGGCGGAGCCGGCGGCGGCGGCGGAGGAGCCGGCTGCGCAGGCGGAGCCGGCGGCGTGATCGGCGGCGGCGGCGGGATGATCGACGTGGTCGGGATCGGCGGCGCCTGGGTAGGCACCGGAACCGCGGCCGGCGGCACGACGATCTGGGTGGGCGGCGGCGGCACCGGAGTATCCGGCGGCGGCGGCGGCGGCGGCACTTCCTCGGGCGGGGGCGGCGGCTCTTCCACGTCGAACGTGTTCAGCTTCTCCGCCTGCTTCTTGATATATTGATATGCAAGGCCCGTGACGAAGGCGTACCCCATGCCAGCCACGATGATCGCGACCAGTATGATCGCGATGACGCGACTGCCACTTGTATTACGGTCAGCGTAAGACATCCGGCAACGTCACTTCTCTAATCCTGACATGCAACCCCGTGCGGCGGGATTCTGCGACCCGTGCACAAGCCTGCCCGCCGTGCGCTATATGCGTCATGATCGGCAGCGGGCGAGTCTCTATCGCGCGCACCGGGTGGACGCAAACCCTTTGTCGGACAATCAGGGCGTACGGTCGCCCAACGGCAGAATTATTTCTGTATAGCCGTGGCACAATCCGGTAATCCGAACGATATGAACCGCACCTTTCCAGCCATGTTTTCTTGCGCGATTGCGCTCGGTGCACCCTTAGGTGCAGCCGCTAAGCCCCAGCAAACGCAGGCACAAACCGCCGCCGTTTTACCCAGCTACGCCACCTTGGCGCGGCAAGTGACCACGGCCCCGCTGATCATTGACGCGCACATCCGCAAGGCCGACCGGCTGAAGCCCGAAGAATCGCCCGGTCTGGCCGCCGGCGCGGCCCGTTTCCTGGTCGAAGCCGATGTTTCCGCCCTGATTCGGGGCAACCAGGCCATGGCCACGCGCATCACCTACACGGCCGATGTTCCGCTCAATGCCAGGGGCAAGCCGCCCAAGCTCGCCAAGCTGCGCGTGCTCCTGTTCGCCCGCCCCGTTCCCGGCCGCGCCGGCATGGTGCAGCTCACCGGATTGCAGAGCCAGATGAACTGGTTGCCCGAGCTGGATGCCCAGATTCGCGCGATCACCAAGGACGCGCTTGCAGCCGACGCGCCCCCCGCGATCACCGGCGTCGGCAATGCCTTCCACGTGCCCGGTTCGCTGCCCGGCGAGGGCGAGACCCAGGTCTTCCTGCAGACCGCGAGCGGCGCGCCCGTATCGCTCCAGATACTCCGCCGTCCGGGCGAGGCGGCGCGCTGGAGTGTTTCATTGGGGGACATTGTCGACGAATCGGCGGGCGCGCCGAGCGCGAACAGCTTCCTCTGGTACCGTCTCGCCTGTGGTCTGCCGCGCAGCCTGCCGGCCGAAAGCGTCGAGTCGGATGATCCCCAGAACGCCGCGAAGGCGCGGGAGGACTATCAATTCGTCCTGCGCTCGCTGGGGCCTTGCGCCTGAAATCGAGCGTCGCCCCGGCAAGGGCCGGGGCGACGCTATTTCCGGTCGCGCACCAGCGTGATGCCGATCGATTCGCCCTGCTCGGCAATGGCGAGCTTGACGATGCGCACCTCGACCCGCCGGACCCGCGCATCGCCGACGAACAGGGTGTCGCAGATATGTTCGGCCACGGCCTCGACCAGCGTGAAGTGCACGTCCTTGGGCAGCGCGTCGGTCGCCGCGTGCTTCACGTCCATATAGTTCTTCGAAGCCTTGAGCGGCGTGTCGGGTTCGAAGCGCTCGGGCATGGCGATGTCCACCGTTACCGAGATGCGCAGCGGCTGCGGCAGGTGCGTCTCTTCCGAATAGACGCCGGTGAGGACTTCGACTTCCAGGTCATGCACCTGGAGCTGGAGGGAATCGGACAAGTGGCCTGGGCCTTTCAGGGAGGACAGGCCGCGCCCAATAGCAGATGCGCGCGCCCGCGAAACCCCGCCCCTCCGCGCGTGCGTGCGGCGCAACATGCGGCGCAGATATATTCAGTATTGCGAAAGCGCCGATCGGCGCTATCTCGCGCGGCCCCGAGTTCGATCTCGGGGCGTTACGAAAGGAATATATGAAGTGATCGCATTGCTGCCGCTCGAGACCGTGGACCCTCAGGCCGTCGAGACTCTGCTCGACCGTGCTTTTGGTCCGGGCCGACGCGCGCGCACTGCGTACCGGGTCCGCCTGGGCACTTCCGAGATTCCCGAGCTCAGCTTCGCCGCGGTGGCGGACGATGGCAGCCTGATCGGCACGATCCAGTGCTGGCCGGTCGCGCTCGAATGCGATGGCGGCGGCAGCGCGCCGATGGTGATGGTGGGGCCCGTCGCGGTCCAGCCTGATCGCCAGCAGGGCGGCATCGGCCGCATGCTGATGGAGCGGATGCTCGAAGCTGCGGAAGGCTCGCCGCTTCCCGGCGCCGATGCGCTGATGCTGGTCGGCGACCCCGAATATTATGGCCGTTTCTTCGATTTCACTGCGGAAAGGACCGGCGGCTGGCGCCTGCCCGGCCCGTTCGAGCCCCGCCGCCTGCTCGCGCGCGGCGCCGGCGTACCGGCGGGCCCGGGCATGGTCGGGGCCCGTCTTCGACGTGCCGCCTAAGCGTTGAGTGCCGCTTCCGGGGCTTCCAAAACAGGGCTTTGTCTGCTTGGGTCCCCGGCATGGCTGATCGTCCGCCACGCCGCCTTCATGCCCTTCGCTCCCCGGATCGTCGGGCATGCGGGAAACGGGGCCTCTGCGGCGTATGTTTCGTAAACTTCCGCGGCCCCGTCCGCCCTGCCGGCTGAAGCGAATCGATGCCTTCCCCGCCTCCACCCGACTTCGCCAGCCTCTCGCTCGCCGAGATCGCACGCCTGGCCCAGGAGAACCGGCTGCCGCCGGTCGACAGCTGGAACCCGGCGCATTGCGGGCACAGCGACATGCGCATCGCCCGCGACGGCACCTGGTTCCACCAGGGCTCGCCGATCGGCCGCATGCCGATGGTACGGCTGTTCTCGACAATCCTGCGCCGCGAAGCCGATGGGCGTTTCGTCCTCGTCACGCCCGTCGAAAAGCTGGATATCGACGTTGAAGACGCGCCCTTCGTCGCAGTCGAGATGAAGCGCGAGGGCGAAGGCCCGGGCATGAAGCTCGCCTTCCGCCTGAACACCGGCGAACTGGTCGCCGCCGGCCCCGATCGCGGCCTGCGCTTCGAGGAGCGCGAGGACGGCCCTCGTCCCTATCTCCATGTCCGCGGCGGGATCGAGGCGCTGGTCGCGCGCAGCGTCTATTACGAACTGGCCGAGCTCGCCCTGGCCAATGGGAGCACGCCCCCCGGCATATGGAGCAACGGCAGCTTCTTCGCGCTGGAGCCCGGTGCATGAGCCTGGCCGATCGCCTGCGGGCCGCGCTTGCGGCCGATCACTCGCCGCTGCTGCTGCCGGGCGACCATTACGACTTCGACCCCGCGGTACAGGGCAACCCCGCCGCGGTGCTGATCGCAGTCACCGATCGCCGCGTCCCTGGCGTGATCCTCACCCAGCGCACCGAGACGCTGCGCCGCCACGCCGGCCAGGTCGCCTTTCCCGGCGGCCGCATCGATCCGGGCGACGACGGCCCGATCGGCGCGGCGCTGCGCGAGGCACAGGAGGAGATCGCGCTGCCACCCGATATCGTCGACGTGGTCGGCGTCGCCGACAGCTACCGTACCGTCACCAACTATGTCGTCACGCCGGTGATCGGCGTGGTCCCGCCCGACCTGCGGCTCACGCCGTCCGAGGCGGAAGTCGCCAGCGTCTTCGAGGTGCCGCTCGATTTCCTGCTCGATGCCGCCAACCAGCGCGAACAGGTGACCGAATATCAGGGCCGCGAGCGACACTATTACGAAATACTCTGGCAGGATCGCCGGATCTGGGGGGCGACGGCTGCGATGCTGGTCAATCTGTCGAGGCGGCTGCAATGGGCGGTATGACTCTTCCCGACGCCCAATGGCGCCATCGCGCCGGGCTGGCGCAGCTGGTCGAGGTGCTTGCCGACGTGCGCTTCGTCGGCGGATCGGTGCGCGATACCCTGCTCGGCATCCCCGTCTCGGATCTCGACGTCGCCACGCCGCTCGCGCCCGAACGCGTGGTCGAGCTGCTCAAGGGCGCCGGCATCCGCGCCGTTCCCACCGGCATCGGCCACGGCACCATCACCGCGGTGCTGGAGAGCGGCCCGGTCGAAGTCACCACGTTGCGCCGCGACGTCTCGACCGACGGGCGCCGCGCCACCGTCGCCTTCACCGACGATTGGCGCGAGGATGCCGCCCGCCGCGACTTCACGATCAATGCGCTCTATGCCGATCCGGCGACCGGCGCGATCTTCGACTATTTCGGCGGCCTGGCCGATCTCGAGGCGCGGCATGTCCGCTTCATCGGCGATCCGCTCCAGCGCATCGCGGAGGATCACCTGCGCATCCTCCGCTTCTTCCGCTTCCTCGCCCGGTTCGGCGACGTGGCGGACCCGGCGGGGCTGGCGGCCTGCACGGCCCGCTCCAGGGACCTGATGGCACTCAGCCGCGAGCGGATCGCCGACGAGCTGCTGAAGCTGCTCATCGCGCGCGACGCCGTGCGGGTGGTCGAATTGATGATCGCACACGGCATCTTCGCGCCCGTGCTGCCCGAGATCGTGTCGGCGGCGCGCTTCACCCATCTCGCCGCCCGCGAAACCGCAGCCGATGTCGCGCCCGATGCGATCCGCCGCCTCGCCGCGCTGATCCCGGCCGATCCCGTGGTGGCGGAGCAGGTCGCGGCACGGCTCAAGCTCTCCAATGCCCAGCGCCGGCGCCTCGCCGCCGCCGCGGTGGCCCCCCAAGGCACGCCGCATGCCCTTGCCTATCGCGCCGGTGCCGAGGCCGCGCTCGACCAGCTGCTCCTGTCGGACCGTCCGCTCGCCGATGCGCTTGCGGTTCGCGACTGGCAGCCGCCGCGCTTCCCGCTCGGCGGCGGCGCCATCGTCGCGCGCGGGATCAAGGCCGGGCCCGAAGTGGCGCGGCTGATGAAACAGGTCGAGCAGGCCTGGATCGCCGAGGGTTTTCCCGACGCGGACCGCGTGTCGGCCCTTGCCGACGAAGCAGTGGCTCAGGCCTTGGGTTCGCCGAGCAGCGCCCAGGCCTCGTCGCGTTCGAGCGCGCGCGAGTAGAGAAAGCCCTGGCCATAGGTACAGCCCAGCGCCGCCAGGGTCTGGGCGAGCTCGTTGGTCTCGATGCCCTCGGCGGTGGTCTGCATGCCCAATGCCTGGGCGAGGCTGAGGATGGCGCGGACGATCGCGATCTTGTCGCGGTCGGCCAGCATGCCGGAGACGAAGCTGCGGTCGATCTTGAGCAGGTCGATCGGCAGCTTCTGGAGATAGGCGAGATTGGAATAGCCGGTGCCGAAATCGTCCATCGCCAGCGTGGCGCCCATGTCCTTGAGGGCGTGCATCGTCTGGGCGATGCGGTCGGGATCGGTGACGATCGCGCTCTCGGTGAGTTCGAGAGTCAGGCGTTTGCCGTCCACTCCGTGCCGCTCGAGCGCGCCCCTGACCATGGCGGGGATATGATCGCGCTGCAGCTGGATCGCGGACAGGTTGACCGCCACCTTGATGTCGCAATCGCCGCCCGAGGCGCGGTCCCAGGCCGCGATGGTCTGCGCCGCTTCCTCCATGGCCCAGCGGCCCAGCGGAATGATCAGGCCCGATTCCTCGGCGACCGGAATGAAATCGTTGGGCGATAGGCGCACCCCATCTTCGGTGGTCCAGCGGGCCAGCGCCTCGAACGACGTGATCTTGCCGGTCGCGAGGTCGCAGATCGGCTGGTAGCAGAGCGTCATCTGCCCGTTCTCGATCGCCCGACGCAGTTCGGTCTCGATGCCGAACTGTTCCCGGGCGATGTCGAAGGTGTGGGTCTGGTACATCTCGGTACGACCGCTCTTCTTCGCCCGCTTCACCGCGAACTGGGCGTTGCGCACCAGGTCCTCGGGATCGCCGTCATTGTCGGCGCCCAGGGCGATGCCGATCGAACAGTCCACCCGGATCTCGAAGTCCGAGAGGCGAAACGGGTTGGCCAGCGCCGCCTGGATGCGCTTGGCCACGTGCAGCGCATCGCCCGGCCCCTCGTCGAGCGTGAGCAGCACGCCGAACTCGTCGCCGCCCATCCGGGCCAGCGTGTCGCGGCTGCGCAGCGCACCCTTCAGACGGCGCGCCACCGTGATCAGCAACTCGTCGCCCGCCAGGCCGCCCATACAGGCGTTGACGCGGCTGAACCGGTCGAGATTGACCACGAGCACCGCGAAGTCCCGCGCATTCTCCGTGGTGATCGCGTGCTCCAGCGCATCCGAGAATCCGGCGCGATTGGGCAGGCCGGTGAGGCTGTCGGTCGCCATTTCCCGGCGGAGGCTGTATTCCGTGCGCAGTTCCGAAGTATGGTCGACCAACGTGACCATGCACCGCGGAAAGGCCCGGCGGTCGGCACGCTTGGCGAGCATCACCCGGAAGTGGCGGGCATCGACTTCGTCGCCGAACTGCCAGCTGATCTCGCACTGGATCTCGCTCGATTCGATGAAGCGGCGCAGGCGCGGACCAAGCAGGCGAATGAGCGGCGATTCGCCGGCGACGGTGCCGAGCCCGGCGAGCCGGAAGGGCCGGTTCACCGCATCGAAGACGAAGCCGTGCTCCTGCAGCTCGATGATCGCGGCCGGCACCGGCAGCATGTCGAGCATCATCGCGGAAGCGCCCGGACCGAAGGCAAACGAATCCGCCGGCTGCGGCAAGGGCAGCGGAGCCGCGACACGGCTTTTCTTCGTCCTGGCGAAAACCATCGCCTCCGGCCTAGCCCCGATTGGTTAAAACCGCCTGAAACAACAGCGATTAGAACGAGATCAGAAACGATTGTCGCGCGGAAAACCGTTGGGTGCCATCCGTCCCGCCGCGCCCCGCGCCGCCCGCCAGGGCGAGAGGTCGGTTTCGGTGCGCGTCCGGCCGCTCTCGCCGCCCATCGCCCAGCTCAACCCCTCGGCCATCCGGAACGTCCGCACGTCGCTCAGGCCGCCGTCACGGTAGCGCTGCAGCTGCACGCCCTGCCCGCGCGCCAGCTCGGCGACTTCGCCGAGCGGGAAGACGAGCAGCTTGCGATTGTCGCCCACCACGGCCACCGCATCGTCCTCGATGCCGACCGGCCTGACCAGCTTCAGATGCGCGCCGGCCCGCGGCGTCACTACCTGCTTGCCCTTGCGGGTCTCGGCGACCACGTCCTCGGCCTTCACCACGAAGCCGCGCCCGTCGTCCGCCGCGACCAGCAGCCTGGCCGCCGAGCTCGCCGGCAGCAGGGCGACGATGTTCCGCTCGCCCTCCAGGTCGATCATCAACCGCACCGGCTCGCCAAAGCCGCGTCCGCCGGGCAGCTTGTCCGCCGCCAGCGTGTAGAAACGGCCATTGTCGGCGGCGAGGAGCAGCTTGTCGGTCGTCTGGGCGTGGAAGGCGAGATAGGCGGCGTCGCCTTCCTTGAACTTCAACGCCTCGCCCGACAGGTCCTCGACATGCCCCTTCATCGCGCGGATCCAGCCGCGCGCCGAGAGGATCACGGTGATCGGCTCGCGCTCGATCATCGCCTCCAGCGGAATCTCGCGCGCCGGCGCCGCTTCCTCCACCAGGGTGCGGCGCTTGCCGAGCGGCGTGTCCGATCCGTAGCGCTCGATCATCTTCGTCAGGTCGCGCTTCATCCGGGTCCGCTGACGCGCATCGGACGAGAGCAGCAGCTCCAGCTCGGCCTTCTCCTTCTCCAGGGCCTCCTGCTCGCGCTTGAGTTCCATTTCCTCGAGCTTGCGCAGCGAGCGCAGCCGCATGTTGAGGATCGCCTCGGCCTGGCGATCGGTGAGCTGGAATTCGGCGATCATCACCGGCTTGGGCTCGTCCTCGGTACGGATGATCTCGATCACCCGGTCGAGGTTGAGGAAGGCGACGATATAGCCGCCGACCAGTTCCAGCCGGTCGGCGATCTTCGCCACCCGGTGCTCGGACTTGCGGCGCAGCACCACGAACTGATGCTCGATCCAGGCGAGCAGCGCTTCCTGCAGGCTCATCACCCGCGGCGTGCGATGCTTGTCGAGCACGTTCAGGTTGAGCGGCACGCGCGTCTCCAGGTCGGAGAGGCGATAGAGGCTGTTGATCAGGTCCTCGGCCACCACGGTGCGGCTGCGCGGCTCGAGCACGATGCGGATATCGTCCGCGCTCTCGTCGCGCACGTCCGCCAGGATCGGCAGCTTCTTCTCGTTGATGAGCTCGGCGATTCCCTCGATCAGCTTGCCCTTCTGGACGCCGTACGGGATCTCGGAAACGACGAGGTGCCAGCCCCCGCCCTTCTCGGTCACCTTCTCGATCTTGGCGCGGACCCGGAAGCCGCCGCGGCCGGTATTGTACGCCTCCGCGATCGCCGCCGGGCTGTCGACGATGATGCCGCCGGTCGGCAGGTCCGGGCCCTGTACATAGTCGAGCACATTCGCCTGGGGATTGTCGATCAGCGCCACTGCGGCGTGCATCAGCTCGGCGGCGTTGTGCGGCGGGATGCTCGTCGCCATGCCCACCGCGATGCCGGCGGCGCCATTGGCGAGCAGGTTGGGGAACAGCCCCGGGAAGAGCTCGGGCTCCTCGTCCTCGCCATTATAGGTGGGGCGGAAATCGACGGCATTCTCGTCGAGCCCGTCCATCAGGTCGATGGCGACCTGCGTGAGCCGCGCCTCGGTATAGCGATAGGCGGCCGCGTTATCGCCGTCGATATTGCCGAAATTGCCCTGGCCGTCGACCAGCGGATATCGGAGGGCAAAGGTCTGGGCGAGGCGGACCATCGCGTCATAGACCGACTGGTCGCCATGCGGGTGGTATTTGCCGATCACGTCGCCGACGACCCGGGCGCATTTCTTGTAGCCGCTTGCCGGATCCAGCCGCAGCAGCCGCATCGCCCAGAGCAGGCGGCGGTGCACCGGCTTAAGCCCGTCCCGAACGTCGGGCAGCGAGCGCGCGGTGATCGTCGAGAGCGCGTAGACGAGGTAGCGCTCGGAAAGCGCGCTGTCGAAGGGAACGTCGGAAGGCGTGCCGGGGTCTTGGAGTTCGGTATCGAGGCTCATTGCCGCACCCGGATAGCAGCAGCCGAAGCAAAGCGCCAAGCCGGACGATCCGATCGCGTGCATTCGCCGAGGCGACATTCAACCACCTGGTTTCGCATTCCGATGCGCAACCATCCGGTTGCGGCACGCGCCAGGGACGGCCGGCGCGCGCGATGATTTTCGAAAGGGAGGGCCATTCCGGAACTAAAGCAGAACATGCACGGCTTTTCCAGAGGCCCCGGGTCGCGCCCTCCTGAGCAATTTCACACCCGCGCCCAAGTCAGGCACATAGTTTGGACGCCAACCATCCGATATTCGCCGTACACTTGCCAATATCTTGCCATAAATCGACACTTCGCAAGAATATCTCAGGAATACAGGCGGCGGAGGCAATTTTTTTTGAGGGATATATACGGGTTCTTCGAAACCGTTCCGTCTCCGAAACACAGGGGAATTCGAACGAAAGTAAGATCATGCGTAACTCATTCCTGATTCTCGCCGCCATGACTTGCCTCGGCGGTGCGCAGACTGCCTTTGCTCAGGAAACCGAAGACCGGGAAACCGGACGGGCTCCCGCCCAGGCCTTTGCGGGCCCGCGGGTCGAAGCCACGATCGGCCTCGACCAGAGCGGCGACGATGCCTTTTTCGGCAAGGAACTGACCGGCATGCGCGCCGGCGGCGCGATCGGTTATGACGTCGCCGTCGGCAAGCGCGTCACGATCGGCGTCGAGGCCGGCATCGGCTGGATGGTCGCCGGCAACACCAAGCTCGGCCCCTTCCCGCCCCGCGACACGAACACCTACGCGATGAGTGCCGGGCGCGACATCGATGTCTCCGGACGCATCGGCTACGCGTTCAGCCCGAGCACGCTGCTCTACGGCAAGGTCGGCTGGGCGGACCAGAGCTATGGCGCGCGCTCCAGCGCGGGCAAGGACTATGGCGACAAGAAATCCAACGGGTTGCGGCTCGGCGCCGGTCTCGAGCAGAAGCTCACCTCGAACGTCTATGCCAAGGCGGAATATCGCTACACCCGATATGGGGACGTCGGAAACATCAAGAACGATCGCCATCAGCTGCTGACCGGCATCGGCGTGCGCTTCTGAGCGCATGCGGGGGACGGGGCGCGCGCCGTCCCCCGATTTCAACGCTCCGGCGGCACCAGAGCGCCCCAGGGATCGTCGCGCAGCGACGTGCGGACCTCCTCCAGCAGCCAGTCGCGAAAGGCGCGGACCTTGGGCTGGTTGCGCTTGCCTTCGGCATACATCAGCCAGAACGCATTGCGATATTGCGCGACCTGGGGAAGCGGCTGGACGAGTTGCCCCGAATCGAGTGCGGCCTGCCACATCGGCGGGCTGAGGATCGCGACGCCGTGTCCGGCGATCGCCGCATTGCCGTCCAGGATTTGCGAATCGAAGCGGATGCCCGCCGCCTGGCTGGTGTCTGGCGCCTCGCCCAGCGCCGCCGCGAACCACAAGTCCCACCAATCGTCGCGATAGGTGAGTCGCGGCAGTTCGAGCAGGTCCTTCGGCGTGCGGATCGGCGGATGCTCGGCGAGGAAGGCAGGATTGGCGAGCGGCGTGATCGGCATCCGCATCAGGAAATGGCAGCTATGCCCAGGCAGCGGGCCCGGCGCGCCGCGCAGCGCGACGTCAGCCTCGCCCGCCAGCAGATCGATCATCTCGTCGCCGACATGAAGGCGGACGGCAAGGTCCGGGCGCGCGAGCTGGAACGAGCCCAGCCGGCTCGCCAGCCAGTTGGTGGCAAGGGTGCGCGGCGCGGTGATGCTGATGACGCTTTCCGTCTCGGCATGGACCGCGGCGAAGGCCTCTCCCATCGCGTCGAACGCGCCCGTGACCTGCGGCGCGATCCGCCGCCCCAGATCAGTGAGCACGATGCCGCGCCCGCTGCGCGCGAACAGCGGGGCGCCCAACCGCTCTTCGAGCAGCTTCATCTGGTAGCTCACCGCCGCCTGGGTCATTCCCAGCTCCTCTGCGGCGCGCGTGAAATTGCCGTGCCGGGAAGCGGCTTCGAACACGCGGACGGCAGCGAGCGGAGGAAGGCGGCGCATCGCAATATACAAGCACAGCTTATGGTATTTGGCCAATGATTTGTTGGCCCGCCGGCGTGTTCGGGCGCAGATGGACGGGGTGCCGGACATGGCGCGACATCCAAGGGAACCAAGCCATGATGAAGACCCTGATCCCGCTCCTGCTGATCCTCTCCCCGGCCGCCGTGCCGGTGATCGCCCAGGCCCAGCGTGGCGATGCGAGCGTTCGCGTCTCCTATGCCGATCTCGACCTGTCGCGCGCTGCGGGTCGCCAGGCACTCGACCGGCGCCTCGCCCGGGCGCTCGACCAGATCTGCCCGGCCGATCGGCCTGGCTATCTGACTCCGGCGCCCGATGCGCTCCGCTGCCAGGCAAATGCCCGCGAGCAGATCGCGGCGGCGCGCCGGCACGCACTGGCGCAGCGCGGCGGCGTGGTCCGGATCTCCGCCGTTCCCTGATCGATCCCTCGGAACCGCGAAGCGGCGGGCGGCCTGCAACGCCGCCCGCCAACCATAAGCATTGCTGATAGCGCAAACCCATATCCCGAAAAGGGATGCGCGGCGCGGTCCATTCGGGTTGGGCCCGTCACAAAATATGGTTACTCCTTGGGCAAGGAACAGGGAGGAACCCATGCGAGTCGTTTGGGCATTGGCGGCGCTTGCGCTGCTCGCGGGATGTGGGCTGCTCGCGGGATGCGACGATCTCAATCGACCGCCTGCGGACGGCAAGGGCGGTTCCGAATTCGGGTCGGCGGCCAATGCCGAAGCCTTCGCCTCGACCGGCACCGGCTTCGACTATCGCTATGCCTATCGCCTGCCCGCCGCCAAGGTGAAGGGCGTCCTCCAGTCCAACGCCGATGCCTGCGACCGGATGGGGCCGGCGCGTTGCCGCATCCTCGCGATGCGGTATCGCGTGGATGACGGCAATCACACGCGCGCGGTGCTCACCATCCGCATCGACCCGTCGATCGCGCGCCGGTTCGGCGATGCCGTCACGGCGAATGTGGCGACTGCCTATGGCGTGCTTACCGATACCGAGATCAGCGGCACCGATGCCACTGCCTCGGCCCGCAGCATCGCCGTGGTGAAGCGGCTGCAGGACCAGCTCCAGAATGCGCGCGCCAGCACGACGCCGGATGGCCAGGCCCGGGCCGCTCGCCTGCAGAACGCACTCGCGCTGATCGCCGAGGTGGAGGCGAGCCAGGGTCAGACGCTGGCCAACGCGCCGATGCTGTTCACCTATGAATCGAGCAGCGCGCTGAGTGGCCTGGGGTCGTCCGAAGCCAATTTCCGCACTGCGGGCCAGACGCTCGAGAATTCGGTCGCCCAGCTCGTCCAGCTGCTCGCCAGCGTCGGGCCGTGGTGCCTGCTGATGCTGGCCGTGGTGCTGGTCCTGCGATGGATCATCCATGGCCGCGCCGTGGGTCCCGATGTCGAGCCGCGTCACGACGATGGCTATGACGATGGCCATGAGGGGAGCCATGACGGCCGGGACAATCGCGGCCGCAGCGACAATCGCAACCTCATCCAGCGCTGGTTCTCCCGCGACGACGCGGAGGAGCATACGCACTGACCCCGCGCGCCCGCGGGTGGCAAAGTGGCGGATTGGCATCCGCGCGCGAGGATGCATGATTGCACCCCTCCCCCCCTTTGGGTATAGCGCCACCTCTCGCCCCGGCAGGCCAGCGGATTCCCCGCGCCGCCGGGGCAATGACTTTCCAGGGGAACGAGCACCCGATGGCACGCCGCCGGCAGATCTACGAAGGCAAGGCTAAGATCCTCTACGAGGGTCCCGAACCCGGCACGCTGATCCAGTATTTCAAGGATGACGCGACTGCCTTCAATGCCCAGAAAAAGGGCACGATCAACGGCAAGGGCGTGCTCAACAACCGGATTTCCGAGCACGTCTTCACGCTGCTCGCCGGCATCGGCATCCCGACGCACTTCATCCGCCGCCTCAACATGCGCGAGCAGCTGATCCGCCAGGTCGAGATCGTGCCGATCGAAGTGGTGGTGCGCAACGTCGTCGCCGGCTCGCTTTCGAAGAAGCTCGGGATCGAGGAGGGCACGCCGCTGCCCCGCACGATCGTCGAATATTACTACAAGGACGATGCGCTGGGCGACCCGATGGTCACCGACGAGCACATCCTCTGCTTCGGCTGGGCGAGCCAGGAAGAGCTGCACGACATGGCCGACATGGCCATCCGCGTGAACGACTTCCTGTCGGGGCTCTTCGCCGGCATCGGCATCCGCCTGGTCGACTTCAAGCTCGAGTTCGGCCGGATCTGGGACAACGACTATAGCCGCATCATCCTGGCCGACGAGATCAGCCCGGACGGCTGCCGCCTGTGGGACATGGCCACCGGCGAGAAGCTCGACAAGGACCGCTTCCGGCGCGACCTGGGCGGCGAAGTCGAGGCCTATCAGGAAGTCGCGCGCCGGCTCGGCCTGTTCCCGGAGGGCGAGGATTCGGCCGTGCTGGACCTGGAGAGCCACCGGAAGCGTCGCGGCAAGTAATCCCGGTCAGGGTCGCCGGCGCCGCCCGGCACGGCGCATCGCGACCAACAGCAGGCCTGCAACGACAAGCAGGAACAACGCACCGCCAATGGCCAGCGTCTCGTTCGCCTGCGCCGTTCGCGCGGACGCACCGATCGCGCAATCGGGCCCGTGGCAATATTGCAGGGCGAGGGCGTGGAAGCCCAGGGCCACCCAATAGGCCGCCGCCAACCCGGAAACCAGCCACAAGGCGACGCGGCGCGTTCTCGACATCCGGGATGCCTAGCATTGCCTGCCAGATCGCCCGGTGGCTGAACTCCAGCCTTGCAGCGAGGCGCCGGGGGCGCCATAGGCCCTGCCCATGAAGCTCCGCATCATCGTCACCTTGAAGAACGGCGTGCTCGATCCCCAGGGCAAGGCCATCCAGCATGCCTTGGGCGGCCTCGGGTTCGAGGGCGTGGAGGACGTCCGCGCCGGCAAGATCTTCGAGCTCGAGCTCGCCGATTCGACCAGCGACGCCGCAGTCGACGAGATGTGCCGCAAGCTGCTCGCCAACACCGTCATCGAAAACTACCGGGTGGAAAAGCTGTGAAGACCGCGGTCATCGTCTTTCCGGGCTCCAACTGCGATCGCGACATCGCAGTCGCGCTGGAGGCGGTGACGGGGACGAAGCCCCACATGGTCTGGCACGGCGACAGCGAACTGCCCCAGGGCCTGGGCCTGATCGCCCTTCCCGGCGGCTTCTCGTACGGCGATTATCTCCGCTGCGGCGCGATCGCGGCACGATCGCCGGTGGTGCGGGCCGTGGTCGAGGCGGCGGACAAGGGCATGCCGGTGATCGGCATCTGCAACGGTTTCCAGGTGCTGACCGAGACCGGGCTGCTGCCCGGCGCCCTGATGCGCAACTCCGGCCTCAACTTCGTGTGCCGCGACGTGCCGCTGACGGTCGACAATTCGCAGTCGATCTTCACCTCGGCCTATCGCTCGGGCGAAGCGATCACGATCCCCGTGGCGCATCATGACGGCAACTACTTTGCCGACGCGGAGACGCTCGACCGGATCGAAGGCGAAGGCCGTGTCGCCTTCCGCTACGCCGCCGATATCAACGGCTCGGCCCGCAACATCGCCGGCGTGCTCAACAAGGCCGGCAATGTGCTCGGCATGATGCCCCACCCCGAGCGCCGCATCGAAGCCGCGCATGGCGGCACCGATGGCCGCCGCCTGTTCGAGGGCCTGCTCGAGGCGGTGGCGTAGGCCGCACACCGCCCCGGCTCAGTGCAGCGCGGAAGCCGCCTGTTCGCCGCGTGACGACGCTGCGAGCCCCGGGGCCGGGAAAGACAGCGGACGACCGCTGCCCGCCACCCGGAAGCGCCCGGCCTGCTCGGCAAGCGTGGCGATCTCCACGGTGAGGTTGCGCGCCGCCGCCGAAGTCTCTTCGACCATCGCGGCATTCTGCTGGGTCGACTGATCCATTACACCGATCGCGGTGCTGATCTCGCCGATCGCGATCGATTGGGCCTGGTTGTCCTCGGCCATCTGGTTGAGCAGCGTGTGCACGTCGCCCACATCCTCGGCGATGTTCGCCAGCGCGCCATCCACCTTCTCGACCATCTCCACCGCGGCAAGGATGTCCACCTGAGTCGCGGTGAGTTGTTCGCGCGCACGGCCCGCCTCCTCCTCGGCCCGCATGGCCAGCGCCGAGACGAGATCCGCGACCACGGCGAAGCCCCTGCCCGCCTCGCCCGCGCGGCCGGCCTCGACCGCCGCATTCATCGCGAGCACGCGCGTCTGGAAGGCGATCTTGTCGAGCCCCTCGATCACGGAGTCGATTCCCTTGGCGCTGTCGTTGACCCGGTTCATCGCCTGCACCGCCTGATCGACCACTTCGCGACCGCCCGAAACGGTCGTCGTGGCACCGTCGGCGCGCGCCACGGTGCGGCTCGCCGCGGCAGCGGTCGCCTTCAGGCGCTGATCCATCTGCGTGATCGCGGCCGAGGTCTGCTCGAGGCTGGCGGCATTCGCTTCGGTGCGACGCGCAAGATCTTCCGACGCCTGGGCGATCTCGCCCGATCCGGTACGGATCGCGGCACTGCTCTCGCCCACGGCGCCAAGCAAGTTGCGCAGCGAGGCGAGCGCGGCGTTGAAATTGTCGCGCAACTTCGCATAGGTGGCGGGATATTCCTCGACGATGTCGGCGGTCAGGTCCCCCTCGGCCAGCCGCTCGAGATTGACGGTCATGCCCCGCACGATTTCGCCGTGATGCTCGGCTTGCTCGTTCTGCTGGATCTGTGCGGCGGCGGTGTCGCGGAACGAGAACATCGCCTTGGTCAGCCGGCCGACACAGTCCCGATAGTCGGTGAACTGGATCGGGCTGGCGAGATCGCCGGCCGCCAGCGCCTCCATGCGCACCACGGTCGTCACATAGGGCGTGGCAATCGCGTGGCGATACCAGACGGCCAGCACCGCGGCGACCAGGGTAGCGAGCACGCCGGTGGCGAGTGCAAGCCTGGGCGCGAGCAGCAGCGCCAGGGGCGAGAGCCCGACAAGCCCCACCATGGAACCGAACGACGCGAGCAGCTTCTTGCGAATGGGCGCGTTGGCGACGAACCAGTGCATGGCAAATCTCTCAGCGGAGGCAACAATATGGTTGCCGCTTCCTCGCTATAGAGAGTTCCCGCGCCGAACCGGTCGTTTCGGCAAATATACGTAACAATAATCTACAATATTAGCCACAAATGCGTAACTTCCGTAAATTCGCCCCTATACGCGCGCCTCGATCCAGTCGAGGATATCACCCATCACGCCCTCCCTGCCGAGATCGGCGAGCAGGTCATGATAATGGCCTTGGTAGATCTTCAGCGTCTTGTCGCCGGATCCGGCGGTCTCGTGGAAGAACGCGCTGCCATGGCAGACGGTCGCATGGTCGTCGGTACCATGGAGGATGAGCAGCGGGATCGTGATCGCGGGAAAGCTGTCGTGCAGCCGCTCGTCGGCGCGGGCCAGCGCGGCGACGGTGGCGGCGGGCTGCGTCTCGTCCCTGATATAGGGGTCGGCATTGAGCGCGGCCACCGCGGCCGGATCCCGCGAGAAGTCCTCGTTCTTGAGCTTGAGCACGCCGAGATGGGGCGCGATGTGCGCGAGCCCCTTGATCGCGGTGATCAGGAAGCCCGGCGCCGGCACCTGAAAGGCGAAGCTCTCGCAGATGAAGCCGGCAAGTTCCGCCTGGTTGTCGAGCGCATAGGTGGCGCCGGTTACCCCGCCCGCGCTGTGGCCGAGCAGAAACGTCTTGAGCCCGGGGTGGCGCGACTTGGCGATCGCGATCGCGCCGCCAAGGTCGTGGACATAGTCGGCAATATCCTCGACGTAGAAGCGCTCGCCGCCCGAACGCCCGCGCCCGCGCAGGTCAGGAGCGTAAACGGCGAAACCGCGCTCGGCCAGCCGCTCGGCGACCCAGGCATATTGGCCGCTATGCGCATTGAAGCCATGGCAGATGACGACCACGGCCCGCGCGGCGCCCTCGGGCAGCCAGGAGCGGAAGAAGATGTTGACGTGCCCGGTGCTGCCGAAAGTCTCTTCCGTCGTCGCAGTCATGCCCTGTCTCCCCGGAGATCGTTGCAGTGAAGATGTCCGCAATCCCGCACGCCTCACACCCGCATTGCGAACGGAGTGAAATCGGTCCCCTTGTCGAACACGTCCACGCCCTCGCGGCGCTTGAGGAAACCGACGACGAGATAGGTGACCGGCGTCAATATCACTTCCCATGCCACCTTGAGCGCCCATTGCGTGAAGAGCACCTGGAGGACGAGCGTGGCGGTCCACCCCTCCGCGCCCAGGAAGGCGAGCGGATAGAAGATCAGGCTGTCGACGCCTTCGCCGGCAATCGTCGAGCCGATCGTGCGGGTCCACAGCATCTTGCCGTCGGTCAGGATCTTCATCCGGGCGAGGACATAGGAATTGACGAACTCGCCGGCCCAGAAGGCGCAGACCGAGGCCAGGACGATGCGCGGCACCTGGCCGAAGATCGTCTCGTACGCGGCCTGGTTGCCCCAGCTCGGCGCCGGCGGCAGCGCCACGACCACCCAGGACATGAACGCCATGAACAGCACCGCAGCGGTGCCGGCCCAGATCACGCGGCGGGCCCGGGCATAGCCATAGACCTCGGTCAGGACATCGCCGATCACATAGGAGATCGGGAAGAACAGGATACCCGCGCCGAACGGCCAATAGCCATTGTAGAGCGGCAGCCAGACCTGCGAAACCTTGCCCGCGCCGAGCACGTTGGAGAGCAGGATGATGGCGACGAAGGCAGCCATCACGAAGTCGTAATAGCGGAAATGCCCACCCCGCAGCGCGTTCGCGGCGATCTGCGCCGGCTTTGCGTCCCCCTGGCTCATGCAAGGACTATGATCCCGGTTCCGCTGCCGCGCAATCCACGCTAGGGGCAGCGCTACGCGCGCCCGTAGCTCAGTTGGATAGAGCACGTGCCTTCTAAGCTCGTGGTCGCTGGTTCGAATCCAGCCGGGCGCGCCATTCTTGTCTTTGGGGCCTCGCATAAGCTCGGGCGGCCGTTCGGCCTTGCGAACCCTGGCGGGTTCGATGTCGCTCCCTTCGGATGTGCCATTCTTGTTCCGGGGCCTCGCATAAGCTCGGGCGACCGTTCGGCCTTGCGAACCCTGGCGGGTTCGATGTCGCTCCGGTCGAGTGTGCCAGCCCGTCGCGGGTGCAGGATTCCCGCGCCCATAGAATCTTTGTCCGGATATTCGCGATCCCGCGTCTCCTCCCTTGAGGCAGCATGTGCACGTCAGCACCAGCACGATGTGGAAAGGCACCGGACGTTGCGCGCATGCCCACCACGTCCTGAGCGCAAAGGGAAAAAGAAGTTTACCAGGCTTCCGCCCGTTTCAGGTGATAATTTCAATATAAACCTCGGCCACGTCGAAGAAAATTAACGAAACACGCGGATATTCGAAATATTTCTTTCACAAAAGAATCAAATAATTCTCCATGCGAATCGCATTAATAAGAGGAATTACTTTCGCAATATTCAAATTGCGGAGGTGTTATTGCGATGCGCGGTACAAACCAGACTGTACAACGGGAGATTGTATGGAAAACCAACTTCAGACGCTGAACGGATCGCATGAAGACAAGCCAGGTGCGCGCATCGGCTTCGGCACGCTGCCCGTTCGCTCCCTGGCCATCGCGGCGTTCGGAGCGCTCATGATGCTGCAGCCAAAGCCCGCACAGGCGCAGGGCTGGCCCGCCCCGGTCGCGCCGCTGCCGGAGCTGGCCACCGCGCTCGACAAGCGGTTCCAGCCGGCGATCGATTTCGACACCGATGTCTGCTTCAACGTGCCGGCAGTCAACGCGGCGGGCGCGATCAGCGCGGGTGCGTCGACCTATGCCACCCGGCCGCCGGCGTCGTGCCGCAACCCCAGCTACCGGACGACCAGCAACGTCTATGTGCGCGCCCGCTGCAACAACGGCTATTGCGCGCGCGTCTACAGCTATTTCTGGCAGTCGGACTTCTCGCACGCCTATGACTGGGAATCGGTCATCGTCTGGACGACCGACCAGGGCACCAGCAGCACCGTGGTCGGCGTCACGCGCGGCGATCATGGCGGCTGGGAAACCCGCGCCACCAGCGGCGGCCAGCTGCGCTTCCAGAGCGATTCGACCGGCCAGCACGTCAAGATGGTCTATCACTACGAGACCTGGGGATTCTCGCACCTGTGGCGTTTCTCGAAGACCGACAATGGCGACGAGCCGCCCGAGAACGGCACCGGCCAGTGGCTGATCCAGCCGCTGATCAGCTGGAACGGCTATCCCTCGGCCAGCGTTCGCAACGCGATCTCCAACTATAATTTCGGCAGCGGCAATTTCGACAACAAGGATGCCCGCTTCTCGGGCGTGCTCGCCGCCACGGTGAACACCAGCATCACGCCGGGATTCAACCCCAACCTGGATTCGGGCCCGAACTCGCCGGGTTGCCCGGCCGGCTCCACCCTCTGCTGACCGACTCCGCCCCGCGCCGCCAAACCCCCGCGGCGCGGGGCGGAACCCTGGCGAGGCTCCGCCGACGAGGTGCACATGGCAAGAAATCCCAAGGTCGCATGGCAGATGCTCCTGCTGGGGTGCGCGGCAGTGATCGTTGCCGGCTGGGCCTGGCTGGCGCTGCGGAGCGCGAGCGGCGGGGGCAAGCCCGCCGCCGAAGGCCTGGTGCGCGTGGACATGCCGGCAACCGCAGCGCGCAACTCCCCGATCGCCGCGCCTGTGGCCATGGCGAACCTTCCTGCCCTGCCCGACAGGGTGATCGCGCATGTCCACCAGGACTATCCGCTGCTCACGGAGGTAGACTTTCGCTGCGATGCCGGCGGATGCGCGGTGACCGCCACGATACCGCCACCCACGGACGACGCGTTCCTGAAGCAGCGCCAGGAGATGCTGCTCGGCGGCCTTGCCAGGACAGTCGCGGCGGATGGCTATACGATGCTCGGGCCGGTCCGGATGGACGAGGTCGCGTTCAATGTCTTCCATATCCGCGCATCGGTGACACCGGCGCAGGGGCAGGAGCAGGCGCGATAGGACGCCCCGCCATCGGGAGCCGCCGGGCGCAGGCCCAAAACGGGCGCCCCGGCAAGCAGGGCGCCCGTCAGGCACCGGCTCGGGCGTCGATCCGGACCGGCACAGGGATGTATGCCGGCGCAACTGTCGGGTTCAGGTCGCGTCGGCACGCAGGCCCTGTGGCCGGGCGCGCCGGGCATGACGAGGCAGGTGCGACGTAGGACGAAGATCGAGCGACGAATCCGGTTCGCCGTCGGTCAGCCGAGATTACTTCTTGCCGCCGCGCCAGTAGAGCAGGCCGGCGACGATCGCCGCCGAGCCGATGCCGATGGCGGCGCCCATGCCGATCTGCTTGGCATCGGGCTTCCAGCGCTTCTTGGCCTCGACGATGTCCTTGACGGCCTGCAGCGCTTCGCTCCCCGCATGGTGATCGTGCGGCGCCTCCTCGACCGGATGGGGCGACGGGGCATCCTCGGGCAGTGGCGGCTTCTTGCTCATGGTCTTCCTCTATTGGCGCAAGCCTGAACGTCAGGCTAATGCGGCGGTTGCACCCAAAGATGCAAGCCGCCACAAGCTCGGCCCCATGAACCCGCTCTACGCCCGGATGGGCACCACAATCTTCGAAGCCATGTCCGCTCGCGCGCGCGAGACCGGGGCGATCAACCTGGGCCAGGGCTTCGCCGACGGGCGCGGGCCGGAAGCGGTGCTGCAGGCAGCGGCGAAGGCGGTGGTCGAGCGGTCGAACCAATATCCCCCGATGCTCGGCCTGCCCGAGCTGCGCCATGCCGTGGCCGACCATTATGCCCGTCACCAGGGGCTGAACCTGGCGGCAGAGGAAGTGGTGGTCACCTCGGGCGCGACCGAGGCGCTGGCCGCCGCGATCTTCGCCTGCGTCTCCCCCGGCGACGAGGTGATCTGCTTCCAGCCGCTCTACGACGCCTATGTGCCCCTGATCCGCCAGGCCGGCGGCGTGCCGAAGTTCGTGCGCCTCCAGCCGCCCGAATGGAAGATCGACCGGGCGGCGCTCGAAGCCGCGGCATCGGGCAGGACGCGCGTGCTGATCCTCAACAACCCGCTCAATCCCGCCGCGACCATGTGCGGCGCGGACGAGCTGGCGATGCTCGCCGATTTCTGCGTCGCGCACGACCTGATCGCGATCTGCGACGAGGTGTGGGAGCACGTTACCTTCGACGGCGCCCGCCACCTGCCGCTGATCGGCTTCCCCGGCATGCGCGAGCGCACGGTGAAGATCGGCTCGGCCGGCAAGATCTTCGCGCTGACCGGCTTCAAGGTCGGCTGGATGTGCGCCGCCCCCGCCATCGCCCGCGTGCTTTCCAAGGCGCATCAGTTCCTCACCTTCACGACGCCGCCCAACCTGCAATGGGCAGTCGCCGAGGGCCTCGCCACCCAGGACGGCTGGGTGCAGGAGGCGCGCCACCGCTTCCAGCATGGCCGCGACCGGCTGCGCGCCGGGCTCGCCGCCGCCGGCTTCGCCGTGCTGCCGAGCGCCGCGACCTATTTCCTCTCGGTCGACCTCGCCGCCTCGGGCATCCCCCTGGACGACGTCGCCTTCGCCAACCGGCTGATCGACGAGGCCGGCGTCGCCTGCATCCCCGTCTCTGCCTTCTATGCCGAGCAACCAGTGACCAGCGTGGCGCGCTTCTGCTTCGTCAAGGAAGACGCCACGCTCGACGCCGCGATCGCGCGAATCGCCGAGGCCCGGGACCGGCTGGCGAGCGGCTGACCGGCCGCACGCGGATATGCGGGAAACATACGCTGCGGCCCCCTTTCCGCTCCTCCGCAAGAGACCCGCGCGACCGAAGCCGGCGTTCCGGTGATAGGGAAGACTGCCCATGCCCGGCGACTCGGCCGCGGGGCGGTTCGCCTATGGAAGCGCCCGCTTCGCCGTGTGGCGTGCAACTCGTCTCGTTTGCGGCACGTTCGCCGGGCCGCGGGACAGATTGGAGTTGTACCATGCGTAACATGAAGTTCCTGATGCGTGGCGCGGCGGTGACCGCGCTGCTCGTCGCGACCCCGTCGCTCGCCCAGAGCCGTATCGACCGGGCACGCACCGCCGTGACCGAAGCCGCCGCCAAGGTGGAGGCGGCACAGACCGCCGGCGCCCAGACCTATGCCGGCGAGACCATGGCCAAGGCCGAGGAGGCGCTGCGCGTCGCCAAGGACCAGCTGGCACGCGACCATCGCGATTCGACGATCAGCGAAGCGCGACGCGCCTCGGGCCTGGCCGATCAGGCGCTGGCCGAGGCCGAACACAACAAGGACGCGCGCATGGCCGCCGAGCGCGACGCGCGACGCGACGCCCAGGCTGCCGCAGCCTCGGCTTCGGCGGATGCCGCGGCAGAGGCCAGCCAGCGCGAGGCCGCGCAGAATGCCGCGGCGGTAGCCCAGGGCAATGCGGCGGCGGCGAATGCCCGCGCCGACATGGCCGCCCAGGCGGCGCAATCGGCGGCGGCGGACGCGGCGGCAGTGCGCGCCGCGGCAGTCCAGTCGGTCGCGACGACGATCGAGACCACCACCACCCAGCCGGCAGCGCGCAAGGCGACGACGGTGAAGAAGGCGCCGGTGCGCAGGACCACCCGCACCACCGTGTCGCGCCCGGCAACGACGTCGACGACCACCACCACGGTGAAGACCGAGCCGCGCTGACGCGGAGTCCTGCGATCGGCGGCGATAGCGCGAGGCGCGCGCTCCACGCCACCGCGCACGCCCAGGGTCAGATCCTGTCCAGCACCCCGCGCTCGGTGATGTAGCCCGTCACCAGCCGCGCGGGGGTCACATCGAATGCTGGATTGGCGGCGGGGGAGTCGGTGACACGGACAGTTCCGATTTCCCCGCTTGCGCCCGGCCCGCTCAGCCGGGTCAGTTCCTCGGCGCTGCGCTCCTCGATCGGGATGTCGGCACCGCTTTCGGTGTCCGGGTCGAACGTGGTGTAGGGCAAGGCGACATAGAAGGGCACATCATTGTCGTGTGCGGCGAGCGCCTTCAGATAGGTGCCGATCTTGTTGCAGACGTCGCCGTTGCGCGTGACGCGATCGGTGCCGACCACCACGGCATCCACCTGCCCCTTCATCATCAGCAGGCCGCCGGCATTGTCGGCGATCACCGTATGCGGCACGCCGTGGTTGCGCAGCTCGAACGCGGTAAGCAGCGCGCCCTGGTTGCGCGGGCGCGTCTCGTCCACCCAGACATGGACCGGGATGCCGGCATCGTGCGCGAGATAGATCGGCGCAGTGGCGGTGCCATAGTCGACCGTGGCGAGCCAGCCGGCGTTGCAATGGGTGAGGATGTTGAGCGGACGATCGGGATTCCGCGCATGGAGTTCGCGGAACAGCTCCAGGCCATGCTCGCCGATCGCGCGGCAGAGCTCGGCATCCTCGTCGCAGATCTCGTCGGCGCGCCGGAACGCCGCCGCGGCGCGCTCGCGCTCCGGCAGCTCGGCGACCGCCGCGCGGACCGCATCGAGCGCCCAGCGCAGGTTGATCGCGGTCGGGCGCGTCTCGAACAGCGTCTCGTAGGCCGCCTGGAGGTTCGCGTCGCCCGGATCGGCCGCGAGCGCCATGGCATAGCCATAGGCGGCCGTGGCGCCGATCATCGGGGCGCCGCGCGTCCACATCTCGCGGATCGCCACCGCGGCGGCATCGACGTCGCGCAGTTCGACCCATTGCACGTCCCAGGGCAGCTTGCGCTGGTCGAGGATGACCACGCCCTTGCCGTCTTCGGTGCGGCGGATCGAGCGCGTGGGACGGCCTTCGAGGATCATGGGAGCACTTCCGCCAGAGAATGGATGTCGGCCGGGCCGCCTTCGCGGTCGATCAGCAGCGCCTGGAGTCCCGCTTCGTGCGCGGCATCGACTTCGGCGGCCATGTCCGAGACGAAGAGCAGCTCGGAGGGCGCGAGATCGAGGGCATCGACGATCCTGGTATAGGAATCGCTGTCGCGCTTGGGACCGGTGGTCGTGTCGAAATAGCCGCTGAGGAACGGTGTCAGGTCGCCGGCGATCGAATGGCCGAAGATCAGCTTCTGCGCGGCGATCGAGCCGGAGGAATAGATGCTCACCATGAGGCCGGCGGCCGTCCAGCGGCGCAGCGCCTCGGGCGTGTCGGGATAGACATGCCCCTTGAGCTCGCCATCGGCATAGCCCCGGGCCCAGATCAGGCCCTGCAGCGTCTTGAGCGGCGTTTCCTTGCGGTCCTCGTCGATCCAGGCGAGCAGCGTGGCGACGGGATCGTCGCCCGGCACCTGGGCCAGTATCGGCGCGGCGACTTCGGGATTGTTCGCGACGAATTCCGCCAGATGCCTGCGCGCATAGGGAAAGAGCTCGTCGGCGACGAAGCGGATGCTGCTCGTCGTGCCTTCGATGTCGAGGAGGATGGCTTTGGGCGGGGTGTGGGTCATTCTTCTCTCGTCATCCTGCCCCTTTCGTCATCCCCGCACAGGCGGGAATCCGGGACAACAGGGCGGCGTCCTTCATGATTCTCGATCCCCGCCTGCGCGGGAACGACGGGGATTGGCTCAGACCAGCTCGTGCCGCGGGAAACGATCGGCAATCGTGTCGCCGGTGAAGTTGGCGATCCAGCCGTCCGCATTGGTGAACAGACGGATCGCAGTGAAGCGCGGGCTCGGCCCCATGTCGAACCAGTGGCGGGTGCCGGCCGGCACCGAGATCAGGTCGCCTTCCTCGCAGAGCACGGCATAGATTCTCTCGCCATCGCGCAGGGTGAACAGCCCCTCGCCTTCGACGAAGAAGCGGACCTCGTCCTCCGAATGGCGATGCTCGGAGAGGAACTTGCTGCGCAACGCCCCCCTTTCGGGGTGGTCGGGCACCATGCGGATCACGTCGACGGACCGATAGCCCTTCTCGGCCTTGAGCCGCTCGACCTCCGGGGCGAAGGCCTCGAGCACTTCCTCCTGCCCGGCATCGGCGGCAAGCGGGCGCGACGGCCATTGCTCGAAGCGGACGCCGATCGGCGCCAGCGCCGCCGCGATCGCCCCGGGATCGCGCGTCTCGGTGAGCGGCGCGCCGCCCGTTTCGTCGAAGACCCTGAGATGCGTCATCGCTTCCATGCCCTTTCGGCCAGCTCGGCGGCGATCAGCCATTCGGTGCCCTCGAGCACGCGCTCGGCCTCGGCCAGGTCCTTGCCCCAGGCATAGAGCCCGTGGCTGCGGATAAGATAGGCCGGCGCCGCGCCCGGCGCCAGCAGCGCGGGCGTCACCGCAGCCTCGATCACCGCCATGTCCTGGCTGTTGTCGACGATCGGCAGGCGGATCTCCGCCTCGTGCGTGGCGTTGCCCGGAAAGACCTTGAGCATCTCATGGCCGGCGAATACCCATTCGCTGGCGTCGGCGGCGGCGCGGCTCATCCCCACGGCCTCGGGCGAATGCCCGTGGAGCACGGCGCCCGTGTCGGGGAACAGGCGATAGATGGCCAGGTGCAACGCAGTCTCGGCCGAGGGCTTGCCGGGCGTGAGCCCCTTCCCCTCCAGGTCGACCCGCATGATCCCCGCGGGCGTCAGCCGGCCCTTGTGCCAGCCGGACACGGTGACGGCGACGCTGCCGTCGTCGAGGCGAACGGAATAGTTGCCGGCGGTAGCGGGGGCCCAGCCGCGCGCGTCGAGCCGGCGGCCAACCTCGACCAGTGCGTCGGCGGCATCTGCGAAGGACATCGTCATGCCCGCGGCCTTAGCCGATCCGCGGGCACCGAGGGCAACAGATTTTATTTGTAGCCGCGGCGCGGAAGCGGCTGGACGATCTCGCTGGTCGGCCCCGTGACCCAGCTCGCCGGCTGGGGCTGCGGACGGGGCGCCATACCGGGCATGGTCACCATGTTGAACGCCTCGCCGCCCAGGTTGCGGGCGTCGGCCATCAGGATCGGCGTGGAGGGCCCCGAGCGCTCGGGATTCGTCACCGGCTCGTCCGTCACCATCACGTCGCCGCCGATCTCCGTCAGCGCGTAGAGCTGCTTGGCGAAGGCCGCAGGGAAGCGGATGCAGCCATGCGAGGCGGGATAGCCGGGCAGATGGCCGGCATGCAGCGCGATCCCGTCCCAGGTGAGCCGCTGCATATAGGGCATCGGCGCGTTCGAATAGAGGTTCGAACGGTGGAAGACTTTCTTCTGGAGGATGGTGAAGGCGCCGGCCGGCGTCTCGTGCCGGTCCGAACCGGTCGACACCGTGCTCGCCCCCACCAGCTTGCCGCCGCGATAGACATAGGCGCGCTGGTCCGGAATGCTCACCACGATCGAGACGGGATCCCAGTCGTTCGTGCTCGCGCGGATGATCTGCGGCTGCTCGTACCAGACCCATTGGCCGTTGCGCAGCCCCTCGGGCGCGACCTGCATCGTGTCGGACGCGATCCCCTGCGCGGCGGCGGGAGCGGTGGGAAGAATGGCGGCCAAGGCCAGGAAAAGGACGGCAAAGGTGCCGGAACGCATCGAACAGCTCTCCGAATCCGACGAGCCAGGACGGCTCAGGGCGATTCCTTAACGAAATTAACCTAATTTCGTGCCGCTGCCGAATCGGCGATATTCGCACGGCCAAATCGCTGGCAACGTTCCGGATTTCGGGAAGGCTTCGGCGAACCGGGCGAACGATGCGGCGAGTCGCGCAACTTGGGACAGATGTTGAGCAACGCGCTTACCATCTGTCTGGTATAGGTTCCCCTTGGGGACGAGCAGCGGGCTTTTTGGATAGTGATGGATAGTCTCGATACGATTCAGTCGCGTCGCGCCTTGTTGAGGACGGCGCTGGTGATGGCGAGCGGCGCGGCGGTTTCGGCCTGCGCCTCGCGCACGATCGGAACCGCGATGGCACCGGCGCCGCTGCCGGTCCCGGCGCCGATCCCCGAAATTCCCAAGGCGCCCGAAGTGGCCGCCGCCAAGGTGCCCGGCGTGCCCGCCGGCATTCGCCCGGAACTGTTCAAGAAGGCGCTGGCCGCGCTCAACCGCCATTCGATGCGCATCCCGTCGCACGACCGGATCGCGATCGCCGACTTCGCCTCGCCTTCCTACAGCCCGCGCTTCTTCGTGGTGAACCTGGGAACCGGCCAGGTCGAGCGCTTCCTGGTCGCGCACGGCATCGGCTCGGATCCGCAGCATACCGGGCTGCTCCAGCGCTTCTCGAACGAAGTGAATTCGGAAGCGACCTGCGAGGGCGCGTTCCTGACCGCCGACTATTATGTCGGCAAGCATGGCGACTCGCAGCGCCTGCTCGGCCTCGACCCGACCAACAACAACGCGCTCGACCGCGCGATCGTGGTCCATTCGGCCTGGTATGCGAACACCGACATGATCGGCCGGCACGGCAAGCTCGGCCGCAGCCAGGGCTGCTTCGCGGTGGGAGAGAACGAGCTGGCCAAGCTGTTCGAGCGGCTCGGCCCGGGCCGGATGATCTACTCCGCCAAGGTCTGATCGCCTCAATTCCTCGGCAGTGCGGGCCCCGGCCCCGTTCCGCAGGGAAATGGCGGCGCCCAGCAGGGATAGCCGAATTCGAGCTTCGTCGCATAGCGGGCGACCGGCCTTTGCGGCCAGCTGCCCGGCAGCACCACCTCCGCCTTGCCGCTGCCCCTGGGCCAGGTCGCGACGCTGGCGGGCGTGACGCCGTACCACAGCGCCTCGCCCTCGAACCGCCGCTTGAAGGCGATCGCCATCACCCGGTTCCCCATCCATAGCTGGTGATAGTCGGCCGGGCTGCGCTGGGGCCCCTTCGCATCCACCACTGCCGAGCGGGCGAAATAGATGTCCTGCCACGGCGCTGCCGGCGCGGCGAAGGCGAGCGCCTTGGCCGGCTCCTGCGGCATGGCGGGGCGCGGCACGATGCGGAAGCTGGCGAGCAGCACCAGTGCGGCCACCACCACCAGCCCGCGCAGGTCGCGCCAGGTGAGGAGCAGCCAGGTGAACAGCGCCGCCATCGGGAACAGCCATTTGAAATAATGGGCGTTGAAGAAGCGCCACATGCCGCTGGGCACCAGATCGACATAGGCAAGCATCATCGCGGTGTAGATCAGCGCGGCCAGCGCCATGCAGAGCGTGAGCCAGCGCGCCGGGCCCCGCAGGCGCATGACGCCCAGGATCAGGCCCGCCGCGCCGGTGAGCAGCCAGGGCAGTTCGCGCAGCAGGCCGGTCTCGCCGGGGAACCAGGGTGCGGGATCGACCAGCAATATGCTCGCCTTCCAGCCGAGATCGGCGAAGGCGAAGCCATAGTCGCCCGAGAGCAGGGTATAGTCGGTGAGGCGCCAGCCATAGATGGCGAGATAGAGCGCCGCATAGGGAAGGAACGCCGCCGCCGCGCCGCCGGTCGCCCGGGCGAGATCCGGCCAACGCCGCTCCATCAGCACCGGGCGCCACAGGGCGAAGCCGCCGATGACGACCCCCACCACGACGTCCGCCGGGCGAACCAGCGCGATTCCCGCCAGCAGTGCCCCGAGCAGCCAGGGGCGGCGGCGCGCGCCGGACATCATGTCCGCCGCCTCGGCAAAGGCGAGCCAGATAAGGGCCGCCGACATGGTGGTGGTCCAGGGCTCGAGCCAGAATTTGGAGATGCGCAGGTCGCCGATCGTCGCGGCGAGGAACAGCAGCCCCGCGGCGAAGCTCCCGACCCCGAGGCGCGCGCAGACGCGGTGGAAGCCCCAGAAGGCGAGCGCATAGCAGGCCAGGTTGATCGGCACGAAGGGCGTCGGCGCCCAGGCGAAGGGCGCGCCCGCGAGCGGATAGAGCAAGGGGTACCAATGCTGGTCCGGGCTCAGGTCGAGGCGCAGAAAGGCCCTGGCCGACAGCAGATACTGCTTCTGGTCGTGCCAGCCGCGCCACCATGGCCCTTCCGGCGCGAAGAACTTCAAGTTGATCTTGAAGACCGTATAGGCCGCGAAGACGATCATGACCGCCCGCACCGGATGCGCGTCGAACTGGCGGCGGATCCAATGGAGCATGGCCTGCGGGTATCCTCTGCGCGGGGTTGGCACAAGCGCGCCCGAGCGACTAGGTGTGTGGCGTGATCGAAACATAACCGGTTGCAAGACGGAGACGATGAGCCAGTCCCACCCCTTTTATTCGATCCACCGCCAGGGAATGATCCGCGCGGGCCTGTGCACGCCGGCGGTGGTGGTGGGCGATCCCGCCGCCAACGCGCAGGCGGCGATCGCGCTGGCGCGGCAGGGCGACGAACAGGGCGCCGACCTGCTCGTCTATCCCGAACTCAACGTCACTTCCTATGCGATCGACGACCTGCACCTGCAGGACACCATCTGCGAGGCGACCGAGGCGGGGATCGCGGCGATCGTGGCGGCGAGCGCGGAGCTGAAGCCGGTATTGCTGGTCGGCGCCGCGCTCAGGCGCAACGGGCGGCTCTACAATTGCGCCGTCGCCATAGCGCGCGGACGGATCCTGGGCGTGGTGCCCAAGAGCTACCTGCCCAATTATCGCGAATATTACGAGAAGCGCTGGTTCGCGCGCGGGGCCGGCCTGGCGGGGCTGGAGATCGTGGTGGCCGGGCAGAGAGTGCCCTTCGGCACCGACCTGATCTTCGCGGCCGAGGAGCTTCCCGACTTCGTCTTCCATGTCGAGATCTGCGAGGATTACTGGTCTCCCCTGCCCCCCTCCACCGAAGGCGCGCTGGCCGGGGCGCTGGTGCTGTGCAACCTCTCCGCCTCGAACATCGTGGTGGGCAAGGCGCGCGAGCGGGCGATGCTGTGCGCGGCCCAGTCGGCGCGGGCGGTGGCGGCCTATGTCTATTCCGCCTCCGGCCCCGGCGAGAGCACCACCGATCTTGCCTGGGACGGCCAGGGCATGATCCACGAGCTGGGCGAACTGATCGCCACCACCGAGCGCTTCGAGCTGACCACCGAAGTGGTGTGCGCCGATATCGACCTGGAGCGCCTGCGGCTCGAGCGGATGCGGATGGGCACGTTCAACGACTGCGCCGCCGACAATGGCGATCCGGAGACGCGCTTCCGCCGGGTGACCTTCCAGCACCGGCCGGACCATGCCGACAGGGGACTGCTCCGCAAGCTGCGCCGCTTCCCCTTCGTCCCCAACACCCCCTCCCGACTGGAGGAGGATTGCTACGAGGCGTTCAACATCCAGGTGGAGGGGCTGCGCAAGCGGCTGGAAGCCACCGGCGCCAGGCACATCGTCATCGGGGTCTCGGGCGGGCTCGATTCCACGCACGCGCTGATCGTCGCGGCCAAGGCGATGGATCGGCTCGGCCGTCCGCGCACCGATATTCTCGGCTTCACCATGCCGGGCTTCGCGACCAGCGAGGGGACCAGGGCCAATGCCTGGGCGCTGATGGACGCGCTGGGCGTGACCGGCGCGGAGATCGACATCCGCCCGGCGGCGCGGACGATGCTCGAGGGCATCGGCCATCCCTTTGCCAGCGGCGAGCCCGTCTATGACGTGACGTTCGAGAACGTCCAGGCGGGCCTGCGCACCGATTATCTGTTCCGCCTGGCCAACCAGCGCCACGGCTTCGTGCTCGGCACCGGCGACCTCAGCGAGCTGGCGCTGGGCTGGTGCACCTATGGCGTGGGCGACCATATGAGCCATTACGGCGTCAATGCCGGCGTGCCCAAGACGCTGATCCAGTATCTCATCCGCTGGACGGTGCAGACCGGCCAGTTCGCCGGCGCGGCGGCACGCGTGCTGACCAGCATCCTCGATACCGAGATTTCCCCCGAGCTGGTCCCCGCCGATGCGGATGGCAAGATGCAGAGCACGCAGGAACGGATCGGCCCGTACGAGCTGCACGATTTCTTCCTCCACTACACGATCCGATACGGCCTGCGCCCCTCCAAGATCGCCTTCCTCGCCTGGCACGCCTGGAAGGATGCCGCGACGGGGCAATGGCCGATCGGCTTTCCCGAGGATGCACGGCACCATTATGACCTGGCGACGATCGCGAAATGGCTGGAGGAGTTCCTGTTCCGCTTCTTCCAGACCAGTCAGTTCAAGCGATCGGCGCTGCCCAACGGGCCCAAGGTCTCGGCCGGCGGCGCCGTAAGCCCGCGCGGCGACTGGCGCGCGCCCTCGGACGGAGTGGCGCGGCCCTGGATCGACGAGCTGAAGGCGAATCTGCCCTAGGTCGAGGACTCAAACAAGTATCTGATTTTCCTCCGTCATCCCCGCGCTCTCTTTCGTCACCCCGCCTGCGCGGGGATGACGGGGTTCGCCGAATGAGTCCTCGGCCTGGGTTTCCGTGTCATGGTCACCTCCGCCTCGTCCGGAAAGGCCATAGCCATCCGGGCGATAGCGTTACCAGCGCTTGACCTGTATATCCTTCCCGACAACGCTGACAAAAATAGCGAGAGAGGGAATCATGCACGTCCGCCGTCACGCCTTCACGGCGCCGTTGATCGCACTGGGCATCGCTCTCGCGGCCGCGGCCCCCGCCGCCGCACAGGACCAGCCCCGGCCCTGGATGGATGCCGGCCTCGCTCCCGATGCGCGGGTGAAGGCAGTGCTCGCACAGATGAGCGAGGACGAGAAGCTGACGCTGGTCTTCGGCTATTTCGGCACCGATTTCGCGCCGAAGAACGGCTATAAGGCCCACGCGGAAGCGCGGCAGGGCTCGGCCGGCTATGTGCCGGGCATTCCCCGGCTGGGCATCCCCGCCCAGTGGCAGACCGATGCCGGCATCGGCGTGGCCACCCAGGGCGGCGCGGCGCGAAAGCGCGGACGGACCGCCCTGCCCTCGGGCCTCGCCACCGCCGCGAGCTGGGACGTCGACCTCGCCCATGCCGGCGGCGCGATGATCGGCGCGGAGGCGCGCGCGTCGGGCTTCAACGTGATGCTCGCCGGCGGCGTCAACCTGATGCGCGAACCCCGCAACGGCCGGAACTTCGAATATGGCGGCGAGGACCCGCTGCTCGCCGGCACGATGGTGGGCGCGCAGATCGCCGGCATCCAGTCCAACCACATCATCTCCACCGTGAAACACTATGCGGTGAACGATCAGGAAACCGATCGCGATACCGGCAACTCGATCATCGACCAGGGCGCGGCGCGGACCAGCGACCTGCTCGCCTTCCAGATCGCGATCGAGAAGGGCGATCCGGGTTCGGTGATGTGCGCATACAACCGGGTGAACGGCATCCATGCCTGCGAACACCCCTGGCTGCTGACCGACGTGCTGCGCCGCGACTGGGGCTATAAGGGCTATGTGATGTCGGACTGGGGGGCGACGCACTCCACCGCGCCGGCCGCGAATGCCGGGCTCGACCAGGATTCGGGCTTCCCGTTCGACAAGGAGCCCTATTTCGGCGCGCCGCTGAAGGCGGCGGTGGCGAAGGGCGAGGTTTCGGCCGCGCGGCTCGACGCGATGGCGGGCGCGATCCTGCATGCGATGTTCGCCAACGGGCTGTTCGAAAGGCCGATCGCCGAGGCGCCGATGGACCTGGCCCCCGCGATGCTCGCCAGCCATGCCGAAGCGACTCGCCGGGATGCCGAGGGCGGCGCCGTCCTGCTCAAGAACCGGGACGCGATCCTGCCGCTCTCGCCTACGGCAAGGAAGATCGTCGTGATCGGCGGGCGCGCCGACAAGGGCGTGCTCGCGGGCAGCGGCTCGTCGCTGGTCTATCCGGTGGGCGGCAATGCCGTGCCCGGCCTGAAGCCGGCGACCTGGCCGGGGCCGGTGATGTACTATCCCGATGCGCCGTTCGCGGCGATCAGGGCGCAGGCGCCCAATGCCGAGATCGTGTTCGCCGATGGCGGCAATGCCGGCAGCGCCGCGAAGCTCGCCCGGGATGCGGATGTCGCGATCGTCTTCGCCACGCAATGGGCGGGCGAGGCGTTCGACGTGTCGCTCACGCTCGAGGACGGCCAGGACAAGCTGATCGCGGCGGTGGCCAAGGCCAATCCGCGAACGGTGGTGGTGCTCGAGACCGGCGGACCGGTGCTGACACCATGGCGCGACCAGGTCGCCGCCATCCTCGCCGCGTGGTATCCGGGCACCCAGGGCGGCAACGCGATCGCCAACCTGCTGTTCGGCAAGGAAAATCCTTCAGGCCATCTGCCGGTCAGCTTCCCGGCGAGCCTCGACCAGCTGGCCAAGCCCGCCGCGCCCAACAAGGGCGACACGAGCTATGGCGAGGGCGCGACGGTGGGCTATAAATGGTATGACGCCAAGGGGCTGACGCCCGCCTTCGCCTTCGGGCACGGGCTCAGCTACACCACGTTCGCCTATTCGGGGCTGCGCGCGCGCGCCGATGGCGGAACGGTCTCGGCCAGCTTCACCGTGCGCAACACCGGCAAGGTGAAGGGCAAGGCCGTGCCGCAGCTCTATGTCGCCGGCGCCGGCTGGGAAGCGCCGAAGCGGCTGGGCGCCTTCGACAAGATCGCGCTGGCGCCGGGCGAAGCGAAGCAGGTTTCGCTCAAGATCGATCCGCGCCTGCTCGCGACATGGGACGCGGCGGGCAATGGCTGGAAGATCGCGGGCGGGACGGTGCAAGTGATGCTGGCCACCTCGGCCAAGGATATCGTCGCGACGGTGCCGGTGACGCTCGAGGCGCGAACGATCGCGGTGGGGTGGCGGCCCTAGGCCGTAATCGTCGCCTGGATGACGGGTGCGGTGCGCGACCGCGGTCAAAGGGTCAATCGCCGCCCTTCCCGCGCGCTTTCCCGCGCCATCTCCATGATCCGCAGCCCCAGCACCGCGTCCTCGCCGCTGACCGGCACGGGCGCTCCCTCGGTGATCGCCCTGGCGATGCCGGCATAATAGCCGCGATAGTCGCCGGTTTCGGTCGGCACGATCTCGCTGCCGCCATCGGCGCGCGTGAGGGTGCCGTGGAATTGCGGCTCCTCGTCGCCCATGGCGGGATCGGTGTAGCGGGCGCCATCCTTCACCCGCGCCTCCTGCGGATCGAGGCCGTGCTTGGCGAAATCGGCCCGGGTGCCGTGCAGCCAGAAGCGCGGACGCGGCGTGACGAACAGGCGACCGGCGGAAAGCGTCACCCGGCGCGGGCCATGGAACAGGGTGATCTCGAAATAATCGTCGGTGCGCCCGCCCTGGCGCTGGACCGCGAGATCGGCCTGGAGCGCCTCCGGTACGCCGAAGAGCTGAAGCGCCTGGTCGATCAGATGCGGACCGAGATCGGCGAGGATGCCGGCCCCCGCTCCGGGATCTTCCTTCCAGGCCTGGGCAAGCGCGGGGCGGAACCGGTCCCAACGCAGCTCGGCCAGCATCACCTCGCCCAGCACGCCGCTGTCCAGCAGCTTGCGGACGGTGCGGAAATCGCCGTCCCAGCGGCGATTGTGGAAGGCGCTGACCAGCAGGCCCTTCGCCTTGGCGAGCGCGACCAGCGCTTCGCCGTCGGCAAGGCTGGTCGCGAAGGGCTTGTCGATCACGACATGCTTGCCGGCCTCCAGCGCCCGGCGCGCAAGCGGGGCGTGGGTGTCGTTGGGCGTGGTGATCACGACCAGCCGGATGTCGGGATCGGCAAGCAGCGCCTCCGGCGTGGTGACGGGCACGTCGGGATGGCGCTCACGCACCAGGTCGGCGCGCGAAGTGGCGATGGCGGCGAGTTCCAGCGCCGGCACGGCGGCCACCAGGGGCGCATGGAAGGCCATGCCGCCCAGGCCATAGCCAATCACTCCGGTGCGGATCATGCGACGCTCCCTCATATCCTGCTGCCACCGCCCCTTAGGGCCAGGCAGGCGGCCGCGGGAAGAAAAAGCGTGGCCCCGGCCGTCAGCCGGGATCACGGAGGGGACCTCTTCAGATCGCGTATTTCGCCCGCTGCGGCCGGTTGAGCATCGCATTGGCCGCATCGTCGCCGATGAACCGCTCCGACACGGGATCCCATTTGAGCCGCCGCCCGGTCTTCATCGCGATGTGATGGAGCAGGCAGGTCGAGCAGGCACGGTGGCCGATCTCGGCGGGCGCGCTGACCGGCACGCCCTTCAGGATCGCGTCCAGCCAGTTCCGATGTTGCTCGGGCGCCTTGTAGAGCCGGACCTCGTTCGGGCCGATCACGCTGTCGAGGATTCCCGGATCGCTCGCGGTCAGCGGCACGTCGGCAGGCTTGGAGGGATCGGAGGAGGAGACGGCGCCCGTGCGCTGGACGAAGACCCAGCCCTTGTCGCCGATGAACTTCACGCCATTGGGCAGCGCGCCCGAGATCGTCATCGTCACGCCATTGGCATAGCGGGCATGCGTCTCGAACAGGCCGTGCACGTTCCATAGCCCGGACTTGGGGAATTCGGCGCTGCCCCAGATCTCGACCGGGCCGCTATGCTCCATGTCCATGCCCCAATGGGCGATGTCGACGTGATGGGCGCCCCAGCCGGTGATCATGCCGGCGCCGAACTGCTCCATGCGGAGCCAGCCGGGCCGATCCTCGAAGCTGTTCTGCGGGTGGACGCGGGTCTCGGTATAATAGACTTCGGGCGTGGTCCCCAGCCAGGCGTCGTAATCGAGGTTGGACGGAATCGGCATCCGCGGCGCTTCCGGTCCGGAGGGATCGCCGGGCAGGCCGATCTCCACATGCTTCAGCCTGCCGATCCGGCCGTTGCGGACCAGCTCGCAGGCGCGGTGGAATTGCGGCCAGGGGTCCTGCCCACGCTGCTGCGACCCGATCTGGAGGATCCTGCCGGATTGCTTGACCTCGTCCGCCATCCGCCGCCCCTCGGCGATAGTGAGCGAGGCGGGCTTCTGGAGATAGACGTGCTTGCCCGCCCGCACCGCATGCACGGCAAGCGGGGCGTGCTGGTGATCGGGCGTGGAGATCAGCACCGCGTCGATGTCCTTCGCGGCAAGCAGTTCGCGATAATCGGAATGGCCGCGCGTGCCCGAATAGGGTTTGCCGGTGCTTGCGGCATAGCGATCGTCGACCAGCTGCATGCCGGCGCCGAGCCGCTTGGTATCGACATCGCACACCGCGACGATCTGGGCATCGGCGTGCTTGTGGATCTCCTTCATGTCGTGGACCCTGCTGATCCGGCCGACGCCGATCGCGCCGATCGTCACCCGGTTCGACGGCGCGTTCCTGCCGAACACGCTGGACGGCACGATCATCGGCGCCGCGATGGCCCCGAGCGTCTGGCGTCTGGAAAGCCGCATGCCCCTCTCCTTCCCTGGTTCAGGCCGAAACCGGCCGCGTGGCGTTCTTCTGCGCGGTGAGCACCAGTTCGGCCGCGAGCAGCGCCTGGTCCTGATCCTGTGCGACGCTGCTGCGCTCGACGACATCGGCGATGAACTGCGGGCCGAAGGGGAGATGGACCCTGGAGCAATCCATGTACTGCACGCCCTGCCTGTCGCAGATCAGCAGATGGTTGCCGCCGGGCCGGCCGGCGATGTCGACATATTTGCGCAGCTCGATATAGCCCTCGGTGCCGAGGATGAAGAGCCGGCCATCGCCCCAGGTCGGCAGCCCGTCGGGCGTGAACCAGTCGACCCGGACATAGCCGGTGCCGCCGTCGCCGGTGAGCATCATGTCGCCGAAATCCTCGAAGTCCGGCTTGCCCGGCCACTTCAGGTTGCCGGTCTGCGCGGCGACGACATGCGCGGTCTTCGAGCCCGTATAGAACAGGAACTGATCGGCCTGGTGGCTGCCGATATCGGTGAGGATGCCGCCATAGCGCGCCTTGTCCCAGAACCAGTCCGGACGACCCGAGCCAATGCGGTGCGGCGCGAGGTTGACGGTCTGGATCACCTTGCCGATCCGGCCCTGCCGCACGAGTTCGCCCGCCTGGACGGCGGCGCGCACCTCGAGCCGTTCGGAATACATGATCGCGAACTTGCGGCCGGTTTCCTTGATCGTACGGCGGACTTCGGCAAGCTGGTCGAGGCTGGTGATCGCCGGCTTGTCGCCGAGATAGTCCTTGCCCGCCTTCATCGCCCGGATGCCGAGGGGCGCGCGGAGATCGGGGATCGGCGCGCCGGCGATCAGCCCGATCGTCTTGTCGCCGAGGATCTCGTCCTCGCTGCGGGCCAGCTTCACGGCATTGCCGTAGCGCTTGCGGAAGGCATCGATCTGCCTCGGATCCGTGGCGTGGAACGCCTTGAGCACGCCGCCGCCGCGGATCATCGCGTCGGTCATCGAATAGATGTGCGCATGATCGAGGCCGATCACCCCGAAATCGACCTTGTGCCGCACGCCCGGCTCGGGGCCGATGGGCGCGGCATTCTCGGACGGGGCGTTGCCCGAGCTCTGCGACTGGGCGAGAACTTCGGGCGGCAGCATCGCGGCGATGCCTGCAATGCCGAGGATCGAACGACGGTCCATTCTGGTGAAGCTCCCTGTCACTGTGCCGGCGTGGCGGCGGTCTTCCAGTTGATGACATGATAGGTGGCCGGGATCCCGCCCACATTGCGCAACGCATGTGGCGCATTCGACGCATTGAAGATCACCGAGCCGGGCCCGAGCCGCTCCCATTTGCCACCCGAGAGCGCTTCGACCGTCCCCTTGTCGATGATCACGAGTTCCTCGTTCGGATGCTGGTGCGGCGGGTGCGAGGACAGGCCCGGGTTGAGCGTGGTGACGTGCATCTCGAGCTCGGCCAGCGTCGCGGTGGGCTGGCGGACGAGAGTGCGCAGCGCGCCGACATCGGTCTTCTGCACGGCCAGCCGGTCCCAGTTCCACACCGCCGGCCCGAGCACATCCTGCCGCTGCGCCAGGGCGCTGGCGCCCCAGCCGAGCAGCACCGCGACCGCCGCGACGGCCAGATCCCTTTGCGTGATTCGCATCGCCACTCTCCTCGCCCGCGCGATCGCTCGCCGCGTCGGACGGGAGGGTGTTATCTGCAATTGTCCGAGTTTTGAACCCTATTTTTCGAATATCGCGGCGGCGCCGCCATGCGCGGCGAGATCGAGCGTCAGCGCCTCTCCCTCCACCACCCGCCTCTCGGTGAGGACCGGGGCGTCGGGCTTGTCGCCGTCGGCCCATAATCGCATCGTCGCACCCCGCCGGCCGAGGAAATCGAGCGGCACGGCGATCTTGCGCGCGGTCTCGCTGTTCAGCGCGCCGAGGAACCAGCGCGCGCCCTTGCGGCGGGCAAGGACGATATATTCCCCCGTCTCCCCGGCCAGATAGCGCGTCTCGTCCCAGCTCGTCGGCACCGCCTTGATGAAATCGAAGCCGGCGGGGCTGGCGGCATAGGTGTCCGGACTGTCGGACACCGCGGCGACCGGCGACAGAAAGGCGATGTACAGCGCCAGGCCATGCGTGCGCGTCGTCTGGACGAAGGGCAGGTCGCCGCGGATGCGGAAGGCCTCGGGCGTCACGTTGCGGAAGCCGCCCGGCGTATAGTCCATCGGGCCGATCAGGCCGCGAGTGAAGGCGAGCATGACGTTGTGGCGCGACGTCACCCGGCGCGACCATTTATTGTACTCGGCGCCCATCACGCCTTCCTGCGTCATGAAATTGGGCCAGGTGCGCGCGAGCCCGCGCGGCGGATAGGCGCCGTGGAAGTCGACCATGATGTGATGGCGCGCGGCCGCCGCCAGCGTGCGCGCATACCAATTGACCATCCACTGGTCGTCACGGTCCATGAAATCGACCTTGATCCCGGCGATGCCGAGCTTCTCATATTCGGCGAGCGCGTCTTCCTGCTGCTCGTCCAGCGCCTGCCAGTGCATCCAGAGCCAGAGGCGGATCTTCTTCGACCTGGCATAGTCGACCACTTCGCGCAGGTTGAGCGCGTCGGTCCATTTGGTGATGTCGACGCCCGGCCGGCGCACCCCGCCCCCGCCGGCCCCCGCATACCAGCCCTCGTCGATCATCGTATAGGGCAGGCCATTGTCGGCGGCGAAGTCGATCAGCGCCTTGGCCACCGCGGTGGTGCTGCGCTGGCCGGGCAGCGCCGCGATCACGGGGCCGCTCCACCAGTCCCAGCTCGTCAGGCCGGGCCGTATCCAGCCCGTATCCTCGATCCGGCTCGGACTGGAGAGGTCGAGGACCAGCGTCGACTCGTTGAGCTTGCCCAGCTGGTCCGCCAGCATAACCACGCGCCACGGCGTGACGATCGGGCTGCCGATCCGCGTGTGCACGGCGATGCGATAATCGTCGAGCGAGGGCGAGAGCTTGACCTGCAGCCCGGGCCCGCCGTCACCGCGCCCGGTGAGGTACATGCCGGCAAAGTCGAGCAGGTCCGCCTCGGTCAGCGCGAAGGCGGCCTTGCCGGTCTCGCAGGCGAAGGGCAGGCTGAAAAGGTTGTGGTCGCGCAGGCGCGGCACGTCGACGGGATCGAACTCGCCTTCATGGCTGGAGCCGAACTTGCCGACGTTGAAGCCCCAGCATTTGTAGGTCGGCGGGAAATAGAAGCCGGTGCGCTCGTAGCGGACGATCGCGGCCGCTGTCTGCGGCTGGACGGGCACCACGGTGCGAAAGGCGACGCCGTCGTCATAGGCGCGCAGCACCACGTCCATCCGGCGCTTCGCCCCGCCCTTCTCCTGGAAATGCACGGTGAGCTGGTTGTAATGGTCGCGCCCTTCGGCGGCATTGCCGGCGACGATCGGATAGCGGGCGTCGGCGCTGGCGGTCTCCGACCCGGTGATCGCCAGGCCATAGCCGAGCGTATCGGCATCGAGGTCGAGCAGGATCGGCGACGGCGCGAGCACCAGACCGCCGCCGCGCGACACCGCATAGACCGGCGTGCCCGAACCGTTCAGCTGGAGCGAGATGCGGTTGCTGCCGTCGGGCGACACCGCGGTGAGGACCTGCGCGCCGGCAGGCGCCGCGACGAGCAGCGCCAGCGCCGCAAGGAACGCCCTCACGCCTTGTGCGCCTTCAGCACCGGGGCGAGCTCGCTCTCCATCGCGGCAAAGCCCTGCGCGGTCGGATGAACGCCGTCAAAGGCCATGCCGGGCTTCATCGCGCCCGTTTCGGTGGCCAGCACGCCGGTATAGTCGATGAAGGTCGCGCGGGCGCGGCGGGCATAGTTCTGCAGGAAGAGGTTGGTCAGCCGGATCGGCTCGACCGGGTTCACCCCCGGCCGCCAGGGGAAACGATCCGCCGGCGGCACCGCGCCGAGCAGCACCGCGATACCGTGCGCCTGGGCGAGCTCGGTCATCGCCTGGAGATTGTCGCAGCTCTGCTGGACCGTGATCTTGCCGGTGTTGCCGGCAACGTCGTTGGTGCCCGCCATGATGTGGACGAGGCGCGGGCGCAGCCGGATCACGTCGGCCATCATGCGGAGCACCATCTGCGGCGTGGTCTGTCCGCCGATGCCGCGGCCGATGCGCCCGGGGGTGAAGAAGCCGGGCCGGCTGTCGGCCCAGATCTGGGTGATCGAATCGCCCATGAAGACGATGTCGACCTTTCGGCCCGAGGCGATCAGCTTTTCGTTGTCGGCGGCATAATGGCCGAGCCAGGGCCAGTCCTCCTTCAACTGGCGCTGGCGCTTCTCGTCCCCGCTCTCCTGCATCTTGGCGGCACAGGCGGCAGGAATGAGCAAGGTCCCGGCAAGGAACCCACGACGGACCATCGACATCACGGCGCCTCCAGCATCGTACGGACGGCGCCGACACTAGCGCCCGGCCGGCCCCGGCGGAAGCGCCCCGGAACGGGACAGGTTTTCGGAACAAGAGCCCGCAAGTTCCCGCAGACAGGGCCGTTTAGGGGGTTGGCCCGGCATTGTGCGCGGATGACGGGACCGCGTTGGACGGCGTTACGCGCACCAGTTCGTTCCTTGCCGCCGGAAGGGGATCTTCCCCCGAGTCCGGCGGCAAGCGAACGGCCTTCTCAGTGCACGGACGCAGTCTCGCCCTCGGCCCGGACCACGGGGGCGCGGCCGGCGGCGAGCGCGAACGCGCACAGCGCGACATAGCAGGCCGCGGGCAGGATCAGCGCGAAGCCATAGCCATGCGCGCCCGAGACGAGGCCGACGAGCAGGGGGAGGACGGCGCCGCCGACGATGGCGGTGCAGAGGAGGCCCGAGGTTGATTCGGCGCTGGCGGTGGAGCGTTCGAGCGTGAGAGTGAAGATGACGGGGAACATGATCGAGTTGAACAGGCCGATGCTGAGCGCGACGAAGCCGGCGGTGACGCCGCCGACCGCGAAGACGTAGAGGCACATGGCGGCAGCGATGGCGGTGAACAGCGCGAGCAGGCGGTGCGCCTTGACCCTGGTGAGCAGGAGCGAGCCGACGAGGCGGCCGACCATCGCGCCGCCCCAATAGAAGGCGACGGCCTTGCCGGCTTCCTGGAGCGAGACGCCCGGGATGCCGTCGCTGCCCATCGCATAGCCGAGCAGCGGCACGCCGAAGGCGGCATCCGAATGGCCCCAGATCGCATCCGAATTGAGGAACAGCGCCATCTGCGTGCCGATCGACACCTCGGCCCCGACATAGAGGAAGATTGCAAGCCCGCCGAGCAGCGCCCATTTGGACGAGAAGGCCGAGAGCAGCCCCGCAGTCGAGGCCGGCGGCGGCGCGGCTTCGGTGACGACACGGCGGCTGAGCCAGAAGAACACCGCGAGCGCGGCGATCAGGCCGCAGATCCAGAAATAGGCGGAATCGATGCCGGCCAGCGCCTGCGCGCGGATTTCCGGCGTGATTGCCGTGCCTTCCTTCACCTCGACGCCCTTCAGGAACAGGTGCGCGCCGAGCAGCGGGCCGAGAAAGGTGCCGACCGAGTTGAAGGTCTGGCTGAGCACGAGGCGGAAATGGCTGCCCCTGGGATCGCCCAGCGCCGCGGCGAGCGGGTTGGCCGCCACCTGCAGGATGGTGATGCCGCTCGCCAGGACGAACAGGCCGAGCAGCACCAGCCAGTAGTTCGCCACATTCGCTGCCGCGAGCATGATCAGGCAGCCCGCGATCATGGTGCAGAGCGCGGCCAGGATCGAAGGCACTGCCTTCAGCCGCCCGACCAGCGCCGCCGCCGGGAACGAGACGACGCAATAGGCGAAGAAGAACGCGAATGCGCTCGCCTGGGCCTGGAAATCCGTCAGCGTGAAGATGCCCTTCACCGCGGCCACCAGCGGGTCGACCAGCGAGGTGATGAAGCCCCAGGCGAAGAAAAGCGTGGTGACGGCGGCGAAGGCCAGCGTCGTCTGCGTGGAACGTGCGGATGCCAAGATATCTCTCCCCTGCGGACGTCGCCCGCTTCTTCCCCTGGCGGGCGTTTATCGGAAACTGGTCCGACAACGTTGCCAATGTCAAGGCACGTCGTCGCATCGTGTAAATTCGACGCTCGCCACGTGCGCCCGGTTTGGCTTAATAGCAGGTGGCGATTCAGGTCGCCCGGCCTCAGGGCGGCCGCGGAGGAGATTTGCGAGTGACCAAAGTGTTTTCGGGCCGGGTGGCCCGCCGGGCCGCATGGACTGCGGCGCTTGCCGGGATAGCGGCGCCCGTCGTCGCGCAACAGGTCGCTCCCGCGCCGCAGACCACGCCGACCCCCACGCTCCAGGCGGTGCCCGTGCCGCCGTTCGTCCCCAATCCGCCGGTGGTGCTGCCGGTGCTGACGGCGGCGCAGGCGGCCGAACTCGCGCCGATCCTCAACGAGGCCGGCTTCGCCCAGGGCCTGCGCCGGGTCGGCGATCCCGCGCCCGGCTTCAAGGACAGCGAGACGCTGGTGCGAGCGGCGCTCGACTATGCCCGCGCGGTCCATTCGGGCCGCCTGGCCGAGAGCGACTTCGATCCGAACTGGGGCCTGCGCCCCGCCGCCTATGATCCCCTGCCCGCCTTTGCCGAGGCCGTGAAGCAGAACCGCGTCGGCGCCTGGCTGCGCGACCTGCCCCCGCCCTGGGCCGGCTATGACACGCTGCAGAAGGGCCTCGCCACCTATCGCAAGATCGTGGCGGCCGGCGGCTGGCAGAAGCTCGCCGCGGGGCCGGACCTCGCGGTGGGCGCGAGCGGCGCGCGCGTGGCAGCGCTGCGCAAGCGGCTGGCGGTGGAGGATCCGCAGGCGATCGCCACCGGCGACAAGTTCGACGCCGAGCTGAAGGACGCGGTGGTGCGCGCCCAGCGCCGCTACGGGCTCAACCCCACCGGCGTGGTCTCGTCGGGCACGCTTGCTGCACTCAACGTGCCGGCGCAGGACCGGGTCGGCCAGATCATGGCGAACATGGAGCGCTGGCGCTGGCTGCCGAGCGAGCTGCCCGCCAAGCGCATCCAGGTGAACATCGCCGCCGCCGTGCTCACCGTGTTCGAGGGCGATGCCCCGATCGCGTCGATGAAGGCCGTCACCGGCCGCCCCGGCAACGAGACGCCGATGCTCCAGTCGAAGATCCACTCGATCGTGCTCAATCCGCCCTGGAACGTGCCCACCGGCATCGCCGCCAAGGAACTGTGGCCCAAGGGCGAGGCCGCGCTGAAGGCGCAGGGCTACAAGATCATCGGCACCGGCGCGAACCGCCGCCTGCAGCAGCAGCCCGGCCCGAAGAGCGCGCTCGGCCGCTACAAGTTCGACTTCCCGAACAATTATGCCGTGTATCTGCACGACACCCCGTCGCAATCGACCTTCGCCAGCTTCAGCCGGCTGGCCAGCCATGGTTGCGTGCGGCTGGAGAAGCCGGGCCCATTGGCGCAACTGCTGCTGCGCAACGATCCGAACTGGCAGCCCGACCAGATCAACGCCGCGCTCGCCAAGGGCGACACGCTGCGCGTGACTCTGCAGGAGCAGGACCAGGTCTCGGTCTATCTGCTCTACTGGACCGCCTTCGCCAATGCGAACGGCACGATGAACTTCCGCGGCGATCCCTATGGCTGGGACAAGGATCTCGCAGCAAAGATCGAGAAACGATCCGCGATTACGGCTGCCGCCGTTTCCGCACGTTGAGAAAAGGGGAAATGACCGAAATGAAGACCCGTACCCTCGCACTGATCGCCGTTGCCGGCCTGGCGCTCGCCGCCTGCTCGGGCAGCAAGCCGGAAGACACGAGCGCGAACGAGACCATCGTCGCGAATATCGGCGAGCCCGAGACGTTCACCAACGTCACGATCGACCAGCCGGTCGAGACCCCGGCAGTGACCAACGTCGCCACCAATCCGCCGCCTGTCGCCGACCTCTCTCCCGATGCGCAGACCCAGGACGACGCCGATGCGACGGGCATGACCGCCAAGGTCGACCGCAATTCGAGCGCGGGCGAGCCGGCGCACTGAGCGACGGGAAGGGCGGGTGCCGCCGGTGCCCGCCCCTCATTGTCGTCCACCGCCGCCCTCGCCCTTGCGGGGATGACGGAAGCGAATATGCGGCCCCGGCCTAGTCCTGCGTCCGGATGCAGAGCGACACCGCGCCGCCGGCCAGCGTGCCGAGCGCGAGGATCAGCAGCCACAGCGTATAGCCGGTCTTCTCCGGCGCCAGCGCCAGCGCCAGCAGCGGCGCGACCATCGCCGGCAGGGTGTTGGTGAGGTTGAGGATGCCCAGGTCGCGGCCGCGATGCCCCGGATTGGGCAGCAGCTGCATCGCGATCGCCGAATGGATCGCCAGGAACACGCTGAGCCCCGACAGCGCCAGCGCATGCCCCGCCGCCGCCACGCCCCAATTGCCCGCGAACGCCATGACGCCGAGCCCCGCCGCCATCGCCAGCGCTCCGGCGGCGAGGAAGGGCTTGCGCCGCATCATTCGATCCGAAAGGCGCCCCGCCAGCACCGTCAGCAGCACCGCGACGATGGTGGAACCGGTCATCGTCGCGACGATCGGATTGGCCTCCACGCTGGTCTTGCTGATGTCCTCCCGGTCCAGCACCGAGAGGAAATAGTAGAAGCCATAGGTGGACAGGCCATTGCCGGCGACCTGGAACAGGATGCGCGAGGCCCAGGCGAGGATGAAATCGAAACGGCGGAGCTCGCGCTGCGGCCCGGGCGGCGGCGGCGGCAGGGCGGCGCCTTCGCGGGCGAGGAGCAGGAACGGCGCGGTGAGCCCGACGAACAACAGGCAGAGCAGCGCATAGCGCATGGCATCGCCGCCCAGCCCGGGCAGCGTGATCAGCACCGCCGACATCGCGCCGATCGGATGCGAGACGCCGGTGAGGCCGGCGACCATGCCCTTCTGCGCATCGGGTATCTCGTCCGCCATCACCGCGGCGATCGGCGCGAACATCATGTTGATCCCGATCTGGATGCAGGCGACGGCGAACAACAGGCTCACTGGATCGGCCGCGACCAGCAACAGGCCATAGGAGGCGCTGAGCACCCCCAGCCCCATCGTCACCCAGGGCCGCCGGGTGCCGCGTAACCGCCGCGTGCGGTCGCTCAGCGCGCCGAACAGGATATTGGCGAGGCTGGCCACCGCCGCGCCGCCCAGCGCGCCGGCGCTGAGGAGCTGCACCGCATGGCCGCCCCCCGCCTGCGCCGCCTTCAACGGCAACAGCACCATGACGAACGGCATGAAGCTGACGAACATGCCCGCATAGGCCAGCGCATAGAGCAGGATGAAACCGCGGCCGGGCGAGACGAAGCTGCGCATGGACGGCGGAGCATCGCCGCCGGCCGGAGCCAAGTCAACGCCGCGGCGGCGCGGTAGAGGCACGGACGACGAAATCGAAGGGAAGCAGGAAGCGACCATTGCCGGGCGGGTCGCCGCGGGTCTTGCTTTCGATCAGCAGCTCGGCGGCCTTGGCCGTCATCGCCGCGATCGGCTGGCGGATCGCAGTGAGCGCGGGCACGCTCATCCGCACTGTCGGCGTATCGTCGAAGCTCACCACCGAGAGATCGCCGGGAACCGACAGGCCGAGCGGCCCGGCGGCATGGAGCACGCCCAGCGCCATTTCGTCGCTGCTCGCGAGCACCGCACTGGGCGGCGATGCGAGCGCGGCGAGCGTGTTGAGCGCCGCAATGCCGGCTTCGTAGGTGAAATCGCCGGGCTGGAGATAGGCGGGATCCACGCTCAGCCCGCGCGCCTCGATCGCATCGGTGAAACCGCGCAGGCGATCCGGGCTCATCGCATATTCGGGATGCCCCTGGACATAGGCGATGCGCGTATGGCCAAGGTCGAGCAGATGCTCGGTCGCGCGGCGCGCTGCCGCCTCGTCGTCCATGTACACTGCAAAACCCTCGCCTTCGCGGTGCGAGCCCAGCCGCGCGAAGATTAGGCCGCCCTGGTGGAGGAGATCGGTGATCCGGTCGTCCTCGCTGTGCGGCGGCGTCAGGATCACGCCATCGGGGTGAAGCGCGGAGAGCGCGGCCCGGACCTGTGCCTCGAGCTGGTCGGAATGCGAATCCACCAGCTCGAACAGCATGCGATAGCCATGCTCGGCGCATTTGAGCATGCCGCCATAGAGCATCTGGTCGACCCAGTCGTTGCCGCGCCGCGACTGCCAGCCCTCGAGTGTCGGCCGCTCGTCGTTGAAGGCGAGGATCAGATAGGAACGCGAGCCGCCCAGCCGCCGCGCGGCGAGGCTGGGGACATAGCCCAGCTTGTCGATCGCCGCCCGCACCCGATCCTGAACCGGCGCAGTGACATTCGGGCCCTTGTTGATGACGCGGCTCACCGTCTGCAGCGAGACTCCCGCCTCGGCCGCCACGTCCTTGATCGTGATCGCGCGTTTCTTCTGCATCAGGCCCCGGCCATGACGGGACGGGCCAGATCCACCTTCTCGGCACGGCAATGTGCGTCGATGAACTGCTGCTGGGTCGGCAGTTGCCGGACGAAGCCGGCAAGCTGCTCGCGCGCCTTGTCGAGCCCCGCATAGAGCATCGCCTCGTCGATCCGGTCGACCAGCGGGTGATAGGTGCGCGGGCGAATGCCCATGCCCTCCAGCACGGAGAACCAGCTGACCGAGCGGAACAGCTCGTCGAGCCCCTCGCGAAGCGTGCCGTTGCTGCGAAACAGCTCCACCCGTTCCTTCAGGCTGTCCGGCCAGTCCATGTCGCGGCATTTGCGCCAGAAGGGCGTGTCGTCGCGCGCGGTGGTGCAATAATGGAGCACGATGAAGTCGCGGATCTCGGTATAGTCCGCCACCATGCGGCGGTTATATTCGTCCGCCAGCGCCGGATCGCAGTGGCGATCGGGCAGGAAGCGGAAGAAGAAGTCCATCCCGCGATAGATCAGGTGGATCGCCGTCGATTCCAGCGGCTCGATGAAGCCCGAGGACAGGCCGATCGCCAGCACGTTGCGATACCAGATCCTTTCGCGCACGCCGGTCCTGAACGGCACCACCATCGGCCCGGCGACCACTTCGCCCTCCACCTTCTCCAGCAGGATCCGCGTCGCCTCCTCGTCGCTCATGAACTCCGAGGAATAGACATGGCCGTTGCCGGTGCGGTGCTGGAGCGGGATGCGCCAGCGCCAGCCGGCGTCCTGCGCCTCGGCCAGCGTATAGGGGCGCGGCGGACCGACATTCTCCGTCTGCGCGGCGATCGCGCGGTCGCAGAACAGATAGTTCGACCAGTCGGTATAGCCGCTGCCGAGCGCCTTCTCGATCAGCAGCGCCCGGAAGCCGGAGCAATCGATGAAGAAGTCGGCGTCGATCGTGCGACCGTCCTTGAGCGTCAGCGTCGAGACGAAGCCGCGAGCGTCGAGCGCGACATCGGTGACGATCCCTTCGGTGCGCTTCACGCCGCGCGCCTCGGCATGGCCGCGCAGGAACTGGGCGACGCGCTTGGCATCGACGTGCAGCGCATAGGATGCGCCGGCGATCGGCGTGTTCCGCGCCTTGAACGGCAGCATGAAGCGCCCCGCATGCGCCATCACCGTGGCGGGCGCGAAATCCTGGAGCGGGAAATCATGCCCCGCAAGCGTCGCCTTGCGCCAGCATTGGTAGAAGTCGCTGAGCTCCACGCGCTGGCCGACATCGCCGAACGGGTGGAAATAGCTCTCGTCCTTGCGAAACCAGTCCTTGAACTCGATGCCGAGCTTGAAGCTCGCCTGGACCTGGCGGACAAAGTCCTGCTCGTCGATGTCGAGCTTGGCGATCAGCTCCATGAAGGGCGGGATCGTGCTTTCCCCCACGCCGATCGTGCCGATATCGTCGCTTTCGACCAGCTCGATCTCGAACAGCCTGCCCTTCATGTGATGCGCCATCACCGCAGCGGCGATCCAGCCGGCAGTGCCGCCGCCGACGATGCAGACCTTACGCAGTGCGTCCGGATTGTTCATACGGATGTCCTCATGGGCTCGGCAGCGGCGCCATCGACCGTCGCGAGGAATTCGGAATGGGTGGGCGTATCGGCGACGGTACGGGCGATGGCGGCGCGCATCTGCTCCAGCCCCTGCGCGAGTTCGTCCGTGCCGACCGCGGCGACGCCGGGATCGAGCCGCTCGGGCAGGTGCTCGAACCCGCCATAGATGGCCAGCCAGGATGCGGGCGAGAACATCTCCCAGCGATAGCGCAGGAAGGCGCCCCGCGCGCGCCAAAGCTCCAGCTTGGCGGCCAGGCTGTCCGGGAGCGTCATCTCGCGACAGGCCTGCCAGAACGGGCCGTCGCGCGTGCTCAGATGGTAATGGAGGAGGATGAAGTCGCGAACGCGCTCCATCTCCTCGGCGGACTGGGCGTTGTATTCGGCGATCACCGCCGGATCGAAGCCCTTGTCGGGGAAGAGCTGCTTCAGCCGCTCGATGCCGGTCTCGATCAGCGCGATGCTGGTCGATTCCAGCGGCTCGAGAAACCCCGAGGCCAGGCCGAGCGAGACGCAGTTCCTCGCCCATGCGACTTCGCGCCGGCCCGGCGTGAAGCGCAGGCGGCGCGGCTCCATGGTCGGCGCGCCGGGGATGTTGGCGAGCAGTTCGGCCCGCGCCTCGTCGTCGCCCTGGAAATCGCTCGCGAAGACGAGGCCGTTGCCTTCGCGGCTGCGCAGCGGGATGCGCCATTGCCAGCCGGCAGTGCGCGCGGTGACGGTGGTGCAGCTGGGCGGCTCGCCCACCCGCTCGCTCTGCACCGCAAAGGCGCCGTCGCACAGCAGCCAGTGCGACCAGTCGCGATAGGGCGTGCCCAGCGCCTCGCCGATCAGCAGGCCGCGAAAGCCCGAGCAATCGACGAACAGGTCGCCCGCGACGCGCTCGCCGCTGTCGAGCGTCACCGCTTCGATGAAACCGGTCTCGCCGTGGAGCGTCACATCGGTGATCCGCGCATCGATGCGCGCCACCCCCGCACGCTCGGCATAGGCGCGCATGTGCGCAGCGAAGCGTGCGGCGTCGAAATGGAGCGCCCAGTCGAACACCGAGAGCTGGCTGGGCGGATTGGGCAGCGGCACGCTGGCATGGCCTTCGCGTGCGAGCATCGCGCCCAGCGAATATTCCTCCAGCGGCGCGGCGCGGCCGGCCTGGCGCGCCTTCTGCCAATATTGGTGGAAGTCGATGCCGCGCAGGTCCTGCCCGAAGCGGCCAAAGGGGTGGACGAAGCTGGTGCCGGGCTTCCAGTCGACGAAGCGGATGCCGAGCTTGGCGGTCGCCTCGCAGGCGCGCATCACTTCGGCATCGGTCATGCCGAGCGCGGCGTAGAAGCGGCGAATGGTGGGGATCGTCGCCTCGCCGACGCCGATCGTCCCGATCTCCGAGCTTTCGATCAGGGTGATCCGGGTGCCCGCCCCCGCCAGATATGCGCCCAGCGCAGCCGCCGCCATCCACCCGGCGGTGCCCCCGCCGACGATGACGACACGCTCGATCGCGCCGCTGGCCATGCCCCCATGCTTCATCGTGTCATTCTGATCGTCCCGGCCTCGGGTCCGCAAGCGAAACCGCGCCGATCCTGCTCCCGGGGAAAAATGAGCCGGCGGCCCGGGAAGACCGCCGGCCCAGGAGGGTTGGCTCTTAGAAACGGTAGCGCACGCCCACCGAGTAACGCGGCTCGAAACGGTTCTGCGAATGGAACTGCTTCGAATCCTTGTCGAACTGGAAGTAATAGCGTTCGCGTTCGCCCAGCAGGTTCGAGACGTTGCCGTAGATCGCGAACTGGCTGTTGATGTTCGCGGTCAGGTTCACGTCGACATAGTTGCTCGTGTCCTGCATCACCGGGATGTTGCGCTGGTCGGTGATGTCCGGATCCGGGTTCACATCATAGCCCAGGCCCATGTTCGCAAGGCGCGGCGTGCGGTGGTTCCACGCGACGCGGACCTGGAAGATGTCGTCCTGATACCAACCGACCAGGTTGATCTGGTGCTTGGAATTATCCTGGAAAGGCAGCTTCTTGCCATCGAGACCTCGTGCCGACTGCGAGGAGTCGGAGAAGGTGTAGTTGGCGTCGATGCCGAAGTTGCGCAGGAACGGCACGTTCGGGAACAGGTCGGTAAAGGCCAGCTTGGCGCCCGCTTCCACGCCCTGCAGGTTGCCGCCTGCGCCCTGGATCGGCTGCGTCACCGGCACCGTGCGGCGGATCACGCCGTCGGCATCCGGATAGCGGCCGATCATCTGCGTCGCGGTAGTCACGAAGCTGTCGATGTTGAGCTTGAACAGGCCGATGTTGAGCATCGAGGCGCGGCCCAGATAATATTCCAGGCTGAGATCGTAATTGTTCGAGCGCCACGGGTTCAGATAGGGGTTGCCGCTCGCATTCGCGCTCGTCACCTGGCGGACGCCGAGCGGCGCCGCCGTGGGGTTCGTCGGGTTCGGCCCCTGCGAATCCGCGGTGTTGATCTTCAGGCCGCCGCCATAATTGCCGAGATCCAGCGGGATCATCGTCTTGGCGAAGGCCGCGCGGATGCGGATATTGTCGGTGACGTCGTAGGACAGGGTCACCGTCGGCAGCCAGTCGGTATAGCTGCGACGGGTTACGCTGTCGCCGACGTCGAGGTTGGTGTCGCCATAGGCCCGGGTATCGCCGGTCAGGTTCTGCTTCACGTCGATGCTGGTCTTGATGACCTTCACGCCGATATCGGCCTTGAACCCTCCGCGCTTCCAGTTGGTGTTGATATAGGCGCTCTCCTCGATCAGGTCGACGTCATAGGTGTTGCCCGGGACGATGACTTCGTCGGCACCGCCGAACACGCGCGTCATGAACGACTTGATGTCGTCGAAGTCCTTGGGATTGACCACCCACATGCCCGGCATGCCGTTGACCACGCCGCCCCAGTTCGTCTGGAAATAGACGTTGTTATAGGCGTTCAGCTTGGTCGGCCGGTTGACGGTATAGCCCTGGAAGCAGGTCGGCGTATTGGCCGCCGATGCGCCGCAGTTCGAAGGCGAAGTCGCCAGCGGCAGCCCCGCATTGTAGCCCGGGTTCGACACCATCTCGCCCGCCGAGCATTGCGGGTTGTCCATCACCACGTCGATCGCCTTCCACTGCGCCGAGCAGCCCGCGGCGGTGGCGGCGCCGTTGCCGCCATAGAAGTTCGAGAACAGGTGGAAGTTCTTGATCTGGGTCGAGCGATCCGAGCGGCGCACGCCCACGTCGACGCGGTTCAGCAGGCCGAACAGGCCGCCGCCCTGGAACTCGTAGCTGCCATCGGCGCGGAACACGCCGAGATCCGACGTATTCTCCTGATTGCCCTCGGACGAGAAGGCCGCGACGGCATAGCTGTCGAGATTGGCCATATAGTCCTTGAGCGACTTGCCGGCGCCCAGCCCGCCCGAGATCGGCGTGTCGAAGCCGCTCAGCACCGGGTTCTGCCCGCGCAGGTCGAGGTGCAGCAGCGGATCCTGGCCATAGCCCAGCGGGTTCGGGTCGATGTAGCGGCCGCCGTTCGCGCCGACCACGTTGTTGGTATAGCGCGAGGCCGGATATTGCGCCGCGATGTTCGCCGGATAGAAGGGCCCGCGCGTCAGGTCGTTCGGATTGCGGAACAGCGTGAACGCCCGGTTGCCCGCGCGCCAGTTGCTCAGGTCGCCCTGCACCTGCCCGTTCATGCTGCGCAGCTTCGCATCCGAACGCAGCGCCCGCGCCGTGAACTTGAACGGACCGCCCGTGTCATAGTCGAGTTCCAGGTTGTAGTTGGTCGACTTCTCGCGAGCGGTGCGGTTCACCGAGAAGGAATTGAACCACCACACATTGAGGTCATATTGGTCGACGTCGAGCCAGGGCTGCTGGTTCGCACCGATCTGGCCCGTGGAGGTCGACTGGGTCGGCGTCGTCCAGGTCAGGCCGTTCCAGCGGTTCGAGATGTTCACGCCCGCCGCCCGGTTATGCTCGACCAGCTCGGTGTGGAAGACTTCGCCGGTCAGCGTCCAGCCCTCGGCGAACTTCAGCTGCACCGCGCCGTTGATGCCGAAGCGGTTGCGCTCCACTTCGCGGCTGAACAGCTCATAGCCGTGCGGCGCGATCCAGTTGGGGCCCGTGCCGCCCCAGTCGTTGTTGCCGAACGGGCTGCCGCCGATACCGGCATAGTTGTTGCCGAGATGCGCCTTGCTCTGCGTGGCGCCGACCATCACGCCGATCGTGTCGTTGCGCCAGCTCAGCAGGCCGCTGATCAGATAGTCGTTCTTCTTGGTATAGTCGCCACGCGAATATTCGACCTGGTTGGCCAGGGTCAGGCCGTTCTTCAGGTCGAACGGACGGCGGGTGCGCAGGTCGACGGTGCCGGAGATGCCCGACAGCGCGTTGCGCAGGTCCTGCGACTTGTAGACCACCACCGCATTCATCAGCTGCGCCGGGATGTCGTTCAGGTTCGGCTGCGCGGTGCCGAGATTGCCCGGGCTCAGATACTGCTCGCCGTTGAGCAGCGTGATCACCTGGGGCAGGCCGCGGATGTTGACGCTCGAACCCTCGCCGGCGTCGCGCTTGATCTGCACGCCCGAGATGCGCTGCAGCGCGTCCACCACGGTGACGTCGGGCAGCTTGCCGATGTCCTCCGAGGAGATCGCATCGACGATCGCGGTCTCGTTGCGCTTGATGTTGATCGCCTTGGCCTGCGACGCGCGGATGCCGGTGACGACGATCTCCTCACCCTGATCGGCCCCCGCATCCTGCGGCGCGACCGCGTCCTGGGCCCATGCCGGCGCGACCAGGGCGGTCGATGCCAGCAAGCCGGCCATCAAACTGGATAGTCCCTTCATTCCCATTGTCCTCCCACTCTGTTCTGCACCCCGACGCATCTACGCGCGCCTCACCCGGTGCTGTCGTCTCAGGGCGCCAGCCGGCGCTCCTGCAAATCCGCCGCGCCCGTGAGCACCGGTTGGCCGGCGTCCCGCGCGATCGCGACACGATAGGTTCCCGCCGCCACGCGCCATCCGGGCTGCGCGACGTCATAGTCCGCGACGATGCGCGGCTCGGCGATCAGGGTGATCCGGCGCGTCTCGCCGGGCTTGAGCGTCACGCGCTCGAAGCCGGCCAGGCGCAGCGGGCGGCGGCCGGTGGCCGGCGTCACATAGAGTTGCGGCACATCGGCCCCTTCGCGCTTGCCGCGATTGGTCACGTCGAAGCTGACCTTGAGTGCCTCGCCCCCTTCCACCGTGAGGTTCGCATAGCCGAAGCGCGTGTAGCTCAGGCCATAGCCGAAGGGGAAAGCCGGGCGATGGCCCTGGCGGGCATACCAGCGATAGCCGACGTCCGAACCTTCGCGATACTCGACCGCGAAGGGCTTGATCGCCCGCGCATCCTGTCCGCGATCGGGCAAGGCCTTGACCTGGTCGAAGCCGGGCACCGCGGGGCGCGGCGCCTGGTCGATCGCGGCGGGGAAAGTGATCGGCAGGCGCCCCGAAGGATTGACCTCGCCGAACAGCACCCGCGCCACCGCTTCGCCGCCGCGCTGGCCCGGATACCAGGCGGCGAGCACCGCCGGCACCTTGTCGAGCCAGGGCATCAGCACCGGGCCCCCGGTGTTGAGCACCACGGCGGTGCGCGGATTGGCGGCGGCGACTGCGGCGATCACTGCATTCTGGTTGCCGGCCAGGTCGATCGTCTCGGGGTCCTCGGCCTCGGTGGTCCATTGCGTCGCCCAGACGATCGCCAGGTCCGCGTTCCTAGCCGCCGCGGCGGCAGCTTCGGGGTTGCTGCCATCGACGAAATCGACGCGCGCCCTGGGGGCCAGCGCACGGATCGCCGCGAGCGGCGAGGACGCGTGCCAGGTCACGCGCACGAACGACGCGGCCGGGCCGTCCTTGAGGGGTATCTCGATCGGTGCGCCGCCGACCGAGCGGACCTGCGACGAGCCGCCGCCCGAAAGCACGCCGACATCGGCATGGCCGCCGATCAGGACGATGCGCTTCGCCGTCCGGGCGAGCGGCAATATGTCCCTGTCGTTCTTGAGCAGCACGATCCCCGCCTCGGCGGCGCGCTGCGCGACTTCGGCGTTCCGCGCATGGTCGATCGGCTGCGGCGCATCGACCACCGGCGCATCCATCACCCCGGTGGCGAACATGCCGTTCAGGATGCGGCGGGCCATGTCGTCCAGCCGCGCCATCGGCAGCGCGCCGCTCGCCACTGCCTGTTTCAGGTCGGCGCGGAAAAAGGAATGCGTGTCGAGCTCGCCGCCCGATTGCTGGTCCAGCCCGTTGCGCGCTGCCTTCACGGTGGAATGCACCGCCCCCCAATCGGACATCACCCAGCCCGGATAGGCCCAGTCCTGCTTGAGCACGGTGTTGAGCAGGAAGTCGTTCTCGCAGGCGAAGTCGCCATTGACGGACATATAGGCGCACATCACCGAGCCCGGCTTGCCGCGCTCGATCGCGAGCTGGAAGGCGAGCAGGTCGCTTTCCCGCAACGCCGCCTCGCCGATGCGCGCGTCCATCACGAAGCGGCCGGTCTCCTGTGCGTTCAGGGCGAAATGCTTGATCGTCGAGACGATGCGGTTCGACTGGATGCCCTTGATCGATTCCCCGGCGATCACGCCGGCGAGCAGCGGGTCCTCGCCCAGATATTCGAAGTTGCGGCCGCCCCAGGGATCGCGCGTCAGGTTGATGCCGCCCGCCAGCATGACGTTGAAGCGCTTGGCCCGCGCCTCGCCGCCGATCATCGCGCCGCTCTCATAGGCAAGCTTGGGATCGAAGCTCGCGGCCAGCGCCAGGCCCGAAGGCAGTGCGGTGGCGGTATCCCCCTTGCGCTGCTCGACCTGGTTGGCGACGCCCAGGCTGGCATCGGTCTCGCGCAGCGCCGGAATGCCCAGACGCGGAATCGCCGCCTGCTGGCCGGCCGAGGGGATCATGTCGCTCGGTGCCGCCGGATCCTTCGCCAGCGGCGGGAACCAAGTATAGACGAGACCCAGCTTCTCCTCGAGCGTCATCGCCGCAAGCAGCGCCTCCGCGCGCGCCGCCGCCGGCAACCTGGCATCGGCCCAGGGGCGCGCGGCGGGATCCGCGGACGGGCGGGCTTCGTTCGAGGGTGCGGCGGGAGCGACGGGATCCTGCGCACGCGCGCCCGTCATCGTCCCGGCAAGCGCGGTGGTGGCGAGCAACGCCATGGAGCGCGCCACGTGCCGCAGGCTGATCAGCATTATCCTCTCCCCTTCGGCGCGTGCAACGGCGCCGCGCATGCCCGAAGGCATGCCAGTTCATCCGATCCAACCTGGGGGAGCTTTTCCGACAACGCTGTCGGTTTCAGCGACGGAACGCGCCGACAGCGCAGCATGGCGCGCACGGCAGCCTGTTCCAACACCCCTCTATCGTTCACGGAGTCTTTTGCTCCGATCCGATGGTTAGAGCATAGATTGAGAGCGTTCTCAAGAACGTTCTCAATTTTGTTTCATCGCGGCTGTGGAGGGCTTGGGCAGGCTATGGATTCCCGCCTGCGCGGGGAGGACGAAGGCGGAACGGGACATCGGCTGGCCCCCGCGGCGGCGGCGCGCATCGGGCACCCCGATGCGCGAGAATTTGCCTGGATCGTTGTTCGCGCTAGAACCCCGAGGAACAGGGCATGACCCGACTGTCTCAGGGCACGCGCCAGCTTCAAGGGGAGCAGAGGCCGATATGCATGGACCAGGCGATTTCGAACTCTCGCGGCGCGGCGTCTTGATCGGCGGCGCGGCATCGGTGGCGGCCAGCGCCGCGCCTCCCGCCGCCGGAGCGCGAGTGGTGGCCTCGGCAGGCACCGGGGCGCCGGTAATGGCCAAGGTCGGCTTCACGGTGAACGGCAAGCCGCACACCCTGGAGCTCGACACCCGCACCACCCTGCTCGACGCGCTGCGCGAGCATCTCCGCCTGACCGGCACCAAGAAGGGCTGCGACCATGGCCAGTGCGGCGCCTGCACGGTGATCGTCGATGGGCGGCGGATCAATTCCTGCCTCAGCCTCGCGGTGATGCACGAAGGCGATGCGATCACCACCATCGAGGGGCTGGGCACGCCCGACAGCCTGCATCCGATGCAGGCTGCCTTCGTCAAGCATGACGGCTATCAATGCGGCTATTGCACGCCGGGCCAGATCTGCTCGGCGGTCGCGGTGCTCGACGAGATCCGCGCGGGCATCCCCAGCCACGCGACCGGCGACATCGTGGGCAAGCCGGCGATGAGCGGCGAAGAGATCCGCGAGCGGATGAGCGGCAACCTCTGCCGCTGCGGCGCCTATTCCAACATCGTCGAGGCGATCGCCGAAGTCGCCGCCCGGAGGAAGGCATGAAGGCGTTCAGCTATCAGCGCGCCGGCTCGCCGGCCGAGGCCGCTGCGATCGTCGGCCGCACCCAGGGCGCCCGCTTCATCGCGGGCGGCACCAATTTGCTCGACCTGATGAAGCTGCAGATCGAGACGCCGACCCATCTGGTCGACGTCAACCATCTGGGGCTCGACCGGATCGAAGCGACGACAGAGGGCGGGCTGCGCATCGGCGCGCTGGTGCGCAACACCGACCTCGCCGCCGACGGGCGCGTCCGCAAGGACTATGCCCTGCTCTCCCGCGCGCTCGTCGCGGGCGCGTCGGGCCAGCTGCGCAACAAGGCGACAACGGCGGGCAACCTGCTGCAGCGCACCCGCTGCCCCTATTTCTACGACACCAACCAGCCCTGCAACAAGCGCAGCCCCGGCAGCGGCTGCGCGGCGATCGGCGGGGTGAATCGCGGCCTTGGCGTGATCGGCACCAGCGAAGCGTGCATCGCCACCCATCCGAGCGACATGGCGGTGGCGATGCGCGCGCTCGACGCAGTGGTGGAGACGGTACGCGCCGACGGCACCGCCCGCGCCATCCCCATCGCCGAATTCCACACGCTGCCGGGCGACACGCCGAACGTCGAGAACCCGCTTGCGCCGGGCGAGCTGATCACCGCGGTGACTCTCCCCCGGCCGGTCGGCGGCACGCACATCTATCACAAGGTGCGCGACCGGGCTTCCTATGCCTTCGCACTCGTCTCGGTGGGCGCGATCCTCCAGAAGGACGGTACCGGCCGGGTCGCGTTCGGCGGTGTCGCACCCCGGCCATGGCGCGTCGAGGCGGCGGAGGCCGAAATGCCGCGCGGCGCCCGCGCCGTGGCGGCAGCAGTCCTTGCGGGCGCCACGCCCACCGAGCAGAACCGGTTCAAGCTGGTGCTGGCCGAACGCACGCTCGCCGCCGCCATTGCCGAAGCGAGGGGCTGAGCCATGAAGTTCGACACGCCCGCCGGCACCAATCCGATCGACCAGCTGAAGGTGATCGGCAAGCCCACGCCGCGCATCGACGGCCCGCTCAAGACCACGGGTTCCGCGCCCTATGCCTATGAGCATCACGACGCGCCCGACCCTGCCTATGGCTTCATCCTCGGCTCGGCGATCGCCAAGGGGCGCCTCACGGGCATGGACCTGCGCGATGCCAGCGCGGCGCCCGGCGTGCTCGCCATCGTCACCGCGGAGAATGCCGGCAAGCTCGGCAAGGGCAATTTCAACACGGCGAAACTGCTCGGCGGCCCGGAGATCGAGCACTATCACCAGGCCGTGGCGATCGTCGTCGCCGAGACGTTCGAACAGGCGCGCGCCGCCGCCGCGCTGATCCGGGTCGACTATGCCCGCGACAAGGGCCGCTACGATCTCGCCGCGGCGAAGGACGGCGCCGGCAAGCCGCCCGAAGGCGGGTTCAACGGCCCGGCCGACAGCGGCCATGGCGACTTTGCCGGCGCCTTTGCCGCCGCCCCGGTGCAGCTCGACGCGACCTACACCACGCCCGACCATGCCCATGCGATGATGGAGCCGCACGCGACGATCGCGGCGTGGGACGGCGACCGGCTCGATCTGTGGACCGCCAACCAGATGATCGCCTGGTCGGTGGGCGACATGGCGAAGACGCTCGGCATCCCGCGCGAGAAGGTGCGGATGCGCTCGCCCTTCATCGGCGGCGGGTTCGGCGGCAAGCTGTTCATCCGCGCCGACGCGGTGCTGGCGGCGCTGGGCGCCCGGGCGGCGAACCGGGCGGTGAAGGTCGCCCTGCCCAGGCCCTTCATGTTCAACAACACGCCGCACCGCCCCGCGACGATCCAGCGCATCCGCCTGGGCGCGACGCGCGACGGCAAGCTGGTGGCGATCGGGCATGAGAGCTGGTCGGGCGACCTTCCCGGCGGCGGCCCGGAGACGGCGACCGGGCAGACCAAGCTGCTCTATGCCGGCGCCAACCGGATGACCGCGATGCGGCTCGCGGTGCTCGACCTGCCCGAGGGCAATGCGATGCGCGCGCCGGGCGAGGCGCCGGGCATGATGGCGCTCGAGATCGCGATCGACGAGATGGCCGAGAAGCTCGGCCTCGACCCGGTCGCCTTCCGCGTGCTGAACGACACCCAGGTCGATCCCGAGAATCCCGGCCGCCCCTATTCGCAGCGCCAGCTCAACCAGTGCCTGCAGACGGGCGCGGAGAAGTTCGGCTGGGCCCGGCGCGCGAAGCCGGGCAGCGTGCGCGACGGCCGCTGGCTGGTCGGCATGGGCGTCGCCGCGGCGTTTCGCAACAACATCAACATGAAGTCGGCCGCCCGGGTGCGGCTCGACGCGCGCGGGATCGTCACCGTCGAGACCGACATGACCGATATCGGCACCGGAACCTACACGATCCTCGCCCAGACCGCCGCCGAGATGATGGGCCTGCCGCTCGACAAGGTGGTGGTGAGGCTGGGCGATTCGAGCTTCCCGGTCTCGGCCGGATCGGGCGGGCAATGGGGTGCGAACAGCGCCACCGCCGGCGTCTATGCGGCCTGTGTGAAGCTGCGCGAGGCAGTGGCGCAGAAGCTCGGCTTCAACTCGGCCGACGCAGTGTTTGCCGGCGGCAAGGTGAAGAGCGGCAAGCGCAGCGTGCCCCTGGCCGAGGCGGCGAAGGGCGGGGAACTCGTCGCCGAGGACGCGATGGAATATGGCGACCTGGCCAGGAAATATCAGCAATCCACCTTCGGCGCGCATTTCGTCGAAGTCGGCGTCGACGCAGCGACGGCCGAGATCCGCATCCGCCGCATGCTCGCCGTGTGCGCGGCGGGGCGCATCCTCAATCCGGTCTCGGCGCGCAGCCAGGTGATCGGCGCGATGACCATGGGCGCCGGCGCCGCGCTGATGGAGGAGCTGGCGGTCGACAAGCGCTTCGGCTTCTTCGTCAACCACGATCTGGCCGGCTACGAGGTGCCGGTCCATGCCGACATCCCCCACCAGGACGTGATCTTCCTCGCGGAGGCCGATCCCACCACGTCGCCGATGAAGGCCAAGGGCGTGGGCGAGCTGGGCATCTGCGGCGTCGGCGCGGCGGTGGCCAATGCGATCCACAACGCCACCGGGATGCGCGTGCGCGACTATCCGATCACGCTCGACAAGCTGCTGGCCGGAATGCCCGAGCTCGCCTGAGCCCGGGCGTTCCCTTCCCCGCCGGAACCCGGCCCGTCAGCCCTGGATGAAGGCCAGCAGATCGGCGTTGATCACTGCGGCATGGGTGGTGGCCATGCCGTGCGGATAGCCTGGATAGGTCTTGAGCGTGCCCTGTTTCAGCAGCTTGGCCGAGAGCGGCGCGGAATCCGCATAGGGCACGACCTGGTCGTCGTCGCCGTGCATCACCAGCACCGGCACGTCGATCCTCTGCAGATCCTCGGTGAAATCGGTCTCGCTGAATGCCTTGACGCAGTCGTAATGCGCCTTGATCCCGCCCATCATGCCCTGGCGCCACCAATTGTCGATCACGCCCTGGTCCACCTTCGCGCCCGGCCGGTTGAAGCCGTAGAACGGGCCCGCCGGCACATCGATGAAGAATTGCGCGCGATTGAACGCGGTCTGCTCGCGGAAATTGTCGAACACCTCCATCGGCAGGCCGCCCGGATTCTTCTCGCTCTTCAGCATCACCGGCGGCACCGCGCCGATCAGCACCGCCTTGGACACCCGCCCCGGCTTGGCCCGGGCGACATAGTGCGCGACTTCGCCGCCGCCCGTCGAATGGCCGATATGAACCGCGCCGCGCACGTCCAGATGCTCGACCAGCGCCGCGACGTCGGCGGCATAGGTGTCCATCTCGTTGCCCGTGTCGGTCTGGGTGGAGCGGCCATGCCCGCGGCGATCATGCGCGATCACGCGATAGCCCTTGAGCAGGAAGAACATCATCTGGTTGTCCCAGTCGTCGGCCGAGAGCGGCCAGCCATGATGGAACCAGATCACCTGCGCGTCGCGGGACCCCCAATCCTTGTAGAAGAGCTCGGTGCCGTCCGCGATCTTGAGAATGCCCATGGTCCTGTCTCCTGCATGGCGATGCGCCGGGCGGAACCGGGCAATGGCCGATTCCGGCGGGGCAATTCTATCAGGTCCCGCGCGCCCGGCCAGCCATTGCCTGGCCTATTCCTCGGCCCTCGCCGCCGCTTCCGGCAGCGGCTCCGAATGGAATTCGTGCCAGAGCCCGTTGAGGATGCCGAAGCCGACGGCAAGGCCGACGCCGAGGATCCACGAGAAATACCACATGGCGAACGCTCCTCAGTAGAAGTCGGGATTGGTGCGCACGTCCTGCGCGGTCACCCTGCCGAACATCACGCGATAGGCCCAGGCCGTATAGGCGAGGACGATCGGCAGGAAGATCGCCGTCACCACCAGCATGGTGAACAGGGTGCCGTGGCTCGACGAGGCGTTCCACACCGTCAGGCTCGAAAGCGAGTCGATCGAGCTCGGCAGGATGAACGGGAACATCGACAGGCCCACCGTGGCGATGATCCCCATATTGGCCAGCGACGAGCCGGCGAACACCAGCACGTCGCGGCGCGCGCGGATGCCGAGCAGCGCCAGCACCGGACCCAGGAAGCCGAGCAGCGGCGCGAGCAGCATCCAGGGATGCGCGCCATAGTTGCGCAGCCAGGCGCCGCCCTCGGCCACCGTGGTCGAGAAGCGCGGGTTGGACGGCCCGCCGGGATCGACCATACCGTCCAGCCGGTAGCCCAGACCGCCCCAGGCGACGAACGCGCCGCCGGCCGCGAACAGCAGCAGCGCCAGCACCGCCGCCGCCTGCCCCCAGCGCCGCGCCCGCTCCAGCACCACGCCCTCGGCCTTCAGGCTCAGCCAGCCCGCGCCGTGCAGCACCAGCATCGCCACCGAGAGCAGCCCGGTCACCAGCGTGAACGGCGTGAACAGCCCGAGCAGCGAGCCTTCGTAGAAGGCGCGCAGATCGCTATCGAGGCGGAAGGGAATGCCCTTCATCACATTGCCCACCGCGACGCCGAAGACGAGCGCGGGCACGAAGCCGCCGACGAACAGCGCCCAGTCCCAGCGCTCCCGCCACGCCTTGTCCGGGCGCTTCGAACGATATTTGAAGCCCACCGGCCGCAATATCAGCGCCGACAGCACCAGGAACATCGCGAGATAGAAGCCCGAGAAGCTGACGGCATAGACGAAGGGCCAGGCGGCGAAGATCGCGCCGCCGCCCAGGATGAACCACACCTGGTTGCCTTCCCAGGTCGCGCCGATGGTGTTGATCACCATCCGCCGCTCCTCGTCGGTCTTCGCGACGAAGGGCAGCATCGCCGCCGTCCCCAGGTCGAAGCCGTCGGTCAGCGCGAAGCCGATCAGCAGCACGCCGAGCAGCAGCCACCAGAGGATGCGGAGCGTTTCGAAATCGAGAGGGATGGACATGGTCTGTCTCCAAAACCCCGGCCCGGCTCATTCGGCCGGAACGGCGTGGAAATCGGGGCGTGCGGGCTCCGGCGCATCGGCGGCGCGATACGGCTCCGGCCCCTTGCGGATCGCGGCGAGCATCAGCCGCACCTCGATCACCGCCAGCGCGCCATAGAGCAGCGTGAAGCCGGCGATCGTCAGCCACAGCTCGGGCACGGTCAGGCTCGACGGCGCGAGGAAGGTCGGCAACACCCCTTCCACCGCCCAGGGCTGGCGGCCCACTTCGGCCACGGCCCAGCCGACCTCGGCCGCGATCCAGGGCAGCGGCATCACGACAAGCGCCAGCCGCAGGAACCAGCGCGCGTCGAAGCGCTGCACCGTCGAATAGAAGAAGGCGACCGCGAAGAAGGCGATCATGCCGAAGCCGATCCCGGCCATGATCCGGAACATCCAGAAGATCGCCGGCACATTGGGCACGGTGCTCCATGCCGCCCGCTCGATCGTCGCCGCGTCCGCCTTGCGCGGATCCGCGACGAAGCGCTTGAGCAGCAGCGCATGGCCGAGATCGTCCTTGGTCCGCTCGAACGCTGCGCGCGCGGCCAGATCGTTGCGGTCCACCTTGAGCTTCTCGACCGCGTCATAGGCCGCCAGGCCATTGACGATCCGTCCCCGGGCACGCTCCACCAGGGGGAAGATGCCATTGACCTCGCCGGTCAGGCTGCGGGTGGAGATCAGGCCCAGCACATAGGGGATCTTCACTTCATATCGGGTTTCGCGCCCGCTGTTCGAGGGGATGCCGAAGATCGCGAGCCCCGCCGGCGCCGGCTCGGTGTGCCACATGCCCTCGATCGCGGCGAGCTTCATCTGCTGGTTCTCGGTGAGCGCGTAGCCGCTCTCGTCGCCCAGCACGACCACCGACAGCGACGAGGCCAGGCCGAACGCCGCGGCCACGGTGAAGCTGCGCCTGGCCAGTTCCAGGTGCCGGCCCTTGAGCAGATAGAAGGCGGAGACGCCCAGCACGAACACGCTGGCCATCACATAGCCGGCACTCACCGTGTGGACGAACTTGGCCTGGGCCACGGGATTGAAGAGCACCGCCGCGAAGTCGGTCACTTCCATCCGCATCGTCTCGGGGTTGAAGGTCGCGCCGGTCGGATGCTGCATCCAGCCGTTCGCGACCAGGATCCACAGCGCCGACAGGTTCGATCCCAGCGCCACCATGAAAGTGGTGAACAGATGCGCCTGTTTCGACATCCGCTCCCAGCCGAAGAACATCAGCCCGACGAACGTCGCCTCGAGGAAGAAGGCCATCAGGCCCTCGATCGCAAGCGGGGCGCCGAAGATGTCGCCCACATAATGCGAGTAATAGGACCAGTTGGTCCCGAACTGGAATTCCATGGTGAGTCCGGTGGCGACGCCCAGCACGAAATTGATGCCGAACAGCTTGGCCCAGAAGCGCGTGACGTCCCGCCAGATCGGGCGGTTGGTCATCACGTACACGCTCTCCATGATCACCAGCATGAAGGACAGGCCGAGCGTCAGCGGCACGAACAGGAAGTGATAGAGCGCCGTCAGCGCGAACTGGAGCCTAGACAGCTCCACGACTGCCATGCTGATCATCGCAGGAATCCCCCTACGCCAAAGTCTGCGCCCAACGGGTTGGCCGCGTTCCGTTCGTCACTAAGGGCCCTATCCGGAAGGCGCTTTGATCATGGACAAATACGCTGCCATGGCAACATGCGTTAGAACCGGAACGAAATGACCTGGCTCCTGGACATACCCGGCGCTGCGCTGTTCGCGGCCGGCATCGCCCTCGCGGTGAGCAGCCTGGCGGCGGGAGAAGGCCCGTCCTGGGGCGCCGTGGCGCTGATCCTGGCGGGCGGGGCGATCCGCGCGGGGGCGGCGCTGCTGGCCCATGCCGTCGCCATCCGCGCGGCGCAGCGCGTGGTTGCGGGCTGGCGCGCGCGGATATTCCCGCGCCTGCTCGCCGGCCGGCTCCCCCGTCCGCTGCTCGCCGGGGAGAGCGCCGCGCTGGCGATCGATCACATGGTAGCGATCGAGGCCTGTGAAGCGCGCTTTCGCCCGGCCCGCGCCGCGTCCGCCGCCGCACCGCTGCTCGTCGCCGCGATCGTCGCCTGCGCGAGCTGGGTGTCGGCGACGATCCTCCTGGTCACGCTCGTCCCGTTCGCGCTCGGCATGATCCTCGCCGGCAGCGCCGCGCGCCGCGCCGCGGAGCGCCAGCTCGCCGCGCTCGCGGGACTCTCCGGCCTGTTCGTCGATCGCATCCGCGCCCTGCCCATCATCCGCCATTTCGGCGCGGAGGACCGCATTGCCCGCCAGGTGGCCGCCGCGACCCGCGAAGCGGCGGACCGCACCGTCGCGGTACTGCGCGTCGCCTTCCTGTCCGGCGCGGTGCTGGAATTCTTCGCGGCGCTCTCGGTGGCGCTGGTCGCGGTATATTGCGGCTTCGCGCTGCTCGGGCTGCTGCCCTTTCCGCCGCCCGAGAAGCTCTCGCTCGGCCACGCCTTCTTCGCGCTGGCCATGGCCCCGGAATTCTACCTGCCGATGCGCCGCCTGGCCGCCGCCTATCACGAGAAGCAGCTGGGCAACGCCGCCATGGCCGCGCTGGCGGATGTCGAGGCGCCGGCGCCTGCCCCGCCCGCGGCGGCGCGCTTCGACGGCCTGCGCGTCGTGCAGCTCGCCATCGCCTGGCCGGGCCTGCGCATCGGCCCGATCGGCTTCGAACTCGCTTCGGCCGACCTCGTCGCGCTCACCGGCCCCACCGGCAGCGGCAAGTCGAGCCTGCTCGCCGCCATCGCCGGCCAGGTCGCGCCGGCGGGCGGCGCCGTCACCACCGCGCGCGGCGACGCACTCGACCCTGCGGACATCGCCTGGGCCGCGCAGACGCCGTTGCTCCTTCCCGGCACCCTGGCGGAGAACATCGCGCTTGCCCGCTCCGATGCGACGCCGGAGGAGATCGCGCGGGTCGCCGGGCAGGTCGGCCTGGACGCCGTGATCGCCGCGCGCGGCGGGCTGGGCCTGATGCTCGATCATCGCGGCTCGGGCCTGTCGGGCGGCGAGCGGCGGCGGATCGGCCTGGCCCGCGCGCTGCTCTCGCGCCGGCCGCTGCTGCTCTGCGACGAGCCCACTGCCGATCTCGATCGCGCGAGCGCGGCGGCGATCGTCGCGCTGCTGCGCGAAGTCGCGGCGGAACGCGCGGTGCTGGTGGCCACGCACGATCCCGCCCTGGCCGCCGCCGCGCGGCTGGTGGTGGCGCTGTGAGCGCACTCGCCCTCGATCCCGCCGGCCGCCGCTGGCTGCGCCGCGCGCGCATCGCCGCGATCCTCGCCGCGCTCGCGGGGGTGCTGCTGCTCGCGGTCTCGGGCTGGTTCCTCACCGCCGCGGCGCTGGCCGGCACGGCGGGCCCGATGGCCGCGCTCGGCTTCAACTATCTGATCCCCAGCGCCGCGATCCGCGGCCTCGCGATCCTGCGCACCGCCGGCCGCTATGGCGAGCGGCTCTTCTCGCACCAGGCTGCGCTGGGCGCGATGGCGGCCCTGCGCGCCGGCCTGTTCGCCAGGCTCGCCGCGCAGGACGGCCGTACCGGTCCGGACCTTGCCGGCGGCGATGCCAGCGCCCGGCTGATCGGCGATATCGATGCGCTGGAGGAACTGATCGTCCGCGAGCCCGTCCGCTCGGCGAGCTGGGTCGCGGCGGGCGCCGGCGTGCTGCTGGCCGGGCTCGCGGGCTGGGCCGCGGCACTGGCGCTGCTGCTGCTCCTCGCCGCGCTGCCGCCGCTGCTCGATCGCGCCGCACGCCGCCTCACCCGGCAGCCGGCGCACGATGCGGCCGAAGCGCTCGGGGCGCTGCGCACCCGCTATGTCGAATATGCCGCCGCCCGGGCCGAAATCGCCGCCTATGGCCTTGCCGATCGCGTGACCGGCGACCTGTCCCGCTTCGCTGCCGATCTCGATGCCGCGCGGGCACGCCTGCATCGCGGCGAGGGCGTGATCGCGGCGCTGCTCGCCGGCTATGCCGCGCTGGCGGTGGCGCTGGTGCTGCGCCTCGCCGACGCGCCCGCGCCGCGCGTCGCCCTCGCCTTGCTGGTGGCCGCCGGCGCAGTCGAGGCGATGGCCGGCCTGGCGCGCACCGCCTTCCGCCGGGCCGGGGTAGCCGCGGGCCTGCGCCGGCTCGACGCCCTCCTCGCCTTGCCCGAACCCGTTGCCGCACCGGCTTCCACCGAAGCGATGCCGCTTCGCCTGGGCGGGCTCGATCTCGCGCCGGGGGCACGGGTCGCGGTCACCGGCCGCTCGGGCTCGGGCAAGACCGTGCTGCTCGAAACGCTGGCCGGGCTGCGCGGGGCCGCGGTCGATGCGGCCGTCGGGGGGCTGGCACCCGCCGCCTGTTCCGGCGCGATGCTCCGCGCCCAGTTTGCGCTTGCGCCCCAGGATCCGGCGCTGATCGCCGGAACGATCGCCGACAATCTCCGCCTGGCCCGCCCCGGCGTCGACAGGGAGTCGATATGGGCCGTTCTGCGCGTCGTCGCGCTCGAGGATCGGATCGGGGGCTTTCCGGAAGGGCTCGATACGCGCCTGGGCGAGGCGGGCGGAACCCTCTCCGGCGGCGAGCGCAAGCGCCTTTCCCTCGCCCGCGCGCTGCTTGCCGGCCGCCCCTGGCTGTTGCTCGACGAGCCGACCGAAGGGCTTGATCCCGCGACGGAATCCGAGATGGTTGCGCGGCTCGACGCCTGGCTGGCGGCTTCCAACACCGGCCTGGTCCTCGTCTCGCACCGCCGCGCGCCGATTGGGCTGGCCGGAAATGTGGTGGCGATCGAGGATATCGCGACAAGTCCTTGCCGAACAAGGGTTTGACTCGGATCAAGGCGCTCCCGGCCCCGGCATGCGCAGGGAAGGCGCCATGTGGACCTATCATCCCGACCTGCTCGCCACCGCGGTGCCGCGCTACACCAGCTTTCCCACGGCGGCGGAGTTCGGCGACGATGTCGGCCCGGCCGACATGGAGCATGCACTCGCCCGGGTGCATGAAGACGAGCCGGTCTCACTCTATCTCCATATCCCCTATTGCCATGAGATCTGCTGGTATTGCGGCTGCAACACCGGTGCCGCCAATCGCGCCGCGCGCGTCGCAACCTATGTCCAACGCCTTGGCGAGGAAGTGGATCTTGTCGCGGCCAGGCTCGCGGGGCGCGGCCGGGTCACGCGTATCGCCTGGGGCGGCGGCAGCCCCAACGCCTTGGTCCCCGCCCAGTTCGACGCGCTGATGCACCGTATCCGCGACGCCTTTGCCTGCACGCATGCCACCGTCTCGGTCGAACTCGATCCGCGCGGCTTCGACTGGGGCTGGGCCGAGTGCCTCGCCCGCAACCGCGTGACCCGCGCCAGCCTCGGCGTGCAGACCTTCGCGCCGCACATCCAGCACGCGATCGGCCGCGTCCAGCCGGTCGAGGCCATCGCCTGCGCCATGGGCCGCCTGCGCGCCGCCCGTATCGAGTCGATCAACTTCGACTTGATGTACGGCCTGCCCGGCCAGTTCGCCGCCGACCTGGAGGAGACCCTCGACATCGCGCTGTCGATGCGGCCCGAACGTTTCGCCGTGTTCGGCTACGCCCATGTCCCGCACCTGTTGCCCCGTCAGCGCCGGATCGACGCGACCCGCCTGCCCGGCCCCGCCGCGCGCTTCGCCTTGGCGCGGCAGGCACATCGGCATCTGCGCGACGCTGGCTATGACCCGATCGGCTTCGACCATTTCGCGGTACCGCAGGATGCGATCGCGCGTGCCGCGCGCAGCGGAACGCTGCGCCGCAACTTCCAGGGATTCACCGAGGACCAGTCCGAAGTGCTGATCGGCCTGGGCGCTTCGGCGGTCAGTGCGTTTCCGGGTGCGTTGCTGCAGAACGAGAAGCGTGCCGGCCGCTATCACCTGTGCCTTGCCAAGGGCCGGCTTGCCACCGCGCGCGGCATCCGGCGCAGCCCGGGCGACCGCCGCCGCAGCGCGATCATCGAAGCGCTGCTCTGTCGCGGTGAAGCGGAATGCACGGGCCTGAGCGACTTGTCGGACACCCGCGCTCGCCTTGCATGTTTCGAGGAGCGCGGGCTGCTCGCATGGGCGGGAACACGCCTGCTCCTCGACAGGAGCGCCCTCCCCTATGCCCGCGCCGTAGCCGCGGCCTTCGATCCCTGGCGCGCCGCCAGCGCCGCCCGATTCAGCAGCGCCGTCTGACCCGCGGCTTCGCTGGGGCGGTATGGCGAGGCGAAACAATGGGCCACCCGCGGGCGGCCCATTGTCCATTGCATCTCCTGCGATGCGCGATCGTGCCTAGAAACTATAGCTCAGGTTCAGCGAATAGACCCGGCCCGTTTCGATATAGCCGCCCTTGCGATCGTTGGAGAGATAGGCCGGCCGCTGGCTGGTCGTTGCCCAGTAGGTATGGGCGTTCAGCAGGTTCTCGATCGACGCACCGATCGCAACATGCTTGCCCAAGGTATAGCCGAGCATCAGGTTCATCTTGGACACGGGCTGGATATAGGTATCCGGCCGGCTGGAGCGCAGGTCATACAGCTTGTCGCCCGTGTAGTTATAGTTGAGCGCCGCCTGGAATCCGCCGTGATTGTAGAACAGCTCGACATTGTACATGAGGCGCGGCGCCTGCGGCATGCGCTGGCCACGCCACTGGCCGTTCACGAACACCTTTGCCTGGGCCCGCTGGAGCGTGATGTTGCCGCCGACGCCCAGCCCGTCGAACAGTCCCGGCAGATCGCGGAAACTGTACCGACCGACCAGCTCGATGCCATAGACGTCGCCCTTCCCGCTCGTATCCAGCGTCGAGGTCTCCACGCCGTTCACCTTGATCGGGCTGCTAGTTCCCCAGACGTTGAGGTCGCCGCCCGCATTGGTGGTACCCGTCGAGAACAGCACATGGTTGATGCGCTTGTAATAGGGGCTGATCGAGAAGAAGTCGGTGCCCTCTCCCTTCAGCTCGACCGACGCATCGACGTTCCAGGCCGTCTGCGCGTCGAGATTGGGATTGGGAATGAACACCGACAATGTGCCGTCGTCGCTGAGCGAAACCTCCGTCGGCCCGAGCAGCAGGTCGAAGGCCGGGCGCGAATAGCTGCGGCGAACCGAAGCGCGATAGACGACGCGATCGCTCGGGCGATAGCTGGCGATCACGCTCGGCAACCACTGGTTGTAGCTGCGCGCCGTGGTGACGAAGCCGTTGCCCGTCTTTTCGTTGCTCTGCCAATAGGTGCCCTCGAAGCGGTTATGCTCGAAACGCACGCCGGGAATGACCGTCAGATCGCCGGTACGGAACGTTGCCATGGCATAGGCGCCGATGCGCTGCTCCTTGCCGTCGAGCCGGTTCTCCTTCAGCTTGACCGGGTTGAGGCCGGCGAGCTTCGGCGTCGACAGGCGGCGAACCTGGTCCTCGATGAATTTGGTATCGAGCAGCTTGATCGGCACCTGCGCGGAATTGTGCATGAAGCCGCCCAGCATCTCGCCCGGAATAGCCGCCACCGACGGCCCTTGCGCGTCGTAGCGCGGGGCGTTGCTGCCATTGGCGAGCGGGAAGTAATATTGGAGCGCACCGTCGTCGCCCAGGCTGTTCGCATAGCGCTTGGTCCCTTCCGCCTTGGCGCCGGCCGCGATCGATTCGAGCCCCTGATCGGCCAGCTTCCAGGTCGCGTCGAGCTGCCCTTCCAGGCGGCGCTCCCAAGTATTCTCGAACTGCTGCGTCACATACCATTGTTTCAGCGTCGAGAGATTGAGCAGGGCCGCGCGCGCCGCGTCGGTCAGCACCACTTGCGGGCTGGTGCGATCGCCGATGCTGGTCACCATCCGCGTGATCGCTAGGCCGCTATTGTCCGCGGTGCCGATATAGGGCTTCCCGGCGAAGCCCGACTGGATGCGCAGCGGATAGTCCTGCTCGCCGCGCGAATAGGCGGCATGATAGTCGAGCGTGAGGTCGCCGATACGCGACTGGCCGCCGAACTTGGTCGAGAACAGCTCCTGGTTGGAGTGCTCGGTACGGAAATAATGGGTGGCGGTCAGTCCATAATCGGCGCGGAATCCCGCCGCGTCATAGGATCCCGTATTGCCGGGATTGGGGTTGATCTGGCCCGGCGCGAGATCGGTCTGGCGCAGCGCCGTCTGGTCCATCCAGCTCTTGAGCTTGTAGCGGCCATAGGTGGTGTACGAATAGAGATCGAGATCCTCTCCCTTCCAGTCGAGGTTCAGCGTGCCGCCCAGCCGCTCGATCCGATTGCGGAAGACGTTCCACTGCACGCCGCGCGGAGAGATATTGTCCAGATTGTCGCGGATCATGCCGGGAATCTTGTTGTCGTACTTCTCCCAGTCATGCTGCATCGCGGTCGATTCACCCAGCGTGTGCTTCAGGCCGTAATAGACCGACGCATAGATGCCGAGATTGCCGAGACGCTGCGCCGTTTCGATCTGCGCCGTGCCGCCCCACGGATTCTGCCCGCGTGCCGCGGCGCGGCCTGCGACCTGGCCCTGCGCGCGGATCTGCACATGGCCGGCCGGCAGGTTGAAGGCCGAAGCGGTGCGCAGGTCGATCACGCCCGCGATCGCGTCGCCATCGAAATTCGCGGTCGGCGCCTTGTTCACGCGCGCTTCGGCGACGGAGAAGGGCGACAGCAGGTTCATCGAGATGGCGCGGGTGCGCGCATCGGTCTGCGCGAGGCGCACGCCGTCGAGCATATAGGCATTATAGGCAGTATCGAGCCCGCGGATCGACAGATACTGCGCCTCGCCCGTCGCCGCCGCATTGCGCGACTGGTCCACGGAAGAATTGACGCCCGGCAGGCGCGTCAGCAGGTCCGCCAGATTCTGTTGCGGCTGCGCGCGCAATTCCTCGCCCGAGATGATCGAAACGAACGAAGAACTGCGGATTTGCGCGTTCTGCGTGTCCTGAACGGCGTGACGGCGGCCGTTGACCACGATGTCGTCGTCCTGCTTCTCGATCCGGTCCTTGTCCTGGTTCCCGCTCCGGTCCTGATCCGGTGCAGGGACGGGGTCGGCCGGCTTGATCGTCTCCGGGCCGACCGGTGCTGCCCAGGCCGGGCCAGTGGCGAGCAGCGCCATCGCCGTGCCGGACAGAAGATACAGCGCGCGAAGATGTGCCGTCGAGATGGTCATCATTGCTTACCCCCAAAGAAACTGGATCGGCAGCGGCACCTTGCCCGCCGCCGCCGGCCGGCTAGGGGCGGCCAATTACGCATTGATGACAAAATGACCGTATCAATTAATTTTTGACCATATCCTTGGGGATCAAATCGATTTCATCGCGTCATCGATCGCAATGTCATCAAATTGACCCTTCGGGGCCGCATGGGTTCGCGAATGATTCTCATGGCCCGCCCCCTCCTCGCCCTCTTCGCCGGCGGTGCCATGCTGCTCCCCGGCCCCGCCCTTTCGGCCTCGTCGCGGCCGAAGGGGCTTGCCGTCGAGCGAGTCGTGATGGTCATGCGCCATGGCATCCGGGCGCCGCTTGGGGGCGAAGTGCCGGACGGCACGCGCACCGCCGCGCCCTGGCCGCGATGGCCGGTGGAGGAGAGCCGGCTCACGCCGCACGGCATACGCGCGCTCGAGACGATCGCCGCGGCCGATCGCCAGCGCCTCATCGTCCAGCGCGTCCTGCCCCGGAACTGCGCCGCGGCCGGCACGATCCGCATCCGGACCAACGTCTCCGACCGGACGATCGCCAGCGGCGAGGCCTATGCGCGAGGCATTGCGCCGGGCTGCGGCCTCGCGCCGGAGCATCTGGGGGCGAGCGCGATCGACCCCATCTTCGAGCCCCTGCGCGCCCGCGCCACGCGCTTCGATGCGAACGAAGCCGTCGCCGCGATCGAGCGGTTCACCGGCGGGATGGCGGCGCTTGCGAGCCGGCATGCCGCCGCGATCGCATTGCTCGACCGCGTATTGGGATGCGCGCCACGCAACACGGGCTGCACGCCGGCATTGCCGGCGCAGGTCCGCCCCGCGCCGGATGGCCATGGGATCGAACTCCAGGGCCCGATTCGCGACACCTCCGGCATCGCGCAGGTGCTGCTGCTGCAATATGTCGAGGGGCTACCCCGACGGGACATTGGCTGGGGGCGCGCCGATCCTGCCACGCTCGTCCGGCTCGGCGCGTTGCACGCGGCACTGTTCGACGTCTTCACGCGCTCGCCCTATATGGCCTCGCATCAGGCCTCGATCCTCGGGCGGCATGTGCTGGAGACGCTCGCCGACCCGGCAGGCCCGCGCATCGAAGTGCTGATGGGCCACGACACCAACGTCACCGCGCTGGCGGCCGTCCTGCGAACCAGCCTGTCCGCACCGGGCTATGCGATGGACGACGTACCACCCGGCGCGGCGATTCTGATCGAGCAGTTGCGCGATCGGGAATCGGGGCGTCGATATGTCCGCCTTTCCTATCGCACCCAGTCGCCGGAGGTGCTGCGCCGCGGCGGCTCGGCCGCGTCGATCGGCGCGCTGAAGATGGGGGGATGCGCACGCCTCTGCCCGGCCGGCCGCTTCGACAGGATATTGCGCAGCCGTCTTGCCGAATGAGCACGCCGCTCAGGCCGTCACCCATTCCGTCCGCGTCAATACCGCATCATAGCCATCGGGCGGCGGGCAGTCGGCAACCACAAGGTCGACCGACTGGAAGTCCGCGACGCTCAGCGTGCCATATCGCCCGAATTTCGAGGCATCGACGGCGATCAGCACGCTTCGCGCCCGCGACACCATCAGCCGGCAGACCCGCGCCTCCCCGGCATGATAGGAGGTGAAGCCGTGATCGAGGTTCACGGCCTCGACCGAGATGATGGCGAGCGAAGGCGTGGACAGCGACAGGAAGTCGGTCGCCGTCTGATCGAAACAGGCGCGATAGTCATAGTCCATCTCGCCACCGGCCAGCAGGACCCGGTTGCCGTTGCGCCCGCCAAGCTCGGTCGCCACGCCCACGGCATTGGTGACGACCGTGAGGTCGCGATGGTCGCGCAGGGCCTGGGCGACATAATGGCCGGTCGTACTCGCATCGATGTAGATCGTCTGCCCATCCGCGACGAGCGGCGCGACGGCGCAGCCGATACGGCGCTTCGCATCGGCATTGCGCTGGAGCCGCACCGCGAACGATCCCTCGGTCTCGACGCGCGCCAGCCGAACCGTGCCGTGCGCACGCATCACCTGGCCGCCCGGTTCCAGCGCGCGGATCTCCCGCCGGATCGTTTCGTCCGACACGTCGAGCGCCTTGGAGAGCGCCGGCACGCTCCACACATCGCCGGCAGCCAGCAGTTCCAGCAACCTTTGCTGCCGGCGAAAACGCTTGGTCATCATCATTCCATGGTTGGGAGGCCGAGTGCCGGAGCGCCGCAAGCTAGCGCACACGGACAAATGGTCAACAATCGATCGGATTACGCGAGGATGTAATCAAGATCGGGCAATCGACGGTCATGAAGAGCTCCCATATCGACCGCCGCACCTTCGTGGCCAGCGCCGGCGCCCTCGCCGCCGCGCCCGCGACGCTTGCCAAGCCCGCCCGCGCGCGCGGCACGCTCGCGGATGTCGAGCATGTCGTAATCCTGATGCAGGAGAACCGCTCCTTCGACCATTATTTCGGCACGCTGCGGGGCGTGCGCGGATTCGCCGATCCGCGCCCGGCCATACTGCCCTCGGGCCGGACGGTCTGGGAGCAGCGGCAGGACGACAAGGATGGCGGCGCGATCATCCGCCCCTTCCATCTCGACACCCGCGCCACCGCCGCCGGCTGCATGCAGGGCCTCGACCACAGCTGGAAGGGAAGCCATGCCCGGTGGAAGGACTGGGACGTGTGGATGCCGGAGAAGGGCCCGTTCGCGATGGGCTATATGACCCGCGCCGACCTGCCCTATTATTACGCGCTCGCCGATCAGTTCACCATCGCGGACGCCTATCACTGCTCGGTCCACGGGCCGACCGGCCCCAACCGCCTCTATCACTGGACGGGCACCAGCGGCCTTACCGTCGGGCGCGATGGCGCGTTCATCGTCTCCAATGACGGCGTCGATCCGAACGAGACCGCCGATATGGGCCGCGACGATATCAAGGCGCATGCGCTGGACTGGACGCCCTATGCCGCACGTCTCTCGGCCGCGGGGGTGCGGTGGAAGCTCTATCAGGAATATGACAATTACGGCGACAATCCCCTGGCGCTGTTCGCCCGGTATCGCGGGATCGCGAGGGATAGCGCCGAATATGCGGCGGCGCGTGCCTGGGTCGACGGTTCCACCCGCGCGAATGCCGGCACGTCGCGCGGGGAGCATCTGGTCCGCGCCTTCGCCGCCGACGTGATGGCGGACCGCCTGCCGCAAGTGTCCTGGATCGTCGCCCCCTTCCACATGTGCGAGCATCCCGACGCACCGCCCGCTTATGGCCAGGCGCTCAGTGCCCGGCTGATCGCCGCCCTCGCCGCCAATCCGAACGTCTGGGCCAAGACCGTCTTCATCCTCAACTATGACGAGAATGACGGTTTCTTCGACCATATGAGCCCGCCTCTTCCCGCTACGCTGCCGGGCATGGGGGCGAGCACGGTTGCGCTGGACGGCGAGGAATATCGCGGCCAGCCGGTCGGTCTCGGGCCGCGCGTGCCGATGCTGATCGCCTCGCCATGGACGCGGGGCGGCTGGGTGAACTCCGAACTGGCCGATCACACCTCCGTCCTGCGCTTCCTGGAGCGCCGTTTCGGCGTGCCGGAGCCCAATATCAGCCCCTGGCGGCGCGCCGTGTGCGGCGACCTTCTGTCGATGTTCGACTTCGACCTGTCGTCCGCCGCGCGCCGGGACATGTCCTGGTTCGCGGCGCTGCCGGCAGTGGACGGGTATGTCGCCGGCAGCGACGCTGCCTGCCGCCAGGCGAAACCGGCCGTCGCCGAAGCGCCTCCGCCCGCCGGCCAGGAACCGGGCACCCGTCCGGCCCGCGCCCTGCCCTATGATCTCGACCTGGAGCAGCGCTGGGAAGCCGGCCGCCTGCGCCTGGTCTTCCGCAACCGCGGCACGCGCGCGGCCATATTCTGCGTCACCGGTTCCGCCGACGACAACGGGCCCCGCCACTATACCGTAGGCGCGGGCCGGTCGCTCGACGACAGCTGGCCCGTCGACGCCGCCGCACCGCGCACGCTGACGGTGACCGGTCCGAATGGTTTCCATAGATCGATCATGACGGGCACGCGCCTCATCAGCCATGCCGAGCGGGTCGGCGCGGCAACCCATGTCCATATCGCCAACCGCGATACGGCGCCCGTGGAGCTGCGGATCGTTTCGCGCCATGCCGCCCCCAGCGTCGGCCGGCTCCGCCTCTCTCCAGGAGAAGAAGCCACGGTGAAGCTGTCCCCCGTCGACGCGCATCGCTGGTACGACATACGCGTCGAAACCGGCAACGGCACCGTCCACGGGCTCGCGGGACATTGGGAAACCGGCGCTCCGGGCATCAGCGAACCGACGACGGGAGAGCGGGCATGATCCGCACCCTCGCATTGCTGGCGATCGCCGCCGCCTCCGGCACCGCGGTGCCGCCACGCCAGGACCTGCGGCTCGATCAGGTGCAGCTCATCGGTTCGCACAACAGCTATCGCCCCTATCCTTCGCCGCAGCTGCGCGCACGCCTCGCCGGTGCCGGCCCGGCGGAGTGGGCGGGCCTTGCCTATGGCCATCCCCCGCTCGAGGCCCAGCTTGCCCTTGGCTTGCGACAGCTCGAACTGGACGTGGCGCCCGATCCCGACGGGAGCGCCTATGCCGCACCCTATGGCAATGCCGATGCGGCAACCCGCCGGATCATGGCAGCGCCGGGCGCGAAGGTGCTGCACATCGCCGGCTTCGATACCGAGACGCACTGCCTCACGCTGCGCCTGTGCCTGGCGACCCTGCGGCACTGGTCGGACCAGCATCCGGGCCACGGCCCGGTCATGGTCCTGGTCAATACGGGGGATGCCGGCGGGGCGCGCTTCGATGCCGGCAACCTGGCCGCACTCGATGCCGACATCCTGGCGGAGATCGGGCGCGAGCGGCTCGTCACGCCCGACGATGTCCGACACACGCTTCCGACCCTGCGCGCCGCGGCGATCGCGCACCGCTGGCCGAGCCTGGCGCGGGCGGCCGGCCGCTTCCTGTTCGTTCTCGACGGCAGCACCGCGCATGAGGACGCCTATCGCGCCGATCACCCGTCCCTGCGCGGCCGGGCGATGTTCGGCTTCTATCCCGACGACGCGGACGAGGCGGCGGTGTTCAATATCCAGGATCCGGTTGCGGAGGGCGAGCGTATTCGCCGGCTTGTGCGCGCCGGGTTCATCGTCCGCACCCGCGCGGATGTGGGCCTGAAGGAAGCGCGCGCCGCCGATCGCCGGCGGCTCGACGCCGCCATCGCTTCCGGCGCGCAATGGATCAGCAGCGACTTGTACGAAGGGGCCACGAACCCGGAGCGGCTGGCCTATCGTGCCGCGCTGCCGGGCGGGGTCCTCTCGCGCTGCAATCCCGTCACGGCGCGGTGTTGAGGCGCCATGGCATTCTAAACGTGCGCCTCTCGCCGTCGAATGCCCGCAGCGCCAGCGACACCAGCACCGCACTCCCGGCGATGCCGGCATGGATCGCCCAGAATGTCGCTATCGGCACCCGCTCGTACAGGGCGCCCAGCGATCCGACCACCAGATTGGCGAAGAAGCCGTGCAGGTAGAATATGCCGACCATCACGCCTGCGAGCCGCTGCGGCGTTGCGCCGGTGATGATCGCCAGCCCCGCGGGCCAGACCAGCGCCACGCCGAGATCGAGCAACAGCAGCACCGCCAGCGGCCCCGCCATCGAACGTGATCCTGCTCCCGCCACCAGCGCGAGCAGGCCGTAGCCGAGCATCATCGCCACGCATCCCATTGCGAGCCGGTCCCAGTCCCGCAGCGATGCGAGCCATCGCCAGCGCATCGTCAGGATGACCATCAGCACGGTGAAGATGCCGTCCGCCGAAGCGAACCAGGCCGGCGGCACGGACAGCCCCCATAGTGTCGGGCGGATCGCATCCGCCACCCATAGCAGGAAGATGTTGGACACCTGCTCATAGGCGCAGAAGGCCAGGATGACGACGAGGATCGCCCCGATCGCCGTCACCGGGCGATAGACGCGATCCTCGCCGGGCGCCGGGCGGGTGCGCACGTGCCGCGGCGTGGCCGGAATGGTGAGATAGATGCCGAGGCCGGCGAGCATGGCGATCCCCGCGGCCCCGAAGGCATAGCCCCAGCCAAGCGCCTGCGCGAGCAGCCCGCACACGAGCGGCCCCAGCATCACGCCGATGTTGAGGAACGCGAGATAGAGCGCGAACGCCCTGTCCCGCCGGCCATCCGATGCCGGGAAGAGTTCGCCGACCTGCGCGGCGAGATTGCCCTTGAGCAGGCCCGTTCCGATGATGAGCAGCAGCAGCGCCGGCAGCAGCAGATAGGCGTCGGTCAGCAAGAGATGGCCGCAGGAGATGAGCACCGCGCCGACGACGATCGCCGGCCGCCGGCCGACGAGGCGATCCCCCACCAGGCCGCCCAGGGGCAGCACGAAATAGGTCAGCGCCGCATAGAGCCCATAGATGTTGGACCCGAACGCCACGGGCGAAAGCGGGCCCCACACGGACTCGAGCATCGCGCGCAGCCCCGCCATGCCCCAGGGCAGCCCGGCGCCATCGGCCAGCACCTCCCGGACCAGGTAGAGCGTCAGCAACGCCTTCATGCCGTGGAGCGAGAAGCGCTCCCATAATTCCGTGCCGGCCAGTCTGTAGAAGACGGGCCAGCTTGCCGGCCCTGCCCGTCCATTTCCCGCGATACCCATGGGCCAATGGCTATGCGGAACGAATATAACAGGCGCGGGTCGGCTCCATGACAAGCCACGTAACCAACCGAAGCTCAGCGCGCGCCGGCGCCCCTTCCTCTTCCTCCGCAAGCGATTTCGCGGATCGGCGCGCTCACGCGATCAAGGGGACGGAAAGGAGCTTGGGGCGGGTCCTTGCCAGGTGCAGGATCAACTCGCCGAACAGGCCGTTGGCCCAGGCGAACCAGTCGCGCGTGAACTTCGACGCGTCGTCCTTGTGGAACGCCTCGTGCATGAAGCCGGTGCCGGCATGCGTGGCCTTCAAGGTGCGCAGGCACGCGAGGATGGTCGCATCGTCGCCGGAGGACAGCGCACGCACGATGAGCGACATCGGCCAGATGAAGTCCTCGCCCTGGTGCGGCCCGCCAATGCCTTCGCCGGCCTTGCCGTGGAAGAACCACGGATTGGCCTCGCTCCAAGCCGCATCGCGGGTGCGCTGCCAGCGCGGGTCCTTCGCCGATACGCAGCCGAGCCAGGCCAGGCCCGACAGCGAAGGCACATTGGCATCGTCCATGAACAATGCGTTGCCATAGCCATCGACTTCATAGGCCCAGACTTCGCGCCCGTCGGGCAAGGTCATGGCTCCATATCGGGCAAGCGCCTGCTCGACTTCGCCTGCCAGCGCCGCCGCGTCCTGCGCCAATGCCGCGTCGCCGCGCGCCTCGCTCGCCACCGCCGCCAGCTCGCGCAGGGCAGTCATCGCGAACAGGTTGGCAGGCACGAACAACGGGAAGATGCAGGCATCGTCCGACGGGCGGAAAGCCGAATGGATCAGTCCGACCTTGCGCGTCGGCAGGCCGAGGCCGGCCTGGAGCGTCTCGCTCGGCTGCTTGTTGGTCCGCTGGAACTTGTAGGGGCCGGGCCCGTCCTTGCGCTGCTGCTCGCGGAAGGTGCGGACGATCGCCCGGGCGCTTTCGGCCCAGGCGCCATCGAACGGCGCCTTGTCCCCCGTCTCGCGCCAATAGCCATATGCGAGACGCACGACATAGCAGAGCGAATCGATCTCCCATTTGCGCTCGGCGACGCCCGGCCGCATCTCGGTGTCGTCCTCCTTTGCCCAGACCAGCGAGGTCTTCTCGTCGGGATTGTGCATGAAGGCGTTGGCATAGGGGTCGATCAGGACCGATCGCGCGTGGCGGCCGATCAATCCGCGGAACAGCTCGCGCAGCGCCGCGTCCTGCTTCACCAGGTGAAGATAGGGGCGAACCTGCGCCGCCGAATCGCGCAACCACAGGCACGGAATGTCGCCGGTGATCACGAAGGCGTCGGGCTTGCTCTCCACGGTGCCCATCGCGACGGTCGTGTCGAGGGTGTTGGGATAGCAATTGCCGAACAGCCAGGCGAGTTCGGGGTCGGCGATCATCCCGGAAACGCGGGCGATCTCGCGCTCCACCGCCTGGCTGACGAACCGCCGCTCCGCCACGGGCGGGCGCTTGCCGGGAAATCCTGCCGCCCGTGCGATACCCATCGGGCCCAGCATCGCCGAAGTCGCGATCCCGCCGCCGGCCGCGAGCACCGCTCGCCTTGTGATGTCCATTACCGCAGCTCCCCTATGCCTTGACCATGTGCGGCGCTGCGCCGGCCTGCGCCAGCTCCGGCGGCGCCTTGCAGTGCTCGTCGATGAATGCCTGGTGCAAGGGCATGGCCCCGACGCAGTTCGCCAAGGTCGCGCGCGTCCGTTCGAGATACTCGGCCAGCTGGTGCTCGGGCATCTCGTCGACGATCGGGTGATAGCCGTGCGGCACGATGCGCTGGCCCAGCATCACCTGCACCCAGCTCGGCAATGCGAAGAAATCCTCCCCATTGCGAAAATAGCGGCCATCGCTGCGGAACAGGGCCATGGTTTCCTGCAGGGGCGCCGGGACCGACATGGTGCGGCAATGGTCCCAGAACGGCGTGTCGGCGCGCTCGGTCGCATGATAGTGCAGGATGATGAAATCGCGCACGCGTTCCCATTCGAACGCGGATTCCCGGTTGAATCGCTCGGCGAGCAGCGGATCGAAATCCTTGTTCGGGAACAGGCCGAGCAGCCGCTGGATGGTCGACTGGGCCAGATAGATGCTGGTCGATTCCAGCGGCTCCAGGAAACCGGCGGCCAGGCCGGCCGCGACGACGTTCTTGTGCCAGAACTTCCTGCGCATGCCGGTGGTGAAGCGCAGCGGGCGCGGATCCGCGAGTGGCTTTCCGTCAAGGTTCGCGAGCAACGTCGCCGCGGCCTCATCGTCGCTGACGTGCTGGCTGGAATAGACATAGCCGTTGCCGCAGCGATGCTGCAGCGGGATGCGCCATTGCCAGCCGGCCCCGAGCGCAGTGGCGCGCGTATAGGGCGTGAGCGGGCCGACATTCTCGCACGGAACGGCCATCGCCCGGTCGCAGGGCAGCCAATGCGTCCAGTCCGCATAGCCGGTCTCGAGCGCCTGCTCGATCAACAGGCCGCGAAAGCCCGAGCAGTCGACGAACAACTCGCCCTCGATGCGCTCGCCGCTTTCCATCACGACCGCTTCCACGAAACCGTCGCCGGCGCGCTGGATCACTTCGACGATCTTGCCCTCGGTGCGCTGCACGCCCCTGCGCTCGGACAGGTTCCGCAGGAAGCGCGCATACAGGCTCGCGTCGAAATGATAGGCATAGGCGATGTCCGCGAGCGGCGAGCCCTCCGGCGCATTGGCCGGGCTGGGCATGAACCGGTTCAACGGGGCCGCCACCGTCTGCAGCGAATAGGCGCCAATCTCTGCCGCGCGCCCGGCAAGATATTGCTTCAGCCAGAATTGATGGAACGGCAACGGCCCGATGCCCTGGCCGATCTTTCCGAAACCATGGACATAGCTGTCGCCGAGCCGCCCCCAGTCGTTGAACTGGATGCCGAGCTTGAACGTGGCCTGGGTCTCGACGACGAAATCCGCTTCCTTGATGCCCAGCATCTCGGTGTTGAACGTCTTCATGTGCGGAACGCTGGCTTCGCCCACTCCGACGATGCCGACTTCCTCCGATTCGATCAGGCGAACGGAGGCTCCGCGCCCCAGATACGTGGCCAGCACCGCCGCCGCCATCCAGCCGGCGCTGCCGCCCCCCACGACGACGATGTTCCTGATCCGGTTATCGGTGCTCATCGCTGCAAAGTTCCCCCTCATGGCATCGACCGACGGCCATGCCTCAAAGATGATCGCCGATCGTCCAGCCCATGATGCCGCCCCATCGGGCCGCGGCGGCATCCGGGCCCTCCACCGGTTGAGCCGCGCTTCTGTCGTCGGGGGCCTCCTCGCGCCCGCCGGACGCGAGGAGACTGGATGACCGGCCTAGAACTTATAGGTCACGCCGCCATAGACGATACGGCCCGAATAATTGTTGGTCCACAGCCGGGCCTTGGTGTCCTTGCCCAGGTGCGCACGCTGTTCCTCCTTGGTCAGGTTCAGCACCGACGCGCTCAACACCAGTTGCTTGGTGATGTTGTAGGCCACGTTCAGATCGACCTGCTGATAGGGCTCGGAATAGATGCTGAGGCCGTTGTGCAGGCCGCCCACCAGCTCGCCGCGGCGGTTGTACGAGGCGCGCGCCAGGAACTTGTCGCTCTCGTAGAAGACGGTGGCATTGAGCTGGGTCTTCGCGCTGCCGACGAGCGGCGACCTGGCGATTTCCTTCCCGTCCAGGATGACGGCCGCCATGTTGGTATCGTTGTAGGTGAAGTTCGCCTGGAAGCCGAGGCCGAAGTCCAGCGTGTGCTGGGCATAGAGCTCGATACCCTTCGAAACGCCGTTGCGGCCATTGGCCGAAGTCGAGAAGTTGCGGACGGTCACGGTATTGCCGCCGATCGTCAGCTGCTGGTCGCGAGTCACCGGCACGATGAAGTTCTTCACGTCCTTCCGGAACAGGCCGACGCCCACGACCGAGCCGGGGTGGAAATACCATTCCAGCCCGACGTCATATTGCCATGCCTCGAACGGCTTCAGGTCCTTGTTGCTGCCGGATCCGCTCCAGCCCGGATCAGTGCTTCCGCCCGCCGCGCTGCGATCGGAACTATATTCCTGGGAGACGAAGTTGAGGGCGCCCGGAAAGGCGATATCCGTGTAGCCGGTCCGCGAGATCACCTTCGAAACGGCGCCGCGCAACACCAGCCTGTCGGTCAGGTCGACGGCATAGTTCAGGCTGGGCAGGAAGTCGGTATAGGTCTTGTCCAGCGTGTTGAGCTCGAAAGTCTTCTCCTTCACCTCATTCTTGAGGAAGCCGCTCTCGCAGCCCGGCTCGGTCGTGCACGGCTGCGGGGTGCCGCCCGGGCCGTCCACGAAATAGTCGAGGAAACGCTCGATCGCGTCGGTCGACGCGGCATGCTGCTTGGTCCGGGCGACGCGCAGGCCGATATTGCCGCGGATGCGGTCCGCCTTGAAGTTGAGCTGGGTGTAGCCGGAGAGGATCTTCTCGCCGACATTGTAGATGAAGTCGGGCTCCTCGTAGCGAACCGCGTCGCCGTAACGCGCCTTCAGCTGCGCGAGATAGGCCGGGAAATCGATTCCCGGGAAGACGTTGGCGTTGAAGCCGCCCTCGATATGGCCGAGCGCCTTGGCATAGAAATATTCCGGACGCGCCACCGATGCCTGGGCGTCACAACCATTCTGGTAGCGCGTGGTCGTGCCCGGGCAGTACCACAAGGTGTTGCCGGTATTGCGGTGCACCTTGCCGTCGCGATACTTGACGCCGGCCTGGATCGACTGCAGCCACGGGCTCTCGAACAGCCTGGTAAAGTCCGCCTGGACATAGTTTTGCGAAATCGACGTTTCCTTCCAGGAGGAATCGGTCGACCCAAGATCGATCTCGGCAATGCCGGCGCGCAGATTGTCCTGGAGGTCCGGCGAGAAGGTAGCCGACGGCGTGCCGGTCAGATTCCAGGCGCTGAGGCCGTTGCCCATCTGCCATGCGCCGTTGACGAAGCGACGGGGCTTGGCGGACATGCGGAAGTTCAACGACGGGCCGCCCTCGGACCAGGTCCGGCCGCCCACCAGGGTAGCGCGCCACGGACCGCTCTCCCAATCGACCGAGAAGTCGACCGTCTGCGACAGCGCCTTCTCGCGGCTATAGCCGCCCGAGAGCTGCGGCGTGGGGATCGTGCAGTCGTCGGGCCCCCATCCGCCCGAGGGCTTTCCGCCGGCCGCGGCTTCGGCCTCGTTGCAATAATAGGTCCGGCCCGCGAGCTTCCGATATTCCGCGCCGGTCGCGATGGTGCCGCTGGGATCGAGCGTTAGCCCGTTGAGCAGCCTGCCGCCCCCGTAATTTCCGTCCCACGAGACGCGGGCGAGATTCCATTCCGGAATCTTGAGCATGTTGAGCGCATAGTCCCCCTTCAGGTCGAAGCGGAAGTAATTGGCGGTCATGGTGAGGTTGTGAAAGGGCTTCAGCTGCGCGGTCGCCTGGATGCCCAGCCGCTCGCGCTGCTCGTCACGCACCGCGAAATTGACCGAAGTCGGCAGGAAGAAATCCGAATAATGCTTGCCATTCTGGTCGTTGAAGCCCGAGCCGCCCCACCATTTCGACGGCTGCGGATCGAGTGCCTTGCCGTTGACGTCCACGGCGCTCCGCGCGTTGTTGTCGGAATACCAGTTCCAGCTTTCGGTGCTGACCTCCATGCTGCGGTTGGTGCGCCGCTGCCAGGTGGTGCCAACGAGGAAACCGACGGTCTCTGCCTCGTTGCGCCACGAGATCATGCCCGAAAGCTGCGGGTCGACCTTCGCGCTCGTATCGGAATAGGTGCCCTCGGCCGTCACGAAACCCGACCAGGCCGGCAGGTCGAGCGGACGCCGGGTCTTCAGGATCACGGTGCCGCCGATGCCGCCTTCGTCGATCCGCGCCTCCGGCGTCTTGTACAGCTCGGCGCTGGACAGCATGTTCGACGGCAGGAGCACATAGTTGAACGAGCGCGTGGCCTCGTCGTTGGTCTCCGAGGACGCGATATAGTTGCCGTTCAGCTGGGTCAGCGTGAGGCCGGCCTGCAGGCCGCGAACGCTCACCGTCTTGCCCTCCCCGCCATCGCGGGTGATGACCACGCCGGGCACGCGTTGCAGCGCGTCGGCGACGTTCTTGTCGGGAAACTTGCCGATATCCTCGGCCGTGATCACTTCGACGATGGCATTCGCGTCGCGCTTCTGGCGCAAGGCCTGCTGGATCGACGCGCGGTACCCCGTCACGAGGATGGCCTCGCCCTCACCCTCCTGGGCTGCGGTCGCATCGGACCGCGCTTCCTGTGCATGCGCGATCCCAAGCGGCGCGACCGCGGCGATCACGAGGCTGGTGGTGGTCAGCAGAACTTTGCGGAACGTACCCGAATCGGATGCGCCCCCGACAGTGCGACAAAAGGCCATTGCCCCTCTCCCTTTCAAGCGGGCGGCCCGTTGACCGCTAGCCGCCATTTCCTCCCCGATTCCATCGTTCGCCTTGACCCTTTCCTGGGCGAAGCCGCCCGGCCGAGTTCGACGATCCAAATGTAATCGATTACAAAGTTATCGATTACATTTCCTTTGTCAAACGCTTTTATTGCAGCCGAAGCGAGCGATTGACACCGGTTTCCTAGGTCGGCGGGGAACAGCCGTCCCGGATGGTTATCTTCCCTAGATTCAGCGGCTTGGACTGCCCCCGATCAATCACCAGCGAAATTCGCCGTACGGCTTTCCCGGCGAACCGCCCGAGGCACCAGTGGCGTTCCTGCCACACTCCCCTCGCGGTCAATGGGTGAAGTGATTCGCTGCCATCCGCCATCGTCAGGCGCAGCGCATAGCCCGGCGACGCGGCGATCGCGGTCACCGAGAGCCCGGTCCGGGCATCGATCGGCAGATCCGTGAGGAACAGCGGCACTTCGGCCGGGTTGCCAAGCACGGCCTGGGGCGCCACGCGCAGCGAGCTGCCGCCCTGCCATGCGCGCTGGAAATCATAGCCGATCCGCAATCGCGCGGCGGGCGAATAGGCAAATTGCCAGCTCGGGAGCGGGTCTTGTCGCGCCATGTCGTGCCACGGGCCGCCGACGACGCGCCCGTCCCGGAAATCGGTCAGGCCATGACCAGTGTTGAAACCGGTCTCGAACGGCAGCTTCGCGATCGTCGAGCGCGCCGGCACCAGCGCCGCGATGCCTTCCCACGCGCCGGTTCGCATCGCTTCCGTGGAATTTCCCGCGGCCATGTTGCGGTCGTCGCCGGCGAACAGCCGGACCTCGCCGTCATAAAAGGCTTCCGCATCCCGCGGATTGGCGCGAAAATCGCCGAATTCCCCGCCGGCATTGAAGTTGAAGTTCGGGGCGAAGAGCGCGACCGAGCCGAGGGCCGGCCCGTCCCCATGCTCGCGCAGGCCGCGCAGCCAACGCTTGTTGCCGAACGCCTGCTGCGCATTGTGACGGGCCGGCCAAAGATCGGCACCGACGAACAGCGCATAGCGGTCTCGCCCCCGCGCCTCGGCGAGCGCCGCACCCGCGCGCAATCCCGCGGGGGTCCACGCATAGTTGAGGAACATCGCGTCCGACACGCGCGTCGCGCCATCCTGCAGCAATGGCGCATTGCCGGCGGTATAGGCATTCTGCCACTGGACGCGGCCATCGGGCAGCATCGCGTCATACCAATGGATTTCCATGCCCGGGGGGGCGATCCGCGTCAGATACGCCATGAACCGCGTCATGCGCCGGGCAAGCTCGGGCGAGACGTCGGTCTCCTGGTTGATCAGCCAGCCGTCAAAGCCATAGTGGCGGGCGAGCTCGACGAGACGGTCGGCGGCGGGAAAGCGCCCTTCGCCCTCCTCCCGCAGGAACGCCTCGAGCGTCTTCGCCGATCCGCCCCAGGCGAGCGGGGCGAAGAACGCGGTGCCGATCACTTTCACGCCGTTACGGTGCGCGGTGTCGACCCATGGCCGGGCCGGGATCAGCACATTGTGCCCCGCAGTACCGGCAAACCACGACAACACGTCGATCTGGGCCCAATGGGTGAAGGTATAGAGATTGAACCGGGGCTGCGGCGCCAGATAGTTGCCGAAATTGTTCATTCCGTCAGGGGCGAACAGCACGCGGACCTTCGGATCCAGCCGCGCGGCGGGATCAGGCCCCGGCCCCGGATCGACCATGCGGCCGGCGAGCGGCACGCGCGAGACATTGCCCGCATCGGCAAGCGGGCCGGCCGCCTCCCACGCGAAGAGCTGCTCCACGCTGAGCGCGAAGGGCGGCGAGAGCGCCAGGGGGGCGTCCGCGGCGTGCGGCGCCCGAGCGAACGCCGCGGAGCCGGGCAACGCCAGCGCGATGGCGAATGCGGTGCCTCGCCACAAGGCCGCGCGGATGAGCCGGCGCGCCACTCAACCCTCTGCCGCCGCGGCGCGCCGAGCCGGCCCCGCGAGCGCGGCCCGTGCCGGCACCGTCGCGTGCGTGTCCCTGACCGAAGTCACGCGAAGCGTCGCGGGATCGAAACGGCGGCCGTCGCGCACCCGCACCACCCGGGCCTCCCCGGCGAGCAGATCGAAGAAATTGTCGTCGAAATTGATGGGCGATCCCGGGGTATCGAGGGGAGCCGCGGCGATATGGACCGCCCGGGCGAACCGTCGCGCGCTGACCCGTACGACGTCGGGATTCAGGATTTCGATCTCGATCCCCGGCTCGGGCAGGGCCGAGGCGTGGACCGCCGCCGGGTGGACGATGTTCGAGGCCAGCGCCTCGCCCTGTCGGGTCAGCCGCAACGTCAGCACCGTAGTCGCGCGATCCAGCGCCGGCAGATCGTCGGCCGGGACCAGCAGAAGTTCGCGCGCTTCGTTCGCGCCGAGCCGGACTTCGCGCGCCGTGCCCCACAGCACGACACCGTCGAAATCGACCAGCTCGGCCACCAGCTCGACCGCGAGGTCCTCTGTCAGGTCGGACACGCCATGGATGCGGAAGCCGCCGTCGCGCGCCTCGGCACAGACCAGAACCGGCGCGAACGAGCGGGCGGCCTGATAGTGCAACGCCTTCCATTGCCCGTAATAGTCGATCCCCGACCAGGAGACTGCCGGCCAGCAATCGTTGAGCTGCCAGTAGAGCGAACCCATGCACATCGGCATGTTCCGCCGGTGCGCCTCGAAGGCAACGCGCAGCCCATCGGCCTGGAGCACCTGGCTGAGGTAGCAGAAATGCTCGAAACCGGTCGGTTCGCCGAAGGCCTCGCGCACGAAACGCCCGATGATCGCATCGCCTCGCCCATGTTTCTGGTGAACCGAAAGCACGGACGAGCCAAGCGTTCGATCCTCCGATGCGGTGAAGCGCTTCACGGAATCCAGCAGCGGATAGGACTGGAAGCCATATTCGCTCATGAAGCGGGACAGCCGCTCGCCATAGGTCGCGAAGGGCAGTTCGCCGTGCCAAACGCCCCAATAATGGCCATCGCCGCGCATATCGTCGGCCGGGTCGTTCCAGTGGCCGATGGGCGATGACGGAAAATAGAAGCGATCCGGATCGAGCCGCGCGACCACATCGGGCAGCAGTTCGTCGAACAGCCGGGCATTTCCCGCCACCATCGCCGCGAACTGCTCGGCGGAGTAGTCGAATTTCTCCGGCCATTCCCAATGGGCCACACCCAGGCTGATCTCGTTGTTGCCGCACCACAGCGCGAGGCAGGCATGATGCCGCAACCGGCGGACCGCCTGCATGGCTTCTTCCTCGACGAGCTGGAGAAAGGCCTCGTCCGAGGGATAGAGCGTGCACGAGAACATGAAATCCTGCCAGATCAGGATGCCGTGCTCGTCGGCGAGATCGTAGAACAAATCGCACTCGTACACCCCGCCTCCCCAGACGCGGAGCATGTTCATGTTGGCGTCCGCCGTGTCGCGGAAGAGCTGGCGATGGCGCTCGGGCGTGACAGCTTCCTGGAAACTGTCCTGCGGGATGTAATTGGCCCCCTTCATGAACACCGGGCGCCCGTTCACCTTGAGATAGAAACACTCGCCATGCGCGTCAGGGTGATTGACCACTTCGATGGTGCGCAATCCGATCCGCTGCACCGTCGCATCGATCGGGCCGTCCTTGTCGACCAGCCGCACGGTGAAGGCGTAGAGACAGGCTTCGCCCAGCCCGTTGGGCCACCAGAGCCGGGGGCCGTCAATCGTCGCCGCGATCCGGTGCGACCGCATGCCCGGCTCGAGCGACACGGGATGCCGGACGATAGGCATGCCCGGCCGGTCGCACGTCAGCTCCAGCCAAGCCTGGCCATCCGCCTGCCCTTCGATCTCGACGGTGAAGGCCAACTCGGCCCGTTCGGGCGACAGGTCGACGATCTCGTGCCGCAATTCGGCAATGCGCGCCTTGCGGACAAGGTCGAGCCAGACTGGCCGCCACACGCCCGACGTGACGTATTTCGGGCCCCAGTCCCAACCGAAATGATAGGGCGCCTTGCGGACATAGACGCTGGCGTGATCCGCGGTCTTGTCGTTTTCCGCCGGGTAGAGCACGCCCTCGCGCGCGCGCCGCTCGGCACCTGGCGCAACCGGCGACTTGAACCGGAGCGCCAGTTCGTTTCGGCCCGGCCGCAGCAGCGCCCGGCACTCGGCCCGATGGACACAGAACATGTTCTCTGCCCGCAACAGGGGCATGCCGTTGAGCGCCACCGAGCAATAGGTATCGAGCCCTTCGAAGACCAGCGCGACGCTGTCGGCAGCCAGATCCTCGCCCGATATCTCGAACGCGCAGCTATATTCCCAGTCCTCGTTCTCGATCCATTGCAGTCGAAGCTCGGCGTCACGCGCGAACGGGTCCTCGATCACGCCGTTGCGCAGCAGGTCGGAGAAATTCGAGCCGGGCACGCTGGCCGGCATCCATGCCGTATCGCCGGCCCGGCGAAACACCCAGCCATCGGCGATCGGAATGCGCCGGCGCAGCGCGATATGTGCGGCCGCAGCCGCGGCAGAAGCGGTCATTGCAATAGGATCTCGTCAAGGAACAGCCATGCCTTTCGCCCGGGCGGGCTGAGGCCTGGCGGCATGGTGCCCGCGGAAAGCACGCGGACCTGATAATGTCGGAAGCTGCCGCGCACGGGGATGCGCAGGCGATCGACCGCCTGCCGGATCTCATGCGGTGCGGCTACATCGCGGCTGCCCACCAGCGACAGCGCCCCCGCTTCGCTTCCGGCCCAGATCTCGATCCGCCGCGGCACGAGGATGCCGTTCATTGGATCGTCGAGATAGCCGATCGTCACGCTGCGGACGGGCCGCGACCTGCCGAGATCGATGGTCGCGGTGATGTCGCCCAGCCGCCCCGACCATTTCTTGTCCCCATAGAAGCGGGTTCCGCGCTGCTGGTCGATCAGCATCGCGCCGTCGGCCCGGCCATAGGGCATGTCGGGCTCCGCGATGGCGATCCGCGGATAGCCGGGCCCGAGACCGACGGTAGCGGCGCGCGCATAATGTTTCTCGAAGATCGTGCTCATCGCCAGCCCTTCGCGCAGGGCAACGGCCTTCAGCACCGTGTCATGGCTGATCCGAAGCGGGCCGGCATAGCGCCGCGATCGCCCATCCGGCTCGCGGCCATCGAGGGTATAGCGAATGACCGCGCCCGGCTCGGCGGTCTGCAGGACGACCGTGCGCGAACCGGCGAAATATGCCGCGGCATCCGAGTCGAACGGCGCCCAGGCGGCGCGATGCGGCACTTCCGCCGGCAGCTTGTCGTCGAACGCGCCTAGGCTGGTCTCCCGCGGATCGCTTCCCCATGCGCGGTTCGGCTTCGGCCCCATCTCGAACCGCAGCACGCCGCCGGCCATGATCCGCTCGTGCCGGATATAGCTATAGGGGTAAGGCTTGCCGTCGAGCGTCGCCGACTGGACGAAGATGTTCTCGGGCGTCAGGCCGTCGGCCTCGACGACGAAGGTCTTGCCGCTTTCGAGCCCGATCGTCGCGCGGCGATGATGGGGCGCCGTGATCTGATAGGTCAGGTCGCCCGGCGCGATCGGATAGAAGCCGAGCGTGGCAAGCAGATACCAGGCCGACATCTGGCCCAGATCCTCGTTGTTGACGAGGCCGTCCGGTCGATCGGCGTACATTTCCCGGACCAGGCGGTTCACATAGAGCTGCGTCAGCCACGGCTCGCCGACGAGATTGAACAGCCAGGCCATGTGATGCCCCGGCTCGTCCCCATGCGCATAGCGGCCGATAAAGCCCGAGATGTCGACATGCTGCTCGCCACCGATCGGCCGAGTGTCGGTGAAGATTCCCTCGAGCCAGCGCGCATAGGCTTCGCGTCCGCCGTGCAGCCGGATCGCGGCGACCATGTCGTGCGGCGTATAGCTCGAATAGGCCCAGATATTGCCCGAGACATAGTGCCGGTTCAGCGTATCCCAGGTGTCCATCGGCACCGGCACCCTGCTCCCGTCGGCCAGCCGCGGCAGCAGATAGCCGTTGGCCGGATCATAGAGCTGGCGCCAACCGGTCGCGCGCCCGGCGAAGAGCGCGGCATCCGCGCGCTTGCCGAGCTTCTCCGCGACGCGGCCGATCGCCCAGTCCTCGTAATTCTGCTCGGTGGTCTTGGAGACCGAGCTCGCCACGTCGGCGGGCACGAACCCATAGGCCAGATAGCCCGCCATGCCGTTCGCGTCATAGACGTTGCTGTGCTTGGTCGTGTCGAAGGCGCTGGCGCGAATCGCCGCATAGGCGGCTTCGGGATCGACGCCGGGGATGCCCTTCAGCACCGCGTCGGCGATCGGCGAGACGATGCTGTAGCCGATCATCACGCGATTGTCGTGGCCGACGGCCTCCCAGCTCGGCAGCAACAGGCCCTGCTCGGCATGGCGCGAGACCATCGAGGCAACGATCTCGCCATCCTTCTTCGTGTCGATGATGGTCAGCAGCGGATGCAGCGCGCGATAGGTGTCCCAGTTCGAAAAATTGCTGAACTGCGGGATCCTCGACTGGCGGACCTTGCCGTCGAGATAATAGGCCCCCGTGACGTCCGAGACCAGGTTGGGCGCGATCGCCGCATGATAGGCCGCGGTGTAGAACAACCGCTTCTGCCGCGCATCGCCTTCGATGGTGATCCGCGACAGGCGCTCCTGCCACAGGCGGGTGGCGTCGGCCAGCGCTGCATCGAACGTACGGCCCCGCGCATCGGCATCGAAATTGGCCTGCGCACCGCCCTCGCCCGTATGTGACAATGCCACGGCGACTTCGACGCTATCCCCGTCCCCCGGCGCGAATTGCACCAGCGCCTTGATCGCGCGTCCCGTCCGGGCGCGCCCCTCGACCGGGCGGTCGTCCTCCGTCAGCCTCGCGCTGGCGAACGGTTGCGAGAAACGCGCGACGAAGAAGACCGAACGGTCGCCCGACGACTGGCTGATCGCGCGCTTCCAGCCGCGGATCTCATGGTCGGAGACGATCTCGACTTCGGTGCGATAGGCGTGGTCCCCCACGCTGTGGGTCGGATCGATCACCACATAACGTGCCGCATCGCCCCGATAGGTATAGCGATGAAAGCCGGCGCGCGCGGCAGCGGTCAGCTCTGCATCGACGTCCGGATCGTCCAGATGGACGCGGTAGTAACCCGGCCGCGCCAGTTCGCGCGCGTGCGAGAAGCGCGAGCGATAGCCCGAACCCGGCCGCTCCGCCGAGCCGGCGTCGGTCGAGGGCGAGCGCGTCGGCATCAGCAGGATGTCGCCGAGCGCCGAAAGCCCCGCCCCGCTGATATGCGTATGCGCGAAGCCTTTGATGTCCTCGTCGGAATAATGGTAGCCCGAGGTCCAGTTCCAGCCATTGCGGTCGTTCGACGGGCTGAGCTGGACCATGCCGAACGGGACGGTGGCGCCGGGAAAGGTGTGGCCGTTGCCGCCGGTGCCGATCAGCGGATCGACATAGGCGACAAGGTCCTCGCCAGGCCTGGCCGCCACGGGTGCTTCCCGCGCGCCCGCGCCGACGGCCAGCAGCAATGCCGCGGCTACGAACCGCATGCCCGTCCGCCGAGTCATCGCGCAATCTCCGGCGCGGCGTCCAACCGCGCCATGTCGCTCGGCCAGTCCTCGAGCCGGCGGTACCAGGTGCGCCACAGGATCAGCCCGCCGGCGGATGCGACCGCGATTGCCGCCAGCAGGCCTGGGATATTCTTGAGCACGAGGAAGATGGGCACCGCCACCAGGCTGGTCTGGACGATCGTGCCCACCGCGATGTTGAACATGTCGCGCGGGAAGTTGCGGTTCGGCCGTGCCCCCGGCCGCTCCTGCGCGAGCGCGCGATGTACCGGCCCCCAGAAGCCCCAGGGACGCACCCGGTCGTAGAAGGTCTTGAGCACCGCCATGTCGGTCGGCGGAGTCATCAGGCTTACGGTGACGGCAACGGTCCCCGCGACCAGGATCACCAGCGGGAAGAGATAGAGCGCCAGGACGGAGCCCATGTCGGGCAGCAGCGCCCCGAACAGGAACGGGAAGGTCATCGCACAGGCCATGCCGGCGACCGTCCCCCAGAAATAGCCATGGCCGTTGAACCGCCACCAATACCATTTGATCACGTTCGACGCGGTGTAGCCGCCCCACAGGCCCGACACGATCCATTGCAGGGCATCGTTGATGCTCGAGACGAACAAGCCGATCCCCATGCTGAGCAGGACGACGGTGAGCGACACGGCATAGCTCATCCAGATCATCCTGCGCTGCGATGCGTCCGGATTGACGTAGCGACGGTAGATGTCGTTCACGAGGTAGAGCGGCGCCGCGTTGAGACTGCTTGCGAACGTCGCCATGAACGCGGCGAGCAAGCCGGTGACGATGAGCCCGCGCATGCCGGTGGGCGCGAAGCTCTGGATCGCGGCCGGCAGGATGCTCTCATAGTCGATCCGCCCACCGGAGACGAGATCGAGCCGGTCGACGAAGACCAGTGCCAGCACCGTGAAGCCCGTGATCATCAGATAGCGGATCGGCATCAGCACCACCGAGACGAAACCGGTCAGCTTCGCCGCGTCGCGCGGCGTGCGGGTCGCCAGGATGCGCTGCATGTCATAGCTCGGCGCGGGGCCGGCGGCGCTCTTCAATATCCCCGAGAAGAGCATCATCATGAACAGCGCGCCGAACAGGCCGTAGCCGTCCGCCGCGATCTTGGTCTGGACCTCGGGCTGGATCGCGTGCCAGTCCAGATCGAGCGACCAGCCGAAAAATGGGTTCATCCACCCTTGGGGCGTGGCAGCCACCACCTGTTCCGGCGAAACCAATGTCATGGCGAGGCCAGCGATGAAAATCGCCGCAATGGTCATGATCGAGAATTGCAGGACATCGGTCCACACGATCCCGGGCATGCCGCCGAGCACGACGTAGAGCGTGACCAGGCTGGTGAAGAACACCGCATAGATATTCGGCACCAGCGCGGGATCGACCGTCATCCCGCCGAGCAGCGGCGCCACCGTTTCCCACGGGATGAAGAGCTCCATGAACTTGCCGATGCCGACAAAGGCATAGGCGAGGAAGCCGACCACGCAGAACAGCGCGAAGACCACCACCGAAAGATGGGAGAGCCGGCTTCCCGCCCCCTCCCCGAAGCGCAGCAGGATCCACTCGGCCCCGGAGCGCACGTTCGAACGGCGCAGCCACAGCGCGAGGAAGGCCATCAGGAAGACCTGATTGAACACCGGCCAGAGCCAGGGGAGCCAGACGCTCTTCAAGCCATAGACGAACAGCAGCGTCGTCAGCCACATCGTGCCCGAGATATCGAACATCCCCGACGCGTCGGACAGGCAGAGCAGATACCAGGGCATCTTCTTGTTGCCGAGATAATAGCTGTCGATGCTCTGCGCCGCGCGGCGACGCACCACCAGCGCGATGACGAGCGTTGCCAGGAGATAGGCGGCGACGATCGCGCCATCGATAACGGTCAATCCTGCCCCCTCTCCAACGAACCCGTTGGCGCCGCGCCCGCCGGACCATTGCTATCTGCCCGGACTCGTTGCGCGAATCCGGATTTGCAATCGATTACATTTTTTGTAAAGCCCTTCTCGACAATATTGACAACGGGCCGGCCATCGCCCTCTTTCGTCATGAACGGCGCAGGATCCGGCAATGGGGGAGCGGATGGATGCGGGAAGCGCGAAGGGCAATCACACGGCGATGACCACCATCCTTGACGTAGCACGGGCAGCCGGGCTTTCGACGGCGACCGTGTCGCGGGCGCTCCGCGAGCCGGAGAAGGTGACCGAGAAGACCCGCGCGAAGGTGTTCAAGGCAGTCGAGGCCGTGAACTATCGGCCGAACATGCTGGCGCGCAACCTGCGTACCGACAAGTCCTTCACGCTGCTGGTGCTCGTGCCCGGCATCGCCAATCCGTTCTTCGCCAACGTCACTGCGGGGATCGAAGCGACCGCCTGGAAACGCGGCTATTCGGTGCTGCTCGGCGACACGCGCGATTCGCCCGAGCGCGAGGAACATTATGCCCGGCTGGTCGAGACGCGGCTGGCGGATGGCGTGATCCAGCTCAGCCCCGACTATGCGCCGGCCGAAAGCCGCCGCCAGGCTCCCTACCCCGTGGTCCATGCCTGCGGCTGCGAACTGACGGAGGCGCCTTCCGTCCGGATCGACAATGTCGGCGCGATGCACGAGGTCGTCGCGCATCTGATCGCCCGCGGCCATCGTCGGATCGCGGCGATCAGCGGCCCGCAGGCCAATGCCCATGCCATCGACCGCCTCAAGGGCTATCGCCAGGCACTCGAGGCAGCCGGCATCGCCTTCGATCCGGGACTCGTGCTCCACGGCAGTTTCAGGATGCAGTCCGGCTTCGAAGCCGCGCGCGAGATTCTCGCAATGTCGCCGCGGCCCACGGCGATCGTCAGCATCAACGACGAAATGGCCATCGGCGCGATCCAGGCGCTCGCGGCCCAGGGTGTCTCGGTCCCCTCGGATATCGCGGTCACCGGCTTCGACGACATCGATTTCGCCGCCCATTCCACGCCGGCGCTCACCACCGTCAGGCAGCCCGCCGCCGAGATGGGCGCAAAGGCCTGCGAGCTGCTGATCGACTGGATCGAGGACAAGGCGCGAGACGAGGCGGTGCACATTCTGCCGCATACCCTGGTCGTTCGCGAGAGCAGCGGGTGAGCGCCCCGCCACGCGCCGATAGTGCCGGGAGCGCGTCCGGGCACCGCCCGCAGCCATTTCCGCCGCCCACTCTCAAATAAGGCTGGCCTCGCGATATGTAATGGATTACATTTCGTGCAACGACCGCGTCGCGCGGCGCAGTGGGTCCAGGGGGAGAGGCATGGAATGATCGTCGGACTGGATATCGGCGGTCACCACGTCGCCGGCGCGCTGCTGAACCGGCAGGGGCACGGGATCCTCGTCAAGAGCTACAGGCATAGCGAGACACGCAGCGGCGCTGCCAGCGCGGAACTCCTCGATGCCTGGGCGCACCTGATCACGACGATCGCGCCGGACACCGATCGGGTCACCGGAGTCGGCATCGCAATGCCGGGCCCGTTCGACTATCGCACCGGCACTGCCTTCTTCGAAAGCAATGGCAAGTTCCAGAGCCTCTATGGCATCAACGTGCGCGACGAATTGCAGCGCCGCCTGCCCGCTTCGCACGAGATTCGCTTCCTGAACGACGCAACTGCCTTCGCGGTCGGCTGCGCGGCGATGGGTGCCACCGGGAATTGCGCCCGCCTGCTCGCGATCACGCTCGGCACCGGGCTCGGCGCCGCGTTCCTCGATCGCGGCATCCCGGTGATCGAGGAGGAGCCGGGTGCGGTGCCGCCCGGCGGATGCCTGTGGAACTTGCCGTTCAAGCACGGGATCGCCGATGACTATGTCTCTTCCCGCTGGCTTCTGACCGAAGGCGCCAGGCAGAGCGGTCGTCCGCAAGAGAATGTGGCCAGAATGGCGGCCGACGCCCGGCAGGACGAAGTCGTGCGGTCCGTCTTCGCGGAATATGGCGCCAATCTCGCGGCCATCGTCGCGCCCTGGGCACGCGGATTCGGCGCCGAGGCGATCATGCTCGGGGGACGCATCGCCGGCGCGTTCGACCTTTTCGCGCCTGCCCTGCGCGCAGGGCTCGCTGCATGCGACGTCGCGACACCGATACTGATACACGAGAATACCGAAGACGCGGCCATTGTCGGCGCGGGCCAGATGTTCGCCCCCGCCTTCTGGGCCGAGGCGCGAACCCGGCTTCCGCGCCGGTGAGAAGGGATAGGGAGACGATGCGGATGGGGGGATTTGCAACGCGCATTCTGGGGCTCGCCCTGGCCATGCTCCCGGTCCCGCTCGCCGCGCAGCAGGCGCCGGACCATGCCGACCTGGCGAACCCGCTCACGGGAACCGATTCGTCGTTCGAATTATCCTATGGCAACACCTATCCGGCGATCGCCGTGCCATGGGGCATGAACTTCTGGACGCCCATGACCAACAAGATGGGCGACGGCTGGACCTATCGCTACGGCGACCACAAGATCCGCGGCATCAAGCAGACCCATCAGCCGAGCCCCTGGCTCAACGACTATGGCGCCTTCTCGCTGATGGCGCTCACCGGTCCGCTCAAGTTCAGGGAAGACGAGCGCGAATCCTGGTTCTCGCACAAGGCGGAGACCGCGCGGCCCTATCGCTACGGCGTCTATCTGGCCGATTACGACGTGACCGCCCAGGTGACTTCCACCGCGCGGGCGGCGCATTTCCGCTTCACCTTTCCCGAGAGCGAGCAGAGCTGGATCCTGCTCGACGCGTTCGACATGGGCTCGATGGTCAGGATCCTGCCGAAGGAACGCCGGATCATCGGCTATGCGCGCAACAATCATGGCGGCGTTCCGGGGAATTTCCACAACTGGTTCGTCGCCGAGTTCGACCGCGATTTCGAAATTGCCGAAACCTGGGGGGACGGCTGGAAGCGCAACCCGGGAATCGCCCAGGCCGAAGGGCAGCATGTCGGCGCGATCATCGGGTTCAAGACCCGCAAGGGCGAGCAGGTCCATGTCCGCGTCGCCTCTTCGTTCATCAGCCCCGAGCAGGCCGCGCTCAACCTCGATCGCGAAATCGGCAAGGACAGCTTCGAAGCCACCGAGGCGAAGGCCAGGGACGAATGGAACGCCCTGCTCGGCCGATACAAGGTGGAAGACCCGGATATCGACGCGAAGCGCACCTTCTATTCGGCGCTCTACCGCACCCTGCTCTTTCCGCGCAGGTTCCACGAAATCGACGCAGCCGGCCGGACGATCCACTACAGCCCCTATGACGGCAAGGTGCATCCCGGCCCGATGTTCACCGACAACGGCTTCTGGGACACGTTCCGCGCGGTCTTCCCGCTATTCGCGCTGATGCACCGCGAAGTCGACGGCCAGATCATGCAGGGGCTCGCCAACACCTATGACGAATCGGGCTGGCTCCCCGAATGGGCCAGCCCCGGCCACCGCGACGTGATGATCGGATCGAACTCGGCCGTGAACATAGCCGACGCCTATCTGAAGGGCATTCGCGGCTTCGACATCGCCAAGCTCTACGAAGCGATCCGCAAGAATGCCGATACCGATCAGGGGCGGCCGAAGTCGCGGGACGGCAAGACGATCAGTTCGGTCGGTCGCGAAGGCGTCGATTGGTACAACCGGCTCGGCTATGTTCCGTACGATGTCGGCATCAACGAGAATGCCGCGCGCACGCTCGAATATGCCTATGCCGATTTCACCATCTCGCGGCTCGCACAGGCGCTCGGCAAGCCCCGGGACGCTGCCCTGTTCGCGGCACGCGCGCAGAACTACCGCAAGCTGTTCGACCCCGAGAGCGGGTGGATGCGCGGCCGCAACCGGGACGGAAGCTTCCAGGCGCCGTTCAACCCCCTCAAATGGGGCGATGCCTTCACCGAGGGCAACAGCCTCCACTATAGCTGGTCGGTATTCCAGGACGTGCAGGGCCTGATCGCGCTGATGGGCGGCGACAAGGCCTTTGCCGCGAAGCTCGACAGCGTGTTCGACAGCCCGCCCAAGTTCGACGACAGCTATTACGGCTTCACGATCCACGAGATCCGCGAGATGCAGATCGTCGACATGGGCAATTATGCCCATGGCAACCAGCCGATCCAGCACATGATCTATCTCTACAACTATGCCGGCCAGCCATGGAAGGCGCAGGCCAGGGTGCGCGAAGTTATGCGCAAGCTCTATTCGAGCGCGCCCGACGGCTATCCGGGGGACGAGGACAATGGCCAGACCTCGGCCTGGTACGTGTTCAGCGCGCTCGGCTTCTATCCGGTGACGCCCGGCGCGAACCAATATGTGATCGGCTCACCCCTGTTCCGGCATGCCGAGCTGGCGCTGGAGAATGGCCGGACCTTCACCATCGAAGCTCCCGGAAACAGCGCCGCGAACATCTATATCCAGTCCGCCACGCTCAACGGCAGGCCGCTCGACCGCACCTGGCTGGGCCATGACGAGATCATGGCCGGCGGCACATTGCGCTTCGAGATGGGGCCGCGGCCGAACATGGCATGGGGCACGGGACCCGCCGCCGCACCCTTCTCGATGAGCGGGCGAGGCAAGCGCTGATGGCCGTCACGCTCGAGATCTGCGTCGACGACGCCGCAGGGGTGGCCGCGGCGGTGATGGGCGGTGCCGACCGGATCGAGCTGTGCGGCGCACTCGAACTGGGCGGCCTTACCCCCTCCCCCGGCCTGATCGAATATGCCGTGGCGACGGGCGTCCCGGTCCACGCGATGATCCGCCCCCGCGCCGGCAGCTTCGTCTACGACACGGACGAACTGGCGTTGATGGCCGAAGATATCCGACACGCGCTCGCGCTCGGCGCCACGGGCATCGTGGTCGGCGCATTGCGCCCGGACGATACGCTGGATTCGCGCGCCCTGGCGCGCTTTCGCATGGTCAGCCGCGATGCCGCGCTAGTGCTGCATCGCGCGATCGACCTCGTTCCCGATCCGATTGCCGCGGTCGAGGAGGCCTGCACCCTGGGCTTCGACAAGATCCTCAGCTCGGGCCAGGAAGCGACGGCGCTGGCCGGCGCGCTGACCCTCGCCCGGATGGTGGAGGCGGCGGACGGCAGGCTGTCCGTCATCGCCGGCTCGGGCCTCGCCCCCGACAATGTGGTCCGGATCGCGCGCGTGAGCGGCGTGCGCGAGGTGCACGCTTCCGCGAGCCAGCCCGGACGCCCCGATCCGCGCAGCATGGCCATGGGGTTTTCCGCCGGGCCCCGGCGCAGAACCAGCGCGGCGCTGGTCCGCCGCCTGCGTACCGCCATCGAGGAGAGCGCATGACGACAGCAGTGACTCGCCGTACCGCCATGGCCATCGGCCTGACGAGCGCGACCTTCGCCGGTGCGAGTTCCGCCTTCGTGCGGGGCAGCGACCCGGTCGCACTGGTTTCCACCTGGGATTTCGGTGCCGCGGCGAACGCCGCGGCGCTCGCTCGCCTCAATGCGGGCGGATCGCTGATCGACGCGGTCGAAGCCGGCGCACGCGTGCCGGAAGCCGACCCGACGAACCATTCGGTCGGGCTCGGCGGCTATCCCGACCGCGATGGGCGCGTGACGCTGGACGCGGTCATCATGGACGACGCGGGCCATATCGGCGCGGTGGCGGCGCTCGAGGACATCATCCATGCGATCTCTGTCGCCCGGCTGGTCATGGAGAAGACGCCGCACACGATGCTGGTGGGCGAAGGCGCGCGGCGCCTTGCCATCGAACATGGGATGAAGACCGCCAAGCTGCTGACGCCCGAGGCCGAGAAGGCGTGGCGCGCGTGGCTGAAGACAGCGCAATACAAGCCCCAGGCGAATATCGAGAACCAGTTGCCGGGACCACCGGGCTCGGCGCTGAACCACGACACGCTGGGCCTGCTCGCGCGCTCGGCGGACGGCCGCATGGCGGGTGCATGCACGACCTCCGGCATGGCCTACAAGATGCACGGCCGCGTCGGGGATTCGCCGTTCGCGGGGCACGGCCTCTATGTCGAGCGCGGCATCGGCGGCGCCACGTCCACGGGCGTGGGCGAGGAAGTCACCCGCATCGTCGGCACCGCGCGCGTGGTCGCGTCGATGCGCGCGGGCCTTCCGCCCCAGGCCGCCTGCCGGGAAGCGGTCGAGCATATCGCCCGCCTGCGCGGCGATGCGATACGGGAGATGCAGGTCGGCTTCCTGGCGCTGAGCGCGGCCGGCGAAGTGGGTGCCTTCGCGCTCCTCCCGGGATTCACCTACGCCGTGACCCGGCTTTCCGGGGAAACCCAGCTGCTGCCATCCGACAGCCTGGCCGGCGCACGCTAGGGACAAGCATTTTCAGGGGGGACAAATGACGACGAGACAATCGGCTGGCGTGACGGCGGCCTATGCCATCGTGACGTGCCTGTTCTTCGCCTGGGGGTTCATCACGTCGCTGATCGACCCGCTGGTGGCCGCGGTGAAGGGCATCTTCACGCTGACGGATTTCCAGGCCCAGGCCGCGGCCTTCGCCTTCTTCGCGGCCTATGGCGTGATGTCGTTCCCGGCAGCGGCGCTGCTCGCGCGCCTGAAGTCGATCCCGACCATCCTGAGCGCGCTGGGCATGATGATCGTCGGGTGCCTGGTGATGCTGGCGGCCGCCAATCTCGCGGTGTTCACGCTGGTGCTGCTCGGGCTCTTCATCCTGGCGAGCGGCATCACCATCCTGCAGGTGGCGGCCAACCCGCTCGCCGCGGCGCTGGGCGATCCACGCTACAGCCATCTCCGCCTGACGCTCAGCCAGACCTTCAACTCGCTGGGGACGTTCATCGGGCCACTGCTCGGCGCGCACCTGTTCCTGGCCGGCATCGAAGTGAAGGAAGGGGCAGTCGTCACGAAGGAAATCCGCGCGCAGGCGCTGGCCGGCATCGATTCCGCCTATTTCTGGATCTGCGGCCTGATCGCCGCGCTCGCGGTGTTCTTCTGGCTCAGCCGCCGGGTGGTGACCGAGGCGGCGCCGCTTTCCACGGCCGGGCGCCGGGGGATCGCCAACCTGGTCGTCGACGCCTTCTCGTCGCGCTGGGCGCTGTTCGGCGGGCTTGCGATCTTCCTCTATGTCGGGGCCGAGGTGTCGATCGGCACGCAGATGGCGCTGTTCCTCAATTCGGATGCGATCTGGGGCCATTCGGATGCCGCCTTCGGCGTGCCGCTGCTCGGCTATGCGATGGGCAGCGACGGCATCCCGGGCGTCTCGCTCCAGGAAGCCGGCAAGGCCGTCGCCTTCTATTGGGGCGGCGCGATGGTCGGCCGCCTCGTCGGCTCGCTCCTGCTCACCAGGGTCAAGGCGCACCGCCTGCTCGCGCTGTTCACCGCCATCGCCGCCGCCATGTGCCTCTACGTCTTCGCGGTCGGCGGCGTCACCGCCGGCTTCGTCGCGCTCAGCATCGGCCTGTTCAACTCGATCATGTTCCCCGTCATCTTCACTCTCACGCTCGAACGCTCCACCGCCAGCGCCGAATCAACCTCGGGCCTCCTCTGCACCGCCATCGTCGGCGGCGCCGTCCTCCCCCTGCTCGTCGGCCTCGTCTCGGAACACAGCAACTATGCGACTGCGTTCACCGTCCCGGCGCTGTGCTACGCGACGCTTTGCATGTTCGCCGTGGCCGCGGCACGCAAACCGAAGCTGCCGCGCGCCGAGCCCGCCGCGATCAGCCTCCATTAGGCCGCGCCGGAGGATCAATCGCAAAGGGGCAGATAGACCAGAAAACATGCCCCCGAGCGATCGGATCGGTTCGCCGCGACGATGCGCCCGCCATGCGCCTCGACCAGCTTCGCGGTGAGTGCCAGCCCGAGGCCGCTGCCGGAGCGTACCGCGACCTGCGATCTCGCCGCCCGCCAGAACGGCATGAACAGCCGGCGTTCGTCGCCTTCCTCGAACCCCCTTCCCTCGTCGGCAACGCGAAGGACGGCGGCGGCGCCTTCGACGGCCACCGATATCTCGACCGCGTTGCCATCCGCGCCATGGCGGATGGCATTGCTGATGAGGTTCATCACGACCTGGCGCATCCGCACCGGGTCTGCCCGCACCCGCGCGGGCTGGCAGGCCTCGCCTATCGTCACGCCGGCCGCCTCGGCCTCGGGGCGAAGGTCGACGATCGCGAACTGCACGACCCGGGCGAGGTCGACCACGCGCAGGTCCAGTTCGAGGACATGGGCATCCGCATGGGCGAGCGTGCGAAGATCCTCGACGATACGCGACAATTGCTCGACCTGGCGCAACAGGCGCTCCGGCTCGTCGGTGCTCGGGTCGATGAAGCCGTCCGTCAGCCCATGGAGACGCCCCTTGAGAATGGTGAGCGGCGTCCGGAGCTCGTGCGCGATACCGGCGGTCAGGATCTTGCGCTCGCGCTCATAGGCTTCGAGGTCGGCCGCCATCCGGTTGAAGCTGTCGACCAGCTCCGCGGTTTCCCCTGCCAGGCCGACTGCCTCGACCCGCACGCCGCGCTCGCCCTCCGCGACCTGGCTCGCGGCAAGGCTGACCGCGCTGATCGGAGCGCTGATCCTGCGCGCGAAGACATAGGCGATGCCGCCACCGACGCTGGTCGAGACGATGCCGATCACCGCCAGGAACAGCCAGTCGCTCGGCAGCATCACCGAACCCGAATATTGCTCGTGGAGATCGAAGAACCGATCGCTGTCGGTCTGCCCCGAACGCACCAGCCGCTCGAACTCCGCGCGCGCCTTGGGCGGCATGCTGTCGCCGATCTGATGGAGGTGAAGGACAGTGGCGCCGTAATAGACCGCGACGCTCATCGCGATCGTGATGAACGTCATCATGCCGGCGAGCAGCCAGACGCGCGTGACGATGCGGTTCAGCGCTCGGGCCAAAGGCGATATCCCACTCCGCGTACCGGCTCGATCATGTCGCCGCATCCGACGGCATTCAGCTTGGCCCGCAATTTCGACAAGTGCGAATCCACCACCCGGTCATAGGCATCGCTGTCGGGCGACGCCGCGTCCAGCAATTCCATGCGCGTGAAGGCGCGGCGCGGCTGGCGGGCCATGTGCGCGAAGATCTGGAACTCGGTGGGCGTCAGCGGCAGGCGCTCGAGCCCGCTCCCGTCCTCCGCCCGGCGCAGCACGGCATGGGCATCGATATCCACGACCAGGCTGCCGATGCCGATCGTCCGATGCGGGCTCGCTCCCTGCGCGCGGCGACGCACCGCGCGGACGCGCTCGACCACTTCGGCCGGATTGAACGGCTTCACCACATAGTCGTCGGCGCCCATCCGCAACGACGACAGCTTCGAACCGTCGTCGTCGAGCGCGGTGACCATGATCACCGGAGTGCCCGCGCGATTGCCGATGGTGGTGAGCACCTCCAGCCCGTCGCCGCCGGGAAGCCCGATGTCGAGGAGCACCAGGTCCGGCCGGAACTGCGCGTGCAGCCGGATCGCTTCGGATACCGAGAACGCACGCTGGGTCTGATAGCCGCCCTTGTCGAGATAGAGCGCCAGTATGTCGCCAATTTCCCGTTCGTCCTCGACGATCAATATCCTGCCGCTCATCGCGCCTCCTGCGGCTGGCCCTAGTCGCTGATTGTGTAGGTTGGGTGGAGGCGGCGGGGATCGAAATGCGCCCCTCCATCAAGCCTCCATCGAATCCTCCATAAGGCTCCATCGATCTGCCGGAAGAAGCATGACGACGCGGCGATCATGCCGCCTCGGCAGACAGGAGATTTTCATGGTACCCGCTTTCCGCCACTGCGCCCTCGCCGCGCTCGCAATTGCCGCAGCCGGCATTACCCCGGCAGCCGCGCAGGATGAACCGTCGACCGGCGTCTATGGCGTGGCGCGGGCCGGCCTGTCCATCGACTCCAATGCCCGCCTCCAGGGCAACAACCCCACCGCCGGAACCACGCTCCAGCGCGACACCGACTATAAGCGCGGCTTCAATGGCGAACTCGGCATCGGCTATGATGCCGGCCCGTTCCGTCTCGAAGGCACGGTCGGCTACACCACCGCCGGCGTCGACAAGAAGCAGGCGGCCAAGGGCGGCTTCACTGCGGACGGGCGGACCAAGGCGCTCACCATCGGCGCGGCGGGCTATTTCGACATCGCGGCGAGCGAGCATGTCGTGCCCTATGTCGGCGGCGGGATCGGCATGTCGCGCGTGGACTCGCGCATGAGCCGCCTGAGCGGTTCGCCCGCCACCGGCAGCCGCTATTCGGGCAAGGACTGGGGCTTCAACTGGCACCTCGACGCGGGCGTCGGCATCGCCGCCACGCAGTCGACCACGATCGAGCTGGGTGCGCGCTATTCCCGGACCTCGTCCCTGCGCTTCGACGGCTTCAATGGCGCGACCAAGGCGCAATTCCGTCCGCGCATGTCGGGCTGGTCCGCCATGCTCGGAATCCGCCAGGCCTTCTGATGCACCGTGTCCGCATCCCGTCGGTACTGCTCCCCGCCGTCCTCGCGACGGCGGGGTGTGCCCCGAGCCTCGAGATCGGACGGCCCGTCGCGCGCCTCCCCGCGCGCTTCGAGGCGGCAGCGCCGCATCCGAGCCCGGAGCCGGCGGCACTGGACCGGTGGTGGACGCTGTTCGGCGATGCGCAGCTGGACGATCTCGTCGCACGCGCGCTGCATGCCAATGCCGATGTCCGGCTCGGCCTGGCGCGCCTGCGCGAAGCCCAGACGATCCGCCGGGCTGCGCTCGCCCCCTTCCGGGTCCAGGGGGACCTGCAACTGACCGGCGGGGTGCAGCGCAGCGAGAGCCTGTCCGGTCCGGACGTGCTGATCGGCGGCCCCGGGGGCACGTCGGTGACCTCCGGAGCCACGGTCGCGGCCGCCTCGCCGACATTCAATCTTTCCTGGGAGCTGGACCTGCTGGGCCGGCGCGACGCGGCGCGGGCCGCGGCCGACGCCGACCTTGCGGCCGCCCGCTTCGTACAGGAGGGGACACGGGCAACGCTCGTCGCCGATGTCGCCGATGCCCTGTTCGCGGCGCGCGGCCTCGCCGCACAGATCCAGGCGGCCCGGGAAACCCTGGCGATCCAGCGCGGGATATTGGCGGTGATGCACGCACGCGCCGATCGCGGCCTGGCGGCGCGCGCCGATGTGGCGCGGATCGACGCCGATGTCGCGCAGGCCGAGGCGCACGCCACCCAGCTGGAGGCCGAGCTCGCCGCGACCAGGCGCGCGATCCTCGTCCTGCTGGGCGAGGCAGACAAGGCGCTCGACACCCTGCCGATCGCGCCCCGCCTCGATCTTCCTCCCCAGCCGCCCGCGGCGCTGCCGGGCATGTTGCTGGAGCGCCGGCCCGACGTGCGGGAGGCCGAGCAGCGCCTCCGGGCCGCGATCGCACGCGCCGAACTACAGCGCCTCGAGCTCTTCCCGCGCCTGACGCTCAACCCCGGAGCGGGACTCACTGCCACACGCGGCGGCGGCCTCACTGCCGTCAGCGCCTTCTGGACGCTGGGTGCGGGGCTCACCATGCCGATCCTCGACCGGGCGCGGCTGCTCGCCCAGATGCGCGCCGAGGGCGCTCGTGCCGAACAGGCAGTCATCGCCTATGAACGAGCGGTCCAGACCGCCTTTTCCGAAGCCGATCAGTCCCTGCTCCGCCTGGCGGGAGACCGTGCGCGCGTCGTCCTGCTGGCACGTGCCGAAAGCCGCGCCGACGAGGCATATGCGGCAGACCGGCTGCGCTTCGCGCGCGGATTGAACGATCTTCCCACGCTGCTCGAGACCCAACGCGCGCGCAGCGCCGCACATCTCGCCAGTGCCACGGCCCGCGCGGAAACCCTCCGCCGCGCCGTCACCCTATTCCGTGCGCTCGGGGGCGGCTGGCAGCCCTTGCCGAGCGCCGCCTCACTTCCCGGGGAATGATGATGAAACGGCCCCTGTTCGTCACCGCCATCGCACTGACGCTCTCCGCTTGTGCAAAGGAAGCGCCTCGCGCCGACGAGGCGGAAGCGCCGCCGACCGTCGGGGTCTTCCGCGTGGCGCTTCGGCCGATCAGCGCGGGTGTCGATGTTTCGGGAACCATCGTCGCGCGCGAGGAAGCTGCGATATTGCCCGAACTGTCGGGCTATCGGGTGCTGCGCGTGCTGGCCGATGAAGGCGATCAGGTGCGTCGCGGCCAGCCGGTGGCGCTGCTCGACGGCGCGTTGCTCGCCAGCGAGGAGGCGCGCCTCAGAGCGCAACGCACCAGCGCGCAGGTCGCGGCGGAACGCGCACGATCCGAGCATCTTCGCGTTGCGGATCTCACCGGACGCGGCGTGATCGCCGACGAGACGATCGTGCAGCGCGGCTTCGAAGCGCGCGCCGCACAGGCGCAATTGCAGTCGGCGCAGGCCGCCCTGCGCGAGATCGTCGTCCGCCGCGGCCGGCTGACGCTGCGCAGCCCCGTATCGGGGGTCATCGTCCAGCGTTCCCTGCGCCCCGGCGACGTCGCCGGGACGGGCACCGAGCCGCCCTTCCGCATCGCCCGCGACGGCCTGTTCGAACTCGACGCCGAAGCACCCGAACACCTCCTGTCCAGGCTCGCACCCGGCGCGACCGCCACCGTTACCCTGGCATCCGGCAGGCGACTGACCGGCACCGTCCGGCGGCTGGGCGAGCGGGTGGATCCCGCCACCCGTCTCGGCCGGGTCCGCATCCTCCTCCCCTTCCATCCCGGGCTTCGCCTGGGCGGCTTCGCCACCGCTTCGGTTGCGGGCGAAGCGCGGTCGGTCCGCTCGGTCCCGCTACGGGCACTCTCCTATGAGGGTGGGCCGTCGGTGATGACGGTGGACAAGGCGGGCCGTGTCGCGCGCGTGCCGGTGCGCACGGGCGCGCGGGGCGGCGGAATGGTGGAGCTGCTGGACGGGCCGCCGTCCGGCACGCCGGTCCTGCTGGGTGGAGGCGCCCTGGTCGTCCCCGGGCAGATCGTCAAGCCGGTGGAAGGCCAACCGTGAGCGTCGCCATTTCGGCCTGGTCGATCCGCAACCCGATTCCGGTCTGCGTCCTCTTCGCCCTTCTCACCCTGGCCGGCATCTGGGCGTATCTCGCGCTGCCGGTCAAGCAATTGCCCGACACCTCCTTTCCGATCGTCGCCGTCAACGTGACGCAGAGCGGGGCGGCCCCGGCGGAGCTGGAAACCCAGGTCGCCCGCGCGGTCGAGAATGCGGTTGCGGGCATTCCGGGGGTGAAGCACGTCTTCTCCGCCGTCACCAATGGCCATTCGGCCACTCTGGTCGAGTTCAGCATCGGCGAGAACCAGCAAAAGGCGATCGACGAAGTCCGCACCGCGATCGACCGCATCCGGGCGGACCTGCCGCGCGGCATCGATCCCCCGGTGGTCGAGCGGGTCGATATCGATGCCGTTCCGGTGCTGACCTATGCGGTCGCCGCTCCGATGTCCGACGTCGACCTCTCCTGGTACATCGACGACCGTGTCGCCAAGACGCTCCAGGCGGTTCCCGGCGTCTCGTCGATCCGCCGGCTGGGCGGTGCCAATCGCGAGATCGTCGTCTCGCTGCTGCCCGACCGCCTGGCCGCCTATGGACTCACCGCCTCGCAGGTCAGCCAGGCGCTACGCACCGCGCTGGGCGACAATGCCGGCGGCAGGGTGGAACTCGGCAAGAGCGAGCAGGCGGTGCGCGTCCTCGCATCGCCGCGCAGCGCCGAAGCCCTCCGCGCAGTCGAGCTGCCGCTCGACGGCGGGCGCAGCGTGCCGCTGTCCGCCGTGGCCGAAGTGGGCGACGGCGGCATCGAACCCCGATCCTTCGCGCGGCTCGACGGGCGTCCGGTCATCGGTTTCGAGATCATGAAGACCAAGCCCGCGAGCGACATCCGTGTCGAGGATGCGGCAAATGTCGCGATCGAGCGGCTGGCGCGCGAGAGCGGCGGCGTCCGCTTCACGCGGATCGTCTCCAGCGCGGACGAGACGCGCGCCGAATTCTCCGCGACGATCGAAGTGCTGGTCGAAGGGATGGCATTGGCGGCGCTCGTCGTCTGGCTGTTCCTGCGCACCTGGCGTTCGACGCTGATCGCGGCGGTGGCCATGCCGATCTCGCTCCTTCCCACCTTCGCGATCATGCTCGCACTGGGGTTCACGCTCAACCTGGTCTCGCTGCTGGCGCTGACGCTGGTGATCGGCATCCTCGTCGACGACGCCATCGTCGAGATCGAGAATATCGAGAAGCGGATCGAAGGCGGCGAGAGCCCCTATCGCGCATCGATGATCGGGGCGGACCAGATCGGCCTTGCCGTCATTGCCACCACCTTCGCGATCGTCGTGGTCTTCCTGCCGGTCTCGCTGATGGGCGGCATCGTCGGCCAGTATTTCCGCGAGTTCGGCATCACGGTCGCCGTCGCGGTGCTTTTCTCGCTGCTGGTCGCCCGCTTGCTGACGCCGCTGATGTGCGCCTATCTGCTGGTGCCGGCGCGAACGCCGCACGCGCGCAAGCCGATGCCCGGCTGGTATCGCCGCATCCTCGATTGGGCGCTCGATCATCCCGGCCTGTCGATCCTGCTCGCCTTCCTGTTCTTTGCCGGCTCGCTCGGGCTGGCTTCGCTGCTGCCGACGGCTTTCATCCCCGAGAGCAATCCGAAGACCATGGTCTTCAACATGGCGGCGGCACCGGGATCCACTCGCGCGGACCTCGACCGGGCCAGCGCCGAGGCGACGCGGATCCTGAAGGGGCATCCGGACGTCGCATCCGTCTTCACCCGCTTCGGCGGCGAGGCGATGCACAATGGTTCGCTGACCGTCGTCTTCAGGGAGGATCGCGCCGGCACCGCGGCTGGCTTCAAGCGCCGGATGGCTCCCGCGCTACGCGCCATTCGCGACGTTCGCATCACGCCGGGGGGCCAGAGCGGCACCGGCGCCGATCTCGAAGTCATTCTGGTCGGCAGCGATCCGCAGGCATTGGAGGCAGCCGCCCGGCGCATCCGGCACGAGATGCAGGGAATCGCCGGGCTGCGCAACGTGCGCGCCGCCGAGCCGCCTTCCTCCGCCGAACTGGTGATCCGGCCGCGCCTTGCCGAAGCGGCGCGTCTGGGCGTTACTGCCGAGGCCATCGCCGACACCGCGCGGGTCGCGACGATCGGCGATATCGACGCCAATCTGGCCAAGCTGCCGATCGATGGACGCAACCTGCCCGCCCGGGCGCTGCTGCCGGCCGCCGCGCGCCTGGATCTCGAGACGATCGCCGGACTGCGCGTGCCGGTCGCAGGCGGCGGCACGACCCGGCTGGACGCGGTTGCCGATATCGGCTTCGAGGCCGGCCCCGGCCGCATCGAACGCATCGACCGCGAACGCCGGGCAACGATCCAGGCGGATTTCTCCGGCCTGACCCTCGGCCAGGCGACCGATGCGGTGGCAGCGCTGCCAGGCATGAAGGCATTGCCCGCCGGCGTGCGGCAGCAGCTCTATGGCGACAGCGAGGCGATGGCCGAACTGTTCGGCGGTTTCATCGGCGCCATGATCGCCGGCGTCGGCATGATCTTCGCGGTGCTGGTCCTGCTGTTCCGCTCCTTCTTCAAGCCGGTCACGATCCTCACCGCATTGCCGCTCGCGGTCGGCGGCGCGTTCGCGGGCCTGTTGCTGGGCGGGTTCGCGCTGTCGCTGCCGGCGATGATCGGGTTCCTGATGCTGCTCGGCCTGGCCGCGAAGAACTCCATCCTGCTGGTGGAATATGCGATCGAGCGCGAACGGGACGGCGTGCCGCGCCGGGCCGCGCTGGTCGAGGCCTGCCACGAGCGCGCCCGGCCGATCGTGATGACGACCGTGGCGATGGCGGCGGGAATGGTGCCGACGGCCCTGGGCCTTGGCGAGGGATCGGAGTTCCGCCAGCCCATGGCGGTCGCCGTGATCGGCGGGCTGATCACCTCCACCGCGCTGTCGCTGGTGCTGGTGCCGGTCGTATACGAGACGATCGACCGGCTGGAGCGCTGGCTCGCTCCCAAATTCGGCCGGCTCGTCCGGCAGCCCGATCCTCGGGAAGTGGCCGCCCTCGAGGCTGGGGAAGTCCTGCCGGCGGCGGTGCCGACCCGACCATGACAACGGCATCGGCCCGCTCGACGGAACCACCATGTGCAGCGGGCGCGACATTCTTCATGTCCTGACGATAGGGGGCGAAATTGCGACTGCTTGTTCTGGGTGCCGGCGAAGTCGGCCGGGCCTTCGCCAGGGCCGTGAGGCTCTTCCACAGCTTCTCCGACGTCACCATCGCGGACCTGTCGGAAGACGCGGCCGCGCGGGCGGCCTCGCTGTGCGGTGCGCGCAGCATGAAGGTCGACATCGAGGATGCGGCCGCGCTGGGCGCGATACTGCGCCAGCACGACATCGTGGTATCGACCGTCGGCCCGGCGAGTCGCTTCGCGGTGCCGCTGCTCCGCCAGGTCATCGCGGCCGGTTGCCACTTCGTCGACGTGACCGACGATCCCCTGCCCACGCTCGACATGCTGGCGCTCGACGCAGCGGCCAGCGCGGCCGGCATCACTGCCATCATCGGCTGCGGCGCCAGCCCCGGCATCGCCAACCTGCTGGCCGTGCACGCAACTTCCCAGCTCGATCGGGTCGACCGCCTGATCACCATCTGGGGCAGCCGTGGCGACGAGAAGGAAAGTCCGGGCAATGGCGTGACCGCGGCGCTGCGGCACTGGGTCGAACAGATCAGCATGCCGATCCCGGTCTGGCGCAATGGCGGAATCGTCAGCGCCCGACCGCTCGAACGGGTCGAGGTGAACTATCCGGGAATTGGCCGCGTCTCCACGCGTCTCGTCGGCCATCCGGAGGCGATCACGCTGCCGCGAAAATATCCATCGCTGCAGGAATGCCTCAATGTCATGGATTTCTCGGGCTATGTGAACGCCGCGCTGGCAAGGGCCGCTCGCGGCATCCGCACCAGGGGCCTGACCATCGACGAAGCCGCCGCCCGGCTTGCCGCCGCGCTGGACGAACAGGGCGGCCGCTTCCGGCCGAGGGATGCGACGTCCTATATCTACCATGGCATCGCGGATGTCGTTCGAGGCAAGAAATGGCTTCCACCTCTCAGCGCGGTGGCGGAAGGCTGGCAGGGACGAAGGCAGATGGTCGTCGGCGCGGCATTGAACGGCGTCATCCCCGGCGGAACGGGCTTCCTGACGGCGCTGCCGGCGGTGATCGTGGCGGACATGATCGTCGGGAGAACGATCAAGCGATCCGGCGTCGCAACGCCCGAGCAACTGGTCGATCCCGAAGCCTTCTTCTTCGCAATCTGGCCATTTCTCATCGACGGCCAGGGCGCACCGCTGTCGACCGACGAACCCGCGATAGCCGTGACGACCGCAACGACATCTTCCCCGATCCGCCGATCCCGCATCGCCAATGCCCGAGAGTGACCGGCGCGAGACCGTCGCACCGCGATCTTCGGGGACGCGTCCTAGCGCAGGCCGTCAAGCTCCGCGGTTCGCCTGCTGCGTTTCCACTGCGCGATCGCCTCGCGCAGCGCGCGTACCCGTCCGGCGTCGGTCCGGTTCCGCGGTCCGCGCGCGAAGCCGAAGCCCAGGGCATCGGGATGCGGCGCCGGCCCGGGGCAACTCGCCGATGCATGGACTTCCCGGACGCCCGTATGCTCGAGCAACCAGGCGACATTGTCCGAAGTGATCCCGGATCCGGCGATGATGGATAGATGCTCTCCGGCCGCCTCGACCATCGCGGCAAGCGTCGCTGCACCGTCGATCGCCCGGGGCGCGCCACCTGAGCTCAGGATCTTGTCGTAGCCGAGTGCGGCGACGCGCCGCACGGCCTCGACCGGGTCCGCGACGAGATCGATCGCGCGGTGCAGCACGATCCGGACATCGCGCGCGGCTTCGCGAAAGCGTGCCAGCGCATCATAGTCGAGCCCGCCCTGCGGCCGCGTAGCGCCGAGGACCACCCCGGCGATGCCGCACCACGCGCCCAGGCGGATCTCCTCCCGCATCAATGCGATCGCCGCGCCATCGAGCACGAAATCCCCACTGACCGGCCGGATCATCATGTGCACGGGGCACCCCGTCGCGACCGCCCGCTCGACGAGCGCCGCGGACGGCGTCAGGCCACCCAGTTCGAGGCTCGCGCAGAGTTCGAGGCGATCGGCCCCGCCGGCCACCGCGGCATCGATGCCGGACACATCGTCGACGCAGATTTCCAGCAGCATATTCATGGACGGCCCCGACGCCGAGGGGGCGCACCCGCCAACGCGACCATCATCGCCTGCCGAACGCTCCGATATCCGCGATCGCCAGTTCGCGGGCCGGCACCGCCACCGCCTCGAAGACGAGACGAAGGAAGCGCGCGGGCCTGCCGCTCGAAAGCGCGATCCGCTGGGTTGCCAGCGCATAGGCGATGTTGGAGAATTCACCCTCGCCTCCCGCCTCCCAGGTTCGACCATCGAGACTGGTATCGACCCGATAGCCCCGGGGCGGCGCGGCATCGGCACTCGGCTCGCGGGCGGGCGTCAGCGTGAACCCGGCAAGCGGCTGCACCGCGCCCAGATCGATGACGATTTCGGCCGGGCGGCCCGGCGTCGGCGCGGGAACCGTCCAGAGCGAGCTCGCATCGTCGTCCAGCAGGCGCCGGGGATCGCCGCCGGCGCTTGCCCGGACGATCGTCCAGCGCGCGCGCGACAGGATCGACGGATCGCTCGGCGCGATGGCCGCGAGCCGTGCGGGCGCGACCTGGCGGAAGAGCGCGACTTCGCTGATCGCCGGACAGACCGGGGCATCGAGGATGCGCAGCCGGATGCGGCGCGCCGCGATCGGTTCGGAAAGCCGGATCAGGCGCTGCGCTCCGATGCAACTGTGGCTCGCCAGCGTCTGCCAGCGCCCCCCGATCTCGGCATCGACCGCGAAGCTGGTCACGCGGACGCCGAGCGGCAGATATTCGCGCAGCCGGATGAGGTCGAACACGGTGCCGGGCGCGAGATCCAGCGTGAGGACCGGAGTCCGCACCGCGTCCGGCGTCGACCAATAGCTGTTCCGATCGCCATCGAGCACCTTGCCGGCGCCGAAGGCCGCACCCCGCTCGTCGCTGGCATGCGCGACCGCCCCCTTGGCCAAATCGCGTGCGAAGGTGGCGCGCATGGCGTTACCAAAGGCGCGCAGCGACGCCAGGTCGGCGGCGGGGATCCGTCCGCTCCGGTCGGGCGGGATGTTGAGGTTGAGGTTGGTCCCGCGGCCGACGGACTCGTCATAGAGGCGGATCAGTCGCTCCGGATCCTTGACCTTGCCATCCTCGTCCGCATGATAGAACCAGCCCGGCCGTATCGAGACATCGGTCTCCGCCGGCCACCAGAGCGGCGCGCCCCGGACGCCGGAATTCCCCTCCGACTGCACATAGGGATGATCGGGCATGGTCGGCCAGCACGGATCGCCGGCGACTCCCTTCTCATTGCCCACCCAGCGCACATCCGCGCCCAGGGGATCGAAGGTGCAGGCCATGGGCTGATACCGGTGCACCAGCGCGACGATCGAGAGCCAGTTGTAATAGGCGGGCGCATCGATCTTCCGGGCCTCGCGCGCGCCGCCATAATAGCCGTCCCCGCCATTCGCCCCGTCGAACCAGAATTCGAAGAGCTCGCCATAGCGCGTGCACAGCTCGACCACCTGCTTGCGGAAATAGTCGATATAGGCCGGACGGCCATATTCGGCATGGTTCCGGTCCCATGGCGAGAGATAGATGCCGAATTTCAGCCCTGCCCGCCGAACCGCGCCTGCAAGCTCGCCGACGATATCGCCCCTGCCGCCCTTGTACGGCGCGTTGCGGATGCAATGCTCGGTCAGCATCGTCGGCCACAGGCAGAAGCCGTCATGGTGCTTCGCCGTCAGGATCAGGCCGCGCATCCCCGCCGCCTTCGCCGCCGCGGCGATCTGATCCGGATCGAAGCCCGACGGATCGAACAGGCGCGGGCTCTCGTCGCCATAGCCCCATTCCTTGTCGGTGAAGGTGTTGATCGAGAAATGGACGAATCCGAACATCTCATGGGCGTGCCAGGCGAGCTGTCGCGGCGACGGCGTCGCGCCCCAGGGCGCGGGCGGTGCGACCCGGCCCCGCGCCCCGACCGGCACCGCCGCCATCAGCAATCCCATGCCCGCAAGACCGCGGCGGGTGAGGTCGGTCATCTGTCAGGGCCCTTTCGAGAATGGCGCATGCGAGTGCGCGACCAAGCCGGCATCCGGGCTCATGCCGGGAACTTGCCGCCGGACGGCGGGCGATCCTTTGGCGCGCGCCCGAACGCGGGATTGGGCTTCGCGCTCATCGTGAAGCGCAGCGTTCCGCCCCGGACGAGATCGGCATGCGAAATCCAGCTCTTCGACCAGGGACGGCCGTTCCAGCTGACGGCGTGCACATAGGGCGTCGCCGCCGAGTTGCCGGGCGCCTCGATGGTGAGCGTGCGGCCCTGGGCCAGGGCGATGCTGGCGCGCGCGAAGAGTGGCGAGCCGAAGACATAGACCGCCTCGACAGGGTCCACGGGATAGAATCCCAGCGCCGAGAATATGAACCAGGCGCTCATCTGGCCGCAATCGTCATTGCCGATAATGCCCTTCGGCGCGTTCTGGTACATTTCGGTGCAAAGCCGGCGAACCATTGCCTGCGTCTTCCAGGGCGCGCCCGTGAACGCATAGAGATAGGGCGCATGCTGGTCCGGCTCGTTGCCATGGGCGTATTGCCCCACCAGCCCCGCAATGTCGGGCGGCGCATTCGCCGGCAGGGTCGACGGTGCGTCGAACAGCGCATCGAGCTTCGCTTCGAAGGCGGCATCGCCCCCCATGTGCGCGATCAGCCCATAGACGTCGTGCTGGTTGAGGAACGTCGCCTGCCAGCCATTCGCCTCGGTATAGTCGCGCCACCAGGGCTTGGGCATGTGCCCGAGCTGGATCGGATCATAGGGCTGCCACCAGCTGCCATCGTCGAACCGCGGACGAGCGAAGCCGATCTTGCCGTCGATCACGTTGCGCCAGTTCCCGGAGCGTCTGCGCAGCCGCTCCGCATCCTCCCCCGCCCCCACCGCGCGCGCGAGATGCGAGGACGCCCAATCGTCATAGGCATATTCCTGGGTCCGGCTCACGCTCTCGAAGACCTTGTCCGCCGGCACATATCCCTTGGCATCGTACAGGTCGCGGCCGAGGCTGTTGTCCTTGTCGGGCGCGGAGAAGTCGAAGCTGCGACGCCGGATCGCCGGCCATGCCGCGGCATAATCGGCGGAAATGCCCTTGGCCTGTGCCTCGGCGAGAGGCACCACGCCGTGCCAGCCGATCATGGTGCCGGTCTCCTTGCCCTGGAGCGGCCAGACGAGCGGGCCGAAGGGCGACTGCGCCGTCTGGCGGATTAGATCGTCGACGAAGTGCTTGCTCCGCTCCGGCGCGACAAGCGTGAGCAGCGGCAGCTGCGCGCGATAGACGTCCCAGAGCGAATAGCTGCTATAGGCAGCGGCATCGGCCGGCACTTGCTGGATCTTCCCGTCGAGCCCCGGATAGCGGCCATCGACGTCGGAAAGCAGCGTGGGCGCCAGCAGCGCGTGATAGAAGGCGGAAGCCATGACCACGCGCTGGTCCGGCGTGCCGCCCTCGACCGCGATCCCGCCCAGAGCCGCATTCCACCGCGCCGCCGCCGCGTTCCGCACCCGATCGAAATTCCAGTGCGTCGCGTGCGGCGCCAGGTTCGCCCGGGCCCCGGCGACGTCCACCGCCGAGATCCCGCAGCGGATCAGGATCGGCGCCGCGCCGGCATCGTCATAGAACAGCGCCGCCTTGACGCGCTTGCCGGCGACACGCTCGGCGCCGGCCGGCTGCTCGGCATCCTCGTCGCCATAGAATGCGATGCGATCGGGCTTGCGGGAGAATTGCATGGCGAAGAAGATCCGCCGCCCCTTGGCCCAGCGGAACACGCGGCGGCCGCCGGTAAGCGTGCCGTCGGCATCGAGGGCGAGATGCGCGTCGTCGACGAGCCACCCCTGGTCCGACTTGTCGCGAATCATATGCGACAGGTCGATCAGGATATGGCCGGGGCCCTTGGGGAAGCTGTGGCGATGCCAGCCGGTGCGCTCGGTGACGGTGAGCTCCGCCTGCACGCCGCTCTCGAGCGTCACCCGGTAATAGCCCGGCTCGGCATGCTCGGCGGAGAAGCGCTGGCGATAGCCGGCATCCGGATCGGCGAGCGGGCCCGGCAACAGATGCAGCGGCCCCCGGGTCGGCACCACGAGCACGTCGAGCATGTCGCCGATGCCGGTGCCCGACAAATGCGTGTGGCTGAAGCCCATGATCGAGGTGTCGCTGCGATGATAGCCCGAGCAGGTATCCCAACGCTCGACATCGGTGTCCGGCGAAAGCTGAACCATGCCGAACGGCAGCGTGGCGCCGGGATAGGTATGGCCATCGCCGCCGGTGCCGATGAAGAGGTTGGGCGTTGCCGGCGCGATCGCCGGGGCGGGCGGCAAGGCCGCGGCAACGGTCCCCAGGGCAGTGCCGGCGAAAAGCTGGCGGCGCGACAGGTTCATAGCGGTTCCTTCAATATCTGCGGGCGCACATCCGCCAGATGAACGATCAGCTCGCCGAAAAGGCCGTTGGCCCAGGCGAACCATTTGCGCGTGAAGATCGAGGGATCGTCCTTGTCGAAGGCTTCGTGCACGAAGCCGGTATCCGCATCCGTGTCGCGAAGCGTCTTCAGGCATCGCCGGATCGTCGCGTCATCCCTCGCGCTCAGCGCGCGGACGATCAGCGACATCGGCCAGACCTGGCCGCTTCCGACATGCGGCCCGCCAATGCCTTCGGCGGCGCGCCCCTTGAAGAACCAGGGATTGGCCGCGCTCCATGCCGCATCCGCCGTCCTGCGCCACAATGCGTCGTTCGGCTTCGCGCAGCCCAGATAGGCCAGGCCCGAAAGCGACGGGACATTGGCATCGTCCATGAAGACCGCATTGCCATAGCCATCGACTTCATAGGCCCAGACGCGCCGGCCGTCGGGCAGGCGCATGGTGCCATGCGCGCGCAAGGCGGCGGACACTTCCACGGCAAGCGCCAGGGCTTCGGCCGCGAGCGCAGGATCGGGGCGCGCTTCGGAACATAGCTCCGCCAGTTCGCGCAGCGCGGCAACTGCGAACAGGTTGGACGGGATCAGGAAGGGATAGAGGCAGGCATCGTCCGACGGACGGAAGCCGGAGTGGATCAGCCCGATCGGCCGCGTGGGATTGCCGGTGCCCCACAGCAAGGTCTCGGTCGGCTGCGGCGCCTGGCGGCGAAAGCGATAGGGGCCCGGATTCGACTTGCGTTGCTGCTCGCGAAAGGTGCGCACGATCGCCCGCATCGCCTGGGCCCAGGTCGCATCGAAGGGGCGCGTATCTCCGGTCGCGCGCCAATATTGATGGCCCAGCCGGATGACGTAGCAGAGCGAATCCACTTCCCATTTCCGCTCCGCGACGCCCGGCTTCATCTCGGTATCGTCGTCGACGGCCCAGGAAAGGCTGGTCCGCGCCAGCGGATCCTCCATGAACGCATTGGCATAGGGATCGATCAGCACCGACCGCGCATGCCGCGCGATCAGGCCGCGCAGGAGCATGGCGAGCCTGGCATCCTCCCTGGCCAGGTGGAGATAGGGCTTCATCTGCGCCGAGGAGTCGCGCAGCCAAAGGCAGGGGATGTCCCCGGTCACCACGAAGCTGTCCTGCTCGCCGGCACGCATGACCGTCGTGTCGAGCGTATTGGGCCAGGCGTTGGCGAACATCCAGGCGAGCTTGGGATCGCCGATCCGGGACGACACGCGCGCTATCTCGCGTTCCACCGCCGGGCTCGTGAAGCGACGCTCGCTTATGGGAGGGCGTTGCGAGGCGAAGGACGGGGCCATGGCCCAGGACGGGCGCGGCGCGGCGAACGCCAACCCCGCGCCAAGCATGCTGCGCCTGTCCATCATTTCGGGAGTTCCCGTGCACTGCCCGAAAGGATCGCCTCGACCCATTGCCCGGGTCCGTCGCCGGGCTGGCCGCCGCCGATCCAGACACGATATTTCCCCGGCAGGACGCGCCGGGTGCCGTCGCGCGCGACGCTCGACAAGCCGCGCGGATCGATCGCCAGGGAAACCGTCCGCCCCATGCCCGGCGCGAGCGACACGCGCGCGAAGCCAGCGAGCTGCCGTTGCAGGACGGGATCGGTCATCGTCGGCGCTTCGTCCTCGGCAGGCGGCACGACATAGGCCTGAACCACTTCCTCGCCCGGACGGCTCCCGGTATTGGCGACCCGGACGGTGACGGTCACGGGCTCGCCGGCCTTGCCGGCCCGCGCCGCGGCCCCGGAATAGTGGAACCGGGTGTAGCTGAGGCCATGGCCGAAGCCCCAGAGCGGCTGCCCGGTGAAATAGCGATAGGTACGCTCCTTCATGCCGTAGTCGATGAAGGCAGGCAGGTCGCCGGTCGAACGATAGAAGGTCACCGGCAGGCGCCCGCTGGGATTGTTCGCGCCGGCCAGCGTATCGGCCAGCGCCGTTCCCCCCGCTTCGCCGGGATACCAGAGCGCGAGGATCGCATCGGCCTGGCTCGGGTCCACCGACACGGCGCTGCCGCTCGCCAGGACGAGCACCATCGGCTTGCCGGTCGCCCGGATCGCCTCGACCAGGCGCGCCTGGGGCTGGGGCAAGCCGATGTCGGTGCGATCGCCGCCGACAAAGCCCGGCACCTGGACCTGCAGCGCCTCGCCTTCGAGATCGGGCGAGAGGCCGACGACCACCACTGCGACTTCCGCCGCCCTTGCCGCCCCAACCGCTTCGGCCAGCAGCGGCTCGGCCGGCGGCAACCAGAGGAGACGGATGCTCTCATCCTCGCTGCGATGATCGAGTTCGAGCGCGATCGGCTGGGGCGATCCGTCGCTGTCGATCGTCAGCTCCACGCGCCCCTTGGGCAGCGCTCCCGCATGGAGCACACGCCCGCCCAGGGCGAGCGTGGCCGTGTCGTGCAGCGTGCAGTCCTTCCAGCACTGGGCCTGGTCGAGCACCAGGCGGTAGCGGCCGGGGCCCGGCGGCGCGAAGCGCCCGGTCCAGCGGCCGCGCCAGCCGGTGACCGGAACGCCGGGGCCGGGCGCGGCGCGGTTGAGGTCCAGGTCGATCCTGGGTTCGGTGCGTGCCAGGACCGTCTTGCCATCGACCTGATATTCGGCGTGCAGGTCCCGCAGCGCGGTACCCGGCATCACCACCGGCGCGCCCTCCGCGAGGATCGAGCCCTGCGCATAGGAGACGCTGGCGAAGCGCTGCCGCAGGCCGGCCAGCGGCGTGACGGGATCTGCGGCGGTGCCGTGATAATTGCCCTGCAGCACGCCCAGATCGTCGGCATTGGCGCCGATGACCGCCAATCGGGTACGCGGATCGAGCGGCAGCAGCCCATGTTCGTTGCGCAGCAGCACGATCGACTTGCGCGCCGCTTCGAGCGCGACCGCGCGGTGGCCCGGCGTCGCGACTTCTTCCGGCCGGATGGCGGACCAGGGCGAGTGCGCGCCAAAGGCAATCCCCAGGTCGCGCCGCGCCGACAGAACCCGGACGAGGGCGCCATCCACTTCGGCCTCGCGCAGCAGGCCCTGGCGCACCGCGGTGGGCAACGCGCCATAGGCGGAGCCGCAATTGAGGTCGGTCCCGCCCGTCAGCGCGGCCGCGGATGCCGCGGCCCCGCCCAGGCGATAATGGTGGAACAGATGGATGTTGGCGACGGCATCGCAATCGGAGACGGAGAAGCCCTGGAACCCCCAGTCCCGCCGGACCCGTTCCACCATGAGCGACGGCAATGCGCAGACGGGGACCCCGTGCACGGCGTTGTAGGCGCACATCACCGATCGGGCCTTGCCTTCGGTGATCGCCATCCGAAAGGCGGGGAGATAGGTCGCCTCGAGATCGCGCGGCGAGGGATCCACGTCGAAGCCGTCGCGACCCGCCTCGGGACCGCTGTGCACCGCGAGGTGCTTGGGCGTGGCGATCACCTTGGGCGCGCGCGGATCGGGGCCCTGCAGGCCGCGGATGAAACCCACGGCCAGGCTGCCGCTCAGATAGGGGTCCTCGCCATAGGTTTCCTGCCCCCTGCCCCAGCGCGGATCGCGGAAGATGTTGATATTGGGCGACCAGATCGTCAGCCCTTCATAGATGCGGCGATCGGAGCCGGCCGGCCGCGCATTGAAGCGCGCCCGCGCCTCGGTGGACACCACGTCGCCCACCCGGCGCAGCAGATCGGCATCCCAGGTCGCCGCCAGCGCGATCGCCTGGGGAAACACCGTGGCCGGCCCGTTGCGCGCGAGGCCATGCAGGCCTTCGTTCCACCAGTCATAGGCCGGCAGCCCCGCCTCGGGCGCGGCGGGTGCCGTCGACTGGAGCTGCGCCGCCTTCTCCTCCAGCGTCATCGCCGCGACTGCCTCGACGACCGGATCGGGCGTAACCGGCGCGGCCTGGGCGAGCAGAAGCCAGATCATCGCGCAAGGCTCCTCAGGGTCAGGGCGCGGGCAAGCGCCGCGCGGCCGGCCCGCGACGCGATGGTGACGGTCACGGTCTCGCCTGGAAGCAAGTCGAATCCATTGTCGCTCGGCTGGGCAGCGATCGTACCGAAGTCGAGCATCACCGCGCGGGCGAGCCCGGTGGCCGACAGCGTGAGGCTGTCACCGCTCCAGCGCGCCTGCAGGCCCGGCGCGGGATAGGCCATCTCCCCGGGCGGCGCGCGCTCGACGATGGTGCGATGCACGACTTGTCCGCCGATCAGCAGCTCGGCCACCGCGAAGCTGGCGCGGGCCGGCGCGTCGCGGAACAATGCGGCATCGTCGATCCGTGCGACTTCGGTTGCTGCCAGCGGCGGCAGGTCGATCGCGGCGGCCCGCTCCCCGAGCGGCTGCCCGTCCATCGTCATCGCGCGCACGCGCCAGCGCGCCGCGATCGGCGCGGTCGCATCGGACACCAGGGTGACGCGCGTCGCCGCGTCCTTGTGCTCGGCGACGATCGCCTGGGGCGCGAAGAAGCGCCGCGCGGCGAAATGGAGCAGCTTCCAGCGGCCGGCATGGTCGATGCTCGACCAGGAAATCCCCGGCCAGCTGTCGTTGAGCTGCCAATAGAGCGATCCCATCGTCACCTGCCGGCAGGCACGGTGATGGAGCGCCGCCATGCCGATCGCCTGGGCCTGGTTCACCTGGCTGAGATAGACGAAATCGGCGAAGTCGCGGGCGGGGCGCAGACGCTGGTCGATATAGAATTGGAGCCGGGCATTGCCCTCCCCCGCCAGGAATTTCTGGTGCGCCTTGAGGACCGGGCTGTCGGGCGCCAGCGGCCCTTCCCCGGCAAATTCGCGGATCGTCGCGAGCCCGGGCATGGCCTGGAAGCCATATTCCGACATGAAGCGCGGGCAGGAATCGAGATAGCGCTCGAAGGGCTTGGATCCGGACCAGACATCCCAGAAATGCCGGTCGCCGCTCGCATCGGTGTCGACGGGCCCCCGATAGTCGGTCGAGGGCGAGCCCGGCCAATAGGGAATCCCCGGCGCGTTGCGCGTCACTGCGTCGCGCAGCACCCGGTCGAACAGCACCGCCATGCCGACGCCGATCCGCTCGCGCTCTTCCGGGCCCACGGCCTGCTTGAAAGCCTTGCGGTCCGACCAGTTCTCCCAGCCCGACAGGACTTCGTTGTTGCCCGCCCACAGGACGATCGACGCATGATTGGCCAGCCGGGCGACCTGCTCGTCGGCCTCCTTCGCCACGCTGTCCCGAAAGGCGGCGTCGGGCGGCGTCACCGCGCCGCCGAACATGAAGTCCTGCCAGACAAGGATCCCGAGCTCGTCCGCCGCGTCGTAAAAGGCGTCGTCGAGATAATAGCCGCCGCCCCAGATCCGGATCATGTTCATGTTGGCCGCCCGCGCATCGACGAGGATCGACCGCATCGTCCCGGCCGATACCCGGGCCGGGAAATTGTCGAACGGGATGAGGTTGGCGCCCTTGGCGAAGATCGGAATCCCGTTGATGCGAAAGCCGAAGGCGCCGCCCTCGCGCAGCAGCTCGACGGTGCGCAGGCCGATGCGGGTGGCGGCGCGGTCCGCGCCTTCCAGCTCCGCTTCGACGCGGTAGAGCGGCTGCTCGCCATAGCCGACCGGCTGCCAGCGCTTCGGATCGGCAAGGGCGACCGGGACGGAGACCAGGTTCCTTCCCGGCGCCAGGGCGATGGAACGATCGACCGTCACGGTCTCGCCGGCCGGCGTCGTCACCACCAACCGCACCCGCCGCGCACCAGGGGCTCCCGCAACCACCTCCAGCCGCACCAGCAGGCGCGCCTCGGCATCGGAAAGCGCCTCCTGCTCGACCCTGAATCGATCGATCCGGGCAGCGTCCCATTGCTCGAGCCGCACTTCCCGCCAGATGCCGGCGGTCACGATGCGCGGGGCCCAGTCCCAGCCATATTGATATTTGGGCTTGCGGATATAGGGCGAGGTCTGGCGCCCCTTCGGCTCGTCCCCGAACGCGCTGTCATACTCTCCGGGAAGCGGATGCGCCTCGGCCAGCACCATCGGCTGGAGCCGCCGTATCGGCGAGGCGATCACCACGGTGATCTCGTTGACGCCCGAACGCAGGAGCGGCTTCGCATCCGCGCGCCAGCGGCGATGGGCATTGTCCGCGGCAAGCAGCAGCGTGCCGTTGACCCGCACTTCGGCAAAGGTGTCGAGACCGTCGAAGACCAGGTCGAGATGGTCGGCCGCGAGCATCGCGGGCGTCACCGTCATGGTCCGCTTCCATTCCCAGTCGGTCAGGCCGGCCCATTGGATCGCGCCCTCGTTGGTGCCCCGATAGGGATCGGGCACCAGTCCGGCCGCGATCAGATCCTGCTGCACGCTGCCGGGCACCGTCGCGGGGATCCAGCGCGCCGCGCGGGGATGCGCCGCGGCGGCCGCCTTGTCCGAAGGCGCGATCCGCACCTGCCAGCCGGTGTCCAGCCGGGTTATCGCCTTCGGCGCGGCGAACGCTCCCGCCGGGGCCAGCGCGAGCAGGAGCGCGGCAAGCCACTTCATTCGCCCTGCTCCATCAGTTGCACCTTCTCGACGGCATAGAAGGGGCCGGAAGTCGGCGCAGTGAACTGGAAGCAGATGTCGCGATCGCCGGCGCCCTTGGGCAGCGCGCCACGGAAGGTAAAGCGCTGCGGCGCCTTGTCGGGATCCGGAAGCGGGAAGGTCCCCGCGACCACCGGCTTCGCATCCTTGTCCGTGCATCCCACCTGCACCACGAGCTCCCCGAAAGGCGTGACGTTATAGTGCGCGCGCACCGCCTTGAAATCATGGGCCAGGCCGTAATGGCGCGGCAGGCGGGCGACATCGACGACGAAGGCGCGCGCGATGTCGAGCGGCGCGGCGGGATAGGCCGTGCAAGTGTCGAACAGGTTCACGTTGAATGCCGGCTGGTTGGCCGTCGCCTCGGAGGCGAGCGGCACGCGCAGCCCGAGCGCGCCCTTGGGACAGGCGACCATTTCGGACGCGGTCCGGGCGAGCAAGGCGGCACGCGTCCCCTCGAAGCGGCGCGGCGCCGCAATCGGCGTGCCGTCCTCGCGGAAGCCGGCCGCGCGGATCGTCGTGCCGAAGGCGATGTCCAGCGGCTGCGCATAGGCGGGCGACGACGCCTGCGGCTCGCTGCCATCGACGGTGTAGCGGATCGCGCCGTACCGGATCTGGCTTGCCAGCGAGAGCCTGACCCTGCCCTTGCGCAGCGCCTCTCCGCGCGTGCCGTCGAGCTTGAAGCCGACCGCGAAGCCGCTGTCCGCGACTTCCACCCCGCCCCGGCGCCAACGCATCATCTGTACGTCGACCCGCGGCACGAAGTCCGCGAAATCGCGACGCTGCCTGGGGGTCCAGCCCATTTCGGCGATCGCGGCGGCGCGCGGAAACAGCATGTGCTGCACCTGATAGGGCGTCACCAGATATTCGCTCCATGCATTGCCCTGGGCACCCAGCACATGGTGCGCCTTGTCGGGCGCGACGCCCGCAGGCAGCGGCTCATAGGCATAGACCGTCTCGAGCGACTGGATGGTGATCCGGCCCGGAGGCTCGTCGCCGCGGTCGCTCTGCAGACTGTCCAGATAGAGTATCGGCGCGGGCGAGAGCACCACGTCGTGACCGGCATTGGCCGCCTCGACCGCTCCCTTCTCGCCCCGCCACGACATGATCGAGGCGGAAGGCGGAAGGCCGCCCTCCAATATCTCGTCCCAGCCGATCAGGCGCCGCCCCTTGCTCGCAAGATAGGCGCCGAACTGGTCGATCAGCCAGCTCTGCAGCGCATTCTCGTCCTTCAGGCCCAGCGCCGCGATCTGCGCCTGCACCGCCGGGCTGCGCTGCCACTGGTCCTTGATGGCCTCGTCGCCCCCGAGATGGATATAGGTCCCGGGAAAGACCGCCATGAGCTCGTCGAGCACCGTCTTGACGAACGCGACGCCTTCCGGACCCGGATTGAGCAGATAGGGATTGACGCCCCAGTCATGGCTCACCGGCGGCCGGTCGCCGAACACGCCGAATTCGGGATAGGCGGCGACCAGCGCCTGGGCATGGCCGGGCAGATCGATTTCCGGCACGATCGTGATGCCGCGCTCCGCGGCATAGGCGACGAGCGCCTTCAGTTGCGCCTGGCTGTAGAAGCCGCCGACCTTGTCGCCAGTCCGACCGCCGGCGGAAGGCGGCAGCCGCCATCCCCCGATCTCGGCCAGCTTGGGATAGCGCTTCACTTCGAAGCGCCAGCCCTGGTCGTCGGTCAGGTGCAGGTGCAGCGTGTTGAGCTTCACTGCCGCCATCTGGTCGACGATGATGTAGAGTTCCTCGATCGGCTGGAAATGGCGGGCGACGTCCACCATCAGGCCGCGCCAGGCGAAGCGCGGCATGTCCTCGATCACGATCCCGGCGATGGTGGCCGGCTGGCCGAAGCGCCCGTCCGGGCTCGCAAGCTGCGCCAGGGTCATCGCGCCCCAGACCAGGCCGGCATCGCCGGACGCGGCAATGGTGACGCCACTCGCATCCACGGTCAGCCGATAGGCCTCCTTCCCCCGTATCCGCCGGTCGCGGACGAAGCGCACCGCCGCCTTGCCGTTGACCTGGACCGGCGCAAACCCGCGGACGGCCTTCAGTTGCGCCGCAAGCAGGCGCGCGGCGGAGGCCGCTCCCCGATCGCCCGGTTCCGTCCCGATCCGCACGTCCGGACCCAGGGTGAAGCTCCCCTTGGCGGGAACCACCGACGCCGGCAGCGGCACCAGCGGCAGGGGATCCGCCGCCGCCACGCCCGGCATGCCGAGCGCCAGCGACGCGAGCAGGATCAGTCCGGCACGACGGCGTTCATTCATCGGGGAAAATCCTTTCCTGCGGCTGCGCCAGGATTCGCAGAGCATGCCGAGACGCACAAAAAGCCGCCCGCAGCGTACCGCGGGCGGCGAGGTTTGAATGCCAGACTTGGAGAGACACCGGCATCAGGGAACACCCAGGTAACGGGGCGCGGCAACGATGCCGCCGCGCCCGGAACGTGCCTACATGCGCAGCGACGCACTCAGCGAATATACGCGACCATTCTTGTACACCGCAGTCGGGAACTTCGGATCCGAACTGTACTGATAATAGGTTTCGTCGAGCAGGTTGGATGCCGAAGCGCTGACCTGCAGCTTGTCCGTCAGGTTGACCGAGACCGACGCATCGAGCTGGCGATAGCCGTCCGTATAGTCCTGCGACTGCTGCCGGCCGAAGCGATAGAAATATTTCGAACGCCGATTGTAGCTGACACGGGCCTGGAATGGCCCCTTCTCGAAATAGGGCACGATCGTGAAGACATCGCGCGAGAGGAACGGAAGGCCGGTCGGCAGGCCCGTATCCGCATCGGTGAAGGTATAGTTCGACTGGATGCCGAAGCCCCAGAACAGATTGGCATTGGCCGTCAGCGAGAAGCCGGTGACCTTCGCCTTGCCGCCGTTGACCGGGCGGGAGATCGAGTAGGTCAGCGTCCGGCCGGTGACGGTGTTCGTCATCTGGACGCCGTCCTGCGTCTCGTTGCCGATATAGTTCGAGACGTCGCGATAGAAGATCTCGGCGGAGATATAGCTCGCCCGCGCGAAATACCATTCCGCCGAGAGGCCGAAATTGGTCGCCGCATAGGGCTTCAGGCCCGGATTGCCGCCGCTGCCGCTGCGCGTGGTGTCGTCGAGCGAGAGCGAGCCGGCAAGGTCCGAATAGCGCGGGCGCGCGATCACCTTGGCGGCCGATCCGCGGAGCATGACGTTCTCGCCCGCCTGGAAGATCAGGTTGGCCGCCGGCAGGAAGCGGTTGTCGTCGGTGGTGACGATGGTCGGCGCGAAGATGCCGCCGCTCTGGACGTAGAATTGCGAGCGGTCGCGCGTGAAGACGTAGCGGCCGCCGATATTGCCCCGGAAGCGGCCCGCTTCGAAATTGGCCTGCACATAGCCGGAGAGGATATTCTCCTTGACCCGGAAATACCGGTCCTTGGCGAGGCCGCGATTCACGTTGATCGTGCCGTATTTCTCCAGCGTCCGCCGGATCGCGTCGCTGTCGAGCGTGGCATAGGGCGTGCCGTTCCCGCTCACGCCCAGGCCGTTGTACAGGTCGGCATCGAGGACATAGGGGTTCAGATCGGCGAGCGTGAAGTTCTGGTTCGTGAACGCGGCGCCGCCAAGGGTGGTGCTGCTGTTGGTGTGGCTGACGTAGCGGGCACCGAACAGGATGCGGTTGATCGGCCCCAGGCTGACATTGCGCGCAATATCCGCCTGGCCGAAGATCTCCGCGTCACGCGTCTTCTCGGCAAAGGTGATGCCGCCGATCTGCCGGCCGAAGAACGGGCGGCCGCCATTGGCCGCGAGCACCGCGGGCTCGCTCTGGTTCTCGCCGCCGAGCGCCGTGAAATTGCTCAGCCAGCGCGACGCGTCGCTCGCCGGGAACTGCCAGTTGACATAGGTATTCTTGCCGTTGGTGCCGGACGTGAAACCCTGTTTCGTGCGGAAGTCGAGCAGATATTCGGGATCCTTGCCGCCCGACGCACGGGTTGCGCCGAAATTGCCCGAAATCTCCCACGCGCCCGGCTTCCAGTCGAACATCAGCGCGATCGAGTCGTTCTTGACGCGGGTCCGGCGGAAATTGGTGTCGAGCTGGCCGGTGGCACCATTGCCGGTGATGCCGGCGAAAGTCGCCGAGGTCACCATCCCGTTCGCATAGGTCGCGCTCTGCAGGAGCGACCCTTCATAGCCATAGGTATATTCGGAGTTCGACAGATTGTCGTAATTGCCGCGAATGACGAGGCCGGTCGCGGTGAGCGTCAGATTGTCGGCCGGGCGGACCTGGAGCGCGCCGGAGAAGCCGATGCGCTCGCGCTCCTGCCGGAAGAATTCGCGGGCGAGGAACGACGCCACCCGCGCCTTGCCGAACTCGGCGATCATCGCCGCGTTCGGCAGCTGGCCGTTCAGCGTCGGACCGCCGGGGACGCGACCGTCCGTGCCATAGATGATGTTGCCCGAGCCGTCGCGCGCATAGCGTTCGAGAAGGGCATCACCGGTACGATACCAATAGACTGCGGAACCCGCCCGGCTGAGCTGCTCCTTGTCGTAATTGACCGCGCCCAGGAAACCGATCGTGTTGTCGGCATTGTGCCAGCTGTACAGCGCCGAGCCGCGGAAGCTGCCGCGCTTCGCCCGGCTGTTATACTCGCCGCCGCCCGTCACCGCGACGGTGTTCGGATCGAGGTCCAGCGGCTTGCGCGTGACGATGTCCACGCTGGCGCCGATCGCGCCTTCCTGAAGCCGCGCCTCGGGGGTCTTGTAGACCACCGCCTGGCTGATGATGGTGGGCGAGAGCAGCGAATAGTTGAACGAGCGGCTGGAGCGATCGGAGGGGTTGCCGCCCCAATCGGCGGAGGCGACGGAATGGCCGTCGATGGTCAAGCGGTTCAGCGCCGGCTCCACGCCCGCGATCGACAGCTGCTCGCCCTCGCCGAACTGGTGGTCGACGGTCACGCCGGGCAGGCGGGCAAGGGATTCGGCGACGTTGCTGTCGGCCAGCTTGCCGACATCCTCGGCGCTGATCACGTCGACGATGGAATCGGCGCGCCGCTTGGTCTCGATCGCGTCCTGAAGACTCTTGCGGATGCCATTGACGACGATCTCGCCGTTCGAACCGTCTTCACGCTGCGACGGCACGGCATCCTGCGCACAGGCAGGCATTGCGGCACAGGTCAGCGCCGTGCCGATCAGGAATTTCAGGCGTAGATTCATTGATATAACCCCCCTCGCTTGCATCGCAGGACTGGCAGCGCCAGCCCAGATTCCCTGCGGATACAGAACGTCTCTCTGACGCCTCTCCTGGTCGATTCTGCCGAATCCAACACCGGGACGCCTTGGGACCAGTGTGTAACCACGAACGAACCAATCACGCAACGGATTTCTGGAAATTTGTTTTGTGTATGAAAATGAAGCATGACATTTGCCCGGTTTCCCCTGATGTTGCGCCGGGCGATTCGAGCCGGATGAGAGGAAAAATGAACGACACGGGCATGTCTGCGCAGTTCCCGATCGCACGATCGCAGCGCATCCGCCGAGCGCCCGCGGGGCGCGCGATTGGTCTCTTGTCGAACCGCCCGCCGAGGATGTGCGAACGCCGGCCGGGCGGGTTCCGGGCATGACCGCCGGCATCGCCCTCCAGGGCTCCGGAGTGCACGCCGCGCCCGCGCCGGCATCCCTGGCCCAGCTGGATGGCAACGCGCGACTGGGCGAGCTCCTGCCGCGCGACCGCAAGCCGCTCTACGCGCAGTTCGCGCACCTGCTGCGCCGGGCCATCACGGAGGGGCGGCTGGAAGCGGGTGCCGCCCTCCCGCCCGAACGCGATCTCGCGGCCGAATATGGCGTGTCGCGCATCACCATCCGCAAGGCCATTGCCGAACTGGCGGAAGACGGATTGCTCACGCGCAAGCAAGGTGCGGGCACGACGGTAACCCGCCGCATCGAGCAGAACTTCTCCCGGATCAGTTCCTTTTCCGAGGAGATGACGGCGCGCGGCCAGTTGCCGAGCAGTGCCTGGATTCTCCGGGCCGCGGGAGCGGTTACCCCGGTGGAGGCGATGCAGCTCAACCTGTCGCCAGGCGCGCCCGTGATGCGGTTCCACCGCGTCCGGATCGCCGACGACGCGCCGATGGCGGTCGAATTCTCCACCGTCCCCAGCTATTGCCTGGGCGGGATCGATGACGTCTCGGAATCGCTCTATGCGGCCCTCGCCCTTACGGGCCATCGCCCCGTACGGGCGCTGCAGCGGCTGCGCGCGGTGCCGTTCACCGGTTCCCAGGCGCGCCTGCTCCGTGTCGAAGCCGGCACGCCCGGGCTGTTGATCGAGCGGTGCGGCTTCCTGCGCGACGGCCGGCCCGTCGAATACACGCAATCCTATTATCGCGGCGATACGTATGATTTCGTCGCCGAACTCACGGATCTCTAATCAGTGACGACCACCAGCATTTCGACGACGCCCAGCCTCATGTGGCAGGAAACTCAGGAAATTCCGATGGCCGTCGCGCGACAGCTCGCGGAAAATCGCGAGGCGTTCGGCGCATTGGGAGCACGGTTGCGCAACCGGCCGCTCCATCTCGTCGGAACCTGCGCGCGGGGATCCTCGGATCACGCGGCGACCTATGGGAAGTATCTGATCGAGACCATGATCGGCGTGCCGGTCGCTTCCCTGGCCCCTTCGGTGGCCTCGGTATTCGCGGCGCGGGTGGCGACGGACGACGCCTTGTGCCTCGCCATTTCGCAGTCCGGCCGCAGCCCCGATCTGCTCGCGACGGTGGATGCCTGGCGGGATGCCGGCATCCCTGTCGTCGCCATGGTCAATGATGCGGAATCCCCGCTTGCCCGGTGCGCCGACACGCTGCTGCCGCTATGGGCGGGGCCCGAGCGCTCCGTCGCCGCGACCAAGTCGTGCATCGCCGCCATGGTGGCCATGGCAGCATTGGTGTCGGCCTGGTCGGGCGATGCGGATTTCGCCGCCGGGGTGGAGGCGCTTCCCGCAGCATTGTCCCGCGCGGTGGCGCTGGACTGGAGCGCCGGCGTCGCCTCGCTTTCCGCCGCGCGGCAGATGTTCGTCCTCGGACGCGGCTATGGCTTCGCGGTCGCGCAGGAAGCCGCGCTCAAGTTCAAGGAGACCTGCGCGATCCAGGCGGAGGCGTTCAGTTCCGCGGAGGTCCGCCACGGACCGATGACCATCGTCGGTCCCGGCTTTCCGATCCTGGCGTTCGCGACCTCCGATGTCGCGGGCGATGGCGTCGCCGCGATGGCGGAGGAATTCCGGGCGCGCGGCGCGATCGTGCTGACGGCGCGCGCCGGAGGGACTTCGCCGCTCCCCGCCGAAGCGATGCATCCGGCGCTCGAGCCGATCCTCCAGCTCGCCAGCTTCTATGGCCTTGTCGAGCGGCTGTCCCGCGCGCGCGGGCTCGATCCCGACCAGCCGCCCTATCTCGCCAAGGTCACCCGGACCCAATGAGCCTCTATCGCTTCGGCAATGGCAATGTGGTCGTCGACGGGCTGATCTGGCAGGGCGCGGAAATCCATGTGGCGGACGGGCGCGTCGCAGCGCTCTCCCCCTTGCGGGGAACGGCCGGCGGCACCATCGACCTCGACGGCGGATGGCTGATGCCGGGCTTTGTCGACACCCAGGTCAATGGCGGCGGCGGAACGCTGTTCAACGACGATCCCAGCGTCGACGGCATCGCCAGGATCGCCGCAGCCCATGCCGCCTTCGGAACCACGGCCTTCCTGCCCACGCTGATCAGCGATCGCCCCGATCGCATTGCGCAGGCCCTTGCGGCGAGCGATGCGGCGATCGCCGCGGGCATAGCCGGCGTCGTCGGCATCCATATCGAAGGGCCGTGCCTTTCCCCCCGGCGCAAGGGCATCCATGATTCCGCGCATTTCCGTCGGCTCGATGCGGAAATGGTGGCGCTTCTCACCAGGCCGCATCGCGGCGTGGTCATGGTGACGCTCGCGCCCGAATGCGCGGATGCCGGCGCGATCGCGGCGCTCGTCGCCGCCGGAGTCAGGGTGAGCGCCGGCCATACCGACCTGGGCTATGCGGAAGCGCGTGTCGCATTCGGGGCGGGCGTGACGGGAGTCACCCACCTGTTCAATGCCATGCCGCCGCTGCATCATCGCGAGCCCGGAATTGCCGGCGCGGCGCTCGACGATCCCCGGCCCTGGTGCGGGCTGATCGTCGACGGCGTGCACGTGTCCCCCGCCATGCTGCGCATCGCGATCCGCGCGCGGGGACCCGAGCGGATGATGCTCGTCACCGACGCCATGCCTTCCGTCGGCGCGATCGAGAAGGATTTCGTCCTGCAGGGAAGGCAGATCCGCGTCGCCGATGGCAAGGCCCTCTACGACGACGGCACGCTTGCCGGCGCCGATCTCGACATGGCGAGCGCCGTCGCGAACAGCGTGGGAATGCTTGGCTTGAACGGCGAAACCGCCTCGGCGCTGGCATCGACCAATCCGGCAGCCTTTCTGGGCCTCGATCGCGAGCGGGGAACCCTGGCACCGGGCTTCCGCGCGGACTGGGTGCAGCTGGACCGCGACTTCAAGCCTTGCGGAACCTGGATCGACGGAAGGCGCGCCGCATGAACTGCACGCGGCGCGCCCTCCTCGGCGGCTCGGCCGGGATCGCGACGATCCTGGCCGGCGCACCGGCGGCGGCAATGCCGCGCGCTGCGCATGCCGGCTTCGGGCCGCCCATGCCGCCGCCGAGCGACTTGCTGCCCTCGCCCTTGCCGGAGACCGATCCCTCGCGGACCTGCTTCGATCTCGGCTGGCGCTTCCACGAAGGCGAAGTGCCGGCCGCCGCCCCGGTGACGCACAACGACACCTATCTGAGCGTGAAGGCCGGCACCGCGCCGGGCGCGGCGGCGCTCGATTTCGACGACAGCGACTGGCAGCAGGTCGGGCTGCCGCACGACTGGGCGTCCTTTCAGCCCGTCGTCGAGACCGCCAATGTCAGCCAGGGCTATCGCAAGCGCGGCATCGGCTGGTACCGGCGGACATTCCGGCTCGACGAGGCGGATCGCGGCAGGCGGCTGGAAGTGCAGTTCGGCGCGATCGCCACCAATGCCACCATCTGGGTCAACGGCAATGTCGTCGCCCATAGCTGGTCCGGCTATACCGGCATCCATGTCGACATCACGCCCTTCGCCCGGTTCGGCGATGCCCTGAACGTCATTGCCGTGCGGGTCGACGCCACCGTGATGGAAGGCTGGTGGTACGAAGGCGCCGGCATCTATCGGCATGTCTGGCTGGCCCGGCGCCCGGCGGTATCGATCGCCACGGACGGCATCCATGCGCGCCCGGTGCGCGGCAAGGACGGCCAATGGCAATTGCCCGTGTCGGTAACGCTCGAAAGCGTAGCGGCGGAAGAGGCCGATGTCGCGATCGAAGCGGTGTTGCTGGACCCGGAAGGCCAGGAGACCGCGCGCACCCGCATCGCGGCCCGCGTGGCTGCACTCGGGCACGGCGAGGCGAATCTGACGCTCGCCGCAGGCCAACCGCGCCTCTGGTCGCTGGAACGTCCGGCGCTCCATAGGCTCGTGGTTCGCGTCATCCGGGCCGGGTCTCCCGCCGATGAGCGCTATCTCGCCATCGGCTTTCGCACGATCGATTTCGATCCCGATCTGGGCGTGTCGCTCAACGGCCGGAGCATCAAGCTGAAGGGCGTCTGCCTCCACCAGGATCATGCCGGTGTCGGCGTGGCCGTGCCCGACGCCCTGCTCGCCTGGCGCCTGGCGCGGCTGAAGGACATGGGCTGCAACGCCATCCGCTGCTCGCACAACGCCTGCGCCGCCGAGTTGCTCGATCTCGCCGACCGGATGGGCTTCCTGGTGATGGCGGAGAACCGGAGATTCAATCCCGCGCCCGACTATCTCGCCCAGCTCGAATGGATGGTCCGGCGCGACCGCAATCACCCCAGCGTGATGCTCTGGTCGGTATTCAACGAGGAGCCGATGCAGGGCACCCATGCCGGCGTGGAAATGGTCCGCCGGATGGTCGCGGCCGTTCGGCGCCTCGATCCCGATCGCCCGACCACGGCCGCCATGAACGGCGCCTTCTACGATCCCGAGAATGTGTCGCAGGTCGTCGACGTCATGGGGTTCAACTATTATCCGAACGACTATGACCGCTATCATCGGTTGAACCCGGGCAAGCCGATCCTCAGTTCCGAGGATACCAGCGCGATGATGACGCGCGGCGCCTTTGCCAGCGATCCGGCGGCCCATGTCCTGTCCTCGCTCGACACCGAAGCCGCCGACTGGGGCGCGACCCATCGCCGAAGCTGGGCCGAGATCGCCGGCCGCCCCTTCGTCGCCGGCGGCTTTGTGTGGACCGGCTTCGACTATCATGGCGAACCGACGCCCTTCGCCTGGCCGACCACGTCGAGCTTCTTCGGCATCCTCGATCTGTGCGGCTTTCCCAAGACCGCGCATGACATCCGCCGTGCCCAATGGCGCGACGATGTCCCCGTCGTGGCGATCGCGCCCCATTGGACCTGGCCCGGCCGGGAAGGCCAGCCCATGAAGCTGCTGGTCACGAGCAATGCGGACAGCGTGACGCTGCGCCTGAATGGCCGGACGATCGGCGAGGCGCGCGTCGATCGCATCAACGGCAACGAATGGACATTGCCCTATGCGCCCGGGCGGATCGAGGCGATCGCCCATCGCGCCGGCCGCGAAGTCGCCCGCGCGGTGCACGAGACCGTGGGAAAGCCCGTTGCGCTCAGGCTGACGCCGGCGCGCCGGAAGATGGTGGCGGACGGCGAGGACGTCCAGCCGTTCACCGTCGATGCGGTCGACCGGCTCGGCCGGCACGTCCCCGATGCGGATTGCCTCGCCCACTTCACCGTGCACGGCGGCACGATCATCGGCGTCGGCAATGGCGACCCCAACAGCCATGCCTCCGAGAAGGCACCTTCCCGATCGCTCTTCCATGGGCTCGCACAGGTCATCGTGCGGGCGGATGCCGGCGCGGGCCCCCTGTCGGTGCGCGCGGAGGCGGCGTCGCTTCGCCCGGCGGGGGCGATCGTGGAGAAGGTGCCACGCGCGCCCCGCGCGCAAGTCGCGGCGGAGGAGCAGTTCCAGGCCATCGCGGCCTGGCGGCGATCGCCGGCACTGTCCGAGCGCCCCGATCCCTCGCTTGCACCACGCGACGGAGACAATAATGCATGGGCCTTCGTCACGCCGGGCGATAGTCTCGCACCCGAAGCGAGGGCGGGCTGGCGTGCCTATCGCGCGACCGTCACTCCGCGCCGCGCCGTTCGCCGCGCGGGTGGCGCACTTCGGTTCGCCGCCATCGTCGGCCGCGCGGAGGTCTGGATGGATGGCGCTCTTGCCGCGGAGAAACACGAACAGGCGCCGGGCCCCCTCGCCATGCCTTGGCACCCGGGAGAGGGACCGCGGACGGTGGTGCTGCTGGTCCAGTTCGCGCCCGGCCAGACCACCGGGCTGGCGGGCGCCGTGACCATCACCGAGGACAAGGGGAAACGATGATGATCGAAGTCGAGCTCGGCGCACCGCTCGCCGGGTGGGTGATCCCGCTGGAGAAGATCCCGGATCCGGTGTTCGCGCAGGGCATGGTCGGGGATGGGCTGGCGATCGAGCCGATCGGCGACATGCTGCACGCCCCTTGCGCCGGGACGATCTCGTCCGTTCATGCCGCCCGCCATGCCGTGACGCTCGCCCTTGCCGAAGGCGTGGAACTGCTGATGCACATCGGAATCGACAGCGTCGGCATGGCGGGCCGGGGGTTCGAAGCCCTGGTATCGCCCGGCGCCAGGGTTGCCGCCGGCGATCCGCTGGTCCGCTTCGATCTCGATCAGCTGGCTCTGCGGGCGAGCGCCGCCGCCACGCCGATCATCGTGACCGGCCCGGGCGTCGATATCCTGGCGCGGCATACCGGCGGCATGGTGGCGGTCGGCGAAACGGTGCTCCGGATCGGCGCGCGCGCGGCGGCCAACGGCATCGCCCGCCCACAGGCGGCAGCCGGCGAAGCGAGACGTCACGAAGCCGTCGTCGCGCTCGCGCACGGCCTGCACGCCCGTCCCGCCGCGCGGATCGCCACTGCGCTTCGCGAATTGCGGGCGGAAGTCTTCCTGGAGAGCGGCGACCAGCGGGCTTCCGCCGCGAGTTCGATCGCGATGCTCGGGCTGGGCCTGCGACATGGCGCCCCGGTAACCATCGTGGCGCACGGCGCAGATGCCGGCGAGGCGATCACCCGCGTCCTGGCGGTGCTGCAACACGATACGGACGTCCCCGCGGCCACTGTCGCGCCATCGCGGAGCATCGTGCCCGAAGGCGCTATCGGCGGCGTCGGCGCGGCACCGGGCCTGGCGATCGGCCCCGCCTGCTGGCTGCGCACCAATCGACCCGCCCCAACCCGCCTGGGCGCGGGCGTCATGACCGAGCGGAGCAACCTCGTGCAGGGGATCGGCATGGTATGGGCCGAGCTCGAGGCGGAGTCCCAGGGCGAAGGGCAGGCGGCGGACGTATTCACCGCACATCGGGCGATCCTGGAGGACCCCAGCCTCATCGATGCGGCATTGGCGCGGATCGACTCGGGCGAAAGCGCGGCATTCGCGATCCTGTCCGCAGCGGAAGCCCAGGCCGGCATCCTGCGCGCTTCGGGCGACGCCCGCATCGCGGAACGAGGCGCCGATCTCGTCGATGTCGGCGAGCGGATCGCCCATGCGATACTCGGGACCAGGGCGAACATGATCATGCCGCCGGAAGGCGCGATCCTGCTTGCCGACGATCTGCTGCCATCGCAGTTCGCGGCGCTCGACACCGATCGGATCGCCGGCATCGCGCTTGCCCGGGGCGGCCCCACCGCGCACGTCGCCATTCTCGCGGCCGGTATCGGCCTGCCGATGATCGTTGCGCTCGGCACGCCGCTCGAAGCCGTGGCCGAAGGCGCCAGCCTGCTGATCGATTGCGATTCGGGCTTCGTGCGTGTCGACCCGGATGCGCACGCACGCGAAGGATTGGCGGCCGCCAGGGCCCGCCGCGCCGCCGTAGAAGCCCGCGCGCGGACGATCGGCGCCGCGGCGGTGCATACTGCCGACGGCATATCGGTTTCGGTGCAGGCGAATTGCGGCTCCGTCGCCGATGCGCAGGCAGCGATGGCGGCCGGCGCCGACGGCTGCGGGCTGCTGCGAACCGAGTTTCTGTTCCTCGGGCGGGCAGCTGCCCCCGATATCGGCGAACAGCGCGCGACATACCGCGCCATTTTCGAGGCGCTGCCGGAACGGCCGATCACGGTGCGGCTCCTGGACGTGGGCGGCGACAAGCCCGCCCCCTATCTCAGCCTTCCGGCCGAGGAGAATCCGGCGCTGGGGCTTCGCGGAATCCGTGTCGCGCTGTCTCGCCCCGAGATACTGGAAGCCCAATTGTCGGCCATTCTCGGCCTGCCGGTTCCGGGGCCCTTGCGCATCATGGTCCCGATGGTTGCCAGCGCCCATGAGATGGCCGCGGTGCGCGCGGTGCTCGATCGGTTGCGCGGCGACACGGCGGTGGCCCTGGGCGCGATGGTCGAGACGCCCGCCGCCGCGATCGGCGCGGATCTCATCGCCGCCGAGGCGGATTTCCTGTCGATCGGCAGCAACGACCTCACCCAATATGCGCTGGCCGCGGATCGCGGCAATGCCGCGGTCGCCGCAATGCTCGATGGCCTTCATCCCGGGGTTCTGCGCCTGATCGCGGAAACCTGCACCCGCGCCGGTTCGACACCGGTCAGCGTGTGCGGCGGGCTCGCCGCCGATCCCATGGCGGCGCCCATCCTGATCGGATTGGGGGTGCGCACACTCTCCGTCCCCCCGGCACAGGTGGCGCTCACCAAGGCACTGGTCACCACCCTTACCGTCACGGCGGCCGCCAGCCATGCCCGGCAAGCGCTGGCCTGCGCATCCGCAGCCGAAGTCCGGGCGCTGGCGCGTCGGTTCGCCGAGGAGCTTTCCGCATGAAGTCCCCCCTCACCCTTCTCCAGCTTCTCCAGCCGCTCGGCCGCGCGCTCATGCTGCCGATCGCAGTGCTGCCGATCGCCGGGCTCCTGCTCCGGCTCGGCCAGGCCGACCTGCTCGACCTCCCCTTCATGAGTGCGGCGGGCGATGCCATCTTCGCGCATATCGGCCTGCTCTTCGCCGTCGGGGTCGCGACGGGCTTTGCGCGCGACGGCAATGGTGCGGCAGCCATGGCGGGCGTGGTCTGCTATCTGGTGATCGGCAATGCCGCCAAAGTGTTCCTTGCGGTACCGCCGGCAACGATCCCGCCCGGCACTGGCGAGGCGATCGCCGCCGCGCTCTCCGCTGCCTGGAAGGCCGCGACGATCGACAAGCTGCAGGTTCCGGTCGGCATCATCGCCGGGCTGGTCGGCGGCGCTTGCTACAATCGCTTCTCGACCACCAGGCTGCCAGACTATCTCGCATTCTTCGGCGGCCGGCGCCTGGTGCCGATCGTCGCCGGCGTCGCCGGTCTGGCGATCGGGGCGCTGCTCGGCCCGGCCTATGACTGGATCAGCGGAGGGATTGACGGGCTGAGCCGCGGCGTGGTCGCCGCAGGCGGCTGGGGCCTGTTTGCCTTCGGCGTGCTCAACAGGCTGCTGATCGTCACCGGCCTGCATCATATTCTCAACAACATCGCCTATTTCGTCGTCGGCGAATACGCCGGGAAGACCGGTGACCTGACGCGGTTCTTCGCGGGCGACCCCAGCGCCGGCGCTTTCATGAGCGGCTTCTTTCCGGTCATGATGTTCGGCCTGCCCGCCGCCTGCCTGGCCATGTACCACACCGCCGCGCCGGGACGGCGCAAGGCCGTCGGCGGGATGCTGCTCAGCCTTGCCCTCACCTCGTTCCTCACCGGGGTGACCGAGCCGATCGAGTTCAGCTTCATGTTCCTGGCACCGGCGCTCTACGTGGTGCACGCGGTGCTCACCGGTCTCGCCCATGTCGTGATGCACCTGCTCGGCGTGAAGCTGGGCTATGGGTTTTCCGCGGGCCTGTTCGACTATGTGCTGAACTATGGCCGCGCCACCCATCCGCTGCTCCTCCTTCCCGTGGGCCTGGCCTATGCGGCGATCTATTATGGGCTCTTCCGCTGGGCGATCCTGAAATTCGACCTGAAGACGCCAGGCCGGGAGCCTGCCGAGGAAGGGGCCGCACCGATGGCGGCGCCGGCAGGCGACAGGGCCGGCGCAATCATCGCCGCGCTGGGAGGCGTCAGCAACCTGCGCACCATCGACGCCTGCACCACGCGCTTGCGCCTGCGTGTCGAGGATATGGCGGCGCTGGACGAGCCGGGCTTGCGCGCGCTCGGGGCGCGCGGGATCCTGAAGCTGGCGGACAACAATCTCCAGGTCGTGGTGGGCGGGATCGCGGACACGCTGGCGATGGAGATGCGCGATCTCGTCGGGCGTCCGGCGCCGGCAGCACCTCTCCAGCCGGGCGCGGAAGCCGGGATTCCGCTTCCCGCCGCCATCGCCGCGGCCTTGGGAGGCGCGGCCAATCTGGTCGATGCATCGCGTCGGCCCGGTCGGATTCGCGTCGTCGTGCAGGATCCCGGGATCGTCGATCGAGATGCGCTGGCCGCCAACGCACGCGCCGTGATCATGCCCGCGGCAAGGACCTTCCATCTTCTCGTCGTCGACCCGGCGTGACGAAGGCACCCTCATGGGAGAATCTCCCTTGCGCGGGACATGACAAGCCGTCCGCGCTGCGCTAGCCTAGGCCGATGCCGCCGAAGCCCGCATCGCAGATCAAGCCCGTCGCCAAGAGGACCAAGTCGGACGGAGAGGCCGCCACGCCCAACTATAGCGCGCCTGCGCTGGAGAAGGGCATCGACGTGATCGAGCTGCTCGGCGACGAGCCGTTCGGGCTGACCATCACCGAGATATCCCAGCGGCTGGGCCGTTCGGTGAGCGAGCTGTTCCGCGTGGTCGTCGCCCTGGACCGCCGGGGGTGGCTGCACAAGGAGGCCGCGAGCGATCGATATCGCGTCACCTACAAGCTGCTCGAGCTGGCACACCGCGCCACGCCCGCGCAGGAGCTCACCTATGTGGCCGCATCCCGGATGCGCGCGCTTGCCGCGGCAACGATGCAGTCCTGCCATCTCGTGGTCGTCAATGGCGGCCGCGGATTGATCGTCGCACGCCAGGAAAGCCCGGGGCCGACCGGATTCGCGGTTCGCCTCGGCACCGATATCGCGCTGGAGACCAGCTGTTCGGGCCATGTGCTGCTGGCGTTCATGGACGAGGCGAGCTGGCCGGACGTGCTTGGCGAAGCGCCGTCGCGCAAGCTCGCCAAGCGGCTGGCCGCCGTGCGCGCGCAGGGACATGAATCCATCGCCAGCTCGCGGCTGGCCGCCGTCTCCGACCTTTCCTGCCCGATCTTCGGGTTCAGCGGCCAGGTGGTCGCGGCGCTCACCATTCCGTTCCTGGCGGCGATCGACGATGCCCCGCATCTGTCGATCGAGGAGACGCTGGCGCTCCTGAAGGCCACCGCGCTCGACATATCGACTGTCCTGGGCTGGTACGACCGGCAGGAGGCGCCCGTGGTACCGAGCCTTTCCGTACCCGAACCAAAGCGCCCGCGCAGGACCCGCAAGGCCAGCTAGGCCGGCGCGGCGCGAGGCCGCGCATCGCCGGGCATTTCCGGATTCCGTTCCCGCGCGTGGCTCGAACATCGCCACGCGCCGCCGCGCGCGCGCCCTCGCCGGCATGCCCCCGAGCACCTGCGCGAACACGGAATACCCATATCGAGCAGCGCCCGCGATGCCCCGCCAGCCCGGGTATCAAGGCCTTAAGCGGCGTAATTTTATCTAGAAATCATATTTCCATATACAAAATTACCATGGCCCAATATGAAAGGCTTCGTGCTCGACATATGATCTCCCCTGTCACGGAGAAAGCCAACCAATGACCGTGATCACCGGCCTGCGCGTGCTGGACATCAGATTTCCTACCAGCCTTTCCCTGGACGGCTCGGATGCGATGAATCCGGATCCCGACTATTCCGCGGCCTATGTGATCCTGGAAACGGACGTGCCGGACCTCTCCGGGCATGGCCTCACCTTCACTATCGGCCGCGGCAACGAGATTTGCGTCGCGGCAATCGAAGCGCTGCGCCCCCTGGTGGTCGGCCAGTCGCTCGATGCGATCCGCGCCGACCCTGCGGCTTTCTGGCGGCACATCACCGGGGACAGCCAGCTGCGGTGGATCGGCCCCGACAAGGGCGCCATCCATCTCGCGACGGGCGCGATCGTGAACGCGGTCTGGGATCTCTGGGCCAAGGCGGAAGGCAAGCCGGTATGGCGCCTGGTCGCGGACATGTCGCCGGCCGAGCTCGTCCGGGCGATCGACTTCCGATACATAACCGATTGCATCACGCCGGAAGAGGCACTCGCCCTCCTCGAAGCCCGCGCCGCCGACAAGGAGAAGCGCATCGGGTTGCTCCGGGCCGAGGGCTATCCCTGCTACACCACATCCGCCGGCTGGCTGGGCTATGACGACGAGAAGCTGCGCCGCCTGGCGCAGGAAGCCGTCGACGCGGGCTTCCGCCACATCAAGCTGAAGGTCGGCGTCGACCAGGCGGACGATGTGCGGCGCGTCGCGATCGCGCGCGACGTTCTGGGGCCCGAGGGCGTGCTGATGATCGACGCCAATCAGGTCTGGGAAGTCGAGCAGGCGATCGACTGGGTCAATGCCCTGGCCTTTGCCAAGCCCCTGTTCATCGAAGAGCCGACCAGCCCCGACGATGTGCTGGGGCACGTCCATATTCGTGCCGGCATCGCGCCCATCAAGGTCGCGACGGGCGAGATGTGCCAGAATCGCATTCTCTTCAAGCAGTTCATCATGAGCTACGCCATCGACGTGGTGCAGATCGACGCCTGTCGTCTGGGCGGTGTCAATGAAGTCCTGGCCGTCCTCCTGATGGCCGCGAAGTACGACTTGCCCGTATGGCCGCATGCGGGCGGCGTCGGCCTGTGCGAATATGTCCAGCATCTGGCGATGATCGACTATCTCTGCTTCGCCGGCACGCGCGATGGCCGCGTGATCGAATATGTCGATCATCTGCACGAGCATTTCATCGATCCCTGCGTGATCCGTTCGGCAGCCTATATGCCTCCCGAGAGGCCGGGCTTCTCGATCGAGATGAAGCCGGAAACGCTCACGCGCTACCGGTATGCGCCGGGTCGCGGGCAAGCGGCCTGAACGCGGGGCGAGGCGGGATCCGCCCGTCGCGCCTCTAGCGCAGGTCCAGCAGCGACATATCGACGTCCGCGATCGCGCGTGCGCCCGCCAGCGCCAATGTGGTGCGCATCTCCGCCGCGAAGAGGTCGAGCAGGCGCGCCACCCCCGCTTCGCCCGCAGCGGCCAGCGCATAGGCCCAGGCGCGCCCCAGCAGGACCCCGCGCGCGCCCAGCGCGAGCATGCGCACGACATCGGCGCCGGACCGTATGCCGGAATCGGCCAGGACGGCCAGCCGATCCCCGACCGCTTCCGCCACGGACGGCAACGCCCGCGCAGTCGATAGGGCGCCATCGAGCTGCCGCCCGCCATGGTTGGAGACGACGACGCCATCGGCCCCGAACCGTACGGCGTCCCTTGCATCTTCGGGGTCCAATATGCCCTTGACGATCAAGGGGCCATCCCAGGCCTCGCGAATCCATTCCAGGTCCCGCCACTCGACGGCGGGGTCGAAATTCGCGGCAAGCCAGCCCATGAAATCCTCCAATCCGCTCGCCTTGCCGAGCACCGGGGCGACGTTGCCGAGGATATGCGGCCGTCCACGGATGCCGACGTCCCACGCCCAGCCGGGACGCCCGGCCGCCTGCAGGAGCCGCCGGATTCCCGCCCAGGATCCGGACAGGCCGCTATGCGCATCCCGGCGCCGCATCCCGGGAACGGGCATGTCGACCGTGAACACCAATGCGCGCACGCCTTGCGCCTTGGCGCGGGCAAGCAGGTCCCGCATAAAGCCGCGGTCCCGAATGACATAGAGCTGGAACCAGATCGGTCTCGACGATGCCGCAACCACCTCGTCCAAAGCGCAAACCGAAACCGTGGAGAGGCAAAAGCCTATGTCTCGATCGGCGGCCGCGCGCGCGGCCTGCGCTTCGCCGCGACGTGCGTACATGCCCGCCAACCCGACCGGCCCCAGCACGATCGGCAACGAAAACCGTTGCGAGAACAGCGTGCAGGACAGATCGATCTCCCGCACGTCACGAAACACCCGCTGGCGAATTGCCAGGGCCTCCAGGTCGGCCTCATTGCGCCGCAGCGTCACCTCCGCCCCGGCTCCGCCATCGACATAGTCGAACAGGAAGCGCGGCAACCGCCGCCGCGCCGCCAGGCGGAAGTCACCGGTCGAAGTCGCGATCATCGGGTTATCCTGATATTGTTTTTCTCTATGAACTTGTATTTTAAATACGCAAATTTAAAAGAGCATATTCCGCTCTGCCTCGGGGGAGGAGATCTGAGATGGCCAGCCGCGCGTTCCTTGCCGCACCGCCGATAGTCGAGCGCCGCTATGCGGTCGCGTTCGCGCTCGTCACTTCGCTTTTCTTCTCCTGGGCATTGGCGGCGGCACTGAACGACGTGCTCATCCGGCAGTTCCAGAAGGCGCTGGACCTCACCCGCACGGAAGCGAGCCTGATCCAGTTCGCATTCTATATCGGCTATTTCTGCGCCGCCGTTCCCGCCGGCCTGCTCATCCGCCGCCTGGGGTACAAGAACACGATCCTGATCGGCCTGGCCTGTTACGCAGGCGGCGCGTTCCTCTTCTACCCGGCGGCATCCACCGAAATGTTCGGCCTGTTCCTCGCCGCCTTGTACGTGATCGCGATCGGGCTCGCCTTCCTCGAAACCGCCTCCAACCCCTATATAACGATCCTGGGCGCACGGGAGACGGCGTCGGCGAGGCTGAACCTGGCCCAGTCCTTCTACGGCGTCGGCGCGATCATAGGCCCGATCGTCGGCGGGTTGTTCATCTTCTCCACGGACGAACGGACCCAGGCCCAGATCGCCGCGATGGCACCGGCCGAACGCGCGGCATGGCGGTCCGCGGCGGCGGCGGCGGTGCAGGGTCCCTATGTCGCGATCGGCGTGGTGGTCTGCCTTCTCGCCCTGCTGATCGCCTGCACGCGCTTCCCGGTCCTCGATCGGGCCAAGGCAATGCCCGGCAACGGCCGCTCCATGTTCGCGGTGCTCCGCCATCGCAGGCTGCTCGCGGCCGTCGCGGCGCTCTTCCTCTATGTGGGAGCCCAGGTCGGCGTCTGGAGCTTCTTCATCGACTTCACCAAGATACAGGCCCCGCACCTGAGCGAGCGCGCCGCTGCGTTCCTGCTCTCCGGCAGCCTCGGCATGCTGATGATCGGCCGCTTCAGCGGCGCATTCCTGCAGAAGCGGATCGCGCCGGCGCGGCTGCTCGCGATCTACGCCGCGGCGAACATAATGCTGTGCGGCTTCGCCGCGATCGCCACCGGCATGCCCGCGGTGGGCGCGCTCTGGCTCACCAGCTTCTTCATGTCGATCATGTTCCCGACGATCTTCGCGCTCGGCGTCGAAGGGCTGGACGACGAGACCGAGAGCGGGGCGGCCTTTCTGGTGATGGCGATCATCGGCGGCGCGCTGCTCCCGCCCCTCATGGGCATCGTCTCCGAGGGCATCGGCGGCATCCACCATATGATGTTCGTCCCGATGCTCGCCTTTGTCGGCGTACTGGCCTTTGCCCTGCTGCGCCTTCACGAAGGGCGCGCCGCATGACGCGCGCCCTGTTCGTCCTCGACCTGGAAAATGATCCGGAGCTGATCTCCGCCTATGAGGCGCGTCACGCGCCCGGCGCCGTATGGCCGCAGGTCATTCGCGCCATCCATCAGCTTGGATATCGCGACATGGAGATCTGGCGCGCCGCAGACCGCCTGGTCATGCTCGCCGAAATCGCGCCGGCCGGCCTGGCTTCCCTCGATTCCGATCTCCAGCCAATCGTGACGCAGTGGGAAGCCGAGATGAGCGCCTATCAGCGACCCATCCTGCCCGACGGCCCGAAATGGCTGCCGATGACGCGGATCTTCGCGCTCGACGAGCAGCCGGCGCCATGATTCCGCGCCGGTCCATTCCCCGCGCGGGGATCGAAGTCAGCGAGATCGGATTCGGCGCAGCCCCGCTTGGCAATCTCTATCATCCGATCAGCGATCTCCAGGCGAAGACCACGCTCGAGTGCGCGCTCCAGGCGGGGATGCGCTATGTCGATACGGCACCGCATTATGGCCATGGCCTGAGCGAGCGGCGGACCGGCGACGCGCTACGCGAGCGGCCGGGCATCGTGCTGTCCACCAAGGTGGGGCGGTTGCTGCGCGCGGATTCCACGCTCCGGGGCAGCGCCGAACGACAGGGCTTCCGCTCCGCCCTGCCCTTTGTCGGTCATTATGACTATACATATGATGCCATTCTGCGTTCCTATGAGGACAGCCTCCAGCGGCTGGGCCTGGCCAGGATCGACTTGCTCTTCGTCCACGACATCGGCGCGAGAACGCACGGCGCGCGCAACGCGCATTATTTCGATCAGTTGACCAAGGGGCGCGGCTTCGAAGCGCTGCAGCGCCTGCGCGACGAGGGGGCCATTGCGGGCTTCGGCATCGGGGCAAATGAGTGGCAGGCCGGTCTGGACGCGCTTGCACGGGCGGACTGCGACGTGATGCTGCTGGCCGGCCGCTACACCTTGCTCGAGCAGGGTGCCCTAGACCAGTTCCTGCCGCGCTGCCTCGATCGGCAGGTCGCCGTCGTGATCGGCGGCGCCTATAATTCCGGCATTCTCGCAACCGGCACCATGCAGGGAGGGGAATTGCGCTACGATTATGGCGAAGCGCCGGCGGACATAGTGGCGCGCGTCGCCAGGCTCGAGGCCCATTGCCGGGACTTTCAGGTTCCGCTGGCGGCGGCGGCGCTGCAATTCCCGCTGGCCCATCCCGCCGTCGCGAGCGTGATCCTGGGCCTGGGAGCGCCCGCGCAGGTCGAGGAGACGATCCAGCTCCACCGGCTTCGCATTCCGTCGCAATTCTGGCTGGCCCTTCGCGACGCCGGCCTGATCGCCGAAGACGCGCCCGTTCCGGCGGATCGCTAGATGCGCATCGATTCGCACTTCCATCTCTGGCGGCCGGCACGCGGCGACTATGGCTGGCTGACCCCGGCAGCCGGCGGCCTCTATCGGGATCATGAGCCGGACGAATTCGCCCCCCTGCTGGCGGCGCATGGCATCGACGCCGCGATCCTTGTCCAGGCGGCCCCCAGCGCGGCGGAAACCGAATTTCTGCTCGCCCATGCCGAGCTGCATCCCTGGATCGCGGGCGTGGTCGGCTGGACCGACATGGCGGCCGGCGACGCCCCGGCCCGCATCGCCGCCCTGGCGGGAACGCCGAAATTGCTTGGCTTGCGTCCCATGCTGCAGGATCTGAGCGACCCGGCATGGATATTGGACGACAGGATCCGGCCCGCCCTTCAGGCGATGGCACGGCACAGCCTTGTCTTCGATGCGCTCGTCCGCGCGGCACAGCTGCCCGCGATCCGGGTGCTCGCGGCGCGCCATCCCGATCTCTCGATCGTGCTCGATCATTTCGGCAAACCGCAAATCGGCGATGCGCCCGGCAGCGCGTGGATGGACGCGATCTCCGCCCTGGCCGACGCCCCCAATGTCGCGGTCAAGTTCTCGGGGCTGCTCACCGAGTCCCCCGCGGGCGCCGACGCGACCACCCTCGCGCCATTCTTCGACCATGTCGTGCGCCGGTTCGGCGCCGGCCGGATGATCTGGGGGAGCGACTGGCCGATCCTGACCATGGCGGGCACCTATGCGGACTGGCTCGCCATCTCGCACGCGCTGCTCGCCCCGTTCGGCAGCGGTGCGCGCAAGGCAATTCTCGGTGCCAACGCGGCACGCATCTACAAGATCTGACGGAGGCAATCATGACGAAGCCTGGCCGGCTGGCAGGGAAAACCGCGCTCGTGACCGCGGCGGCACAGGGCATCGGCCGGGCAACCGCGGAACGCTTCGCCGCCGAAGGGGCCATGGTCTGGGCAACGGACGTGAATCTGGCGGGCCTGTCCGGCATTGCCGGCTGCGAGACGGCGCAGCTGGACGTTCGCGACGGGGCGTCGATCGCCGAGGCGCTCGAGCGCACCGGCCCACTCGACATCCTGTTCAATTGCGCGGGGACGGTGCCCGGCGGAACGATCCTCGATTGCTCGCCGGATGACTGGGCCCTGGCCCATGACCTCAACCTTGCGAGCATGTATCGGATCGTTCGCGCCACATTGCCCGCCATGATCGCGCGCGGCGGCGGGAGCATCCTCAACATGTCCTCGGTCGCCAGTTCCATCAAGGGCGTCCCCAATCGGTTCGCCTATGGCGTCACCAAGGCCGGAGTCATCGGCCTGACCAAGGCCGTCGCGGCCGACTTTGTCGGCCACGGCATCCGGTGCAACGCGATCTGTCCCGGCACCATCGAAACGCCGTCCCTGCACGAGCGCCTGCGCGCGACGGGAGACTATGATGCAGCGCTGGCCGCCTTCGTCGCGCGCCAGCCGATGGCCAGGCTCGGCCTGGCTTCCGAAGTCGCCGCCCTGGCGCTCTATCTGGCTTCGCCGGAAGCCGCGTTCACGACGGGCCAGATCCATGTGATCGATGGGGGCTGGACCAACTGATCAAGCGTTCAAAGGAGCTTTGCGTATGAAATTGCTGCGTTTCGGCCCGATCGGCAGCGAGAAACCGGGCCTTCTCGATGCCGCGGGCAATATCCGCGATCTGAGCGGCGTTATCCCCGACATCGATGGGAGCACCGTCACGCCCGAAAGCCTGGCGCGGCTGCGCGCGCTCGATCCGGCAAGCCTCCCCCGGGTCGAGGGAACCGCGAGGCTGGGCGCCTGCGTCGCGCGCCCGGGCAAGTTCGTCTGCATCGGGCTCAACTATGCCGATCATGCCGCCGAAACCGGCGCGGCGATTCCGGACGAGCCGATCGTGTTCATGAAAGCGACCAGCGCGCTTTCCGGACCGAACGACCCGATCCTGAAGCCCAGGGGGTCGACCAAGCTCGATTGGGAAGTCGAGCTGGCATTCGTCGTCGGAAGCGATTGTCGCTATGTCGACGAGGCCGAAGCCGCGGCCGCGATCGCCGGCTATTTCGTCTGCAACGATGTTTCCGAACGCGCCTTCCAGCTGCAATCCTCGCAATGGGACAAAGGGAAGGGCTGTGACAGCTTCGGTCCGATCGGGCCCTGGCTGGTGACGCCGGACGAGATTGGCGACATCGGAAACCTGCACATGTGGCTGGAAGTCAACGGGAAGCGATTCCAGAATGGCTCGACTTCGACGATGATCTTCCGCCCGGCTTTCATCCTGTCCTATCTGAGCCGTTTCATGAGCCTGCAACCGGGCGACATCGTCACCACGGGTACGCCTCCGGGGGTCGGCCTCGGGCAAAACCCCAATGTCTGGCTCAACAGCGGCGACAGGGTCTCCCTGGGGATCGCGGGCCTGGGCGAGCAGCATCAGCAAGTCGTCGACGCCTAGCTCCGATGTGCGCGATCGATCCCGGGCCACCGTCCCTCTCGACGCGGCCCGGGATTGCCGCCGCGTTCAAGCGAAGCGCCTGGCACCCGCCACGCAGAGAATGACGATCACGGTCGATGCGACCATCGTCCATGCAACGGGCTCGCCGAGCAACAGGCCCGCAAGCAGCAAGCCGAAAAACGGCTGCATCAGCTGAAGCTGGCCGACGCCCGCGATGCCGCCGAGCGCGAGGCCGCGATACCAGAACACGAAGCCCAGCATCATCGAGAACACCGAGACATAGGCGAACCCCGTCCAGGCGCGCCAGCCGATGTCCGCGAAACTCGCAGGCATGGTGGCGAGCGCGATCACCGCCATGACGGGCAACGAAAGGAGCAGCGCCCAGCTGATGACCTGCCATCCGCCCAGGCGCCGCGAGAGCGTCGCGCCTTCGGCATAGCCGAGCCCGCACAACAGGATCGCAGCGACCATCAACAGGTCGCCAGCCATCGAACCGCCACCGCTATGATAGAGCGCGAAGCCCGCAACCGTCGCTGCGCCGATGGAGGAGAATATCCAGAAGATGGGCTTGGGCCGCTCGCCGCCCCGCAGAACCCCGAAGACGGCGGTGGACAGCGGCAGCAGGCCGATGAACACCACCGAATGCGCCGCGGTGATATGCTGCAGGGCGAACCCGGTCAGCAGCGGGAAGCCGACGACCACGCCGATCGCGACGATAAGAAGCGGCAGGAGGTCTCCACGCGCCGGCATGTCCTGGCGAAGCCCCAGCAGGAACGCCGCCCCCAGCAGTGCCGCGATGGCCGCACGGCCGGAAGTCACGAACAGCGGCGTGAACTCGGCAACCGCGACGCGGGTCGCCGGCAAGGACCCGCTGAAGATGACGACGCCCAGCAGCCCGCTTCCCCAGCCGGCGGTAGTTCTTTCCATCATTCCCTCGCTTTCGGCGCGTGGAATAGGACGCCACTACTGGCCACGACAGCAACAATGCCCTACAATATACAGAAACCGTATGGTTGAATTGATCCATACACATGCATGAGCCAGGCCATTGAAACCGCATCGGCGCATCGGCACGCGCACGGAAGAGCTGATGGATGCGATCCGCACCAGGATTGCGAGCCGCGCGCTCGCGACCGGCGATCGCCTGCCGTCGGTACGGGCATTTGCCGAGACGATGGGCGTATCGCCGTCCACCGTCGTCGAAGCCTATGACCGGCTGGCGGCGGAGGGAGTCATCCGGGCGCGCCGGGGTTCGGGTTTCTATGTAACCGGCGCGAACATGCCGCCCTTGTCGGTGGGCGAAATCGGGCCGCGGCGCGACCGCGCGGTGGACCCGTTCTGGGTATCCCGCCAGTCGCTGGACGCCGACGGGACGATGGCGATGCCGGGATGCGGCTGGCTTCCCGCCGAATGGATGCCGAATGCGGCGCTCCGGCGCGGGCTACGCGAGCTCGCCCGCTCCGATTCCTCCATATTGTGCGACTATGGCAGCACGCGCGGATCGCTGAAGCTGCGCCGCCTCCTCCTCGGCCTCTTCGCCGACGAAGGCATCGAAGCCGGCGCGAACCAGCTACTCCTGACCGGATCCGGCACCCAGGCGATCGATCTGATCTGCCGCTATCTGCTGCATCCCGGCGATACGGTGCTGATCGACGATCCCGGTTACTTCAATTTCCAGGCGCTGCTTCGCGCGCATCGGGTCGAGATCGTCGGCATCCCCCATATGCGGTCGGGCCCGGATATCGCCGCATTCGAAGCGGCGCTGCACGCATATCGGCCGCGGCTCTACATCACCAATTCCGCACTGCACAATCCGACGGGCGCGACCATGTCGCCCCAGACCGCGCATCGATTGCTGAGCGCCGCGGCCGCCCATGATCTGGTGATCGTCGAGGACGATATCCTCGTCGAATTCGAACCCTCCCCCTCGCCTCGCCTCGCCGTTCTCGACGGGCTCGATCGCGTCATCCGGATCGGCAGCTTCTCGAAGACGCTCTCCGCATCCGCGCGCTGCGGCTATGTCGCGGCCCGTGCCGACTGGATCGACGGCTTGGTCGACCTCCAGGTAGCGACGAGCTTCGGGGGCCCCAGCCCCATGGCAACCGAATTGCTCGCGGATGTCCTCGCGGGCGGAAGCTATCGCAAGCATATCGGCGAGTTGCGGCAGCGCCTCGCGCGTTCGCGCGATCAGGCGGCCCAGCGCCTGGCGAGCCTTGGCATCGTTCCATGGACCATGCCAAGGGGTGGCTTCTACCTGTGGTGCCGCCTGCCCGACGGGCTGGACTCCGCCGATATCGCCCGCCGCTGCATGGACGAGGGCGTGATACTCGCTCCCGGCAATGTATTCAGCATCTCGCAATCCGCGGCCCCGTTCCTCCGCTTCAATGTCGCGCAAATGGAGGGCGACCGAGTCTATGAGGCGCTTCGCATCGCCATGGCGGCCACGCGCTAGGCTGGCTGCGCAGGCAGGAGCGCCGCTGGACCGACGACGCTTCGCGACCACCCCGCATGGGCCGGTGACGCATGCGGATCAGTTCGGCGCCGGGGATCCCATGCGCGCCGCGGTGAGCACTGCATGGCGCGTGACCTTGCCGGCATCGTCCTTGTAGACGACGTCCGTCGAGAAACCGTCCGGGCCAAGCGTATCGGTCAACACGCCCGTACGGCCCGGGCCAGGGTTGAGCAGCGTCCAGGTCATCGTCTTCGCCGTGCCGTCCCAACGGCCCACGAACTCGCTGGCAAGGCCGATCGACGAGAAATACCAGCGCCGGTAGACGCGCTGGGTGGAGTCATACCGGTACAGCACGACATATTCCTCACGCTCCTTGCCGTTCGAGGCACTGCCGTCGAGCTGGATGAACTGGCCGTTATAGGCCAGCCGCGCCCTGGCCTGCCCGGCAAAGCGAAGCTCCTGTCCCGGGGACTCGGCGGATTGCACGCGCGTGGCAATGCTCCAGTCCCCCAGCAGCGGCGTCAGCACCTGCAGCTCTGCCGGAGCGGGGCTCCCCATATAGGGCAACCCTGTCTCCTGCGCGGGGGTCGCTTGCGGCGGGGACGGGACATCGCCCCATGCGGGGACGGGAAAGGCCGCCAGAACCAGAAAAGCGTGCAGCAACACGGTACGAGACATCCGCCGGCTCCCTGATGGCCAGCCCCATCATGGCGGTCCACCGGTTCAACTAGAGTCCGGCGATGATGGCCGCCTTGGTGGATTCCTCAAGCATGGTTAGGGCAAGGAATCGAAGCTAGGCAAGCCGGCTCCGGCGCTCGAAGATACGATGATCTCTTTGGGCAGCCTGTTGTCGCCGCCCGCACGAAATGCCGCGAATTCCCGAGATGGCGACCAATCGCCGCCAATGGCCGCTCGTCCCCGCCGGGCTCGTTTCGCACCGACATGGTTTCGTCTCCTGCCCCTTCTATGCCGAATGCGGCAATGTCGGGATCTGAGGAGCTGCCATCATGAGCATCGCGAGCGACGCCCGTTTCTGGGATCGGGCCGCACGGAAATACGCCGGAAGCCCGATCGCGGACCAGGCCGGCTATGAGCGGACGCTGGAGCGGACCCGCTCCCTGTTGAGGCCGCGTGACAGCGTGCTGGAGCTGGGCTGCGGAACGGGAACGACGGCACTGCTGCTCGCGGGCGCGGTGCAAGACTATCTTGCGACGGATATTTCCGCGGAAATGATCGCGATCGCCAGCGGGAAACATGCCGCCGCCGCTGCCCCTCTCCTGGCCCTTGTCTTCCGCCCCACGACCGCGGAAGCGCTCGCATCCGGTGCCGTGCGGTTCGACGAGGTTCTCGGCTTCAACTATCTCCATATGGTCCGCGACCTGCCTGGGACCTTGCGCGACATCCACGCCCTGCTCGCGCCCGAAGGCCTGTTCATTTCGAAGACCCCGTGCGTCGGAGACATGAACCCGCTCATCCGGCTTGCCCTGCCGGCCATGCGCGCAATCGGAAAGGCACCCTATGCGGGTGTATTTCGCGCAGAGGAACTGAGCCGGCACATAAGCGCCGCAGGCTTCGACATTCTCGTCACCGAGAACCATGCGACAAGGGGCAACGACAATCGCCCCTATATCGTGGCGCGGAGGAAATGACGGGCGGCGGCGCCTGCCGTCAGCCGCTCCGGAACTGCTTGACTGCATGGTCTGCAGCCCGCGCCGTCAGCGCCATGAAGGTGAGAGACGGGTTCACGCAGGAGACGGATGCCATCTGCGCGCCGTCGGTGACGAACAGGTTGGCGGCATCATGCGCCTGGCTCCATTTGTTCAGGACGGAGGAACGAGGGTCCGCGCCCATGCGCGCACCGCCCATTTCGTGGATGGCGTCGCCGGGCACATGCTCGTCTTCATAGCTCCTGACATTGGCCAGGCCCGCGGCCCTGAGCATCGCTTCGCCCTGCATGCGCGCATCGGACATCATCCGCAGCTCGTTCTCGCGGAATCGCACGTCGAAGCGCATCAGGGGCACACCGAAGCGATCGACCTTGTCCGGATGCAGCGACACGCGATTGTCTTCATAGGGAAGGCATTCGCCGAACGCGCCCATGCCGAACTTCCAGCCGCCATATTTGCGCATCCCGTGCTTCATCGACGCGCCGAAGCCGACCGGCGGCGCCGGGTCGCGCCGGGCGCTGCCCTGATAGCCATAGCCCCGCTTGAAGCCCGCCCCCTCGTCCCCGTCGAGATTGCGGAAACGGGGAATGTAGACGCCCCCGGGCCGGCGGCCATATTCGATGAACTCCTCCATCCCCGGTATGTCGCCGTCGATCGACACCCGGAAGATATGGTCCATCACATATTTGCCGAGCGTCCCGCTGGCATCGAAATGGCTGCGCCCGTTGCCGGCCGGGCGTGAATTCAGCAGGATCTGGTTCGAGGCCATCGCCGACGCGCAGAGGAACACCAGCCCGGCATCGACCACTTCCGCCTTTCCGGTCTTCGCATCGATGAACCGGACCCCCGTCACGCGCTTCTTCGCGGCGTCATATTCGAGGTTGGTCACCACCGCATCCGCACGCAAGGTCAGCCGACCGGTCGCGCGCGCGGCCGGCAGCGTCACTGCCTGGGTCGAGAAATAGGCGCCGAACGAGCATCCGTTGCCGCACTGGTTGCGGAACTGGCATTTCGTCCGGTTCTGGTCCGGCTTGTCCTCGGTCAGGTTGGACAGGCGCGTATGGATGAGCTTGCGGCCGGGAAACTGCGTCTCGAGCCGCTGCTTGAGCCATTTCTCGGCGATGTTCATCGGCATCGGCGGCTGGAATTCGCTGTCCGGCAGATAGGGCAGGTTCTCGCGCGAGCCCGACACGCCGATATATTTCTCGACATAGCTGTACCAGGGCGCAAGGTCGTCATAACGGATCGGCCAGTCCCCATCGATCCCTTCGCGCTTGTTCGCCTCGAAGTCCGCGGGGCTCCAGCGGAAGCTCCAGCGCCCCCAGATCAGCGACTTGCCGCCCACTGCGCCGGGCCGGATCCAGTAGAACTTGCTGCCTTCGTCAAAGGCATAGGGATTCAGCCGATCGTCGTTGTAGAAGGCTCGGTTGCTCGGCGAAACATAGCCGTGCTTCGCGATGAAATAATCGCTCTCGAGCAGGCCCGCGGGCATCATGTTGCGCGCCGGAATCTCATAGGCCGGCTTGCCGTCATAGGCATAGCCTTCGCCATGTTCGACCATCACGCCGCGATCGAGCATGAGAACGCGCAGCCCCTTTTCGGTGAGTTCCTTGGCGGCGAACCCGCCACTCACTCCCGATCCGATGACGATCGCGTCGAACCTGTTGGTCGCCACCATGATTCCCCCTCTCCGTCCGGTCAGAAACGCAGCGCGCGCAGCGCCTGGTAGCTTGTCGTGATGTCGGGAATATAGGGCGCGGGCGCCCGATCATTCTCGACATAGAAGTGCCGGACGCCGGCACTTCCCTTCCGCTTGAAGAGCCCGGCGAAATCGATGGTGCCCTGCCCCACCGCGGCCATGCTGCGATCCGCGCGCATGTCCTTGACGTGATAGGCGTAGAGCCGCTGCGACAGCCGATCGATCAGCGACGCCGGATCCTCGCCGGCATGCGCCGCCCAATAGAGATCGAGTTCGACCTTCACGAGCGCGGCGTCGGTCTCTCCGAGGAAGCGATCGTACAGGCTGGTGCCACCGGGCCGGTTCGTGAACTCGAAATCGTGATTGTGATAGGCGAAGCCGAGCCCGGCCTTCTTCAGCTCTGCGGCGAAGCGATTGAAGTTCGGCAACGCCGCCCGCCAGCCCTGCTCGGTGCGGTGCTCGTCGGTCATATAGGGCAGCACGACCGTGTCGGCCCCAAGCGCCTTCGCCATCGTCACGGATCGGTCGAACTGCCCGAGCAGCGCGTCATAGCCGATATGGAGCGACGGGGCCTTCAGGCCGAGCCGGTCCATCGTCCCGCGCAACAGCGCGTGATCCATGGCGTCATAGCCGCCGCCGCCGAATTCCACTTCGCGATAGCCGATGCGCGCGACTTGCTCGAGCGTGCCGACCGGATCCTTCGCGAAGATGTCGCGGACCGTGTAGAGTTGGAGCCCGATCGCCTCGATCTGCGCGGCAGATGCCGGTGCGATCATGGCGTCGGCAAGGGAAAGCGCGGCGACACCGCCGGCGCCCGCGAGCAGGTTTCTACGGCTGACGATCATGCGGAATACACCTTGTTGACCTGGGAATAGGGGAAGGCGCCGTCATACTCGCCCGGCACCGGCAGATATTCGCGCTCCTGGGTGATGCCGATCTCGGACGTGTAGTAGCCGGCGATGACGAGCTGCCGGAACGCTTCGAAAAAGGCCTTGCCCAATGGCAGCTGGCCGTTCATCGCAAGGGTCAGGAGCGCATCCTGCTGCTCCGCGGTCGCCTGTGCGCCCGCGACCGCATAGTCCTGCAGGCTCCGTGCCTCGATCGCGTCGAGCCCGGCCAGGATCGGAACCCGGTCTGCCGGCTTCGCCCAGTCGGCGAGCAGCTTCTCGATAAAGGCGGGCACGCCCGCCGCGATCGCTCCCGGCGTGTCGGTCGTGGGAAGGACACGCTCGCTGAGCGCGGTCATCAGCGCGCGCTGGGGCGGCGTGAACACCGCTACGCTCGGCGGCCCTTCGCTGATCGCGGGCACGTTCGACCCTCTGCCCGCACGGGCGGCGCGGGCGAGCGGCGCGAACGCCGCCGCGCCGAACATGCCTACGACCCCGGCGAGCGCCGTCCGGCGATCGATCATTTCGCCTCTCCCGGAAGGTCCTGCGCGATCGCGGCCTCGGGCAATGGGCGCACCCAGATGTTGCGGAACGAAACCGGCGAACCATGATCCTGCAACAGCAGCGGCGCCGCGTCGCCATGCGCCTGATAGCCGGCGACCTTGCGCCAGACCGTGGTGCCCAGCAGCGCCTGATGGTTCTGCACCAGCACGCCGTTCAGCAGAACCGTGACATAGGCGGGGCGCAGCAGCTTCCCGTCCGCCGCGAAGCGCGGACGCTCGAACAGGATGTCGTAGCTCTGCCACGCGCCGGGCTTGCGCGCGGCGTTCACCAGCGGCGGCTTCCAGCCATAGACGGCCCCCACCGTCCCGTCGGCATAGGTCGGGTTCCGATAGCCGTCGAGGATCTGGACCTCATAGCGCTGCATGAACCAGACGCCGCTGTTGCCCCGGTCCTGCGACGTGCCCGACGGCGGGTTGGGCGCGCGGAACTCGAGGTGAAGCTGGACGTCGCCAAAGCCTTGGCGCGAGACGAGATTGCTCTCCCTGGCGCCCTGTGCCCGGGCCGGAACCGTCATCACGCCATTCTCGACGTGCCAGGGCGCGGCTTCGGCCTGCCATGCGTCGGCCGCGAGCACGACCGCATCGGAAGGCGCCCCGCCCGGCATCGCGGCCGGCGTGGTCACCGCCGGCGCCGGCCGGTCGGCGTCATGGACCCGCCATTTGCCGTCCGGCAGCATCGGCGTATCCCTGAAGCCGGGCTTCTCCTGGGCAAAGGCCAGCACCCCCGTCATCGCGACCAGCCCCGCCGCAAGGCATCCCGCCAAGCGCATACGCGTCATACGTCCCCTCCTTGTCGATCGATTTGGCGATAGGCTGCGATCAGGCGATCCTCACCCGCCCGGCCCGGCAGCGAATTGCCATGCTCCATGCCGATCACGCCGGCATAGCGCCGGGAGCGGAGCCAGCGGACGATTGAGGCATAGTTGATTTCGCCGGTCCCCGGCTCGTTGCGGCCGGGATTGTCGCCGAACTGGATATAGCCGACCTCGTTCCAGCACATCTCGAGCGTCGGGATCAGATTCCCCGACTGGATCTGCTCGTGATAGAGATCCGCCAGGATTTTCACGGCCGGGCTGTTCACGCCCCGCGCGACGGCATAGCCCTGCGCGACCGTCTGCATGTACACGCCCGGATGATTGGTCCGCGTGTTCAGCGGTTCCATCACCATCGCGATCCCGTGCGGCACGACGATGTCGCCGGCCCGGCGCATCACGTCGATGACGCGGGCGGTCTGGATATCGACCGGCACCTTCGGATCCATGAAGCCCGTGACCACGGTCATGCGCGTGGCGTCGAGGCGCTTGGCGACCTCGATCGACGTGCGGATGTCCGCCAGGAACGCCTCGCGCTCGGCATCGTCATTTGCGCCGAGCAGCGGCCGCGACTGCGCCCATTTCGGCATGCTGGCGACGAACACGCCCATCTTCATGCCGCGCCGGGACAGCGCCCTCGCCATCTTCTCCTGCTCGGCAATCGGGCGGCTGCGCGCCTCATTGTCCTCCCAGGCGGTGAAACCCTGATCGGCGGCATAGGCGATCTGCTCGATCAGCCCGCCACGACTGGCGAAGCTGCCCTCGTGCGGCGCAAAGCCGAGCGAGAAGCGCGCCGCGTTCGAGCCCTGGCCGCCCCTGCCCCCGGTCATCGCCATCGCCGATGAGGCCGCGCCCGCCGCGCCTGTGGCGAGCACCGTCCTGCGGGTGACGGCACCGGTCACTTGCCGCTCCCGGCCTTGAGATATGCGATGATCGCCGCGCGCTTCACCGGATCGGTCATGCCGATGGGCATGCGCGATCCGGGGATCTTCTTGCCCGGCGCGGCGAGATACTCGTCGAGCGTCTTCTCATCCCAGCGCAGCTTCGAGTTCTTCATCGCCGGCGAATAGTTGAAGTCGGGCCCGGTACCGGCCATCCGCCCCACCACGCCATGGAGATTGGGCCCAACGCCGTTCTTGCCGCCCTTCTCGACGGTATGGCAGGCGCGGCAGGCATTGAATGCAGGCGGCGGCGTGGGGGCCGCGGTCTGCGCGACGGTGGGAACGCTCGCGATCGTCAGCGCCGCTGCAGCGACGCTTCCCGCTCCCAGGCACACGAGAAGCTTCATTCTTTCTCTCCCGGATCAATCCTTGTCCATTTCCGGTCCGATGCCGCATTGGCGACTACCGCCTCGATGAACCGCATCGTGCGCAGCCCATCGGCAACACCGGGAAACCAGCGATCCCCGCCGCCACGGATCGCCGCGGCAAGGGCGCGATACAGGTTGGCGAAAGCCTCGACATAGCCTTCGGGATGGCCGGACGGGGTGCGCAGCAGACGCATCGTGCAGACGTCCAGCTCCGGCCCGCCGGCACGCAGGATCTCGGTCGGGCGGTCGAGCCAGCGCAGGATCAGCGTATTGGGCTCCATCTGCGCCCATTCGATGCCGCCGCGCTCGCCATGGATGCGCAGCTTCAGTCCATTCTCCTCGCCCGCCGCCACCTGGCTGGCCTTGAGCAGGCCACGCGCCCCGCCCGCGAAACGCAGCAGGGCGCCGACATCGTCGTCGAGCCGGCGGCCCGGCACATGGGTGGCGAGATCGGCGGACACCGCCTCCACCCGCAATCCGGAGACATGCTCGGCAAGCTGGAAGGCATGCGTGCCGATATCGCCAAGACATCCGCCAGGCCCGGCGCGCGCCGGATCCGTCCGCCATTCGGCCTGCTTGTTGCCATCGCCGTCGATGGGCAGGCTGAGCCAGCCTTGCAGATACTCGACCTGGACGAGCCGGATCGCGCCCAGATCGCCCCGCGCGATCCTGACGCGCGCCTCCTCGACGAGCGGATAGCCGCTATAGGTGAAGGCCAGCGCGAAGCGGCACCCGCTCCTCCCGGCGGCTTCGCCGATGGCCTGGGCTTCCGCGACGCTCATCGCCATCGGCTTCTCGCAGAAGACATGGAAACCGGCATCGAGCGCGGCGATCGCCATCGGCGCGTGGAGATGGTTGGGCGTCACGATCGCCAGCGCATCCATGCGCTCCCCGGCAGGCAGCGCGCGTTCCCGCGCGATCATCGCCGCGATCGATGCGTAGACGCGCCGCGGGTCGAGCCCCAGTGCCTCGCCGGTCCGCGCACTGCGCCCTTCGTCCGTGCTAAAGGCTCCGGCGACCAGCCGCCAATCGCCGTCAAGCGCCGCGGCCATCCGGTGGACCGCGCCGATAAAGGCGCCTTCCCCGCCACCCACCATGCCAAGTCGAAGCGCGTGCCGAGCCATGAAACGCCTATTCCCAACCGACGAGTTCGAATTCAGTCCTGCCGCGGTGAAAGCCCCAGCAGCGCACGGATCGCGTCCCGATCGACACCGCTCGCCGCGAAATCGTCGAACGGACGCTCGGTCACGCGAATGATGTGATCGCGAATGAAGGGCGCGCCTTCGCGCGCGCCGTCCTCGGACCGCTTGAGCGCGCATTCCCATTCGAGCACGGCCCAGCCCGCATAGCCATATTGCGCCAGCTTGCTGAAGATGCCGACGAAATCGACCTGTCCGTCGCCCAGCGAGCGGAAGCGGCCGGCGCGGTTCACCCAGCTCTCATAGCCGCCATAGACGCCCGTCCGCCCGGTCGGGTTGAACTCGGCATCCTTCACATGGAAGCATGCGATGCGGTCATGATAGCGGTCGATGAAGTCGAGATAGTCGAGCTGCTGCAATACATAGTGCGACGGATCGAACAGGATGCGCGCGCGGGGATGGTTGCCGACCGCCTCGAGGAAACGCTCCCAGGTCGCACCGTCATGGATATCCTCGCCCGGATGGATCTCGAAGGCGCAGTCGACCCCCGCTTCCTCGAACACATCGAGGATCGGCCTCCAGCGCCGCGCAAGCTCGGCAAACGCTTCCTCGACCAGCCCCGCCGGTCGCTGCGGCCAGGGATAGACATAGGGCCAGGCCAGCGCGCCCGAAAAGGTCGCATGCGCGCCCAGCCCGAGATTGGCGCTTGCCCTTGCCGCGAGCTTGACCTGCTCGACCGCCCAGGCCTGGCGCTCCGCCGACTTGCCGCGCAGCTCGGCCGGCGCGAACCCGTCGAAGAGCGAGTCATAGGCTGGATGGACCGCGACGAGCTGCCCCTGCAGGTGTGTCGAAAGCTCGGTCGGCTCCACACCGAACCGGGCGAGCCCGCCGCGCAGGTCGTCGCAATAGGCCTTGCTCTCGGCAGCCAGGCGCAGGTCGATCAGCCGTGGATCGCAGGGAATCTGGATTCCGGCATAGCCGAGATCCCCCGCCCATTTCGCCAGCCCGTCCAGCGTATCGAACGGCGCCGTATCGCCCAGGAACTGGGCGAGGAAGATCGCCGGCCCCTGCATCCCGCTCACGCCGCGGCCTCCCCTCGGCTGTCGTCCTGGAAGAAGAGCTGGAACAGCACGGCGATGACGGCAGCCGCGATCGCCGGATACCACCACATGTGCTGCCAGTCGGCGATGGTCTGCGCCGCCGGCAACTGCGCATAGAGCAGCCCGCCGATCTGCGAGCCGAGCAGCATGCCGACGCCATAGGTGAACAGCGTCAGCATGCCCTGCGCCTGGGCGTTGACGCCCTTGGGCGAGGCGATGGTGCCGGTATAGATCGCGCCGGCAACGAAGAAGAAGTCGTAGCACACGCCGTGCAGCGCCACGCCGAGATAGATGGCCCAGAGCGAACCGCCGCCGTCACCGATCGCGAACAACGCGTAGCGCAGGGCCCAGGCCGCCATGCCGACCAGCAGCAGCGGCTTCACGCCGAACCGGCGATAGAGCCAGGGCATGGAGAACATGAAGACCAGCTCGGACATCTGCCCGATGGCCATCGTACCGCCGACATTCTCGATGCCCGCCGCACCAAGATAGGCAGAGGCATAGGCGTAGTACATTGCCAGCGGGACCGAGATCAGCGTCGCCGCGAGGATGAAGATCAGATAGGATCGCTGCCGCATCAGGCCGAACGCTTCGACGCACAGCACTTGACGTACCAGCCCCGCATCGCGCGGCGCGTCGGGCTCGACGTTCGGCAGGGTCAGGCTGTAGAGGCCGAGCGCGATGGAGACGATGGCGGCAACGCGGAATATCTCCGGGCTGGCCGACAGGCCCATCCAGCCGATGATCAGGCCCGCGACGATCCAGCCCAGCGTGCCGAACGCGCGGACGAAGGGAAACCGGTCCGCACGCTCGCCGAAGCTCTTCAGCGCGATCGTGTTCGCGAGGCCGACCGTCGGCATGTAGAGGATCATATAGCCGAGCAGCAGCCAGACGAAGGTGCCGCCGGTTTCCGGCTTCACCAGCAACGGCATCGCCAGCAGGATCGCACCGCCGACCAGATGAAGCGCTACCATCAGCGCCCTGGGACTCAGATAGCGAGTCGCGGCCATGCCGAGCAGGAAGGATCCGGCGATCGACGCGATCGGCCCTACCGAAAAGGCATTGGCGATGAGGCTGCCGATCCCGACGGTCTGCATCACCAGGCCAAGCGTAACGTTCCAGGCGCCCCAGACGAAGAACTGCATGAACATGAGTGCGCTCAGGCGCCCCATCAGCATGCCCGATGCCGGACGCCGCGACGCATCCAGCGCATCCTTGCCCAAGCTGGCCATGCGCCCCTCTCCCCTTGCCGCAGTCTTCCTGCCTGCGCCCAGGCTACGCAGGTCAAAAGTCTGTGTAAAGGATTACACGCCGAAATCGCGGCAGGGCGCGCCGGTTCGCGCATCGAGCGCGGCGAGCCGGGCATCGATCGCATCCCTGCCATCGGCGTCCCTCCCCCCGGCCAGACCGCATTGGCTAATAGCCGCCGGGTGCGAGCCGCTGGGAGAGCCACCAGACATTGCCCGACGGATCGCCAAGGCCACCCTGGCGCTCGCCATAGGGGCGGAAGCCCACCGGACTGACCTCGGTCCCGCCGGCGGCGAGCCCGCGTGCCATCGCGGCATCGGCATCGGCGACGTAGAGGTACAGGGTCATGTAGGTGACGGCACGGCCCCTTGCGGCCTCGCTCACCATGATGGTGGTGTCGCCGAAGCGAACATGCGCATTGAGCACGGTGCCGTCGCGCGCGGCGTGAATGTCGATGATCTCGCCGTCCAGCCCCTCCTCGAGAAAGCCGAGATACGCCCTGGCATTCTCGACAAACAGATAGGGAAACACGCGCGTGAATCCGGGCGGGACAAGAGGCGACGCCTTCGATCCCGTGCCCGATCCCTCAGCCATTGGTTCTCGCATCCCGGCCTCCCTGGGCGCTTGTGCATCTGCCGGCATGCCCGGCCAGTCCAGCAGATCCTGCCTTCGCGCCATCTCGAGCTTGAGCAGGATGTTCGCGATGTGAAACTTGACCGCCTCGACACCGATTTCGAACCGCTCGGCGATCTGGCGGTTGGTCATGCCGAAGCGTGCGGCCTTGGCGACGCGCCATTCGCCCGGCGTCAATATGTCGGGATGCGCGGGGCGTCCTCGGGGCCGATGGTCGGTCATTCCCGCAACCTATCGGCGGGATGCCCGAATTTCACTCCCCGCCGACGATCAAGGTTCCAGATCCTGGTACGGGTCGGGAGGGATACGGGCGAACTGGTTGGCGGTGAGGCGCCAGCGCTCCCCATCGCGACGCCATATGTTGAGAAAGCGAACGCGCCATGCCGGGGCATCGGGCGGTGCCGCCCGCGCGCGGATATCCGCGGCCCCGATCACGATGGCGGCATTGCAGCCATAGACGCGGATCTCCAGCTCGGTGATGTCGAAGCTTCGTGCGAAGCCGGCATTGCGGCCGTCGGCAAAGGCCGTCAGCACCTTGTCGAGCCGCGTGACGCTTCCGTCGGGCTGGATCGATACGAAATCGGGCGCAAAGAAGCTGCGCGCCTCCTCGATCGACCAGCCATCGACATTCGCGCGGGCGCCGCGCAATTCCAGCGCCCGGATCGCCTCGACTGCAGGTCCCGCGGTCGCGGCATGGGGGCATCGCGCATCGGATGACGTCGCGGCGGCCTGGCCGGAGACTGTCGAGATGGCCGTTGCAAGGATCGCGACGCGCAACAGCATGCCCCGCAGCCCGTTCCGCCCGCCCGTTCTCGTGTGGCTGGGATGCGGCACGCGCATGTCAGGAAGCTGGCTCGCCCGCCACGCGCGCGAGGATCGCGAGCGTGCGGTCTTCATTGTCCTTGAAGAAGGCCATCCACTCCTCCGTACCGTCCTGGTGCCGATGGATCAGATGCGGCGCGGCCGAAAACTCGATGCCGGCGGATTCAAGCGCGCAATGGGCGAGCCGGATGTCGCTCACCGTGAAGTAAATCACGGATTCGCCTTCGGCACCGTCGCCTTCCTGCGTGAGGAACAGGCGAACGCCGCCACAGTCGAAGAAGGCGATGTCGCCGAACGAATAGAGGTGTTCCAGGCCGAGCACGTCGCCATACCAATGGCGGGCCGCAGCGATATCGCCGACGCGACGCGAGATCTGGCCGACCGGCCCGATCAGCAACGATTCCATTTGATCCTCCCACACTGACAGGCACTAGCGCGGTGGAACAGATAGCCGGTCGCAGCCGTATTTTCCCTCCCCGTTCCAATGTTCCTTGAGTCATTCGCTGATAATAGCCTCGGCCACCGTCTTTCGATGGCGCTCGACTTTACGACATGTGCGGCATACGCTTCCGGGGATCTTGCTGGGGGCAATCCGTGAGAGTCGCGAAGAACATCGATTTACTAGCAGAAAGCGGTTCGACACCTCTTCATCCTGTGGCTCATCGCTGCATGCTTCGCGACTCTATGCGTCTGCCTGCAGATCCTGGGCGGGCGCTATGGCGGCGATGGTCAGATCGCACTCAATTGGCTTCTTGGCCAATACACGCCCGTACTATCGATATTGCTCGCGGCGGCCTTTTCCGAGCCAAGCAAGAAGTGGCGCGAGCACCCCGTGAACCAGTGGAAGTTCCGTTGGTCCGTGGCGATCAGTGCATTCCAGATTTTCCTGATGATCTCCTTCATCGTCTTCCAGCCTGCGCTGAACGCCTTAGGAATAACCGCCTACTCGCTGTTCGAGAGCACACAGGCAATCCTTCTGGTGCTGCAGAGCGTGGCCGTGGCGGCCATCGGTTCAGTTATCTTCGACGGACGATAGGGACGATCATTCCGAAAACACATGATACGCGCTCCGAACGGGTGCTGGGGCGCTATCCACTGGCGGATTTTGCCAAGCTGCCCGGCCGACAATGGGCCGATAGCAGCCACTCCGCTTTGGACATCTCCGATCGATCAGATAGAGGCGTGGCTGCCGCCTGACTCGCATTTCTGCACCTGCTCGCGAAGATGCGCGATCAGCCATCGCCCGGCGGGGCCCGGCGGCGCATCGCGGCGATGCAGCGCGTGCATCGCCATCTGATCGCCTTCGGGCCAGACATCGCTCTCGGTCCGGAGCTCGACCAGCCGGCCCGCGGCCAGATCGGCCTGGATCATCCAGAGCGGCATGCTGCCCCAACCCAGGCCGGCCTTCAGAAAGGCATGTTTGGCGCCCAGGTCGGCGAGGCGCCATGCCCGCGGTGCCAGCACTCCGAACTGCCGCCCCTGGGAAAGCTCCGAACGGTCCGACAGCACAAGTTGCGTATGGACCGAAAGCTGTTCCGCGGAGAGCGGGTCGGATGCGCGGGCGAGCGGATGATCGGGTGATGCAACGAGCGCCAGCCTGATCGCCAGCAACCGCTCCGGCTGAAGTTCCGGAGAAAACAGGGGCACGGTGCCGGAAACCGCAAATGCGCTGCGCCTGTCGAGCACCGGCTGGATCACCGCGCCGAGGCTCTCGACATGCACCCGAAGGACCGTGTCGGGAAAATTGGCCTCGAACCCGGAGACTGCCCGAGTGAATATCTCGATCGGGAACATCACGTCGAGCGCGATCGACACTTCCGGCTCGACTCCGCTTGCCAGGTCCCGCGCACGAGCCCGGAACTGCCCCGCCTGGCGCAACACTGCCCGTGCTTCCTCCGCCAGCGCCGTGCCCGCCTCGGTCGGCACCGGGTAGCGACCGATCCGTTCGAACAATGCGACCTTCAGCTGGGTCTCCAGTCCCGAGATCGTCTGGCTGACCACGGACTGCGCCCGCCCGATCTTGCGGCCCGCAGCCGAGAAGCTCCCCTCATCGATGGCCGCCACGAGCGTTCGCATCTGATCCAGCGTGATCGATTCAATCATCCATCTAAATCCCGAATGGATTGTATCTGATAATATAGGCTACGACGATATATCCGTCACGCCTATTTCTCATGCATCCCACCAACGCGTGAAGGAAAAAGGCCATGAAACTTCTCCATGTCGATTCCAGCATCCTCGGGCCGGCTTCGGTCAGCCGCCAGCTTTCGGACGCGATCGTCGCCGCGCAGCGCGCCGCGCATCCGAACCTCCAGGTCGAGCGGCTCGATCTTGCCACGCACCCGGTCGGCCACCTGACCGGCCTGCACCTTGCCGCGGCGCAAGGCGCCGTCCCGGAAGCGCCGGCGCTGGTCGACGATATCGCCGCCGGCGGCGCCGCGCTCGACGCCTTCCTTGCCGCCGACATCGTGGTGGTTGGCGCGCCGATGTACAATTTCGGCATCCCGAGCCAGCTCAAGGCCTGGATCGACCGCATCGCGGTGGCGGGCAAGACGTTCCGCTATACCGAGAACGGACCCGTCGGCCTGGCAGGCGACAAGAAGGTGATCATCGCCTCGTCGCGCGGCGGCTTCTACGGCGCCGACACGGCAATGGCGGCGCTCGACCATCAGGAAAACTACCTGCGCGGCGTCTTCGCCTTCTTCGGCGTGACGGACGTCAGCTTCATCCGTGCCGAGGGCGTGGCGATGGGCGACGACGCGCGCAACCAGGCCATCGCGGCGGCCCGGGCCGAAATCGGCAAGCTCGCCGCAGTCCGCAAGCTCGCTGCGTAAGGAACGCTCCCATGTCCGACAATCTCTTGAAGCTCGTCGCACGCATCCTGCTCGCGGTGCTGTTCGTCGTCAGCGGCTTCGGCAAGCTCACCGACCCCTCGGCGGTCGCCGGGATGCTGGGCAGCCTCAAACTGCCTGGTGCGACCGCCCTGACCTATCTCGTCGGTCTCGGCGAAGTCGTCGGCGGGGTCGCGATCGTCACCGGCTATCATCTGCGCGCCGTCGCGCCGCTGCTTGCAGCCTGGTGCGTGGCCACGGGCCTGATCGTCCATCTCGGCATGCCGATCGATCTCATGAAGAATCTCGGCCTTGCCGGCGGCTTTCTTCTGCTCGCGACGACCGGTGCCGGATCGTTCGCCATCGAGCGCCGTGCGCGCCCGGCCAAAGCCTGAACCCTCCAGAACCGGAGTATCCTGTCATGTCATCGCAAACCGCACTCGCCATATCCGCTGCCATTCCCTCCCCGCGTGAGGTCGTCCATCGCACGCGAGGACGCGGCGGCGGCCCGATCACCCGGCTGATGAGCCCGTCGGACCTTGGCCAGTATCTCAAGCCGTTCGTCTTCCTCGACCTGGTCGACGCGCCGTCTTCGATCGCGAGCGCCGGCAACCTCCACCCGCATTCGGGCATCGCCACCGTCACCGTGCTCACCGAAGGCAATCTGCGCTTCGACAAGGGCGACTGGGGCACCGGCCTGCTCGACTATGGCGGCGTCGAATGGATGCGCGCCGGCAGCGCGATCTGGCACGGCGACGAATATCGCCCCGACAGCGCAGCCCGCTTCAAGGGCTTCCAGCTCTGGGTCGCCCTGCCGGAAGCGATGGAGATGCGCGAGCCGGAATGGCAGTTCGTCGAAGCGAGCGGCATCCCGGCCATGGGTCCGGCACGTCTCATTGCCGGCGCCTATCTGGGTGAAAGGAGCCCGATCCGCTCGTTCGACGGCCTCAACTATCTGCTGGTGACGCTCGCCCCCGGCGAGGCATGGACCTATGAGACGCCGGAGGGTCACGAGGTCGGCTGGCTCAGCCTCTCGCACGGCTCCCTGGTGGGTGCCGACACCTATCATGCCGGCGAGATGATCGCCTTCGACCGGAGCGATGCTCCGATCGCCCTGCGCGCCGGCCCCGGGGGCGCGACATTCGTCCTCGGATCCGCCGTGCCGCACCCGCACGAACTCGTGCTGGGCTATTACTCCGTCCACACGTCCGCGGCGAACCTGCAGGCCGGCGAGGCACGCATCGCCGAGGTCCGGCATCGCTACGCCTGACCGCCAACCCCCAATCGCTTCCTTCGATCACAGGAGAGATGACCATGCTTATCGAGGACATTCTTCGCCACAAGGGCCGCCGCGTCATCAGCATCGCGCCCCACAGCGAACTGGCAGTGGCCGTAGAAATAATGACCCGGGAACAGGTTGGCGCGCTCGTCGTGCTCGACGACGCGGACCGGCTGCTCGGCATCGTCTCGGAACGCGATATCGTCCGGGCGGCGGCGACGGCCGGCAAGCTGGCTCTCTCGCTTCCGGTCCAGGGAGTGATGACCAGAGGCAGCCCCGACGCGGACCCGCGCGATACCGTCGCCGATGCCATGCGCGTGATGACCGCCAGCCGGACCCGGCATCTCCCGGTCACCTATGGCGGGCGCGTCGTCGGCCTGGTCAGCATCGGTGACGTGGTGAAGTCGCGGCTGCAGGAAAAGATCGAGGAGAACGCAGTCCTGCAGGACATGGCGCGGGCACGTCTGGCCGCGGCGTGAGGCGGAACGAGACGGCATCGGACCCCGGGCCCGATGCCGTCTCGCTCCAGTCAGGCCCGGTAGCGCTCAGAACCGCCCGCGGATGCCGATGCGGAACTGGCGGTCGGAGATCTCATAACCGTTCACTGCGTCGATCATCTGGTTGTAGTTGGTGCGGCCCGACTTCTTGTAGAAAAGATTGGTCACCCCCGCCGACAGGGTTGCATATTTGGTGACCTTGAAGCCGATCGACGCATCGACCTGATCGTCCGACGAATACCAGTTCGGCCGCAGCTGGCCGGTCGCCGGCGTGGTGGTGAAGCCCAGCGCCGACTTGCTGCGCCAGTTATAGGCCACGCGCGCGGTGAACGGCCCCCGCTCGTAATAGAGGATGCCGTTATAGGTCGTCTTGGACAGGCCGAGCACGGGCTGGTTGTCCGACGACGAGGTGTCGATGAAAGTGGCGTTGAGTTGGGTGCCGAAGCCCGAGAGCAGGCCCGGCAGGAAGGTGAAGGCCTGCTGATAGTTGAGCTCGATGCCCTTCACCTTGGCGACGCCCAGGTTGATCGGCAGCGAACGCTGGAGCGGGCCGTAGGATTCGAAGCCGGGGATCACCTCGACGATGGTGGTGCGGGCCACCTGGTCGGTGATGTTCTTGTAGAAGGCCGTCGCCGAGGCGATGCCGCCGCCGGGGATGTAATATTCGAGCGAAGCGTCGAGCTGGTCCGCGCGGGTCGGCCGCAGGTTCGAATTGCCGCCCGACGCGGTGCCCAGCGGCCCGTTGACCGCGAGCCGCGGCGCCAGATCCTGCAGCTTGGCGCGCGACATCACCTTGGAGGCCGCGAGGCGCAGCACCAGGTCGCGCGCCAGCGAGAACTTGATGTTCGCGCTCGGCAGCAGGTTCGAATAATGGCTGGTGTCGTGGCGCGGCACCATCACGCCGCCGCCGACATCGGCAGTGGTGTCGACCGCAAAGTCGGTCCACACCGCGCGCAGGCCGATATTGCCGCGAAAGCCGATACCGAGCAACTCGCCATCGAGATTGGCGCGCCCATAGACCGCCTTGGTCTTCTCGCTGATATAGTAGCTGGTCGTCGGCCGCGGGCGGGTCGGGCGATAGTTGGAGAGCAGCAGCGAATCGTCGCCGGTGCCGCCGGCATAGACGTCGGGCACCAGGAACAGGCTGGGGAAATTGCCCGTCGCGCCGGGATAGCCCGGGTTGTTCGACAGGACGAAATAGGAGTCCGGCAGCGTCGCGATGTTCGGGTTGGTCGCGTTCAGCTTGGCCTGATAATCCCGATAGTCCGAGGTCAGATCGGCATAGCGACCGCCGAACTGGAGCGATTTCAACATGCCCCAATCGAGATCGTAGCTGCCGTCGAGCCGATAGGCGGTCTCGAGCGTGTGGACGATCGTATCGTTCGCCGCGCTGTTCGAGCGGGTGGGATAGGATGCGCGCGCGGTGAGGTCGAAGCCGGCGGGCAGCGTGATGTTGGGCACGTCGCCGGTGCGATAGTCATAGTTGATCGTCAGCCCGCGCGAAGCCAGCTCCATGAAGTCCTGGCGATAGGTATAGTCGCCCACCGACTTGCCGAAATCGGCCTTCAGGTTGAGCCGCCCGACCTTCCAAACCGCGCCACCGCCGGCGACCAGCGAAGTGGTCGGCTCGTTGCGCTCGACCCCGCCGACGCGGACGCGCTGGTTGGTCAGCGTGCCGGCGACCACGTAATTGCCCTCCATCACGCCGTTGGTGAGCGTCGAGGCATTGGCGCCGGTATCGGTCGTCTGGATCGCGAGATATTCGATGTGCCGCTGCGTCTCGAGATGCGTGTAGAGCGCATCCGCGTAGAGCATCAGATTGTCGGTCGCCTGGAATTGCAGCGTACCGCCGGCGCCGAAGCGCTTGCGCTTGATGCGATAGAATTCCGAACGGGCGATCTGCGGGGTGTAGTCGAGCTGGCCGTCGCCGTTGAAATCGGTCTTCATGCCGGTGGTGGTGCCGGGGTTCCACACGCCGCGGATGAACTGCGACGAGCCGATCTCGCGATCCGAATAGGCGACGTTCACGGCGACGCCGAGCCGGTCGTCGAGCAGCCGGGTGGTGCCGAAAAGCGCCAGGTTGTAGCCGTTGCGGTTCCGGGCGAGATTGGTGTTGGTGTACTCGGCGAGATAGCTGATCGTCGGCTTCTTGAAGTCGAACGGGCGCGGCGTCGTCATGCTGATGAAGCCGCCCAGCCCGCCTTCGATCTGGTCCGCGGTGGGCGACTTGTAGACCGACAGCCGGCTGAACAGAGTCGAGGACTGCTGCTCGAGGCCGGTGGAGCGCCCCGAAGGGTCCGAGCCGGTGGGGCCGACCGAAATGCCGAGGTTCGAGCGGCCGTTGAGCTCGACGCGAACATTGGAAAGGCCGCGCACCGTGACCTGGGCGCCTTCGCCGAAATTGCGCTCGATCTGCACGCCGGGCACGCGCTGGAGATTCTCGGCGACATTCGCATCGGGCAGCTTGCCGAGGTCTTCGGCGGCGACGATGTCCGCCACCTGATCGGCGTTCCGCTTGGCGTTGACCGCGGACTGGATCGACGCGCGCACGCCGGTGACCACGATCGAGTCGCTGGCCGGATCGGCGGGAACGCTCTTCGGCTCCTCGGCCTGCTGGGCCTGCGCCACGGCCGGAACGGCCAGGGCGATGCAGGCGATCGACGAGAGCATGGTGGCTTTGACGGACATGAGACCTCCCCAAATGGCCGCACTTCCGGCGGCTCGTTTGACGACTCGTTATCCATCCAAATCGGAGCTGTCTAGTATGTTCATCATGTCATCATACCATTTTACGTGACGGGCCGGGGCGTCGCTGCTAGGCGGATTCGGACAAGACGAGCCAATCGTCGCTACAGGGAGTGGGAAGCGATGGAAGTTCCGGAGATGCACGAAGGCCGGCGCACGACGCGGCGGGAGATGCTGCTCGCGGCGGGGGCGACCTGCCTGGTCGCCGCCGCGCCGCAGACCGTTCCGGCGACCGACGCGGACGGGGTGCCCGACGTCGCGGGCAAGGACCGGCGCTGGGATGCGGATATCGGCATGCTCGGCGAAAAGTCGGGCGGCCAGGGCTATTCCACACGGCTGCCGCGCGGCACCTGGGTGCACGCCTCGCGCTCCAATCTCGATTATGCGCAGCGCCTGCTCGATACCGGATCGGCCGCTGGGCTCGCCCGGGCCGAACTGGTGATCGGCAAGGTGATCGCCCTGCAGGACATCGATCCGGCGAGCCCCACCTATGGCATCTGGTCCTATTATCGGGAGGAAACGCTCGCCCAGATGGATCCGCCCGACTGGAACTGGGCGGACTTCAACGGTGCGCGGCTGACCGCGATGATCGGCCGGCACGGCGACCGGCTGAACCCTGCCCTCGCCGCGGACATGCGCAAGGCGATCGGCCGCGCCGGCGAGGCGATCATGCGCCGCGATGTCGGCCCCGCCTATACCAACATCTCGGTGATGGGCGCGCGGGTGACGCTGGCGGCGGGCGAGCTGATGCGGGACCCGAAGCTGCTCGCCTATGGCCGCAAGCGGCTGCTCGGCCTGCTCGACTACACGCGCGAGCAAGGTTCGTTCAACGAGTATAACAGCCCGACCTACACCATCGTCGCGCTCGAGGAGATCGAGGCGATCCTCTCCTTCGTGCACGACGCGCAGGCGCGTGCCGCCGCGGCCGAGCTGCACCGCATCACCTGGGAGATGATCGCCAGCCATTGGCATCCCGGCACCAACCAATGGGCCGGCCCGCATTCGCGCGCCTATTATGACCGCACGCCCAATCCCACGCTGGACGGGCTCTCGGCCAGGCTCGGCCGCCCCCTGCGCCCCGGCGTGGCGGTGCCGCCGCGCGAAGTGCCGATGCTGCCCTGCCCGCCCGCGCTGGCGCCGCGCTTCGCGGCCCTGCCCGAGCGCGAGACAGAGGTGCGCCAGCGCTTCATCCGGGCGGCGGACGATGCCCAATCGGTCCGCGGCACGACCTGGCTGGACGATGCCGCCTGCCTGGGCTCGGCCAATGCCGAAAGCTTCTGGACGCAGCGCCACCCGCTTATCGCCTTCTGGCGCACCGCGCGGCGCGGACCGACCCCGGTGTTCCGGGTGCGCTGCGAGAAGGATGGGCGCGATTTCGCCTCGTTCGGCATGGTCGCGGCGCAGCGCGCACAGCGCGTGCTGATGTCGGCGCATCCGATCGCCAATTCGGGCGACTGGCACATCACGCTCGATCGCGCCGCCAGCTTTCCCGGGCAGGAACTGCAGCTGCGCTTCGTCCTGGACGGCCCCGGCGCCACGGCCCGCGCGCTCGACGAATATAGGGTCGAACTGGTCGCCGGCGAATGGAAAGCCGTGGTCCATATGGGCCCGGCGATCTGGAACAACGGCGCCGGGGCCCAGGGCCGCTGGGCGATCGAGAAGCGCGAGGGCGCGGCGCATGTCGCCTATGTCGTGCCGCTGGGCGGCAGCATCGCACCGACTGCGCTCGGCCGCACCTCGATCCCCGCCGCGATCGAGATCCTTCCCGTCGCGGCCAGGCCGAGCAAGGACCGGATCGAGGTGACGCCACATGCCGGCAGCCGCATGCTGCGCTGGAACGGCATCGAGCTGGTCGCGCCGGTCGGCCCGCCCCCGCCGATCGCGCGGATATCGTGAGCCTGCCGGCACCGCGCTTCGCCGGGATCGATGCCGGCGGCACGAGTTTCAAGCTGGCGGTGGCGAGCGACCTCGACACCATCCATGCCGAGACTCGCATCCCGACCACAACGCCCGAGGAGACGCTCGACCGTGTCGGCCGCTGGCTGGCCGAGCAGGGTCCGCTCGCGGGCATGGGCCTGGGCGCGTTCGGGCCGGTGGGCATCGCGCCGGGGACAAATCACGGCCGGCTGTTCGTCACGCCCAAGCCCGGCTGGAGCGGGATCGACCTGCTCGGCCCACTCGCCCGCCATGTCGATGCGCCGATCGCCCTCGATACCGACGTCAACGCCGCCGCGCTCGCCGAGCAGCGCCTGGGCGCGGGTCGGGGCGTCGAGAGCTTCGCCTATGTCACGATCGGCACTGGCGTGGGGCTGGGCCTGGTGATCGGCGGACGGACGGCCCGCAGCCGCCTGCATCCCGAGGCAGGGCATATCTTCGTGCCGCATCATGCCGGGCGCGGCGATTTTCCGGGCGTCTGCGCGCTGCACGGCGACTGTGTCGAGGGCATGGCCTGCAGCGCCGCGATCGAGGGGCGCTGGGGTGCCAGCCCCGACAACCTGGCCGATGGGCATCCCGCCTGGGAGATGCTCGGCCATTATCTCGGCCATCTCGCCCTGAATGCCGTGATGGTCGCGGGGGCCGACCGGGTCATCCTGGGCGGCGGGATCGGCACCCGCCCGATCCTTGCGATGCGGGTCACCCGCACGCTCGACCGGCTGATCGGCGGCTATGGCGCGATCACCGAGGCGCGGGGCGGCGTGGAGGCGATGGTGCGCACCGCCGCGCTCGGCCCGCGCGCCGGCATGCTCGGCGCGCTGCTGCTGGCGATGGACGCGGCGGCCTAGACCGCCGCCGCGGTACCTTCCCGATAGACCGGCGCCGCGCCGGGCACCTCGAGCTGGCCAGCCCAGAGCTTCGCCGGCGGCTGGCCGGTGAGATCGCCGACGACCGCCGCGGCCTCGCCCTTGGGCGGCGTACGATCGCCCGCACGGAAGCGCGCAATCTCCGCCATCAGCATCGAATGGGTATGCTCGTTGAGCCGGAACCGCCGGGCGATGGGGATGCCGAGCGCCAGCGCCAGCAGCGGGCAGAGCGTGAGCGCGCCCAGGATCGCGAGCTGCGCACCGTGCGGCTGGCTCGCCGCCAGCGGCCGGAACCCGCCCGCTTCGAGCAGCAGCCCGACCAGCATCACCGCGAAGGCGCCCACGGCCTTGCGCACCATCGTCATCACCCCGGCGAAGATGCCCTCGCGGCGCTGGGTGCTGACGATCTCGTCGACATCGGCGACATAGTTGTAGGTGTTCCAGGGAATGTAGACGAGGCCGCCGCGGCCGATCCCCGCGCACATCGCGACGGGATAGATCCACCAGAGCGGCGCCGGAAACCCGGGCAGCGCCAGTGCCGCCATCAGCAGGATGCCGATGGCGGAGAAGGCGGCGGCGAGCTGGAACGCCGGCCCCGGATGGAGCCGCACCGTCAGATGGACGAAGGTCGCCGCGGACACGAACTGAGTCGCGGTCATCACGCCGAGCACGGTCGAGGCGGTGGCGACGTTCGCGCCGAGCACGAAGACCACATAATAGCTGAGCACCGCGATCAGCACGTCATTGGCGGTGAAGCCGCTGAGATACATGCCGAGGTGCAGGCGGAAGGCGCGGATGCGCAGCGTCAGCGCGATGTTGCGGAAGATCTGCATCGGCCCGAACGGCGCCGGCGCGGGCACCAGCGCGTCCTCGGGCCGGCGCTCGCGCTCCCAGGTGAACAGATAGGTGGTCAGGATCGCGCCGATGAAGATCAGCGTGAAGATGCCGCCCATCAGCAGGAAGGTGTCCGCCGTGGCGTCCCTGGTGCCGCCGGTGATGAAGCGCGGCAGCACGCTCGCCAGGAACACCGCCGCCTGCCCGGTGAGGATGCGCGCGCCGGCAAAGCGTGCGCGGGTGCGATAATCGTCGGACATCTCGGCGGCGAGCGTCTCATACGGGATCAGCACCGCCGCATAGACGATCTCGAAGAACACATAGGTGGCGAGGTAATAGAGATAGGTCTGGCCGCTCACCCACATCAGCGCGAAGCTGGGCATCAGCGGCAGCGAGAAGAGCAGGAACATCCGGCGCCGGCCGAAACGCCTGGCCAGCCGGCTATTGCCGATCGTGTCCGAGACATGGCCGATGAACGTGCCGCCCACCGCATCGAGGATACGGGCGATCGCGAAGATCGAAGTCGCCTCGACCGCGCTCAGCCCGCAGAAGCTGGTGTAGAAGAACAGGATCCAGCCGCCGATGACCGCCATCGCGCCGCTGCCGAACAGATCGGTGATGCCATAGGCGAGATAGGTATGGGGGCGGACCTGGCGCGGGGCACGGACGGCCGGCGCGCTCATCGATGCAGCCTCCGCACTTCGTCGAGCGCTAGGATCGCCATCGCCTGGCCATAGGGCATGGTGGTGATCGGGACCCGCTTATATTCCTCCACGGTCGCGAAGATCGGCGTGCCGAACGAGACCTGGGTGAGTTCGCCCTGTTCGTCGACATGGGCGATCACCGCCTCGGCCGCGCGCAAGCCCGTCGCGAGATAGTCGGCGGGCAACAGGCCGAGCCGCACTGCCTTGAGCACGCCATAGGCGATGCCGGCAGTCGCCGATGCCTCGCCATAGGATTCGGGATCGTCGAGGATCGTCGGCCACAGACCGTCGGCGCGCTGGCAGGCCCGCAGCGCCGCGACCTGCGCCTCGAGCGTGGCGAGCAGGAAGGCGCGCAGCCCGTCGCCTTCGGGCAGGTCGAGCAGCTCGACAAAGTCCGGGATCGCCATGGTGATCCAGCTGTTGCCCCGCGCCCAGAGCGCGGCGGACAGGTGGTTGCGCCCGTCAAAGGTCCAGCCATGGAACCACAGCCCGGTCGCCCGGTCGGCGAGATATTTCACGTGCAGCATGAACTGCCGCTTCGCTTCCTCGACATAGGCTGGGCGGCCGAGCAGCAGGCCGATCTTGGCGAGCGGCATCACCGTCATCATCAGCGTGTCGTCCCAGAGCTGCTGATCGTTGGCGAGGTCGATGACGACGTGCTGGAAACCGCCTTCGTCGGTGCGCGGCAGCGCGTGCATCGCCCATTCGGCCCATTCGGCGAGCAGCGGATGCCAGCTGTCGTCCGCGCTCCACTCGGCAAGGCAGGCAAGCGCGAGCATCGGCGCCATGGTATTGATCGTCTTGGTGACCGCCGGCTCGTCGAAGCGGCGGCGGAACCAGTGCTCGACATGGCCGCGCACCAGCGGATCGCGGCCGCGCTCGTACATGCGCGCCAGGCCGTACAGCCCCACGCCCTGGGTCCAGTCCCAATTGTGCCAGCTCTTGATGTCGTAGCGCCGGCCCTCGATCACGCTGACCAGGAATTCGCCGCCGGCATCCTCGATGCCGACCAGGCTGCGCACCAGCGCCGCCATCAGCGAATCGATCTCCGCGACGCCATGCCGCGCACGGAAGCGCTCCGTCCCGTCGGTCTGTGCGAGAGCGCCCTGTCCGTCCTGCATCCCGTCCTCCATTTTCGGCGGACCTAGACCCGATCGCGGTCGCTGTCCATGAACTTATAATGTCATCATACCATTTATCGGTGCACCGGGGGATGGTTGCGCGGGACGTGGCAACCGCGTTACTGGTCTGACCATATGGCGATAATCAAAATGCCCGAGCGCCGTTCGATGGCGGCAGACCTGGTCGACCAGCTGCGCGAGAAGATCCGCAGCGGCGAGCTGTCGCCCGGCGACAAGCTGCCGACCGAACGCGCCCTGGTGGAGGACCTCGGCATCAGCCGCACGGTGGTTCGCGAGGCAGTCGCGCGCCTCTCGGCCGAAGGCTGGGTGGAAGCGCGCCAGGGATCCGGCGTATTCATCAAGGAGCCGCCCCAGGCCTTCCAGATCGACCCCAACGAGCTGGCCGATCTGCACGACGTGCTGCAGCTCCTCGAACTGCGCCTGGCGGTGGAAACCGAGATGGCCGGGCTGGCCGCCGAGCGGCGCACCGATGCCGACATCGCCGAGCTGGAGAAATGGCTCGAGATATTGCGCGATGCCAGCACGTCGGAGGATGGCGGCGTGAAGGCGGATGCCGCGCTGCATGCGAGCATCGCCCGCGCCACGGGCAACCAGTATTTCGTGCGCTTCGTCGAGTTCCTCGGCTCCAAGCTGGTGCCGCGGCGCGATGCCGCCATGGTGAAGCGCACCGAGGAGAAGCAGCGCCGCTACCTCGACACGATCCAGGAAGAACATGCCGCGATCGTCGACGCGATCCGTGACGGCGATGCCCGGGCGGCACGCAGCGCCGCGCGCCGGCATCTCGAGCGCAGCCTGAAGCGTGCCCGGCGCATCGCGGACACGGTGGCGGACCTGCCCGCCCTCGCCAGCTAGGCGGGATCCGCCGACGCGTCGCCGCGCGCGAGGAAATCCTCCAGCCGCGCCCGTGCATGCTCCAGATGCCGGCGCACCGCTTCGCGCGCGCCATCGACGTCGCGGCGGGCGATCGCATCGACCAGCGCGACATGCTCTTCATGCACCCGGGCAGTATAGGCGCCATCGTCCTCGGCCGACTGCCGGAGCAGCCCGCGCCGCGGCACCAGCCCCATTTCCAGGAATTCGAGGAACCGGCCGAAATAGCGGTTGCCCGATGCCCGGGCGATGACGCCGTGCAGCGCCTCGTCCGCGGCGCTGCCGTCGCCGGTCGTGGCAACGTCGAGCGCGATGCGCTGGATCAGCACGCGCATCTCGGCGACATCCGCCTCGCTGCGCCGACGCGCGGCCAGGCCGGCCATCTCGATCTCCACGGCAAGGCGCAGCTCGAGCAGCCGGCGCACCTCGACCAGATCGTCGAACTCGCCATGCGACACATGAAAGGCCGTAGTGCGCGGTTCGGTGACGAACACGCCCGATCCCTGGCGCGGCTCCAGCAGCCCCTCCGCAGTGAGCCGGGCGATCGCCTCGCGCACCACGGTGCGGCTGACGCCCGATCCCTCCACCAGCTCGCGCTCGGTGGGAATGCGATCGCCGGGGGCCAGCGCGCCCGATTCGATCTGGCGGCGCAGATGATCGACCAGCTCGGAGGCGAGCGACCTTTTCGGCCGCATCTTCAATTCCATCCGCTCCCCCTTGTGCCTTGTCGATCCGCGCGGGCTAGCCGAAATATTCATGCTTGTCACTGATTGTTCATGTCATATGATGACCTGATAAAAAGACGCACCACGGACGAGGACTCCTTCCCCATGCGCATGCTGATTGCCGCGACGCTTCTGGCGGGCACCGCCACCACCCTCGCCGCGGCGGGTCTCCCCACGCAGGAAAAGCCTGCCGCCACCAATCCCTGGGGCGCCGATCCGGCGGCGGGCGGGCGCGAGCTCGACGCGATGTGGCCGCGGATCGCCCAGCCGGACGAGCAGGTCGGCATCCGCGGGGTCTTCCGCTTCGCGCTGGAAAGCGCCGGCCTGAACTGGCGCCCCGAGCGGATCGCGCCCGCGCTCGATCTCGCGCGGCGCATGCAGGATCTCGACCCCGCGTCGAAGACCTATGGCAATTTCCGCTGGCGCTACGGCCAGAGCGGCGTGTTCGACATGAACGGCGTCGAGTTCGGCATGTTCCAGGCCGGCCTCCTGCACCGCCTGTTCCGCGACCGGCTGCCCGCCGATGCCCGGGCGAAGCTCGAGGCACTGATCGATACCGGCATCGCGGGCATGCAGCGCCATGCCGTGAAGCTCGACTATACCAACATCTACCTGACCCAGGCCGCCAACCTGATCCTGTGCAGCGAAGCCGTGAACCGTCCGGAAATCGCGGCGCAGGGCTATGCGCGGCTCGACGCCTGGCTGGCCTTCACCGCCGAGCACGGCGTCACGGAGTTCGATTCGCCAACCTATTACGGCATCGACATCGAGGCGCTGGCCGCGATCGCCCGCCATGCGGCACGCGCGGAGGGGCGCGCCCAGGCCGGCGTGGCGCTGCGCTATTTCTGGGCGGACGTCGCGGCCAATTGGTGGGCGCCGGGCGACCGGCTTGGCGGTGCCAACGCGCGCAGCTACGACTATCTCTGGGGCCGCGGCTATCTCGAGGCGCAGACCTGGCCCGCCGGCTGGCTGCGCGCCCGGCCGGAGCTGGAGGGTGCGGGCTGGATCAACGGGCCGCGCGCCAATCTGGTGTCGATGCTCGATGCCGCCGAATGGGGGCCGGACCGAGCACAGGCCGATGCGCTGCGCCGGCAGGTTCCACGCATCGTCGTGCAGAAATGGGGTGCCGAGCCCGAACGCGTCGCCATCCAATATATCGGCCGGTCCTTCAGCCTGGGCTCCGCCGGTGCCGGCCGGGGCGGCGATGATCGGATGCTCGTCGGCAATATCGGCGACACGCCCGACTTCGCGCAGATGATCCTGTTCATGGACGGCCGCGGCGACCCCTTTGGCCGCAACAAGCAGGCCGAACGCCAGGGCGCAATGAAAGCGCTGCACCTGGTGCCCTTCCTGGCGACGGTCCAGCGCGGCCCGGAGATCCTCCAGCTGCTCGCCGCCGGCCCCGGCGTCCGCATGAACAACGGCGATGGGCTCGAGCGCCTGCTCACCCAGTTCACCATCCCCAGCCAGGCGGAGATCTGGGTGGACGACAAGCGCGTCCAGGCGGGCACGCCCAAGGTACCGATGCGGATTCCCGCGGGCGCCCTGATCTCGGTCCGCTGGAAGGATGCGGTGATCGGCGTGCGCATCCTGCTTGCAACCGCCGCCACCCCGGCAGGCGGCGACGCGGCGATCGAACTGGTCCGCGAAAGGCCCGGCGACCCGGCTTCCCGCCTGACCATCGTCCATGCCGCCCGGGCGCCAACCGGACCGGGGCTCGCGGCGCTGTGGCTGCGCGGCGCCGAAGGGATCGATACGCAGGCCTTTGCCCGCTGGCGCAAGGCCTTCGCCGGCGCCGATGCCCGTGCCGAACAGCAGGATGGCATAGTACGTCTCGACGTCGCCGGGACGCAGGGCCGAATGCGGATCGAGGCGGCGCCCGCCCTTGGGAAGCGCATTCTCGCCGAAGGCGGCGAACCTGCCCCGAAGCTCCTGAGCGTGAACGGCAGGGAGATCGGATACCCGATCCTGGCGCGTGCCACCCAGAGCGCCGGTCCCTAGCCCGGATGACCCGATATGATTACGGGACAGCTTCCGGAAGCGCCGATCGGGCAAGAAAAAGCCCCGCCAAGTCGTTGGACTTGCGGGGTTTGTGTGTGCGGTTGGTTGCGGGAGTATGCAACCATCTTTACATGCGGGCCGGCACTCGCCTCCTCGGATCAGCCGATGTTATGGAAGTCGCCAGGAAGATAAGTGAGCTCCCACAAACGGGCTTGTTGTTCCACGCGGCTGCCTAGGCCTATCCAAGCAAGATCATGCCAACGGTCTTCATAACGGCTGGGCTGCGGCCTCCGACGTAGTCGGCTCAATGCCTGAAATTGGGCCGGCTTCGGACTGGCGGTTCTCGGACGATCGACATAGGAAAGCTGCCGTCCCCGGTCAGCCAAGGCGCACGGCCGCTATCGACCAGAGCTGGTCGTTCATCTCATCTCTGGTGAACGTCCGATCCTGACGGAAGCCGCCTATTGAGGCCGGTCATACTGGCACTCACGTCACTTCAATAAAGCTAGTGAATGGCCTGACGCATTAGTCACTAAAGCAATAGCGGCGATCCTAGCAGTGGAATGATCGGCTAATTGGATACATCTGCATTCCTCCAGGCCGTTGCCGTTGCTATAGGATTCGCGGGGTAACTTCATGGGGGATTTCAGATCGATGGCCGAGCGTGCGTTGGGCAAGACGCTCGATCTGATGGAGCGCACCGTTAGCTTGGAGTTTGGAGTACTTGGCGGGCGCGTCTTTGCCTACCATGCCCAAGGTGATAGCCCCGATCGCCAGACCATCGAACTGAAGTGCGAGCAGAGTGGCAGCTTCCTGACCGGCTCCAGTGTCATTATCGGTGATGAGCATCACGAGCGCGTCAGCCTGTTTGCCGAGGATGAGGAAGACGGGGATGAGAGCAAGCCGGTCGAAATGGAAGAAGGCTGGCAGCTAAACCAGATCACCACAATGCTGAATATCCATGAGGTTGACGCCGACTGGATCGCCGAAAGCGCGGCCAAACATGACGGGAAATCACTCGTCGGTCGTTTCGAGTATTTTCCTCGCATCAACACCGACGATGGCGTCGTCAACGACAAGCGCCCCAGTGTGTCCGCATGGATCGGCGTAGGCCCAGAGACATTCCGGCTCCTGCGTGAACGTATGCTCGATTTCAAGAAATGGGATTTTACCATCGCGATCGAAGTGCTGTTTCCCGACGGCACGGTAGAGGGCAGCTTTATGGGGCGCACCGTTCGATGGGATGGCGGCAAGCCGCTCAATGTGCAGAGCGCCCGCATCGTGTGGATAAAGGAGGATTGGTCCCCCGACTTCCATGCGAAGGAGCGCCTTGCACCGCGGCCGAAGGCGGGCGCGCCCTATGACCCGCCACGGGAACACCTCGAACTGGTCAGCCGGATCGAGCGCCTTGAAAGCCAGATTCAGAAGTTGGCTACGCCCATGTGGGCCGCAGCCGTTCTGCTGCTCGTCCTTATATTCTTGATGAAACGCTGAGGGGTCGTGACAATGGATTGGGCCGTCGGACTTCTCATCGTCGGTGGCATCGGCTGGCTTATTTTTTCCGGCATAGGAACGCCGCGCCCATCGCAGAGATCGAACGGGTGTCCGCGACGATCACGATGAACAAACGACGACTTTTGGCAATGACGACCGACCGGTCAAACGGCCGGAATGAGGGCGCTTAGCCGCCGACGGCGTCCTGCACGCGAGCCGAGTCTCTTCTAACCGTTGCGACTGCGTCGGCGAAGACTATCAGGCGTCGTGGCGCGCCGATTCAAGTTACGGCGCTGCTCGCTCGATCGCCGCTACGTCGCGCGACAGGAAGGGCATCGTCCGTTGCGCGATCCGCAATTCGTCGAGCGCCGCCTCGCGTCGACCGAGCGCGAGCAGCGCGCGCGCCAGCGAATAGTGAAACTCGCCGATATCCGGATGTGCGGCGACCAGCCGCTCGGCCTCCTGCCGCGCCTCTCGGGCAAGGGCGGCATCGCCGACATGGCCCAGCACCAGATCGGCCTTGACCCGGACCAGCAGCGATTGGACGACCGGAAGCGCACCGCGTTCGGCCAGCAACCGTTCCAGGATCGACCGCGCGGCGATCAGGGCTTGCCGGTCGCCTCGCCGCCAAAGCCCGAAGGCGCGGGCGTAATCACTCCGGACGGCATCGGGTTGCACCGGCATGCCCTCGTCGCCCAGTTGAAGCGACAAGGCGGTTATGACGGCATAGGCATTGCTGGCGAAATGGGTGAGCGAGCGATCGACGCTCGCAGGATCATAGCGATAGGATTCAGCAAACAGAACCGCGCTCGACGGACCATCGAGCAGTTCGGTCGACAGGCGCAGATCATTGCCGTCGCGATCGAGCGCAAGCCTCGCCAGCAAGGACGGCGGTTTGCCGGGCGTTGGCCGATCGAGCACGCGCACGCCGTCGATCTTCGACAGATCGCGAACAAGACTGCGCCTGGCCCCTTCCCAACCGGCGGGATCGACGTCGGCGGGGGGCGCCAGGCTTTCGACCAGCAACGTGGGAACGAGTGCAGTGCCCGTCGGCCGCGCCAGCAGATGGACGGCCACTGCCGCCATTAAGGCCAGCGCGGCAGCGACGGCCGCCAATATGAAGCTGCGGTCGTCGCGGCGCTCCGGCGTTTCCACCAGGCCGATGGAGAGTGTCGTGCGATAGCCGATGTTGCGCACCGCCTCGATCGCGTGTTCCGGAACACCAAGTGGTGCGAGGCCGTCGCGCAGGAGCTTGACACGCTGCTTGATGGTCTCACGCGTCACCTGGGCCTGCCACACGGCACTTTCGATCTCGGCATATGTGACATCCGCGGGCGCGCGGCTGGCGAGCAGGTCGATCAGCCGGAACGACAGGTCCGGCAGCCGCACTTCGCGCGATCCATCCCGGACCGAACGCCGCCGACGGCATAGTCGCAACAACGGCGCGTCGGTGTCGGTCTCACGCATTTCACCAAATTTCACTTTTCTTTTCTTGCCGGCCGCGCGGCGGCGGCGGCAGTCCGGTTGGCGCAGAGCCGACCTGCGCTCCCATCAAGCCATGTTCGAGGTACCATGAGATCGCCCTTCACGCTGAGTGCCTTCATCGCGCTTACCCTGTTCGGGTGCAAGGCGTCCGCCGAGCCGACCCAAGCCGATACGGCGACGGCCCGCCGCATCGCCGACTCCATACTTGCCGCGCAGATTGAAGCGAACGGCGTGCCGGGCATGGGTGCCGCGGTATGGCGCGGCGGCGCGCTCGTCTGGAGCGGCTCGGTTGGGCAGGCCGATCGGGAGGCGCAGCGGCCAGTCACCGCCGATACGGTGTTCCGGCTCGCCAGTGTGTCGAAACTCTTCGCCGTGACCGCGGCCGCGAAATTGCGTGAAGCGGGAAAGCTCGACACCAATGCGCCGATCGGCCCCCTGTTGCCGTGGCTGCCGGGCCGGTGGCCGCCGATCACCAGCGCGCAACTGGCTGCGCATATCTCCGGATTGCCGCACTATCAGCGGGTCGACGATGGCCGCGGCGGGCACGCGTTCAAATCGGTCCGCGAAGCGGTCGGCCTGTTTCAGGATCGCGCGCTGCTCAGCGCGCCCGGCACACGCTACGAATATTCGACCTGGGGCATTACGCTGCTCAGCGCGGTGGTCGAGCAGGCGGCGCACCGTCCGTATCTGGACTACCTCGCTGCACAGATCACTCCTGGGCTGAAGATCGGCGCCGATCGCACGGGTGCGGACCCGAACGCCTCGGTCGCTTATGCCTTTGCCGACGACGGGCGGGTCGTTCGCGCCGCACCGCATGACTATAGCTATAGCTGGGGCGGCGCTGGATTGTCCGCCACAATGCCCGATCTGGCGCGATGGGGCGGGCAAATCCTGAACGGCAAGGTCGTCTCGCCAGCGACGCTCGACTGGATGCTGACCCCGGCGAAGCTGGCCGACGGCAGCGATGTGCGGGAAGGCCGCTATGCGATCGGGTTCGGCTGGCGGACGCTGCGCGACAGTGACGGCCAACGCATCGCCTATCATGCCGGTATCGCGGAAGGGGCGCGGAGCGCGCTGGCGCTCTACCCGACACACGGACTCGCCGTCAGCCTCGGCTCGAACGCGATATGGGTTTCGGCGATCGAGCAGACCGCACAGATGCTCGCCGCCCCCTTTCTTGCCGGCCCCCTTCCTACGGGCGTCAGCGCGGTAGACTGCCCAGCCGGGGTCACCGGATATCGCGGCAGCTATGCCGGCCAGGAGATTTCCGGGTCGGCGTCCTTCGGTCTGCGCGATGGCCTGTGCACGGGCACGGTAGCATTGGAACCCGGCAATCCGTTCGGCGCGTGGTTGAACAGCTTTCCCCAGCGTAACGCGTCGGCGCTGGCGCTGATCGGCGTCGAGCCGAAGCGCGGCGGCCGCTTCGCCCTGGTCACGCCGATCGGCGTCTATGACCTGCGAAGCCCCGACGGCCGCCACTATTCGGCTGCGCTGGGCGGCAGCCGCATGCTGACCCTGACGCTGCAATAGCGGCGCGACTGAACCGGGAGAATTCGATGATCCGTATCGCAATCGCCGCCGCCTTGCTGACGGCCGCACCGAGTGCGCAGCCCCCCTACGGACAGGCCGCGGCCAAACGCGACGTGCGCGCGGTGATCGAGACGTTCCGCACCGCAATCATCCGCCGTGACAAGGCCGCGTTCCTGGCCCTGTTCCACGGTCCGGTCATCTGGCAAGGCGTCGATAGTGACGCGCTGGCGGCCAGGTCGAAGCGGACGCCCGGCGTGGACATGAAGGCCGCCTTCGATCCGGGCAAGACGCCGGCATCCTTCATCGAAGACATTGCGAACGAAAAGGACGGCAGCGAGGAACGCTTCGACAATGTGGCCATCGATACCGATGGTGACATCGCTTCGGTAACCTTCGACTTCGTCTACCTGCTCGGCGGCCGACCGATAAACGCCGGAAAGGAGGCGTGGCATCTCGTGCGTACCGAGCGCGGGTGGAAAATCGTGTCGGTAATCTACTCCAACCACGATCCCGTCTAGGTTTGTAAATGCCCGCCTTTGCCCCCGCGACAATGGCTCGCAGACCGCCAGGAACGCGACCGGAGGAATGACCGTTTTCAGGGCATTAGGTAGGATGCGATCATGGCTGCAATTGGGGCGCGTAGCGGTCATAGGGGAAGAGGATCTCTTCCTGTCTGCGACGATGTGGCGGCCCGATGCAGGCGATGGCAGACCGGCTAATCCCTTGCTCGCTTTCCAGGAGCACACCAGGCCGGGGAGAAGCTGCCAGTATCGCGAGATGGTTCGGGAAGGACATTTATCGCGCCCAGCATGCGGCATGCTGCAGGATATCCTCCTCGATATCGCCGGTCCGTAGTTTGGCGACGAGCAGGAGCTGGGCGAGTTCCGCCCTTCCGACGATGCTGGCGCCGGAAACGGCCTCATCGCGATAGCCTGCGGCCAGTTCCGACTGCTGCCGATCGGCGAACCCGCGGCAAAGGCAGGCGCTTGATCGATTGCGGGCGCGCTGCGGGGCCGCGAGAGGTTGCGGGGTTGGGGGCGCTGGTTCGGGCCTGCGGCTCTTAAGGGATTGATTTTGCTGGTAAGTGATTGATTTTGTTGGAGCGCGGAGGTTGGGCAAAGAAAAACCCCGCCAAGTCGCTGGACTTGCGGGGTTTGTGATTTGTGTGTGGTTGCGGGAGTAGGATTTGAACCTACGACCTTCAGGTTATGAGCCTGACGAGCTACCGGGCTGCTCCATCCCGCGGCACCAAGGG